>CBDCHD010000002.1:0-5142 GCA_965217035.1 Bacteriovoracaceae bacterium | reverse complement strand
GAACAAACTTGGACAACTCTTTTACAAGGATCAAAGTAGTAAAGGACAAGGTATAGGTCTTTATTTAACAAAGAAACTTCTTCATGCCATGAAAGGTAAACTTATAGTAGAAATAGATCAGCAAGAAAGACTAGTTTTTATTCTTGAGTTTCAATTATATGAAAAAGAACAATAACCCCATTCTCTTACTGGAAGATGAGCATGCACTTGGCATGCATCTTAAAGACTATCTTGAAGAAAATAATTTTTCAGTGCATTGGTTTAAAAGTATTCGAGAGTTTTCTCTGTGGCAAAAGACTCAAAGCAATCTTCCTTCCTTGGCCATTGTGGATATCCATCTTGCTGATGGCAATGGTCTGGAGCTGTGCCGAAAATTGCGCCAAGAAGATGAAACTAGCAAACTAATGGGAATCCTTTTTCTTTCCGCAGTAAATGACCCTCAAGTAAAGCTTGCAGGTCTCGAGCTTGGCATGGGCGATTATATGACTAAACCTTTTGCCCTCCGAGAATTAATGATTCGTTTACAAAAACTGAAAGAGCAAGTTGATTCAAAAAAAATGACAACTGGGAACAATATGGTTCACCCTATTGGCAAGGCCAGCTTTACTCCATCAAGTTTTCGAACTAAAGGATGCTGCGGGACTAATCCATCAGCTGACCCATAAAGAATGCACCATACTCTCCATGCTAATCCAAAATCTCAACCAAGCAATTGATCGAGATGCAATTATCGATGAAGTATGGGGAACGCAGCAGTACCCATCGCAAAGAAGCGTGGATAATCATATTGTTCGATTGCGTAAATACTGCGAGCAAGGCAATGATGGTAAAGTAAAAATTGTAAGCGTGCGCGGTGTAGGTTATAAAATGCAAGTATTGACCTAATTCAAAATAATATAGACATTAATATTCATTACTTATTCATTCTTCATTCATAGGATTTATCATGAATCAATCTAGTCCTATCTCTACTTCGAAGGGAGTACCTTATATGGCTTATGCGCCAGGCCGGCCGTTACCATCAACATTATCAAGGTCTAAGAAAGCAGCACAGCTTTGAAGAACTTTGTAAAAAGCCTGAACTTGCCTGTGAAGTAACCATGGGGCCCCATTCGAAGCTTCAATTTTGATGCCGCCATTCTTTTCTCTGATATCCTTTATCCCCTAGAGCAAATGGGCATGGGTCTAAGCTTTAAACAAGGCCCACCCAAATTAGATTGGTACTTAAAAGATCCTAAGCAATGTCATAATCTTCAAGTTGAGATTAAGGGCAAGGAGTTTTATGACTTTCAAGAACAAGCAACAAAACTGCTTCGCGAAAGCTTGCCTAAAGAAAAAACATTATTAGGCTTTGTGGGCACTCCCTTTTCTCTCTTTTGCTATGCTGTTGAAGGTACGAGCACAGGAAGAATACTTGAAAGCAAAACTGGTCTCTATGACGGTCGATTTACTAACTTTTGTAAAGTACTGTTTCCTGAGCTCCTCGAAAGTATGATTGCACAAGCTAGAGGCGGAGCTGAAATGATTTGTCTTTTTGACTCGGCCGCAGGAGAACTTGGAATTGTAGATTATCAAGAATTCCTATTGCCAATTCTCCAAGAACTAATCGAATCCTTTAAACAACACTACCCAGAAGTTGGTATTCTTTATTATGCAAAGAAAGCTCCTATTTCTTTCTTTCGTTTATTCAAAGAAAATAAATCTCTATGTCATAATGTGGATATCCTTGGCATGGATTGGCGAATTGATATTAACAGTGCGCTAAAAGAGTTTGCTTCCGACTTCAGGATCCAGGGCGGTATCGATCCATTTTGGGCGGTTCTTCCAAAGGAACAATTCGAAAGGAATCTCCGCAGTTACTGGAAAGAGATTACATCAGATAGTGACTTACTTGGTCGCTATATTTTCAGTTTTGGTCATGGAGTTTCATAAAGAATCTAAAGAGGAAAATATTCGTTTTGCAGTTGAAATGGCCCATGAGCAAGATATTTAATAATTGAGAGAGCATTAGACTTTGCAGCTTTATCAAGAGTATTTTCACCTTATTCCGAGATTTACAAGCTACCCTTCACGCAAGGGCTGGAAAGCTTTGCAAGGAAAAGAGCATCAAAAAGTACATCTAAAAGATTATTTGCAATCTCTTCATAAAATTGAACAAATTGATCTTTATATTCATATTCCCTTTTGTGAGTCTATCTGTACTTTTTGTGGACTGAATATTTATGTGACGAAAGACCAAAGTATTCAAGAGCATTATATCGATAACTTAATAAAAGAATGGAATTTTTACCGTCAATACTTAGGAAAAACGAAGATTGGCAATATTTACTTTGGCGGAGGTACACCTAATTATTTACAAGGAAAGCATTTAGCAAAACTATTATCGCAAATACTTCGCGATCGGAGTCATCAAGGCCTAGCTATTGAAATGGCACCTCAACTCCTAAAAGATGAATTTCTCCAAGTCCTCGAAGAGTTCGCTTGTAATTATGTCTCCATTGGTATTCAAGATTTTTCACCCAAAGTTACCAAGAATATTAATCGAGGATTAGATACAGAATCATTAGCTAGGACCTTAATAAAACTAAGGCATTATAACTTCCAACATATTAACTGGGATCTAATGAATGGACTTCCCGGGCAAACAAAAGAAACCTGGAAGGTTAATAGGCATTTTCTTTCTGAACTTAATCCTGATTCCTTTTATCTATATCCCTATATCAAAGTTCCCTGGCTTGAGAAGATTCAACGATCCTTGGGGGGAGTTCATAATCCAAAGGAGCATGAGATCTTTGAAAACCCAAGCAAGATTAATTTCACAATTAATAGAAGATTCAATGCCTTATACTTATCAAGGTATGGATTTCTTTCTTAGAAAGAGTCATGACAGTCTCTTTTATCAAGAAGGAGCAAGACCATTATTAGAACGAACGGACGTTTGGTTTTGCCCCGAGGAAGTCACCAATAATGCTTGGTCTAGGTGTATCTGCAATTAGTGAGTACGCTGGTGCCTATACGCAAAACCATAAAATCTTAGAAAAATATCAAGCACAAGTGAAACTAGCACAAGGTCCTAGCTTCACCTATGAATTAACCAAAAAAGAATTGATTCTTAAAAACAATCATCTTTGACTTGATAACCAAGAAAGAAGTTCACTATCAAGAACTTTATAGTTTCTTATGGGAAGATGAGGAGAGAATTCTTGATTTAAGACTCTTAGATCTTGAAGCAAAAGAACTAATTTTATTAGACCAAAAACAAAAACACTTAAAGGTTAAAGGAGCACTTGGACTGCTTTACCTTCGATCTATTTGCCTAAGCTTTTCACTTTAATCACTTTGGGTTTTATGAAAATAAGACTTATTATCAATAGAACAGCTGTAGTTTAAAGAGTTAAAGACAAAGCGCTCTTGTACATCCTGATCTAATTTTTCCCAGACTTGATGAAAATCAAGTGTGGGTGCTTTAAATAATGTCTTCAGCTTCTTTTCACCAATGCCTTTTAATAAACTACTTAAGAATAAAAGAATATAATCTAAGCGATCAATTTTCACTTTTGATTTGGCAAGAGTTTGGAAGATCACTTCTGGAATCTTCAAAGTACAATCCTTTTTCCTACCTTCCTTCACAAGCTTTAGCTGAACCATTTTCAAGTAAAACAAATAGAGAAATGAAACTGATTGGACCGTCGATAGAAAATTGTCGCAAACGATCATTAATACTTAATATATCTTCAATATCTAAATCCTGACGAAGAGTATATTCTCGATATAATTTGAAAATGAAGATACCTTCTTGCCATTTCATTTCTTGTTTTCTCCCAACCCAATGTTTTAATTAGCTGCCCTTCTGTTTTATATTTATTGAATTCTTCTTCTTGGCGAATGCAAGAGATAATCATTCGAAGCTGAGTATTCTTATAAAGTAATTCATAGGCCTCGGCATCATTTCGGTCGGTTCCTCGAAGAGTAAAGTCATTAAGTAAGTGACAAAAGTCTTTAGGCAAATGCAAGATTGGATAGTTCATGAATTAGGCCAATTCTTATTCTTCTACAAATTTGCTATAATAATCATATTACCTCATAACAGCATGAAGAGATAATGGAACTTCCCGTATATAAAGATTTTGAAGTTAATGAAACAATACTTGATAGTTTCAATGTGTTAGAA
Organism: Bacteriovoracaceae bacterium; assembly: GCA_965217035.1. Classification (GTDB taxonomy): domain Bacteria; phylum Bdellovibrionota; class Bacteriovoracia; order Bacteriovoracales; family Bacteriovoracaceae; genus JAUHYH01. The sequence goes on along the minus strand of CBDCHD010000002.1, from coordinate 971 downwards.
GTTGAAGTACTTGAGCAACAAGTTGGAAAAAATTCCTTTATTGCTTGATTTAAATAAATTAAAGAACGTCTTTGAAGAAGACCGCCTTATTGGATTAGTGGAAAACCTTGAAAGTGTTTTTAAAAGTCGTGGTCTACATCCACAATTTCCTTACCCTTTCTATATTATTAGCCAGGATCCTCTCCCCATTAACAATTACTTTTCAACCATTAAGTCCAGAAGCCTCTTACCTACTCATTTTAAACTAAGTTATAAAGGAGCTTCCCAAAGAGAATTAAAGATTCTGAGAAAGATTTTTGTCAATACTAGTAAACTGAGAAATATCGATACTAAATTTTTGTTAGAATCCATGCATCAAGAGAATCTATATTATCAACGCTTCTATGATGAACTAATTGAGTATAACTTTCTTGATGACATCTTAAAAAAACTTTTTAAGGATTATAATCATGAAGAAAAAAGATAGTGTTGAAATACCAGAAGACTTTCTTACCTTTGATGAGAATGCGGCAAAAAAAAAATAAAATTAAATCTCGAAACATTAAGGATGACTTTGAAGTATTAAACTTCTTACAGAATGAGAATCTTAGAATAAGAAAAGTGTTAGATATCTTTGAGCGAAAGATTCCCTATCGATTAGAATATTCACAAATCATCAATATTTATGATGATATTCGCGAAAAAAAATCGAGAATCAAATCTCAAGTGGTTGAGATCCTTATAGAAGAAGACTCTTCATTCCTAAAGCAGTTCTCAAGAACATTCAATACGGCCTTTTCGAAGTTTCATGTATCTTAAAGGCTTGTTGCTAGAATAACGCCTTTAAGAAAGCTATCGTCTCCGCCTCGAAGATAATCAGCATCCATTCCTGCAAACTTTTGTATAAAGCTCTTTAATAAATACTTATTTAGAACAAGGCGATTAATACCAAAGCTAGCGAAGTAATCTTTTATTAATTTCTCAAGTTTTAG
>CBDCHD010000001.1:0-4942 GCA_965217035.1 Bacteriovoracaceae bacterium | reverse complement strand
AAAATAGTTAGCCCAAGAAATAAACTCATGATAATGACAACAAACTTAGAGAGTGCAATATTTCTTCTTTTGACTAAAGAAGAAGGCATATATCTTGAAAAAAATTGAATCAATGTCCAAAAGAATACGATCCCAAAAATAAAAAAGATTGCACCGTGGAAAAAGCTTTCTGAAAGCAGAATTTCCATAAGCTTTGATTGTAAAGAGAGTCCCAGATAGCTGTATAGCGCATCATAGCCTGTATGAGAAAACATTATTCTCTACCTCCTGAACCACACATAATTCCATCTGAGCAGTCCCAAAAAGCATCTTTAATTCTTTTCGAGTTAAGAGTATCAACATCATTTTTGAGAGTTCTTGCGGTACTCTTGTCAATGTACTTTATCCCTTCCTCATTAATCGTTTTAAGAATTTTATTGAGAGGCTTTGTCCGTTCTTTATTAAGCTCTAGTGTTCTCTTTACTGATGCAGCAAGAGCATCTTTTTCATAACGAAGTCTTCTCTGCTTTTTTTCTGGAAGGTTTACGTTCTGTGAAGATACATGGAGAACATCAAGGGTTTGATCCATTTCATAAGAGAACCTATTTATAGCTATTGTCTCGGCCACTCTTTTACAGGCAGAACTTCTCTGCTTGTATGGAAAGTAGGAGAGGGAGCGGATAGACTGCCTATCAATAAGAATTTTATCTTTTGAGCCACTAATTTTAACAAGGTCATCATCCTTAACAATCTTTTCAATTGTTGCTCTATGCTTTTCCTTATCAATTTTTGGAATTAACTTGTGGCAAAGAAGTTCTTCAACTTCTTTCGTTAAATACTCTAAATGAGTTCTTGGTGTAGCGGCAAGTTTTCTAGGCCCATAGTCAATAGAAAGCTTTCCCTTAGAGACAACCATATCTCCAACCATTGATTTTGCAAGGTCGATAATCCGATTGCTTTCTTCTCCTTTAAATCCGGCCCATTTAGCAGAAGATTCAATAAGCTTATTTGTTCCTGTTGTTGCTCCATCACTTGAACCGGCCCAATTCGCTAGATTATATTGGTAGAGATCATGGTTTTTGCATTCCTCCATTGCTGAGTCTGCATTCCCATTATGCTTTCTCAGGGCCTTGTAGTAGCAATTTTGTCTTTCTGCATAGAAGTCTTCAACTCTTGAGTCTTGGTACTTCTCAATAAGCTTACATTGATTAATTCTAAGTTGGCTTAGGAAATTACTATTCACTCTATAATGCTTTAAAATCGAACACCAAGTTGGTGAATACCAACAGGCGGCGAGCATCGGAGATGCAGCGAGAATGTCTTGTCCCATCTGTTCAAAATATCTGCTATCAAGAAGATTTTTTAAGGTTGCCTTTAAAGTTCCTTTTAAATCGATTCTTCCACAATCAGAACCAACTCCTAGATTTAATCCTAAATCGACTGTGCTGTGTTCATCGAAAATAGGGTCTTTATTCCTACCACCATTATTAAGTAAATAATCACTTGGAGAGAGTTTGCCCGAATGACGATAATTAAATCCTGTTTCTGCTTGAGAAGTGATTGCTATAAAAAAAGTTAAAATCGCTAAAGATTTCATGCAACCCCCTCTGGATAGTTTTCTGTTAAATATTCAAGGGCTTTCTTTCCATCACCATCAAATTTTTCAACAGCTTTCTTCGCGAAAGTATTTTCTTCCAAATTTGAAGGGCAGAGCCACCGCCTAAAAGGAGCTTGGATAAGCCTAAAGGCTCCTTTTTGGGTTTTGTCTTTGTTAATAAAGAACACATCAGCATGACTTCCATAGACTGTCTCAAGACTTTCAACAATCTGAGCACTCGTTTTATCTAAAATGTCAGTTTTTTCTAAAAAGTACTTAATATTTGTTGATTTCATTGAAAGAAAGATGAAGTTGTCGGCAGCAGCGACCATTGCTTGTCCTACTTCAAGATCAACGTAATTTCTCGGATCAGGCGTAAGAGAAACAAGCCAATGACCTAGTTTCCTGAAAGTCTCGGCTGCTTCAATAACAAAAGCAGCAGCTTGAGGGTTGTTTCTCCCAAGCATTCCTAACTCTTCAATAACAATATAGCCTCCACAGGCCTCACTTGAAGAGGCTTTGATAGTCTGTCTGATTTCTTCAATTACACTCATTGTCATAAGAGCAAGAAGTGTCTCATCACCATTAAGAGCATCTAGGTCATAAACATAAAACTTAGTTTTTTTTCTTTTTCTCTGAGTATTGTTTGCAAAATATTTTGCATAAATACCATCACCGTAGAAAGGTTTTAGTTTATGAAGTATTTCTTCAATTTGATTTCCAAGCTTTTCAAACTCAGGAAGACTTGTAAGAGTTGCCAACTGTTCAACGAAATCTTCCATAGAAATTTCAATTTCGCCTTTGTCTCCAAGTTCTACAAAGTCACCATCAAGATAAACCATACCCTCCTTGTCTAGCCTCGAAAGGTAGGCATATTTTAAAGCTGTTGTGATAGCTGAAATATGTTCACTTTCTACAGTAAAGTTAGGCGAGGTGAGTTTTATTGCAGTTGATAGAAGCTGAGTAAGGAATTTGATCTTGGTTTCATCATAAATACCTCTAAAGGGACTAAAAGGAATTTCCTTGTCATGCTCAAAAACAGTAACATCGCCATCAAAAATTTCAGCACAAAAAGCACTACTGGCTTTTTGTTCTATATAAAATACGTTTGGCTCAGGAGATTCTTTCTTGCATCCTTCCATTAAGTCTAAAATGAATGTGGATTTTCCTGCTCCAGTATCAGCGCATACTACAGTATGGTTGCTAATCTTATTCGTTTTTAGACTAAAGCTAACAAGATTGTTTTCTCTAGATAAATAAAGTTGATTAAGATTGTCAGTACCAATTCCCTTGAATGAATCATAAATAGGCAAAAAACACTGAGCATCACTTTGCAATATTTTGATACACCTTTGAGCAGATAAGTCAGTTCGAGGTGTGTAATTTAGTGGAAGTGAGTTCAGATAAAGTCCTAGACCTATTTCATCTTCTTCAATAACTTCACATTCAAGATCAGTATTGAAAACTTTCGTTATTTTTCTTATACGATCTTCAAGGATTTCATCATTTTCGGCACTGACTATGACATTTAAAGTTAAAAAAACGCATTTATCACCTCTGGCAAGTGCTTTCTCTGTTTCTTCAATTTCTTGAAGTTGTATTTTTCCTGAAACGGATTTTGTTTTATCCAGAAGAAATTTTTTGAAGTTTAAGAAGTTTCGGACTTTCTCTTTTTTAGGGAAACTAAAATTGTAAGAAAGAGAAAAGGGAAAGGTCTGTTTTGTAAAAAGTGCCGCAGCCCCTGCGTAAGCATGAGAAGGTGGACATTTTAGTGATAAAACTCGTGTCTTATGTTCTTCTCGTTCAATTCCTTTGTAGTCCAAAGTTGGACTATTATAAAGAAATTGATCGCTCAAGCTTTCATTGTAATTAATTGGGGCAAAGTCTCTTTTATAATACGTTTTTGGGTTAAATGATCTCCTTAGAAAGTCAGTGAGCTTTTCTGCGTTAATTTGCTCTACGCTATGAAAAGAGTTTGATTTAAAGTCTTTGAGAATTGATTCAAAGGACTTTAACGACTTAATAAAGTTTTTCGTTTCCATAAACAGAACAAATTCATCTCTTTTTAAAAAAGATTTAATTGTTCCTGCTTTTTTTAAGCCATTCGGGAAATACCTAATAGAGATAAATGTCTCTCGCTTTATTGGCCTAAGTTTATCTGAGTCTAACTCTTTTAAATGTTGAAATTGTTCAACTCTTTTCTCAAAAAGCGATTTAGATACGGGGTGTGAGCTTTCAAAATGATCTTTTAATTCATCCCAAAGCTTGTCCCTTGGACTTATATGGCTTTGTTCGTGTAAGACTTGCAATACACAGTTTTCAGGTAAATTAAACCAAGTTGAAAGCCTTTGAATGCTCTTCTTTATCTCCGCAGCATTCAAGGGTTCGTGCTCAACCAAACTTAGTTTTAATACGGCACCTAACGAACCATCTTTTAACACAAATATATTTTTCTCTTTTAGAAACTCAGAATAGGGGAGATATTTTGTTAAAGACTCCGGGCGAGAAAAAAGAGCATCAGCAAAAATTTTTGAATTTGATAAGGTTTCTCTTAATACCTTATTTTCTATTTCTTCTTGTTGCATTTTATTCCTTTTTAATTAAAAGTGTCCCTTGCGCTCAACTGAGTGCTTTCAAAAAGACCTTCTTGTTTGTTTTAACTAGCTTTTAGTTAGTCCATTTTTCTTTTTCGTAGATAACCTCAATCCATCCTCCAAGGAAATAATCGCCAGAAGATAGTTCATGATCGACAACGTAAACTTTTGCTTTTTTTGATGGCTCCCTATTGAGTTTTTTTCTTTTGTTAGATTTAAGTTTCTGGTTCTTCGACTTATTATACTCTGCTCTTTCGTTAAGCATTCTTACTCGAAGGCCAGTTGAGGAACAACCTGACAGAAGACTAGAACAAAAGATTAGTGTAATGAGAATATTCTTTTTCATTGTTTTTACTCCTTTTAAGTTCTCTAAAATAGCTTTTAGGAAGAGAAATTGATTTCGTCATGATAAGCCAAGTATCAATACCACTTCCTACTTCAATATAAGGAAGAAGGGATTGAGCTTGCTTTAAATACCATTGAGTCACCAAAGATGCCGCGTTACTGACACCTCCTGCGGCAATATACTTTCCTTGATTACCTGTGATAATCGAAGAACTTTGTCCTAAAGCGTTTTGTGTTTGTTGAGATTGGGCTTGTTGAATAGATTTTCCAACCCCTTCAACAACACTAGATAGAAATGCCATTGCTGCAACTCTATCTTGTTTACTAACAATTTTTCCCCTAATCCCAAAAATATTGTCCTTATCATCAGCAACATATCCCTCAATTTCTCTTTCAAACATTTTTCCACTCTTTGAAACACAACTGA
>OZ244226.1:0-3050713 GCA_965217035.1 Bacteriovoracaceae bacterium | reverse complement strand
ACGAAAGCTCTTTATTGCAGCTTTACAAATACGATATCTAAAGCTATCGACGGTCAATATTGCTTCAATGAATTTACAGATATTCACGATTATATCGAACGCTATGAGGGAGTCAGATGAATATTTTAGTCCTAGGAAAAGGTGGAAGAGAGCATGCTCTAAGTTGGAAGCTTTCCCACTCTTCACTTGCTGATAAAGTTTTTGTCATGCCTGGTAATGCCGGGATAGAAACAGAACCAGCCATTGAATGCTTAGAAGGAAATCCACTCGATTTTGAATTTCTAGGCAAGACATGCAAAGAGCTTGCTATCAATATGGTTGTTGTTGGTCCTGAGGCTTATCTTGAAGCAGGTATAGTGGATTTTTTAAACGAGAAGAAAATCCCCTGTATCGGTCCACGAAGAGAAGGGGCTCAACTGGAATCTTCAAAGGCGTTCTCAAAACAAATCATGAAGGAATGTGATATCCCGACGGCCCAGTTTGAATATTTTGATAATGTTGTAGCTGCGACAAAGTTTATTGATTCATGGCCTTATTCAGGAGGGCTTGTCGTTAAAGCCGATGGACTTGCAAGTGGAAAGGGAGTTTTTGTTTGTGATACTAAAAAACAAGCTCACGAAGCTATTGATCTGATTTGTATCCAAAATACTCTTAATCTTGAAAATCCGAATGAAATAATCATCGAAGAAAAGCTTGTTGGTCGTGAACTCTCTGCGTTTGCACTTAGTGATGGGATTGAATACCTGTATCTCGGAGACGCTTGTGATTACAAGAGGCTACTTGATGAAGATCAAGGTCCAAATACCGGAGGAATGGGTTGCTACTCCCCTGCTGACTGGATTGATAATGAAGATAGGCAATTCATAAAAAGAAGAATTTTTGAAAAACTCTTCAAAAAGCTGAAACAAAAACATTTAGACTTTAAAGGGATTCTTTTTGCCGGTCTCATAAAAACAAAATCGGGAGAGATAAAAGTTCTCGAATTCAATACTCGGTTTGGAGACCCAGAAGCTCAGGTTATTCTTCCAAGATTAGAATGCGATCTCGCTAAGATCTTCCATGCGGCTATGCATAAAAAGCTTGAACTTGTTAGAAGCCAGTTTAAACTTTCTAAACAAACCACTTGTCATGTCGTAAAGGCTTCTGGTGGGTATCCAGGAATCGATGGAACCCCTCTTGAAATAGGAAAAAAGATTACAATCGAAGACCGTTTTAAGTTGATTCAAGAGCAAGGAAATAAAATTTTCTTTGCAGGCGTAGGGAAGAACGAAAATGGTGAATTGATCAATACGGGAGGTCGAGTTCTCGGAGTCACGACAGTTGATGAAGACCGAATCAAAGCTCGAGAAAAGATCTACAAAGTTATAAATATGGTTCATTTCGAGGATGAAATGTTCCGGAAAGATATAGGGAGATAATCAATGGCATCCTCAAAGGATTTAGCTTCTCAGGTAGGCGCAGCCCCTGAAGCCACATCCGAGGAAATACAGCAAAGGAGCCGCAACAACCCTGAGGAATTAAATACGAAGAGGAAAAAAGTTGCAATATTTGCTTCGGGACAAGGTAGTATAGCAGAGTCATTGTACACTGCTGCTCTTAATCACCCTAAAGAGATTCAAATCACTCATATTATTTGTGATCAACCCAATCCAGAAATAGCAAAACGCTTTAGTCAATACGAACAAAAACTTACGATCATTGAAAAGAAAGGAACTAAAGCGGAACATGAATCGGCAATTGATAAAGTTCTTCAACGAGATAATGTAGAATGGATCTTTTTAGCTGGGTACATGAGACTCCTTTCTGCTGACTTTATTCAAAAATATCCAAAAAAAATTATCAATATTCATCCTTCAAAACTTCCCCTCTTTACGGGTCTCAGAGCTTATGAACGAACCTTTGAGTCGGATGAGACAGAAGGTGGAGTGAGTATTCATTATGTTGATCAAGGAATAGATACTGGACCATTAATCAAACAAGTGACTTTTGAAAAGAAAGAAAATGATACCCTTGAAGAATTTATCGAAAGAGGAAAGAGTTTAGAAAAACAAGTCTATCCCAAAGTCTTCAGGCAATTATTATTAGAGAGTTAATATGACCTATCGAATCGAAATTTCTCCAAAAAAACAACATCTTCATAAAATGGATGACTTTGAATACACAAAGAAAAAGGTCATTTACCTGACTCATCCTGAACTGACTCAAGATATTGTCTCTCAGATTACAAAAAATATCCTCTCAAATAATCTCACTGAAAACTTTGAACTCGAAGCGACTGAAACAACCTCTCAATATTTCGTTGATAAGAAGTTTAAATTTGGAGTTACAGATAATACCGCCAATGCAATCAAGGAATCAATTCATTACTTCTTTCCAAAAAAGAATCTCGAAGTGACAACAGGAGAGCTTTTTCTTTTCAACGATAAAAATCCGAAAATAAAAACTCATTTACTTGGAAATCATCTACTTCATAATTTCACAGAAGGCTCGATTGATAGCCCTTATTATACAGATCGATTTAAATCAGTTGATCTTGGAAAGGTTGAATATAAATTCAAGAAGGCTAAGATTCTTAATTTCACAAAGTCGATTGAAGAACTTGAAGAATGGAATATTAAGAACTGTTGGGCACTTAACAGAAATGAACTACAAACGATTAAAGATTATTTCATGAAAGGAATCGTCTCAAAGCAAAGGAATGAAAAAGGGATAAGTGCTGATCCGACTGATGTTGAGATTGAAATCATCGCTCAAACCTGGAGTGAACATTGTAAACATAAAATTTTCCAGGCAAAGATTGATTATTCAGAGCCAGCAGACTTACAACAAAAGAAAATTGGTAATCAAAAAATAGAAAATCTATTTAAAGAAAAGATTGTTAAAGCTTCAACAGATACAATTGAAAAACACAAAATTCCTTGGGCCATAAGTCTCTTTAAAGATAACGCTGGTATCGTTCGTTTTGATGATAAAATTGATCTTTGTGCCAAAGTCGAAACGCATAATAGTCCGTCCGCTCTCGATCCTTACGGAGGAGCGCTTACAGGGATCCTCGGAGTTAATAGAGACATTCTTGGTTGCGGTATGGGAGCACTTCCTATCGCTAATACCAATGTTTTTTGCGTGGGATCGATGGAAAACATGCATAAGGTTTATTTACCCTCTAATCTTCTCTCCCCAAAAACAATCCTAAATGGTGTTCATAAGGGAGTAAAAGACGGTGGAAACAAGTCAGGAATCCCTACAGTTAATGGTGCCATTACTTTCGATGATGATTATATGGGAAAACCTCTTGTTTACTGTGGAACAATAGGAGTTCTCCCTCAGACCGTTAATGGCAAACCGAGTGCAGAGAAGCCTTATAAAAAAGGAGATCTCATTTATATGATTGGAGGTCGTGTAGGAATGGATGGCATTCATGGAGCAACTTTTAGTTCGCTAGAACTTGATGAGAATTCTCCCTCCAGCGCTGTTCAAATCGGAGACCCTCTTACACAAAAACGTGTGACTGATTTTCTGATGCATGCTCAAAGAGAAGGTCTTTATTCAGGGATTACAGATAATGGAGCCGGTGGTCTGAGTTCTAGCGTTGGAGAAATGGCCGAAGAAACTAATGGTGCAACTTTAGATCTAGCAAAAGTTCCACTTAAGTATCCAGGCCTGTCGCCTTTTCAAATTATGGTCAGTGAGTCTCAAGAGAGAATGACTCTTGCCGTTCCAACTATCAACAAAGATAAGTTCGAGACCCTTTCAAGGCAATACAATATAGAATCAACTGCAATTGGTAAGTTCACTGATACAGGTTACCTTGATATCTATTATGGAAAAGAAATCGTCGCCTATCTTAATCTTGAATTTCTCCATAATGGATGCCCTCAGTTAGAACTCAAAGCGGAATACCAACCTGAAACTCAAAGAACTTATTGGCATGGAGAAGACTTCAGAGTTGAAGTAACAGATGATCATAGAGAAACACTTATCACAATGCTTTCTCGGCCTAATATCCGTTCAAAAGATCATTATGTCCGTCAATATGATCAAGAAGTTCGCGCCTCTACTATAATAAAACCCTTTAATGGCAGAACTCAAAAATCACCAAGTGATTCAGGTCTCGTCTGGCTTAAGAATTATGGAGGCAATGAGAAAGCCGCAGTTGCTATTTCTTGTGGGATTAATCCGAAACTGAGTTATTACGATACTTACGAGATGACACTTCAAAGTGTTGATGAAGCGGTAAGAAACTTAATTACTCTTGGAGCTGACCCTAAGAAGATCTCTCTGCTTGATAACTTCTGCTGGGCCGATCCAGTAGAGACTGCGAATAATCCAGAAGGCCCTCACCGACTCGCCCAACTCGTTCGTTCAGCTCAAGCACTCTATGATGCCTGTACAACTTATGGAGCTCCACTCATTAGTGGAAAAGATTCTATGAAAAATAACTTCAGCGATCCATCAGGAGTAAAGATTGCTGTGCCACCTACGTTATTAGTCACTGCCATGGGATATGTTCCAGATATTGATAAATCAACCACCACAGCTTTCAAAAATCCAGATGATAAGATTTATTTTTTATCTCCTTATACTTTTGAAGAGAATTTTTCCTATACAACGATCTCCGAGTTTACTCAATATTATAAAACAGAAGCGAAGGTCCCAATCTGTGATCTTGATAAAAACTTTGACCTTTATAAGAATATCTATCAAGCGCATCAGTCAAAATTATTCAATAGCTGTCATGATGTTTCAGAAGGGGGAATTGTTACTTCTGTGCTTGAGTCTTGTTTTGGAAACCATTTAGGGGCAATACTTGAAAACAATGTTCCTGACAGGATGATCAACGCCTGTTTTTATAACGAAATGGCAGGGTCTTTTATTGTAAGTGTTAGTCCAGACAAAGAGAACGAGCTTCTCAAGGCCTTTCCAACAGCAAAGCAACTAGGGATTGTTACCAGTGGGACGCGATTGAAGTTTTTTAATCAAGATAAAGAATATTTTGATTTGAGTTTATTGGAATTAGAGAACTATTGGAGAAATGATAATGAGTTTTAAGGCCCTTGTCCTCAGCGGAGACGGAATTAATTGTGAAATCGAAACTTCTGAAGCCTTGAAATCAGTTGGTTTCGAAAGTGATATTATTCATATCAATCAACTTGTAGAAACTCCAAATAAACTCAAAAATTATAAACTTTTAGCCTTCCCTGGAGGTTTTAGTTTCGGCGATGAAATTCAAAGCGGGAAGATCCTTGCTCTTAAAATCAAAAAATACCTTCTTAATGAAATTAAAGAGTTTATCGAAAGTGGGAATCTTGTGATTGGAATTTGTAATGGTTTTCAAGTTCTCACGAGCCTTAATGCTTTTACAGACTTTAATAATAAAGAATCGCATTTCGCCCTAGTTGATAATGATCAAGCACAATTCATTAATCGATGGGTCGAAATGAAGCCTAATTTCCAGAATAACTCACCTTGGCTCAGAAATCTCCCTGAAAGCTTCCATCTCCCTATCCGACACGGAGAAGGTAATCTTAAAGTCAGTGATGCTTATCAAAAACGTTTTGAAAGTTTTAAGGCCATTCATTATACCAAAGATGTGAATGGATCCTTTCAACAAACAGCGGCCATAACGAATAAAGCAGGAAATGTTTTTGGGATTATGCCTCATCCGGAAGCTGCCATGACACAAAATCTTGATCCAACAATGAATACACAATCAACGAATAACCATTGGGGCGCCGTCTTTTTTAGAAACGCCTTTGAATATTTAATGGAGTCACAGTGACTATTAAAAGGGCCCTAATTAGTGTTTCTGATAAATCTGAACTTGCTCCTCTCGTTCAAGCTCTTCATGAAAAAAATGTTGAAATCATTTCTACCGGAGGAACAGCAAAGATTATTGAAGGTTTAAAAGTTCCAGTCACTCCTATTGAAAAAATTACGGGAAATCCTGAATGTCTAGATGGGCGAGTCAAAACTTTAAGTTTTAAGGTAGAAGCTGGAATCCTGTTTCAAAGACAAAATGAAAAACACTGTCAGCAGACAATTGATCTCGATATCCTTCCGATCGATCTTGTCGTCGTGAATCTTTATCCTTTTGAAGAAGTCTCTAAAAAGACAGCAGACCTCTCAACTTTAATCGAGAATATTGATATTGGTGGACCGACCATGCTACGCTCAGCAGCTAAAAACTATGAAGATGTGACTGTACTTAACTCACCAACTCAATATGCAAGTTTTCTAAATGAATTTAAAGAGAATGGAGAAACCTCGCTTGATTTTAGAAAAAAATGCGCACTCGAAGTCTTTCGATCGACTGCTGATTATGATTCCTATATTACTCAAACTTTAGTGGATCAATTACAACCCCAATCAACTCTACGCTATGGAGAAAATCCTCATCAAAAGGCCTTTCTTCTACCGACCAATAGAAAAGAAAGTCTTCTCAACGGAGAAAAGCTTCAAGGAAAAGAATTCAGCTATAATAACTATCTTGATATGAATGCTGCTTGGGAATTGATTAGTGAACTCAATCTCGTATTTCCTGAGAAAGTCTCAACGACAGTTGTTAAGCATTTAGGTCCTTGTGGGCTTTCAACGACAAAAAATGCTCAATCAGCTTTAGAGTTGGCCTGGAAAGGTGATTCGACTTCTGCTTTTGGAAGTATTGTTGCGACAAATTCGACGATTGATAAAGAACAAGCTGAGTTTCTCATTCAAAATTTTGTTGAAATTGTGATGGCACCTAAATTTAGCGATGAAGCGAAGACACTCTTTGAAAAGAAAAAAAACTTAAGACTTTTCCAGATAAAGCCTTTTCAAACACTCGATATCTGGGAGACTCGAAATCTTATGGGGGCGCAACTTGTTCAGAGAAAAGACTTTGTGTTTTCAAAGGACTTCAAAACAGTGACCCAAAAAAAGTTTTCTCAAAATCACACTCAAATGATTCCTTTTGGGAATATTGCTGTAAAGCATTTAAAGAGTAATGCGATTGCAATCGTTTCATCGGATAAAGACGGAAGTTTTTGGCTAACAGGCTCTGGAGCTGGTCAGCCTAATAGACTTGACAGCTTTCAGCTTGCGGCAAAGAAATTTTATGACCTTGCTCGGTTTGAAGCTGACTTCATTGCTGACTCAATCTTAACGTCAGATGCTTTCTTTCCCTTTGATGACATTGTAAAACTTTGTACAGAGATTGACATTCATCATATCGTACAACCCGGTGGGAGTATTCGCGATGAAGAAGTTATAAAAACCTGTGATGAATTAGGACTTTCAATGACTTTAACAGGTATGCGACATTTTAAACATTAATTAGGAGCGATAAATGCAGACAATCACTTATAAGGACGCTGGAGTCGACATTCAAAAAGCTGATCGTTTTGTTGATTCGATTAAACGTTTTGCTGGATCAACCTTTGATGAAAAAGTTGTCACAAACCTCGGCGGCTTTTGTGCTCTTTATGATATGGGAGATCGTTACCTCGCCGCTGCAACCGATGGAGTTGGAACGAAGATACGATTTGCGATTGAGATGGGGCTTCATGATACTATAGGCCAAGATCTCGTTGCTATGTGTGTGAATGATTTGATTTGCGCAGGAGCTCGACCTTTATTTTTCCTAGATTATCTTGCAACCGGAAGACTTGATTTAAAATCTCATAAAGATGTGGTTGAAGGAATTGCTCGCGCTTGTAAAGAGGCTGGGGTTGCTCTCATTGGTGGAGAAACAGCTGAAATGCCTGGAATGTATCAATTTGATGATTATGACCTTGCTGGTTTTTGTGTCGGAGAAGTTCAAAAGAATAAAGTTATCACAGGTAATCGAATTAAACCTGGCGATGTTATTATTGGTCTCGAATCATCAGGTCCCCATTCCAATGGGTATTCGCTAATTAGAAAAGTCGTAGCTAAACATGAAAGAGATCTCATGAGAGAACTTCTCACTCCGACTCGACTTTATGTCCAGCCCATTCTTAGATTTATTGATACAAACCCTGGTCTTATTAAAGGAATGGCCCATATTACAGGCGGAGGTTTTCAAAATATTGCTCGTATGAACAAAGAACGAAAATTTAAAATTACGAATTACCCCGAACCTCCTCAAATCTTCAAACTTCTTCAACATCGAACAGGGCTTTCTCATGAGGAGCTTTATTCGACTTTTAATATGGGGATAGGTTTCACCGTGGTTATTTCACCACAAGTCAAAAGCTATTTTATTAATTTAATGAATAAGCAAGACGTGAAGGCACAAAAAATAGGAGTCGTTGAATAAGAAATTACTTTCGAGAAACTTCAATTGAATAAGTATACTTACTCTCGAGATTAGCTGATTCACCAGAATAATCTAAGCTCAAGACGATCTTAGAAAATAATAAAACCGAAATGACGATCATGAGTCTCATGAAGCTCTCCAAAGCATTTTAAGAACCAGGAAAGACTACACTGACGCATTGCGCACATCAAGTTTTTTGAAAAATTTACAGGCCTCCAAGATCTAGAATTTAAAAACAAGATCTATAGGAAAGATATCTTCTAGATCAGTCCTTGAATATAAATAAAATACCGTCTCCGGTATTACTTTTTTAGGAATTTCTAATCACTTAACCTTTTCATCATTGCCCCCAAATGAAGATGGGCAAATAGTAATTCCTTCTTCATTTTCAACCATCGAAACAATCCTCGACCAGTCGTCTACAATCGCTTTAATTTTTAATTTCTCATAAGGAATTTTAAATTTTTACACCAAAGCTCCAAGGGTTGAAATTTTTCTGAATACAGTAATAAAGGCAGATCTTTAAGAAAGTTCTTATCTTTAAAATCTTCAAGAGAAACTTTAGAAACTTTGACCGAGAGAGTTCAAAACCTTCTTCTTACCTTCAAGGTTGAAGATATCGACGACAATCCATCAATGAAATGTCTAAAATAACACAGTTATTTGCAAAAGATGTTAGATGACTTTTCAAAAATGTCATCTAACACCTTTCTCAATCTTTGAAATACTTGTCCTCAGACAACGCCTCAGATATTTGATAAATTCTCAAGACTGACCAAACTTTTGATAGTTCTCTTAAGTTCTCTAAGTCTTTGATTTGAAAGAGTTTTCCCCAGAAGCTTTTGTATTCGACCTTGAGCCCCTTTAACATAGAAAAGAACTCGTAAAAGATATGGATATCTTTAGGTACAAGTGACTTATGCAAAATTTTCTTTGCCGCTTCTTAACCTATATTTTTTAGGTTGAATAACCGATAAGTGCTTATAAATGAAACGTCTGACTCTTTTGAGGTAAAGTCTATGAAAACAACACTTTATATCATCGCAGGAGCTATGGTTACTGGAGTTGTTTTAATGATAACAATGACTCCACAACTCAGCCTCACGACTAATCTGTCTCTACTTTTTTCTATTTTAGCAGCAACGTCGGTATCAATGATATTAAGCTATGGTTTTAAAGATCTTAAGGCCCTGAAAAATAATGTATTAGGAATTATTAAGGCTCCAGAACTCAAACCAGAAGACATCATCAATCAAATATCAGGAGTTCAAAAGCTAGCGAAACAAGAAGATCTTGCTTTGGTTGAAAGACAAAACTTTCACCCTTTCATCGTTGATGGAGTTAAACATATCAGTTTTCTACAAGATGCTTGGCAAGTAAAAGATACGATGAACCATGATATTAGTGAACGAAAAAATAGACATGCTCATGATCTGACAAAGCTCCTAACGATTGGAAAACTTCCGATTCAACTCTCTTTTGTTATCGCTTTAGTCATGGCGCTGCCTTTATTCTTTGAAACTCAAACAACGCCAAATTTAGGTCAATTATTCACTCTTCCATTGGCAACTATTGTTAATGGCTTCCTTCTCTCTCATTTTGGATTTCAACCGCTTACAAATAGAATCCACCATATTTTTAATAAAGATATCGAAATTCGAAAAATGATAGTTAGAGGTATTAACCTTATCGCAACTGAAAAATTCCCTCAAAATGTAGAACATGCTCTAAAGGTTCATGTAAAGCCTTCTAAAAGGGCAGGACATTTCGAGTTTGAATTTGAGACCAGTCAACCACCTGAGCTTCCTGGCCCAGTAAAAATGAATATAAAATGAAGCGACTGAAAAAGAAACGTCCCTCTGAAATTATCTTAGAAGTTCCGAGACAGACGATTGGTCTTTTCCCTGAGTTTTTAAACGTCTTAAGTGCTATGTCTGTTTTTATACTTGTTGTTATATTTTATCGAGGTATTCAAAATCATATCATAAATTTCAAAGAACCAACAAAAAAAACTATCTCGATTGCCAAAGTCCAGTCAACACCAATAGCAGCTCCGAAAGTTATCGAAGTTCAAAAGTCTGAGGTTGAAAGAATATCCTACACTGTAGAGACAGAGATCTCAAAATCTTTACTGCTCAACAAACCTACTCTTAGAATAAAAGCTAAAGGTATAACGAGGGTAAAAAGTGTTTTCCGATTCAAGTATAAAAAAGAAGATGCCGTAAGTGTTGAGGATTTTAATTTTTTTCGTCCTAGTTCCTATAGTATAAGTCGAGGTGGAAAAAAAAGATTAAGAAAATTAGCGCCTTATCTGAAAAATCAAACTATTCTTATTCATGGGCATACAGATCCTGTTCCTGCTAAATTTATTCCAGCAAGGTCTTGGAATACCAACGAAGAGCTCTCTATGCTCAGAGCAAAATCGATAAAAAAATATCTCATCTCTCGAGGCCTTAAGGCCAAGCAAATCAGAATCGGAACAGGTCGAAAGATTCACCCCAAAAATCCTGAAGGCTCTAGAGGGGCAACTTTTATTCTAAAATAGAAAAGATCTCTGGTCCCTGATAGATAAACCCCGTATAGGTTTGAATAAATCGACCACCTGATTTTCTAAAATCGTGTAAATGCTCTGCTCTTGAGAAGCCACCAACTCCAATGATATCAAAGCTCTCATCATTTTGATTCCATTCTAAAAGCTTGTTCCAAGTTTGTTTTGCCTTAGGATAGAGAGGCTCTCCTGAGTAACCACCCTTCTCATAAGGATGATCTTTGGTTGTATTAGTCGCAATAATTCCTTGAAGTCCGTAATCTTTTGTCAGTTTAAAAATCTCTTCTAAACTTCCTTCAGACTCATCAGGTGAGATCTTCAAATACAAAGGTGTTGATGATTGTGCTTTCTTATCACTCATCACTCTAAGAAGTTCTTCAAGAGACTTCTTTTCCTGTAAATCTCTCAAACCCTCCGTGTTGGGACTTGAAATATTAACAACTAAATAATCAGCTTGTCTTTCAAAAAGCTCAAATAATTCTCCATATTCTTGAGCGGCCTTTTCATTGGGAGTGTCTTTATTTTTTCCAATATTAATTCCGAGTGCTGCTTGACCAGCATAGTTCTCAATATTCTTTAAAACAGAACTGGCTCCCAAACACGGAAAACCTAAGGCATTTCTTAAAGCTTTTTCTTTGGGATATCGCCAGATTCGAGGTTTAGGATTACCGATTTGCTCTTTTAAGGTGACTGTTCCTACTTCAATTGCACCAAAGCCTAAATAATCGAGAAACTCTAAAGCGATTCCGTTTTTATCAAAACCAGCGGCCAATCCAAGAGCATTTCGCCAGATCATATGCTTACTAGAGACCTCATCTTCTCTATCTGATTGATATCCAGAGATGATTTTTTTTAAATACCAGGGATTATCAGCAAATTTTTGTAGAGTAAAGTCATGAATATTTTCAGGATCAAACTGAAAAAAAGTCCTTTTAATTAGATCATAAAGCATTAACAATGCTCACTTTTAAATTTTTGAATTAAATCGGCAGCCTTCTGATCAAAGTCGAAACATTCAATCAGATTATCAAGGTTTGTTAGTGTGCTGTATCTCAAATTCTCAGTTTTAAAATTTTCACTCGCTTTTTTAAGTCCATACGAGAAAATAGCAACAACTCCAAGTATACCAAATTCAAAAACTTTAGAAGCCTTAATAACGCTACCACCAGTAGAAATAAGATCTTCTATCATAACTATTTTAGCATTCTCTGGAACTCTGCCTTCGATTTGATTCTGTTTTCCATGTTCCTTCGCTTTTGAACGAACATAAACCATAGGAAGATTCATTTCTCGAGCTATAGCAGCAGCGTGAGGAATACCTGCTGTAGCAACTCCTGCGATGCAATTACAATCAGGATAATCAGTTTTAATTTTCTCACAAAAAGCTTTAATGACTGTATTCCATTGATCTGGAAAGGAGAGCATCAAACGATTATCACAATAAAAAGGCGATTGAATTCCACTAGCCCAAGTATAGGGTTCACTGGAGATTTTAAATGCTTCAATATCCTTTAAGATGCTTGCTACTTTATCCATTAATATCTGCCTTTATCGCTTGAATACTTGTTTGTGTATTTTCTGCTTGTGTAATCTCTCGGCCGATAACGAGATGAGTAGCTCCCGCCTTCAGCGCCTCACCAGGTTTCATCACTCTCTTCTGATCTTGAGAAGCAGAATTCAAACGAATTCCTGGAGTTACAAAAGAAAATCCTATACTGAACTTGTTTTGAAGGTTTGAAAGATCCTTGGCCGAACAAACAATACCATCAAGCCCTGCTCTATCAGAAAGTTTCGCAAGATTTAAAACATTGGCATTAATATCACCGAGGAGATTAAGCTCATGAATGGCTTTTTTATCATGAGATGTGAGAACAGTGACTCCAATTAAATGAGTGCTTGTCACAGCTTCTCTCGCTCTCGCGAGCATCTCGTAACCACCAAGGGCATGAACATTCACCATATTCACACCCATGGTATCGATGACTTTGAGAGCACTTGAAACGGTATTTGGAATATCGTGGAGCTTAAGATCTAAGAAGATCTTATATCCTTCTTTTTGAAGATACTCTATGATTCTTGGACCTTCACTATAGTAAAGTTCCATCCCTACTTTAACCCAATCAACTTGATTTTCGAGTTTAGGAATAAACTCTTTCACTTCTCGTGCATTGGAAAAATCTAAAGCTACAATAATCAAACGGACGGCTCCACTGAAATATGTCTAAATTCGATGACATCTAACATCGCTTTTGCGGTATCGATAGAAGTAAAGCATGGAATTCTTTTTTCAAAAGCACTTCTTCTTAAATAAAATCCATCAGTATTGGATTTTTTTCCTTTAGAAAGAGCATTCACAACGAGGTCAATTTTATCGTCTTCAAGATAGTTTTGAAGATCATAGTCAGCTGATCCAATTTTAGGAACTTCTTCGACATTGATATCCGTATTTTCTCGAATGAATTTTGCCGTTCCTGAAGTTGCCATAATTCGGAATCCAAGTTCATGAAATCCTTTAATTAATCCCATCGATTCATCCTTATAACGATCAGAGAGAGTAAAGAGGACGCTTCCCGCTTCAGGAATTTTTAATCCAATACTAAGCAATCCTTTATAGAGAGCAATAGGTAGTTTTTTATCTTTTCCAAGTACCTCTCCTGTCGATTTCATCTCTGGTCCAAGACCTGGCTCTACATCAATCAGCTTATCTGTTGAGAACACTGGAACTTTGACTGAGTAAAAGTCTGGAGTTGGATAAAGGCCATCTTCATAACCAAGATCTTTCAAACTTTTCCCAAGCATTAATTCAGTCGCAACCTGTGCCATAGGAATTCCGGTCATCTTACTTAAAAAAGGAACCGTTCGGCTTGCTCGAGGATTCACTTCAATCACATAAAGTTCACCCTTCTTATGCATAAATTGAATATTAAAAATCCCTTTAACATCAAGACCTTTTGCAAGTTTCTTGGTTGTCTCGACCACCTTGGCGATAACATCTTCATAAAGATTGACCGGAGGGTAAACCGCGATTGAATCACCCGAGTGAACTCCAGCTCGCTCTATATGTTCCATGATTCCTGGGATAAGAACATTCTCTCCATCACAAAGCCCATCCACTTCGATCTCAAGACCTTTAATATAATGGTCAACAAGTAGGGGTGCTTCAGGACTAATAGTCACACCACTTGCTACATATTCTTGGAGTTCTTCTTCGTTATAAAGAATTGCCATGGAAAGACCACCGAGAACAAAGGAAGGTCTCACCATTACTGGGAATTCGATATCCTTTATCACTGAGTCAATCTCATCACGACTAGAAATCGTTAACCCTTTCGGTCTTAAAATATCGAGATCTGTCATCAGAGCATCAAACTTTTCTCTATCTTCAGCTCTTGCAATATTCTCAGGAGATGTCCCAATCACTTTAAAGCCAGCTTTTGAAATTGTCTCCGTTAAATTGATTGCTGTTTGGCCTCCAAACTGAACAATAACTCCTTCAGGCTTCTCACGTTTAAGAATCTCTAAAACATCCTCATCATATAAGGGTTCAAAATAGAGGCGATCAGAAAGGGTAAAGTCAGTCGAGCATGTCTCAGGGTTATTATTAATCATAACTGTTTTATAACCAGCTTCTCGACAAGCTAGGAGTGAGTGAACACAAGAATAATCAAACTCTATTCCTTGTCCAATTCGAATAGGACCAGATCCAATGACAGCAATCTTCTTATCATGACTCTCTTCCCACTCATCGACTGTCTCGTAGGTTTGATAATAATAAGGAGTCAACGCGGGGAATTCAGCAGCACAAGAGTCAACTAACTTAACAACAGGCTTTAAATTCATTTTTTCTCTGAAAGCTGTCACTTCTTCAGTTGTTTTTCCTGCAAAGAATCCAATCGCTCTATCAGTAAACCCATTTCTTTTTGCGAGAAAGACATGATCTTCTGTAAGCCCATCTTTTTTAAAGCTCTCTTCGATCGCAATAATCTTTTCAATCTTCTTCAAAAAAAACGTATCAATTGTCGTAAGTTGTGAAATCGCTTCAATTGACTTTCCTTGACGCATCCACTGAGCAATAGCAAAAATTCGTTCATCATTTTGTCTTAGGACAAATTCTTTAAACTGATCATCCGTCCATCCAACAAATTGATCGTCATAAAGATGAAAATAACCAAGTTCTAGAGAACGAATCGATTTTAAGAAAGATTCCTCAAAATTTCGTCCTAAGGCCATGACTTCACCCGTTGACTTCATTTGAGATCCAAGTTTTCTATCGGCCATTTTAAACTTATCAAACGGCCATCGTGGAAACTTTGTAATGATATAATCAATACTAGGTTCAAACGACGCGTAAGTTTTACCTGTAATTGGGTTTTGAATCTGATCAAGTGTTTTCCCAAGTGCAACTTGCGCAGAAATCTTAGCAATAGGATATCCCGTTGCTTTTGAAGCCAGTGCTGAGGATCGACTCACTCGAGGATTCACTTCAATAATGAAATAAGCTTTTGTTTTAGGGTCTTGAGCGAGTTGAACGTTACAAGCACCTTCAATATTAAGCGCTCGAACAACCTCAATAGAGACGTCCCTTAAATTTTGGTAATCCTCATCAGTTAAAGTCTGGCTTGGGGCCATGACAATACTGTCCCCGGTATGAACACCTACAGGGTCAACATTTTCCATATTACAAACGATAATTGCATTGTCTTTAGCATCTCGAACAACTTCGTATTCAATCTCTTTAAATCCAGCGATGCTTTGTTCGATTAGACATTGCCCGATTGAAGAGAGTAATAAACCTTTCGCTAATGTCTTCCTGAACTCTTCTTCATTATAAACAAGACCACCGCCGGATCCACCTAATGTATAAGCGGGTCTGATAATACAAGGAAAACCAATTTTCTTAGCAACTTTCACTCCGTCCTCTAATGTTGAAACGATTTCACCATTCGCAACGGGAATTCCCATCTGGATCATCTTTTCTCTAAAGAGCAGTCTATCTTCTGCGTAGACTATGGTCTCAAGGTGAGAACCTAGAACTTTACAACCAACTTTCTTTAAAAAACCTGACTCTGATAAACTCTTTGCCATGTTTAATGCTGTTTGACCTCCGAAGGAACTCATCACTGCATCTGGTCTTTCTTTAAGAATAATTTTTTTTACAAACTCTTCAGTGATCGGTTCCATATAGACTTTATCTGCCATGGTCTTATCAGTCATAATCGTAGCGGGATTCGAATTGATAAGGACACTTTCAATTCCCTCTTCTCTTAAAACCTGTAAACACTGAGAGCCAGAATAATCAAACTCTGCTGCTTGACCGATGATAATAGGTCCAGATCCAATTACGAGAACTTTCTTATACTGAGTACTCATTGTGCTGCCTCCATCATTCCTTTAAATTTTTCAAAAAGGTAGTTTGTATCTCTAGGACCAGGTCGATATTCAGGATGGAACTGAACTGAAAAGACTGGCAATGTCTTATGTGACATTCCTTCTAATGTTCCATCATTAACATTTATAAAGGTCTTAATGAGTGGAGTTCCCTCAAGAGAATCTTCTTTGACAACATATCCGTGGTTTTGTGAACTCATGAATACTCTTCCTGTCTCAAGATCTTGAACAGGATGGTTTCCTCCTCGATGCCCGTAAAGCATTTTTTCGGTTTTTGCTCCGTTAGCAAGAGCAAGGATTTGGTGACCAAGACAGATTCCAAAAGTCGGGAAAATTTCTTGAACTTTTTTGATTTCAGAGATGACATCAATAAGCTCATCAGGATCTCCCGGCCCATTTGAGAGACAAACCCCCCTAGGATTGAGTTCCTTGACTCTTTCAAAGCTCGTATTATATGGGACCACGGTGACTTTAAATCCCATCTCCACTAGGCAAGCTTTTATATTTCCTTTGTATCCAAAATCGAAAAGAACAACATGATCACCTTCTCCAAAAGTTTCTTCTTTATTCAAACTCACTTTAGAAACCTGCCCTGTAAGGACTGTCGTTGTCAGTTTCTCTTTCACAGCTTCAAAGCTTGTCTCTAGACTTGTAATAATGCCTCTAAAAGTTCCGTGTTCTCGAATCTTTTTGGTCAGTGCTCGTGTATCAACCTCGCTAAGACAGACTAAATTATTATCCTTAAAAAATTGATCGAGGGAGATTTCATTTTCAAAATGAGAGGGATAATCACAAAGTTCGCGAACGATAAAACCTTTACAGGCCGTTTGTTTCGCCTCGGCAAACCGTTTGTTGACTCCATAATTCCCTATTAAAGGGTAAGTCATGCAGATAATCTGGTCGCAATAACTGGGATCAGTGAGAATCTCTTGATAGCCAACCATTGACGTGTTAAACACCACTTCTGCTACCGGTGATTCTTCTGTTGTGCCATTCAAAATTCCTAGGAATTCTGTACCATCCTCGAGAATCAATTTTCCATTAAATTTCATAATTAGCATCCTTATAGTCCCCATCTTTAAAGACAACAACACCTTCAAAAAGGGTCAGCATCGGCCATCCCTTAAGCTTCATTCCCTCAAAGGGAGTATTCTTCCCTTTAGAAGCAAAAGTTTCTGCGTTTACTGTACGTTCAGACATCAAATCGACCAGTACGATATCTGCTTTATCGCCCACTTGGAGTGAACCATTTTCTAAATTAAATATTTTAGTGGGATTGGTACTCATCAGTTCAACTAATCTTTTCATCGTAATTTTCCCCGTCTCGACAAAGTGAGTATAGATAAGCGGAAGTGCTGTTTCTAAACCAACAATTCCAAAAGGAGCCTCATTAAGGTTTTTTGATTTTTCTTCTTCTGTATGAGGGGCATGATCTGTTGTAATAATATCAACTGACCCATCAACCAGTCCTTCTTGTAAAAGAGCACGATCTTCTTTTGATCTCAAAGGAGGATTCATTTTGAAATTGGCATTTCCAGTAGGAATATCTTCATCTGTTAGAATCAGATGATGGGGAGTTACCTCACAAGTCACGTTAAGTCCTTTTGATTTCCCCTCTTTGACATGAGCAAGAGATTCTGATGATGAAAGATGTAAGACATGATAATGGCCTCCATTCTTTTCTAAAAGATCGATATCTCTTCGAACCATTTCAGCTTCGGCTGAACCAGGCTGCCCCTCAACTCCGAGTTCCTTTGATTTTTTTCCAAGATGAATAGGAGCACCATGACTTATGCTTTCAACTTCGCAATGCTGAAAAACGATCATCTCATTTTTTTCTGCTTCACTAAAAACCTTATCCATAACGGAATCATCTTGAACTCCTCTTCCGTCATCAGTGACACCGAGAATTCCAATCTCTTTGTAATCAGCAAAATTACAAACTTCATCACCTTGAATACCTTTCGTCATGGCAGGAATAGGAAGGACTCGACAAGAACCAATATCTTCAATCTTTTTCATTAATGTCTTTAAAATCTCAGCATTATCAAGCGTTGGATTCGTATTTGGCATACAAGCAACTGTGGTAAACCCACCTCTTACAGCAGCTGCCATTCCAGTTTTCAATGTTTCTTTTTTCTCTTGACCGGGTTCACGAAAATGAACTTGCATATCAACCAGTCCGGGAAGAGCACAGTATTGCTTCCCATCAATAACCGTCTCAGCATTCTCATCAATTTCATCTGCAATCTCTTTAATCTGATCTCCATCAATCAGAATATCCTTAAGATCTTCACCAAAAACTTTTACATTTTTAATTAAAGTTTTAGCCATCAATAACCTCTTTTAAAACGGCCATGCGAGCATAAACCCCGTTTTCAACTTGATTCCATATTTTTACTTTTGGATCTCTCAAAATATCACTGTCCAATTCCACATTCCTATTAAAAGGACCTGGATGCATAAGAATTGAATTTCTCTTCATCGAGTTCAGGCGTTCTTTATTCATTCCATATCGAAGATAATAATCTCCAGCTGAAATAAATTCTTTTTCATGTCTTTCGAGTTGATTCCTCAAACACATCACAACATCACTGTTTTTCACACAATCATTATAATCGTGAGTTTTGTACTCATGTTGAAAATCCCCAAACTCTACAGGAGAAAAAAGTTTTAAATTAATTTCAAAAATTCGAGCGAGATCAATAAAACTAGCAGCAACTCGAGAATGTTTGATGTCTCCAATAATGGAGACATCAAGTCCTGAAAGCTTTCCAAAATGTTCTTGAATAGTCATTCCATCTAAGAGGGCCTGAGTAGGATGTTCTCGAACACCTTCTCCTGCATTAATAATCGAAAGGCTTAACTCTCCAATAACTTCTTGTAAAATTCCCTCTTGTTTCAAGCGAATAACAGCAACATCCGCCCCCATTGCTTCTATCGTCTTTAAAGTATCCAACAAAGTTTCACCTTTTAAAGTGCTAGAAGAATTTGGGTCGAACTTTAAAAACTCGAAACCGAGCTTTTTCCCTGCAGTCTCAAAGGAAAGCATCGTTCGAGTACTGGGTTCCATAAAAACGGGAACAACAAAAACATCTCGGAGTAATTCCAATTGTTTTCCATTCTTAAATTTAAATGCAAGAGAGAGAAGCTTTTCGACTTGTTTCTGTTTCAGATCTTTTAATGTCAAAAGGTTTTTTAATCCCATAAGTTATTTGTACTCAACTTCACCCTCTCCTTGGTTTGACTATAGCGAGTCCCGTAATGCTCCTTTAATCGAGCAAAGTCCATGGAACTCAAGCTGATTCCTTCAGCCCTAGATTCAATTTCTTTTCTTAAGTTTGTTTTTTTTTCGAAAGCAGCAAATGAGGCTTCTTGGACAATTCGATAAAGATCTTCTCGCCTTTGATCGGTCTTCTCTAAGAGCTCATGTAGATAATAGCTCGAAAGATAAACTGAGTTCTCTTTCACTTTATTTTCAACAATATCTTCATTCACAACCAGATTCTGAATAACATCTGTCATTCTTTTGAGAGCATAATAAAAGTATCCTAGGCAATCTTGTAAGTAGATCCTCTCAGCACTGGAATGAGCAATATCTCTTTCGTGCCAAAGTGGCATATTATCGAGAGAAATTCCGACATAAGAGCGAAGCACTCTCGCCATTCCCGTAATATTTTCTGAACTAATGGGATTTTTCTTATGAGGCATCGTCGAAGAACCTTTCTGAAGTTTAGAAAAACCTTCAGCGAGTTCACCTAAGTCTGAATGTTGAAGATGTCTAAGTTCAACAGCTAATCTTTCCATCGAAGTCGCAGCAATTGCAATTATTGAAACCATTTTGGCCCAATGGTCTCTTGGAAGCACTTGGGTTGAGACATCTTCTACCTTTAAACCAAGTGACTCTATTGCTTCTTTTTCTATCTCATGATCGAGAACCGTATAGCTCCCAACGGCCCCTGAAAGTTGTCCGGTGAGATTGGTACAAACATCTTTTAAGTCTGCATAAGATCTAGCCGCTTCAGTAAAAAAACTTAAGAACTTTTGACCAAAAATAATCGGTTCAGCAAAGATTCCATGGGAACGTCCCATTGATAATAAATCTTTATGTTTCTCAGCTCGATCTAAAAGTGCTTTAAGATAGCTTTCATAAACTGGAAGAATTACTTCCAGCGATTGTTTGATCTGTAAATTGGTAGCAGTATCAATGACATCAGAAGAAGTCGCTCCAAAATGAAAGAACCTTGCCTCATCGGCATCGAGCTGCTCTGTAATCGAAGTACAAAAGGCAATCACATCGTGATGAACTTGAGCCTCAATTTCCTTCACTCGATCAGGTCTTATTTCAACTTTAGATCGAATTGAGTCCGCCGTCCCCTTTTTCACTCTCCCTCTATTCTCCAAGGCAGAAATCAAGGCCAATTCAACATTTAAATATTGAGTGAATTTATTATGGTCTTTCCAATAATTTGTGACTTCAGGAGTATTATAGCGTTCAATCATTGACGTTTTCTCCTTAGGCCTTGAATTTTGGGGAAATGAGATCTATTGCTGTTTTTGTACGCTGATGGAGTCAAAAAAATTGCGCCAAAGTAAGAGTCTTTCACTACTCCTCTATGTTAAACCTTCATCCATTATGATAGTTTTAATTAAGTTCGTCCAACACTATTAGCAGGAGAACTTGCATGTCTACTCAAACTGAAAATCAATCTCAAACTATGGCCATTATTGGAGCTCAATGGGGCGATGAAGGCAAAGGAAAGATCACTGACTTCCTTTCGCAATATGCTGATTATGTTGTGCGCTTTCAAGGTGGAAATAACGCAGGCCATACTATCATTGTGGATGGTAAAAAAACTGTCCTTCACATCATCCCATCTGGGATTTTATCAACTCATTGTATTTCAGTGATTGGCCACGGAGTCGTCCTTGATCCAGAAGTATTTAAAAAAGAAGTGAATTCATTAATTGCCGCTGAAGTCAGTGTCACCGGAGCAAATCTTAAAGTCTCTTTGAATGCTAATGTTATTACTCGTTATCATCAGCTATTGGACCAAACCAGAGAAAACGCCAAATCTAAAGAAAAAAAGATAGGAACGACAGGGAGAGGGATTGGACCAACTTATGAAGATAGAACCTCTCGAAGAGGAGTAAAAATTTCAGATCTTTTTGATAAGAACCTTTTAAAAGAAAAACTTGGACTGATTCTCCAAGAAAAAGAAATTCTTTTTAAAGAACTCTACAAAATTGAATACCCTACAATAGAGGAAGAAGCTGATCGACTCTATGAGCTTGGTCAATATATTTTCCCTTTTGTAACAGACACCTTCTCTTTGCTTGATAAAGCACTTTCAGAAAATAAAAAGGTTCTTTATGAAGGGGCCCAAGGAATCTTACTTGATATTGATTATGGGACCTATCCTTTTGTCACTTCTTCAAATACTTCCATTGGGGGAATCTATACAGGAGCAGGAATTCCTGGTCATAATGTCGATGAAGTTCTTGGAATCTTTAAAGCTTACACGACAAGAGTTGGTGGAGGGCCTTTTCCTACTGAATTGAACACTCCTATTGGGACTCATATTCAAGATAAAGGTAAAGAGTTTGGGGCAACAACAGGAAGGCAACGAAGAGTTGGTTGGCTTGATGTTCCTCTTCTCAAGTATGCAGTAAAGGCTTCAAACCTAACCGCCATTGCTCTTACAAAAATGGATGTCCTAGAAGAACTTGAAGAACTTCAAGTTTGTTATGCTTATGAATATGAAGGAAAAGAAGTTGATCAGACCTATCCTGGGATGAACCTCTCCAAAGTGAAACCACTTTTCAAAACGGTAAAACCTTTTCAAAAAATTATGGATGACCAGGGAAATCTTACAGACGATGCATTAAGTTATATACGCTTGGTTGAGCAAATGGCGGGTATCCCTGTAAAAATGGTAGCATATGGACCAGAGCGTCAACAGCTCCATCTTGTAGAAAATTCAATCGGTTTTTTAAATTAGCAATTTCTGCTAATCTCCTCCCCTATCGTAGACTCGGGAGGAGCAAATGCGTTTTATCGTACTGACATTAAGTATTCTATTTCTTATTGGTTGCAAGCCAGAACCAGCAAGAAAATTAACAGAGCAAGAAAGAGTTGCTGATATGTATTGGCTCTTTTCTAAGTTTGATCATAACTATGCTCCTAAGGCGATGAAAGAAGAGCTTCATGGTTTTAATTATAAAGAGTTAAAAGAACAGTACTTAGAGAATGCAAAAATCGATCAAGAAAATTCAGATTTTTTTCAACTTATGCATAAATTTATTGCTGAGTTCAAAGATGCCCACACTTCAGGAAGTATTCAACTTTCAAGTCTTCCTGGTCGCTCCAAGATAGCTTATTTAGGCTTTACTGGAATCAGAGACGGAAAAAATTTTCTAGTCAAAAAAATTCTTCCTAGTATTCGGACAAAAGATCTCAATATAATAGAAAAAGCTTCTTATTATCCAATCAAAGAAAAGGATGTCATTCTAGAGCTCGACGGACAACCTTTATTAGAAGCTCTCCAAGAACAGGTCCTCCCTTATAGAAATCTTGGAAATGATGAGTCCAATAAAACGATTCTTCTTAAGTCACTTTTTACACGTCACTCTCATAAAGTTCCTCTTCCAAAAAAGGACATGGCACTTTTAAAAGTCAAAAGGGGTTCTAAGGAATTTGAAGTTGAAATCCCATGGGTAACTAAAGACTTTGTAACTTTTAGAAAAGAGCAAAAAAATGCTATAAAGAAGAAAGCGGCGAAAGAATCGGGCAACTCTGAATACGATAGAGACATTACTGATGGACAGTTTGAAATCTTAAAATCAATGACTCAATTTATTGCTCAAGGGATGATTAGTTTTGAGCAGATCGAATCAATTTTAAAAACTGAGAAAGACTTTGAAACTATTCAGACTCGTTTTTACAAAGAAATTAATGCTTTTGATGTCAACGATACTTTTAAACTTCCTGAGGAAGAATACCTTTGGTCAATGTTAAGTCTTTTTGAAGCTTATTTTTCAGATCAAAAGAAAAAAAATAAAAAAACACCTTATGAGAAATTAAAAGAAAAGCGTCATGTTCCTGCCGGTAGTTATAAAGTTGATAGCAGCAAAATTTATCCCGCTTATATTACCTTCAAGCTTAATAAGGACAAAGAAAGAGAAAAGATTGGTGTGATCAATCTCAATACTTTTAATCCTGCTGCTAAACCAGAGGATGTCATCAAGGAATTTAAGACAACTATTAAGTACTTTGCTGATTTCGGAGTAAAAAAGTTGGTACTCGACTTAATTGATAACGGCGGTGGTTCTCTTAACCTAGGACTCAAATTGATCCAAGCACTTACAACAAAAAAGGTAGAACTTGCAAAAATTCAATATGCTCTTAATGAAGGTTGGATTGATAGTTTCCATAATAAAAGTCTCTCTGGTGCAGGTGATTTTGAAAAAGAAATGGCAAGAAGGACTTATGTTGAGTTAGCAGAACAAAGAGACAAAGGAGAAATCCTCTCAACAACAATGAGCTTTCAAAGTCTTTATCCATTTCAAATCGTTCCTAACACAGAATTGAAAGTGAACAAGAAAATTGTTGAATTTGAGATGGTCCTTGTTACAAACGAAGTCTGTGCTTCAATGTGTGATATTTTCACCGCCATGTTTCAAGATAATAAACTTGGTAAAGTTATCGGAGTTCAAACCATGGGAGCTGGCGGTAATGTAACTTCTCACTTTCAAGCACCTAACAGTAGTATGGTCCTCAGACAAACAGAATCTTTAATTGTAAGATCTGATGAAGAAGCTTCTTACCTCGAGAATAATGGTGTAAAACCTGATATCGAAACAAAAATTATGAACGAGAGAAAAAATAAGTTTAAAAAAAGTTTATCAAAAGCTTTTGAAACTCTTGTACCAAAACCTAAAACTGAAGAGAAAAAAGAAGAAGAATTTAAAATCCCTGATGATCAAAGAACTGAAGATGATGATTTGTTTGCCATTAAATTAAAAACTAGCGGTATCTAATTTTTCCAAGGACCCAATAAAGAATTATTTTTGGTAAAGCACCAAAAGTATGACATGCAGAACTAAATATCCAAGGGAAGCCGTAATAATGCTTCCCTTTTTTTACGGCCTTTCGAATGAGCTCGGTTGCTTTCTCGACATCCATTAAAAATGGCATAGGATGATTATTCTTCATTGTTAAAGGTGTCCGAATATAACCAGGGAGAACACATGTAAGAGTAATCCCAAATTGTTTAAGGTCTATGGCCATCGATTCTGAATAGGTTCTAACAAAGGCTTTAGAAGCACAATAAGCTGCATTTCCTGGAAGACCAAAAAGTGCACCCAATGATGAAACAGTTATAATCTTTCCAGATTTTTGCTTTATCATATGCGAGAGTGCAGCGGCCATAGAATTAAGAAAACCAGTGACGTTTATATCAGTAACTTGCTTATCTCTTTCGATTTTGGGTTCTTTAACTTTTCTACCTGCCCCTATTCCGGCATTAGCATAAAATATATCGAGAGAACCATTCTCTTTTACGAATTGATCGACAACTTGTTGAATTTGTCCTTGATAAAAAACGTCGGCTTTGTAAAATCGAATCCCTTCAGTCTCTTCTAAATCTTTTGTATACTTTTCACTAGAACGACCACAAATACCAACTCTGTGCCCCTGTTTAACATAATCAAGTGCTAATTGCTTTCCAATTCCTGTCGTACCACCAGTGATAAAAATATTCATGAAATCATTGTAGTGAGAACAAAATTCATTGTCAGCAAAGTGTTATCCTCAACTACTATTGGCCTACATCCCTCCACAATATGCTTAATTCTCGTCACAATTTAAATATGAAAATTTTGATTTTGTCCTTGCTTCCTCTCAGTCTCTTTGCGTCTTCAAAAAAAGAATTTTGTCACACGAGACAAAGTTTTCGACAACAGCAAAGAGCTTTTGAGAATCCAAAGAACCTTATCGCCTTTGATAATACAGGTGGTCTCTTTAACGGAGGAGTTTGTTGGTGGCACTCTCGCTTTCAAAGAAATGCTCACTACCTAGTAAAATTTGATTTGAAGAAAGAAAAGGTTAAACCGCGATTTTATAAAAAACTTATTCGAAAAATGATAAGAGGAAGAAAAGTTTTGATCATCCCTGGCTATGCAAATCTCAATGAATTCTCAAAGGACTACCAAAGATATATCCAAAGACAATTGAATAAGTGGCAACTCAAAGATGGAATACTTAAATTCGCTTGGATTATTGGCTTAACAGGAAAAAGTCACTTCAAAAAAGGAATGAAAAAGAAGCTCGAGAAACTTTATAATCATGTTGAGATTGAAGAAAATATTGCTTATGCGAAATTTCAACTACCAGGAATTGAATCTCATGCTTGGTTAATTTACAGAATGAATAAAAGAAAAATCCAAGACAATATCTATTACGATATCCATTATATCGATAGTAATTATTCTAATAGACCTAAAGTCTACACGGCTTCTGAATCAACTGAATCTATCAACAAGTATGGTGGCGGAGCTTTACATCTAGAGAAAAAATCCGAAGTTAAAAGACTCAAAAGAATTGTTAGAAATTATTGTGCGAATTGAGTTTCGACAAGTTCTTTTGTAATTCCTTGATATTTAAAATTGAGATTTAAGAAAAGATCTCCTGTTTTCGGGACATAAAATCCACAATAAAATGTTTTTAAAGAAAGGATCTGAATCCCTTCATGAATTAAAACTTCAATATCAATCTCTTTTGTTTTTTCATTAAGAGCATCACTTAAAAGATCGTTCACGAAATTCTTTTCTAGGTTATAACCATTTTCATTAAGAGTTTTTAAAATTATTTTTTTTTCATCAACGTAAGGTGTAAAGCTAAGCCCTACTGTATTTAGAGTATGACCATAAGGACAATGCAAGCAAGAACTTTTGCAACAGTGCCCACGTTTTTGAAGAAAATGTGAAGTGAGAAAACGAGTCCCCTCTTCATCGAAGTAAAAATCCATAAAAGAATTATAACAAATTAAAACTAGATGTTCGAGTCATTGATTATAGCAGAAATAATCTGTTGACTTGCTGAACCATCTCCTAATTTCCCAGCAGTATTATTTCCCCAATAAATAGGTAAAGAAAACCAGAGCTAAACTTATTTAAGGGGCCTATGACGTCCTTAAATGCTACTATCTTATGGCAAACATCTAAAAAAATTTAAATTAATAATTCTAAAAACTTACGCCGACTTCTTATAATGATCGGATTTGAAGCATTGACCAATAATCTTCATTAATGTTTGATGCTCATAAGGCTTATAAAGAATTCCATCGACTTGAGTCAAAATCTCTTTTGAAAGTTCTTTTTCAGGGTTCATCCCACCTGTTGAAAAGAAGAACTTTACATCAATTCCAAGCTCTTGAATATTATAAAAAAACTGTTCTCCATTCATTATAGGCATTTTGACATCTGAAATAATCAAATCAACTGAATGAGACTTTAAATATTTTAAAGCACTTAAACCATCTCCGAAACTTGCAACTTCATGACCTATGTCTTCTAAAATTTCTCCTAAAATAAAACGAATTTCTGGTTCATCATCGAGAAGAAGAATTCTTAAGTTTTCAGGTGTGTAACTTAATTCATTTTTATCTTCTTCCGCAACAATTGGCATTGGATTTTCTTGAACAGGAAAAAACAAAGTAAAGATAGTTCCCTCATCACTAGACTGACATTCGATATCGCCATCATACTTTTTCACAATACTATGACTAATTGAGAGACCAATACCAACCCCTTTATTAACACCTTTAGTTGTAAAGAATGGATCAAATATTTTATTTTTGACTTCTTTTGGGATACCTGAACCATTATCCCAAACGGATATAGCAACATTATTATCTGCTCTAAAAATTTTCACATTTATCAATCGTTCTTTTTTCCCTTCCGTTGCATCTTTAGCATTCGAAATGAGATTCATAATAACCTGAGAAAAACCAACCTGATCTCCAAGAATATAACTATCTTCCAATCCTTCAAATGTAATTTTAATACCTTCTAGAAGATAGATTTCTTTTATCATAGAAAGAGAATTTTTAATCGCTTCATTGGAAGAAAAAATATTTCCTTCTCGATTAGATGAATGAGAAAGAGCTCTAAGTCCAGTAACAATTTTAGCGATTCGATCAACACCTGTGTGGCATTTATTAAACTTTTCTACGATATCGTCATAATTCGGATCATCAGGACTAACTTTGTCCTGTATTAACTCCATATAACCTTTAATAATCGCAAGAGGATTATTAATCTCATGACCAACACCTGCCGCTAAACTTCCTATTGAAGCAAGCTTAGAATTAAGATTGGCCATTTTAGTTTGTTTCTCAAGTTCTTTCTCTTTAAGATATGACTCGGTTATATCTTGAAAAACTCCAACGAGTTTATAAACTTCACCCTTTTTATTCACAACAGGCTCCCCAATCGCTCTAACCCTTTTCTCAATACCTTTCGCATCAATAAAATCAAAATCCTCATCATATTTCTTTTTTAAGGTGATACAATCATTTAAACATTGAGTAATTCTTTCTCTGTCATGCTCGGCATAGTATTCAAGTGCTTCAATTTTATTAGTAGGAGTTCCTAAGGGAATTTCATGAATACGATAGATTTCATCACTCCATGTTGTCCTTTCAAAAGCAACATCAAGTTCCCAGCTTCCAATAGAGGCAACTCTTTCAATTTCGCTTGTCAGGTTATATTTCTTTGAAAGTTTATCAACTTTTTCTCTCTGCTCTCGATTAATATTCGCTACTAGTTTGAAACCTAATAGAAACAATACGATTGTTAGCAACAACATGAAAAATATTTCGGAATACTTAACCCATTCCATTCTTTTTTTCGTCTTAGTTTCATAATCAGCAACAATAAGCTCCATTTTTTCTAAAAAGTCTTCTGATTTTTTCATCAAAGATTTAAAATGAAATGAACTACTTGGACATCGAGAATAAATACAGACTAAGTCTTGTTTTATATCTTGAATGACCTTGGTGAGACTTTTCAACCTCAACGATGTTGCTTGAGTATTAAGAACATTATAATCAGAGTTTGTTAAAAGTTTTTCATTTGTTTTCTCAAATCTTTTAATGATTTCTTCTGATTTTTGAGAGATTGATCGATCTTTAGTTATTTTAAACTCTAGTGCCAATCTTAATAATTTTTGAGAAAACATTCTTTGACGTCCGGAGATATTTATAATTTCAGCATTTTTCTCCTGATTATCAAAATGAATTGTAGTGAGAATTTGAGCAAATATCACAATTCCAGCAATAACAAACATTGCAATGAACTCGGGTGGAGGATAATGATTCTTGACTCTTTTTTCCATCAATATCTTATCGGATTTACCTCGTAAAACTAATAATTTAAAACGGAAAGGTTAAATTTGCCGAAGCAATGATTTCAACTTCTTAAAGGATGAATCACTCTCTAAGCTCTGATAACGAAGTGAAATATAGAGATCTAAAGACTTTTTAATAACTGACTCTTTTGGGTGCCCGTTAAGTCTACTTAAAAGAACTTCAATTCCTTCATTCGATTTCCAATGAAATCCGTTTTTAGCCAAAACCTTATTCATCAATCTATGAACTTTTTCCCATTTATTAATTCTTCTTAAATTAAGATTTAAGATCAAAAAGTATAAGAGTACAAAGAATATTGGAAGAATTAAAACGAGGCTGAAAAACAATCTTAAATTCAAATTAAGTTTTTCTGCCAACATTTTTTGCGCTTCAAGATTAAAATTATTAAAGAAACGATTCACTTGAGAATTAATATAGTCAATGTATTTTTGAAAGTTATAATAATTTGCTAAAAGTCGAGAACTTTTAAACTCGAATCCTAATAAGCTTTTAAGACTATTTGCAAAAGGATAGGGAGATAGATATTTTTGTCCTCCGACAAGAATTCTATCCGGAGCAACCCAACTTGTTGGATCAATTCTTCTCCAGCTTTTATCAACGAAAGCTTCAACCCAGGTATGAGCATCATTAGAGCGGATAAGATAATACTTTCCAAGATTATTATAATCTCCTCCTTGAAAACCAGAAACGATACGACTTGGGATTTGGTGCATTCTTAAATATAGAGCTAACAAAGCAGCATAATGAGTACAATATCCTTTTTTATTTTCAATAAAATCTTGAAGATCTTTCATCTTCCCTGGAGACAAGCTATAAACAAAGCCTTCTT
This sequence comes from Bacteriovoracaceae bacterium, assembly GCA_965217035.1. Lineage (GTDB taxonomy): Bacteria > Bdellovibrionota > Bacteriovoracia > Bacteriovoracales > Bacteriovoracaceae > JAUHYH01. The sequence goes on along the minus strand of OZ244226.1, from coordinate 3,021,242 downwards.
GGTCTATCCATCTTTTAAGAGATAAGACAATATTTTCGAATGATTGTTCAATAATTGGAGGCAAGGATTCTTCTAAATCTTTATCTAATAAAGGTAATTGTAAGTATTTCTTAGTATGTTCGAGAGGCGTAAAGCTCTCACCAGACCAAGCAGTATATTGCTTTTTATTATTTTTAAAATAAGTCGAATAAGTTTGAAATGAAGTATTGTATTTAGCAATGAAATCTTCTCCTATTAATCGAGTTGGCCAATCTTTAACAATAAGGTCTCCATGAAAATTTTGGAGAGGTTGATAAATCGCCTTAAAAAAACCTTTTCCACTTGGTTCAGAGATTTTTCGTGATCTTATTGTCCTGTCATATTTCCAATTAAAACCATCTGTCTTAGTAAAAACTCTTCCTCTCCAGTACAGGTCAGAAGTAGCTAATTCTTTATCAGTAAAAACTCTTAGAGCAGCGACTCCATTAAGCCGCAAGGAAGATATCGAGTTATTTTCTAAGGTCTGGGTATAACCTATTTTACCGGTGTTATCAGAGCCTAAACTTGGAAAAAAATATCTATAACGAGGGAAAAATATAAACAATGAAGCAATCAAAGGACTTGCCATAAAAAAAATTTTTAAAATATTAATAAGGTTATCTTTATTTAAGCCATCATGTGCTCGATAATCTTTCAATTGAAAAAGAAAAAACAAAAAAGGAATGCTCATAAAAGAAAATATAATAAAATAAATTTCTTTATTGAAGAGTGCTCCTCCCCCTATGACTATAAAAAGACAATGTAATAAAAATTCAAAATCTCTTCTTTCTTGAATCTGAGTAAACTTAAAAGCAGTTAAAATTAGAAAAAAGCTAATTGCAGATTCGGGATGAAGCTCAAATTGAAAATAAAATGCGAGATAACTTGTAATAAGAATAAGAAAAATATTATTCAAAGATCTTGGAAGATTTTTAAAAACAGGAGAAAGAAAAAGAATCGAAAAAGAAATATAAATAAAAAGAGGTTCAACTTCAATCAAGAGGAAGGATAGAACGATTAAGAAAATAGCTTTCAACACATTTACAGGGATTAAAAAAACTTTGAAAAGCTTTAATAACATGCGAGGACCTCAAGACATTTCTTGTAATGCTCATAAGAGCTACTCGCGCCATAGGTTTCATTATTTATAATCAAAGTCCATGCTTGTCTTTCTTGAAAAACCTTATCAATAAAAAAAGCTAAGAGACTTAGACGTTCTTCAACGCTCCCTTCCAAATCATCAAATGAGAAAACATAACTTTCAACTTCTGAACCGTTAAACTCTTTCCAAAGTAATTGGTCTGTCTTCCCATAAATTTTCCAATCAATATTCCGGCTAGGAAGCCCTCTTTGGTATTCTTTATGAGTTTGAAACTCATCTCGGCTAAGTTCATGTTCTTGATCTACAAGCTTAATTATATTTTGAGAAAAACCTGCCTTAGAGCGTTCAGGATAAATATAAAAGTCGATTTTATTCCCTAAAAATTTCCAAGCATAAAAGAGTTGCGAGGGAGACCTCGTTGAGAGTTTAATTTTATCAATTGGATAATAACCGCGACCAGGAGAAATCAAAAGTGGCTTATTATCACTTTTTCTTTTTGCGATTTTCTCTAATTCAATCTTAAAATTATAATTAGTTCCAAATTCAAGATTTAAATCATCAATAATTCTATTTGACTCATTAGTCATCTTGATTTGAATATGGTTTTTCTCATCTGCAAACTGAGATCTGATGTTAATAAGATCGATAGTGAGATGCTTCATATTTAAATGAGTAAGAATCATACTAACGACACTTAGACTGATCATAAGAAAACTCAAGAGAAGAACAATATTATTTCCATAAATATTGCCAATATTAAAAAGAACAAAGGTGGATAGAAGGAAAAAATACCCTTGTTTGTTAGGTAAAATATAAACTCGAGAATTTCGCCTTGAAGTTAATTGATCAAGTCTCTCTAATTGAGACTTCATCAAGGATTTTTTTGGCGAGGCTAAGTTCATAATCTCTTCCCCCACTTTGATTGATAGCGAGTCTATGTCCAGCAATAAAAACAAAAACTTCTTGAACATCCTCGGGCATGACATAGTCTCTGCCATAAAAGAAGGCAATTGTCTTTGAAATGGCTGTTAAATCCATGCCGCAACGAGTGCTTAACGGAATCATTCCATTTTGAAACCGCGAAGCTTCTAAGAGTCGATAAATATAACTCAATAAACTTTTTGAACAATGCGTTTTTTCGATTGAAGACTTTATTTCAATGATCTCTGTTTTACTTATCAAGTTCGATAAAGACTCAATCGCTTGAGCAGGATTTCCTCCTTCAAAAAGTTCGATACTTTCTTCTTCATTTAAGTATCCCAAAGAGAGTTTCATCATAAAGCGATCAATTTGAGACTCAGGTAAAGGAAAAGTTCCCATTTGCCCGTGGGGGTTTTGGGTCGCAACGACAAAATAATCATCGGGAAGTTTATGCTCTTGTCCATCAGCATTAATTTTTCTTTCTTCCATCGATTGAAGAAGAGCACTTTGAGTCTTCGGAGTTGCTCGATTCAACTCATCAGCAAGAACAATTTCTCCGAATAACGGACCAGGAATAAAGTGAAACTTCTCATCTGTTTTAGAAAAGACACTTGAACCTATAATATCAGTCGGCAGGAGGTCATTCGTAAATTGGATTCGACTTAACTCTAAACCTAAAACTTTTCCAAGATACTTCACCATTGTTGTCTTACCAACTCCAGGAACATCTTCAATCAAAAGATGGCCTGAACTAAAAAAACAGCAAAGGGCCTTGAAAAGATGATCCTTCTCACCTTTAAGATAATCTTTCGAATGATCTAAGATTGATTTTATTTTAGGATGAAGGTTCTTCGTGAAACGTTGGTCGAGTGATTCCAAAATAGGCCTTATTTAAAATTCATTTTTTCAACTTCAAGAATTTCTTGTCCATGGCGATCTATAAATTCAAGAACGACATCATCAGCATTTTCTTCAATTGCAAGAATATCGATTTCCATATTGGAGAGATCTCGCTTCGCTTGTAAAACAAGCTTTCCACTTTTATGTTTCCAAGTTCCCTTTCCTGAGTCAAGATTTGGTAAATCATGATACCAAGCATTGTCTCGATAGATTGTTGGATAATCACGATTCAAAAGAGTAATATCATAACTCAAATCAGGATTATCTGGCATCGATTTAGGATTAACGTCACGATTAAAATCTTGTTTTTCAGCAGAATGATATTGATAATTCGAGCTAGTCCCGCCGCAAGGAATACAGAGCAAAAACATAAGAGTTTTCATATATTCCATGCTAGCAATTTGGACTTCGATGTAAAGACTAGATTGTCTTAACCATCCCGACGAAAGGGATCAGTTAATTTTTCTTCTTTAAAAAGACTTTCAAGGTCTGACACTTAGGATAAGTCGGACAAGAATCACAAGCTCTTCTTTTATATGAAAAATAGGCCCTACGAGTAAAGATTTTCTTTTTGAGTGCAATATCATCAATACTTTCTATTTTCTTTCTACAAAGCTCCATAGTCCCATTGACTCTATCTTTAAATATCTTGGAATACTTTGCTTTAAAAGCAAAAGAAGCATTCTTTTTGACTTTTATTTCTGCTTGGCAAAGATACTGATCACCATATTGTGTTTTGATTTTATGAACCTTGTGAACTCTCTGGTAGTCTTCTAGATTAAAAAAACGATAAAGGGCCGCAAGGTCTCTTTCATGTTTTTGTGCTCGCCCCAAAATATTTTTAAGACATCTGATCTTGAATTCTTCGATTTTCTCTTCTCTAACATCTGGATGAATGTCCCACGACTCAAGGCCGTCAATATTCATTCGAAGATAACGAGATCTGATGATATCGTCATTTTGAAGATGCCTTTTAGCAAATGATTGAGAAGTAAATACAACAAGACATAAAACAAGAATTCTCATAATCCCTCACAAGATACGTTTATTATCTTATTAAACGTGATTTAATGGGATCAGTAAACAGTGACTAAATAAATTTCACTTTAATCTTACTCATACATGTTTCTTATATTCCAGAACTCCCCGAAGCGTTCCTACTAATTTTTTCAAAGCCAAATAAAATCATGCAACTAGCGACTAAGAAAGCCCCTTTTATCGCATTTTCATTTTCACTGTAGTTCATTCTTTTTTTAACGATTCAGGAGCTAAAATTATTATAATTTTGTATAAAATAAGCTTTTTTCTCCAATTATCGAACAACTCGTTTGGGCAAAGTATCTCCGAATTTTCGAAGTATTTGCTACAGGTAGGCTATCGAAGATTCGGGGAGGAACTTCGGGACCATAATCTTCATCATGAATGGCATTGAGCTTAATGAAATTAAATTTGAATTATAAAAATTCTCTTCTGCCGTCTTTAAAAATTCGAAAAACAATTGATTCAGGTACATTAAAGTCTCTGGTGCAAGACTGATCTTTCGACAACTGTAAAAAATGTCTAATAGAGCGTAAAGTGACCAAAGTTTAGTCATTATTAACTCCTGTTCTTCAAATTTATTTGTCTAAGTCTCTTGAAATACGTGAGCTCCTCTTTGGAATGAAAAATGCAGTATTTATTTAAAAATATTTATAAGGGAGATTCTTTTATGAAACTTTTATTAAATTTGATTTTTATTTTCACGATGTCATTTTCAAATATCGCTCAAGCTCAAGTTCAAGATTTAAATCAAAGTCTTTCTGAAACTATCCAACTTTTACAAGAAAAAGGGCTTTTACTAGAACACCAATATCATAAAGATGAAGAAGTTCTTCAAGTTAGTATTGAAGAAAGTAAAATACCAGAGAGTTATATAGAGAAACTTAAAAAGCAGGGAGCAGATGTAGATAGAAAAAGAGGGGTTGTAAAAATTACGACTAAGGTTGATCCTGAGAATTTTGCAAAGTTTCAAAACTTATCACTATCTGAAATCAATGAAAGAGGAGCATGTTCAGTCGTTACTGCCAGTTCTGTAAAGAGAAATAGCAGAGGTCTCGCCAATTCAGTGATTGCCTTTATGGGGCTTATTTGTCTTGCCGTCGCTCTAACAACATGTTTATTTCCAGCTCCAAATTTTTGTTCAGATGGTGATGATAAAAATAAAGAGTAGTCAAAAACTCAATAAAAAGACAGATAATCGATAGAAAAGCCGAGAGAACAATCTCGGCTTTTATTTCTTTTAATTTGTTTTTAGAGTCCTTGTAGATCTAATTCTCGACTTTTCTAATGAACTCTAAAATCCGAGGATATCCTCCACTTAGTAACTGCAATGCCTAGTTAGGCTCCATCAGCGAGATCTTCTCTTAATATCCCATAAACTCTTTCATCAGTTTCAACTCCATTGATTAGAAAATGCTTTCTAAGAAGTCCTTCCTGCTTAAAACCTATTTTTTCAACAACTTTGCATGAAGGAATATTTCCATCGGCTATAGTAGCCATAATCTTTCTTAAATCCGTTTCAGAGAAGATCATTTTGACAAAATCGTTAACAACTTTTGTTCCAATACCTTTTTTTCTGTGATTCGGTGAAACCTGATAACCAATTTCTGCTGTTTTCATCATCTTATTAATCTGGCTTAAACCAATTAAAGCAAAAATATGATCATCTTCTACCACGGCCCATTTGAAATCTTTTCCAGAGTACAGGTCATTCAAATCCGTAGAAAATCCATTCATGATTTCGGAAAATTTATCAAAGTCATATTCCGCAAAAGGATTATACTTAATTGCAAATGGATCACTCCTCCAACCATAAAATTCTCTAAACATGTTTGGCTGAACTTTTACAAATTCCATCTACCTATCCGCTGGATGATTAACCCCATCCATAACAGGTACATCTTCAATTTCAAAAGGATTTACTCCCTCAAGACAAGCTACGTTAAAGCCATATTGGGTAGGATTAGATCGTCTTTGGTGATGTGTATAGATTCCACAATTTGAACAAAAGAAATGCTTAGCCGTGTTGGTGTTAAACTGATAAAGAGATAATTTATCTTCACCTTTCACTATCTTCAAATTTTCAAGTAAAACTGAGGCAACAACGGCTCCTCTTCTTCGGCACATTGAGCAATCGCATCTTCTAGGATTTTCTAGTCCATTGGGTAAATGCAGTTCTAATTCAACTGAACCGCAGTGGCATGTTAGTTTGTGATATTCATTAATTTTCATAAGTATTCCCTTCTACTAATTATATTTACTACATGAGTTACAAAATGTAAGGTCGTAAAAAGTTGCATAAAAGTTCGTACGACTTTTTAATGCTTAAAAAACATAATAAAAACGATAGGATAAATACCAGTGCCCGAACTACCAGATGTGATCCGATCGCCAATGAAAATCTAAGAATATCGAACAGTTAATTACAAAAACAAAAATCTCTAAATCTAAGACAATTCATTAAACTACATTCGAGTACATTCAGTTTAATTTTAAAAGTTCGGAAAGATTAAAATGGCAATTTATGAAACCAAACAGAATCAAAAATAATTTGGCAATTTTCATTAAACCACTTTGACCACTTATCAGGATTTCGTTCGGTAAGTCTGTATTGAAATTCAAAATCAAACATTGAGATAAGAAGACTCTTTATCATATATTGAGACTCATCGAGCCAATCACCATATAAATCACCTGAGTCCCACCACTTGGATGAACTCGCATGGCCGCCAAACATAGAACGAACTTCATATAATTGATTTATCCACGTTTGGAACTTTTCATCTAACTTATATTCTTTTGCAAAATTCGACCTTTCACAATGAACACCTCTATCTAATAAAATCTTATGAGATATATCTACTACTTTATCCAAAGCTGTTATTGCCTCATCAAAATGTCCATCACCAATTAAGTCAATATAACGAGAATAAAAATAAATAGCTCTTTGAATAAATGAATCAAGCCCATTTATCTTAGAAAACCAATATTCAAATTCTTTTTCTCTACTCGAATCAAATCTATTTAATTCAGTTTCTACAATTTTTTCAGTACCTAATTCCAAACTACGGGCTTTTTCAATAGCAAACAAGTCATTCTTTTCAACTACCAACTGACTGACATGACAACTACCCAAATAATTATATGACTTCCCATAGCTTAGTAACAATGCCCCTAAGATTTCACTTGCTCGTCCTCGAGTTACATATTGGTTCGCAAAATGAAAAAACCAAGAAATAATATCATATAGAGATTCATCTTTTAGCAGAGATCGCCAACCTCTCTTCCAGTTAGGAGCAATAACTCCAAGCAAATAATTATTATTACCATCTACTTGATTTGCTATGAGGAAAGAGTTCTTTGATGACAACTGCAAACTCAAAATATCACTTCCATTTAAAACTCTACTTTCAAGCATCTCTACTTTGTCCCTATCCTCCAAAGAAAGAACGCATTTTTTAAGAGCTGGAAGAAATTTATTCTCACATTTACGAGGGATACGAGACGTTGAGTACTGTTTGAAATTACTGTAGAAGGTATTTAGTTTTTCTTGATGATTCAACGGCTTCATAAAACGACTATTTTTCTATTAGCTTAATGATATAATACCTACTTGACCCGCCCCCTATTTTTCGATCCACATCTTGAGTGTTATGTTGCGCTCAAAAAGGAGTTGGATCATGTCCAGAAAACGCTACTCAGAAGAAGAAATCATCACAAAACTTCGGCAAGCTGAGATTCTCATCTCTCAGGGCAAAACTCTTAAAGAGGCTGCTAAGGTCATCGAAGTCGCTCCAATGACTTTCACGAAGTGGAGAAAAAGGTACGGAGGGATGCAAGTCAATCAAGTTAAAGAACTCAGAGAAATCCAAAAAGAGAATGCACGACTCAAAAAGATCGTGGCCGAGCAAGCTTTGGATATCCCCATGCTCAAAGAAATCTCCAAGGGAAACTTCTAGGCCCAACGAGAAAACGAAAAGCTATCGTGATGCTTGGAGAGCGCTTCGGCGTCTCCGAGCGTCGTGCTTGTAAGCTCGTTGGGCAACCAAGATCTACGCAAAGGCACAAAACATCTGAAAGATCAGATGAAGAAAAACTTACCAAAGACGTTGTCACTTTGGCAGCGAAGTACGGTCGCTATGGTTACAAAAGAATCACCGCTCTTTTGAAGCAAGATGGTTGGCAAATTAATCATAAAAGAGTTTATCGAATCTGGAGGAAGGAGGGCTTAAAAGTGCCTCACAGACAGGCTAAACGAGGAAGACTGTGGTTTAACGATGGGTCGTGCATTCGAAAAAGACCTGAATATAAAAACCATGTTTGGAGTTATGACTTTGTTTATGATCAAACAGATCGAGGTAAAAAGATCAGAATGCTTACAGTGATTGATGAGTTCTCAAGAGAATCTTTAGCGATCAAAGTAAAAAACAAACTGAGTTCAAAGGACGTTATTGAAGTTCTCACTGAGCTCTTTTTTACTAAAGGAGTTCCTGATTATATTCGATCAGACAATGGACCTGAGTTCATAGCGAAGAGATTGAGACAGTGGTTAGCAACGCTCAAGGTGAAGCCTTTGTACATCACACCAGGGAGTCCTTGGGAGAATGGTTACATAGAATCTTTTAATGGTAGACTCAGAGATGAACTTTTAAATGGTGAAGTTTTTTATTCGCTAAAGGAAGCACAGGTTTTGGTCGAAATGTGGAGAAGAGACTACAACACGATAAGACCTCACAGCAGCTTGGAATACAAACCACCTGCTCCGGAGACGGTCATGTTTACGAATGAGGGATTGGCGTGCTAGAGAAATCTCTAATTAACCTGGATCGAAGTATGGGGTCTGATCAGGGGAATCCTTTAAACTACGGTACAATTCAAATAAACTACAAGAAAGCTCAACGTCGTGCTGGTCTTAAATGCTCAGGCACTCATGTGTTAAGACATGGTATGGCCAAACTTGCACGTCGAGTTGGTGGAGGCCTTGATGCTGTTATAGCGATGACAGGTCATAAAGATTTAAAACTGGCAGATCATTACTCGAAACTGGACCATGTCTTTCAAAAAGAGGTCTCTGAAAAAATCGTACAAACTGTTAAGATACATAAAGCTAAGGACACTTTACCTAATAATGTTATATCATTGTTTAAAAAAACTGGGGTTTATAATGAGCCATATCTACATAAAAGGGATGATTTCACCTTCAAATGAATTTGCTAATAAAAAATGGCATTATAATTTTCGGGAACTTCAAAACTATACAGAAGAGAATACATTTAAGCAGTGGTATCAAAAGAAGGCACAAAACATATCCAAATTAACTGCGAAGTGGAATGACTCACTACACACAGAGTGGTTAATTAGAAACTTTATGTCTGCAAGAATGATTATGGGAGCAACCCTACATTTAAACAGTCTTGATTATGCACAAGAAAAAAACCTTAGAGTCGTAGAACCATACCTTGAATATTATTCTGTTTTACACACAATGCGTGCATTAGTTCTCAGCATGCCCTCTCAAAACTGGAAAAACGAGGAACTCTTAAATCAAAATCATACGGCAATTATTAACTCCGCATGTTCTATTTTAATAGAACTAAACAGAGAGGAAGGTGAAAAGATAAGAGAAACGATATTAAGGTTAAAAGCAAATAGAGAGTTAATTTCATATCGTGCACCTTCTTCAGGTCATAAGTGGACTATTCAAAACTTCGATATTAATGAAATCTGCATACTTTTCTCAGAAATTGCACAAGCATATTCAGAGTTACTGGAAAATTCGTTGCTAAAAAATTATAAAAAAGGCGAGAAATATAATCTAAAGCTTGAAGATTTTAGTATTCTCTACAATCCTAAAATTGATGGTTTTGTATTCCCAGACAATGAGGACTTATACCGTATTGATTATTTAATTAGAAAACACCCTTACCCTACAAATATTTATCATATAATCTCAGAAGGACATTCTGAGGATTTCTTTGGCGCATGGTACGATGAAAGTATTGAAGAAAATGACACATTATTCAACCCTGACGTTGATTGGAGAATCATTTTTGATATTCCATAAACCAAATTTTTAAAAGAAAGGCATTAGCTTATGAGTTTTATATATAACCAATATATAAAGTTTACGCCAACTCCCCCAATCAGAGTGGTAATTATTAATGAGTAAACATATTTTGATAGTTTTCTCCCCCGACTAACTTGACTTGTGAGCTCCTGACACGGAAAAAACCATCTGGCTACATTAAATAGAAATCTAAAAAATAACAGTGCAACAAATAGTGAAGAAATAGCAAGAACAACTTGCACAAAGGTCGAGGAGTTTCTTAACACTTCAGGAATTAGATCCTGATACTTTACTAAATAAATTGAGAGAATAGGCACAAATACAAACCATAGAATAATGTCGTATATATTTTGAATATTTACTAATGAATTATAGGTTTCATATTTTTTGAAAAATGATTCAAACCTTCCTGTTAATCCTATAACCATAGTTTGATCCAATCCAGTTACCTCTACAAAACTATCATTAGTAGTTGATTCTGTTGGTGACGAAATTAGATCAAAGATTTTAACTTCTTGGAAATCTACAGATACTTCAAAATGAACTGAAGGTTTTCTAGCATTGATATATTCATAAGAAAAATAATTATTAAATTTTATCTTATCGATTTTAAAAGGTAAGTCCGTCGTTTTAAGTTTAGTTAAATCTTGAATGTATAAATACTCACCATTACTGCCAATAACTTCGAGTGCCCAAAGATAATTATATATGACATGCTTTTCAATAGGAGTCATTTTCTTTACGGAATTATCTTTGTCATCAGTTTTTTTCTCCTTAAGAGTATCTTGTTTCGCTTCAGTGCCTTGTTTTTTAATGATATCTTGCTTCGATTCCTCTTCGTCAGTATCAGGTATGTCGTCTTTGGATTTGTTATCGTTATGTAAATTTTGGACGAAGAACTTTTTAGCCTCAATATCCATTTTAAACTTTTGAATACACTCGGAATGAATATTTATACAAAGCTCAATTAAATTTTCCAAATCACTTGGAGAGAACCTACAAGTTGGCAGCTTTCTTACAATTCTTTGCTGTTTATAAATCATATAATACCTAGTATATATAAATGGAAATTATATACCTTATCGTTATTTCCGATGAAAAGATTAGGAGATCTAAGGTCGACTATGGGTCGTTTCTAGGTTCGTTTCGACCCAACGGCTAATAGAAACTGAATAATTACAATAGGATAAATACCCGTGCCCGAACTACCAGAAGTCGAAACAATTAGAGGCCAGTTAAGCAAATACCTCCCTTTAAAAGTTCAATCAATTTGGACTTCTAAAGTGGTCAAATCAATTCTTCACACCCCGATCCCTAATGATCTAAAGGGAGCTATTTTAAAATCAATTGATCGCCACGGAAAAATGATGCTCTTTAATTTTGATAGAGAGTATCAGCTTCTCTCTCATTTAGGGATGAGTGGAACTTGGATTATTTCGGAAGACCAACTTATTGAAAAACACCAACACATAAGAATTAAAACTGACAAGCAATGTTTAACTTATGTAGACCCTCGTCGTTTTGGTCATGCCTACTTCTATAATAAAAATCAAAAAGAAAAATACTTCAAAAGACTGGGTCCAGATATTGCTACAAAGAAATTATCTATAAAGTTTTTATCTGATATCTTTCAAAAATATGGAGAACGAGAATTAAAACCTTTTCTTTTAGATCAAAAGTTCTTTGCAGGCTCGGGAAACTATATAGCTAATGAAGTTTGCGCTCATGCTGGAGTCCTTCCTGAAAGAAAATGCAAAACACTTTCACCTGATGAAATAAAAGGAATCAAGAAAGGGTTTCAAAAAGTTTTAAAAGGAACTCTTAAGAGTGGCGGAGTTGCTTTTTCAGGTGGTTACCGTGACGCTCATGGGGAGACAGGTTCAGGACTCAACCATCTGGTGGTTTTTCACCAAGAAAAATGCGGACTCTGTAAAAAAGAAAAAATAAAAAAAATCATACTAAAGCAAAGAGGGACTTTCTACTGTCCTCGCTGCCAAAGTTAATCACCTATCTTGAGATGTCGAGGCAAACTCTCGCCAACAACCCAATCAAAAACGCCCCAATCTGGTTCGAATTTAATTTCTTCATGAACATCACTACGAGCAATGACCTTAGTTGTCCCTTCTTTAAAAGTCACCATTTGAACTTCACCTAATGCAATATAAACGGCTTCAACCTCACCTGTAATTTGAACTTCTTTGAACTGAGGTTTTTGCCCACCTGTAAACTGAGTCAATACTCTTTTTAACCCACGATTTGACTGCTGATAGTTAATAATAAGGTCAATTTTTCGTTTTTGATTTGAGGGAAATGTTACTCTCTCGAGATCATCAAATTGGAAAACTTGTTTGGTATCCATCTTATTTCTAGAAATAACAGTATTAATATCTCTACTTCGAAGAATATCATCAAATCGAGGACTACCAAGCTTCTTTAAATCTCCTAGTAATGCTTGTGCGAGAGTTTCTTTAGATTTATATTTTTCAATTCCATACGGATTTATAAAATTATCCTCACCTACTTTACTAATTGTTATCTTGGAATTTCCAAAATAATGAGGCAAAGTCATTGCACCATAACCATGGGGATGGCCAGGCCCAAAATCATCAGCTTTTTTCCCATGCCCAGGAATCAATTTACCTTTCCATTTAATCTCTGAGGCTCCTTGAAACTGATAATAAGCAATGTCAGCATAGGTGAGATCCATTTGAACTAATGGTCCATGAACGGATAGCCCTAACCCCATTGCCTCTCTAGCACTTACTCTATTGGAGCTTTCCAACCATGTTGCTTGCCCAAATCCGATAATACTATTTTTTGAATTTTTAAATTCAATTTTTGGGCTAATCGGGACACTTAAAAATCTACTTGGTCCCCAAACCCTTTGTCTTCCTGGGCCATAAACACTCGTAATGTTTCCTGAAACTAAATCTTCACCCAAGGCCTTCTTCAGCTCAGAGGTCACTTTTTCTCCATTTTTAATGTTTGATTTTCTTTTCGAGAACTGACCTGAAAGCTCTGCTGTAACATTATAATAAATCGAATAAAAGCTCATATTTCTATCAGGATTTGGATCTTCCCACTCAAGCCTACGATTTTCAGGAGTGCTAAATCTTTGATACCAATTACCTGAAAAGTCTGTACAATTGATCTCGGAAAAAATATTAGTTGATAAAGAAACTACAAGAGCAATAATTAAGTTTTTCATGACTTTATATTATAATAAATATCAACTATTGAACTCAGCTAGAAAATAATTCCAAAAAACAATGAAAAATTAGATACTTAGGATTACTTAAAAAGAGGGCCTACTGACAAAGAAAGTAGACCCTTGAAAGACTATCTCAACTCTTGAACTATCATATTACAAACTTCAGAAGATGAGCTCCACCAGCCAGGAGATTTCTCTTTAACAACTCTTCTCTCCCCATTAAAAATAGTAACTTCATCGACTAAACGAAGCTTTGATCTCGTATAAAAATCATTACATTGTAAAAGGACATCACGTAAAGAATACCCTTCAAAAATAAAAGCAGTACTACCAATACTTCCAGCAACTGCAAAAGAACCAAATCTAGGAGCTCTCAATCCTTCATTAAATGCAGCTTCAGAAAGTTTACTACAATAATCACCTGCTCCTGCCCACCAACCAAGAGATTTCTTTAAAGAAACTTGAGGTCTAAAGTTAACCGAGAGCCTCATCTCATTAACAGATCTTAATTTACCTTTGAACTCATTAATACAATTACGAGCAAGATCAAATGAGTCACTGACTTCATAAACAAAGGAAGAGCTTTCAATATTTCCTGAAATTGTTACTCTTCTTCCAATAGGACCGCCTGAATTACCGCCTCTTAGAAGTCCCTGAATTTTATCAAGTTTCGTACTCAATTTTCTGAGACGATTTTGCGGCATTGAATTAAGCCTATTTTGAAGACGACTTAACTTACTCTGCACTTGTCTGATTTGCTGATCAACTTCATAGGAAGTCTGCGACCAAGCTGATGCAGAAACAACTAAGCCTAAAAATAATGCAAATTTCATATACTCCTCCTTAGATATTGCTTCTTATAACTGTGACAAAAAGAAGACTGAATTGGAAGGGTATTCTTTTATCAGCGCAACTGAAATAAATTTAATTTACACAGACAGGTGAATATTGCTCTCCTGTCTTTACAAGTTTGCCTCCTTATAATGATTGAATGAGATTGGTCTTGTTTTTACTACTTCCTTTAAGTGCTTTTTCAATATCAAAGGGAATTCCGAGAGTTGATTTAAAACTTTCGAATATGAAACCTAGCATTCAAGGAGAATATCAAAAATATATAGAAGTAAAGTTTGATGAAGAAACTCTTTATTGGGAAAGACTTGGAAATATTTTAAAACCTTATGTTCATGTATCAATTAAAGTTCCAAAAAAACTACCTGCAAAATATATGACTTATAAAGGCAAAGAATACCATTTTGAACTTAATAGTAAGACAAAAAAATCTTATGTGAAGTTCTCGCTTTTTGATTCGGATTATATTGAAGTGAGTGGTACCAAAGTTCATTTTTACTATACAGGAAAGGAGAAACTTCATCATATCGATTATGACTGCATTCGCTACCAAGTAAAGATTGAAGGAGCTGATGATCTTCCTCTGACTGCAAGTTGTTTTGTCGACGTTTTTGGGGAAACTTTTGGCCTTAAGAATATTCTAAAAATTGTTGTCAAAATACCACATTGGGAAGTCAACGACATCAATGTTCTTGCTCGAAAATCAGGAACAAAAACAATTTTGATTGAAAATCAAAATCGAGAAAAAAAAGAAATCAAGATTAGCTATAAAATGCGTGAAAGAAAGAAACGTCTTAATCTTGCCTTAGGATTAGGTCCTTATGAATTTTCTTTCATTCAAGAAGACTTCCAGAAAGATGTCATCATTTCCCCTATCATGCTTTATGGAAATTTTTTCTTATCAGGCGATAATTCATTAAGAATGTTTAACTTTTTTGCCTATAATGAAAGTATGTTTTTCAATAATATGGGAATGTATTATGCCTACACAATGGCCGCCGCCTTTGATGGCCTTCTAAAACTCACTCCTCTCATCGGCTTTCAAGGAATTAATGTTCGTAATGATTTTAAAAAAGAAACCTTCAGCGATCTCATTGCTCCTCAAGGTTTTGAATTAACCTGGCATCATTTATTTGGGATCGAAGGATACCTCGTTGGCCTAGGCATGTTTCTTTCCCCCGGTCAAGGAACCGATTATAAAAACGTTTGGATCCGATGGGGAAAAAGTTTTTTCTGGGAAGTTAATTTTCTTTCTTATCGAAAGGAAAACAAAGAGATTTATACAAAAAGCTGGGGCTTATCCGTTGGATTTCCTATTGGTAGTTTCTTTTAAAGAAAGAAGTACTGAGCCAAAGATCACCACACTCGCTATGATTTTATAAGCTGTTAATGACTCTCCAAGATAGAAATAAGCGATCAAACTCGCAACCACAGGCTGAAGGTAAATAAAAAGAGAAAGTTTTACAGGATCTACTCTTTTGATGACCCATCCATTCAAAAAATAAGTCATCAAGGTTCCACCAATCACTGAAAAGATAATACTAATAAAATATGGGTTTTCAGTCATAAGTTCAGGTTTATAAGAAGTCGGCATCAAAAGGCCAAGGGGTAAAAGCATGCCGCCCCCTACAAGAAAGATCAAAGAGCTTCCAAGCTTAGCCGAACATTGGGTATAAAGATCTTTAGAAATAGAAATAAAAAACCCTAAGGCAAAACAAGCTCCTAAAAGACAAAGATCTCCTATGAGATTATCAGTCTTCATCTGGATAATACTCTCTCCTTTCAGAAAAGCGACTCCAACAAAAGCTCCAATAATTCCTATTATTTTAAACTTATTCAAGACCACTTGTTTTCTGAGATAAGAAACAAGAAGAGTAAAAAGTGGTATCGAGATGGCCAAAACAGAAGCATTGATAGCACCAGAAAGTTTAATTCCCCACATGAACAGGGACTGTCCCATGGCAACACCAAAAAAGGCATTCAAGAAGATCAATTTCCAAACTTGTCTTGTTAACTTTGCTTCAGACTTTGCAAATAACATGACATAAAGTCCTAACACGACTCCCGAAATTAAAAATCGAAAAGCAGAAAAACTAAAAGGATCCATCGTCATCAAAGAAAACTTAGATGTAATGAAATTTACTCCAAATAAGATTTGAATCATGATCAGTATGATAATTTCGATCAAGAAGATTCCTTTTTTATAAAAACTTTTCGAGTCCAGGGATAATCATTTTCAGCATCTTTCGGAGCATCAAAAAACTCGACACACTTCCATTCTTTTATATTAAATTCAGGAAAATAGGCATCTCCTTCTAACTCAACGTGAACATCTGTAATATAGAGACAATCTGCCTTATCAAAAAAGTCCTTATAAATTTGAGCTCCACCAATAATAAAAGCATTCTTCTGAGAAAATTCTTTTAACTTACTTTCCACCTCTTCAAATGAACGACAAAAATAAAGATTTTCACTGTCTTCGAGCTCTGTGTTACTGGTAAGGACAAAGTTTTTTCTGCCAGGCAAGGCCTTACCAATCGATTCAAACGTTTTTCTCCCCATAATAATAGAATGACCCATCGTCGTTTTCTTAAAAACTTTCAGATCTCCACTGAGCTTCCAGGGCAGTTCATTATTAACGCCAATGACATTATTTAAAGATTTTGCAACGATGATAGAATACTTCAAACGGCAACAACTCCTTTAATATGTGGATGACATTCGTAGTCGACAATTTCAAAGTCTTCAAACCTGAAATCATCAATATTTTTCACATCGGGATTCATTTTTAATGTTGGAAGAGAATAAGGAGTTCTTGAAAGTTGGAGTTTTGCTTGATCAAGATGGTTTGAGTAAAGGTGAGCATCACCTAAAGTATGAATAAAATCACCGGGCTTAAGTCCAGTTACTTGCGCCACCATCATAGTGAGTAATGAGTAAGAGGCAATATTAAAAGGAACTCCAAGAAAAATATCTGCCGATCTTTGATAGAGCTGACAGGAAAGTTTTCCATCAGCAACATAGAATTGAAACATCGTATGACATGGTGGTAATGCCATATTTTCAATTTCAGAAACGTTCCATGCATTAACGAGAAGTCTTCGACTATTAGGATTCTCTTTAATATTTTTAATAAGGCTGGCTATTTGATCAACTGATCGACCGTTTGGTGCCGGCCAGCTCCTCCATTGAACACCATAAACGGGCCCAAGTTCTCCATTCTCGTCGGCCCACTCATCCCAAATACGAACACCATGGTCTTTGAGATAAGCAATATTACTCGAGCCTTTAAGAAACCAAAGAAGCTCATGGATCACAGACTTCAAATGAATCTTCTTAGTTGTAACGAGCGGAAACCCTTCTTCTAAATTGAAGCGCATCTGATGCCCAAAAATTGAATAGGTTCCAGTCCCTGTTCTATCTTCCTTAGTCGTTCCTTCTTTTAAAACTTTATCCATCAGAGCGAGGTATTGCTTCATCACTACTCCATTTTTTTTATTTACACTCTTTATAACACCAAATTATTATTCCACTTCTTCGAACCGATTTCAAAACCAAATTTTATAACTTTTAAGTCAAAACTATGGCCCTTTTCAGCCCAATGACTTTTTTGAAGAATTAAGATATTTTTAAGGGATGGGAGTGAAACTCGGACTCGATCAACTAAAAAAATTACCTGCTGAAAATTACCCAGGGAATATTGCTCTTCTCTGCCATTCGGCTTCTATTGATAGCAATATCAATCATGCACTTAGCCTATTTGAAAGTAAATTTGGTGAACGGTGGAGCAAGATATTCTCTCCTCAACATGGTCTTGTTAGTGATGTTCAAGACAATATGGTTGAAACTCCTCATACGAATCATCCCTACTTTAAAAGACCTATCTACAGTCTTTATAGCGAAACACGAGAGCCCACCGACGAAATGCTTAAAGATATTGATACTGTCTTTATCGACCTTCAAGATGTTGGCTGCCGAATTTATACATATATCTATAGTATGACTCTCATGATGAAGAGATGTGCCCAGAAAGGAATAAAAGTCGTCGTTCTTGATCGTCCTAATCCGATTGACGGGCTAACACTTGAAGGGAATATGCTGGATCTAAAGTTCAAATCTTTCGTAGGTCTTCATGAACTCCCTGTCCGCCATGGAATGACTATAGGAGAAATTGCTTTAATGGCCAATAAGCTCTGGCAAGACAGTTGCGAGTTAGAAATTATTGAAATGGATGGCTGGAAGCGATCTATGATCTTCAGTGAAACTCAGATCCCTTGGGTCTTGCCGAGTCCTAACCTCGCGACACCTGAGGCTGCATTCCCTTTTGTGGGAACTGTTATCTTTGAGGGAACTAATATTTCTGAAGGACGAGGAACAACCAGAAGCTTGGAGTTCATCGGACATCCTGCTCTCGAACCTTTTAAATTTTTAGAATCAATCCAAAACCAGATTAAAGATCTCGAAGGTTTTGTTTTAAGACCGATTCAATTCCTTCCTACTTTTCAAAAACATGCAGGGAAAAGCTGTGGTGGTTTTCAGATTCATGTCACTGATCCTAAAACATTTAGGCCTTGGAAACTTAATCAAATTCTCTGTCGAGAACTTTACCACCACCTAGGTGATCATTTTCAATGGAAGCAACCACCTTATGAATACGAATATGAAAAACCTCCAATTGATATGATCAATGGAACTGATAAATTGCGTTTATGGATTGAATCAAATGGAAAAAATGAAGAGCTTGATCAAATTGAAAAAGCTCACAAGTTCTCTTCTACTCGTGAGCCTTTCCTTATTTATTCTTAATTCTTTTTAATTTCTTTAACTAGCTTAGAAACATCTTTTGAGATTTCTTCTTCTTTACTTGATAAATCACCAAGACTTGAATTGTTAGTCAGAATAAGATTTGAATTATTCACCTTTACTTTCAAATCAGACTCAGGACTTATCTCTGGTTGAATTTCAGCTCTAGAAAGTGAAATCGCTTGATCAAGATCAACTTTTTTTGATTGAACGGCAGCAAAATTCGCCCTAGAAGAGTTTACAACTCCTGAAGTTGCAACTTTTCTAAAGAGAAATTCCTTATTATCAACCGTTTTCATAACGATCTTTTTAACCTCTTCAGAACTGAGTTTAGGATTGATCGCTCTCACCTGAGCTACAACTCCAGCAACATAAGGAGAAGCCTGGCTCGTTCCACTCATGAAAACTTCGTCACCATGACTCTTAGACGGAACAGCAGAAAGAATCCCGACTCCAGGAGCTGCAACATCGACTTTAGAAGCTCCATAGTTTGAAAAACTCGCTAGTGATTTAGACTCAACAGTCGCGGCAACAGTCATGACGTTAGGAAGTCTAACATTTGCAGGGCTCGAAGGATAAATATCATTATTCAACCCATCATTCCCAGCGGCAAAGACAAACAAGATCTTAGGAAATTGCATTAAGCTTGCTTTCAGAGCATCAAGATTAAATTTAAAATAAAGTTTTGCCGTTTTGTCTGACTCTTCTTTCGAAGGCTTTCTCAGATAAATGATTCTAAAAGCATTATCAGTAAGGACTTTAATCATATTAAAAGAAGTTCCAAATGATCCATTGACGACAGTAGCCCCTTGTTCAGAAGCGTAACGGAATGAACTTTCGAGAAGTGTTATTTGTTGCTCAGCTAAAGTTTTAAGAGCTTTTCTTAAAAGCGCTGCCTGATTCTTTCCTTTCTTTTTCTTTCCCCCACCGCCTTTGAGGACAATCGAATCATTCGAACCAAAGAGTCTGTGGATTTTATGAGAACTTTTGGCGATATCTCTCAACCATGATTGAGCCTCTCCTCGTTCAGTAGCAAGGAGCTTAATGGCCATGATCTTAGACTTCGTTGCAATTCGAGAAGAAATTCTTGCGACATGAGTTCCATGAGCAAAGTTTCCAAAAATCTGCATTTCTTTGATGAAGTCTTTATCTTCTCTTTTACTTTTCATCCAAGCAAGTTCTTCTTCACTCGCATCGCCTTTGATATAACGACTTTGAATTTCTAAAAACTTATAGGGATCCTGAGAGAAAGTTCCAAGGTAGTTATAATTAATAACTTGGTTATTCCCAGCGGCAAAATTCCATCCGTAAACATCATCACGGAAAAGATTCCCATCATCATCACGACGGTTATCAGGGATCTCACCAGGGTTTTTCCACATCTGATCGGCCAAATCCTTATGGAGATAATCAACACCGGAATCGATGATCGCAAGCGTGCTGGCATTGAGGCTTGTCATTGTTAGAAGTACAATCAGGCAGGATGTAAGAATTATTCTCATTTTAAACGTTCCTTGTTTACAATCTTTAATCTTCATTGATAAAAGGTAGTAAAATTCTCAGATATGTAAGAAATTAAGTCAACTTACAGAAACTTAAAGAGTCGGGAATGTAAGAATTCTTTATTTTTTCTTATCGGTGATAAGAGAAATGTTCTCTTTTTTCTGTTTTTGAAGAACTTCAAGGACTTGAATGAGACGTTTGTAACGAGCTTCTTCATCCGCTCTGATATTAACACTCACTGCTTTATCATAAGTTGAAAGAGTTGATTCCAACTCTGCAGCTGCTATTTTTTTACCATTAACAGCAATATCATCATTATTAATTTCAATTGTAATTTCTTTAGTCTTACTCTCAGCACCTTCACCCTGTTCAGTAACTGGTAAGTTTAAGAGAAGAGCAAATTCTTCTTTTTTGAAAACACTTGAAACAAGAAAGAAAATAAGCAGTAGAAAAACTACATCAATAAGAGGTGTAAGCTCAGGAGTTATCTGCTCTCTTCTTTTTCTTGCCATAAATTAAAATACCTTAGGAAGAACTTTATCTTCGAGAAGAACTTCAATTTTATCGAGAGCACTCATAAGATAGTTATGCCCGATGAGATGTGGAATAGCGACAATAAGCCCACCAACCGTAGTAATAAGGGCCATTGAAATCCCCCCAGCAAAGAGAGAAGGATCGCTAAGACCTCTTTGAGCAATAACCTCAAAAGCCGAAAGGATACCAATAACGGTTCCCAGTAATCCTAAGAGAGGTGCAATCGAAGCAATAATTTTAACTGTATTCAATCCCGTCTCAAACGCGGAAAGCGAATTCACAATCTCTCCTTTGAGGAGATCATGTTTGACTGACTCATCAACGCTTGAGCTTTTAATCTTTTCATTAAAATTCTTAAGAATTTTATTCGCCCATGAATCAAGTTCTTTTTTAATAGAATAGAGACTAAAAATTTTCCAAAAGATAATTGTGAAACCGATAATATTCAGCAGAACCAAAAGATACATAATTGGGCCACCTTCACTAATATAATCGATAATTCTCATAACAAGTCTCCTTACTTACCTTACCATTATAACCTTTGGTGAGTTTTAATCAAAAAGAATAACAAATGCCTAGGCTTTCGAAGCTTTCTTACTACGATATTTATTTATTAATTTATAGGCAACGAACAAGAGGATTACTCCACCGAGCGCCATTTTGAATTGCTTGAAATAAGTGAGGATTTCTTTTCCATAATAAGCAACAAAAACAACTTGGGTCGGTACAGTAATTAAAGCCGCTGTTCCATCAACAGCGAGAAACTTCCACAACTTCACACCCATCATTCCACAACTCATATGACCCGGAAAACGAAGCCCTGGAGTAAAACGGAAAACACCACAAACCCAAGCTCCATATTTTTTATACCAAGAGTTCACTTTATCGAGATGTTTTTCATTAAAATTTTTTTTAAAAAACTTACTTGCAAAGATTTTCGGCCCAAAAAACTTCCCAAGCCAGAAGATCACCATATCGCTGAGCAGAACTGCCAGGAAACACACAATAGAGAGCGTGATTAAATCGACTCCTGTAGAGTCAGGAGACGGGGGCGGATATAAATCAGGATTTAAGGTCATATAAGCAATAAAGCCACAACTTACTAAAATGATTTCTTCAGGAATAGGAAGCCCAAAGCTACTCATAGTCATGAAAGCAACAACACCTAAATACACATAATTTGGTGAATAAGCATATTGAAGAAAGAACTCTGTAATCGCGGCTTCTGAAATCATCCAAAAATCTTTTTATAAAGGTAAGACCGGTAATAGAAATAAATTTGCCACAAAGGAAAAGAAAGGTAATCAAAAATCTTTGACGAGCAAGTATACTCGACTTCATCAATAACAAGTGTTTCATTCTCACTCACTTTTTCAAATAAGTGCCTATGACTCCAAGAAGTTAAAGGTGCAGGGAGATCCTTTCCTACATCAACAAAAAAACTTTGAGTTTCATCCTCCCCGCTATCGGTGATCAAACCTTCCCAGTCCTGATGGATACCAAATGTTGAAGCTGTAAAAGAAAACTTGTCACCTTTTTTTGTTCCTTCAAAATTTCGGACATAGATCTTCCCTCCAGGAGGAGTCATCTTCTTAAAAAGATCTTCATTAAATTGAGAGGCAATTTTTTTGTAATTCCCTTTAACTAATGTTTTGAAAAAGAGTTTCACTTTTTCACCGGCATTTTCTCTTTGAGGACTTTAATTTCTTGTTTAAGGGATTGAACTTCTTTCATAAGGGCTGCGATCGCCTGTTCATTTTTTAAAATACGTTGGGCCTTTGCAACTCCTCCTTGGGCATGAGTTTTATGCCCCTTGGAAATATCAACTTGTTGATCGTAAAGATCTGTAACCGAGTAAGCTGAAAAAGAAAACATTATGATAAATAAGATCTTCAAAAGGAACCTCCCTCTTCAATCGTCTTTTTCAACTTAAAGGCCCTTTGTTGTTCTAATATATTTTCAGGGTAAATATCAGACTTCGGATTTAGTTTTGCATCAATAACATCATTTAAAAGTTTATTAAAGAGCTTAGAATCTCTTTGTTTTAAAGCATAAAGTTCTGCATAGAGCACTTTTGTCCCGAGATATTCTGGAGAAACTTTCAAAGATCTTTCAAAATGATAACGACTTTTTTTCATATTCCCTCCTGCGAAAAAAGGAATAAAGGAGTAATAAGCTCCCCAATATCTATCAGCAGCGCTGTAGAAATACTTAGGATTATAGTGCTGAATTTTTCTAACCATTTCTTTTAAAAGCCTAAGATATTTCAAAGAAGTTGCAATCCCTGAGCTTTTCGCCCATTTACCAATATTCGCGATATACCAGTAAAGTGCTCCCACCTCTTTTTTCTTGATGAACTTTAAGGCCGGGACAAACTCACCATACTGGCCAACGGCCCTTTTGAAATTAGCATTGGTATAAAGCGCTCTCTCTGCCCAAGCGGCCCCTTCTTCCCAAAATTGCTTTTGTTGAGACTCAATATTAGTATGGTTGTTCCCTAATAGATAATAACCTCTCGCAAGCATTTCATACATTTTGTAACGATTAATAAGATAAGAAGAATATTGCTTCGATGAACGAGCACAAAATTCAAAGTGTTTAATAAAGCTTTCTAAATTTCCTTTTTTGTGACGGAGTTTCCAATTTTCAAAGCCTTTAGCAACATGACTATTGAAATCTTCTTCAGAAATATCGAGATGTTCATGATTCGGACTGTCCGTAAGGATAGAGCCACGATACTTTGGCGAACTCGCACATGAGAAAAAGATGAGTGCTATCAGTATATTTAGTAGCATTTTCAAAATAAACCCTTTAATTCCAATAAGTTATAGTAAAAATATGCCCCTATCTTGCTTCTCTGTAAAGCCATGATATAAAAAGAGTTAGATTTTACGTGCAAAGTCTAAGTTGGTGTGTTAAAAAATTCCTTTAATTTAACGCATAAACTAAAGAGCTAAATTATGGTTTTTCAAGGGGATTCAATGGGTAAAAAGCCGGAAAACATCAAGATCGAAATTGCTGATGGCATTCCAGTAGAGCGAGCACTTAAAAAGTTCAAAAGAATGTGCGATAGCTACGGAATTGTTAAGGAATATAGAAAGCGAGAAGCTTATCTAAAACCTTCAATACGTCACAAAGAAAAGACAGAAGCAGCTGAAAAAAGAAGAAAGAAAGCTGTTATGAAAGCTGCTCGTTACAGCAAGAAAATCTAGTCAATAAAATCTGAATTTATATAAAAAAGGCCACCCAATCATTGGGTGGCTTTTTTGGTTTATCAACCAAATCAATTAATATATTCCTCTGTTCTTAGTCCACTCTCACGGTTCTTCTTTTTCTGTGAAGGCGGTAAAGAACTCTATCAATCTTTCTCTGTGTTCTTCGAGAATTTAAATCTGTTTCAAGATGGATTTGATAGGATTCTGTAGACCCAATAGAAAGAAGCTGTGCTCTACCGTTTTTCCCTACAAATCCACCAGCAAATCCTGAATCAAGATTCAGATTGATAATTCCATTCAAGTCAAAGAAAGCACCAATTCCGCTTTCTCCTGAGTTTGCACTAGAATAAATTCCACCTGCTACCAGAAAATTATCAACTCGAAAGGCAGGGAAAAATGCGCTAAAAACTCCAATAGAATCTAGCTCTCTAACCGGAATAGAAACTCCCAGCGCGGGGGCCCCATTTGCTAAGGAAATATAAACCTCAACATTTGACCCTCCAATAGGAAGTGTTACAACCGGATTGTCTTTAATGAGTGGTAATGAGGCTCCATTTGGTAATACTGCACTCGCTTCTAACTGAGGAACAACCTCCGAAAGATTTATATCCACTTCAACAAAGTCTGGCCCTAACTGAATCTGACCAACTTCCCCTTTTCCAGGGGTTAAAATAGGAGCAGCTAAGTTAGGAAGGAGAATATTCCCTAATCCCAAGGCCGCTTTGAGGTGAAGGTAAACATCATTATCAACTGTTGATTGGTTGATAGTGACATTTTTGATTGTGTTATTAGCCCCTCCACAAGAAACTAATATTACAGTAAGTAACGTGAGGAAACCTATCCTCAAGGGTTCTTTGAAATCCATGTGGACTCCGAAATGTGACGTCGTCACTAAAGTTCGCAAGATCATTTACAGCTTCAAAACGTACAAATCGAACAAACGTGCATCAGTAATGATCATTACTAGTCATTCAAAATTTAAAGTTACTTTCTAATCGGTTTTCGATCTCCCTATATCTATATCGATCACCTCTTCCAGGCAGGTAACTGAAAAAATTACCCATTGCGAGTATAACATAACGCATTGCGGGAGTACAGTTCAAATCTGATTTTGTAGGCTAAGCCATGGAACACCCCATTTTCTATTTTGATTTCTTATCTCCTTACTCCTTTCTTATGTGGGAACTTCTTAAAAAACGCCAACTATTGGAGTCCTTTCAGTTCAAGCCCCTCATTCTAGGAAAAGTTTTTAAAGAGCTCGGCCAAAAAAATATTGCTGATGTAAAGCCCAAAAGAGATTATCTTTTCAAAAAAGCTCTCCGAATTGCCGCCCGAAACAATATAAAGCTCTTGGCCCCAACTCGACATCCTTTCAATTCACTTTATAGTTTAAGAATGGCCACTGATTATGCTTGCGAATCAAAAGATCAACAATTTAAAGTTATCGATTGTCTTTGGAGTGCTCTTTGGCAAAATCGGATGGATGCGGGAAACCCAGATCTTCTAATTGAAGCTCTTAACCAAAAGGGACTTCCTGGACAAAAACTTTACGAGCGCGCCTTTGAAAGGCCCGCAAAAACTGAACTTATCCAAAACCTTAATGAAGCTTTGGAATCAGGTCTCTTCGGAGTTCCGAGTCTATATGACGGGAAAGAACTCTTTTGGGGAGTCGAAAGCCTAGAAGACTATATAAATTATAAGGAAGGAAGAGAAACACTTGATTTGAATCTCTTTAATGAGATAAAAGCTAGTATAGATAAAGCAGAATAGACCATGAAAATTGATACATCTTTAACCAAACATTTAATTAAGATCATAAGCGAAACAAATGGTATCAGCCTAGAAGATACCTTGGAACTCGCAACTTTCAATCTTGAAGATGGTACCCATGATAAAGAAATTTTGAATAATTTTAGAGTTAAACTCGCTGAATACGATCAAGATAAGATCACAATCGAAGAACTTTTAGACCATCCGGTTTCAAATTCTCTTTTTGATATTTTCAAAAACTTTCCGATTCCCTATCGAGAAGAACATATTCATCTTACCGGTAGCCTCAGTGCTGAATTTGTTTATCCTCGATTAAAAACACTTCTTGATGGACCTAATGCTGATATTTATTGGAATAAGATCAAAGCGGTTTATCCTAATGTTCAAAAAATTGATTCCGTTGAAGACGTCGCAAAACTTATGACTCTTCAAGAAGGAGAAGCTTTCGATCGTTATCTTGAAATCCTCCTCTTGCCTAAACTCATCCTTACAACTCGAGAAGCTCATGCAGAGGCGAGCTATTCTATGGCCAAAAACCTCTATGAAAAGTTTAATGTCGGAATGATTCGATTGAAGTTCACACTCAGTCGGGCCACAAGTAATGATATTGAATCAATTCCAGGGATAGAGAACTTAACAGAAGAAGACGTTGTTCTTGGACTTCATGAGGGATTTAAAAAGTTTAAATCGGAAGTACCAGGCTTTAAATATATTCTTTCTCCTAGTTTTAGAAAGGAAGCTAATCACTTTGATAGTGAAAAATATGAATCAAAGAAAGAACATTTTGATGCTCAAGTCAGCAAGATTTTAGAAATCATTGATAAATACCCTGAGCTTGTTCGTGTCTTAAGAGAAGTTGATACTGTTGGGAATGAAAGAGAGCTTTATAGAAAGATTCATTTCCATGATATGAAAAAAGGATTGAGACGGCTTCAATACCGAGGTTTTTCTATCCGATCTCACCATGGTGAAACTTGGAAAACCTTGAAGATGGGAGTTCAAGCCGTCGATAATGCTATGAATATCTGGCATATCAATACACTTGAACACGGTCTCAGTCTCGGAATCAACCCTAATTATTATTTTCATAGTCTTTATCTTAGAGTGATTGATCAAAACCAAAATTCAAAGGCCATTACCATTGGCACTTCTGAATATAATGAGCTTGTTGATATGGATTGGGGTGATAATGAGTTCATTCTTAATAAACTGTTAAATGGTGAGAAACTTTCAGAAGATGAGAGAACTCTTTTTGTAAAAGCGAAGTTTCATACTGCAAGAGAAATCGAACATTACCAACATGACGTTCTCAATCGAATGATTCATAAAAAGGTCTCTCTTATTGCTCTTCCGTCATCAAATATGAAGCTCACAGGGGCGTTCCCTGATTATAAAGATCATCCGTTCAGTTGGTGGGAGAAAAAAGGAGTGAAACTCGGAATCGGAACAGATAACTACTTCACATTGGGAACGAACTATATCAAAGAACTTCTCATTGCCCTTTATACAGATACCAAGAACTTGAAAATTACGAAACTTCTGATGGTTGCGACTGGAGAACAGAGGCGACCCTATATAAGTCAACTCCTTTGGAAGTTACGAGAAAAGTATATTTCTAAAGATATTTGAGATAATAATATGGAAGGCTCCAGTCTAGAACTGGCGCCTCTTTTTTTTGAATTCACGATTTTTTGTAAAAAACGAAGCTTTTAGAGAGATTTAAGAATTTTATCTATAATTTTCTGAAAGTCAGTTTTTTTCTCAAGATAGTCCTTTAAATATTCTTGAGACTCCTCTTCTTTTTTATAATTTTTGATACGAGATAAAACTTCAGCTTCAACTCGGTTCCAAAAAAAAATTTCTCGTTTGTTCTTTCTAAGCTTTGAAATATCTTCAGAACTATACATCTCATTTAAAATCTTTTGAACATCTTCAAGTCCCTCTCTCTCGAGAGCAGAGATAACAAGAGGATTTCTCATTAAAGACTGTCCATAAAGACTCGCTGTTTGAAGTGCTAGAGTTTTATCAATGTCCTTTTTATTAATAACTAAAAGGTCAGCAAACTCAAGAACTCCTTTTTTGATTCCTTGAAGATCATCACCTCCACCTGGTGCAATAAAAAGTAAAAGAAAATCAACAATTTTTGCTAGCTGAACTTCCGATTGACCGACTCCAACAGATTCAACAAAAACATAATCATAGCCAGCGGCTTCGCAAACAGTGATTAAATCACGCGTACTATAAGTAATTCCTCCCAACAGTGCTCTTGAAGCACAAGGGCGAATAAAGACTTCTTCATATTTAATCAGATCGGCCATTCGAGTTTTATCACCAAGGATGCTTCCTCCATTTTTTTCACTGCTAGGATCGATCGTCAGAATAGCAATTTTTTTTCCTCTACTGACCAAGGTTTCAACGAAACTATTAAGAAATGTACTCTTCCCAACTCCAGGTGTTCCTGTCACTCCTATCACCCGAGAAGCATAATCATCCTTATCAATTTCAGAGAGAATTTTGGAAGCAAGTTTTTTATCTTCTGAACGGCTACTTTCAAAAAGGCTCATGGCCTTTGCCAAGATCTGCCTATTTTGTTTCAAAATTCCATCTAAGATCTGATCTTCAGTCATTTTAATAACCGCTTAAGAATTTCAATTGCAGATTCCGTAATATTAGTTCCTGGGCCAAAGATAAAGTCAGCTCCTTTTCTGTAAAGCTCATCATAGTCTTCAGGAGGAATAACTCCTCCAACAACGATGATCTTATCTTCAATTCCTTTGTCAGCAAGTTCCTTTGTTACTTCCGGAACAAAAGTTAAATGGCCTGCAGCTAAAGAACTTATGCCAATGATATGAACATCATTTTCGATGGCCTGTTTGACAACCTCTTTAGGCATTTGAAAAAGTGGACCGATATCCACATCAAATCCTAAATCAGAAAAGGCCGTCGCCACAACTTTTTGGCCTCGGTCATGACCGTCTTGTCCCATTTTAGAAAGAATGATTCTCGGACGGCGTCCAAATTTTTTATCAAAGTCTTCAATCAACTTCGCAATCTCAGAAATATTACTGCCATTATGTTTCTTCATTTCTTGAACATAAACTCCACTTATACTCATGATAGGGGCTTGGTAGCGTCCAAAAATCTTCTCCATCGCCTCAGTCATCTCACCTAATGTCGCTTTTGCTTCCGCAGCAGTCACCGCAAGTTCAAGAAGATTACCTTCGCCACTTTCGCAGGCTTGAGTTATCGCTTGGAGAGCTTGTTCGACTTTGCTAGTGTCTCTCTCCTTTTTAAGAGCGTCAATTCGATTGATTTGATTGGCCAAAACCTTCTCATTATCAACTTTTAAAACCGAAACCGGTCTAGGATTGGGATTATGATGTTTGTTCACACCAATAATCACCTGCTCTCCACTATCGATCATTGCCTGAGTTTTTGCAGCGGCCCTTTCTATCATCTGCTTTGGAACGCCACTTGCGATCGCTTCGCTCATCCCTCCCATCTCTTCCATTTCATCAATAATTTTAGAAGCCTTTTCGATGAGCTCGGCCGTAAGGTTTTCGATATGATAACTTCCTCCCCATACATCAACATAGCTGCAAACATCTGTTTTCTCTTGGAGATAGATTTGAGTATTTCTTGCAATTTTTGCACTTTCCTCAGTTGGCAGAGCAAGCGCCTCATCGAGAGAGTTTGTATGTAAAGATTGAGTCTGTCCGTGAGTTGCCGCCAAAGCTTCAATGGCCGTTCGAAGGATATTATTGTCGACATCTTGGGCCGTCAGGCTCCAACCTGATGTTTGGCAATGAGTTCGTAAGGCCATCGACTTTGGATTCTCTGGATTAAATCGTTTTACGATATTGGCCCAAAGATAACGAGCTGCTCTTAACTTAGCAACTTCAGTATAGAAATCCATACCAATCGCGAAGAAGAATGATAACCTCGGAGCAAACTCATCGATTTTTAATCCGCTCTCTAAGCCTTTTTTCAAATATTCCAAACCATTTGAAAGCGTGAAAGCAAGTTCAAGATCAGGTGTCGCACCAGCCTCTTGCATATGATAGCCAGAGATACTAATTGAATTAAACTTCGGCATATTCTTTGAGGTATATTGAAAAATATCTCCAATAATTCTCATCGATGCTTGAGGAGGATAAATATAAGTATTTCTCACCATGAATTCTTTCAGGATATCATTTTGAATAGTCCCACTGAGTTTCTCTGTAGGAACACTTTGCTCCTTGGCCGCATTTATATAAAGCGCCATGATTGGAATGACAGCTCCATTCATTGTCATCGAGACACTCATCTTATCAAGAGGGATTTGATTAAATAAAACCTCCATATCCTTAATCGAATCAATCGCAACACCGGCCATACCGACATCACCAGCCACTCGAGGGTTATTAGAGTCATAGCCCCTATGAGTTGCAAGATCAAAGGCTACGCTCAATCCTTTTTGTCCTTGCTTAAGATTGTTTCGATAAAAAGCATTACTCTCTTCAGCTGTAGAAAACCCAGCATATTGCCTGATAGTCCAAGGTCGTCCCAAATACATTGTAGGGTATGGGCCTCTTAAAAAAGGTGGTAAACCAGGAGCTGCACCTAGATGATAAGAACCTTTATAAGAGCTTATTTTTTGATTAATTTTATCTTTTAACTCTCCTTCCTTTCCTAATTTTTTCCAGGCTAAAGAAGAAAGTTCTAAGGTTTGTTTTTCAACAACATAAGACCCTTTCATAGGATCATGAATTGAATTGATGTGAGATTCTCCATCCAAAATGAGAGGTAGAGTTTCATGTAATCTCTTTGCGACATCTGAATCATTTGAAAAAGGGAAAGAATGAAAATAGTCACAACCACCAAACTGCGCAGACAGATAATGCATCATAATGGCAAAAATATTATTTTCTTTAGGATTTTCTTTATAGGACTCAAAAGAAGAGTACCCTATCAATTTATAATTTGTGACGCCAAGTGCTTCAGCAATAAGATGAAAAGAACGAAGTTTTACAACATTTTCTACTAAATAAGAGGACAACCGAAAAGCTATCAATTGATTCCCATCTTGTAAAAGCTTAATGCCATCAAGAATTTGACTGAGAGAACTATCTCCTTTTGCCTCAGTATAATTTTGAGAATCATCCCAAATGATTAAGTTCTTTTCCGGAAAACTCCAGTTAAAAGAATCATGTTCATGAACATAACCAGCGCTATTCGAGTCAATTTCAGACTTCTCTTTCCAGGTTGATTCAGTCTGTTTTTCAAAATCAAAAATCTTCATTTATGAACCATATATTTTATCAATGAATTAAAATTGAATCTATTATACTGAAATTACAGGGATTTAAAAAGCCGAGTCATGATATCAAGCACTTAACAAATCCCAGACGCCTCCGATAGGAGTTAAAAGGAAAAATAATGAAACTTTTAACATCCCTAGTATTAGCCACTATCCTGCTCCTGAGCTGTAGCACTGATCCTTTAGTTATTCATAAAAGAAATTGGGATAAAGTTACTCGTAGCATCAGTAGTTACAAGCCTACATTCAAAGAATGTAAAAAAGATTTTTCTGAAAAAATGAACAAGCCCTATATTATTTATACTTTTAATATAAAAAAAGACAGCGCTAAAAATGTTCTGACTTTTAATGATCCCTATAAGCTTCCGAACTCTTTTCATAAATGTGTTCGCCAAGCCTTAAATAACATTGATTTTAAGCTTGGAAAGGCTGAAGAATTACGAAACGGGTATCTTTTGATCAATAAAGATGTTGAGAAATTCAACTACGTTCTTTACTAATTATTACCGGTCACAATTTCTTCAAGCTCTTGGTAGAAGACATGATCTTTATTGTTTTTAAGAAAATTAATAAGTTCCTTTTGGATTGATTTGAGGGGAACCATATAAGAAAGATTTGACCAAACAAGAGGGTCTTCAGAATCAATAAGACTTCTAAGGTTTTTATCATTTTTAACAAAGGATGACTTTGGAGTTCCTCCCGTCCAAAAGAGTCCTACAAGTTGACCTTTATTATTAATAATCGGACTTCCTGAATCCCCATGGCCAAAGTCACAACCAATCGCCATGCTCCAAACCTTATAATCGACAGGATGCTGAGTATCAGGATCATTGATGAGTTTAATTTTTCGAGAGAAAGGTGAACAGAATTTTCCTCCAGACACAAGAAGCATCTTTCTCATGGGATTTTCAAGATAAGTATATCCCATTCCATAAAGCTGACGGGTCAAACTTGGTTTCCCAAAGAATTTAAAAGGATAGCCTTTAAAGAATCTCTCTTGATCAGGTTTCACTTTTATTTGAAAGAGGCTTAGATCTATATTTTTAAAAGAGACAATAAATCTTAAACAAGAAAAGCGTTTCTTCATCACTCTAAAATTTACTGTATTGAGAGAATAACAGTTCAACGCCTTTGGCAGGACATGATAATTGGTTGCCATGATATGTTTATTATTGAATTTCCCAAGATAAAAGGCCGTTCCTCCAAGGAAACTTCCTACGTATTTTGCTTGTTCTTGAAATTTTTTTGGAATTTTGTCTTTATTTTTATAATTAAAAGCTTTCCTATCCCAAGTCGATCCAAGACGGTAAAAATCCACTTCATCCGCGAGGACCGAGGTCGAAAAAAGAATAATCAGTAATTTAAACATCAAGGGAACCTATCACAAATCGTAATTCACTGGGAAATTTTTCTTTATTCAAAGAACAAGTTTGTCAGGAAAATTTCTCTTAGAGAAGAAATGCAAAGCGAGAAGCTGAGGCTTAGTTCCTCTAAGTCGCAAGCTGCGAGTCTGCAGCATGACGCACTATAAGAAGAATTTAACAACAAACTCTACTTAAAGGCGACGATATAGCCAACCCACCCCTCACAGTTATCAATTTCTTCCGTCGGAAAGAACTCTCCATTCCCACCACCATCTTCATCATCACCTTCCCAAAAGGCAAGAGATTTGGAGAAGCCCACGTCCTCTAGAATTTCTCGAAGCTCAGCAAATCCCCACATTCGCCAATCGTAAGTGAAAACTTTTTTATATTTCTTTCCACCTTTAGGTTTGAAATGAATGTGGTAAAGCGTTTCGTGAGTAATAGGATTGAATTTATCGCAATCCCAGTAGTATTTAAAACCATTAAACTTCGTGCTCTCTTCTAGAGGCATCATACTTTCAGGACCACCAAATAAGTCTAAAACAAAAATACCATCATCTTGTAAAGCATCTTTTGCCATGCTGAAGTAAGCAAGGAGTTGCTTTCTTTTCTTAAAAATAAAATATGAGAAATTTAGAGCAGCTATAATATCGGCTTTTTCTGTCTTCGTATCAAAGACATCTCCCATAATATATTCAACTCGAGACTGCTCATCTTTAGTAAGTCTTGAATGATGACGTTTTTTTCCGTATTCAACAGGCTCAGGATCCAAGTCTATTCCAAAAGATCGAAATTCAGGCCCCTGCTTCACCCAATTACACATGATGGCCCCAGTTCCACAGAAATCTTCTCTGAGAACTTTTGCTGTTCTACCGTCTTTTAACTTTTTATAAAGATCTCGAAGCGTCTCAACTTCTCCTTCAGGATTCTGGACAGCTTCTTCATAAAAAGCGTGTTTTTGTTCAACAGTTAACGTTCTTTCTTCACTCATAAAGTATCACCTCTAGCAATATTTGAAGTTTAGAGCGTAACATAGGGAAAGCGGGTTTAGTAGTCCCGCTTTCCAGAATTTAATAAATTTATTGAGATGATTAAGACAAGATATCGTTAAGAATATTGATACTTTCGACAATATAAGGGTCCTTCTGAAGACCTTCAGAGAACTCCTTAAAGCGCTCCCTATCTTCTTTTCTTTTTAGCTTGTCTGTTTCTTGAACAAGAAGCCCTTTATTAGGGTCTTTTATTTCGAACTTCTTGGCTTCGTTCTTAAGTTTTTTTCGTTCAGCTAAAAAGTTATTAAGATCAATTTTCTTTTCAGACTGCTCTTTACGACTTTTATACCACTTTACGCTATCTGTGATCTTGGAAAAATTTTGGTTTTTAGAGATCCTTTTCTCTGATTTCTTTTTCAACTTTGAAATATCATATGAATACTTTTTCCAAGGACTAAATTTAACAGCGTCTACTTTCGCCCAAGGTAATGAATAATCAAGATATCTCTCTCCGGTTTCCATGTGCCCAAATGGGTCAGGAAGAACAATATCAGGAGTAACTCCTTTATATTGTGTTGATCCTCCGGTAACTCGATAAAACTTTTGAATTGTGATTTTTAATGCTCCAAAAGGACTATAAGCTTTCGCAAGAGGTGGAACATAACCATCTAAATCAAGAACGGCTTGAACAGTTCCCTTACCATGCGAATGCTCTCCCCCAACAATGATCGCTCGTCCATAATCCTGCAAAGCTGCGGCCACGATCTCAGAAGCTGAGGCTGAGAAACGGTTAATAAGAACGATAACCGGTTTTTCAAACTCTACGGAAGTATCTGTGTCTTTGAGGATTTCTACTGATCCTGTATGGGCCTTAACCTGAACGATTGGTCCTTCTTTAATAAAAAGACCAGAAATATATTGAGCATCTTTGAGTGCTCCTCCACCATTATTTCTAAGATCGAGAATAACTCCATCAACCCCTTTTTTCTTTATTTTCTTAAGAGCATTTCTTGTATCATCTGTGCAGTTTCTTCCAAATCTATCACTAAAATCTCTGTAAAATTTAGGGACATGGATATAACCATACTTTCTTTTATCACCCTTTAATTGAAGAACTGATGACTTCACATAAGACTCTTCTATCTGCACAACATCTCTGATAATTGGAATAACCTTAGATAGACCAGAAGCTTTTTTAACTGTTAACCGAACTTCACTTCCCTTTTTCCCTCGAATCAATTTAACTGCATCTCGAAGTCCCATATCAACGACATCAACAGCTTCTTTTTCTCCCTGTCCAACTTTAAGAATAATATCACCTGCTTCTAATTGCTTTCCTCTCCATGAAGCAGAACCTGGAATAATTTTTTCTACTTTAATATAAGAACCTTCTTCTCTAAGAAGTGCGCCAATTCCTTCGAGTTTTCCACTCATATCAATATCAAAGTCTTCTTTATCTTCAGGAACTAAATAATGAGTATGAGGATCATATACCTTGGCGACAGAGTTAAAGAATTTATCAAGTTTATCACCTCTTCTTTCTTTCTTAAGACGTTTAAACAAGCGAGTATAACTTTTAACAACAGCATCTCTGGCTTTTTTCTCTAGTTCTTTATGAGAAAGTTTTTTTTCTTTCTTCTTTTTTTTATCTTTCTTCGTTTTTTTCTTACTTTTATCGTCTTTTGATTCTCCGTTTTGTTCATCTAGATAATCTGCATAACGATTTAAAACTTCATAAGCAAGAAGATTATCCCAAAGCTTATCAAGATCTTTTAAACTTTTAGAAAATTTTCTTTTTTCAGGATCAGTTTGAAGAGTACGACTTTTTTTAAGATCAAAGGGCTTTTTTAATCGCGCAAAAACAATTTTTTCGACATAATTTTGTCTCTTCTTTAATATCGCAAATGCTTGCTCTAAAAGATTTAAGTTTCCTGAAGCAATTTCATCGTCGATTTTCAATTCAAAGTTGCCAAGTTGAGAAACATCTTTTTGAAGAAGAAATTGTTTTCCATAATCTAGTTTTTCAATGAATTCTTTAAAGGCCTTAGAAGAAAGATCATTATTAATCTTTGCTTTTGTGAAGTGCATATTCTCAAGAGCACCTTTTAAAATTCCCCCAAGAATCATCTCTCGAGTTGAATAAGGAGATTCTTTTTTCTTGGTCGAATTTAAAAGTTTAAATCCAAAGGCTGGAACAGTAATCATTGCTGAGATCAAGAGCAGTTTTATCATTGCCTTAAAATTTCTCATGAGGATCCTTTTTTTGATATTTTTACGTTCAAAAACGCGTATACCCATTTTAAGGCCTTCTCGAATTATGGGCAATGGGAATTATGCTCCGCATATATAAGGTCAATTTAAAAAAAATAACAATTATTTATTTTTATGATTTAGCGAAAGTAAGCATGCTGAAAATTTTCAACAACTTTATTGATTGAGATAAACATTGGTCTTTACCCTTATCTTATCCATTGTTTTGTCTATCAAAAAACAATTCACGTCAGAGATACCTGAGTATTCCCGTCGCCTATTGAAGCTCATTCTCTTTTGTCCTGAAGCGATCTCAAAACTATATTAATCGTATTTCATTGATCTACCCTCACTTATTTCTACTAAATATTCTCAACACCGCCTGTACAGCTCAGGTACTTGGAAATATTTATAATTCTTTCAAGAAAGTTCTTAAAAATTCGATAAGTTAGATTGGAACTTCCCTATAAAAAGGAGTGGCGGTTTTATGATAAAGTTGATTTTTTTCATGGTTGATGAAACATCTCATCCTGAGTTGAAAAAAATCACAGAGCATTACCAATCAGATGAATTGTTTGAATGCGTTCATGTTAGCAAAGATGAAACGGATACATTGGACAACATTCAAGGTTCTGCAATACTCATCTTTAGAGTTAGTGATCGTGACAGCCTGACCAGATCCTTAAAGGTTCTAAAAGATCACTTTAAACAAACCCGAACAGGTCTCATTAAGACTGCTTGTTTTCTTGATTTAGAAAATAAAAAAGTTGAAAAGGCCATTTCTAAACTTGGATGTCGTGAATTTCTTAATCACGACATTAATGAAAGATCTTTAAAATTCAAAATTGATTTTTGGTCAAAATCTCTTATCAACCAGATAAAGCAGATCCAACAAACAGAGATGACTGTAAAAAATTCTCAGAAAACAAGTTCTGAAAAAGTAAGAGCTTCTGGCTTCGACTTTAAAAATATTCCAGCACTCGATATTAATGAAGATATTTGGCTAAACAGCCGTGGAAATTTATGCAAAAGAGTTCTCCGTTCTATTATGATCCGTTTGGTTGGACCGTGCCAAGGTGCCGTTTATTGGAAAGAAAATAGAAGATTAGACTCGGGCGACCAACTCTACTCTCTTGTTTTTGCAACAAATAAAGTCCGATCAGATGTTTATGAAAACCAAGAAACGATTGGTGAATGGTTTTATGAAGGATCAAAGCCTGAATTTGATTGGGATAATGGAGAATGGATATTTACAGGACAATCTCCAAAACTCTATTTCAAAAAAGAAAACCAAAAAATCGTTCGATTTAACTTTGATGAGACGGGACAATTCATTGCAAATACTTCGATGCTTGCTAATAGAAAACTAGGAGTTTATTTCGAACTTAAAAAGAATGCTCATCAGTTTGAACATAGCCCTGAGACAAATCAATTAAAAAAAGAAGAAGAAGTCGACGGTAACTCACCAGAAAATCTCAGAGATCTTGAAGGCACTGGAAGCACAGAGCATATTAATAATGGAAATCTTCAAGGAAACTCATCAACTGATGATCTTGGGTCAAGCCATATGGAAGGATCTTCTTCAACAGATGATTTAGGTTCTGGAAATATGCAAGGAGAAGCTTCTACTGACGACCTCGGTGGTAATCTTCAAGGACAAGCATCGACTGACGACCTCGGTGGTAATCTTCAAGGAAAAGCATCGACTGATGACCTCGGTGGTAATCTTCAAGGAAAAGCATCGACTGATGACCTCGGTGGTAATCTTCAAGGAAAAGCATCGACTGACGATCTTGGAAATCATCTTGAAGGTAAAAACTCTACAGACAACTTGGATGAGGATTTAGAAGGTAAAGCACAAACGGAGAAAAAAGAGAATCAATTAAAAGGTAAAGGGTCAACAGATCAAATTTATCGCTCACAATATCAAGACAAAGAAAGCACAGCAGAGACTGAAGAACAAGCAGAAGAGGATGATAATCTGACTGATGTAATATTTTCTCAGATGCAAAAAAAGAAAACAACTCGAAATAATTTTGAAGAAATGACTGAAGCTCCCTATGTTCATATTAGCCTTTCTTATCAAGTTGAAAATCTTGTAAAAACGGTGGAGGGAACACTTGTTGAATGGAATGAAGAAGAGTTTTGCGTCATGGCCTATCAGTTTGACGTTGAAGAGATTGATAATATCACTGTCTTTATTGATGTGAAGTATAATTCTCAAAGTTATAAATTCAAAATGTTAGGAAAAATAGAGGGATTCACTCCTAATACTAATGGAGATGCCACCTATTATCTAAAATTTGATAAAGACTATGAAGTTGAAAGAAATCAATTTATTGATATTTATGCTCAAAGGCAAAGCCACATCAATACATTTATGAAATTGGCAAAAGGGCAATAGAGGAATGACCGAAGAGAAGCAAAAACAATTAGAAAGCTTTTTGAGTGAGAATGATATTCTCATCGTCGATAAAAGTGCTTCCACAAAAAGGAGCTTAATCAAGGTCCTAGTTGATCTCGGTGCTCAAAGAAATCAAATCCATGCTGTTAATCATTACGACGAAGCAATGGAAGTTTTCGAAGAAAAAAAACCCCAGCTCGTTATTTCTGATTATTATATTGGTGGGTCTTCAGGTTTTGTTTTCTTCCAGGACATTAAAAAGAAATATCCTGAGCAGAAAAAAGTCGTTCTTACTTTAATTACTTCTAATGCCAGTCAAACAGTTGTTGCCAAGGCAGCAGAGGGAGATATCGATTCTTATATTCTTAAACCTTATAACGTTGACACTCTTCAAAGAATATTATCAGTTGCAATTCTTGAAAAAAACTTTCCTTCCGAATACCTGAAGTATATTGAATCAGGGAAAAAATATCTGTTTGAAGGAAAATTCGAACAAGCTCGAGATGAGTTTAAAGCTGCCATATCGTGCGCAAAGAAGCCATCACTAGCACTTTTTTATCACGGACAAGCGATGTATTGCCTCAACGAGATAGAAGAAGCTGAAGAAGATTATAATAAAGGTCTTTCTTATAATAAAATTCATTTTAAATGTTTATTAGGTCTTTTTGATCTTTATAAAGAGAATAATCGGATAGAAGACGCTTATAGCGTCGCTAAAAATATTACAAGATACTTTCCTTCTAATCAGGAAAGGCTTTGTAATGTAATCCGTCTCTGTGTAGAAACATCGAGTTTTGAAGATATGGAAGAATTTTTTCTAATTTACAAAGAAATAGAAACCAGAGAAGAGTCGCTTACCAATTTTCTCTGTGCAGGTCTTTTTGTGACCGCCAAGTTTATGATTTCGGAAGACGAACTCGCTAGAGGAATTGAACATTTCCAATGGCTTTCCACCATTTCTCAAAGGTCTCCTCGATATCTTCGATCTATTATCACAGAGCTCTATCAAATTAGAGAATATGAAGAAGCGCGAAAATTCCTCAAAAAGTTTGATGTTGATGATATGAAATCAGATGATTATAAAATATCAGTTTTTTATGCTGAGTTTGACCAACTCAATGATAATATGAGAGTTCAAAGCGGTCTTGAAATTTTCAGAAGTGAATCGAGAACTCCTGAATGTTTCCAAATCCTTATCGACTGCCTCAATGAGCAAAATATGGGCGATAAGGTTGAACGGCTTTTAGAAGAGGCTCGAGACTTTTGGCCAGACAATAAATTTGCAGCCTAATCCATTAAACAATAAAAAAAG
Source organism: Bacteriovoracaceae bacterium (assembly GCA_965217035.1). Classification (GTDB taxonomy): domain Bacteria; phylum Bdellovibrionota; class Bacteriovoracia; order Bacteriovoracales; family Bacteriovoracaceae; genus JAUHYH01. The sequence continues at coordinate 2,981,687 of OZ244226.1, read as the reverse complement.
CCCCTGCATAGCAGAGGCCCTCTTCAAATATCTGTAATCTAAAATTATTTTCTTTTTCTTGAGTATTTTTTCTTGAATCTTTCCACTCTTCCTTCAGTATCAAGAACTTTTTGAGTCCCTGTATAGAATGGGTGCGAAGCAGAAGAGATATCAACTTTGTATAAAGGGTAAGTTTGCCCTTCAAACTCGATAGTATCATTTGTTTTAATTGTAGACTTTGTAAGAACTGTAAAATCTGCAGAAACATCTTGAAAAACAACGTCTCTATAATCTGGATGAATATCTTTTTTCATAACTACCTTCTTTATTTGATTATTCAAATTATGGTTTCAAGTGAAGTGAGATTAGTCTAAACGACTCCCTCCGTCAACCCCTACTTCGCTGCATCAATCACTTCCACGACATCTTTAAGCTCCCACTTATCGATAATATCTTCTTTTCTCTTATCATCTGGGATCCCAACGTTCTTTGTTCCATACTTAATAAAAAGTCCGTATTTCCCATCATAGACAGAGCATTTCTTATTCGTCTCAGGATGACGTCCAAACTCTTTATAAAGTTTTGCTCCTCGAGAAGAAACTTTTGGCTCTGCAAGAATCTCAAGGGCCCTTTTTAACGTGATCTCATGAACATCGTCTTTATCTTTCTTAAGCGATCGGTAATCCCCATCGTGAACAATATAAGGACCAAATCTTCCAACACTTGCTTTAACCGGCTTATCTGTTTCTGGATGGTTTCCAAGGTCTCTTGGAAGTTTTAAAAGCTCAATGGCAGCTTCCAAAGTAATATTTTTCGGATTCCACGGAGGGATAAGGCTTGCTCTTCGAGGCTTAGGGTTTTCTTCTGTGACTTCGCCAAGCTGTAGATAAGCACCATACCGACCAACCAAGCAATAAACATTTTCTTTAAAGTCTGGATGAACTCCTAAAGGTTCAGGTCCACGCTTAGAAAGCTCAACGAGTTCATCAATATCATCCGGCTTTAAATCAGCGGGTGCAATATCCTCAGGAATCGAAGCATGAACTTCTTCTTTTCCTTTCTTCTGAACAATATAAGGTCCATACCTTCCAACCTTAATATCGATAATATCTTTAACCTGAGGAAGTCTTACGGTTCGTGACTCCTCAGGCTTGATAGCCTTTTCGTTTTTCTCAACTTGCTTTTGAAGACCTTTTGTTCCTAAGTAGAAGCCTTTAAGGTACTTAAGCCAATCTTCCTTGCCTTCTGCGATCTCATCCAGAGATTTCTCCATCTCTGAAGTAAATCCATAATCCACAAAACCAGAAAAATGATCTTCAAGAAACTGGACGACTGCAATCCCAGTAAAGGTCGGGATCATCGCGGATCCTTCTTTACGGACATAACCTCTTTCCTGAACCGTCCCAATAATCGAGGCATAAGTCGATGGACGACCAATTCCTTCTTTCTCTAGACGTTGAACTAAGCTTGCTTCCGTAAATCGTGCCGGTGGTTTTGTTTCATGTTCACTTGGTTCAACTTTATTGGCCTTAAGCTTATCTCCTGATTTCATCTCAGGAAGAATAACGTCTTTTCCATCAAGTGCTGTATCTGGATCATCAGACCCTTCAACATAGGCTCTTAAGAAACCAGGGAAAACAATTCGAGAACCATTGGCCGTAAACGTATAATCACCATGAGAAATTTTAATTGTCATCGCACGTTTATGAGCACGCTCCATCTGAGTGGCCATCGTTCTTTTCCAAATCAGTTCGTAAAGAGCCTTCTCTTTTCCCGTCATTCCAATTTCATCAGGATGCTTGAACTCTCCACCTGCTGGTCGAATTGCTTCGTGAGCTTCTTGAGCTCCTTTTGATTTTGCCTTGTATTGTCTAGGTTCTTTGCTTAAAAACTCTTTTCCATAAAGTTTTTCGATACTCTCCCTAGCAGCATTAATCGCTTCGCTTGAAAGGTTTGGCGAATCCGTTCTCATATAAGTGATAAGACCGTTTTCATAAAGTCTTTGAGCAATTCTCATTGTCTCTCGAGCAGAGAGACCTAACTTACGGTTTCCTTCCTGCTGAAGTGAAGATGTAATAAATGGAATCGCCGGATTTTGATAAGTATCTTTTTCTTCAACACTTTCAACGTTGTATTCACCTGATTTCAGTTTCTCTTGAATTTCTTCAGCTTGTTTCTTTTCAATTAAATAAACATCATCTTTCTTAGAAGCAAGTAGCTTTCCAGTTGTTTGCTCAAAGTCTTTTCCGATAGCAACCCTTTTACCAGAAACATGTGTTAATCTTGCTTCGAATTCTTTTCCCTTAGCATCAAGAAAACTTTTTAATGACCAATATTCTGCAGAAACAAAAATCATTCTTTCTCGTTCCCTTTCTACGATCATCTTCAATCCTGTCGACTGAACTCGTCCCGCAGAAAGTCCATAAGCAATTTTTTTCCAAATTAAAGGAGAAAGTGTGTATCCATAAAGTCTATCAAGAATTCTTCGTGTTTCTTGAGCTCGAACAAGCTTAAGATCAACTTCTCGAACCTCGTTTAACGAGTTCTCAATCGCTTTTTTTGTAATCTCGTGAAAAACCATTCGCTTAACTGGCGTTTTAGGTTTTAAGAGTTCCAATAAATGCCACGAAATACTCTCCCCTTCACGGTCTTCATCGGTTGCGAGATAGAGTGTGTCAGCGTCTTTGATAAGTTTTTTGATTTCCCGTACGACTTTCGATTTTCCTTTTGGAACGACATAAAGAGGCTCAAAGTCTTTTTCTACATTCACCCCAAGCTTCGCCCAAGCTTCTTTTTTCAATTCTTTCGGAATATCCGTTGCTGATTGAGGTAAATCTCTAATATGTCCCATGCTGGCATGAACCACAAAGTCTTTGGGAAGAAATTTTTTGATTGTTTTGGCCTTAGTTGGGGACTCAACGATAACGAGATTAGTTCCTTTTGCCATGATTAGTATCCTTTTTCGATGGAGTCTCACTGATAACTCCGGTTTTGGTAGTGACTACGTTTAGTGACTTTATATAGTGGTAATTTTTTTGGAGGGTGATCGTCAAGATACTTTATTAAGAAATTGAGGGAGAATTTCCTCTCCCTCAATTAAAGGTATTTAATTAGCGTACAAAAAGAAGGTCGAAATAAGTTGGAATATTCCAAGAATGATCTGGAATGATATCCTCTAGCCGTGCTGTAAGCTCCAAGACCTTTTCGCTTTTCTCCATAAGAGTTGTCGAGATCACTTTGGCATTGGCCTCTTCATCATGACCAAAATCTTCAACTGTTGAATTAATGTCTTCCACAGTTGTATAAAGCTCATTAGTCAGTGTATCAATTTTATTGACAAGAATGTCGCGACAACCACCTGGGATCTCTTTAAGCTCTCTCATATAATTGAAGGCTGCTGGTAGAACTACTCGCTCTACAAGTTTCTTTTGAGTCATAAATTCAATATCTCTCCAAGTTGTATAGCGTTCGAAACTAACTTGATACTGAGTTTCCATTTCAGTTTTTCTATAAACCCCCTGCTTAAGAAGGAAGTCATGATTTTCTTTCTTATGGAACTCGATGAGAGCATCGACAGTTGTTCTTAGATTTGGAAGTCCTCTTTTGGCTGCTTCATCAACCCAGTCCTGGCTATAACCATCCCCATTGAAAACAACCTTTGATGAATTCCCATACCATTTCTTAGTTAACTCCGTTAACGCAGTCGCGACATCCGTACCTCCTGAGATTTTCTCACTAATGAATGCTGTACTTTCTGTAATAACTTCAGCAACAGCAGCATTAAGAATCGTCATTGGAATACCAATATTCGCAGAAGACCCAACTGCTCTGAATTCAAACTTATTTCCTGTAAAAGCAAAAGGTGAAGTTCTGTTTCGATCTGTATTATCTTTTAAGAGCTGAGCAAGCTGACCAGCACCTGTATCAAGGATTGCTGCTTCTTCAGGTGAATAAGCTTCACCACTTACCAGTTTTTCAAGAATTGCTGTTATAGTATCACCAAGAAAAACTGAAATGATAGATGGAGGTGCTTCGTTTGCTCCCAATCTATGATCATTCCCGTTACTCGCAATCGCTGCACGAAGAGCAATCGAATGTCTTTTAACCGCTTCACAAACAATCGCAACCATTGCTAAAAACCTGTGATTCTCGTGAGGGTTATTCCCTGGTTCGAGTAGGTTTCTTCCAAGATTGTCCGAAAGTGACCAGTTAAGATGCTTCCCTGAACCATTAATTCCTGCAAATGGCTTTTCATGAAAAAGCGCCACAAAGTCATGCCTTTCCGCAACAGTTTTTAAAGTCGCCATAAGAAGCTGGTTATTATCCGTCGCTGTATTGGCATCTCTAAAAATTGGAGCAATTTCAAATTGTCCAGGAGCCACTTCGTTATGCCTTGTTTTCGCAGGAATTCCAAGTTTATAGAGTTCAGTTTCAAAATCTTGCATGAAAGCAAGAACTCGTTCTGGAACAGTTCCAAAATAATGATCATCTAACTGCTGGTTTCTCGTTGTAAGAGATCCCACTAATGTTCTCCCACACATAACCAAGTCTTCTCTTTGAAAATAGAAGGCCTTATCAACTAGAAAGTACTCTTGTTCATAGCCACAATTCGTCGTCACGCTGGTCACATCTTTAAAACCCGTAGCGTGAAGGAATTCCGTAGCCGCTTTACTTACAACATTTGTACTTCGAAGCAATGGAGTTTTAACATCGAGAGCATCTCCGTGATAAGAAATAAAGGCCGTCGGGATACAAAGAGTTTTCCCATTAATCCCTTCTTTAATAAAAATCGGAGAAGTTAAATCCCAACTTGTATAACCTCTTGCTTCAAAAGTAGATCTCGATCCGCCATTTGGAAAAGAAGAAGCATCAGGCTCACCTTGAATTAACTGAGAAGCGCTCAATTTCTCTATTGCTCTTTCCCCATCAAAGCTTAAAAAGGAATCATGTTTTTCAGCAGTTGATCCAGTTAGTGGCTGGAACCAATGACAAAAATGTGTTGTCCCATTTTCAAGTGCCCATTCAAGAACGGCATCAGCAATTTTTTTAGCTATCTCCTTGGTAAGAGTTGCTTGACTATCAAGGATCGTGTTGATTTCTTTTTGAGTGCTCTCATTAAAAAACCGATTATTACGAAGATTAAAAGTATTTTCACCAAAATACTGGCTCACCTTTAGACTTCTTCCTTGTGAATTTCTTGGAATTTCACGAGTGACTGATTTGCGATTAAAAACACCGGTTTTCGAAGGGGTTCTGGGAGAGATACTGGCCATGGGGCAGCTCCTGTTAAGAATGTAGGTTAAGAAGTACTAGACGATCCACGCACCCATAGTATGATAACGTAGGGTCGCCTTAATTATACTAACGGCCTAGATAAAAGATGTGAATAGTTATTAGACGTTTAAAAACCTAAAAAAAGAGTCAATGAGCCAACTTACATGTAAGATTCACTGGATCCATTCAACAAATGATGAGTCATTTGATTCTATACTATGGAATCAATGGGAGAAGAGGCAAAAAGAAAACTTGAGCCGTTCGGTTCACCCTGTAAGGTTAAAGAGCTCTGTCCTAGCTCGTATGAGTTTCGAAAAACTGAAACGCCTTCATGGAACGGCTTTCAATCCTTCTTATTCACATACCGAAGAGCTTGGTCTCTGTTCTGTTACTCTCGAACAAAGTCTCTATTCAGGGATTGATATCGAAAGATCTGACAGAGTCATTCGTAAAGATGCTCTTAAAATGTTTATCAATGACGACGATTCTGATCTAACTCCTCTCCAACTTTGGTGCTTAAAAGAAGCGGCCTTTAAGGCCTTGAACAATTCCTTAAAATCGCAAGGCCCCAAACTCATAAAGCCAATTATCATTCATGAAAATCAAAAGTTCTCTTTTGGCAAATTCCAAGGGGATTGGAAACTCACTGAAACTTTTTTAAGAGATCATCACTATCTCGTCGCTTTAACTTCTTTATATTGCTGAAAACTGCCGAAGAAATAGACAAACTTTATAGAAAATACAAAGTTTTTCTTTCGGTTAAAAAATTTTGATAAAATAAAAACAATTTTGGCTAGTCTCTCTTGGAGAATGGATGAAAGCTTTCGGATTCTTAATACTTCTAATAGCGAATACAAGTGCAATAGCAAAAAGTATGATTTGCTATTATGAACTCGAAGGAAAAACTCACTCCGTAGAATTAATCTACGAAAGCTCAGGTGAAAGAAATATCGTAGTGAGATTTCAGGACGATCCTAAGATTTATATCTACGGAGATGAAAAAATCACAGGAGAGTTAACAAAGGCTGCCCAACTTAGCTCTAATGAACATTACGGGGATATCCTCGATGCTCTCCAAGAAGAGCATCCTTACAAACTAAGCGATGTTGATAAAGTCGATCTTCATCATTTTGCTCATTATGGACTTTATACCTACTACATGAAAAATGGAGCAATTCTTTCGAGCGTTACTGTCGATTATACAGAAGATGACGAGAAAAGTTTTATCGTAACTGCAGCCTGCAAGTAGTTTTATTTGGCTTAATCTTATAGGAGCGAGGATTAGGATTTGTTTAAGATCAGGAAACTTTCTTTTTGAATTCACCCTTTAAGAGAAAAGTCTTCTACCAATCTAAATCTGGTCCAGGCTGGATTTTTTTTATTGTCCTGATTCCCTTCTCTAATTGAAATGGCACTTCGACCAGACGCCCCTGCCTCGAAACTAAGGCCATATGGTTTTGATCCATTGGTAAAAATTGCGTCAGTTTATCAATATCAGCTTTAAGAACTCTTCCTCCATTAATTGAAATAAGTTCATCTCCGGCATTAAATCCTGCTTTAAAAGAAGCACCATCAAGTTGAACTGATTGAAAAAGAACTCTTTCTCCTTTATATTCAAAAGCTGCTCCAAAAGAAGGCTTCGCTTCCTCCCATTCACAAGTGATTCCTAATTTATTAAGGAGACCTTCAAAATCCATTTCCTCAGTTGTAGAAATTTGAGTCGAAAACCATTTCGTAACATTTTCATTAGAGAGTTCTGAGATAAGATTTAAAAATTCTTCTGTATTGATTCCTTCTTTTGGACGATCTTTATAAAAACTCCAAAGTTTATCAGTAAGATCCTTGGAGTCTTTCCCAAGTGCCTTAAGATGAATATGAAGTCCAAGAAAAACAAGTCCCCCCTTGAGATAATAACTAACAGTAGCATTTCTAGAATTCTCATGAGGTCTATAAAGTTTAATCCAGGCATCATGAGAACTCTGTTCTAAAGAATCAAACTTACGACCAGGGGTATTCAGATAAAGATTAAAGTCATCTTTAATTAACTCCCAATACTCTTCATCTGTGATTAAACCCGTTTTATAAGTAAGATAATTATCCATAAAACTCGTTAACCCTTCAGCAAGCCAAAGCATTGTTGTATAGTTCTCATTAATATAATCAAAAGGGCCAAGTTCAGCCGGACGAATTCTCTTTACATTCCAAGTATGAAAGTACTCATGAGTCACTAGAGTTAACCAACGAATATAATCTTTCCTTACGTTCAATCTTCTTCCGTCGTATGCCAAAACAGTAGAATTGAGATGCTCTAGTCCACCAAAGTAATTAGGGGCAAAGTGAGTAATAAAAGTATAGTCCTTATAAGGAATCTCCCCCCAATATTCAGAAACATACTCAACAATTTTTTTGATATCAGCCTTTAAATCATTTTTATGAGGCCATTGGTTTCCGTAAAAAGCGAGGAAGTGGTTTTTACCTGCAACTTGGAACCCATCCGTTTCCTGGCAACCAATCTCAACAGGGGCATCTATTAAAACATCATAGTTTTCTGCACTATAGATAAACCTTTGTCGGTCTGTGGAAATATCTTTTAATCCAGTGTTAAGTTTTGACCATAGGGGTGGAAACTTAAACTCGACCTCTAACTGACCCGACACTTCATTTTGTGTCCCCATTAAATAACTTGGCCCATGAAGAAAAGCGTGAGAATCATCAATGAAGGAAGTTCTAACAGAAAGTTCATGGCAATAAACTTCATATCGAATCGTGATTTCCTGCTCCCCCTTGGTTTCAATTTCCCATAACCCTTTCGCTTTTTGTTCAAATTGAACTTCTTTTCCTTTAATATTCGTAAGTTGAAGCTTCTGTAAATGACGAACGTATTCCCTCATCAAATAAGAGCCTGGAGACCAGGAAGGAAGGAAAATAGAAAGCTTATCCTCAGAAATTTCAGAAAGAGTATAACGCACTTTCACATAATGAGTTTTTGGATCTTCGATTTCTATTAAATATTGGGCTTTCATGCTTCTCATCTTAGCAAATAGGAATTAATGTGACCAAGTTATGAGTTATCAAATTACTTTTACCGAAAATGCAAAAAGACAATATTCCCTAATCAAAGAGAATGACTTTACCCTAGAGGGGAAAGAGCTGCGTATTCAGATTTCTGGAAAAAAGTGTGAAGGCTTCACTTATGATATTGGCTTTGATGACCTTAAAGAAAACGATCAGATTTTAGATGTAGAAGGAATAAAGATTTTCATGCAGCCTTTTACCGCAGAGTTTTGTAAATCGATGGATATTGATTGGATCCAAGACCCTGAGTCCGGAAATGACGGATTTAACTTAATAAATCGAGATCAAGAATCCTATCAATATAAATTTTATAAAGACCTTGATCTCAAACTATAATCTTTGTCTTTTTATCTTTTCGTGAATGCTATAAATCCACCCAAGGTAATTCTGAATATTGGTATAAAACACACCTGTCTTACAGAAAGGACGGGCTGCTCCGAACGAAGTAAGCCCTAGAGCTTTATACTTATACTTTGAATCATAAACTCTTTTAAATAAGACTGAGCCACTATCTCCAAAACATGCACTCGCCCCTTTATATCCATGAGTTAAAATAAACCCTCCTGAAGCGAAAGACTTTCTCGCGTAATCACCTAATTCAGGATGAGGGTCAATAGGCATAAAACGATCTCTCATTTTTTTTGATTTCCAAAAAGGACTGTCATGAAGAGGAAGACTTAGGATACGAGAAGAATACTGAAGTTGTTCAGCGACTCTTTCTAAACGATAAGGGATTGAAAATAGCTTGCCATAAAAATCGGGAGGATCCGTAAGCCCCCAACCAGCAATTCCCAATCTTCCTCGCAATAAGTCCTTTAAATTATCTCTAAACTTTATCAGTTTTATAGGCTTTACTGCTTTATTAAAACGGATATCCTGACCGAGGTAAATCAAAGCGATGTCGTTTTTAAAATGGACCTTCCCATCAGGATCTTCATCCTGATATTTGGGATGGGCAAAGATCTTTTTAATTTTCCCTAGTTTTTTCACATCACTGAGTTTTCCACTTCCCCCTCCATGAACTTCAACTCGATATTTACTTGGGAGAACAACACAATGAGCCGCCGTTAAGATATAGCGCTTCGAAATAATGGCGCCACCACAAAAATGTCCCATAGGTTTGTCATTTTCAAAAATTTGAAGAGTAACAGACCAAGGAAAACTTGAAAGTTTAACATCTTTTCCATTAACTATTCGATTTGATTGAGCAAAAACAGAATTAACAGAAACAAGAAAAACAAAAGAAAAAATAACTTTGATCATGACTTTATCCCGATACGAACTCATAAACTCCCCTTGTTCATTCTTCTATGTAAGCTTCTAATCCAACCTAAATAGTTTTGGATATTTGTATAAGCAACTCCACCAGCACGACAAAAAGGTTGTCGTGTCAAGAATGAAGCTATACCAATCGCTTTGTATTTGTATTTAGATCCTAAGATTCTTTTAAATAGCATCGATCCACTATCACCATTACAAGCACTCACTCCTTTGAAACCTTGAGTCAGAATAAAGTCTCCTGAAGAAAATGATCTCCTCGCATAGTCACCAAAATCTTCATCAATTGGTAAAAAACGATCTCTATTCTTTTTGAATTTCCAAAAAGAGCTGTCACTCAAAGGCATTCCAATTACTCTAGATGAATATTGCAACTGAAGGTCATCATCCTCTCTAGACTTTCTTATGAAAAAAGGACCTTTGAAAATCTTTTTAGTTAAGCTTGGAGGAACCGTTCTTCCCCAACCGGCGATTCCAAGTCTTCCTTTTCTGAGTTGATTAAGGTCATCTCTAAAGCCTATTAATTTAATAGGTTGAACAGATTTACTAAACTTAATATCGCTCTCTAAAAAAATAACTCCAATATCATTTTTGATATTAAAAATTCCATCTGGATCTACTAATTGGTACTTAGGATGAATAAAGCTTTTTTTAATTTTTGCTAATTTTTTTAATTGGCTTTGTTTTCCATTCCCTCCACCATGTACCTCAATTCGATAATTATCAGGTAGATCAAGACAATGAGCCGCCGTAAGAATTATTCGCTTAGAAATAATAGCGCCTCCACAGAGGTGCCCCATTGGCTCAGAATCAACATAGAATTGAAGAGAAACAGACCAAGGAAAGCTTGAAAGCTTTGCATCTTTTCCGTTAACTATTCTTTTCGATTGACCAAAGGATAAATTAAGGGAACAAAGAAAAGCCACTAGAAGCAGTGCTCGATTCATAATAAAAACCTCCGTGATTTATTAACGAACCGAGCATACCAGTCAACTATCCGGAAGTAAAATCGACTAAGCTTCTAACGAAAATAACCATAGGACACGAGCGCATCATAAAGAATTTCTTTTGACATCCAGAAATGACCTTCTTCGCATTTGAGCCCTTTATGATAATAATGGCAAGCTTTGGTTCCAAGGCTATCTCGTACTAAGTACTCACAAGTTTTTTTGTCTGAGTCATACCGACGCCCAACAATAAAAGAAGTGTGAAGACCATTTATTCCCTTTTCAAATTCATGAGGATTTTTTCTTACTCGACCATGATAATCGATTGAAACGAGTTTCTTTCGTTCTAGCTGTCGGTCTAACCTTGAAAAGAACTTACTTCCTTTAAAATAATAACTAAATTCTCTGCTTGGTAATTGAATACGCTCTTTGCAACTCCTATCATTTAATTCAAACATAATTTGATTAACAGGATAATTTTCTATGATTTCGATATAATCTTTTTCAGAAGTCTTCGGAGTTTTATAATAAAAACCAGTATCCCTTAAAGACAGCTCGCCTTTTTTATAAGCTCTCGCCGTTTTTAAAATTTCATCCATCGCATTGAGATAAGAGACTCGTTCTGAAAAACGTTTTTTCTTATTAACTCGAGTCAAAAAATTATCGGGAGATTCACTTTCGACACAAAGGCCTTTTTTAAGTGCACGGTCTACAGCAATTTTAATAAAACCTGTTGTCCACTCTCTATTCCTTTCAACCCAGCTATTCTTTTTAAATAAGAGGTAATAGAACCTTGCAAAAGCATTCATCTTCGAAGGAATCCAATTCCTATTATAATTGAGGGCGATATCGGCAGCAGAAAGCTTTTCCAGGCCATACTCAAAACCGATTAAATCAGCAGTTGTAAAAGCATAACACCAGTTTATTTTCTCTTGATTTCTTGGTTCATAATCAAAAGCATCTCGATAATCAAGATGGCCACATTCACTTTCCTGAACCTGAATGTCCAAAGTATTTGCCTGCAAATAAAGCGGTAAAAAAAATAATAAAAAGAGTTTCATGTTCACTTCCCTGTCCCATGTTCCCTGTTAAGAGTTCTAATAGTTTCTTATTTAATGCTATGATAGATAAAACAAACCGACTACTCCCAGAGAGTAATTTCTTTAAAATGTTTTTTATTTTTAATGGGGATTTTAAGATAAGTTTTTTTCCCAACTGATGATGGCCAATAGACCTCAATCTTTTGAATTTTTTGATAGGGCTCTAACCCAAACCATAGTCCAGCAGCATGCTGAGGAGAAAGAAAACCTTCAGAAAGTGTGTACCAATAATTTTTCTTTATATCGTTTAACCAAATTTCAACTCGAGCGCCAATGGCTTCTTTGTTTCCTTTTCGACCTTTTAAATTCAGCTTAAATAATTTCTGCTTAGACTCAACCGTATTTTGAAAAAGATAAATTCTTGCAGGAATTTTTGTATTTCTAGTGTTCATTTGAGAAGTCAAAAGATCAACCTTCCCGTCTTGATTAAAGTCTAATCGAATCGTTTGAGACGGATTAATGATATCAATTCCGGATTGAGGTGAAAGATTCTGAAACTGGCCATCAATAAAGCTAAGAAACAACCCCCTACTATTGGGGGGGAATCCATTATTATCAACAACAGCATCTATATAACCATCAAAGTTAAAATCACCAAAAACAGCTCGACTCAAAGTTTCAGAACGTTGATCTCCTGAATGATAGATGAGTTCTTTTCGAAAAAAATTAATGGCACCACCACCTTGATGAAAGAGAAAGCTTGATCGATCCCAATCTTCTCCATCAAATGTATAATTTAACTCACCCAAGAAAACATCAAAATAACCGTCCTCATTAAAGTCATAACAATTTGCAAACTGAGTCCTTCCTCCCCCTCTCTGTTTAAGCATCCCAAGAGTATCAAATCCATAATGCGTTTGATTCCCAATATTATGGAAGATTTTCTTTTTATTCAGCCAGAGTGTGTTTGGATAACCTTTAGAGGAAGTTGTAAGGATATCTGGCCACTGGTCATTGTTAATATCACATTGAGCGAGGCTTAAAGATGGAAGTTTTAAAGACTCTTGATCGGGGAAATACTTTTCTGTTTGGTCAGTAAAGCTAAGTCCTTTTCCAATCAGAAGACGATCTTTTTTTAACTCAGATCGAGAGTACCATTGCGCCATGAAGAGATCCAGATGGCCATCTTTATTAATATCGACAGGAATAACAGAAGCTGTCGCTTCTAAAATTTTAGGGAACTTATATACTCTCTTAAAATAGATCCGTCCTTTTTCGATCACTCCCTTAAATAGCTTTACTGCCTGTTTACTCAATTCTTTCTGATAATTGAAAGAAACTGCCAGAGCATCTTTAACTCCATCTTTATCAAAGTCATAAAAAAGAAAATAGGAAGCTTCTAAAGATTTTTCAAAAAGTTCATATTGAGTCGGAAGGAATTTTTTTAGGTAAGGATTATAAAAATAAACCTCGGGATGATTATAAAGACCATTGAGAAAAACGAGATCATCATAACCGTTATTATTCAAATCAACAGCGGCCATATAGGTTGATTTAATCCCAGTAAGACCAAGTTCTTCTGTAACATCTTTGAAATAACCTAAGTTTTGAGTGGGCCCAACCGTCCTTGCATCAAAAATGTTTTTGAGACCCTCAGGTGATTGGGTACGATCTTTAGACTCAGAAGCTGAGGAGCAACTTCCAAAAAACAAAAGTACTAGGAAGCATCCTAGAATTTTAAAATATCGAGATCGTAACCTTCTCTTTTGCATGTCTCTTCCGAAACTTTAGGCACTACAGAATCATAGAAACCACCAAGTCTTTTTTTGTTTCTCATAAAAGTTTGTCTTGAATCAATACAAGTAATTCGAGTGAGATTTAAAACATATTGTTTGTCTTCATCTGAAAGATCTGGATCCGCTAGAACAGTACTTGTCCTAGCGAGAACACAAAGTTGGGCATAAAGCTCAATCGCCATATTAGCTAGACGTTTTTGTGGATACTCATTACCGATGATATTTTTACCATATTTGATAATCGTATTTTCAACTTCAACAGAAAAAGAAGTTAACATATTTGAAAAATTATCAGTGTATTCTTCTAAATCTTTATGCACTTGGGAGAATGATTTCGTTGAAAAGACTCTTTTAGTAATTCTATTAGTTGCGAAATTAGTCAGAATACCAACAGACTTAATCGGATCTTGAAGAAATTTCGAAACGTCTGCAACTTTACCAAGCTCCTTAAGATCATCCGATGGCCCTTTGATCCCCATAAGGGCTATAAAAATTCTTAAAATTTCATTAGTCCCTTCAAAGATGAGATTAATTCGAGAATCCCTCATCAAACGCTCATACGGGTACTCTTTCATATAACCATTCCCAGCAGCAACCTGCAGTGCCTGATCAATACTTCCCCAAAGCTTTTCAGAGCAAAAGACCTTACAGATAGCAGATTCCATTGAGTAGTCATGCATCCCTTGGTTTATTTTTCCTGTGGTGAAATACACCATTGACTCACAAGCATAAATAGCAGAAGCAATTTTCGAAATTTTATCTTGAATTAAACCATAGTCAGCAATCGGACTTCCAAACTGCTTTCTATTTTTCGCGTGATTCACGGCCATTTTGAGAGCAACTTTCATTCCTCCAACACAACCTGAACCTAAAGACAAACGACCAGTATTGAGAACATTCATAGCTATCTTGAAGCCTTTTCCAAGCTCGCCTATTAAATTCTCCTTAGGAACTTTAACCTTATCAAAATAAACCGCACGAGTTTCACTGGCACGAATTCCCATTTTGTCTTCCTTCTCACCAAAGGAGACTCCATTCATAGATTTTTCGACTATGAAACATGAGATTTTCTCTTTCTTCTCACCGTCTATCGTGTGATCAGTTTTACAAAAAACAGTATAAAACTCAGCAGAGCCTCCATTTGTAATCCAAAGCTTCTGTCCATTAATGGTATAAGTGCCATCACCATTATCAATAGCTTTTGTTTTAATGGAGTAAGCATCAGAACCAGAGCCTGGTTCTGTTAAACAAAAAGCCGCCATAATTTCGCCAGTCGCAAGCCTCGGAAGCCATTTTGCTTTTTGCTCTTCTGTCCCTTCATTAAGAAGCGCTTTAAAACCAATTGATTGATGAGCTCCAAGTGTTGTTGCCAAAGAACCATCTATCCCAGAGACCTCAGAAAAAACTCTAGCGTAGAGCGTATGATCTAGGTTAAGACCTCCAAACTCTTCAGCAACACCTAAACCAAAAAGACCAAGTTCAGCACAGCCTCTTAGAACTTCAGGTGGAATCATACTCTCAATATCCATTTTTTCTGAATCAACCTGATTAGCACCGAACTTTCTGACGGCATCAACCATGGCCAATCCCATCTCAACTTGTTCTTCATTTAATTTTGGATAAGGAAGAATATGAGGTTCATCAAACTCCCCATAAAAAAGAGTTTTCGCTATAGAAGGAATTTCAACTTCATTCGTTTCCGCCATGATTTCTCCCGAATAGAATAAATGGTTGTCTGAAAATAATAGACACTTAAAAGCCTAAATACATTGGATAGAGTAAATCATAATCTTGAAAATGTAACCTGGACATTGTTGATTAAATCAATCAGAGATCTTTTTCTGACAAAAACATTGCTGAAAATTTATTGCGCATCACCTCTAAATTAGAGACAATAAATTTGCTATGGCCAAAAAATGGAATTTGAAGGACAAGCTTAAAAAACTTAAGTTAAATCCAAAACTTAGTGAGAAACTTAAAGGTTTTAAGTTTAAAAGCAGGAAGCAATCCCCAGAAGACGTACCCTTTTACGTCCCTGATGAACTCCCTCCTAAAACGCCACCAAAAAATACAAATCTCCCAGGCTTTTTAAACTTTCCAGTCCGTATCTTTGCTGTTGAAAATCGTGGCAAGTTTCATCGATTCTTCTTGGCAACAATGATCCTATCAACCTGCTGGTTTCTAGGAAAAGTTTCGGCCCTTTTTCTTATCCCTAAAAACTTAAAAACCACACCAAGTGATATTCCAGCAATTGCTGTCAATGTGACATCGACTCAAGAATGGCAATCTTATACTCAACTCATAAAAAATAAGGATCTTTTTCAGACCAGTAAACCAAATCAACCAAAAAACAAAAAAAAATCGAGCGAAGTCATTATATGTGATGAAGCCGAAACAAAGTCTTCACTACCTTTGAAGTTGATGAGCACACTTGTTATGCAAGACTCTGTTAAATCTCTTGCTTCTGTTCAAATAAGAGGGAATCAAAAACTGAAAAGCATCAGAGAAGGTGAAAAAATCGATGACCTGGCTGAAATTTTCCATATTGAACGATTAAGAATTGTTTTAAAAAATCTAAATACGAGCGAATGTGAATATATCTCACACCAAAAACTTGTTGAAGAAGAAAAGATTAAATCTCCTATCGTTATAACCAAAAAACAATTTACAGAAATAAAAGATAGCCTTGTGGAAGAAGGGATCAAGCAAGTTGGGGATACCATTTGTATTAGTCGTTCTCTTATTAATAAAAAACTCGCTAATTTTAATGAAATTCTCACTCAAGCAAGAGCAATTCAAATCCCTAATCCTGATGGAACACTTTCATTTAAGATCGTAGAGATTACACCAGGCAGTATTTATACTCACCTCAATATTCAAGATAACGATGTAATTAAATCTATAAACGGACAACCCATTTCTGGCATGCAGGCCATAATGGGCCTGTTTGGAAAAATCTCGAAACTCCCGAAATTAAATCTCGAGATCGAAAGAGAAGGAAATCTTATACCAATGAAGTATGAATTTTCAAAAACAAGTCCTGCAACCTGTAAGGAATAAGCAATGATTCGGTTAATGCTTTTCACTCTCATCCCTCTATCCCTTATCGCTCAAGATGACTTCGAAAGGTTCAATGCAAAACCAGAAAATGTCGAAGTCAAAGATGCGGTTCAAGCAGACCCTAGTCTAAATCCATCTCCTGGAATTAAGGTCAAAGTTGGAGGAAAAGAAAAATCAGTCGAATCTTCAGCCCCAAGAGCGCAAGCTAAAAAGAAGACTCGTACTAGAAGAAGCAGAAGGAATGAAAACTTCCGTGCTAGAGAAACTGAGAAGATGTCCGGTCAAGAAGAAAAAGTTTTTGGCAGAGAAACAATTCAAGCAAAAGCAAAAAAAGAGAAAAAATACTTCAATTTAAACCCGGAAACTGCTTTCGGCCCAGAAATCATCAAAAGTTTTGATTTTCCAAATTCTGATGTTTTAGAAATTACAAAGTTCATGCAAAAACAAACTGGAATCAACCTCATTCTTGAAAAAGATATGAAGGGGAAAAAGATTTCAATCACGGCCCCAACCCCCATCACAGTAGGAGACGCTTGGAAAGCCTATCTCGTTGCACTTAACATGGCAGGGCTTTCACTCATAAAAACTGGTCAATTTTACAGAATTATTAGCTCGAGAGATATTCGTTATACTCCTACAAAGATTTATACCGGTGAATTCACTCCTGATGTTGAAAACTACATGATGAAAATCATCGCTCTTAAGTATGTTGATGCGAGTGAGATTGTTAGAAATTTCCGTCCCTTCATGTCTCGTTACGGAAGAATTCTTGATATCAAACAAACAAACACAATCATTATCACTGACACTGGAACAAATATTAACCGACTCATGAAACTCGTCACATTTCTCGATGTTCCAGGTTACGACGAATCCATGCACATTATTCCAGTAAAAAATACTTCAGCACAAGAACTCGCGAAGCTTCTTGATAGCATTCTTAAAGATGATAAAAGTAGCTCAAGGAGTTCACGAAGAAAAAGTAGTCGTTCAAAAACTGATTCAGGAACAGGAGCCAATATTTCTAAAATTATTGCAGAGCCGAGAACAAACTCTATTATTGCGATGGCCAATAAGTCTGGGGCTGAACAGTTGAGAGATCTCATTGCCAAACTTGATGTATCAAATGCAGTTGCTGGGAGTGGAAAAATTCAAGTTTATTATCTTCAATATGGTGATGCTGAGAGTTTATCCCAAACACTAACAACTTTGATCTCTAATACTAAAAGCGCTTCTAGTAGCAGAACAAGTAGTCGAACCTCATCACGAAGAAGTAGTAGAACGGCATCAAGTGGTGGGAGTAATACAATCTTTAATGAAGAGGTAAAAATAACTGCCGATAAATCAACTAATTCTCTCGTTGTGACGGCTTCTCCTACTGATTGGTTGACTGTTAAAAGCGTTATAAAGAAACTCGATATTCCAAGAGATCAAGTCTATGTAGAAGGACTCATTATGGAAACGAGTGTTGATGTGACTAAGTCTTTTGGTGTAAGTTATGCAGGGGTTACGGGAACGGGTGTTGCCAGTCGAGTCGGTTTTAATGCTGGAGAAGTCGCACCTCTTGCAACAAGTCCATTAGGAATTAATGATGGAGTTTTTGCAGGGATCGGTCTCGGTGGAGTTCGAAGTGTTAATATCCCTAATGTTGGTGATGTTGATATCAGCCCAATCAACGTCCTTGTCAAAGCAGCCTCGACAGATGCTGATACAAACATCTTAGCGACTCCGCAATTGCTTGTTATGGACAATACCGAAGGAACTTTTGAAGTAGGATCACAAATTCCAATCCTCCAAACCAATACTGCAGGAACTGGCCTTCAAACTCAGAACGTTCAATTTCAAGACGTCACAATGAAAATCAAGATCACTCCACAGATTAATAAAGTGACTCGATTTGTAACAATGAAAATCGACCAATCTATTAAAGACTTCCGTGGAACAAGTGCAACAGCACAAACATCTGCCGGAGGTGTTGCAACTGATGTTAGAAATGCAGTGACAGAAGTTGTCGTTAGAGATGGTGACACTGTTGCCATGGGAGGTCTCTTAAGAAACAAAGTGACAGAGACCGCTTCTAAAGTTCCTCTTCTCGGAGATATTCCTGTTCTTGGATGGCTGTTTAAATCCAAAACAAAGAATAAAGAAAAAACGAATGTTCTTTTCTTCTTATCTCCTAAAATTATCTCTCCATACCAGAGAGTTGCAGCAGAAACCACAATTGATAAGCTTGATAGAAGATCAAAAGAACTGGAAAAATTAAGCAAGAAAGACTTTATTTCTGATGAAGTTGCAAGCTTAAGGGATAAACTTGAAAAACAAAAAGAGGGACCTCTTTATGATGATGAGCAAGCCCTTCTCTATGAAAATAAAGATGAAGGGATTGGAAGAAATGACTCCGTCACAATTGATGACGTAAAAAAAGGTGATTCTTCAGGAGATGAGTCGATCCCAGAAAATATTGAATTTGAGTTATAAATTATGGAAGAAAATCAAGAAGAAGTAACAGGAACGAAATCTGATTTGATTTCTCCTGAAATTAAAAACCTCGCTGATGGAGTTAAGGTCGGACAACTTCTATTGGAGTATACCAGTTTAACAAAAGAACAACTCGACGAAGCTCTTGAAATTCAAAAGACTGGCGAAGGCGGATTACTTGGGGAAATTCTTCTTTCTAAAAACTATATTCATCCACACGATATTATTAAAGTCGTTTGTTATCAGATGAATATCCCCTTTACTCATGACATAAAATTAGAAGAGATTGATTCCAATATTGTTTTAGAGCTTCCTATTAACTATGCGAAGGCTAACGAAATTATTCCAATTCTCGAAACTGATTTTCATATCACTATTGTTATGAGTGATCCTTTTCGAGAAAATGTCATTAATGACCTAGCAACAATTTATAAGAAAGAAGTTAAAATTGTTGTTTCAAGCCCCATGAAGATCCAAGAAACGATTAACCATGTTTACGAGAAAGCTAATCAAAACCTCGTTCATAGTATTGAGGACGAATTTGAAGAGAATATGGACCTTGATGGCCCTATCGATATCCTAGATGCAACGGCCGATGAGGCTCCCGTTATCCGTTTTGTTAACTCGATTATTTTTAGAGCGGTCAAAGAGAAAGCTTCCGATATTCATATTGAGCCTTACGAACGAGAAACGGTTTATCGATTTCGAATCAATGGGGTTATGCAGGAAATCTTAAGACAACCCAAGAAAACTCATGCTGCCGTATCTTCTCGTATTAAGGTCATGGCAAAACTTGATATTGCTGAGAAACGCCTTCCTCAAGATGGTCGAATTAAAATCAAAATTGCCGGTAAAGATATTGATATCCGTTTAAGTACGACACCTGTTCAAAATGGAGAACGGATCGTCATGAGGATTCTTGAAAAAAATAATACGGTCTTGGAACTCAAGGCTTTAGGTTTTCAAGGACAAGTACTTGATGGTCTTGGAGATCTCTCGAAAAGAAAACACGGAGTTCTTTACGTTACAGGACCTACCGGTCATGGAAAAACAACAACTCTTTTTGCAGTTCTGTCCAAAATGAATACGCCGGATAAAATGATCATTACAGTCGAAGATCCGGTAGAATATGAGATGAATGGAATTTCACAAATTCAGGTTAATAGTAAAATTGATCTCACCTTTGCCATAGCCTTGAGATCGATTCTACGGCAAAATCCGGATGTTGTTATGGTTGGAGAGACAAGGGACCAAGAGACGGCAGAGATGGCCATCAATGCTTCTCTCACTGGTCACTTCGTTCTCTCAACCCTTCACACTAACGATGCTGCTTCTGCACCAACACGATTAATTGATATGGGAGTTCAACCCTTTTTAATTTCTTCATCACTGGTTGGAGTTTTGGCACAGAGACTGATTCGGGTTCTTTGTAATGATTGTAAAAAGCCTTCTATCCTCACTGATTATCAAAAAGAACTTCTCGATGTAAAAGATAAAGATATTGATGAAGCGACTTCAATCTTCGAACCGGTGGGATGCCATAAATGTAGTGGTACAGGTTACTCAGGAAGAACTTGTGTTGCCGAACTCATGATGATTTCTGATGAAATTAGAAAACTCATCCTTGCCAAGGAAGACTCTGCAACAATCAAGAAACAGGCCGTCAGGGAGGGAATGGTCACGCTCAGAATGGATGCTCTTTCTAAGGTTTTTAAAGGGATAACTTCAGTTGAGGAAATCTTGAGAGCGATCAACGCGGAAGAAACAGAAGAATAGTGATAGAACTAAAAGCAGATTATCTGAAATCGAGAATCTGAGATTATATCAAATATCAGTCTCAGAGCAGAAACTGAAATCCAAAACCATGCCCGACTCCTACCATCAACTTATGTAAACTTTTCGTCAGTTTACTTCAATTAGAATCATCCCTAGGTTAAAATAAATTTATGCCTATTTATGCCTATAAAGGAATTGATCGCACTGGAAAAGAACACAAGGCCACAATCAATTGTGAGAGTGAACTTGTAGCAAAACAAAAGATTAAGTCCATGGGTATTATGCTCATCACTCTTAAGGAGAAAAAGGCCGGGGCAAAAGGGCCGGCACTCCTGACTTCCAAGTCTGTCAAAGTTGAAGATTTATCATTGATGACTCGACAATTAGCGACACTGATCAAAGCGAGAATTCAAATCGTTGAAGCCTTGCAAGCTCTCATCGATCAAGTTGAAAATGAATACATGCGAGTCGTCCTTGCTGATATAAAAGGAAAAGTTAATGAAGGGACATCTCTTGCTAAAGCGCTAGCGGATCATCCTAAAGTTTTTGATAATGTTTATAGCAATATGGTCGAAGCGGGAGAAGCTTCAGGGACATTGGACATTGTTCTCGTCCGATTAGCTGAATTTACAGAATCTCAAGTGAAATTAAAAAATAAAGTTAAAGGTGCCATGATGTATCCCATCATCATCTCAATCTTTGGTTTTATTATGATTAACGTTATTTTCATTGTTGTTATCCCACAGATTGCGAAAATGTTTGACTCTGCCAAAAAGGAGCTCCCCGCTCTTACAAAATTAACGATCGGAATTTCTAATTTTCTCCAAAATTATTGGTATATCGTTATCATTGGAATTTTTGCCTTAATCTGGCTAGTAAGAAAATATCTTTCTACTGACAGTGGAACTCGACGTTGGCATCGCCTACAATTAAGAATCCCCTACCTAGGGTCACTTATTCAAATGATTAATGTCAGCCGGTTCTGTTCAACTCTCGGGACACTCCTAAATTCAGGTGTTCCTATTCTGGCCTCTATGAACATTGTTAAAAATCTTGTTCCTAATGTCTGGATGAAAGATGATATCGAAAGTTCTCGAGTGGCCGTCTCTGAAGGGTCTTCAATGGTTGGACCGCTTCAGGCAAATGGAAATTTCCCAACAATGGTTACCTATATGATTAAGCTTGGAGAAAGATCTGGTGAACTGGAACCCATGCTCGATATTATTGCTGAAAACTATGAAGACCAAGTCGATGCTCGATTGAATGGCTTGACCGCTGTTATCGAACCTATAATGATGGTTCTCATGGGTGTCGCGGTGGCAATCATTATATTTTCTGTTATCATCCCAATGATGGAATTAAATAAACTACATTAAACAAATAAACAAAAGGAATTGAGGTCATGAAAAGTAGTTCGAACGCAGGTTTTAGTATTATTGAAATTCTTATCGCACTGACATTGATCGGTCTTGCTGGTGCTTTTGTTGCCGGAAAGGTTTTTGATAGTCTTGAAGAAGGTAGAGTCCAAGCTGCAAAAATTCAAATCCAAAGAGTTTCAGGAATTCTTGATGAGTTCAAAAGACATTGCAATCGTTACCCTACTACAGAACAAGGCCTTCAAGCTTTGATTGAAAAACCAACAAGTGGTCGTGATTGTAAAAGATATAGACCAGGTGGGTACATGAGTGATGGTAAACTACCACTCGATCCATGGGATAATGATTATCTTTATGAATCACCAGATGAAGGAAGAAGTTTTACCATCATTTCTCTTGGAGCGGATCAAGAGGAAGGCGGAGATGGTTTCGATGCCGATATCATTAGTACGGATATATAATTTCTCAAGGAGCATGCCTCGCATGCTCCGTTCCAATCCAATAAAAAAAATTATAAAACAAGACTCGGGCATGTCTCTGATAGAGATTCTCGTTGCTATCACTCTCGTTAGTGTTGTCTTTAGTCTTGTTGATTTTGGAAGTCAAACTGAAAGGGAAAAACTTGAAGTCGCACTTGATGATATAGAAAGGGCCATTCGGTTTTCAAGGAATGAGGCCGTTGTTTCTAATAAAATTGTTAGATTAAAATTTGATCTTGGGAAAACACCGATAAGTTATGCAGTGGAGTCGAGCGAAAATGCCAATCTCCTTCTTCCCGAATATGTAGACGAAAGTCGACTCGGACTTAAAGAGCGAGAGAATAGAGATGAAAAAGTGAAAAAAGCGGAACAAGGCTTCATCCCTATCCCTGAATTTCAAAAAAACATTAGAGAACTTAACGAAGATGTGAGAATAGCAGGTATCGCAACATCACTTTCAAAAGATCTTATCACGGATGGAGTCGCCTCTATTTACTTCTATCCCACGGGTCACCAAGATCTTGCTCTTATTATCTTTAATACTTACGAAGAATTTGCAACCCTTGAAGCTGAAAGTGTTCGAGAAAGATTTCACCTCGACTTTGTTCCTATTAATGATTTTGTTGAAGAAACCTATACTGATGTTGTTTTTCAACAAACAAAAACCTTATTTGATAAATGGAGCTCGAACAATCAATAGCTTAAAGAAAATTCTCAATCAAAAAGGTCTTACTCTGTTTGAGATTATGATTGCCTTTATTCTTTTCTCTGTTTTTTATGTTGTCTTCATAGGGAGTCAAAGAGACAACCAGCAAGACTCTGTTTTAATGGAAGAAGAGCTTCGCCTTCATAGCCTCGCCGAAAATGTGATCAACGATATTCTTTTTTCTCCTCCTCCCCTTAATCCTGCCCTCACTTTAAAGGTTGAAACCAATAGGTTTGAAGATTCTGAACTTTCAGACTTTGAATACAGTATCGAATATAAACAATTTGAGCTTCCAAATTTTTTCAAGATCCTCCAAGGTCAACAGGAAGGAGAAGAGGACGAAGGACAAAATCCCCAAATGCAGTATCTCAATGTTCTTTTTGAACAAATCAAAGAGAATATAAAAGAAGCTCTCTGGCAAGTGAGAGTCACTGTCAAAAATAAAATAACAGGCTCAACATTCACTCTTTCAAGTTGGTTAAGAAATCCCAACTATGAAATTCAAGTTAATTTTGGAGGAGGAACTGGAGCACCTGCTTCAAATGCATCAGGGAGTAATCCATGATGCAAAAAGGTTTCTCACTTCTCGAAGTTTTAATTTCCATTGTCTTACTCTCTTTTATTACCTTAGCCGTAGTCACTAATACAGATGAAAACTTTGAAATCAAAGAAAAAGTTGTAAAAGAAGACAAAGATCGCTTAAGAGTTTATACCGCTTTGAGCATGATGGAATGGGATATCTCCCAAATTTATTCTCCTCTCTATTTTTCTCAAAAATTTGAAATGGAAAAGCTTACGATAGAAGTAAAAGATCGGAATGATCCTATTTATCTTCTCAGAGAAAACCTGCAAAGGAATATTGATGAACAATATCGAAATAACCCTCTCTTCTATGTTCCGAATGATAAAGGTGTTCCGATTCCAAGATTTAAACAACCTGATAAATTCACCTTTGAATTCTTTACCAACTCGCACCGAAGAGTTTTAGAAAACTCAAAAGAGTCAAACTATGCTTGGGTTGTTTATACATTAGAAGATCCTAGCTCAGATGACGTTAAATATGCTGAAGAAAATTATGGTAGTGACTATGGTGATCTTGGGAATAATCTTGTCCGCTACCATATACCGGTGAACCCTTTTAACGATAGAGATATCAACTTTGATGATTTTAAAAATCAAGTTGTTATGGAAAAAGTTGATGAACTTGAATTCAAGTTCTGGAATTCTAAAACAGAAAAATTTACTTCTCTAAAAGAGGTTTCCGATGCCCAAGGTTGGGTTCAGGCCATAAAGGTTATCATCAAATTCCGCAATATCTATAATCAACCAGAGAAAATTGAACGTATTTTTAGACCTATTTGGCCACTTTATAATCCTCTCGATGATACTGTTAATGCACCTACGAATGGAACAGCGGGCTTGGGACAAGCTACCAATGCTAATGGGAGCCCCCCATGATTCGAAAAATTCTCCATAACCAAAGCGGTGTGGCCATTCTTATGGTGCTAACGACTGTAACTGTTTTAACTCTCCTTATGTTTACTTTCCGTTACGAAACATCGGTTAATAAAATAAAAGCTTATAATATAACGGGGAAATCCCAAGCAAGGATGAATGCTGAATCGGGTCTTCATTTAGCACTTATCAGATTAGAAATTTATCAAAAAGCAATTAACTTTTTAGGAGAAAATAAAAATCTTTCTCAATTTGCTGCCTCAGAAATGCTTAATCAAGTTTGGAGTTTCCCTCTCAAGTTTCCTTTTGAAATCACAGGAGATATGGGCTTAGCTGATAAAGATGCTGTTAATAAGTTTGAAGAGAATCTTATTTTGGAAGGAGAAATTATGACTACGGTTAATAGCTTCGCCAATAAACTAAATCTTAATGCCTTAAGAGCATCCGAAATGCTTAAATTTCTTATTGAATTTGATAAAAAACAAAATTCAAACTCAACAATAGGTTCTCTGAATGGAGGCCAAACGGGATCAACGACTGCAGGAAGTAATAATAACCAAACAAATCCTCAAGATGACAAGCTTCTTAATATTGAAGAGCGGTTTAAAGAACTCATAAAAACAGCGCTTGATCGAAAAATAGAAACAGATGAGTACTTTGCGAATCGTTATAGTGGAATTGACATAAATGAGTTAATTGCAGCTGTTAAATTTTATATCAGTGACAGAAATACAGATATAGGGCCACTCCAAACTCAAGTTCAAGCAGATTTTGAAAAACTAGGTATCACTCCCAAACATGCTCCTATGACAAGTGTTTCAGAACTAAATCTCTTACCCTATTGGAACGATGACCTGATAGGACTCATAAAAAATGAGATCACCGTTCATGGCGACATGATCATTGATATCAACAAACTTACAGCAAACCTTATTCGACTTATTGTACCTGAAATTACTGATGAACAGATCGCTGAGTTCTATAAATACCAACAAAATAATGGAAACCCGATCACTTTTGAATCTGGTAATGATCTCACTAATTATTTTGCCGATGAAGCAAGAATAGTCTCAAAGTCAGAAATGTCCGACCGTTTCGCTCTCCTAAAGAAAGCTGGAATCACATTTGGCTCAAAACCGTCACTTTTTAAAGTGATTTCAACAGGTATTTCGAGCAATGCCAAATATACAATTAATGCTATTGTTGTTCTTCCCCAAGTTGCAAAAAAGACCAATATTCAGTCTGGTACGGGATCTACAACTTCAAACTTTAATACTTCAGGCACAACCTCTAATGGCTCAACGACGTCAGGAAACCAAAATGGTCAGAATGATACTTCAAAGTTCGAATTTGCGAAGCCAAAAGTTATAGAAATTTTCGTCAATTAAAATTTTTTTCTGTATCATTTATTTATGTTCACAGTCACAATTGATATGGGTAGTTATTCGATTAAAGTCCTTGAATCCAAGGTCGATAAAAAACGCCCTAAACATGTAAACCAAATTGAGATCCCTTTAAAATTATCTGAGAAAAAAGTCGACCTAAGTGAAGAAGATGATCTCATTAAAGTTCTTCCATACTTTGATGCTCAAATTGAAGCCCTAAAGATTTATCTTTCAAAAATTCCTGATAATGCAAAAATTGTTTTCCAAAGCCCTATTGAGATGACAAGCACTCGCTTTACGGAAGTTCCCGTAAAGCAAAAGAAAAAAGCAGAACAAATGGTCCCTTTTCAACTAGAAGAAAATATTCCATTTCAAATTCAAGATGTTCATCTGGCCAGCAACTTAAAAAAATCCCCGTCAGGGTTTGATAGTGTTTCGAGTTATGTCCCGAATATAATCTTTGAGAAATACTGGAAAGCACTTAAAGAACAAGATGCACTCCCTACTTACCTAACAACGGAACTTTCTACCTGGACTCAATACGTTCAAAACACTGAAGAGCTCGCAAGTGAAACAACGACTTGTATTCTTGATATCGGGCACAGGAAAACCGTCGCTTATTTCATTCAGAATGGAAAGGTTCTCGCCTATAACCTCTGCTTTATTGGCGGAGCTAATATCAATGAAATGATTATGACTCATTATGATGTTGATGAAGAAAAAGCGATCGAATTTAAACATAATAATTCTTTTTTCTTACTCAAAGAGCAATATCATGAGGTTGACGAGCGCCAAAGAGAGTTTGCAACAAAAATGGATGAAGCCATGCAACCTCTTATAAGAGAATATAAACGCTGGGAGCTAAGCTTCAGAGTCAACCATGGTTTAACTGTTAACAAAGTTTATCTAACCGGTGGTTCATCACATATAAAAAACATCGAGAACTACCTTACTGGAGCCTTTGGAGTTAAGGTTTCATTTTTAGATGACTTTACAAGAAACTTTAGTGCCGTAGGAAGCAAAAGAGCTAATTTTCTTAGTTTTGGGAATGCTAATGCTCTTTCCTATTTCTACCCTTTTCGACAAATGTGTCATAATTTTCTGACTGGGATATTCGCCCCTCTTAGAAGTGAAGAGATTCCTATCTACTCATTGAGCTTTATAAGCTTGAGAACTGTGACTCTTACTCTATTTATTTGTGGAGCACTTTTCTTAGAAGGATTTTTCTTAAAAAAGAGAGATAAGGAGATTACCAAATCTATAAAAAGTACTCTTTCTCGTCCCAACTTAGGAATTCCTTCTCGAGATATTAAAGTCAATATTAAGAAAAAACCAAAAGTTATTCTTTCTAAAATTCAGAGGAAACTTAAAACTCTGAACAAAGAAATTAAAGAAATATCAAAGAATCAAAGATCTAAGGGGTTAAAAGGACTCTTTATGCTTACTGAAAAGGTTCAAAGTGAATGTTACTTGAGCGACTATAAAGACCTTTCTACAGGAGAAGTCGTTGCAAAATTTGCTAGCTGTGAAGCTGAAGAACTCGATAATCTTGAAACTTCAATTAAGGGTGCTGGCTTTAAAAAACTTGAGATTAAGGCCAATAAAAACTCAGGAAAACTCGATATGAGCTTTAAGCTCTAGGGGAATCATGGCAAAACTTGAGATAATGAAAAAAATTGATGATTTTATTTTCAAGCAATGTGATGAGTTTAAAAAATCACAAGTCTATAGCAGCTTAACTGATGCTAACGCTAATATTGAGGACGAAATGAGACCGGTTCTCAACATCATAATGTCTTCACTATTCTTCCTCATCTTTATTGCCATTATTCTAAACTTCTTCCTCTCTAATATGGCCTTGAAGTCAAATATTGAAAATAAAGAGAAAATTGGAGAAGAAATCGCCAAATTCATTGAACTTGAGAAAAGAGCTGAGCTCCTCTTTAGTCAATTAATTGCTAACCCTCGCATTGACTCTAAATCTCAATTTACAAATGAAGTTCGTTCCAGTGCTGGAACAATTTCTTCTGCTAAAATAGGGGTTAAGGACTTCAACCAAGCGAATCTTTCAGAGAATATATCAAAAATTACTG
This sequence comes from Bacteriovoracaceae bacterium, assembly GCA_965217035.1. Taxonomy (GTDB): domain Bacteria; phylum Bdellovibrionota; class Bacteriovoracia; order Bacteriovoracales; family Bacteriovoracaceae; genus JAUHYH01. The sequence goes on along the minus strand of OZ244226.1, from coordinate 2,953,490 downwards.
CTCAAATTACTTTCAAAAATATTCATAATGAAGATCTAAGTTTTTTTATTCGCCTTCTTTCAGTACAGAAGAAAATTCAATTTATAGAGTCCGAGATAAAAAGAAATCCACAAACTGAATTAATTAGTGGAACGCTTGAAGTTCTCCAGTACTCTCGCTAAGGAACAATTTGAAAGAAGTAAGGGCACCAGACACAACATTTGAAAAAGATTACGAATTTCCTTTTTCTTTACTCAAGTTTATTTTCTTGGGTGGACTTCTTATCACAATTGCCTTTTGCTTAACCTTTCCACTGGATAAAATTTTCCATCATTATTTAGCAACAGCAATGAAGGCAAATCCAAACTGTTCGCTTCAATTTAAAAATTATGAATTTGGCCTCCTTCTACCCAATATTCAATTTAACGAAGTTGCAATTCCGAATGGTTGCGTTTCTCGTGATCAGAAAATGTTTATTGTTGATAGAATGGAGGTAAGCTTTGGAGGGATCAATTTTTCTCCCTTTGGAGCTGTCGTCAATTTAGAACTCAAATTAGGGAAAAATATAATAAATCTCAAAGCTTCATCTAATGGAACTGAACACGTCGTAAAGATGAGCAAACAAAAGCTCTCATTAGCTCCAATAGCACAACTTTTAAGCGAAAAAATGGGAATGACAGTACCAGAACTTAGAGGAAAAGCAGTCCTAGACTTTCACTTAAAAACCAAAGGACAAGCTCTTGAAATATTTGATTTGAAGCTTAACTCCGAAGACTTCAGACTTCCTGCTCAAAGCATGATGGGCTTTGCTATTCCTGATTTGGATTTGAAAAAATTAGATATTGAGACTAAAGGAAAAGGAAAACAAATTTTAGTCGAGAAGGTCATTGCCGGAAGTCATAACGCCCCAATTTATATCAATACCGACGGAAGCATTGCTCTTGATGGACGGTCTATCAACCGCTCGAGTCTTGATATGAATATTGAGTTAAAGTTTTCAGAAGAAATACTTGAGCAGTACGCTATCTTTAAAATGGTTTTAGCTCAATTTGATCAAGGCGATAATACTTATAAACTAAAACTAACAGGTACCATGGCCACACCTCGGCCACAGCCAATCCAGTAAATACCCGAAAACTCAAAGATTTTGTTGGCTTTTAGCAACATCCCTTGTTAAAATTTAAATACAAAGCATTGGTTTTGACCTCATTGTCAGGGAGGATTTCATGAGCATGACCAAATCAGATATCGTTGAAAAAGTCCACAAAGAGATCGGCTTTTCCAAGAAGGAAGCATCTCATATTGTGGACTTAGTTTTCAAAGTTATTAAAGACACACTTTCTCGAGGAGAAAAAGTTAAGATTTCTGGATTTGGAAACTTTTCTATTCGCGACAAATCAACACGAGTAGGAAGGAATCCTCAGACAGGAGAGTCAATGAATATCTCCGCAAGACGTGTTCTTACTTTTAAACCTTCTCAAATTTTAAAAGAAGATGTTACAGAACGATTCGTTCATCGAATTAATGATGACGGGACAGAAGATGAATCCGTTCCACCGAAGGAAGGATCACCAAGAGCTCTCAGTTCGTTCATAGGACAAAAAACACCGAACTAAGGATGGAATAAGTATGATGCCTGCAACATTAGAAGCGAATCACCAACTAGCTTCGCAATCTTATTATAAATTCACTGATGTCCTAGAAAGATTTGAACTCAAACCCTATATTCTCCGCTTCTGGGAGTCTGAATTTGAGCAGATTTCTCCAATTACATCTGACTCAGGTCAAAAAGTTTACACGCCTTCAGATTTATATTTTATTAAGAAAGTGAAAGATCTTCTTCTTACAAAAAAACTTCCCATTCAGAAAGCAAAGCTCATGCTTGACAAGAATGCCACGGTTGAACCTATAAATGCTGAGCCCACACTAATTCCTAAAAAAGCGAAAACGAAGTCTTCAAAACCAGTAGAAATTCGTCGTTTTAAGAAATCTATGTACTCAAGGTCTCATGCTCAAACACAACTCAATGAAGTGAAAGCAAATCTTGAGGCGGCTCAAGCAAAGATTGATGAAATTAAAACAAAGTATAATTGGGTCTAGATTCTATCTGAGAAAGTAAAAAAGGACCTATCCGGCTAAGAGTCTGATTAATTTTTTTTACATCGCTGATTGGATTTAAACACAGATTGAGAACTTCTTTCATCTCATTGCTTTTATCTGGATAATATTTAGAAAAAGATTCAAAACAAAGATAGAGATCACGAGTAAACTTCTGCTCTCGCTCTAAAACAAGATCAAAGCCGCTTCGAATAATCCTTTTCATGATCCAGCTGCAAAGATCTTTAATTTCACTTTCCGAATCTCTAGCTTCCTCAAAATATTCAGGAAGTTTTTCTAATTCTTTTTCAACAAATAAACTATGCCCTATCATTTCCGAGATACGAAATGGTTTAATTTTAGAGGCAAGATCATCACCATAAACGCAGACTGCTTGAGTTTTAATCAACTCTTCAATGATACTCCGTTCACGTTCTTTCGGTGCTTCAAAAACTTTCTGATACTCAATAAAAGAAATTTCGACAAAATCACAAAAATGATATTTCTCTTTTATTACTTTTTGAAAATCCTTCGTTTTAAGATCATCTGGACTTGAAACTCCCTCTCTTAAGACACAAAAAGAATCGAGATCAGATAAATCATCAACGGCCATTCCTTTTGAAACGCTTCCCCTAATATAAACAGAATGAAGCTCTTCATCGAGCTTAGCTTTATAAAAATCAATGGTCGCGTTAATAACGGGCTTCCATTTCTCTTGAATCAAGGATTTATGAGACTGAGAAACAACAAACCCATCAGAGTCTGTTGCTAAGTAGGAACCATGTCTCTTAAGTTCAATCATAGATCAAGGATAACCAGATTTATTCCAAAAAGAAGTCATTTGTTCATTTTTTGATCAGATTCAAAGCAACAAGTTCAGAACCTTCTGAGGCGTATTATTGAAAAATGGACAAATATAAAAAAGGCTCCGAAAGGAGCCTTTATGCTTATTGAACAGCTTGAACGATTTGTGTAAATCCTGCTGGATCGTGAAATGCGATTTCAGCAAGAGCTTTTCTGTTAAGCTCAACATTCTTCGTCTTAAGAAGGTTAATCAATTTGGAATAATTCAAACCGTTAGCCCTAGCAGCAGCATTGATTCTGATGATCCAAAGCTTTCTCATATCTCTTTTTAAGAGACGACGGCCTTTGTACTGATTGAAAAGTGCACGTTCAACAGTATGAGCTGCATGACGATACTTTGTCCTACGGTCAAAGTGAAAACCTTTTGCAAGTTTAAGAATCTTATTCCGTCTTCTTCTTGCTTTAAAACCTCTTCTAACTCGAGACATATATACTCCTAAAAGACTACTCGGGAGGGACGCTATATTTAATACGTGTGTCCGCTTTAGTCGATTCCCCGGCAGTACCTTATAAACTTTATTTAAGCGCTAAACTCTTAAGTACGTTTGGCATATCAGAAGCCGCTACGTAAGCCGTTTTCCTTTTACTTCTTTTATATTGAGTCGTTTTCTTCGTAAGGATGTGACGAAGATTCGCTTTTTTCATTTTTACTTTACCAGATGCTGTTAACTTAAATCGCTTCGCAGCTGCTCTTTTTGTCTTAACCTTTGGCATGGTTTTCTCCACTTGATATTTGTAAGTGACCCAAATTAATCAATACAACGGACTATGTCAATCGCCCTTTCTTTGAATGCATTGTGTCTTAAAACGAGAAATGATTAGAAATTGTGTTGGATACAAGGAGTTCGAGGCGAACCTTCCGAGACTTGGTCATCCCAAGTCGCAGGAAGTGAGTCCAATGAAGGACGAAGTAGACGACAAATTTATAGTTATTTCTTGCCTGGGGAGACCATTGCGATGATTCTGTTCCCCATCATTTTCTGGTTCGACTCAACCACAGCTCCCATTTCAATCACTTTTTCGATGATTTCCTTAAACTTTTCAATCCCGATGTCCTTATGGGCCATTTCACGCCCTCTGAACTGCATAAGAAGCTTAATTTTATCACCTTGATCGAGAAACTTAGCTGCTTTTTTAAGCTTCACATCGAGATCATGGGTATCGATATTAGGTCTAAACTTGATTTCTTTAACTTGAACGGTAGCCTGTTTCTTTTTGGCTTCACTTTTCTTCTTTTGAAGTTGGTATTTATACTTCCCAAAATCCATGAGTTTTACAACTGGTGGGGTTGCATTAGGAGAAACTTCGATCAAATCGAGCCCTGTTTCTTCTCCAATTTCTTTTGCTTTCGAAAGAGATACGACGCCGTATTGATTTCCATCATCTCCGATTAAGCGGACTTCTACTGCACGAATATCATCATTAACTCTAAGACCGAGATTCTGTTTATTATCTCTGCGTCCTCTAAATCCTCTACTGGAAATAGGAAACCTCCTCAAATACACTCACTGCGTTTTCAAATGGTACAATGTATCGAAAATATCTACAAGTCAATATCTTCTCCAGAATATAAGTGAATCTTCATATCAATCTCGAAACTTTCTATCATAATGAGAAAGTTCATTTTAGGACTCTCAAGAAGAGATTTGATCTTATTAAAGTCAATTTTTTGAGGTTTCCCAAGAACGCCAACATCAACTATTTGCCCTGCTTTCAAGAGACTATTGTCAGCAGGCTTCAAAGGTCCTTGAATTTTTTGACCATAAAAAAAATTTTGATCTCTACAAAGAATAAATTGAGAAGGACTCTCAAAATCAATACTTGGAAACTCGGATGCAATGGCGGCTAAGGACTTTTGAAAGAGAGTAAGTCCTTCAAGCTTTATCGGATCTTGTACAGGGAAACAGAATAATCGAAGCAAGTGCTTCATGAGTCCTGAATACCTTGTTTAATTCTAAAGTTCATAACGACATTAATACTGAGATCTCGTGCAAAGTTTTCTTTTGCTTCAAGGGCCTTATTCAAATCGGCAACTTTAAACTTGTCCTCTTCTATCTGCTCTAAACATTGGATATGAACATAGTAAGATAAAGTACTCTTTATGATTGGAACAAGAAAACTCTCACTGTATTGAACAACTCGCCCATGCGTTAATTCAATATTATAGAGCTCTTTGTAAATATCAATGAATTGTTCTGTATTGAATTCCTTTTTATTTAAATGCTCAATCGTAGAAGCCGCCAAATAATAGGACTCATGGATATAGGAAAGCGCCGTAGAGAAAGGGCTTACTTTTTGGGCAATCTGATCAAGTTCATCATCATTCAAATCAAAACACTCTTCAAGTTTCTCAACGTTCTTCCCAGTTGAGTAACGGATGATTTCGAGAGCGAATTGAAACATTTCATTAGCGCTCGGAAGATAGAACTCAAATTTTAACTCGCCTCTTTTGAGAAGAATGAACTTCCTAAAAGCATTAACCGATTTAAAATTATCATGCTTGAGGTGGTACCAAGCATTGCTGACTAAAGACGGCACCAAAAAGTGATGAAGAATCATATTTTTGAAATAAAGAATATGAACTCGCTCTTCAGGGCGAATGCTGAAATAAACATCTCCCAAATTCTCGCTTTGGATAATTTTAATTTTGTTATTATTAACAAGAATGTTTAATGCCTTATTCAGATTAAACTTACTACTTTGTTCACTTTCAGCTAATGAAGGAGTTAAAGGGATATTGAAACGCTTACAAAAAGCAATAATGCTAAAAGATTTCTCTTCAATTTCATCCCAAGTAATAACACCGGAAGGAGCATCAAGCATGATCAAAGCAAGTAATGAAGTTGGAGTGACGGGCATTCCATTTCCAACGGCCTTGAAACAATCAAAAGCAAGTTCTTGAGCTTTTGCTCTTTTATCTTCAAAACCATCAATAACGATACCTTCTCCGAATTTAATATGAATCGTTCCAAGCTTCTTATTAAAGAGCTTAAAGATCTTCAAAACTTGCGTCGATTTTTCTTTAACCTTTCTTCCCCCTTCAAGTTCTCGAGCATGGGCCTTCTCTTCGGGAACAAACTCATGGGCCAAAGACACAGGAATGAACATGAGAGGTTTTCCTGTATCCATTTTGGAATGAGCCTCTAATAGCATATGGAAAAGTCCAAAACGTGGAGAGAGAAGCTTTCCAGTCCGAGAGCGTCCTCCCTCAAAGAAAAATTCAACAATTTTCCCTGTCTTTAAAAGGGCATAGATATAAGCTTCAAAGCTGATTTTATACTTTTCATCATCTTTAAACCTTCTTCGAATAAAAAAGGCTCCAGCATTTCTAAAAAATCTTCCAAAAAGAAAGATGTTTAAATTAATCCCTCCCGCCACATAAATCGGTGTTTTGAAGGTTTTATAAAACATATAAGTGAGTGCAATATAATCAGCATGAGACTGATGGTTAGGGACAAGAACAATATGGTTTTTTTCAGAAAGTTCTTTCAGATCAAAATCAAAAGGAGTTTCAAGGTGAACACCATCGTAAAGCTTTAACAAAGTCTTATCGAGAACCTTAATTGTTTTGTCGATTAACGATTCATTGAACTTCCCATGAATCTCTTTAAAGATTTTACTAAACTCTTCTTTATCGCTCGATGAATTTTCTAACCATTCTTGGATTTTAGGATATTCCCAAAAACTGCTTTCCATTGCCTCTCATTTTTCCGCGATTACTTAATAAAATCAGCGAAGTAGATGGGGATTATTATATAGAGAATTGTATCTCGAATGAGATAAAACATGAAAAAATAAAAAAATGCCTTCTTTGACTTCAGAAAGAGTTTCTCAATGCCCAAAACCTGAGCTTTTTTGGACATCGATATCATAAACCGACTTTTTCCCCAGTTCTTAAAAAAGAACTTCAAATCGAAAATAAGCTTATTCCAGACCTCCGAGAAACGGCTTTTTAAGCGGTTAATGACAGCTTCCATAAACATAGTCATATCATAGCTTGTCCTAGCTGAACAGCGCGTCTTAGCCCTGAATAGCACTTCAGTTTGGCATGCCAAACTCTTGATTTTATTGAGTTTTCTACACTTTCATGACACTCTTTTGGTAAGGTAGTTCTAGACTAGGCAAGAAATGAAATCGCTATATTTAAATAATTTTGATACTCAAGTCGAGCCGCAGGTACCATTCTACCAAAATTCTAAAACGGGGAAGTCAAGTATCCCCTTTGTCATGAAGACCTGCCAACGAACACTCGTCATTTCAACTCAGCCGTTAAAAATTGAAAGCGCTTCAACTTCACTTACTTCTACTGAAGCCTATCGTTATATTCTTGAAATGCTTTGCGGACTAAAGAGCCGTCTTATTGCAGAACATGAGATCGTCTCTCAATACAAAACTTTTCTAAGCCAATACCTTAGTTATATTAATCGTGATCCTGAGCTCATTCCCTACCTTCAAAAACTTTTACAAGATTGTAAATCGATTCGCTCAAATCATCTGATTGGGATAAGCCAAAAAACTTACGCGGCACTTTCAAGAAAAATTTTAAGGACTCATGATTACGATAATGAAACTAATATTCTTATTTATGGATCAGGCCAACTGGCTGAAGACCTTATTAACCAATTCAAGAAATCTTCAAATGTTTTTGTGACAGGAAGAAATCAAGAAAAAGTAAGTAAACTGACAAAGCAACATGATGTTTCTGCTTTTGAATGGAAGAACTTCAATGGTTATCTTGATTTTAGATTTCAACTTAATACGATTGGGACTGAAGAAAACATTTTCGATTCTGAGTTTTCTTTAAGTTGGAATAAGCATCATGGGAAAAAAGGTGTTATTATCGACCTTGGAGAGCCTTCTCCCTATGAAAACGCCCAAACAATAACTGAAGCTCAATATTATGGACTCGATCAAATCTTTGAAAAGGGTGCTATTGAAAACGCAGAAAAGAAAAAGAAAATCGTGCAAGCTGGTGAAGCAATCAAAGAATTAAGCTTACGCCGCTATCAGTGGTTTGAAACTCAATTCCAAAAAAAGCAGGAATATATAAATGACAACCTTCACAATAGGAAGCCGGGGAAGTCTGTTAGCAGTGGCACAAGCCTCCTTTATTAAGAAACAACTCGAAGAAAAAACACCTCATCAATTCAACCTTAAAATTATAAAAACGAAAGGTGATGTCATCCAGGACAAACCTTTATGGCAATTAGAAGGTAAAGATTTCTTTACCAAGGAACTCGATGAAGCTTTATTAAACAAAGAAATCGATCTTGTCATTCATTCTTATAAAGACCTTGGGGGAGATCGTCCCCAAGGAATAGAGCTTGCAGCTGTCACAGAAAGAGTCAACCCTGCTGACACCTTAATCGTAACAAAAGAAACAGCAAAAAAGCTTATTGCTCAAAAGTTTGAAGGGAAATTCCGCTTAGGAAGTAGTTCTCCGAGAAGAATTACTCAATCCCAATCTTTGCCTAAATACCTTCCTCAGCAAGGAATTGAAGTTGAAAACATTAACCTTAGGGGCAACGTTGATACGCGATTAAGAAAGCTCCTCTCTGGTGAATACGATGCGATTATTCTCGCCGCGGCTGGATTAGAAAGAATCAGCTATAGTGAAGAAGGCCATAATGCCTTAAAAGAACTTGCACCTCAGTTAACTTTTATGTTCCTTCCCTTGCAAGAGTTTGTCCCTGCTCCAGCACAAGGGGCTTTGGCCATTGATTGCCATGAAGATAACTTAGAACTCAAGAAAGTTTTAAAGACCGTAGAAGATAATATAACTCGAACATGTGTCGCTCATGAGAAAAAGCAGTTTCAGAACTATGGGGGCGGATGCCATCTTCCTATGGGAATCTATGCCCATTCCCTTACCGAGGGCATTCATATGGTTGAAAAAGGAAAAGATGAAAAAGAACAACCCGTGCATCTTTCTCATCTCCTAGAAACACCTAGCCTCGATCAGTTTCAAAAATCTCTTCAATCAGGCTCCAAGGTTTTCCTTGGAATGCAAGGAGATACAAAAGGACAAATTATTTATGACTCACTTATGAGTAAAGTTTCTACTGAAAGTAAAGGGAATGAAGCAAATGTTTCTCTGGTAGCTACAAAACATTCCTTGAAAAACTTTCAACAAATAGCTCCCGAAACTTTGCCAGTTGTTTTTGCCGCTGGATCAAAGTCTATGAAGTCGCTCGCTAAAGCTGGTTATTGGTGTCATGGATGTGCGAACTCTCAAGGGGATCAAACACTTTCAGTTCTCAAGAGTTCACAATCTTTTAATCTCTTTCATGACCTCTCAGGTGAATGGGACATTTATACACATGCCGATTCTGAGTCTATTTTAGGAAAAACTATTCCTTCTTACCAGCGAGAGATTAGAAAAGTTCAAGCACAGTGGACTAATGAACTTCAAAAATGTGATTTTTTTGTTTTCACAAGTTTTGCCCAATACGAAGAATATACAAAGCATTACCCTTTTATAAAAAATAAATCACTCTATACAGGAATGGGGAAAACATATAATGAGTTTCAGAAAAGAAATATAAATTGTACTGCTCTGCCTAGCTTTCGATGGGTCTTTCAACAACTTAAGGATAATAATGAATAATAGCGAACTTTTTGAAAAAACCAAACAAGTGACACCTGGTGGAGTTCACTCTCCCGTAAGAAGCTTTAAAGGACTTGATGAAGATCCGAGGTTTATAAAAGAAGCTCATGGGACCATCATCACTGATGAAGAAGGGAAAGAGTATATTGATTATTGCATGAGTTTTGGTCCCTTGATTCTTGGTCATTCACACCCTCAAGTAAAAGAAAAAATCATTGAATCTGTTCATAGGGGCTGGAGTTTTGGAGCTTGTGAAAAATATTCTTATGACCTCGCTAAGTTTATTACAGATCGTCTTGATTTCGTGGATCAAATTCGATTTGTAAACTCAGGGACTGAGGCCGTCATGACTGCTCTTAGACTCTGTCGAGGAGTCACTGGCAAATCAAAGATTATAAAATTCAATGGTTGTTATCACGGCCATGTTGATTCAATGCTTATTAAGGCTGGTTCAGGACTCGCTGGAACTTCTGAAGCAAGTAGTTCCGGAATAACTCCAAACTGTGCTGCTGATACTCTTATTATAGAGCTTAATGATATTGAGCAGCTCAAAAAATGTTTTGCTGATCAAAATGATATTGCCGGAGTTATTATCGAACCGCTCCCAGCCAATAACGGACTCCTTCCTCAAGAACTCAACTACCTCAAAGAAGTTGCTGCTCTTACGAAAAATAATGATGCCCTTCTTATTTTTGATGAAGTCATTTCTGGTTTCCGTGTTGCCTTCGGAGGAATGGCCGAAATAACAGGGATCATTCCTGATATCGTCACTTATGGAAAAATTATTGGAGGAGGAATGCCGGTTGGAGCGATTGGAGCAAAAAAGAACATCATGGAAAACCTTGCCCCAATTGGAAATGTTTATCAGGCAGGAACTCTCAGTGCTAATCCTGTCGCCATGTGCGCAGGACTTGAAACTTTAAAAATTATTGCTCATGAAGGTTTTTACGAATGTCTTGAAGTTCAAAATAATAAAAATAGAGATATCTTCTTAAAATGGTTTAAAGAGTATAATGAGGGCGAGTTCCAGGACTATGAAATGGTGAACTATCAATCTCTTTTCTGGGTGGTGCCGACATCAAATAAGATTCAACAAATCGGAGAAATACCAGGAACACTTTTTGAAAGGTTTAATCCTCTCCAAAAAGTTTTATTAGCGAAAGGAGTTTATTTCTCCCCTAACCCTTATGAAGTTGGTTTTATGAGTGTTGCCCACGATGATAAGATCTTAGGAAGATTGGAAGAACAACTTTGGAATTAAGTAAACTTAATAAAACAAGAAAATGGCTTTATATAAGCACCGGGACATGGCTTGCAACGACGCTCGCTCTTGGAGCCTGGTGGCTTTACCTCGTGATAAAGCTAGCAAAACTTCTTGAACTTAATAAGATTCCACTTCAAAGTAATCTTTATAAAATGCTCAAATGGGAAGGACTCTTTTTTTTCTGTCTTCTCACCCTATTAACGATTACTGTTTTCTATCTTTTTTACAGAGACCTTAAAAAGTCTCAGGCCATCCGGGCCTTCTTTGCTTCGCTTACTCATGAACTCAAGACTCCGCTAGCAAGTATTCGGATGCAATCTGAAATTATTAAAGAACAGTTTGAAACTATTAAAAATGAAAACATTGAGAAGAATGTCGAAAGACTTCTTAGAGGAAGTCGAGAACTTGAACAAGAATTTGATAAAATGCTCCAACTTTCAAGAACAGAAGATGTTGGGAAACTCAATCTCCATTCTCTCAACTTAAATCGATATTTAAGAAGCTTAGAAATCCCAACAGGAGAAGACATAAAGATAATCATTAACAATAAAGCTCAAAATGATGATATCCGAACTGATGACTATGCTCTTAAAGTTATTCTCAATAATCTCATACAAAACTCACTTAAACATAACTCCACTCGACCTCTTGAAATTCATTTCACGATAAATAATGAGAAAAAATTTGTAAGTCTTCTCTATCAAGAATCAAGTCCTGTAGAGTTTACTGGAGATGCTCAGAAACTGGGATTACTCTTCTATAAATGGAACTCACATCAAGGAAGTGGGATCGGACTTTATTTGATTAAAAGATTGATGGAACAAATGGGAGGGCATTTCCAAATAAAGGTTTCGCCTCAAAATCATCTTTCATTTAAATTAAACTTTTCTGCTCAAAGGGAAAATGATGAATAATTATCATATTCTCTTAGTAGAAGATGAAAAGACGCTCGGAGAAACTCTTCAAGAATATCTTAACTCCAAGCAATACCAATGCCATTGGGCCAAGACTTGTGAAGAAGCTCGTAAGACTCTCAAGGATCACAAAGAGAATATAAGTATTATTTTACTCGATATTGGTCTCCCCGATGGGTCAGGAATCGATCTTGCCAAAGAATTTAGAAAAGAAAAACCTGAAGCTGTCCTCTTTTTTCTTTCTGCTCAAAATGATCCTAATACGCGACTCGAAGGACTTGAAGTTGGGGCCAATGATTATATAACTAAGCCTTTTGAATTGAGAGAGTTAACCTTAAGGTTAGACAGAGTTTTGAAGATACAAAAAGATATCCTCGAAATCCCTAATGAAGTTGTTTATGATGATCTCGCCATTTACTTCAAACAATACCAGGCGAAGCTAGGAAATGGAGGAATCATTTCTCTTTCTCAAAAAGAATGTGCCATATTGAAGATATTGCATCTCAATTTTAATAAAGTTGTAAGCCGTGATGATATTATTGATGAAGTTTGGGGTAAGGAAAGCTTCCCATCAAATAGAACAGTCGATAATTATATTGTAAAGCTGAGAAAATGGAGCGAGAGCTCAAAAATAGGAAAAATAAGAATTACCTCTGTCCGTGGAATTGGTTACAAACTAGAAAAGGAAATATAATGGGTCTTTTTAATGATCGAATTGAGTCTAATGGAAAAAAACATATGCCAGTATGGTTTATGCGACAAGCAGGTCGCTATCATTGGCATTATCAAAACTTAAAAAAAACCTATGATTTTATGACTCTTTGTAAGGATGCAAAACTCGCCTGTGAAGTGACCATGGGACCGATAGAAGATTTTGGTTTTGATGCGGCCATTATGTTTTCAGACCTTCTCTTCCCTCTTGAACAATTAAACATGGGTTTAAGTTATAAAAGTGGGCCACCGACTCTCGAGTTTCAACTTCAATCTCATGATGACTTCAAAAAATTAAAAGTTCTTGAATCTTCAGATACCTTTTATAATTTTCAAGTCGATACCTTGAAATACCTTAAGGAAAAACTTCCTTCAGAAAAAAGTTTATTAGGATTTGTAGGGGCGCCCTTCACTCTTTATACCTATGCAACCGAGGGGGCGCATAAGGGAAATCTTGTTAGCTCCAAGCAAGGCCTTTATGATGGTCGATTCCAAAAATTCAATGAACTCTTACTTCCTGAACTTTTAAAAAATATCAAGGTCCAGTTAGAAGCTGGGGCTGATGCCATATGTCTTTTTGACACGGCCGTTGGAGAGCTTTGTTTTGAAGACTTTCAACGTTTTATTATCCCAGTTATGAGAAATATTTTTAAAACAATTAAGTCTCAATTTCCTGAAAAAAAGATTGTTTATTATTCCAAGCTAACTCATCTGGATTATTTGAAAGCGATAGAAAGTGATGAACTTGATGTTCTTGGGATCGACTGGCGAATGGATCTTGTTAAAGCTCTAAAAGAATTTGGTAAGGACTATTATGTTCAAGGAAATATTGATCCGGTTTGGTTACATCTCTCTAATGAAGATCTTCTTTCAAACTTAGAAAATTTAAAGACAAGAGTCTATGAATCTGGAGTTGATATGGATCGATGGATCGCAGGACTCGGTCATGGTGTTCTCGTCAAAACGCCAGAAGAAAATGTGCGAAGTGCAGTGAAGTTTTTTCAATCTTTGTCGTATTAGAAATTATTTTTGAATACAGCAGAAGATCCCACTACTCCCGACAACAGTTTTTTCTTTGTCACAGCTACGGTTCAACCAATTTTCGACACTTTCATCATCTTGTGCATTCAAGCAAGTAAATTCACCTGTTTCACTAGAAGGTTTTCGAATTTTTGTTTTTTCATCTTTTGAGAATGCAGAGAAAAGAAAAGTAAAAGATAACAAACAAAGATAAATTCTTGATTTCATTAAGATCTCCTAATTAATATCATTTAAAAGAACATATTCATCATCAATGGAAGAACCATAATTAATCAGATTATGTAACATACTTTTTTTATAGGTTTCATCCAACATTTCATAAAGCTGTTGGTATTCATAATTAGCTTTAACCAGAGTATGGGTAAACTCATCGGCCCCAAAAAAACCAATAAAATGCAGAGTACTTAAAATTAACCAATCGATTCGAGTATTTTTAGATGATCTGAGCCTTAAGAACTCTAATGTTTCACGAGTTTCTTTGACGAGATTAGTATCCGAATTCCCCATTTTTCGAGCAAGTTCGAATTCTGCCATTCTTAAATAAAGACCTAATAAGAAAAGACGAGAATTCCCACTCGTGCTGAAGGAGTAAAAGAGATCTTCCATTTCAAGAATGTCTTTTAAGAAGTAATTATCCTCATGTCTCACCTCATAGGTTCCAAACTCAAACTTATTAAGATAAAGAATCGCAATTTTATCACGTATCAGTTTCCAACCATAAGATTTGATCAACGAGGTGGTATTATGAGACTCATTCATTTCCCAACTATCTTGCTCAACTAAAATTCGAATTGCCGAATTCTCACTCAAAAATGAGCTAACCATTTTATCCTGGGCAGTCCCGTCTCTAAAATCTTCCTTTAAAAGCTCTACAAAGCTCCCAGGAAGTTTTAAAAAAGGAAAATTGATCATCATCTAAGGTATCCCTTGTTCAGCATTCATATTCATAATACCATATAAGAAGAATGAGAAACATTCCCTTCTATCAAGAAATTGTTGTCACCGAGGAAAACCTATCAAGTATAAAGAAAGTTCTTCAAGAAGTAGACAACCGCTACAACCCTTACTTGATTAACGTTCTCGGTCTTGAAGGACCTCTACCCGTTATGAGTTCTATTCAAAAGTATCTAGAATTAAAGGTTGAAGATTTCAGTCTTCCCTATCCTATTTATTTTTTGTCAAAACAAGTTTTAAAAGGATCAAAGATTCATACTTTCCAAAGAAAGAGAGATGTACTTCAGTTCTTTTTTGATAAAGAGAAAAGACCAACTCGAATTCATACTCAAATTTCTCGCTTAAATATTTCGGCAGAAAAAACTCTTGAATACGATAATCGAAAAGAGAGTTATCAAAAGATCAGAGAGTATGCAAAAAATAATCGCAAAGTGCATTTATTAACACTCAAAAATCAATATTATAAAAAACTCTTTTCCAACATGAAGGCTTCTTATGCCCAAAAAAGATCCGAAACAGAATCTTCTTGATATTCTAGAACCAGAGAACAAGAAAGAAGAGGTCAATCCACTTGCAGGATTTGAAGAGTTCATTCAATCACATAATATCCATATTCATAAAAATACGAGTATGGATAAAAGCGATGAAGGGAAAATCCAATCATTTCTTGTAAATAATTATCAAAGAATTTCTAAAATTTCTGATCTCTTTCAGCAAAAACTGAAAATGCTCGAAAAGTTCGATCAATCGGAACAGAGTATTAAAAACTTAGAGATAGAGAATGAAGTTTTCCTAGAAAAAATTATTAATAAAAGCCTTTCAAATGATTCTCTTATAAACCGCTCTCTATCCGCCATATTCAATGCTCATTTTAAAGAAATAGATTAAGGCCTTAAAAGCACCCCTGAAATAAACTTGAGATTAACAGAGTTTTTATCTTCTTCTTTTAGATACTCAAAATTCTCAACAAGAATATCATTAAACCAAAGAGAAAAATTATTAATGATATCAAGACTATACTTGGAGAAAAATTCTTGAGTCAATTTTTTAAGCTTCTCAGTATTTAGATAAATAGTATCGAGAAATTTCCAAAATTCAGCACTCGGGATGGAATAACCTTGTCCCTCAAGTTTCAAGCTAAAACGAATAAATTGGGTGAGAAGAAGTGACTCAAAATCAAACTCTTCAATATCCATATTAATAATATCGATAGAATCATTTGAGAGCTTTAATCCTTCTACTGTTTTATAGAACTGAGTAATTACTGGCAACGAACTCAATAATATGTTCTTTCTAATCACAAGTTCTTGATAGAGCTCATAATCCTCGACCAGTTGAGATTGTTTTTGACCTTTAAGAATAAATTGATTCTCAAAAATATCTTCCAAGAAAACCGTCCAGTGATCTCCCAGAAATTGTCTATCGATCTTTTTAGGAAGTTGTTCAAGCTCTTTCTTTAAGTCTTTACGAACGAGTAAAAGTAATGAATTTCCTATTTTATAAAGATCATAAAAATTAAAATATTCAAGAACAGAAATTCCTCCCAATTGGTCCTTGTAGAGATTTTGAATATAACTCAAACCGAGATTCACTCTTTGCCTACATTGATCGCCAAGTTCTGTAAATTCAACTTTAGTTTTTCGAAACGAATCACTTAAAATAAGCTGAGCATTAATGAGGCATGAGAAATTATAAAGTAAGAACTGATGTTTCGAAGAATCTTGAATTTTCTCGAGTTCATCAAAAAGAGAACCTAATCGATTATGAAATGGGATAATAACTTTATTATAATGTCCTAAGTTCAAGTCTTCTTCTTGTTCAGGAACTTTATAAAGTTTTGAAAGTTTCTTCTCCACAAAATTCTTAAGAGATTTAAAAGTAAAGATCGACTTTAACTCTAGAGCTTCATAATAGTCGATATGACCGATCTCTCGTAATCGCTCCCTTTTATTGATATAGCTTTCCTCTTGAAGTCCGAGAAAACTTTCAGGAATAAGGCTGATTAAAATGTCTCTGGCCATTTCAACACCATAATGAGCATAGAAGTGCTTGATTAAAGACTTCAAATCTTGAACGAACGAAAAATTCTTCTCATATTCAATAATGAATTGGTCATCGTCTGTAATAAAAAAATTATCATGCTCAGGATAAACGGGATCATCTTGATCAAAAACTATTATGTTAAATCTTCCTTTAAGATAAACAAGAAAATCTTTTGCCGTGACAAGATCTGCAATCACTTTAAAATCTTGCGTCCTGAAAATATAAGCACACCATTTATCGAATTCAACGACGTCCATTTGATCTCGACTCCAAGTTTCAAGATCTCTTAATGTTTGTCGCTGTTTCTTATTAAGAAGTGGAAGAGCTTCAATGAGTTGATCCCCACTTCCCTCCTTAAGACTAAAGTATAACGGCCAGATAGGAAGATGTTCCAAATTCTCTGAATCTTGAATCAGGTTTTCTAGATCCTTGAAATTTCTATAACTTAAAGACTCTTCAAGGAAGGCCTTCAAAGCGTTTTCTTTCTTCGTCATGTCTTGTCATTTATTATGAATGGAAGCAGAAGTAAAGCCGTTAAGCCTTCTCAAGATCTTGATTGGGCACATCTGAAAGAATCTGTCCCAGGACTTCTCTTTCTTGTGGATTGAAATTAAAGGCTCCTGTCTGCAATAACCCTCTTAGCTTTTCATGAACAGCGGGATCATTAGGATTATTAGGACCAACGTCACTGACAACAGTTTTCTCCTTGTCTCGAACCTTAGTCTTAAGCTCTAATTCCACTTTATCTTCGATATTAAGGGCCTTTGGTTTTTCAGCTTTAGCCGATTTGAGCTTTTTTTGATGGGTCCTTTCAGCTTTGATCATCTCCAATTTCCTAAAAGCATTCTGCTTTCGAGAATTGGGTCTTAGAGCTGCATTATTGCTATTAACTTTCATAGTTATCAGTTTAGGCCCTTTAAATGCATTGTGTTAGCTGGAAACAAATTCCATGCCAACTAGGAAAGTATAACTTTATGAAATCATTAGTTTTTTTTGATTTTTATAAGTTTATGATATTTTGTGTTATAATTAAGGAGACTGGGAGATGTGACGATAATGTATTAGGTCCCCTTAATAATAACCCTATCTAGGAGTGGTTTATTAACAACTTTAAATTTTAAAGTATCAAGTTAAGCCTCACGACATAAGTCCTTGAGTTCTTGGCTTGAATTAGCTAAAAATGAGAGAAACTTATGAATAATAACAAACCAAACACATTAGATAGTCTTAACACCCTTTTCATCAGAAAAGAAAAGTCCAACGTTTCTGAATCTGTAAAACCTTTTAAATTGAGACCAATGGGTTCATTTAATGGGACAAAGTCGTTTCAACCAAAGCGTACTATCGTCAAAAAAACTAAAAAAAACGATTAAATTTGCCTTAATTTCTACGTGTCGAAATGCGAGAAAACGAGAGGCCTACGTCTCTAGTTAGCTCCGCATCCTGTTCTATTTAGGAATATCACATCTCGGACTGCTGTCCTCGATGGACCTCGCAAGTCACGATGGCGGTAATAAAGATGAGCTAAATTTAGAAGATTAGCTTCTTCCTTCGACAGGTTTATACCCAGCCTTCTTAAGATCAAAAATAAGACCAATATTTGAGAATAAGCTAAAGCCCGGAGTTTTAAACTGAATCCCCATCCCCATAGAATCTTTAAATGGGTGAACACTCATAACAGTTCCATTTAGTGAATATAGCTTATCCAAAAGTTGAAAAGAAAGCTGAACTTGATCACCTTTTTTGTATTGGTCACCTTTAATAAAAGCACCACTTTGGGAAATATTAAGAACCTTCAAATCAAAACTCTCTTTACCGACTTCTCCTTCCGTTGTGACAGAATGACATTGGCACGGGAAGTCTACCATATATCTTGTTTTACTTTCCCACCATCGTATAGTGGCATCGAAAAAAGGTTTCCGATTTTGAGGGTGTAAAAGATAAAGAAGAACAAAAAGATTAACAACAACAAATCCCAAAATCAGAAGAATCGGCTCTTTGGTAAAATATGGCCATGAATAGGGTTCAAAAGAGAAGATCTTTAAAAGGCCATAAACCTGAATCATAATAAGAAGAACATAAGAAAATCGACGGATTTTAAAAAGAGCAACTCCGGCCAATGGAAAAAGGAGGAAGTACTCAACGACTTGAATCATGTTTTTCCATCCAAGAATCGTATTAATAAGTACTGAAATGGAAAAACCCGTAACAATTTTTAAGTGAACGATTTTAATAATCGGTTCAATCAAAAAAAGAATCGAGAGTATGGTATAACCGAGTGGTCTTTTCTTAATTCCAAATTTTCTTCCGCTCATGTTAATTATTTTGGCGTAATTAGAAGCAGATTACTAGAAAAAAAGACAAAGCATTAATCGCTGATTGAATAAATCTAGTTTGACCAAATGGGATCAGTTGGAACGGCCCTGTCACTTAAGTCAACAAAAAGACCTTTGTTCTTATTCCCGTTAAAATTCAAAACTTTTAAAGGAAGATTCCCTTTGTATCGTCCTCTTCTCACTTTTCTATGTTGTTTTTTTACCCAACGATGCATATAACCAGGTTCCCAAACCTCAAGCGTAAAATCATTATCTTCCTTAAGCCATCTTGATCGAAAATCAGTTAGAACACCAATGAAATCAACTTCATTATTTGTCATAGGAAGCCCAACAAGATGTTGAGGTGGCGTAATTTTAAAAGACCAGGCATTTCTAAACTCTTGATCCAGAACTCCAGCAACTTCTAGAAATGACATTGCATACTCCGCACAACCAGAGCCATCTCCACTTCTCGGGACAGCATTAAATCCTGAATACATTTTGTAATATTCTCTTTCAATCCAACCTTTATGAAATTCTACCATCCTCAAACAGGCTTCTTCATTAACTTTAACAGTAAGCCGATTGAATCTTCTTTTTCCTTTAAAAAATTTAATCGAATTAAGAATTTCTTTTTTTTCTTGGAGCCTTCCTTGTTGAACATAGTAAAGAATTCCAAGACCAATTTTATCTTTGAATAAAAGCTTATTCGCCTCATCATCATTAGCTGTTGTCATTCCTCCAAAAAGATGGATTGGTTCTTCAGAGTCCGCTTTACATTTTAGTTCAACGTAAGCATGAGAAATTGGATGGCGATAGAAGCGATTTCTCACAGGTATCAAACTATTAACCGCAGTAGAAAGTGCAAGGCTTTGTGGAGATCTCCAGCGAATTTTTAGAGGAGATTTAATAAAATAGAGATTGAGATAATTAGAAGCCTGGGCAGAAGCCATAGATAGAAATAACACTAATCCTAAGAGTCTCATTCAGACCGTCCTTGTGCTCTGAGTCTTTTTTTTAATTTTAAGAATTAACGCGGTGAGTGCAAATCATTTTGGAAAACGGAAATTTTTACTGGTAATTCGGAGCTCCAATGTCAATTAAGATATTGTGTGGATGATTCTCATGAATAGAATTTGAAGAGATACGAATAAATACTGCTTTTTCTCTTAATTTACTTAGATCTTCAGCCCCAAGATATCCCATACCCGAGCGTAAGCCTCCTATGAGTTGATACAATGTCTCACTCACAGGACCTTTCATAGGAACAAGACCTTCAATTCCTTCTGGAACTAATTTTTTTTCTTCATTAACATTAGCTTGCCCATAACGATCTTTAGAACCCTGACTCATAGCTGTTAATGAGCCCATGCCTCTATAACGTTTAAAAGTTTTGCCTTGATACTGAACTGTCTCTGAAGCTGATTCATTACAGCCAGCAAAAATAGAACCCATCATCACAGAACTAGCTCCCGCTGCAAGGGCCTTAACAATATCACCTGAATGTCTTACTCCGCCATCAGCGATATAAGGGATTCCCAAATCATGAAGAATTTCAGAACAATCAAGAAGGGCCTGTAATTGTGGGACTCCAACTCCAGCAACAACTCTTGTAGTACAAATAGAACCAGGCCCTATTCCAACTTTTACTCCATCGGCTCCTGCCGCAACAAGGTCCTTACAGGCAGAGACTGTTGCAACATTCCCTGCGATAACATCAGCCTTAGGAGCAAGTTGTTTTATCTTCTCGATCATTCCCAGAACACCTTTTGAATGACCATGGGCCGTATCAATAATAAAAACATCTGTCACTTCTAAAAGAATTTTTGCTCTTTCAACTTCTTTCTCCCCTACTCCAATCGCCATAGCAACAGGATATGAAGAGTTAACATTTTTTACGAATTGCCCTTCTTTAAGTTGTTCTTTGAACTCATAGTTTTTATGGATAACACCTATTCCACCAACTTCAGCCATTTTGGAGGCCATCAAACCATTTGTAACAGTATCCATAGCACTAGAAGCAAGAGGAATTTTTAAATCAATATTTTTACTGAATTTTGACGTTGTTTTAGCATCTTTTGGTAAAATTTCAGACCTTTGAGGTCTCAAAAGGACGTCGTCATAGCAAAGTGCAATTTCATTAATAAGCTTCATGGCCCTTTATAGCGAAAGCACAATAAATCGTAAATCTCTCTTTTTTACTCTGTATTTTTGACTATAGTTTCTTCAAGCTGAATCTATGATGTGATATGTCCTGACGAAAAGAAGGATAACAACAAAAGAAAAAATTCTTTTCGATTCATTAAAAACTGCGCGCTCGAATAATAGAAGACAGTACTCGCCAAACTTAAAGACCGAGTTCATAGAAGTTCGGTCTTTAAAATATAAAAGAATAGATTAATTAATAGACTTCTGTCTCAGATTCTTCGATCTGTTGAAGCTGCTGTAAGAAAGAATCGGCTGGATTATTAGCTGCAGGAGCGATAGGCTTTTTGAATTTCATTGGTTCGATAGGCGCATTGTATTGAGGCTTTACTGCTTCAAGGAAGTCACTTGATTGATCTTCTATAACTGAAGCCGGCATTCTTTGAGTTTTAACTTTAACATCTTCCTGTTTAACTTTATTAACTCCCTGACCATAAACCATAATCTTTCTTTTCGGATAAATCTTTCTTTTAGGCTTAAGCTTTGGAGGGTTTCTTTCAAGGTGCCACTTTTTCTTCATTTCAGAAGTAATAACGAGGCTTCCTCCATGGTTTTCATGAACCTTTTCTTGAAGCTTTACTTCTGGAATTTTTGATTCATCTAAAGAAGCAATTTCTCTATTCAATTCACCTAAATTTCCATTATTTTTCTTTTTTGGTTGATACATTTCGATCATTCCACCTTTTTCTAGTGGAGTTACTTTCGCGAAATGACCTCTTAATTCAATAAAGCTTTCCTTGCCTATTAGTGTCGCAAGACGTGGTCTCCCCTCGTCGTGATCTTTGTGAACGAATGTAAATTCTCCACCACTCAATCCAACATTTTTGAATTTATCAAAAAGATTACTAACAAGAGCGGAACCATTCAGAACAAAAACATTTGTTTTCTCTTTTACATCTGAATATTCAACGATGACATCACCTTGATAGAACTTCACAAGAGAATTGCTTGTTTCAAGATATTGCTCTCCATTTCTTTTATTTCTTTGTTGAAGCCATACCGATCCCTTAAGAAGTTTGAACCCCTCGAAATCAAACTGAAGATGACTTCCTCCATTCAAATGGACAAAAAAGTCATTAGGACCAAGAAGGCTTAATGAAGAAGACTCTTCCACTAAGACTTCATCTCCGAAATAAACGTATTCACCTGCACGAAGATTTTTAGTTTTCCCTCTCTTTGACACGGAAAAAGATGTACCATCTTTTTTCACAACATGAAACTTCGCTGCATGAGCAAAGCTTAGTGGCAGGATTAATAATCCTAAGAGACTATAATTTTTGAGCACGTACAATAATCTTTTCATAGTATTGTCGGAGTATTTCCCATTCTTTTGCGTTTCTATACTTAACTCTAAACTCTTCAACTGTTGCATGGAACTCACTAAAATCCCCTGTATGGAAATAGCTTAAGCCTCTCCAAAGTTTTGCTTTCTTATAATGTTTAGAATGTGGGTATCTTCTTAAAAGAAGATCCAAAACGTTGATTGCTTGCTTATAATATTTTCCTGTGCGGTAACAAGAATAAGCTGATTTTAGGAGAAGTGATTCTGATAAGTAGTCACTATCAGGATATTGATTAATGAGTTCGACATAAAATTGAGAAGCTTTATCATAGTTTTTAAGATTGTATTCACGATTCGCAATTGTATAAAGCTTATACTCTCCCCATTTATAGATGTCATACTGAACATGGTCTGTATCACTTGTAGCAAGATTTAATTTTCTAACGGGTGTAAAACTCGCAAGGGATCTTCCTAAACTTGCTTGCCCTATCTCATTCTTTTCTTCAAGTTTTAGTGTTAAATAATGATTTTTACTTTTAAGCTTTTGAACTTCATGAACCATACGGCTCAACTGCGCTTTTAGCTCAGTATTTTCTTTAGCGAAAAGAAGTGACTTATAATAGTATTGTTCTTCCCGATCACTTCCAGTAAATACAGAACGATCGAGGTTATAACCCTTATAAGAAAAATAAACAAAAAATGTCGTTAGCCATACAAACAAAAAGGCTTTCATATAGACCTCTCTAGGTCTCTAATCGACTTCTAATCTTAAAAACTTTAGTCACTAAAAAAAAATCTAAGAAATTTGAAGGCTTGCAGCTATCTAATTGAAATCACGAATTAATTTGACCAAGCTTTTTACTAAAGTTTTTGATCTTTCTAACCGATAAAATTAACATGAGCTTAACAGGACTATTTACTCTTTTTATCGGACTTCCAGCAGTGCTTTATCTAGGTATAAAGATTGAAATGTCTCGAAGACAAAGGAAGTACCGTAAAGACGAGACTTATATAAGAGGAAAATATCAAGACAACCTCTTTATTTTAAAATCAAAACACGAAGAAGAAGGCGACGATGAAATCAAGAAGGCCAGCTAACTAAAGCCAAGTTCTATTCTTTAAATCCCAAGATAAAGTATAAGAGGTTTGAGCATCTTCAATGACAAGAGACTTAAATTTGAAATTTGGAAAAAGAACAAATCTAATATTTGAGTTCAATTCCTTTTCGTTATTATTCCAAGTCACATTTTTATAAGAAATCAAAGGGCCTTCAATATAAGAAGCTTGTTTAATTTTTTTTCTATTAAAAGTAATTAAGTCGATTCGAGATTTTTTCAAACGATCAATGGTTGTAAACTTTCCCTCTCTTAAATAGATCAGAAGAGTACTGAAACCTTGACCAATATCTTCAAGCTGAAACTTATCAATTTTCCCCTCTCCTTCAACTCTAATTTTTTGAGAGTAAAGGACTCTATTTTTTCTCGATATTGAAAGATAATAGTGACCATCTCCGAGGGTGAAAATAATATTCTCATTGACTCCATCATTATCGAGATCAAGAAAGTAAGATTTTGATGATTTTTTGAATTTAAAACTACTCAATTGGGCATCTTCATTATTTTCTTTAATTAAAGCTCGAAACTCCTGTCTATCTAATGCTGAAACGTATTGAATTGATAAGAAAAGAATGAGTAGCTTCATTGACTAATCCAATAATGAATCGACAGAGCATAAAGTAAAATATAAGTGAATCCAATTCTTCTAGTAATGACTGGTCTAATATAGGATTGCACGAGAGAATAAACGGACAGGACTAGAAGAATCATGATTTCAAATTTAAGATCAACTCCTCTTAAAGTATAGGAGTAAAAACCTGTTGAGCCTAAAATAAGTGAAAGGTTAAATATATTTGATCCCATTATATTTCCAAGAATCAAATCGTAATTCTCTTTCTTTTTACATGCAAGGAGCGCCGTAAAAAGTTCAGGAGCAGAAGTTCCAAATGCCAAAGCAATAACGGAAACAATATACTCTGAAAAACCAAAATGTGCTCCAAGCTCAATTGTTGATTTGATCAAATATTCACCACCAAAATAAATAAAAATCAAACTGATTAAAAACTGAGGGATATCTGATTTTTTCATGTTTATATCTTTATCGAGGCATTCCTGAGTCTCATCTGAGTTAATAACAACTCTGATGAAATAAAAAACAAAGAAAACAATCAGTATTCCACCTGTCAGTAGATTAAATGTATCAAAGGAGTAATAGATCACAGTAAAAAGCAAAACGAGTGAGAGATTAAAAATAATTTGACGTTTTTCAGCTTTGCTCGAAATTGGAATTCGAACAAGAATTCCACTAATTCCTAAAATCAAAGCGATGTTTGAAATATTAGAGCCAATGACATTTCCAAGTGAAACTTGAGGCATTCCTTTTAAACAAGCAAGTTGAGAAACAACCAGCTCAGGTAAAGATGTTCCAAACCCAATAAAAAGAACTCCAATAACTATTGGAGGAAATTTAAGCTGTCGCCCAATTCTTTCAGCACTATCCAAGGCCCAGGAAGCTCCTAAAAGAAGAGCTCCAATTGAAATCAAAAATAAGAAAAAAGAGGCAAACGTATCCATGTTATTCGACTTTAGCTAATGAATCTCCTATTCTTTATTATCTATGAAAAAGCTGTTATCGGCAATTCTTGAAGATCTCTCTCCTAGCGTTCGTGAAGCCCTCATTCCTATCAGCCTTTTCTTTACTGATATTTTATTGGTCTTGGTACTAAGAAATGGATTACTCGAGGCGCCATTAAGAATTGCAAGAATGATTCCCTGGAGCATGCTCGGAGACTTTGACTTTCTTCAATGGAGCGACAGGATACAAATCGTTGAATTCATTTTACTTAATTTTGATATATTAATCTTTTTGATATTATTAATAAACTTCTTTTGTTTTTGGCTTTATTTTAAAAATAAATTAGGCTCGAGAAAACTTATCCATTATGTCCACATTCCTTTAAAAGTTCTCATCACTCTCCTGACAATTCCCTTTTTAAACTGGAATGAAATCTGGATTTGGTTAAGTTTGATTATTTTAATTGAAATAGGCTTTATCTTTTTCTTAGTAAAAACTAGTAGTCATAACGCAGTCCAACCTGCCAATAAATTGATGTGAATGCTAAACTATAAAGATGTTAGAGAAATATCTAAGAATAAAGTCATTATATTCTAGAGATTCATTATCATCAGTAACTTTCTTTGGTTAAAGTAAAGATTTTTTTTATCTGGAGCTTGCTACGTCTTGAGACAAATTAGAATAGCTTTCAAAAATTCTAAATTAATAACAACCTTAAGTTCATTTTAAGTTAGAACTGAGGAATAAAAAAGTTTTTTTCACTATTGAGATAGGAGTCAAAAGAATCTTCGAGCAGGCACCTACCTGAAAGAGTCAGGATAAAGGATTGAAAGGCCCTTGGGTTTTTGATCATAACTTCACGGTCATTCTCATACATAAAAACATTAAGCTTTTCTTCTATTTGTTTCAGAATATCCATTCTTCCCAAAACGGCTGTTTCCAAACTCTTCATATCAATCAAGTTCTTTTTTAAGATAACCCCTTTTCTCAGAAGTTCTAAAAGACAAATATGATAATTCGACTCATAGAGCTTAAGATCCGAGTTAAAATGTTTTGAAAGATATTTAAATCTCAAGATTTGAATGAGATTTTCATTTCCAAAGGAATCGAAGCTTATATTAAAGTATAGCAGCAAATCATCGTAAAACTTTTTCCAAACTTTTAAATCCAAAGGACGATTCCAATAAGGAACAAAACCTTTTTTGAGCTTCCTCTTAAAGGATTTCGATAAAATTTGATCATGCTTTTCTAGTTGCCCAGTTTCTAAAGCATGTCTTTCCTGTTCATACTTCTTAGGATTTTTCGATAATAAAACAGCGTCCTTAGCTAATAATTCATCAAGATCTTTTCGTGCATTAACGACTTCAGTCACTTCACAATGGAAGGAACCAGGACATTCTAACTGACAATCATGGCAAAGAGGCATACTTAAAGGAAAATCGACGACAACTGTACTCAAATCAAAATCACGACTCCAAGAAAGTAAACTATCTTCAGTCTCTGGGTATTGAAATTCTTTAAGTTGTTGGCATGTCTTGAGAAACCATCTCTTCTCTTCAGGAAAATGTTCAAGAACGCAAAAAAAGAAACTATCTTTTTTTCCTGATCCAACTCCAATACCTGCTAATTTCTTTTTCTTAAGGCTCATGCTAGAGGTCCTTCAACTTTTAGAGGAAGTTTCTTAAAAGGAGTCTGTTCTAAATAAGAATCTAATTCAGCTTCATCAAGTCCTGTTACAAGGAAACAACCACCACCTCCGGCCCCACAAACCTTAAGTCCAACTTCAGCTCGATTTAATTCAGAAAGCTTTGTTTCTAATTTCTTCATGTCTTCGTTAAGAATGGTCGAAGACAATTTTTTTCTGGCCTTTCCTTCAAGAACAATCAGTTCTAAAAGTTTCATATAATTTTTAGACTTAATTGCTTGATAGGCTTCCCGAGAAAGGTGCGCGATTTCACTCATTCCAACTCGAATTTTTTCATCATTATCAAAAAAACCTTTATAAACATTCCAATTATTGATCCCAGAATCTCTACTCGATCCCGAGTACAAAAGATGAAGTTTCTCTTCAAGAAAAGATTTTAATTCTTCATCATAAATTTGTTCCAAGCTTGTTCCCATGACATCTGCTTTCAATGCCAGGATTCCACCGAAGAGTGCAGGATAGTAATCTTGATAGCCAGGAATTCCCTGATTTAAAATCATACCTTCGTAATTTCTAACTGCTTTAACAACTAATTCTTTTGAATTTTTTTGACCTGTCATCTCCGAGAGAGCACTGAATAAGGTCACTCCTAAGCTTGATGAACCACCAAGCCCTGAACCTGCAGGTGCATCAGAATCCAACCAGACCTCAATTCCCTCTTCGAGTTTAAAGTGATCAATGAGGAGTAAAACAAAAGTCAATTCTTCATAGGAGTTTGGTTGAAAAATATTTTCTTTGTAAAAAGAAAGCTCGAGAGGATATTCATTAGAACTTTGATAATTGGTAGAATGAATAATGATTTTATCTTGATCAATTTTTTTTAACTTAACTTTCGCCTTTAGAGAAGTTGCCATATTAAGCGTAAAAAGTGATTTATAAAGATGATTAATTGGAAAGAGATCAAGAGTCCCACCAAGTAAATCAACTCGGACACTCCCCGACTTTTCTACTGAATTAAGAATAAGTTTATTCGGCTCCGCCACTGTTATACACTCCTATATAAGGAAGCTCCCTATAGTTTTGAGCGTAATCTAAACCATAACCAATGACAAATTTATCCTCTATTTCAAAGCCAAGATAATCAATCCGCGTTTCGTGAACACGGCGAGAAGGCTTACTTAAAAGGCTTGCAAGCTTCAAAGTTTTTGGCTGTTCTTTCGTCGCTAAAGACTCCATAACAAATTTCAAAGTTGTTCCTGTATCAACAATATCTTCGACTAAAAGAACATTTTTTCCTTCAAGAGATTTTGTAAAATGATAATGAAGTTTTACTTCACCTGAAGTTTCAGTACCATCTCCATAAGAATCAGCTCGCAAAAACTCAACCTGACAGGGACCCCCAAGAGCTCTCATAAGATCAGCACAAAAAATATAAGACCCTTTCAATATACAAATGAGAGTGACATCCTCTTCTCCAAAGTCCTTACGAATTTCTTGGGCCATCCTCTTAATTCTTTCTTGGATTTGTTCTTCAGAAATCATAACGTCAATACTAGCGCCCACCGGAATCTCCTTTAAAAAGAAACCTTTATAACAAAAGAGAATGGATTAAGAAAGCGGCGCGGAAGGTTGATCAGTTGCAGGGACCGGATTGATAAGTTCAGGTTCAAATTCATAATGAGCACGGCATCTCGCCTCATACTCATTAAGCTCACCTAAAACAACTTGATCATCAGAAGCGACAATGCGCTGAGATCGTGAAGCAGGAGCTCCACAAACGGTACAGATTGCCTTAATTTTTACAACTTCGTCAGCAAGGGCCAGAAGCGTCGGCATCGGACCAAAAGGAACGGCCCTATAATCAAGGTCTAAACCAGCACAGACAACTCGGTATCCTCGAGCAACAAGCTTCTGGACAACTGAAATAATGTGCTCATCAAAGAACTGAACTTCATCTAATGCGACAACTCGCGTTGAATCTTTAAGAAGTTCAAGAATTTGCTCAGACTTTTCAACTGGTTGGCTTGGTATGCTCTGAGCAGAATGGCTTACAACCTCTGTTTCATCATAGCGAATATCAATTGCCGGTTTGAAGATCTGAACCTTCTGACGAGCGATCTGGGCCCTACGAACTCTTCTAATGAGTTCTTCTGTCTTCCCTGAAAACATAGGACCGCATATAACTTCAAGATGACCTTGAAAGTGTACTGAGTAATAAGTCATGAAGTTAAATTACCCGATCTTTTGACTCGGATCATTTCGCGAAGCGCATATCATCTTAAGAATTTTTTAGATTCAGGAAATTGTAAGAAATTGAATCATAATTGCTAAAATGACAAGGAAGCATCCAAAAAAGAGAGGTGGTGTAAGAAGAATAAAAAACGAAGCAAGAGCTGAAATATCGATTCTTCTTCTTAAAGCTTGAAATAGCACCACTAACCGGGCAATAGAAGTGCCAAAATCTCCAATAATTGGAATAAAATAAAAGATATATCCGCTAAAACCAGCACAGACAATTTCATCAACTAACTCGTCCTTTTCATCAGTTATCTTCAAGGCCCAAAAGTAGAAATTTAAAATGACTTTCCAGAAAATATAAGCAAAGAAGCCCCATAAAGGAAAAAACAACATAGTGAAAAAACTTTTAGCGAAGATAACAAAAAAGCCTAGTTTTAAACTTTGAGTCGAGAAAAGACTATAAAGGCCCTCATAATCTCCTTCAAAAAGAAGTCCTCGTGCAATTTGATCGAGAAAGAAATAGGTCAGAATGAATTCAACAAAAAACTTCAGGATAACAAAAGGCCAACTCAATAAGAGAACCTGAGTGAGATTTAATGCATTCTCGCCTGTATTTTCTTCAGGAGCAAAAAGATTATAGAAAAACTGAGAATAAAGAGCGTTCATGAAATCATTATAACCTAGAAAGGCCTGCGAACAAGTCACCTTCTCGAAATAAAGACCACAAATATTCAAGTTCAACCTTAGAACCGGGATCAAATAGTTTTAGTAGTGGACCATCAAGCTTAAAAAGAATCTTATGATTTGAGAACTCTATTTGATAAGGATAAGACTTTTTTGATTCAAATGAGTTAATTCTTAATGCTTTATAGTCTTCTCGGCATTGTGAAACATAACAAAGAATCTCCTTAATTCCTTGTATCTGCTTTTGGTTGAGATTATCCGCCTGAAAAACAAGCTCAGCTCTTTTGTTGATTTGGATAGGAAGCTCATTTTTTCCAAACTTAAACTTAAAACCTTTCAAGTCTTGAAAACTTTGAGTTACCCAATGAAATTGATCATTCCAAAGAGACTTCACAGGCTTCAAGAGAAGAGTAATTCCTTCTTCAGAAAGCTGCCAATAGTTTTTTCCTTTTTTGAGATAGTAAATACCGTCAAGTGAATGAAGCTCAAGTACTTCTTTGCTCAATATAATTGAGCCCCACAATTTTGTGCTACGAGGAAGTTCATTAAAAATATCAACAGGAGTAAGTCGCTTCAATTGCTCTTTATAATCATCAAATAAAGCTTTATTATAACCAAGTACTTCAGGAACTTCTGGTGATGTTTGATATAAATGAAAACTAATAGAAGCTTCTCTACCCTCTCCTATCTTTCGCGTAATAGATGAAAAAGACTCTGGAATTATTTTATTTTTCAGAAGAGTCTTTTCCCATCTAATCAGCTTCTCTTTCATTAGATTAAAAGATTTAAGTTTTAAATCTGCTTCGTCTTTATAAAGTCCTTCAAATTCTTCAATTGAATTTGCAAGAATGTTTTCTTCAAGATCATTTTTTTTCAATTGAACAAAAAAATTACCTGTTTGAGGAATAGGTTTATAAAATACAATTCGAGACTGATTAAAAACCAATTCAAAATCGACCTTTAAGTTTTTAGGTAGGATTTGGATTTGCTCTATCTTTGAAATCCCTTTAAAAGTATTCAAGTAATCATTCACAACCTGATCGGGAATAATGACACCGGTCGATCCATAATGATAATAACCTTGTTTTCTATAAAGAAATCTTCCTTCATACTCAAGTCGTTCTAATGGAAATGAGAGCTCTGAATAGAGAGATTCTTTAATATTTACATTCGACTGGTCTCTATTTTCAAAAAACCATATTCCACCAAGTAAAATAAAAAATACAAAAGTTAAAACAACATTATTTTCAAGTCGTTTCATTGTCTTACCCTTCTTCTAAAACAGTAAAAGGCAATCAATAGAAAACTCAAAGGTGTTACTATCAGACAGAGATAAGTAACCAGATTAAGTTGAGATTGAGTGAATTGAAGTGATTCACTTTTTATTTGAGATCGATCTTTCAGAATATCTTCTCCAAGAAGATTTGAAAGAATATTGAGAAAAAAATGAAAATTTTCAGAATAGGCCTTATAAGCATTCGTCACAAATAAACTCGTTCCCAAAACATAAAGTTTTTGGCCCTTGATCGAAGACTCTACAAAAATAGGGATAGGTCCACGCGTATCGGTTGGAGAAAAACTAACTTCTCCTGTTTCAACAAGAGAACTAAGGTCCGTTTCCCCCCAACTCTTCGGAAAATCCGGCGTCATAAGAATTTTTTCGACCTTTTCAGCAACTTTAAAAGACGTGCTTAAAGGAAGCATTAATGGGTTAGAAAGTCCTTGAAAAACCTGATGCCCTTGTCCACTCGTCGAAAAAGACAAATTTACGGCCTGGCCAGTTGTCTTCATTGATTCTCTATCAATAACAACATTATTGTTAATTTCAATCCCACCTTCTTTTAAAACTTCCGAAAAACTTTGAGGTCGTTTCTTCTTTAGGTCAGGATCAAAAGCAAATAAGATCGGTTTCTTTCCAATAAATTTCTTTAACCTGAGAACATCTTCTTCCTTTTGAGACTGAAATCCCATGGAGAGATAAGTATCGCAGTCATTAAGAGGTTTATTGGTCGTTAAAACTCTATGACCTTCTTGAAGCATAAGATTTTTTAAATAACTTGCTCCATTCCGACCTGTTTCATGAAGATTAACACCAGAAAAACCTTCCAGCCAGCAAAGAGTTTTTGGTTTAACCCCCATCAGTGAATTGACTTTTTTGACGAACTCTCCCTCATTCAAGTGGTAACCAACTCTCTTTTGTTTTTCATATTCATAGATATAGGCAGGGATTTTTTTTATCGAAAGACTTTGAAGTAAAGCTGTTTTTTGAGCAGGTGAAAAAAGCTCTATTTTTATATTCCGTTGCTCTGGCAAAAAAAATTGAAAAAAGTCATTAATTTGTTGCCAATTCTTTTTCTCGGCAAGAACTGTAACTTTGAAGGGTTTGTTTATTTTACCCAGTGTTTGTTTAGTAGATTCTGAAACTTTATTTATTTCTTGTGACGTGAGGTCAAAAGTCCAAGACCTCTGATAAGAGAAATATGCGACTAATGAAAAGATTGACCCCATCAAGAAAACATTAAGGACATGACTGAAAAGATCTTTACTATTAGATCTCCAAGGAAGTTTCCAACCTTCGCGATACCAAAGAATAAGGCCATAAAAAACGATAAAGCCTGTTAAAGACCATTTAAAAGAAGTGTACTCTCCTGGAAAAACCAGAACAAGTGCACCGAGAGAATAAAAAAGCAAAAACCAAATCGATGTCCATAAAATCTTCATGCAATCTCCCTAAGGCGAAAGATCTTGTGCGAAAGAAAAAGGAAGAATCCACTCCAGAGAAGATAGTAAACGATATCGCTCGTACTAAGAACACCTCGTAAAACATTGATATAATGAGGGACCACAGAGATATAAAGAATTAATTTATGGATGATGTAATTATCTGTGTATTGAGCAAATGATTGAATTGAATTCAATAAAATTAACGTCGCTACGTGAAGAAAAGCAGCAAGTACCGAAGATTTAAAAAAGAGATTAGAAAAAAATACTCCAAGACTTGTATAGATAATAAGGTTGAGAAGAATTCCAAGTCCACCTGATAAGAGATAGCTTTTCTCATAAAGTCCAGAAAACCAAAAGATCATGAGATAGACGATTAAAGGAGAAAGAACTAAGAGTATTGGAACAAAAGCACTCATAAACTTTGCCCATATAATTTCCCATCGGGAGAAACGAGAAGTGAAAAGCAAAGTTATCGTCCCAGATTTGTGTTCTTTTGAAAATAAGTTCATACAAATTAAAGGAACGAGAAAAATAAGGATAAAATTCATATTATTGAAGAAACCAACAATCACGAACATAATGGGATCAACTTGATCCCCCTTTCCTAATTCAGTGATATGAAAGTACTGACCTAAAAGGTTGAGAAAAATCACGCCGGAAAGAACACTAAAAGCAGCGGCAAGAATGAAAACAAAATGATGAGAGAGATAATTACGAATCTCTTTACTGACGAGGGACTTCATAATCTCCTTTCAAGGTTTTCAAATAAATTTGTTCCAAATTGACTTCTTTCCAATGGGCATCAAGAACTCCTAAGTCTTTATTTCCAAGAAACTGAAAAAGTTCTGACTTTTTTTCATCATCAAGATCTCCTTGAAAACGCCAATAATGATCTTCCTGTCCAAGAAATTGCAATTGAAATCTTTGCTTTAATTCAACCAAATCATCAGAGGTGATTTCATTACGAGTTTTAAGAGAGAATTGTTTATCCATTGCAAATAAATTTGAAAGTTCAGACACAGAACGACTTAACTGGATTTTACCTTGATTAATGATTGTTACTCGATCACATAAAAGTTGAACTTCATTTAAAAGATGGCTTGAAAGAAAGACCGTACAGTTCTTGGCTACTTTTTTAATAATCTCACGAACGCGAACAATATTTTCAGGATCAAGCCCAAGAGTGGGTTCATCAAGGATCACAATTTCTGGCCGTCCAAGAAAAGCTTGGGCCAATGCAATTTTCTGTTTATTTCCTCTTGAAAGATTTTTAATTAACCGACCTCTTGATTCTTGAAGTTCAAAATCTTCTATTAACTGATTAAGTTCAGTTTTTGAGAGCTTCTGTGGGTATTTGAGTTGGTAAAGAAACTCAAAATACTCCTCCGTGATCATATCTTCGTAGAGAGGTGGAAATTCGGGAAGAACTCCAACTCGATAGGCCTTTTTAGGAAAAGTTTCAGAAAGCGACTCTCCAAATAATTTCACTGAACCTGATTCAGGTCGTAAAAGTCCCAAAATAATTTTTATTGTCGTTGATTTCCCAGCACCATTCGGTCCAAGAAATCCATGGATTTCACCAGATTTCAGCTCTAAACTGATCTCATCTAGTACCTTTCGGTCTCCAAAATTTTTCGATACTTGATCGAGTTCCACCATCATGGTCATAAATAAAATAGTAACTCAGTCAGGTGAGGAATGAAAAGATTCCGCCTCATGAAACGACACATATAGTCGATATAATAGATCTCATGACCGAAGAATTTTATAACCGTTTAAAGAAAGTCCTCTCTGAGCACGAAAAAATTATTATTACGACTCATATCGTTCCTGATGCTGATGGGCTTGGGAGTCAGATTTCTCTGTGCTTGGCCCTGAGAGAATTAGGGAAAGAATGTTTCTGCGTGAATGAAGAACCTCTACTTGATCGTTATAGTTATCTTGATCCCAAAAAAACAATTATCTCTCTAGATGATCTTCAAAAAAAACATAAAGGCTTTAAGCCGGATCTGATCATCATTGTCGATACGAATAAGATTTCACGAACGGGTTTAAAAATGAGCCAATATCTTTCTGCGTTTTCAAATATTATCTATATCGATCATCACCCTTCTGAAAATATCAGCTTTGGAATTCATTATATTGATGTTAAAGCTTCAGCGACTGGCGAAATTACGGGAAGACTCATCAAGAGAATGGGTATTCAATATAGCGAAGAAATGGCGCTTGCTCTTTACACCGCTATCCTTATTGATACGAATACTTTTCGCTATCCTTCAGTCACCCATCACACTCATAAACTGATCGCCGAACTTTTAGAGACAGGGGTTAAAACGACAAAAGCCTATAACCATATTTATGGTGCTCGAAAACTGAAGCAAATGCATTTACTCGGTCATATTTTGAAAAATTGTCAGACAAGTGACGATGGAAAAGTTGCTTGGATTCGAATTACAAAAGATGAATTTGATAAATATGAATCAGACCTCGAAGATACTCATGCTTATATCAATAACCTTCTCGTACTTGAAAATGTTAAGATCGCTTGTATGTTCCGTGAGGAAGGAAGGAAAATAAAACTCAGCCTCCGCTCTCACGGAGATATCGACGTGGGCGAAATCGCTCAAGAGCTTGGTGGTGGGGGTCATAACCACTCGGCGGCAACTGTTTTCGAAGTTCCTCCAGGTTTTGATCCCGATGAAGTCGTTACAAACAGTCTCACTAAAATAACAATTTATCTTAATCAAAAGCCTTAATATAGAAAAGATTTTACCTTTATAATCTGTGTTCATTGTTATTTATGCAATAATTCGTAGATCTTGCAGTAAAGGGTTTATGCAGAGATATCTCAGCTGATGGAGTTGGCCTTCAAACCTTGGGTCTTATGGCCTTATTTACACCTTTGCAGAGAATCTGAATTCAAGAATTGATTGACTAAGTTCGACTTGAGATGGGCTGTCTAAAAAATAAACATCTTATTGAAAATAATATAGAACTCTCATCTCTTGACCATTAAGAACCTATAATGGTTTTATGAAAAAATTGATTTATCTTCTTATGCTTTTTAGTCTTTCAAGTTACGCTGATCCTGCTCTCATAGGTCAATGGTGGATGATGGAAATGGAATTCGAAGACGTTCCCGCAGGAAGTTTTATTCTGAGGATAGCGGAAAAAGACGAAAATGATAAAGAGCTTATTTTCACGATGATAACAGTTAGAGAAATTAGAACGACTGATCCCACGATAAAAATTGTAGGTCAGAGCAAACAAGCTTTTAGGCTAGAAGGAAAGGTCCTCATCGATCCAAAGAAAAAAGCTGTTACGCTTTTCCATAAGCCCAAAAACGAAAACTGTAATTTAGGAAACTTTACCTACACTTATTCTTTTGAAGGATCTCCTAATAAAAACTATCTTTATCTTGAAGATTCCCAAAGCAATGGAGACCTAGAAAGAATAAGTCAGGAAAAATGGGATGCTCTTTTCAAAGGCGATAACTCTTTTTTTGAATGTTAATCAGTCTTAGAAATCGATTTTTAAAAATTCTTTCATTAAAGCGAAGAGCATATCTTCTCAAGAGGTCTGGTTTGAAATTAGTTTCTCCTCCAAGAAAATCAGATAATTTAGATTTAAAATCATCATAATCTCTATAAAATGAACAAATATCCCCGACTAAAAACTCTGAATTCACTTGATTTTCTTTGACGATAACAGGAATTCCCGTACAAAGAGAACAAAACGTTTCGACCGGAAAAGCGTGATCACAATCGTCAATAAAAACTAAAGACTTTAAAAGTTCAATATAAAGGGCATTGCTATTAAGTTCTCCAAAGAATTCAATCTGTGGAAACTCTGTTTTTAACTCATGAACTTGTTTTGACTTAGAGATCACCTTAAGTTGATAATCTGCTCCAAGCAAGCTGATCACCTTGTAAAGTTGCACACGATCCATATTTTCTGTTCGAAGCAAAACATTCTTATTTTCATAATACTTTCCCATCACAGGAAAATCTCGACTAATAAAAGGCGCTGGAATGACATTTACCTCTTCTAGCTCAAGTGTATTTCCGAGTGATTGAGAACAAACATTAATCTTCTGTGTATTCTTAAGATTATTAAAACGAGAAGCTTCTCCATAGAGGTAATCGACTCGCGGAATTTTAGGATCTGTTTCGACGAGATGGAAAAAACCAGTAGATAAGAAGAGATAAAAATCAGCTTTAGGAATTTTAAATTTCTTAGCAGCCGATTTTGTCCAATTGGGGAATCGTTCTAATGAGCTCTTTTTCTTAAAAAATAAAGAAAGATAGCTGCTCGTCGTTTTATGACTATGAAGAGGACCTACAATATTTCCAGGTTTATGGATTAAACTAACTAATTCTACTTCATGACCGATAGAAAGAAGTGTTTCGACCATCGATGTGGACATATCTCTTTCAACGAGCTGATCAACTCCTATTAGAACTTTAATAACGATTCCTTTGTAATACCACCGCGCTCACAGCAAGAAGCCCTCCGCCAAGCCATTCAAGCATTCCTAACTTTTGATCTAAGATAATCCAGTTTACAAAAACAGCACAAAATGGAAAGAAAAGCTCAAGCAATGTCGCAATTCTCGCAGGAGTATGTTTAAGACCTTTATAATAAAGAGAAATAGCAAGTAGACCTGAGAAAAAAACTAGAGCGACAACTTTAATTGTAAATTCTATATTAACACCAGATAGATATCCATCTTGAAAACAAAAGGGAAAAAGCATTAAGGATCCAAAAAAGAATCTTCCTAAGAGAATTGATGACTCGTCTAATCCCATGTTTGTTAATTTCTTTCCATAAACAGTGGCACTGGCCCATCCCATTATTGAAATAATGACATAAACATATCCGGCAAATTTCGCTTCATGAAAAAGATTTTGAGCATTGAATTGATCAGAGCTCATGAATTCGTAAAGATCTTCATAACCGATCAGGATAGCACCTATAATACTCACTCCTGCCCACATCAAGAACTTTGAATGTATTTTTTCTCCTAAAACAATCGAAGCCAGAAGGATAGCAACCAAGGGTTGGAGCTTTTGAAGGAGAATCACATAAGAAGGGTTTAAGACTTCAAAGGATTTCGTAAAAGCGAGAGTCGCGAGAGCAGAGCCAAATCCTCCTATAACGAGAAAGGGGACAAAATAATGAAACTTAAAAAGCTCTCGAAACTTTTGACGATAGAAAATCGAGAGCATTCCTAAGCCGAAAAAATGCTCAAAGGAAACAACAGTCAAACTTGAATAACCAGCTTCCATCAAAGGATAACGAACTAAAGCATCGAAGGCCCACAAAAAGCAGGCAAGAATGATGAGAGAAGACTTCATTATTGAAGAGACCCCATAAACTCATGAAAGACCTCTTGAGCTTTATCACTGACAAGTTGTTTTTTAATTTTTTTACGGTCTTTACTTTTTCTTTGTTCTCGATTGAGTTCAATTCTTGGAAGCAGTCCAAAATTCACATTACTCGGAACGGGTTTTACCGAAGTCATGAGATATTCGATGAGAGCTCCAATTGCTGTTTCTTTCGGCCACTTTACAGATTCCTTTCCTTCTAATTCTCTAAAAATTTGGGAAGCGACATAAAGACCAATTGCTGCACTTTCGGTATATCCTTCAACTCCTGCAATCTGACCTGCAAAATGAATACCTGGTTTAGCCTTCATGCTCAAATCAGGATTCAAAATTTTAGCAGCATTAAGGTAAGTATTTCGATGGACCGATCCTAAATGAAGAAAACCAGCCTTTTTGAATCCTGGCAAAGTTCGAAAAATCCTGACTTGTTCTTTGTAAGTAAGACGATTTTGAAATCCAACCATATTAAAAGCAGATCCAAGAAGGTTTTCTTTTCTCAACTGAATAACAGCATAGGAACGCTTCTCCCCTTTTCTCTCAAGCCCAATCGGCTTCATACAAGAAAAGCGAAGAGTGTCAGGGCCCCGAGACGCCATAACATCAATGGGAAGGCAGCTTTCAAAAAACGTTTCTTTTTCAAAATTTTGAGCTGGAACTTTATCGGCCTTCAGAACATCGTTCACAAACTTATAGTATTGTTCTTCATTAAGAGGAATATTGAGATAATCTCCAGGTCCTTCATGTTTTTGATGACGGTCCATAAAATAAAGCTCTTCGTAATCTAAGCTGTCCGCATCAACCACAGGGGCAATCGCATCATAAAAGTAAAGATCATCATCGCTTACAGATTGAACAATCCATTCTTCAAGTGGTTTTAAAGTGAGTGGTCCAGAAGAAATAACGACATGAGAAGCTTGATGCTTTTCTTTGAGTTGCTCTGGATTAGAAACAACTTGAGAAATATAAGTAATATTAGGGTGATTCTTAATTTTAGAAGTCACTGCTTCCGCAAACTGATCGCGATCAACAGCAAGCGCGTCTCCAGCTGGAACCGCTGCTTTCTTTGCCTCTGAAAGGATCAAAGAACCAAGTGATTGCATCTCTAACTTTAAAAGACCATGAGCTGAAGTTGTCGCCGTTGATTTTAATGAATTCGTGCAAACGAGCTCTGCAAGATAGTTTGTTTTTTGAGCAGGCGTTTTTTGAATCTCTTTACTTTCATAGAGATAAACTTTCACCCCTCTCTCAGCGAGATAATAAGCAGCATCTGTACCAGCAAGACCTGCTCCCACAATAACAACACTTTGCGACATATTCATGGAATTTTAACCCTTTATAGTGTATTCGTTGTATGTAGCGAGGATACAAAACAGAGTCAAGAAACATGAGTCACAATATAAAAATTCATCAACATCTACAGAACCTTTGTGATTTTGAGGGGATTCGAAAATTAGTGGTTCAAGAGCTCAAAAACCCACTTTCTGAACCGATCTTGCACATCTTTCCTGAACTCTTCCTCTGTGGTTACCCTGTCCAAGATCTTTGCTTACAAAACTCTTTCATTGAGCAATACCTCACTCATCTAGAACGGCTTAATCAGAGCTTTCAAAATGCTCCACAATCTGAGCACCTTTTCCTGATGGGAGGGCTTCATTACGAGTTTTCTAAAAGTGGAACTCCCTCAAAAATAGAAAATGTGATTTGGATGGCCCAACCAGGGTCGAAACTAACAAAAATCTATTCAAAAATGCAGCTTCCTAATTATGACATCTTTGATGAGCGAAAATACTTCACTCCGGGACAAGAATCGACAACGATCAAGTGGCAAGGACAGCAAATAGGTCTTCTTATCTGTGAAGATATGTGGCCTTCTGTTCACTACTCGAAAAATCCTCTCGATCTTCTCAGTGAAGAAAAGGAGCCCTTTGATCTGATCGTTAATATGAGTGCGAGTCCCTACGAGCTGAGAAAGCTTGAGAAAAGAAAAAGACAGGCACGAACGATATCGCATCTCTTAAAAGCTCCTTTAGTTTACGTAAATCTTGTCGCGGAAGAAGATGAGATTCTTTTTGACGGGGGCAGTTTCGTACTCAATGGAGACGAAGAAATTTATCAGGCGTCTTTGTTTGAAGCAACAACTGAGACAATCCCCTGGGAAAAGATAAAAAGAAAACGCTATCAAACAATCACTCTTAATGTTAACCATTCCTGGGAGGATCTTTTCGCCCCTCATCTCACGGCAGGTAAAGAACCCAGGCTTCAGGCTTTGGAAGATTCCGATCACGAAGAGCTGATTCAGGCCTTAACTTTCGGGATTCAGGAATATGCGAGAAAGAATGGTTTCCAACACTTCCTTGTTGCTCTTTCAGGTGGGATTGATTCAGCCTTAACACTCGCTCTTTTAAAGCTCTCACTCAAAGAAGGTCAGACAATTGAAGCGCTTTATATGCCTAGCCAATACTCTAAAACTGAGAGCTATGAATACTCAGAAAAGCTTTGTAAAAACCTTAAAATCCCTCTTAAAAGTGTCCCTATAAAGTTCCTTCACTCTATGGTTAGAAACACTTTCCATATGAACTATACCGAGGACTTTGAAGGATTAGCTGATGAAAATGTTCAAGCCAGAATTAGAGCAACTCTCCTTATGGCCCGATCGAATCAAACAGGAAGACTTGTCGTTAATACCTCAAATAAGTCAGAGATTGCTGTCGGCTATTCTACATTGTATGGAGATAGTGTTGGAGCGGTTTCTCTTATTGGTGATCTTTATAAGACTGAAGTTTTCTCCCTCTGTCATTACCTCAATGAGACAAGAAATGATCTTATTCCCCAAGGAATTATTGATCGAAGGCCAAGTGCAGAGCTAAAAGAAAATCAATACGATACTGATAGCCTTCCCCCTTATCCCATTCTTGATACTATTCTGGAATGCCTTTTGAGTTATCGTTACTCTAAGGATGATTTAGTCAAAATGAAGCTTCCTGAAGCCGATATCGATAAAACCTTAAAGCTCTATACGAATTCTGAGTACAAAAGGAGACAATTTTGCCCTATAATCAAGGTGAAAACCAAGAGCTTTGGTTTTGGCTACAGAGTGCCGATAAACAAATCGAATAAGTTTTATTTTAGTTAATAGGAGAAATATAATGTCGAATCAGTTTGTAAAACAGTTTAAAAAACTTCAAAAAGAAATCAATGCTTTCTTCAACCAAGGGAATATTGATTCACTTATTAAGAACTTCGAATCAATTCTTAAAGAAGCTCAAAGAGACATCAATAATTTTGTTGATAAAGATATTCGTGATCTCAAAAAGAACTTTGAGAAAGAAAAAAGAAGTATCGAAAAAGCAATTGACAAGAAGTTCAAAAGTGAGATTACTGCTGCTAAAAAGTTTATGAAAGAAGCAAAAGCTGATCTTGCAAAAGTCCAAAAGAAATTTGAGGATTTAGCGAAAGCAAAGAAGAAAGCCACTAAGAAAAAGAAAACAACTAAAAAGAAGGCGCTAAAAAAGAAAGCAGTTAAGAAAAAGATAACTAAAAAGAAAACGACAAAGAAAAAAGCGGCCAAGAAGACAACAAAGA
The DNA here is from genome assembly GCA_965217035.1 of Bacteriovoracaceae bacterium. GTDB lineage: Bacteria > Bdellovibrionota > Bacteriovoracia > Bacteriovoracales > Bacteriovoracaceae > JAUHYH01. The sequence continues at coordinate 2,912,323 of OZ244226.1, read as the reverse complement.
AAAAAGCGACAAAAAAGAAAGTTACTAAGAAAAATAAATAAACCTTATACAAAAGCTTCTGTTTAAGACATGTCCTAAGCGGAAGCTTTGTTTTCCTTCGGTAATCACCTAAATTGTAATTATGAAAGTACTCATCTTCGGAGCCACTGGATTTATTGGTCAGAAACTTGTTCATCAACTTTTCTTAGAAGATCATGAAATTAACGTGATCTCAAGAAATGCCATAAAAGCAAAAGACTTACTTTCCTACCCCTTTAACTTTTTTGAATGGTCAGACCCATCAAAGATGCCTCCCACTGACGCCTTCGAAGGAATTGATGCTATCATCAATTTGGCAGGAGAATCAGTCCAAGGTCGCTGGAATACAGAGAAAAAGAAACGTCTTCAAACTTCACGAATAGAATATGCTCAAAAGATCTATGAAAGACTTGCTTCACTTTCTAATAAACCTCACCACTATATAAGCGCTTCGGCTATTGGTTTCTATGGTGATCGAGGTGATGAGATTTTGGATGAAAGTTCAAAAGCTGGAAAAGGCTTTATGCCTAGACTCTGTGAAGACTGGGAAAATGAAACCAAAAAATTTCAAAATCTGGGAATAAAAACTTCAAGTCTTCGAATCGGAATCGTTCTTGGAGTTGAGGATGGGGCCTTGAAACAAATGCTCACCCCATTTACCTTGGGGATGGGGGGTCCTCTCGGTTCAGGGAAACAGTGGATGAGTTGGATTCATATTGATGACCTCGTCTCCCAATTAATTTATATACTCGATAAGAAGTTAGAGGGAACTTATAACGGAACCTCTCCTAATCCTGTGAGAGGGAAGCACTTTTCTAAAGATTTGGGAAAAACTGTTAATCGACCTGCTTTTATCCCTGTCCCAATTTTAGGAATCAAGATTCTTTTTGGTGAAATGAGCGATATTGTGCTCTATTCGCAAAGGATCATTCCCGAGAAGCTTTTAAAAGAAGGATTTCGCTTTAAATACCCACTCCTAAATGATGCTCTTAAAAATCTTTTGAGACCTTATAAAGATCAATTTTCTTATTCTCTCACTACCCATCAATGGTTTCCTTTAAAAAAAGAGGAACTCTTTAAGTTTTTTAGTGATGCTCAGAATCTTGAGGCGATCACACCTCCGTGGTTAAACTTTAAGATTCTGAATGTTTCAACTGAAAATATCCAAGAAGGAACTCTTTTAGATTATAAAATTTCTCTGCACGGTTTCCCAATCAAATGGAGAACCAAGATCATTGATTGGAACCCTCCAGCAGAATTTGTCGATACTCAGCTTAAAGGACCCTATAAACTTTGGCATCACACCCATACATTCCAGGAAGTAAATGGAGGGGTTCTCATGACAGATCGAGTCCTCTATCAAATCCCTTATTCCGTAGCTGGAAATCTCGCAAACCCTTTATTGGTCGATCGAGACGTCAAAAAAATCTTTCAATTTCGAAAAACAGAAATCGCTAAGTTGTTGAAATCCTAATCGAGTAATAATTACAGGTACAAGCTGCGTCTTAGTTCTTTATTGGCAAACTATGTCTTTTTAGTCTAATAATAAGGCATGAAAACATTGTTCACACTTTCTTTAACGATTTTGTTTTTGACTTCCTGCGGGATGGAAAAGAGCGCTGATAGGATGGCCGATAACACCGAACAATTAAATAAAACAACTGAAGTGGCAACGGAACAAGTCAAACAAATGAGAGCGACAATGGAACTCATGAAAGACTTTATGGGCGTTATTAAAAACTCTTTCACTGTTATGGTTAGCCAATTTGAAGTTCTGAATGGAAATCTTGAAGTCATTAAAGATTTTAAGCCACTCATTAATAAGTTTGACGCTTTTCTTGATGAAGATGAAAATAAAAAGAAAATCGTGGAAGATCCTTTTGACTTCGAAGATGAAGAGCTTGAAACAAATTTTGATAAGCTTAGAAAACTAGAACTTCAATATGATTCTCTCAATCCATCTGATCCGGAACATAAAAAGGCTATTGAAAAAGTTAACAAAGCTTTAGAGCAATCTCTCATTTTAATTGAAAGTTCTTTAAAAGAAGTCAAATGATGAAATTCTTATTTTTACTATTATTACCGCTCAGTACTTTTGCTAATAAACAGACAATCGTAGTTGAAGATACTTACTCAAAATGTTCTGAAAAACTTCCTGAAACTCTTTTTGAGAGAATGAAAGATCTTTCAACTCTAAGCGAGGTGGACAATATTGCTAAAGATCAAAAAAATAAAATGAAGTTATTAGGAATAACTTTGATCGATATGGTTCAATCTAAACAAAGAGTTTCAAAAACAAATCGCCCTGGAGCACTTTCTAATAATGACCTTCTTATCGTTTTGAGACCACTTCCTAAAATGGTAGAACTCCCGAGAGAACTCCTTCCAAGATTTATTATTCAATGTTCAACTTTTCAGAAAAATGAATTCTCTACGCTAAAATGTGATCAGGTTAATCAGAAACAAGCTTTTGGTGTCGAAAACTTCACCATGAGTCTTTCATTTCGAAAACATCCAAAAGACAAAAAATCTTGTCCAACCCAAATTGGAATTAAATATTACGTCGAAATCAGTAAAAGCGATTTCAAAAAGATTACCGATAAATCCTACGAGCTGATGAAAACAGGTGGAATCGTAAAATTAATCATAAATCTGTTCGCTGATCCAAAGCTCTTTTTTAAAACTTATTGGGAAGGTTTCTACGATCATTGGATTAGTGCTTCAAATTAGATCTTAAGGCCACTAAAAGCTGATCCAATAACCCATAACATCCTCACTCACTTTATCAAGGTAAACTAGCAAAAGAGCGTTTTAATCAAAAAACGGTGAACGTAAGCTAAAAAGGAAAAAGAAGACTCGTAAAGTAAACATAACCACCAATAATAAGCAAATAAACGATATGTTTGAAATTATCATCTAAAAACTCATTATCATGCCATTTTCGTTTCTCAAAAATCGGATAGAGAAAATAACAAAGAGCCACTGAACCGAAGAGGCCAAATAAAAAACTAAGCGTAAACGCCATATAACTAAACCAATCAGTTTTGCTTTTAAAGGACTCTTTACTTATTATTTCAGTTTGCTCAGCAGGCTCCTCTTTCAACAGTGAAGGCATGGTTTTAATTCCTTCAGTCATCTGTATCAGCTTATTTGTCTCTCCTCTTTGAAACCGCTCTCTATTTCTAAGATATTTATTATCGGGCGTTTTATGTTTGCTGGAAGCTGTTAAATTTCCTTTTGGTTGCAGTTGGAAACTACCACTAATTTTTATTTCATTACCAAGTAAATATGAACCTTTAGGAAGTGTTTTATTCCAATCAATTTTAAGATCTTTTTTATAGAGTTTTCCTGTAAACTTTACAAAACGATTCAGTTTTTCCCAAGTATCCTTCACAACTTCTGAGAGTGTAAATTCGATGGTGAGAGGAATAGTATCAGTTTTGAATTTAAGTTCTCCCTCAGCAAGGTAAGCCATTCCATTCTTAATAATTTTTTTAGAATTAAATAAAATTTCAGGATATTCTTTTACTGCTAGAAAGTCATTCGACCTCAAATGAGTATCTCTTAAGTTAATTCCAGTATCAATCGTTTCAGAGCGTATGTTAATATTAACTTGTTCAATTAAATCATCCTTTTTTTGAATGCTCCCACCAAAACTATTAAATTTACCATGGACTGAAGAGATTTGAAGATAAGGAACTTCAAAATGAATTCCTGAATGGTCTCGATTAATCACCCATATTTCTGCTAATAAAACCGATGGCGTAAATAAAAACAAAAATAATGACTTCACCTGAGCATATTATCATAATTATCATGTTCAAGGAACAAGACAAGAATTGATTTCTTGCTTAAAATAGAAGAATGCCAAGTCTTATGTCTTCTATTATTAAAGCTGGATTTCGTCTTAAAGGAGTTAAAAAGTCTTACCAAACAGATGTCTTAGATATTGCTCGTATGCGCTCTCGGAATATTGACGCCAAAGATCCGATGATTCAAAAAATGGGTTACCAGCTCGAAACTTATCACAAGCATTCGACTTATTTATATCCTAAAAAATCTAAAAGACTCATAATTTGGCTTCATCCTGGAGCCTATTCTCTTGGTCCTTTTAAGCAAGACTTCACATTTCTAAAGAAAATTTGCGAAAAAACTCAATGTGATGGACTTGTTCTGGATTATCCTAAAGCACCGGAATTCACTTATAAGGATACTCTTCTCTGGGTAGAAGAAGCCATTAAGAACTACCTCCCTAAATACCAAGAATATTTCATGATGGGTGCTTCGGCTGGAGGAGGATTAACATTAGGTCTTGCTTATAAATTGCATGAACAAGAAGAGAGAATGCCTTCTCAAATTTTTACTCTTTCACCCTGGATTGATTTGACCTGTTCTATAAATTCAGAAAAATGTGAAAAATTAGATCCTTTTCTTTCAATGAAAGGTCTCAAAATTTTTGCAGAAAACTATGCAAAAGGAAACCTAAGCCTTCCTTATGTTTCGCCTTTTTTTGGAGAATTCGAACAGTGGAGCATCCCGACAAGTATTTATATGGGAACCCATGAAGTGCTTTATCCTACAATTAAAGAGTTTTCAAAAAGATGTTCGACACAGATAAAATTTAAAATTTTTCCTGAAATGATTCATTGCTGGCCATTGATGCCTTGTCCCGAGGCGAGCTTAGTTCATAAAGAAATTATCCAATCTATTTCTTGAGGGCCTCGTCGATCCATTTCATTGTGTAATACTCTTTTTTAGTCACTAAAGGAGCATTTATCGAATAATTATCAGAAATAGAGGCTTCAGCACCTTTTTTATCGTAAAAGTAGTCTGTACCGAGGCTATAAAGTTTTGCTCTGAAATAATCAATCTTTTCTTCATAACTAAATCTTTCAAGATCCTTTAAGTTGATATTGTCTCCAATCTGGAACTTAACAGTAGAACCGATTTGAGAAGACAATTCTTTAAAGATTAAAGCATTGGAAAGAGTTGTATTCTTTTCTCGCATTTTAAGATATTGCTGAGAAGGTTCTCCTTCAACAAAAAGAGGAACATAAACAGTATCCTCGGACTGTTCTCCAAATTTAATAAAGCCTTTCTTCCACTCCGGATCGACGGCGTGAACCTTAGTTCCTTCATCCCAACGTGAAACCGATCCAGAAGGAAAAATAAGTAGAGAATTACCTTCCGCAACATGTTTGTTAATAATCTTGATCATTTCTTTATTATACTCTTTTGCCTCTGGAGTTTTTAAGACATTTACCACAAAGGCATTTTCAGCTAATCCAGGAATGCTCTCTAAGAATGAAGCGACGACAACTTTTGTATCAGGTCTCACCTTTTCAATTTCTTTCATTAAAAGAAAAGTATCAATTCCAGAAAGCGGATGAGGGGCAATAAAAACAACAGGTTTATCCCTTGGAACTTTTGAAAAGTCACCTTTTGTAATTTGTGATTTCAATTTGAATGCATCCGCGAGTTTCGCAAAGTATGGTCCCTTCATTTCAATTAGATTTTTTTGTAAACGATAAATTGCTTCTTTAAGGCGATCGAGACCTAAAGTATTATTAAAAAATCCAGATATCGTATTAAAAAATCTTCCTACTGCGTTGGAGTCTGTAAAAATCTTTAATTTTCTTTTCCCGTCCTTAATAACAACTTTAATATCGAGAACAGCTTTGTTCATTAAATATTGTCCGCAATTAAACCTAGAATAAGCTGGACTTGAAAGGAATGAAGTCAAGAGAATGATGGTCAGAAAACGTCTCATACTCCCTACTTTAAATACCTATCACAAGCGATGATTTCATTCGTGCTAATCCAATCGGCCATGGAACTATAGCGAACCGGTAGAGACTTTTTAAATTTAATATCTCTAACAATATCGGCGATCTCTCCAGCTTTATAATCTGGAAGTGGTGGGGAAGTATATTTATAACTTCTCTGAGCGAGACTCTTATTAGAAGTTAGTTCACCGCCTGTTAAAAGAACTTGAAGTTCAATTACCTTTTTCAAAGTTTTTCGCGCACTCCTTCTGCTAAAAATATTCCCTTTTCCTCTCTTATAAAAACGAACAAACTCATAAAGAGCCTCTACCGTTTCCTCTACAGCAGGATAGACCAGATTTCTATTTTCTTGAATACTAATATCTGCCGAACTTAATTTTTTCCAATCAACCATAAGTCTGTTAAGCGCATTTTCAATTCCTAACTTTGTATTTCGATCAACATTTAAATAAGGAAATTGTGGTAATAAACTTTCTTCAATAAAGGCAGTAAAAGAACTAAGATATTTTTCTTTAATAGTCGATTTATTAATTCTTGAACTCGGTTTTAAATTATCAAGATGTCTCTCATAATTATCATAAAGCGCTCTCTGGATACTTCCAACTCGGTCTTTCGAAAACTTTCTTTTATAATACTGCCCTTGTAGGAATTTAGGAGAAAGTCTTGGGGCGTTAGCATTTTTGAGATCGTCTCCTCGTCTATAGACAATTCCATATGGATTTCTCCAAAAATTATCACTCGAAGCTCCTGCAGGTCGAACTGACCAAGAAACATACTTCTCTAAAGGAAATTGAACTTCAAGAATATTAAGAATGCTCTTATATTCTTTCGAAATTTTTTCAAAACTAGCACCTCCTAAGAGCTCGTCATAAGTTTTAACAAGGTTATTGTAAAGCTTTTCAAGATCTTCTGTACTTTTAGCTCTATCAGCTATTTGCAAAACTTCATTAATCCTTCGTCCCAATAGAGAGATTTCAGATTTAAGCATATTCTCTTTCCAGCCTCTTAAATGATGAATATTTCCAATTGGCGGGTTCGTCAATTTTTTATCAGCTCGAATTTGCCCAATAAGATCCTTAGTTCTTTTGTGAAGTTCTTCTAAGGGAATACCGATTTTAAAATCTTCGGACCATTTCACATACCAATCCGTCATCATTAAGTCAGCCAGCGCTTCTGAATAAGCAACGAAATTATAATGTCCAATTTTTCTATAAAGGCTATGAATAGGTTCGATATAGGTTGTAATCATCGACATCAGTTTTGAATCAAGTTTATCTCCAACAAATTGGGAAAGATCTGGTATTGCTCTTGGAACACCAAGATCTTTTGTTCTTTGCAATGACTCTGGTGTTAACTTCCTCTTAAGAAACGCTGTATACTTTTTTCTTTCACCATAGATAAAATGAGTAAGCACATCGACATGCTCACTTTTTGTCATAGGCTCAAGACCACTATAATAACCCTGAGCATATTTTCTAAATTCAAGAAGTTCAGAATAAGCTGGTTTCTCTCTCCATTCCATATAGCCAGGAATATAATAAGCAGATGATATAGACGTTGCAAAAACTTCTTTTTGTAAAAGAATCTCTACAATTAACTTACGAGTTTCTTCAGGATTTTGAAGATCACTATATCGAATCCCTGGAATACCTGCAAAGTGGTGTGCTAAATCATGTTGCATAAGATAAAGATTCCCAACCCTCCCATTCTTATTTGGACCGATAGGAACTTCATTTAAAAATTGTGAACGAGTAATCGTCGGTGAGTAAAGATCAAAAAAACCACCAAACTCTCCTTGATTACCGATAAGTACAGGAACTCCTACCTTCTCAAGATATTCGGCCATGACTCCATTGATCTTCATCCGTTTTGAATTCACACCTTCAAGTTCAGGGAAATCTCTATGCCTACTACTAAAAAAATCAACAGGATTATAATACTCTTCACCTTCTGCTCTATAGCCAACCCAGTCTGTTTCCTTTGGATCTTGAGAATAAAGTAAACTAGAAAAAAGTAGCGCAACAAAGATTAGAATTTTCATGATTTCTTCCTCATTCTGATTATATCACGGAGATAGACTCACAAAAACTAAGCAAGAAAGGATATAATTAGGAGAGAAGACTTTTGTCAGCTTCCTACTCAAAATTATCAAAAGAGCACAGAGATCACTCGCCAGCAACCGTGCAATTTACTATACTAAAACTGATGAAAAAAATTATCCATGTGGATATGGACTGTTTTTTTGCTGCCGCTGAAGTCAGAGATCATCCTCACCTTAAGGGGAAACCTGTTGCTGTTGGTGGAACGGCCAAAGAAAGAGGTGTTCTTTCTACTGCCAATTATGAGGCGAGAAAATATGGTGTCCGTTCAGCACTCCCTACTACCACGGCCTTAAGGCTTTGTCCTGATCTTATACTCATGCCCTCTCGCTTTAATGTCTATCGAGAAGATTCTCAAAAAGTGAGAGAAATTTTTCAAGAATATACCGACCTGATCCAACCTTTGTCACTCGATGAAGCTTTCCTTGATGTCACGAATTGTCATCAATGCCATGGAAGCGCGACTCTCATTGCCCAAGAAATTAGAAATAAAATTTTTGAACGAACTCAACTAACCGCTTCAGCTGGGATTGCTCCGAATAAGTTTTTGGCTAAAATTGCAAGCGATTGGGAAAAACCCAATGGACAATTCACAATTAATCCAGAGGACATCGAAGAGTTTATGATTAATCTTCCTGTTAACAAAATTTTTGGGGTTGGGAAAGTCACTGCGGCAAAACTCAATGAAAAGGGAGTGAAGACTTGTGGAGATCTTCAAAAGTACTCTAAAAAAGAACTCTACGATTGGATGGGAAAATTTGGGAAGCAGCTTTTTGAACTTTCTCGAGGAATTGATAACCGAGAAGTAAAAGTTTCCAGGAAGCGCAAGACCTTTAGTGTTGAAAATACGTATGCAGAAGATCTTCCTCACTTGAAAGCTTGTTATGAAAAGCTTGAACCTTTGCTTGATGAACTAATGAATCGCCTTCAAAAAAAGGAACTCACTAAAGATGACTACAAAGGAATTCAAGTAAAGATAAAATTCCATGATTTTCAAACAACGACTGTCTCAGAATCTGGACTAGAACTCTCCATGGAGAATATAAAAAGACTCATAGAAAAAGGGTTTACTCGAGAAGCAAAACCCGTAAGACTTTTAGGTGTTGGAATCCAACTTATTGATAAAGATCCTCCTGAAGACCCTTACCAGCTTTCATTTCTTTGATTGCCAAAATTTGTTCTCGTTTCTATATATAATGTAGAAGGAATTTACAGGCTTCAACCTATCTAAATCGTTGATTTTTCTAAAAATCTTATAGGGCAAAAACTTCAAAATTTTATTTAGTGCTAGACTTTAATCATGGGAATCTGGGCCAAAACATTCATGTATTTTTTTGCAACTTTAGGGGCAATAGGAATTCTACATTATGCTCAATTTTTATTCTTTGAGAGTTTGAAATTAAATAGAATAGAGATAAGAAAATCGAAAAGTTAATCGATAAAAGTAGATCTTTTTGTGACAAAAACAACCTCTGCTTCTCGAAGAGTCGGACTCCCTACTTCATGCTCTAAAATATCGATAGACTTTAGACATACAACAACACCTTCAGCTTCATCAGGACCAATTTCAAGCTGATTAAGACTATAAAGTGATTGTTTCATTTTTTTGAATCTAATTATGGAAAATTCTTCATCGTAAAGGAAGCGAAAAATTCTTCTTACAACTCTTGCATCAGCTAAACGATACCCATCACCTTCTTTATTCACTAGAATCACTCGATAGCTATCATTAAGACTGTTCCTCCTCGGTTTATAAGAAGCTTCATGAACCTCAAAACATTGCCTCTCATTTGCAAGAAGAGAAAGATTCGAAAATAGAGTAAGCGCAAGAAATAAAGTTCGCATTCGAGAAGTGTAACAATAAAATAGAATAATTTTAAACTTCCAATAAAAATTACAAGTTTCTGCTCTATGCTATGTAAAAAGTATGACAAGAAGGAAAACTGTTTAATATTTAGTCAGTCTCTTTTGTAATTTGTCCTAGATCAGTATTTCTATGGAGCTCACGTGCTCATGACATGATAATCTGCAAAAAACCCGAAGATTAAAACTATGAAAAGATTAGGGCGTGTCTTCAAAGTTAGAAGGGTCTGAGAAAATGTAAGGCCTTTTAAGGTCATTTATCTTGGCCATTGATCATAATTCTACTTTCATAGATCTATGAAAACAACAGAACGATTATTTTTAACAAACACTATGTGGAAAAAAATAGAACCTCTTTTACCAGCTGAACGTGGTCGCTGCGCTCGTCCCTCAAAATGTAACCGAACAATGCTTGAAGGAATGATTTGGAAGCTTAGAGTCGGTTGTCCCTGGAGAGATCTCCCTGTTGAGTTTGGTCCTTGGCAATCAGTTTACACTCGTTTTAATCGTTGGTCAGAATCAGGAATCTTCCAAGAAGTTTTTGTTCTGATTAAAGACAAGTTAACAAAGCAAAACGTTGCCTTGGATTCAAGTATTGTTCGAGCTCATCAACATGCTCATGGTGCTCGAAAAAAAATGGTGATCAGAAGATAGGAAAAAGCTCAGGTGGTCCCACAACAAAGATTCACCTTTTAACAGACAGCTACGGTAATCCGGAGATCATTAAATTAAGTCCAGGCAATATTCATGACATTGATACCGCGTATGAATTTATTGAAGAGTTACCCGATCAAGTCGAGCAACTTCTTGCTGATAAAGGTTATGATGCAGATTTGTTCAGAAAGTCACTCGAAGCGAGAGGAGTAAGTCCTGTTATTCCAGGAAGAAGAAGTCGAAAGAAGGAGATTGTTTACGACAAGGAACTTTATAGAGACAGACATGTTGTCGAGAATTCTTTTTGTAACTTAAAGCAATTTAGGTCGATTGCAATGAGATTTGAAAAGCTTGCTCGAAACTATATGACCATGGTTTTACTGGGAGCGATTCTTATGTGGAGTAAACTTTGAAAACACGCCCTAATTCTATTACTTCTAATTCCTTACTTTATTAACAACCAGGCCTTAGCTCAGTCTGATTGCAGATCTTTATATCAAGCATTTCTTAACCCTTCTACCAGTCTGACCGTCCAAGAGAACTCTGAAGGAGAATACGAATTAAAACAAGGGAAAAAACTAGGGCGTGATCATCAAATTATTCCTATTACTGCTGGCTTTTTTGTTGCTCGTTCTATTGAAAGCTCAGGAGCTTTAATCTCACTCGCCCAATTAGGAGCTTTTGTTGGAACTGCGCTGGGAACTTACCTTGTTATTCACTTTGTCGCCAGGGGCATCAAAAGAAAGGGAATCAAGAATATGATCTCTCTTATTGATCAATCTAATGAGTATTTGAAAGACACTTCGAAGAAAGTCGGAAAACAATTAAAGAGACTTTATAAAAAGATAAGAAAAGCAGGTAGTCAAGCTTCTTTAGAGGACCTTGCTTACACAGTTTCAATTGGCAACATAGATGGAAGTCTTTGTAATAATACGGGATCAATTAGCCGTCTCAAAAAGAGGATCAATCGAGGCCAATATAAAATAGTTGATTTCGACATTGAGTCGGAGGAAGAATGAGTTCTCCCAAAATTCCAATCAATGTCTTCAATTATCTTGATCCAATTGAATATCTCAATCAAATTTATGACTATCTAAAAATCAATCGAAAATATTTTTCTCTGCGATCTTGGGCCAATCAACTTGGATTCGGAGAGGCGACACCTATTTCTCAAATTCTTAAAAGGAAACGATCTATCCCGAGTCATTACGTTCAAGCTTTTAGTAATTATTTAAAACTGAATGAAAAAGAATCCGAATATTTCTTATCGATTGTTGAGTTTACTAATGCAAAACATGATGATGTCCGAAACATTTGGCTTCAAAAGGCGCAAAAACTTTTCAGCGAAGCTAATCTTCAACGAAAATGGGTTGATGCTGAAGAGTTTGAATTCTTCTACGATAACTTAAAGATTTTGATGCTCGAGTTAGTTGAGCTCAGAGATTTTAGACTTGATCCAGCTTGGATTAAGGCCAAACTCATTCTTCCAATTGATGAAGAGAGAATCATTGCTATTTATGAAGACCTCTTCGAAAAAGGTTTTTTAGAGAAAGATCAAGACGGTAAAATATCAAAATCAGAACAACATTTATCCTCAATTCATGATGTGAGTTCTGTCTGGATTAAAAAGTTTCATGAAATAGCTTTAAAAAATGCAATGAATGCCGTTTATCAACAAGAAATTCATGAAAGAGAGTTTGGATCTTACATTCTTCCTATAAAAATGTCTGAACTTCCTAATATCAAAAAGAAAATCAGAGATTTTTCTCAAGAGCTCATTTCAACTTATGACACAACTAATAATCAAGCTGATTCTGTCTATCAATTCAATATCAATCTTTTTGCACAAGCTAAAATAGGAGAACTGAAGTGAGTCGTCTGCTTATTTTAATTTTTATTTTTTTTACTCATATTGGACTCACTCAAGAGATTGAAGAGAAATCAAAAAAACAGGAAATGAATGCTAAAATCTTTCTTGCTCAAATTAAAGCAGCTTCTGATAGTGGAGGAGCTGGAAATGGTGGAGGCAATGAAATCATTGCTGAATTTTTTGAACAAGCTCTTATTGCATTAGAAATTGCAAAGTTTAGTAAAGTTATTTCAGAAAAAGATTATTTAAAAATTAAAAATATTTTTTCTAAAACTCGAATTTTTACTGTTGAATTTCAGCTTTGCTTTGATGATTCGAGAACAGATTGTAAACCTGGATATGCTTCAAAGAATTACCCTGAAGAGAATATCATTCTTATCGATTCAAGAGATAAAAAAGATCGATGGATACAGATGACATCTCTCAAAAAGAAGAAGCATTCTTTTCACGAAATCCTAGGTTTGGCAGGTATAGAAGTTGCAAATCATTTATTAAGCACACAAATCAACTCTATTGATATTTTCAACTCCTATAAAACTAGTAAAGATATCAAACGTTATTTTAAAATTCTCAATGACTTGTACTTTATGCTTCCAAAATCAACTCCAAAAGAATTTATAGGAAATTGGGGGAAGAAAACTATTGTAAGACCGAGAAAAGCTATTTTTAGAGACGATGCAAAGAGTTTGTCTTCAGGAGAAAAGCTCGTCGTTAAAATAAACCTTAATTATAATGATCAAAATAAAGACTTCAACACAGATTCTGTTGTTCCTGTTTGGGTTGAAGAATACACTCACGAATACGAAATTAATATGTGGGGAGAAGTGACGGCCCATATAAAGGAAGGTTTTTGCTTTAGAGGTCAAATCAATCAAGGAGTTTTTGAATGCCAATGGGATGGTGATGAAAAATATCATCCAAAGTGGAAGAAAAAAGTTAAAAAATACTTCAAACCGACTTTCCCTGTTAACATGGATGGTCAAAAGATTTCACCATTCAGTTGCAAAATGATTGATGAAAATAAACTCATCTGCCGTCATATTCATTACTCTGGTCCTTTCGATAGTAGAGTCTTAGAATATGCCTTTTTTGATCGAATAAAAATTAAAGAATAAATCTTATAAATATCGACTTTAATAGCGTGACATCCTTGTCACGCTAATTGTTCAAAATCATTGTTCCTCTCTTTTCTCAATGCTATTTTTCACGCATTAAATACAACCTGGAGGGAGAAATGAAATCAATTATTTTATTATTAGGCTTATTGAGTGCCTTAAACTCGGTCTACTCGAATGAGGAATGTACAATCGAAGAAGCAACAAAAGTTGTAAAAGCAAAGGTTAATGACATCAATGACAAAAGTGCGGAGATGGTTCTTCTTCGTAGTATTTTCAGTAGTACTAGAGAGGATGGAATCAATGAATATATCTTTATCATTGAAGGTGTAAACTTACTCGAAATCCCAGACAAAAATGCTTTCCTCAAAGGTGAATTAATCCATGGGATCATGATCCTTAATAAGGAAACTTGCAAACTTGTTAAATGGCGAGGAGGTCATTCTGTCATATCTCTAGGAAAAATGAAAAATATTCATGCTATCAAAGAAGAAGTTGAGAAGTAAGCTATGAACAATACCATCATTTTAATAACTTTATTAAATATTTCTACTCTTTATGCTCGAAAAATTGAGTGTAATTTACAAAAATGGTTAAATAAAGAAAGTCGTGTCGAATTTATCTATGAAATAAAAGCTGATGTTTCAGACTACAACAATCTCTTTATTATCACAGATGGAACCAGAACAATATCACAGCAAATCAATCACAATTGGCATAAGAGAACATTCCACGAAATAAAAACTGAGCGAGAAACCTTTTTTAAATCAGCTCAACAAAGATTTGGCTCTCTAGATGGATTTATTACTTTTGTAGTCAGTACAGATGAAATTTTTGACGGAAGCGGTAATTTCATTGAGTGGATGGATATGCTTGGTGTTTGGAAGATCGGCAAAGATTTGAAATCTAAAGTTCTCTTCAACTCAAGAGCAAATTATAAGGAAGGATCAATCACAGATACTACGATGGTGGACTTCAATGGAAAGAAAACAGCGACCGAGCTCTCTCTCATTTGCGACCTAGAAAAAGAAGAAACGGAGGAATAATGAAAAGTTTAATTTTAACACTCACTTTAATTACAAGCATAAATACTTTTTCAAATAATTGTACACAAGAGAAGGCCAACAAATTCATCAAAGAAAATATTGAGCAAATGCTCTTCCCAGCTATGATGAAGATGGGTACGATTAAAAAAATCTACAAAAACTCATTAAAGATAAGTTTGGCAGTAATTTCCGGAGATATAGAAGACGAAAGAGTGCGCTATGCTGTTGGGCTCTATTCTTTCAAGTTAAAAGAAAAGGAAGAAAAAAAGAAAAGAGATTATTTAGGATATACAATCATCGATTTAGAAACTTGTAATCTCCCCTACGGAGACGGAGATTATGAGATGATTACTGACGAGTTAATGAAACTCGCTATTAGACCAGGGGTTTCAACCAAAGAAGTCTATAAAGCAAAAGATCTCAAAGAAAAGGAATAAAATGAAAATTTTAATAACTCTTATAACACTACTTTTTAGCCTTAATTCGATCTCTAATGAGATTTGCACAGAAGAGAAAATAAACCTTGTTGTTAAAAAACACATAGAAGAAAAGCTTTATCCAATTTTAGAAACAGCGACAAAAAAAATTTATAAAAAAACTCTTGAAGTTTCCTTGAGTGTTATCAAGGATGATTTTGAAGCAGGAGGACTAAAGCATGCTATCTCTCTCTACACTTTAAAAATAAAAAAAGAGAAAGAGAGAAAAAGAAGTACGGTCATGGGTTATGTTCTGGTTGATATTGAACAATGCGATATTCCCCTTGGACGAGATAGACTCGAAATTGTTGATGATAAATATGTAAAAACTATTATCAGGGCCGGAATACTCAATTTTTGAGACTCTCAAGATTAAATAAGAATTAGGCCTTCTCTATGGAGGCCATTTTCACTTCAAAAACCTCTCTAATTTCAATTAGATAATTATCTACCTTCTTGAAAACCTGTAAGGTTTATAGGTCTTATTGAAGCTAAAATAACAAGGTGGTATGTTGCATCAAAATAAAAACTAACACTCAAACCCAGGGGAGAATTATGAGAAATCTATTTTATGCGATTTTTATTGCAAGTCTTACAATTCCTGCTTTCGCTCAGAATATCAAGTTCAAGGCGCTTAGAGGAAATCAAATTAAAGTTATTATCGATGGTGTAAAGGGTGGAACTCACACTGTTAATTTTTATGTTGCAAGTGCAAACACTAAAGGAAAATTTAAGTTTGATGCGAAAACACGATCAGGTAGTCTTTCTAAAACTGTTTACAGCGTTCCTAATGACAAGCAAGTTGTTGTTAAGATCTTAAACTATAGAGGAAATGGAAAGCACGTTGAAGGTCGTTCAAAGCTTTACAGAAATTACAAGATTTCGAATCCGAAACCAACTTACCCAAAACCAACTCATCCAAAGCCGATTAAAACATCTCCGGTTACAGTTGATAGCAAGCGCGTTTCATTTTGTGGTGGTAATGCAAGAGTTAAGTTAACTTCTCAGTATGTTAACGGAAGAGAAATCGTAAGACTTGTTTTTTCTAACGCTTATGAATGTAAGCGCCTTTACTTCCATGGAAACAGTAAATCTTACAAAATCATCAATGGTGCAGCAAGTTTTGAACCACCTGCAAGAATCAAAAATGATACGAAGACATGTGGTGGTTTAGGTTTCACACTTACACACAGCTATGGTCAAACTCAAGAGTGGACTTGGAATAATCCATCTGCTTGTCATACAACTCCAACGTATCCAGACTATGATAGCGAAGGTGATTACTAAGATTTTAAAAATCTCAAATACCAGAGGCTTCCTTCTTGGAAGCCTCTTTTTATTTATTACCCCACTCTCTTTTTCTCAAGTTTCATTTCAAGAAATTATTGATTACCAAGGAAAAGTTATTTCTGAGGCCCTTCAAAAAATAGAAGAAGAATTTCAACTTGATAAGTCACAAACTGGGCAAGCAAGGGTAGAAAATCTTTTAAATGAAATTTCGAGATCTCCGAATAAGCTAAAAATTTTAAAAAAATTTGAAAGAAAAAGAGAAAGGAAGTTTAAGATAGCTCAGTCTTTGGGCTCTTCTGTTTGTTTACTCGCTCCATTTCAATTTTTAAAATGTTTAAAAATAGTCAATCAAGTTCTCAATGATTTAGATATCTTTTGTGCTCAAAAAGTTTTACCAAACCCTATTAATGGTAGAGCTGAAAACTTTCCATGTGCCGCTGGAGGAGATCTGACAAATAGGAACTTTGACCTAGAGACTGCTAAAATTTTTGTAGAAGGACTTAAAAACAATTCCGCTAATACAATCGATTTAGCACAAGAATTCGAAGGCCAACCTAAAGAACTCCTCGCTCTCTTAAACTTTCTCTATAGTTCTGGGTCCCTCGAACTTGGTTTCATTGATGATTTTGGTTATTACGATCTCAAAGAAGGAATCCTAAACTCAGAAACAGGAGAACAAATTTTTGATCGCTTCATTCAATCTAAAATCCTTAAATATCGCTTTCAAAAAGTGAAAAAAGATCTTTCAGTGGGAGAAATGTCTTTGAAAGGGAAAAACCGTCATGACTTCATGTCAGCTTTTCTGGCCTGTCATTATGGTCCAAAATACGGGAAGAGAATGGCGAAATTAATCCCTACAATTATGGGAACACTTTATGAAAGTCTCGATTACATCTCTCACAGACGTAAAGGTATTAGTAGAAAGGACTCAGTTCGAAACTTTAAGAAAGATACTAAAAGATACAGGGAAAGTGCAGAATGGGGCTACAGATTCTGCAACCCCAATTAAGATTTTATTATAAGTCTTTATAACAAGAGATGTATTCATTCTTAAGCTGCTTGAAGATTTGATCTCCAGCATTGCTAAGACGCTTATACCTCTTATCAGCTTCATAATGATATTTGATAGGAAGTTCCTTGCCCTGAGCGTGAAGCTTTTCTCCTAGATCCTTAATATCTCCAAAATGGCTTACTAGATCCGTCATTTCAGAATGAAGTTTGCTGGAAATAAGACAGGCACCATTAGAAATCTTTCCACCACTCTTCACAAGCTTAATAATATTAAAACCACCAAAGATTCTCGTTTCTTTAACATACCAACGAGCATCTTTTCTGAGAGTGTGTATTCCCATCCCTTCAAGTTCCATCATATTATAACGAGTTTTTTCGATATACTCGAGTCGCTTAGCAAGCTTTCTCATGATGTATTTCTTTTCTTCTTTTCCTGTTCCCCATTCAATATTATTAAGAATTTTAAGGAAGTTTTTCAAATTAGGCTGTTCTTTCACAAGCCATTTACGGGCATTTAAGTAACTTGTAAGTCTTTCATGAGCTCTTTCAAGATTACGCTTTAAACGATCGATAAGGTTCTGGTTAGCGCCATCGCTGATCGCTCCCTCTAGAGCTTCAAGTTTTTGTCTGTAAGCACCAATCTGATCTTCAATACTTTTTGATTTTCGATAGATTTCATCCATCACGGGATAGCGCTCTGTAAAAGACTGAGCTAAGGCCTGTAAATCAAAAAACCTATTTCTCAATCCTGCTTCTGTCGATAGATAATGGACTCTATCTTCTTGTCCCTCTGAGTCAGCAATAATTTTCCCAGCTTCTTTAACGAGCTTCACAAAAATGTCCTTTGGACCTTTTGCTTGAGAATAACTCGCGCTAGAAATTGAGAGAAGAAGACACATTAATAAAAATTTCATCTTAACTCCTTGTTTATTTTTGTTTCATACACATTGATATCTGAAAAACGATATGTCTAAAGATATGATTATTTTCTAACTTCTGATAACTCTTTTTTGCTTCTTGAAAAACTTCAGCAAGTCTTTCATCATCTTTTGATGAAATCGCACGAGCAGCATAACTTCGATAACCACTAAACTGCATCGTGATTGAATCAAGAGCGTCAGTCAGACAGATTGAAACGGGACAAGTATACCCAAGATTGCGATGATAGGCTCTTGGATTATATCTCGCAGGGGGAAGTGCTTTTCCAATAGGACATGGGATTTCGCGGCTTTTCTCAATAAGATAATCTCCTCCCTCAAATAAAGTCCCATAATTGAGATAACTCAATCTTCTCCCGACTCTTCTTGCTTCATGGATATTATCTTCAACGATTTGGTACTTATCGGCTTTTTTCATTGTCGCAAGTTTTTCAGCGCTATGGTTGAAATCAAGCTCTTTTTTAGCCAGTTTCATAAGTTTACTTTTAAAACCGTGAAGAAGAACATTTCTATCCTTTGTAACAGGTCCAAGCTTTTTCTTCTTAACAATTTTTTTTATTCGCGTGACAAAAGCTGAATTGCCTTGAGCAATTTTAAACCAGCTCGAAGTTTTTAGGAACTCAGTATAGGCTTTGACTTCTGCTTCATAAGCTTCTGGAAATTCATGTTTATTCATTTCTCTATCTCGAAGATGAGAAATATGATCTTCAAATTTTTTCGTTTCTTTATAGAGCTTTTTAAAAGGTCTTTTCCGATTCGGAGTTCCTTTCGGATCATCATAAGTATAAGAATAAAGCATAAAGAGATTTTGTAAGTCTCTTAATTGATCTCTAAGATGTTCATCATCAAAATAATTCATTTTTTGTCCAGCAGACATCCCTTTAGCTTCTAAAACATAGTTTTGAGCAATTTTAGCTTTAGGAGCAATCCGTACAAGCGGACTTTCTGGCCAAACATCCTGAGCTTTAAGACTCCCTTGAAGAAGTATGAATAAAAATAGTAACCTTTTCATTTTTACCGTCCTCTCTTAGCTGCCACTAGCTTTTTTAGTGACAATTCTATGTTCTTATATTCTGTTGAGTTTTCTGATTTATATTTCTTCAAAAAATTTTTAACGACCTGATTCTTAGCTCTAAACCATTTCACAAAGTGATTATAATTAGCAGGCTTAAGACCCATGAGTTTCATTTTTTGTTGAATTGTTTTGAGTCTCATTTGGATATAAAGACTTTGAGCAACAGCACGTGAACGATCTTCATCTCCTAATCCTTCATAATAATTCTTCATATACTTAACTTCAGCTTCGAGTTTCTCACCTGCATTTTTTCCGTAGGTCGGATTAATAACCCAAGTCAAATCAAAATCATAAGGTACATAATGCTTAACTCCGGCAACACTTTTTAAATGAAAAACATTATGTCCACTTGTTCCGTAATCATAGTTTGAAACAAATGTGTTGAGAAATTCAACTTGAAACTCTGAGTTTTCTGAAGAAGTCAGATTGTCCCCATTTTCAATTTTCTTAAGCTGACATCTTTTAGCTAAAGCTTTAGGAGTTTCTCTAAAAAAAGCATATTGAGTTTCAAGTTTCTTTCCTTTTGGATCACGGTAATTGATCTTGGCCAATCTTGTTTTAAGAGTTGTTGTGCTTAAAGAATCAAGGACTTGATAAATGGAATATTCAAAAAGGATATTTCGATTCACCATTTCTTGAGTAGGATTGTTAATGAATCCTTTGCTAATTCCACAGTGAGTGACAATCTTCATTTTCTTACCAAGATTAGCGAATAGTCCTGATTTTAATCCACTTGAAACTCTCTCTGGGTTTTCCTGACGGAAACTAAGATATTTTTTATGAAGTGCCAAAGCAAAGGCTGATTGAGTATTTCTCGCTCCCGTTCCTGCAATAATTTTTTTCTGATTGTCTTTTTGTTCGAATCTTAGTTTTAAAGGCCTCCAAGGACAATAGGAAAAGCGTGAATTTCCACGGGCCTCGAGGTGACCGAGAACATAATGAGGTTGTTTCTTAGAATCTCGATAAATAATAGTCGCCGGTGAGTTTGCCGAATCTCTATGATTCTTATTAATGGCTTCAAAGTCTGCAATAATATCAATATTGAGAACTTTATTACTTTTGAAAAGACTCGCCGTTTTACCATTACAAATATGAGGAAGCTTATCTTCATTAGACCAAGTAGAAAAAGAAATAAGAAAAAGGCTTAAAATCACCAGTAGTCGCATATTTAATCTCCAAGACGATATTTCATCTCTCATATCTTGGGGATAATGTTCTGGCAAAGGTTTATCGAATCATAGTGTTTTTGACGCGATGACGTATACTTTTTTACAGGGATCAAGCAGCCTGCAGTTCAATTAAGAACCGCAAGCTATACACTCCTCAGGGTTAGTAAGACTGCAAACCATAGTTTCTTCAGCGGTAAATTTCTGCTCTACTTTCTCTTTATCAAGTGTGAACTTAATCGACTGAGCCGCTGGTTTGGATCTCAGATAATACATTCCTGTTTTAAGTCCTAATTTCCAGGCATGCATGTGCATGGCACTCAATTTACCGACGTTAGGTTCAGCGAAGAAAATATTTAAACTCTGGCTTTGATCAATGAAAGCGCCTCTATCGGCTGCCATTTCAAGAATTGTTTTTTGCTTAATTTCCCAAGTTGTCTTATAAACATCTCTCAAGCTTTCTGGGATTTCAGAAATCTCTTGAATCGAACCATTATGATAAACAATCTGATTTTTCATTTGTTCATTCCAAAGACCGAGATCAATCAAATCGTTCACGAGATGCTTATTAAGCAGGACAAACTCACCTGAAAGAACTCTTCTTGTATAAAGATTTGAAGTAATCGGTTCAAGTCCTTCATTGTTTCCAAGAATTTGAGAAGTTGAAGCTGTTGGCATTGGAGCAACCAGAAGACTGTTTCTCATTCCGAAGTCCATAATGTCTTTTCTTAAAGAATCCCAATCCCAAAGCTTACTTGGAGTTTTCCCCCATAAGTCAAATTGAAACTTCCCTTCACTCATTGGAGATCCCTGATAAGAATCATAAGTTCCGAATTCTTTAGAAAGCTTATTTGAAGCCTTACAACCAGCATAATAAATCGTCTCAAATATCTTCTGATTTAATTCCTTAGCTTCTTCACTTTCAAAAGGCATTTTTAACTTCATAAAAGTATCAGCAAGTCCTTGAACACCCATTCCAATTGGTCTGTGCTTATGGTTCGAATTTCTCGCTTGTTCTAGCGGATAATAGTTTAGATCGATAATCTTATTGAGATTAATCGTGATCTGATAGGCTACATCGTAAAGCGCCCTAAAATCAAAGGTCTCATTGATAACGAACTTAGGAAGAGCGATCGAAGCCAAGTTACAAACTGCAATCTCGTCTTTACTTGTGTATTGAATAATTTCAGTACAAAGGTTACTTGACTTGATCGTTCCTAAATTCTTTTGATTCGACTTTTCATTGGCCGCATCTTTGTAAAGCATAAAAGGAGAGCCCGTCTCGATTTGAGATTTAAGAATCTGCATCCAAAGCTCACGGGCCTTGATTGTTTTCTTTGCTCTTCCCTGTTTTTCATACTTCACGTAAAGTTCTTCAAACCTTTCACCATAAGTCTCTGATAGATTCGGCGCTGTCTGTGGACAAAACAGCGACCACTCTTCATCTGCTTCGACTCTTTTCATAAAAAGGTCATTAACCCAAAGGGCGTAAAAAAGATCTCGCGCTCTCAATTCTTCTTTTCCATGATTTTTCTTTAACTCAAGGAAATCTTCGACGTCTGCATGCCAAGGCTCTAGATAGACTGCAAAAGCACCCTTTCTCTTCCCACCACCTTGGTCAACATAGCGAGCGGTATCATTGAAAACTCGGAGCATCGGAACAATGCCGTTTGAGTAGCCATTAGTCCCCTTAATAAAAGAACCCTTAGCGCGGATATCATGGATACTAAGACCAATTCCTCCAGCACTTTGACTAATCAATGCACATTGTTTCAAAGTTTCATAGATACCATCAATACTGTCTTCTTGCATATTTAAAAGAAAACAAGAGGACATTTGAGGTTTATTTGTTCCAGCATTAAATAATGTTGGAGAAGCATGAGTGAACCATTTCTCACTCATTAAGTTATAAGTTTTAATAGCTGATTTTAAATCTCCAGGATGAATTCCAATCGAAACTCTCATCAACATATGCTGAGGTCTCTCAACAATTTGCCCGTTAACACGAAGAAGGTACGATCTCTCTAGAGTTTTAAAACCAAAATAATCATAGCTATAATCTCTTTCGAAATCGATTGCTCTTTCAATCGCTTCACGGTTTTCAAGTGCGAAGTTATAGAGACTCTGCGAGATCAGAGGAGTTAGCTGACCGTTTCGTTCATCTCTATAACTCTGCAACTTAGACATTGTCTCCACGAAAGAATCGAGAGTTTGGTCATGAAGGCGAGATACTGCAATTCTTCCTGCTAATAAGGAATGATCAGGATGAACAGTCGCCTTGTAAGCACAAGTCTCTGCCATCAGTTTATAAAACTCATCCGTACTCATTCCCTCACTGGCTTGGGAGATAATATTATTGGTTAATTCTTCTGGATTTATGTAATCCTCATTAAGGCCGCACGATAAATGCTGAATCAGTCCCTCTACAACATCAGCTTTCTGGGCAGACAATCCGTGGTCTCTCTTTAAATACATTTCTTTCTCTCCTTAGAAATCTAATTCATTGTCAAAGCTTAAAGCAGAATCCTCGTGCGAAAGAACGCCTGCTTTTTGATATTCTGAAACTCTTTTTTCAAAAAAGTTTGTTTTTCCTTCAAGTGAAATCATCTCCATCCAATCAAATGGATTTGAAGAATGATAAATTGGCTGCTCACCCAATTCTTTAAGAAGTCTGTCTGCACAGAATTCAATATATTGCTTCATGAGATCAGCATTCATTCCAATAAGGCTGACTGGAAGAGCTTCAGTGATAAACTCTTGTTCAAAATCGACGGCCTCTTTAATAATTTGAAGCACAACTTCTGAGTCGAGTTTATTTCGAAGATATTTTCTATAAAGAAGACATGCAAAGTCTGTATGAAGGCCTTCATCTCTGGAGATCAATTCATTACTAAAAGTAAGACCTGGCATCAGCCCTCTCTTCTTTAGCCAAAAGATCGAGCAGAAGCTTCCAGAAAAGAAGATTCCTTCAATAGCAGCGAAAGCAATCAGACGTTCAGCGAAGTTTTGACTCCCGTAAATCCACTTAAACGCCCAATCAGCTTTCTTTTTAATACATGGGATATTTTCAATAGCTTTAAAAAGGTAATTTTTACGAGCTTCGTCCTTAATATAAGTATCAATTAAAAGCCCATAAGTTTCTGCGTGAATATTTTCGATAGCGATTTGAAATCCATAAAAGCATCGGGCCTCAGGAATTTGCACTTCATTGTAAAAGCGCATCGCGAGGTTCTCGTTTACAATCCCATCACTCGCAGAGAAAAAAGCGAGAATATGAGAAATATAATGCTTTTCATCTTCAGTAAGCTTTGCCCAATCATCAAGGTCTTGATAAAGATCAATTTCTTCTGCTGTCCAGAAGCTGGCCATGGCCTTTTTATACATCTCCCAAACATCGTTATATTTGAGAGGAAACAATACAAATCTGTCGTTGCTCTCATCGAGCAATGGTTCTAAGTTCATTACAACTCCATAAAATAATTTTAATTAACGGTACGAATCTAACAGGATTAAATCTAACTACTTTCTACTACCATTGGACCTCCTCGGGTGAACTCAACTAGCATGGGATCGGACTCAGAGCTCGCACAAACTCTTTTACCGTTGCGGGACAGTCTTGGAATCTAACCAAACTTCACCTAGTGCCAGTCGCAACTATTTAACTTAAAACCATACTATCCCTAGTATGGTTTTTGTGTAAAACCTCACTTTCTTTCAAAAGTAGTTCAAATTTTGACAGCCTTATTTTTTATTGGGCCCAGCTAAAAATCATTGGGAGCTTTATCAATTTCATCAATTTTTTGACGGAGAATGTGGTGAAAGTATCGGAATTAATTTGGTCGGCCATTCTTGACCGACCTATGAAATATAATTAGTTATTCTGTAGTTCTGAAGCTTCTTCAATCATTTGGAGCTTACCAAGAAGTGCATTCACGTGCTCGACTCCATCCTGATGATTGCTTCTTTTAAAATAATCTTTCGTATAATTAAGAAGCGTTTTTTGAACATCAATGTTTAATTCAAGATCTGATTGATAACTCTCAAGATCCTCGCCCATTTGAGCAAGTGTATTTTTTCCTATTTTAAGACTATCAAAAGCATTCTTAAATTTAACAAGTTGTTGCATCATCTTTAAAGACTTATTAATCTCATTATCTTTTTTCATATTTCTTAAAGTTTCAATTGCTATATTTAAAACTGTCTTTTCTTTATGAATTTTATCTTCAGAGATCCTTCCACTCAAATTATTTCGATGAAAAACTTTGAATGCTTCAGCATGAATTGCCTTTCTAACAGAGTCACTTGCTTGAACACCTAATTCAAAAGCTCTTTCAAGGAATCTCATCATTTGATCAATCCCTTCTTCTAATTCGAATTGTGCTTGTGATACCTTAGGATCAATCTCTTCAAGGCCTTTGTACTTTCTATGCTTTTTCTTGAAAGAATTCCTTGCTGATGGAGAGAAAACAACAGCTGAACTTCCCAAAGACAAAATTCCACCTAATCCAGCACTGATTCCCGCTACGATATTTGCATGTTGTCCTGAGTGAATCCCTGAAGACCATGCAATAAAGTAGGTCGCCACAGCAGTAGTAACACTCAAACCACTTGCATTTTTAGCAGTATCATGTTCCCAATCAGAAACTTTTTTCACTAATAATGGAAGAAACTCTTTATCGAGCTCATCAATCTCTAATAAGAGACGGAGGTTTTCAGCAGCGACTCGTTGATTGAGCTCCTCTTTATCAATCTTAACTTGAGAGAATGATTGCAAAGAAAGTAGCATCGTGAAGAAAATCGAGAGAAGTTTCATTATTAAACCCTTTAAAAAAATTTTGATGCAACAAGAATATCAGCTTAAGAGGTCTGATAGTGAAAACAATGTAAAGATTACTTCTTGAACAAGAAAATGATTAATTTTTAGACAGTGGCTGGTATGGCCTGCCGACTCTTTTTTCAAGCTCGATATCGACAGCTATCATTTTAAAATCGATAGATTGCAAATCATCACTTGTTCTTTTGAGCTTATTGCAAGACTTTCTTCTGGAATGAAAATAGTTTTATGATTGTCTCCATTAAGGTTTAATTGGAGGGACAATAACGCTCAAATTAACTCATCGTACCATCGCTTTATACACCTATAACTTGTTGCGGTCTTAACCCAATATTTACAACGCCTAGAATAGTGAGCTCCATTCATTAAAGAATAAACAGGTAGATAATACACTACTGGAGTCTTTCCGACCGGTCGCTCTGACACCGACCGATTTTCTATTCTTAATTAATTACCTTTTAGTTGGCACAGTTTTCGCATCTCTATTAAAAAAAATCACATGAAGTGAAAATCAAGGAGAAAAAGTATGCGAGGCACACTAGTCAAAAAATTATTTATATTAGGATCTTTAATAGGATTCTTAACATCTTGCGAGGACTTCCAAGGCCAACTCATTGTTAACGAAACTTTAGTGGTAAAAGAAAAGAAGAAAACGGTTGTAGTACCTGAAGGTGTCTACTCCGCCTCCTTGATTATAAAATCAAAAAGAAAATTAAAACTAAAAGTCGAAAATGGAACAGTCAAACAATCAACAACTATAAAACTAAAAAAAGGCTTCAAGCTCCCTACTTATGATGGAGACTTTGAAGTTTCTGCCCTTGCTTTGAATCAGAGTTTTAAAATCCAAGGAAATAAAAAAACTAAGGTTTCAAGATCTAATACCGTTCATGAAACTCAACATTGTACGGTTCGAAGAGTCAGAACATCTTGCGCAAGAGAATGTCATATTGAAACAATTACGCTTCCAAACGGTAAGAAAAAGAAGAAAAGAGTCTGTAGACGTGTTTGTCGAGATATCGTAAGACACATCCCTGGAGTAAAAGACGTCTCTTACCATTACAAGACAGTAAGACAGGATCTTGATCTCACATTAGTCGATGCTAGCTCTCTTGCTCCTATCGCTGATTACAGTGGCGGGAATACATCAACAACAACAGTATTCGATTTCGTCGGCTTGTGTAGAACCTTCAGAGGCCGATACTAGTATCGTTTCTATGCGCCCTGTCAAACTTTGCCAGGGCGATTTTTTTTCAGTATGTTGGGCAAAATTTAGCTAGGAGTTTCACTTGAAAAAGATTGCCCTTCTCTTCTCTCTCTTAATCACTTCAAATCTTTACTCTATTAACGCCATTATAGAGTCCGATGATATGGTTCAAATCTATAAAAAGATCGTTAAAAATCTTGAAAAGCATCCACGTACTCTTGTGGTTTTTGACATCGACAACACAGTTCTTGCAATGAAAACCCACCTAGGATCTGATCAATGGTTTAATTGGAAGGCAGAGCAAGCGATCAAGAAAGACCCAAGTCTTTTCGAGCAAGTCCTTGCTTGGCAGGAAATCTCTTATCAATTAGGGGAAATGAGACCCACTCAAAAAGAAACTCCACTTGTTGTGAAAAAACTCCAAGATAAAGGTTTAACGGTTTTTGCTCTGACTTCAAGAAGCCCATATTATAGAAGACCGACAGAAAGAGAGTTATCAAAATATAAAGTTGATTTTTCAAGAACATCTTTTGGCAAAGGGATTCCTAAAAAATTCATTCCACCAGGGCAAGAAAGAGAAGTTGATTATATGAATGGTATTTTCATGACTCAAGGTCTTCATAAAGGACAAATGCTTGAATATATTCTTCGTCGGTATAAGAAAACAAAGTCTTTCACTCAAATCGTCTTTATTGATGATGGGAAAAAGAATGTTGATAGAGTCTTCGAATCTTTTGACAAAAAACCTGTTGATATACTTTCAATCCTTTACACAAAAGAAGATGAAAGAGTAAAAGAATTCGAGAACAGCCCTAAATTAAAAGAAATTACGGATAAAAAACTTCAGCTTCTAAGAAAAACGCTCTTAAGAGTTTTCAATAAAGCTCCTAAGGCAATCTAGTGAAGCTCTTGTGGCTAATTCTTGCTTCGAGCTCTCTCTATGGGCAAGTCATTGTTTCCGACTATGACGATACTTTTAGAATTAGCTTCAGCTACGATATAAAAAAAGCAGCAGCGAGTTACATCAAGAAAACGAGATATCTCGCTGATTATAAAATTTTATTTCAAGAGATCTGGGAAGGGCCTAAGTATTTGCTAAGCTCCTCCCCCTCCTTGTTCCTGAATCGAATCAAGCGAGATTTAAAAAAGAACCAGATTGATTATATAAAGTTTATCGCACGTAAACCTAAAGATCAGTTCAATAAAAATTACAAAGTAAAAGAACTTACGAGGCTTTTAAAAAATCAATCTCAATCGATTATTTTGATTGGTGATGATATCCATAAGGACGAAGCTGTCTATAAAACCATCCAACGTATTTATCATAAAAAAACGGTGACATATTATATTAGAAATACACAATCAGATATAAGTCTTGATGGAAAGTATAATTACGCTCTCGATATCGCTTTACAAGAATGGCATAGAAAGAGATTGAGCTTAGTTAAACTTGATAAATTTCTAATAAAACTTTCTCAAACTCCTCTCAATTTAATTAATGTAAAAGGCTATGCCTGTCCCATTATCAACCTCAACAGAGGGCTTCTTGGAATCATTGCGAGACTTCCGAAGTCTTTTTATCAAAAAGTTTTAGATTTCTATGAATCTTTAAGTAAAGATTGTTTTATAAAAAAAGATTATAGATTTTAGTCAATAGAAAGAACGTTAAAACCTTTAAGAGTTTTACTTTTACGATAACGCTTGAAGTACTCAATAAAAGACTCTTCTCGAACAGTCCCCTTCGTCGAGGCATGACGAAGATACAATCCATCTTTTTTTGTAATTGCGATCCCTTGATGAGAAACATTGAGATGAGTTCCAATATACTTTTTAAGATCCCAGTTAGGACGAACCATTGAAATGATACTCCCATGAGGGATTCTTTGAATGATATTGAAGTTAACGAGATTTCCTACAAAAAGACGAGAAAGAGGGACATAAGGAGTTTTTACTTCAACAGGGTTAAATTGGTTGCCTTCTGCATTGAGTGAAGCAACCCTATCAACAAGTTCAGCTTCATTGAGTTCTTTTGCAAGCTTAAGATCCTTTGCTTTTTTACTTTGATACCAACCTTTTTTATCGATAATCGTTTTGGCGAACAAAGTATCTTCTCGCCCAACTTCAGAAGTAATATCTTTTAAAATCTTTGAATTATTTTTGATCCAATCCAACGAAATAAAATGATTCCTTTCTGTATAGCGAACAACACCATTCTTATATCGAATGTCTTTCAGTTGTTCTCGAAAATCTCTTCTCGATTTCGAAAGTGAAAGCGCCATGATTGTCTCAACAAAGGTCGTACAATCGAACTTGGTAAAACTTTGAAGAGGATCTTGATCATAGAGACCATTCACCCCTTCACCTAGAGGGCCTCCATCATAAGTCGCCCCCAAGAACAGATCTGAGTAATAGTCCATTTTCCCATGAATAGAATCTATTTGATTCCCGACCTTCATGGCCTTCTTTAGATCAAATTTTTGAGCAGAAGCCAGCAAAGGGAAAAATATCAGAAAAAACCATTTCATAATAAAAAAATCTACTACAAAAGACGAAATGTCACGCCCCAATAGCTCTTCTTTATAAAGTCGATAACCTTTCCTAGGTGATTTTTAAAGACTCATCCCTTAGGATAAGATCATATGCCAAATATTTTACTCGTCGATGATGAAAACGAGCTTCGAGAAACATTGGCGATGTTTTTTGAACTCAACGAATTTAACGTTCTCCATGCAGAGAGTGTCGATCAAGCTTTAAGTGTTTTTAAAGCTAATAAGGTTGATCTCATCATCAGTGACTTTAGAATGCCTCTCAAAACAGGAGAAGATTTACTCAAAGAAGTCAAAGCGATAGACCCGGCCCAAAATGTCATTATTCTCACTGGTCATGCCGATATCCCTAAGGAAACGCTTATTGATCAAGGGGCCCTAGACTTGCTTTATAAACCCATAGGAGGGAAGGAGTTAGTCCAAATTGCTAAAAATGTCATTGCCCCAAAAAGAAAGGCGAAAAGAGAAATTCTGATTCTCGAAGACAATGCCATTCTTTTAGAATCGTATAATGACATCTTTACTCTTAAAGGTTTTCAAGTTTATCCAACAATGAGTCAAAAAGAAGCAGAGGAAAAGATCATAAATAAAGACTTCAATACGCTTATTTGTGACTATAATCTTGGGGCTCAAAAATCTCTTGGATTCATAAAAAAATTCTGTAAAAAATTTCCGGATTCTCTCGTTATTATCCTTTCAGGAGATTTCATTGATGAAAGTGAATATAAATCACTTCATGAAAACTCTGATATGATTCATTTCATTCAGAAGCCCTTTTCAATTCAAAATTTAATTGATCTTCTAGGGAACTAATTTTCTTTCAGAGAAACCCAAGTCATTAAGTAACCAAAAGAATCAGTGCAAGCGACTCTTATATCACGAGTAAACATAGAAGGGATAACCGTTTTTTTGACTCTTAGTTCAGACTCAACAATTTCAAAGTATTCATCTGTGATATTGTTGTCATTATCATCAAGCACTAAGAAACTCTTTGGATCTCTTAGAAACCCAAGCCTTTCCCCTTCATTTAAAGGAATAAAGTTTAAGTTTTCAACATCAGGCCTTAGAGACAACTGATTGATTGACTCTCTCTCTCCCTCAAAGTCGATAGTAAGGTTTTCAGGGAATTTGATTCTCGCAAAAGTTTTATAAACATTTTGAATGAGACTGTTTTCAGGTAGATCTGAAATTTCGTCATGATCGAGAACCTTTTGTAGATATTTTCGAACAGTTCGAACAACAACATCATCACCACTCACTCCACACTCGAGAGTCACAGATGGACAGAAGTTGGCCATGGCATTAGACATAACTTGATGAGGTTCATTGAAATAGACAACCTTCTGATCAAAGAAACCTGCTAACCTTAAGTAATCTTCATTAAGTCTATTCACACATCCGTAGAGCGGGTTCTTTCCTGTATTATTATGAATATCAACAGAGGCCCAAGGGTTTGACTCTTTGACGATATCAAGAACCTGGGCAGCCATTTTTTCCTCTTCAGCTCCTGTATGTCCAGAAACATCCCAAATTCGATTGAAATCTTTTTGATGATCAAGATGCCTCAAGTTCTGGGCCGCAGCTTCAGGGTTGCCGATAAGAATAATGAGATCTCTTTTCAAATAATTTGTCTTTACGAAAAAATCTTTTACTGCATAAAACCCTGTTGTTTCATTTCCGTGTAAAAGCGTCGAAATAAACATTGGATTTCTTTTTCTGCCCTCTAATCGAATGAGTGTCGGGCCACCTAAATGTTCGAAGAGTTGATCATGGTTCAGTTCCATGAACTGAGGCGGAAGTGAATCGAGAACCTTTAACTGCATCAAAATCTCCAGAGGTGAACGGGAAGGTCCTTTTCCTGATATTCAAAATATTTTTCTAATAAATCTTGGTAACGATGACCATTTATATTAACAAAGGCCCTTTGCCAATTCGAAGCCGTCTGTCCTGAACGAACTCGAGGAACCAAGATATCTTGAAAATAGAATTCTAAATCTTTTTGGTCAATGCCAAGAGATTGAAGTTCATTATATGCCAAATCAATCAGATCATTCGCAAGGATTTCTTGGAGAAACTGTTTTTTGCCTTTCCAATTAAACTCGGCATTAAGCCCTTTCTCACAAGCAGCATAGAAGAAAGAACAAACTTCATCGTACTTAATATCTTTAGCAAAACTCTCCCAATTATTAGCAAGTGCTGTAACAGCTCCCAAATAAAAGGCCATATTGGCAATCATATCACTTGGTGTAGGGCCAGAAGATTGAACTCTATGCTCGATTCTTAAATGAGGAACACCTTGATCATTGAAACCAATAATAGGTCGATTCCATCGCCAGATAGTTCCGTTATGAAGTCTTACATGCTCCATTTTTTCAGGAATCTTCCAACCAACAGCGGGAAGAAGAACATCATAGGTATCAAGATTATCGATGAAGAGTTCAAAAAGACTATCTTGAATAAAGTTATTTCCTAAACAAACCCGTTTTGCGATCTTTCCTTCCTGTCCGGTGTAGTCCTCGAGACAAATCGACTGTTCAAAGATAGGAACACGTGTTTCGCTCCATAATGTTTTACCAAATAGAAATGGAGAATTAGCACTCAAGGCAACACAAAATGGTGAAAGCAGAATAGAGGCATTATAAAATTCAACGGCCTTTTCTAAAGGAATTTGTATATGAATTTGAAAGCTTGTCGCGGCTGCCTCAAGCATAACATTATTAAATGTTGTATTGAGTTCTTCTTTTCCACGAATGTTAATTGGGATGGGTTTTTCTTGTCGAAATTTCAAGATTTGATCATTAAGAGCAAAATATCTTTTATTCGGATAAATATAATCCAAGGTCAACATTTCTTTTTTTAAGGTTGGAAGAGATCCAATCATTAAAGTTTTTGAACCAAGTTTATTGGCCGTCTTCTGACAATGGGACCATAAGTTTCTCAAGTTATTATGAAGAGTCGAAAACACTTTACCATTTAAAAGATGAGGGTCTGCATTGAGCTCAAAATTGAATTGAGAAATTTCAGGAACAACCAGAGGATTTTTAGCATCACTTAAAAATTTTTGAGCGATCGGGTTTGGAAAATAATTTTCATCAACTAACCATCCCTCTAGTTCAAGGCCACAAGAGGGCATTTCAAACTTTTCAAAAGTTTTGTTTTTGAACCATTGGAGAAGCAATTCTGTTTCTTCCCGAAGTTTCTTTTGAAACTCCCGTTCGTCTTCAATAGAAAATGTTTGCGTGTTAACTTCAATTCCCATAAACCAGTCTTTTAATAATATCCTATCAATCTGAATAATATAGGTCTGTTGTAAGTTTTTCCTCCCTCTGAGAATAAAACAAGCCCAGAAAATGGATTTTCTTGAGCTATGAGAGAATTTGCTGGGATTCCCCTCTGATCTTTTCTACACTTAGTCCCATGAAAGAATTAAAAGTTGTCCTTTTTGGGTTAGGACCTATTGGAATCAAAACCCTACAGAGACTGGAAGAAAAAGCTCAATTTGAAGTCGTTGGAGTTGTTGATATCAATCCTGAATTAGTCGGTATTCAGGTGAATGAAATTTGCCAAACAAAAAACTATTCTATGACTGTTGCAAATAAAGCTCCCAAAAGTGATTTTGACCTCGCTATTTTCACAACAACTTCCAATTTTTTAAACTTAATTAAGCAAATCGACTCTATTGTGGAGAGAGGGATCTCGATTGTCACTACCTGTGAAGAAGCCGCCTACCCTCACAGACGTTATCCAAGTGAATCAAAAGCACTTGATAAAAGATTAAAACAAGCAAAAAGTAGTTTAATAGGAACTGGAATCAATCCTGGATTTTTAATGGATACTCTTCCTATGGCCTTATCAACTATTACACATAAAATAGATCAGATAAAAATCACACGAATTCAAGATGCTCTTAAGAGAAGGATACCTTTTCAAAAGAAAATAGGATCTGGATTAACAGTAAAAGAATTCGGAGAAAAAGTTTCTAAACTCGAAATTAGGCATGTTGGTCTTAAAGAGTCTGCGTGGGTTATTATTGATGGACTCAAGCTTCCCGTTGAGAAACTAGAGGAAACGATCAATCCAGTTCTCGTTGAATCAGATCAAAAACTTGGAGATTGGGACTTAAAATCAGGAATGGTTCGTGGAATCGAGCAAATTGCTAAGGGTTACGATGATAAAGGCCATGTTATCATTGAACTTTTATTTCGTGCATCTTTAAACGAGGGGCAAGATTTAGATCAAGTTGAATTCAAGGGAGAACCCAACCTCACCATCCAAGCCCCTTTCGGCGTGAATGGTGATGGTGGAACAGTATCCATGGTGATCAATTCCCTGCGGGCTGCATTCGAAGCTCGTCCAGGTTTAATCACTCCATTAGAGTTGGTTTCACAACGAAACCAGTCGTTTATTTAGAAAGTTGAATCATATTATCCATATCAATAGCAGCACTCACTTCACCTTCGTCTGCATCATCAAATAGATTTATACACATTTCTGAATGAAGAAGATCATTTTCTGACTCTGCTTCAAAACAAATCACTGATGCTGTTTTTGATTCACATAAGTTTTGTGCCTGACTTTTCATGAATACATTGTTTTGAGATCCCGGAAGAACATGACAAGACTCTCCACAATTCCCATAACAATTTACTTTAGAAGTTTTAGCATTATCTTTCTCCATGATGAAAGAACTCGGACCTCGTAACATGTCTTTTGAAAAAATGTTTGTAGAAAAAAGAAGCAAGCTAGCGATTATTAGTTTCATAAACCCTCCTACCAACGTGCTGAATTAGGTTTTGACTTAATGTCTTAATACGAGTTTATGGTCTAACAGAAAATTGACCAAACACAGCCATGAGCCTTAAATCTTTAAGACTTCAGGAAATTAACTGAAGTAGAATTGCCCACTTTTTGGGCCAGGGCTTTTCTTAGTTCTTTATAATTTGCGCTAGGATTTTAGAGTTTTCGGTTCTTTGTTTGTAGTTAACATGAACATCGCTAAAAACTATTTTTCCTTTTGAAATAATAAAAACAGCAGGATGAGCAACCATATGATGTTTTTCCCCAGAATCTCCCTCAACATCTATTCTATAAGAGGACTTGTACTTCTTTACCAAGGCTTCATCTAATTTATTAATGATATTAAAAGCTTTAAGCGATTTAGCTTTCGAATCGCTAATCACGGGGAATTGAATCTTAAACTTGTCACGCATTCTCTTAGCAGTACTTGGTTTATCAACACTTACAGCATAGAGATTTGCTCTATCTCCAACTTTTGGGAGGAGATCCATCTGGAGTCCCTTGAGCTGCGTCATGCAATAAGGGCACCATGAACCTCTATAGAAAACTATGATAGACTTTTTATTATTGGCGGTAAGATCTACTGTCTTTCCGTCAATATCCTTAAGTGAAATATCAGGGACTGAAGAACCTATCTTAAGCCCTTCTAGAGCATAAGAGGAAATGGAAAACAGGAGCACAAAGATCAATTTTTTCATAAATCCATCCTATCATAAGAATTTTAGTCTTGTTATAAAATTCACCTTAAAGTCCGATAGTTTACACATGAAAGTGATTTGTTTACTTCTTTCTTTATCCTTTGCTTATGGTGCGATAGCTGCTGAAGTTGTAGTAAAAAAGTCACAAGGAAGAATCTATCTTTCCGGTAAAAACTGTAAAGTTTTGAATTCTCGAGTAAAGGCACTTAATCAATGGTCTAATAAAATCGGAGAATACTCTACCCGCTCGCCTCAATGCACTTGTCACCAAAGTGAATGCCAAGTTGATATTACAAGAGTCGGACCTCGAGTTTTTCAACGGTATGAAGGGCATGTACCGATCAACTTAGGATTAAATTGCTTTAGCGCTGCTCTTGTAAGTAATAAGATTCTTCCTTCATTAGGCTATGCTTCTCATAATGAAATTGAGTTTTGGTTACGATCAAAGCTTTGTAGGAGACTTGCTCCTAAGACCTTAAAAAAGCCAGGCGATCTCGTTCATATTGAAAATCCAAAAGTTTTTCCAAAAGCTCGTCATACTTTCACGTATATTGCAGAGGATCTCTCGTTTACTAAAAAAAATGGAGTCAAACAATACCCTTATGAACTGACTGACCCTCAAACTGTTTATGATCATCCTGCTTTAAAAATAAAACCAGAATGTATTGATATCGCTAAAGACAAAGCAAATAGCTGCAATGGTTATGTTCAATTTTACCGTTGCCAAACAATCAAAGATTACAAAAAAATAAATCCAATTGGGATAGAAACAGAGCAGACTTGGCTAAAACTCAAAGATCTTAATCAGCAAATGAGTCAAGAAGTTCTTTATTCTTATGGACGGGATGAAAAGAAAAAAGAAATCGCTAGAGAAATTTGGGATATTTACAATCTTTCAGTCAGAATACTCAATTCTGAACAAACAAAAGATCATTTTTACTGGAAGGCCATTTATTATCGAGCTGATTCTCTAAGAACTCTTTATAGGGGTCTTAATCCAAAAAATTGATGAGAAGACCCCATGATGGACTCGCTTTGCATCAAAAAAATCATTATTGCCATACTTTGACACACTAAATTTGTTAGTATCACGGATCAGATAGGCCCTGAACGATAAACTATTATTAAAGAAACTTTTGAAAGCTAAAGTTTCTTTAAGTCGTTTTAAGTCTTGGATCTCAATAATTACTATTGGCTTGATAAACCTAAAATGCCCAATTAAAGTTATTGTATCGCTCGGAGAAAATATGAAACTTATCTTTTTATTACTGTTAATATCTTGCCCTCTATTTGCCCAAAATCGTTATATCGTTGGCCCTCAAAAAGTCACCTTCAGAGCAACTCCTGATAACACCGGTAAAATTATAGAAATGGTTCAGGTGACTGACAGAATGAAACTTGTTGAAAAACTTGATAATGGTTGGTCAAAGGTAACAGATAAGGATGGACGAGAAGGTTATGTCGTTTCTCGATTTCTTACCGCCGATGTTCCTTATATTTTTCTCTACAATAATCTCAAAAAGAAAAATGAGAAATTGCAGCAAAAGTATGATGCTATCAAAATTGACCATACTAAAGTTATTGGGGAACTTAAGACTGTCAATACTAAGCTCGAAAACGCTAAAAACAATTTGGCGGACTCTCAGAGTTCTTATCAAGAACTAAAAGAAGGATCTGCACAATACGTTCAATTAAAATCAAAATACGATAAGCTTCTTGAACAGATGGCCTCCCAAGAATCAGAAGTTGAGGCATTAGAGTCTAAAGTTTCTACAACTTATATCTTTTGGTTTGTAGCAGGAGCCGGTGTTTTGGTTATCGGTTGGCTCATTGGTCTTACCACCAGAAAAAGAAAAGGTTACGGCTCGCAAATTATTCTTGATTAATTTTTCTCAGAAACTCAACACCCTCTTCTCGAAGATTTCATACTCAATAAAAGCAACTAAACCAAGTTGATAGGAAGTAAGTTTAAAAATTAATCTGTTTCCATCTCTTCGTTTTTTTATCGATAAGTGAACTAATTCTTGAAACTAATTGATCTGGGCTGAAAGGCTTTAAAATAACTCCAGAAACTTTATAATGAGCCATCTCTATAATTTCTTGTTCATCAACCTTTCCCGACATTAAAATAACCGGAATTGAAGAAAACTCTCCCATTCTCATAATCTTGAGCATTTCAAAGCCATCCATTCCAGGCATCATACAATCGGTGATAACGAGAGGTAATCTTTCTTTTCCATTATTTAAAAGCTCATCATTTAGCGAGGAAAGAGCATCCTTGGCCGAGTTAAAACATTTGATGAGATAACCTTCAGACATAAGAGCTGCAGTCAAAATATTAGTAATTTCAACTTCATCATCAATAATATAAATGTTAAGCAAGGCCATAATTGATTGATCGGAGCTGCTCTAAAGAATACTTAGTTCAGAAATGTTAAGACTTAAACAGTTTTAGATCTCTATATTGAAGGAACCAGTCAGGTTTATACTCTATCTTTATTCGGGAATAATCATCATTTTCATACCATCTAGATCTCTCTTTCTGTACCCAGTTTGATATATGAACTGGACTAGTTTAACCCAATCAGGTCATAAGGGGAAACATGTCCTAATCTTTCAAATATTGCAGTTTAGAAAGTCGGTTCCTGAAAAAATTACTCTATATGTTGTTTTTATAAATCTAAACTCACATTTATGCTAAAGATAAGAATAAAAAGAACCAAATTAAAATAGATAAGAAAAGAGGCTGTTATGAAAAGAATTTTAATTGGACTATTAGTACTTCTGAGTTTCTCCTCTGCTGCTGAGACGATCAAACTATTAGAGCCAAGCGAAGAGGAGATTCTGGTTATATGTAATAACACAACACTGGAGTGGAGAAATATTGTAATGGCCAATGAAGATCTATATGACGGACATCGCCTAACTCAAACAACAAGACTCCAAGAACTAATGTTTATAAGAATCTACACTCATATTATCGATAGAACTTTGAGTAGTAACAAGATCAAATTAAGTTCATCTCAACATGCCAAATTAAAAGAGCGAAGAGATCAGTACGATGCTCTTTATCTTAAAGACATGATTAAGATTACCTATGGGAATTTTAGAGCTAAAATATTTCCTTATATGGAAATGCTAGGAGCAGCTAAAGATCCTGCTGAATTACACAAAAATAATCTTTCTCATTACAGAAAGCTAATTAACTCAGAATTAGAAATTCCTTATTATGTTGAGTTATTGAAGAGTAATCACAATTACGTTTGTCAAAGATTATCTCGCAACCTAAACGAAGAATTTAAAATTCTAGAACTTTGAAAAAAATAGATCTCTTCGTTTGAGATGGAATAAAAAAAATGAGAATATTTTTTTCTATGGTCATTCTATTATTTACGAGCTCGGTGCTCGCATCAGGGTCTATTTTATGGTGGAATATTGGGTACAACAATTATTCTTTGCCTTCTAAAAAGAATCCATGGCAACAAAACCTAGATGATGCCTTTCAAGAACATGACTGGAAACAATATGATATTATAGCGCTAGGAGAATTCATTCCTGATACACTTGATCCTTTATCTTTAAGCGAAATAAAAGAACATTTTCCGTTTCAAAAAATCATTAAATATAATAATGCTTATGAGAAAAGTTTTTATATTTTTTCCAAAAGATCATTCACAACAACGATAAAAGATCTCGACTGGGTAAGTCCCTACCAATCCCAACTTGAACAAGAAGAGTATCGAAAAAAGTGGGAAAATAAATATGGTTCTATGGATAGGTTTAAGAGGAAGTATGTCCGAATTACCACTCAAATAGGTCACAAGTTTTACAATTTCATTTTTTATCACTTAAACAATCCTTGGGATTTACTCAAGAAAAATAAGCTCAAGCTAGCCTACCAATTTTTATTTGTGAAATCGAACCCTCTTTATAACCAAATAAGGCAATTAAAAGAGAGACTTAAAGAAGATCTTGGGCCTAATTATAGAAAAACTCATACTATTATGATGGGAGATTCAAACTGTCCACCAAAAGTAAAAGGTGTTGTTCCTATGTGCTACAGACTTTTTAAAAGTCTCTTACCTATAAAAAAAGATATAAGAAATGCAGATACAATTCCGGCTAAAAGAAGTACCGCCTATGATAAAATTCCTTCCGTGAAAATTGATCATGCCCAAATTGGATCAGTGGTAAAAGCAAAAGTTGAGGTTTTTGAAGATTTGCAAGGATCAGATCATAAAGCACTTAAATTATCTATACTTGAATGAAGTCACTCCTATCAAATTCTTTACCTCGAAGTCTAAAATGTTTCTGTCTCAATGATTCAAAGGTTACTCGCTACTTCGAATAAATCCACAAACGACTATCTGCACTATTATTTTTTATTTTTGTTTTACATCTATTATAAGAAAAGATATCCATTGCATTAAATAAATAACATGGAGTTCAGAGTGAAAATCTTATTGTTATCTTTTGTTTTGATGATCAGCTCGATTTCAGCTGAGCCTTTGAAAAGAAGATTAGAACCAATTGGTCTTGATAAATTATTAGGAGTAGGTCCTCTTATTTTTCTCTTTAAAATGAATCCTCACTCTGTTGCTTCAAGGGCAGGTCTCAAGATTGTTGATGAATTGATATCAATTAACGGAGTTTCAGTTGATCAAGACTTTGATACAGATAAGCTTGAAAAAAGTGTCCCACAAGGAGGAGCACTGGAATTTGTGGTAAAAAGAAAAGTCAATGGGGTCACAGAAACACTTCAATTGCCCACTGTCCGACGTCGAAAAGCACGTAGAATTCGTTCAAAAAATTTTTCTATCAATTATTATAGCTTTGAGCTTAAAAACTCTCGCTACCGGTTACTTACTCATTCCATAAAAAAATCTAAGCCTAAAAAAATTCTGCTACTACTTGGTGGAATTGGTTGTTATACGATCGATACCCCAGAAGACTATAAGAGTAACGTCTATTGGGCCATTGCAAGAAGTGCTTCTAGACAAGGTTATCGAGTCGTTTGGGTTGAAAAACCTGGAATGGGAGACAATAATAGAAATGGAAAATGTCAAGAATATGGCTTTCACAATGAATATCTTCTTTATAAAAAAGCAGTAAAGTTTATTACTAAAAAATTTCGGATTTCGACTCGAGAAATAACAATTTTTGGGCATAGTATGGGAGGAGTTTTTGCTTCGAGACTTAATTCAAAAGTACCTTTTGAAAAAGTTATCGTAATGGGAACTCTATCAGGGCGGTGGTATGATTATGATATCCGCAATACAAAAAGACAGCTTCTTTTATCTGGAATGTCTTCAAGTCAAGTCAACAAAGAACTTTCTAAAAGAAAGAAAGCAATGACGCTCTTATTAAAGAAAAAGCTTACTCCTACCGCTATTACAAAAATGGACTCTTCTTTAGAGGAAAATCTTATCAACCCTGAATCTTATCCAGGCTATACTTTTTTTCAAGAATTACAGGATTATAATATTGATCGATCTTGGAGAGAAAGCAAATCACCCGTCTATGCTATTTATGGTAATTCTGACTTTGTAACCTCTTATAAAATGCATCAAAGGATAGGACTCCTTTGTGATAACTTATGTAAAGTGATGCGATTGAATGGTCTTGATCATTTTTTTCTTAACGCTGAAAGTAAGCAAGAGAGTTTTCAAGATCTTAATCAAGCCTCTTCTAAGTTAAAATTTTCATCATCTTTTATAAGGAGATTTAAAAAGATTTTAGAACTATAGGAAAGATTCAGTTCTTTTAAATAAGCTTAGATATTAAAACTTAAAATCAATCAAGATAAAAGCTAAAACGAGATCTTTTTATTGGATAGTTTGTAAACATCCAGGAAAACCATCTTTACTTTTTCCTTGAAAATTTAATCCGAAATTAAACTCATTTCTCCTCGACTCATCTTTCAAGAATAATGGTGCTGAATAAGCATCATCAATTGCATTTGTCACTTCACCTTTAAAAATATAAAATGCATCCCAGTTAGTACAATAAATGGCGGTCGATTCTTTAATCGAAAGATTATAAGAACTATCTGGATTCCCTAGGTTATAAAGTTTATTCCAAGGAGAACCTTCTTCTTCTTGATTTAAGTCTGTATATCCAATCCTATTTTTTTCGCCAATTTTTTCCCAAAATCTAATTTTATCATCATAGCCTGTGAGACGAATAAATATTTGTTGTCCAAAGACACTTTCTCCACCCTGACGAGTTATGTAAATAACATCTTCGCAGCCAATAGCCTTTAAAACTAAAGTTGGATGTAGATCAGACCATCCACCAGCTGAGTAAATACCATCTCTATTCTCATGCAAAGATTTCCAAGGTTTTTTTGAATTCGTCCAGCGTTTAAACAAGCCTCTATTGATCATTTCTTTCTTATTGAATGTAGAACTTAATGGAATTTTTTGAAGACTTGAAAGGCCTGGTTCAGCTGGGGATGTTGCAAGAACTTCAAACCAGGTACCATTCGTAATTTTTCTAAATTTCGAGCTTTTCATATCAAAAGGATACTTACTTTCAAGTCCGACTTTAATGTCTTCTAGTCCTTGTTCATCCCCCCAATAACCATATTCTAACTCTGTATCGTAGTTGAGAACAAATTGAGTAAAATCCTTAGCTCTTTTCTTTAAATATTCCCTGCTTAGTTTTTCATACTTTTTAGCACCACTTCCGTGGACAACAGCTGTTGTAGGATAAGCCTTAAGACCAGAACCTACTTTTTCAAAAATCATTATGTTTGGGAAACCTCTTTTCCGTTTCTTCTTTTTTCTAAAATCATAAAATTCATCCAAAGCTGAATATAAACTTCTTTGGCATTCAGGATGTGCCTTTTCAAGCTCTTTCCAAGTTTTCCCTTTAGATAAATCAGTGCATTTATCTAAAAAATCTACTATTTTTATATTTGTTTCGACACTTCCATACCCTGCTGTAAAATCAGCAATTCTTCCAAAAAATATTCCAAGTTGCTTGAAATCTATAATTCCTTTTCTATAAAAAATATTCTGATCATTTTTTGCATCAAAAGCTCCTAGCATCTTAATCGCTTCGGAGATTTGAGCTTTATAGAATTTAAATTTCTTCTTTAATCCATATATCAATTCAGGATTTAGAAGTTTTCCATATTCACCTAAGATACCTTTAAGTGTTCTTAAATTACGAGCAACTTTTATGGACCCTTTTAGCTTTGTGAAAAAACCACTTTTTTCCTTCCCTGTAAAATCAGCAACAATATCCATTATACGTGGAGACTTCGCATCAATATCTGAGAGATAAAGTATATGTGGAGTTAATGCTTTCATCAAAAGAGCTTTTTTACTATTTGTATCAGCGAAGGTATTTCGAGATAATCCATCGAGAAGAAACTGAGTTATTGCAGCAGAACTTCCACCAGAAACTCTTGATGGTAACCCTTTGTGCTCAATAATTCTTGCCAAAGCAGCCCAATGAGCAGGAACAAGCTCTCCATTTCCTCTAATTCCAGCACAGTAATTATTAGAGCCATAGGCCATAAAAGAGATCATGCTCGTTATAAAAAGTGCTAAAAACTGCTTCTTCATTATTATAGATTAACTCGATAACAGAATCCCAGATAGTAGATTGAATATTTTATATGCTCCTTACCTAATTGACCTTAATTTAGACAGTAATAAAAAAACTTTATTCTTTAGATGATGGGTATATCTCGTCGAAATTAAGCTAATTTTTATGGTGTAGGAGTCGTCATCTAGCTACGATTTAGAGAGTACTTGCTTCACAATCTTGAACATTTCGTAAGTATTCTTTTTCGTCTCTGTTTGCAATTTTCAAATAGTCTATTAAATCTGCGTAATACTCAAAGACAAAAAAGTATTTTGTGATATCTTTGTTAGTATGAATCGCTTCATTTCGATTGTAATAGTCAAG
The DNA here is from genome assembly GCA_965217035.1 of Bacteriovoracaceae bacterium. Classification (GTDB taxonomy): domain Bacteria; phylum Bdellovibrionota; class Bacteriovoracia; order Bacteriovoracales; family Bacteriovoracaceae; genus JAUHYH01. Next base: position 2,869,917 of record OZ244226.1, on the reverse strand, counting down.
AGAGTTTTGTAATAATTCCTCTAAACGTTGATCGATAAATTCTGCTAAAAGTTCTCTGTTTTTTGATATATTTGTAATTAACTGATTAATATTTGATTTACTTTTTTCTAAATCACTTTCGACAAGTTCATAAATTTCATTTCTCTTTGAAGACCAATTAAAGCGAGATTTTTGTTTTCTAATAAAAGGTAAAGGCATTTTTGCAATAGGAAGTAAAGTTTGAGCGATATTTTGTTTACTGAAGAGTCTATCATTATAAGATTTATCGAATGAATTTTTGCCTAATTTTTTATGGATGATAAACTTCGATGAAATTAATCCTCGCCCGCCATTCAGATTGTCATCTTTTAGTATCTCGAAATAGCTTTGAAACAAACTCTTCCCCATTTTTAAATTTTCCCAAATAAGAGTACTAGAGCGAGTATCTGTTATGTGTTTATTCTTTGCAGAAAGAGTTCTATGATCTGTACTAGAAAAAGCACAGGTTCTCTTACGTTTTTCTGCGAGATAATGAACTCCACCACCATAACAAGTGTCGGATATAAGAATGAGGTTTTTATCATTTTCAATATTATTTTTGATGTCTTGAAGCATAGCCTCATATCGATAAACTTTTATCTTTTGATAAAAGTTTGTTGGAAGGACAAGTCCTGAAGATTTGTAGTCCATCTTTTCAGTTCCCGGCCACGAATGTCCTGCCAAGTCTATATAGACAGTTTTTGAATTAAATTCTGATAATTGTTTAATCCAATTTGAAACAACAGAGATTTCTTTTTTATCCTCTTCTTTCCACTTGAAAATGAGCTGATTTGTATGGACTGGTACTGATAAATCCTCTAATTGTTTGAAATATTCACTCTCCCAATCTTGTTCATGTGCAGTTGCCAAAAAAGCTGTTTGAGCATGGGATAAATTGAGAGTAAAAAGTAAAAAAATTATAAGATTTTTTTTCATAATATCTATCGTAGCACAAGATGGTGAGTCATTTTTTCTATTATCTACAACTTACATAGTGACGATTTTTTCGACAGTATATTACTTGCTATCCCCTAGTTTTTTAATTTTTTTTGAATACCTCTTGTGGTATGTATTTATCTAAGATCAGACCAGCAACAAGCTGTTTGAGTCGTGTATTCTTTTGACAAGCTTTAAGCTCTTGTACTTCAGCTGTCCATTCCTACGTATCGAGATCTTCATCATTGTAATTATCTCTGATCTCTTTTATTGACCAAAAAGAATGCTTTCTACTCGATTGAAAAGGTTCATCACTTGGTTTCCTTGATTGAAATCAGTTTGTAAACGGGCCATCGCCTCTACAATGTCATTCTTTTTAGAAAAAATTGTTATAGGGACCTTCGCACTTTCATTAGGAGATGAAAGAGAATAGTTAAATCCATAATAATAATCATCAGGTGGGTAAATTTTTATAATTTCTGCCAAGAGAGAAGCCATTTGAAATTCTTCATAAGTATTGAGATTAAATCCTTGTTCCTTTAAGATACCAATCGCCTCACGCATGTTTAGAGAGAATGTTCTATTCTCCGAGTTTTTCCAACTCTTAAAACTATTCATTAATTGATCACTACTTTTACTTAGAGAATGACAGGGTCTTCGCGTACAATCAACAGGATCAAGATTTCTGGTAACATAATCGAGTAGAATTATAATCCCATTATAATTTTCATTGGGTACTTGTGCTTTAAAATTTTTTCCTCTGGTTTTAGAACTTAGTTTAACATAATCATATTCCAAAGGGGGGCGATAATGATCTTGTGCTCCATTATAGTTGTTTCTGATATGCTCTCTAATCTTACCGGGTAGTCCTTGATCAAGTTGATAATAAAAATCTTGATAAGTGTTTCGGTCTAAAGCTGATACTCCGCGGGAGCGGGCATTTCTATAACTTGTCATATCCTGTTTTAATCGAGTTTTCTCAATGACATATTCTTGTAGTAATGGATCGAGACCAATCGATTCAGCATATTTCTCTGGTGTCTGAGCTTGTCCAATCACTCTTAAATAATGAGCAAGACCTTCTTCATGTTCGAGTATGAGGTCATCGGCTCCAACTTTTGCTCCTTGATAGACATCAGGAAGTATTCCAACTCGAACCTTTTTAGCTCCTAATCTTTGGAGATCCTTAGCAAACTGGTAAGCAGCTTTAGAACTTAACGTGACCCCATCAATTTGGCCTTTGATGGCCTTACCTAACGGATCACGATCCATGATAACGACGACTTCGCTAGGTCCTGCATCGACAATCGCCTGGATCATTCGATCATCAAAAAGGGTAATACCCGGAATTCCAACGTGAAGGATACCCGTTTTTTGGGTGCTCACTAAACATTTAAATTCACCCTCAGTGATTACCAACCTTTTCCCTCTTACTGTGGAGAGGTCCCACCCATTGTATAAAAAATTATTGACATCATAAGGGAGATTAAGCGAACGGTCTTTCGGATAACTCTTATATTTCGCAGCACCTTTTTCAGGGTTAACCACTCTTGATCTCCATCGAAGAACCTTCGTTCTCTCATGATCAGCGAAATAAGGGATTTTAATGGTAATTTCATCCCTGACTTCATAGAAAGGTTTTCCATTCTCAGCAAACTTTAATTTGAACCATCCAGCTTGATACATTTCATAATAACTATATTTGCTTTCTCGTGCCCATTGGTAGAGATCAAAGTTTTTTGGATTTAAATAAGCAATTTGAGCATGTTCTGCATAACCCTCCGGCCAGCCTCTTGATTCTACAAATTTTTCTAGCTCAATTTTTGATTGAGGGTGTTTTCGAAGGCTTTGGATGAGATTAGTATTCAATTCAGAGAGTCGTTTCAACTCTTGAGGACCAGGTGTATAACCTTTAAGATGTTTTAGAAAAGTTTTTAAGATATCAGGATGCCGGAATCCCATTTCTATGATTTGTCCATTAGGAGAAACAACTGTATAGGCAACTTGTCCCAATACTCGTATATCTTCATTCTTTTTATAACCAAAGTTTAGATTCCAGATGAGCTTAAAGGGAGGTTCAACAGTAAATCGAGGCTTGCTTCCATGCCGGAAGTTTGCTCGGGCATAATCGTTAATATTTCTTGAAATGGTAGCTTCTAATAAATCAGGAGATTTAGATAAATAAAAAGGCTCTTTAAGAGGGTTATCGCCCTTTGCTTTAAGAGATTCTCGCTTTGATAGACCAGGTGTGAACTCTGAGACATCATACGCCGTATTGGTATACTTCCAACAATAGGATGCAAAACCAATCAGTGGTATGAAAAGTATCGAATGAATAATCAAAGTTAAAAATAATTTTTTCATTAATCAGTATTTTATCGGTACTTCTGTCTACGGGAGTAATATAATCGCTTTTAAAGGGAGTATTTTTCCTTAAGGGATGCTTCTGTAAAATCTCGAATGTTACTTGGGTAGCTAAATATGCTTTAAATCTATCACTACATTTTTTAGAACTTCTTTATACTTAGTATAAACCAATGGAGACTCATTATTTATCAATAGTAATAGGAGAATTCCCCTCTGGTTTTTTATTAGGAGCGTTTAATTTTTTATATCTATCCATTGTATTTGGGAATAGTTTAAGACATATTGACATATCTTCAATCTCAGACATGAAAAGCCCATAATATTTAGGGTCTCGTCCTTTTGAAGCATCACAGTATTTCCCTTTGATCAATGAAACCATCCTATCTAAGCAATCATTTGCCCAAAACATCATTCCAACAGAACCCGTGGAACCTGATCGCTGATTATAGAAAGCTTTTGTACCATGACAGCCATTTTTATCCATTTCAATTCTATTTGAAAAATTTTGATTTTTGGTAATACCTTTTTTAAGAGTATAGATAGCATCAAACCGTGGTCTTTTAAGAGTATAAATTTCTCTTTTTTGACCATCTTCTGCTAAGTTATGTTCTTCATAAGCAATTCTTGGTTTTTTGAGACAAATGGCAGGGAATCCATTACTTGAGTTGGAATAACAAGTTAAGCCAACATCTGGACAGTCTTTTCCAGCTTTCTTACAATGCCAAATTTTCTTAGGATGTTCATCAAGAAGATTAACTCCGGTTGAAGTGATAGCATCAAATAGATTCGCTGATGATGAGCATCTACTAGGACCCTTTCTTAGTTCTTCACCTGACAATCCTTCAAAGGGACCTTTGGCATAAGTTGAACTGATTAAGGTAAAAAAAATTAATAATAATTTAATCATAATATTGCTCCTTGTTTATTTTATCGGTAAGTGAAAAGATACTCTTACCTGTACAGTCTTAACCGGCAATTATTACTTTCTAAGGAAAATTAGGACTGTACATCGCCAGCAACTCTTGGAGAAAAGTAGGATTTTCAATTAAACTTTCTAAGTATTGAAGTCTGAATAATTCCTCTCCGACTTCTTAGACTTTGACGTTATAAAAATAAGTTAAGGAATACTATAAAGAGATGGCACAAAAAACATCGAGGGAATCAAACGAGCAACCAGAAAATTTCCTTCTTCCGCTTCATCTTAGCATAAAATTTGAACCGGTTTATGCCGGACAGATCAGCGGAAGATTTTGATCAAGTAAATGGAAGGATAAAAATAATACCAGCAGGATATAAGAAAGAAAGCAAATCCTTCAAGCTACAATACAAACAGTAGTTTTATTAAAGGATTTGCTTATGATGTACTCAAGTCAATTTTTATCTTCTCGTTCTTCGCTTTAGTTTTCTAAGTACTAACTTTGTTGATTTAAAAGCTAAGCGCTTCTTAGAGACTTTTTTGTCTAATGCCAAACCATTAATCGATGAAACTTGACCAATTTTTATATTTTCATATAAATTTAAGCAGCTATCAATTCTTTCTTGCGTCTGCTTATCTTTTGCTCTGACACAAACTAAATGTTCCCCTAACTTAACCTTTCCAATAAGTGTATCATCTTCAGCAGGTTGTTCCTTGATTTTACTAAGCTTATCATAGAGGGTAACTGCACCTTCTCCTACCATCGCTACAGCACCTAACTCCTCAGTAAAGTCTACATAGATAAATTCATTGGAATATGAAGTGTTTAGTAGAAAAGTTGAAAATAAAGTTAAAGTCATAAAAGTTTTCATTGAAAAAATCCTTTGTAAAAAAGTTAATGAAGCCTAAGGTATCTTAAAAAAGAATCGGTTCAAAACCTTAAGGGCATTAAACCGATTCTTCTATTTAAACTAATAGTCTAGTGCCATACCGCTGAGTAAATCGAAAGTTGCAGTGCATCTAACATCCTTTCCTATAAGCTTCCCTTTCGTAGTGAAGCCTTTTATGTGTGCGCATACAATATTTCTTCCTTTCTTAGTGTTAAAAACCATATACTCACCTTCGTACACAGGAGTTTTTGTTTTTACTGGTTTAATTTTGAGATTTTTGTAAATTTTCTTAGAAACTTCTGTACTGTAAATAACAAATGCATCATCCCCTGCAAATGCAACATCATCTTTTGATCTTGATTGAGTTTTTGCCTGTGCGCTAATTCCTGCTACAATGATAAGTCCTGCAATAATTGTCTTTAAATTTTTCATTTTGTATCTCCTTGTTGAAAAATTATTTTATCTGAGGGTCACTTTCCTTCGAAAAATATGGAATTTTAAGGATTTTATAGTAAGTTTAGGGGCAATAATTTTACAAAAAGGTAAACTTTGAGTGTTTTTGAATTTTCTGATTATCGAAGCTGTTTGAGTCTGGTTCTCGATGGTTAGACGCTCTAAGCGATGACTGCATCGTGATATTCATGGAAAAATGAAGAATGCTTTGTGGTATTGCAATACAAGGCAAGTTTAAAAGCTTCTAAAAATACAATAAAAAATTTTCAAGTTACTAAAAAAGTAAATACCGAGGTGCAGCCTTTTATGTGCATGTAAGTGACTCAGTCTAAAAAAATCTAATCAAATTAGAAAATCACTTTAACGGCATTAACCGGATCCCGATAGAAAATAATTCCGAGCTAAACACTCGTAAGACCAGGTCATGACCTTTAAATTTTTCTCTCTAAGATTTTTCTATGAGAAAAAGTCAGTTTTTTTTTAATTCTAATTTAAGTTACCTACTTTCATTCCGATTAGAAGTCTTTATAACTATACCGACAGGAGATACCTAATGAAAAAATTTATTTTTATTGCAATGACTCTTTTATTATCAAGTTCTCATCTTTTTGCTCAAGAAAAGAAAGAAGAAACAGGCTATATAACAGAGGTTTCTATCGAAAGACAGGCAGATGGAACTATTGTAAAAAAAACCATTAGAACTCCTAAAGATAAAAAGGGAAATCTTGTAAAGAGAGGTTGGCAACAATGTGCGGGAAGTTGCAGTTCATCAGATGGAACAATGTGTAATATCTCTGGTTGTCGACTTACAGGACAAAAAAGCTGTACATCTCTTTCTTGTACCAGCGATGCCAGTGAAGGCTCTTGCAGTGGAAGATGTGAGTACAGCTCAGGAGCAGCTTTTATAGCACCAGCATTATACGAGGCCGAATAAGCTTAAAGCTGTGAAAAAAACACTTTTTATTTTTCTTATTTTTGGAGGAGTTACAGACTTAATTGTAGCTTCTCCTCTAGATTCTCTTATGAAGAGTGCCAAAGCCTATTATATAGGGAACACAAAGAAAAATCAGAATAAAAGTATTACTCGCTATATTATTAAAAATAATCAAAACCTTTACACAAAACTTATTATCACATGTGAAGGGCAATGTGAGGAAGATAATGAATGCTATCAGGGTTTCAAGATCTTCTCTTGTAAGCCTTCTAAGAACTGTAAAAAATCGGAAAAGCTTTTAAATACGGATTCTCCAGATCTTTATAAAGACCGAAATTGGTTATTTGAGTAGAAGCTCAAAAAAACTAAATTTGTCCTTTCAAATAAATGAAAAAATGATGTTGAATCAATCACTATTCTTAGAATAGACCATTGGATTTAATTATATGCTTCCGCATCCTACCTTCGCCACTATTGGAGTAATTACAAATTTTTGAGTTCTTTGAGTCTTTTCGCTTGAGTGATCTTCAAACCCCCATATTTTTTTCCAATTTGGTAAAGTGACGGGATGAACAGAGATTTTCCGGACGGAGTTTTCGACAGTGACAATGGAAATGATATAAAGTTAATAGGAAAAGCACGACTCTACTTAAATGGGGAGATTTCCATATCCAAATAAAAGTCAAAGAAGAAATTAATAGAAATATACAAATCAAATGACTTAAAAACTCAATCTGATTTCAAATAATCGTGATAATGTCCCTCTTCTTTCAACCCAAGAATTTAGTCAAGATTGAAGCTTTAATCTTTTTGAGCAAAACATTTTAGCCTAAAAAGAAAAGACTAACATTTTAAGTGCTAGCCTTTGGCATATATATAAAAAATTATTTTAATAATTTATTTATTCAAAATCTTAATAGGTACTCTTAATTTCCCAATAGAGTCTACTTGGTCAATGTCGTTTGTTTCTAGATTAAGTTTAAATGAATAGTAAAAAGGTTTAATCATGTCGACTGGCAAAAAAGGTCCAACTTTTTCACTTTCAAAAGTTACTACTAATTCGAAATCTTGAATCTCTGAAAGATCTTTTATCTCTCCTTCAGGATCTCTGGTGAGGCCCTTCTGTAAAGACCAAATATCTAAAATAATTTCTTCAACCTCATCAGTTAGTTCGATATGTCGATAATCGAGCTGAAAAGCCTCAGACGAGCTTTCTTTTGTAGTCATTTCCCAAGCTGGATACCCCATAGAGAATCCTTCATGTGAATATATATGAATAAGTTGAGAAAAAGACGCCTTGTTTGCATATATAGATAATCTCCCATATTCAAGATCAGATTTATTTATAGTCAAAGCATTCGATACTTCTCCATTTAAATCAAGTGTTACTTCCTTTTTATTAAATCCTAAAGATGAAACTTGCTGAGCAAAAGTTGTAACGCTTCCTAGAAAAAATAATCCTAAAAGTAGTTTTTTCATGCTTAAATCTCCATCTGAATTTAAATTAACTTTTAAAGTCTAATGCTTAATGAGGTTTTTCGATAGAAGAGTTGTATTTTTTATCTGTAAATGAAATAGACAGTCATATACTTGTCAAAAATATAGTTACTGGTATAGGGCTCGTTCGACAGTGAGCCACTTAAATGGGGGGAGTTTCTCAATATCGGAATTCGTGATTTCCAGTACTTAAGAACGGTCAGATTGTTCTTAGCGTTCTACAACCAAGCCATCTCTCAGTCTAATATAAAGCTCATTCTCTAAATCAGAGTGGGATACTACCACTGTAGGGTTTTTCTTAGCTTGGTTATTCTCTAGTAGCACAGCTGCTGTTTTTAAACACTTTTTTAAACTAGATTGACCAGTTACCGGAGCCCCTAGACTACCATTTTCAAAAAGGAGCATTGTGCATTCTCCGGCAAACGCTGAAATACTTCCTAATACTAATAATCCAATCAATGATTTTTTCATATTTATCTCCTATTTTTTGTATTCATAAACATAATTTTTTAGAGCGCTCCTTATTTAGAAACTCTCAGCTTTAATATTTTGCAAAAGGCATACCTAATAAGCTAACGTTATACAACTAAATGCTAATAGAAAGTAACTTTTTCTAATTAACTGAAGGTTAAATAACACTCATCTGACAGTAAACCACTCAGGCGGACTAGGTCCTCAATATCGGGATGTGATTTCGAGCACTCAAGAACGGTCAGATTGCCTCTCTTCTCATAGCTTTACTTGAAAGGTTTTGTCGAGTGATTATTTCAACGATGTCTTTTTTTGTCCCACCAACATAAACCAATTTGTTTTTCAGTCGGTAAGAAGCCAACCGACTCATATATTTTAGCAGCGTGATATTCTTCATCAGCGACCATCACTAAAGTTTTGACTCCCATCTTTTCAAGAGCATATTGAGCACTCTTATAAACTAAGGTGCTACATACTCCTTTTCGTTGAAATTCTTTGCGAGTACTTACGATCTGATATCTTCCGACCTCACCGTCAGTAAATAATCCAAGAGAACCTACCATCTTACCATCAAGAGTTGCTCCGAACCACAAACCTCTTTCTGCTGATATCATATCTTGATATTTACTCATTGTTTTTCTATAAAATACTTCCCAAGACTCTAAAGACATCTCATCATTTGCACAAGAGAGTTGAACTTGAATACACTCTTCAAAATCACTCTTGGTAGAAATAACCTTAAGATCAATATCTTGATTAAATTTCGGTGGTACATTCACGTCACTAGTCGATAGAACAATACTTGTATCTAATTCAAATCCATCATCTATAAAATCTTGAGCCGAACCTTCTTCTCCAGTGGGAGAATCCCAGGCTAACGTCATGTGATATATACTTCGGTCTTTAAACTCTTTTTTAAAGTCAGACTTCCAACGATCTAAATCACCTTTTTGAGGTGGTTTTTTATACAGAAGGAGATTGCCCCAAAAATAATTTGGATTGCTAGCAGTTCTTGCTACAAAGTAATCGCCCTTGTCTTCAACTGATCCATCGAAATTGTTAAAGATAAAATCGCTTCTATAACCTAGACTTTTTACATTCATAAATAACCTCTAATTGCGAATAACTTAGTGAACGCTACCAACCTTCTTTTTTTATGTAAACAAAATACAGATAGAATAACTAATATCAAGTGAAATAATTAAAATTAAAACGAAGGTGATTATTATTTATATCTCACTTATAAACAACTTCAAATCTTTCGCAAAGCAACTTCTCATCCTCTTCAAAGCTCCCAAACTCTGAAAAGAACTCACGATGAACCTTTCTCCAATGCCCTAAAGATCTATCGCCTTCGCCTTCCTCATATGCGTGTGTCTCTGCTACTTCATTGAATTTACAAATAAATGTATCAGTATAAAACACAATACATTTTGGTTTATTACTTTCATCATATATAAGACTGTAAACACCAACTTGAGGGATTTCATCCTCATATCCTTGATATGTTCGTAGTAAACTGTATGTTGCTGCTTTCTTGCCTTCCAGAACGAGGTTTGCCAAATTATCGGCTATTTCAGGATTATTACCAAAACTCCAAGCATTAATTTCACTATTTTTTAAACGGTCTTCACGCTTAATAGTGGGTCTTTCCTAAACAAATCAACTTGAAAAAGACATGAGCTTCAACTTAGTTAGAATTTAATTGCAAAACAAAATTTTAATTTAAGGAGAAAACTCATGTCAGAGAAAAACGTAACACAATCTTTATTACTTCCCGATCTGCGCTTCGTTAAAGAAACCTGGGTCAAGAAAACTCGCTACATTGAGTGTGAGAAAACATCAAAGTTTGAAGTATGTCCTCATTGTGCTTCCAAGACTTCGAGTGTTTATGATCACCGCTTTGTCACTCCAAGAGATCAACCCATTCGAAACAAGTTCGTCACACTTGTCATCAAGAAGCGTCGCTTTAGGTGTTCGAACAAAGACTGCCGAAAAGTTTTTACTGAACCAGTTGGTGGAATTAATAAAGGATTCAGAACTACTCAAAGAATGAGAGCTCACATCCGTTATTGTGCTTCCAAATTTATGAACTTGAAAACAGTGAAGCAAACACTCTGTTTTTCTAATGCCACCATATACAAAGCTTTTTACCAGCAAATTGAACTCGAGCTTCGAAAGTCACAAAATCCCTGGCCAAAGACTATTGGCATTGATGAACATTCATTCCAAAGAAACGTCAAAGGACCTAAAAGAGAGTTTGTTAGCGTGTTTATCGATTATACTAATAAGCGTATGAAAGAAGTGGTTTTAGGCAAGTCTCTGAATGATTTGAAACATTCTCATATCGCTCAAATTCCTGGTCGAGAAAATGTGAAAAACGTTATCGTTGATCTCTCACCAACGTTTAGAACTTTTGCTCAAGACTTTTTTCCAAATGCAAGGTTAATCGCAGACAAGTTTAGCTACGCTTCCCTTCGGGCACGTGGTAAAACTCATGCATCCCTACCTTAATGAGCTTCGCCGTGAAACTGTTGAGATGTATATGCTCAATAAATCGAGAAAAAACCCAATCAACAAACTTATCTACAAGTATCGAAAGAAAATGGATTACTTTACGAGAAGAGCTGTTGATAAATTCTTAGAGCTCAATGATGAACTTAGAGAAGTTTATCACTTCCAGCAAAGACTTTATCGAGTTTATAAAACGAAGGGTTATGATCGAGCAAAGAAAGCATTGCTATCTTTGACTGACGATATGGCACACTCGAAGTAGAAGAAAGTCTTAAGCTTCAGACGAACACTTCTTAAATGGAAGAATGAGATATAAAATTACTTCTCAACCAACAAATTAAATAACGGAAGAACTGAAGGATATAACTGCTTTGGGATTGTTGATTCAAAGATGTGCGTATGCCCGAAGGGAAGCGTAGCTAATTTAGAAGCTTCAAAAACTACAGACTGAAGCTTCTTTATCATTGCCGATAAGACGGTGCTAAAATTGATCATTTGATCGAAACGAGGAGTGAAAATCACTTCGGTGGAGGAGTGTATCTAAAAATCAAAAATCGAGGTAAAATATTAGTTACTTACATTGATCGAGATTAAAAACTAGCGAGGTTGAATCCACAAAGGTCAATGTCTATCGGGTTGTTGAGATATGCCCCACCATTACGGTCTTCACACTTCAAGGTGTACTCGCCGCATCAATTCTAAATAAGCAGGCATAAGAAATTCAACCGGTTAGAATTTTAATACCACTCAAAATTTTAACTGGAGAACACTTATGCCCAACTCAAAACTTACTCAATTTCTTCTGTTACCGAAACTAAAATTAGTAAGATTCGCTCAATTCAAGAAAGAAATCATCTTTATTTGTGAGTCCAAGAGCAAATCTCTATGGTGCCCTCACTGTGGACTAGAATGCTCAAAAGTTCATGATCGAAGGACTGTTATCATTAAAGATGCTCCCTATGTCGGAAAAGTTAAAATTCTCAAAATCAAAAAGAAGCGATTTAGATGCTGTGGATGTAAAAAAGTAACTACTGAAACTATCCCAGGGATTAGTAAACATGCTCGAATTACTGAGCGCCTGCAACGAAACCTTCTCTACATTTGCGATAAATTTGCCAACATGAAAGCTGCCAGGAAGCATCTTAAACTTGGTAATAAAACGATCTATGAAAGACATTACAGACAACTAGAACTTGAATGGAGAAAAAAGAAAAACAATCCATGGCCACGAAGTATTGGAATCGATGAGCATAGCTTCATACGTAATAAACAGTACAGTAGACGAGAGTTTGTCACTTTGATTGTCGATCACAATAACAAAAAAGCTAAAGAGTTAATTCCCACCAGAACATCATTGCAGTTAAAGCAAGCTCTCGCTTATATCCCTGGAAGAGAAAACGTCAGAAACATTACCATGGATCTCTCAACAACTTACCGCAGTTTTGCCAGAGACTTTTTTCCAAGAGCGAGAATTATAGCCGATAAGTTCCACGTTATTAGACTTCCTAATCGTATTCTTGATCTTTATCGAAACAAAGAATTTAAAAGTAAAAAATTAAAGCTTAGAAAGTTTTTGCTCATGGACTCCAAGAAGATGGATTACTGGACTAGAATACAGTTCCAAAAAGAGCTAAAAAAGTACCCAGAACTTAATGAGATTTACTGGGTGAAAGAATCGATTCATAAGTTTTATGGTTGTAAAGGAGTTAAGCGTGCAAGAAAGAGTCTGCAAAACCTCACAGACTCTCTTGCCCTTAGTTCAATTCCTGAGCTTAAAAAGCTCAGAAGAACGCTCATGAACTGGCGTGAAGAGATTCTTAACTACTTTGAAAATCGCTTGACCAATGCTAGAACCGAGGGGTTTAACAATGTCTGCAAGCAGCTGCAGAGGCGTGCTTACGGATATAAGAGCTTTATAAACTACCGGTTAAAAGTTCTTTATGCCTGTTCTTAAGGGATTGAGTGCGGTGTGTTCCACCATGAAGTGTGTAGAGTCAGAGTCGGACATTCAAATTTTTTTGATTTCGATGGAGGAGACGGCCGGATTTGAACCGGCGGCTTTACAGTTTTGCAAACTGTTCCCTTGGACCACTCGGGCACGTCTCCAAAGATAAGAAATTTAAAATAACATGGAAGCAAACTCTCTGTCTGGAACAGTTACACTGTTCCCATGAGTTACCTCCGCATCCTGCTCCGGTACATGCATTTAGCATGACCCCATCTCGACCATCCTGGTCTCAATGCCACTCGGGCACGTCTTTATAACAAGCTGAAAATGTAACATGATTTTAAGGACTTGTCTCGCCTGAACTATCTATAAATTTACTTAAGATCTTCTTAGCTGCCTCCGCGTCCTGGCTACGGCAGTCGCATTTAGCGACACCACATCTCGATCTATCCTGATCTTGCTGGATACTAGGATGTTTCAGGCATCTTTGATGATGTATTTGTCCTTGCCTTCATCAACCATTTCTTTCAGCTCTTTTCCAACTTTGAAGAAAGGAACCTTTTTTGGCTCGACCTTCACTACTTTACCCGTTTTAGGATTTCTCCCTTCATAGGCCTTATAGTTACGGTTGGCAAAGGAACCAAAGCCTCTGATTTCGATTCTTTCGTCATCATAGAGGGCCTGGATCATACAATCAAAGACGATATTAACGATCCGCTCTGAGTGTGAATGAGCGATTTTCGCTTGCTTCTCAAGGGCGTTAATAAGATCTGCTTTTGTCATTGCGTTATTGCTCCTAAAAGTCTCTAACTACCTATTATTATAAAGGAAAAATTTAAGCATATATCTCACGGAATGAATTGCCATTTGAGTAAAATTGCCAGCAATTATTGGCGACAATCAAACCAAAATAAAGCCTTTTTAGGTTATCTAAGGCATTGAAATTGCAGGAAAGGCTCATTATCTGATCAAGGAAATCCGATATTGACCGATAATGTAGTTAAGCTCTTAATTTTTATAGGGTTTGAGGTATACAGTGAAATATTTTTGTATTCTAACAGTATTAGTAACGCTTTGTAGTTGTGTCGCTTCAAGCAATCGATCCGGAAATAGCAGTATAGGAAGTGGTGGATTCGTCAGTTCTCATGATGTGACACTGCTAGCAGATAAGGCTTGTATTTGCCGACAAGGACAACCTCGAACAAATATTAATCCCAATTGTTTTTCTGTTTGCTCTGAAAAGCCTGCAACTACGGAAGATACACTTTTTCTTGATACTTTTTTAGGACCAGGGGTAGAACTCAATCCAGATCTTGGATCGCTCTATAATTGGTGTCGAAGAGAAAGAACTGAAAATGGTATCTTAATTACAAGTCCAGAATGCTCACTCTTAGTCGAGAATGCTGAAGGACAAACTGCCCAACTTGATGTTGATTTGAATCCAAGTTCTCCAAACTTCAGTGTCAATGTTCAAGCTCTTAATTTAAATGAAACTTATATTATAAGTCTTATAGAAACTGTTTCTGGAAACACATCAAATTCCATTCAAGTTAGAAAAGAAAGTGTAAATACGGGAGGCTTAGGAAGTCTAGAGCAAATTGCAATTAACCAATATAGCTGTTTGATTCAACCGACGGATAATAACGTCTATGATTTTGAACAAACATATTATTATGGAGTAACTCCTCCACTTGCTATTCCTGCAGCAGTCCAAGGAATTGCTTGTCATGTTGGAGTTAGTTTTGATTCCCCTCTTCTTCCAAGAAGAAACCTTGTTCCTAATGTTTTCAGGATGTGGAGTCCAAACGACCCGCGATTTTATGATAATGATGGAGACGGTGATATTGATGTTCACGATAGAATTATCGATAACACAAGTATTACCGAAGTAGAGGTCTTTCAATCTTTAAGTTGGAACAGAGAGCCTCCTCAAGCGCAACCAGACAATGCTGGAGAAGATCCTGAACAACAACCTTTAGGTTTTATGTTAGTTCCTTTTATTCATTCTGAAACTCATCCTCTTTATCCTTTAAGGTCTTATTGCCCTGGAGACGAAGAGTATGCAAGCTCTGATCAACTTTTCAGAGAACTTGGTTTTATGATTGGTGCTGAAACAGAAGGAATTTATATTGGGAGAAGAAATCAACAACAATTTATTGATCCTGACTCTGGAGAGACGATAACGATCCCTGAAAATAATATTCTTATCAATGAATCAGAATTAAAAAGAATTTGGTTTTATGTCGATGCTTCTTTAAATAAACAATTTCCAACAGAAGAAAATGTTAGAAACCAGATCGTTTATTTTTATTTCCCTCCTGCCCAACCAGGATTTGATCCTCATATCCAAAGGACAGGACAAGAACTTTATCAACTTGTAAGTGGAGAAAGTACAGGAGGAGGTGCTCCAACTCACGATAAGAAGATTGGATGTATTCCTAAATCTCCGTAGAAAATATATATTGTTTTACTAATTGCCATGTAGGACCGATATCTTTTTTAAAAACAAAATAGAAAAGCCCCAAACACATCCAGAAACTAGCAACTCTTCCGATCCATCTTTTAAAAATTCGAACAAACATATAAGGCTCTCTTGCCGTCCATTTTTCGATCAAATAAAGCATAACAAGAAAGATAATAACGGAAAAAATTCCGACATTAATGAGTTGTTTTTTCTTTTTAATAACTCTAAAAAACTTAGGCATTGCATTTTCATGAGTCATCCAATGTGCCATAAAAATTTTAGCCCTAGGTATCCTCTGAAATATGGCCTCCATTTGAGTCCCACGTGATCGCTCCTCAATCATCTCAATAATAACCTTTGGATCTTGACCAGTATAAGGATTATTCTCGATTGTTCTCATGAGCTCTGAGTTCACAATTCGATCAAATGAAGATTCATTTCGTTGAATCGAATGAGGTTGAGTCCTAAGAAGTCTAATCATGTTTCCTGAATCATAAAGAGCTTGAAATTGTTCTTCAGTAAGCTTCGATTTGACTTCGTAAAGCGTATTGAGGTTTTGATTGATAATGATTTGATCTTCAGGAGTTACATTTTTAAGCCCCAGCTCTTCTGAAAAAGCTGGGAGGCTTAAAATAAAAAGGAGGGACAAAATCCTTATCATCCACTGACCTCTAAAGTTTCAGAAATTATTTCTGGAACTTAGCAAAAAACAACACCGTCGGTGCCGCCACAAAAAGTGAGGAATAAGTTCCGATAAGAACTCCTAAAACGATAGCGAAAAAGAAATCATGAATGATTCCACCACCGTAAAGAAACATTGCCATCGCTACAAACATTGTTGTTGCTGATGTCCAAATTGTTCTCGCAAGAGTTTCATTAAGAGCACGGTCAATAAATCTCTTGAGGACTCCGTTAACTCCTCCTCGTTCTTCATGTTCACGAACTCGGTCATAGACAACAACAGTATCGTTAACGGAATAACCAATGACTGCAAGAAGAGCACCTACAATTTGAAGACCAAACTCTCGTCCTGTAAGAGCAAAGATTCCCACAATAATAAGAACGTCATGAAAAAGAGCAACAACTGCCCCCGGAGCATATTTGAAATCAAATCTTAAGCCGATATAGATAAGAATCGCTCCAAGCGCGATTAACATAGCATAAAGACCAGAAACTTGAAGTTGCTTTCCTGCTTTAGGACCAACGATATCAGTTTTTCTGATTTCAACACCTTGATTAGCAAAATCAGTCTTTAATGCCGTCGTAATCACTCCAGTGATTTTGTTAATATCATCTTTTGTGGCCGCAACCTTAATAAGAAATTCGTTATCAGTTGGTTCCCCAATTCCTTGGACTTGAGAAACATTGATTTTGGTTTTTGCGATTGCTGATCGAATATCTGTAACGTTAATCGATTCAGTAAATTTAACCTGGACTTCCGCTCCCCCTCTGAAATCAACTCCAAAGTTGAGACCCTTTTGAGCCAAAATAGCAATTGATCCAACGACAAGAATAATTGAAAGAACAACTGTTCCTTTAAACATTGAAACGAAAGGAATATTAAATTTTGTTTTTACTTCACTCATATCTGAACCTTTTGTCCTTTAACTTTTTCCATATAAAACTCGAACAATAATTTTCCTACGAAGTAAGAACAATAAATTGTTGCAAAAATTCCAATTAATAATGTAACGGCGAAACCTCTAATAGGACCTGTTCCGAAATTAAGAAGGGCTATCCCTGCAACGGCCGTCGTAAGGTTTGCATCAAGAATCGTCCAAAAAGCTTTTCCAAATCCAGCCTCAACAGCTGGTCTCGCTGAAGCCCCTACTGCAATTTCTTCTTTAATTCTCTCAAAGATAATAATATTAGCATCAACCGCCATACCAACTGTAAGAGCGATACCAGCGATTCCTGGAAGCGTTAACGTCGCTTCAAGACCAACGAGACATCCAAGAACAATTAAAATATTAAGCGCAAGCGTAAAAATCGCAATGGCCCCAGACATTTTGTAGTAGATAAGAATAAAAAGAAAAACTAAGGCCGTTCCAACGAGGCCTGCAAATTTAGATTTCTCGATTGAATCAGCTCCTAAACTCGGACCAACAATTCTTTGCTCTTGAAACTCAAGTTCAACTGGAAGAGCACCGGCACGAAGGACAAGAGCAAGGTCAGAAGCTTGTTTAAAGAGTTGCTCATACCCACCAGCCCCTAAAGAAATGCTGGCGGAACCACCTGCAATTCTTTCTCTGAAGACTGGATCGGAATAAACGTTACCATCGAGAATAATCGCCATTCTCTTTCCAACATTATCACCTGAAAGTTTTTCAAATTTTCCAGCTGCCTTTGATTTAAACTCAATCCCAACATAAGGCTCATTGCTTTGCTGATTCACACTCACTCGAGCATCTTGAAGGTCATCCCCAGAAAGATCATTATTAACTTCAACAACAAGGGCCCGTTCTAATGAGACTTCATTTGTATTCGGATTAATCTTCTTTTCAAAAACCATTTCATATCCCTTAGGGATATCAGCTTTTAAAAATGTATTAAGCTTTGTTAAGTAATCAGAAAATCGATCACCTTTCTTGAATTCAATACCTTCTGCTTTCGCTTTATCAAGCCATCCAACAATTTCTCCCTGAGAAACTTCTTCATTAACAAGTTTGAATTCAAGTTTGGCCGTTTTACCGATGAGTTCTTTCGCTCGATCAATATCTTTAACACCAGGAAGTTGAACCACGATCCTGTCACTTCCTTGAGAAACAATTTCTGGTTCTGTAACACCAAATTCATCAATTCTGTTTCGAATGACCTCAATTGATTTTGTAACCGCTGTTGATTCGAGTTCTGCTTTAAGCGCATTGTTCACACCGTACTCAACAATATTTCCAGTTTCTTTTGTAAGTCTTAGATAATAGCTGAAATTCTCACGAATTTTATCTTTAGAACTAGTAAGATCGGAAGTATTATTAAAAAGGATTTCGATTTTAGGATCAGTAATATCCGATTTATCAACATTACCAAGCTTAGCTGTTATTCCCTCGTCCTTTAAATAATTAATAATTCTGTTCCCTTGAGTTTTAACTTCGTCCTCATAGACTTTGTTAAAATCAATTCCAAGAACAATGTAGAGACCACCTTGTAAGTCGAGACCAAGATTGATCTTAGACTTGAAAGGGAATGAGCCCTCTTCTTTAAGATTGAGTAGTGTTGGTGCTACGGTCATACCTGAAAGAACAAGTACGAAGAGCATAAACAAAAATCGATACCACCAATTACGTTTCATTAGGATTCCTTTTTATCTTTATCTTCTGTGTGCGTTGCTGTTGTTGTTATAACTGTTTCTTCATGACGACCATCAGGATCATCATCATGATTTCCATCAGGTTCATCAACTGGAGGTTGGTAATTAGAAGGATCAGAAATTCCCTTCACGGCATTTTGGAAGTCTCTTAAACCTTTACCTAGGTTTTTTGCGACTTCAGGAAGTTTCTTAGGCCCAATAAAAATCAAGGCCACAAATAAAATAATGATTATTTCGAAGATTCCGAGACCAAACATGTCTCTCACCTATCCTTTAGTCCGTTAGTAATTTCAACGCTTTATGGTAGTTTATTTCTTCTCAGAACTAAAGATGTTTTTCGCAGATCCTGCAACCTGAGAGCGAAGAAGCTTAATCTTAACACCTTCACTTATCTCAAGAGTCACAACTTTTTCAGTGATACCGGCAATGGTTCCGATAACTCCAGATTTTGTATAGATCTCATCGCCTTTTTGCATCCCTTGATTGAAGGTTTGCTCTTCCTGTAGACGCTTTTTTTGAGGTTTGATGAGTAAAAAATAGAAAACGAGAAAAATAAGAATAAAAGGAACGAAAGACATCAATGGACTTTGTTGAGCTGCAGGTGATGCTGCTTGAGCCGCTGCTTCTTGGGCAATTGCGTTAGAAAAGATCATGGGTTCTCCTTAAGATTGACTAAACAATTTATAAGTCTCGTCATAGAACTCGTCAAATCGATTTTCGAGGATTGCTTCCCTCGCACGCTCAACTAGCCGTAAATAGAAATGGAGATTGTGATACGTAATCATCTGTCCGGCCGTATACTCACCCACTGTATAGAGATGCCTGATATAGGCCCGAGAGTAACGCTTACAAACTCGACAATCACAATCGGGATCAGGAGGGCCTTGGTCTTCCTTATATTTTCCATTTTTTATATTAATAGGACCACGACTGGTTAAGAATTGACCGTTTCGTGCGTTCCTGGTCGGAAGCACACAATCAAACATATCCACGCCTTCTTTAATGGCATGAAGAATATCAAGAGGCTTCCCGACTCCCATCAGGTAGCGCGGTTTTTGATCAGGCATTTGATGAGTAAAGTCTTCAAGCAAAGCCCGCATCTCATCATTTTTTTCGCCAACCGAGAGACCACCGATCGCAAGACCTGGAAAATTCAGTTCTTCAAGTGCAGCTAATGATTCTTTTCTTTTTTCTAAACTCAATCCCCCTTGAACAATTCCAAAAAGGTTTTGATGAGGTTGGAGTTCATAATCACGACAGATTTTTGCCCAACGATGAGTCCGATCAAGTGCTTCCTCTAATTGTTTATCTGTCGCTGGAAGTGCCGGACAATCATCAAAGGCCATTACGATATCCGCCCCAAGTGACTTTTGAATCGCCATCGATTCTTTAGGACCGATAAAATGTTTTGCTCCGTCGACATGAGAAGAAAACCAAACACCATCCTCTGTAATCTTATTTAACCCTGAAAGTGAAAAGACTTGAAATCCACCAGAGTCAGTTAAGATCGGCTTTTCCCAAGTCATAAATTTATGAAGACCACCAAGTTTTTCGATCAACTCATGACCTGGGCGAATAAAAAGATGATAAGTGTTTCCAAGAATGATCTGAGCATTCAATGACTCAATATCATCAGTCGTTAATGTTTTAATCGCTGCTCTCGTCCCAACTGGCATAAAAACAGGGGTTTGAATTTCTCCCTTCGAAGTTTGAATGACACCAGCACGGGCCTTACCCGAAGTTGCTTTTAATTGAAAGAAGCTCATGAATTCCATCCTTTTCTCAGGATAAGCATCCCATCACCATAAGAGAAAAAACGGTATTTTTCTTTCACAGCTTCTCTATAAAGTTCCAAAGTTTTCTCTCGCCCAATCAATGAACTAACCAACATAATTAAACTCGACTTAGGAAGATGAAAATTTGTAATAAGACCTTGAATACTTTTCACTTCTTTTCCTGGATGGAGAAAGATATCTGTCGATGCCCAATCTTCCATGTCAGGAAAGTTTTCATCGTAAAGTGATTCTAAAACTCGGAGCGAAGTTGTTCCTACGGCAATACGATTTTTTGAATGATTGAGTTTTTTAAGATTATTTTGATCAACAAAGAATTGTTCCGAATGCATTTTATGATTAAGAATATTTTCAGAAGTTACTGGTTTAAAAGTTCCGAGTCCGACATGAAGAGTCACAAAAGCTTTGTTTGGAATTTTTTCTAAAAGTTCTTCTGAAAAATGAAGCCCAGCTGTTGGTGCCGCCGTCGATCCTTTAATTTTTGCAAAAGTCGTTTGATAGCTTTTTCGATCTTCCTCTCTATCCTCACCTTTTCTGATATAAGGAGGAATGGGAATGTGACCATTTTTTTCAAGATAAGTTTCAAGCTTTAAACTTTCAGGTAAAGAAACTTCAAAAGTCTGTCCATCCGTCGACTCTATCCTTGCAATGAACTCACCTAGCTGAAACTCATCTCCAATATCTTTCTTTCCATTAGAACGAATCATGCAGGGGAAAAACCCTGATTGATTAGGACTTAAACTTAAAAAGAAAAGCTCAGCTTTTCCGCCAGAAGTTTTTGTTGCTTTAAGACGGCAAGGAAAAACCTGAGACTGATTAAAAACCAAAGTGTCGTCGCTCTTTAAAAACTGAGGTAGCTCGAAAAAATGAGAATGAGTTATCTCCCCTGACTCTTCATGATAGACTAAAAGTCGCGATCCATGGCGCGAAGGGTTAGGAGTCTGAGCAATCAACTCTTCTGGTAACTCAAAATCATAAGAATCGAGGTTGAGGTCTAAATTCATAATGATCGGATTTATAGCACGACATTGAACTAAAGACCATTTTCTCCTATCATTTAGATATGAAAGGAATCACGATTCTCTTTTTCTCGATCTCGGCATTCGGAAATTATTCCGTTCAAGAGGCAAGCTCTCTCGTTAAAGAATTAGAAGAGTTCCGGTCTGAAATTCAGACCTCGAAAAAATCCTCAAAAAAGCAAAAAAGAGTTCTCACTCTTGCTGATATTTTGAATAGAAATCGACCTCAAGAAAAGCCTAAAGAGATGGCCCAAAAAGCTGAAGTCATGGACCTTGACTCGATATTCAAGGATGTAAAAACCGATCAAAAGACTCCTGTCAATTCTAAGTCATTAAAAAGACTACGCTAATTCGTTTCAAAGACTTTATAGAAGTTTAAGTTTTCTTTAATGCTCGAGCCAAAACAACCGATACTATAAATATGATAAAAATTCTAATTGGAATTCCTTTGATCTTCAATTCGATAGTTCATGCCAAAGATCTACGGTATCAAAAGTTTAATCTTGAATTAAACGTTTTAGATATAGCTCCTAAATTTGGTTCTGTAAGAACATTAGATTGTGAATCAAAGATTGCTACAAATATAGATCCTGTCGGAACTATGGGGAAAGAAGTCGATGCAATGGCCGATCTAATTGATAAGTACCAACGGTGTAATATAGCGAGAGAATTAGAAAAAAAGCAAAAAATCAAGTCTACTGAAGTAACTGAATTCTGCGAAGTTGCAATTAGTAACTTTGAGAATAAAATGAATGAATTGAGGGCCAATTATAAAAACAGATCAGGCGTTGGTCTGTATTGCACCACTGAAAATGATAATAGCGTCTGGGGCTTAATGACTAAAGACATCAAAGATGTTGGAGTTGATGAAGGAGCGACAGCGAAGCACACTTGTGGTTTTGCAATTTTTTTAAATAACGGCGGAACCATAATGACGAATTTAAGCTCTGCTTTATTTACGGATATTGTTGGAGTGAGCTCTCAGGGAGATGCTGATTTACAACAAAGATCTCTAGAGAGAATTCAACTTGAGGGAGTTTATAAATGGTGGCATACAAATGAACTTCAACTTGGGCTAGGAGCTTATATCTCCCAACTTAAAAGAGGTTCTGACTCTTTTGGGTCTAAAACTCAAAATTGGTGGCACCAAAAAACAAGTTCAGTTATATATGAAGACGTTACTCCTGAAGAATTATCAAGATACTCTAAGTTTGGAGGAGGGATTATAGGAGAGGCCAAGTTTGTCAGCCTCGATAAAGCTTACCAACACCTCGATGTCAAACTAGAACATAACGCGAGAATAGAGGCAGGTATTGAGGGAGGAAAATTCAGAGGAACCGCAAGCTTAAACAGCAATCTAGAAACTAAGATCTATCCGGATCAAAGAAATAGAGGACCTTACCTCAAAATAATGGCAAACCCAGGTGTTGAAACTATTACTTATGGGAAAAAATCGAATGCGGCATTATGGATAGGAGGAGGAGCAGCTGTAGGTCTCGACCTTAAGGGTAAAAATGGAGGCAGCTTTAACTTTGAAACAGGTGTTAGTCACTCTCGAAACCTGCTTGATAAAACTGAGTTTACTGAAGAAGCTGTATTAGAGGATAAAGGATTGGATGATCCAACAACTTTTACAAGAAATAGATTAAAAGTTTGGATGGGATTTAAGGTGATTCCAGGCAATAAGAAAAATGAGCAAAAGAGAAAACTTTACGTAATGACTCTTAAAGACAGTATTCAAGATTTAGAAGATAGGTATGCTTCAGAAAAAGATGAACTGATGAAAGAAATCATCAACAAAGAGATTAGAAAATTAAACAATGAGCTACGTAGAGTTGAATAGTTCTTACTTATGAACTTAAGCTTTCCCAAGCTGAAGATGATCGAGAAACACAACAATTCTAACAAAAGTTTTATCAATAAATTCTCTGATAGCTTCGACTTGTTGAAGCGAAGTGACCTCTTTAAGCATTCTCTTGAGAAAACTCACAAGAAATTCAAGCACTGATTCTAAGCCTAATTTCATGACAACATAATCAAAAAGGTTTTTTGCTTCTTGAACCACATTATCTTTCTTTACGACATAATACTTAGCATTCATAATTCATTTATCGGTTTAGTTTTTGGAGTTCTTTAATCTGCGAGATAAAGTAATTGAGAGCGACTTGAGAGCTTCCACCAAGTCCATTTTGAGTACGAATCTCTTGAATCACTTCTAATTTCTCGTTAAAAAACTGCGTTTGGGGTAATAACTTTTTCCCTCTTTTAGTGAGTCGGTATCCACCAACTAGAATAATATTGTCTTGCAGATAATAGCGTTGAGGGAAAAGAGCCTCTCCCCTCTCAATTCCCCTACCAGCCTGTCCTGCAGCGACTATTTTTTTTCCCTTCGTTTTCAAGAAATTTTTAAGCACAAGATCATTAAATTTTAATTCTGTCCCTATCGCCATTAAAGTAAGGTCATAGTATTTTTGATTATATTTCCTTAATGCTTTTTCCCAATACTCTCTTTTTTGTTGCCCAGTTGGATCAAAAACAGAATAAAGTTCGATAGAGATGGGTAGTTTTTCTTCCAAAACTTTTTCCAAAATCTTTTGCCCATGAGTTCGGCAACCTTTCTTTAACTTTAAAGAAGGTTCCGATCGATCTTTTATTTTTATCCCCACTTCAGGACAAAAATTAGTATCAATAAGAGCAACTTTGATAGACTCAGCTTTCAAAGAAAAAGAGATCATACTCAGAAATAAGATAATTTTCTTCATGATCTCTTTATAATCTTTTCTTTATAAAAGCTCTAGTTTTGGAGTCAGAACAATTGCCTCATCCTTAATATCTTCAAAAAGATTCTTATCTGCACGTTTTAAAGCTTTTCCCATCTTCTTAAGGTGCTTGAAAACACTTCCTTTAAGAAATCCACCTTTTATCGCTTTTTTAAGATCTTTATGAATGAGACTTCCAAGATTTCCTGAAAGAATCTCTTTTATCCCTTCATATGCATCAAATCCGAAGGCCAATTGAGCGACTTTCTTATCATCACTTGTCTCAACATCAACATAAAGAAGGCTTTGGTTTCTAAGTTTATTCTTTAAGAGCGACTTCTTCTGACTCTTTGACATTAAAGAATAGGCACTACTTAATTTCTTTAATTGTAAGACTCCTATGATATGAGCAGCATCGAACATTTCTTGTCCATCAAGATTCCTGATATTATTTATTCGCTTGAAACCTTCTAACATTTCAATATTTGATTTTTTTAAAATTTTAGAAAAAGCTAAAGCTTTATTCAGTTCACTCATATCTACTTTTTGAATCACAGTGTCTACTTTTTCAGAAACGAGAACTTGTTTGTCTCTTACTCTCAAGGCCAATGATTTTTCTTTCAAAGCAGTAAGCTCTTTCATCTCCTTAATTCCTGTCGAATCACTAATCAGAATCACTCCCAGTTTTTTTGATTTTTCTATAATGGCACTCAATTCAGTATATACTGAAAGAGTTATTATATCTTTCTCATCAATCGTTTGCTTAAGAATCTTTGTATTTTTAACTGATTCAAGATCAAGTAAACTGATTTTATCAATTCCACCTATCGCAGCAATTAAATCAAGCGCTTCATTTCTGTCTTTGGATGGTTGTACCGCAATAACAGGTAAAACTCCTTTATCTTTATAAGGTGCATGGATTATCGCTGATTTAATTTTCGACTGCCCAAGAGTAACACCATTTTTCTTAAGAACTGCGTAAACATCAACTTCTTTTAATGAATCTTCAAGACTCACCTGAACGCTCGCCCCTTGAATAGACTGAGTTCCTTTCAAAGAACTTAAACTCATGAAAGGCCTTACCTCGGCACTTGATGCTCCTCTAGAAATGAGTTCTATTTCTAATTGTCCTTGATAACCTCGACTTCCTTTCTGAACCAGTTGAGAAACAAGCTTATTTGGCTGATCAATTTCAACTTGAGAAAGAAACTCTGGAGCTGAAATACCAACCGGATAATCAACTTCAAGTAATGAGTTAATATCTTTAAGTGAATGAGAAGAGCTCCCTTTAAAATGGCGTGCTGCCACTCCAGTCACTCCATCAAGAGTAATTGAACCCTTTACCTTTAGACTTGATCCTATTCCTTGCGAACTCGGAACAGTCGCTGCCACGACAGACTGCAGAGTCACCTCTGTTCGTGGAGGAACCATAACTCTCTCTGTTTTTCCACTTAATAGTTTGATTTTCAAATTTCTTGCAGGAGCTTTCCCAAAGTTCTTTAAAACAATTGTACCAATAATTTTTTCTGAAGGTTGATAAATTTCATCATTAGCAGCAACGCCTCTAACTCCTCCATCTTGGTATTCAATCTTCTCAAATTTTAAAACTGGTTTTGTTTTATAAATATTTTGAGTTTTATTGAAACTAATAACTCGATACTTCTCAGTTTGAGCTTTAATATTGGCATCAAATGTCCTTTGCTCATAACGATCATAAGCCATTTTCTTTATATTACTGTAGTCAGCATTATAAGACTCATCATAAACTCTTTGATAAGTTGATTTATACTCTGAAGAACTTCTGTTCGGACTTCGAGTAAATTCTTTCTTTTTTTGTTCAAAATGGATCGCATAATGCTCTTTGTATTTTCTGTTATAAGCAGGCGTGTACTTTGTTGAATAACCTTGGTCATAATCAGTTTGATAATACTGAGAAAGCGCCTCATTTTTTGCCCTTACAAACTCTCTATTGTAACGATCAAGGTAAACTTCCTCGATAATATCAAGATAAGCTTCTTGAGCCGCTGCTTGGTATTCATAATTATAACCATCCACAAAGGCACGGGCAGCTAAGTCATTACTAATGTTATGAGAATTCGGTTTATATCTTTGTCCTCTGAAAGAACTTGGGAATAAAGGTATCTCTGAAGAAAAAGCTCCTGCATAAGGACCTTTTATTGTTTGTTTTTTCAGATAACTCGTTTCATTGAGTTTAATTGACTGGTTTCTTCCTTTTTCTCCTCCACGAGATTGGCCAGAACTAATCGCTCTTTGTTTTCCAGCGATTGCTCCTTCTCTTTTTCCCTCTTGAGCAGCATCTGAACTAGAAGCATCAGCAAATGCTTTTTCTTCAGCTTCGTAGGTAGCCGCTTTTTTATTTCCAGCAATAGCTCCATCGATTTCACCTTGATTACGGCCATCTAATTTTCCTTTTTGCTCGCCATCTGAATTTCCTTTTACTTCTCCTGCAGTATATTCTCGGGCACGACCTTCTTGAATTCCAATATTTAGGCCATCTGCTCTCCCGTGCTCAAGTCCATAACGATTCCCTCTTTTTTCCGCTAAATGACTCCCATCGAGACTCCCGTGACGAGAGGCCGATCTCACTCCTTCTTGATTACTTCTAAGAATATAATTAATAAGCTCTCTTCTAATCTGTTTCCGGTGCTTTTCTGCTCGAGCTAACTGATTTTGAAGCTGTCCTTTCTCCGTTTCAAGAGAACGGATTTTTGAGGTGACTGCTCTTAGCTTATTTTCCTTTTGAGACTTTTGACTTAAAAGTTTCTTGTTCTCCTCTTTTAATTTAGTATTTTTTTGTTTGAGTTTTGGAATCTTAGCGACATTCTTATTATATTTCTCACTGGCCTTAGTCGCAGCGACTTCTGCTTTCTCTAACTGATTTTTTTTAAGATCGACAGTTTTTTTTGCATTCTTTTTCTTTTCTTTATTAACTTTTATTTTTTGTTCAAGTTTTGCAAGTTTTTCCACACAACTCTTCGACTTTTCAGTTTCACATTTCTTTTTTAATTCCTCATACTTTTTCTCAAGCTCTTGAAGTTTCGCAATAATGTCAGCGAGCGCCTGTTTCGCCGTCTTAAGTTCTTCTTTTTTGATTACGACTTTTTGAACCTTTTGATCTCTCTCATCTTTAAGACCAGGAAGTTGAAGTTCAATTTCTTTTATTTTTTTATTATTTTCGCTAATCTTTGCTTTGTTTGCGGTGATGGTGGGTTGAAGATTGGATAAAAAACTCTCTAATTCTCGTTTCCTTTTCCGATTCGCTTTGAGCTTTTCTTTATTAATTCTCTGATCTCTTTCAATTCCTCGAACAACTTGAATCTGAGAACGCAACCTGGGATCTTCTGACAATTTAAAACGAGGATCTCCTTTATAACGATCTTGCCATGCTTGCTGTCCAAAACTAGAAAAACTAATGATAAAAACTAAAAAGCTAAGAAATCTCACACTCACTCCTTATGCCAACTTGACCCCACAAGATGGCATATACCATTTCGTGTAGGGAGCAGATTGACCCTTTTTTATGATTTCGATCCTTGAAATTCTTCTCGCCTTTCAATAAAGCAAAAACAAAGCCAAAGCGATCACGCGCTGCGTCTTACTTTTTTCCCTACTTATATAAAGGCAGTGGTGATCCCGCCAAAAGTTTGTTACCTAACTCGCTGTAATCAAAAATTTGGAGCCCAGTGTGGAAAGAAAAGTACCTGAATTAAGTTTATTAAGTTTCACTCAAGGAAACGAGACAGAAAGAGCTCAGTTCGTCGACAAACTCTTTTCAGGAATCAAAGAATATGGGTTTATTATTCTTACTAATCATAATGTTAATACAACAACGATTAAAGAATCTTACAAGCTAATCAATGACTTCTTTAAACTTCCTACTGAAACCAAACAAAAATTTAATTATGCTGATGGCGCTGGCCAAAGAGGCTATACCGCATTTGGTGTTGAACATGCAAAAAACACAGATGTTCCTGACCTTAAAGAATTCTGGCACGTCGGAAGAGAAGTCGAAGAAGGTCATAAATATAAAAATTTTTACCTTAATAATGTTTGGCCTGAAAAAGAAGTGCCAGGTTTTACAAAAGCTCTTTCAGATCTTTATAATTCTCTTGATGATGCTTCGAACTTCTTGCTTGATGCTTTAGGAATCGCGCTTGATCTTCCTCGATCTTATTTCAGAGAAATGATTTATGAGGGAAATTCAATTCTAAGACCTATCTACTATCCTCCAGTAGCAAAAGACATCCCGGCCGGTGCTGTCAGAGCGGCTGCTCATGAAGATATAAATCTCATCACAATTCTTATGGGGGCAACAGCTTCAGGCTTGCAACTCTTAGATAGAGATGGCCAATGGCTTGATGTACAAACAAAAGAAGGGCAACTTGTTGTTGATTCCGGAGACATGCTTTCAAGAATCACGAACGATATTATCCCTGCAACAACTCATCGAGTAATCAACCCAGAGGATAGCTCATCGGAAAGATTTAGTATGCCATTCTTTGTTCATCCTCATCCTGAAGCAATACTTGAATGCATTCCTTCATGTGCTGGCGATGGTGCTAAATATCAGCCTGTTAACTCTCATGAATTTTTAATGCAAAGATTGAAGGCCATTGGGCTTTAGTGTCGTTCCAAAAAATTGTTATTGCAGAAGATCCTGAAGGAGATCAAGCAATCGATCTCATTTTAGGCTTTTATTAATCCGTAATACGATCAAGATAATCATCTTGAAACTTCTCATAACCTAATCTCGAAGACTCAAAAAAGGACTCGCCAGTTGGCCCGTACACTTGCTTTGTAAAATGATTGGGATAAGCATGCGGGTATTTATAATTTTTCTTATCTGGATGATGGTTCCTAAGATGAGTCGGAACTTCAATCGTTGGATTGTTTCGAACAAAATCCAATGCTTTATCAATGGCCCGATAACTTGAATTACTTTTAGGAGCTCTCGCTAAGTATGTTGTTGCTTGAGCAAGGATAATTCTCGCCTCAGGCATTCCGATATTCTTAATCGCATAATGAGCACTGGTTGCAATTTGAAGGGCCCGAGGGTCAGCATTTCCAACATCTTCACTTGCAAGAATAATCAATCTTCTTGCAATAAACTCAATATCCTCTCCCCCATCTATCATCACTGCGAGCCAGAGAATAGCTGCATCAGGATCAGAACCTCTCACACTCTTAATAAAAGCAGAAATAACATCATAATGACGATCAGAATTTTTATCATATTGTCGTGCTTGTCGCCCTAAAAGCTCCTTTAATTGTTCAAGTGAGCGGTTTTCCTGCTCCAACATCTGCTCAAGAATATTGAGCGCATATCGAGCGTCTCCATTGGCGTAATCACAAAGATACTTCAAACAGGCTTCATCAATCAAATCCTCTTCAAGGTCAAGTGCTCTCTCGAGAATCGTATAGATATCCTCTGAAGAAAGCTTCTTAAGTTCAAGGGTATTCACCCTAGAAAGAATCGCTCGGTTTAAACTGGTTTGAGGGTATTCAGTGGTTGCTCCTAGAAGAATAAAATCTTCTCTCTCTAAATATGGAAGAAGAGCATCTTGTTGAGCCTTATTAAAACGGTGAATTTCATCAATAAAGATAATTGCTTTTTCCTGATGAAATTTTTTAAGCTCAAGAATTCCTTTGATAATCTTTCTTAGTTCAGGAACACCACCAAGCACGGCATTAAAAGGGTGAACTTTAATACCTATTTGTTCTGAAATAAGATGTGCTAAGGTTGTCTTTCCTGTTCCAGGAGGCCCCCAAAAGATAAAATGCTTTAAATTAGATTCTTTTAAATTAGAAATTTTTTGCTTAACTTCTTTTTGTCCAATAAATTCGTCCCAATTTTTCGGGCGGATTTTATAGGCGAGTGGGTATTCACTTTCACTAGCTGAAAAGAGGTCGGTCTGCATGACCAAAACATATCATAAGGAGAAAAACTCGGGAACCTTTTGGCCAGCAGGCCCATGGATTTTTTCATCAAAAGAAGGGCTAACCGACGTATTTTCGAGATTAATTTCCACTTTGTGGCATGATTCTGGAGTCCAACCGACTAAACCAGATGCAGGATAAACTAAGCCTGAAGTTCCAATCGCTACAAAGAGATCACAATCTGTCAGAACATCTTGGATTTGATCCATATAAAGTGGCATTTCTCCAAACCAGACAATATCCGGCCGAAGTCTTTCCGAAACATCAAGCTGACCTTCGAAATAACTCGCTTCCCCAGTATCGAGATGCCTCACTTTTCTCAACTCTCCATGCATGTGAAGAATATTCTGAGATCCAGCCCTTTCATGAAGATCATCAACATTTTGAGTGATTAGGGTGAAACTCCCTTCAAACTTTTTTTCAAATTCGGCAAGGGCCATATGAGCAGGGTTCGGTTCAACTTCGAAAAGTTGTTTTCTCCGAAGATTATAAAATTTTTGAACAAGCTCAGGATTCGATTGAAAAGCTTCAGGAGTTGCAACTTCTTCAACCCGATGGCCTTCCCAAAGACCATCAGCTCCTCGGAAAGTTTGAAGGCCGGATTCTTGAGATATTCCAGCCCCCGTTAAGACAACAACTTTATTCCAATTCCAATTTGGTTTTATCAAACTGATTTCCACATTGATTTCTCTCTATGAGACTCTCTACTGTTTCGTAAGTGCTAGAGTATCGTGAGTAAAGATTTGTTAGAACTGCTGATTTTGCAGGAGATCTTCCCAAATAAATCGACGTAGGGCTTACAGGACGGAGAAAGATTGGAAAAAGTCTCCATCTTCTTCTTTTCTTAGTCGGTGCTGCAGTTCCTTCAAACTTGTACTCCTGAATACCATGTTTTTGACAAAGAGAAGTGAACTCTTTGTGATCAACAGGATTAACGAATGGGTACATGATATTACAATAGAGAATATTTCTGTTTCTCATATTTTCTGCAACTCTATAATCTCTTCCAAGCTTTGAAAGCAATTGACAATTCTTTGTCTTATCACGACTCGAGTTAATTTTTGTTTTATAGAGGTCATATTTTTTTCTAAAAGAATGAAGGTACTCAACCCCTCTATTACTATTAAACTCCAACCATGCATAAGAATATTTCTTACTCTTAACAAGTTGAGAGTTAATCGACTGCTCAAGCAGGTAGATTTCACCAAGATCAACCTCTATATTTTCTTCTTGGATTCTTTGTAGGAAAGAAATCTTTTCCTGGACTAAAAAAACTTCATAAGAAAGATCTGATACATCTTTCAAATTGTTATAATAAGCTTTTAACTCACTTACAGGAAGAGATCTCAGCTCATCAGAAAGTTCAAGAACTTCTTTCGATTTTTTTACTTGTTTTTGGAAAAATTCCAAAGGACGCTCAAAATGAGTAACTTGACAGTCGGCACCATCTCCGTACCTCAGCTCATTCAGAGCGTCCGTAAATATTTCATAATTAATGTCATAGCTAACGAGAGAGTTTCTTAGTTTTTTGTCCTTTAAGAACTTTCTCATATAAGTGAAGAAGACTTTATATCTTTGACCTCTTGAGATTCCGAAGTTTCTTTCATTAAAGTATTTTCTTAGAGCGGAACAAACATATGTCTGTCTGTAATCACCACTCCCTCCTTCGTTATCATCATACCAATCCTCATCCCACCCATTATCTTCTTCATCGTCGTTGTAATCGCCATCATCACTTCCATCATTAATAATATCATCGACAGCATCACTAGGATTCGTTTTATCACCCGCATACTCAAAATCAATGAAATCTCCAAGGTCTTCGGAAAGATCTCTGAACTCTTGAGAAAGAACCGCCAAGATTTTCGACTCATCATGAGTTTTCTTGAGTTTCTGATCTCTTTCTTTTTTTGCTTTATTTAAAATCGACTCATAATAATTTCCATCTGTATTCAGAGTTTCATCAAGAACGAAGGTATTCAGAGCAAGGTCATGGTAGAGACAAGAAGCATCGATAAAAGCACTTCTCTTTCTAGCAGATGTCATACTGTATCTTTCCTTTCTTTCTTGCATCGACTTAAGGACTTGTTGAACAACAGAACCAACAGCTTGAGCTCCAATTAAATAAGGTGTTAGCTGGGGGGCCCCTTTTGAGAGAGAGGCCATGGCCATCGGTGCAAATCCATTGAACACTTCTATCAGTCCAATCCATATATTGTTATTATTAGAAGCTGTAGAACATTCAGCGTTTTGCTTTTGATCTTTTGCTAATTGTGAAAGTTGGAAGAAAGCTTCCATCGCCTTTTGAACATCATCTTGAAGCTCTCCCAGATTGATTCTCTCCTGATCGCCATAGTAAGCGGTAAAATCGGTTTCGCTACGGATTGTTTCCCAGCCACCATTTCCATTTCCATTTCCATCACCATCTCCATCTCCATCATCTATAGGTGGTTCTTTTCCAGAAAATGAGTAAGAAAGTTTTTGAATGGCCAACATGATATCACTGACAGGGGCCTGTATATTGGCATCTTTATAACAGGCCGTGAGTTTTTGAAAGTTTTTTTCTAGAGAACGGGCCTTGGATGCCAAATTATTTAAAGAGTAACTTTTCAACGGACAGAGGGCCAGAGCGTTAGTAGTGAGTACGATTAAACTTATGACTAGCAAATTCCTCATAAAGTCCTCCTCTTGACTTGAATGGCGTATTTCAATGAATACAGCATAGGATGTCGGACTGCTCCACTCAAGCTTTTTCGATTTACAACTTCTAACTATCCTGTCGGGGGATGTAAGAAAGGAAATG
The DNA here is from genome assembly GCA_965217035.1 of Bacteriovoracaceae bacterium. Classification (GTDB taxonomy): domain Bacteria; phylum Bdellovibrionota; class Bacteriovoracia; order Bacteriovoracales; family Bacteriovoracaceae; genus JAUHYH01. Next base: position 2,836,870 of record OZ244226.1, on the reverse strand, counting down.
GGATAGAAAAAATTTTACAAACTATTGAAGACATTTACCTTACCATTTTTGAAATATTTTTACTTAGCGATTTGATATATTGAGCCTCACTCTCAATACTAACTAAGTTTCAATGTTTGCTTGTATGATGAATTAACAAGGTGTTAGTTTAATTCAGACAATGGGAGTAACTGACGTCGTTGCTATCACAAACTTAAAGCTAATGGAACAAAGTTAGCAGGTGTTAATATCTATTTTACTTAATAGTTTCAAAAATTTTGGAGCCGATTCGAGCGTAATCGGTCCCAACTTTAAGTGCAATTTTATAATCCTGACTCATACCCATAGAGAGTTTCAAGATTGGATCAAGATGCATTTTAAAGTTTTGTAATTTTTCAAAGCATTTCTTCGCATCTTCTTCGAAGTTCTCTGTTCGAATTTTTCCCATTGTCATCAGTCCATAGACAGGAGCTTCCATAAGATAGCCAGCCTCTCTGATTTCTTGGAGGGTTTCAAAACCGCCCTTCTCTTCTTCTCCTGAAGTATTTATTTGAAAAAAAATATTAAGTCTATGATCGTATTTATTGAGTTCTTCAATAATCTTTAAACTTCCGACTGAATGAATTGCATACAAGCTTGGAATACTCACGAGAGCTTTAATTTTATTTCTTTGGAGTTGGCCAATCATATGAAAACGAATTTCTTTTAAGTCCTTAAGGTCTTCCGCTTTCTGCTTGAGCTCTTGAACTCGATTCTCACCGAAGTGCCTTTGTCCTAAAGCATAAAGCTCTCGAATATCATCAACAGACCGAGTTTTTGTCACGACCACAAGTTCAGTCTTCCCCAGTTCTTTTTTAATTTTCTTATAATTTTGAGCGATTTTACTCATCAGTTTTCTCTTTCTTCTTGAAAGAGATTTTAGCATTTACATCAATATCATACTCTGCAAGAATTCGATCGATTTCACCTGGAACATCAATATGCTTCAAAAAAGAACTGACTTCGTTCTTAACTGTTCCTACAAATTCATCACGAGCATTTTTAGCAGAATTAATAATATTATTTACAGAGTCTTTATTAGGCATATCAGAAAGTGCAGAACGAATCATGTCTTCTGTCATAAAGGCTGCCCCCAGTCCTGTATCAATGGCACGTTTCAAAAGATTAGAGATATTCGGCCTCTCTTTATCATCACTCATAGCGCCTCCGCTCTTTCCTGAAAACTCTTCATCATAGAAGGTAAATTAGTTTTTACGAGTTTATTGACAATCATCTTTGGAGCAAAACCTTTAAACTCAACTTCAAGACCATAGGTTACTTCTGTTTTATTGTCAGAGATCTTTTTTAGATTCCAATGACCGTTGTTTTTCTTAAAAAGATCACCCGATTCCAATTCCCAACTTACAGAGTTAGGTTCATTGAGAGAAATATTTAAAATATACTTAAACTCTTTAACCATATTGACTGAATATTCAGCTCGAACATTCGTCGCACTCTCTTCAAGAATCTCAATCGCTTCTACTCCTTCTACAAATTCAGGATAAGAACGAAAGTCTTTTAAAACACTAAAAATATTTTCAATGGATGCATTAAAAGTAGCTGTTCTATCAACACTTGGCATTTAGTACCTCGGCTTTCTATCGAAATGGTGTTCAGCACGAATATGACGGATCGTTCCTGACTCACTTCTCATTACAATAGAATGTGTCGTCGCTCCCCAGGATTTAAAACGAACTCCATCAAGAAAGGATCCATCTGTAACACCTGTCGCACAGAACATCACATTACCATTGGCAAGTTCTTCGATACTGAAAACTTTATTAATATCTGAGATTCCCATTTTTTCGGCCCTCTCAATTTCTTCATTGTTTCGTGGTTTCAACACCCCTTGAAAATCTCCACCGACACAACGAAGAGCTGCAGCTGCAATCACTCCTTCCGGAGCACCTCCGATACCAAAGAGGACATCAATTCCTGAGTCAGGGTTTGCCGTTGCAATGGCAGCAGAAACATCACCATCACCAATCATATAAATTCGCGCGCCGGCATCTCGAATTTCTTGAACAAGATTCTCATGACGAGGTCGATCCAAAACAATGGCCGTCAGATCTTGGATCCGACAATTTTTAGCATTAGCAATTCTTTTAAGGTTTTCAGTTGGAGTTAAATTAATATCAACTGCACCTCTCGCTTCAGGGCCAACAGCAATCTTATTCATATAAGTATCGGGAGCATTTAATAAATTTCCTTTTTGAGCAATCGCCATAACAGAAATAGCATTTTGACTTCCTCGAGCACAAATAGTTGTTCCTTCTAACGGATCAAGCGCAATTTCAAGATCAGGTCCAGAACCAGATCCAACTTTTTCTCCAATATACAACATAGGAGCTTCGTCTCTTTCCCCTTCTCCAATCACAACAGTTGCAGAACATTCAACCGAATCGAGCATCGATCTCATCGCATCAACAGCAGCTTGATCTGCAGCTTTCTCATCCCCTCTTCCCATTAATCGGGCTGAAGCAATAGCTGCCATCTCAGTCACTCTTACAAATTCAAGGGCAAGGTTACGATTCATGCTAACTCCTAGACGCACTCGTACTGTGCCGCCCCAGGTTATTCCGGGGTTAGTACTATACTACTTAATTTTCCTTAATAGAAAAGCATGAACCTCTGGATCCAGGTAGGATCGAGGGATTTTCTGGATGAATTTTTCCGCTCTCTTAAGCTTTTGCCCATCGAGCTTAGAATCCAACTGAAAAGCAAATTCATCTTCAGTAAAAAGAGGAGTTTCGAGATCTCTTCGTGTTAAGACAGTCCCGGACTTATTGCCAAGATTGTCTTCCCATTCGACAAAGTCTCTAAACATAATAATTTGAAACTTGGCTATTTCTTGACCACCATTATAGGACCAAACAAAAAGTTCTAACGGCCCATCGGCCCTCAACCAATAATGAAGCTCTTGAGGCTTTGAAATTCCAAACTTCTTGTCATGAAGTGGTTTTAAATTTTGAATGAAATGATCAATATTGAGAAAGCCTTGAATCTTTTCTTGTGCCAGTGGGCTTTCATCAAAAAGAACACCTATCCTATTGCCTTTGCTCCACTTAACAACTCCAAAAATATCGCATTTCTGCCCATACCAACTTATGATTCCTTGGATATGATCGCCCCGTTTAAAGTCTTGATCACCGATTTTCTTTTCTACTTGCATCCCAGATAAAGATATATCGACGACTTCGAAAGTACTCAAGGCCCGCTCAGAATCTTCTTTGATGCGAAAAGTGAGATGATTTAAAGGATATCTTGGAAAAACTCTCTTTTCGATTTTACCGCTTTCACTTGGCACAAGATTCAATGATTTAAGCATAAATAATATTCCTTGTTTCAGGGATGCAGGACATAAGAACCTACAAGCTATTATCCCTTACTTAAGGTACGGATATTAGAGGGAAAAAAGGTTTCCTAACTGTCCAGATTCAAGCAAAATATGGAGCATGAGCACCGATAAACTTGAGCAAAAGATTTGGGAAATCGATAATCTTCCTAATCGGCTCACGATATTTAGAATCATTCTGATTCCTTTCGTCCTTTCGGCGCTCTATGCCGCAAAGCTCATGCCTGAAAAACAACATCTTTTCGGTCCGCTTGCTTCCCTTTGTTTTTTCTTTGCTTGTATTACTGATTTTTTCGATGGCTATATTGCTCGAAAGAGAAATATTGTGACTGTCTTTGGATCCTTTCTCGATCCTATCGCTGACAAGTTCATCGTCGTAAGCTCTTTGATTATGCTCCTGGCCCTTAACCGTGTTCCTGATTGGGTAGTGATCATCCTTACCCTCAGAGAACTTTATATGACCTCTCTAAGGCTTCTTGCCACACACCAAGAAATTACTGTGCCCGTAAGCTCGATGGGGAAATGGAAAACAACCACTTCTATGTTAGGGATTGGTGGTCTCATGATAGGTTTTACCTGGCAAGGAATCCCGTTTCTTCTCCTTGGTCAGATCTTTATTTACATTGCGACCGTTCTTTCATTAATCTCTGCAGTCACTTATTCGCTAGGTCTGATTAACAGAATTAAAAAAGAGCGAATTAATAAAAAGCGAGCAAAAAATGAACGACCAGCAGATCTTGATTAAAATATCAGGAACAGACAAACCAGGGATTACAGCAGCTTTAACAAAACTGATTTCCGATGCGAATATTACAATTTCTGATATGGGACAATCAGTGACGCATGGTCTTCTCTCACTCAGTATCTTAATTAATAATAACTCAGAAGATCATCCCATTATGAAAGATCTTCTTTTTGAATCTAAAAAACTTGGAATGAATTGCGACTTCCAGCTTATTGACGTCAGTAAAATCAATTTTAAATATCATGATTTATTTATTATCAGCTGTGTGCAACCCGAAGGAATTAATGCCAGTTTTATCGCTGAAATTACTCGTTATTGCGCAGAAAAGAGACTTAATATTCTTGATATCGAAAACCGATCTTATAAGAATGTACTTTCTTCCTTAGACTTCAAGATGGTTACGAACCATGCGATTGATTTTCCAAAAATCAAAGAAGACATTCTAGAAATTGCTTATCGGCATAAAGTCGATCTTGCGATTGTTAAGGATAATGTCTTCAGATTTAACAAGCGACTCATTATTTTTGATATGGACTCAACTCTTATTCAAAAAGAAGTCATCGAAGAACTCGCTGGACTTTGCGATGCCAGAGAGGAAGTAAAAAAAATTACAGATGAGGCAATGGAAGGGAAACTCGACTTCACTCAATCACTTGAAAAAAGAGTTTCTATGTTGAAAGGACTTTCCCGTCACAATATGAATCGGTTACTTGATGAAATTCCATTAACTCCTGGAGTGGAACAATTTATCAAGATCGTCAAAAGTCTTGGTTTCAAAGTCGGAGTCATCTCGGGGGGATTTAACTTTTTCACTGATCATTTTAAAACAAAACTTGGACTCGATTACTCCTTTGCTAATACGCTTGAGTTTGATTCAGAAGGAAAACTCACAGGAAAGCTAACCGGTCCCATAGTCGATGCCGATCAAAAGGCTCATCTCCTGGACTTTCTCGCTCAACAAGATGGAATTTCCCTGGAACAAGTCGTCGCTATTGGTGATGGGGCCAATGATTTAAAGATGTTGGCCAAGGCCGGAATGGGAATAGCCTTTCAAGCAAAAGAAATTGTCAAAAAACAAGCTGATCATCATATGTCCTATGGCAATATGACATCTATTCTCACCTTTCTAGGCATCCCAGAAGATTATACCCAAAAACTGGCCTTTAACGGCTGAGATTGATATATATCCGCTCATGTTAAGAGAATTTCTTCTTGGAAAAATCCATAAAGCAACTGTCACACAAGCTGATGTCGCTTATATCGGTAGTATTACTATTGATATGGACTTAATTGAAAAAGCTGGACTTTGCCCGGGTCAAAAGGTTCTTGTCGTTTCGAATACTTCAGGTGCGCGACTCGAGACTTATATCTTAGAAGGTGAAAGAAACTCAGGGATTATTGGTATCAATGGTGCAGCAGCTCATTTGATAAAAACCGGTGAAGAAGTCATCATTATTGGTTTTGGATTCTCAGAAACTCCGATTAAGCCAAAATGTATTCTCGTTAATGATAAAAATCGTTTTATGGAATATCTCTAATCGTCTAGAAAATTTTTCTTTTTATTACCAAACCAATTTTTATAATTTAATTTTGATTTTAAGTTAGAATACCGAAGTCTCATATAAGCTTTAAAATAATCTTTTGATAAATCATAGACTAAGTTCTTAAAGTTTGGAGTTTTATAATTTCCTATGCAAAGCACTTTCTTCCCAAAACACTTCTTAAGATCACCAAGTTCTTCAATAGGCTTGATATTATAAAGGTTTTCGACTTTGAATCTTAATTTGATTTTCTTATCTTCAGTCACAAAACCAAGGCCTTTCATGGTATTTTTGATTGCTCCATTAATTAAGCAAAGACCTGCTTTTTGCCCAGCAACTGTCAGCATCTGATTAGGATTAAGCTTTGAGATATTTTCCATAATCCCTGCAATACCATCGATCCCACCAAACGAAACTCCAGGGATACCACATTTAAAATAAACCTTAAGAACTGTTTTAAAAACAAATCCTGTATAATCCCAATAATCATTGGGTTTTAATTCTTCACGTCCATCTCCAAAAGCTCCCCAAAGATTTCTGATATCATTTTTAGGTTTATAGCCTTCATAGATCTGTTTTGTTTTACTATAGAACTGTTGAGCACTATTGATAATATTACAAGTACTGCATCGGAAAGTAAGAATCTCCCAAGCAAAGTCCATTAAACCAACAGAAGATTTAATTCCTAAATCGATGAAATGCTGACCAAGTTCTTTATCTCTGGCCATGTCATTGAGAGTTGATGTAAGCGTATCGACTTTTTTCGTTAAGTTTAAATTTGGCCATTCGAAGTCATGATCAAACTCTGCCTGCAAAATTTTGAGATCAGGATTTTTAAGATCAATTTTTAAATCATCACCCAGAGCTTTCATAAAATCTCTAGAATCAGAATATTTTCGTTCTACGAATTCTTTACTCTTCGAAATCTTCCTTTTAGCTGAATCGGAGGTGTTTTTGAAAAACTCAACAGAATCTTCAGAATAATGGATCATGACATTTGTAACTTTTTTAAATCCATTTTCAGCTGAATTCCAACCACTCTCTGAGACATCATGAATCGATTCTTTAAACTTCGCTCCAGATTTTTCTAGTTTTCTAAGGAATTGATTGGTTTTTGAACTATCTTTTTCAACTGGCTTCTCTTGAGAAAAAGCTGAAAAAAAGGATAGGGATAAAACGATAACAATTAAAAGATTTTTCATCTCGCCTCATAGATTATAGATAAGTTTTATATCCTTATACTCTATCGAATTAACTGCTTACTCTCATCTAAACCTCTAGAAATTACAGACTGTCGAATTTCTCGACAGTCTGTAATTTTAAATTAATCATATGAGTAAGGTTCTTAATCAAAAAACCTAATGCACATAGCCATATGAAAGTTTTATCTGATTCTGTGAGGCTGATGTGTCAGAAGAAATAAGGACTTGCAAAACAAAGCCTTCTCACTGTATTGAGCTAGTACCAGGAGATTATTCATGAAATGGACCTTTCTTATTCTTTTTTCATTAGCTGGATCAGCTTTTTCAGAACAATGCTCTCAAGCAGAGCTCGTCAAAAAGCTCAAACAGCAAGAACAAGAAAGTATTTCTATTGCCGGTGAAAACTCTGACTTCGAACAAAGAGTAGAAGCTTTACTTGCGATATATAAGGAATCGAGAGAGAATTTCTTATTTCCTGTTGTGGCCCTTCATGGAGCCTTAGCGGCACAGAACCAGATGGAGAAAAAAGATAAGATCTTGAACTCTCTTGACAAGCTTTCTCTTCTCAAACGCTCAAAGATCTTAAAGGAATTCTCACTTATTTCCTCTGAACTAAAAAGAATCAATAAGCTTGTCTTTATTGATGTTCATAAAACTTATCATTTCATCTTAAAAAATAAGGATTGCCCACTCCCTAAAATAAGAAAATTATTAGATCCAGAGGTCGTTCAAATCATTGTTTCATCACTTAAAGCAGAAGAGATGACTTCTGAAGAGAAAATGTTTGGTTTTAAAACCTTACTGCTTCATGAACAGAAGACAATCGTTGAGCCAACTATTAAGGAACTAAAAAAGAAGCTAAAATATTTAAAACTTTATCGAACTTTTATACTTACTCCTCGAATCCGATTTGATTATTTTCCTTCAAGAACTTCCTTCAAATTTAAAAATTTCTTTGATACGGAAGAAAGAATTTATTGGGCCATGAGAGCGGCTCAAATGGCCCTAAAAGTTCCATCGAGCACGCTTATCGATATTTAAACTGAAGAATTGTGAGCCTTAGAAGAGAACTAAGGCTCGGAAGGCATTTTAATCAACTTCTTTGCATTTAAGCTTTTTCGCGGGCGCAAGCTTCTTATCTGTTAAATCGTATTTTGCAGTCGCTTTTCCAGACATCTCATCAATTGATATTTGAAATTTATTATCTTCCCAGTCAGTACTGCAGAATAGACCTCTTGTTGTTCCCCAGTCATTATCAGAATCTTCCTCATTACATTCAAAACCTTTAATAATTGTGTATTCATCTCCCCATCCATCTTCCTCCCCAATGATGAGCTCAGCGGATTGATGGTAAAAATCAGTTTTGATTTTAATCAAAGTGACTCCTCCTCGACATTCTAAGTCAGCAAAAGTGTTTAAAGATAAAAGAGAAACGAAAAAAAAGGCATAAACTTTTTTCATAAGACCTCCTGGTGTGTAGTTATGAGGGTAATAGAAGTAGCACTGTGTTTAGTTTTTGATCAATCTTAAAAAATTTACATCTTCCAACAGATTAGTAAGAAATTTTCAGATCTCACGCTACAATGTTTTTTATGAAAATATTTATTCTTTCGTTTCTTCTATCTTTAACAAGCTTTGCGACAGAAACAACACTCGAACTTCTCAATAAAGAGTTTTCAAACAGAAACAATGGAGATGAGGTTATGGAAGTTCTTAAAGGAGCAGTCAACTTTATAGGATATAAAAGAAAACTCGTTCATCAACTTGCAGTCTTTACCGGACCAACGACGCTTGAAGACCTTGCTGAAGTTCCTAGTGCTGATAAATATAGAAAAGGAAAATACTTCAAGGAAGGCAAAGTAAAAAGAAAAATTAAAGAATTAAAAAAAGAATGTGCTGACTATGCTGCTGACTTAAATGAAGATCGGACTATTATGAATGAAGAATACTATTGTAGTGATCTCTTTGTTTATACTGGAGATGTAAAGAACCCAGAACTTGAGGGGCAATACCATACCGCCAACGGACAAATGAGCCATCTTGATGCTAATGAAGCTGCTGGAGTGAAAAGTCCATCAAAAACCAGACAAAGTCTTGATTCAAACAATGAAAAATATGGAGATTATGAAGTTTATACTATCGGTTTGATGAGAAGGTGGAACTAGTCCTTTAGTTGGTCGATATTAGCTTCCCAATCACTCCCTTGAAATTCATTGATTTCTAACTTCGGTATATCGAGATCATCAACACAACGAGCGTTCACCGAGTAGCCATCTGGATGAGAGCGAGGAATATAGAAACTTGAAATTCCACAATTCTTGCAAAAAAGATGATTCGCTGTCTTTGTATTAAATTGATAGGAAACGAGACTGTCTTCTCCAGACTTCAATTCAAAATTCTCTTTTTCTACGATGATGTGGAGAAAACCTTTTCTTTGGCAGATAGAACAGTCACAGCGAGTAATCTTCTCAAAAGGGTCACGGACTCGAAATTGAACACTCTTGCAATGACAGCTACCTTCTTTCCATTCCATCTCTATCTCGTTATTTTTTCTAATATGTTTTTATAAGGATTTACTCTCTGTTCTCTTTCTCTCTTTTTAAGCTCTTCAAGAACATCTCTATCAATTTCTTCTTTTGATCTTTCATCTCTGAATCGATTCGCAATTAACCAAGCAATATCTTCTTTTCCAAACTTACTTTTTATACTCTTAAATTGCATTTTATCTTTATTCCAGATGAAACTAATCACCTTGTCCTTTTCATAGGAAGGATAAAGTTTTAGTTTTGTACCATATTGAGGAAGACGGAATATCGCTTTTTGACTTTTTAATGCTTTTTTTACTTCTGGATACCCTTCTGCAAACATGGCAGTAAAAGGAAGCTCTTTAATCATTTCTCCATCAACAAACTGATTCACAGAGATACTAGCCTGCTCAGGAGGTCCTTGCCCAAAGTCGACAAAAACATCGACTAAATAATCAAAATCCTTCCCTTTAAAATGATAAAAGAAACCACCACCAGCATCTGCGTACATAAAAGAATAGGTTCCATAACCATTATAAGGCTGATAACTGCTAATACATTTACCTGCCTCTTTAACTAAGTTACAAACCGGATAAATCGTTTTTAAAATATTATAAGAGAAGTGAGTTCTATCTTTCTTACTTTCTTTAAGTATGAGTCGTTCAGTCTTGAGTTTTGGTTCGCTAGCACAAGCAAGCAAGAGCAATAAAAAAAGCTTATTCATATTTAATTTTTCCTAGAAAGGCAGTTTCAATTTCTTCTTCAGTTTATCCAGTTCTTTCTTCACCTTGCTTTTGACTTTGCTTTTAGCCTTCTTTTCTTGTTCTTTTCTTATTTGGTCGAAAATTCCGCCAGCATCAGAAAGTTTTTTATCTCCATCAAGAAGTGGTTTAAGATAACCTCTCTCATTCTCACCAATTTTCCCTAATAATTTAGACTTGGGACCCGAAATTTTCTCTTCGACAGCTTTGCGCGCTTTCGCTTTCGCAACCTCTATTTTCCCCTTAATATAAGAACTTATTCCAGTTTTAAATTGTTGGTCAAAATTAGAAGAGAGCTTCATACGAGGTTTGAGATAAAAACCACGAATTCTTCCTTTGAGATCGACTTCAGGAATATTCGAAAAGATACCCCCTAATATTTTTTGAGTTTTCTTATCTTTGGCATCGAGATTCCAGTTGATTGATTTAAAAACAGTTCTCATATTGAGATTTGCTTCTTTTATTCCCAAAGTTCCTTTCACTTCTGTATTGGCCAGACTATCAGCTAGGCTTAATTTTAACTTAGAAGAACGAGAGAGTTTCACCTCACCAACCGGGAAAGAAGCGACTTTTCCAAGAACATTAGCTTGGTACTCTCCACTAGCGCTAGAAACAGTTGCATTAAAATCAATCCCTGAAATTTTTTGAGCAGGTGCATCTCCCGCCAACTTGAGGATCATTGGTTTACCTACAATTTTCTCATTAGAACTCGCGTTCGTGACGAAGCCTTTAAGATTATAAAGAGAAGATTGATCATTTTTAGAGACTTTAGACTCTGAAGAAATATCCATGCGTTTTAACCAAAAGGATGGATAACCTTTTGTTTTTGGAAATGAGTAATTAATTCCCTCCGCTCTTTTTTCCTTCTCCTCTTTGAATTCTTTTTTATAATTCTTCTGGCGTTCAGGGATATATTCTTTCGCCATATCCCAATACTTCATGTAAGGACCGATCATACTCATCACATATTTTTGAAAAACACGCTCAGAAATCTCCGAAAAATTAACATCAGGAATTTTGAAATGATTTTGCACCATATTCGTATCTTCCTTAACTAAATCATCAATTTCTCCGACTGAGTTTTTTAGAGACTTATAATCAGCCTTCAGACTCTTTATTTTAGATTTATAGTTTTTGATATGACCGTCAGCTTCTTTTTTTAACTTACTGAGCTCTTTTAATTGCTTTGCTGCTTTTAACGGATTTTTATCAAACTTTATAGACTTTGCTCTCTTAATAACATCATTAAGTTTATCAAGGTTCTTAATTTCATCGATATCTTTTTTCCAAGCAACTTTCTTTGAATCAATAAGCTCTTCAATCTCTTTGATTCTTTTTTCAGATTTAAAATCAAACTTAATATCTTTTAAATTCTGTTTCAGAGATCCGCCCTCTAATAGTTTTGCAACATCGCCAAGTACGTTATCATCGGTAATTTCTTTAACTTCTTTTTTTGTTTCTTGAGCAAGGACTGAATCCTCAGCTTCTTTCTTTTTTTTCGGATAAATCTTTCCTGGTGACTTCCGCTTTTGATTGAAACCGAGTCCTGTTAATTGAGCATTCTCTATAACAATTTTAAAACGAAGAAGTGCATCCCAGAGTGCATTAAAAGAGATTTCTCCGATTTGAATGGAGTTAAAGTCAGGATTCTCAAAATCAGTGACTTGAATTCCACGAATTGCAAAGGACGCATCCGAGAAACTCGTTTTGACTTGATTAATATTGACTTCAGCATAATTCCCATAGGTCAATGCTGTCTGCATTCCCCACCTAAGATGACCATCTAAGAAAAACTTTGCATAGATGAAAATCCCTACCACAAAGATTACGAGCAAAGTTATCAGACCTGTTCGAATTGGTCCTTTCGGTTTCTTTTGTTTTTTATTTTTATTTTCTTCCATTTTTTAATCCTATGTCGAAGGAAATGAATTGTGAGAAAAATGTATTAGATTCAAGGTGACAAGAAAAAAAGTTTGAGATGTACAAATAAGTACCTCATAGAACTTTTTTTTCGTAGGCAACGATGAAGATGATGCATTTTTAACATAATTCATCCGAAGTATTCGTCGTATTTTAGATACCATTGGTAGAACTTTGTTGCCTTTACGGCCTTCCAAAATTTTGTCTGTTGAAATCGCTCTAAAATAGCTTTTCTGTATTTCGATACTAAGAATTTAAAGACAAAAAACATGATCGGAGCAAGAATCAAACCGAAAGCTCCCCCTCCCATGACTATGCTATTATTAAAACGAGTGAAAGGAACCAAAGGCATATTATAAAGTGAAGTAAAAATACCGACTAAAGATTCCATCTCTAAGATAGAAGAACCAATCGCATGAAAAACAGGGTCTAATAAATAAGCCAAAAGAGAAAAGAAAAATGCAGAGAGAAAAGCGGCTCCCGCCTGAACTCTAATAATGAGAATCAAAAGTAGTATTAAAATTCCTTGTAAACTTAAGAATGGTGAAAAACCCAAAATAAAACCTAATGTAAGTCCAAAAGCGATTTGATTGGTTCCATTCTCAGAGTTTAAAACTTTAATGAGCTTAAAGATTTCTTTTAATAAATATGTCATTCAGACATTATTAAACCAGCATACCTTATTGACAATGGCCCCACTGGCGTTGGCCGATGAAAGACCCGTCGGAGAATCTTCAAAGATAATATAGTCTTTTGGATCGGTATTTCCCATCATCTCTATCGCCTTTAAATAAGGCTCGGGATGAGGCTTTGTCTTTGTCGTATCAGAAGCGGAAAGAGTGAACGTGAAATAGTTTTCATTTAGATTTTTTAAAACACAATCGAGGAATTCTCTTTCACTGGCCGTGACAATGGCCATTTCCCAAAACGATGACTTCATCTCATCGAGAAGCTCGAGAATCCTGGGTTCGAATAATTTATTTTGCGAAACAAGTTCATTGAGTGCTTCATCTGCCGTTTCGTTACCGGCAACTAAAAACTCTTCAAGACTTACATTAAATTGTTCATAGTTTTCTTTTAAATAAAGATAACAATCTGTTGCCGATTTGCCGTAAAAAACACTCTCCAAAAACTCGACACTCTCATCAATCCCAGCCTTTTCTTTCAGGACTTTTTGAGTAATTTTCATGTGAATTGTTTCTGAATTAATGAGGGTCCCATCTAAATCGAATAAAACTTTTTTAATATCAGGATAGAGTTTTTCAATTTCTTTAAGAGTTGGAATAGTATTCCAAGTTTTCATGATTGAGCGTCTTTTAGGACATCATTAAAAGAGTATCCCGTGTACCTCTTAATTCCACTGAAAAGATGCCAAAGAATTGCTGCCATAATAATCATGCTTGGAACCAAGATCACAACATAACCAAGCCAAGTCATATCAGCAATTTGCTGGTTAAGAATTTCGGACCTTTGTTCAGCCGGTAAATCAAGTGGTATCTTTGTAAAAATTCTCACGGCAAGAACATAATTAAGAAGTGCGCTAAAGAAAAAAGAAAAGCTAAAGTAGATTGTTGATTTTTTCAAATGAGAGTCAAACTCTTTTATCGTCCCGCGATCTTCTAAAGCATTTTTAACTTTATCTGTTTGCATAATGGCGTCGTTATAAATCAACATTCCAATTAAGGGCTTGGCCGTATAAGCAGAAACAAGAACGACAAGACCAATAATTAAAGGAAAAGCAGCTTCTTTGATAGCAAACCATTGTCCTTCAAGCTGAAGCAGCCCAAATCCACCAGTGAATAAGAGACTAACGAAACCCAAAATTGAAATCAGATTTTTATTCTTATATTTAACCAGGTCATAAATCGCATAAAATGCGGGAAAGGCCAGAGCAATAATAAGCGCCTTCGTTGCTCCGTTTTCACCCAAATAGCTTGCACCTTTGTTGAGTATAAGAGTCGGGAGTACAATATTGATGATCAACTCGTTGAGAGGATTCTTCTGATTTTTCTGCATCGCAATCATTCTAAATAGGCTCCAACTGGATGTCCAGAAAACTACACTTTTTCTCTAAAGTTTTGGAAAAATTTGCCGATTTCATCTTAAGAAGGGTTTGAGTCAATGAGTATTTTGTTTAAATTTGGTTTTTTTCACACCCAACGTTTTCAATCTGTTTTTACAATGATTCTTTTTGGTCTTACAACCAGCTCTATTATTACATCAACAACTATTGATGTTTTTCACCTCCCCAATCATTTTAACTCCATGATCCTGGAGGTTCTCTCTTGCACCATGCTTGGGCTTCTGTTTTGGTATCCCCTGCCAGACAGAAAGAAGGGGCAAAGAGATCCTTTAAATATTTATCAAACACTCTTTAATAGTTTTCAATTTTCTAAAAGATCTAAATTCTCAAAAGTTTTATTTCTTCTGACTCTTGTTCCCTGGGAATGCCTAGGAGTTTATTCTGGATTAGAGTTTTTCTATCATTTTTCATTTTTAAAAGTGCTGATCATGGGTCGCTTTCTTTTTGCCACTCTCAATCATCCAATGAGCCCTTGGTCTATTAAAGGACCTGTTATCACTTCAATGGTTGTTCTTGCGATTCACGGTATTTCTTTCGGATGGCTCATAATTGAAGGCTATCAAGATGAATGGGTGACTGCTTATAACAAAGCTTTTTATTGGAGCATGACAACACTTACAACAATTGGATACGGAGATATTACCCCAACCAGTAATATTTCTCGAGTTTACACAACTTTTATTATGGTGATTGGAGTTGGTGTTTACGGAATTATCTTCGGAAATATTTCAAGAATGCTTCTTAATGCCGATCGCCATAAGGAAGCGAAGAAAGAGAAGATCAATGATATTTCAGCTTTTCTTAAGCATTATGAAATACCAAATCGATTAAAAAAGGAGGTTTTCTCTTATTACCATTCCATGTTCTCAAGACACTTATCAGATAAAGATAACACGATTATTGGAGAGCTCCCTTCCGTCCTCCAAGACGAACTCAAACTCTATATGAAGGTCAGGTTGATTAAAGAGCTCTCTATCTTTCAAGATACCAAGTTAAACTGTCTTCGTTTGATCGCGACTCTACTTGAAACTCGCTCCTACTCTCCTGGTCAAACTATTATCAAAAAAGGTGATGTTGGAGAAGAGATGTTTATTATTGCTCATGGAGAAGTCGATGTGATTGTAGAGGGTAATATCGTTGCATCAATTCTAGAAGGTCAGTTCTTTGGAGAAATTGCGCTCGTTCAAAATGTGACAAGAACTGCTGATGTTCATTCGAAGAGCTATTGTGAACTCTATACTCTTAAAAAGGATGACTTCCACGAAATCATTCAAAAATTCCCAGAGTTAGAGAAAAGATTCCAGAAGCAATATCAGAAACGCTCTTCGGATCAAAAGAAGAGCGCTTCTCTTAAAAAAGTTAGTTAAATTGAACCAAAATCCATAACTGCGGCCACACCAAGCTTCGCAAAGTTCAAAGCATGATTAGCATGACCTCCCGAAGCATCAATAGTATCTTGTTTGGTATGAATCTTCTTATTAGAATCTCGAAATTGAGTCTCGAATGGAAAAGCTGCCGGAATTCCTTGAGCGTTCCAAGATGCATGATCAGAACATGCATAACCACACTTCGTATAACCCCAAGGCACTTTCACATAGCGATCAATTAATGTTCCTAGATAAGTTGTAAACTTCTCTGAAGTATGATCGTTGATAAGATAAATACTTTTTTCAGAGCCACTGAAATTAGTCATATCAAACTGGATAGCTCCTTTCACATCATACTTATCAGAATTTGCTAATTTTTGAGCAATTTCTTTTGAACCTCGAAGACCCACTTCTTCAGCAGCATAGCCCATGAAAAACAAAGTTTTTGTCGGTCGAAAATTTTCTTCTGTAATCACCCTGATGATTTCTGTAATAGTCGCAATCCCGGAAGCATTATCATCGGCTCCAGGAGCATGATTATCCCCACCAAAATAACCTACGATTGAATCAAGATGCCCACCGACAACAAGTGCTTCTTTGGTCTGTCCTTCAATCTTAAGAATCACAGAGGGTTGAGGCCATTTTTCATGCTTAAAGAGGGAGACTGAAGCATCATCTCTTTTCTGAGTTAGTTCATGCCATTGTGAAGCAATCCACTCAGCAGAAGAGACACCTGTTTTAGTTTTGTAATAACGATTTTTAAAAGAAGAAAGTTTTTCAATCGTTTTTCGGATTTGACTCTCTTTAACTCTTTTAACTCCAGCTTCAATAGATCTTTTCACTTGGAGTGTATCGGCTTCTTTAAGAAGCCAAAAATCTTTAGGGGCTCTTCTCTTATTAGCTTTCATCGTTTTAACAAATTTCTTTAAATCAGACTCAGAGTCAAAATGAAAATATCCGCCACATTTTTTAAATTTATCATGAACAGTATGAGAGAGATGTTTAATATACTTCTCATCAATTTTTACAGCTGAAAATCGTTCGTCGATTTTCTTTCGTTTCATGACAGATTTCATTTTACGACTTAATTGAGTTCCAACATGGTTTTCAATTAAAAGATAAGCTGGCTTAGAATAAGCAAACGGGATAGCAAGGCATAAGGCTATTAAGACTTTCACAGACGACTCCTTTCACATGTAAAATACTATTGTTAAATGATCAGCTTTATAACCTTGATGTGGCAAGTAGAGTAAGAAATTGAAAGAAAACTAACTCTTTTGGTAGTCTATTCTCTTTTTCCTGTTAGGAAACATATGACGGCATATCTCGCAAACAATCCCTTTACAAGTCCTGGCTTGGCAATGCTCACGCCCATAGAAAATAATCTGTAAATGAAGTTTATTCCAACTTTCTTTAGGAAACAGCTTCTTAAGATCTGCCTCAGTTTGCTTCACGCTCTTACCGCTCGTGAGCTTCCAAAGCTGAGCAAGCCGATGGATATGGGTGTCGACAGGAAAAGCAGGATGGCCAAAACCTTGCGACATTACGACTGAAGCCGTTTTGTGGCCAACCCCTGGTAACCTCTCTAAAGCCTCCATATCTTCTGGAACCTCTCCCCCATGTTCATTAATGAGAATACGAGAAAGCTCCCAAATTGCTTTTGCTTTTCTGGGAGCAAGTCCGCAAGGCCTCACTATGTCGTTGATCTCGTCGACTGAAAGTTTCACCATTTTCTTGGCCGTATCAGCTTTTTTAAATAATGCTGGAGTCGTTTTATTCACTCGAACATCAGTACATTGGGCAGATAAAAGGACAGCGACAAGTAGGGTGAAATTATTCGTATGATCCAAAGGTGTCGGCGTTTCTGGATAACGTCTTTCCAATTCTTCGAGTATATATTTTGCTCTAGCAGTCTTCGATCGGCTTAGTTCCATAGTTTTATAGTCTGACATAGAGATGAACTCTTTGCCTACGGTCCATTTTTACCATCCCTGGAAGCCGCAACGCAAAAAAGCGATAATAAGATCTATGATTATTGGCAGATCGAAAGACCCCGTTAATTTAAAGAAAATTCCTGTTCGAATTTGGTCCTTAAAACACGAAATTGCAGTTACTCTTGCTTACTACAAAGCAAATCATCCAGAAGAATATGAACAGGTCAAAGTCTTTTATGAGACCAAACACACTCATAATGAAGAACCAATTATTGATGAAGGTGATACGTCACCTACTGATTCGCCAGAGTCGAATGAAAAAAGTGAAGAAGTAGCAGAAGAAGCTAACGCTTCCGCAGAAGAATCTGGTGATGAAAACAATGTCGTTGACATCAACACAGGCCAACCAAGCATTCAAATGAGCCAAGAAGAGTGTGTAGCAATGCGCTCAAAAATAAAAAGAGTCATTCCAGATAAAGATCAACTTGCTCACGGTCATCTCTTCCTTTTTGATGTGACGATGAATCATGTTCTCTTCTTCACTGATAAGCAATTCAAGCCAGGACAAACTGTTGTCGTGGAATTTAATATCGATCGCGGTTTTACCCTCATTGCTGAAGTTGATTATGTTAAGCATGTCGGAATCAAAAGCCGAATCATCACAGAATACCCACCTCATTATCGTTTAAGATGTTTTTGGACATTAGATAATCCAGGTGATCGATCACTTCTAAGAAAGTTCCTTTCTTCCCTGGGTAACGACAGCTCTGCAAAAACGAGCACCCAAGCTGATGCTATGGAAGCAGGAGAAGATGAAGTTGTTATCGACGAAGGTGCTGATTTTGACCTTGGTGATCTTGGCGGCCTATAAAGGAATAAAAACATTTTATTTCGACGCATAAAGTATTATGATAGGCACGCGGGGCTGCTGAAGAATGACACAAAGCATAACTAGGACATTTTCAACTACTTTATTCGCTGCAATGTTCTTTGCACTCATAGCTTTCGCTTATTTTACAGACCTTTATTATCCGAAAGTTTCTCATTCTCGATCTCTCGCAAGTTCAAAAAACTCTAACTCACTCGCTCCTATTTTTGATGATAAAAATACTAAAGAAATTTTAATTCAAAACAGAGTTGGAGTTTATCGATTTGTTCAAGAAAGTGATCAATGGATCATGATCGACAGTAAAGATGGAGTCGTCGAACGAAAACTTCCTGTTAAAGATTCAATTATTAGAGAACTCCTTGATTTCACCCAACGTTATCAAGTGCTCTCTGAAATTCAAAATAATGAAATTAACTATAAAGCTTATTCATTCAATAACCCACTCTATTCTATTACTTATACTGATATCGTCGATACTAAGTATCGCTTTAGGCTTGGAGTCAATAATACTTTAAATAATTCATATTATTTATTTCATGAGAAAGCTGATCTTATTCTTCAATTAGCTCCAATAAGAAACTCTCTTGCGAAACTAACTCAAGAAGATATAGTTGATCCTTCTATTATGCATTTGAATGAAAACCAAATCGTTTCACTTCAAGTGAAAAAAGAACAAGGGAATTACGTTTATAAATATTCTGATCTCAAAAAGATTGAAGGCAAGTGGTATAACTCTAAGAAACAACCTATTGAGACTGAAAGACTTGATTCTGCCTTAAAGTATTTACTTGAAGTAAAAAGCTCTCTTGTGATTTCTGAAAACAATTTTAAAAGTATTAATAAAAAAAGAAGAGCACAAGAAGCTTCTCCAGCGATCCTAACATTAGAAGTTCAAAACAGCTCCCAAGATACTTATACTTATAAAATTCATCAGCCGGAAAGAAATCTCGCTTCGCTAAATATCAGTAAAAAGAGAAATCTTATTATTGAAAGCTCACTTCATAATTCGCTCTTTGTCGTCGATCGAAAATCTCTAAAAATATTTGATAATTTAAAAGAGCACCGTCTCAAAAAACTCAATATTGAACGGATTTTTTATTAATTATAATCTCTTCTCGAAAAGCTTCATCTCTTTTCTCCAAACATTTGCCCTTGCTAGTGGATTACAGCGTGTAGGAGTGGGCCAATACCATATTCTCTCTTTGATCATAAGATCTAAAGAATTTCTTTCTAAAAAACCATCTATTAATTGATCAATCCCTTTCTTCCTACGACAAGTAAAATATAAAGGAACCTGTTCTAAAACGCTTTTTACTCTTGGAGGAATCTTTTTAAACTCTATCCTTCCCTTCTTATAAGCATCAAAAAGAACAGTATCAGAGGGATCAAGTTTAAACTTATTGGGCACTTCTACTTTCTGAACAAGATTACAAATACCAATTCCATTTCTTTCTAAAAAAGCTCTTTTCTCTTTAATTGTAAGCTTCTTTTTAATCTCTTTCTTCGGTTCTAAAAGATATTGTAGAACTCGCCAAAAATGATTCCGATTATTATTATAATAAAAAACTTCATCTTGAGGTTTCATTCCATCAATCGCTCTTGCATTGATCGCAACCATTGTTCCTAGAATGACAAATTGAATGTCTTTTTTGGGCAAAAAATATTTGAGATTATCTTCATGAATAACCATACATTAAACTTGAAGTAATAACAGACCATCTCTAAATGGGAAATAATTGAGACGAAGGTTTCTATCCTGAGTCAGCTTTCTAATCACTGCGTGATGTTCTCTAATGGCCTCAGCAGAAACCGTACTAGTTTGTGCCTCACCAATGACCGCCCCTTTCCAGAAAGCATTATCAACAGCGATATAACCATTAGGATTCATCTTAGGGAGTACAGCATTGAGAAAATCAGTATAACTATTTTTCTGTCCATCAATCAGGACAAAATCAAAACCTGATTTCTCTTGAAGAAGATCAAAAGCATCACCTTGATAATAATGAATTTTCTCTCTCCAGTTCGCTAGAAAAGGAATATTATTATAAACCTCGTAAAGGTCTGTCCGCCTTTCAGTCAAATAAACTTTTTGAATAGAGTTTTGGTGAAGGAAATACCAAAAAGCAGAATGCCCATAACCAGAACCAAATTCAAAAATGACAGCATCTTTTTTAGTCCCCAGCAATGCATTAAAAAAACTCCCAATATCATTTCGGATAGCAGGAAAATTGAGTTGATGTTTTTGTTGGTTAAGGTGTTCTAAAACAACAAGCTCCTCAGGTTTGAGGAGCTCGATTGGATATGTTTCAGAAAATTCGTAATGTTTTTCGAACAAATTTATTTAATTTCTTTGTGAACTGTATGCTTACGAAGAAATGGATTGTATTTCTTGATCTCTAATCTTTCAGGATGAGTTTTCTTATTCTTCGTCGTAGTGTAACGAGAAGGTGTTTTCCCAATCTTTCGAGCTTCAGTACACTCGAGAGTGATCATTACACGGTTACCTTTCTTTGCCATATTGCGTCCTCTTAATATTTGATTTAGGAATTTATAGTAAATTTAAACGAATTGCGCAATAATAAATGTATGAGTTCTGTAACTACTGAGAATTGGTCTGAAAAAATTTACCTACATCCGATTCAGAAGTATTTTGCCCGTATAACGCAGGGCGCTCAAATCCTTCAAGACAAGTTTGAAGAGGTCTACTCCGTGACACTAACAGACTTTGACCATCGTGAAGTCTCTCAGAGCGACTTTAAGGAACTTAGCCAAGCCTTGACCTTTCTGAATGAGAAATACCAAGGAAAATGGAAATTAGAAAGCCTCTCGATTATCGACAAACTCCAAAATCCATCGACTGGCTCTTGTGACACTTGCTCGGCCCACTAAAGACTTAAATTAGCTAAATTCCAAATCTTATTTTCATAAAGATTGAGCTCAATCGGCTCAAGAATTTTACCCTTATGAGATTTTACTAGCTCTCCATGATGAGTAAATTCGAATTTCGGAGTTTCTCCAAAAATCCATTCAGGACTTATCATTTTGTCGTAAAACTCTCCCCTAATTCCATTAACTTTTTTTCCTTGAAGTTCATCAAGTAAAATTTCAATATCAAGCCCTCGTTCCGAAAGGCTTAAAGTCTCACTCCGCTTTGAGGCGATACTTTTTGAAGTGTATTGTTCATTAGAGATATAGAGATAATCTGCAAGTTTCTGAGGATCAGTTTCAACGAGTAAAGAAAAATGATGCATCTCTGAGTCCTTTGTCCGTTTAAAAGCACTCCCTGAGATCTTCT
The DNA here is from genome assembly GCA_965217035.1 of Bacteriovoracaceae bacterium. GTDB lineage: Bacteria > Bdellovibrionota > Bacteriovoracia > Bacteriovoracales > Bacteriovoracaceae > JAUHYH01. Next base: position 2,815,235 of record OZ244226.1, on the reverse strand, counting down.
TTCCATCAACTATAATATCATTCCTTTCATTCACTATAGACTTTATTGAATAGCGAGTCAGGAGCTTCGTCACAAAGTCAAAATTATCTTCTTTTTTATGGATCCCGATAAAAGAGAAATTAATATTTCCTTCATCTATAAAAACGGTTCCCCCTCCTGATTGCCTCCGAACGATATAAATACCATCTTTTATGGCCCTCTCAAGAGCACATTCCATCCAAGGATTTTGAAACCGTCCCATAACAATGGCCGGTTCTGAACGCCAGATAAGTAAGGTTCTTTTATCAAAGTATTGAGGATCTCTTAGAAACTGATCCTCAAGAGCGAGGTTTTCATAAGGGTTGAGACTGGTCGAAACTAGGATTTGCATCCGAAAAACTTATTCTTTTTTATAAGCTCTGCAACGGTATCTGGAACCATATCTTCCCAGCCTTTTTCACCTTTTTGAATCATCGCGAGAACCTTTCGAGAATAGATGTGCAAAATGTCTTCATTATAATTCTCTATAGGAAGTAATCGTTTTGTATGAATCAAGTGTTGGTAAAGATGAAAGAGCTCATCTGGAACTTTAAGGTTGAAAATATCAACGGATTCTCCAGCTTCTGAATCTTTATAAGGATAAACATACACCTTAAGAGTGTCTCGGAATAATTGCCCAAGTGCCACAAAGATTCCTCCATCAGCTTCGTTATAATCAGGATCGAAAATTTGCTTAAAGTTTACTCCACCTAAAACAAGAGCAATATTCTTTGCTCTTAACTTAGAAAAATAATTGGAGAGCTTATAATACTGAGGAAAATTCGACACAAGAACTTTGCTTCCTAATGAACTAATAAGATCAACTCTTGCAAGAAAATCCTCATTGTCAAAGCCAACATTATTAAGGTTATTGATAGTAATCTCGGCAATCTGAGTGATCTCTTGACCTTTACCTAAATTATTTTGAAACCCCTCAAAACCGGTTTTAATAATATCTTCATTAACTTTTGTTGGTGGTCTGAAACTTCCTCTCACAACCATGACATTCTTTTTATAAAGCTGTTCACGAGGGAGAACGACGATTCCTTTCTCGTTGAACATAATGGCATCGCAATAACCACGTTTAACCAGCTCGAGATTCATCAATCGGTTATCAACATGCTCAAAGGCCGGTCCGGAGAAACGAATCATATCAATACTGATTCTTCCCTCTCCAAGATTATCTGTTAATGATGTAAGAAGTTCTTCTGGCTGTTTATTATAAAAAAAGCTTCCAAAAACCAGATTCACACCACAAATCCCAAGCGCTTCTTGCTGAAAATTAGCTTGATTATCTAAAAGTGAAATATGGAAATGAATATCGTTACAACGCTCGCCTGGATTAAGTTGAAACCGAATACCCATCCAACCATGACCATCTGTTCCGGCCTTTCCAAAACTTGAAGTTGCAACGGTGTTTGCAAGAGCAAAGAAGGTTGTCTCTTTTCCAATCGTAGGACCTAGCCTTTCAACTAAAAGATCATATTCATGATCAAGCATCTTTTTGAGACGAGGCTCACAAACATAACGACCCGACGTCTCACGTCCATAAATCTCATCACTAAAAACCATATCATAGGCTGAAATTGATTTAGCGACAGTTCCTGAAGCTCCACCTGCTTTAAAAAAATAGCGAGCAACCTCTTGCCCAGCACCAATTTCTGCAAACGTTCCATAAATCGAACGGTCTAGATTCAATCTAAGAGCTTTTTGCTTAGTGCTTAGGGTATTTTCCATATTCTCAAATTCTACAAATGACGGATGAATTTGGAAAGAGATCCTTTTGCCTCAAAAGAGAAGTAAACATATATTCTTTGAGCCAAAAGAACGACTCTTACAAGAGAGGAAATCGAGATCTCCTTTTAGATGTCACAGTTTATTGGTGCTGAAGAACCTTGCTCACAACCTCAAAAGTATCCTTGGAGATTTTGGACTGTGCTGTGATCCGTTTTAACTCTTTCACACACTTCTCTCTTCTCTGGGGATCAAGTTTTTTGAGGTTCTTGAGACCTCTCACCATTCTTGAAGCAACTTGAGGGTTATAAGAATCGATATCAATGATTTTATCAACGACATATTTATAACCCTCTCCATCCGCACGATGAAAATTCGTCAGGTTTGCTCCAATAAAAGCTCCAAACAGTCTATAAATATGATTCGGTACTTTCTTATTAAAATATTTTGAGGTTTCTAGCTTCTTCACCGTATCCAAAACATCAAGATCAGTGCAAATAGCTTGGGCCGTAAACCATTTTTGAGCGACTAGATCTTGATCTTTCCATTCTTCAATAAAATGCTCATTAATCTTCGTTGTTAATTCTGACTTTGTTTCATTGGCTATCATCAAACAGGCTAGTTTATCCGTCATAGTTTGAGTTTCATAGTATTGAGTTTTGAGAAACTCTTCCCCTTCATCTGCTCCAATATGGTAAAGATAAGAAAGAACCTTATTCTTAAGTGCTCTTGTTCCCATTAAATCAGCATTCCAAGCTGCATCAGTCTTCGAAGCTAAGTCTTTATAGGTTTTTATCAATTGATCTTTTAATCCTTCAGCAAGAAAATTTTTCAATGCCTCTCGCACTCTGTGAATATCATCAAATCGATACTGATCAAGACTTTCATTGAGCTCCATCTCTGCAGGGAGCGTAAGAAAATAAGCTTTAAAATGATTATCAACCTTTGGATTCTTAAGAAGTTCCTGGATGCTCTCTACTAAACGAATATCAAATCGAGGTTCAGCCTTATCGAGGTTATCAAGAATATTTTTCTTAAAAATTGTTTGACCATAATCCCATTTATTTAAGCCATCATCATCAAGAAGAAGTAATTGATACACTTCATCCTCGTTCCAATTTCTAGAAAGTGTGACAGGCGCACTAAACCCTCGATTAAGAGAAAGATAAGCTTTTTCAGGAATATCCGAAATTTTTAAATGAAGTTTTTTATCCTGAAATAAGAGACATGAATTATTATGAAGCCACTCACTCTTGCCTGTTAATTCTGTTTTGATTGGGTAGGTTTTACCAGACTCTCCAATCAATTTTATATTAAGAGGCAAACTCATCACGTCATCTTGATCAAAGTTCTTAAAACTTTGCTCAAGATCAATCATGAAAGTATTATCGGCCCAAGAAGTTTTAACATCGAGATGTGGAGTTCCTTTGACATCATACCATTTTTTAAAATTTGAAAGATTATAACCACTAGCGATTTCCATTGCCTGAACAAAGTCTTCAGTTCTCACCGCTTGACCATCAAAAAGCTCAAAATACTTTGTAATACCTTTTTCAAAGTTTTCTTTTCCAATGATTGTTTGGATCATTCGGATAACTTCCGCACCTTTCTCGTAAACGGTAAGCGTATAGAAATTATTAATTTCAATATACTTTTTAGGCTTGATAGGATGAGCAAAAGGCCCAGCATCTTCTTCGAATTGTCTTGTTCTCAGATTCCGAACATCATCAATTCTTTTTACTGCTCTTGAGTTCAAATCACTTGAGAACTCCTGATCTCTAAAGACAGTCAAACCTTCTTTCAAGGTTAACTGAAACCAATCACGACAAGTTACTCGATTCCCAGTCCAATTATGAAAATATTCATGACCAATAACTGCTTGAATGTCGTAAAGATTTTGATCAGTGGCCGTCTTCATATTCCCAAGCACATAAGCAGAGTTGAAAATATTAAGGCCTTTATTTTCCATTGCTCCCATATTGAATGAGTCAACAGCAACAATCATGTAAATATCCAAATCATACTCGAGACCAAAACGATCCTCATCCCATTTCATCGATTGCTTAAGAGATTCCATTGCATGATCTGTTTGGCCAAGATTGCCTCTATCAACATAAATTTCAAGGGCCACATCGCGACCTGACTTGGTTGTATAGGAATCACGAGCAACATCAAAATCCCCGGCAACAAGAGCAAACAAATAGCATGGCTTAAAATAAGGATCTTCCCAAATACACCAATGTCTATTGTTTTCTAAATCACCTGAATCAATTTTATTCCCATTACATAAAAGAAATGGGTATTTCGTTTTGTCCCCAATAACCTTAGTCGTATATTTAGAAAGAACATCCGGACGGTCATAGAAATAAGTAATTCTTCGAAAGCCCTCAGCTTCATTTTGAGTGCAAAAAATATCACCTGATTTATAAAGCCCCATCAAGGCAAGATTCTTTTGAGGATAAATTTCTGTCACAATTTCTAATGTGAACTTTTTTTCTTTTGGATTATATTCAAGCCCTTCATCTACAAGCTGATAATCCGAAGTATCCTCTCCATTGACTTTAAAAGAAACGAGTTTTAACTCCTCTCCAAAAAGTTGAAGAATTTCTTCTCCCGAATCATATTCATATTCACATGTTGTAGTAACCAAAGCCTTGTCTTCGTGAAGATCGAAGACAAGATTGGTAGTATGTAATTTATATGAAGGTTTTGTGTAGTCTTTGAGATGTATCGTTTTAGGTTGACTCATTAGGCACCCTTACTAAGTTGAAGCGGACCTCCGGCAGCAACATCTGAAGTTGCTTTTTTGAAGTTTTTAAAATTATTATGAAACATCTCAGCAAGCTTTGCAGCCGCTTTATTATAAGCTGTTTTATCTTCCCAAGTATTTTTGGCATTAAGAAGTTTTTCATCAACTCCAGTAATTGAAGTTGGAATGCTAAGTCCGAAGAACTCTTCTGTTTCAAAACTTGTAGAGTTAAGTTCATTCTTTTGGATCGCTTCGATAATTCTTCGAGTTACTTTAAGCGGGAATCTCTCGCCGACTCCATAAGCACCACCAGTCCAGCCAGTATTCACGAGCCAAACATTGATATTATGTTTATCGATATAGTGACCAAGAAGATCTGCATACTCTTGAGCATTTCTCATCATAAATGGTGCTCCGAAACAAGTTGAAAAAGTGGCCGTTGGTTCAGTCACTCCAACCTCTGTCCCAGCAAGCTTCGCTGTATATCCAGATAAGAAATAATACATAGACTGGGAACGATTGAGTTTAGCAACAGGAGGAAGAACTCCAAAAGCATCAGCTGTAAGGAAAAACATATCCTTAGCAACTGGCCCATGCGATGTTGGTTCAACTCCATCAATAAAACTCAACGGATAAGCAGAGCGTCCATTTTCAGCAATTGATTTATCAAAAAAGTCTGGTTCATTTTTATCATTGAGAACAACATTCTCTAAAAGAGCCCCAAACCTATTAGAAGCGGCAAAGATCTCTGGCTCTGTTTCATTAGAAAGCTTATAAGTTTTTGCATAACAACCACCTTCAAAATTGAAAACTCCATCATCGCTTAAACCATGTTCATCATCACCAATTAAGAGACTTCCCTCTTGAGTTGAAAGAGTCGTTTTACCTGTTCCTGAAAGTCCAAAAAATATTGAGACATTTTTGTTGTCATCAATATTAGCTCCCGCATGCATCGGAAGAATTCCACGTTCAGGTAACATATAGTTTAATGCCGAAAAAAGTGATTTTTTAATTTCACCAGCATAAAGAGTCCCAGCAATAAGGACTTCGTTATTCTCGATATCCATCGCGATAACAGTTTCTGATCTGGTACCGTGTTTTTCTTTATCAACTTGAAGAGTCGGAGCATGAAAAACAGTATAATGACCAAACCCTTTACTCGAATCAAAATTATCTTCTCTCATGAGATATCTAAAAAATAAACTATGAGACGGATGAGTTGAAAAAAGCTCTGCACTGATAGCGAGATTCTCAATTGATCCGACATTAGCAGTAGACCAATAAAACCTCTCTGAAGAATTGATATGCTTAATCACATCAGTTTTGATATTAGCGAAAGTTTCAGGGGAGAGTTTATGAACATTATTGGCCCAATCGATAGTCTCATTCGTCAGAGCTGTTTCAACAACATACTTATCCTTAGCAGCTCTTCCGGTATGCTTTCCGGTATAAACCACTATTGACCCTTCAGGAGTTTGCTTGGCTCCGGTGAACTCAATCGCATGTTTCACCAGCTCTTCTTGGCTAAGATTTTTAAAGGTCGTGTCTTCTTTATGGGTAAGGCCGTGATCACTTGGGTTTTTAAAGGTCATGAAAGAGCTCCTGTAGCAAAAAATTCATTTATAAAAAGGTAACAAAGCTCGTCGCAGCCGTCTATTGCATACTTTTTTCAAGGGGTTGAAAGAGGCTATATAAAGTATGGTAACTCAATCAAGCGTAAGCTGGTACAAACCTTTGATATTATTAACTTTTTTGCGAAATCGAACTATAATATTGCAGACTACTTTAAACAAAATCTACTGAGGTAAGGAGAGATTCCATGAAACAAGTTAACAGACGAACATTTGTAAAACTATCGGCCTTCTCATTGGGAGTTTTAGGGCTCATGAAACAAGGCGGGCTTTTGGTTGCTGACGCGCTAGCAGCAGCTCCAGATGCCGGCATCAAAATCTTAAAATATGTCCATGAAATTACAGCTGACAAGCTTCCAAAGGCTGCGAAGAGACATGTGAAACAAGTTCAAAAATACTTTGGAAAAAAAGCAGATATAGCGAAGGCCTTAAATGTTGATGCTAAAACTGTTTTACCTCAATGCAAGTATTGTAAATTCTACCTTGAGCCTAACAAAGAAGGTTATGGAAAGTGTAAACAAGCTGCTAAGAAACCAGGACAATTGGTTTACAAAAACGGTTGGTGCTCCATGTTTAATGTCGAGAAAAAACTCGACAAATTAAAAGCAAAGATGGGTTAAGACATATATCTTTTAAGGGCGGTTACTGATCGCCCTTTTTTCTTCTGTTTCTTCAAGCATCGATTTCATTAAATACATTAGAAAAGTATCATCATCAATCTTAGCCGGCTTTTGGGGTGAGGAAATCTCCCTCTTCATTGCTGTTTTTTGCACTCGCTCGGCTTTCTTGATCGCCTTTTCTTTTTCATACTCCGAACCAAAGATGCAAAGCCTGGTCTCTGGATCAAGCACAGCGTTCAGACTCAGGCAAACGCGGGCCATAACAGATTCAGTTATATAATTGATCATGTCCGCTCGACTGGAATCACAATATTGAATTTCGGCAGGTTCATTGATTTTCTTACTGGCATAAACCCAGACAGGTAATTTTTTAAACTTTGGTCTTTTAACTTTTCCTATTCCCTGCATCTGGATATAAACATCCACAATTCCTCTTTTATTCGTAAAGGCTTCCTCTTCAAAATAACCCTTCCTAGGACTATAGGAAAGGTAAAGGAGTTTAACCTTCCCATAAGTTTCTCCCACTGAGATAAAATCATTGTTTTCGAAATTTTTAATCGATTCAAATTCACCATCGATCGGAATATAAAATTGACCGTCAGGGCGCTTTTGTTTTGCTTGTCGGAAGGCCCCTAAACAGCTCAATTGGTGTCCCATAAAGAGCTTGGTATTGCTTAAGACTTCCATCGAGTCTTGTGATTGAATAAAGCCTTGCTCGACCGAAGCAAGATTTTCATTCACCTTCATAACGCCTAAAATAACAACACTGAGAATACTTGCCGCTATAAGAACTTCAAGAAGAGAGAAGCCTCTAGAATTATTCATTAATCGAACCTAGGATTGATGTTTAAATTTCCAAAATCATGTTCAAGATCGATCAAGTTAAAAACTCTGTGATAGGTTCCCTCATCATAAATAAGAGAATAATCCCCTCTGGGAATATCGAGAACAAATTGAAAAGAACCATCGACATCAGTTTTCGCACGAGCAACTTCTTCATACTGATCATTTTGTAAAACAATCTCTTCACTACTAATAGGCTTTTCGTTACCGGTCTTGTCCGTTTTAATGAGAACACCTTTAATTGTCCTGACATCGACTTCTTTTCTTGTTGTGGAACGAGATGATGATGATGATGATGATGATGATGATAAAAGATCTCCATCAACAGTTTTTTTCGTTTGTGAAGAAATAGAACGTGGAAAATCTTTAACACTTTTTTCTTTTTGCTTTGGGTTCGAAGAACAAGCTACTACTAAGAGTGAAATAAATCCCACTAAAGTGAGATATCCTATTGATTTCATAGGATCTTTATCGGTATAAATTTATGAAATGTTTAGAGAAGAGATATCCGGCTTATTTGCGCCGACAATCGGCAGTCGAAATCCTTTCTTTGTACAGATAGGCTCTCATAGAAGCTTTTTTCTTACTACCTGAGAAAATTACCCTGAGATCAAAGTCTTTTAACTGAACGATAACCTTTCTATTCTTACAATAGGCCCTATAAGCAAAACCATTTTCAGAATAGCGGAGCTTATTATCAAGGATAAGCTCATTCAAGACACTTTCAGGAGTAAAGATAAGAGTTTTCTTTCCCGCTTTTTTAACAATCTTCAGGTGAGCTTTTTCTTTTCTTACATCATCATCTTCGAGAGTAAGGCAATTATATTTTGCCTTTGAAAATCTTGGACATTTTGAATTAGCAAATGAAGATGCAGCAACTAACAACGTGAATATTAAAACAAATTTTCTCATACTTCCCTCGAAATAGATTATATAACACAGTCCTTTTCGAGGCCCTTAAAGCTTGTAATAATTACAGTATGATTCTACCGAGATCTTTTTCAGATGAATTGAGGTCAAATAGGGCGTGTCTTCAAAGTTAGAAGGGTCTGAGAAAATGTAAGGCCTTTTAAGGTCATTTATCTTGGCCATTGATCATAATTCTACTTTCATAGATCTATGAAAACAACAGAACGATTATTTTTAACAAACACTATGTGGAAAAAAATAGAACCTCTTTTACCAGCTGAACGTGGTCGCTGCGCTCGTCCCTCAAAATGTAACCGAACAATGCTTGAAGGAATGATTTGGAAGCTTAGAGTCGGTTGTCCCTGGAGAGATCTCCCTGTTGAGTTTGGTCCTTGGCAATCAGTTTACACTCGTTTTAATCGTTGGTCAGAATCAGGAATCTTCCAAGAAGTTTTTGTTCTGATTAAAGACAAGTTAACAAAGCAAAACGTTGCCTTGGATTCAAGTATTGTTCGAGCTCATCAACATGCTCATGGTGCTCGAAAAAAAATGGTGATCAGAAGATAGGAAAAAGCTCAGGTGGTCCCACAACAAAGATTCACCTTTTAACAGACAGCTACGGTAATCCGGAGATCATTAAATTAAGTCCAGGCAATATTCATGACATTGATACCGCGTATGAATTTATTGAAGAGTTACCCGATCAAGTCGAGCAACTTCTTGCTGATAAAGGTTATGATGCAGATTTGTTCAGAAAGTCACTCGAAGCGAGAGGAGTAAGTCCTGTTATTCCAGGAAGAAGAAGTCGAAAGAAGGAGATTGTTTACGACAAGGAACTTTATAGAGACAGACATGTTGTCGAGAATTCTTTTTGTAACTTAAAGCAATTTAGGTCGATTGCAATGAGATTTGAAAAGCTTGCTCGAAACTATATGACCATGGTTTTACTGGGAGCGATTCTTATGTGGAGTAAACTTTGAAAACACGCCCTAGTTTGTGATAGTCCTCTAATTCTAAATAAATAGAATAAGGACCCCAGTCAATATCTAAAGAGAATTCAAAAGAACCATCAAACTTCGTTTTTGTTTCAGCTATTTTCTTATTATTGTGATCCTTTAAAACCACAATTTGGTCTTTAATTGGAAATTCTCCACCTCTTGAGCTTTTTAAGAAAAACCCACTAATGACTCTTTTTTTGACCTCTTGTTCGATCACTTCTGTTGTGTTCTTTATTTCAGGCTCTTCTTGAGAAGCAGAGCAACTCACTAACAAAAGAAACAGAAGATATTTCATTAGGCCCTCGTCAGTTTCTTATAACTGATTCTCTTTGGAACATCTCCATCATCTCCAAGACGACGCTTCCGATCCTCTAAGTAATCAGAAAAATTTCCTTCGAACCATTCCACATGAGAGTTGCCTTCAAAAGCAAGGATATGAGTTGCAAGCCGATCTAAAAAATACCTATCGTGAGAAATAACAACAGCACAACCTGCATAGTCTTGAAGCGCATCTTCAAGGGCCCTAAGAGTATTGACATCTAAATCGTTCGTTGGTTCATCAAGAAGAAGAACGTTCCCACCAGACTTTAACATTTTTGCGAGATGAACTCGGTTTCGTTCACCACCTGAAAGTTGACTGACTTTTTTCTTATGTTCATCACCAGAGAAATTGAATTTTGAAATATAAGCTCTTGCATTAACTTCTTTGTCACCAAGCTTAATAACATCTTGTCCTTCAGCGATTTCTTCAAGCATTGTTTTATCAGAATCCATCATTCGGTTCTGATCAACATAACCAAGCTCGACTGTATCACCTAAAGTAAACTCACCTGCATCTGGAGTCTCTTGCCCTGTAATCATCTTAAACATCGTTGTCTTACCAGCACCATTTGGACCGATAATCCCAACAATTCCTCCTGGAGGAAGTTTAAAAGTCAGATCATCGTAAAGCAGTTTATCTCCAAAAGCTTTCGAAACGGCATTGGCATCAATAACAACGTTTCCTAGTCTTGGACCCGAAGGAATAAAAAGCTCTGTTGTCTCATTAGTTTTCTCATGATTCTTTTTAAGATTTTCTTCATATTGATTAATTCGAGCTTTCCCTTTGGCCTGTCGAGCTTTTTGAGAAGATTTGATCCATTCTAACTCTTTCGCCATTGCTTTTTGATGTTTCGATTCTGCTTTAGCTTCTTGAGCTGCTCTTTTCTGTTTCTGTTCAAGCCAAGAAGTATAATTCCCTTCAAATGGAATTCCTCGACCTCGGTCTAACTCAAGAATCCAACCAGCGACATTATCAAGAAAGTATCTATCGTGGGTTACAGCAATGACTGTTCCCTTATAGTTTTGCAAATGTCTTTCTAGCCAGTAAACAGTTTCTGCATCAAGATGGTTTGTAGGCTCATCGAGAAGAAGAACATCGGGTTCTTGAAGAAGAAGTCGACAAAGTGCCACTCGTCTTTTCTCACCACCGGAAAGCGTTCCACATTTTTGATCACTCGGAGGACACCTGAGGGCCTCCATCGCAAGTTCAAGTCTTGAATCTAAGTCCCAAGCATCAATAGCATCGAGTTTATCTTGGAGTTTGCCTTGTTTTTCAAGAAGTTCATTCATTTCATCATCACTCATTGGTTCAGCAAACTTTGCATTGATTGCTTCATACTCCTTGAGAAGATCAACTGTTTCTTGAACCCCTTCTTCAACGATTTCTTTAACGGTTTTCTCTGGATCAACTTCAGGCTCCTGCGCCAAGTAACCTGTTGTAATACCTTTTTGGATATTAACTTCACCGGAATAATCATCATCAATCCCTGCAATAATTCTTAACACCGTCGACTTACCCGCCCCATTAAAACCAAGAACACCGATCTTAGCCCCTAGAAAAAATGATAGAGAAATATCTTTAATAACTTGCTTTTGTCCTGGATAAGACTTACTGACGCGCGACATCGAAAAGATGATTTTATTTTCCATGAAAACTCCTTAGAGAGCCTAATATAGGACGATTGCTCAGTGTTGTCCAAAGGACTGAAGCAAAATTCCTTGAAAGTTCCAACCAATTAATGGGACACAAAGGAAAACAAAGGTCAGCATCTTGAGACCTTCAATACGAGCTTGGAACTTTTTTAACTGTCTAGAGTGAAAATATTCTAGTTCTTGAATTTGAGAATCGAGTTCCTGAGAAAAATCAGCTGCCCCCTCAATCCAATCTTTTAGAGATTTCCAAAAGTTCTCAACATAGGGAATAAGCTCTCTTTTAGGTTGAAATCCCTGCAACTTAGAGAAGAGTACCACCTCCTGAACCGAATATTGGGAGTTCGTAAAAAGTTTAAAAAGCGTGAGTTTTTCCAAAAACTTTTCGCTTTGCTGAAGTGTAAAAACTCGAATTCCCTCAGATAAAAGAATGAATCCAACAATGATAAAAACTATGAGAGCGAAACTGACTTTTAGATGAGTAAAATTGCTTAAATTCAGTTGAATTTTGGCAAAGAGAAAAAAACAACCAAAATAAACAAACATACAAGTTATCTGAATCAGGGCCCCTAAGATAATTTCTTTCGACTGTTGAAAAGCATCTTGATCCTTTTGAAGGACTCTTCTGAAAAGCAAAAACTCATTCAATGCAGGAACTCCGGTTTCTCTTTCCAGAGATTGGAGTTTTGAAAGTCCTTTTCCTAAGCCCGCTTGTGAAAAAGAAACGTTCTGATTCGGGTAGCGTATTTTTTGATTCAAGTTTCGAATAAGCTGTTTTCTCTCATCTTTAAAGAGATTTCTCAAAATTTTTCTCAATGGGTCAAAAGCAAGACAAAGAACGAATGCCAAGGCATAATAAAGAAGTCGACTCACTGAATAATACTAAAACAATAAGCTCATTGAGCCTTCAAAAAGAGGAATTATTTCAAAAATGAATCAAGAAAAAATCCAAAAGTTAGAATTCCTTGCCCAAAACCTCGATCCTTTTGTCTCACAAATTAACCAAGAATGTTTAAAGCTTATTCAAGAACTTGAACTCGAAGATTTCCTAGATCGACCTTTTGATTTAACAAATGAAATTCTAAGAAGAATTCATGAACCAGAAAACAAACCAACACTTCACTAATGATTGAAGTAAAAAATCTCTCCAAAACCTTTAAGGTCTATCAGAAAGATCCAGGACTCATGGGGTCTTTGAAATCACTTTTTAAAAGAGATTATTTTGAGAAAAAAGCACTCGACCAAGTTGATCTAAAAATCGAACAAGGCGAAATTATTGGTTTAGTTGGGGCAAATGGAGCAGGGAAAACAACGCTGGTAAAGATTTTGAGTGGAATCATTTATGCTACTTCTGGAGATGTCTCTGTTTTAGGGTTTGATCCCTGGAAAAGACATAATGATTACAGAAAGCAATTGAGCTTGATCATGGGGCAAAAGGCTCAGCTTTGGTGGGACCTTCCTGCCTATGATAGTTTTCTTCTTTTAAAAGAAATCTATGAAATTCCTGATCAGAAATTCAAAGATAATATTAATAAACTCTCAGAACAACTCGGGATTGCCTCACAATTAAAAGTTCCTGTTCGTAAATTGAGTCTTGGTGAAAGGATGAAGACTGAACTTATGGCCGCTCTCCTTCATGACCCTCAAGTTATTTTTCTTGATGAACCAACAATTGGCCTTGATATTATGAGCCAGAAAACTGTTAGGAGTTTTCTTCAGGAATACAGGAAAGAACATAAGCCCATCATCATTTTAACTTCTCATTATATGGAAGATATTGAAGAGCTCTGTCCCCGACTCTCACTTATAAAAGATGGGAAAATTGTCTATGATGGATCAATTGAAACCATTACAGATAACTTTGCTCAATACAAAACACTAGAAGTTGATTTCAATAGTTCTGATGAAGATAAGATCCAAGATTTTATTAAGGAGAAGTTTTCAAAACTTAAGTCTGAAATCATAGGACCAAAGCTTAAACTTCAGGTTATCAGAACAGAGCTTGCAGACGTCATGAAAACTCTTCTTGATCAATTTAATCCTAAAAACCTTAATATTAATGAAGTCGACATCAGTGTCGTTATAGAAAATTATCTAAGTAATGAGAAGAACCCTTAGTCTCTATTGGCATGCCTTTGCAATTGAAGCGCGACAGATCCTTGCCTACCGCTGGGAGTTTTGGACTAGCTTCTTAGGCCAAACACTTATTGTCGTCGCCATAAGCTATTACCTCTGGGCCGCTATTTTTGAAGTCAATAACGTCAAAGAGATGAATGGAATGAATTTAAACAATCTCATTCTCTATTATCTCATGGCCCATATGCTTTTTAAGGCCCAACAAGGATTTGGAGTTGGTTTCTTTTCTCGCGATATTTATTACGGAACGCTTAATAAGTTTCTACTCTATCCTTTCTCTTCTACAGTTTTAAAGTTTGCAAGCTACTCAGCTTTTAGTGTCTTTTATTATCTGCAACTTATTTTTCTTGTTTTCTTTCATCGTTATACTTTTGGAAATGATGTAACACTCGTTAATTTTCTTATCGCTTCATCTGTCATTGTTCTCGGCGTTCTTTGCTACTATTTCATGACGGCCATTATTGAAATTATTGCGTTCTGGGCCGATAATGTCTGGAGTCTTGGCGTTCTCATGAAAACCTTCGTTCAATTCTTTGGAGGTTATATGATTCCTCTGAGCTTTTATCCTGAAACCCTTCAAGAAGTTATTAATTATACTCCCTTTCCTTATTTCATCTATTACCCAGCTCAAATCTTTTTAGGTCAAACCAATATCGATTTGATTCAGATATATACAGTTTTAGGATTCTGGACACTCTTCTCTTTTATTGTTTTTAAGATTACTTGGGTAAGAGGAAATCGACGTTATACAGGAGTTGGAATTTGAGATATTTCAGACTCTATATGCATTTTTTGAGGTTTTCCTTTACCAAAGCCTTAGAGTTTAGACTTGAATTTACTTTTCGAATTGTGATGGATTTAGCTTATCACCTTTCTATGATTTTTCTTTTTAAAATCCTCTTCCAACATACAAAAACGATAGGAAACTGGACCGAAGAACAAATGATCGTCTTTGCTGCTAGTTATATTTTGGTCGATGCTCTTTATATGAGTGTTGTTGCGACAAATTGTTGGTGGTTTCCTCAATATATTAATAAAGGTGATCTCGATTACTACCTTACTCGTCCCGTTTCTCCACTTTTCTTTTTGAGTTTAAGAGAATTCGCGGCTAACTCATTTATCAATCTTATCTTTGCAATCAGTATTTTTGCTTGGGCCCTTTTTCAATTGCCAGGACCTCTTGAATTTTTCCATACGCTTTTTTATATCTTTCTCATCATCAATGGAGTGGCCATTTATTATATCTTACAGATGATGTGTTACCTTCCTGTGTTCTGGACACAATCCCCTCGAGGTTTTGAGAGTCTGTTTTGGGGAATCAATTCCATGTTGAAATATCCAGATAAAATCCAGGGAGGATTATTTCGGTTTTTCTTTACCTTCCTCATCCCTATGAATCTTGTCGTTGCCTTACCTGGTCGCTATTACTTCGATCAAGATTCGTTTCAGATCGTTGCTCTGATTTTCGGTCTATCGATCTTTTTCTGGTGGGTCTATCTTAAAATTTGGAATAAGGCGCTCAGACAATACTCTTCAGCCTCTTCTTAAAAGTTTGAACTTTTTATATGTTGTTGTGCTTCAACCAACACTTTGTGGGTTGATTGTTGTTTCCAATTTAGTGCAGTGTTATAAAAACACACACTTGGAGACAAACTATGGAGTTCATTGAAATTCTTAAAAATCATTTAAATAAGAGAGCTAAGGAAAATAGCTCTTATTCCTTAAGAGCATTTGCCAGAGATCTCGGTATTGATCCCTCTAATATGTCGAAAATACTCTCCGGAAAAATATCACCTCAAAAGAGCACAAAAGAAAAAATTCTTATAAAGCTCGGATTACTTCCAGGAGAAATCAGTAAAATTATCAAGCAGGAAAATATAGAATTTGAAGAAAAGTTTTCTCAACTTAATCTTGATGAATTTGAAGCCGTTTCTGTTTGGTATCACGATGCCATTTTAGAACTCACAAGATTAAGTTTCTTCCAACCAAGCTATTCTTGGATCGCAAAAACACTCGATATTTCAATCATTCAAGTTAAGCTCGCAGTAGAAAGGCTTCAAAAAATTGGTTACCTTAAAATCAGTAATGATGAATGGATTGATTGCTTAGAAGACAATACAACTAATCTGGATTCAAACTACACCAATCAAGCCTTAAAGAATTTACAAATTTCTCTACTCGAAAAATCAATCGAAGCAGTAAAAAAAATTGATATAGAAGAGCGTGACCATACTTCAACAATGCTCACAATTAACAAAAAAGATATTCCTGAAGTGAAGAAAAAAATTAAAAAATTTCGAAAAGAACTCGCGTGCTATCTTGAGAGGCCTTCAGTACGTGCGGACAGTCTTTATCAAATACAAATCGGATTCTACCCATTAATCAAAAAGGAAAAATAATGAAAAAAACAACAACATTAATCATTCTCACTTTTTTAACATTAAATCTCTATGCTTCAAAAGATCGAGGAGGAGGGGATGCTATCGCTCTTGAGGTAAGAGAAATAGGAAGGGCCCTTATCAAAGCCTCTGAAGATGAAAGACATGAAAACACTTTTAGAGATGTTGATAAGAAAAAGTTTAAAGAGACGATTAAAGAAACGATCATTCAATCAATAAGTGAAAGGCCCAAAGATCGTTATGGGAATGAGAAGACAGCTGTTTGGTATAAAAAAGAAGGAAAAAAATACATTGAGATCTACAATAAAGAATTCAATGAACTCACAAGTCTCTTTAAGCAAAGACTAGCCTTCCATGAGTTTTTATCACTTATGGAATTAGAGGATTCTGATGCTTATGCAATCTCTGAACGACTAGAGGCGCCACTTATGAGACCTATTTATGGAAGCTGTTCTGCAAAGAATAGACATTTAGAATGTACTGTCGGACTTAGAATGGACACACTCATGAAATCATTAGAAGGTAGCTACGTTTGTTGGACAAGAAAAGGTCGCAATCTCTACTCATCTCGAAAATTGCTTGAGAAAAATACTGAGTGGAAACCAGTCTCTCTCATGCAACCAAAGAAAGCTCGTCGAAGCTTTACCTACGCAAGTAAAACTCTTGGTTTTGGATATAGTGATGACGCTATAAAATTTGAAGTTGCAACTCCGCACATGACAGGATGGGAAATTGGTTTTTCAATGACTAAAAAAGTCTGGGGACTTTTTGTCGGTAAAGAAATCAAAGAGGTTCCAATGTCTGGAAAATGTAATTTAGTTTATCGATAGGAGAAAATATGAAAAAGGTCATTTTAATTTTGATAGTTAGTTTTAATATGAGTTCTTACGCTTGTACTCGAAGTAAAATCGAACTTAATAATAATGCTTGGCTTTACGGAAACGGCTTCCTAAGCGGTACAGATCGATACGAAATCAAAGACTTAAAAGAACACGGATATATAGGAATTCTTCTCGACGTCTCTGATAAAGACTCCAATCGTACTCATGAAATGATGGTCCTTGGCTATGATGCTGATGACCAAGGAGTTCTATCGACCACGTATCTTATAAAAGATGTAAAGTCCGGCGAAGAGAAGGTTCTCTTGTTGAAAACGAATTACGCAGGAAATGGAAGCTGGAAGAAAGGTCTTAGCAAAAAGATGGATCAAACAACTCCAGATGAATACTTCAAATCTCTTTCTCATGCTGGATGTCACTAAATTATTAATCCTCAGAGTGTTATAAGAGTTCATAAGTCGTAGCACTCACCTCTTCCTAAGCCTGATTCAGCATGTTAAGCTAAGTCGGTATGGAATTAGACCCTAAAAAGAAAACTCAAATACTCATTGGAGTCGGCATGCTAGCGATTGTACTGATCGTTTGGGCCATTATTCCGGGGTCTGAGGAAGAAGAAATAACAGAAGCACCAGTTCAGAAAAGATCAAGAGTCATTAAGGCCAAAAGAGTAGAAAAAGTCGCAAAACAAGAAGAGAAAGTTGAAGAATATCAAGTTGATTTAAATCTTCAAACTGAATTCAATACATTAGTGGCAAACATCAATGGTCAAGTAAAAAAGTGTCAGGCAGGAATTGCAAAACTTTTTCCTGAAGATGATCCTGACGATATTCTTCCTTATCAAACCGCCGGAGAACTGAAAGGGGCACTTGATCAATTCTACTCACTCGTAAATGGGAAAATTAATGACACTAATAAAGTAATGCAATTCTTCCAAGAAAAAAATCATGAATCCCTTGATGCTCAAAAAACTTTTGAACAACTTTCTCAAATTGAAGACTGTGGAGACTTTGAAGAAGAGTCAGTTGTCGATTCTGTTATAACTTATATTTCTGATTATAGTTTTTCTTCAAATGATAAAAAGACCATTGTTTCTCATATCCTTAAGCATTTTCAAGACCAACTAAAAATGCCAATTGGGTTACATCATATTATGTCTAAGGTCGAATCCCTTGAAGGTCTTTTAGAAGAAGAACTTATTCCGACTCATTTTCAAGAAGACATTGCTCGAGTGAATCAAGTTCTCGAGGACTCAGAAGAGGATTTCAGAAGAGTTCTACCTATAAATATGAGTGAGAAAAAATATCTAAGTCCTAAAGAAATCCTTGATATCAAAGATCGAGAAAATGAGATTCTTGAAAGAGTTAAAATAAGCCTTGGAGAAATTCTAACTCAATTGGAGGAAGGACAATAACTACTTCCAAGTTAAAAGCTCATAGTTTCAAATAGTTGCAAGTTCTTTCACCTCATTTAGAATTTTAGAAAAAAGAAAAGACAGAATGACAATTTTTGCCCTAGCATATCTTCATGTTAAAACTTCTTACTTTGATTTTTCTTTTAAATCATAACCTTTATGCCACTTCTGCTAGCAATAGGATTTGGGCAGCCGCCAACACTATTAAACATATTAATCATTCTGCAAAGTTTCAAATATTTGCTGAAAAGAGATATAATACTGACCTTGGAGAAACAGCTCAATCTGTCTTTCTTTTAGGTCCACATTATCAGATGACTAAAAAACACCGGATCGGATTTCTCTATGGATCTTTCCATTCACCTTCAACTGTCGAGCATCGATTTATTGCTGAACATTTCCAGAATTATGGAAGAAGGCTTGGTTTTGGCTTTGTCGGTAGAACAAGATTAGAAGGAAGATACCTTGAAGATAGTTCAGATGATTCGACTCGCTTAAGGTATTTCATTTCTATCCTGGAAAAATCAAATCGTTTTTACAATCTCCTGATATGGACAGAACCTTTTTTAAATTTAACTAAGGAAAACTGGACTGGAAATAGAACAATCGAGAGAGTGAGAAGTTTTATAGGAATTAGAATTAACATTGATAAGACCTTTCTCGATCTTGGTTATATGAATGAACATATTCCTCGCTCATCAGGTGATCGAGTCGAACATATTATCAGCTTAACTTATCATATTTAGATTATTAGGAGCTCGAATGAAATACTTTATCTTATTTTGCTTAACCACCAGCCTATTCGCGAATGATTCGATAAAAGGTTATTGGCTTTCAGAAAATGAAAAGGCCGTAATTGAAGTTTACAAAAAAGATAAAAAGTTTTTTGGAAAAATTGTTTGGCTCAGGAAACAACATACGGGAGAAGTTCCAAATCCTCTTGATATTAATAACTTTGATAAAGAACTTCAAAAACGAAAGCTCATTGGACTCAACCTGCTTTCAGGTTTTGTCTTTAAAGATGAAGAATACCAAGATGGTGAAGTTTATGATCCAGAATCCGGAAATACTTATTCCGCTTATTTAAAATTAGAAAATCCAAATAAACTCAAACTTCGAGGTTATGTAGGAATTTCTTTATTTGGAAGAACGAGTTATTGGAGTCGTCAGAAAGGGAAAAAACCTGATAACCTAAAGTAACCAGGCTTTTCTATTTACTAATATTTAATATAAACATCTGGGAATGATTCATCTAATTCAAGGATTGCAGACATTTTAATCTGTCTATTCCTTCTATCAATTGAGATATATTCTCTAAATGTATCAATCCCTTCACCAATTCCATAACAAAAATAAAATCCACCTGTATAAAAAGAATGCAGGAGTTCAGTTTTATTAGTTAAAATATCCCAATGAAGAGCAGTTGTATTATCAAAGAATATAACAACTTCATTTCTATCATGAATACGTGAAGTCGTAAGTGATGTTCCACAGGCCCTTCTAAATGCAGCGGTTTCGACGTAACTTCCCCCATTAAGTTCAATCTGTTTCAAATCTAATGAAGCTAAAATCTTCTTTTCACTTAAATCAACGAAATTTAAAACGAGATTACGACTAGAGTCGATACCATTGATAACCGCCAAATCATTCTGAAGTCCGATACAACTCTCCACATTCATATTGCTGTGCAAGGAACTCTCTACTGGCTTTCCTTTACAAAGAAGATCATTTGAAACAGCAGAAAAACTCACCAATAATACATAACTCATTAATAGTTTTTTCATCAGATATCCTCCTAAGATAATTTTCTTCCTTATGCTATAGCTCTGGTTGCTTGTAAATGTTATTTCTTGATTTACTTCTCTGAAATAAAGATTTTTAAGAATTACTTAATTTTATTTTTACAGTTTTTAGTAGATCTAAAAAGAAAGAAAAGTAGGTCTGAAGGAAAGGCTCCAGACCCACGCGAATATTACTCTACGCAATACCCTTCTGCGATAGCCAAGGCCATTAGACATGCAGCATTTTCCCTCTGGGAGCTGGAACTGCAGCCATAAAGTTCGACCTTAGATTTTTTTGTACTAGAACAGATAGAACCATCCTTCATCGGGTATGGAGTCCCCTTAACTGTAACTTGAAAATTACATTTTTTAGATTTTTCGATTTTACAACCATTATAGCCTTTGTTTTTTCCAAGTTTAAAAAGATCTTTCAAAGAATTTTCTTTTAAAAATGTCTCAATTTTCTCAACCATAGAAGGTGGAAGATTATTAATAAGGCCTGGAATTTGACTATAATTATCTGATGGTTTTAAGTTCTCATCAACTTTTTCCATGCAAATATAACGCTGGCTAGACTCATTATCATTAAGTTCATCTCGTTTAATCGCACAAGCATCAAACGCCTTATTACATTCCATGCTGTAAAATGTCTTCACGACAAGAGGAGTTTCTTCTTTCACATCGACAAGTTCATAATTACATTTATCAACTTCAGAGTAACGATGTTTATAACCGTTATGAACATAATATGGATAATCTCCAATACAAGAAAAACCGCTGTTATAACTAAAAGAAACAGGTTCCATGACCCAACCACTATGATAGATCAAACGAGAATCAACTCCCATATGATAATCATAAGGTGAATTATAATAACCTCCTGAATAACCACAACTTCCAAAAGATGAATAAACTCTATGAGGATAATGATTATAATAACCACTGTGATAGTTAGAAATAGCAGAGATATTTCCTGAACGAATCGTACGAAGTTCTCTATGCCTTTGCCTAAGAATAGGAGCAGTATTTCTACCTCTCATTCGACTTCGCCCTCTTCGAACATACTCACTTGTATAAGAACCACCTCCACTGCTCCAAGAGCTTGAAGAACTACTTGAGCTAGAGCTTGAAGAACTGCTCGAACTTGATCCCCAACTCGACCGGCTACCTGAACTTACCGTTGAATTTGAAGAACCACTAGAACCTGAAGAACCACCAGTTCTTGAAGATGTTCTTCCTCTAGACGGTCGATTTCTTTGGGCCATAACTTCGTTTACTAAAAAGAGACTCAAGACTCCTAAGATTAGATATTTATTATATTTCATGACTGTTTCTCCTAAACGCTTATTCTTAGTTACAGTCAGAAAGTCCAACAGTTGCGAAAACCGCACCTAAACCACCGATGATTCCTGCCGCTACACCTTGCTTTGAAGCATTTGATCTCTTCTCATCAACTTCATTAAGAGCAGCAACTTCTTCAAGGTCTAGTTCAGCGACATCAGAATTAAATTGATTTTCAAAGTAAGCAAGATCAACATTCACTTCTCCAATAAGAGCTTGAGAATCAGAGATAAAGAATTCGTAATCTCTAATTAAAAGAAAAAATTGTTCAATTTCTTCAGCATCATATTCACCTGAATCAATTTTTCTTTGAAGTTCTTCAATTTCATCTTGGTAATAAACGATATCTGATTCGTATGTCGTAACTTCTAGCTCAAGATCAGCCTGAGTATTAAGATAATCATTTGTCAGCCTTCTTCTTCTGTCTATGAAGTCTTTAGTGACAACTTCCTTTGAAGCACTTGCATTTACAAGAGCAATAATCCCAAGAACAACACCTACTGCAATTAGTGGAAGACCAATTGTTTTCCCAGCAGAACAACTAATAAAGTTAGAACCTGTTGCATGAGTACTTTGAAAAGCATTTTTAAGAATAAAAGAAAGATCTTCTTGTCCAAGATCTTGCATGCTTCCTACATCTTCTAATGTGGTATCAAGAACTTCATTAAACTTTTTGTAAGCTTCTTTAGAACTATTTTTAGCAACATAAACTTGTAGTTGTCCTGAAGTGACTCTTGAATCAATCAACTCTCCAACAAGTTTTTCAGTGGCCTCCTCCATGCTTTCTCCATTGAGAAAAACTTTGCTCTTAAATTCATCGAAAATTTGATCAACTTTAGTTAGTGGTGGTTCAGTTTTAACTTGGTTTGCTATGGCTGGCGTTATCGATGTTGAAAGCAACATCATACAAATTAGCGCACGCGACATGATTTTTTTCATTTTTCCTCCCAGATAATTTTGAAAAAAATAGTATTGCCTCGATAAAAGCAATTCTCATGCCAAATGCCCGTGTAAAAAATTCAGGTACTTAAAAAAATCAAAAAGATACTGGTGAAAATGCGTCTCGCATTAATGGAGTCATTAAAAGCCAAATTTTTGAAGCAGCTCATTAAATAAAATTTGCGTTTTAAGATTAGAATCTTTCTGCGTTAAAGCTTTTTTCAAAGAGGGTATTAAATCCTTCTTTAATTCTTTTCCTTCTCGCTTTTGCATAATTTTAATCGCATCGAAAAGAAGCTGTGAAGCTTTCTCTTCACCAAAAGTTTTTTTCAAACCATAAAGAAACTTAAAACTGAAATCCAGTTGAGCATATTTCTTATCTTCCATGCTGTAAGCATAATTTTTTGTATTCTTCGCATTGATTTCAACAAGCCCTTTGGAATAGCCTCTTGTTTTATCAAGAATAGCATCAGAATCCCCAATCATTGCGGCGTAATAGTTTGCAATTCCTTCTACCACCGGAGCATGAGTATCAATGCTAAGAACTTCACTTAAGGCATAATGAGTGTACTCATGATAAATCACTTCAGGAATCATTCCTGAATCTAAATAAAGAGTTGATTTAAATGGTTTAGAGATCCACTTCAGAATATTTGGGACTAAAGCAGTTACTCCAACTGAAAGACCTAATGTTTTAAAATAAAAACTAGTACCAAAAGTGCTACCACGAACAAGATCAATTCCAATTGTGGTCGCCTGAGACTTTCCTACTCCCAAGAGCAAAGAGGCCATAAAAGGTCCACGTGATACTAAATCGGCTGCTTTATAAGTTGAACTATCAATACGGACTTTCTTTTTTGGTGCATACCAAATTTCATAGAACCAAGATTTATCAATAATTCTCGAAGAGTTACTCGGAGGAATAGTTACTGCATTATTGTAAAAAAGACCGTTATTTTCGTGCATCATATGAACCGACTCTTCGAAACCAAGATCCATTTCTATTCGGATTGTGATTGCACGAGGTCTTTTTAATCTTTTCAGTTCAAAACTTTTCTTAAAATAATCTTTAGCGATTGTGGAATGATAATAAACAGTACAAGCTCGAACCGACAAAGAAGAACCAAAAGAAACAGCTTTTTCTGAATTTCTTTCAACAATTTTTAAATAGCGACCCTGAAAATGAGTTTTCGAAACAAGATCTTTTAACGTGACATTTTGAAGAGAAAGCTTGCGATTTTTTCCACGGACTAGGGCCGTACAATCTTTTTCTAAAGCAAAGACTGAACTAGAAAGTAAAAAGATGAAGGTCAGAAGTCTCACCTGCTTTCTCCTTTGCTTTAGAATAACTTTCAACAAGAACAATCGGTATAATCGAATAAAGGTTCACTCCAGGAATTGCCATCACAACTCCCTTCCCTATATCCCAAGTTATACTTTTAGCTTTTTGCCAAAAGGTCGGTTTTTCTTCATATAGATATGGAAGCTCAATCATCGCTTCAAGATCTTCGTCCGAAACAAGGCCAAGTTCATTACTGGCGACTAAAAGATCATGATAATCGGGTTTCTCATCAGCAAACACTCCATCAGAGAAAGATTGCTTTTCAAGTTCTAATCTTAAGAGTTTTACACTCATCCGATATTTCTCAGCTTCATCAAGTTCATACACCTCATCAGGAGTCCCATCTCCATCATAATCATAATAAAGACCCGAACTTTGAGCGAGAATTCGCTTCTCCAGGGTCTGCATAATCTTTCCCATTTTTTTGATCTGAGAATAATTATACTTATACAAAGTATTTTGCCTTGGAGTTAAACGTTTAAGTTTTCCAAAGCGTTTTAAATATTTCTTCTTAGAAAGTGGTGATCCTTCATTTGAGACTTTCTTTTGTCTTAAAAGGTAGCTCTTTCTCAAAAGCTTAATCTTGAGTGCGTAATGATTTAACTCTCCAGTAAAGGCGGCTTTTTTAGGACTTTTAAGCTTCGACAATAAAAGAATAGTTGCTGTCGCATCGAGATGCCCCTCTCCATAACCATAGTAAATAATGGGCGCAAGGGTCAGTCTCAAACAATAGAGTTTCGAATTTTCTTGATCCGACTCACAAGTAGCAAAACTCTTCGCGAGCTTAGCAAGCTTCAAAAAATCATTAAAGAAGTCTTGATGTGTGTGGTCAGTTGTGACCACATTATATAACTGATCAATTTCTTTTCTAAGTAACTGATCTCGGTTTAGGGCCTTGGTGGCCGACCTTACCTTTGATTGGCTTATATTCTTGGTAAATCCATCCCTACAGGAATTTAAAACCTTCACCTCACAAGCAAGAATGGGGACGCAAAGCATAAATAAAAGAACTGACGTAATAAGTTTCATTTAATTCCAAATAGCATTCAATAGACGAAATGATTAGAACCTTGTAAAAAATTCATAATAAGACTTATTAAATAATCTTGTTTAGCAGGGTTGGCATGGTCAAAACGATCTCCAATACCACGAACAAATGATTACGGAATACCGAAGGGAGAAACAATGAAGAAACTACTAGTATCCGTTTTATTATCTGTTGTACCGACAGCTTTTTCACAAAGTTATTCAGGAACAGTAAATGATTTGAACACAATCTTTAACCCACCTGCAAACATTCAAGGTATCATCTGTCAGCACACAGACTCAGACAATACACAACACACTGGTGTTGCTTGTCGTGATGGTGTCGCTGCTGCTCGATGGATGGCCGAGAAATATGCAAAAAGAGCTGGTAAGTATCTCGGTTGTATCGATGGTTATTACCAAGGTATTTGGGATGGTTATTCTGCTGGGGTTAACCCAACAGCTGAAATGATTAAAGAAGCTGAAGCTTATGTTGCTCAATCAACAATGAACACTGCTGTTCGAAGAGCAAAAGTTCATGCTGGTAACACTGCAACAACTGAATCAGCGGATCAAATCATTCGTCGTTACAGGGAAGTTATTAACCAAGCTGATAATGGAAACCAAGTCCTTCCAGATAAGACTCCAAATATGCCACCAATTACTTTTGATGGTTTTGATGATGGTTATGAGTCAGATATCGCTAATGGAACAGTTCAAGGTGGAGATTTTCAAGATGCTCTCAGAGAAGGATACATCACAGCGAACTCTCCCTTTAATGATAAAATTGCTGCCAGAAAATCTTATTACCTCCAGGGGCAACACGCACGTTCACTTTGTGATGTGACTTCGACAATTTTTGGTCGAAGAGGACTTCCTCAATTAACGATCTGGGATTACTTCCGTGCAAGAAGAACTCGTAACTTTCAAAAGTATGGATGGAAGAATGGATCTTGGGCGTGGGATGTTTATAATACAGATGAAGCTAATCTTGATCTTTATCAAAACTATCAAGGTCTAAAAAACAAAACGATCACTGAAACTGTTGCTCGCTATAAGTGGGTTAACAAACTCGATGAGAACGGACAAGTTATTCCAGTTCTTAACCCAGATGGAACACCAAAATTGAACCCAGATGGGTCACCTGTTTATGAGCAAGAGAAAGTTTTCTCTCATAATGAAACAGTCACAAGAAAAGTAAATACTGACGAACTTAAAGTTCTTCAGAGAAATTACCAAGATGCTTTCAAGAACTCTTACAACCTCTACTTTGCTAAGCAATACGCTTCTCAAGAGTATCATCAAGAAGGACTTGAGAAATACGAAGCTTCAAAGATTCTTGGACGTTTCATCGGTGAGGATGTTGCTGAAAATACTGCAAGAAAAAATGCTTATGATAGTCGATATAAGCTTGTTTCTGCTCAGAAGTATGCAGAAGAAGCAGAGAAGATCTACCTTGCAAGCTTTCGCAGACTGATCAACATCTTTGAAAATAATCCCGTTGTTGAAATTAACGACGCGAGAGTTATTGGAAATATGAATGATGGTATCTACAGACCAGGTGAAGCTCTTTCAGTCGCTCTTAGTGTAACGAACCTTGGAGAAGTGGCAAGGCCTGTCACAATGAGAGTTAAAGACTCAGTTGATGTTGTTGCCAATCAAATGGGTCACCAGTTTACACCTGCAAGTCTTCAGAGAACTTCTACTGAAACAGGAATTATAGGATCAATCTCAAATGATACTCAAGCCCGTCAGAGAATTAACGTCAATATGATTCTCGATAACCCAAGTAACTTGAACGAAGTTTCTAGCGAGCTTATTGTTAGCAAACTTGAAGGCCTTCTTGTTAGAGAATATGTAGAAGTTAAAAGCACAAGTCCGACGCTCGATTTCTTACAAGGTAAAATTACGGCAACTGTTGTCCTTGAAAATCCATCAAGTGTTGAAACTCCTGCATTCCCAATGGTTCGTTTAAGTAACACAATCACAAATACTTCTGTTGAGAAGAACGTTCTCAAGATTGGTGGAGGGAATACTCAGGAAGTTGTTCTTACTCTTACAGATCTTGATCCGATGACTATCATTGCAAAAGGTGGAATTGCAGTTAGAGCTGAAAGTATTCTTTCAAATAAGATAACTCACAAGCAAGACAACTCAGTAAGCCTTGGACTTTCTTCTGATGATGCCTTCTCTAAATACTTCAGTGCAATCGTCACTAATCAGACAAGCAATACGGGATCCGACTCTAAATCAGTTCGAGTAGGAAAACTGATTTCAGAATTTGAAACAAGTCTTGATGCTGATCTTGCAAATGGAAATATTCGTTGGAATAAAAGAAACCTTAACAAGATCGCAGCTACGATTGTTGGGTCTCTTCAAAGATCATACCAAGAAGCAAAATCTTCAAGAAAGCTTACAAACCAAGCTAAAGAAGAATACAATAAAGTCGCTGAGCTTCTTGCTAAGAAAGTTAATAATGGAGGAAAAAACCGAGTCAGAGGGAAAAAGAAATATTTCCTTCAACAACTTAAGAAGTTTGCTCCGAAGCTCTCTACAAAACCCAAACATCATAAATAGTCTCTTTGATAAGTCCCTCTTCGGAGGGGCTTTTTATAAAATCCGTAGAGAACAAGTAAGCCTATTAGTGGTTATGTTTTTTATGGAAGAATTCACCAAAAAGACAAAGATAATATTCTTTTCTGGATAAATTAATGGAAAAAAAATTCTGGCTAGAAAAATGGGAGAATCAAGATACGGCCTTCCATCAATCGGAAGGCAATCATCTTTTCATTAAGTATTTTCCCCATTTAAATCTCAAAATAGGAAAAAAGATTTTTGTTCCTTTATGTGGAAAAACTTTTGATATGACCTGGTTAACAAAACAAGGTTTTAAAGTCGTTGGAGTCGAACTCTCAGAACAGGCCATTCAAGAGTATTTTCAAGGATCAAACCTTGAACCAGAGATTTCGACACAAGGAAGTTTCAAAATTTATCAATCAGAAAGCTTGAAGATCTTCGTTGGAGATTTCTTTGAACTTAACCAGAATGACCTTAGCTCAATTGATCTCGTCTATGATAGGGCCTCCTTAGTTGCCCTTCCTCTAGAAATGCGTAGACGTTATACCCAGCACCTCAGAAAACTCACAAATGCTCAACAGCTTCTCATTACTTTTGATTACGACCAAAGCGAAATGTCTGGACCTCCTTTTTCAATTTCAACTCAAGAAGTCCAAAAGCATTATCAAGAAAATTTTCATATCGAACTTCTAGAAAGTGTTGAGATTTCTGGAGGATTAAAAAGAATAACAGCAGCAACTGAAAATATATGGAAGCTCTCTACCAAGACGAATTTTTAATTGCTGTTAGCAAGAAACCAAAGCAATGGATTCACCCTATGCCCGGTGAAAGAAGTTCAAAGAATTGTCTCCTCTTTGATGTTCGAAACTCTCTTGGTCAATATGTCTATGCTATTAATCGATTAGACAGGCCTGTTTCCGGAATATGCTTATTTGCCAAATCTCCTGAAGTTGTTCGAGACTTTCAAGAAATTTGGCATTATCCTTCAACTCTCAAGCAATATAAATGTCTTCATCGTGGAAAGCTAGAAGGCTCAGGAGAATTTAACTCTTCTCTTTCAAAACAGGGAGTTTTTAAGACTGATAAGAGCGATATTCGCCAAGAGGCCCTTACTCTTTATAAAGCACTTAGCTATTTCGAGAAAGAATTTTGTACTTTCACAGAAGTCAAAATTAAAACTGGGCGCTATCATCAGATCAGAAGACATTTTAGAAAAGCAATCATGCCGCTTATCGGGGATCGAAAACATGGAAAAGGTTCAGTGAATAGACATTTTGAGAAGGTCTATGGACTCGATCGCTTATTTCTTCACTGTGACCGAATCGAATTCCAACACCCTCTACTTGATGAAAAAATTATAATCAAAGAAGATCTTCCTGATAACCTTAAGGCCGTTCTTCAACAACTTTCTTCTTTTTGCTCTTAAGTCGCCACCTAAGCCCACCATTGATTCGATAATCAAAATTCACATCGTCTTTAATAACATTGTGAATCGTACGAAGAAAGAACTCTAAATTTTTTGCTTTCTTAGGAGTAAAACTCAAAATATTTGTAAGCTGGCTACCCTCGAATCGAAATTCATCAATAAGTTGACCTCTTTGACCAAAGCCTTGATCGACATTCACATAACGAAGAGTATAATCAAATTGAGAAGTCCAACTGTCATTTTTCCCACCTTTGAGTAAAACCTCAAAAGAATTAGCAATATTCTCTTGATTCGTATTATAAACCCCTTGAACTGAAAGTTTTAAAAGATGAGAACGGATAAAATTAAAGTCTTTTCTAACCTCTCCTCTTAAGTAATTTTCTTCAAGATGATCATAGCCAAGCTCTAAAACAGTAGTCGGATCAATAATCTTAGTCACTTCGAACTCAAGATAGTTCATATCTCCCGATTGTCTTTGAAAGAATTCTGGCGCATCGACGTTATCAACGCTTCCAGCGACCAATTCAAAGATTGATGATTGATGCTTAAATTTAAAACGGACACCTTTATCAATCCATCCATTTTTATCGAGATTCAGCGACGACTTATAACCTTTAAATGTCGGAATACTTCCTGCCTGAATTCGAACATTACCTTTCTCATATTCAAGATAGAGATTTCGAAGATTAAAGTCATAATTTTCTTCTCCCGGAGTATTCCACTCCGAGTTATAACTTGATCCACTTGAGAGTGAAGAATGCGCACTCAGCTCAGGAGTTATTTGATAAGAAATTCTTATTTTGTGACGTAACTGGAATTGGTTTCCTAAAGATTCAGGCTCTTTTCTTAAATCATTTCGAATATAATTATCAAAAGTAATTTTTGGCAACTCTTGTGCCCATAGAGAGAATGGAAATAGAAAGGTTATCAATAAACAGATCACCCTTATAGAATAACTCGTCTACATATTATAGATAATCTGATTGTAGGAATTACAAAAAATGTTTAAATTTTATTCACAAGAAAAGCTTTTTTGAGAAAGGACATCCAGGTAGCTACTTGAACCAGAATCATTTAAAGAGAAATCATTCCCCTCTCCGATGTCAGTAATAGACTTTTGAGGGGACTTTATTTGAAAAGAGAGTATAAAAAAATCACTCCCTTTCAGGAGTGATTTCTGAGAACAGCAAAAAGAAAAAGCGGATTCGATCAAAACCCGCAGCATTGAATTAGTATTGAATATCCCTAAGCCCGTGAGCACTATTGCTTCCAAAGGTTGCCTCAGCAAGTGCTTGGCAGTCAGCTGAGATTGCTTGAATTGATGAACCAAAAACAGTACCTGGAACAAACTGGTTGAAAGTCATATCAGGGTCATCATCAATATGGCAGGTTCCTGAAACTGCATTTGATGGGATTGAAACTCCGCTATTAATTGTTTTAAGACCTGAAGATGCATTTCCTTGCCAGATATTTTTAGCAAGAGCATCACAGTCTGCGATGATATCGATAATGGAGTTTCCATAAATAGTTCCAACATTGAATTGATCAAAAGTCATGTCTGGATCGTCATCGATATGACAAGCTCCACTTTGAACACCAATTGGAGGATTTCCAACAGCATAAACCTTCACGACACCTGATGAATGTGATCGAGTTGGATACATCGCTTGAGCAAGAACTCGACAATCTGAAATAAGACCTTGAATACTCGAACTTCTCACGTCAACAACATTTTGATTGAGCGTGAAATCTGGATCGTCATCGATGTGACATTTTCCTTCATATGAGACGATAGGATATCCGCCTCCAGGACCTCCTCCGCTTCCTAACATCGATCTCATCTCTTTACCGACATTGATGAGTTTCTTAACTTCTTTCTTAAGTTTTCTTCTCATAGCAGGAGATGAGTTTCCATAGTCGACTCGCTCTGATAGTTTGAGAATTTTCGCGGACAATGATCGTAGATACACGGCCGAATCAACAAGTTCACCAGCAAAGAGCTGTGAAGATAAAACGAAAGATAAACATAAGAATGATTTTTTAAACATAGTTGCTCCTTGGACAATTAGTTTCATTTATTTCAATCCGTGAAATATTCTCTTGAATTCTTTAAAAGCAATTGCTGTGCCAAAAATTTCAATTTAATTTCAAAATTTTAGTGTCAGTATGAAACTAAATTAAACAAAGAAAATTTGTAATAATGTTAGAGACGGGGACAATTTGGACTTAAGATGGAGTTAATTACTCTGCTTAGAGAATCTTTCTTTAGCGTCTTTACGCCGTATGTAAAGTTGCTTTTCTACAGTAGCAACCACCTCATTATTGCTATCAACAACATCACAGCTATAGATTGGTCTGAGATTGAAGTTCTTTAATGCCTCTCTCTTTAGACGTTCTACCTCTTCTAAACTTATTATAAAGCGCGCTCTCATCGTCCCAACTCCGGGTTTAACGAACTTTATACTCGCAGACTGATCCCAAATAATATGATCTTTCTTCATATGCTGAATCAGCATCAACATGAAGAAAGGATCGCACATACTATAAAGAGAACCTCCAAAATGAGTTCCAACATAGTTAGTATTCATCTTAGTCAGAGGCATCTTAACGACAATTTCAGTGAAGTCATGATTGATTGACTCTACAGAGATTCCAGCTCCCCAGAAAGGAGGCCAAAATCTCATCATCTTGAGAGCTGTACGAGGTGAGAAGTTTTTAATCATTAAAGAATCCTAACAGATATTAAATCATCAAGACTATCTTTAATTAACTAACTCACAAGAGGAGTTTCCATAATTTGTAGCGAAGATTCATGTGTATTCTTTAATATTGCAAGTAAAGGTTCACTTTCAGGCATATCTTCATCTGGTAAGATCAAGACTTCTCCATCTCTCTTTAGAACAAGTTGAGCAATATCATCTAAGAGGCAATCATCTTCATGATCAAGTTGAGAATAATGAATTTTCACCTCTCCACTTCTATTGTCAAGAGTTCCAAAGATATTATTACTTTTAGAGAGAATTAATTTTTTTATGTCACCACGGGCAGCAGCTTTCGCAATCTCAAAAATATTTGAAGAAGTCATTCCAATCTCCTTCTGTTTTTCATATTCATATCTCAAATTTAAGATCTCAGATTTCTTCTCACGTCTATTCTGATTATTTATCCAATTCGTAATGCTATCAAAGATTTTCAAACTGAATCTTTCAAATTTTTCTATCTCAAAAGCATCAGAGATTGTTGTCCTCCACATAAATCTTTTTCTTAATGATCTTGATCCAACCACATAAAGATTTAAGTATTTACTCATTGAATTTTTAAGAATCCATCCATTAATCCAATCCATCACTTCATTTAAATGCTGCTTTGTTAATTGATTTTTTGTTTTACCGAGAGGAAAATCATCATGATACTTCTGAAGAACATCAAGATACTCTATTGTTCCAATTTCCTGAGCACGACCACCATTAACAAGTTGTAAAGAGGCCCTTGTCTCTTGAATCCCTAAAACAAGATACTTACTTCCTGTCTGAAACCAAGAGAGAAGAGGTTTAATATGAAAGCTAGAAGCTGTGATATTTAAGTCATCAACTTCGAAGGGCAGATCGACTATAATGAATTTATCACGATTCCTAAAGATACCAACCCCACCCCTCAAGGAACTCAGGAGAGAGTGATTTTTTTGAAAATTTTTAAATGGATCGAGTAAATCCTCTATTTCAGAGGGAAGAATCACTCCTGATAATGAGTCTTTAAACTCCTTAACCGCAGCATTGATTTGTTTTTTCAGTGAGTGTAGCCCAAACTGATTGCTTAAGTAGCAGCTTAAGTGCAAGCAATCTTCTGAATTAATTAAATAATCTAATGGAATATACTTTGTATAAATCATAAGGACTCCTCGTTAAGCTGAAATTTTTTGTGGGTAAATATCATCATCGTAACTAATGCTCGATGAATCATGGTAATCAACTGAAAAAACTTTTTGGGCATTGATAATATCTTGAGAGAACTTATTGAAGTTCCCATGAATCAAGACACTTGAAAAAGAAAGCTTTCTCATTCTTTGGAGTAAGTGATCTCCATTGACGAGATAAGATTCACCATCAGGACAATGCAAACTAAACTTTACCGTTTTCCCATCTGAGTTGTAGGCATTCGGAAATAAATAACCGACAAATACGTTTTTTTGCTTTTTCTTCATAGACGTACCTCCATATTAGCGAGTGCAAAGATAGTCTAGGCTATTCTTTTATTCAAAAAAACTATATAATAGTTAACAAGTAGATAAGGAAAACTTAATGAATAACTGGGTGAATTTTCAACAATTACAATACTTTAAGAGTATTGTTGATCATGGGAGCATCGCCAAAGCATCGAAAGAACTCAGAGTCAGTCCTCCTGCCCTGAGCATGCAACTTAAATCTCTAGAGGAAAAACTAGGTAAAAAACTTTTTGAAAGAAAAAATAAAAAATTAATTATTACAGACTTCGGAAATAGGATTTACTCCTACTCAAATAAGGTCAATGATCTTCATGATGACATTCTTGAGTTCATTAATACTGGTGGCCACGAAGAAATCCAACAAATAAAAATTGGAATAAATGATAGTCTGCCAAAAAGTATTTCTCTTTCTCTTATCGAAAACCTTAGATCCTCTCATGATGAACTTGGTGTTGTTCTTGAAGAACATAATAATGAAGAGCTCATAGCGAAGTTACTTTCCAATAAACTTGATGTTGCTTTTTGTAATATTCCAATATCTGATTCTGGAGGAGAACTTATTTGTAAGCAGTTTGGTAAAAGTCATGTCTCTCTTTACGGAAGCCCTGTTTATAAATCTCTGATTGAAAAATTCCCACACTCAATTATTGATGCACCAATGATTCTCCCTAGTCTTCATTCTGACCTCAGGCATTCAGTCGATTATTGGTTTGTGAAAAACAAAATCACCTATCGAAATATTATTGAAGTTCAAGATTCAAGTGTAAAAAAGATATTTGCTTGTGAAGGCTTTGGACTTGTCCCTCTTCCCGATTTTGCAACTAAATCTTATATCGAATCAAAACAACTTCTTAAAATAGGGCAATTAAAGGGTGTCACTGAGAAGTATTACTGGATATCAAAAAAGAAAAGGTATCAAAACAAGCCTCTCATTCAAGAACTCATCAAAGTTCTTAGCTCAGGCTTTACCTCTTAAGAAGTTAAAATCATTAATGTATAGACTTTCATAGAAAAAACTCCTCAGGCTTTTAAGTCCTGAGGAGACATTAATTTATTCGAGAGTAACCTCAGTCACACCATAATTTCCTTGAGAAATAATGAACTTATCTCCCGCTTTAGTGATGTCTCTGAAGCCAAAAATAAATTCAGCAGAACCATCTTTTGGACGAGTATCAAACTCTGATGTCACTTTGAGTCGAGTCACTTCTTCATTTTTATCCACTTTATAAAAATCTAAAAGTTTAGAGTTTTTAATAACGACGTAAGCATCATTATCATCACCTTCTACGACCGTAATCATTCTCGTATTGCTAACATATCCTGGAAGAAATGAAGATCGAGAATAAAAACGCCCTGAAGAGTCGACATCCCAGAATTCTAATCTGTGCTGAGAATCAGATCCATTATAAGTAATTAAAAAGTCTCCGTAAGCCTTTCCAGTTAAGTCAGTATTGATGACATCAGTGATAGTCGCCTTTCCACTTCCTCTTCTCACTTTAAGAGACACTGTTTTGTTATTTCTTTTACCATAATATGGAGACGTGATTCTCGAGTAGTCATATGAAATAGATCTCCCTCGTGGAAGAAATCGTCCCACCTTAGACCCATCTTCTGTAATAAGGTGTCCTGACTTCATCGTAATTGGCGTTCCTGGAATATTAATAGAAGCTGAGCACCTAATTTTGTCTTTCTTAAGTTTAAGCCTCTTAAAAAATGGGAAGTAATAAGCGTCTTTTCTATTTTCTTCACTCACTTCAACTTTAAAAGCATTATAAGCATAGAAATCTGATCCATACTGATAAAGACTTAGATGTCCTGTTGTTTCAAAGAAATACTGACAACTCTTTTCAACTCTCAATTCACGAATCGAGCCGTTTTTGATTAAGGCTAATTGGTCCCCAATTTTAAGTAAAACTCCATTATCAACCTTAACAAAAGAAGAACTTTTGTATTCGTAGTCTTTTGAAGAATATTTAATATTAAACTGTTCTAGTTTTTCTAAAACAGAAAAGTCTTTTGTATTAACTTCCGTCAGCCTGTAATGGCTTTTTCTCTCATAGGTATAAGGATATCTTCCTTCAATCTTAACCTTCTCATTAAAAGATGTAAGAACGTAGATTCTATTATTAACAATTTGGTGCCATTCATACTCACCAGCAACTTTAACAACCTTCTTAACCGAATTAAGCTCCGCATCGGGAGTCTCGCTATTAATAAGTCGAAATTCTACTGAATTGCTGTTTTTACGAACAACCTGAATTGCTTCTCCACTTTCTAGTTCTTTATAAGAAATGATATTCCTTGCAAGTTCAAGAATACTCGTTGTTAAAGCGATTCCATTTCTTTTCGTTTTAGCCTTATCAAAAGATTCTAAGGACCTATCATTAAAAGCATTGATGAGACCAATCTCTTTATTAAGAAAGACCCGCTTTAGCCAAGATTGAGATCCCACAATCTTATTTCCAGCATCTAAGCTTAATTGCTCCATATCGACGTCAACCAGCTGCGCCCCTTGACGCTGAAATTTTCCAAAATAAACAGGAAAAAGAATCTGATATTGCCCTTCTTCGCTGCTCATAAATTCAAAATACTTGTCTTCTTGGTTTAGGTTGAACCAGACATTTTCATCTTTGATAGTTAAAGTATCAACTTCAGAATGCTTATAGCCTTTATTCGTTTTTTCAATTTTAAAGAGTTTTGCTTGTGGGTATCTCTTGTTTGAATCATTATTTACAGACGGAACAACTCCACCAAGTCCTAAAACATATTTTTCCCCTTTATAGTCGATTGGAAAAGCCTTGCTAATCCAGCCTGGGAACTGAAGTTGCCCTTGATGAGAGATTCCTCTTTCTGGGTTAGAAATATCAAAAAGATCAAAAGGATCTATCCGATTAACTGGAACCCAAAAAGTATAAAGAAGATCCCCTGATAACCGAACGTCCTCAAGCTGAGCACTTAATCCATTCGCATCTCCAATGGTAATAGTTCTTTTTGATTCAGCCCTTACAATTTCCTTTGAACTTTTTAAAGCAACGGCTTCAACAGCAATCTTCCAAATTCGATTTCGATTAGATCCTGAAGCTTGATAATTGCTGACCATAAAGAGGTAATCTTTATGAATAAAGGCTTGAGACCTTTCTGTTATTCTTCCCTTAGCTTGGGCCGTTAAAACCTTATCGATCTTCCCTTTAGAACTTGTAATATCAAAAACGTTAATTCGATCACTTGGATTTCGCCAGTTAGTAGAAGAAACAAGGACGTAATACTTCTCTCCAATTTGAAGAGTATTCATCGTTCGAACATATCGACCATCACTTGTGAGGTTTTTGCGATCAATCGACATCACGTCGCTTTTGGCATCAATTTCAATTGAAGTAATTTTTGCTTTTCTTTCTTGATAAGATCCTGTCTCTGAAATTAAATAAAGAACATCTCCCACCATTCTTGAGTTTGAGAGTGAACCCGATAAGCTATAAGTATCGACTAATCGAGGATTACTCGAATCTTTAACATCAATGGCATAAACAACAGTTTTGTAACTTGAAGAATAATACCGTCGGCTTTGGCCATCATATTCTGTATTTAAAATAAGAGCTGTCTTTTTATCCTTAAGATAATACATCTCACTTCGCCAATTATTATAAACTGGGAATCGTCCTTTAATTTCTGGACGATCAACTCCTTTTTCAAAACTAATGACTTGAAAACCTCTATACCTATTTAAAAGAAAGAGTTCTTTCTTACCTTCATCACCCAACTTAAAAACATCTGCTTCTTGAATTTCTCTAGAAGTCGACTTCGTCATGTTAGGAGATCTCGTCGCTGGACTTCCAAACTCTAAAGAACTTCCTCTTGAAGCAAAGGCAAAAGATTCTTGGCCTCTTTCTCGCTTGCTAATTTGTTCAAGATAAGTTTTTGTTAATTGATCCTTGTTTGGTAAATCGGGGTTATTCGCCCGAGCTTGAATGCCCATTAAGAAGATGAGTAAAAAAAGAGTCATTTTCATAAAATCTCCACGTTTAATTTGTTTGGAAAGACAGTAACAAAGACTCTTTTAGTCGGCTATAACGCAACTCAAAACCCCTCTTAAAAAAGCTTATTTAGCATTAAGTGTAAAAAACGAGTTATTAACGCTTAACTCATTCATCTCTGATAAGATTTGCCCATGACAAATAGGAATCAATTCAAAAAAGTTTCAATAAAAGATCAAACATACCTTTATCCCCTGCCCATCCTTAGGGAAAATAAATACCTCCTACAAATTGAGTCTGAGTGGTCTGATTTTTTGATTTTTTGCCTAGAAAAAAGGCTTATCGATTCTCCTGACTTAAAATCTGAGCTTTATCAAAACTCAAGAATTCATGAGGACGGAAGAACTCCGATCATCATCATTAATCCTAATCATAAAATTTATGCCGTTTTGAGAGATAATGACCTACAAAGTTTGATTCATTTACTGAATAATAATGAAGATCCTCTAAGCCAATTTCAAAAGTTAATAGGAAAATAAAATGCTCACTAAGAAACGTTATTCTCTCAAAGATATCGCTCTATGGACACGGCTCGAAACTGTATGGTTCTTTCTTTATGCCTTCGGCATTACACTCTCTTATTCTATCTATGGCTTTGAATACTTTAGCCTTCCGTGGACTCCTATTGCCTTGATTGGTACTGCTGTTGCTTTCGTTGTTGGTTTTCAAAACAACTCAGCTTATGGCCGTATCTGGGAAGCCAGAAAAATTTGGGGAGGGATCGTAAACTACTCAAGAACTTTCACGATGATGACAAGAGATATGATTTCAAATCGTCATGCTAAAGAGGGAATGACAGAAGATGAGTTAAAAAAGCATGTCCAACAAATCGTTATGAGACATATCGCTTGGTTAACCGCTTTAAGGCATAGCATGAGATCTTCTCGATCTTGGGAAGAATTTGAAGACCACAAAACAAATAGAGAGTGGTCTACAAGAGCTTTTATTCCTGAGCGAGTGACTTCTTTAGAAGATGATCTTGTACTCTATCTTTCAGAAGAAGAACATAAGCATGTTATGGCAAAAGGGAACAAAGCGACGGCGATTCTTTTTCTTCAATCGAGACACTTGAAGAAGTTGATGGAAGCCGGACACGTCTGGGAATTTGCTTTCCTTGAACTAGAGAATATCATAAAAGAATTCTTTAACCTCCAAGGAAAGTCCGAAAGAATTAAGAACTTTCCTTACCCTCGTCAATATGCAACTTTGAACTTCTATTTCGTTAAAGTTTTCCTTCTACTCTTCCCTCTTGCTTTAATTCCAGAGTTTTCAAAAATCGGATTAAAGGTTGCAGAATATTCTGAACCCATTGGAAATAATTTTGTATGGATAGCAGTTCCTTTTTGTGTCATTGTTTCTTGGATTTTTAATACCATGGAAAGGATTGGTCGGGTTGGAGAGAACCCTTTTGAAGGGACCGCCAATGATGTTCCTATCAGTACGATTTCAAGAGGAATTGAAATTGATATCAGAGATCAAATTGGTAATAGCCTTGAAGATATTCCGAATCAATTCCCTGAAAATCTTCATATTCAAATGTAAACAGCTCTTCGCGTTATCTAGTCGCTCTAAATCTCGTGACAGGTTGTCTGACCTATGCCAGAAGTAATGGATTCGTTAATACCTATCACCTATTGATAACAATCGGTTAGGAATTTTTATGAAGTTTTTAGTTCTATTTTTTATTCTCTTTTCTCAAGTTCATGCTAATGAACTTATTGTCTTTTTAGGTGATAAAGATAAGGGATCAATCGATTTAAAATCAAAACTGAAAGACATCAAAAAGATCGCAAAACAAAAGAAAATTACAGTCAAGATTATCAAGTCCTCTAACTCACTTCCAAAAAAGATTAAATTCTTACCTAGCTTATATTTTCAAAACTATAAAGGTCGATCTCTCTATTTAGGACGGTATAATAACTTCGAAAAAATTAAGAAGTTCCTTCAAGCAGCAAAATATGTTCTTGCCCCTGATGATAAAATTCAAATTAAAGATGCTCTTCTCATTGAAAAAGAGAATTTTAATGTTTTTGTTAGACTTAAGATAACAGAACTCTCGGGGACAATTCCTTCTGACTTTGACTCTAAAGCATTTCAAAAGAAGCTTTCCTCTCAACTGATTCCATTATTTAATGAAATTGTCTCAAAAAATAAAGCTATTCAAGAAACCGGGGATAGAACTTTTTACTTTGATATTTACCCGTGGAGAGGTAAAGATAATAAGCTTGTTCTTAATCTCGCAATCTTCTCTCAATTTGATTGTCATAACCCTGTTTATAAAACTTCAAGTCCTCTATCTGGTAATTTTGACAATCCAGAGAAACTTCTTTTTGATGTCGCTAAAACATTTGAAAGCGAATTAAATAATGTTTTGAAAAATTCAACGGATGGAGATGCCATCAATTTTGATTTAAAAGGAATTAATCGTGTTTCTTGGGAAGAGTTAGGACTCCATCTTCCTAAGAAAAATTTAAATAACACTGAAGTTGATCTTTCTCAGATAAAACTAACAAGAAAGTGGGTTTATATAAAAAAGAAGAGTGATAAGAATAAACCTGCAGCCGTATTTTTCAATTTCCCTGCTCCTTTAGAACACTATTCTGGAGAAGTAAGAGAAAGTGCTGCCTATATAGTACTCTCTGAAGATTTAAAATTTGAAAATGTCTCAGGTAAAGGAAAAGTCAAGACGAGATCTCTTGCAATGGGGAGTTCCCTACTCAATAGTTCCGCAAGAGGAGAAATCGACGCGAGGGATTTTCCTGATTCTAAGCTAGAAATAAAAAAACTAAACTTCATTGATCCCGAAACGGGGAATCTCAAACTCGGTAATATATCAACAATTCAAGGAGAAGGAATCTTTTATCTCAAAGACAAAAGTGTTCCTGTAAAACTCCTAGGAGAAGTCGGCTTCATCTTAGGAAATAATTTAGAAGGCCGTTTATTTCTAAACTTTAAATATCGAGTGAACACAAAGAAAGCTTTTGGCATTTCAGGCCCTGATGACTCGACTCGAGCAAACGACTTCATGGACTTTAATATTCTTATGGAAATGGAACCCTACTCTAAGAAATCGGAATCATTATAATTGATAAGAAACGGGGACAATGACTTTAAGCGGTCGTGTTGTTATTTCCTTAGGAAGCTTATCAAAGCTTTTTAATTTCACAAAGATCTCTTCTGTTGCCTTATTAAGTAAGATTGAATCGGATCTTTTGATCAATTGATTTGAAAGAATTCTTCCTTCTGCATTGATTAAAATTTCAACTTTAACTTTTCCTTGATGCTTTAAACGTCTTGCAGTTTTGGGATACTCCTTCATGTTATCAATTAAGGTTCTTACCTTACTAAGGTATTGGGCAAGAACTGTATTTGAACCGGTGCTTTGCTTAATCTCTTTTTGTTCACCTTTAACAAAATGAGAGATCTCTTTTTCAAACTTTTGTTTTTTCTTGAGCCCTTTAGAAGAGACCTTCGGTTTCTCTTGTTTTCTCTCAACTGAGGCTAAACTCACCTTGAGAGAAACTTCATTTGAAATAACTTGAGAAAAATTAAGAGTTTTAAAAAAATCATTCTCTGGGAGATAAGGGATTATAATTGCCGAGTGAATGAGGAAAGAGAAAAGAAAGCAGTATCTCTTTAGAACCTGTTCATTTTTTAGATTGAATAAAGTTAATGATCTTACTCTTTCCATATAATTGAAGTTGTTGATTCCCCTTTTCATCAAATTGCAAAATTTGAGGTGTTTTTTGGGGGTCTCTAACTCGTAAAGACTTTATATTATATATCACCTTATCGATCCCCTGTCGCTTTAGTCGGGCCAACCATGAAAAACTTGGCTCAGTCGCCACGACGAAAATAAGGTCTTTTTGTGTTTTTATTTGCTCATCCTGTAATAATGACTCACAGACAGGACAATTTTCATCAATCAGAAGAAAATTATTGAGCTCTTTCGACAAAAGCGACTTGAACGGGATATTAGCCTTTTTCTTGTATGAGTAAACACTTAACTCTCTTGCAGAAGCAAAAGAGATAAAAAGGATTAAAATTGAGAGCTTAGAAAGCAGTCTGGAGACCAGCATAAATTTGTCGTCCTCTCAATGGACCATAAATATGAGTTACATCAAAGTCATTTGATCCATCGAAGAAAAGCGGAGACTCCTCTTGAACTTCATCGAAGAGATTTCTCACTCCTGCATACACTTTATAGCCACCAGAGAGATTGTAAGCAGCTCTAAGATCAACTGTATAAAAGTCAGGAGCGTCAGTAAGTTTAGGAGCTAAACCTCCAGAAATGTTAAAACGCCCACCATAACCATAATCATTGAGGTCTCGAGAACCAACCCAGGTCACGAGAAAGTTAAGAAGAAAATCCTCTGTTTCGTATTCAATATCAAATTTTACGCGTTCTTCGATCGCTGCAATCACAAGAAGCGATTTATATTGATCATCATAATCAAAATACTCGAGGGAAAGCCCAACACTCAAGGGTTTTGTAATTTGATACCCTAAAGTCACATCATAAGTTGTGACATCAAGTTCTTCCGTAAAATTCTTTAAGACAGGGGTTGTAGGGTTATCATCAACAAACGCCAAATTATCAACGGTCGTATGTGAGATTCCCCCATTCGCAATAAATCTTTCAGAGTCATAGGCTAACGAATAAGAGAAAGATCGAGACTCTTCTATTTCAGAGATATCAACATCAAATCCGTCATCAAGGAGACCGTGTTCAGATTCAAAGAAAGTTAAAGGAGAACGATACCCTATCCCAGCTGCAAATCGCGATGTTAAAGTTTTGTTATGAGACCATTTCAAGTGAACTCTGGGAGCAAATACCGTTTCATCAATTTCATTATCTTCTGTTGTTTGATCAGTCCAATCAGTTATAATGTGATTGATCCTTAAGCCCGTTGAAAGTTCTATTTTTGAGTTTGGATTCCAAATATCTCTTAAATATAAACCTAAAGAAGCATAGTCATAATCATCTTTTTCTCTTCCATCAACGACAAAGAACTGATGTGAACTTGAATGAAGGTATTCATTCTTATAATCGAGTCCAATAGTTAGAAAGTGCTTCTCATTAAGCTGATTATTATACTGAAGATCTGTAAAGAGTGTTTGATTCTCATGATAATAATCACTCCCTTCATACCAAGAATCCTGGATTTGAAGAGCATAACTTTGCTTCGCTATAAAGTTCGAATAATCATCAAGTTGACGAGTGTAAGTAAAAGTCGCTTCATTCCTTTGGATTCCGATTATTTCAGCGACTTGCTCAGCTGTTCCCGTATATCTTTTTCGAACATCATTATCGACAAAGGTTGGAGTTCCTCCAGTGTTTACGGTAGGATTAAAAATGGCGACATCCATAACTCCACCAAACGTGTTAGATTTCAAAGATGTCACATCAATTGTAATATTATTTTTTGAATTGAGATCAATATAATGCTTTCCCGCAATGACATAAGAATCTATTCTGGGTGCTTCATTAATTCCATTATCATCTTCATCCATTTGGCCTTGCTCTGAATATTGACCAGAAACAGTTGTTCCTGCTGTTCGGTCTTTATTTACTTTCGTCATTGTTCCCGAAATGAGTTTATAGCCAAAGTCTCCTACTGAGACATTAACACTAGAAGAGTCTTCAGTTGCTTTTTTTCTAACGATATTAACAACACCACCTATGGCCTCAGGAGCAATTAAGGCAGCTCCCGCTCCTCTCGAAATTTCAATCCGTTCGATTCCATTTGTTCCAAGAGCATCAAAGCCATAATAAGAAGAAACAGTCGAGTTGAGCGGAACTCCATCAAGAAGAACTGTCGTATGTTCCCCTCTCATTCCATTAATTCGGACTCTTCTCATTCCACAGATTGAGCAACCTTCTCGAGACTCAATTCCTGTTTGGTCTTCGATCGCTTCAGAAAGATTAGAAGCTTGTCGCTTTTCAATAGTCTCTGAGCTGATGACTTCAGTCTTTATGATTGAGTCTTTGATCTGCCCAGACTTTTTGAGATTCTCAACCATATCTTGAACTTTAATCTCTTTTACTTCTTGAGAATAAAGATTGAAAAAAGGAATAAGTAATAAAAAAGAAAGTAATTTCACGATTCAGCCTTGATAAGTTTGACAAGAGTTTAAACTACTACCCTTGAGTTTGACATGTCAAACCTTTTTGGACAAGAACACTGAATGGAATTGGCATTCAGAATCATTTAAAACAAATTCTTCGAGCTTAAAACCGCTTTTAGAGAGCCCTTTTTGGTATTCTTCTAATGATAAACTCCAATGATAAACTTGGTTGTCATTAACAAAACCTGGAATCTCTCCTCTTTCTGGCCCTGCAGTAAACATCAAGACTCCATGAGGTTTTAGATGTTTTTCAAAAACATTTAAAACCTTCATCTGATCTTCGTGATTAAGGTGAAAAAAACTATTCCAAGCAATGATTCCGTCGAATTGTTTATCAAGATTAAGATTTCTCATATCTACTCTTAACCATTCGTGGCCAGGAAACCTTTTATAGCATTGATCAATCATCCCTTGAGAATAATCAACTCCTGTCACATTTAAATTTTTCTCGATAAGATACTTTGCGATGGGATCTCCACTTCCACAACCAATATCAAGAATTTCATTGCCTTCTAGAAATGAGAGGAACCTATCAAGCCACTTTTTTTCAAAAAGACTTTT
Organism: Bacteriovoracaceae bacterium; assembly: GCA_965217035.1. Taxonomy (GTDB): domain Bacteria; phylum Bdellovibrionota; class Bacteriovoracia; order Bacteriovoracales; family Bacteriovoracaceae; genus JAUHYH01. The sequence continues at coordinate 2,771,602 of OZ244226.1, read as the reverse complement.
ATCTCTTTGTTCGCCAAAGGATTGAGCATTATGTTCATAGACTTCTAAATTTTTTTTATCTTTATCGACCATTACTTAAGACCTAAACGACATGATCGAGATCATTGGCATCTCCAAATATTTCTCCCATTTTGGATTTAATTGACAGAAATTTTGATCCGCAACGATTTCACTTTTAGATTTTAACTTTAAACCTGAATACTCGGCTGATTTGATAATATCGTTTTCTTTATGACAAACACTTGAAAGACGAACTTCTTCACCATCATTCATTTTGAAATGCGCAAGTACTCCTTGTTCTCCTCTTGAAGAATGAAGTTCGGAGATAAGAATTTCGCCACCTGGACGAAGGATTTCTTTAACCTTGAGAAAAAAAGAGTTGATATCTTTAATATGCTCAAGAACAAGACTCATAAGCACTCGATCAAAATGACTCGCCTGAAAAGGCTCTTCAAGAAAGTCTCCATGAATGAAATGAACAGAAGGAAGTTTTTCCTTGGCTTTCGAGAGCATTCCTTCAGAAATATCGATTCCTGTTACATTATTTTTTTGTCCCACCAATCGGATAGTATGTCTTCCTGTACCACATCCTACTTCTAAAACATTATATTCGAACCAATCTGAATAATACGAAGGAAGATTTCTTTCATCAATTTCGACAGTCGGATTAGTATAATCGTCGTAGGTTTTTGACCATATATTATAGTTTTGTTGATTGATTTTTGATGATGTCATTTACACTCTCCTTTTCAAGTAACTGAGCAAAGTCAGAGCATAAATTTACTGGACTCCTCAAGAGAACGCAGCGCCACTGCGTTTTAAAGATAATACAAGAAACAATTACGAGTCAAATTTTAGAGAAAACCTCCAACAGCTTGTATTGTTTTATAGTCTGATTCTCTAGCTATCCATGCTGCAATAGCTGGTTTCTTCAAACCTTTTTCAACTTTGATAGAAAGCTCACAATTAATTCTACCAGTCGAATTTTTTATCGTTTTTTCATAAAAGTTTTGAACAATAAAATTCTCTTTCAAAGTTCTTCCTTCGTTTTCACCGTCAAGAACATGAGTAATATAACCATTATCGAGAATGGCCACGAAGCAAACGAATTTCCCTTTAGCTTTTGAATCTAAAGAGAGATACGCTTTTGATTTTTTTACCTCTAACTTAAGATTGCCTGGATTTTCTTTTGATTTGATTTTGGGATAGCTTCTCCATTGTCGGAAATCTTTCCCATTTAAAATAACTTGAGGAGTATAAACTCCTGCCTGAATTTTTGAATTGTAAAGTCTCTGTCTATTAGTAAACTTAGGTTGCGAAAACTTATCAACCCAAGAAAGATGATTCCAATAAGTGACATGAAAAGAAACAGGAACAATATTTTTCCAAAGATCACTCGATTTTTTAAACTTGCTAACCCATCTTTCAACGGGAGGACAACTTGAGCATGATTGTGAAGTATAAAGTTCAACCAGATTGACTTTTTTCTGACCTGACTCAAAAGTCTTTGAAAAAGAGATGAAGGGTATCAGAGCAAATAAGATGAATAGTTTCATAAAAGCCTCCTAACTTTGTATTCGTTAGGAGGCTCAATAGAGTTACAGATTAGTTTTTAAGAGTTAGAAGGTGATCAGTCCCAAAAGCGGCAAAGACATTTCTCGTCACCTCTTCATGAGCCTTATTATACCCTTCTAGGGCTGCTCCCATACCAAGCTTATCAACAGTCGTACGGAAAGGTCTCTTTTCAGGGGCCGTCTCAACAAGATTAAGAAGCGCGTCTGCGACATCTTGTGGATTCTGCTCTGGAGTATTTGCAAGCGTCTCTCCGAAAGCTGCACCAAACTCTTCGGGTGTAGGATGAATATCATTATAGTGAGACTCTCTTGCAGAGTCTGAAGGTAAAATTAAATTTTCCATAAATGTTGTCGGGAAACCACCTGGTTCAATCACATTGACAGAGATTCCGAATTGAGACAATTCGATCCTATAGTTTTCAGACATCGCTTCAACCGCATACTTAGAAGCATTGTAAGGACCATAATAAGGGATAACCATTCTTCCAAGAATACTTGAAACATTCACCAAGCTTCCAGAACGCTTTTCTCTAAAGTGCGGAAGAATAGCTCGGGTTACTCTCTGAATACCGAAGACATTAATGTCAAAAAGTTTTTGCCAATCAGCGACTTCAAAAGATTCTTGTCTTCCAGAAACACCAACGCCTGCATTATTAACAAGAACATCGATATTCCCTACTGAAGAAAGTGCATTCTGGATGGCATTGTTAACACTCTCATCATTAGTGACATCCATCTCAACAATAACAGCTCCTTTGTCAGCAAGGTATTGAGCATTTTCTTTATTCCGTCCATCGACTGCTCTCATTGTAGCAACAACTTTATGCCCTTTTGATAAAAGTGTCTCGGCCATAAGTCTCCCGAATCCACTACTTGTTCCTGTGATTAGTACTGTTTGTGACATATTCAACCCCTTTTCCAGTTGTTTTATTCTTTGTTGAAGTCAGTATCGCCGAGTTCTTGATATTAATCGAATTAATATTTATAATTAAGCCATGAATCAATTTCATGACTTAAATCTTGAATATTTACGGGTACTTAACTCAATTCTAGATACAAAGAGCGCGACTAAAAGTGCAAAAGATCTTGGAGTGACTCAGTCTGCTATTAGCCACTCTCTAAAAAAGCTTAGAGAACTTTTAAGCGATGAAATCGTTTTTCGAGAAGGAAATGCTTTCGAACTCACAGCAAAAGCTCAAGCCATTAGAGCCCCGCTTAAAAGCTGGATCGAACAAGTTGAAACGATTCTTAACGTTGGTGAATTTAATCCACAAACCAGTACAAAAGTTTTTTATATAGCGACCACAGATATTATCGAGCATCTTTTTGCTCCAAGAATTATCAAAGTGCTTCAGAAGCAGGCTCCTAAAATTCAGCTTCGGTTTTTACGTTGGGAATATGCTCGTATTCAACCTATGCTTCTGAACTCTCAATTAGACTTAGCCATTGGAGTGAGAACCTTTGACACTCCCAATATTCTTCAACGTGTTCTTTATGAAGAATCCTTTATTTCGATGGCAAGAAAGAATCACCCAATTTTAAAAGGAAGACAGACTCTTGAGAAATTTCTTTCTTATCCTCATGTCATGACAGGACCTGGAGACGGTAAAGGGGCTGTTGATAATTACCTCTCAAGAATCAACCGAAAACGAGAGCTTCTTTACACCGTTAATAGCTTCTCAAGTGCACCTGCTTTAATTGAAAATAGTGATTGCTTACTCACTGCTCCTAGTCGTTTCCTCAAATACGTCCAAAAAAAGCATAATGTCGAAATTTTCAAAACTCCGATTGAAATGAATGAGTTTACGGTAAAACTCTATTGGGCCAAGAAAAATCATAATGATAAAGCAAATAAGTGGCTTAGAGAAATCTTTTATGGCATTGCAAAAAGAATAGAGTAATTAGAAAACTCTTCATTCATCTCTAAAAAGGGATGACTTCAAGAGATGTGAGTTCGATGATATAGGACCACTCTCCAACTTTTGATAAGGGATCTCCCCCCAACTTCATAAGACCGATGCCAGCCTTCTAATCCTTCAATTTTTTTATTAATTTCGTTCATATTTTCTTTCCAAAATAAAAAATGAAATAGGCGTTCAAAAAACAAAGTATAAAAGCAGGGATAATCTGAATATAAGGGTCACCCACTCTCAACCGTATCATAACTCCCATTGCCATTAAGAGACTTAAACCTGAACAAGAAAATAGAAGAAGCATAGGAGAATAAAAATAACCAATAAGTACTCCCAAACCTCCAAATATTTCAAGATAACCAGTTAAAACTCGGAATTTCAACATGCCGTAACGAGTAAACTCTTCAATCATATGTCCAGTAAAAAGGACTAATCCCCCATAGATAAGGAAAGTTAAACTATTGATAAAGAGTAAAAACGGTATCACAATTGTAGTATACAATACTTAATCAAGGAACCCTAATGAACATCGGTGCTCTACTCCCTGTCTTAAAAATTATTACCCTTTCCGGGGTCTTTTTCGTATGGTTTATACGCTACGACAATATAGTCAAAGAGTTTGAAAAATATGGTTACTCTTCTAAGATCAGAGATTTGGTCGGTGTTCTTAAGATATCTAGCGTTTTAATGATTCAAAGTGAATCGACTTTTCAAATTCAAATGGGAAGCGGAATTCTTGCTTTCTTGATGTTAGTGGCATTTGGAACTCATCTAAAAGTAAAAAACCCCGTTATTGAATTTATTCCTTCATTTATCTTTTTGATTTTTTCTATCCTCTTTTTTGTGAGTGCCTAGATATGGATTGCTATTGTAGATCTGGAAAAACTTTCGAAGAATGCTGTAAACCTTTTCTCTCTAATGAAAGTCTTCCTTCAACGGCTGAAGAACTCATGCGTTCTCGTTATAGTGCTTATGCAACAGCAGATATGGATTATCTTGAACAAACACAAATTTTTAAAGATGGAGAATTCGATCGTGAAGGTGCTTCAAAATGGGCCAAGGAATCTGAATGGAAAGGACTTCAAATTCTTGGGACAGAAAAAGGTCAAAAAGGTGACAAGACAGGAGTTGTTGAGTTTGTTGCTCATTATAAAAATAAAGATGGAGCTCAAGCCCATCATGAAATTTCAAAATTTATCTATAAAGAAAAATGGCTCTTTGAATCCGGGTATAGTCCTGATGTTGAAACATATGTTCGAGAAACTCCCAAGGTTGGAAGAAATGATCCGTGTCCCTGCGAGAGTGGTAAGAAATTTAAAAAATGCTGTGGTCAATAATATCGCTGTAATACTGATCAATTTGTTCTTTTGTAGGATAAGTTAAGATGAGATGATCAGTTTCGATTCTTAGAACTTTTATCATAGAGAAATGCTAATGAAATCCGGATATTCATCAAGAGTAAATACTTTGTTTATCTCTGAATACTTCAGTATATTTTAATAATGATCGATGAATCGCAACCTTGTCCTAAATGCGGCTCCCCTTATGGATATAAGGACCAACTTCTCTGGGTCTGTCCCGAATGTGCTCATGAATGGTCTCTCGACGCTGAACCTAACGAAGAAGAGATTTTATTTCGTGATATTAATGGAATTGAACTTCAAAATGGAGACTCGGTAACACTTCTAAAAGATCTAAAAATGGGAAAACAAACTTTAAAGTCAGGAACTAAGGTTAAAAATATCCGTTTATTAGAGGATCCTATTAATGATCATGATATTTCTTGTAAAATAGAAGGACATGGCTCTGTTTACCTTAAATGTTCAGTCGTGAAAAAAGCATGAAAGATAAAATAAAGAAAATAGTAATTGGATTTATCGCAACTCTTACCTTAACAATTACAGCAGCAGGAGTTCTCGGTCTAGAAGGGACACAACCTCCCGGAATGGAAGAAAAAATTCTAAAACTCTGTGATTCGGAAAAACAAAACTGTGTCTCAAGTCTTTCTCTTTCTCCTTACCACCGTATGGATATTTTCGAAACAAATGAAAAGAATCTTCATTCGCTTGTTAAAATTATAGAAGAAGATCCTCAAGCGAAAGTCATTATTAAGGAAAATGACTATGTTTACGCTCAATATAAGTCTAAGTTTTTTCGCTTCGTGGATGACGTTCAGTTTTTACTTTTAGACGATGGAAAAATTGAATTTGTTTCGGCTTCACGACTTGGGAGAAAAGATTTCGAAGTGAATCGAGCAAGAATCGAAAAGCTTCGTAAGAAATTCATAAAACAATAATGAAAAAACTTGAAAGTGAAATCATTGCTCGCACACAATCAAAAAAGATTATAAAAACGGAATTAATTCAAAGCTTATGGAGTGGCTATGGTGAACTGAATCGAGTCTATCTCGACACGGGAACAGTTATCCTCAAACATATTAAATTTCCGAACTCTACCGATCATCCCTACGGCTGGAGTTCTGACTTTTCTCATCAAAGGAAGATTCGATCTTATGAAGTCGAGTTTAACTGGTATCAAAACTACAACAAAGTTATAGACCATGCTTATTATCCTCAACTTATTTACTGTGGAGAAATTGAAGGTGAAAAATATCTCCTCTTGGAAGATCTTAAAGGAAAAGGGTTTAAACCTCTAAAAAATATCGAATGGCAAGATGTCACACTTTGCTTAAAATGGTTAGCCCACTTTCATGCGCATCACCTCAATACTTTTCCTGAAGATCTTTGGAAAGTCGGAACTTACTGGCATCTTAAAACAAGGCCTCAAGAACTTGAGGTCATAGATGATAATGAACTCAAGCTTGCTGCTCCTTTGATTGATCAAAAACTTAATTCAGCAAAATATAAAACAATTATTCACGGAGATGCCAAGCTCGCAAATTTCCTTTTCAGCGGTAATGAAGTTAGTGCTGTTGATTTCCAATATGTTGGAGGAGGTGTTGGAGTTAAAGATCTCGCTTATTTTTTGAGTAGCATTTATGATGAAAGCCAATTAAATAATCAAGAAGAGCTATGTCTTGATTATTACTTCCAACAACTTGATCAAGCTTCAAGTGAAGATCTTACTGAGTTAAAAAAAGAATGGCGCAAACTTTATTCTTATGCCTGGTGTGACTTTTATCGTTTTCTTAAAGGTTGGCAACCAGGTCATTGGAAGATAAATTTCTACTCTGAATCCATGAAGAATAAGGTATTAAATGATCTTAAATAATGAACAACTCCTAGAGCTTTGTGAAATAGCTAAAAAAGCGGCCCTTAAAGCTGGAACTATTATCGCTGAAAAGCAAGGACAACCTTTGGAAGTTCACTCTAAGGAGGGAGGAGAAAATCTCGCTTCCTGTGTCGTTACAGAGATCGATTTAAAATCACAGGAGACTATTCTCCAAAACCTTAATCCAACCTTAGAAAAGTTCGACCTTGGCATACTCGCAGAAGAAAGTGTTGATGATTCTTCTCGATTTGAAAAAGATTACTTCTGGTGTATTGATCCTCTCGATGGGACATTGGCATTTAGCCGGGATGAAGATGGTTATAGTACTTCAATTGCTCTGATTTCTAAATCAGGAGAGCCCATTATTGGTGTTGTCAATAATCCACGTTCACAGTCGCTCTATTCTGCAATTAAAGGAAAAGGGGCCTTCAAAAATGATTCTCCCCTTAGAGTTAATTCTTTTTCAAAAGATTTCACTCTCCTTTTCGATCAAAGTTTTTTAAAGCACCCAAAATTTGACGAGCAAATAGAAATACTGACCAGACAAGTGAAGGAGATGGGTTATGAACTCAAACTCCATCATTTAGGAGGTGCCGTTATGAATGGAATTACAACAATTGAGATGGCACCCGCCCTCTATTATAAGTTTCCAAAAAAAGCACTGGGTGGAGGAAGTCTTTGGGACTTTGCTGCCAGCTCAGTTATCCAGTCGGAAGCCGGAGGCTTTAATTCTGATTTTGAGCTGAATTCATTAGACCTTAATCGAAAAGACTCGACTTTTATGAACCATAAGGGTGTGATCTATTGCAGCCAAGAAGATTTAACGAAACTCCCTCGTACTTTTACTCACCTTACTAAATAGATTTCTTGTAATTGAAGTTCCTCAGACCTTGCTTTAAGATAAATTATCAATTTTAAATTAAGGAAGTTTTATGAACATCATTGAATCACTCAACTGGCGTTACGCAACTAAAGAATTTGACCCAAGTAAAAAAGTTTCTGATGCCGACCTCGAAACAATTACAGAAAGCCTAAGGCTTTCTGCCAGTTCTTTTGGACTTCAACCATGGAAATTTCTCGTCATTACAAATCAAGAAATTAAAGAAACATTAACTGGCCATAGCTGGAACCAAAAACAAGTCACTGATTGCTCTCATCATATTGTTCTTTGTACCTATAAAGAGTTTAATGACTCTCATGTTGATGCTTTTGTTAAAGATATCATGGAAACGAGAGGTCAGTCTCATGAAGAAGTTAAAGGTTATGAAGATGTTATGAAAGGTTTTCTTTCAAGAATGGATGATGCTAAAAAGCTTGTTTGGATGAAAAACCAAGTTTATCTTGCTCTTGGAAATCTTCTTACAACTTGTGCAATGATGAATATCGATGCTTGCCCAATGGAGGGAATTATCGCTCCTAAATATGATGAAGTTCTTGGACTCGCCGAGAAAAATCTGACAACATCAGTGGCTTGTCCTATTGGATACCGCGCAGAATCTGATAAGTATGCAATAGCTCCTAAGGTAAGATTTCCTAAATCAGTTGTTGTTGAGACGATTCAGTAAAGCAATAAGTTTTTCGGTTTTGGTTTCATCAAGACCATCTGCCTGGGGATCAGCGAAAGTTTGATTATCATTATCATAATACTTTCCAGAATCTCCGGCATGTTTCTCATCAAGAGATAAAGCTTTCAGAATATTGACTCCAATATTTATATCATTCCCATTTGTCCCAAATCCTTCTTTCACCATCTTCGTTCCAAGTAAAGAACCAGGGTTAACAGCAATGACAACGGGTCCTTCTCCTAACTCATTGGCTAAATGACGAGACCACATCGTAATCCCAAGTTTACTTTGAGCATAAGCTTCAAAATCATTAAGTTCTCTCTTCCCTTCAACAGCATCAAAATCGACTGAGGCTTGAGCAGCAGAAGAAAGATTAATGATTCTTCCTTGAGATTTTATTATAGGAAGTAGCTTTTTCGTTAAAATAAAAGGTGCGAAAAGATTCACAACAAAACGGATGTCGAATCCATCTTTTGTCATAGGATTAGAAGTTTTAAAAACTCCAGCATTATTGATAAGGACATCTATTTCCGAATAATTTGAAAGAACTTCATCTGCTAATTGATTAACTTCAGCGACATTAGAAAAGTCAGCTCTAAAGGTCTCGACTCCTAACTCTTTCTTAACTTTTTCAAGTTTATCAGGACTTCTTCCGTGAACAATCACTTCATGTCCAAGTTCTTTAAATTTCTTTGCGGTTTCAAGTCCAATACCGTCTGTGGCTCCAGTAATTAAAATTCTCACGCTAAGTCATCCTTTGCTTTAATTAGGTGATGAAAGCTTTCGCTTCCTGCAGTTCTTGCTGCTAAGTAAGGTTTGCACTCCTCGTCATTCATAAAGTCTACAACAACTTGTTTCGATGGCCGTTCAATAGTAATTCTCAAGGCTGAGGGAGTTTCTTCTCCTTTTATTTGTTCATGAACTGCTATGCGAGCGAGATACTTCCCTCCATATTGAGCAATCAGTTTATTATTAGGTTCAATATAATCAGGAATCCAATCTTCAGAAGTTGGGAGTCACGGCCAAAACCGAATAATATTCCATAATTCTCCTCTTTTCGGTTATGGTACTTTAAAGTATATTTTTAACAAGTACGCACAAGAATGCTTACAAAACAACTCAAAGACCTTCAAGCTTTTGGACTTGTTCATCGGAAAGCTTATCCAGAAGTTCCCCCTCGGGTCGAATACAGTCTCACTGAGCAGGGAAAAACATTAAACCCGTCCTCCTTTCTTTGAGAAAGTGGGGAAAGGAATATGCCTATAAGATTTTGAATGAAAAATAAAAGACACAACCTCAAAAGAGAGTTAAAACTAATATGATCACCTGTAATTTTTTTTGCAAAATGAAGTTTATTGAAACGAACTCACTCCACTGAATTTAACACCTGAAAGATCACTCATCTCTCTCTTCCAAGTTGTAAGATCGCTCTTAGTTAGTTTGTTGAGATCATCATGACCACAGGCCCTTGCCAAAATCTTCATCAACTCTGTCGAAGCATCAAAGAATCGAGCTAACTTTTTAGCAGCATCATCAACATTAATCTTCTTTCGTAGTTCTGGCTTCTGGGTCGCAATACCTGCTGGACAATTATTTGTATTACACATTCTGGCTCCGACACAACCAATCGCTTGCATCGCAGAGTTCGAGACAGCAATCCCGTCTGCTCCAAGTGCTAATGCTTTAGCAAAATCAGAAGGAGTTCGAAGACCTCCTGTGATAATAAGAGAGACATGATCATACCCTTTCTTATCGAGATAATGCCTGGCCCGCGCAAGTGCAGGAATTGTAGGAACTGATATATTATTTCTGAATATCAAAGGCGCTGCTCCGGTTCCTCCTCCTCTTCCATCAAGAATGATATAGTCAGCACTCGCCTGAACCGCAAACTCAATATCTTCTTCTATATGCTGAGCTGAGAGTTTAAATCCAATTGGGATTCCACCTGTAATTTCTCGTACTCTATCAGAAAACTTTTTAAAATCTTCAACCGTATGAAGATCTGTAAAAGTAGATGGAGAAATAGCATCATGCCCTTCTTCTATCTGGCGAACTTCAGAAATTTTTCCTTTCACTTTATTTCCAGGTAAATGCCCTCCTGTTCCTGTCTTAGCTCCTTGCCCTCCTTTAAAATGGAAAGCTTGTACATTCTTTAACTTATCTTCAGAATAACCAAATTTCGCAGAAGCGAGTTCATAGAAATAACGTGAATTGCTTTCTTGTTCTTCAGGGAGCATTCCACCCTCTCCTGAACAAATTCCCGTCCCAGCCTCTTCAGCTCCTTTTGCAAGAGCAATTTTAGACTCTTCTGATAAAGCGCCAAAACTCATATCAGAAACAAAAATAGGGATACGAAGCCTTAAAGGCTTTTTTGCTTTTTTTCCAATGATAAGTTCGGTAGCAACTGGAGCATCATCGAGGAGAGGTTTCTTTGCCATCTGCCCAGTAATAAATTGGATATCATCCCACTTCGGCAGGTCTTTTCCAGGAACACCCATCGCTCCCATTTCTCCATGATGCCCTACTTTGGAAAGTCCATTCTTAGCAAGTTCATGAATATAAGCAACATGAGGTTCCTCTGGAGTCACTGTTGCTTGACCAGAAGAACTCGAAGAGCTCTTTACTTCGTCTTTGGAAATATTTTTGTGACTTCCATCACAGTAAGGAGGATTTTTTGTTTGTTTACACATACAAAGATAGGCATCTGTATCTTCATCGGCAGTAAACTTCATTGGAGTAAAGCTAGTTCCTCGATGGCTCCCATCACAATAAGGCTGGCCACTTGATCTTCCACAAGCACACCAAAAATAATTTTCTCCTTTCTTAACCTCAGCTTTAATAGGTTTATTATCAGCAATGATTGCTTTTTTAGACATACTCACCTCTAAGAATTTAATTCATGATACCGGCATAGTTGACTGTGTCAACTATTGATGATATCAACTAAATATGACGAGATACACCGCGAAAGATAGCTTAGGCTATTGGCTTTCAAGATCTGCAAGACTGACAAACCAATACTTCGAAATCTTTCTTAAGGAATATGATCTCACTCCTAATGAATATGCTGTTTTAAGTTGTCTTTATAATAATATTAGTGGTAATCCTTGTGATATAGCGGAATATCTTAGAATGGATCGAGGCTATATTACTCGTCGTATAGATAAGCTTGAAAAGAAAGGACTGGTCACAAGAAAAATAGATAAAGAGGATAGACGCTTTATAGAAATAAACTTAACAAATAAAGGTCTTAAAACGTTTCCTCATTTAAAAGATGGTTCGATCAAAACAAATAAAAAACTCCAATCGATTCTTTCAAAAAGTGAACTGAATTCACTCTCCAATATTTTAGTAAAAATAGGTAACGCTGAGTTTGATCAAGGCTAGAGACAAAATGATTTTAAGAAAAAATCAACAGTCGATTCTTTAACCAATTTAAGATTTAAGTTTTCCTTCTTCTCTAAGCCCATTAGAACTGGCCAATAAATCTGTCCCTTGAGTACAGAATGGAATTGAATAGCAATCATTTCAGCTTGAACATCTGAAGTTATCTTTCTATCTTTCTGGGCCTTTTGAATCCAGCTCACAAAATGAACTTCAGACTCAGTCATTCGCTCTAATTGATCTTTTTTTAACTGCCGACCTTTAAACATTTCCCCAATCGCAATTCGCGAAATTTTAATAAAAGAGTCAGTCAAAAGAAGCTCCACCTTAGCAGTAACAAGCTTTTTAATTTGCTCTTCAATTGAAGAGTTTGAGCTATAAACTTCTTGAGACACATCTTGAAAACGATCAAGAATTTCATCAACTAAAGCATCATAGAGCTCTTCTTTATTAGAGAAGTACTTGTACAAGGTTCTCTTAGAAACCTCGGCCATTTCGGCAATATTATGCATTGAAGCCGCATCCATTCCCTTTTGAAGGAATTCCTCTGTTGCTGCTTCAAGGATTTGGGCTGTTTTTACTTCCTTTCTATCCATTTAAATACCTGTAATTATTAATAAAAACACAAAAAGTACACACTTCTGTTTACTTTTTGCTTGAATCCCCCTGGGATTAGCCGTAAAGTAAACACACTAGTTTACTTTATCGTAGAACAGGATTTTATACAAGAGGTCAATCATGAAAATCACATTAATCATTTTAAGTTTTTTAGGCTTAGGGGCCATCATGGTCGGGTGTAGTGCAATGGGGACCAGCCCAGGAAAAGAGAGGATCGAAAAATTTAAAGTTTCAAAAAACTATAATCAGGAGAAAGAAAGATTTGTTAACCGAGTTCCAGAAAGGATGGAAAAACTCTGGGAAAGAGGGATGAGTTTTAAAGATATTATTGATTTCTTTAAAGGTGGAAAAGACAGAAGCCCTGAAAAACCTTTACCTGAAATCAAACCTGATCTTGCAAAGTTTTTAGAACCAAGTAATGAACTCAAAACAATATGGTTTGGTCATTCAAGTTTTCTTCTTAATATGGATGGAAAAATTGTTTTAGTTGATCCGGTCTTTTCTAATGCAGCCTCCCCTGTTAGTTTTGCGGTCACTCGCTTTCAAGCTCCAGTACTAAAACTCGAAGAACTCCCAAAGATTGATTATATTCTCATTTCTCATGATCATTACGATCATCTTGATATGGATTCTATTAAGTACTTTAAAGACAAAGATGTTCAGTATATTACGCCACTTGGAGTAGGAGAACATCTTGAAGGATGGGGGGTTCCTAAGAAAAAAATTACTGAAAAGGATTGGTGGGAAACAGCAGAGTTTGATGGAGTGAAGTTCATCGCAACTCCTTCTCAGCACTTTTCAGGTCGTGGACTTTTCGATCGCTGCAAAACACTTTGGGCCTCTTGGGTTCTCCAGTCAAAGAATCATAATATTTACTTTAGTGGTGACTCTGGGTATGATACTCACTTTAAAGACATTGGAAAAAAATATGGTCCCTTTGATGTTGCTTTCATTGAAAGTGGACAATACAACAAAAAATGGGAAGAAGTTCATCTTCTACCCGAACAATCTGTTCAAGCCTATAAAGATTTAAAAGCGAAGAAATTCTTTCCAATACACTGGGCGATGTTTGTCCTGGCCATGCATAGCTGGTATGAACCAATGGAAAAATTATTTGCAATGTCAAAAGAAAACAATATCAACCTTGTTGTTCCTAAAATCGGACAAATGGTCAACCTATCACATGATTACTCGAATGAGCCTTGGTGGAAGAAATCTTCTTTAAACAATAAAAAAGAAAATTTTGTTTCTAAGCTAAGCGCTAATTAAATACTCAATTTTTTCTCGCGATTGATCATCGGAAAGTTTTTTATGTACTTTAAATTCTTCAATGAGTGAATCAATTCCTCTTTGAAGAACTTTTTTCTCAATACTTCCGAGGTCATCATGTCCAGACATTTGCTTAATAAGCTCAATTAATGAATCTAAATCATATTGCTGCTCGAGAGATTTAAAATAATGGACTCGATCTTTTTTAGAATCAAATTTTTTTAGAATTGTTCCTGACTCTAGCTCATTTAAAGCCTTCTCAAACTCTTCATCAGAAGAGATTACGCGAAAACTATGAGCCGAGTCGATTCGGATATAATCTACTGCCGTACTCGTTTCGAAATTTACAACATAGTAGTCATCTGAACTTTCGTTTATCTTCGAAATCGAAGTAATCCGCCCAACTCCGGAACTCAAAGAAAAAACAACTTTTCCAACAAGCTCAGAACCTTCATCCATTAAAGGCTCAGCTTGAGAATCTTTCTTTTCACTCTTTTGAAAAGTTAATTTAGAGCGACCCATTCCCTACCTCCTGTAGCAAATTCGTTTTCAAATTAATAAGAAACAAAGACTGAGCTTGCTAACGTCTTTCTTGAGGTTTTGCCTCGTTTACCTTTAATTGACGACCTTCAAACATCGTACCATCAAGATTGGAAATTGCTTCGCTAGCTTCAGAAGCACTACTCATTTCAACAAATCCAAAACCTTTGCTTCGACCAGTATCTCGGTCAGTAATGATCTTTGTAGACTTAACTGTTCCATATTGCTCAAATTGAGTTGATAAAGTCTCGTTTGTCGCTTCGAATGAAATGTTTCCAACATAAATCTTATTACTCATAAAATTCCTCCAGAGTAGTTTAAAGTTATACAAAAAACCAAGGAGAGAATTTAGAACAGGTTGATAGGCTGAAAAAAAAAGAATCTCGTAGACCGTTTGCCTATTTATTATAACACTTAAGTCTTTTTTATTCAATCTATGCTAACCCTTCGTTATTGCTGGGAGAAATCGATAAGAAACTTCTCTGAAGTTTTATGCATCACCTTTTTACAGATATCCTTAATTATTACTTTTTTCAGCAAAGCCATGGTATTTAAGGCATATGAAGAATTTAAAATCAGACAAAAAGCTAGAAAAACTTTCGGTTGGATACCTTCGAAAAGATAGTGATTTCACGACAATTTATGTAGGTAATCTTAGCTATCATAAAACTGAACAACAAATCCTCGAGATTTTTAGGAAGTTTGGATATGTGACCTTCATAAGAATCACCCGCGATAAAAGAACTCATAAAAGTAAAGGTATCGCTTTTGTTCAAATGCAAAGCAAAAAATCTGCGAAAGAAGCAATTCATGCTCTCGATGGGACACAACTAGACGGAAGAACATTAAAAGTCAGCATTGCTCTAGAGAATCAAAAATCTAAAAACAGACCTAAGATTTATAAAAGAAAGATTAAAAAAACTATTGAGAAAGCAAGACATAAATAATTTCATTAATTTGAAGTATCAAACAGTCTCTATCTTCGAAATAGCAGAAAGCTCTTCCCATTCAGAGAAAAGATTTTCTACCTTTTTTTCACTCCTTACTTTTTCTTTATCAAGATTGTTATACTCTTTTTGTTTCTCTGTATTCATATTTGAAAAATCAAAATTCGCAAGTAACTCTTCAATTCTGGTAACATTTCGCTCTTCTTTTTCTATTTCAGACTCTATGACTTTAAGACGTTCTTTTTCTTTATAAGTAAGCTTTCTTTGTTTTGGTTTTTCCTTTATTTCCTCTACTTTCTTTTTAGGAATTGTTTTTTCTATCTCGAGTGCATGAAGATAAGGCGCAACTTGAGTATAGCCACCTTCAAAAACCTCGATTTTTTTATCATTTATCAACCAAGTCGATTTACAAATATTGTCGAGAAAGGCCCTATCGTGACCAATGATGATCACCGCCGCTTCATAAGCCTTCAGCTCCCTCTCCAAAAGTTCAATCGTTTCAATATCAAGATCATTCGTCGGTTCATCAAAAACCCAAAGATCAGCAGCTTGTCTCATAAACATTGCTAATTGCAGCCTATTTTTCTCTCCTCCGGAAAGAGTCGAAACAGGTCTATTCAATTGATCGTTTGTGAATAAAAAGTCTCCAAGATAAGAATGAATGTGCTTTCTTTGACCATTACCAAGAATAACAAAATCATTCCCTTCCCCCACTATTTCAACAGGAGTCTTTTCCTCATCTAAGCTTTCACGATTCTGATCAAACACAATAACCTTAAGACCTTGAAGATTTTTTTGATGACCAGAACTTAATTGTAATTTTTCTTGAAAAATATTTATCAAAGTTGACTTTCCTGCTCCGTTTGGACCGATTAGTGCAATTTTATCTTTTCTTGCGACCATCAAATTAAGGTCATTTAAAATTTCACGTTCTCCGTAAGAGAAACTTCCTTCTTTTATTTCAATTAGGATCTTTGATTTTCTCCCGCTATGAAGTAAACCAAGATCGACAACTCGTTTACTCCTACTTTTGATGTCCGCAATGCCTTCTTTAATATTATGGAAACCTTCGATCCTTTTCTTTGAACGTGTTCTTCTCGCCTTAATTCCTTGTCGCATCCAAGCAAGCTCTCTACGATGTTTATTTTCTAATTTGTCTAAATTTTTTCGGAGCTCAGCTTCTCTTTCCTCAAGATAGGCTAAGTAATCGAGATAGTTCCCTTTAAAACTCGTAATTTTACCTCTTTCTATATGAAAAATTCTATCAGTCGTATGATTAAGGAGATAACGATCATGGCTAATAATCATATAAGTTTTTTTAGAACTCAAAAGTTCATCTTCAAAGCGCTCTATCGTTTCAATATCTAAATGATTTGTCGGCTCATCCCATAGTAAGAACTCAGCAGTAGAACTCAAGCCAATACTTAAGGCCATTTTTCTTTTCTCTCCTCCACTAAGGTTTTTAACAGAACGAGAAATATCTTTTAAATCAAAAGCTTTAAGATAGCTGACATAGTTATTTTGAATATCCCAACCTTTTAAGTCTTCAAACTCTTGAAGAACTTTATTATTACCATAATCTTTTTCTAGCTCTGTATGAAGTTCATGCAAACGAGGATAAAAAGCGAGAAAATAGTTTTCAATGCTAAGATGTTTAAAGTCTTTAATATTAAGTTCTTGAGGAATATGAAAAATATCAAAATATTCATTACTCTTATCATAAATAAAAGGAGGTGTTGAAATATCAGCTTGAGTCTTCTCCATTAAAATATTAAAAAGAGTACTCTTCCCTTGGCCATTTAAACCAATTAGACCCATTTTATCTCCTTTGTTAATCGTTAATTCTGCCTGATCAAAAATGATTTTTTGACCAAAGCTTAGATTAAGATTCTTGAGAGTGATAAGAATAGACATCCTTAATTTATAGTCGATATCAACGATATTTAAAAGTTATCAAGTCATGAAAACTTTAAATTGACTTAGAATGCAGTACACAGGAATTAAACTTTGCAAATTCATCAAGTTTTTTCCAAACCCGAGTTTGATGTTTAGTTCGATACTCTCTCTTTTCCCAGTGAAAAGACTTAATTCTTAATTCTCCAACTTTGCGATCAGCTTTACAGTCAACTCGAGCAACAAAATCTTGGTCAACCAGAATAGGAAGAGAAAAATAGCCAAACTTCCTTTTTGGTTCAGGGACATAACACTCTATTTGATAATCAAACTTAAAAAGGTTTTTAAGCTTATCTCTTTGGATGACCAAATTATCAAAAGGGGAAAGAATATGGACATTTTTTCTCTTTGTGTGTAATTCGTTTAAGCCTTTCTTCAAAATATAATAGGGCTCTTTAATCCCCTCAATTTCAACTTTAAGAACTTTCCCCTCCTCCACTAACGAATTAATTTCTTTTTTAACGATTTTTTTCATCTCGGATTTTTCGAGATAAGCCATTTCTTTTGGTGCTGCAAATGCATGATGTTCTAATGTTCTTCGAATCAAATATCGAGCATATTCTGAGTCTGATGGAAGACTCTGGTCCACTTGAGAAGGGATTACTCTTTCTCTTAAGTCATAAACTTTTTGAAAATTTATTCTTTCAGAAATATCAAGCTCTCCCTCCATAAATAATCGCTCTAGAGCTTTCTTCGCTGGTTTCCAATCCCACCATCCACTTCGTCTACCTTTTTCATTTTTAAAATCTTTTGATTGAAGAGGTCCCTCGGTCTTAATCCGATCATAAACATACTTCATTAATTTAGGATCTCTAGGGAACCAGCTAGAGGACTTTTTTTTAAAACGATTCTTTAGGTACAAAGAATAACGATAATCTTCTATTGGCAAATAAGCAGCCGCGTGAGACCAATACTCAAAAGCTTTACGACTCTTAACTAATTTATCAAGATCATTTGGTTTGTACTTTGAGCATCGACTCCAAAAAACATGGTGATGAGCTCTCTGAACGACTGAGATTGTATCAATTTGAATATAGCCAAGCTTTCTAAGAACCTGTAATGGAGTTTTAAAGTCACAATGAAGACCTTGGGCTTCAATAATTAAATTGCGCGCATATTTTAAAGAGAGCTTCATTCTACCGAGAATAACATAAGAAAATTAAGCTAGGAATTATCTATCTAAAAATTCAGCTCTAAATAAAGACTGCCTTCCTTTGCTTTTAGATCTAAAGACTTTTTCATCCCTAATTTCCTTAGAACATTAATTGAAGGATCATTATTCAAGTCCACAAGAGCAATCACTCTTGGAACCTTCAACTCTTCCTTTGCAAACTGAACAAGTCTTTCTCCAATTTCTGTAGCATTCCCTTTCCCCCATTGGTTACGAGGAAGCATAAAACCGAGTTCAGGATCTTTTGAAATCGTTTGCTTTAGCATAAACCACCCAATAAAATGATTCGTTTTTTTTTCAAAAGCTCCCCATACATGAGGTTCACTTATCCATTTTTCTAAAAGTTCATTGATTTGATCTTGCAAGAGTGCTTTTTTGAAACCTGTTGATTTCATAACCTCATTATCAGTTAGCATAGGAATAAGACTTGCAAGATCTTCTTGAACAAAATTCCGAATTAGATTTCTTTCAGTTTCCATGCCAAAAAATTGAAATAATAAACGTTATCCTCTCAACTCTACTGGTTCATTGGTGAACAAATTTCAATAAGAGTTCCTTCCTTACTTCTAAGATAGCAAACTGTCTGTCCCCAAGGTTTTTCAATCGGTTCTTTCAATGAAATTGCTCCATTTTCAATTGCCGTATTATAAGAACGATGAACATCCTCAGAAATAAAAACAATCTCTTGACCAAAGGGTTTATTATTAAGATCTGATTTTTGATAATCTCCTTCAAAAAGGGTCGGAGCAAAATCATTAGAGGCAAACCCTAAGATTGCTCCTTCTGTCTCCATTTCTCCATAATCGACAATCCCATTTTCCTCAAACTTCATCCTAATCTTGAGACCAAAAGCTTTTTCATAGAAACTTAATGTTTCGACAACATCATCTACATAAGTAATCACATAACCTAGTTTCATACTTTCTTCCCTTCTTTCTTTATAAATAAGATTTTACAAATTAATAAAATAGATATTATAAAAAGAATCTTAGTTTTCATATTCTCCTCCCCTATAATATGAAAAAAAGTCTAAATGTAGTGACGTCGGTATTAGAAAACTTCTTGTGATGCTTGTCTAAAATAATCAATAACCGTCTTGTATTAACAACTGGAGTTCTGAATGGACTAAGCAAGCAAATAATACAAAAAGCATACTCTGAAATAAAGCACTCTGCTTCATTATTAAATCTCCCAAACGCAGTCTTTCCTGACTTGCTTCGTCGGTCTTTAGTTTTATTATAAATTTTCCTGTATTATCGGGTAATTAATTATTCATAAACTAACCTCAGGAAGCTATTATGAGAAAACTTTTTCTATTCACATTTTTTTTCGTAATGGGTTGTGCTTCAAACCAACCAGGCAAATTAGCCAAAAAAATCTCACTAGAAGACTTTTTTAAAAATTCGATCGCTCGAACTTTTAGAATTTCACCTGATGGTCAATATATTGCCGCAATGATGCCTTATAAAAATAGAATGAATATTCATATAAAGAAACTTAATGGATCTGAATGGATGAGGTTAACCTCTGTTACCGATCGTGATTTAAGTTCTCTTTCTTGGAAAGGCAATGATCACATCCTTTATTCTAAGGATTTTGGAGGAGATGAAAATTTTCATGTTTTTTCTGTTAATGTAAAGACTAAGAAAGCAAGAGATCTCACTCCCTATAAAAAAACAAGGGCCCGTGTCATCGATCCCTTAGAAGACATTTCAGAAGATCATATAATGATTTCAATGAATAAAAGAAATAAGAAAATATTTGATGTTTATAAAATCAATATCAAAACAGGAAGGAGAAAGTTAGTTGCTAAAAACCCAGGTAATTTTACAAATTGGACACTTGATCATAACGGCATAGTGCGAATGGCACAACAAACTGACGGGGTTAACCAGACTCTATTTTATCGTAAAGATGAAAAGAGTGACTTTGAAAAGGTTATTACAACTGACTTTAAAGATGACTTGAATCCCATTTTCTTTGATTTCAAAAATGAAAATGTCTATGCTCTCTCGAATCTAGGAAGAAACACAATTGCTGTCATTTTAATGGATCCAAGTACCGGTAAAGAGTTGAAAGAAGTTTATTCTAATGATGATTATGATATCACCTCAATAAACTTCTCAAAAAAGAGAAAAGAGCTTACGATGACTTCTTATACCGATTGGAAAGAAAGAAGGCATTTTTTCAGTGATTACTATGAGGAGATTTTTGATAATATCGCAGATAAGATTTCTGACCAAAAAATTCACTTAACTTCTTCTAATAAAAATGAAGATTTTTTTACTGTCTATATTTCAAGTGATCGTAATAGCGGGAAATACTATACCTACGATTCAAAAAAGAAAGAATTGAAATTTTTATTAGATCCAAAACCCTGGCTCGATGAAAATGAGATGGCCTCAGTTAAACCTATTTTTTATAAATCAAGAGATGGATTAAATATCCAGGGTTATTTAACGATCCCTAAGGGACTAGAGAATGTTGAAAAACTTCCATTGATTGTAAACCCGCATGGTGGGCCATGGGCAAGAGACCACTGGGGATATAATTCAGAAGTTCAGTTTTTAGCCAATCGAGGTTATGCTGTCGTTCAAATGAACTTCAGAGGTTCAACAGGGTTTGGAAGAAAATTTTGGGAAGCATCTTTTAAGCAATGGGGACGCAAAATGCAGGATGATATCACAGATGGAGTCCAGTACTTAATAGCAGAAGGAATCGCAGATAAGAATAAGATCTGTATCTACGGTGCAAGCTACGGAGGCTATGCAACTTTAGCTGGTTTAACTTATACACCCGAACTTTACAAATGTGGTGTTGATTATGTCGGGGTATCAAATCTTTTAACCTTTATGGATACAATTCCTCCATACTGGGACCCCTTTAAAAAAATGATGTATGAAATGGTAGGACATCCTGTAAAAGAGAAAGAATATCTAAAAGAGGCTTCTCCTTTTTATAATGCTGATAAGATTAAGGCTCCACTTTTTGTTGCCCAAGGAGCAAAAGATCCAAGAGTCGCCAAAGCGGAATCAGATCAAATTGTTTCAGCTCTTAGAAAGAGAGGAATTGATGTTCCCTATTTAGTAAAAAAGAATGAAGGTCACGGTTTTAGAAATCAAGAAAATCGTTTTGAGTTTTATACTAAGATGGAAAAATTCATTAGCAAATATTTAAGATAATAATCAAATGTTCTGGTAACTTCTTTCTTAAGAATGCACCAGAACTTATTTAATCAAGAGGATAATGACAAACAGCTAAAATCTCTATTCTTACTGAATTTTAGAGTTGAAAAACTCAACCGTACCACTTAAAAGTTTTTCCCAAGTCTCTTTTTTCTTAGGCGCATGTCCCTCACCTTTGATCAATTCATAATCGACTTCTTTTTTTAGTGATTTTAATTTCGCCACGTATTTATTCATATTCTCTATACGAGTTCGCGTATCATTCTCTGTATGATAAACTTTTAAAGGAATAGTAACATTTTCCGCATGAAAAAAAGGCGATCTCTCATAGATCAGTTTTTTATCTTTTTTGGGATCTCCGACTTCAGAACGAAATTCTCTTTGCCACCCTTCACTCGGTGGGATTGTTTTTAGAAACTCAAAAAGATCTCCGATGGCCACAATAGCAACTGCCGCTTTAAATTCATTCGGATGATAAGTGATCGCAGCTAGGGTTGAGTAGCCCCCGAAACTTCTTCCAGCAATAAAAACATTACTAGTATCAGCGTAAGGGATATCTTTTAACGCTTTCTTGGCCCAAACGAGATCTTTAATATGCCCTCCGCCCCAATCCATATCGTTGAGTTTCTCAAAAGATTTTCCAAAACTGGTAGAACCTCTGTAGTTAGGGGCAAGAACGATAAAACCACTTAGAGTATAATATTGAAAATACGGATAATATTCATGCCCTGAGTACCAATCAGGCCCTCCATGAGGCCAAATAATAACCGGTCTTTTCTTTTCAGATTTTTTCCAGTCTTTTTTCGTAACGAGAATACTGTGGATCTGTTTTCCATCATAACTTTTATAATAAAAATCCTCAGTGTCTGCCATATCATTATAACTTAAACCGGACTGATTTAACTGAGTCAATTGAGTATAATTTCCTTTCGACCATTTGTATATTTCAGCTGGTTTTCCGAGAGGATGCTTCTTTACAATAAATGATTTCGTTTTTGGGATCAGAGAAGCTTCGCTGATAAGCTCTTTTCCCGATCCATCTGTCAGTTGAACTTCTTTTCCAAAATGCCCCCAAAAAACTTTATTCGTGGAGCGACCATTCATCGACATCCAAATATAGGACAAATTTTCAGCTTTATCATAAAAGCAATATTGATCACGATCTTTCTTATACCTTACCCATTGAATACTCTTGAGATTTTTAATACTAATCTTAGCGCAACCCACACGGTCTCTTTTATGAGAAGTATTAAGAAAAAGATAACCATCTTTTAAATAAGCAGCAGAATATTTTGTTGTCGGAGCGGAGTAAAGTTTAATAGGTCTTTTTGTTTTCTTAGAAACTTTGTAGAGAATGCTAGTAGCATTGTCCTGACCGCGACTGAAATAGATATCCTTTGTTTTCCAATCGTAAACGATATTATAAGAACCAAAACTCGCATTATAGAGAGGCTTCGAAATTTTCATCGTCTTTAGATCAAAAATATATGGCAGGTAAATCGCCTTATTTACATAGTTTGAGACAATCAATAACTTATCAGCAGTAGGATTGCTTTCTAGAAGCATCGTCCTGCGATCATCTTTTCCAAAAATTTTTCTCGATTTTTTTGTTTTTAAGTCGAATTGATAAAGCTTGTATTGCTCATCACCTGCATTATCAATAGCAAGGTAAACAAACTTATTAAGCTTATCCATTTTCATACTACTAATACTTTGCTCGGCATCGAATACAAGCTCTAGTTCTTTTGAGGTAAGATCCATTTTATAGAGTCGTCGGTATTCATCGCTTGGTAGGCGCGTAATGACCAACATTTCTTTTTCATTAAGTGGGATATATTTATTGAAAACATTTATCTGATTAAATTGTTCAAAATTAAGTTTTTTATTAAACGAAGCGCAACTGGTGAATAGAGTGATTAAAAGTAAAGATCTAAACATTTTTGTTTCCCTTAATTGTATTTAACTCAAGTTTTATTAGCCGATGTTACAAAATCGTGTCCCTAGGTATTATCGACTATTTCATAAGTATGATAAATCTCACAATTTTTTTTGAAATAAAGCGACCCTATTTCCTTCGCTATCCTTAAATTCAGCAGAAAATCCAAGATCAGAGACTTCTGTTTTGGGAAAAAGTTCTGAGCCACCTTTCTGCTTCACTTTAACCATCACGCTATCAATATCAGTTGTTGATAAGTAGATCAGGCTTCCTTCAAGCGATGGTTTGTATATCTCTCCCTTGGCAAGTGCTCCTGTAATTCCAGCTCCTTCTCTAAATGGAAAGAATGCCATTTCACAGCCGTGGATAATATCTTTTGAAAACTCACAGCCAAGAACAAAAGAGTAAAAATTAATAGCGCGCTCCATATCAATCACAGGAATTTCAAAATATGTTCCTATATTACTCATAGTCACCTCCTAGAGTTTTTTAGCCATTTCATAATGACTAGAAAACTTTAAAGTATGCTCTAGTAAATCCCTGGTAAAATGCTATTGATGAGCAAAAAATTAACATCGTGTTTCATTTTTAAAGGTCTTCCTGTGTTTCCAGTGACAGTAATTACCGTATGGAAATCTCTAAGAATGAAAATATCTTGACCTCCAAAACCTCTAGCTGCAGGAATATTGAATTCTCGTTTATATCGAGGCAATTTAAAGTTTTCAATCCAAAATTGAAATCCATATCGACTAGTATACGGTTTTGTCACTTTGTAATGTGGACTTAAGGCCTCTCTCACAAAAGCTTGATCAATAATTTGTTCTTTTCCCCATCTTCCTTCATTTAGTAATAGCTTTCCTATTTTTAACATATCCAAGGGTTTCAAATACATTCCCCAGCCTCCCTGAAAAATCCCATCTTTAAGTTGAGGCCAAAAAACATCTTTGATTTTTAACTTTCTAAAAAGATTCTTTTTTGCAAAAGCGAAAGTCGACATTTTAGTTAATTTACTAATAATCGCAGAAAGAAGATGAGAGCTTCCCGTATTATAGGAAAAAACGATACCTGGCTTACTTACCAAGGGTTCATTCAAGACAAATGCAATAGAATCAGATGCTTTATTTATTCTTTCAAAGGAATTATTCAAACCAAAATCTTTCCAACGCAATCCCGAAGACATCGTCAAAATATGTCTCAATGTAATTTTAGACTTTTGTCCTGTTAAATATTTTTTATATTGAGGAAGAAGCTTTCTAATAGGTATATCTATCGATTGAATGATTCCCTTTTTTATAGCGATCCCAATCAATATAGATGCTATTGATTTTGTCGCGGATTGAATTTCATGAATAGTATCTTTATTAAAGGCCCTAAAATATCTTGAATAAACTAACTTTCCACAATAAAGAATTTGAATACTATCAATATAATGAAGATTAGAATTAAACCAGATATCGAGATTTTTATTAATACGTGTATCGTATGTTTTCCCTCTACAGCTAAGACGCTTTGCTTCTACAGTCCCTAAAAAACTGAAAATCAAATAAATGACTATTAAAAATTTACTCATTTTTATCTCAAAATACTTCATAATCTCTGAAATACATGCATTAACTAGACATTGAAAACAAATAAATGATATCCCCTTGAAAAAAATTCATATTTTAGACGACAAAAATGCTAACTAGCTGAATATACCAAATCCGTAGCAACGTAAGGGTTTGAGACTACTCTGTTTATTCAAATGAATAAGACCTTTAAATCACACATAAATCTTAGAATAGGGATTCTTTCTTTTTTTATATTTATAGAGGGGAACTCAATTGAGTCCTTATGATTTTTTAATATATGATTGGAAATCCTCTGAAAATGCTCTTAAAACACTTGTTGGTATTTGGTCATAAAATTGAATCAAGTAGAAAGGATACATTATTTTTTTTTCGCTAGGCCTTAACTCCACAAGTTGTCCCTTATTAACAGCTGATTGAATGGAATAACTCGCTTGTAGTCCTATTCCCATTGAATTCTTAAGGCAGTCAATATGTGCATGATGATTGTTAACTAAAAAACGAGAACTCAGTCTCGTTTTTTCGTTATAATGAGCTTCCACCCAAGAAGTAAGATCAATATGAGGCAAAGATACAAGAGATAATTTTTTAAGATATTCAAGTGACAACTCCTCACCCTTCAAATATTTATGAAAATATTTCTTTGAACAAGTCATTATAAGCTCATATTCATAGCATTTCTCAATATAAATAGATCTCGAAATGCTTTCTTTTACTTCCTCTCCAACTATCGCAAAATCAAGATGCCCTTTATGAAGCTTTTCTAAAATTTTGCTCCCTTCCTCAAGATGAAGATCAATTGCAACATTTTTGTTCGTTTGTAAAAATTCTTGAATAAAAGGGCGAAGAATCTCTACCCCAAAGCAAATCGGAGCTCCAATTCTAATCGTTCCAGAAAATGATTGCTTTAAATTCACAAGCTCATTATAAGAATCACTCAATTCATAAATTAATGGCTTTACTTTTTTGTAAAAAAATTCACCCTCTCCCGTTGGTATCATTTTCTTGTTAGTTCGAGTAAAAAGGAAAGTATCAACTTCCTTTTCAAGACTTTTCAAAGAGAGGCTCAATGCCGACTTGGTAATCCCTAGAGACTTGCTCGCTTGAGTTAAGCTATTCTGCTCATAAACCTTACAGAAGTATTTAATTTTATTCAGATCCATTGTTAAGCAAAATTAAACAAAAAGTTAAAAAAGTCAATATTTACTTGACCAAAATAAAGATGGTATGTTCCCAAAAATCATAAGGAGAGCAAAGAATGGAAATCAAAGTTAGTAAAATAAAAAAGGAACTCAACCAAATTTTCAACTTAGAGATGAAAAACTTATTAGAGGAATCCTCTTTCATATCAGAATTCCATTTAGGAATTTCAACTCAAAAGGAATTTTACAAAAGGCATATTTTAGAAACTCTTCTGCGAATACAAATTAACAACGATGTTGACGCTTACTGTCTTTATAAGCTAGGAAAAAAGCAACAGACTCTAGCAGGAAGATTGGCAACATATCTTGTCGAAGAATATGGACACGATAAGCTTTTTCAAAAAGATCTTTCCTATTTTGGAATGACTCAACAAGATATAGAAAACAGCCAGCCTTTCCGTTCAACTTATCTTCTTATGGACTACCTAAAAGGCTCGATTGACAGAGATGGAGCTATTCCAACTGTAGTATGGAACTACTTTGTCGAGCTATACTCTGATACCTATAATCAAACAATCACAAGTAAGGCTGCATCTGAATTTGGCTCGAGCTACGTCAATGGATCTCAATCTCATCTTGATATTGATGAACTAAAAGATCATGTTGGCTTGATGGAAGGAATGCTGTCTCTTTCAATAAAAAGCTCAGAAGATTTAGAGCTTGCCAAGGAATACATGACAACCTTCATCTACCTCATAAGTCTTTATTTCAAAGAGCTCTACCAAGCGACAAAAGAGGATAAGCATCGAGTCGCTTCATGAAAAATGTACTAGTACTCAATCGCTGGGATGATGAATTTGCAGATTATCATCGCTTTGTAGAAGGTGAAGGAATTAATCTTTTTTGCCTTACGACTAAAGACTCTGCAAAATATATTCGCCAATTTGAAAGTTCCTACAAAGGTCTCGTTGAAGTTGAAAACTTCGATGATATCGTTCCAATAAAAAAAGCTGTCGAAAGCTGGCAAAAGAATTTTGGTCATTTTTCACATCTTGTCTCTATGTCTGAATTTGATATAATTTCCTCTGCAAAGCTCAGAGAAATTCTTTCTATACCAGGAATGAATCTTGAATCAGCGAAAGCATTTCGAGATAAATTTTACATGAAAGAAATTTTAGAAAAAGCGCAGATTAAAGTCCCTAGAAACAAAATCGTAGAATCCAGGGAAGACATCTTACACTTTGCTAAAGATTTTAATTTTCCTTTAGTATTAAAACCTCGCTTCGGTGCTTCTAGTAAAGGAGTTAAGATTTTAAACACCTATCAAGAGATAGAAGCATGTGAAATTCCAGAAGATCCAGAGATTGAAGAATTCATAGAGGGCTCAGTTTATCATACTGATGGCCTCGTAAGAGACGGTGAAATTGTTATTTTGAAAAGCTCAGAATATTTGAATAACTGTTACTCCTACCTACAAGGAAATCCTTTAGGTTCTATCATGATTAATGATCAAGAAGATAATCAAAAAATAAAAAAATTCACTTCTAAAGTCATCAAATCACTCGGTCTAAAAACAGGAGCTTTTCATTTAGAATTTTTTAAAAACCAAGATGAAATTACTTTTTTAGAGATTGGAGCCCGGATTGGAGGAGCAGATGTGCCATTCCTTTTTAAAGAAGTTTTAAAATTTGACATTATGAGGCAATGGTTCCGACTCGAAGTTGGCTTAGCATTCGACGAAAAGATTATTGAAGAATTAAATGGTGGATGGCTAATCATTCCAAACCCTCATCCTTACGAATGCCAAATCAAAGAAATCTCATTGGCCCAGAAATCGTCTTCTTTAGTGAAAGAAACTCTTTGGCCTCCTGGGAAATCTCTTCTACCTAGCGGCGACTATTATAAGAATCTCGGAAGATTTCTCTTCTCTGGTAATTTTAATAACGTAAAAAAAGATATGTTGTCCGTTATAGAAAATTTAAAAGTTGAGTATGAAACTGCTTAAAAAAGACAAAGCCTTTAGAAGCTTTTTTTTAGCCAGTTCTCTTGTCTTTTTTGCAGAAGGACTCTTTGCGTTTACGCTTATTGTTGAAGCAAATCGCTTATCTAAAGAAGAAGCGAGCTTTAATACAAGTTTACTTCTTATTTTGACATTAATTCCTCCTCTTGTATTAATGCCTTTTTTAAAAAAATTTATTTCTAATCGAAAAATCATCCCATGGAGTCAAAAACTCATTTTGACACGAGCTTTGATCGCTTTCTTAATTGCAATTCTTCCTTTTAATATTCCTCTCTATTTGCTTATGATTCTAGTTTATTATGGGTCTTGGTATTGCTCTCAGCCATTACTCGATACAATCAGCGAATCTGTTTCCCGAGATGCTTCTCAGAAAAAAATTTCTTTCTTACACGGTTGTTGGCAAGGAGGATATTTAGCTTCTGCGTTCTTAGGAGGATTACTCCTCGATATTTTTAGTTTTCAAACTGTCATTCTTCTCTCTAGCCTTATTGACTTTCTATCTTTCTTAGAGATGAGGAATCTAAAAAATATAGAAGATAATGATACTGAAGTTAACTCTTCAAAAGAAGGATTAATTTTTTTCTTAAGGAGAAGAAAAGAAATAATTCCTGCTCTTTTTTCAGGATCTTTCGCATTCCCTTTGTTAATGGGAATTAATACAATTCTGGCTCCTTTTTTTCTAATTTATTTAAAAAAGTCTCCTAGTACCTTAGGCATAGTTGATACCTTAATGGGATTAGGATCATTATTTTGTGGATTTTTCTTAAGTCAATTTGTTAAAGAAGCAAAGATTTCAAGATATGTTATCGCTATGATTTTAGTCTCATTAATATTGATGATTATTCCAATGTCTAAGAATATCCCTTTCATCATCATAAGTTTTACAAGTGTTGGGTTTTTATCTCAAGTTATTAAAATTGAATCACGACAAGTACTTTTTAAAATGACAGATAAAGCTCAAATTAACTCTCTAATGACTTTTTATCACTACATTGGTCTTGTCCTTGCCATTATTATTCTAATTTTATTAGGCAATATTGGTCTGACAGATATACCTCGAGAGATTCAAACAATCGGTCTCATAGGTATAACATGGGTTCTAATGACTTTAATCTTAATCCTCGCTCTTAAACCAAAGCATGAGTTTGAAATAAGGACCAATTTATGAATGAAAATATCAAAAAAATAGAACTTCTCATTTATAAAATATGGGATAAATCTGAAATCAATCTAATACCAGAAGTTTTTCAAAAAAAATTTCTAGCTCATCAAGTAGTATCAGAATCACAAAACCAGGTTATTGAAAGAGATCACGAATCTTATAAGAAAAAAGTTATTACTTGGAGAAATATTTTCCCCGATTGGAAATCAAATATTGAAACTATATTTTCTCACAATGAGAAAGTCTATGTTCGCTGGGAAGCATCAGGAACTCATTCTCGAAAGCTAGAAAAATACGAACCTTCTTTTAAAAAAATAACAGAGAGAACCTCAACTGTTTATGAATTTGAAAATGGTTTAGTTAAAGAATATTGGATGCAAATTGATAGATATGGCCTTTACCAACAATTAGATAGGAATCGTTCATGAAAACAAAAAGTTTTATTCTTTCTATTTTTCTGAAACAAGGAATTATTTTAGTTTTTTTTATTTTTTTATTACAAGTAACAAATGCACAAACGACTGAAATAGGAACAGATAATGACTATATACTCGGTGAGCAATGGAATAGAATTAAAATAAATAAAAACCACATAAAAAAATCAAAATATTTAAGACGAATAACATCAGGAATTGGTTATTTCCTCGAAGGAACATCATTCTATTTGGGTATACATCAAGGGAAGCATATCCTAGCAACGAATTATCATATATGCCCAAACCAAGAAGAATGCTTAAACAAAAAAGTTTACTTTCCCTCTCAGAGGAAAAAAGCTATCGTTAAAGAATTTATAGGAAGTTGGCCAGAAATTGAACTTTCTCTTTTAATAATTGATCCAAAAGGCTTTGATTTAAAAAAGCTAAAAAGATCTGCCTATCCTTTAAGCTTTCAAACAATAAAAAAAGGACTTCCCCTCTTTACTCTGGGATATGGCAAAGCCTTCAATAAAAAGCAACGACTAGCATTTGATAGCTCAAGATGGTGTAAGGTTTTTTCTAAAACAAATCAATTTATACTCTTTCAAGATCCTGATGAGTTCAATCCTGCACCTTATAGAACATGGTCATATGCTACTGGCTGTGAAGTTTCTCATGGAGATTCAGGATCTCCTGTTTTTGTAAGAAGAACGACTAAACTTATAGGAATTATATGGACAATGCGTGCCCCAAAAAGCAAGTTTTTCAAGAAAGAAGATAATATAAAGGCAGTATTTAGGAGCGAAAATCATCCTGAGATTTGGAAACAACTATCCTATGTTGTTCCAACAATAAAGATGAGAGATTTTTTAAAAAGAGCAATCATCAGTGGAGAAATTAATACTCCTTGGAAAATAAAAATTATTAAAAGTATCTTTAAAAATAAAAGGATCTATTAATCGAGAGAATAATAGAGAATACTCTCAGCGATTAATCGAAGTATAAGTTTACTATAATTTTAAAAAGTATATCTCGTACTTATGGAGCAGTATTTCTGTAAGGATGGTCTACTGGTAAATCACCCTCAATTCCATGCTTCCAAGAGAGATAACCCTCAACTTTTTTTCTATCAAGACTTGATAAGGTTTCTGTCGTAATCACTTCTTTTATATCACTAGATACACTAGCAGTAGTACTAGAATAACCATTAGTTCCTAATCCTATTCTTACCAATCCTGAAAGAGTTGAACTTGTCGCCACTGAATCAGCGACACTACCACTAATTCTATGAGACAAAGTCGTTCCATCGATCGAATAACTCAATAAAGAAAACCCTGCTGGTAAAGAACTATTAGAAGTCTGAGTTAAACTCCCTCCCAAATCAGATCTTGCCCTAGCTCTCTGTCCAGCTATTGCATCTAGCAATGGTTTATCATCCGATGGATTTCTGAAATCAAAAAATTGCCCACCTCCAGAGATAATTCTTGCGACAAGAATGACTTCAGGATTTGATGTCTCGTTAGTAGTAACATGCAAAGCTTTTTGACCTAGAGTTAATTCAATAACTCCACCACTAATAACTGGACTAGCCCCCGTTCCCGTTTCAATTAAAATACTTCCTGGAATTCTAGAATTCGTTGTTGAAAAAGCAGGGTCAACCCAGGAAGTAATTGATAATTCTCCAGGATAGAAATTTGATAGTATGTTGGAGTCAGATGATCCATTTACTCTTAAAGTAATATTGGTCCCCTCATCATCGGATGTAACAACATAGGTTGTGCCTACGGCTCCACTTACAGGAACTCCATCAGAGTACCATTGATGCTCATCTGTAAGAGATGCCCCTCCTCCGTAAGATAATACGGATAAAGTTTGTCCATTAATGACAAAACCTTGAATAGTAGAAGCGGCGGCCGCTGATACAGTTAATAAGACAATATCTTGAGCACTTAAAAGACCATCGCTTACACTAACGGTTAAAGTTGCGATCCCGACTTCACTGCTATTTGGAGTAAAGACTACTGTGCAATTAGGAGCTGTTCCCGAAAAAACAACATCGCCATCATCAATTAGTGTAGTATTATTAGAGCTCATACTCATACTTGTAACACAATCCAAAGCATCTTCAGCATCATGAATAGTAAAAGCTAAAGCTATTGTTGACCTATTAGCATAGATTGTCTGATTTGTGATATCTGAAATCGTTGGAGCAGTGTTACTACTCGCTATCTCCGTATAACCTTCGTCCACAATACTACTATCCCCAAGAGGATTTCTACAGCTACTAACAAAAATCGTGATTACTATAAAAATATTAATTTTATAAATAATATTTTTCATTTTCTCTCCAAAAAGATAAAAACCTAATAGCTATTATTTTACCTCCATTTCAGGATTTTCTTCGATTTTCCTTCTTACCAATATAAAAAAAAAGAGCTCAGATCATTATGCCAACAAAACTTGCCAAAATTCAAAATGAAACATAACTACTCACTCCGAACCTTCTCAAGCCTTGTTCAAAACCATCTACCTCAAAACTTGATTCAGAATAAGAAATTCCAAAACCAATCTTCGTATTAGTAGCGATTGATCTTTCTAGTTTTAAGCCGAACCCTAATTCCTTTGGAGAATCAATCGCTTTGGGACTCAAAACAATCAAACTCAATTTATAATCAACTTTTACAACTGTAGTAAAATCAAAAAGTTTGAACAACGGATAATTAAACTCTAGCTTCCCAAAAATGCTTTTAATATCATCAAGCGTTGCGACTCCTTGAGACAATGACTTCAAATAGATATCTGATTCATAACCTCCTGCCAGGTTCATGCCTATGCTATTAAAAATTTGGGTATTTCTAGAAACTTCAATTTCGTGAGGAGTAACTTTGTTGTTAGTAAGTTGATTACTATCAGACTTGAAAGTAATTGAGTGAGCATTAGCTCTCAAAAACCAATTAGGTTCTACTTCCATTTTAAGTGCAAATCCAGGACTTCCTTCACTCAAAATATTACTTGAGAAACCGTTCGCCTGATTATTTGTTTTTAGGGCATAAAAATCATAGAGTGCTTCGATCTCAAAGCGCTGTTTATTTCTTCTCAGTTCCTCACTTTTAATTTTTTCTTTTAATCTATTGGTTGAAGCTATCGACCTTTGCTCTAGCTTTACTTGCTTGGATCTATTAGTAAGACATCTTAAAATATTTTGCCTTGCACCTGTTCTTGATTTTCTCCAAAAGACAAGGAATTTCTTAAAGTCACTTCTAAAGTGCTTATGATTGTATTTCAGAGAACTGATTAAAAAGAGGAATGCATCTACTAAGCGTTCTTTTTCCAACATTGAAGAATATTCAAGATTTTTGATTAAATAAGAACTAATCTTTTTCTTATCTCGTATTTTTTTTATTTTTCTTAATATTTTTGTAAAAAATTTAACTTCTATATTTTTTAAAGAGTAAATTTCTGAACCAAGGTTGAAATTAGATTGAAATCCCTGACTTGTATTAATTTTTAGATTCTGAGGTTTTATACCTATAACTTTTCTTAAAGGTTTCCAAGTTTTTTTGACTAAAACCATATTGTTAAAAACTTTTTTTCTAAAGCTAAATACTCTTTTTTTTGTTGATAATTCAAAATATCTTTTATTACTCGAAAAACTTTTAAAGGGAACAAAAGCGAAGAATGAGAAAATGAGTAAAAGGAGCGGTATTCCTGTACCCTCTCTATTAGAACCAAGCATAAACTGCTTAGAAGGATTGTAAATGCCCCCCTTATCTTTCAACTTAATCTTCCTCCTTGAAGACATGATTATTCAAAGAATTAATCGGTCAAATGAACTTTTTTTTTGACGATATATTTTACTCAGGTATATTACAGGATAAAATTACCGATCTTGATTTCTTTGCTCGCATTTTTATAGTCAAAGTTGAAATAAAATCAACATACCTGATTAATACTTCCCTCTTAAGAAAGATGCTGGCCGGTAAGATTATTTTCTAGCTGAAAAATTAAAATCGAATTTTCGAATAAAACTTAATTGATAAAAGCCATACAGTTTACGCGCAAGCTTTTCGAACCTTATATGGTATGGCGAAGGTGCTTTATTCAAAGCCCCTTCACCAATTATTTTGATAAATAAAGCTTAAGAGTTCGGACAAACGATATCATTTCTAGTACATACAAACTCTTCATCGATTCGCTCAGCGGAATTATCTCCGCTTTCAGAGAAAAAAAGTGGGTAACTTAGTTCTTTATGAGTTCCACTGCTCTTATCTAAGATAACACTAATATAATACAACTCTCCTCGAGCTCGATAAGTATCATGAAAGCTATCTGCACTAAGCAAAAAATCACAGGTCCGACCTGTTACTTTTCGAGTGATTCCTGCTGCCCAATCAGTAAAGCCACATTCAGAAATATCATTAAGATAAGGAAAATATCCAGCATCATTCATCGTAACCTGAATTTTACGAGTTTTTAAATCTAGTTCATACTTAGTTATTCCTCCTCCCAGGTGAATCTTTTTGATTTTCTTAAAACGATATACTTCTTTTTGAACATTGAGAGCTGCTCCCTCACAATTTGGATCAGTATGAAGTCGATCTGTATAGACTAATCTCTTCTTTCGAATACGAACGTCATAATAATTAAAAAAACCAGCCCCATAAATCGAAGGAGCACATCCTTTATAGTTTCCTCTTAAAACAACAGGACTAACAGATCTAGCTGGCCAGTAAGTTGCCTTTGCAAGACCGCTGCTAAATAAGAACAGTAAAACTAGAAAAAGCTCTCTCATCAATTTTCTCCTTCGTTTCTAAAACAATCGAAAATCGATTATAACCTAAATCTCAATCTGCTCATAATGCATCAAAAAAAGTACAAATAACCTATTAAACTAGACAAAAATTTTTGGCAGTTCCTCCTATAGTAAGCACAGATCAAATTTAGCAACTAAGTTCTAGAACAAAACTAGACTTAAATTTTTAAGAAATACTTCCCTAAATTGCAGGTTGTTAAGAGTTTAGCATTATCAAAAAGCACATCAAGAGAAAGCAACAAATACTCTGAGTTACTTTTAATAAATATCGTATCCTTAACGATAGTGAGTATGTTTCAAAAATGTCCAAAGAATTCAAATAACTTCGATCGATTAAGATTCTAGCTACTATTATTTGACAGGAGTATTAGTCATTTACCTAAATATTTTTTTGAACAACAGGCTCTCTCGACATAAATTCGCCAAAAACTGCCGGACTTGATCTCAAGCTTTTCGAAGAACCATTGGTATTAAAAATTATATCCTGAATATTTAATAGTTGGTATTTCTCCGGACCTTCTGTTTCAATCAAATATTTAAAATGAACTAAAACTTTCACGATATCTCCCATCGATAAGCTCTTTAACAAGACCTCTATTAGGCCAGCACAGTAAAAATCTGAAAGGCCGGTAAATACCTTATGATTGACGTTGTTCTTAAAAATAACACCTGGAAGAATAGATAGTATTGTGTTATTCGGCTTTCTTCCATCTAGACAATCGATGTTTAGAATATTTCCACTACCCGATTTCACTTCAAGTAAAGTAATAGAGTTTTTTGAATTACTTGATACTAAATTTAAAACTTTAAAAGAACCAACTTCAAGAGTTTCAGAGAAGATATTTAACGAAAAAACGATAGAACAAACTAGCAGTATGCTATTTTTCAAAGTTATACTTCCTGTTGTATTGAGCTAAGTAAATAATTATTCCAGAAGAAGAGAACTGTCAATTAGTAAGGAGCTCTTGGGAGCCTTTCCAGCTTCTAATAATGCAATCAAAGCCTACTTGTCAGATTTGTTCATAAAGTTATAATTAGTTATAAAATCCTAAACTGTAAAAGTAATAACAAATAGAATTTGAAAAAAACAATCAAAAAATTGGAGAAGAAGATGAAAAAACTTTTGACTGGACTATTGGTACTGGTAAGCTCGTTTGCTTTTTCTCAACAAAAATATCCTGAATTTTGTCAAGAAAATTTAGAAAAACCTGGAATTGCTTTAGTAAAATTTGAGAACAAGTTGAAAACTGGAAATGCGTCTCAAGATGATTTTAAAGAAATAATTCAATGTCTTGATTACGACTCTTATTATACGAGTACAGAAGGCAAGGCATGGATTAACGAAGTTTTTTATAAAATGACTTTAAAAGACCCAAAAAGTCTACTCGTCGAGCTTAATAGATCATCAGAGAAAACAAAAGTATTCATCTACAATGAGCTTGAGAATCCCATTAATGATAGGATTGATATTGTAAAAGTAATCTATTCTGTTATCGAACTTGATCTTGATAAATCTGAGAGCTCACTAAAATTATTGCAACTTAAGCTTATTAAGATTTTAGCTAAAATTTTAAAATAGACACAAAGATAATCGATGAACTCAATAAAGTGAAAAATCTAATGTCGGAAGCATGGATTTATGAAATTTTCAGTGACATTTTATTCGTTCTGGGAAAAACCTACAGAAAACGCCTATATAGAACGTTTTAGTGGTCCTTTGAGAGATGAGCGCTTAGATCAATCAGTCCCTATATAGAGTCTTTGATCCAATTAAAAATCTCGACCATATTTTTCTTAATATCTTTTCTTTCTCGTAACCACCAAATAGATAAATTGTTATTCAATCGCACAGGCAAATTTATCTCAAGTACTTTTTTTAATCTAAGCTGTTCAGTAACAAGAAGTTTTGGACAGCATCCCCAGCCAACTCCATTGGATATAGCTGATCGAACAGAATGTAATTGATTAACTGTAATTTCATTCTCTCCAATAAGGTCATCATTATTGGGGTAAACGATATTGTAATTAATTGAAATATGCCGGATTAATGCTCTCGAATACAAATAGTCGCGCAAATTAGAGGTCGTATTAATATCATGTTTCCATTTATAAGGAACTATCGTTATCCATTTTTCTAATCCGATCTTTTTATGAGCGACAACGGGATTATTAGGAGGATGACAGGATATGACAAAATCAACTTCTCTTTCAAGAAGAGATAATTCAAAGGATTTCAATGGAGTTAAAATTGATACTCTATTTGTATTTAAAGATTTATTAAGAAATTCTTGTAAATTTGAAAAAATTATCTGTTCGGCTAACCAAGAAGTTGAGGCGATTTTGATTGTTTGCTTTAACTCTAGTGCTCTTTCTTGCTCCTTGATACTTTTGTGCATCCAACGAACTAGATTAGCCCCTCGATCAGTTACAGACCATTTTCCATTAATTTTTACCAAAACTTGATGCTGTTCTGAAATTCTTTGAACTTTTCTCGAAACTCCTGCAACGTCGAGGTTTAAAGCAATTGCAGCTCTCCTTAACGAGCCCTCCTTATAAATTGCATTTACAATAGCACAGTCATCAGAAGAAATAGCAAAAGTTAGAGAGTTCATGTTGTTATTTAACTATCATAAGAGTTGATTTATCTCAATCCCCAGCAAATCAAAATATTGATATAACACTGGAAAATAAAGGAGACGAATTGTATGAAAGTTTTATTTTTGACAAGTTTATTATTAAGTAGCTTTAGTGTATTTGCAGGGTGTTGCTACACACCTCAAGGGCTGTGCTGTAGTGGTTCTTGTCAGAATCAATGTTCAGGAAAAGATGCAACCCAGATTAAGGGGCAATTTTCATGCAATCAAGAAGAGACTAAGGTAAAAGAGGAGAAAAAGGAATCCTCTAAAAGATATAGCCTGATCACTAAGGCTTAGAGTTTTGAGTCAAATTACATAAATTTTAGTTACAATAAAAAAACTAAATAAAAAATAAGGCTAGCATTCCTCGCTAGCCTTTAATTTTCTAATCAATCGTTAAAATTCAAATCAATATAAGCGTGAAAGACAAATTTCTTTAGAACTAGAGAAAATAGGAATATTTCTATCTCATTTAATATTATCATATTATGTAATCAATTAAATAAAAGTATTCAGATTTGACTTGATAAAATAAAAAAGGGTCAAGTAAATTATTAGTAACAAAACCTTTTAAATTTATGAAAAAGTACTTTTTAGGCAGTATTATATTTAGCTTTTTTGCTCTCTTGCTTGTTATTTTAATTTGTTTTTATCCTCAAAACCTTGGTAAAAAACCAAGCGAAGCTTATAAAAATAGTTTCAAGCAATATCTAAATTATTCTGAAAAAGCAGGTGGATTTATAAATGAGCAATCAAATGCTATTGAAAGAATGCTCAATCGTTCAAGTCAATTGGATTCATTTATTGATTACTACTGGCCAACGACAGTTGGCTGGCCTGATTTAAAAATAAAATCCGTCGAGTTCAATAAAGATAAATTCAAGAACTCCAGTGGAGCTAGTTTTGTGTGGTTTGGCCATAGTACTATTTTGTTAAAACTGAATGATACAAATATTTTGATAGATCCTGTCTTTTCTGATTTTGCGAGCCCATTTAGCTTTATTGCTAAACGATTTCAAAAACCGGTGATAGAGATGGAAGATCTTCCTAAAATTGATTATGTCTTAATTTCTCACGATCACTATGACCATTTAGATCGAGAAAGCATCCAATATTTTAAGGACAAAAAAGAAACGAGCTTTCTCGTTCCTTTAGGAGTTCGCTCCCACCTAAACCACTGGGGAATTGAAGACCGATTAATTACAGATCTTAATTGGTGGGAAAGTGCTAACTTCACGAAAGTAAAATTTACCTTTACACCTGCCCAACATTCTTCTGGTAGAACCAAGTTTATTGATAATTCAACTCTTTGGGGAGGATGGGTTATCGAAACTGGAGCAGAATCTATCTTTTTTAGCGGAGATTCTGGCTATGCCCCTCATTTTAAAGAAATTTCCAAGCGCTTTCCAAATATTGATTATGCTTTTATGGAAAATGGCCAATATGATAAAAGATGGCAGGAAATCCACATGATGCCAGAAGAGACAGCTAAAGCCTTTAAGGATTTAAATGCGAAAAAACTTATTCCAATACACTGGGGGATGTTTAATTTTTCTCTGCATAATTGGTACGATCCTCCTATTGATCTCGCTTCCCATTGCACCGACTGTAAATTAATAATTCCTTATATTGGAGAAATCGTTGATCTCTCAGAAGATTATATGACTCCTTCTGGGATGTTTAAATTTCTAATGGAACAAAAAAAACGCCACTCAAAATAATAAAAAACTAAATGCAATCTCTTGCTACTTCTTCCTTAAAATCAAATCAACTGCTCTTTCCATAAGAAGATCGCGTCCATTCTGTAATGATTTGATAGTAGGAAGAACTTTAACATCAGGCTTGATACCAATTCGTTGAGTTTTTTGACCATTAGGGTAATAAACTCCAAGAGATGAAAAGAGAGTGCTTACACCACCTGGTAAATAGATACGTACGACATTTCCATCGGCCCCTGCTGTTTGACTACCTACCTTGATAGCATTTCGAGCTTTTTCAAAAGCCATGATTGTATACTCTGCGTGACTCTGACTTGTTTCATTAAAGAGAAGTATTATCCTCTTGGTATAAGTTTTGGAGTAGTCTAAATGAGGAGAAAGTGCCATTGGAGGATCTTTAATAACCACCCCGGGAAAACGAGGATCCACTCTTGTAAAAAAGTGAGTTTTAGTTGGTTGTGGATAGAGATAATTTATCATATTCCATACTGTTCCCTTAGGGTAATTTCGAATATCTAAAATAAGTCCATCTGTGTTCCAAAGATCTTTAAACATTTTTGAGATATCAGAAACTTCAAGAATTCCCATATCAATATAACCAATATTCGAATCTAAGATTTTCCACTTTTCTTTCTCTTCCCCCAACTTATTTAACCGTGTGTAATAAGTTGCTTGAGTAAGAGTTGGAACTTTTATATTACGAGTTTTACCTTTAAAGGCATACTTAATGATCGCAGACCTTTCCTTGGAATATAAAATCCAGGTATTTAAATCTCTATGTAATGCAGATTTATTAGAAGCAGCTATATACTTCCGAAATTTCTTCTTTAGCAAGTTAATATTTTTACCATTAATTTCCAAGATAACACTTCCCCTTGGAATAGAAGAAGATTTTGACAAGTTCTGCAAAAGCACAGCTTTTTTATCAACATAAGAAAGTTGTAGAGAGATCATTCTATTTCCACGAATGTCATCCATTCTTGGAACAGTCATGTAGCCGTGAGTATCATCAAGGTATCGATTAATTTTCAAGCATTCTTTATTATAAGAAAGCTCATCATGAGCATTCAAGAAGGGACCAATGAATCTTAGTAAAACCTGGTCCCAATTTTTGTGCATTAGATAAGTAGATGGAAAAAAGTAATTAATGATATTCCAAAATCTAAAAAGGCCGAGAAGTCGAATGTTTTTATTCTTAATAGACTTTCGATCATTAAAATAACGAGAATCGACATCAAAGTTCGGTACTCCGATTTGTTTATTAATATTAACAAAGGCACTTTTCTCAAAAGGATGACGTTTATAAACTCTTATTAATTTTTGTTTTAGTTCACGGCTCTCAATAATTTTAGTAATCCAAAGATTGTCAACTTTTCTATAAAAATCAAGACCAAGCTTCTTTATCTTTTTTAATTTACCTTCTTGAGGAGTCTTAGGAAGTGGAGACTCTTTATTAAGAAAATCGATGGTTTTTATGAGTAAATTCGCTCGTTGTTCTTTATTCGTCGACTTATCAATGAAGGGGAGAATTTTTTTAACAAGAAATAAATCGGGGTTAACTTTATTTCTAACAAAAGCAGGATGATGATATTTCAAAAATCCCCAAACCTTTCCAATAATAAAGTAGTGTTGTGACAAACTCTTAGAAGAAACCGGGTTATCAGTATGGATTGAATTCTGAGGATATACGAAAGTTATATTTGTTAAGGCGATAAATACCAGAAGTGTAATATTTTTCATGTCCTTCTTCTCCTTACTTTTAGACCATTTAAGTACAAAAGAAAATAAAGAATTGGAAATAAAAAATAGAATAAGTAGAAAAAAACTGCTGAGAATGACCATAAGGCTGCTTAGATCAGAGTTGAAATCGACTATGAAGTCGCAAATTAATATCGTCTGCGTTAAATGGAATTTTTTTTACTGAACTGATATAATTTCTCATTTCGCTTAAGGTCAACTCTTCGCCCTAACCTAAGCTATCATCATAAAACAAATCTTAGACTTTTCTTTATCCGATAATGACAATAAAAATTGATCTAACGCAAGGTTATCTGGCCCCATGAAGAATCCACCTGCACCCATCCGCTAATATTTTTTCATTTATAAACCACCTCATAAAACTCTGTTACTAAAATTTCTTTATCTAAATCATCTATGTTCCAGTCTTTTAAAAATGGAGTAAAAAATTCGACATGGACCTTTCGCCAATAATCTAATGACAAATCACCTTCGCCTTCTGCAATTGCGACTTCTTTAGGAACCTGGTCAAACTGATATTTTTCAACTCTAACAGTTTTTACAATACAACTTGGCTCATTTTTAGAATTTAAAATAATCCAATAATTCCCAACCTCCGGTAATGGATCACCTGCCAACTCATAATCTTTTACTAATCCACTGCCCGCAGTCTTCTTACCAGATAAATATAGATCTAATAAATCATCGGCTATTTCTTGATTACCAGCTATTCCAGCCTCAACTTTTGGGTTAATTGGCTTACTTTTGAGAGTTCCAAGATAAGAATTCCAAAAATCTCGTTCTTTTACAGTTAAGTTCATTGCTCTTCCTCTAGAAAATCAAAAGTTCTCTGGGCAATTTCCTTAGAGTTCAATTTATATTTTTCATCACTCCAGACATTGCATACCAATACGCAGGAGTTGCAAAAATCACTCTATCGGCATCGATTATCTTCTTTACGATAGAAATAAAGTCATCTTCTTTTGATGACCTTTTATATTCGTAAGATGAAATTTCTAAAGTTTCTAAATCTATAATTTCAAGATCATTATTTACAAATAGTCTTTCTATGAAGTTGTGAGTATTCTGACCACTCTTCGCATGTCCTAAAACAGCCAGCGTCTTGGCTTTACTTCGAGGATGATAGTAAGGTTTAAAACCCTTTTGTAGTTCTGCTATGATCTGACCTTTAGCTTCAGAATACTTATTTCGAGGAGGGTCTAAATTTTTCTTAAAACTTTCATATCTCAAAGCTGCTTCTCGATCTAATCTTAAAGCATCTCTAAAATTCAAATGATCAGATAGCTCTTTATTATCTTTTTTAAAAATATGGAGATGACAAAAACCAATTATAATTCTAGAGCTTATCGATCAATCCAAACTGACTATTTTTTCTTTCATTAGCTGAATCACCTGATTCATCATATCCCAATGGTATAGATAATACATTTCCATCAATCTTATATATTAAAAATTCTTCACTACCTACATCTTTAAAAGCTGTATGGTAAGAATCATATGATAGTAATGTTGGACAACTTACACCGGATAGGATTTTTGGCACGTTTAAAGCCCAGTCTGTATATCCACAGTAGTTTTGACTTATATAATAACTATGCTTGAAGTTTATTTCTTGGCTCAACCACTCAGCGTCTATTTCAAAGACTTTCTTAGTTTCATCAAAATAACGAGCATCTGAAATTTTATATTTATGAGTTTCTTCATAGTAAGGATTAGAACAGTCGCTCGCATTGCTAAGAGTTTCTATTTTTGAAACATCCTCTCCTACTAGAGAGTGAGTTATTTTGGAGTAATAGCCTGAATAGAGAACAGAAGGTAGACATTTTTCATAGGTACCCGAAATGAGTCCTAGGATTTCCGTTTTTTCGAGGTTAACGCTTTGATCGAGGTCATCTATCAAGTTTTCAGCTTCTTCCTTACCGCAAGACATTCCAAGTACCAAAACTCCAACAAATAATAACAAATTCATGGGTTTTCCTCTCATCAACGCTTATTTCCTTAATCAAATCGATATAATGACTTCATACATCTTTTCGGGATACTTTCTGAAATATTTTAA
The DNA here is from genome assembly GCA_965217035.1 of Bacteriovoracaceae bacterium. GTDB lineage: Bacteria > Bdellovibrionota > Bacteriovoracia > Bacteriovoracales > Bacteriovoracaceae > JAUHYH01. The sequence continues at coordinate 2,729,024 of OZ244226.1, read as the reverse complement.
CATTAAATCGTATTTTTATAAAAAAACGGACTTTTTGTTCTAAAAGTAAGCATTCTACTACGATTGTAACAAGAATTATTGGCACTCGAAAAGGTAAGTAATGTATGTGTCTTTTCAGCTATTGGGACAAAAGACTCAAAAATCTATAATCTATCATTCCTAAGAATTTAGGGTTTCCGACTCTCTCTTAAAGAAAAACTTTAAACTCCTATTATTTAACAACTTTACGCTTAAGCTTTATTATCTGATCAATCACAAACTCAACTCTTCTATTGGCCGCAAAGTCGGCTTTCGTTTTCTCTGGTCGAATTTTTAACCTTTCCTCTCCATGGCCAATGGCAATAAGCTTATCAGCGGGGACTCCTCTTCCGATCAGATACTTTCGTACTGAATCGGCTCTTCTTTGAGATAAATCTTTATTATATTCAGACGAACCAAGCGAATTCGTATGTCCCTCGATTGTGACTGTTTGATAGTAATTAGCATATTTAATCATAGTACTCGCAGCCGAATTAAGTTTTTCAAATGAAACCGGAAGAATAATCGCTTCATCATTTTTAAAAAGTACCTCTCGTGCCAAATCGAGGTGTTTTTCAATATACTTAACAACTTCTTTTTTAGTAGGAGTAGAAATCGCACCGAAAGGAATTTTTATTCCAGTATAAAAAGAGAGCTCACTACTACGTTCGCTACGTAAACTTTCAAAACCAAACCCAGCAAAAGCTCTTAATTTTTCTGCTTTATAACTCAAACCTGTTGTTATATTGATCTTGTTTTGATCTTTCTCATAGGAGTCTATTCCTGTGTCTCCCAACCATTCAAGGTTCAAAAATAGCTTTTTACGCATGCGCCAAGAGAGCCCTAAAGCAGCTTCTAGCAACTGTTTGCGATTAATGGTCAAAAAACCAGAGTTAGAAGCATTGGCATAACCTAAATACGAATAGATTTTAAGTTTACCAAAAGCTCGATCAAAAGCGACACGTGCTCCCCAACCTAAGGAATCATCAGATATTAAGTACTTTTCATCTCCAGTAGGAAGAAAGAGGCGAGGAATAAGGGCAATATTCCACTTAGAAGAATCTTTTGTGAAACGCCACTTTGCGTGAAGCTTTAAATCTCCTAAAATATTTTCCCGATCTAACTCTCCTCCCGTTTCGACAGCCCCATCAGGCTTCAGTCTAACGGAGTGAAATGGCATCGTTACCCCAAACAAGAAACGTGAAGAAAAAAGATAACTCCCTCCCAAGGTTATTGTTTGAATATTATCAATATACTCAGAAAGCTTATTGTTTCTAGATTGATCTATTTGAATGAGAGCATCATTAACATGATCATAAGAAAACCTTAACAACCAACGGTATTGCGCTCGCTCACTTTTAGCTCCCAACGCATCTTCAATTCCCACTGTTTCCAATGTGTCTGAAAACTGAAAAGCATGAGTGTTTATCGTATTTCCGTTTTGAGTAAAGCCTGATATCGAAATAAATGCCAGGATTGAAATAATAGCTTTATTCATAACAAACCTTTTAATTATATCCTATAGAATTAAAGAATAAGAAGATGTAATCCTTTAACTAAGGGTGATCAGACCCCATACTTCGATCCAGGTTAATTAGAGATTTCTCTAGCACGCCAATCCCTCATTCGTAAACATGACCGTCTCCGGAGCAGGTGGTTTGTATCCCAAGCTGCTGTGAGGTCTTATCGTGTTGTAGTCTCTTCTCCACATTTCGACCAAAACCTGTGCTTCCTTTAGCGAATAAAAAACTTCACCATTTAAAAGTTCATCTCTGAGTCTACCATTAAAAGATTCTATGTAACCATTCTCCCAAGGACTCCCTGGTGTGATGTACAAAGGCTTCACCTTGAGCGTTGCTAACCACTGTCTCAATCTCTTCGCTATGAACTCAGGTCCATTGTCTGATCGAATATAATCAGGAACTCCTTTAGTAAAAAAGAGCTCAGTGAGAACTTCAATAACGTCCTTTGAACTCAGTTTGTTTTTTACTTTGATCGCTAAAGATTCTCTTGAGAACTCATCAATCACTGTAAGCATTCTGATCTTTTTACCTCGATCTGTTTGATCATAAACAAAGTCATAACTCCAAACATGGTTTTTATATTCAGGTCTTTTTCGAATGCACGACCCATCGTTAAACCACAGTCTTCCTCGTTTAGCCTGTCTGTGAGGCACTTTTAAGCCCTCCTTCCTCCAGATTCGATAAACTCTTTTATGATTAATTTGCCAACCATCTTGCTTCAAAAGAGCGGTGATTCTTTTGTAACCATAGCGACCGTACTTCGCTGCCAAAGTGACAACGTCTTTGGTAAGTTTTTCTTCATCTGATCTTTCAGATGTTTTGTGCCTTTGCGTAGATCTTGGTTGCCCAACGAGCTTACAAGCACGACGCTCGGAGACGCCGAAGCGCTCTCCAAGCATCACGATAGCTTTTCGTTTTCTCGTTGGGCCTAGAAGTTTCCCTTGGAGATTTCTTTGAGCATGGGGATATCCAAAGCTTGCTCGGCCACGATCTTTTTGAGTCGTGCATTCTCTTTTTGGATTTCTCTGAGTTCTTTAACTTGATTGACTTGCATCCCTCCGTACCTTTTTCTCCACTTCGTGAAAGTCATTGGAGCGACTTCGATGACCTTAGCAGCCTCTTTAAGAGTTTTGCCCTGAGAGATGAGAATCTCAGCTTGCCGAAGTTTTGTGATGATTTCTTCTTCTGAGTAGCGTTTTCTGGACATGATCCAACTCCTTTTTGAGCGCAACATAACACTCAAGATGTGGATCGAAAAATAGGGGTCGGGTCAGTTTTAACGACTTGAGTGTCATTCACAGTTTTTGATTTTAGATTGTTAAGTATTAGCTTTAAAGTACGATAAGTGTAATAACTATTAAAAATTAAGGAAATTATATCGAAAAAATGCGAGGTATAATATGTATAGGTCTTCAATACAACTGATTATTTTAATGCTTTTTGGGTGGAGCTGCTCAAATTTTAATTATTCGAGTAGACACCTTTCCGGAATTGAAGATGTAGGAATTATAGGACCAGGGGGAGAAGTTGTTCTCTTTTATAAAGAAGGTGAAAAGATTGTTATTAAACAATGTGCAGACAAGATTTTAAAGTCGAGAAATGACTGTAAACCGAAAGCCGGAACGAGAGAACAAAGAGTTCCTGTTTCTGAATTCAAAAATTCTTTGAAAACGGCGCTGAGATTACCTGGAAACTACGACAATTCCAATAAAAAGAAGATAGAGCTTTATAACACTCATCTTAATGGCCAAAAAGAAGACGTTCAGTCACTCAAAAATAAGAAAAAACAGTTAAAGGTGAAGATAGTAGAAGTTAAAAATTTTATAGATACTTTTGGTAATGAAAATACTGATAAAGCTGAATATGATGTTTCGAAGTATGATTTTTCTCTAGCTGAGTATGACAGTTTAAAATACGACCTTTCTCAAGTTGAAGAAAAGATAGACAAACATGTTCAACTTAACCCAATCATAAAAAAAATTAATGAAAAAATTGATCACCTTGTCGATAATATTGTTTCAAGCAATACTCTTTATAAATACACCTTCTCAAAACAAAAAACAGGTTTTATTTTCAATATATTAAGATCTTATACAAGATCAGCAATACTTTCGGCTTCCTTTGAAGAAATCGAAAGTGGAATTTTTACAATGGGGCTTGGAGGCCCTCGTGACCAAATATCAAGAAATGTTATCATTTCAAAGTCATTTGAGATTATGACAAAAGAAGTAACTCAGATGCAATGGTTCCTTGTCATGGGTAATAATCCATCTCAATTCAGCACTCCAGAGTATTGTGACAATTATATCAACATTAATGGAGAGGGAATTTGCCCCAGCAATCCAGTTGAGACCGTTTCTTGGTATGACGTTCATAAGTATATCAAGAAGCTAAATGCTTATCTTGGTCTCGTTTGTAAAGGAATTCCAAAAGATCCAGCAGGTTGTTACAGACTGCCAACAGAAGCAGAGTGGGAATACGCAGCGAGAGCAGGGACAAGGACAACGTATTCATTTGGAAATGACTCATCGATTTTGAAAGACTATGCTTGGTATGATGCGAACTCAGAAAAAAAGACTCATCCTGTTGGGTTAAAAAAACCAAACGATGAAGGACTGTATGATATGCATGGTAATGTACAGGAGTGGACGTATGACGTATTGGATAAATCAATTCGTCGAGGAGCCGATAAAACTCTTAAAGATCCAATAGGCCGTCCTGACGATTGTTGTGCAACGATGCGTGGCGGCGGCTGGAATAGTGGCTGGTTAAGTAAAGATGATTTGGGATCTGCTAACAATAGCTATTTAAAAAAGTCTCACAAAGTAGACTTTCTAGGTTTTCGCCTGGTAAGGACGCTACACTAAGCTTTTTGATATACAGAGTATGAGAAAAAGAAATAATGGAAAATAAAGCTATCAACCAGAAACCTTTGAGAAATGACAATTTATCAATTTGAAAAAATTATTTTAATCGATATTTGATTTAACAGGTTTTGCAAGAGAAGAACCTGTTAAATCAATATTAACTTTTATTTTTCAACTTTTACTTACTCAGGATAGCTTTCAAAATATTGGTTTCTAATCTCAGTAATAGGTATTTCGCGACATTTACTTTTTGATAGTAGCATATGAGGCTTAATATGTTTTTTTAAACCAAGTCCATCATTTGAGTATATTTTTAAAGTTTTTTCTTTCTCATCAAAATCGGATCTTATATAAGTATTTGCGAATAAAGCGTCATTACTTGCATCGTTATTATAGTAGGTACTAAAGCTTAACTTTCCTGGTTCTTTTTTCTTTTTTTCCTCGAGCATAAAGTTCTTGTAAATTGACAAATTTTTACCATCTGTAAAGCTTAACTTTCTTGCAAGAGGAGACATGTTTTCTTCGATACCATAGTTATGTTCTACATACTTATCCGTACTTTTTTTATAGCTTCTTTCTAACCATTCATCATACGAAGCAACAGGCTGGTCAAAAACAAAAGCTGCACCTGCTTTATTAGTTTCAGAATTAACATATTCAACAATACACGAGTACTCGCGATTTAATGCATTTGGATTAAAGTCATTGAAGGCCCTTTGAACTCTAAAATGCGTATCATTATTTAGAAAGTGCTCAGAAACACTTATCGAGGAAGATCCTGAAACAAGACCCGGTAAAAGTGTTGAGAATATATTATTTGTGATTGGTCCAAAACCCTTTCTTATATCTAAGTTTTCAACAATAGACTTCTGACGACTCTCACTTATCCCTTTGCCCGTTCTTTTAGCAAGATAAAGATCGTAGTAATCCGAAGATGATTCTTTCCTACATTCGTATGCTCTGACTTTTACATTTCTATCTCCTGAGACAATTGCTTTTGTAGAAGCTCCAATAAGGAGATCTCCATATGTTGCTTGTTTCATAGATATCGCTAAGTGTCTTTTTCCAAATAGTCTTTCAAGATTTGATTTAAAACCGACTCGACGATCCGACTCCGGCATATGTAAATTAAATAATTCTTCAAACTCAGTCTCAGACATTTTTTCCATGCTTGAGTGATAGCGAGAATTACTTAGTCCTAGATGCCCTTTAGGAGTAGCAGGATAAGGATCGGGATGAAGTCCTCTGATACTACGATTTTGATGGACCATTATGTCTACACATGGAGAAATTTCTTGTCCTTCTGTTTTAGGCATTGTAAATACTTGCGCTCTTGCCACGGTCATAGTGAACAATAATGTCATACATATTAATCTCTTCATTTTTTCTCCCAAATATATTTTTCGTCATTACTTCTCAGCTCAGTGACCAACCCATCTCGAAGTCGCATATATATTTCATTATCTAAGCCGGTGTGAGCGACAACAACAGTTGGATTTGTAGCATCTTGATTTTTTTCTAAAAGAACAGAAGAAGCCTTCAAGCACTTTTTTAGGCTTGACCTGCCATTTATTGGAGCATCAGGTCTCCCATTTTTTAAAAGAAGAATTGTACATTCTCCTGCAAGGGTCGATAAACTCCCAATAGCTAATAATCCTACTAATAGTTTCTTCATAATTTATTCCTGAACTATGCTCATAATTCTGATGTTTATCTAAAGTAAGCGTAATTAATAATATCTTTACTTATATGAGTATAAGCCTCAGCTAGATACTGCGCCATGCCATGAGTAATATTTACAAAAAACGACTACTCAAAGATACGACAGTTTATAAATTGTGCAATTCTAGTAACTTGCCGGATTTTAGGATACTTAAAATTCCACTAAAAGAGAGCCTACAGTACTATCTATATACGGTCTTCCCGCTTAATAGGGTGGCGAGAATCGAACTGTCCCCTCCGCATCCTGCTACGGGACTCTGCGAGCGACTTTGTCGACCGCTTCGGCTCCTACCTCAGCGTCGCTACGCTCGTGCAATCCCATCACTCAAATCAAAAAACTATCCATCGGATAATTTTTTGATTTGGGTGGTGGGAATCGAACCGCCCACCTAACTTATTATTATAATTAAGCAATACTGCTATTAGATGTGAAAATTACCCCTAAATGTACCCCCACTTCCACTTTCTTAAACCTTTGGAAGTTTAGGAAACTTAACTAAACCAGACTGTGTATTAACTATAGCCTTCCTACATTTCTCTTTAAATGCCTCATCTTTTTTCTCCATAAGGTAAAGAAAGATTGGAAATAAATCAGATGTCTGGATCAATGCTATATTCTGAGCCTTAGATATTTGGAAGCACTTTTCAGTAAACTGATCCTCTCTATCCATCGGAGAGGTTAGTCTAAAACCATTTCCAAACAGGACTCCCCTTGGGACAATATCAGTATCTTCTTTTGCAGTGTATTCTCCTATGTTTGTTATAAGCTGGGAGATTTTATCTTTATTAATTGCCTTGGTATCCTTCCCTTCCGCTTCTCCTAAAAAGTGACCTTCTTTGCTTGAAAAAAGTACATCAAACTCAGACTCAGAATCAATATAATGTTCTGCTTTAAAGCCCAATTCTTTTAAGCAAGCCCTAATACTCACTTCAAGAGGTGTCCCCGTCTCATAAAGTAATCGAATTGGGATTGATGCTTTCTTTGCATTTTCCTCTTCTTTAATTTTCTTATTTTCAAGCTTTTGAATTGACTCTTCTATGTCATTAATCTTTTTCTTAATTTCCTGCACCTTTTTAATTTGATACTGAGGCTCTTCTGTCCATTGAGGAAGAGGAGTATGAGACTCTTGCTTACTCAGCTCTTTGTGGATACTCACAATTTGCTGAGTAAATCTTGCTCCGAACTGCTCTGCCTTATCACTCCATACTTCCCCTTCTACCTCATCCATTTCACTAAATGATGAATGTCTGAAATTAATAGCAGGGAGAAAAACAATGAATCCTTTTTCAGTTTTTTGGATGCCTCCGATAACTCGACCACTTTTGGGCTGAATGAGCATAGGAGAACCTTCAAAATTATCTTTATCAAATGTTATTTCATAGTTGAAATATTCTTTATTATCTTCCCAGAGTGACCTCACTATAGAATTATTACCGACAAAACGTATCGATTTACCAGAGGATGCATAAAAATCTGGCATATCTCACATGAGTTAAAAGAGTCAACATAGCTTATATTTTTTCCTCGTTGCGATAAATCTCTTTCGCCTGTCTTATAAAAAAAGTCATTTGGTTTGTTGCCAATAAAAAAAATTGTTATTCCGGCCTTTATCGCATTATCAACTTCTCTCTTCCAATAATTAAGATCATCCTTGAATCGCCCCGAAGCATCTGAGTCTAGAGATGGTTTTCCTTCAAAGAATTCATGGCAAGTATAATCGTATGCCGAAAGGCTTGGGGAAATGAGTAAGATATCAGCGTCTAATAGTGATGAATGATTTCTGTATGAAATTTCCTCAATAAAGTTTCCATGATTGTTGTATGGATATGTCCTTATTCCTAGTCCAAGTATTTTTTTCTTCACTTCTCTTATTCTCCAATTCAGTCATAATTACTATACTATACATGTCTAAACCCTTTATCGGGTTGCACCTCTAAATGATGTAATCTGTAATATTAGGGTATTATTAAGATCTAAGATATGGCTGACAAATAATAACTAGGAAATCCTTCAGAATTCAAAATTCAATAATTTATTAAGCGGAATATAAGCCCTTTAATACAATGTTCTGAACGTTGTCATGAACATTGCGGTCTTCACACTTCAAGGTGTACTCGCCGCATCAATTCTAAATAAGCAGGCATAAGAAATTCAACCGGTTAGAATTTTAATACCACTCAAAATTTTAACTGGAGAACACTTATGCCCAACTCAAAACTTACTCAATTTCTTCTGTTACCGAAACTAAAATTAGTAAGATTCGCTCAATTCAAGAAAGAAATCATCTTTATTTGTGAGTCCAAGAGCAAATCTCTATGGTGCCCTCACTGTGGACTAGAATGCTCAAAAGTTCATGATCGAAGGACTGTTATCATTAAAGATGCTCCCTATGTCGGAAAAGTTAAAATTCTCAAAATCAAAAAGAAGCGATTTAGATGCTGTGGATGTAAAAAAGTAACTACTGAAACTATCCCAGGGATTAGTAAACATGCTCGAATTACTGAGCGCCTGCAACGAAACCTTCTCTACATTTGCGATAAATTTGCCAACATGAAAGCTGCCAGGAAGCATCTTAAACTTGGTAATAAAACGATCTATGAAAGACATTACAGACAACTAGAACTTGAATGGAGAAAAAAGAAAAACAATCCATGGCCACGAAGTATTGGAATCGATGAGCATAGCTTCATACGTAATAAACAGTACAGTAGACGAGAGTTTGTCACTTTGATTGTCGATCACAATAACAAAAAAGCTAAAGAGTTAATTCCCACCAGAACATCATTGCAGTTAAAGCAAGCTCTCGCTTATATCCCTGGAAGAGAAAACGTCAGAAACATTACCATGGATCTCTCAACAACTTACCGCAGTTTTGCCAGAGACTTTTTTCCAAGAGCGAGAATTATAGCCGATAAGTTCCACGTTATTAGACTTCCTAATCGTATTCTTGATCTTTATCGAAACAAAGAATTTAAAAGTAAAAAATTAAAGCTTAGAAAGTTTTTGCTCATGGACTCCAAGAAGATGGATTACTGGACTAGAATACAGTTCCAAAAAGAGCTAAAAAAGTACCCAGAACTTAATGAGATTTACTGGGTGAAAGAATCGATTCATAAGTTTTATGGTTGTAAAGGAGTTAAGCGTGCAAGAAAGAGTCTGCAAAACCTCACAGACTCTCTTGCCCTTAGTTCAATTCCTGAGCTTAAAAAGCTCAGAAGAACGCTCATGAACTGGCGTGAAGAGATTCTTAACTACTTTGAAAATCGCTTGACCAATGCTAGAACCGAGGGGTTTAACAATGTCTGCAAGCAGCTGCAGAGGCGTGCTTACGGATATAAGAGCTTTATAAACTACCGGTTAAAAGTTCTTTATGCCTGTTCTTAAGGGATTGAGTGCGGTGTGTTCCACCATGAAGTGTGTAGAGTCGAACATTGTCGGACTTACTCGGAAGTGGGGTTGGTGGAGGTGGCGAGAATCGAACTCGCGTCCGGAAACCTTTCAGAGAGAGAGATCTACGTGTGTAGTTCCAATAGGCCCTGGAACCGGCTTACAACTTTTTGTAAAATGCTGCCAAACCTCGGTGTTATGTTACGGAGTCTTCCCGACAACTCTCCGGAGAATTTTATTTTCCGTTAGACTCCCAACTAACTTTACCTACTTGTTGTTATTGGTGTAGGCCCCTCAATAGTGCGATAGTCTTAGACTAGGCAGCCATAGCAAATTGATTTTCACCAATTATAGTTTGGTCTCCTTGATAACGGGGCCAAGAGACCAACCCCGACACGCACTCAATTCGTCGTGATCCCCGTCGAAACCAGGGCACCCCCACTGAGTAGAAATTAGGATAGCATATTTTGTTTAGGAGAAAAACAATAAAGCGACCAAGGAGACACACCTAAGTACCTCCTAATTATTTTCGATTTTTAAAAGTTTAGCGATGTTCAGTGCGAGCCTCACAAATTGAGCTTCAGAGAAAGATCCTCCACCTCCTTCACCGGTACCGGCGCTGGCATAAGGCAGAATTGAAAAAAAGAGAATTCATTCACGAAGCTATTTCTAAGAACTTAAGTGAATATTAACTTCGTTCTCTAAATATTTTGAGCTATATTTATTTAAGAAATGAAAAAGAAAAAAATATCTGAAATGAAAAACCTTGGACCTCAGTCTGAAGAAGATTTTAATGCTATTGGAATCTATCATGCTGATCAATTAAATAAACTCACTCCAGAGAAAGCTTTTATGAAGATGCTAGAAGGAAGGCTCAGTCTTGGTAAAAGTGTGAAGTGCGTGAATGCCATGTATCTTTATGCCATTTACGGTGCCCAGAAAAATATTGACTGGCAGGATATCCCTGAAAGGAAGAAAAAAGAGTTTAAGGCATTCACTAAAAAGCTTCGAACTTCAAAAGAATGATTCGAAAGGGGGAGTTTCCCTCCCCCCAGCTTAATTTAACAACAACCGCAGCCGCAGCCACATTTTTTTTCATTGCTCATGATTTCTCCTTTAGCAGCAATTTGCTTTTTCGATTTCATCAGCGAGCTCGCGAAGCGCAGAGACGAGTTCGTCTTTTTTTAAATCATAGAAAACTTCCTTCCCTCTTTTCTGTGCACTGAGTACTCCCTCTTCCTTCAGTTTCGATAGGTGTCGACTCACTACCGAAAGATCAATTGAGCAACAACTTGCCAATTCTCCTACACTGGCCTCGCGACAGCCACATAGGTGATGAACTAAGTTGAGTCGATTGGAATCAGAGAGAGCCTTAAAAAGAGAGATGAATTTATCTAGATCTTTGCGTTTCATACTTGCATCATAATGCAAGTATAAAGAGAACCAAAGAAGTATTTGCACAAAAATGCAAGTATCTAATAATTTCTTATACTTCGATTAATCTTGGCGCTTATGCTTAAAGAGTAATGATAGCAATATAGCCATACCAGTTTACAGAATCAGGAGAGAATCCCGCTTGAGTTGCTGGTTGGACTGAAGTCAATAACGATATGAAGATCAATGTTTGTAATAAAGAGAAGGATTCTTAAATTATTTTATTTTTTATCCAAGGCCTTAGCTGCACTTTTTTGAGACTCAAGTTGTCCGTCTTCTAAGATAACTTCCATCCCCTCTTTCAGTTGGAATTTTGAAACTATTATTTTAACTTTACCTGAAATATCTTTAAACCAGCTTCTAATTCCATTGCTAAACTTATTTCCCTTTCTTTTAAGGACAAAGTTTGTTTCAAGTTCACCTTGATGGAAACGCCCTGGGATATGGAGTCGTATATGGCTTGCATCTTCCATTTTGTAGATATCAGTACTTAACAAATCTTCTTCGCTTGCTCCAAATTTAAAATCAATGGCTTGATCTTCCCAGCCACAATAAAGTATAGAAAAATTCAAATAACCTCTTGTCTTATCCACCTTACGTTGAAGAACTCTTGCTGAATCAATTTGTGCATAAAAGTTGAAATCATTTTCAGTTGCATAGGAATCAAGTCCACCCTGAAAATCTATTTTAAAAGCTTGTTCATACCGACTCGAATAATCACCATCACAATTATAATCGTAAAGACGTTCTTCTTCGAACTTCTTAACAAGAGAAAAATCAACTTGAAAAGGTTTTTGGAGCTTCTTCATAAATCTTTTCATTCCATAACTAACATAAGAATCTGAGTTACATCGGAAATTCATTTTTTTGTTATTAAAATCAAATGAAGTGACTTCACAACTATAGTTAAGAGAGTGAGTTTCTGTATCAGTACAAAGATTTGTCTCATATGTTGTATTTCCTTCAGAATCGGTCGAACTTTCTATACAAAAACTTGTCGTATCTTCATAACATTTCTCTCTATATTCTAACTTTAATTGATGCTTTTGATTATTAGGATTAATCAGAATTTCCTTAATCCTTGCTCCTTCAAAATAACCCTTATCCCAAGTCTTTTCGAAGCTTGATATGAGCTCATGATCCATCAGATTTTCACTCAGTTTATAGTAAACTTCAGAACGGCAGTCATACCAACCTTTTCTTTTCATTTGCTTAGAGAAAACATGAATTAAACTATCTGAAACTTCAGGGACTAAATCATAATGAATAAGCGTTTTAGCCTTAATATTTTCAGATAAAAGGAGAATCCCTATTAAGAAGATGAATTGGCTTAATGTCTTCATACTCATATTCTAAAATGGATCTTGGACTGATTGGAGGGCCCTGTAAAATAGATGGAATCTTATTGAAAATTGACTAAATTCTGATCAATCAAGACTCTAAAAGGCTCTTGCAATGCACCGTAAGCAGTTTTTTGAAAAGACACTTTAGTAATGATGTCGTTTCTGGTAAAACTTTCCAGGTTTTTATTAATAATTTCCCAAGGATGTCCGTGTGAAGAATCTCTTCTACCTAAGTTTTGTTCTGTTAATCTCTACTAATTGTGCTTCAAATGATCGACTCAAAAGATATGTGAGAAACCTCACAGTTCAGCAGAAACTAGGACAGGTGACTCAACCTGATATTCGATGGATTAAGCCTGCTGAGGTTACAAAGTACAATATTGGCTCTATCCTCAAAGGTGGAGGACTTCTCAATGATGACGCTGATAACGGAGGTCTGAAAGGAAATGGACCTGACGCCTGGACTAAAATGGTTCAGACTTACAAACTTGCTGCTCTAAAATCAGAGACTAAAATACCTCTTATTTTCGCAATCGATGCTGTTCACGGTCATAATAATGTCACAGGAGCAACTCTCTTCCCTCATAATATTGGTCTTGGCGCAACAAGAGACCTTGATGTCGTCAAAAAAATTGGTGAAATAACAGCTTGGGAAGTTTTTATTACAGGGATCGATTGGAACTTTGCTCCAACTGTAGCCGTTGCAAGAAATGAAAATTGGGGAAGAACTTATGAAAGCTTCTCTGAAAAAACAGACTTCGTAACTCGTTATGCAACAGCTTATCTAAAGGGTCTTCAAACAGAACTTCCTGGTGGATTTAGAATCATAGGAACAGCCAAACACTGGATTGGAGATGGTGGAACAACAAAAGGAATCGATCAAGGAAATACTCAACTTTCTGAAGAAGAACTCAGGAAAATGCACCTCGCTCCTTACCTCTCTCTTATGAAAAACGGTGTTCAAACTGTAATGGTTTCTTTTAATAGTTGGAATGGAGTGAAACTTCACGGTCATAAATACCTTATTCAGGAAGTTCTTAGAGATGAACTTGGCTTTGATGGTGTTGTCGTTACTGATTGGAATGGAATTGACCAAATCAAAACACCAGGAGGTCTTAACCCCGATCAAAAATACATGTATCAAATTGCAAAAGCCTTCGATGCAGGAATTGATGTTTTTATGGTTCCAGAGAATTGGAAGAAGTTCATTAATCTTTCACAAGTTCTTCTTAAAAATCACGCAAATGGAGTAAAACCTTCACTTAATCCAAAAAGATTAGATGAAGCTGTTTATAGACTTCTTAGACTTAAAAAGATTGCAAAAATTGGGAAAAAACCTCTTCCACTTACTGTTTACAATAAATACAAAGCAAGATTTGGATCGAAAGAACATAAAAAAGTTGCTTACGTCGCTGCTAAAAAGTCAGCAGTTCTTTTGAAGAAAGAGTCTGACTTTATTACAGCTGAAGATAGTGTCCTTGTTGTTGGAGAGATGGCAAAAAACACAGGTTATCAAGCCGGTGGTTGGTCACTTGCATGGCAAGGTGTGACTTATAATATCCCAGGAAGTGAATCAATTTATTCAGGGATTAAAGCTAAAGCTCAAAAAGTTGGATTCAAAATCGGATACAGCAAAACTGGTAATTCAAGACTCAAGCCTACTAAAGTTATTGTTGTCATTGGTGAAAAACCTTATGCAGAAGGTAAGGGAGATATGCCTGAGACGACAGGACCAGTCTTTCACCCAAGCCAAGTCAACCTTCTTAAAAAAGCACTGACATTCGGAGTTCCTGTTACGGCCATTCTTCTTAACGGAAGACCTATGCTCTTCCCTAAGGAGCTTGATAAAGTCGATAATATCATCTCCTATTGGCTCCCAGGAACGATGGGATCGGCCATTGCTGATCTTCTTCTTGGTGAAAAATTCACTGGTAAACTCCCTTTCTCATGGCCAGCGAATAAGTCTCAAGTCGATTTTGATTACCGCTCTAAGAACGTTAATTGGAAGTACCCACTAGGATTCGGTTTATAGCCGAGTCCTAGACTCAGCCACCACAGTTTTTCAAGCATTTAGCCGATCAGGCTACTGTGAAGCTGTCATTATTAATATATGTTCTTACACTTTCTTATGCTCATTCAGAAACCATCAAGTTGCTGGGAAGAAACTTTGAATTCCATCAAGAAAAAGGAATTGCTTATTCTTCAAAATGTAAAAAAGATTGTCGTGCAAAAAAGAATGTCGATCAGTTTTTAAGAAAGCCTTTTAAACTTAAAAATAAACGAAAATTTAAAACCTCGAAAGGTTCTATTCTTTGTCGGGACTATTGGAAAGGTGTCAGTGTCATCGGCATTCGTGAAAACAAAAATCAAGTTGCTCTTTGTTTATTTGAAGATCAAAGTATCGTTGATCTTGACTCCCTAACAAGGAGACTTGATCAATGAAAAGAATTCTCATCTTCTTTTTTCTTTTCACTCAATTTATCACACTGAATGCTCAGAATAATCGCAGTGATCGAACTCCTGAGGAAAAAAAGAGAATTTATCAAAGAAGAGATAAAGAACAAAAATTTATTAAATCAAAAGGTATTATCCAAGGTCCCTTACTTAATATTCTCCCTGAAAGAAAAGAATCAAATATCATTGCCGCTTTAAAATATACCAATAGTATTGACCCAGAAAAGTTAAACTTTTCTAAATGTAATGAAAACATGCCTGAGATAAATCTTGAAAGCGAAATCTTATACAAAGATTCTAAGAAAAAAGGATCTCTTCATGGTATTGCTCAAGATCATCAAGATGGTCTTAATACTTGTTTTGCTCAAGTTGCAAGAAATATGCTTTTATCTGTAAGTAGTGGAAAAATTGATCCATCAGCTTTTGATATAGCGAGAAATTTTAAAAAGACGACGGACCAACCTTTTAATGGAATCGCAGGAGGATTCTCTTGTGATGCCATTAAGGCAACTCGAGAAGAAGGTTATTGTGAAAAATCTTACTCCCCCATGGAGAATGGTGAAATTCCTCCTTTTATTGATCTCATCACTCATGATAAAAATAACGAAGAATTATTAAAAGACTATTATGATCTTCATAACGGATCTTTAGAGAAACTGCAATCAGCTAAAAGTTCTGAACTCATTGAAAAACTTGAAGATGTCGCGAAACAACCCTATGAAGTTCTTGAGAGATTTCTTGGAAGCTATTCTAAATATGATCATCCCTTTTATACCGTTCATTTAAGTTATGCTGAGAAATCATTCATCAAACACTTTAAAAGTCAGCCAGATAAATATTTTGACCTGATCAAAAGCTACCCTAAAAACTCGGCAAGTCTTCCTCCCTTTTCAACATCTTTTCCAAATATTACTTGGATCTCAGAGTTTGCGGATCTTGGAAAGTATGAAGAATCAACTCTCCGAAATAAAAGAGCTCAACTAGAATGGAAGGTTCGTAGATTTCTTACTCAAGAAAACTCTCTCGAGAAAGCAAGAGAGTTATATCAAGACTTCATGGAAGATGTTTCTCCATTAATTCCAGAAGGTGCTGAATCTCCCTTTACTTTTGTTGCTTTCGAAAGATGGATTAAAGAACACTCAAACAATGAGATCTTTATTGAAAAAAATCGAAAGGCCTTAAAATTCTATGATCAAGTCGGAAATATAATGGACAACAAGAATAAAGACTTACTCTCAAAATGCTCTGCCTATCAATTTGAAGCTTTTTCTGATCTCCTTCTTGATTTCGAATCGATTATAAATATTTTAAAGCCAGAAACAGCAAGAAGAATTCTTACCGCTAACAAGAATGAAATTAACCCTGAAAGAATTATTGAAGAAATCTTTCTTCCTAGCTGCAAGGAAAATAAGAAAGCCTTAAAGCTAGAATCAAGGTGTATTCCTATTAGCTCAACAATCATGCATTTTTCAAACATACCAGAAGAAGCAAAAAAGTCTTTATTCGAAAAAATTATTTTAGACAATCTTCTTAAGAACCGAGCGATTGGGCACGATACTCAAAATCACTCAAACACTATCGTAGGAATAAAATACGATAAAGAACAACAAAAATGTATGCTCCTTCAAAGAGATTCAGCAACGGCTCAATCGAAATGGGTTGATTCCGAAATTTTACGTAAAAGATTTAAGAGTTTAAATGTTCTGGTAGACTAGCGGGGGTCTAACCAAAGAAGAGATAAAAAAACCAGTATTTTCGAGTGCTTCAAACTATCTTAGCTTGAAATATAGACCAATTAAGCTTTCTCAGGTTGTAATTATTTCAAAACTATCGACTTTTTTTCTGCGGCGTGCTAAAAAGGCTGCGTTGATTCGAACAAGGATAAGAAAGGTATGAAGTTTCTCGTATTCTGTATCGTGCTTATAAGTGCCATCATGCTAAAAGCTGAGGCGAGTGATTGTCGTGAAGTTCGTAACATTATTAATACTTCTCAAGCCAGAGGTTATGAGCAATTCAAACATGATCAAACATTTGAAGACCTTAGTAATGATTATCTCAATCTTTTATTAGAGAAGTTTAAGCCAACGAGGGCCTATATTTCTCAATTTGATAGCAATCGTTATCAAATTTTATATTCTGAAGATAATATGCCATTTATGATCGACTTCTCACTCGAGAATTCCAGCGGAGGTTGCTTGGCAACAGATGTTCATTTTCCAGAATATAATACAAGGGCAGATGACATGCTCCTTCGAACTATCGAAGGAGCTATCGTAGTAGAGCTAAGTCGCAATCCGCTCGTTCTTATCCCTCGATAAAATGAATTCTTTAACAAAACTCTTCATAGCTTTAGGGATTCTCTTTCTCTCCCTAGGAGTTGTCTGGCATTTTACAGATGGAAACATCCCCCTAGGAAAACTTCCTGGAGATATTAAATACAAAACAAATAACGGAGTTATCTATATTCCGATTACAAGTTGCATCCTAGTTAGTGGATTACTCTCTTTAATTAATTATCTTTTTCGGAAGTTCTAATGAAGATTCTCAGAACTTTAATGATCATTATTTTACTTATCGCTGGGATTTTTCACTTTATTTATCCCGGACTTTTCCTTATCGCGATGCCACCTTATATCCCGTACCATCAGCCCATTGTCTACTTCACAGGAATCGTTGAAATCGTTCTCGCTATCGGATTAATGGTTAAAAAATATAGAAGTCTCTCTTCAAGGATTCTAGCTCTTTACTTTGTGGCCATCATTCCAGCTCATATCCATGTCTCTCTCAATCAAATCAAAATGTTTGGAATTTCATCACCTATTCTTTTATGGGGGCGGACAGCTTTTCAGTCTGTCTTTATTTATTGGGCCTGGAAGCTTAAAGACTCTTAGACACAGAATGAACCTGCTTTTACTTTTTTCGATATGGTCTATATTAAGATCATGAATAAAGCGCAATCGTCATGCCCTTCATTTATGAAAGAACATCTTTATGAGCGCTTCTTTAATATTCCTCATGATAAAATTGATAAAGCTTGGGAAAAGCTTCAGCTCCGTGAAACCTTTGTTTTAGGACAGATCCCACCTTTTCGAGTTGAATTTGCAGTCCCTGAACAGTCTGGTCCCTTTCAAGAAGGTGAGATTAATATTCATCACGGACCTCTTCTCAGTGTCCATGGCCAGATTGGAAAAATCTCTGATACTTATAGAGACCTTCAATACTTTTATGGGTCTTATATTATTAGCTTTCGTTTTTTCAGACCGACTCGCCTTGAATTTTTTAAAGAAGAGAATGGTATCCGTTTAAAAATTCATCTCTATGCTAAACCAGGACTTATTCCTCTTTGGAACTTTGTGAATGGCATTTTCTGGAAATTCTTCGGAATTCAATTTCTTTTATGAAGTGGATCATTGCTCAGAAATGGTCTCACGTTCTTTTTCTAAACTACGAAGTCGAACCTCAAATAATTCAAGAAACTCTTCCTGAGGGTTTAGAGGTTGATACTTTTGAGGGAAAAGCTTATCTCAGTATTGTTCCATTTTATATGTCTCATGTCCGCTTCCCTTATACACCAGCTCTTCCCTTTTCTTCTCTCTGGGAACTCAATCTAAGAACATATGTTCAATACAAAGGACAAAAAGGAATTTACTTTTATACATTAGATACCAACCATCGCTTAGGTCAGTTTATTGCAACTCGTTTTTTTCATCTTCCCTATAGAGTCCGAGCAATGAATGGAAAAGTGAACTCTCTGTATAATTTTGATGCTCTAAAGAGTCTCGAGTTAAGAGCAATTATTTCAGAGGAAAAGACAGACACACCCTTTGATCGATGGCTAACAGAAAGATATAGTCTTTTTACCGATGACAAAGACAAAATTTATAGAGGTGATGTCATTCATAAACCCTGGAAGCTTCAAAAGGCAACTCTTGAGTACTTTAATGACCAATTCTCGAAACAATTCGGATTTTCTTCAGAGCAAAAGGAATTCTATTGTCTTTATGCAAGAGAAATCAATGTCCATTTTAAACCTTTCAAAAAAATGATATCTTAACCTCCTAATCAGGAGTAAAAATGGATCGAACTCTTTTAGTCACAGGTGGAAATCGAGGGATAGGATTGGCCATTGTTCAAGGTCTCTCAGAAAATGAAAATGATACCGTTCTTTTGGGTTGCCGGAATCTCAAACAGGGAAAAGATCTTGCACAATCAATCGGTAAAAACGTCATCGCAGTAGAACTTGATCTTTCTAACCAAGAACAACTCAATCTCAATATTGAAGCCATATTAAAAGATCATTCCAAAATTGATGTTCTTGTGAATAATGCGGGTATCTTAATTGATGGGAATCTTCTTGAGGTTTCAATGAAAGATATCGAGCTCTCAGCGCAGATCAATTCGCTTGCGCCAATTCAATTAGTAAAAAAAATAGCTCCGATTATGATTCGAAATAATTATGGAAGAATTGTGAATATCTCATCAGGATGGGGGTCTTTTGGAGAAGGTATTAACGGACCCTTCGCTTACTCAACATCTAAAGCCTTCATTAATGCTCTTACTAAAAATGGAAGTCTTGCTCTTACACAAAATGTAAAAATGAATTCAATGTGCCCCGGTTGGGTCCGAACCGATATGGGAGGGGCTAATGCTAACCGTTCACCTGAAGAAGGAGCAGCAACAGCGCTTTGGCTTTCAAATCTTCCAGATGATGGTCCTAACGGTTCTTTTTTTAGAGATAAGGAGCAGATTGAATGGTAAGCCCTTTTCGATACAGGTTTCAAATTCCAACAGCTGAAGCTGCTCTTCAACTCTATCATGAGTCGGGAATTACGAGCGAACAATGGACTCTTGAGAGAATGAAAAGTACTTTAGAGAACTCAAGTCTCATTCTTTGCTGCTATAGTGATAATAAGTTAATTGGGATAGTAAGAGGTATTACTGACAAGTATTGGATCGCTCATATTTCCCATCTAGCTGTTCATCCGGAATATCAAAAACTCGGGATAGGAAGAAAATTAGTTCTCAAAGTAAGAGAATACCTCGGAGACGGTGTCGCGCTTATGGTTCATTCTGTTCCCGAAGCAAAAGAGTTCTATGAAAAGTTAGGTTTTGAGCCTTATCTTGATGTCTATCGTATTCCTCGGAAAAGTTAGTTCGCTTTCTTCGTCAAAAAATAAGAGGCAATTGTCCCAATTAAAAGAAAACTTGCTGTGACTCCAAAGGAATATTGAAAGCCTAAAACTCCAGGGTTAGAGTCAATCAAGCGACCTGTCAAAAACCCGTGGAACATATCAGGAAGGTACCCAACAAATGAGACTATCCCCACCGCCGTTCCCACCAGATGGTTTTTAATATTTAGATCTCCAAGAATTGAGAAGTAAACAGATCTCAGAGCATAAGCAAAAGTGGCTGAAAGTAATATAATAACGAGGATGAGAGTTTCTGTACTTGTCACTTGAAAAGCAAAAAGATATTGAAAAGTAGTACAAAGAAAAAGTAAAAAAGTTAAAACAGTAAACCGTCCTTGCTTCTTTCTATGATGAAACCAATCCGTAAAGATTCCCGCAATAAGAGTCGCTATAGGACGAAGCCAAAGAATAATCGATGTATATTCTGCTGAATCCTCTTTAGAATAAGATAAAACATCAGTAAGATAAACAGAATAGATATCAATATTCTTATAGCCGCAATAAGCACTTAAAACAATAATCCCTAAAAGCCAAATTTTTGAATCTGTCAGGAGGATCTTAGCCTTTTCTTTAGACCAGGATTCTATTTTATTTTCACCTTGGGGTTTAAAATTTTTTAATGCTCTCCAAATAAAAAAAGAAGTTGAGAGAATGATTCCAATTGTAATCGCGTAGATAATCTTTACGGCCTCGATACTTTGAGTCTCTAATTCTTTCTCAGTAAAGAGAATTCCTATCACAAAAACAAGTAAAGAACTCACGACAGCTGCAGCTGCTCCCCTTCCACTATCTAAAATCCCCATAGCAGTTGCTCTTTTATCGTCACCACCTGATTGATGAGTAACCTTGATCAGAGCTCCCCACATGAGAAAAATAGTACTTATTCCAAAGAAGAAATACGTTACAATCAATGTCGTTTTTGAAGGGGCAAAAATTAATGAAAGACCTGCTAAAGCTGTCGTGGCAAGCGAGATCGCCATCAAAATACGTGGTTGGTATCTATCAGCAAAAGATCCCCCTAGAATATAAGAGATCATTGCTGAAAACCCATAAGCACTAAAAGCAGTTCCTATGTCAGTATTTGTAATCCCCCAGGCTTCAAGCATAAGCGGTCGATATAACCGAGGAATAGTAAAAGGAAGCATAAAAATTGCTTCTCCCGCAAGAATGATGGCAAGACTTGTAAAGAAATTTTTCCCCATGAACTCATGGTAACAGGCCGATAAAGATAAGCAAAGGCTTCTATTAATTAGAAATTATAATGTTTACCCGTGACAATAGTGTCACATCTAATCATCAAAAAACTATGATATCAACTACTCAACGTAAAGATAACAAAGAATGGAGGTTCTATTATGAAAAATTTGCTATTTAGTTTATTGGTTTTTGGAAGTTTTAACCTTTTAGCTCAAAATGTCTCAGACTATGAAAGAGGTTATATCGAAGGGAAAAAAGCATGTACTAAAGAAGAATTGTGGGTTTGCGAGACTGACTGTGGCCCATCCGACGAATATAGTAAATCAGCAACGGGCTCATCCAGAGCCGATGCTCTTAAGAAATTAATGAAAGCATATAGTAGTAAGGATGGCTTTAATAGCTACTCTTGTGGGGATGAAGTTGAAAGGGGAGACTTTAAATGTAGACAAATTTAAGTTTACAGATCAAATTAATAATAAAGGCTGGTGAGTTACCAGCCTTTATTATTAATTCTCTTGTAAGAAGACTTTGTTTATTGATATTTCCAATACTTGATCTCATCGTTTTCTAGCGCCATTTCATATTCAATAATGGCCGGAGACCTGAATGCCCCTGAATCAACAATGACAGGTTCTTCAATGATATCTTCCGCTATCGTTCGGTAGATATCTTTTTTAACGTTAACAATCTCTTTTTCTTCCTCAGCAAAAATAAGACCTGTAAAAAAAAGGAAGGCAGCATAAATCGTAAATACTCTCATAATCACTCCTTGATTGAGGGAGGCTCGAAATCCTTTTCTCCCCGTGCAAAATATCATGCCATGAGCTTGAACTGCGTTCTAGCCCCGAGTAAAGGTTATCTGGAGTCTGTTTGCACCAGTTTCTAGATAAAATAATTTTGAAAAGAACGTGCGTTTTGGCACTAGTCTAGCGTTTGAACAAGCACATAGGGTTGAATAATAAGAAACCGGAACTTTTTGTCCTTGTACTTATCAGAATCATCCATGCTTATATTAATAAGCTGTCTATGCTTCAGCCAGTTCGCAACAGTTTGAGTCTGATCTTCAGCAATAGCAACACTGGCATCAATTAAATCAATTTCATTATTCACGAGAATAACAGCACCTCTCTCGAGATTCTTATCAAGAAGATTCCAATCGCATTCTTCAATTTCTGTTTCTAGCTTCTTTCTCAGTTCTGACATATCCTAATCTTAATGAAGATTTTTGCTTTCGTCATACTCTTATTAAGTTTTAATAGTTTTGCAGGTTTAGGTTTCTACTGTAAGAATGCCCTTTCTCTCGCTCTTAAGGGATATTCTTATCATAAAGACTATGAAAGCTCTTTAAAAAATGTGGAAACGAGGCTTTATAAAATTAGAATGCTCACAACAAAAATGCTCAATCAAAAAAAACCTTCAGCAAAAGATAAAAAAACAGTCTTAAAGAATTTTTCTTTTCTTAATTCCCACTTCAAAAAACATAAAAAGACGATCATATCGATCAGCTCTACAACATCCTGTGGAGAAGACTTGGTTAAAGATATGAGTAGACTCCAACCTATTCTAAAAAAACCAATGAAACACGCTGAAATCCAAAGTCTTAACAAGATTTCGACTAAAATTATCTCGACTCTAAATTCAATTAAGTAACCCTCTTTACGGGCCCTCTGTCCTTTGATTTAATTTTAATATGAATAAACTTGCTATTAAGTTTGCCTCGGAGTTCGCTGGAACTTTCCTTCTTGTTTTTCTTGGTTGTGGCTCTATTGTCTTGTCTGAACTTAGTATTAAAAACTTCACTCATGCTGAAATCTCTTTAATTTTTGGTTCTACTGTTGGACTTATGATTTATGCAGTCGCTCGATTTTCTGGTGCCCACTTCAATCCAGCAGTCAGCCTTGGTTTTTGGATCAATAAAAAATTGAGTACAGAAGAACTTTTTGGTTATCTGACAATGCAATTAACTGCTGCTATTTTTGCTTCTAATCTCCATCTCAATCTCTGGAACCGATCACATAGTTTTGGGATGACGAGATTAAGCGTCTCAACTTTTACAGGAGTTCTACTTGAATTCCTTATGACATTCACTTTAATGTCTGTCATTCTTTGGATTTCCAGAGGAAAAAAAATCCAGAAAAAACTTTCAGGCTTTGCTATTGGATTCACTATTTCTCTTTGTTCTTATTTTGGAGGCCCTTATACAGGAGCATCAATGAATCCAGCTCGAAGTTTTGGACCTGCTTTAATTGGCGGAGATCTAAGTTCTATCTGGCTCTATATCTTTGTCCCATGTCTGGGAGCCTTTTTTGCCGTTTGGGTAAATAAAAGATTACAAAAGAAGGGGGCCTAAAAGCCCCCTAATACTTAAGAAAGTTTTTTACAGATCTCGATACATTCTTCACAAGACTTCATACAAGCTTTGCACTCAGCGTGATGGTCTTTATGCTTTTTACACTCAACATAACATTGTTCACAAACAAGCTGACATCCTTTGACAAAACTTTTGAAACTTTTCGAATCAAGGCTGTTTAAATGAGCAACTTTATTTAAACCCTCACATGCTGCGAGCATATTTTGAACAGCAAGATTGCATTTGGCCATCATAGGATCACCTTTTGCAAGTTCCTTAGCACAATGAGTAAGACAAGTTCTTCCTTTCTCTATGCAATCGACGGTACTTGCAATAAGTTTTTTTTGCTCACTATTCTTTAGTGGTGCTTTACCTAAATCTGCTGGCATTTTATGTTTATTACTCGATGCCATGCTCGAGTTCATTAAAGTAGCTCCTGCTACGGCCGCAGAAGATCTTATAAAACTTCTTCTATCCATTTTTTTCTCCTTATAATTTTTTAGAATCAGTAAAAATTTGAACTAAGAAGAAAAAATAGGAGGAGGTAAATGAGGTTTGAGAGAGCGACTTTTGTAAGAGTTATAATAACCGGGTTGAAAAACTTCAAACTCAATAAGAACAACTGCAACCTCAGGACTCTTTACAGGGTCAAGAGAAGACATAACACAAAGAGGGCAACACTCTATTTTTTTATTTTCAGACTCTCTTTCATCCTCTTGCTCCTGATGACAAGGAGGGACTTCAGATTTCTTTATAGAGCTTTCGAATGAGCAAATAGAACAGACCTTAGCAGTTACGGTAGAACTTATCAGAAAAAATGAAAGAAACATCGCTATGACTCTCATTCTCTCATTATCGGCTATTTTAAGAGAAAGATCTGTCAGTTATTTGTAAAAAAACTTATCATCTCAAAAGCAAATTAAAGGATTAAGAGATTAGAATCGCTCTCACTGGAGAAGCATCTGCATCTTTTATAGGAATTGGTAGCGCCAAGAGTTCATAGGTTCCATCTTCAACATCATTCAAAACGATCCCCTCAAGAATCGCCATTTTATTTTTCCAAATGGCCGTATGGGACAGAAGTTCTTTGTCGTCTGCAGGATCAACTGAAGGAGTATCTATTCCTACGAGTTTAACTCCTTTTTTTGCCAAGCTCTCAACAAGAGCTGGATCCAAGGAGACAAAATCATGATTCCAATTATTCGGATCAGGAAAAGAAAGAGTTCGAAATAAAATTCTTTCAGTCTTTATCTCTGTCTTAAAATCTTCGGAACTGATTCTTTTTCCTCTCTCAAGATTTATAGTTATGACCTGACAAGGTCCCATATAGATTGCAAGATCAACCTGATCAATCCCAACTCCCTCTTTCGCATAATGATTAGGGGCATCTGTATGGGCACCGATATGAAGACTCGTTTTCATTGATGAAAGTGTTAGATGATCTCCTTTAGAGAAATCAAGAGCGATATCTCTTTCAAAAGGTTGGTCTCCTGGGAAAACGGCCATCTCAGGACCAATAACAGGAGTGATATCAATGATCTTCTTTGAGGTGAACAAACTTTCTATCATCTCTCTATTATGTCGACAAAATGATAGGTCTGTCTAAAAGCTATAGACGACGAAAATTATTAAGATTATGTTTATATTGAGGAGTAGATTCCATGTTTAAAAATTCAGACAATAGCCTTTCGGTAGCGGAAAACTTTAATCAAAATGATCCTTTAGCTCATTTAAGAGATGAGTTTCTTTTTCCAAAGACAAAAGAAGGAGAAAATTATCTTTATTTTGCAGGTCATTCCTTAGGACTTCAACCTAGGAAAACTAAAGATAAAATTGATTCTGTTCTTGAAGACTGGGAAAAGTATGCGGTCGAAGGTCACTTTACTGGTGAAAACTCTTGGATGGATTATCATGAATCTTTAACGGAACCGATGGCAAAAGTTGTGGGTGCAAAACCTGAAGAAATTGTCATTATGAATACGCTTACTGCGAATCTTCATTTTATGATGGTTTCTTTTTATCGCCCCACTAAAAAGCGTTATAAAATTTTAATTGAAAATAATGCCTTCCCGTCTGACATTTATGCCGTGAAGTCTCAACTTCGATTTCATGGAATCGACTGGCGAGACGCTCTGATCGAATTAAAACCCAGAGATGAAAAGATGACTCTTGATCATGGAGACATCCTTCAAACAATTCAAGACCATGGGGAAGAACTTGCTCTTGTGATGCTTGGGAATTGTAATTATCTTTCAGGCCAAGCCTTTAAAATGAAAGAGATAACAAGTAAGGGGCATGAAGTTGGAGCTTTTGTCGGTTTTGATCTTGCTCATGGAGCAGGGAATATTCTTTGCAATCTTCATGACACCAATGCTGACTTCGCTGTTTGGTGCACT
Source organism: Bacteriovoracaceae bacterium (assembly GCA_965217035.1). Taxonomy (GTDB): domain Bacteria; phylum Bdellovibrionota; class Bacteriovoracia; order Bacteriovoracales; family Bacteriovoracaceae; genus JAUHYH01. The sequence goes on along the minus strand of OZ244226.1, from coordinate 2,703,143 downwards.
TATAAGTATATGAACTCAGGACCGGGTGGTTTGTCGGGGGCTTTTGTAAACCAAAGACACTTGGGTGATCCAAGTATCCCACGTTTTGAAGGTTGGTGGGGACAAAATAAGGCCACACGTTTTGTGATGGGACCAGACTTTGATCCCATTCCAACTGCTGAAGCCTGGCAATTAAGCAATCACCCTATTATTCAATTAGCGACAATCAAATCGAGCCTTGAACTTTTTAATGAAGCAACAATCGAAGCCTTAAGAAACAAAGGTGATCACTTGACGGGCTATCTTGAATTCCTTTTAAAGGAGAACTGTTCAGACTCTGTAGAGATCATGACTCCTGAGTATTCTGAATCAGAACAAACCAGAGGAAATATGCTTTGCATTCGTTATAAAAAAGATGCTCGTCTTCTTAATCAGTCTCTTCAAAAAAAGGGTGCCATCTGCGACTTCCGTGAACCTGATATTATGAGGATTGCTCCGGCCCCTCTTTATAATAACTACACTGATGTCTACCGTTTAGTAGAAATCATTGCTCAAGATTCATGAAGAAAATCATAATAATTGGAGGAGGCGCAGCTGGCATTTTTGCAGCGATTCGTTGTAAAGAAATTCATCCGAAATATAAAGTCACAGTTCTTGAAGCAAGCCCTCAAATCTTAAAAAAAGTTAAAATTTCTGGAGGTGGACGGTGTAATGTCACTCACCATCAATTTGACTCTCGTGAGTTTGCTAAAAATTATCCAAGGGGACAAAAAGAACTTCTCTCTCCTCTTAATCAATTCCAAGCCGAAGATACGGTCAAATGGTTTGAAGATAAAGGTGTCAAAATCAAAAGCGAAGATGATGGGAGAATGTTTCCTGTCACAAACTCCTCGCAAACAATCATCGATTGCTTTATGGGGCAGGTAAAAAAATATCAGATTAAAATTTTAAAACAAAAGAATGTAAAAACGGTTAAGAAGATCGGAGATAAATTTTCTTTATGGGTCAACAAAGATGAAGAGTTTCTCTGTGATTCTTTAATGATTGCAACAGGGAGTATGCCCAGCGGGTATAAACTCGCAAAGCAATTAGGACATACTATAACCGATCTTGCTCCTAGCCTTTTCACTTTTAAGATTAATTCTGAATTGCTTAAGGATCTTTCTGGTATTACTTTTTCAAATGTTCACCTGCAATTGAAGACAAGTAACAAAGATTTTGAACAGGCGGGCCCCCTCCTTATTACTCACTGGGGATTAAGTGGTCCTGCTCTTTTGAAATTATCTGCCTGGGCGGCCCGTGAAATGAAAGAAGATAATTATCAAGCAGAGATTCAAATCAATTGGCTCAATCAAAAACGGGAAGAAATTTTTAAGTACCTAAAAAACAAAACAAAACTAAAAAGAAAAATAAACAATACAGTCATCGATTCTTTACCAAATCGTTTTTGGAATCAATTTTTAGAATTTAATAAGATCGATCCCAATAAATCCTGGAATGAAATTTCACAAAAAGAGATCAACATTCTTACTGATTCGCTTTATAAAACTTCCCTCTTTGTCGAAGGAAAAAGTCGATTTAAAGAGGAATTTGTGGAATGTGGAGGAGTTAATCTTGCAGAAATTGATTTTAAAACAATGCAATCAAAAATAGTCCCTAGATTATTTTTTGCAGGTGAAGTCCTTGATATAGACGGCATTACAGGTGGTTTCAACTTTCAGAATGCTTGGACGGGTGGATGGATAGCTGGAAGTCACTTCTAATACCTGATCGCCCTTCTCTGTTGAAGAATAGGTTAAGATCAGATTAAATTAATAAAGTACTTTGATTTAACTTTTAACCATGGTGGGTTTTATGAAAATCTTTTTATCTCTTTTGCTTCTCGTGAGTTCTCCAGTTAATGCTAAAGATTTCTCTATTTTTCTTGAGCAACTCAAGATTGAAATGGTTAGAGACTATCAATTCTCTCAAGCAGTTGTTGATAAAGCTTTTAAAGGAGTAAAACTCAACCAAGCTATTTTGAAAGCAGACCGCAATCAACCAGAGCTCAAAAGAAGTTTTGGAAGTTACCTCAAAAGAGTTCTTAGCGAAAAAAGAATCGCAAAAGGAAAAGTCTTTATCAAAGAACTTTCTGATCTCTTTGATGGGATCGATGCTCTCTATCCAGTTCAAAGAAGATTTTTGCTTTCCTTTTGGGCGATGGAAACAAACTATTCCTCATACACAGGCTATTTTGACGTCATTGAAGCTTTTGCAACTTTGATTTATGACGGAAGAAGAGGACGCTTCTTTAAGCGAGAACTCATAGCTGTTTTAAAAGTTTTAGAGCTTGGAAATTTTCAATTTCCCGGGAGTCGTATCAAAGGCTCTTGGGCAGGTGCCATTGGATCAACTCAATTTTTACCGAGTAAAGTTTTAAAATATTCTATTGATTTCAATAATGATGGAGTGATCAATATGTGGGAATCACGTCCTGATTTTCTAGGTTCTTCAGCAAAATTCCTTAAAGGCGAAGGCTGGGATGGATCAGAGCATTGGGGCCATCCTATTTCTCTCCCAAGAAACTTTGACTTCTTTAACTCAGGTTTAAAAGTGAAAAAACCTGTTGATTTCTGGAGAAAGCAAGGAGTTACTCTTTCAAATGGACAGGAACTTCCTGGTTCCAAACACCTCACGGCCGTTTTTCTTCCTCAAGGGCATAAAGGTCCCAAGTTTCTCGTTTATAATAACTTCTTTACGATCTTTCGATGGAATTATTCAGCAAAATATGCTCTTGCAGTTGGAATGATGTCTGATCGAATTACTGATCGAGCAACATATTGGAACGATGTAGATTTCACCGAACCAGACTTTTTAACCAAAACAATAAGTAAAAAAATTCAAGCGAGATTAAACTCTCTTGGTTTTGATGCTGGGAAAGTTGATGGGATTCTTGGAAGAAAGTCTATTAGGGCCTTTCAAACTTATCAAAAGTCTCAAGGACTTATTCCTGACGGTTATCTTTCTAAAAGTACCGTTGAGAAATTATTAAAATGAAACTTTTAATTTTCTTAATTAGCTTTAATCTCTATGCCTTAAAAAAGGGCCCAGTAGAGATTCTCGAGATTTCAAAGGAAACTCAAGAACATATGATGGGTCTCAGTATGAAAAAGGGATGCCCTGTTCCTTTTGAAGATCTGAGGCTCGTAAAATTTCTTCATTATGATTTTAAAAAATCGGTGACATCAGGAGAGCTTGTTGTTCATGCAAAAGTCGCTAAGGGACTGAAAACTATCCTTGAAAATCTTTTTAAATTTCAATACCCGATTCAAATAGCAAAACGTGTCGACTTTTATAAAGCTGATGATATGACTTCCATGAAAGCAAATAACACATCAGCCTTTAATTGCAGACCTATCACTGGAAAAAAGAATGAGTTCTCACTTCATTCCTATGGCCTTGCTATTGATATTAACCCTCTGATTAATCCTTATGTTAAGGGTGATCTCGTTTTACCAAAAGAAGGAAGTCGTTATACGGACAGGGAACTGAAGGCGAAAGGGCTTATCAAAGAAAACGACCTTATTGTGCAGGAATTCAAAAAACAAGGATGGTCATGGGGCGGCAATTGGACTCGTTTAAAGGACTATCAGCACTTTGAGCAGCCTAAAACTATTCTGGAGTAAGGGCATGACGGATTGCAACTAATGTTGTAGGATTCTTTCATTATGATCAGTACAAATAACGTCTCTCTCAGTTTCGGTGGGCAGAAGCTCTTCGAAGATGTCACTATTAAGTTTTCTCGCGGCAATTGTTATGGCCTTATTGGCGCTAATGGAGCAGGGAAATCGACCTTCATCAAAATTCTTTCTGGCGAGCTAGAACCTCAAACAGGTCATGTTGAAATGAAGCCAGGTGAGAGACTTTCAGTTCTTAAGCAAAATCACTTTGCCTATGACGAACACACAGTCATGCAAACGGTTCTTATGGGTAATCCTCATCTTTATGAAGTCATGAAAGAGAAAGATGAGATTTATGCGAAGGGCGAAATGAGTGATGAAGATGGTATGCGCGCTTCAGAACTTGAAGTTGCCTTTGCTGAAATGAATGGATGGGAAGCAGAATCCGAAGCTGCGACTCTTCTTGCTGGTCTTGGGATTGGAACGGATAAACATGAAACATTAATGAAAAACCTGACAGGTTCAGAGAAGGTTAAGGTGCTTCTTGTTCAAGCTCTTTTTGGAGAACCTGATACGCTCCTTTTGGATGAGCCGACCAACAATCTTGATATTCAAGCGATTAAATGGCTTGAAGAATTTCTTTTAAGTTTTAAAAATACTGTCATCGTTGTTTCTCATGATAGACATTTTCTTAATAAGGTTTGCACTCATATTGCAGACGTGGACTTTGGAAAAATCACAAGCTATGTCGGAAATTATGACTTCTGGAAGCAATCAAGTGAACTTGCTCTTCATTTAAGGTCGAATCAAAAGAAGAAACAAGAAGAGAAAGTTAAAGAGCTCAAAGATTTTATCCAGCGCTTTAGCGCAAACGCTTCCAAATCGAAACAGGCGACGTCAAGACAAAAACAACTTGAAAAGCTCGAACTTGTTGATCTTCCAAGGACAACAAGAAAATACCCTTATGTTATGTTCAATCAATCTCGCGAAGCAGGAAAGGACATGCTGATTGTAGAAGGGATTTCAAAAACAATTGACGGGGTCAAACTTCTTGATAATGTTAGCTTTTCAATCAACAAGGGAGAAAAGGTTGCTTTTCTTGCCGATAATGATCGATCGATCACGACTCTTTTTGAAATTTTAATGGGGAATATGGAAGCTGATTCGGGTTCTTATAATTGGGGAGTCACGACTTCTCAAGCCTATCTTCCAGATGATAATTCTCATTATTTTGAATCAGGAGAACATTCTATTGTCGATTGGCTAAGACAATACTCTCCTGAAGATCAAACAGAGGAATTTATTCGAGGCTTCCTTGGAAAAATGCTTTTCTCTGGTGATGATGCTCTTAAGAAAACTAATGTCCTTTCAGGGGGAGAGAAAGTTCGCTGTATGATCTCTAAAATGATGCTCTCGGGCTCTAACGTTCTTGTAATAGATGGACCAACCAATCACCTCGACCTTGAATCGATTTCAGCTTTTAACGATGGTCTCATTCGCTATAAGGGAACGATTTTACTCTCTTCTCATGATCATGAATTTGTTCAGACGGTTGCAAAGAGAGTCCTTGCTTTCAATGACGGTAAAGTCCATTTTGATAAGCTCTGTACTTTCGAGGAGTATTTAAGTTCTCAAGAGAATCTCTCTTAGCTTTCTAAAGGATAAAGACAGTTGTCAGCGTTTTTTCTCCGAGCAGTTTAATCAGGTAGTTCCCTTCAACCGACACTACTTTATTAAACTAGGAGAATTCAATGCTAAGCTTCAGAACCTTTGTTGTTTGCCTCATCGCTTTCCAATTTACTATTAAAGAATATAGCTGGGGTCTTACAGTACAGGCTGAAGCTGAAACAATTGATGCGATTCTTGAAAAAGAATTCACTCCTGAGTTCACCTCAGAGGTTAGAGCAAAATCTCCCTCTAAGAAAGTCCTCAAGAGACTTAATAAACTCATCAAAAGAGAAAGTCGAAGAAGAACTAAAAAGCCTAAGGCTTTAAAAAAAATGGAAAAGAAAATCAATTTCGCTAAAAAGATACATCGGAAACAACTTAAAAGATTAATGAAAAATGACAAGAAACGAAGAAGATTTTACGAAAAATTTGTTCGATCTGAAGGCGTTTACACTCTTGAAGGCTTTGAAAGACAGCTTCATAAAAACTATAGAACATTAGATGAATATTACTCAAATATGACAAAGAAACTGAGATGGAAGCTTCATAACTCTCAAAACTATCTCGAATATTTAAAGACATTGAAAAAAGAACTTCTTTCTGGAGGAGAGCCTGATGTTTTCTTTTTAGTTAAAAAAGGGAGTAAGAATCAAGTAAGAAGCCTGGCCCAAAATGAAAAGAGGGCCACCAAAGCTCTTTGGATTGCTATCATGATCGTTCTTGGACTTGGTTCTATTCTTGCAGTCACTCTCTTTGGTTTTGGAATGACAATAGGAGTTCTTGTGATGGGTTCATTTATTCTTTTGGCCATAGCAAGAGATAATAGGCATTCTGCTGATTCGCTTGAAGATATTGATGAGAAGTCAGATCGCTATGATCCTGAACTAAAAAAATTAATCAATAAAGATGAAGAACAGACTAATCATCAAAGCTTATAATTAAAGCTCAGAGGACAAATCTCAAGGATATCAACTTTGGTATCCCACTTCTTTTTTTTATGGGCCTTATAATGAACTTTTCCAACATTTTCAAAGGTCCACACGTTTTTCTTTCTTTTTTCTAGACGGTATCGACATCCAATTTCGACGAGCTCAAGATCACTCATATAAGAAGAATCATAAACCACTTTAAAAGTTCTCAAAAGACCATCTTTTTTCGAAAGAACAAGGACAATACTTGTTCCGTAAACTTTCATAAGTCTATCTCCTCCCCCTTTAGGACGAACGATAATTTTCAATGACTCATTATCAAGAATTCTAAGACGCATTTGAGAGGCATGAACTTTCTTGATCTGAAGCGGCTCACCATCACCATCATAGATTTGAGAATAATGATAAGAACGACTTGTATCATTTGTGAAATATCCTCTAACTCGAAAATTATCATAAAACTCTCTAAAGTTCTTTTTATTATAATCTAAAAGATAATTTTCATATTCATTTTTCATGAAGTTTTCAAATGATCGGTCTCTAAGAAGGTTTAATTCTCTTATCCCTGATTGATAATCAGTGAAACCTTTCTCAGGATTGAGCTCATTTAAAACATCTGTGATCCGTAGAACTAAACGAGCATATTTTTGATTAGATTTATCTTGAAAAAGATCCCATGCAAACATCTCAAAGATTTTATGATAGATCATAAAGTTCAACTCAAGATCGACGATATTCGCATTAACCCTTAAAAATTCTTCCGCAAAATTGTAACCAAATTCAGAAAACTTTTCGCTTCTTACTGATTCAAAAGTATAACTATCATTATTAAATTTAATCGCAACTTTAAAAGCTCTTCTCATAAAATGATAACCATACAAGGCTTGATCGCGAGAGTTTTTAGATTTTTCAGTGATTAAGTTTGATATAAAAAGACCTCTATTGAGAGCAAAACGCATAAAACTTTCTTTTTCACCGAAGGATTCACTTACAATTTGTTTGGCTATTTCAACGAGCTTTTCATAAGCATCGACCTTTCTCATATCACTCGTTTCAGAGAGTCCTTCATAAAGCTTTTGTAGGGTTGACGCTTTCCAACTCTGAATTTCGTTTCTCTGATATTCCGAAAACTTCGTAATTGTTCCCTCAGTATAACCTTCAACTTTCACTTCTTGAGAGAAAATATGAAAGCTCATTAAAAATAAAATTATAAATCTAATAATCATCTCTCTTTCTTAACTTCCTGGACATTGCCAAAATTATTAATAAATAAGATTCGATCTCTTTTTTTTTCTTTTATTGAAATGGCATAAAGCGTGTCTGCATTTTCTTCTATTGTCCCGCCCGCTGTATAAACGTAATTTAAAGCGACATAAAGTCCGGAAGTCACATGATATAAATTCAGAGTTCCAAACTTACTACTTACTGCTTCAATAAAAGAATCATTATCATAAACAACATCAACAGTATGCTCTTTCTTCTTATCTTTACTAATGTAAAACCCTTCTTTGATAGAATCATGAAATTTAGAATTTCTTTTTTTTCCGCTAAATCTCATTGAAAAATTGAAACCAATTTTATTCATTCCATTGTTTGGATTTATTGTGATTCTTCCAGCATTAACTTTAAGACTTAGTGCTGGTTTTTGATTGATCTGACTTAGCATCCCTTCCTCAGTAATAAGAAGAGGTGTCATTCCATAACGTCCGCTATCATAAGGTTGAATCAGATAAGAAAAAGCTTGCATTGTACTTCGTTTAAAAATAATACCAAGAAAGCTACCTTCTCTCTCTATTGTCTTATGAATAAAGATTTCAAGACGCTCGCCTCGATCATTAGAACCTCTAAAAACTCCTTCGCTTAAAATATTTGCGAACGAGCTAAAAGAAATCAATGAAAATAAAATGAAGGCTATTAATTTCATATACACCAAAAAAGGTCTGACTTTTCAGTCAGACCCAGAGTTAATGACTATTTACTTGAATTTCTTTTTGTAGATTGATTCAGCTTCAACTTTCTCAAGAAGACGTTTAAGTTGTCTTACATTATCAACATTAACAGTATCGTCAAAAGAAGCTGTCCCATTTCCAAGCCTTTTAAGATTCTTGTCAATAAGAGTGATAAGGCGAGCATTCTCATCTCTTTTAGCACTTTGGTAAAGGTCCCAGGCCATCATTTCAAATGCCTTATAAAGAACTCTATACTGAGCGGAAACATCAAAGATATTCTTAGCCGCTTGAATAAGTTCTCGCCCAAGAATAATACCAAACTTTTCATAATCATTTCTATTTGAACGATCTCCAGAAGCGACTCTATTTTCATAAGCAAGATCATCTTCCCAGAATTTTTTCGCAACTTGCATCGTTCTTTCAAGAATATCAAGCTTGTTCTCAAGAACACCTGTTGGTCTTGCTGAGTAATTACTTGATTCTTGATCAATCATATCGACAAGAAGCATTCCTCTATTAAGAGCATATCTCATAAGCATTTGATATTTCTTTCCACCAGATTCAGAAACAATTGATTTTATCTCATTTGTTAAGAATGTTACTCTTTTAACAATTGGCATATTCTTAGCATCTTCAAGAGCTTCATCAATATCTTTCTTGGCATTAGTTGCCCAAGGCTGAATAGTTTGAATCTCTTCCAAAGTAAGTTGCGTATTCGTTCCTTCCGCATAGGCTCCTGATTGAAGCTCTAATGGTTGAGTAAGCTTAGGAAGCTGCTGCTGTGCCATTGCCGACGATCCTATCCAGAAACCAGCCAGAACCATCATTTTTAATAGATTTGTCATTTTCATTTTTAAATTCCTTTTTTGTCTAATTAGTTTCTTTATTATCTTTGTTTAAGTGTAATTGTTTGTCCTGAACCATCAGCCTTAACTAGAACCATATAGTTCCCAGTTCCAAAGAGGGATCTTCTTTGTAAGAAAAAAGTAACAAAACCAGAGTCTTGAGCGACTTTTTCAATACTCTCAGTCATATAACTTCTTAATGGAAGATGAAGAGATGGTCTGACTTCTCTAAGAACATAGTCACCCGCAAGTTTTCCAGCTCTATCGAACTGAAGTCCTGACTGATGAGTCGTTCTTCCCTGCATTGAAACTGTTGCTTCCATTCTTTTATAAGTTCTTTTAAGTGAGCTATGAACTCCAGAAGAATGAACTTTATAAGAGCCCGGAATGCTTGGGACAAGAAGAGATCTTTTTGAAATTTCTCTATCAAGATCAAAGCTCATTTCTGCTCGAAATCCTCTCGTATTCTTAACTTTTCCATCCTGACTTCCATTTGGAGTGATTCGTATAATTCTTCTTGATTTTCTATATGTTTTTGAAAGTGATAAGGACGGGATTGCGCTCTCCATTCCGATAACTGCGTTCTTCATAGCATTAATAGGAACCATTCCGTATTTGTTTCCATCTTCATCTCTTGGATCGATGAGGTAAAAATGTGTAACTTCATTCTCACTCATGATGATTCCAAGATAGCTCCCAACTCTTCCTGGATAATCCTGTATGTAAAGGCGAGCATTTGTTTTTCGACCAATCTTACCTTTATAAACTCCTTCTTCTAAATTCGCTAAAGCTCCAAAACTTGAAAAAAGCATAAGAGCTAAAAACAAAGATTTCATATTCCCTCCTCAGGATCTTTCTGTGTGACTTCCGTAGCCTTTGATTAAGTGAAAATAATTTACCGCACTTGATGACTCAAAAATATAGATTTGAAAATAATACAGACTAGAAACAGATAACTTCTGTCAGCAGTTGTCAGCACTCTAAGAAAGGTGAATTTATTACTTAGTCCTCTTTAATAAGGATGAAAAAAGAAGCTCGTGGAAGAGGGTCTGATTTTTCTAGGAAAGGTTCAATCTTCAATTTCTGCTTAGACACTTGATAGGCCCTTAGTTTCTTATTTGCCTTTAAAGCAACTCTTACGTGCCTTAAATTACCTATTGGAAGAATCACTGGAAGATAAGGCTTTAGTTTTTGAAAAAACTGTCGACGAATCTCTTGCGAAGAAGAGTTTAGTTTTTTTCCAAGGAACTCATTCACTGGTAAATCTGAAAAAGTGTCCCAAAGTTCATACTCATGACCTGGTCGAGGAGAATTAAGAATCCTGGCCAATTCAAATTTTAAAGCAAGCTGTTTAAAGTCTTTACAGTGTTTCTTAACACTTTTATTCTTTAAAAGGGCCTTATTTACACTCCCTATCCCCTTTCTATCACCTGCTGAAACGACTTCCCAGATAACTGCTTCTCCACCACATTGAGTATAAAGGTAATAGAAAAAAAGAAAGCTATGCCCATATTGTTCTTTATCAGCCTTTTTAAGAACGAAGTCTCCAATTAAACTCGTTGTAGAGCTTTGAAAGGCCGATTCGATATTAGCCTTATTCGGAATACCGTGAATGAGGTATTCCATAAATTGGGCAAGACCTTCTCTTACCCAGGATTCTTCATTAGGAGCAGCAAAGTCGTGAACAGCATGAAAAAGTTCATGAGTGATAAGCTTTTCAATTTTGGGATGACTCCAATTATAAGAACTTAGAATGATGACAATATCTTTTGATCCATGATTTAAAGCATGTGTTCCAGGTGGATAAAACATTCCATCAAAAGCACTTCTCGAATCAATCGCAAAAATTATTCTTTGTTCTTTTAGCGGTTTAATAAGCTTTTGGGGCATTCTAGGAATAAACTTTTTATTGATATGTTTTATAAGTCTAGACAGATATTCGCTTCCAACTTTTTTATCTATATCTAAGTCAGTACTTATTTTTAAATCATAAAGGTCTTGAGAATCTAAATGTTTATAACTCGCCTGAGACAAGCAAGGAGAGGCTATAAAGAATATGAGAAACAATAACCTAAACATCTCTCTCTATTATATGTCATAAAATTTCAAGCACAAGCGCTGCTGACTGAACGAAGCACTTTGTGCCTATATTTTTTACAACTGTATTCATTTTAGTCAGCACCCACTGTATAACCTTATCGAACAATAAAAACCAGGGAAAAGTTTTTTATGAACACGGACACCCACATTGACGACTCTTTATCGAAGAATGTTGAGAGAACTTTAGAGAAGCCTAGCATCTACGACTACTTAGATTACAGGCAATTCCTTAAAGCCGCCTACATGAACAAGAAGTCAGCCAACCCAGCTTATTCAGAAAGCGCCTTCATCCAAGCTGCTGGGTTTGGGAAGAATTCAAGAGGATATTTTGGCCTTCTCATGAAAGGGAAAAGGAATCTCACCGCAAAGACCATCTATGGTTTTTCAAAAGCACTCAAGCTCTCCCCCAAAGAGACAATGTACTTTGAAAACTTAGTCTTTTTCAATCAAGCAAAAAGCGAGGAAGAAAAAACTTTTTATTTTCAAAGACTTCAAGTATCAGCAATTGGCGAAAACTCTGAACCCCTACAGATTTTAGAAAGCCAATACCGCTATGTTACCCAGTGGTCTCTCATCGCCCTTCGAGAAGTCGTCAATTTGGTGGGTTTCAAGGAAGACAATCAATGGATTGCAAAAAAGTTCAAAGGAAGAATGACTGCAGAGGAAGCAGGAAAAGGGATTCAAGATCTACAAAACCTTGGACTCATCACTCGTAACAAAGATGGAAAGCTTGTAACAAGTGAGCCAATTGTAAGATTTAATAGTGATGAAAATAATTTTAAAAACTCAACTCAGCTCCATGCTCGTTTCACTGACTTTGCAAAAGAAGCTCTTATTAATGATCCTTATGAGAAAAGAGGAGCTCAATTAATTACTCTTTGCTGTAGTCAAAAGAATTTCGAAAAATTAAGAACAGACATGGAAGAATTTGTAAGCACAACTCTTAGTAAATACGCCAACGAAAAAAATGATGATCCAGATGCAGTTATGCAACTTGGAATGCAGTTAATACAGTTAACAGAATAGATATATGAAGGAGACAATTGTGAAAAATTTTTTAATGGGAATTATGATTACTTGTTCGATAAGCTCGCTTGCTCAAGAAATCAAGATGGATCAATTCATTAACAAAAAATCTCAAACAGGAAAATCGTTTGAAGTTCGCTTAAAGCCCCAAGGGTCTTATAGTAGCGGAAGTGGTATTGGAGGAGGAGATATCGTTAGTGATCTCAGTCTCTGGTGCGACACAGCCTCTATCACGCTAGATCGAGCACTTCGTAAAGCTCGAAGAGCTTTTAATGAAGATAGTAACTATATCAAGTCATATAGACTTTTTTACGAAGGGATTATTGCTGCAATCAATGTGAGTCACCCTCTTGTCAGCATTGAAAGTTCGATTACTTATAGAGCCCTTATAAGGGGAAATGAACTAGCTCACAAGCTTGGCGTTCATAAAATTCTAAGCGGTGAGACTCTTCTTGATCCAGAGAGACAACCTAAAAAGATCGATGAAATCTTCAACTTTTATGAAGGCTATTACAAATTCCTTAAACAGGTTACAACAGATATTGATAAGAACTATTACTTTCAATTTTACGAAAATAACTATTGCTTAAACTGCCCAGCTCCAACTTATAATTCGATTGATACTGATTTTGAAAGACTATTTGTTAAATATGCAACGTCTCAGATTGAATTTTGGACAAATACGTTTACTTACCAGCTCGCAGACAGACCTGGATTTGGCTCAAATATTGAAATAGAGAAAACTCTAAAAGGCCTTGGATATCTTGCAACTGAAGCTGCTAAAGATCTTAAAGATTCACTCTTTGACAAAGCTTATAGCTGTCAGATAACGAGACTTGAATTTCTCACTCTCGATATACAAGAGTACTTATATGAGCGAGTGAGTGATAAATCAAAAGATACTAAACGACTTTATACTTTTGTTAATGATGCCTCAAACATTATTCATTCTATAATAAAAGATAAAGGATGTAACTAAACCAAATAAACACTACCAACGGAGAGGTAAAAATGAAAAAATTAGTAGCGTTTACACTTTTGGCTTCGGCCACTCTAGGAGCGACTCAGAGTTTTTCTCAAGTCATCACAACTCCACAACCTGTCACAGTTGTGACACAAGCACCTGTCACAGTTATCACAGGAGGACCTGTTCTCGTAAATCCGGTTCACCAATGGTGCAACCAAGCTATTGCGATCCTCAATCGATCCAAGGCTCAAGCAAATTATCTTGCAAGAATGGGGCATTTTGCTCAGTCGACAGATGTTCTTGTAAGAGGCCTTAGTCAAGCTCGTGGAAGAAGTTTTAACGGTATCACACCACTTTCACAGAAAGTTATCAATCGTGGAATCGGTCTTGCTGCAACTTTGAGAGGAGCCATAACGAACTACTCACAAAGAACTGTTAACAGAATCATGCTTGATTATTACAAATTTGTGGTCGATTCGATTGAAGTTATTGATTTAAAATTCTTTAATCCAAATACAGGTTATGCTGATGAAAATATTCATGATCAATTTGCGATTGAACTTTTAAATCTTGCGGGAGATCAAATCGCTCTTGCAAATACAAGTCTTATCGTTAGCGATAAATATGATAACGCAGTACCTATTGGAAACTCTGCGGTTTACTTCAAGGCCATGTTACAATTAACTCAGAATAGTCTTACGGATATTAGAAACTCTGGTTATCTCAATGCTCAGCCTTGTCTCTACGCTGATCTCGATAGCATTAATTCTGAAATCGCTCAATACTTGAGTGGAGCCCATTGGATGTCAGAACCAGCTTTCGTAGACCATGTTTACAATTGGACAAAATCAATTAGTGACGAACTTCAAGGCAGAACTGGTTGTTACTAAGTCATTGAAAATACAAGAAGCCGTTGACAGGAGTCAGCGGCTTTTTTTAATTATTCCTTCCAAAAAACCGACAAAGAGCTCAATAACCATCAAACCAGAGTAATTATGAATCTAGGTAAAATTGCGCTCTCATTTATCATCTCCTTCACACTTTCTTTTTCCCATTACTCTATCGCGATGGAGTTAGAAGAATTAAATGCAGAATTAGAAACAATGGAAAAACTCATTGATCAAAATCAAAAAGCTGAGGTTGATAGTGAGGAAGTGGATATTTATAAAAATAAAATCGTTAAGCGCTTAAATAAGCTCATTGAAAGAGAAGAGAAAAGGCCTACAAATAAAGATAGGGCCTTGAAAAGAATAAAGAGAAAACTATCACGCAGCCAAAATATTGAAGGCAAGTTCATTCAAAGACTTCTCCGAAAACCTAGAAAAAGAAAAAAATTCTATAAAAAGCTCATTGAGCCAGAGAATGTTTTTGCATCGCCAAAAGAATTTAACCACTTTTTAAAAAAGAGACAAGTTAATCATCCTAAAGTCTATGCAGAAATAAAACTGAAAGCAACTGAAAGAATAAATGCTTCTAAAAGTTATAAAGAATATCTTGAAGGTCTTCTTCAATCAGTCAAAGATGGAGATATTGTCGATGCTCTCTTTTTAATGGCAAAAAAAAATAAATCAAAACAAAGTGATCGAGATATAGCCAGTGTTACTGTTAATAAAGTCGTATGGATTCTTGTCACAATCGCGCTTTTTGGTGGTGGTATTTTAGCTATGGCCTTATTTGGACTTGGAGTACTTGCAGGACTAGCCGGTTTTCTAGGTATGATTTGGGTTTTTGCAGTTAAGAAACACAAGATTCATGCTCCAACAGATAGACAGATCGACAGAAAGAATGATTATAAGAATGATGAAAAACTAATATCACTGAAGAATAATTTCAGTGAAGAAGAACCTAATGAGACTATCCTAGAAAATAATATAGTTATTAATTCGAAAAATGCGAAAGGAACTTTTAAAGTAGAAGATATAACCACTGGCCTTTTTCGTTTTGAAAAAAATGGAGATTGGCGCACAAGAGTTGATTATACACTTTACAAAGAAAAGGATGAAAATGGTAACCTTAAGTTTTCTCACTCGATTTTCGAACACAACAGGTTTCGAGGTGAGCTGGGTCCTTATCCAGTTATTTTTCATTCCGATGAAGGAATTCTGGAACTAACAAGAGGTAAAAAGTGCAGTTTTTGGCTCAAGATAACTTCTAGTCGTAATCGTTATAAATTTGCAAAATGTAATAAAAAGTTCAACAAAAATGTCACAAGGTAATTAAAACTGATTGAGGCTTTTATGAATATCTACAAATTTCTTCTTACAGTTATTATTTCAATGAACTTTTCTTTTTCTCATTACTCTATAGCAATGGAGTTAGAAGAATTAAATGCAGAATTAGAAACAATGGAAAAACTCATTGATCAAAATCAAAAAGCTGAGGTTGATAGTGAGGAAGTGGATATTTATAAAAATAAAATCGTTAAGCGCTTAAATAAGCTCATTGAAAGAGAAGAGAAAAGACCAACAAGTAAAGACAGGGCCTTAAAAAGAATAAAGAGAAAACTATCACGCAGCCAAAATATTGAAGGCAAGTTCATTCAAAGACTTCTCCGAAAACCGAGAAAAAGAAAAAGATTCTATGAAAAGTTCATTGAGCCAGAGAATGTTTTTGCATCGCCAAAAGAGTTTAACCACTTTTTAAAAAAGAGACAAGTTAATCATCCAGAAGCTTATGCAGAAATAAAACTGAAAGCAACTGAAAGAATAAATGCTTCTAAAAGTTATAAAGAATATCTTGAAGGCCTTCTTCAATCAGTCAAAGATGGAGATGTTGTCGATGCTCTCTTTTTAATGGCAAAAAAAAATAAATCAAAGCAAAATGATCGAGATATAGCCAGTGTTACTGTTAATAAAGTCATATGGATTCTTGTCACGATCGCACTTTTTGGTGGTGGTATTTTATCAATGGTTCTATTCGGACTTGGAGCACTTGCTGGAATAGCGGGCTTTATTGGAATGGTGTGGGTGTTCTCTGTTAAAAGCGATACTATTTATGCCGCGACCGATAAACAAATTGATCGAAACCGAGATTATCGAAATCAAGAAGATCTTATATCATTAAAGAAGAAAATTAGCGAAGAAGAGCCTGATATTATAGAAGAAAATAACATCATTAATAATAAAAGAAGTTCAGGAGCGGTATTTACGATTAAAGATATCCCGGTAGGAGAATTCACCTATGTTCCAAATGAGAGAACTCTTCAAGGAAGAATTGACTTCACGATCAGAAAAAAAGAAATGCCAGATGGAAAAGTCGAATTAACCTTTTCTTCTTGGTCTATAGCGAAACAACTAAAAAGCCATTACGCGGGTCCCTTCCCTCTTGAATTTGATCCCTTTGAAGGAATCATTGAACTAAAAAGAGGAAAGAAATGTAGTTATTGGGCTAAAATCACAGCAAGTTCGAATCATTTTCGATTTGCTAAATGTAATAAAAAGTTCAATAAAGTTGCGGAGAAGCGCTGAGTTTCTATAAATTTTTATAATTTCATACTGACACGGCCATTCTCTCTTTTTACTTCTCTTTCTCTCAATTATAGTAGAGTCGGTATCTCAAAACCATAGACTTATTAGCTAGAACAACTATTTTTTTGGAATTTTCAAGATTTATACCGCCAAAAATTAACCATTGATATATTCTTGATAGCTCTTAGGAAGAACTCGAATCTCTCCTTGATCAACTTCATAAACTTTAGTCGCAAGTCCTTCCAAGAAATGCCTGTCGTGACTCACAATCAAAACTGTTCCTTCATACTTTTTAAGGGCCTCAAGTAAGACCTCTCTTGATTTAATATCAAGATGGTTAGTCGGTTCATCAAGCACTAAAAGATTGTTATTTTGAGAAAGAAGAACAGCAAGAATAAGCCGTGATTTCTCTCCTCCTGAGAGATGTTTAACTTTCTTATCGACGTCATCACCTCGGAATAGAAAAGCTGCTAAAAGATTGCGAAGGTAACCATCACTGGCTTCATTCAAAACACTTCTCACTTCATCAAAAACAGTATTTTCAGGCTTAAGAACATCAAAAGAGAATTGACTAAAATAACCCAGTTTCGTACTGGTTCCAATTTTACATTCACCTGTTGTTGGATCGGTTTGTCCTGCAATAATTTTTAAGAGCGTCGACTTCCCTGCTCCATTAACCCCCACGACAGCAATCTTCTCAAGACGGTTCACAGTCACTGAGAGGTCATTAAAAACCTGATGAGCAGTCCCATCCCGTTTTTTCCAAGCTTTTCCTAAACTTTTCAGAACAACGACATCATCTGAACCTCGAGAAGGAGTAGAAAATTCAAAGTTTATTGATTGCTCCTCAGCGGGAAGCTCCACCCTCTCTATTTTTTCAAGTTTCTTTACACGAGATTGTACTTGAGCGGCATGAGACGCTCTTGCCTTAAACTTTTCAATGAACTCTTGTTCTTTTTGAAGCATCGCTTGTTGACGAGAGTATTGAGCTTTCAATTGCTCTCTTCTTACTTCTCTTTCTTTTTCATAAAAATCATAATTTCCGGAATAAGTCGTCACTTGTCCATGAGAGACTTCGATAATTTTCTTTACGATATTATTCATGAAATAACGATCGTGAGTCGTCATAAAGACCGATCCTTCATAGTTTTTAAGCCATTCTTCCAACCAAAGGATCGTTTCCATATCAAGATAGTTCGTAGGCTCATCCATAAGAATCAAATCAGGCTTTAAAACAAGAACTTTCGCTAAAGCAATTCTCATTTTCCAACCACCACTAAAGTCTTCACACATTTTATGATGATCGACCGGCATGATTCCAAGTCCTGTTAGAATTTCCTCGGCCCTCGACTCGAGATCATAGCCTCCTCTTTTCTCAAAATCAGTTTGAACATCCCCCATTTTAACGAGAAGAGCGTTCATCTCATCTTCAGTGATATTCTCATAATCAGCCATTTTCTCTTCGTATTCTTTTAATTTTTTTTGAAGCTTCCCGATTTCAGGGTCTCCTCCTACCACTTCCTGCAAAGCTGTTTTCCCCGCCATTTCTCCAACATTTTGTGAGAAATAAGCAATTCGCATTTTTTCTGGATAGCTAATATTTCCAGAATTCGGATTTTCTTCTTTTATAATCATCCGAAAGAAAGTAGATTTTCCTGCTCCATTGGGTCCTACCAGTCCTACCTTTTCACCAGGATTAATTTGAAAGGTAGCATTAGAGTAGAGAGTCTTTCCCCCTAAAATTTTGGAAACATTTGAAATATTGAGCATAGACGAATCTTATCACCGTCAGGCATAATTAGCTACCATGGAACCCTTCAAAAATATATATAACCCGACTTCTTTAAAAAAAATCTCTAAGGAAATAAAAAAGGCTTATCCTGCCTTTAAGTCTCCTCAGTTTGAAAAAGCGGTCCTTAAAGATCTTGAGAAGCTTGAACTCAAAGATCGAGTCCGGCTGATCGCAAGCAGCCTTAATACCTATCTTCCTAATAATTATAAAAAAGCAGTGAAAATTATTTTAAAATCACTAGCAGAAGAAAGTATTGATGGAGAATGGGATAGAAAAGAAGGCCCCGGAATTGCGGGCTTTATGACATGGCCTCTAAATCAATACGTTGAAACTTATGGACTCAATGATTATGAAACTTCCTTCAATGCAATGATAGAACTTACAAAACGATTCTCTTCAGAATTTACAGTTCGCCCCTATTTAATTGAACATGAAAAAAAGACTTATGCAGATCTTAAAAAGTTGATTAAACATCCTAATAAGCATGTTCGCCGATGGGTTTCAGAAGGCACTCGCCCCCATCTTCCGTGGGGACTTTCAGTCCCTGCTATTAAAGATAATCTCAGTAGAAATATTAGACTCCTAGAAAAACTCTTCCAGGACCCTGAGGAGTACGTTAGGCGCTCAGTTGCCAATCATCTGAATGATATCTCTCACCTCGATCCCAAATTAATGCTTAGAACCTGCAAAGATTTTCTTAAAAAAGACAAAAGCAGAGAGACTCAATGGATTGTCCGTCATGCAACCAGAACCCTCCTTAAAAAGGGCAACAAAGAAGCTCTCGTTCTTAATGGTTTTACCAAAAATCCCAAAGTGAAACTTACGGGATTAAAACTGGGACCTAAGAGGATTAAAGAAGGAGATAGTTTTGATCTGAGCTTCGCTCTTGCCTCTCAATCAAAATCGACTCAAAGAATTTTAATTGAATATATTATTCATTACCCTAAGAAAAATGGGACTCTCTCACCTAAAGCTTTTCGCCTCAAAGACTTTAAATTAAAACCACAAGAGAAACTCAAGATAAAGAAATCGGTTCACTTTAAAAAGGTAACCACCAGAGTTCACTACAAAGGAAAACATCCCGTAGAGATTCAAATTAATGGAGAAAAACTTTCGAAAACACAATTTACCTTAGGGCGTGTCTTCAAAGTTAGAAGGGTCTGAGAAAATGTAAGGCCTTTTAAGGTCATTTATCTTGGCCATTGATCATAATTCTACTTTCATAGATCTATGAAAACAACAGAACGATTATTTTTAACAAACACTATGTGGAAAAAAATAGAACCTCTTTTACCAGCTGAACGTGGTCGCTGCGCTCGTCCCTCAAAATGTAACCGAACAATGCTTGAAGGAATGATTTGGAAGCTTAGAGTCGGTTGTCCCTGGAGAGATCTCCCTGTTGAGTTTGGTCCTTGGCAATCAGTTTACACTCGTTTTAATCGTTGGTCAGAATCAGGAATCTTCCAAGAAGTTTTTGTTCTGATTAAAGACAAGTTAACAAAGCAAAACGTTGCCTTGGATTCAAGTATTGTTCGAGCTCATCAACATGCTCATGGTGCTCGAAAAAAAATGGTGATCAGAAGATAGGAAAAAGCTCAGGTGGTCCCACAACAAAGATTCACCTTTTAACAGACAGCTACGGTAATCCGGAGATCATTAAATTAAGTCCAGGCAATATTCATGACATTGATACCGCGTATGAATTTATTGAAGAGTTACCCGATCAAGTCGAGCAACTTCTTGCTGATAAAGGTTATGATGCAGATTTGTTCAGAAAGTCACTCGAAGCGAGAGGAGTAAGTCCTGTTATTCCAGGAAGAAGAAGTCGAAAGAAGGAGATTGTTTACGACAAGGAACTTTATAGAGACAGACATGTTGTCGAGAATTCTTTTTGTAACTTAAAGCAATTTAGGTCGATTGCAATGAGATTTGAAAAGCTTGCTCGAAACTATATGACCATGGTTTTACTGGGAGCGATTCTTATGTGGAGTAAACTTTGAAAACACGCCCTAGTATAAAACCAAACAAGAAATTATATATTGATACGGAAGGTTTTCTTTGTGCTTATGGCATGAAAATCCTGCAGCTCTCCATTGTGCAAGAAAAATCTCTGGCTGAATTTTATGCTTGGGACCAAACTTACTTTTTACATTAGGATCAGGCTCCACCAGAAAAACAATTCCATTACGAACAAGTGAGTCTCTGATCTTAACAGCATATTCAACAGGTCTTTTTATATGATGCCAAGTATTCACGAAAAGAACTTTATTGATCTCCTTTCCTAATAACCTGGGATCATCTTTAGGAATAATTTCAGCAATAGTGTTATTAAGATTTTCATCAGAAATCCGCTTAGTCATATGAGCGACAAGTGTATCTTCAATATCCATTCCATAAACTCGTCCA
Source organism: Bacteriovoracaceae bacterium (assembly GCA_965217035.1). Classification (GTDB taxonomy): domain Bacteria; phylum Bdellovibrionota; class Bacteriovoracia; order Bacteriovoracales; family Bacteriovoracaceae; genus JAUHYH01. The sequence continues at coordinate 2,682,356 of OZ244226.1, read as the reverse complement.
GACTTACCGACGGCCTTACTTAGGTACGGAAGCATATAACCCGTTCCTGCTCCAATATCAGCGACTCGATCTCCTTCTTTGATTTGCATCAGCTTTAAAATCTCAGAAGGTTTTTGCCATTTACCTCGTTTAGGGTGATCAAATTTCGTTGACCATTTCTTAGCATCACGAAAGCGATGGTGCTTAAGATCATTTTGAGGTTCTACATATTTAATTTTCCCAGGAACTAATTGAGAAACAGGTTCTTGCTGCGAACAAGCAGTAAATAACAAGGTCAAAATTAAAGCTTTCATAGAACCAAGCCTACCTTCAAGTCATAATATTGACTAGAAATGAAAGCAATTAAATATTATTTATCCCTAACATCTTCCTTAAAGTTTAATTAGGAGGTCATAAAACATATTCTTTGAAGGAGGATAGTTGTATGAATCAAAAAGTAACGACTGGTGCTCGGTATATCCTCGGCATCATTTTTACTATTTTCGGAACCAATGGTCTTATGATGATTTTTACAGGAAATGGATTTATCCCAATGCCACCACCAGCGCCTGAAATGGCAATAGTCATGGGTGGTTTTTTTGGTGCTAAATACCTCATGCCTTTTGTAAAAATCATTCAAGTTGTTGCAGGGATTTGCTTACTAACAAACAAAAGAGTAACTTTTGCTCTTACGATTCTCGGACCGATTGTTATTAACATCTTTGCATTGCACTTATTTCTAGATCCTGTAGGACTACCGATCGGTATGCTTTCGCTTGTGCTTTGGGGTCTACTTGTTAAAAGTCGCTGGAATCATTTCAGCCCACTCCTAACAACTTAAGTTTTTCGCGGGGTTTATCCCCGCGATCTTTATTTTCTCATTTGATAGATTTTCTTAAAGCTTCTCTCCCACCATTTGACATGACTATCAAGTAAATCTTTTTCCGTACGATACCGACCCTCGTAGGTAAAAGAAATTGCCGTGTACTTGTCATACCAATAATCGAGAGTTGTCCCTACTGCACTATAAAGAATATCTGGAGGAGTTCCGACACTTCCTGGTTTCTTAAAAGATTCTTTAAAGATTTTTTGAAACTCTTTTGATCTTTGTGCATCAGCATCAGCCATATACTCGCCTTTCTTGTATGCCCATGGAAGGAGAAGAGCTCCTCTCACGCAACAATGATAATCAACAACAAGTGAAACATTCGCTTTAGTTTTTTCAACATACTTTTCAATCCAGTTTGAAAGAGCAATATTCTCGGGCTGCGTTGACGGTTTATTCCCGGTATAAGGGTTAGGCCAATCTCTATTTAAATCGTAACCATTAGCATTGGCTCTTCTACGAGCATCATAACCATCGGGGTTTAGGATCGGAACGAAGAAAACACTTCCTCCAAGTTCTAAAAATTTTTTTAAAGCTTGGTTTTCAGACTTCATTAAAGCTTCTGGTAAACGATCGACAATATTGAGGTATTCATTACCATGAGTCGCTCCCGTTATAATAACGAGTTGCTGGACAGAACGAGCATTCTTAATAAATAAGAGTCCAGAAAGTGGCTTCCCTTTTACAGAGGTTCCGTAATTAATGTAATGGATTCCTTTATGACCTGTTGCAAGTCTTTTCATATTTTTAACTTGCTCAACATATTTAGGACCAAAGATTCCAGAGTCTGCACGCTTTCTACTAAAACCATCTACGAGATTATTTTTGACTCTCAAGTCATGGGCATGAACTTGGAGAGATAGAAAGAGGAATAATGAAATCAGTTTCATGAGGTGCAATCCTTTGTAAAAATATATGGATAAATTCTAATGGAGTTAACCCAACAAAAACACTCAAGGATGTACTGTGATAGACATTGTTAGTTCTGACAATTCGTACAGAAAGGAGCTTCTCGTCTTTCGAGTAAACTTTTTAGGTTTATCTCATCCTCGCATTTGAGGCAGTACCCATGTTCATCATCCTCTAAACGCTTTAACGCTGATTCCACCAGTTGAAGATTGAGCTCTAATTGTTTTCGATTATTGAGTGTCATTTGCTGCTGTTGAATGGCATCCATTCGCGAAAGTCCTCCGATGGGTTCATTGAGATCGACTGTTTTTGCAGCTTCTACCAATGTCTCAAGACTCTTTTCAAGATCTTCCTTTTTCTGATTAAGAAGTTTTAAGTAATCGGCCATTAAACTTTCTCACTTGCTAAATTGAGAAAACATCTCGTCCTTTTAGGAAGATTTCTCGTTGGAGAATAGAGCATGTGAATCGATGTTTTAACTCCTTTCCAATCACAAAAGACTTGTTCAAGGAGTCCATTATCGAGAGAAGGTTGAGCAAAGAAATTAGGGAGAACCGTCATCGCCTTTCCTTCTTTAGCAAGGGAAAGCAACATTGAGAAATTATCAGATCTTAGAATATTTCTTGGCCCTTTTTGAGTAATCAACAAACTCTCAAAATCATACCCTCTAAACGCCATAAAACGATGCCCTTCAATATTCTCTAATGTTGGATGTCCAAAAGTTTTTAAATATTGTGGAGAAGCAACTAAAACAAAAAAAACATCCATCAATTTTTTCTGAATCATTTGAGAGTCATCAAGTTTTCCTATTCGAAAAGCGATATCAATATTCTCTTTTGTTAAATCAAGGAAATCATTTGTAATCACAGTCTCAACTTCTACCTTAGGATACTGAGACGTATAATCTGCAACAAAACTCGCTATTAATGTTTGGGCCATATCTTCGGGAGCAGTTATCCTTAAAGTTCCTTTGACCTCATCTTTATCTTCAACAACTTCATTGATCTGCTGTTCAAGTTGCTCTAAAAGGTGATGTGTTCTTTGATAAAGGTCTTGGCCCGCTGATGTCAGTGCTGTTTGCCTTGTTGTCCTTCTCACTAACTGGATTCCCATTTCTTCTTCAAGCCGAGAAATCGCTCGACTTAAGCGTGATTTGGGTTGGTTCAAAGCTTGAGCGGCTTTTGTATAACTCCCTAATTCAGCGAGCTTTTCAAATGATTTCAGTAAGTTAAGATCCACACTATTGTTCCATTATTGCAACAGTGTAACTCAATAATGTCCCCTATTGCAACAAGGAAAAATCACCGAGAATGATTTCAACGAGAAAACAAAAAACATAAGGAGAATATATGAAAAGTTTAATTTTACTCGTGGCCTTAACATACACTTATGCCGTTTTCGGTGCAGGTGTCGACTTAAAGAAAAGTGAACTCAAGTGGAAAGGAACAAAAGTTTCTGGAGAGCATGTCGGAAAAATTGGATTGAAATCAGCAGATATAAAACTTGATAAAAAAGGGATCATCAAAAGTGGAAACTTTATTGCTGATATCAACACAATTACCGTCACTGATTTACAAGGTGAGTGGGCCGGAAAGTTTCTAGGGCATATTAAGAGCAAAGACTTCTTTGAAGTTTCTAAATACCCTACAGCTAAACTCGTCATTACAAGTGCGACAAAAGATAAAGCAAAAGGAAAACTCACAATCAAGGGAAAAACAAATCCTGTCGAATTTAGTTATAAAAAAGTTGGAGATCAACTTAAAGGACTTTTAAAATTTGATAGAACTAAATTTGATATGATCTATGGGTCTGGGAACTTCTTTAAAAATCTTGGAGATAAAATGATCCATAATGAAGTAACGTTAAACTTCGCTCTCAAATTAAAATAAAAGGATCAACGTGTTAAGAAGAAGTTTTCTTACCAGATTGATCCTAGGATTTCTAAGCTTAAAAGGATTAAAAACAATGGCAAAGACAACAAATAAGAAAAAACTAAAAATGATCAATACTCCAACAGAGCAACATTGGGTAGGGAATGGATTTAATGTCCATTCTCTCATTCATCCTCATCAAGGAACTTATACTCATACAAGTCCATTTCTGCTTTTGGACTATGCTCCAGAAAGATATTTTGAGCCGACAACTCAAAAACTCGGAGTTGGAGAACACCCTCATAGAGGTTTTGAGACTGTTACCTTTGCAATCAATGGAGAAGTTGAGCATAGAGATTCATCTGGGGGTGGCGGAGTTATCAAAGCAGGAGGAGTTCAATGGATGACTGCTGCCAAAGGCCTTGTGCATGAAGAATTCCATTCTCGAGATTTTGCTAAGAAAGGCGGAGCTTTTGAAATGGTTCAACTTTGGGTTAATCTTCCAGCAAAATACAAAATGACAGATCCACGTTACCAAGGAATTAATCTTGAAGATTTTCCTATTACAAGTGCCGGTGGAGCTAAGCTAAAAATTGTTGCTGGAGCCTATAATGAACATAAAGGTCCAAGTAAAACTTACACCCCTATCAACCTCTACGAAGTTGATTTTGAAAAAGACGATGAATTGCAACTCAGTTTTGAAGCTGGGACAAATACGATGGTTCTTGTTTTAAAAGGTAATGTCACAATAGAAGAAAATCGACTTAATAAAACAAGTCTCGCTATTTATGAGCGAGAAGGAGAAACGGTTGAGCTCTCTGCTAAAAAAGGTGCTAAACTTTTAATTCTGAATGGAGAACCCATTGACGAACCGGTTGCTTCTCATGGACCCTTTGTCATGAACACGCAAGAAGAACTTGTTCAGGCGTTTCAAGATTTTCAGTCAGGAAAAATGGGACGTCTTAATTAGGAGAAAGCATGATGGATAGAATTATTATTGAACCGAAAGCAAAAGATATTGGAGATAATTTTATAGTGAGAAGAGCGCTCCCCCATTGGGATAAACCTATGGTGGGGCCATTCATCTTCTGGGATCACATGGGTCCACTAGAGCTCACAAAAGAAAATGAAATGAAAGTTCGTTCTCATCCTCATATTGGTTTAGCGACGATTACTTACCTTTTCTCAGGACAGATTCTTCATCGAGATAGTTTAAATAATGAACAATATATCAAGCCTGGTGAAGTCAACTGGATGACTGCTGGTAATGGGATTGTTCATAGTGAACGCTCTTTTGTTGTAGATAACCCTTTTACCTTAGAAGGTATTCAACTTTGGGTTGCTCTTCCAAAAGAATACGAAGAGGTTGATGCCAGCTTCTATCATACAAAAGAATCAGAGTTGCCGTTGATCGATCATAACGGAACTCAACTAAGGCTTATCGCGGGAGAAGGTCTTGGAGAGAAATCTCCTGTCCCGGTATACAGTGATCTTTTTTATTATTACGGAAAAACGCAGTCTAAATTTGAGTATCAACTAGATTTTCAAAAAGAAGGTGCCATTTATATCATTCAAGGAAGTGTAAAGGTCGATGGTAACGAATACTCTCGTTACAGTTTGATCTGTTTTAATAAAGGTGAAAAAGTTCAATTTGAAACTGATAGCTCTGTTGAATTTATGTTTTTTGGAGGGACTCCCTTTCCAGAGAAAAGACATATTTGGTGGAACTTTGTTTCTAGTAGTCAAGAAAAAATAGAAGAAGCTAAAAAGCGCTGGAGTAATGAAGATTTCCCTTCTGTGATCAATGAGACAGAAAGAATTCCTCTTCCGGAGAATCGTTAATTTATTCGCAATTCTTTAATGACTTGAGCATATCGGGATAATATTCACGAGTTGGTTCTTTTGGAAAATCAGCTTGGAAGAAATTGATTCTCTTTTGCGAGCTCGGATGAGTTGAAAAAATAGCAAGTTTCGAGTTCTCTTTATTTCTTTCAAAGAAATCGACAGCACCAATTCTCGAAATTCCATACTGATCCAGCTTTTGACGAGCATAGGCATCTGATTCTTCCTCTTGGGATGAAGTATATTTATTAATAATAAATTTCGAAACAATGCTCTTTGCTCCCGTTTTTTCTCCAAAAATAAGGATTGAGACAATATCGAACCCAAGTGAATTTCTTAATCTTTTTAAATGATGCCTATGTTTCACATGCCCAATTTCATGAAATAAAACCGCAATAAACTCTTCCACAGACTCCATTTGTTTGAGAAAACCTTTAGTAAAGATGATAGAACCGCTTGGAAGAGCATATGCATTCACTTCAGGAGAGGAAACATAATAAATACTTCCAGTGAACTCTTTATGCCCAGTATTCTCTAAAATCCGGTTGATCATTCTTCTTGTATCTTTATTCATACAGCTAGCTGAAAGATAGCTTTGATCCATGAACGAAAAAGTTTCTCGTTGCTCTTCCAATGTAAAATTCTCTAAGAAATAATCAGAAACTTTTGATGATACGAGATATCCAACAGCTAAGAAAACGATAATTCCAATTGCATAAGGTCTCCAGCGCGAAACCTTGAAAAAAAACTTATAATGATTTTTCAGAACATTATTAAAAAAATAAGCTTCAATCGTATTCCGAGTAAAAATAAGCTGTTTACCATTATTTTCAAGTATAAAGGTCTTATTATTTGGCCTTTCAAATTGATAATCACCTTCATTCCAGATCTCATTAATCAAATCTCCCTTAATCGTTAAGCTTGCTGGATTAAAATCAACTTTTACATAATGTTTCTCAGCTGAGAGTCCTGAAAAATAGATTGCCGGACAAGGAACTGCCATTCACCAACTCAACTCGAAATCAAAAACATCAGCAAGAGTTTCAGCAAACTCTCCACCTTGTTCATGACTGTTCATCTCAATAATTTCAAAATCAAGGGCCCCCTCAACTTTAATGTTTTGAACATAAAAACTAATATTTCTTATAAAACAACAGGAGAAGCAAGTCCGAAAGTAACAATGACTAAAATATAATTAATGAAGTTTAATTTGAACATTTGAAACATTGTAAAACTCGATGAGAAAGTTGCTTTTTGAACCTGCAAGTTATTTATAAGATAGTTTAGAGATTCAGCTTTAAAATAAGAATGAATGAAGAAGTAAGAGCTATAACTCAAGATAAATATAATAGTTGTACTTGTAAAAGGATGTTCAGAAAAAATTACGCTAAAGAGACTACTAAGAATCCTAATTAAAATAGTAATCGTTATTGCAAAAACAAGAGTTTTCAAAAAAACTCGAGCATAGTTTTTCCCATCTCCCTGAAACTGAAACTTCTGATTCCCATAACTTACATGATTCCAAAGATAACGTAATTGGTTTGTTTTAAAGAAAGGAAAATAAAGTCCAAGAGTTACGATAGTTAAGAGAATCCCTCCAAGAGAAGAAACAATGAAGTTTAATCTTTTGGTTGAATCTAAGTTAAAATATAGAGATCTTAACTTGGTCCGAGTTAGTAAATATCTTAAGGTTCCAAACTGCATGTAAAAAATAAAGGCTATATAAAAAAGTCCCACAAAAACACTTAAAATAAGAAATGCAAAAACGAGTCCCATCGCTTCAAAACCAAGTCTTTCTGTGAAGTGATTCGCAAAACCAAGCCAATTAAAACCAGCATAGGAACTCACACCCCAAAACCCTGCACCGATAAAGAAAACAAGACCAAAGAAAATTAAATAACTTCTCAAAAGTTCCCAACCCGAGCCTGCGAAATTAAAAGCATCCGGACCAAAACGAGTATAGCCCCAGATATGCTTCCTTAAGTTTACTTTTGCGTAAGGAATATAAAACCCTAAAGAAATAAGTGAGAAAAAAGCATTTTTAATAGAAAGAACAATCAACTCTTTATTACTACCTTCATAGGAAAATTGTCGGTATAAAGCACTATGATCTACCATAGTCATCTCTTGAGTTAAGCTTGCGTTGACATTGATACTCGCTTTATCGGTAAAGTCTGTTGTATTTTTAAGAATTTTACTATCGTCCCAAATCGTTTCAATTTCAATTGCCTGATTACCAAAAACAACAATATCACCAACATGTACTTGAAAAAAACTTTGAGGATCAACCCTATTATGATTTAGAAAAGTTCCATTCGTAGAATCAAGATCTTGAACAACAAAACAATTGTTTTCATCATCGAAATAAAACTTTAAGTGTTGACGGCTTAACTTAGAGTCCTCTTCCAATTCAGGAATCTCAGTAGCACCTCTACCAAGAATGATCTCCCGCCCCCTTGATAATGTCATTTTCTTACGCGAGTTTGCGTGGATCAATGATAACTTCATTTAATAACCTATTGATTTCAATAATCTTTTCGACAATTTAGCTGACTTTCTTGAGAGATTCTGAGTCTCTTAGTCTAACGATCGGTCTTTAAAACCCACTCGACCAATAATCGGAAGTTTAATTGCCGGTGTCCAAAAATCGACTCCAAAATGAAGACCTAATAGGTTAACCTCTAAACCTTCTGCTATGCCAGCCGTTAAACCAAAAAAACCAAAGACGGAGAAATTAAATCCTGTATTTGAAGCACTATTTGAAATAAATTTTTCTGTATAATCCTTTCCAATTGCATGAGCTGGTAATTCAAGATCCAGCTCATCTACCTCTCGAAGAATATAAGAAATATAGGTATTAGAATTTGGTCCAGGCCATATTCTATAAGTCTCAGAATAAGGGTAATCCTTTATGATTTTTTGAACTTTTTCAATGGCCGTTCTTGCTTCTTTCCCCTTTAGTTCGAGAAGTAAAGTTGGCTCTCGGTCATACCATTTCCTATCAGGAAGATCTTTCTTTATTGAAACGGTTTTTCCTTCACTTCTAATATTCCAAGCTGTTACTTGAGTGACAGTATATTCGTTATCTTCTTTTTTCTTCCATGCAATCCAAGGATGAACACCAAAATACCCCCTCCAAGCAAAGGCCCTAGCATAATAAACCTGAATGATATCTTCTTTTAAATCTTCAGCTTTAGGAGCAATTCCGGAACTCTCTCGAGAAGCTTCATACCAATTTCGGTGAGAACAAGAAAAAATAATAAAAAAGAATAGAAAAAACTTCATTCGATAAGTTTAGTGTCGAAACAAAATGAAGTAAAACTCGTAAAGATCATTTTTAAGTAAAAAAAAGGGCCATTCGGCCCTTTTTCTAAACTAATTTTTTTCGATCAATCAACATCCATATTCTTCATCAACTGCAATATCTTCGACCGGGTACCGTCCTCCCCCTGAGCGATGCCCGATCCCCTCATAATCACTTTTTACTTTTATTAATTTCATTGGTTCATGCGAGTTTTTCACACGAAAGATCGTAAAGGTAATGTCTTCACTGTCTTGTTTGACTGCTTCAACAGAGACCTGGGCGAGTTCTCCGTTATCTAGATTGACTAAAACTGCAGAACCTTTTTGAAGCATTTCGTTCACATCCCATTCTTTTGTTGGACTTGTTGATACAGTTCTGGAAGTCAAAAGAATCTTTCCTCCAATTTTTACGTTGCCACCACTACAAGCGAATGACCCTGCTGAAACCACTAATGAGAGCGCCACTAAAGCTCTTAGCATTTTCGTACCTCCGAATAAATCCGGTCCCCTATGAAAAATCCTTTTTTTCTACCAGGCACCCCTTGTTGTTCGAAGGCAAACTAACACGCCATAACGCGCTGTACAAGTGTTAGTTTTGATCTTGTAATTATTACGTTACTTCTCTAATGAGCGGATATAATAGCCAATTTGGAGGATCTCTTCTTCAGTGTAGTTTTTATCTTTCCAACCTGGCATGTTTCCAAACCATTTAGAAATACTGAGATAAAGTTGAAAATTTGGAGCTTTTTCCATGATTTGCTGTAAGTCAGCTGGCTTCTTCTCAAGATTTTTTGCCCACGGACCATCCCCTTCTCCTTTATCTCCATGACAAAAATAACAGGACTCTTTATAAAGCTTTTTCCCTGCAACTAATGTCCTTCTAGGAGGATTTGGATCATAAGCAAAATCGTCTTTTGGAGGTTGACGGTAAACGCTCTTATGCTGATAAGTCATTCCTTTTTTACTTTTGTAATGCTTATTAGAGTCACGATTGATAAAAGAACATCCAACAATGAATAAGAATAAAATTGTTTTTTTCATAACCTTATTCTCTCATACTCAGAGAAACAGAATATGACTCTCGTCATAATTCAAAACAAGATCAATACTGATCAGGGCTAAAATCGAATTTCAGAGTGTTTATAGGACCAAAAGCCTAGACAAGAACACAACACGTCTTTTAAAAAAAACCAAAATTGAATAAAATATTTTCATCTTTAAACTTCGGTTCAAGGGAACCCGCTTTTGGAGAACTTATGAAATTCATTTCTTTCTTATTAGGAGCCTTGATTATGACAAATGCTGATGCGAAATCAATTTATGATTTTAAATTACCCGCTGCTAAGGGTGGAGAGATCGATCTTGCTCAATATAAAGATAAGAATATCATTGTCACTAATATCGCGACCCATTGTGGTTATACCCCACAGTTGAATGACCTTGAGAAGCTTTCCGAAAGAGAAGACACTGTTGTTATTGGAATTCCTTCTAATGAATTTGGAGGTCAGACCCCTGGTACAGAGTCTGAAGTTATCGAATTCTGCAAGGTAAAATATGGTGCAGATTTTCCACTTTCAAAAAAGTCTTTGGTAAGAGGAGAAAAGAAAATTTCTCTTATCGCCTTCCTTCAGTCTAAAACAGACAAAGAAGAGATTGCTTGGAATTTCGAGAAATATCTCATCACCAAAGGCGGCAAGAGTTTCAAGCACTTTAAGTCTAGTGACTTAAAGCAAATCCAAGAATTTTTAGATAAAAAGTAACATATATATTGTCTCGAACCCTCTATCCTTTTTCTGCAATACGTCAAAGCTGTTGTCTATTTGGAGGATCTTGTGAGGTTTTTAGTCTTACCTATAGTTATTTTTACGCCTCAAAGATTTTCTCAGCTTTGTTAAAGGATGCAAATTTCGTCCCAGCTTACCGTATCTTTTATCGAACAATCACAAGCGAATAGGCATCGACTTTCTAGAAATTCTAAAATGTGCGAATTCATTATGGAGGAAGACATCAAAAAGACTTTCCATTATAAAATCAAGGAAATTGCAGACCGCACAGAAATTTCAGCTAAAAATGAGAATGAGCAAAGATAGGATTTGAAAAGCGAAAAGTTTTCACTAGGACCATCTCTATTAATGATGAAGCTGAAATCGACCTTCATCCTTTAAATTTCTTATTGAAGTATCTTCTTGCCTCACTTGAGGTGAAAAGATACTTTAATCATATGATCCAAATCAATGATGTCAGCAAAACCTATGAAGGTGGATTTCAGGCACTCAAAAATATAAATCTTGAAATCAAAGAAGGAGAGATCTTTGCTCTCCTCGGACCCAACGGTGCGGGAAAGACCACTTTGATTTCTATCATCTGTGGAATCGTAAATCTCACTTCAGGGAAGATTTCAGTTGGTGGTCATGATGTAATCAAAGATTATAAAAAAGCTCGTTCTTTAATTGGTCTTGTTCCTCAAGAGATTACTCGAGACGCTTTCGAAACTGTTTGGAACACTGTTAATTTCTCGAGAGGACTTTTTGGAAAAAAGAAAAACCCTGAACTTATTGAAAAAATCCTAAAAGACCTTTCGCTCTGGGATAAAAAAGATAATAAACTGATGACCTTATCAGGAGGAATGAAAAGAAGAGTCATGATCGCGAAGGCCCTTTCTCATGAACCTCGGGTTCTTTTCTTAGATGAACCAACAGCTGGGGTTGATGTAGAGTTAAGAAAATCAATGTGGGAAAATGTGAGAGCACTACAAGAATCAGGAGTTACAATAATACTGACCACTCATTATATCGAAGAAGCTGAAGAGATGGCCGACAGAGTGGGAGTCATTTCTAATGGAGAAATCATCCTTACCGAAAAAAAAGAAATTCTCATGAAGAAAATGGGAAGCAAGGAACTTATCTTTGATCTTGAAAATCCTATGACTGAAATTCCTTCAAGTATTTTTAATAATAAACTTCGATTAAATAAGGCTGGGACAAAACTTATTTACGCTTATGATACAACTGAAGACAGTCGTTGTATTGCCGAACTTGTAACCACAATTCAAGAAAACAATATTAATTTTAAAGATCTTTATACGAAACAAAGCTCTCTTGAGGAAATTTTTGTTAATCTGGTGAAACAATGAATTGGCGCGCAGTATGGTCTATTTATCGTTTTGAAATGGCAAGAATGTGGCGGACTCGAGGACAAAGCATCGCAAGCCCCGTCATTTCAACCTCTCTTTATTTCATTGTTTTTGGATCTGCTATCGGTTCAAAGATCAATGAAATAGATGGAATTCCTTATGGTTCCTTTATCGTTCCAGGACTCATAATGATGTCTGTCCTAAACCAAAGTATTTCTAATGCATCTTTTGCAATTTACTTCCCTCGTTTTAGTGGGACTATTTTTGAAGTTCTTTCTGCACCTATTTCTTATTTTGAAATTATTCTAGGCTATGTAGGAGCAGCCGCGAGCAAATCTATCATTATTGCTTTGGTTATTCTTTTTACTGCAAACTTTTTTGTTAATTTAAATATCCTGCATCCCTTTTGGATGTTTGTTTTTCTTGTTGCAACGACAATGACCTTCGCTCTCTTTGGTTTTATAATCGGAGTTTGGGCCGATGGCTTTGAGAAACTCCAAGTCATTCCTCTCCTTGTTATTACTCCTCTCGCCTTTCTCGGCGGAAGTTTTTACTCTCTCAAAATGCTTCCCTCATTTTGGCAGACAATCTCTTATTTTAACCCAGTGGTATATCTTATCAACGCCTTTCGCTGGAGCTTCTACGGTCAATCTGATGTCAATCTCGCAGTTAGTATTGGAATGATTGGAGTCTTTCTAACTGCTTGTATATTGGTCATTGCCTGGATTTTTAAAACTGGCTACCGCCTCAAAACCTAGCAAGTTAAGAAAAAAAGTACGCTGCAAAAATTTCAAAGAAAGATAAAAGAATCAAAAGAGTTCTCAACGAGCTTCAAAATAAAAAATTATTGATTATCTTACGACTCCATCAATGATATTACACTGAAAAAAAGCGAACCACACTATTAACTTAAGTGGAATCATAGCAGGAATGGGTTAATCCACATAAGTCGATAAAATCCGATCAGATTTAGTATCTAAATTTAACCGGTTACTTATCCAATAGCGATCCTTATTCAAATCCTCAATCAAAATCGAACCATTCCCAAAAACAATAGGCCATGAACTTAAGGCTGTTTGAAAAACTCTTTTTCCCGAAGTTGTCTCAACTTCCCAGTGTCTGAATCCATATTCGTCTTGCACAAAGATAATTTTAATGATTTCCATCTGGTAATTAGACTTCTCTAAATACTCTTTAACGGCCTGTCTATCTTTCTCCTCGAGCTTGTCTATTGCTTCGATGAAAAGAATCTCTTCTCCTTCATTATTCAAGACTGAAATAAATTCTTCTGAATGAGTTTTGGGAAAGCATTTCTTCAAACTCACCCAAGTTTCTTTTTCTTCTTCTATATAAACTAAACCAAGTTCTCCTCTATTACGTAACATCGCCATCTCCTGTTAAAAGTTCATGCATCTCTTGCTGCATTCTTTGTAACTTATGATACTCTCCCTTATTATTCATAAGGGCTTGATGAGTTCCTTGTTCCACAAGTGCTCCATCTTTGATAACAAAAATTCGATTCGCTTTTCTTAATGTTGATAGTCTGTGCGCAATCGCAATAACAGTTCTACCAACAATCAATTTATCAAGTGCATCTTGGATTTTTCTTTCTGTTTCCGTATCCACTGCACTTGTTGCTTCATCTAGAATTAAAATCTTTGGATCATGCAAAATGGCTCTCGCGATTGAGATTCTCTGCTTCTCCCCCCAGAAAGACTCTGACCTCGCTCCCCAACCATCGTGTGATAGCCTTCGGGAAGTTTCATAATAAACTCATGAGCATTCGCAACTCTAGCAGCTTCAATGATCTCTTTTTCAGTCGCTCCAGGAAGTCCATAAGTAATATTATCCCTAATCGTTCCGTGAAAAAGAAAAGGATCCTGAAGAACCATACCAACCTGAGACCGATAACTCCCAAGTTCAATATCCTTCAACTCCGTTCCATCAATTGTAATAGATCCACTTTTAACATCATAAAAGCGCATCAGTAATTTTGTAATAGTACTTTTACCTCCTCCACTGGAACCAACGAGTCCGATCATCTCCCCTGAATTAATTTCAAAATTAATCCCTTTGAGAATTTGTCGAATACCATCATAACTAAAAATAACATCCTTGAATTCAATATGACCTTCAACTTGAATCTGCTTAGCATTTTCATCGATCTTCATTGTCGAATGAGTATCAAGAATTTCAAAAATTCTAAAAGCTGAACTAGTCGCTCGATTGAGCATCCTTGCCATCTGTCCAATAATCTCAATCGGTTGTTTGAACATAGTCATATACAACAAGAATGAAACAAAGGTACCTGCTGTTAAATAGACTTCATCACTCGGCTCACTCAATAACCGAGGAATAGCAAAAAACCAAACTAAGAGAACCATGAAATGAATCGTTAGCATCATCTTTGGCCAAAACTTAGTCCAAACAAGATGAACACCCTCAAATTCCTCAAGCGCGATATCATTTTTGTTATTAAAGCGCTTGATCTCTCGACCTTGTTGATAAAACGCTTTTACAACTTGTACACCAGGTATGGTATCCGAAAGAACATCGGTTAAATCGGACCATTTCCTCCAACAACGAAGAAAAAGTTTTTCCATATGCTTACCATGGCGATAAATCGAATAAATCACTAATGGAACAGGAATTGTCATCAACAGACCTAACTTCACATCTAAAGAAATAAGCATTCCTGAAAGTCCTAATAGAGTCACTAAGGCAATTCCAACTTCAACAATACCAAAAGCGATAAAATCCCAAATTCGATCAGTATCACTGCTCACTCGACTTATTAAGCTTCCTGTTTGTCGTCTTCCAAAAAACTCCATATCCATACTCTGAAGGTGAGAATAAAGATCCTTTCGAAGATCAGAAGCCACCCATTCTCCAATCAAAGACATTCGTTTTAATCGAATCCAAGCAAATAACTCTCTTAAGACATAACAACTTCCTAAAATCCCTAAAAGCATCCAAGACTCACTTAAAGCAGATTCTAGGGTTAACTCTCCAGCTTGATAAATCTTGATAACTCGATCAATAAGTCTTCCTGATAGATAAGCGGGACCTAAACTCACAAGACTTGCAATAACTGCGGCCAATCCACCAATGATCATGTGAACTTTATAAGGTTTGATATAACTCACTAATCGAGTCACAACACTCTGTTTTTCACCTTCAGTGAGTTTTTGCTCTTTATCAATGTTTTTAAGAACTGATTTCTGATAATACTCATGGATATCAGTTTCAACTTCGTGATCATTTCCTTTAATCTTTTCTCTTAAGAGATAAATAATCTGAGCGAACATCAGCTTTTGACGATGAGTATAGAGAATTGAAGTTAAAACTTCTCCCCTATCATCTAAACATTCAAATCCTGAAGCATTGATCGATTGGAATTCTTTCACATCATGAATATTTTCGAGAGAAATCTTCTTTAAAAGTTCACCTAACTTAAATACCCATAAGTGGTTGGCTCCCAAAACAACCCACCCTTCTGTAAATTTCATCTCCTTATCGATATCCCAGAAAGCATAAAGTTGAATGCTCTCTGAGACTTTATCGATAAGCTTCGCTTCTATACGCGAAGGCTGTCCGAGATATTTTTCTATCCCCGTTTTCATTACATGATCTCCTTCATGCGTTTGTAATTCTCTAGTTCTTGAAATTGAAAATCCTTGTTTTTCGGGAATACCCAAGGAGCAAAAAGAACCTTTAACAGCTTAATAAATAGATATATAAACTTCATTACTCTAATCCTTGCTTGTGCACGAGTCTCCAGGTGCAAGTTAGCCCCAAACGGGCTTAAAACGTCTAAAATGTGATGATTATCGACTAGCTGGCGACGCTAACAGCCGGTGACAACGACGTTGTCTCTCGGTCTGTTTTCAAGTCCAGAGACAACAACATCGGAAACCGTTGCGGTCGATAAAAAAATCATTCCGAATGTATTCATAGTTGCCTCCAGTATTAGAGTATTACCCTGAATATAAACCTTTTTAGATTAATTGCAACTCTTTTTTGAACTTTTTTTTCACTAAAGCTAATCTTGAATAAAATAATGAATAAAGGAGCAAGGATGTTCTCAATCCCTTTTACTGTAGAAAAATCAATTTACATAAAAAAACCTGTTTCTGAAGTTTTTAAAACTGTCGGAGATTTTAGTACTTGGAAGGCCTGGTCTCCATGGTTATGCCAAGAGAAAGACTGTCCTATCGAGCGTGAAGGCTCTGCTCTCAATCCAGGTCATAAGCAAAGCTGGGATGGGAAACGAATTGGGAAAGGGTCAATGACCCTCGAAAATATCAAGGAAAATAAAAGAATTGATTACAGTTTAATTGTTATGGTTCCTTGGAAATCAACAAGTGAAGTTCATTTCAGTTTCTCAGAAAGAGATGGAGGGACTGATGTCCGTTGGTACTTAAAAGGTTCTGTCCCTATCTTTTTATTTTTTTTTAAGAAAATGATGACTGCACTCATTGGTCATGATTATCAAAGAGGTCTCTCCATGCTCAAGGAATATCTCGAGACAGGTTCAGTTTTGACTGACTCAGAGATCAATGGAGAGGTCCAACTCGACGGTTATCATTATGTTGGAATCAATCACAAAACAACAATCGATCAAATGCCTAATACAATGGAACAAGACTTTGCAAACCTTTTTGAGCAAATGTCATCAGGAGAACTTCCTCAACCTGATCATATGATCTCTCTCTATCATAAGTATGACATAGTAAAAGGTATCTGTGAGTTTACTTCAGCTTTTGCCTATAAAGAGAAACCTAGTTTTGAGACAAGCTTAATCAGAGGAACATTTCCAAAGCATAAAGGTGTTCAGGTCACTCACACTGGAAGATATAATCATCTCGGAAATGCTTGGACAACTGCAATTGGCTATCAAAGAGCAGGAAAATATAAAATTAATAATAATATTCCAATGTATGAAGTTTACGTTAATAATCCGCAAGAAGTTGAAATTTCTCAGATAAAAACTCAAATCAATATCCCGGTGAAATAATGAAAAAGGATGCTTTTTCTGTTCGAAGAGATGGAGGGTTATCGATAAAAAGATACGGCCTTCCTAATAGTTGGTTGAATGATATTTACCATAATCTTATGAGAATGAAGTGGCGCTACTTCTTTGTTCTTTTCATTCTCGCTTATCTTACAATCAATGCAATATTTGCAACCTTCTATTATCTCGGAGGAGATAATATTCTGAATGCTAACCCACAATCTTTTTGGGATGCTTTTCTTTTCAGCTTTCAAACTAGTACTACTATTGGTTATGGTCATTTTCTTCCTAAAACAACTTATGCCCATATTATTGTTATGCTCGATACAATCAGTGGAATTCTCTTTGTTGCCATTGCAACAGGGATGGCATTCACTAAGTTTTCAAGACCGACGGCAAGAGTTCTTTTTACTAAAAACATGATTATCTCAGAGATGAATGGTCAAAAAGTTCTTCAATTCAGACTGGGAAATGCAAGAACGAACGAAATAGTTGCAGCTGAAGTCGAGGCGATCATGAGCCGTCCAGAAATAACAGAAGAAGGAATGAGCTTTAGAAAAATTTATGATTTAGAACTTGTAAGAAAGAAGTCTCCTCTTTTTAGTCTTACTTGGCTAGTCACTCACGTTATTGATGAGTCGAGTCCACTTTATCAATACAAATTTGAAGAACTAGCTGAAGCTGAATTAATTTTTATTATTTCGATGACAGGCATTGATGATACTTTTTCTCAACATGTTCATAATAGAAAGTTTTATATAGGTTCCGACATCGTTATGGCCAAACAATTTCATGATGTCATGGGAGTTAATCAATCAGGAAAACCCTACATAGATTATAATCACTTTCACAAATTAATTAATTGAATGCTGTCTAAGATACTCATAAGCTCCAATGCTGGCAGCAATTGAAACATTAAGGCTTTCAATTTTTCCATACTGCCGAATCTTAACCTTCTTTAAGTTTTCAGTATTAATCCCTTCAAGCATAGGACCAAACTCTTCATTGCCAAAGAGTAAGGCCGTCTTTTCAGGAAACTCAACTGATTCTAGGTATTGATCAGTGTTCGTATCAAAGATAAAAGTTTGATAACCCTCTGTTTCAAGCTTCTCGAGTGATTCACCTAGACTCTTAAAAAAATGGCATTTGACTCTCTTTAGCGCTCCTTTTGCAGGATAAGGGTCAAAGTCCTTAGTCCCAATCAAGTGAATCTCATGAAGTGAGAAAACTTCAGCTGTTCTAAAAATTTTTCCAATATTATAACTTCTTTTGAGATGGTCTAAAATAAGAACGAGTTTATTATGACCATGCTTAGCATGCATCCTATTGTGAATAAGCTCACGTTCAAACTTTTTTTCTGGATTTTTTTTACCTTTTCTCATCCTTATACTCTACCAAAAAAGTCTACGATCTTTAAACCTTTCCTCAATTCTAAAGCTAAGGCATAATAGGGACATGAAAGCATCAAGCCAAGTTGAATACCAAGAAGAAGGCGGAAAGATTACGCTTAAACTTTCTGGCTATATTAATCATTTTGTCGAAATAGATGTTAAGCGCTTGAAAAATTTCAAGAATCTTGATGTTAATTTTGAAGGCGTGACTATGATTAACTCTCTTGGGATCAAGAAGTGGTTTGAAGTTTTGAATCAAATAGGAACTGACGTTTCTATAAAATACCATCAAATTCCACCGAGCGTTGTGACTCAAATGAGCCTTGTCGTTGGTTTTCTTCCTAAGAACGCGGAGGTCATTTCTTTCTTTGCGCCCTATTTTGATAAATCAACGAAAGAAACTAAAATGATTCTTCTGACTCCTGATCAAGTCAAAGCTGGAAAGGCTCCAGTCCAAACAAATGATTTAGGAGAAGAACTCATCCTCGATGCGATTGAAGAAATTTATTTTAGTTTTTTAGAAAAGAAATCAGCTTAAAATTTTACCAAGTGAATATTCATGCCAACCTGGTGCTTCATGATCAGGATGATAACCTTCTATTGTGTACCCTTGTGCCATCTTTATCGCTATCATTTTCGTATTCTTAGCATAGATTGTTGAAATAACTTTTTTAATTCCTTCCTGCTTACACTTTTGCTCGATCAAATCAGATAGCTTCTGCCCATACCCTTTGCCTCTACACTCAGGAAGAACAACAGTCTTGATCGTTTCTGCCAGAGTTGGTGTTTTAAAAGCAAACCCTGTCACTCCAACAAGTCGCTCACCTTCATAAGCAAAAAAAAAGTATTTATCAGGCGTAAAGAGTTTATCGGTTGGTTCGTAAGGAACTGAGGTGTAATTATCTTTTAAAATTCCGAGAAATTGATTTTTTTCATCAATATTATCAGGTTTTAAAGGTCTTAATTCGAATCCCATGATTTATCTTCACAAATTTTATTCAGGCTGACAATGACTTCAGACTTGTTCCATTATTTAAATTGAAACATAATGAGTTATGAAAAAGACTCAGATCCTAGCAGGTATTCTAGAGAGTCTTCCTTCTTGTTTTGCTGTACTTGATCATAAGTTGAATTTCGTTGCTCTCTCTAAAGAATGGAACACTCTACCAAAAACAAAAGAAGTTAAGATAGGCGACTCTTTCTTTAGTTTTTGGAATACTGATGAAAAAAAGTGGCGAAAAGCTTTTGAAAAAGTTCTCAAAGGAGAAATCACTCGAAGCTCAAGAGATAAAATTACAACCGAAGAGGATGACTTTTATATCAAATGGTCTGCAAATCCACTCTATGGGAATAACAAAAAAGAGATAGAGTCTATTGTCTTGTATGTTGAAGACATCACCCAACTTGTTGCCACAGAATCAACTCTTAACCATTCTGAGCGAATGATAACGTTGGGAGAAATGGCAGGAGGAATTGCTCATGAAATCAATAATCCCCTGAATATTATTTCTGCTGGTGTAGAGGTTCTTGATTATCTCTATCAAGCCAATGAAATTGATTATAATAAGATCAAAAAAACTTTACTCACCATAAAAAATACGACTTTTAGAATTTCTAAAATAATCAATGGTTTAAAGAGCTTTAGCCGGTCTGAACAAATTGATGACCTTGAACTCCAAACGGCTGAAAAGATTGTCCAGGATGCCTTGAATCTCTCTCAAGAGAAATTAAAAAATAGTGCTATTGAGGTCAAAAATGATATTGATGGTAATATGACCTTCCTTTGTCGACCAATTGAAATTTCACAAATTCTAATTAACCTCTTTCACAATTCAAGAGATGCTCTTCAAGAGATAAAAACTGATCGTTGGATTAAGATTGCAACAGAAAAAGATAAATATTTTTGCTCACTTATTATTATGGATAATGGGCCTCAAATCCCTCAAAAAATTGCAAATAAGATGATGACACCGTTCTATACAACAAAGAAAGTTGGAGAAGGAACCGGCCTAGGCTTAAGTATTTCTAAAAAAATTGCAGAAAGAAATAATGCTGAACTTATTTACGAACCGAACTCGACTCACACCTGTTTTAAAATCAGATTCAAATCAAACTAACGAATTTTGATTTTATCTTGTAGGAGTTTATCTGCTTTTCCTTTACCCACCTTTATCGACTGAGTTTTAGATTTCTTAACTGAAGACTTGTTTCCCCTAATCTTTCATCTCGACAAGCAGTGGTTTTAACTTGGCACCTGATTCTGTCACTCCGTACTTAGTACCGTCATCAGAATCTGATTGTTCAATAGCTCCTCCATCTTCAAGTTTTTCAAGTTTATTTTTCAATTCTATCTCGGACAAAGAAGAAAATTGCTCCATGATCTCACTTAAAGACTGAGGTCCTTTCACTAAAAGAAAAGTTAGGAGTAAAATATTCCATTTATCCCCTACGGACCGTTAATGTTCTGAGCATAGGATTGCTAATATCGGACTCAGAGCTCTCTACAAAATCATCGATATCGATTCCAAGATCCTCTGAGAAATAGATTTTTTCATTCATGGGCGTAGTATAACAGCTCAAAAAATGATTACTAGGCTGGAAAAACTGGTTTGCTCAGGTTCATGTGTCCTAAGATAGAAAATTTACGAGTTTGAGGTAAAATAAATTTAATTAAAGGAGAAAAAATGGAAATTCCTAAGCCGCCAGTTGGAAGTCCCTGGTATGACATGTCTGTTGCTGCGCCACCAAATATTAAATGGTGCGAGGAACAACTTACAGGTTGGTTTATTGAACCTGCGAACACTTGGTCCAATCTTCTTTTCATTATCGTTGGGATTTATATCATGTTCCACTGTAGACGTTATAAAGATCCATTTTTGAGAGTTTTCGGACCAGGTTCTATTATTGTTGGCGCTGGATCTTTCGTTTGGCATATGTCTTATAATTTTTATACTCAGCTCGTCGATTTCTATGCGATGTATATTATTTTCCTCATCCCTCTTATCTATAACTTTAGAAGACTCAAGTGGATTGATGAATCGAATGTTTATAGTTACTTCTTTCTCTTAATAAATATACTCACGGGAATGGTTGTTGTTTTTCATATCTTAAATATTCCTTTTCAATCAATTGTCTTTATCTTGATTGTCCTCACTATTGTTTCTGAAGTCATAATCTCTCGAATGGAAGAAGAACATCGAAAAAGTTATAAATCATTTGGGCTTGCTATTCTTTGTCTTGGAATTGGAGCAATCTTTAGCGCTCTTGATGCTGCTAGAATCTATTGTGACCCTCATGATCATATCTTCCAAGGACATGCAATCTGGCATATTATGTGTGCCCTAACAGTCTTATTTGCTTATAAATTTTATACTCAGTTCGATAAGGCTCGCTTCTTTGACATCAAATAACTAAGCTTTCACAATATCCTTAGTCATTTACTAAGGATATTGTCATGCAACCTAACCGTCGTCAGTTTATGCAGCTCGGTCTCGCTGGAGGCCTCTCTCTCATGATTCCA
Organism: Bacteriovoracaceae bacterium; assembly: GCA_965217035.1. Classification (GTDB taxonomy): domain Bacteria; phylum Bdellovibrionota; class Bacteriovoracia; order Bacteriovoracales; family Bacteriovoracaceae; genus JAUHYH01. The sequence goes on along the minus strand of OZ244226.1, from coordinate 2,660,508 downwards.
AAGGAATCAAAGGCAGCATCGAAAGCAATTGAAAAGAAGTCTGCTCCTGCTCCCTATTACGAGTCGACTTATAAATTTACTCATAAACAACTTTTAGAACTTGCAGAAAAATATGGAAGCCCGCTCTATGTTTACGATGGTGACCTCATTAAAAAGCGTTATAACGAGTTTTACTCTGCTTTCAAGTCTCAATACCCAAAAGTTAAAGTTCATTATGCTTTAAAAGCAAACACTAACCTTAATATTGTTTCACTCTTAAAAAACGAAGGAACTGGAGCCGAATGTATTTCTATTGGTGAAATGAAAATAGCAAGAAAAGCTGGTCATCAATCAAAAGATATTATTCTCACTTCTAGTTCAAAAAGTGATGAAGAACTCACTTATGCAACAAAAAAAGGAGTCCTCGTAAATCTCGACTCTCTTGAAGATCTTGATAATTTGATCCGGATCGCGACAAAGTTAAAGAGAAAAGTCCGCGTCTCTTTTCGTATCAACCCTGATGTTAATCCAAGAACTCACAAAAATATAAATACGGGGCATAAGTTTACGAAATTTGGAATTCTTCAAACTGAAGGACAGATTACAAAAGCTTATAAGACTGCAAAGGACAATAAGTGGATTGATGTTCGAGGAGTCCATAGCCATATTGGTTCTCAAATTCTTGACGTCGAACCATTCTTAGAAAATGTTCAAATTCATACGGAAGTCCTAAGAAAACTTAAAACAGATCTTAAACTTGAATTAGAATTTATGAATCTCGGTGGAGGACTTGGAATTCCCTACCTTGATAAACAGCCTGGATTAAGTCCAAAGAAGATGGCCGACACGATCTGCCCTGTTCTTAAAAAAAATTTGAAATTCCTCAAGAAAATGCCTGAGCTTTGGTTTGAACCTGGAAGATATTTTGTCGCACAATCAGGGATTCTTATTAGTCGAGTCAATTCAGTTAAGCTTTCTCCTTATACAAACTTTATCAATGTTGATACTGGTTTTAATCATCTTGCTCGTCCGCTGCTTTATGAGGCCCATCATAGAGTTCGCGTACTTGGAAAAAATTCTAATAAAAAAGTATTCCAGGTCGCCGGTAATATTTGTGAAACAGGCGATATTCTAACCGATGATCGGATTTTACCTCAACCGAATCCAGGTGATCATATTGCATTGCTGGATGCAGGTGCTTACGGTTTTAGTATGGCCAGTGAATATAATAGTTTTTATCTTCCCCCCGAGGTTATGATCCTCGGAGGAAAAGAATTATTGATTAGAAAGAGAGAGACCTTTAAAGATCTGATTAGAAATCAACGTAAACTCGTTTAGTCTATTCTTCAGACTTCGCTTCGCCTTCAACTGGTGCGGCTTCTGCAGCAGGAGCATCTCCACCTTCTGAAGCAGCATCTCCAGCCGGGGCTTCTTCTTTAACTTTTGGAGCTGCACATGAAACAACAATTGCTTCAGCCTCTCCTTCGATCGTTAATTTGCCAGCAAGTTTAATCTCTCCAATGGTAATCTTTCCATCGATTTCAAGCTCAGTAATATCGATTTCGATTTTCTCCGGCATATCTTTTGGAAGTCCAGTAACAGGAAGAACTTCAAGATTAGTTGAAATAATCCCACCTGCTTTATCTCCTTTAGATTCACCAACGAGAGAGACAGGAATATTAACGGTCGTTGTTTGTCCAGCTTTCAATTTATGAAAGTTGATATGGTTTACAAGATTTCCAAAGATATTCATTTCAATCTTTTTTGTGTTCACCATATGAGTCGTACCACTAACGTTAAGTTCGAAGATTTTCCCTTGATCCGCATAAACTCTTTGAAAAGTTAAAAGATCAACAAAAACTGGAATTGATTCGATTTCTTTACCAAAAACGACAGCAGGAACTTGCCCCGCCTTTCTTCGTTTATTAAGCTCACCTCTAGAAAGGTTGAGTTCTCGATTTTCAGCATTAAGCACAGACGTACCCATTATCTTACTCCTTTATGATAATTTATTGTTAAATAGGCTAACATTGATTCCCTTCTAAGCGCAAAGATTTAAGAAATTTTATTTAATTTCAATCTCTGAAACGTTCGGATACTCTAGGATTAATGGAATTTTCTTTAGAATATGGCATTCTTGGCTTCTTAGTCGGAGTTCTTTCTTCATTATTAGGTTTAGGAGGCTCAGTTCTGATTATTCCAATGCTTCCCTCTCTTGCTGCAATCACCTTCCGTGAAACGATTGCGACAAGCTTGTTTACCGTAACACTCGTCACTCTTTCTAACGTCATCATTTATCATTTCAAAAGACTTGTGGTCTGGAGACAAGTTTTCATCCTCTTCCCTCTTATTTCTTTAGGAAGTTATTTAAGTGCTCGAAACTCTCATCTTGTTGATGAAGAAATGATAAAAGCTTTATTGATTTTGATCATGATGATCATGTTTTTTAGACTTATTAGAAAAAATCCTCTTTCCTTTAAGATTAAAGGAACAGATTCAATCTTTTTTCTTCCTGGAGTTGGTTTTTGCACAGGTCTTCTCTCTGGGATAACTGGGATTGGAGGAGGTCTTATCTTAACACCTACTTTTATTATAAAAAAAATAGTCGATCATAATAAAATAAGTCCTACAATTAATTGCTTAATTTTTCTTGGATCACTTACGGCCGTCATAGGTTATATGAACTTTGATGACTCTTATCCACAGTTAGGCGCAGTCCATTTAAACATTGGTTTCACTGTTTTTGTCTTCGCTTTTTTTGGAAGTTTGTTAGGCATCCGTTTGAATTCAAAAATCAGTGAAGAGTTAAGAAAGAGAATTTTTAGTACCCTTCTTTTTGTTCTTGCTCTGAAGTTAGTTTTCATTTAGTCAAAACCCTTTAATTTCGCTTATATTGGTGTCAAAATGCCATTTAGGGCGTCAAAAGCCTCCATTTTAGGTAAGGAAAAAAGAGTGGCCCAAAGCTTGAGCAATTCCTATATTAGAGAAGAGCCTGGACGATAAGGAATTGAGTTATGAACCTTGAAGTAACGAAAAATTCAGATGCGTCACCCATTCAAGCCCCAGAACTTCTTCAACATGATGTTGTAGCAGAGATTCGAAACTGCTTTTATCAGTGTCAGTATCAACTTACCCTTCAAAAAATCAACAAAATTCTCAACGAGAATTTTTATCCTGAAAAGTTTTTTGAATTGACACTCTTGAAGTCTCATACACTCTATGAGCTTCATGAAATTAAAGCAGCTCATCGAGTAATTCAAGAAGCGTTTGAAGAAGTTGTTGGAACACCTAATATCGATATGCTTTATGCAAAAGCAACACTTGCGTATTTCGACGGAGAGATTAGCAATGCCTTACAAATTTTTTCTAAGTCTCTAGAAAGAACACAAAACCATGAAGACACATTCAAAGCTCTTCTTGGTATTGGTAATGCTTATTATAGTTTAAAAGAGTATCGGAATGTTTATCCTTACTTAAAAGAACTTTCTAATATGGAAAACTTCGTAAAGGATGATAGTCGAATCAGTTATTATCTACTTTGTGCGAATACATATCTTTATTCTGAAACAGATGAAGCTATTGCAAAGAAATATTTCGAGCAAGCCTATGAATTAAGTGTAAAGAAATCATGGAATTATTTTACCCAAAGAGCATTATACGGTCTGGCTTGTTTTGAAAAGATTAAGGGAGATCCCAAAAAACTGTCTGGAATTCTCTCGATTCTTAATCTCAGTTTAAAAGTTGGAGAATCCAAGTTTTTAACTTTTTTGACTAATAAAAAATTTGGAGATTCAAATTTCAATGTTTCGCAAGATATACAGATTGATTCTGTAAAAAAGACTCTATTAGTTAAGGGAGAAGTTTATAACTTCAGTCATTCTCCTTTGATGTTTACCATTATTGAACTTTTAAGCACTCAGAATATTTTCTTTTCAAAGGCTGAGATCGCAAAATCTCTCTGGCCTCATGAAGATTATAAAAAAAGAACTCATGATCCAAGAATTTATGACCTTATCAAACGAATCAGACGAATTGTTGAAGCGGTTGATACTCGCCCATTAGTCATTCTTTCTAACCCACATGGCTACAAGCTTTCTAAGCATTGAGGTAATAGTATGAAAAAAATAATTTTACTTATTCAAATATTATCATTTTCAGTTTTTGCAGATCCGGGAGATGGGACTCTTCCTCCTCTAAAAACTCTTGGGGTTGTTATAGACAACGGACTGTCAAAGGAGTGTAGAGTTTTTCAAATAGAAACGGATAAGCTCAAAGTCTTTGAAAAGAAACTCCAATTTAAAGAGCTTACCCAAGTCTTAAAAATTCTTCCAGGAAAAAAAGGAGTTAATCTTGAGATTAAGACTCCTAAAACTCCACTTGAAAAACTTGAAAACGTCCTAGCAAACGAGGACGAAATTATAACGATCTTAACACCAAAACAAAAAATTGTTGAAAGTCTCATCCTCACGAATTCGAAAGAAGCCATCAATCAATTTATTAAAAATAGTGGTTGTTAGGACTATTTTTTAGGGCTCAACGGCCTTAAGATAATCTTATGAATAGAGAAATCTTAAGGCTGGCGATCCCAAATATTCTATCGAATATCTCTATTCCTCTGCTTTCTTCTGTCGATACACTGCTCATGGGTAAGATTTCTTTAAGTTATCTTGGAGCGATTGGTATTGGTTCAATGATTTTTAATTTCATTTATTGGAATTTTGGCTTTTTAAGAATGGCCAATACCGGAATGACTGCACAAGCATTTGGGTCTGAAGATAATAATGAAGTGACGCAAATCCTTTGGAGAAGTCTTCTCATTGCTCTTTCGATCTCAGTTGTACTGATTATTTCGTCTCCTCTTTTACTTAAAGTTGGAATTCACATAATGGAAGTCCAGCCCAATCAACTAGAATATGTTGAAAATTATTTCTCGATACGAATTTTGGCTACTCCTGCTTCGCTTTCTCTCTATTGCTTTATGGGATGGTTTTTTGGTCTTCAAAATGCTCTTTACCCACTTTATGTCACGATCATCGTAAATCTAGTAAATATTTTATTAAGTTCTTATTTTGTTCGTGAGTTAGGTTGGAATATCGAAGGAGTTGCCTGGGGAACCGTCATTGCTCAATACAGTGGAGTCCTGTTTGCCATTCTTTTCATTAAAATAAAATATTCTGAAAGGATTTTTTGGGATAAAAAATCCCTCTTTAAAAAAGATAAGATTCTATCCCTCTTAAGAATCAATAAAGATATTTTCATTCGCACGATCGCTCTTACAACAGTCATTGCTTTTCTAACCTCCCAGGCTTCACGTTTTGGAGAAATGAACTTAGCTGTTCACGTCGTTCTCATGCAATTTTTTGTATGGATGTCTTATGGAATTGATGGTTTTGCATTTGCCTCTGAAAGTTTGACTGGAAAGTATCATGGAAGTGAAAACTCTATTAAGCTGAAGCAAGCAATTCGCTATTCATTCATCCACTCAACTCTTGTAGCAATTCTTTATTCGATTACTTATGGAGCTGGTTTCTCTACTCTTTTTTCTCTTTTCACTGACACTCCTGAAGTTCTTCAACTAGCCTCTCATTATCAATTGACTTGTATTCTCATGCCCTTACTTGCCTATAGTTGTTTCATTTGGGATGGAATTTATATTGGTCTTACTCTTTCGAAGGCGATGAGGCTTTCTATGTCCTGGTCAACGGTTTGTTTTTTCCTTGGATTCCTGATTATTGACTCAGGATTTGGTTTAATGGATCTTAATGTTTTATGGAATTTATTTATGGGATTTCTACTCTTACGAAGCCTTTATCAGGTTTTTTATTTTCGCAAAAGTAGAATATTAAATTAATTTTTGTCTTCGAATCTTCCTGAGGATCTATCAAAGAAATTATCAAGACCTTTTAAGTACTCAAGAAATTCTTTCTCTTCCTCACTATTGTCATAAGGAATATTAGTTGGATCTTGAAGATTTGGAAGCTCTATTTTTGCATAAAGTCTTCTTACATCATAAAGAAGCGTTGAATCCTCACCAATCTCATCAAGGAAAAATTTTACTTTTCTTGCACCATCAACATACTTATTTGCTTTATTTTGCTCTCCTAGGTGTTGATCAAGAAAATGGAACTTTAACTTAGACCTTTTAAAATTAACATTAAGAATCTTTTCGATTCCAACAGTGACCGATTTCGTTAAAAGATCTGTTGTTTTTGCAAGATTCATTGTTAAAAACATATTCATTCTTGCCTGAATGATTGCAATTGCAACATTTTTATATTCATAAACAATCTGCTGATGTGGCTTAAGGTCATCATAACCAAGATCGCCAATTTCAACTTTTCTTACTTCTCTGAGTGATCTCTTAAGAAGTTCATAAAGAGAAATCGCAGTATCAAGCTCTTTACTTTTTTCAGAAGAAACATGCTCCTGATAATTATGAATTCCATGCATTGCAATTGCTAAGGCAAGAACATTTGAAGTTCTCTTTTTTTGCTTTCCCCAAATTTGAATTGGTGAAAGTTGATCAATTGTAATTTCTCTTTCGTTATTCAACTCATAAGTTGCTCTGAAGAACTCTCTAAGCCCATCAACTCTTAAACTTTCAAGATATTCTGGATCGTCATATTTCTGTCCCGTCCAAGTTTGAAATTCAAGAGCTTTAACGAATTTTGATCCTTCTGTAACTTTCATTTCAAATGAGTCCCATTCTTTTAGCGCTTTGAGAGCTTCCCTTCTAGAAGTACTAGCAGATCCTGACCGAGACATAAGCCGACCATTTGCAATCTCCTCACGAGAAGCCTGTGCTGCATCAGCTGCTCTTCCACTATTTTCAGTAGCCTTTTTAGCATTATCACTGACATCTTTAAGCTTGCTACATGATATCAATCCACTGACTAAAACAAGGACAAGAAAATTCTTTTGAAAACGCATAAATACCTCATATTTATTAATTCCCTTTATTATAGAAAATCTTTGAGTCGGATGCGGTAAACTCGGTATTCTTTATGGCCCTGTCAATAAACTAGACAGCTCTAACGGCTTCTCGTTAGGATAGAGCTATGAAGGTACTTCTTTTCTCACTGATTTTCTCTTTCTCTGCTTATTCTCAATATGGAGATAGTGAGCATCAACTCGGTATTGTTGTCGATAGCTGGAAATATACAGAACCAAGGATTAAGGATTCGGGTTTTCTTTTTGGCATACATTATCGTTACCAAACAGAGATAAACTCTTTCTTCAACTGGATTTACGGAGTCGAATTACTTCTTGGTCAAACAGAATACGATGGAGAAACCTTGGAAGGCGCCATCCCTGTAACTGCCGATCAAACGAATACCATTTTCAGCACTCATTCACTTTTCCAAGCTAATATCAGCTCATTAGTTCAACCACTCATTGGTATCTATTTTCGTTTTTTAAGAGACGAGGACGATGAAAATACAGGTGATTATCAACGAGACCAAGAATATCTTACTTTTCCGATAGGACTCCGTTTTGGTTTAAGTGATAGTATCCTAACGATTCTCTATCACTCTGGTTTTCAAGGGAAAAACAAAACATTTCTCACAGATGTAGGTGGAAATCGTGATCTTTCACTTGATCAAGATGAAGGATCAGGAATCCATATTGAATGGGAATATCTCATGGGAAATCAAAGTATAAGTATTTTTTACAGAACTTGGAATGTCGAGGACTCAGAAAGAAAGCAAGCAACTGTCCCAGATGTGAACGGAGGAGTCCCTAGCCTTTTTGTTGAGCCAGAAAATGAGACCACTTCATTTGGTTTAAAGTTTAATACTCTTTTTTAGTGTATTCGGCTTCAACAACTGAATCGACTTTACCAGAACGGCTTCTTTCTTGACCAAAAGATCCGCTACGAAAACCTTGGCCGCCACCGAAACTATAAAATTGAACATTTCCAGACTGAATACCTTTTTCAAACCATCTTTTCGCCAAACTAACATAGAAGAATCGAGTCACTGGTAAAACCATACTAAAACCAAGTGCATCTGTAACAAAGCCTGGGGTTAACAAGAGAAGGCCTCCTCCAAAAACTAAAAAAGCATGAATGATTTGCTTACCTGGCATTTTTCCTTCCTGTAGCTCTTTTTGAATATTCGCAAGAACGGAAAGTCCATTGATACGAGCAAGGAAAGCTCCCAGAAAACCTGTAAACAAAATCACAAGAAAAGTATTTCCAGCTCCGATCTGTCCTCCAATTTTAAAAAGTAGATACAGTTCAAAAGCAGGCATAAAGATCAAAACAAATGTGAACCAAAAAAACATGCGTGCATCTTAACATTCTTTTCAGTCACCGTCATAATGAGTCTATGAAAGTTTATATAATGCTCCTATTCCTTCCTACTTTGAGCTGGGGGCAAAATTACTTCAATCTTGAAGACAATCCTCCAAAGATTGAGCTAGGAGCTGGTCTTGTCACAGCGACAACGCCTCATTACCCTGGATCAGACGAGCACATTAGGCTTACAATTCCTGTTCCTGCATTCATTTATCGTGGTGATAAGATCAGGGCCGATGAGGATGGTGGCTTTAGAGGTCGTTTTTTCCATAGTGAGCATTTTGAACTGAACTTATCTCTTGGTGGATCTTTACCTGTTGGTTCAGATGATAATGATGAGAGAGCAGGAATGCCTAAACTTGATACTATTTTAGAGTTTGGTCCTGGACTCATTATTCACTTTGTCCCTAAAAAATCAAGAAAACGCTATCGAATCTCACTCAATCTGCCTATTCGGTACGCTATATCAACTGATTTGAATGATACTTATGGGAGAGGGTTTCTTTTTAACCCGCTTTTCTATAGCTTTTATAAAATAACAGATCGCTTCGCAACCATTATGAGTTTTTCAGGAACTTGGGCAACTCAAAGACTTCATAATTATCTCTATACCGTAGAACCCAAATTTGCGACTAGTAATAGACCTGCTTACGATGCAGATTCCGGTTATATGTTAACAACAGCAACAATTGGAATGAACTATCTTTGGGATAATTATTCACTATTTGCCGGATATGCTTTTCATAATGCTTCAGACAACGCGAACAAAAGTTCACCGCTTTTCGTTGAAAAAAAAAGTTATAGCGTTGGAATTGGATTTATTTGGTGGTTTTATGAAAACTCTTAATGTCTATCTTTAAGACATCTATTGTTATTATTTCAGAGTCTCATCTCTGTTTCATTAATCCTCTTATAATAGCCTTATTAATGAAACTATTGAATCTATTTATCTTTTTTTTAATGATTCTCTCGATAAACGTTAGTGCTTCAAGAGATCCACTTCTTTATTGTAATATTGAGGGAAAAACCTTTTATGAGGTTCATAGTGATATGCACCTCAATGGTATTACTGAACAGTACCTAATAGATCGGACCTCAAGCAGAGCTGAAAGAAAGATAAAGCTCACTTATCAAATGACATTCGATGAATTTACAACTCCTCTTCCTGAAAAATTTATTTATGAATTTGTTCCTTGGCAAGAAAAGTATGTAATGAAAAAAGCAGAAATCAATCCCTCTGATGTTGCTTACTATCGATTTGCTCAAGTAAGTCCTGAAGGTTTAAGATTAATTGCTATGTTAAATAAAAAAAGAGAGATCTTAGTAAACTTCTTAGTTCTTCCCAATCACAAAGACATTCCTCTTATCTGTGATTAAATTATAATCTTAGACTAAAATTCATCTCGATCAAGCCCCTCTTTATCAAGGCCATTACGATTGAAACCTTCCTCATTAAATGAGGTTAGCATGCTAAAAACATATAAAGAAACTGAATAAATGACTTAGGTTTTTAGAGCTTCGACCACCAACTGTGATGCTCTTTTTCCATCGAATTTCCCTTTGATTTGTGGAGATAATTCCTTCATCACCGCTCCCATATTAGGTGCATCAAGACCATCGACAATACTTTTAATAATCTTTATCACTTCTGTTTCTTCCATTGGTTGCGGAAGATACTCAGCTAAAACCGTAAGCTCTTCATTGATATCAACGATTTGAGGACTTCCCTCTGGAAACATTGTAAGTGAATCTTTAATTTTCTTTGCATGAGCAATCACAATATCAAGTTCTGGTTTCGGATTTCCAGATGTATCATTTTCAATCAAAAGCTTTTTTACAAACCTAAGTGCATTGAGACGGATTTTCTCTTTTGCCTTCATTGCAGCAATAATATCTTTACTGATTTGATCTTTAAGTTCGGCCATGAAAAATCCTTAGAAAAGTATTGCGATCAGTTTAAAAACTGACCAAACAATGAAAAGTGATAAAAGAAATAAGAGTGCATTCACAGTATACTTCACAACTTTATAAAGAAGAGGGCTTGTCTTCTTCAATTCTCGAACTCGAGCAATAGTAGGAGTCACTGCTGAAAAGATCGAATTCACAAGTCCTTCCTTATCTCCTTCAACATTGGGGACAACAGAGAAACTCAGAAGAAATTTAAAGAATGAATTAAAAATTTTGCCTGGCCCTTTTAAAGGCCGGTCAACATCACACATTAAGATCAAGCGATCTTTTTCAGTATTATTTTTTGCAAAATGAAGAAATGTTTCGTCAAAAAGAAATCCCTCACCATCACGCCAAGACTGCATATTCCCATCAACATTGATAAAACAATCATCGGTATTCGGAGTATCGAGAGCGAGATGATAACGAAGCGAACTTGCAATTGGATCTAAATGCCTTGTCAGTTGCGATCCTGCAGGAAGGAGAGAAAACATCGCGCCATTCACAGAAGAAACTTTCGATAAAATCTCAGCCGATTTCGGACAAAGCTCTTGCGCCGACTTATGAGTATACCCATACCAGTTAATATAAAACTTACTCCATCCATACTTAAAAAAAGTTCTGAAACCAATATCATAAGAAGCGCTGGAACCAGGCTTAGTTGTCTGATCGAAATACCCTTTCTCTCTTAAAGCAATCGCTTCATCACGAATAGTTTCCCAATTTTCTTTAATCACATCAAGTTCAGGAAAGTCTTCGACTTTCATAATCGGTGGCTTGGCCCTTTTCTGAGTAAAGAGATAAAGCGAGCAATTTAACGGAGCAAAAACACACCAACCTTTTCGAAGATATTCAGTAAGATTAGCATAACGGGCTTGACCTCTATAAAGATAGACATAAACCATTGAACCTACACAAAATAGGAGGAATAAATAAAGAAAGAGATTAGTTGCTGTCATACTGTTAAAATTACCACATATCGTAGCATTCGACTACCTGTGTAGAAGGTGATCTAACTCATTATTATAACAGACTTTTATACACATCTTCTTTGAAGCCAACAGTCCCTAATCCCTTTCCAATTAGAAATGGTCGTTTTACTAAATTTCCATTTTTGGCAAGAAGATCAAAGGCCTTCGCTTCAGTTAGTTTGGGAAATTTCTCTTTCATGTTCATGGCGCGGTAATCTTGCCCTGAAGTATTAAAGAGTTTCTTTAGATCTCCATCCATATGTTTTAACATTTGCTTAAGTTCAGTTTTGGTTGGAGGAGTTTCTCGAATGGGAATGACTTTGAAATCAACTCCTTGAGCTTCAAGCCATTTCTGAGCTTTTTTACAGGTACTACAGTTTTTATATTCATAAAATTTCAGAGACATATGCTCCTCCTTTCGTTAGTTTGGATACGAGGATAAAGCATGAAAGACGATGAATCAAAATTAGTTTACTCATCCGAACAAGGTGACCTACGAAAGTCTAAGTCAAGTACATTAGAGTCCGAAGTTAATGAGAACGAGATTGAGTTGTATATTCGTAGGCTTACAAGCGGGAAAGGCAGAACTATTATCGAAGTTACTGGACTCCCTGATAATAAGTCTTGGAATAAAAAACTCGCCAAAGACCTAAAAAAATCTCTTGGAGTTGGTGGGGCCTACAAAAACGATTTTATTGAAATTCATGGGGAGAAGGCCCAAGAGGTACTTGATCTGCTCTCTTCTAGGCGATTGAAGGTTAAAAAAATTGGAGGATAACCTCAAACCTGATTTATTTGCTCTCCTAATCGGCAAGACTCACCTCTTTACAATATAAAGTCGTTTCAAATTCTAAGATCCCGATAAGAAATGTGATGCGAATTCTTGTGCTTTCATTAATTGGATTGATCACACTCAACCTCGAGGCAGGCCATTGTCCAGATGTCACACGAACAATTGATGAAGTTCTAAAATCTCAGGATGAAATTCTAAGATCCTATGAGATTTATCGAGAAGGAAAAAATGTAAAACTTAGCTTCAAGAACCTTAAAAAGTTCAATAAAGATCTCGATGAATTTCTCTCCACCCCAGAAACCTTTAATCATTTATCAGAGCTAGAACAGAAAAAAGTTTGGAAATTCCTCACACAGCAATTTTTTGCTCCCATGTTTAAAGGACGTCCTCTTCTGACTCCTCAAGACCTTGCATTACTCGCGAAGTATCCGCGTCTCAGAAGAACTTATAAATTCGTAACTTATTTCCATGAAGTTTCAACTCATTCAGTCGTTCACCTTACGATACCTTTGAGGAAATATATGGGAGGGGCAGCATCGAGAGTTGCTTTTACTGAACTTTCAGATCTACCTTTCCATGTTCAATTTCTTATCAACTTAAAAGAAAAGTTTTATAATTTGGTCAATCTGATTAACCCTATTCCTTATTCTGAATTCAAAACAATCCAGTATGCTCTTTCGAAAAATATGCCTAGGAATGAAGGAAGGGTTAAAAATATTAGAAGAATTTTCATAGAGCAATTTCATAACCCTGAAAGACCACTTTCCGAAGCAGAAATTGAACTATTAAAATCAAAAAAGCTTTATGATGCTTATCAATTAAAAGGAAAGTTTCTTCAGGAAAAACCTGGTTTAAGAAAGTTTAAACTTGGTTTGAGTCTTACAAAATCAATTGTCGTTTTGGCAACAACAGCTTTTGCTGTCGACTACTATCTAAAAATGCGAAGTAATCAATATTCTATTACCGAATATTTAGATCGTGCCCCTCTCGCTGAAGATGAAATCCAAATTATTGTTGATCAATCTCCTTTTCCTCATTTAGCCTTAAGACTCGGTCAAGAGATTTTTAGTTATGGAGTTGAACAAATGACTGCCATTCCTTACTCACAATACCTTTTAAGTGCAACCTTCCAAGAGTGGCTACAAAACAGGGGTCATGTAAAAGACAAGAAAGGAGATGAGGAAGCTTTAAAAGTCAAAGAGAAAATGAGCGATGAAGAACTCATTGAACTCTCAAAGACATTAGTAAAAGTTAATCCAAAGTTAGCTTCTGCTTTCTTTATAAAGGGAAAATGGCGTTATATTGTTGAGCTTCCTCATTCTGCCAATATTTTCACACTTAAAATCGATCCAAAAGAAAGACTTTATCTTAAAGATTATCTAGAAAGACAAAGGAATAAAGACTATTTCAATGTAACGGGGATTAATGATTGCGCGAGTATGATCGTCAAAGCATTAAAGAAATCTACTTCAATTAACCTTCCTTGGTCTATTGACGCTTCCCCTAACCAATTGGGGATGTGGCTTAATAGTTTACACTCTTTCGGTGATCCTCTTGTAAAAAAGAGTGAACTCATCATGACCCAAAGACCAGAGAAAGGTAAGTTTCATGCCCTCAGAAATTCAATGATCGCAAGTATAGAGAATAAGGTTTTTATAAAATATTTTCCTATAATGAAGTCAATCCGACTTTTTTATGAAGTGTCACGATCTGAAGACGAATTCCAATGGTACTCAGAGGCGGAACTCGCTCAAATGGACAAATGGTATGATGAGGTTAAGAAAGAACTTGCGAATAATGTTTTTATCGCAATTGCATCTCAACAGATAAGAGACTTTGAGAGAAAAGACCTACTTACAAAAGAAGAACAGATTAAATACGAAAGAGCTGTCAATGTTCTTCTTGATGAAATCGAAATTTTAAAGAAAGATGCCGAAGATAAAATAAACACAGTTGGTCTTCAGTATGAAACGATAATCAAGGCTGAATATCAGCTTGAACTCTTAAAGATACAAAAGCAAGAACTGGAATATAAGATAAAAGAAATTGAAAGAAAGATAACCCGCCCCAGTGATGAGGCGAGTTCAAATGATTAGTTTTTTTGTTGAAGCTCTTTAAGAAGCTGGTGCTTTTTGAAAAGCTTTGTAATATAAATGAATCCTTCTTCATTTCCAGTCTGCTCATAATGACCTTTTAAAAGTTTTAGAAGAACATCTTGAACATCTAACTGAACTTCTCTAGAGAACGCCATTTTATCAACTTCGCTCATTTTTGAAACTTCGGCTTGAATTTCTTCTAACTCTTTTTTGATCTCTAAATATCTCCCTACTTTTGCAGAAGCAATATTGTTTTCGATCATCAACTCATGAATGTTTTTAGGACAAATTGAGGCTGTATACTCACCATTTCTTTCATTGTTATGAACAAAAGCTCTATTGTACTCATTTAGAATTATGTTCTTTAATTTTTCAGTCTCTTCAGCTGTTAAGTCGAAAGAATCTTTAAGAAAACTTGCGATCTTTGGAACTTCTATTTTAATTTTATTTTCAGCATCAGCAACTTTTTGTTTATCTTCACCACTTACAACTTTATGAACAAGTCCGTTAGCACTTGTTCCGATACTTGTAGACGATTGAAATTGCATACTTGACCCGACAGCAGAAGAACCAACTCCAGCTGCACTTGCTAAGATCATTGGAGCACCTGCTGAAATAGCAAAAATACCTGCTCCATTATCAGCAGCGTCTTGAGTCATTGAACTTGCAACCCAAAAGGCAGCTACAATTGTGATAGCACCAGAAGAAATTAGATCTGATCCATCTTTTGCCATATCTCTATCTCTTACTCCTAGAACATCAGTCGCAAGTCCCTCACCAACACTTGAAAGTCGATCTAGTTCAAGTAAAAGTTTAATATTCTGAGCAATAATCTCTAATCTTTGGCCCTCAACACTTGGCTGCGTTTGAGCGAAGCTGTTAAATTGAAGTAATAATAAAAAAGCAATTAATCTCTTCATAATTCCGTCCTTTCGGTGATTTAGTAACGAAAAGTATATATCACCAAATAACAACTCAACGCACCACTTTTGTAATATTTACGCTCTTAACAAAGTCTAAGACTCACTTCTTAACCCTATTAATGTTTCTGGAGATTATTGAGAGAACTGAAATTCACTGGGGCGCCTTTTAAAGACACCCTCTACTTTTTTATTGTTTATTTTCTAGAAATGTTAACCACTGACTCGCTTGTTTTTTTACCTTGTCATGAGTTAAGGCCTTAAGAAACATCGACTGAGCTTCCTCTTTTTTATCGAGCTGTAAGAGAGCAATCCCTTGGCCAACCAAAAGATTCCCTTCGTCTTTCACTCCACCTTTTTTGATAGCATTTTGAAAAGCAGATAGAGCTGACTGCCATTTCTCTTGATCTAGCAGAAGACTTGCATAGTAAGCAAATAATTTTCCATCATCAGCTAATTCAGCTGCTCTTTTGAGAGGTTTCATTGCTTTTTTTGTTTCTCGGGCTGACGCAAGAGAAGTCGCAAGCATCTCAAGAGATTTTTTAGACTCTTTCACTTTTTTATCTTTTAACGCTTTCTCCAAAAGCTTAGAAGCTTCAAACGGCATATCCGTTGAAAGATAGAGAGAAGAAATATTAAGAATTTCAGACTCTTTATCGAGAAGACCCATATGATAAGCAAGACTCATAATTGTTGTCGCCTGAGTTTCTTTGTTTTGATTAATCAGAGCTCCTGCCAGTTGAGACCAGTAAATCTTTTTTGTTGGTGCAATGGCTGCAAGAAACTTTAAGTACTTCTCAGCTTTTTTATAGTTTTGCTTTTCATAATGAAGAGAAACAGCAAATGTCAGCCAGTTCTCTTTAGGTTTTGCACTCGAGTTGATCGCCTTCTCTACAAATTCAAGAGCTTTATTTTTATTTCCCATTTCATGATAGAGCGTTGCTGCAAACACAAAAGCTTCAGGAGAAAGTTTTTGAGTTAATGCCATATAGTCTGTCATCAATTTAAGGGCAGCCTTTTTCTCATTATTAAGAGATTTTAGCTGAGCAAGAGCAAACATACTTTGTAACGTTGGTTGAAGCGGTAAAGCATCAAGTTTCAAAGCACTTTCAAAAGCTTTTCTTGCCAGATCATGCTTCTCACTTTGAGCATAGGCATAAGCAAGGGTCTGCGTCACCTTTGCTTTCGCAAACTTATTAGACCCCGCACTCTCAACAGTTTTCTTTAGAAGCTTAATCGCATCAGGATAGCCGTTGTTGGCCATATAATGATAGGCCCGTTCAAGTCTTTTATTAATGCTTTTTGAGACAAGTCCGGCTTTACGTTTCGAAAGCTCAGCTTTTCTTTCTGCCATATTAGCAAAACTTAAGTTAGAAATAAGTAATAATATTGATAGCCTTAGCATATTTACCTACTTTTGGATTTTAAAATCGAGTTGAACCATAATATTCGTTTGCTTCGTTGGTTTACCATCTACCATTTTAGGACGGTACTTCCATTTATAAAGTGCTTTTTTTGCAGCCGAATCAAAAAGCCTACGAGGATTCGACTTGACGATATCAACATTCGTAACCGCACCTGTTTCTGTGATATCAAACTTTAACTGAACCCAACCTTCTTTCCCTTGCATCGCTGCTTTTCTTGGGTATTGAGGTTCGATTCGAACTAAAGGAATAACATCACTATCACTTGAACCAGCACCAACTCCTCCACCAAGATAAGGGCCACTTCCAAATGCTAAAGGATTTGCAAGCGCCGGTGTATTCATCGCCATCTTTGGAGAAGATGGTTTTGAAGCTGACTTCACTGCCATTTTTGGCATCTTAGGTTGAACTTTCGGTTCAGGTGGTTTTTTAGGAAGAACGCGTTTCTTCGTTTCAGCTGTTCTCACAGAGGTACTTCTAAGAAAATCAATAAAGTTTTCAGTATCTGAAGACTTCCCTAGATCGGCTCCATTTTGAACAAGGTTTGCCATAATAGCAAAAAGAAACAATGTGATTGGAAAACTAACAAGTCCAGATAACAAAGGTGATTTGATAATGATAGCCTTTAAACCATTAATTTTTCTGGCATCCATCTCCCTCTCCTATTGCTTTGCTGTTGCTGCTAGAGAAACATCAAGAACACCTGCAAGACGAACCTGATCCATCACTTGAACAACGACTCCAGTTTCAGAACCTTTGTCTGCTTGAATAACCACAGCCCCTTCAGGACTTTCAGCGTGAAGTCTCTCGACATTCGCTCGTACTGAACGAATATCAACTTTTCTTTTATCAATCCAAACATCACCTGCTTGGTTAACTGCAATTAAAATAGAAGCACGTTCCTTCTTCTCAGCAGAAGCAGCACTTGGTCTTTTAACGTGAATTCCTGATTCTTTTACAAATGAAGTTGTAACTATAAAAAAGATTAACATGATGAAGACAACATCAAGCATCGGAGTGAGGTCAACTCCTGTATCTTCAGATGCTGCAATTCTTTGTTTTCTCATATCTTACTCCTAAAGCTCCAAGGGCATGCTTGACTCCAGTTGAAGACGCGCCCTATTCGCTTGGTTTTCAAAATAGTTATTAAAAAATAGTCCAGAAAGAGCGATTACCATTCCTGCCATAGTAGGAATGGTGGCCATCGAAATTCCCGATGCCATGGAGCGTGCATCACCCGTACCGGTAGCTGCCATGACATCAAAAACCGCAATCATACCTGTTACTGTTCCTAAAAGCCCCAGTAGAGGACAAAGAGAAATCAGAACTTTAATGAATGAGATATTTTTATTCAATAAAATACTTGCCTGCGAAAGCTCAAACACTCGAATTTGTTGAGCAAACCAAGTCTTCTTGTCTGATCGCTGTGCCCATTTCTCTTTAAGATCGTTATTGATTTCGGGAAATTTTGCTTTAAAGAAGACTACTCTCTCAACAATGATTGCCCACAATAAAAAGCTTGTGCCAAAGATGACCTTGAGGACATCTCCACCGGAGTTCAGAAAATCAGATAATGTTTCAAAAAACTGTCCAATCATCTCCGACTTCCTTATTTGCTTTCAGCTTTAAGAGCTAAATAACCTGCACTTTGCTCTTCAAGGACCTGGATAAGATTCTTCGACTTAGAAGAAACCAGATTATGAAGAAGTAAAAGAGGAATGGCACATACTAGACCGAGTACGGTCGTAATAAGTGCCGTTGATATTCCTCCCGCCATCAATTTAGGATCACCCGTACCGAACAAAGTGATTGACTGGAAGGTGGCTATCATACCTGTCACAGTCCCCAAAAGGCCTAAAAGTGGCGCTACCGCTGATAAAATCTTAATAATTGGAATGCGCTTCTCAAAAGTTGGAAGAGTTTTAATAATCGTCTCATCCATTTTTATTTCAAGCGTTTCGACATCTTTATCTTTATTTTGCTCAAAGACATTCATAAGCTTTCCAAGTGGATTTCCTTCAATCACCTTGTCTGAAGCTAATTGAGCTTTAATTTTCTTGTCTTCTTTGTTGAGAGTGATCATTCTCTCAGCAACAATGATCAGACCAATAAGAAGAAGAGTTAAAATAACATAACCAACAAGTCCACCCTGCTCAAGACGTTCCATTAAACTAGGAGCTTGAACAAGCATCGAAAGAATCGCTCCTCTTGATGGATCGATACCAAAAGCATTAATTGCATCGCTTGTTCCTTCAAGATCATCCGCCATCGATAAATACTTACCGGCCGGTTGTCTTGGAAGTTCAATGAGCTGATCTGTAGCCCCTTGGTAAGTTAAGTATTTCCCATCAGTAATAAGATTGAATGAACCCACTCTTGTTACTGTAGAGTCTTGCTTAGACCCGTCTGGAAGAACAACTTGTGCTTTGAACTGAGTGACTTTACCAGACTCGGTCATTTCTCTTTGAATCTCAAACCAAAGCTGTTCTAACTGCTCGATTCCTGGAAGTTTCTTCTTCTCAGCAAGACCTTCCATAAATTTATCACGAGCTTTGAACTGAGCTGAGATGATAGAGTTTTGGAATTGTCCTTTGAAATCACCTGCAACTTGTTTAACAACACCAAACATTTCACCTAATGTCCCTGCTGCTATATTGAGTTTTTGTTCGAGAATTGCGAGATCTTTCTCATTACTTTCAAACTCAGAGGTGAGCTTCGCTGTAATTTTCTCGAGAGCAGAAAGTTCAACTGATGCTTTCTTTAGCATCGCTGCTTGTTTGTTTTTTTCCGCCCTAAACTTAGCTTCTCTTGATTTAAGTTCTTTCTGTTGCACTCCTCTTTGCTCGACAACCGTCTTTAGAAGCTGATCCAAGTTACTTGGTGTCGCATAGATATTGAATGTTAGTAGACTTATTAAAATAAACTTTAGTGCTGATAATAGTTTCACAGGACACTCCCAGGTTTAGTAATAGGCATTTTGATCAGACTAGGGGCTCTTTGCTTTCTTGCCATGGCAAGACCTTCTTTGATTCCTCTTTTGAAATCAGAATCAAGGTCAACCCATTTACCGCTGTCATGATCCCACATAGCGGAAACTCCACCATCAAGAGTTTGATACATGAGACTAATTCTTCCAAGGCGAAGAAAGTCAACCGTAATATCTTTTTGATCACGTTTTACAATTCCTCTATAGGCTTCAATTGTTCGCCCATATTCATTTTCAACCTGGTAAGCTTCTAAAACTCTCCTAAATTTTTCAGAAGTGGAAATGTCCGCTCTGTCCATCATCGATGTGATATCTGTAATTCTCTTATTTCTCTCCTCTGGAAGAAAAGGAACATCAAGTTTTACAAATTCTTCTAATGTTTTCGTCATTTTAAGCATCAAAGGAACAATCCCTTGATTTGTATTTTTGAGAGAATCGATTTGAGCAACAACATCAACCTTCTCTTGTTTCTGCTGTTCAATCAACTTGCGAAGTTGCTCATTATAAACTTTCGCATTTTCGATTTTCTTCAACGTTTGTCGGTACTTTTGAAGCAAGACTGCTGCTTCATCGTCGAGTTTGTTAATCTTCTTTTGGCTTGTCCGAGCGTCGTTCTCTGCTGCCGTTTGTTTTTTTGCTACTTTGTCTAGTTTCGCTTCTCCCAGTACTGAGGTGCTGAGAGAAAGCAAAATGAATCCGATAGCCAGTTTGTTTTTCTTCATTTTGCTTCCTACCTTAATTAGAAGTTTTGTTTGTATGCCATGAAGTATCTTCTTCCTCTTGGATCAAAGATACTAGCGTTTAATCTGTTATTTGGATCAGAATCATCAAGGTTTGGAGTTGTTCCGAAAACGTTAACTCCTCCGACAGTGATTCTCGAGCTGTCTGTAAGTGCGTACGCAACTTGTGCATCAACTTGAGTGTAGTCATTGATACTTCCTTCAGTTGCAATTGCTTTATCAAACCTTCCAGTCGTTAAGAATGAAAGATTTACAGCAAGCTTATCTGTGGGGATATAATCAACAGAAAGATTGTTTCTCCACTGTGGTCTTGCAATACCATTTTGATTTGTCTTCAATCTTTCTTCAAGTTCTGCACCTGGTCTTCTCGCCTCTTCGAAGTTGAAAAGGTAAGTCAAGGTATTTCCAAAGTAGAATGAACCAATCCCAGTATCAAAATTACTATTGATATTAAGATCCATCCCATCAACATTTCTTTGAGAAACGTTTTGGTATTGTGTCTCTACGACTAAGATTTCACCAGCTCCGTTTCTTACGATATCTGTTCCGAATTGAGAAAGATCGACTCCGTTTTTCTCAGCAAGTGTTAACGCCTCAATATCAACATCAACGATATTAGAAGTTTCTAATCTCCAAAGATCAACTCCAAAGCTAAAACTCTTATTCGGCTCAACCATAAAACCTAAGTTATAAGAATTAGAAGTCTCTTCAGTTAAATCCTGATTTGAATCAATTCTCGCAGTATGTTGCATAGGATTACAAGCTTCAGCGACACCATTTGCACAACCTGCATGGTCAATAAAAGTCGGGTTCCCTTCAGAAGCTGCACCATAAAGATTTTGTAGTGATGGAGCTCTAAATCCAGTCCCTGCAGATGCTCTTACCATTAACCAATCATTTGGACGGTACTTCATCGCAAGCTTTGGATTCACTGTTTGACCAAAGTCAGAGTAAGAATCAAATCTTCCAGAAACTTGCATTTCAAGAGTCTCATGAACAGGAATTGCAAACTCTGTAAAAACATAATTAACTTGTCTCTTACCAGCACCTTCAGCCCCAGCAGATCCTAAAACATTTCCATTTAGTGATTCTTCATCAAGTCTATCTGAGTAAGACTCATCGATAAAACCACCACCAATCGCCATGGCCATTGGACCAGCTGGCATATCAAATAACTCTCCTGAAAACTTAACTTCAGAAAAAGTAACATCAGATCGAGTCTGTGTTTGTGTTTGATGGAAAGCATCTTGAGGAATGACCCCAGTACCATCGATTGGATTATAAGTTCCATCGTTAGAGTATTGCTCCATTTTATCTCTTAAAAGATAACCACCGACACCAAGATCATTTCTTTTAACTTCTTCATGCCCTGCAACTACTTGCATTTCCCAAGTATCACTTAAGTACTGAGTCCATTTAGGAGAAACTCTAAAAGCATTCGTCGTAATTTCTGTATCTCGTGTTCCAGCTTGAACAACTCTGTTACGAACATTGATAGCATCACCTGCAGTATGCCCTGGAAGATTAAGACTATCAGCAAAGGCACCTTGGATCGTGAAAAAAGCAGCATTCGGAGCGTAGTTCCAGTTTGTTTCTTTTCTTGTCCCTGAAGCTGTTAATGAAAGCTCAGTATTTGCAGACATTTGATAATTAAATTCTGTTAAGACATTAGCCTGCTGAATTTCAGGAATAGAAGAAGCCGATGTCGTATAATCATAGATACAAAGACCGTCTTGACGAGCTTCTGCTGGACAGTTAGGACTTGCTACAGTTGAGTTTGTCCCTGTCTGATAATTTGATGTTGGAGCGAAAGTACTTTCTCCGCCTCGAGTCCAATCTCTATCAGCAGCCATTACCTTTGTATTGTTACGAGCTTGAATCGTAATCATTGAATTAAGTTTTCCAGTTGTCCCACCATAAGCAGCACTTACAGTTGAAAGGTTACCACCAGTTTCTTCAGACTGCTCATGACGAACCATCACTTCAGTCCCGTTCCAGTCTTTTTTAGTAATAACGTTTACAACACCACCAAGAGCGTCTGTACCGTATGTTGCCGAAGCACCGTCATTGAGAATTTCGATTCTCTCAATCGCACCTACAGGAATAAGGTTAAGATCTGGTGCTTCCATCACACCGTCTCTTGCCATTCTCTGTCCGTTCATAAGAACAAGCGTGTTTCCAGCTCCGAGACCTTTGAGGCTGACCGTTGCAACACCTGCTGCACTCGATCCAGAT
Organism: Bacteriovoracaceae bacterium; assembly: GCA_965217035.1. Lineage (GTDB taxonomy): Bacteria > Bdellovibrionota > Bacteriovoracia > Bacteriovoracales > Bacteriovoracaceae > JAUHYH01. The sequence goes on along the minus strand of OZ244226.1, from coordinate 2,638,118 downwards.
GACTCACGAGCAGAACCAAATGAGTTAGAGGAAAGATTTCTTAGAATATCCCCGACAGAGTTATGACCAGCTTTCTCAATCGCTTCTCGGTCAATGGTTCGAACCGGTGAAGGTCCCTCCACATCGACTCGCTTAATAAGTGAACCGGTAACTTCAATCTTCTCGACTTGTGAAGATTCAACAGGAGCTTCACTTTCAATTTCTGTCGAACTTGTGTTTGAGTTCGATGAAAGTTCCGCTGCGGACTCTTGAGCACAAAGGGATCCTGCCAACATCATGCTCATTGTAATTGCTTTTAATTTCATTTTGACTTCCTCCAATATTAAGCAAAGAAAAGACTGGTGCCTTCTTTACTCGAGTTCTTCATCCTAAATGACTCGGACCAATGTTGAAGGTAGAAGCAAATCCTTTGCCAACTTTGTAGATTTTACATATTTCTTTTAATTTCAACAAGATTACAAAGTGCAGCATGAGCAAAACGATCAAGATGCTGAGGCCAAACTGACCTTTAACGCTATAAGCCTATCAAGAAAATCCGGTCAGAATGGACAGATTACCACCAATCAATTGTTAGAGGTCGTGAGATTAAATTTAATCCTTTGATATTTTGCTAAGATGAAAAAACGAGCCATTAGTGAATACGTCTATAAGCGACGGAATACTATAAAAATGGCATCGCTAAGTTTAGCTAAGAAGATTTATCAAAATCAAACTCGTTATTGAAACAGTAAGTGCCGAAGATATCCCTAAAATAAGCGGTTTTAACCCAAGCTTCTTGATTGCCTTAAGATTGGTATTTAAACCCACTGCTATTAACGCCATAAGAATTAAAAAGCGAGTCAAGAGCTTGGCGTGATCAATGAATGAAAAGAAATTTTGATCAATCCATGCAAATAGGCCTAGAGAATTGAGAATCGCGACAATTAAAAACTGAAGAACAAAATTTGGAACCTTAATCAGCATCGGTTTTTCACTCGATTGATTGGTTCCATAAATTGAAGTCGCTAAAACAATAACGACTCCCATCAGAGTATTTCGAGTTAACTTAATTGTTGTCGCAACTTCACCAGCAGAGTCGGAATAACTGAATGCAGTAGCAATGACCTGGGAGGTATCGTTGACAGCAGCTCCGGCCCAAAGTCCAAAAGCTTGATCGTTCATTCCTATAATATGTCCAAGCACTGGATATAAGAAAACGGCAAGAGTCCCAAACAGAGTGTTGGTGGCAATCGCAAAAGAGATTTCTTCATCACTGGCATCAATAGCGGGACCAGTTGCTGAAATGGCGGTATTTCCACAAACCGCAGTTCCGATTCCAATCAACCCTGCTAATTTTCTAGGAACTCCTAAAATTCTTCCAAGCTTATGAGCAACGAACCAACCAATACTTATAGTACAAAGAACTAAAACAAGACCTTTTCCACCAATACTTAAAATTTCTTGGAAAGAAATCCTAAGCCCTAGCAAAACAATAGAGAACTTCAAAAGCTTATCAAAACTAAACTTTATTCCAGGTCGATACCTTTCGATCCAATTTCTTGGGTTTAAAAAGTTATTAATAATGAGGCTTACTAGCACCCCAACAACAACAACTCCAAGAACTCCTTGGATGGCCGCTGGTAATGAATAGTGAAGAAGCTGGACTCCAGACGCTAAAAAGAATGTGAATACCAGACCTTGCAAGACAACCATAATCTTAGGATCGAAAAAAAAATGTTCTTAGTATAGTAAAAAATTTGATTTCAGAGCTAAAATAGAAGGTGAAATGGAAACGAAGCAATTTGGAACCTTTATTTGTGAACCTGTTACCGTCAATATTGGCGCAGAAATCTCTAACATCGACCTTACTCAGAAACTCTCTCAAAAAGAACTTGCTTCTCTAGAACAAGCACTTGTTCATTACCAAGTTCTTTTTTTTAGAGATCAAAACTTAAGCCCAGAAAATCATCGAGATATTGCTGCCTTTTTTGGGGAGCCTCATATTCATCCTGCCTATAACCACGTAGAAGGTTTTCCGGAAATTTGTATTCTAGAAAGTACTCCCAACAACCCTACAAAAATTGAATTATGGCATACAGACATGACTTTCTCAGAAAATCCTCCCATGGGTTCCTTTTTAAGAGGTTGGGATATACCTCCCGTCGGCGGTGATACAATGTGGGGAAGTAGCCATGCTGCTTACGAAGCTCTTCCTCAAGAAATAAAAAATAAAATCAAAGATAAAAAGGCCGTTCATGATTTTAAATACGGCTTCAAAGAAAGTATTGCCGAAAAAGGAGAAGATCACTTTGCTGAAGCAATTAAGAATAACCCTCCTGTTGAACATCCTATCATCAGGACTCATCCCATCTCAGGAAGAAAAGGTTTGTTTGTAAATCCACTATTTACAACCCATATTGTTGGGATCGATAAAAAAGAAAGTGATGAAATTCTCTGCTTTATCTATAGACATATGATTCAAGAAGAATTTACTGTTCGCTTCCGATGGAGAAAAAACTCTTTTGCTATCTGGGATAACCGTTCGACCATCCATCGCCCAGTCAATGATTACCTTCATCATTCTTATAGGCAATTACGAAGAATTACCGTGAAAGGATGTAAACCGCAATGAATCGAATAAGGATCGGGGTTCCTCTTGCTTTTCAATACCCAGATAAAAATAGAGGTTTATTTTCTAAGAAAACTCTCATGTATATTGAAAAGGATATGGCTAATTATCTCGCAAGAAATAATGCGATTGTCATTCCAATACCTGATGTTCCTAAAAAGTTTTTAAAACCTTATATCGATGAGGTTGATGGCTTTCTTTTTCAAGGTGGGACTGATGTCAGCCCCTTAAGCTATAAAACTCCATTTCTTAATAAAAAGAAATGGCCAGGAGATCGCTATAGAGATCGCTTTGAACTTTATTTAATGAATCTTGCCTTAAAAAAACAAAAACCGATTTTAGGAATCTGTAGAGGTTGCCAACTTATTAATGTTTTCTTTGGAGGAACACTCTATCAAGATATTGAAACCGAAAAACCTAAGGCCATTCAACATAGAGATGCTGATCTTTACGATAGCCTTGCTCATTCAGTTGAAATAAAAAAAGATTCTTATTTCCAAAACTTTTATCAAGAAAAATCTTACCGAGTGAATTCGATTCATCACCAAGCGATTAAGAAAGTAGGGAAAGACCTAAAGGCCATCGCTCACTCAAGTGACGACAAAATAGTAGAAGCGATTTGTTACAAGGATATGAAAAAGCAATATATTCTTGGAGTCCAATGGCACCCAGAGTTTTCACATACTCTAAAAGGGCAAGTTCCTCCGTCAGACCCGCTTATGCAAGACTTCTTAAAGAGATGTGCTAGATCTTCTCAGCAGCAAATGTCGTAAACTTTTTCAATGCCCCAGTCATTTTACTAAGAATTTTTTTATTCTTAATTCCATACACTCTCTCATAATACTTTGGAGAATAATATCTGAGGAAAACACGATCAGTTTCATCAACAAAAACGTGAATTTTTAAAGGAAGTTCTAACCCCATCGAGGCATTTTCATTCATCAGAACAGTTCCAACCTTTGGATTACCAAAAACAACAACATGGCTCGGTTTTAATTTAAGCCCCGCTGCTTCAGCATTTTTTTTGTGATCAATTTCAGCAAAAAGAGTCATTCCCTTTTCTTTAAGAATCGAAACAAGTCTTTCTTTTGTTTTTTCAACGCTATTTCCACTTGGGACTTGAACAAAGCTTTTCCTAGCAGCATAAGAATTAAAGGCTAAAATAAACATTAATAGAGCTAAAACCCTCATAGACCATCCTTTAAAAAATATTTTGAATCAGTATAATGACTTTATGGAAATAAGAAACCCTGCAACGAATAAAATCATCACTTCTCTTCAAACAGACACAGTTGAAAGCCTTAGGGAGAAATTCCAAATGCTTGAAAAAGCTCAAGATACGATCAGGCAGATCCCAATTGCTGACCGAGTTCGTTTTGTGAAGCGCTTCGGTGAACTTCTTAGGGAGAAAGTTGATGAGTTGGCCAATGACCTTTCTTCAGAGATGGGTAAGCCTCTTCAAGAAGCTAAAAACGAGGTGAAGGGAGCAGCCCACCGTTTAAAATTCTTCATTGAGCAAAGTGAACAACTCCTTCAAGACGAAGCCGTCAATGAAGCTCAAGGAACTCAAGAAGTCCTCTCTCTAGACCCACATGGGATTGTTTGTAATATTTCTGCCTGGAATTATCCTTATGTGATTGCCGTGAATGTTCTCATCCCTGCCCTTATTGCAGGAAACACAGTGATGTATAAACCCTCAGAGTTTTCAAGCCTTTCCGGAACTCATTTTAGAAACCTTTTAGTCCAAGCAGGGTTCCCTGAAGAAACAATCCAGCTCGCAATAGGAGATGGAAGCGTCGGAAAGCGACTCTGTGAAATGGACTTTGATGCTTATGCTTTTACTGGCTCTTATCGGACAGGAAAAATTATAGCAGAAGCTGTCGCTCATAAACTTGTCCCGGTCATTTTAGAACTAGGAGGAAAAGATCCTCTTTATGTTACTGATGATATCGACAATCCAAAACAAATTGCTGCGGCCGTCGCTGAAGGTGCTTTTTATAATAACGGGCAAAGTTGTTGTTCTGTTGAAAGGATTTATGTTCATAAAGATGTTTATGATGATTTCATCGAATTTTTTAAAACAGAAGTAGAGTCACTTAAAGCTGGCGATCCTATGGATCCTGATTCAACTCAAGGGGCCGTGACTCAAAAACAACATCTTCAATACTTAGAAAATCAAGTTAAAGACGCTCTTGATAAAGGAGCTATGCTGGAAGTAGGAGGAAAAGTGATTCCCTCTGAAGGAAACTTTTTTGAACCGACTCTACTCACAAATGTAGATCATTCTATGGACTTGATGAAGGAAGAAACTTTTGGACCTGTTATCGGAGTCATGAGAGTCGATTCAGATGAAGAAGCTGTTGAACTTATGAACGATACAAACTATGGACTCACCTCTTCTGTTTACAGCAAGAATCAAGAACGAGGGAAAAAACTTTTAAAACAAATTAACTCAGGCACTGGCTATTTAAATTGTTGTGACAGGGTCAGTGGTTATTTACCCTGGGCCGGCAGAGGGCATTCAGGGCTAGGAACAACACTCTCAAAGTATGGACTTTTTCAGTTCTGTCAGCCAAAGGGTTATCATTTTCGTTAGAATCATTGCTCTGAGTTAAAGACCTTCTTTCGATGCTTTTTAATAGGCAATATGGCCCTGAAATTCTCTATTAAATTCAAAGAGTTATTCCCCCTAGATAAAAATTTCAAAACGAATTGCAGCATGATTGCCCCATAGTAAGTTCCTCATTGAGCCAGAGAGGTGCTTATGAAGAATTTATTTTATCTTTTAATTTTTATGAGCTGCGGCCGGAATGGAGTCGGTCATTACAACGGTAAATTGCAAAAAGAATTTGTTATGGTCGCTGAAGATGTAGAAGAAGACATTTCTCAATCATCTGAATCGACTATTCCAAACAAAATTTTAGAAGAATCTCGAAAAGAACTTCTGAAAGAAGAAAAGAAAAAACGAGAAGTTTTTAAAGAGCTTGCCTCAAAGTCAAAGTACATTAAAGAGACTCCTGAGGAAATGACAAAACTTTCAACTGAATTTCATTCTGATTGCTCAAGTGCGAATGGGATGAAAGAGTATTTCTTTTATAAGTCTCGGATTGAATCCCTAGGAGGCTCCTCCATTTATCCTTATAGTAAAGACTTTCCGGAAACACTTGTAGGATTTCAGAAATTTCTTCAGCTCAGTGGGATAAAAAATTTTACGGCACATGAGGTTTCTGAAGGCTCAGCTTCAATTCTAAAAACATGTGGAATATCTAACCTAATGCCTCCAAAGAGTTGTTGGATAAGAGGAGCCGTTCTTTTTCTCCACGCTGAGGAAATTCGAAAGGCCATTGGAAACTACCCTCTCTCAGTTGGTTCCTGGTACCGTTCTCAATGCTATAATAAAGAACTCTCCAAAAAAAATGTGAAAGTCGCACCAAAAAGTGATCATCTCCTCGCAAAAGCGGTTGATCTTTTTTATGCAGGTAAATCAGGAAGAGTGAATGTTCGTAAGAAAATCCAAGGATATATCTGCAAAAAATACTGGAAAAACCCGCTTTATACCTCGTTGAACCTTGAAGATGGAACTGTTCCTAATATCTCAGTTGGGATTGGAAATACCAGTATCCACCTAGGCGTCGATTCTCCGAGAGGACGAAGAAGCTGGCTCTATAAGAGCTATCCTGCCAGTGATTCCGATCTTGCAAAATGTTTTGGAAGCTAGGCTTGTAAATACTACAGACTTTTCCAACAGTGTCTTAATATCATTTATAATTCATGCGATATGAAAGTCGCATGGATTCTTTTATTTCTGAGCTTTAATGCGCATTCTTTTACGCAAGGTAAACCTATTCTTGATTTTCAAGAAAGCGACTCTTGGTATAGTGGGGATGGAAAATCGATTACCATCGAAGAAGGAAAGGGTTATGGATCCAAAAAAGTTGACTATAAAGAGCTAGAACCTCTTCTTGAGAAAATTAAAAGCTCAAAGTATGCCTATCTAATCAAAGAAGCAAAAAAAAGATTCGGTATTGATTCAGATGAAGAACTCACACAACTCATTCATGTCTGTAAATTTAAGAGTAAAACAACAAAAGGGAAATTTATTGCAGATGTTTCCCGCATATACCAGTCCAATTTCCAGATAAAAGATAATAAAGAAGAGTATTTTTTAAAAACGTTTAAGGAATCTCTCAAGCCTAACTTCTTTTTTGTGAGAGGAATTAAACCTCTTTCTAATTTATTCACTTCAATGGTATACGATGGTCAAAACTCATCTATTTGTATCGGCTACAAACTGAACCAAGAACAAGCTTCCTCTACCTTGGTTCACGAACTCACTCATTATGTTGAAAATGACCTTATTAACCATGAACCTGCAGCTCACCTTAACCTAGAAGAAGGTATTTTTTATTCTCTAAATAGAAGTGGAGGAGAGAAACAGGCTTTCACAAATCAAATGCGCTATCAGATAGAAAGGAGCTCTAAGCCATCAGAAGTTGAGTCTATCGTTAAATATTGGAATAACTCCATTGATAAAAACGGAAATATTATCGATGAAGACAAATTTGATAACATGATCCTTAACGATCTAAATTACAAAAGAGGCTTCACCCTCGACTTCTTAGGATATGTTCGAAATGAAGTAAAAACTTTGAATTATCTAATTGAAACGCTCCCGATATCGGTTGAACACTATAAATCGAGGATAGCAAGAAAAGCGTATCTTGAAGATTTTATAGAGAGTTCTTTAAATACTATAAAGAAGAATAATAAAAACCTCGTAAACGTTGAAACAGAAATTCAAAACCTAAAAGAAGAGTATGAAAAAACAATTTTTCCAACCTCTAAAAGCAGAATTCAAAAATATATGAGAAGTTATGAGACACAAAAACAGAAACTCAATGACAACAATTTACATTACGAAAACGAAATTCTGACTTGCAGGAAAGAATTGCAAGAGCTTAATGTAAGATTGGAAAAACAAAAATTATTCAATATGAATTCTGACACTCTTAATGAAAAACTTGAAATGCTTCAAAAGCGGCTAGAAAGAGCAAAATCACATCTTAAGAAAAACTGACTTACCCTAACTTCGACTAATCAAAATTCTGACACTTTCAAGCCTTGATTAAGACATCTTACATCTATAAATTCGCCTTGTTTTCTCAGTTTTTTACAGTAGCATTTTTGTCAACAAGCTTATAATTCGAACCCCCTATAACAAGGATGATTATGAAGACATTAGCTCTGCTTCTCGTTTTTTTGCCATTGATGGCCGTCTCGAAAACTTTTTCAGTAATGTCTTACAATGTTCAAAATCTTTTCAATACGAAACACGATAAAGGGAAAGAAGATTGGACTTACCTTCCAAAAGCATTCAAAGATAAAAGTAAAGAAGTACAAGAATATTGTGAATCTTTAACTAACCCACATTATAGAAAAAACTGTCTCGAATACAATTGGGACTTCAAAGCAATGAAAGGAAAAATTAAAAATCTCGCCAGGGTTATTAAAAGCTATGACAATGGCCGTGGACCTGACATCGTTGTTTTTCAAGAAGTTGAAAATATAGATGTTATGAGAACCCTTGCTTCAAAGGCCATGAAACAAATGGGATACCGCTATGGATCTCTTATCGAAGGACCAGACTCTCGTGGAATTGATGTCGGTATTATCTCTCGCTTTCCTGTCGCCAAAAGGATCTACCACGATGTTGAACTTCAGCACAGAGCAACTCGCGGTATTCTAGAAACGATTCTCAAAATTGGTGGAAAAGATGTCAGCGTTTTTGCAAACCATTGGCCAAGCCAAAGAAATAAGGATGAGACTCGTCTTGCAGCTTCAGAAGTTCTTCTTGAAGCTGCTCAAAAAAGTAAATCAGATATCAGAATTGCAGCAGGTGATTTTAATACGATAAAAACTGATAACCCTCACGGGATTAGGAGAAATATCCTTCCTTACTTTATTGATGTAGAGAAAAGAGGGAGAAAAGATTCAAAAGAAAAAGCTCCTGGAACTCATTGGTACAAAGGTGTTTGGTCATCTCTTGATAGAATCTTTGTTTTTAAAGAAGACCTTAATCGAGTTCAAGTCCACTTCAAAACCTTTGATATCGTTGCTCACCGCTTTATGCTGCGCGAGTACGAATGGCAAGATGATGATGGAAAAAACCACAAAGCGAAAGCAATTCCAATGAGTTACAATGTTAAGACCTATGAAGGCTTTTCAGACCATCTTCCAGTTGCTATTAAGTTTTCTACTAAATGAAAAGCTTATTAACACTTCTTCTATTTACTTTAAGCCTCTCTAGCTTCGCCAAGTACCCTAAGCACTGGTGGAAGAAAATAGACGATCCCAATAAACCTGATTGGGAAATTCTTCCTCATGAAGCAGGACCAGGAGAACTCGTTCTTTCTAAAAGAAATGAACTCGGTGTTTTTAGTAATTTTGCTCATACCCCATTTTTCATGCTTGGAGACAAATACGCTTCAATTGAAGGCCTCTGGCAAATGATGAAATACCCTGACCCAAGCGACCAAAAAGATAAAAGAAATCGCTATATTGATGAATACCCCCTGACTCGATCAGAAGTTATGATGATGCATGGCTTTGAGGCTAAAGAAGCTGGTAATGCAGCTGGAAAAATCATGAAGAAATACAGCTTTAAATGGGTAAGCTTCAAACATAGAAAGTTCAATTATAAAGACAAAGCAAAAGGCTCTCGATTTCATTATCGAATCATGTTTCAAGCTATAAAAGAAAAGCTTAAACAGAATCCAAAAGCTTATAAGCTCCTTATGAAGACAAAAGGTTTACAACTTATTCCTGATCATAAACAAGATCCTAATAGTCCACCATCTTATTTCTATCATAAGATACTTATGAAGATCAGAGACACGAAACGCTCAAAGAAATTTTTTGAATCTAAGAAAAGTTGACTTAAATTTAACCTTCGTTCAAGCCTTGTTCACTATTCACTTAGACGGTACTTTGATACATCTTAATCTCTAAAGATTTTTAAACGGAGGTTATAAAATGAAAACTCTTTTGATTTCTCTACTATTAGTTTCTTCTACGTTTGCTAACGTTGACACCAAAAACAGCACTTTTAAATGGACTGGATTTAAATTGACTGAAAACCATTATGGAAACGTAAAACTCAAAAACGCGAAAATTATGATGAAAGAAGGTAAAATTACCTCTGCAAACTTCACAATGGATCTAAACTCACTCACCGTTGGTGATATTAAAGATAAAGGAACAGCTGCGAAACTAGCTGGTCATCTCAAAAGTAGCGATTTCCTCGAAGTTGGTAAATACCCTACAGCAACTTTAAAAGTTACAAAAGTGACTCCAAAGAAAATGATGGGAGAACTGACTATCAAGGGAAAAACTGAAACTGTAACTTTTCCTTATACAAAGAAAGGAAATAACCTCTCTGGAACAATGAAGTTCGATAGAACAAAGTTCGGAATTATCTATAACTCAGAGAATTTCTTTAAAAACCTCGGTGATAAACTTATTAAAGATGAAGTGACTCTTGACTTCAATGTTAAAATTAAATCTTAGATAATTATTCCCAGACCTCGCCTTTCGTGCGAGGTCTTTTTTTAATAGAATTCAGGTTGATTTAAGTTTCGAATCGCAATCAGCTGAGTATTCAAATCATTAATTTGAATATCCCAATAATTATTCTCGGAGAAATGTGGAAAGGCATTCTGAAAAGATGGGTCTTCCCAACGCCTGGCAATCCATGCAGTAAAATGAATATATCTTAAGGCCCGAAGCGGCTCAATCAGTTTCAAAGAATCTCGTCTAAAGTGCCTCATCGATTCATAGGCTTCTAATAAGAGGTTTCTTCGGATGATGGACTCCTGGTCCGTGCCAGGAACGACAAGCCAGATATCTTGAACAGGAGGGCCCATTAACATGTCATCAAAATCAATGAAGTAAAGCTCCTCATCTCTCAAAATCATATTTCCCCAGTGACAATCACCATGAATTCGAATTGACTCCTGCCCTTCAAAAAGTTTTTCACTAAGATCACAGATTTCATAAACTCGTGATTTATAACTCTCCTCAAGATGAGGAGGTATTATTTTATTATCAAGAAGCCATTGGAGATTTTGTCTTCCAAAACTTTCAGGATGAATCCTTAAGCGATGCTCCGCAGGCTTTGTAGATCCTGTATTGTGGAGCCTTGCTAACATCCGCCCCGTGACTTCAAGTTGTTCGTCAGTCATTTCTTGAGGAATTCTCCCTCCTCTTTTCGGAAAGAGACAATAAGAAAGATTCGTCTTTTCATCGAGAAATAAACTCTTACCATCGATTTTAAATGGCGTAATCACTGAAATATCATCCGCTTGAAGATCAAACAGAAATTGGTGTTCTTCTAAAATTTGATCTTGTGACCAACGACCAGGTCTATAAAACTTCGCAATAACGAAATTATCACTTGGAGATTGTGAATCTTCGTTGATAATCTCAATCTCGTACACTCGATTTTCCATACTATTGAGAGTTAGGACTCTCCCTGTGACTTGATAACCAAGTCTTTCTACTGCATTAAGTGTTGTTTCAGGAGTTAGATTGTAGAAAAACTCTGTTTGAGAGTCTCCCCAAAGAGATTGGCTCATTGCTCCTCCATTGAGTAAGCATGAGTTCTTACCAATTGAATGATAAAATCTTTGAACTCTTTATCTTCCAAAAAGGTTTTGATCTCTTTGGAATTCACTGAATACTCTTGGAGAAAAATTTCAACACCTTTCCTATTCTCAAGAACAAATGACTTGCCATTAACAAAGACATAGGTTTTTTCAAGATTCGCATGACAAATCCGAGTCGATCCAAGCCTGTTGAGAACAAAGTCTTCAGGGAGGTCATCTATCTCAATCTCTCCATCTAGCCAAAACCCTCTCAAAGGTCTTGTCACAAGTTCACCAAAAAACTTAAGGAAACCTTCATTCGGAAAATCAAATTCTTTAGGCCATTGAGGTAAGTTTTCTTTTAGAAACATCTTAAGCTCAGTCGGATGTGAGACTTGAACTCTTCCTTTATCTAAAAAGAGTTCATCTTCAGGTATTTGGTTAATAAGAGACTCAAAATAACTTGAAAGGATATCTCTCGTGCTTGGAGCTCGAAACCCCATTGAATAGCTTAAGGACTCCCCTTGAGAAATACCATAATGAGCATATCCAGGAGGAATATAGAGGATATCTCCAGGTTCTAGAATATATTCATTATCAGGTTTAAAATTACTTAAAAGTTTTACATCTGGATTATCAACAAGGTTATCTCCACTAGACTCCTCTCGAGTCCTGGCTTTGTTTTCAAGCTGCCATTTTCGAATTCCTTCAACCTGTGTAATGAAAACATCATAAAGATCAAGGTGAGCTCCTACTGTCCCCCCATCGACTGCATAGCTAATAGCGACATCATCCATTCTCCAAGATGGAAGAAAATTAAAAAATTCTCTAAAGTCTGTTACACTCGGAGACCAATGATCGACTTCTTGAACCAATAGCGTCCAATTATCTTTAGGTAGTGTTGAAAATTTTTGTTCAGAAAAAGGTCCATCCTCAACTGAAATTCTTCCTTGATCGTTAAAATAAAGACGAGAATAAGCTTCTTCTTCACAAGAGAGGCCAGCCAATTCATCGGGTGAAATAGCTGATTTATAATTTAGTAAGGCTTGTCTGATAACAAGTGGTTTTTTCTGCCAATAATTTTGAAAAAAGTCTGAAGTTGAAAAATTAGAAAGTTTTATTTCTTTTGCCTTTGTTTTCGCATATTTTCTTCATACTGCTTGATAATATCGTCCGGAATTTCTTCGCGACTCATTGTTTTTGCAGACTTCATCGTATTCATCATTTCATCACAACGATGAACTCCTCCATCCATCTCAACAGGGACATTTTTCCTCCCCTCTTTGGTCCACATAATTTCTTTTCCACAGTACTTACACTTGGCCATTCTAACTCCTAAAATAGGCACTTATATAAGGGTATTTAAACTGAAACCCCGTCTTCTTTATTTTCTCATTACTTATGACTCTTTCAGGTTCACTTCCCTCTGGATCCATTTTTAAGTCTTTAATCAGACTACCATAAAATTCTGCTTTTGTCGGGTGATCATCTGAAACGAGATTAAACGAATGACCATAAAGATTGTTTTTAATAATATGGAGCACTGCTCTAGCGACGTCCTGAGTGTGAACAAGATTTATAGGAGTTTCAGAGCCTTTTAAAGTCTTGTCTTTAAAAAAATTCTTAGGATTGCGTACGTCGTCAACTAGCCCTCCAGGTCTTATCACTGTAAGCTTCCGACCCAGTTTGCCGAGTTTTTTCTCTAAACCCGCTAAAAAGAAATTATAATCAACTGCTGATGTTGAACTTATAAAGATCCAAGGAGTCTCTGGATCAAAAAACTTATCACATTCAATAAGAAATTTTTCATAACCATCGCGAGGAGGAAAAGAGAAAACAACCGCACGATATTTGGATTTTATTTCAGGAGGAAGGGCATCTCCTAGCTTATAAGGAATCGCATTATCATCACTCTTTGTTTTAGTTCCAAGAATAGTATACATCGCATGCTTTTGATTTTCTTTTAAAAGAAAGCTCCCAAGGTGTCCTAGACCAAAAACAAAGATTTCGTTTTTCAAAATTGAACCTCTCCCAAGAAATTAATTATAATCGAAGCTACCATTTAGAAACTTTTGTCTCAATTCGAAAACAAAAGAAGGTATTAAATCTAAAAGATGACAATAATTAAAGGCAAAATTCAGGGTTTTAAAGTGAAACAGAGAATTCTTTTAAAACTTCCAGGGGAATAATTGCAAGAGTCTCTTCATGAGTTGATTCTAAAACAACTTGAGGAGCTTTTCCTTCTTTATAGGCTTCAACCCATCTAGGAGCACAAAGACACCATTTATCCCCAGTTTTTAAACCAGGAAATCCGTAGTTAGGATTTGGAGTTATGAGGTCATTCCCCTTTGCCTTTGAGAACTCCAGAAAGTCATCTGTAAGAACCACACAAACGGTATGCATCCCCTGATCTTCATGAGAAGTATTACAACATCCATCTCTAAAAAAACCGGTTTTAGGATCATGACTGCAGGGAATAAGTTCCTTACCAAAAACATTCTTTGATTCAAACATATTATCGTTTTACCACTCTATGGGTAAAAGTATCAACTTTTGAATGAGACCTAATGAATTGCACAAGTTTTCTCAAACGACGATTGCTGGAACGGATTGCCAGATGGTAATGACAACGATCAGACTCATCATTGGATCCAAAAACTTCTGTCTCAAGAATATCAACTTCCATATCCTCAAGAATTCGATTGATATCTTTTACTGCTTTAGATTTTGCTTGAACTTCTAATTGAAAGATATGTTCTCTCGCAAAAATTCGAATAATAGGTTCGATGAGATTTAGAATTAAAATAATAGTAAGAGTAAAAAATGTGGCAGAGAAAATATAACCAGAGCCAACAGCTATTCCAATAGCAGCAACAACCCAAATTGTTGCTGCCGTTGTAAGTCCCACGACAGAACCTCTGTTTTGGATGATAGCTCCAGCCCCAAGAAAACCGATTCCACTTACAATTTGTGCAGTAAGACGATTAGGGTCAACATTATCCCCTATTCTATAAAGAGTCATAGTAAGAAGGCTTATTGATGTGTAGATTGTCGCACCTACACAGATCATGATTTGAGTTTTAACTCCGGCAGATTTGAATTTTTTCTCTCGATCAATTCCGATGATCAGTCCTAGAAATATTGCTGTTAGAACTTTCGCCCCTAAAGCAATATAAAAATTGATAGAACCAAAAAACTCAATGTACATTTCATGCTGAAGTAAGTCTATTTGCATACTTCAAGCTTAAATGCTGAAAGAGTCTCTGGCAAAAGAACCTGAGTCCCACAGTTTGTTTTAATGTCTTTTCTACGTCATCTTTCTTCCTATCCTAAGAGTTTGAGAGCAATGGCGGCATCTTGATTCGCCCTCTTAAGAACACCCGTCGATGTCTCAAGGAGCAACTTGCTCTTTACGTTTTCAGCTGTTACTTGTGCATAATCGGCATCGATCATTCGAGAGTTCGAAGCGGTTAGATCGACATCTTTTTGCGTGAGGTTATTTATAGTAGCTTCAGTGCGGTTCTGAAAACTACCTAAGTAAGCTAATGATTCTGATAATTGTTTTTGGGCATAATCAAGTTTTGCAAGACTATGGCCTGCTTGAAGTTTTGATGCAACGTGAGCATCATAAATCCCTAGTGCATGAGTATTTTGAGATAACTTCGAGAGATCAATCTTAAAAAAACTACTTTCTTTATTATGAATATCGACCATGACATCAAAGGTCCCTTCACTAGAAAAAAGTTTTTTACCCATAGCTTCAGTAGAACTATTCAAACGGTTGATTTCGGTTTTTAATTGCTGCATTTCTTTGTCGAGCATCTTCCGTTCACTATCACCGATGGTATCGGATGCGGATTGAATTGATAGTTCACGCATACGAGTAATCATACTACTCATCTCGTGAAGAGCTCCTTCTGCTATCTGAAAATAAGAAATGGAATCGTTGGCATTGCGGATGGCTTGGCGTTGACTTCGGATATGAGCTGTTAGCTTAGAGGAAATAGACAATGCGGCAGCGTCATCACCTGCTCGGGTAACTCTCTTCCCTGAAGATAATTTTCGCTGGGTATCTCCAACACGTATCTTGTTCCTCGATACGTTCTTCGTGGCCCTCAGCGCGCTGATGTTTGTGTTAATCCGCATACTTGCATTTCATTAAAACATCACAACCATTCCATTGAGATGGTCCGTGATTACTTTAATGCGCCATTTTTCCTTAAAACAATAAAAAACCTCATAAAGTTGTGCACAACTAACGAAAAGGCGTCCCTTCTCAAACTCTTAATCGGTATTTTTTTTAGTCATCTTGAATTTCTTAACTCAAGCCTGAATACTTTTTCGCTCAACTATCGTCCTCGATAACCGAGCTCAACAGTCGGCATTTTTTATCGCTCAAATACAAATGAATCAATTTCTATTACTCTTAAAGAAGGAGTTAAATTTGCAAATCGTCTGGATACTCTTCTTTTTTACCTCATTGGCACAAGCTGCTACCAATCCTCCCCTCTGGAGATTCAATCTTGATCTTGGTTACGGAAAAATGAATTATACTGAAACTGATATCTCTCCAGTAACTTCAGATGAGGATATTGACCAAACTGCTCTTTTCGTTGACTTCTCTTTTCTTCAATACATTGTTGCTCCAGGTATCGATTTAACAGCAGGCGCTCAGATTTATGGACTCAGCCCCTCGGAACCAGAAAATGAAAATGAACAATTCCAATCCACTTATGGTTATGTCGGTCTTGGTTTTAATTTTTATACATTCAGTGATTATTTTAGTGTCCGTCTTGTTTTAGAAGGCTTTACTCAAGACATTGCAACTGAAGGAGACTTTGGTTTCAGTAGTCTTTTCGGAGCTCAAGCTTATCCGGAGTTTGAAATACTTCCTTTTGGAACAGATATGTTTATGCAAATTAGCCCTTTTTTAAAACTTCCCTTGCTCACTGATAGTGGGAAGCGAAGAGAGTTTACAGTCGGATTAAAAGTAAAACTCCCAACGACTTCTAATACCAATCAAATGAAGTTTCCAGCCTATGCTTATCAAAAGGCCATTGTCTTCAAACTTTTCTATAGAAAAGTTGACCTTCTTTTCGAGAAGTCTGGTTTCATCCCTTTAGAAATTGAAACTTCTGAACTCATCGGAACAATTGGTTTTAGTTTTTAACGAGTCTTGAGGTTTATCTGAAAGAATGCCTTTCATACCGAATACAGAGGTTTTAGTCAGGGATGAACGTTATCTTAATTTTTGCTGACTAATTTAATAGCTCTTCAATGTATTTGATCATAGCTTCTTTTTTTCTTGAGTCTCCGCTTGGAAAACCATTGGGAGGCATTCTTTTATAACCTTGATCACCTCTAACTCGGTGGAGCATTTCTTTGAGAAAGTCTTTCCCGTCAGAAGTTTTTCTATGTTTCAAGTTTTCATAATTATCAAAAGATATATTGCCATGACATTGCATACATTTTGATTTAGTAATATCATCAAAAGCCTTTTTAGGATCAATGTGAACATCTTCGGCTTTCTTCTTTGGACTTTTCTTTTTATAAGGTTTTTTTTCAGCTCCATAAGTTTTCTTCTTTTCATCCGGGCAAGCGTCTAATAGCTGTTTTTTACTTAAGAATCTAAAACCTTTTTCTGGTGGAGGAGCTAAGTCTTTAAATAATTCCCCATCATCTTCGTAAGGATCAAAAGATACTTTAACCTTTCCATCACTTTCTTCCGATTCAAAAACTGCCTCTTTTCTTTTTTTCTTTTCTTGAGTTTCTGGAATCGAAAAATCAACAATACGGTCAACTGGATAAAAAAGATTAAAAGAATATTCACTAGTTTTATTAAGTTTAGGTCTATCTTCGGGCCATTTAAGGATCTCTACATGTCCTTTTGCATGATGAAGCCATGAAAATGGGTCTCCATCTTTTGCTCCTTTGATATCTTTGTCCAATTCCTTCCAGCAAGCATTAACAAGCTTTTTACATTGTTTTGGTTGCAAACTTAAGGCTCGAAAGTAGGCAGATGTAACAGATGTTAAATCTCCATAAGTTGCAGTAGTCTGAATTCCAGGAAGAGTTTCTTTTATTGTATTCTCATCGGCAGAGAACTCTGATTTCAAACATGCTTGTGACCAAAGCTTTCCCAAGGCGACGATTGAATAAAAATTATTATCAAATGTGCTTCCATCGCAACTCTCAGTAAAAACTTTTCCATTGATTTGCAATGGATCAGTGATTTTTACTGTCCGTATAGAATAAGGGGAATCTTCAGGCTTAAAGTCTTTAAATTCAGGTCTATCAACAGAAGACTGATTCATATACATAACTGTTTCGTCATCATTCCAAAAAGAAGGGTAATAGGCATTACCAGTATTATTTCTACTTATTGGTGTTATTTTGTCAGTATCAAGATCCATAATAAATGAATTGCTTCCTGTGTAATCACCGTCATCTCCAGGATATTTTCTATAAGAATTGGGCACATGAAAGGCGATCTTCTTATTAGAGGGGGAAAATTCAACTTTTCCTGTTGGAAATCCAAGGTCTTTGAGGACTTCACATTCAAAATTATCTTTTATTTTAAGAATCTTAGTTGTTCCGCTTGTTGGATCAAATAAACTAACCATTTGGCCATCTTTAGAAATCATGGGTAACCTATAGTCATCAGACTTAAAGTTTGGACAAATTTCCTTTTTATTTATTCTTTTAAAACTTTCATTCTCTCCTTCAATATATTCATAATCATAGATCCCATGATAATCTTCTTCATCTTCTGGGTTTTCTATTTCAGCAAGCATTCTATATATAGTCTTATTCCCGTTTTTTTTGAGTATCCCCATAGATTGATAATCATGTGGATTGTCAGTCTCGTTAAAAATTATTTTCATAGAACCGTCTTCTTTATTATATTTAAAGAATCGCATTGATGAGCTTGGAACTGTAATCAATTTACCATCTGGAGTGGGAACTGGATCTGTATCTCCTGAAAATGGAGTAAATTGACCTGTTTTAACATTAAGTAGGTAATTTCCACCTTCTCCGATTACTCCTACTAAGTCAGTGTTATAAACAGGTTTTGCAAAATAGCTTGGCTGCTGAGGTATGATTGCACTGCTCCGAGGAAGATTATCTGGCTTTTGAAAAAATTCTCCCATTGGACAAATTTCATCTAATGGAATTTTCTTATCTAGACATGATAAGGCAAATGTACTTGATGTACAGAACCAACTCAGAAATATAAGTATAAGTCTCCTATATGTCATTCTTAATAAACCTTCTTGCCAATTTTATGTATTCATTCGTTGATTTTAATCCAGGGATAACATCACTAACAAATGTTCCATTTTTCATGAATATGACTCCGGGATAGTGTAATAAGGCATTCCGAACCTTTAACTCAAGAGAATAGAATTTTGTTGCAAAAATCACTGGCAATTTATTCTTTTTAAGTATTTTTTTTGCAAATTTAGTATTTGCATTTGGGTCTAGTAAAAAAATGAATTCGAACTCTTTACTTTTTTTTGAGTATTCAAATAATTCTTTCAATCCCCTCACTGAATAAGGCATATGAGGAGACCACATATAAAACACCATATTTTTTTTCTCTTTTGCAAGCTTTAAAAGATTTGAATCAGAAAAGTCTCCTTTTTTTACTTTTATTCCTTTTTCATAAGAAACTCTCTGAGAGCAATTATTTAAATTAAAAAAGTTATTAATGGATATACTGGAGTTGACTTTCGATATCTGAAGTATAAATTTTTCTTTCTTTATTTTTATCCATGTTCCAATATCTTTAGTGGGAGACCAGTAAAAAAAATTTGTATCTTGATCTAATCTTTTACGCCAATTATCAAAATATCCCCACGACTTCAACCTTGCTTCCACTTGCTCTTTACACTTTGAAACACCAATTTCATCAAGGAGACTTTTAGCCTCTAAGTTCATTGCAAAAAATATTAAAAATAAAGTGATTAATCTCATTAATATTCAGCTACCAAATTCCATTCAATCTTATGAATAGAGCAATTAAAATACAATTTACTTATCGGTGTATTTTGATGTTGCTGAAATAATATTCATGTCTGAGTCTTTTACTTGGGACAAAGAAGTCCTCAATACAAAATCACTAGAATGATCAAGTTTTACAGAAGCTCTGGCCTTATTTTAGTCTCTAATATGCCAGATTTCGTTAATTCCACCCTATACGCATTTGCTGTTTCTCTAGACGATACAAATTTACTTAGCTCTCCGTTTATAAAGTGCGCAGCAACACCATCATCACAAGCAATACCATTTTTCATTGAACCGCTTAAAATTGATTGCTGGTATGACGGTCTTCTTTCTACTTCTCCGTCGTAATGAGGGCAGTTACTGCCTTTTAAAAGGCCTAAACAGTTTAAGGGAAGTAGCTTTCCTGTTACCGAGTCAGTTAATCCTTGATCGAACCAACAAATAGACCCAGCGCTAATACCTGCGAGGATTGCTCCTTTTTCCCAAGCTTCTTTTAACAATAAGTCTAAGCCCCATTCTTTCCACAAAACAAGAAGATTTCTAGTATTTCCACCACCAACATAAAATATATCTTTATCCATAACAAACTCTCGAAGATCTCCTTCTGGAGGTCTATATAGAGCCAAGTTACTTGGTTCGCATGAAAGACTCGAAAAGGAATTGTAAAACCTTTCGATGTATTCTTTTGAATCACCACTGGCAGTACTAATAAAACATACTTTGGGTTTATCTTTCTTTACTAAAGACAATAAATAATTATCGAGCTTTAGATTATCTGGCTCCATTGAAAAACCGCCGCCGCCCATCGCTAATATATGCTTATCCATTAACAAAAAACTCCTAACGCTAAGAACTGATTTTACTACTTTGATGAAATATCATCTGCCATTGCCCATTATTATTTTTCCATAATGAACTTCGTTGAGACTTTACCTCTTCGTCTTCGATCACCATCTTTGTTTTATAAATCACTTGTATAACGTCAATTGAGATTTTTCTGATCGTAAAATCAAAGGAATCAATTTCTAAATGATCCGAATTAGGTAATCGTTTAATAATATCTTCTTTTGAAGATGAATTACCACTAGTCCCAAACTCAAGAAAATCGTTAGCAATTAAATCATTTAAAATTTGCTCACTTTGTCTGGCTACCTTGGAGTGAAGTTCAATTTCTAACTTTCTTATTTTATCGTAAATTTCCATTTCCTTAAGCTCCGAAATCAAATGAAATAATCCCAAACTTGATAAGATTTGTCTTCAGCAAAGAAGTTCCCAAAATCATAGTTCGTAGTTTCGAGTATTTAATAACGGTCAGATTGCTTCAATTACTACTGCTTTACTTGAATGGTTTGGGTTAGTGATTAACTAATAAAGAAGCACTCATGAAAAATGAGTGCTTCGATGAAAATAAAAACTGAAAATATCAATTTAGTTGCAGTGGATTTTAATCTTTTCAGTATCAGAGAAAAAATAAGCCTCTTTGATTTTTAGAAATACTTGTAATGGGGCTGTTTCTGCAAAATTAATCTCTGCCAAGATCTGATAGCGAGAATATTTTTTAGACAATGATGATATTTTTAGTAGATAGCAATCTTCGCAGTATTCTTCTGTTATTGAAATGTCTTCAGGTGAAACAGAAGCATAATCACCATCCTCGATCTTTTGAGTTAACTCAGAGAAGCCATTGTAGTAGTTTCCCCCAATTGCTTGTTTTTCATAAATTGCTTGCTCGAGGTCTAATTCAATTACATCCGTTCGGCCTTCATTTATTCTACACTCTATTTTTGTATCATAAGCATGTATTGACATGGTGAATAGTAACGACATCGAAGTAATAATTTTTTTCATAGTTTTCATAGTTTTCATAGTTTTCATCCTTATCACTAGTTTTTCTTGTTACGGTAGTTGAGCATATAACCATAAGCCGGTCTTCCATCTTTGTAAGGAGAATCGAGCCAATATCTATCTGGAGGGAGAAGACTAAATAAAACCTTCACAATACCTTCGTCATCAAACTTCTCTCTTGTGATAAAATAAGTGACAGCTTCTCGTAAAGTCATAGAGCTTTTGAGTCTTTTTCCTGATTGTTTATACAAAAATCTTTGTCTTCTATAAAGATCTTCATGAATTTTTAGAGTTCGAAGCTCTTGTGCATTCATAAGACTTGTTATTCTCGAATCAAAGTAAACTAAATTAATATCATCTAAGTAATGAGCTACTTGTACAACTAAACAGTTAGGTGCAATTTTCCCGATATATCCACTATCATGTACTTCTAAAACACCGTAGGGACTTGATCTCCATTGCTCATCTTTTGTAATTGACTCGCTGAGATATTTGTATAAACTTTCGCTAACATTATCTTTTATGATTTCATATACCTCTGAAGCACTAAAACTATTAATTTCCAGAACTTGAGTATCAAACAACCCCACAGGTCTTAGGGCCATATATGTTTCTAGCATGAGGACCTCACCCTCAAGTTTATCAAGCATTAGATTGACAGGTGTTGAACTTCTCGAATGTTCTTTAATTGAAGTTTTGACTCTTTCTTTTACTTCAACTGATTGGTAGCAGAGGACAACATCCCCTCCACCTTTGCCTTGACCAGCAAATAGCTGGGAACTAGTAAGCAGTAATAATAGTAACTTTTTCATTTTGATTCTCCTAAATTTGATAGTTTGAAAAGTGAAAACTGCATCGCGATTACTTCATCTTTTTCGTTATGATTATCTTCAATATAATTTGCTAGTTCATGTTGAAATTTTTGTATTCTTCTCACGACTTCGGGAATTTTCTTTGTGGATACCGAAATAACATGGGATGTATGGTTTCGCTCCTCTCTTGAGTCATTTTTTAATGCTCTCTGAGAAAGCTTTAAGATCTGATTTTGATACTCTTTCAGAGCTTCATTCGTAAAAGAGCTATCATAAAAAGCGGTTAGACTTTTTGGTTGATTGCAAACAAAACCATCCTCATCACTTTCTATTACCTCCAGATCTAAAAGTTGCTTCAGTGCAGTTTTAGCCTGGGCTTGAGTGATTTTTAGATCCTTCGATATTTCTTTAGCTGTCGCATTCGGCTTTATTTTCACAATTTCAATAATTGCATCAAAATACCATTCAGACATAAGGTTGAACTTTTGAAGTGATAACTTCGTTTCGTCTTTGTCTATTTGAATGTTTTCACCTTCTATTAATTTAATTATTTTAGAATTACTTAACCCAAGCTTCTTGCCGACAATCTGAATTCTTTTTTTGGTAGCTTTTCTTTTTCCTGAGATTAGCTGAGAGAGTGTCGAATCGTTAATACCAAGATCTTTTGCGAATGCTCTAATGCTGTAGCTGCTATTTCGCTTAGTTCTTGATGCAAGCTCTGTTGATAAAATAGTTTTAAAATCTAAAGAGTTGTTCATGAGCGACAACATAGACCTAATTTAACTTTGTTTCAAGATTATTGCCGCAAAAGTGCGGCGTTTATATGTCCGCATATATTTTTTACAAACGCCCTCAATGAAAAGTCGATAATTTTAAGATGGCGAAAGAATCTGCAAGGACTTTAACTTTCGTCTATTTTAGAAGTTCCCAATATTTCACAAAGGTAGCCAGATCTACTGGCACCTTTTAAGAGCCTAGAAAGATTACAAAACTAACCCCCATCAATGCCAATGAGGGAAGCATCTTAAAAGTGTGGTTCTTCACTTTTAAATGGGTTATAAAAGCAGCAATCATCAAGACAATAATTCCAACGGCTCCAATTTAGACAACATTTGGATCGGTGTTGAACATCATAAGGACAAAAGAAATTTTTAAAATACCGACAAGATCTCTAAGCCAAACAGGAAGACTATAAGTTTTAAATTCTTCAACAATATTTTGGTACCGAACGACCCAAACAAATAAAACCGAAGCCAATACAAGAATTTTTAAAGCATTAACAATACTTATGAGTGTTATTTTTTCTCCTTTCATAAAATTATAAAGATTCTTTAGCATTTATTTTAGGCTCATAGCCTTAACGAGACCTGGACGATTAAAAGAAGAGTCTAACTTAACTTAGACAACTCACTAAGCTTAGCCCTATTGATGAACTAGTTTCTAAGATTTTCAACTACTAGTTGATTGTTTTTGATCAGGTCTTATGTGAGAACTAAAGTTGGCAACTTAACCTTAACTTAAAAATCATTTCTCTCCCTTAATCGGCTTAACTTCTCGAAATTATTAAACCTCAAAGAGGTTCCAGTAAAAATCTTAACAAATTCTTTAAAATACTAAGAGTAATTCAGTCAAAAGCCGACAATATATAGAGGGGTAAGGTTAAGGTTTGATTAAGGTAATAACACATTTATTCTTACTGATCATTCTCGGCTGTACGGCCGGAGGCGATACTGCTTTTACTCCAGAAGACACAATCACTATTGATGATAACGAAGAAGCACAATTCGAAGCCGTGATTGATTCTGTTATCGTGACTCCTGGAAATTATCGAACCTCTCAAGCAATGACCTTTACTGTTAAAACCTTAAAAAGAGCTTTAATCACTGGATCACCTTTCATCAACTTCGATATCAGTGGAAGTAATTTCACTGCGATTTACTCCGGTAGCACAGATGCTTACTCTCATAACTTTACCTACACCGTTACAAGTGGCTTATTAGATCTTGATGGAATTGTTCTTTCCAGTCCGCTTGATTTAAATGGCGGAAGCTTTAAAGATATCCTTGATACTGACTTTACTTTAACTTTTACCCCACCAAGCGGAGCCAGTGTTCTTGTTGATTCTATTAGTCCTAACCTTTTGAGTGTATCAAAACCTGCCGATGGACTTTATATCGTAGGTGATCAATTAAACTTCGTGGCAAACTTCGATGAGAACGTGAATGTTTCTGGACTTCCTCGTATTCCAATTTCTATCAATTCAGGAACAGCCTATGCAAATTATCTTTCAGGAAGTGGAACTTCGACACTAACATTCCAGCTTATTGTAAATCCTGGAAATGATGATAATGATGGAATTGTTTTAAGCTCATCGCTTGATCTTAACGGAGGAAGTATCAACGATAGTTTTGGAAACGGCTCTTCATTTCGATTTACACCTCCTAATACAACTGGAATTACTTTGCAGCCTTATGGAAATCCAATAAAGCTCGCTTTTACAACTCAACCTTCGACTCCAAATACAAGAAATATTGATTTCGCAACTCAACCAATCGTAGCAGTTCAAGACTCCTTGAATGGAACAGTTCTTAATGCGACAGATACAATCACCCTTTTACCTTTTACAGATAGTTCTTGTACAACTCCTGCAGGAGGAATATTAAGTTCAAATACCTTGGCAGCGACTACAGGTATCGCGAGTTTTTTAGGTCTCGATTATAATTCTCTCGGAAGTATTTATATCAGGGCCTCTGCTCCTGGACTCACATCAGCTTGTTCAGACCCTGTTCTTGTTCAATTACTCCCTCCAACTAAGATTGTGTTTTCAACTTACCCTGGAACTGCCGCTAATGCAGGGATAAATTTTTCGACTCAACCTATTGTTCAAGTTCAAGATGTTACAAGTTCTGTAGTAACAACTGCATCAAACTCCGTCACAATCACAGCTTTTACAGATAGTTCTTGTTCGACTCCAGCTTCTGGAGTGTTGAGTAACACAACTCAAACAGCATCTTCTGGTATTGCGACTTTTTCAGGAATGAATTATACCGTGGCAGAAACAATCTACCTTCAAGCCTCAAGTTCTGGTTTAACCTCAGATTGTGAAGCCGTTGCCATAAATGTTGCCCCCGGAGCTGATAGCGTTGTGGAATTCACGACATATCCAGGAAACTCAGCCGTTGCAGGTAACGACTTCGCAGTTCAACCAATTGTTCGAATCAAAGATGCCTTTAATAACCTAACAACTTCAACAGCGACTATTTCTCTATCAGCTTTTACAAATAGTACCTGTACTCTTTCTGCTAGTGGAACTTTAAACTCAAACTCTATTGCCGCTGTTTCTGGAACCGCAACCTTTTCTGGAGTTGATTATACTCAAGCAGAGACAATTTATTTAAGAGCTTCAAGTGGAGCTTTAACAGCTGATTGTGAACCAGTCGCTATTAATGTCTCAACTGCTGGTGCAATTAAAGTCGCTTTTTCTACTTATCCAGGAAGTTCAGCTGATGCCGGATCTAATTTTCCAACTCAACCTATTGTTGAAATTCGAGACATCTTTGATAACGTCGTTAATTCAACTGATACAATAAACTTAGCAGCCTTCACAAACTCGACTTGTACTGTTGCTGCTCCAGGTGTTTTAGCATCAAGTTCGATTTCTGCAGTAGCTGGTGTCGCAACATTTAGCGAGGTTAATTATAATCAAGTCGCAACTATTTACTTGAGGGCCTCAAGCGGAGCTCTTACAAGTGATTGCGAACCAATTGCTATCAATGTAGGACCAGCAGCTCCTGCAAAAGTCATTTTCACAAGCTACCCAGGAACGACAGCCTCAGCTGGTATCGATTTTGGAACTCAACCGATTGTTCAAATTCGAGATGGACTTGATAATCTTACAACCTCAACTGATACAGTTACAATTAATGCTTTTACAGATAGCACTTGTTCAACAGCTGCAAGTGGAACTTTGAATTCAAACTCTATTGCTGCTGTCTCAGGGACTGCAACATTTTCAGGTATGGATTATACAAAGGCAGAAATAATCTATCTTGAAGCTTCAAGTGGAGCACTCACTTCAGATTGTGAAGCTGTTGCTATTAATGTTTCACCTGGATCAGCTTCGAAAGTTTCTTTTACAACTTATCCAGGAGCCGCTGCTGTCGCAGGTGTTGACTTTGCAGTTCAACCCGTTGTTGAAATTCGAGATGCTTTTGACAACCTCGTCAGCTTAACTGCAACTGTTTCTTTAGATGCCTATACAAATAGCACTTGTACTATCGTTGGATCAGGAACTTTAAATTCGAATTCAATCTCTGCTGTTGCTGGTGTCGCAACTTTCACTGGAGTTGATTATACAGCTGCCGAAACAATTTATCTCAGGGCCTCAAGTGGAGCTCTTAATGTTGATTGTGAAGCTGTCGCTATTAATGTCTCACCGAATATAGCTTCAAAAGTAACATTTACAAGTTATCCAGGAGCCGCTGCAGTAGCGGGAATTGATTTTCCAGTTCAACCCGTTGTAGAAATTCGAGATGCTTTTGACAATACTGTAAGCTCAACAGGCACAGTTAATCTTTCAGCTTTTACAAATAGTACTTGTACTCTTGCTGCTGGAGGAACACTTAATTCAAATTCGATTGCTGCAGTTGCTGGAATCGCAACATTTTCGGGAATGGATTATAATATTGCAGAAACGATCTACCTAAGAGCTTCAAGTGGAGTCTTAACAGTTGATTGCCAACCTGTTGCTATTAATGTCTCACCAGGTGCAGCAGCGAAAGTTGTTTTCACAACTTATCCAGGATCTCCTTATAATGAAGATACAGACTTTGCAATTCAACCTATCGTTGAAATCAGAGATACCTTTGAAAATCTTGTCCCTTCTACTGCGACAGTGACAATTGATGCTTTTACAAATGGAACTTGTACCGTTGCTGCAGGAGGAACACTCAACTCAAACTCAATTTCTGCGGTGACTGGTGTCGCAACTTTCTCAGGAATGGATTACGATACTCCGGAAATGATTTATTTAAGAGCTTCAAGCGGAGGGCTTACTTCGGATTGTGAAAACACAGCAATCGCCATCAACGATATTACCCCACCTGGTGATCCGACAGGACTAAGTCTTGGAGGTATTACTTGGGTAACGGGCGCAAGTCCGGACTCACCTCTTATCACATGGACTAATCCTGGAGATGCGGACTTTGATCATGCTGAACTTGCCTTAGGAACTTCAGTTGGCGCGACTAATATCGTTGCTTTCGAAGATGCTGATGCTCTTTCTTCACACGATTTTAATTCACTTTCTCTTACTGAATGTTCGGTTACCTATTACCCTACCGTAAGAGCGGTAGACTCATCAGGTAATACTTCTAATAATGTGAATCTTATGACAGGTTTTCAATACGATAATACTGTTCCTGGTGCACCTCCTATTTCTTTTGTCTTTAATGATCATAATGCAACTGAAAGTTCGAATATTTACTGGGATTTTGTTTCAGATAACTGCGCTATTGACCACTTTGAAATGGCCGTTAGTACAACAGCTTCCGAGGCCGGTATTATCCCTGGAGGAGGTTGGACGAATACAGGAACTGCAAGAACTGCACAATTAACAGGGTTAACCTTAACACTTGGAACGACTTATTACTCACTCGTTAAAACTGTTGATACTGCAGGGCTTGAGTCTGCAATTTCAGTGAGCCCTAGTTGGACATACGTACTTCCGCCTGATGCCATCACCGACCTTGCCGTTGGACAAGCCGATAGCAACCAAGTTGAACTTTCCTGGACAGAGCCAAACGATAATGGATCACCTATTACTGACTACGTTGTAGAGTTTCGAGAAAGTCCTGCTGGATCATGGACTGTTTTTAACGACGGAATCAACACTGACAGAAATCTTTTTGTCACAGGTCTTACAGCTTCGACAGAATACGACTTTAGAGTTAAAGCAACAAATGGAAGTGGTTCAACAGACTCTAATATTGCAACCGCAGAAACTCTACCAGACAACCCTTTCTTTGATGGACTTAAAGCTTTCAATCTTGGTGGGGCCATAGATAGTACCATTGTTTCACTCGTTGACAATAATGAAATAAAACTCAATGGAGTTGTGATTGTTTCAGATCTTGATAAAGGTCAAACTCATAATTTTGTAAGTGCACAAAATGATGTCATAGAAGGATCAGCAGAGTTTTATGTTGCTGGTCGAGCTGGAAGTACAGCAGGTTGCGGCGGCTCCGGTAATATCGTTTGGAGTATTAAAGATTGGGCCGGGAAAAATTTTATTTTTGATGGAACAAGAAATGGACCACACAATTTAATTGTTCGAGCTTTTGAAGCTACGACTGTTGAGATTTATCGAGATGGTGCTCTTTTTGATTCACAATCGATTGCAGCTGATACCAATCATACTTTTGTTATTGCACCTAATGACCAATACGAGGTGATAAGTACAGGAATTATAGCTGCTTATGTTTATTCCGGCGCTTTTATTGATTCCTACCCGCTTCTTCCAGCAAGAAAAGACCTCATTGGAGTTCCTTCAAACGCTGCTTACTTTTCTGTGGCAGGAGCCCCTACAAATTATCAAAGATGGTATTCCGATGCTAACGCTCCGACTGCAGGAAGTTTTACAAATACAGCGCTTAACACTATTGCCGGTACAGGAACTCAATATTCCGGTCGTGCTTTAAGAGTTATCGCAGATGATCCTATCTCTGCTCACAGTCGAGCTGACTCCGATGGATGCCAGTCAGCTCCTTTTCTCCCACGTTCTATGATGAGAAAAAATTATGCTATCAACGTCGTTGCAGAATGGGTTAAATTTGTCTCGGATAAACCAGCTGTCGTAACAGTAACTGAGCCAGGTATGGCCCCAACCAATATCACTCTTTCCAAAACAGGAACTGCGACTGAAGCTCTCTATCATTTTAGACTAACAAATGTTCCCGCTGGAACAACTTTTGAATCAGCAGATAGAATGGGTGTTTGGTATGAGCCTAACACAACGGTTGGGGCAGCTATTGAAGATGAAACAATTTTATTTGGTTGGGATTACTAGATCCAAACACTCCATTAATTGAACTCTTTCTCGATCTCGAGCATAATCAAAGAAAACTTTTTCAAGGAAAGAATATGTTTCGGCTGATCGCAATTTTCGCTCTATCAACTAACTTTGCTTATTCTCAAACTATTCCTCTCGAGAATATTGATCAACAAGATCTCGAAAGTATTGTTCAGGATTTTTCAGCAAACTTTCATCATACTTCTGTCAGTAGTGCAGCTTCTCTTGGAGCGATTTTTGGTTTTGAAGTGGGATTGATCCTTGGAACAACAACTTCTGATAAATTAAATGACATTGCTCAAGCTGTCGACCCTGGAACAGAATCAGTTGATTCAATTCCTCACGCTGGACTCACGCTAAGAGTTTCAGTTCCTCTTGGTTTTACGGGTGAATTGACAATGATTCCCGGTATTGATGTTGATGACTTTGAACTTGATACAAGGAGTATAGCCATTGCCTGGGATTCCTCAATGTTTCTCAATTGGCCAATAACTCTTGGGTTCAAATATGTTCTTTCTGATACTAATATGAAATTTACAACGGAAGTTTCAAATGTTCCTGCTAATGCTGAGTATGATTCAGATACTTCTGGACTCTATGTTTATTTAAGTAAAAGTTTTATCATTGTAGAACCTTATATTGGTTTAGGTGCTGTAAAAGGAGACGGAACTCTCTCTGCAAGTGCTTCTATTTTTGATGGTGCTTTCACGAGTGCAACTTCCGCAAGTGCCGATGAAACTTCTACGCATTTTATTCTTGGAGCCAATGTTGACTTACTCTTTTTAAATCTTGGGCTTGAGTACGGAAGACTCTTTGATACTTCTAAGATTTCTGCAAAAATTTCATTTGGTTTCTAGGGCGTGTTTTCAAAGTTTACTCCACATAAGAATCGCTCCCAGTAAAACCATGGTCATATAGTTTCGAGCAAGCTTTTCAAATCTCATTGCAATCGACCTAAATTGCTTTAAGTTACAAAAAGAATTCTCGACAACATGTCTGTCTCTATAAAGTTCCTTGTCGTAAACAATCTCCTTCTTTCGACTTCTTCTTCCTGGAATAACAGGACTTACTCCTCTCGCTTCGAGTGACTTTCTGAACAAATCTGCATCATAACCTTTATCAGCAAGAAGTTGCTCGACTTGATCGGGTAACTCTTCAATAAATTCATACGCGGTATCAATGTCATGAATATTGCCTGGACTTAATTTAATGATCTCCGGATTACCGTAGCTGTCTGTTAAAAGGTGAATCTTTGTTGTGGGACCACCTGAGCTTTTTCCTATCTTCTGATCACCATTTTTTTTCGAGCACCATGAGCATGTTGATGAGCTCGAACAATACTTGAATCCAAGGCAACGTTTTGCTTTGTTAACTTGTCTTTAATCAGAACAAAAACTTCTTGGAAGATTCCTGATTCTGACCAACGATTAAAACGAGTGTAAACTGATTGCCAAGGACCAAACTCAACAGGGAGATCTCTCCAGGGACAACCGACTCTAAGCTTCCAAATCATTCCTTCAAGCATTGTTCGGTTACATTTTGAGGGACGAGCGCAGCGACCACGTTCAGCTGGTAAAAGAGGTTCTATTTTTTTCCACATAGTGTTTGTTAAAAATAATCGTTCTGTTGTTTTCATAGATCTATGAAAGTAGAATTATGATCAATGGCCAAGATAAATGACCTTAAAAGGCCTTACATTTTCTCAGACCCTTCTAACTTTGAAGACACGCCCTAATAAACATATTTTTCAACTATTTTTCGTGTCAGAGTCTTTGATTTCAACATTCGTAGAATGAAAAAGACTCCCGACAGTTTTCGATCAATGAATACCGTCTGATAGGGAGGTGTTTTATGAGGATAAAGAAAGAGTAGCTTTTTTCCTTTTTCCAAAAGTTCAGCCTCTAAGTTATTTTTGGCCCAATCAAAAGAATCTCCTTCAAAAACTTGAGAAAGCACTTCAGTATATTCAAGAACAGCCTCTTTATACTCAGGAGGGTCGTTTGGTTCCATAGCATCTAATCGGCAAAAAGCATCTAAAATCTTTATTCCATTATTCTCTAAAAGTCCTTGAAGCATGACTTTGTAATCTGCCACCTTTGGTTTTGGGATATTCTGGCAAGCTCCAAAGTCATAGAGGATCCATTTTTTAGTTTTAGGATCAATTTTAAAGTTAGCAGGATTAGGATCAGATTGAATTTTTTGTAAATGAAAAATTTCAGTTAACGCTAAATCGATAAAGTCTTCTCCAAGCTGATTTCTTTCTTCTTGAGAGAACTGCATGGTATCTTGTATACGAATTCCAGGAGTGTACTCGCTAACAAGAACTTTCGAATTTGAAAAACTCTCAAGAACCCTGGGAACATGATAGCGATCTTTAAAGCTTTCATAAAAGAACTGTTGGGACTTCTGCTCGAGGGTGTAATCAAGTTCTTGATGAAGCATCTCCTCAATCACATTAAAAACTCCTTGAAGTTCTAACTTCTTTGGGAGTATTTTAAAGAGCTTTAAAAAGGACTTAAGAACTAAGAGATCGATTGCTATAGATTTTTCAATACCTGGATATTGAACTTTAACAACCTTTATATCATCACCCTTCTTAGCAAGGTGAACTTGACCAATAGAAGCTGAAGCGAAAGGTATTTCATCCAGCTTATGATCTTTAAGAATTTTTGAACCACTCTCATTAATGATTTTTTCAATTTCCTCTACTCCAACATAGCTCGTAGATTCTTGAAGTCTCTCAAGAATTTTCAAACCCTCAGGGGGAATATAAGACTGTCCATAAACCGTTAGGAGCTGCCCTGCTTTCATTAAGCTCCCTTTTAATTCAGAAAATTCATTTAATATCACTTCAATACGTTCGAGGTTTTGAGGTTTTTTGGAAATAAGTTCTAGAATCTTAGCAATCCCAACTTGATAGGATATTTTAGCAAGAGAGAAATTTCGCTCCCAAAAGCTTGTTTTAATCTTGTTTATTTTCTTGAGCATGCTCGTAAGCTTGTTTTAATAATAGTCCAAACGGTAACCACCAAATGATATCATTAAAAATTATATTAATCCCAAAGCTTAGAGGAAAATTTCCATTAATAAGATTCTCAAGAAATCCTATTGGACCAAAAATCTTTCCCAAGAAACCAACTAAGACAATAGGCCAATGTCTGTTAGGATCCTTAGCGGCAACCCAATAACCGATACCATAAACACCAACAATCATTCCAACACATTGCCAAATTTGAGGATATCGAGGAACCTCCATCTCAAAAAGCTTAAAAAACTGTAAGGGAAAAAGAATAACAAGGGCACCCCAAACTAAGTTATAGATACCAGCGACTTTAAGAGTTAAAGAAGGTTTCATTGAAGTCTCTCCCAAAGAATATATGAAAGAATAAATGCTCTTATCCCCCATAGGCAGGTTCGTAAACAGTTTGAACGCATTAGAGCTTGAAAAGCATTCTCATTAAAACCTTTTTCTAACTTACTATGGCTCGGAACACTCCATAAAAAAGTAATCCCCCACAACCCTATTACAACAAGAAGATTAAGAGTCCAGAGGTAACTCCAATGAGCAATCGAAAAATAAAAAGCTGTAAAGAGTTCTATCAACATTAATGGTAAAACAATCTTTGTAATTTCTACTGAATGAAAGACATGAAAAACTCGAAAGTTTTTCTCCGATATGTAAGGAAAACTTGGATAATGAACAACTTGAACGAGTAAGATCACTCCCAGCATTGCAAAACCACTCAAAATATTAAGAATAAAAACAGTCTCTACCACGGAAGCTTCTCTCCATCCCAATTACGAAACTCTCCCGTATTTTCATACCCTAAACTTTCCCAAACATCGATAAGATTTTTTGCTGTCTCTTCAGGTTCATGGATTTTATGCTTCACAGAAGAAAGATAATTTTGAGTGAAACGTGTTTTTGTCGTTCCTGGATGGATCGCATTGACAATGCATTTCGGTTTTTTAAAGTAGAACTCTCTTGAGAGCGTCTTAAGAAACATATTAAGTCCCGATTTTGCCATTCGATAAGAATACCAACCTCCAAGCTCATTTTCAGTAATGGATCCAACTTTCGCAGAAAGTGAAGCAACCAATGTTGTTTCATCACGCTTTAACTTCTTTTCTAATTTTTGAATAGCGAGAAGAAGAGGTTTAATATTCACCTCGTAACTATTAATTAAATTTTTAAAATTCAATGACTGAAGGTTCTTTTCTGGCTCTTCTTCATTACCATTCAAAGCTCCAACAAAATTTAAAATGAAATCAAATCTTTTGCCATCAACAAGAGCCGAAAAAGTATCCCACCCCTGCTCATCCAGATAATTAAAAAAGTATTTATTGGAATCAAAATCAATTCCTTTTTCTTTATTTCTAGCAAGTGAATAGAGTTCTATTCCTGGGTGTTTTTCGTTGAGTCTTTCGCCCACTGCTCGAGCGATTTCACTGGATGCTCCAATAATAAGACCTGTTTGATGACGATGGAAACTGAACTGCATTTAACCTCCGTTATTATTATAATAGTCTTCTAGCCTTCAGACTTCTTGCCAAACGACTGTAAAATCTCAATTAAGCCAATGTCTAAGACATGTCTTAGTGCTGATGAGAGATAAAATGCTTAGGTTATGAAAATGAACATTACAAAACGCCTTCACCATAGAGCGCCTTATTTAATGGTTGATCAAGTCATAGAACATGACGAGCTTTTTATACAAACAAGCAAAACCTGTAAATTATCAGACCACTTTATCCAAGGCCATTTCCCCAATGCTCCAGTCGTACCAGGGGCCATGATTCAAGAAATGTGTACTCAATCTGCGGGATTAATAATTGCTGAGTACTACTCGCCTGTTGAAGACTATAATTCAGAAGAAACAAAAGGTTATGCCCTTGGTGTTCTTAGAAAAGTGATGAATGCAAAGTATACGGCGATTACAAAGCCAGAAAAGGAGATCATCATAAAGACAAAGCTCACTCATCATGTCGATAACCTTTTTGAATTCCAATCTCAGGTTTATCAAGAAGAAAAACTCGTCGCTAAATTAAACTATCAATTGGTGAATATTTCAGATTCACATCTTACTTAAGACGACTTAAAAACTTTAATGTCTGTTGATTATAAGTATTAACACGAAGGCTAGTGTAAGCGGCTTTTGCAACGACATCAGGTACATATTCTTTTTTTGTCGCTCCTGACACCATATCGACGAGCTCATAAGGATGCTTAATTTTCGAGAAGCTCGGTGGATTTCGATTTAAAATTGATTTCAAGTTAAAATAATCCATCGGCGTAAATCGTGCATGATTCTTCTTGGTCAAACCAGGTTTTGAGGTCAATTCAATAAACTTCTTGTCAGCACTATAATAGAGCGTAAAGATGACAGGTAAACATCCTGAATCACAACCTGTATCTGTTTTTATCTCACGAGCATAACCAATAATTGAATCTCCATTCTTAATAACCAATAAATTAGTATTGGTAGGTTTATCCATGATCGGATCAGAGATCTTTATCTCTTCCAATAAAGTTGCCTTTTTAAAAACCTTTTGAAACTTCTGAAGATCTGAAGACCAAAGGTTAGATGTGAATAAAAGCAAAATAAGAGCTTTCATAAAACTATTATATCATTATAAGGAAAGATTAGCTGTAAACTTTATGTTATTCGACGAGCCTAAGACTAACTTCCGCCTCGCCTTCTTGAATAATTCCAAGTCTCTGAGCAGCTTTTTTTGAGAGATCAATAACACGTCCATTAATAAAAGGACCTCTGTCATTAATCCTAACAGTGACTTCTTTACCTGTTTTTTCATTCTTAACTTTTACTTTGGTTCCAAAAGGAAGCTCTTTGTGAGCCGCTGTCATGAGGTACATATTGTACACTTGCCCACTTGCCGTTTTCTTTCCGTGAAACTTCTTTCCATACCAAGAAGCTTTTCCAGATTCATAAACCGAAGAACAAGACATCAAAGAGAATAGAATAATTATTTTTAAAAAGTTCATATCCTTAATTCAAGGGTAGAACCTTTCAAAAAATTCGTAAAGTAGGAATTATAAGCAAGAATTGAGTTCTTCTGTCAGAACTTGCACCAATTCAGACTTATTAAGACCTTTTGCCTTAATCTTGATCCCATTTCCTTTGAACTTCATCTTGTAAACCGGATCACCAAATGCCCCTCTATAAACTTGTTTGAACTTAATTTTATAGATCGAATCGATAGAATCTCGAGAGTAATTATCAAGATCAAAATAGGAAAGTCGATAACCTTTTCGATCAAGTAATTCTATCATTTCTTTAGGTAGATTTCTCTCGTGAGACATAACTTCGCACTCATCTGAAGCAAATATGTTTACTGAACCAGTGAATAAAAGGATTAATAGAATTTTCATTTCACCACCCCTAAGCAGAAAAGAAAGGTCCCGGGAAAGGGACCAAGCTTTTCTTCCCTTGTTAAACGCTCATCGAATCCATGACGAAACTGTCAGGGGTTATAACATTCTCATAAAAATCTGCAAGCTTTGTGAAAATTTGATAAAGAAGAAACCTGTAAAAATTATAGAGAATTCGTCTATCTTGGTTTATTTTGAGAACAAGTTTTTACGAGAAGGCTTAAGAAAATAATTCAGATGAATAGGTTCTATAATGCTTTTCTCAAAAACACTATTAGAGTTTAAAGAAAGCTTCGAAGTATTCCAAGGAAGGAGGATTTCGTCTTAATTTATTAAGAAGCTTTTGAGTTCGCTTCCTGTACATCGATGATTGAAGATAAAAATCATGACTGAGCTCTTTAGAATTATTCAAAAGGTACTGATAGAGATTTTTCTCAGTCACTTCTCCTATCGTTTCAATAAGCTCTTCCATCCAATCAACTTCGTAACCAAGTTCTTGATAAATTTCAATTGTATACCACCAAGCACGAAATTCGGCATTGATTCCTTTGTCGAGTCCCATCATGGCATGATTGTCGATCATTTCTTTTTCTTCTCTTGTGAGCTCACTCCACTCTTTCTTAAGGAGAATTTTTTGAATTTCCTTAAAAGTTTCAGGTTTCGAGTATGAATAAATAGATTCTAGAAGTTTTTCATCATTAAGGTGGACTAATTCATGGACTGCTATAATGATCAGCTCTTCAAAGTTTATATCAGTAATATTAATCGAGATCTTCTTTGACTCGTGATGAAAGGCTCCTTTTCTTTTTATCTCGCTATTTAAGGTAAATAATCTCCCTTTTTCAAAATCAGAAACAAGTTTTGAAATTTTAACGACTTCTAATTCTTTAAGCTTTTCAAAAAGAGATTTATTAAAGTATGGGGTTAAAGACTCCATCACTAGCTTCATTAAATATTTATTACTACATGTTTTAAAACTCTTAAAAGAAAAATCGGAATTAAATATTTTAAAATTAAGTTCTTTTGCAATTTCAATTCGAAGTTTATCAATAGAGTCGTGAGCCTTGATTCTTTCTTCGATTTGATTAGACTTAAGCTTCTCGTACTCTCTATTGATCTCATTGAATGGATCACATAAAGAAGAAAAGCCCAGGGTTGGATACCCTAGGCTAAAGAATAAAATTAAAATTGAGAAACTTGATTTAAAATACATTGTTCAACTTCTTTCTCATGAGCATAGATGTCACTACTTACTAACGTTTCACTATTTATTAAATTAATCTTATTAGAATCAACATTTAGATACTTTATATTTTTAGAGTCAATAATAAGTTCTGATTGATACCTTCCAAAAACATCAAACTTACTCGTATCAATTTTAACACCAACTCTAATACTTGAAAGATCTTGATGATGGCTGACAAAGCCTATATTGCTATTAACTCCCTGTAATGATGATAAAAAATTAATCACCTCACCCTTTGAAAGCATTATCGACAAGTTAGAAGAAAGATAGAGCCTGGGATAAAGCTCTGAATTAGGATTTGTTGGATCGGAATCTTTTGGAATACAAAATATACTTGGAGCAAGGTAAAGGTCGTTATAATTATCCAATTGATTATAAAAGTTCCAAAAATCTTCGATTGCATACGAATGATGACTCGGTTGATTAGAAACCTTACAATGCATCTTTTCAGCTTCTTGGTTTCCAAAAACTTTTTTCATAATAGGTTTTAGTTTTTCTTGAAAAATACATTTTCCTACAATTGAATTCATCTCAGAAAGAGTTAATCGTCGGCTTTTTATTTGGGGGGAAGGATCAATCTTCTGACCCGTTTGTTCAACACCATCTGGTCCATTAACTCCTCCACTCTCATCTGTTACAATTTCTAAAGTCTGTGCATGAAGATTAAGCCCCATAAGCAAGGCCAATAAAAGTAACTTTTTCATTTTTGTCTCCTTTTGATATTTTAATGTTTTTCGTTACCAATTTGTTTTTGACTGTAAAAACGATAAAGACCGTCTAAATCATCAACATCCTGGAGAATTTATACGCCAACTTGCCGCACAATAAAACTGATAATATAATGCACTTATGAGCTCTATCCTTAAAATCAAGAACTTGGTCACCAAGGGAAGCCTTAACCAAGCAAAAGACCAACTCCAGGCCTATAAGCTCAAAAAGTCCTCTGAATTGGCCTTGTTTGCAGAGCTCTGCAGGCGTCTCTCTCTCAGCCAACTTGCCATTCAAAAGCTACGCCCTTTCGTTTATGAAACGGGAAGAAAATCTAACAACCTTAGTGATGAGGCGCTGGTAGAATACGGCTTCAACCTTCATTGGCTCGGAGTCAACAGAGAAGCTTTAAGGATTTTCCAACGAATCAATGAAGCTCAACAACCTCGCGTCTACTTGGCTAAAGCTTTTATTAAGTTTCAAAAATGGGACTACGCCTCTGCGATACCAGAACTGGAAGCTTACGTTCAAAGTTCTTTAATAAGCAACTATGATAAGCTAGTTGGCCAGGTGAACCTCCTACTCGCCTACTCTGAGTCAGTTGATAATAAGACAGAGGTCATTTTTAAAACGTTATTAAAACAACTCGATCCTCAAGAAAATGCTTTGCTTATCGCTCACACTCAAAGAATTTATGCTCAATACTTTCTCAACAAAAAACAAGTTTATGAAGCTGATTTCCATTTAAAGGAAGCGTGGAAAGTTTTTCAAAATCTCAGGGACTTTGGTTACCTCGAATATCAGAGAAATGTCTTTCTTTCTCAAATACTACAAAAAAGAAAGATCGATGAAACAGAGCTTAGAGAATTCAAAGAAACAGCAATTAAATTGAAATCCTATGAACCCATTCGGTTTGTCGATGTTCATCTAGCTCAGTCAAATCAGGACTCGGAGAAATTGAAGGAAATATACTGGAGAACCCCTCATAGAAGCTTTCGAGAGAGAATAAAAACCCCGAATGACTCTATCGTTACCATTCAAGGAAATAATAAAGCAATTGAAATTAACCTTAAAGAAGGAGAAATCAATAATATAAAACTCCCCAATGAAGCAAAAGGAACATTCAATCGTATTCTGAATTTAGCTCTAGGAGATTCTTATCGACGGTACACAAGTCCTGAAGCTTGTGACCTGATTTTCGATGATAGCTTCTTCGATCCCAAATATAGCCGTGATAAGTTGTTTCAAGCAACAAAACGATTCAATCAATTCTGTGAAAAAGAAAAGATTGATTTAAAAGTTCGATTGAAGAAAAGATTCTTAGAACTTAAGACAGAATCTTCGTTGAGGATTGATTTCTCAGATAATAATATCGACTTATCTTTGACTCCAACTGAACGAGAAATCTTCAAATTACTCGAAAATCCTTTATCCTCCGAAGAAATCTCTCAAGCAAGAAACTCAAAGAAGCGAACCGTTCAAGTTCATTTAGCTAATCTTTTAAAAATTAGAGCTATCAAAAAAATTAAAAAAGGTAAGAATATTCGCTATATTCAAACGAGCTTTTAATTTATTTTTGATTAAGATTCTTCGCGACTTCAAAAGCCTTTCTCATATTAGGAAGCTCAACAATCTCGTCTACAAATTGCATATAATGAATCTTCGCATCTTTGTCTAAAACAACCACTCCCCTTGTGAGAAGTTCTGGTCCTTTAATTTTTAGGCCGAGTTTTGAGCCAAACTTTCCGAATTTGTAGTCAGAAAAATAAGAGATGTTTTCTAATTTAGCTTCTTTTGCAAATCTCTTCTGCGCCATAGGAAGATCACTTGATATTGTCACAAGCTCTATTCCTTCTAGCCCCTCAGTCTCACCGAGAATATGTGTCTGAGCTTCACAAGTTGGAGTATCGATTGAAGGAACAATACTCACGACAGTGACCTTGTTTTTAAATTTAAAATCAATTCCAGTGTTCTGGGCTTTCTTTATAAAATTCTGCCCCACCTTTAAACTTCCAGAACTTAACTTATGTTCTTTGCCACCTATTTTTACAGTGGTCCCAGGTTTTATATTAGAATCAGAAATCTTTTTTTTCTCTTGAGTCGCACAGCCAAAAAGTAAGACAATAACTAATAATGATATTTTCATAAGTTCTCTCCAGTAAGTTTATCTAGGAATTATTTTTAGCATATTGAGATCAATTCGGATAGAACAAGATTTATCTCGCCCTCCTCCCATCAAAAGCTTTTACAGATTTGGTCACAACTCTCTCTAAATCACACTTTCTGCAAGGAATGACAAACGAGACACTGAGGTTTACCACCGTATGCGACGAGTCGTAGTCAGTGACGAGGATGATTAGGGCATTTTAGCTTGAATGGCATGCTGGTTGTTCTTTCTGTTTGGATTCTTTCTTTTTACTTGCTACATATGCCACTCTCTTAATTTAAGGGCATCGAAAATATGATACAAAGTTTACTTCAAGTAAACTTTAATGAGAGATTTCAAAGATTCTTTAATTTGATTTATAAAGTCAGTCTGATCTTAAATAACGATTAGAATGTCTCTCCTGAAACACTTTGGCCTTAAAAAAGAAAATTTATTTTTAGTCCTTTAGGCAAACAGTTAAGCCTGTTGCAGCAACTTGCTTATAAACGCAAGTGTTATCATCAAGAAAGCTTTCATGTAAATATTCTACAGCAAAGTATTTATTGTCTTTAGATTTTGAAATGATTCTATCTGCACAGTTACCAATCATAATAGCCCCTTCTATCATTTCATATTTCCATTCAGGATAATGTGACTCGAATGTATGCCCCAGTCTTATTTTTTTTAAAGTCTCTGTATAGCTTCCTTCTAGGTCCAAACACTTTCCAGCATTAGCGAAAGAAGAAATACTTCCTAATGCCACTAATCCTATTAATAGCTTATTCATTTCTACTCCTTATCCTTTACTCGAGAAGGGCATGCTTCTTTAAGACCGTTTATATTTAAATTCTTTGCTTTTTATTTGTTGCTCGAAAAACTTAGTTTCTTGAGCAATACTTTCTTTTTATTATTTAAGCCTGAAATTTGTCGTCCAGACTTAGTTGATTTTTAGAGTTTTTTGCAATCTACTTTATTAGGATCATATGCTTTCTTATCTACTGCACAGTAGTTATTAAGTATAGCTTCAGCCCTAGTTCTACCATAGGAAAAATAAGATTTTGCTGAAGTATAACCGCTTTTGCATGTTAAAGAACAGTTCCAAGCCTCTTTCGCTACTTGACACATTTCTTGACCTGCTTCAAATCCTCTTTCAAACTCAGAGTCCTGGGCAAAGATAGACAAATTTCCTATTACCAAAAAAACTGTTAAAAACTTCTTCATATTTTTTCTCCTGAATTCTGATTCATCAAACTAATACTTGTTTTATCGAGCAAATTTAGTTTCTACTTTTTAAGTCTGATTTTTGTCACTCAGATCATCTTTGATAACTTATAGATTTAGTATGAGCTACATTCCTTTTTTCTAATAGCGTATTGAGAGAACTAACCTTCTCTTCAAGAAGATAACTCTGAACAAGCAGATTAACCTCAATCTGAGCATTTAAATTCCCTAATCTGGCTATAGCTTTCATCGCGTTCACCGATTTTAAAGCTTCAACTTTTAAATCCAATATTGCATTCTTACACTCTGTTGTCATAGAAAAGGCTGAGAAGCTCCATAAAATCATCACTCCTAAAACTAATCTCTTCATTTAAAAATCCTCGCACCTCTATTCATAAACCAAATAGTTCTTTCAAAATCTTTACTTATAAATTCTTTAATTTGATGGTTCTACAAGACTTCTATTTTTACCGCAATGCAAATGTAACATTTACAAAGGTTTATGTTGGTAGGAATGAAAGCGAGATAATGCTCACTAACAGCAAATCACGCAGGTGATTGAAGCTTCCATTATCCGGTTTCGTGATTTCGAGTATTTAAGAACGGTCAGGTTGTCTCTATTATCAAATACAGAGACCTTAGTCAGGATCGAAGATTTAACTCTTTTAAGGAAAACGCTTTGGCTTAAGAAAAAAAAGACCAATATTCTAGGTGCTAAGTCCTTAAGTACATATCCTCAATTATATTTTAGGGTTAAATGAGTTAAAACTTGAGATTTTCTTCTCAGACTACTCTTTATAACTCAGAAGTACATTCAAAAACAGTATAGTCTACTTCTGAGAAGCCAGTACCTTGAACGTAAATCATTTTGTCATTGAGCGGTTCATATACCCCATGAAGTTCACCTTTAAACAATCCATGAGTTAGATGCATTACCTGGTAACCTGCTGGGAATTCTTGGAACTCAATAGTTGTCTTATTGTCCCTTTTCGATACACAAACTTGATTCGCAAAAACTGAAAAACTTCCGAGTGCTAATAATCTAATTAATAAACTTTTCGTTTCATTCCTTCTTATTTATTACTCATAAATAAACATTATCTTCATGATGTTTGCCTTTTATTTCTTTATTCTGAGTCTTATCGTTCAGGTTTTGTTTTATTCTCTAGAAGTTTTAGTTAAGCAAATCATTAAGTTTCATTTTATAACATGCAGCTTTAGCTCTTGAGTTTTTATAAGCGTCAGGAACATCGTCGGGTCCCAAGGAGTGCATAAATTCAAGATGAGTAATTAAAGCAGATCGAGTAAAACAATTTCCAACAGTGTCTCGTTGACACTCACAAATTGTATCTTTTAAGTAAATAATTAGATCTTTCGAACTATTATCTTTTTCAAGTTCTTTTGATAAAAGTTCCGCTGTTAACTTTGCATAACAAACATGAGCTTTGCTGCTAAAACTATTATAATTGTCATCACATAGATCTAAGCTAGTTTGTAATTGCTGATTCCAGCTCGGAACAGCTTGAGAGAATAAATTCAAACTCCATAGCATCAATACACAAAACACTTTCTTCATTTTTAACTCCTAAGATCTTCTCTCAAAAATCGAATATCATTCTTATTTATAAGTCGATAATGCGGCTTCAAGATGATCAAGGGCTGTCTCTTTTTGATTTTCTTGAGCTTTGTAAAGTAAAAAATCTTTTAATTTTCCTTATTCTAAAAATTTATCAAAAATCTTAATTGAGCTCTATCGCTCTAAAATTATTACTTAGAAGGTGTAAAAAAAGTTATCAAAACTTAAGTCGAAATAACGTTCATCTAGTAGAAAGCCATTCAGGTGGTTGAAGTTTCCAATTATTAAGACTCGTGATTTCGAGTATTTAAGAATCGTCAGGTTATATCTTTATTATCAAGTACAGAGTGACCTTCTGCTCCGATATAAGGTGTCTTGGGAGCAAGAGCAATCGCCTCAGTCTCACAAGTCGCCCAGTAGTTGTACATTCTTTGTGGGTCTTTCGCATGTCTAATAACCCCTTCAAATCTTCTCTCTCCATTAACCCAAAGCTCAACTCCATGAACAGGAATGATAGGAATATAACTCCCCACCCACTCTGTTTTCTCTAGGATTTCATTGCCTGAGATCTTACACCACTTAATCGTTATAACTTGAGTCTCTCTTGACTCTAGAGTTTTATAGTCTCCGTTCTTAATCCCTAAAAGGAGAAGTTCTTCTGGAGATCTATCTGATATCTCGCTTTCAAGAACGGTACTGTTATCAGGTAGCTTATAGAGCCTTTCAGCTTTGTAATCTTTGTAATAGTACTCTGCAACTCGGTAAGTTTTATCATTAAACCAATCCTGATTTTTCTCTGTATTCCATGAAAACTCAGACTTTGATGCCTTCGCTTGTGGGTATTGATTTTCAAATTCTTTACAGGGAATATCTTCAAAGACAAAACCCCATTCAGCATCGGATCCGTCTGGTTCTTTGTAGCTTGGGTCAAGTAAAATATCATTTGGATTATGAATACTCTTGACTCTTAAGTCCTGTTCAAATGAAGCTGGATCAGCGTATTCAGTCACAACTCTGAAAAAACCACGCCCTCCTGTTACCGCCCAATCAAGAGCAATATCATAAGCAGTATCAGCATTTGAGTTGTTTTCAATGTTTCGGATCATTCCCTGGAGAACTTCGGCAGTTTCAGGGTCTGCATTATCATCAAAAGGAGTGACTTTTATTCGAGTACGGTTTTGTCTTTGATCATTGGTTATCTGGTGAACATTCTGAGGGATCTTATTAATCGTAAGACAAGGGCGTCCATCAATTGATCTTGATTGCTTTATCTCTTCAGGCCATTGATCTCCCGCCCGAAACCTCATGTCCTCATCAGAAAGCTCTCTGATTTTACTCTCTGCACTCATCCCAAGCTTGAATCTCTCGAGCGCTAAATCAATGATTTCAGATTCTTTCTTTTTACTTGTTACATATGCCACTCTATTAATTTAAGGGCATCGAAAATGTGATACAAAGTTTACTTAAAGTAAACTTTGATGAGAGGTCTTAAAGATTTTTTAATTTGATTTATAAAGTCGGACTGATCTTAAATAATCATGATAATGCTTGTTTATTAGTGTTCTAATCGAGCTTTACAGTTATTGAAGTTTAGTCTGAATAAATACAGGACTCTGTAATTTTTACTATCTCTTATTTAGAAATATTTAAGGAATCTTTCTCTACTAAAGCACCTTAAAACAGCTTTAGTAGATATTTCATCGCCCTTTTCAGGACTTCTAAAAAAAAATATCTCTTTTTTTAGTAAGTCAATATAGTAAAGAATTTATTATTTGCTATAAACCCTCAGAAGAATCACAAAGGAGGATTTATCAATGAAATTTCTATTATTAACAACACTGTTTTTCTCTACACTTAACTCTTATGGACAATCTTTGCTTGAATGCCACTCAAGCGAAACAGGGTATGATCTCAAACTATTTTATGGTGATGTAGAATACGAATATTTTCAAATACTCGACAGAGGAGAAGTATTGTATGAAGTGAGATCTGACGATGATGAAGGAGATGAAAAAAAATTTGGATTTCAATCTACAAACATACTCCAAAGTGCACTTTATTTAAGATCTTCAGGTAGAGTTGTTTTAGGTCTTATGGGTATGGGGGGACTAATAAATGCCAAAAATCCATTAGCTCAATTTCCAATACCAGAAACAGATGATCAAATTA
The DNA here is from genome assembly GCA_965217035.1 of Bacteriovoracaceae bacterium. Classification (GTDB taxonomy): domain Bacteria; phylum Bdellovibrionota; class Bacteriovoracia; order Bacteriovoracales; family Bacteriovoracaceae; genus JAUHYH01. The sequence continues at coordinate 2,593,678 of OZ244226.1, read as the reverse complement.
CCTTTGATGACTGTGAGCGAAAGTAAAAAAATAGAAGGGAAGACGAACTTGAGAGTATTGAAAGAATGCTCTCAAGTAAGCATATAAGATAAAACTGTATATTTAGATTTGGATGCCTTAAAGCCTTGAATGTTTCAGTAAAATTAATAGAGATAAAGTTTTAAAAATAAAAAATCTGCTATGATTTAAACAGAAATAACACAAGAATTAAACATAAAGAAGTCTTCAAACTCATAGTTCGTAATTTCGAGTACTTAAGAACCGTCAGGTTGCCTCTATTGTCAAATACAGAGATCTTAATAAGGATCGAAGATTTAACTCTTTTGAGGAAAACGTTTTAGCTTAAAAAGAAAAGGCTAGCATTTTGAGTGCTAGCCTTTGCATCTATATAGTAAATTTTATTTTAGTCTTTTCTAAAATAGTAATTTCTCGCCTCATCAACTAGGACCGTTTTCTTTCCACCTTTTTTCACACAAGTGATCTCTGATAAGGTTTCAGAAATTCTAGTATTCTTGCTTAAATCCCCATTCGGTAGCAAGATAGATCGAGTTCTTTCACCCGTTTCATCAATTCCATAGGATGAATGATTTAAATACTTATCAAAGCCGGCTGCGACACACACACCATTAAAGTGATCTAGGCGATAAGAAGGTGCTTTGTCAGGAGAATAATATGCAAGTCTATATATTATGCTTCCTCTTACTAGCTTGGGATTGATAATTGTCACAGCTGTATCTTTTCCTTCGATAAAACCGTCAGATTTAATCGCTAGTTTATATTCTCCATTATAACAGGAAATCTCGCTAATACTTGAAGGAGATGTTCTTCGACCTGTAACATTTCCTTGTTTATCAAGCATTACCCTATCTCCCATAGCTCCTAAATTGAACTCTTCACGATTCGATTCTTTTACAAAATGATCAAATCCTGCTGCAACACAAGTACCAATAAAAGCATCAGCACCAGTACTGTGAATTAAAATTTTCCTATTTCCTCTAACTCTTCTAGGCTTGATAAGAGTCGTTGATCCATCAGCATTCTTGGTTGATTTTCCGGATATTACCTTAGTCTTAATTTTTGATAATCTCTTGTTCTCTAGTGATAGTTCAAGAGGTTGTTCCATTATGGCAAAAGAGGAAGCACTTCCAAGAGTTAGCAATCCAATTAATAACTTTTTCATTTCATCCCTTTAGAGCTCTTCGCTCATAAAATTTCAATATTATAAAACTTTCACCATTTTCTAATATTTTAAGTTCAGTCACAATTTCCCCCTTAAAAGCTTTGCTCAAATGATTTCCCACATTGTGACTTCAAATAAATTACTATTAACAGCTTTCTGCTGAGTTATATTTTTTTATATTAATATATTCTTGTCTTTTGCTATTGCATTTTCTTTTTAAATTTTTACTGATATCGCTCTTTTCACCTTCATAGCCGCTTCCGTATCCACCATGACTATCATCGTCTTGATACCAACGAAGCTTACTTACTATTGTTTTTGCTTTAGGTTCAGATCCGTCACAATACGTTACAATAAAAGCATAGGTGTAGTATGAACCTGACTCCATAAACCCTGAGGTTTTCATGAGTTCATGCTTAGTACATTCACTGATTTCAAGAATAGGGTTATTGCCGTATAACTCTTCTGCATAAGAGGATACAGAGGAACCTATTAGGGCGTGTTCTCATTTCGTTCTAAGCTCTTAGAGTCTCTCAAATTACGGCCCTGCGTCTAGGTCTTCTAAAGCTCTCAAGTCATTCTTAATTTTTACCTCTAAAAAGCGATGGCTAATAATGCTTAGAACTGTTTTAACTGATGAGATGTGGGATCAAATTTTAATAACAATAAAGTCAAAAGATTGCTATGAAACAAAAGATAGTCGTAACGTGATGGAAGCAATCATTTGGAAGATGCGAACAGGTGCCCCTTGGAGAGATATTCCAGAACAACTCTGTCCTTGGCAAACAGCTTATAATCGTTTTAATCGCTGGGCACATAAAGAACTTTGGAAAGATTTTTTTTTGAACTACGAGACGAAGTTGATGAAGAGTGGGTGTTCATCGACGGAAGTTATGTCAAAGCTCACCAGCATGCGAGTGGAGCTAGGATTGGAGAAGAGAGAGCTATTGGTATCTCCAGAGGGGGAAATACAAGCAAAATTCATATTGCCGCTGACTCGCATGGAAACCCGATTGATTTTGAAATCACTGGGGGTGAAGTTCATGACTCACAAGTCGCAGGTCAAATTATTGATAAAGTAAGTTCGAATACGAAAAGTATTGTTGCAGATAAAGGCTACGATTCAGAGGATATTCGAATTTTAATTTGGGCGAAGGGTGCTAGATCAGTTATTCCAAGAAGAAGTAATTCTAAGAAAGAAAACTTAGGTTTTGATTCTCATATTTATAAGCAGCGACATCTTGTTGAAAATTTATTTGCAAAATTGAAGCATTATCGAGGAATTGCGACTCGATTTGAAAAGCTCGCAAGAAGCTTTAAATCAATGGTCTTTTTAGCGTGCACGATCATATGGATCAGACTTGGACGACGAAATGAGAACACGCCCTAATAATACGAGTAAAGAAATTAAGTTTTTCATTCAGTTTTCTCCTTATAATTAATATTTTTATTTTTACAGAGATTATAATTTTCTCCTATCCCTCTAGAATTATTACTTAGAAGGTGTAAAAAAAGTTATCAAAATTAAGTCAGAATAACGTTGAGACCACTTAAACTTTCAAGCATGAAGGCTTTTGTCAGATTTGAAGATTAGCTAGAATCACAAAAGCTTGATGAAGCTTCCAACAGGCTCACCTTAGCGACTTACTAGCTGAAGAGAGTACAAGAAAAACTTGAGATATTTTTTTACTAAAGAAAAAACCACCTATTCCGATCGGAATAATTCATGAACGTTTCATATAAAGGAGATTATTAGGGCGTGTTTTCAAAGTTTACTCCACATAAGAATCGCTCCCAGTAAAACCATGGTCATATAGTTTCGAGCAAGCTTTTCAAATCTCATTGCAATCGACCTAAATTGCTTTAAGTTACAAAAAGAATTCTCGACAACATGTCTGTCTCTATAAAGTTCCTTGTCGTAAACAATCTCCTTCTTTCGACTTCTTCTTCCTGGAATAACAGGACTTACTCCTCTCGCTTCGAGTGACTTTCTGAACAAATCTGCATCATAACCTTTATCAGCAAGAAGTTGCTCGACTTGATCGGGTAACTCTTCAATAAATTCATACGCGGTATCAATGTCATGAATATTGCCTGGACTTAATTTAATGATCTCCGGATTACCGTAGCTGTCTGTTAAAAGGTGAATCTTTGTTGTGGGACCACCTGAGCTTTTTCCTATCTTCTGATCACCATTTTTTTTCGAGCACCATGAGCATGTTGATGAGCTCGAACAATACTTGAATCCAAGGCAACGTTTTGCTTTGTTAACTTGTCTTTAATCAGAACAAAAACTTCTTGGAAGATTCCTGATTCTGACCAACGATTAAAACGAGTGTAAACTGATTGCCAAGGACCAAACTCAACAGGGAGATCTCTCCAGGGACAACCGACTCTAAGCTTCCAAATCATTCCTTCAAGCATTGTTCGGTTACATTTTGAGGGACGAGCGCAGCGACCACGTTCAGCTGGTAAAAGAGGTTCTATTTTTTTCCACATAGTGTTTGTTAAAAATAATCGTTCTGTTGTTTTCATAGATCTATGAAAGTAGAATTATGATCAATGGCCAAGATAAATGACCTTAAAAGGCCTTACATTTTCTCAGACCCTTCTAACTTTGAAGACACGCCCTATGAAAAAAGTTATCTTAATTTTATCTTTAAGCTTCTCTCTTACATCTTTTGCCACATTGTACAACTGTGTTCCAAAAATGTGCATAGACGACCAAGCGTTAGCAGCTGAGCTTTATGATGATCATCAAGAACAGCTTGTATGCGATGAAGGCGTTCTTTGCGATACCTCGATACACCCTAAGTGCCAAAGCCAAGTAGACGCCTTAATAAATGCAGGGTCTTGGTATTGCGGAGAGGTCTACATACTTAATCAGTAACTGACCTAAGAATAATTTTAATATAAAAACGAATAAAACAAGTGGAGCGAGTCTTATTCATGGACTCGCTCATACAGAAATTGATCTTCTCTTAGTTAAATATGAAAGATGCAAGTGATCTCCAAAGATTAAGTACGGTAGTCGCCGTACTGTAGGTTTAAATGAAAGAGGACTAAAAACCAGTTATACTGCTTCAAATACTCTCTTAATATTAAGATTTATCCCATCCAAGAGCTAGATCCGTGGGAGTAACTTGATTTACTCTTCTTTGGAGCTTTTGCTGTTGGAAACCTCACCTCGGATAACGGATCAACAACTCTTGCCAGACAATCAAGCATGTCATCGTGAACCGAGATCGGAAACGAACCATACTCATCTTCTAAGAACTCTTTTATGAAGTCTCTCTGAGTTGATTCGTGATCAATAAATATCAGCTTTTTCGGTAACTATAGCTTGGATTGCTCAAACACAGAGATAAGCCTCTTGATTCTGTCATTTTTGGGAGTGTTACCTCCAATGGATTCAATCTTGAATCTAAAGCTCTCCTGCTTCATAACGTATTTAATAATGCCATTTGTGGGCGAACTTGAGTCAAAAAATGATTCAAACGAAGAGCTGTATCTAGAAATCAAGAAATGAGGTAAAATACTAATCACTTACGTTGATCGTGATTAAAAACTAGCAAAATTGAAACTCTGAAGGTCAATGTCTATCGGGTTGTCGAGCGAACATCCACCATTAAGCGAAGAGATTCAGTATGATTAAACTTGAGAAAGTTTTTTACTGGATCTTAGTGAGTGATTGTGAATAGTCCCTGAAGTCTTCGTAGTGCCCATTGAAAGAGAATACCCCCCTGATCAACTCATCTTTTTTATCTGGGTGCTTTTCGCAGTACTGATGAATATTTAATAACTGAACACAGGTTAAGCCACAAGTCTCATTGATCTTCATGAGCTCTAGCATTGAATCAGGGTAATCGACTTCTGTCCGGTTTGATAGTTCTTCATCTCGGTATGTATTAAGTATGAGAAATCCTTTGTGCTCGGTTTCGGTTCTTTCGTTGTATGTAACTTTCCAGCCAGACAATTGTTGATCGTTCGACTTCTTTCCACTTTTCTTTAATCCTTTAACCTCTGCAATGCCTCTAAGCTCATCGTACTCAAGCAAAATATCACCTTCGCTTTTTTCTCCTCTTGTTGTTTTTATTCCTAAATCTTCTAGTATCTCGCAAACAAATGATTCTAACTCTGGACCACTGGAACAAAGACAGGCTTTCAGTTTTTCGTACCTCTCCGTCTCTCGGTTGATCTGCTCTTTTTCTTTTCTTAATTGGAATTCGATCTCTTCTATTTCCTTTAATCTGTCTCTTAACTTCTCTTCTTGTCCAAGTAGATACTTATTTGCCAACCAATCTGGGAGAGTAACGTTGAATTCGAGATGATTCTTTAGATTTTGAACTTGGTCTATTATGGTCTTGAGGTCTTTATAGCAGTTAGCATAGTGAGGTATCAAGACGACTAAGCCACCGTTATACCTCCACCATAGAACCAAGCCTCGATCTGATTTAAAGGCTTTGAGCACTGGTTTAAATGATTCTCCCTTCGGAACATAGATTGTATCTGTGTATTTAAACTTTCTTTTCTTAAAGAAGTGAAGGTGTTCATTTTCTGGAGTACTAAGAAAAGTTGATTCTCTACCTTCAAATTTATCAGTATACAAGCGTTGTTTATCTTCGTTAGGGATACAGGAGAATCCAAAGTCTGCGCTTCCTCTGTAAAAGGTTATCAATGTGTTTCCATCAGAAAGAAATTGATGAAGCTCTTGGTGAATCTCCCCAGCAAGGTTCTCGTGCATATTTGAAACATTGAGAAACCAAATAAGAATGTTGAGCTCCATTATATTTTGCTGACAAGCTAGTCCAAAATCTTGATAGGGAAATCCGGTCTCAACGTTAAATGCAAAAGTTCTATTTGATATACCAACCTTGTTTCCTCGCATAGTGGGTTATCCTCCGAACCGAAATGCTTTGTTTATAAACTACGGTAACAATCCCTTGAACACAATGAACACATTAAAGCAGTAAAAACCATTAACAACTTGCAAAAAAGATGAACATCAAAAACGGTAAAGTGGTTATACTTTGCTCGAATTAGTATTAAATTTTGTTTGATTAGTGAAATGGCACACCGGACAGGATTCGAACCTGTGACCTACCGCTTAGAAGGCGGTTGCTCTATCCAGCTGAGCTACCAGTGCGCAGTTTAAAAAGATAAAGTATAATTAAGGAATGAGACGAGATATGTCAAACATATTTAGGAATCAGCCTTGTGATTTTAGGGTGTTACATGCGCGCTAGAGTGATCAAATCAGCCCGTAGAACCTTTGAATGCAGGCTTGAGAGCGATTTAAGGGTGGTTCCGGCGACTGCTAAGGGCAACCTCCTTAAAGAGGGAGAAGTTGTGGTTGGCGATTATGTTGATCTCGAAGAGTCCTCAGGAGAATGGATCATCTCGGCCGTTGAAGAGCGAGAAAATCGTGTTTTTCGCCGAATTATTAGGGAGCAAAAAGAGAAAACAATTGCTTCGAACTTAGATCTTCTTGTCATTGTTTGTTCAGTCTCAAAGCCAAAGTATAAACGCGGACTCCTCGATCGTTATCTTATCCGCTCTGAACAATGGGAGATTCCTGCAGTTATTGTTTTTAATAAAATTGATCAGTTCAAGGATCAGTTTGAATTGAACTTTGAAAAGAATCGAGTCGCTTCGATGGGGCTTCCCATTTATGAGACTTGCGCTAAACTTGATCTCGCGATAGATCTGCACCATCAATCACTCAATGATTTAAAAAAACTCTTGCAAGAGAAAACTTCTATGTTTGTCGGTCAATCAGGAGTTGGAAAAAGCAAACTTATTTCTGCGTTAACTGATGGTGAAGTAAATCTTGAAAGTGGAGATCTCGCAAAGGTTGGAAAAGGGGCCCACACCACGACCTGGGCAGAACTCATTCATTATAAAGACTTTGAAATTATCGATTCTCCTGGAATTAGAACACTTTCAATCGAAGATATCTATCAAGAAGAACTCCCGCATCTTTTTCCTGATCTTGTTAATCTACTCGTAAAATGCCAATTCAATAATTGCAAGCACCAACCTGAGTCGAAGGGTTGTTACTTCCATGGAGATATTCCCAATAAAGAATATATTCTTTCGAGACTTGAGAGCTTTTTGAGGTTTCAAGAAGAACTTTCTCGAATTCCAGACTGGAATAAATAATTAATTCCGGCGTCCGATTCTAAAAAGATTTTTGATTTTAGTTGTTGGTTTCGTAAAGTTATTACAAAGGATTTTCACATTATCGAATAACCCCTTGGTGATATTCTTAGTAAATTCTCCGATTTGTGTTGGGTTTTTAAAGAAGTCTTTCGCTCCATCAACAGAGTTCAAAATAACATTATCAACAGCAGCCGTTAAATACATCACATTTCCAATCGAATGCTGGGCGGTTTGTTCAGTGGCATTACTTGTAAAAGTCATCACTTGTTTCGCAAACTTAGCAACATCTGAGTTCGGGTTGTTTGTAGCTGTTTTATTAGCATAATAATTTAAAAGCTCGACAGATTGAAAAGCCACGTCAACTGGAGCGACACGACTTCCAACTTTCAAAGAAGTCGAAACAATATTCGTCAATAATCCCGTTCGAGGAATACTCTTTGATGCCTGTTTTGCCTTTTTAAAGTCTGCAAGCCGACTGAGCGTTGAGTTCAATTCTTTGGCGAGATTATCTGTATTCTTAGATTGTTCCAAAGCAATATCTTTAATCTCATCAAGTGATTTATAAAAACTATCAATCATTTCATCAGAATAATAGAGGGAAAGCCAATTCTGAACACTCGACTCCCAATGAAAAACGGTTGTAACTCCTGATGGTGTTTTTCTAAGTCCTTCCAGTTGTCTTGAGAATCTTAAAAACTTGGTCGCAACATCAGTTTGAACCAGCTTTCTATATTTGGCATCTCCACTGATCTCGGCAGCAATGTGGAGGTCAATTGCTTTTAAAAAATCTTGCAAGGTTTTCAACTCGACATCATTGGGAAGAAGTCCTGTTCCTGGAGTTGCTTTAATTCCTTCAATTTCAGAATCAATAACCATTCTAATTCCAATTTTTAAGCCAACTTCAAGAGCATTAAGCCCAAAGTTCGCTTGGCTTGCAATGAATTGAGGATTGGGTTGCATACTATGAGTCGCAACATTATAGAACATTGGAAACTCAGGGATTGGTACACTTTCAATAACTCCCAGACCTGGCTCAACTAAATCAGTGAGAGGTAAAACATAGTTCTTAAATTTTTCAACAGTATCTTCTAGCTGAACAAGTCCAAAATAGTATTCAGTGAGTTGACTTCCCAAATAAGCATCTTGCTTAAAACGTTCAGCCTGACTTAAAGCTTCAAGAAGTTTGGTTTCAGCTTCAAGAGATTTTTCCTCATTTCCTGAATAAAAAGTTTTTAAAAGTTTCTGAAACTTTTGAGAGTCCGAACGAGAAATCTCTTCTCCCGCCAAGTAGCTGTTATAAATTCTTTGAATTTCTTCAAGATCTTGAGCAAAACTAAGATGTGTAAAAATAAAAAGAAAGAAAAGAGAGAGAAACTTCATGCTTCTTTATCGTCTAAATGGTCAATTTCTCTTAGCTTTTTGTTTATCCGAGAATAAAGATCAGCTTTATCTTCTCTCGTTAAATCGTCTCTGAAGGTCCACCATCTTTGAAAAGTGGAATTGTTCCATCATCGTTATACTTCTTCAGATTTTTTTTTCGGATTCTTTTATCTTTTTTTGCAAAACCACGAGACTCAGGAAGAAAACCGGGATCGGATGGTTTCCCTTTTTTATAAGGGAAGAAAATATGAATCTCTTCAACTTCTCCAACTTTTTTCGAAGTAATCTTATTTTTTCCACCATCAGTATCTTTTGGAACAGGCAAGCTTTGATTAACAGATTGAATCGAAACTGATTTTGATTCTCCATATTGAGATTTCTCTACTTTTTCAGTTTTAACTTCTCCAGAGATCTGTACGGAATTATCTTTAATTGTAATTTTAAAATTATTTTCTTTGGTATGAGGCTTTAGGATAAGAGTTCGCCCCTTCTCTCCTTGATTATAATGATAATCAAAGGCTGAATGGCTCATTCCAAAATGACTAAAATCATCATCAAAAAGATCTCGCATGCCTGGATCAGCCCCAAACTTTTTCATCATCTCTTCTACTTGTTTTTCCATTTGGTTAAAAATACGATCAAATGGATCAGAGTTCTGAGCTTGAATACTGAAAGAGACTGTTATAAGCGAAATAAGTAAGATTCTCATACTCTAAAAATAATTTCCTCCTGAAAAATGTCAAGAGGATGTCCGCTAAATAGAATTAATTTTACAGAGATATGACTTCTTATTGACCCTAGCTCTAGGTATAATTAAGCTCATGAAGAAATTGTTTATTGTGCTGTTGTTGATTCCCTTCCTGTCTGGCTTCTCTCAAGATGGAAATGAGCTCGTAAAGCTTCGCGCTCGCAACTATTACTCAAATCAAAAACTTGGTCCCATCATTGTCATTAACCTAGAACACAAAGCTAAGTGGCATACTTACTGGAAGAATCCAGGAGATTCTGGACTTGCAACTCAGTTCATTCTCAAGGTCGATGGAAAAGAAGTTGAGGCAGAAATGCTTGAATGGCCTTTGCCTGAGAAGCATATTGAACAAGGTAATATTTGGACTTATGGTTATGAAGGGAGTCAGACCTTCTTCATGAAAATGCCTAAAGAAACAGGTGACCTTGAGCTCACCGTTAAATGGCTTGTCTGTAAAGATATTTGCATCCCAGGCGAAAAAACAATTACACGATTAGCAACAATATCAAATAATCAATGGCCACAAGCGCCACTTGATTATAGCAATACCCAAGTTCAGGATTTAATTGCAAAACTTCCGAAGAATAAATCTTTACCGAATGATCTCAAATTAGCACTTACTAAAACAGGAGATAAGAAATTAAGACTTCATTTCGAGTGGGACAAAGAACTCAAATTAAAAGAAACTGAAAATTTCATAATAGGTTTTCCAAGTAAACTCATAAGTTTTGGCCATGAACAAAGATATGGAAATAGAGGTTATATTGATTTAGATTGGATCGGTCATTATCAAACCCCTGAAGTTAGTTTCCCTGAAGAAAGTGTTCTAAAAGATCCTATCCAATTAAGTTTTATTCTTTATGGGACAGGGGAAGCCCCCTTTATAACAAACCACCAATTCTATCAAATTACTTCAGAGAATTTAATTCCAAGCTATGGAAAATCAGAATTAAAAGAATCGACAAGCTTACTCTATATTCTTCTTTTAGCTTTTTTAGGCGGACTAATTTTAAATCTTATGCCCTGTGTTCTCCCTGTTATCTCTTTAAAACTTTTTGAACTTATTAAACACAAAGACGAGAGCCGGTCAAAAATCATTAAGCATAATAGTTTTTATTCCTTAGGAGTTATTCTTTCTCTTCTTTCACTGGCCTTAATTATTTTAGGCATTAAATCAGCCGGGCAATCAGTCGGTTGGGGATTTCAACTTCAAGATCCCCTCTTCGTTTCGATAATGATTGTTGTTCTTTTTGTTATGAGTTTGAATCTCTTTGGACTTTATGAGTTTAGAACTCCAGGAGGAAAACTCTTTGGAAATATAGACCTAAAAGATAGTTACGCTGGAGACTTCTTCTCAGGGGTCTTAGCGACAATTCTATCGACTCCTTGTAGCGCTCCTTTTTTAGGAACAGCACTCACTTATGCTTTTACTGCATCAACTTTTGAAATCTTATTGACCTTCTTTATGATTGGATTAGGCTTAAGTTTTCCTTTTCTCATAACAATGTTTTTTCCAGCCGTCTTAAAAATCTTTCCAAGACCTGGAAACTGGATGAATACCTTAAAATATTTTCTAGGACTGAGTTTATTACTCACAATGATCTGGTTACTCGATGTTCTTCATAGTTTAGCTAACTCTAATGCGATCATTTACGGTCTTTATCCATTTCTCACAATGATCTTCATGGGAGTTTTTCTTTATCAAAAAGCTGAAAAAGGAAAAATGATTACAGCTTTTTCTTTGGTTGGACTTTTATTTTTTGGATATAATTTTATGAATCGTTACCAAGATATCGATAATAAACATAGCGAACTCATTTCAGGAAACTGGAAAGCCTGGACCCCAGAACTTGTTGATCAATCTGTCTCAAACAACGAAACGGTCTTCATTGATTTTACAGCAAAATGGTGTTTAACCTGCCAGGTAAATAAAAAAATTGTTCTTAATACAGATAGTTTTCAGAAGTATGTCCAAGAAAAAAATATCAAGCTTTACAGAGCTGACTGGACTCAAAGAGACGAAAAAATCACTCAATTTCTAGCAAAACATAATAGAGTTGGAGTTCCAGTCTACTTTCTTATAAAAGATGGGAAAGTGAATATGCTAGGAGAGACAATCTCTCTATCTAAACTTCAATCATTTTTTGAATAAAGTTTTTTCAAACTCTTCGAGAAGTTCAGTGTCTTTTTTTGGATACCCCTCGGGAATGAAAATACTATAAGGAATTTCTTCTTTGTTTAATCGCTCAGAAAGATCCTTGATATGAAGTCCTCCAATAACAACAGCAATATTTCGATTTTTGTTCTCTTTAATAATTTTAATAAAAGATTGATTTCTTTCTTTTATTAAGTTTTTAACTTTTTTTAATGAATCTTTCGACTTTTCTAAAGCATAAGCAATTGGATCCTGAACAACGAGAGAACCATCAAGCATACTCTTAGCGTACATTTCAAATTTTTCAGGATTGTTTTTGAATTGCTCTAGCCTTTGAAGATATCCAAGAAATGCTTTCAAATCACTAAAGGCAAGTTGGTTTTCCTCAATAAGTTTTTTATCATCTCCGCATCTATTATCTGCTTTCTCTTTAAACTCAACCTCGAGTTTTAAACCTAAATGAGTAAGTATTTTTGAAAAATTTTCGGGAAATTTAATTTTTTTTTCTAAATTTTTATAATTCCACCCTTGAAAAGACTGAGCGAAGCTCTCGTTTATCAAACCTTCACATCCCTCATATAGTAATAGGGCCTGTTTTTTCGTATTTATAAAGTTCTTTAATTTTTTATAAATGGCAATTTGGTTTTTCGCTTGAGGTAAACTCAATGATTCTTGAATGTTAAGGGTTTTTTGTGAAGATAAAAGATGCCATTGCTTGATGAGCAAAACTTTTGAGCTCGCAACGAGAGGACCTAGGACCACAAAAGTCAACATTATCCCGAGCATTTTGTTCCGATGTTTCATGATAATTATTCCAGTCTTTAAATATTTCAAAACCCCTATAGAATAAGGGGAAACAGACGGTGTGAGAAATTTTTAATGATTTATTTTGGAAATCTTTATTCTTTTAAAGATTATTATTTAAAAAAACTGGGAAACAATATTTCGGATAGTTTCTTCTTTGAATATCATTACGAAGCTATCAACAATGTTGATTCGATTATCTCTTACTTAAGCCAAATCTCTTCATCTAAAAAAGGGATAATTCTAGCATATATCAAAGAGAAATCCGATGTTACTGCTCTTTTGAAGCTTTTAAAAGGTGCTCATATTTCAAAAAAGAAGAAGTACTTAAAAGTCATAGTCGTGAATGATTTTTTTGGACTTCAAAATTTCACGCTTCTTAAACAAAAAGGTGCTGATGTTATTTTTGAAACAAAAGCAACAAAAGGAGCAATAAACTACGCAATCATGAAATTGATGAATCAATTTAATAAGGTTGAAGACAAAGGTTATTTCCAGGATATATCAGACAAACCAGAAAAGCAGCCAATGTTCACAGAACATAAAGAGATTCCTGTTCCTAAAATTAATACAGAATCTGCCTATATACAGATCTCCCTGCATAAAGAAAATATAAAACCACTGAAATGTTTTTTAGAAGATATCGATGAATTGTCACTTGTTCTAAAAGTTCCCGTTAACAGCTCCCAAGGAATTTCTAAAACTTTTCATGAAGAGGTCGAATGTGCTATCGATCTCGAATATGAAAGCGAGCAATTAAACACTCGTTTTCCTATTCACATAAAGAAAATGGAATACTTAGGGGAGCACCTCTATCTTTACGCTAAAAACCTAGAACCAAATGAAAATTTTAGAAAGTTGTTTGAGATCTATGGTAAGCGTCAGGAGAATATCTCTAAGTTCGTTTATCATGCAAGAGCTTGAGGTGAACTTTGAACAAAATTAACGTATTTTACGTAGGTCTTAAAGGTAACAATTTTACTAAGATTGATGATTTTCTCCATGGTTATCATACTGGTTTATTCAATCTTGTTCAGCATGAGTCAATTGAAGAAGTAGCAGAAAAAGTTTTAAGCTTTAAAGATTTCGTTATTATCGATTTAAGTTTAAAACTAGAAAAATCAATACTTAAATTAAGAGAAGTCCATGAAGAAATTAAAAGGATAGGAGCAACAAGCATTTGTCTTACAAATGCTCTCGATCATAATACAATTGCCAACATAGCTGAAATAGGTTTTGATGGTGTTCTTGTAAAGCCTTTCAATTTCAGGACATTCAAGAATGTCATAGATAATATTAAACTCTTTTCTTTTGAAACCAATGATTATTTCTTAACAATCGAAAAAGGTAAGAAAGCACTTTTTCAAGAAATGAATTTTACTAAGTCTTATCATATTTTTAGAAAAGCAACTTCTTATCATACAACACCAAGTCTAGCCTATTTTTACCTCGGAAAGACTTGTGAGTATATGAATAGAGATGTCAATGCCATTAATTATTATAGACGAGGACTTCGTTTAAATAAATGGCACTTTAATTCTCTTTCATCTCTATTAGATACTTATATCCGGCATAAAGATAGTGATGAAGCTTTCACTCTCCTAAAGTATATAACAAGAACCTACCCTGAATCACCTGAAAGGTTTTGTTTAGCCATTAAGTTAGCAATCAAAGATTTCCGTTTTGATGAAATTCTTGAACTTGCAACTGTCTATGAAGCTATTAATCAAAGAACACCTACAGTCGATAAGTACTTTTTTTCAGCGCTTTATGTTTCAACTAAATATTATCTAAATAAAGGGGAAATGGGACAAGCAAATGCAATTGCAAAACAATTATTACGTTTTTCTCATAAAACGAACTTCTATAAAGGATTAATACGAGAAGCTTATCAAAAACATAGTAAAGAATTAGAGTTTCAAAAACTTGATTTAAACGCAGCTTAATTTTTCATTCTTCTCTCAAACTCATTAATTGAATCACAGATCCAAGTTTTTTGAAACTTATTAGCAGAAAGCGAATACTCTTTTGCATGAAGATAAAGACGGTCGGAGCGTGAAGCCCCATAAAGGATATCTCCTAAGATTGGAAAATTCTTATAAGCGAGTAAGGCCCTTATTTGATGCCTATGCCCCTCAAATAGTGTAATTTCGAGCAGACTAAGATTATTTTTAAAATCAAGGCGATTCACTTCAATCTTTCCTACAAAACCTCTTCCTTCATTGACAGGAGTGACTTCGACCTTATGTCCTTTGAGTCCCGAAGAGCTTAATCGTCCATTGATTGTGGTATAAGTTGGGAAATTTCCTTCCACAATCGCAAGGTATTTTTTTTGTATGAAGGATCTTTGAAAGTTATTACGAATAACTTTTCTTAAAATTTCATTTTTACAATAAATAAGAACACCTGACGTTTCATAATCAAGTCGAAAAACAAGACCACGGTCATAGTTTTCATGGTTAATTTTGAGAATTTCCCCACGACCCTGCTCTCTTAAAAAGCTTAAGCAATTATTAGCCTCTTCATAGCTTAAAGGATGGGTGTGAATCCGAGTTGGCTTCGAAAGAACAATAAAGTTTTCGTCTTCATCAATTATTGAAATTTGAGGGCCTTCATAATCAGGATAGATCCGATTTCGATTTAATAAGTTAAGAGGGATATCAAAGGACATTTTTTCTTTTATTTCTTGACTACGTATTTTAGGAGAAAGATATTTTTTTATTTGCTGTTTTGAAATTCCAAAGCACTCTTTAAGAGCGTTCTCAACACTTGAGTATGATTTGAGAAAGGACAACTCACTCATAATTAATAAGGTGAAACTTTACGGCCAGAAGCTCTAATATCTCGTTTTCGAATGAGGAATTCAACTCTTCGATTAATTCTTCGTATTTCAGCTTTTGTTGCTTTTTTTCCAACGACTTTTTGTTGACGAGAATCTCCAAAAGAAACAGCAATAACTTTTTCAGCTTTAATCCCTTTTTGAATAAGATACTTGCTAATTGAATTCGCTCTTCTTGAAGATAAAGAGTAAGCATCTCCACCACCTGGAGATTTCTCTCCTCTTGCAGCAAAGCCCTGAACAAAAACAACCCAATCATTATCTCTTAAAAGATCAATAAGATTATTAAGGACTATTTGGTTTGTTTGAAGGATTTTAGTCCCTCCCTCTGTAAAGAAAATCTTTTCTTTGAAATGAACCTTAATTCCTTCATTTTCTTCATGAATCTCTACCGATTCTTGCAAACTATATTTTTTAAGAATTTCTTTAAATTCATTTAAACTTTCTTCACTCGAACGATTGATTTCATGCTTATCAAGAATTCCCTCTGTCGTTAGGAATTCAATCGGAAAAGGCATCACTGGCTGCTGAGAATCAATCATAGTAGGAGAATCGTCTGGAGATTTTCCTGGAACAATTGGTTCTCCATACTGCTGGACATTTCCACCAAAAGCCTCTCGAATTGATCCAAGAGCTGCTTTATATTTACTTGTTTCTGTTTTTGCGAAAGAAAGGAGAAGAACGAAAAATGTTAGTAAAAGCGTCACCAAGTCAGAAAATGTCCCCATCCACATCGGGAGACCAGCGACACATTCCTCACATTTTGGACATGGTTCTGGTGCTTTATTTTCTTCGTCAGACATTAGGCTGCCTCTTCTTCAACATTCCTTTCACTTGGAGGTAAGAAGGAATCAAGCTTCTCTCTAATAACTCGTGGATTTTCCCCTGCAACAATACCAAGAACTCCAGCAACAATAATATTCATCTTTGTCGACTCTGCCTGAGAACGAATCGTGAGTTTATTAGAAACAGGAAGAGCAATTGCGTTCGCAATAACCGCCCCATAAAAAGTTGTCAAAAGAGCGACCGCCATCGCCGGACCAATCGCTGAAGGATCTGAAAGGTTTTGAAGCATCTGTACTAGACCAATTAGGGTCCCAATCATTCCGAAGGCTGGGCCGTCAGCACCAATCCCTTCCATGATACCAATTCCATGCTTATGCCGTTCCTCCATGGCATCAATATCTAACTGCAAAATAGATGTAATAACATCAGGTGGTCTATTGTCAGCAGCAAGACTCACTGCTTTTTTCAAAAAAGTATCAGCAATCTCAACTTTCTCGAGCGCAAAAACAGATTCTCTTCTTGCTGTTTCAGCGAGAGACTGGATCTCCTCAATTGTTCCTTTGAGATTTGTTGGCGTGAAAAATAAAGACTTCATAAAAACAGATACAAGATTTGTAATATTCTCAATTGGCCATTTGATAAAAATTGCAGAAATAACTCCCCCAATAACAACTGCAACTGAGGGAACGTCGATAAAGATACTAAGTGCACCACCGTAGAGAATCGCCCCCAAGATCGCACACGATGCCAAAACAAATCCTATAACCGTAGCTATATCCATATTAAACTTCCTTGCATGAACAGATTCGGCAATAAGAAATAAATGAATTAGAATAGAACCTAAAGACTGCAAAACTTACCGCCCTAAAGGAGAATAAATGGCTCGGGTTTTTCTGATTGCCCTATTATCAATAAGCTTTTTAGAACAAGCCTATTCCAAAGATCTCAACTCCAGATTCTTTTACATGGGATTAAACTTAGCTGGCTTATATGGTCAAGACCATGCTCAACCTAATTATGCTAATAACTCTGCCGTAGTTGATCTATCTGAACTTGAAGCTTTTCCAGCAACAGGCACAGGTCTTCAGTTTGGTTTTGAAATTTTAAGCAAACTTCCCATCTCATTCTTTGTAACTCTTGACTATAATTATATAAAAGACTCTAGTGATAGCTCGGCCCGCCGTGGAGTTATCACAACGGGCGCAACTCTCTTGCGCTTCAAGCAAAAACTTCGCTTACATGAAATCGTCGCTGAAGGTGGCCTGAATATCAACCTCAAATATAAAGAGTCAATTCTTCAATTTTTTGGATCATTTGGATTAGGAACTCTTTTTCGTTTTGAAAGAATAGCTTACACAACAGATGATGGTACAGTTAATGACTTTCTAAGAGAATCGAGATCTGATTCCCTTATGACACGCCTGAGTGGCGGAGTTCGTTATATCAACCAAAAACGCTATTTCTTTGAAACAAAACTCTCATTAACTTCACTCACGATGAATGGACAAAAAAATACAATGACAACAACAGAAGGTTCCGTCTTCAGCCAAACGCAAGATGACCAAGAACTCGCAGACATTGATGATGAGAAAGAGTATATTTCACTTTATTTGGGTGGCGGTTATTTCTTTTGAGAAAAATTGTTCTCTAACTACCTGAAATTACGTAGCAATGTAAGTAATCACTAAACTTCTATCATTTACAGAGAACATACAAATACCTATGATGCCATTCCAAGTGTGGGGGCATTCATGAGACTTTTTAGCTGTTTAGCTTTTCTTCTTTCTATTCAATCTTGCGTGATCATTGATCAGTTCTTTCAACCAGGAACAAGCAAATACAAGAAAGTAAATCGTAAGTACTCTAGCCTTTCAGAAGCTCACAAAAACAATTCTAATCACAAAGTCCTCGTTGCTGTCATTGACAGTGGAGTTGATTACACTCATCCCGCCTTAAAAAAACACATGCATTATAACTTAAAGGAATTAGCAAAGAAATTTAACTCTCAAGATGAAGACAGAAACGCTTTTGTTGATGATTTTCTTGGCTATGACTTTACAGGAAATGATGGGCTCCCTTTTTATGCTCTTCTTACTCCTCATCAAGTTACTGGAAAGCTTGTTAGAGATATTGACGAAGAGAGTATTTATTCTGCTGAACATGGAACACATGTAGCAGGAATTGTTGTTGGTAAAGATCCTCGAATTGGAATTATTCCTTTTCGTGTTCTTCCTCTCTCTGCTAATAAAACAACAAAAATTAAGCCTGATTATATCGACTTAAATCCGATAGAAGAAAAGAGGAACTCTATTCAATCAATCAAGATCTTCACAAAATATCTTAGAGATTCTATTTACTTAGCAAAGAGACAAGGAGCACGAGTCGCTAATATCAGCATGGGAGAATCACCCTCAGGAGATATAAGTGAATCTCATATCAAGAAAGCTTTTGAAAAACTGAGAAAATATATAAGCTCAGCAGCCAGCAATATGGTTATCACTGTCTCTGCTGGCAATGAACAAGAAGATATTTCAAGTGGCTCCAAGGTCATGCCCTGCCAATTAAGATCTGGAAATGTCTTATGTGTTGGCTCTGTAAACAATAAAGGCGAATTAAGTGAATTCACTAATAATGGACTTCAATTTGTAGACATCTATGCACCAGGAGAAGATATCCTTTCCGCTTACCCACTTGAACATGCTGAATTTAATGAAACAAAGCCTTATATTAGAATGAGTGGGACTTCGATGGCAGCTCCCTATATCGCTAATGTCATTGCCAAAATGCTAATTTATAAATCCTGTCTAAGTTCAAAAGAAATTATTTCGATACTAAAAAAAACAGCGACTAAGAGAAGAGCGCGAATTATTGTTGGGAATAGTAATAAAGCCGATTATCCCTACCTTGTCGTTAATAGAGATAAAGCTTTAAGAGCAGCTAAATCAGCTTCTTGTAAGCGTTAAAAATCGAAACCTGGAGTAAAACGAAGCGCTTTGATTTCATAACTAGTGATCTTGTACTCTTCACCTGCTTCATCGAGAATTCCTAAAATTCTATCAGATTTATCATTTCCAATTGTTTTTGATCGATAATTCACATAGTTCTCGTCTGTTTCTCCCTTAAGACCATCGATCTGATAATTAAAGAACCAATTCTTACGCCCAATGAAACTTAAAACTTTTTCGCTATCAAATTTATTAAAGAGTTTATAAAAAATTTTATTAACAATTCTCGATTTATCTTTCTTCCTTATCAATACTTGAAGTTCTTTTAGACTCTCATAAACTTCTTTAATCTCATCAGGAGGGCAAAGCTCATTACCATCGACATAAATAGATTCGTAATATTCACAGTTCATTTCATATTTCTTCTTTCCGTAAAGTTTCGAAAGAAGATCTAGCTTAGAACGATCAGAAATATTTGAGAAACCTTTCAAGAGACGAGTATGGGCCTTGGGTTGAATCACGAGGTTAGCTTGAACGTCGTAAGAATTCAGCTCATTAACTTTTTCGAGACTCTCCAAATCAATAAATGATTCTTTTGAGTTCTTTCCTAAGATTCTTTTAATCTTTTTTAGGATTCGTCTCATTTTCCTTGGTCTATTTCTCGAACCTCTATAGCCCCATTGAACTCGAGTCAACATTCTAGGTGCACGACCTTTTGTCGTTTCAACTTCACTGTAAACAAGGAATCGAGAACTCTTTCCACCAGTAGACTGCCCTGGATCGATAGATATATCTTCTCGGTTGACGGGAAATAAACCAGAAGAAATATCATTAAGGGCTTGAGAGACAAACGATTTTTGATCTCTCCCTCTTCTCTTCGCTAACATAGAAGAATGAAAAGTTCTTTCTTCACTTTTTTTACTCTTAAGAGATTTCACTCGAATCGAAACATCGTGATGCATACGAAACTTTTCACGAGACCAAAACAAGAATTTAAACTTGCTTAATCGTGACTTTGCTGAATGTTCAGCAGTTACAGGTTCATAATTTTCTTCAATAATTTCAGAGTTACGAATTTTAAAAAGTGACTTCATTGTCATTAAAGCAATTTTTCGTTCTTCAATCGAGCCCTTCTTGAGATCAACGAAATAAATATTGCTTTTAAATTTATATTTTTGTCCTCTTAAATCTCCAGAAATCAATTGAATTAAGAGCTTCCCTTTCATGGAAACTCCATTCGTTCGACTTTTGATTCGATTAAAAGTCACTTCAAAGCCATTCTCTTTTTTTCTTATGACGTAAGAACGAACTCTTTGACGAATATGATGAGCATTAACACTCGCACTTGCGGAAACTCCTATATCAAAAAGCCTCTCTGTATGAACCTCTGTTCCAATACGGAGTTCATCAGTAATAGTAAAAGTTTCATCCTGATTAAACTGATTTAGAAATTGATCAATTGAAAGATCAACAAAGACCTTCTCTTCTTGCTTGCAAATCTTCTCTCTTAAAACTCCTTCAATAAGAATAGAATTCTCAGACACTCCTCTCTCAATCCATCTCTTTTTAAGAGATAATGCTTTTTCTCGTTGACCATCCCGTTCCAAATCAAACTTGATAATAAAAAACTGCACTCCATGGATCTCTCTCTCAACAACATGAGGCTCAGGAAGGACTGAACAAGCAAAACTTTTAATTGAATCACTCGTCCTTTTCAGAAGCCCTGGCAAGTAAAGATTTTTAAATTTGTAATCATTAACAGCTTTGATTGTAGGAGCAGCTTTAATATGAGTGAATGTTCGAATAATTGCGGCTCCTACACTTCCTCCTGGAATCACTTTCTTCCAAAAAGGTTTCCCTCTTCCAACAAATCCCCCACTAAATTCAATACTTGCAGTATCGATCATATGAATGGGAGCCTTTGAACCTTGATAATTACCTAAAACAACTGAACGAGAAGCACGAATTTGTCCTGATAAATAAGGAGCTGTCCAGATACCAAGATTTTTTAAGTTGGCGCCTTTACCCTCTTCTATACGTTCTTCAATTCTATCTCCGACCCATCTTTTATTAAAAGGAATCTTTTTTTGGATCTCATTGAGAGCTGAAGAGAAACCAATATAAAAAGCGCGAATCCCAAGAAATCGATAAAGCTCTGACGTCAGAAGTGGATTATCATCTTTATTCGATTTGAAATGAAGAGCATGATCTTGTAAACCAGGAAGAGAAACTAACTTACCATTAATAATATTTTCGTTCGAAAGTTTTTTTTTATAAGTAATTCGATATTTCTTTTTTAATTTAGATTTTTTGATAAGACTCAGAAGTCTTGAAAGTGTTTTCTCAAGAATCAATTCTTTAACAGCATCTGGGTAACCCGACTGATGAAAGATTTCTTTCCACTCTTTTCGGTCAAGTTTTGCAATCTGATCTAATCCCCAATGAAAATCAACAAGATTAATTCCCTCAAACTCAACAGCGTAAGGATGAGAAAGGTGTATCTTTTTTCTTCGTTTCTTTCCTTTCTCCCAGCTTATTAAATTTACATTTTCAACATAATCAGTAAGGAGATATGGAACCAACAAAGGTCTCAACCGTCGATCTCTTTTTTGCCAGTGTTTTTTCATCACTCCCCAAATGAGATCACTTGTCGGAGAATTTCTATTTTCAAGCACAACAGACTTAAGAATCAATGACTTTTTTAGCTCTTGGAAGATCCATCTCTTTTTAGAAGTTTGAATCTCTTCATAAATTTTAAAAAGGAAATCTTTTTTTTCTCGTTCAGATTTAAAGTTTAATTTTAGTGTTTTAAAAAATTGAGGAACCTCAACTTCATACCCCATACTTCGCAATAATTTTGCCCTGACAACCGAGGCATAATTCCCTAAACTTAAATTCAAGTGATAAGTTTTTCCGTTTATTGCTTTGATTTGAGAACGAAAAATATCATCCGGCGAACCAGTGAAGTTTATAAATTCAAACTCTGATTTTTTATCACTGAGTAAAGCTTTGCTAACAAGCTTTTGCTTTCTCCAAAAACCATCTTCAACAAAGACTACGGGATCCCCTCTATGCTTTTTATTTAAAGAAATTGAAATATTTCCCGCCCATGTAGAAAAAGAAAAGAGGATTAAAAATAGAAGTTTAAATATGTAAAACATCTCATAATTAGTCTTTCATAAGAAAACAACATCGTTAAATTTAAATCAAATTAATTTTTTACATAAGAATGCATTGCGCACTAGAAAATTTTTTCTTTTCCGGCATAATGAATTTTGATCTTAATTGAACTTAAAAAAGGAACTGCTATGCGCTCTCTATTTCCCCTCTTCATCCTTCTTATTTCATGTGCACAAACACAAAAAACATTTAAAACACAATGGACGAATAACAAAAATATTAAAAATCCAGAGTCTGTTTATGTTGACTCAGTCACTCGGTTAGTTTTCGTTTCAAATATCGATGGAGAAGGAAATAAAAAAGATGGAAAAGGGCATATCTCTCTTTTAAATCTCAAAGGGGAGACTCTTAATGAAAATTGGATAACAGGCCTTAATGCTCCGAAAGGTATGCGTTCCTTCAATAATATTCTTTATGTTTCGGATATTGATCAAGTCGTAAAGATTGATATCAACAAGGGTAAGATTCTTAGAAGAATCAAAGTTAAAGGGGCTAAGTTCCTCAATGACATCGCTGTTGATAAGAACGGAACAGTTTATGTTTCTGACACGTTAGGAACAGCAATCTATAAGATCAAAGGTCAAAAAGTGACAACATTTCTCTCCGGAAAGAAATGGGAATCTCCAAACGGGTTATTAATTAAAAACCATTTACTCTTTGTTAGTTCATGGGGGCTAACAACTGACTGGAGCACTCAAACTCCAGGACGCCTCTATTCAGTTAACTTAACGACCAAGGAAGTAAAATACATAACGGAAAACCCAGTTGGTAATCTTGATGGACTTGAGTTTGATCAGGATGGAAATTTTATTGTTTCGGATTGGGTTAATGGAAAGATCTTTCGCATCACTCATGATGGAAAAATAACAACTCTATTCAAAGGCGAAAAAGGACTAGCAGATATTGGTTATGACAAAAAGTCGAACCAAGTCTTTATTCCCTATATGCTCTCTAGTAAAGTCTTCAGTTTGAAATTATAAACACGAAAAGGGGACGTTTGTCCCCGACTTTCTTTCTCAACTTTTCTTAACAAAATCAAGATTTTCCTCGGCTTTAAAAGACCAAAAAAGTTCATACAATATTACTATCTCTTTCTCCTGAATTGACCAAGGAAGGCCTCAATGAAGCATTATCTCTCTAAAAGTTTATTTTTACTTCTCTTAATTCCAATTTCACTTTTTGGACAAAAAGATCCTCCACTTTTTGATCGTGGACCCGATCCAAATAATCCGATGCATAGAGAGCTTGTTCAAATTATTCAAGACCTTCCAAACGTTCCAGGAATGTCAGAACAACTTGAGGTATTAGTACCTGATTATAAACGAGGCCAAAAGTTTCGACCTGATTTTGGAGCTATGATTTTTAGAGGACTTCTTGCGGAGAATTCTATTTCAGTGCTTGCGATTGGACAAGATGGAACGCATATCGCCGAAGCTGCCAACCGTCCTGGTATAGCTGGTTTTGGAGGCCGAGTTCATGATATGCTATCTCACTTTGGTATTGAAAATGGTGTCTTCTTCACTAATTTATTTGTCAATACAATCTCTGGTCAATATGGAAGTCGTAATACTCCTGTTATCGAGAACGGGAAAGTGATCTACACCAATGTCATCGAAAATCGCCAATGGCTTCTGACTCATACAGGACCTTATGCAGAATGGCGGAATAGACTTATTTCCTGGGTTATCAGAAATAATCAAGAATCTTTGAAGATGGTTGTCATGCTTGGCCAAGCAGGGAAAGATGCTGGGGCAACTTATATTAATTCGATTGGAGGAAAAGTTGGTGCAAGAGCTTACGTTGGAGATGGTTCTAAATATAAGGTCCCACAAGTTGAAATGGTGAGTGCAGGAGGAAACAATGAATGGGCCGTTCCTCTTACTGCAGATGGAAGAGATGTCGCAGATGTTTTAAGACAAGATCCAAAAATAAAAAAAGCACTTGAAGATAAATTAAAAAAGTATGAGTCTGATGCAGCTAAGAAACTAGAGTCCAAAATTAATAGTCTTGCCGCAGATAAAAAACAAGAGGTTATAGAACTAGTCGATGCTTATAAAAAGGCTCGTAATTATTATTCTAAAAAGAATGCTTTTGACAAACTAAAAAGAAAAGCGAGAAATATTGCTGCTGCAGTCTCAGAAGAAGAAAAGTTTCAAAAAAGAATTAAAGCACTTAATACAGGACTCGTTTATAAAGACGGAACTCAAGAATATGGTGTCAGTACAGAGGTTGCAAAAGATCTCCTTCAAGATAATCCTAAAGAAGCAGAAAGATTGATGGTTTTTACCGAGGGTGGCCCGAAGAATAATGGAGTTCTTTTCCCTGAACAATTTGGAGGCTATGATCTAAATTCAATGACAGGAGCCAACCAAAAGGAGACAAGGTCAATTAAAGGACTCTTAGTTCCAGATGGAAAAGGAGGAACGATTGTCGCTCCTGATATTGTTTTTACAGGTGCTCCTCATCCTACTTCCCTTAGTATGAACCCAGCTAACGCCTCCACTAGAGTTGAAAACGAACTCCTAAAACCATTAAAGAAAGAAATGGACAGAGGCTGGAAACCACCAAAGCCAGAACCTGGATTAACTTCTTCCTTCCCAAACAAACCTTATAAATATGGAAGAGCGCTCATACCTGTTCCTCATGGTGATCCTTTTATGCCAAGATTTCGACTGACCCCTGTTTCCCAAGCGGTTAGAGAGAGTGGAGGGATTACAACAGGAACTCGAAACAAGATCGCTAAATCACTTTCGGAGAAACAAGCTGAAGAATTTGATAAAAAAGTAAGGCAATTAAAGAGAGGTAAACCTTCTAATGAAAGTTTATTGGCAAGTAACGAGGTTCTAACAGGACGACCTCGGAATGATGAATGGCTTTTTCGATATGATCGAGGTCCTTCCGATGATTATTATCAACTGATGATCAATTCGATTAACGAGCAGGAACTTTTCTGGCCCAAGAGTGCTTATGCAGAAGAAGCAAGA
Source organism: Bacteriovoracaceae bacterium (assembly GCA_965217035.1). GTDB lineage: Bacteria > Bdellovibrionota > Bacteriovoracia > Bacteriovoracales > Bacteriovoracaceae > JAUHYH01. The sequence continues at coordinate 2,568,515 of OZ244226.1, read as the reverse complement.
ATAGAATTAGAGAAAGCTCAAAAGAATATTCTCAAAAAGAAAACTGAAAAAATCTTAACAATTGGAGAAAAACAAGATGCTCTTGTAAGGACAATGGATAAGATTTTTAATAAATATGGAATTAAAGCTTTTAATGTAAAATCTCATCCTAATAATGGTCCCTACTCTCATTACAGAGGAACTTTTGATAATCCTAAAGTTATTATTCTCGCAGACCCACATGGTTATGATGACTTTGCAACTTCTAAAGCTTTAACAGGTTCGAGAGGACAATATCTCAATGGACTTATGGCAGATATTGGAGTTGAGGAAAAATATCTTGTTATAAAAACTGTACCCGTAGAAATGGATGGAGCAACCAAGACAGAATGGGAGGCAACTCTCAAAAGTACGAGAGAATACCGAGAAAAACTTTTTACTAAGCTTTTGGAGGATAATCCAGATGCTGTCATTCTAACAGACGGAAAATATGCTGCAGAGGAAATGAGAGGTCTTACTAATAAGGATTTTATCTCTATCAAAAGAGGTGTCTCAGATGCTTCAGGAATCAAGCAAGCAGGAAAAAAACTCAAGAAACTTAGCCAATTCAGCGGTAGCAATATCACCGCTAAAAGAATTGATATTTATCGTGAACATTTAACCTTTATCGCTCGAGTATGGGAAGGTACTTCTGGAGATCGGGTCATTATGGGTGGAGGAAAAGAAGCTGGAAAGAATTATCATATTCAAGCTCCAAGCTGGGCCACAAAGAATGAAGTGCAAATGAGAGAAGAAACTCTTAATGGCCTTAGAAAAATGATTGCTCAGCTTGTTGAAAATGGAGAGCCAAAGCCTAGGGAGAAAATTGGAGACTTCATTAAAAGAAGAATGAAAAAGAATCCTTATTTCAGAAGAAAGTTTAGAGATTGTTTAGATGCTGTGAAACAATTTAAATAAAAAAAGACCTGCTTTGCAGGTCTTTTTTTATAATGAACCCGGATCTTTAAGTTCCTCTTTAAAATCAGAATCACCTTTATGAAATGTATAATCGGGTAAGTGATCAAAATTAGCCTCAAAGGGATTATCACTAACCTCAATCTCTTTTCTTCTTTTAGTTTTTTGCTTCTTTGATTTCGTAAACTTCTTCATTCTCTTTTTCCGACTCTCTTTGAGCGTATCTTTTTCCTTATTTATCTGTTCTATTTTATTTTCTTTTGATAAATCAATTTTAGCATGCTCAGAGTTACCATTTTTCGATTCTTTTTCTAAATGTTGTTGAGTATGAGACTCAAGGATCGCCCCTTTTACACGGTTAGCTTCCTGGTCTTTAAGTGAATGATTCCAAACGACAGCAGAAACAAGCACGACTAACGTGACGATGATCTTTTTCATACGATACTCTCCTTCAGTGAATAAACATCATAGTCTTTATCGGTTGCTGTATCTATAATCTAAGAATTTTAGGCCGTTAGGATTCTGTCAGGGTTTTGAAACTGCCTCAAAAAAATGCCATCTTATTAAGAATTAAAAATGAACTCAGACAAACTTCTCTATAAGGAATTTACATCGATATCTCTATCTAAAGGGCTATCAAGTACTATAAATGATTCTGTAGATTGTATTTCTGTAATCGATTGAATTTTCTGAGAAAGAAGTAGATGAAAATCTTTAATATTTCTAGTAACAAGCTTTAACATTAAAGCAAAATTCCCTGTTGTATAATAAATTTCCAAAACTTCAGGCAATCTCTCTAGCTCCTTCACGACCTTAGTTTGGTCTTTAGCACTTTTAAGAAAAACCCCGAGAATCACCATGACATCAAAATTAAGTGCTTCCAAATTCACCTTTAAATGGCTTCCTGAAATAACACCAGCCTCTTGCATTTTTTGCATTCTTTGATGAATTGTTCCACCAGAAACATTAAGTTTTTTAGCTATTTCAAGATAAGGCATCCGAGCATCTTTCATCAGAAAAGCTAAAATTTTCCTATCCATACTATCAATTTGATATTTGCTTTCCATATACGGCTATCTTATCGACACTTTGATAAATTAATCAAGATATTAGCATTGATTTAATATTAAATTGTCATTTTTATAACTAATAAATCATTTAACCCAAACTTATGCTATTATATCCGAATTGCACTATAGGAGGCTTTTATGTGCGGATTTTTAGCTCAATCAGACATTTCCAAACCAGAAGATTTTAAAGAGTCATTTGATAAGATTCATCATCGAGGACCAGATCACAGTTCAGTTATTAAACTTGAAAGTGCCCTACTTGGATTTCATAGGCTAAGCATTATGGATCTTTCTCCTCTCGGAAATCAACCCTTCTATAAAGATGAAGATTACTTACTCTGCAATGGAGAAATTTATAACTATAACCTCCTTAGGGAAGAGCTTGATTATAATCCCGTTTCTGAAAGTGATTGTGAAATCCTCCTTCCACTTTTTCATAAATATGGACTAAAAAAAATGGTTTCAAAACTTGATGCCGAATTTGCTTTTGTTATCTATGAAGAAAAATCGGGAAACCTTTTAGCTGCAAGAGATCCGATTGGAATCCGTCCTTTATTTTATGGAAAAACTGAGTACGGTGTTTGCTTTGGCTCAGAAGTCAAAGCCTTAAAACATTGTTCCGACGTCAAACCATTTCCACCAGGTCATTATTATGACGGTAAAGATTTTCATTCTTACCTCGATCATGGGGCGGTAAAATCCTTCATAAGGCCAAGCATTGAGAAAGCAGCGGAAGGAATAAAAGAAAATTTAACGGCCGGTGTTTTAAAACGTCTTCAATCCGATGCACCAATTGGCTTTCTTCTCAGTGGTGGCCTTGATAGTTCTCTTGTCTGTGCAATTGCAGCGAAACATTCAAAAAAACCTCTTGTGACATTTTCAATCGGAATGGATGAAGATGCAATTGATTTAAAATATGCAAAGATAGTCGCTGATCATATTAGTTCCGAACATCACGAAGTCATTATTACAAAAAAAGATGTTCTTGATACCTTAAGAGAAGTTATTTGGCACTTAGAAACTTTCGATATTACAACTGTAAGAGCTTCGATTGGTATGTATCTGGTCTGTAAATACGTCAAAGAGAAGACTGATATAAAGGTTGTTCTGACTGGTGAAGTTAGCGATGAAATTTTCGGTTATAAATACACTGACTTTGCTCCAGATGGTGAAGAGTTCCAAAAAGAAGCGGCTAAGAGAGTCAGAGAGCTTTATCTATATGATGTTCTCAGAGCAGATCGTTGTATCAGTGCCCACTCCCTAGAAGCCAGAGTTCCATTCAGTGATAAGGACTTTGTCGATTACGTGATGTCTTTAGATCCAGAACTAAAGATGAACTTTACAGGTAAGGGAAAATATTTATTAAGAAAGGCTTTCGAAGAAGGTCACTATTTACCTGAAGAAATTTTATGGCGAGAGAAAGCAGCTTTTTCTGATGCCGTAGGGCATAGTATGGTTGATTACCTAAAGGAATTTGCTGAATCTTCTTATAACGAATCTGAATTTAAAGAGAAAGTTCTCAAATACAAACACGCTCGTCCTTTTACAAAAGAATCTCTTCTTTATAGAGAAATCTTTGAAGAGTTCTACGCAGGACAAGCAAAGCTTCTTATTAAAGACTTTTGGATGCCCAATAAAGAATGGGATAATTGTGATGTTTCTGATCCAAGTGCCAGAGTTTTACCAAATTATGGAGAGAGCGGCTCATAAGAACCAAAGAAAACGTACAGAAAAGACGGTTTGATTATGCCCTCCCCTGATGAAAAAAGCGTTTCGATTTTCCTTTTGCTGAACCCAGGAATTACTTATCCCTAAAAAGGCAATATCGCACCAAGAGAAATCTCTAACCATATAGTTTATATCCGCTTGTGTATGAGTGATTCCTGAAACAGCGGTAGGACCATAAACATATTGATTATGATAAAGATCACCATGGCCAATAATCGTATTCAAGGAAAGAAACTTATAAAGAGGGACTCGGAAGTTAAACTCTCCATAATCTCCATGATGACGATTAAGTTCTTTAGCATAAAAGAAACCAACTCCAAAAGCATTTCTAAAACCAAATCGAAACTGATAACGAAAATTAGTTTCAATCGCATCAGAACGTTTCGCTCTATAATCGGTCTCTTCGTCGAATTCACTTCCAAAAGCTAAAGGAGGTTCTCCATCATCAAGGTATCGTAAGCCTAATTCAAAATGATGTTTATCTCTTCGAGAAGTCGGAGACCAAACAAGATTGGGCCCCCTCAATTGTAATTGATCGAAAAAGGTAAAAGCAGGTCCCGCAAAAATAGAAGGGTTAGGGAAAAACTCTGCGCCTCGAAAGATCTGTTTAGAGTTTACAAAAGCACCGATCGATACTCTGAACCAACCAGATTCGGCAAAAGAATTGAGGGAAAGGAATAAAAAACTAAGCTTCAATATTGTGGTAGACATTCACAACATCATCATCTTCTTCAAGAAGACCTATTAATTTTTCAATATCTCCTATCACTTCATCATTTGCTCCAGTAAAACTAAGAGGGATTCTTTCAAGCCCAGCTTCTTCAGGAGTAATTGAAAGCTCTTGCAACTTTTTTTGAATATCACCAAAAGCTTCTTTTGGGCCTACGACTTCAAACATCTCCTCTTCCGTTTCGATATCCTCAGCTCCAGCGTCAATCATCTCAAGTGAAAAATCTTCTTCTTCTAGCTCGCCTTTAGGAATTGTAAAAACGGCTTTTTGCTCAAAAACAAATTGAAGACAACCTTCTTTTCCTAATGATCCATTACACTTATTGAAATAACTACGAACATTTGCCACTGTTCTTGTCGGGTTATTAGTCGTTGCTTCAACAAAAACTGCGACTCCTCCTGGACCATAGCCTTCATAATTGATTTCATTCCAATCATCGCCCCCTTCTCCAGAACCTTTTTTAATGGCCCTTTCAATATTATCTTTAGGAACGTTAAATTTTCGACAACGATCAAGTGCAATCTTTAAAAGAAAGTTGGTGTCAGGATCAGGACCACCACTCTTGATGGCCTTCGCAACATCATGAAGTGCTTTAGAATAGATCTTACTTTTTGCTTTATCGGCTGCACCCTTTTTAGCAGCGATTTTGGCAGATTTCCGTCCCATAATCCCTCTTTTTTAGATTTAGGCTTAAAATTTATCAAATAGTCATTGAACTGAAAATGCCTAAGTCTTAGAATGAATTATGGGAAGATGCGTATTTTGTAAAATTCTTAGAAATGAAGCTGAAGCAAGTATCGTTGCTGAATCAAAACACTCAATTGCCTTTCTAGATCTTCACCAAATCAATCATGGACATACGCTAGTTATTCCAAAGGTTCACTACACTCACTTTGAAAACCTTCCACCCGACGTGCTTGCAGATATGTTCCAGTTGGCCCAAAAAGTTTATAAGGGACTTCAGAGATCTGATTTAAAATGTGAAGCCGGAAATATCTTCATTTCAAATGGAGACAATGCCGGTCAGGAAGTTGATCATTGCCATATTCACGTAGTGCCACGCTATCTCGGTGATCAAAAGCTCATGAAATTTATTAGTGCCAATAAAATTCAAAAAACTCCGAGAACCCTACTCAACGATATCGCCAAAAGTCTTAGAGAAAGCATTATTTAGACCTTAGACAGCCTTGTAACTTTTTTGTAATTAGCATTGAATAAGAATATATGAAATATTTAATTCTTTTATCGCTGATTCCTTGCTTTGCTTACTCTCAAAAATTTAAGGTTCGGGCGCGAGAACATTTTGAAACTCATACAATTGATTCTAACGGAACAGAAGCTGAGTATAAAGGCTTAAGCAATACTTTAAATTTTTGGTGGGAAAAACCCTATGATATCTCTTACGGTTTTTCTCTTTCTCCTGTTCTCTCCAACCTAAAGGCTCAAGATCAAGAACTTTTTGGAGAAGATATTACTTTTTGGAATATTGGATTTGAATTGAAATATCACTTTTTGAAATCTAATAAATCATTCTTCATAAGACCAGGAATTGGTTATTCCTTATTAAAACCGGGAAACAATGTTAAAGATGCCAGTGGATACTTTCTCTACGCAGGAGTTGGATATGAAATTCCATTTAAAAACTTTGGTCTTGCTTTGGAAATGGCAGTGAGAAGAGCAAATCTTTCAGATGATATCTCTGTAAATTCTTTTACGCCTTCGATTGGGTTTCACTTTTACGAAATGTTCTAGGGGATATCTTTACTTAGATCCAACTTCGATTTCTTGTTGCTCGAAAGAGAACATCGATCAAGGCCTTATGACGTCTCATGACTCGATGGTATCGATGTTTCTTAATCGGATTATAAAGACCAGTATACTGAAAAATTTGAAGAGGGTTTTTCTTAACCCAAGTCCAAGAACCCATTTCTAATGTCCACGGTAGAAAAAGGTTTGAATTATTTTTATTATATTCTCGATGGCGCTCATAAATATAATCCCAAAGATCTCCATGAATCGTATAAACATCAGATTGAGGCTCGATTCTATAAACATTATAAGGAAGACAATCATCAATGAGATTCTCTAGTCTTTTGACTTCGGCTAAATTAGGAAACTCATCCGTTGAACTTCCATAGGGATACCAAAAACGATCTCGAATTCCGAATCCAGAATGAAAATCAACACTGATGGTACAAACAGAGTTCATAATTTGCTCGTCAAGATAATCAACAACTAACTGATTTTCTTTTTGCATCGATTCTCCAGCCTTACCTCGATACCAAGGAATCTTAGGACTAATACGGTGCCCTCCAATCAAGAAAGGGATTCTTCCATTTTTTGCTTCGATTGGGGAATTTCTCATAAGATCAATCCCACTTCCATTACTCCGACTGTTATGAGCGATTCCAACAGGATTAATCATAGGAATAGAAATAATTCGAGAGGTTTTAAGCTCTTCTCTTAAGTCATCATCCCATCGCATTTGTTTAAACATTCGATACAGGTATGTTGTCACAAAATGAGTTCCAATTTTCTCTAATCCATGAACTCCACCAAAAAGGCCTAATACAGGAGAATCTTTATCTTTAGATCCAATTTCAAAGGCAACAACGGGATAATCTCCATCTTTATAAGAGATCTTTCCAAGCGTCTTTATCCGAACCAAATCATTATCAGCAAGGGTCATTAGCTCATTTAAATCTGCAATTTCTTTAAATTTTTTCACTATTTATTTATAAATCGAATTCTGTGATTAAGAAAATGATAATCGTCTCAAGGAAGTCTGATTAAATCAATTGAGTTTGTCCAAAAAATGATGCTTTCATTTCTCTATATTAATCGCTAATCTAAATTCATTACATTTATTTATAAGTAGGTTCGATCGAGTGAGGTGATTATGTATCGATTGTTGATGTTTGTAATTCTTTTTTCTTGTACTCCTAAGAAAGAAGAAAAAAAGATGACCCCTGAGGAGAAAAAAGCGGATCAAGAACTCCTTGATGAAGCTAAAGATAGTTTTGAAGCTCTTAAAGCTTATAAATCTCAAAACATGAAAATGGTTCAACTGGGTAAAAAACTATACCTCGACACTAATCTTTCAAAAAATGGAAAAATTTCTTGTAATAGCTGCCACCAACTCGACAACTTTGGAGTTGATAACGAGGCAACTTCACCAGGTCATGATGGAACACGTGGTGATAGAAACTCTCCTACCAGTTTTAATTCGTCTTATAACTTTGTTCAGTTCTGGGATGGTCGAGCTGAAAACTTAGAGGCTCAGGCGCTTGGACCGCTTCTCAATCCAATTGAACACGGCCTTGCTTCAGAGAAAGAAGTTCTCAAAAAGCTCAATACACCTGAATACAAAGCTCTTTTTAAAGAAGCTTTTAAAAACGATAAAGCGATTACTTTTAAAAATATTGGTGTCGCTATCGCTGAATTTGAAAGAACTCTTGTTACGACTGATCGCTTTGATGAGTATCTTAAAGGTGACATAAATGCCTTAAATAAACTCGAAAAACGAGGACTAAAGAAGTTCATCGAAGTTGGTTGCGTGAGCTGCCATTACGGAGCTTCTATAGGCGGTCAAGAGTATCAAAAAATTGGAGCCGTTGAAGCCTATCAAACTGAAGATCTTGGTCGTTTTAATGTTACTAAAAGTGAAGACGATAAATACTTCTTTAAAATTCCTAACTTAAGAAATATCGAAAAAACAGCACCCTATTTTCATGATGGAAAAGTCAAAACATTAGAAGAGGCCATTAAACTCATGGCCAAGCATCAACTCGGAGAAACTCTGACGGCAACTGATGTTCAAGAGATCAAGGCCTTCCTCGGATCTCTAACCGGTAAACTTCAATAATTTCAAGCTGGTGAAACTGTCTAGTTTCACCACACCCCCTTATAGATATTACATTTCCTTCTTCTTTCATTGCTCCAAATCGAGCTGCAGCCTAAAATATTCCTAATTAATAATTTAGGAGATGTTTATGAAAGTTCTATTGATGACTTCTTTAATCGCTTTTAACGCTAGCTCATTTGCAACCTGCGGTTCTGTTCAACAAATTACTTACAACAGCGAAGGAGCTGTTGACGTGCTCCTACTAACTGCTGAAGGAAAGCAAGAAACTGTATATATTGAGCAGCAATATAATCCAAATCATGTCGCTAAAGAAACTAAGAAAGTTACCACAGCATTAGCTCACGGTTTAAGTGCATGCATTAGTAACTCAAAAGTTCATAGTATTCAGAAACCATTAAAATGAAAGTACTTCTTTTAACTCTCTTATTTCCAGTGATCTCTTTAGCAAGTTCAAAAACTTGGTATGAATCTCACTATTCAGATAAAAGACTTAAGAAGAAGTATAAACTCATCAATGAGAATTTTTCCGAAGAAAAGTTCAAAGCAGTTTTTAGCTTAAGAAATAAGTTCTGTGAACCAGAGCTTATTCAAGAGCTTCTCCCTCTTGGCGCTAATAATGTAAAATACGGACTCATTCTCGCTAATAAGAAAGGTTATATCGACCAAGTCGAGACAGATATTCTACTTGGATACATAAATTATCTAAAGAAAAGAGCTCCGGGCCAAGTCCCTAAAGTTCAAAAGGGAAAGAAAATTATTGCTGCTTACTATTTTCGTTTTCTTGCCAAAAAAGATTGCTTAAGCGAAAAATGGAAGGACTTCGAATCCAAAATGAATGTTCTGACAACAGATGATGATAGAACTCTTGGTCCTTTAAATAGTTATGCTTATCGAGCGGGTCTTCTTACAAAGCAACAATATATGTTGATTGAAATGACGAGACTTCATCAAGAAAATCTAAAAAGCTCTCTTTCTATTAGCCAATATCACGAAAAGCGCCGATCCTTAGAAAGAGCAGGTTTTAAACTTAATAAGAACATCACAGAATTTCACAATAGTAATCGAAAAAAGAAGAATATCGCTAGTAGTCGATATGAACTTTATACCGATTACACGCTTCTTCAAATGAAGGATATGCTTGAGCTCATCGACAAGCTGGAGAAACGATTTAAGTATGAGAAATCTGAAATTGTTTATCTCGACAATGGAGAAGTGAAAGAAAGAATTTCACTTAACCCTACTGAGCAATTAAGACTAGGGATTAAACTTTATAATCGAGAAAAGGATGCCGTCCTTGCTCAATCATATTTTAAAGGAAAAGATTTTAGTTACAGAACCCTCTTAACACTTTCTTATGAAGTCGGTCATATTGATGATAATGAAATCGAAGCTTTTGCTAAACTTGAAAAGAAAACAAAGAAAAAGAACTTTTGGCAAAAAGTCACAGGTTTTATGGGACGGCTAGATTTCCTTGTTTCTAGTCTTTTGGGACCTGTTTATGGAATAAGCTATGCTTTAACTGTCTCTTTTGTTGATCAACTTGTTCAACCAAAGGTCCAAGAAAACCCTGAGTATAAGCACGATCTCTTCTATGGGAATTGCGAGATGAAACTATGAGATTTTTTGTGCTTACATTCATCTTATCAACTCTTTCTGCTTTCTCCGTTGAAGTTGAAAGAGATGTTATCGTTCGAAATGAAAAAGACAAACTCGTTCTTTCTAAGCTTAAATTACAAGATCTTCTTTCAGATAAGGTTTACGAAGGAAAGTATTTTAAAATTGTTTATAAGACAACGAATGAATTGATCAAAATAGATGATTCTCCATTATCGAATAAAGCAGCCAATGTTTACTACCATCTCACGATAGCAAAGAATTATTTTGAAAAGCTGGGTTATACTCAAGAGAAGCAAATGGTTGTAAGAATGGAAATCGAAAATGCTTATCATAAGCTTTATCATTTCCAAAATGCAAAACTAAAGCCTATCTTTAATAATGCTTCAACCGTTGCTGCAGGCTCAGGGGATAAAGACCTTGGTATTGGAGCTTGGGAAAATGAAATATGGTTCCGTCCAAGTAAGAGAGTCAAACTCACAAAACAAGAGAGAAAAAAGTTCAAACAACTTATTCGTGCATCAATGCCAAAAACGATCGATGTGAATACTGATGTTCTCTTCTTCACAGCAGCCAATGCTGCTATTTCATCTGACTTTGTAGGATCACTTGAAAATTCAGGGAAAACATTATTTCAAAACTTTCTTATTTCTTCTTCTTTAAAGTATGCGATGCCTGAACTCTTTATGATTTTTGCCAATAAGAAAATTTATTTTGAAGCTGCCTTCGTTCCCGAAGTGATCTATCACGAATATACTCATTATGCTATTGCTGACTTTGTTCCACCAATTGATAACACAGCTTTTCTGGAAGGCTATGCTGATTTCTTTGCAGTCATGATTTCGAACAGATCCGAAATCGCTCATAAACTTGGAAAATATGGTACTCTTGTAGGTTCACGTTCGGCGCTCTCAAAAACAGCTTATTCTCCAAAACTTGATACTGATGCTGGGCTTGGTTCTGATTTTACCCTGTCTGTATTTTATGAAATTCAACAAATGCTTCAAAAAAGAGAAGGAAAAGAATTTGCGGATCGCCTAATGTTTGATCTTAGAAAAAAAATGAATCTTGATACAAAAATCAAAGACCTTCCTATCATTCTAAAAAATGCGATGCCAAAAAAATACCAACTAGAAACTCTTATTATTCTTAATAATAGAGGTATTTAGAAACCACTTAAACGACACTGGTATCAATTCGCCCCTCACCATAAAACCTTTATATACCTAAGATTCTTAGCTTTTTAAGTTGGCCTTCATTTTGCTTTTAGTCTCCTCGATCAAACTAATCTGTCTGGAGGACTACTTATGTTTAAGTTAATACTAAATAGTATTTTTTTATTTGTTTTTTCTTTTCAAACAATTGCTGCCCCCTTAAATGAAGCGAAATCGATCAAGGATGTCATGGTGAAGTATGACTACCTTTTATCTGCACATCCCGATGCTCACAAAAAAGAGTTTCGTGACAAAATGATCAAAAAATTTCAAGAAGATCTCAAAGTTTCTGTTAATAATACTTCCAAAGAAGAGTTAAAGAAAAGTTTTGATCAGCTCCTCAACGAAATACCAAGCAAGGAGAAGAGAGAAACTTATCTTAAGGTTTTAAAAAATTCTTCCAAAAAAGAAATCGTGTCCTACCTTACCGACCCCACTTTGCTCCAAGATTCGTTAAAAGGAGAAAGTGCAAACTTCTTTATTACTAATAGCGTTGCGTTAGATATCATCATTATTGTTTTTGGTGGTCTGATTTTATACGCAATCATCGAGGCCATTGTCGTAGCAATAAAATACGAGACTTTTAAAAGTTATTCGCTTTCTTTTGGAGGAGCTTGTACGACAAGCAATCTAGAGTGGAACTATAGCTACGCTCAAATTGAAGCTGCTAAAGATAATGCTTATTCAAAATGCCGCAACGGGGCAAAACACCCGTCTACCTGTAAATGGGCTGGCTGGGATTGGAACGAAACATCTTATTACGACGAATGGGACGATTCAACTTATTACGATTGCTCTGTAAAAGCCACCTATAGGGCCGATCGTAAGCGCTAAACAACCGACTTGAAGGGGTTGAAAGGCCCCTTCTTCCTTCATAGCTACTTGCCACCTTAAAAACTCCCTGATAATTTCATCCCAACTCTATAAAAACATTTAAGGGGGCAAAAATGTTTAATAAAATCACAAGCTTATTTCTTTTGGTTGCTTTCTCATTCAACACCATTGCAAAGCCAATTGAAAATGCGAGCAAAATCGACAAAATTATGAAGAAGTATGATTACCTTCTTACTTCTCACGCAGATTCACATAAAGCAGACTTCAGAAAGTCCACTTTAGAAAACTACAAGTCTGATATCCAGACTGCTCTTTCAAATGCTTCTAAAGAAGAGCTCGACGCTTCTTTCCAAGAACTTGTTAAACAAATTCCTACACAGGAAAAAAGAGAGGCTTATTTAAAAGTTTTAAATAACTCTAATCAAGATCAACTAGCAACTTACCTCACTGATCCAACTCTTCTTGCAGATGCTCTTAGAGGTGAAAGTGCGAATTTCTTCACAAATCTTAGTGGAACAGATGTCCTTCTTATTATCCTTGGAGCTGTCATTGTTACAGTTCTTATCATTGCAATTGCTAAAGGAATTAAGTACCAGTATTTCTATAGCTCATTCTTCTTAAGAGCTCCTAACTGTACTTACGATTCTCTTGTTAGATATAATTACCCTTCAGATATAGATGCATCTATTAATAGTGCTGCTAATCGATGCGAATCTCGTGCTAATAACCCTGGTAGCTGTCAATTCGACGGATGGGACTATCAAGAAGTTCAAACCTTTGATGGATACATCGACTGTGACATCCGCGCTCGATACAAAGCTGAAAGATAATTTGCAAAAAAATGTCTTTAATATGGCCGGAGCTTGCTCCGGCCTTTTTTTTTGCTTTTTTGACGCAGGTCTTTTTTTCATACCCTCTTCCATTGTTCTTATTTTATGCTAGGTTCTCCTCAACATTTATAGGAGAACATTATGAAAAAAATGATGGCTCAGCTTTTGCTGATTACTTTTTCTTTAAGCACTTTTGCGACCCAACCACAAAATGAAGTTAAAAACATTGTAAAGAAGTATGATTACCTCTTAACTTCTCATCCTCAAGCTCATGAAGCGGACTTTAGAGCCGAAACAATTGAGTCTTTTGAAGATGAACTCAATACTTTCATCGACTCAGCTTCTGATGAAGAACTCAAAGCAGGATTTGCGACAATTATCAATCAAATCCCATCTCAAGAGAAAAGAGCTTCTTTTCTTAAAATTCTTTCTAACTCATCTGATGCTGAACTTGCTAAGTACTTGTCAGATCCAGAGTTATTGTCACAGTCTATTCAAGGAGAAGGTGCAAACTTCTTTATGGGACTTAACACTTTTGGATCTATAGCGGTGATTGCTATTGGTGCTTTCGTTCTTTACGCTGCAATCAACACAGCTTCATAAGTTTTCTAATATTAAAAAGAATACACAGAAAGCTAGGCAAATCCATTGCCTAGCTTTCTTTATTTAAACTCTTTCAATTAATTCTAAGAACTCAGATAATGAACGAGCCAAGCTCGGCTATTATACGACATTGGAAAAGAGTTAATGAGTTCAGAAAGAAAGCTTGAAACAAGAGATTAAATATATTGAGGAGAGAATTTCTGTTTTACCCATAAGCCCGATTACACCAAAAGGTCATTAACCAACAAGTTTGAGAACATTCTTTTTATCAGATTTTTTAGGTTTCTCGGTTTTAGTGCTAAACTTCTCATGATAAAAAGTTTTGTAACACATATGAATGAGACCAGGAATACCTACTCCTAAAACAAGACTTCTCACTTCATTCGCTTGCTTTACAGAAACCTCGTTCATCTCTCCATGGGCTAAATGGTTTCTAATTTTTATTAAATCATTATCTCGCACCAAAGGACCTAATTCTTTCGTAAGATAGCGAATAAATTGCTTGTGCTCGCTAAAAGCCTTTTTAAACTCGAGGTGACCACCGTTCACAGCACGGTCGACGAAGTTTAAAATCATAGGAATCGAGAAGTTTTTATTATGCTCTTTAAGAGTAATGAAATAGTCTTTCGTTGGATTTAGATAGAGTCTTGGAGGGGCACTTGTGGCATCGACATAGAAGTCTTTGGCCATCCCCTTTCTTCTAATATTATGAACAACTAAATCATTCAAAACGATCTCAAGAGCTCTCAAATAGGAAAAGGCAATTTGGTGAGAATTATGATGACGATTTTCAAGAATATCGATCTCAGCAGTCTCTATTTCAAGTTTTGCTGTGTGAGGGATCTTCGCGTACATTTCTTCCGGAAAAACGTAAGCATGGAGAACCTTTTTAGCATTATCAACGCTTCTATTAATAGCGAGGTTTTCTTTTAAAATGAGATGCGTGTACTGCTCTCGATCAAACTCATCAAAATATTGTTCTTCTGCAATATCCTGAAGTAAACAAGGGTAACGGACAGAAGTGGTAAAGGGAGACATTCCCTGGATTTCCATCTCGTTATGTTCGTGATCAATATAAAGTTCGCTTAACTTAGAAGCGGTATCAGAACTATTGGAATGAGTTAATGTAAAATCTTCAATTTCAAACCAAATCTCAACATTTTTACCTTCGTAAAAACTAAGAGTTGCGTTTTTATTAGGAAGCTTATCGGTAATGCTTTTCACCTTCCCGACCCAAAGATTATTAAAGTCAGTGATGTACAGATGAGTGCTCAGACCTTGCTCAGAGTTTTTCGCTAAAATTGTTTTAAAGAGTTCAATATCAACTTTATGTTTCCTATCCTGCCCAATAAATTTCCCCCAAAAGGCCGTCGCTGAAGAATCTTTTTCAATTCGTCCCTTAAGGAATTCACGAAATTCATGAGCTTGAGTATAGCCAGACTCATAGTTGTCATTTAAATAAGGATTGAAGGTTAAGTAATAGTGGAAAGCAGAAGACATAAAGCTTTATCGGTGAAATCGACTAAAACTGAAAGCTTCTTCTAAGCTTTGGAATAAGCTGATAAGCAGGAAATAAATACAGAGTCTTTATCTCAACTTTGTCTAAGCAAGATAGATTTTCTCTGGTTCAAGATCCTTTTGTCTTTCTTCAATTCTTTGCTTAGCAAGTTCAAGATCAAAAGTTAAACTCACTGAATTGATAGAATAAAGCCGTTTTAAAAGCATTTTAAGATATTTCATAAGCACCCCCGTTTGGTTGTTTTTTACTATAGATCAAATCGATAAAATCCCAACATAGAAAAAATTAATAACTTTCATTCGATTTTTAGAATAGTTTTTCGCACCGACTCTCAGTAAGTTCGGAATTGAGAGTTACACCGACTGGAGGAAAAAAAATGCTTCGTATAGATGACACTGCTTACTTTAGTAAGCCGACCACTTATTTTATGTGGTTTTTAATGGCGTTTCAGGCTGGATATATTAACGTTGGTGCTTTTTATCTTTCAGGTAATTTTGTTTCTCACGTAACAGGAACAAGTTCCCAGATTGGTATGGGAATCTCAAGCCTTGATCAAAAGATTATTATTACTTTTTTAACTGTCTTGCTTGCCTTTATTACAGGTGCAGCTTTTTCTGGTCATTTTATTGGAAGAAAAATGGAAGAAAAGAAAGAGCCTAATTATATTCTCGTTCTTTCTATTAAAGCTTTATTCTTCTTTTTAGTTCTCTTGATTTCTAGCTATGGGCATATGCTTCCTGATGATCTCAAAAATATAAAAATCATTTTTCTACTTTCTTTCTGCTGCGGAATTCAGAATTCGACATGTGCTTTAGCAACAGGAGGATTTCTCAAGCCAACTCACATGACAGGACTTTCTACTGACATTGGAATCTTTTTGACAAAAGTTTTTGCATGGAAAGAAAGTGAACCTAACAAGTATAAAGAGGAAAGAAATAAAAACATGACAAGAATTGGGATCCTTTTTAGCTTCATTGCTGGAGGTGTAATTTCTGGTTTGATTTTTGGAAGAGATGGTCACCTCGCCTTCTTATTTCCGTTTCTTTCTTCATTATGCTTCTTGGCGATGGGGATGATCCGAGACTTAAAGTTAGATAATAAGTATATCGGAGTTCATAATGTCTTCAGAGGATCTACCGTTATTATTTTTATAGGAACGTTATTATTAAGCTTACGTGATATTTAATTCTTAAGCCTGGCTTCGAATTGACTGTAATCTTCAATCACGAAGTCAGCCTGATCTTTAAAAGGCTCATTTCTAGGATTTAAATAAAGTCCTGAATAAGCACCAGCATTTTGGGCCGTTTTTAAGTCGAAGAGAAAATCTCCAATATAGATCATTTCATTTGTTTTTAAATTCCATTCCTTGGCCATAATGAGTAAGCCTTCTGGATCAGGCTTAGGTTTACAATTGTCTCTTGTGAAAACGATATCGAAACTTAAATTAAACTTTTCAAGAACTATATCTGTGACCTCTGTCGAGTTTCTTGTAATTAAACCAAGAGGATGACCATTTGATTTAATCGTCTTAAGAAGTGACTCAACTCCGGAAAAGAGTGTCCCTCTTTTAGCCCCTTCAAGCTCATGACGATGAATCACCTCGTTCGCTTTTTTTATCTCTTCTTCATCTGTAAGTGTCGCGAGATACTCTAAAATCGGAGCTCCCTGAGGAAACTGCATTTCTTCTCTCATTAAGTCGAAGTTTAAATCCGACTTAATGAGAGTCCCATCCATATCAAATACAAAGGCCTTTAAACTCTCAATCATCTTAACGACGATTTAATTTTGAGAGTAACCTCAGGATTTCCAAGTAAAGCCATACGAGAGTCACAACAAGACCGAAAGCTCCGTACCATTCCATATATTTCGGACTATTGCCTGTATTCGCAGCTCGATCAATAAAATCAAAGTCTAGCATCAAGTTAAAAGCTGCTATCCCAACAACGATGACACTAAACCCAATTCCAATTGGACCAGCTCCATGAATCATTGGAATTGAGGTTCCAAAGAATCCCATAATCAGAGAGACAATATAAACTAAAAAAATCGCACCCGTTGCAATAGTAATCACTGTTCGAAAAGTATCAGTCACTTTTATCATTCCTGTACTGTAAGTAAAAAGCATGACCGCCATAACTGCAAAAGTTAACATAATAGCATTTTCGACAATTCCTGGATACTGAGAGGCATACATCGAAGAAATTCCACCTAAGACAAGTCCCTCAGCTAAAGCATAGAGTGGAGCTGTTATAGGAGACCATTCTTTTTTAAATACAGTTATAATCGCTAAGACCAAACCACCGATTAATCCGCCCCAAAGATAGACTGGATTTGTAGAGCCCCAAGTATAACTCGCACTAAAAACACAAAGAACTAAAAGAACAGCTGTTTTTAAATAGGTCCCATTCTGAGTCATAACCTCCTCACCAGGTAGAGTAGACACGCGAAAAGCATCAGGTTTTAGAGTTGGATTTCCGGATTGTTGCATAATAGCTCCTTATTAAGTTCCTTATTAGACTAACATGATTAAGATCAAGTCAAAACCACTTGAATCCATGACGACTCTTCCTCAAAAAGGTAAGCTAAAGACTAAATGAATAAAATTGGAACAAAAGAATTATTCAAAGTTTGGAGTTATGTCGCCGCTCATAGCTTTGGTGGCCCAGCTGGGCAAATCGCAGTTATTCATAAACTTGTAGTTGAAGATAAAAAGCTCATTTCAGAGGAACGCTTTCTTCATGCGCTCAATTTTTGCATGCTTCTCCCTGGACCAGAAGCTCAGCAATTAGCAACTTACATGGGTTGGCTTATGAGCAAGTGGAGAGGAGGGCTTATCGCCGGAGGGCTTTTTATTCTTCCTGGTTTTCTTTCAATTCTTGCTCTCTCTTATATCTATATTCTTTACCAAGATGTTTCGATTGTTCAGGGACTTTTTTACGGAATAAAACCAGCAATTATTGTCATTGTTTTAGCAGCACTTTATCGGATTTCAAAAAAGTCCTTAAAGAGTTTTTTCTATTGGTTGCTTGCGGGATTAGCGTTTATTGCTTTATTCTTTTTTAATCTAAGCTTTCCATTGGTTGTTATAAGCTCTGGAATAATTGGAATACTTCATGGATTTTTTTTTAAAAATAATGATAGAAGCGAAATAAACAACTTAGAACTCCCTTCCCTTTTTCAAACAGTTAAAACTCTATCAATCTGGATTCTCATTTGGATGCTTCCTCTCTGTGGAGTTTATCTTTGGTTAGGACCGCAATCCTCTTTGCATGCCATAAATGTTTTTTTTAGTAAGATGTCACTCGTAACATTTGGAGGAGCTTACGCAGCTTTAAGCTATGTTGCTCAACAAGGAGTTGAAGTATACGGTTGGTTACAAAGTGGCGAAATGCTTGATGGCCTTGCTCTCGCAGAAACAACTCCAGGTCCACTCATCCAAGTTGTTCAATATGTAGGGTTCATGGGAGCTTATCGTTTCCCAGAAAGTTTTAATCCGCTTTTCAGTGCTTTTTTAGGTTCAGTTCTTACAACTTGGATGACCTTTGCCCCATGCTTTCTCTTTATTTTTACTTTTGCTCCTTATGTTGAATTTATTAGAGGACAAAAAGTCCTGAGTAATGCTTTGAGTGCGATCACTGCAAGTGTTGTTGGAGTCATTTTTAATCTTTCACTTTGGTTTGTACTGAATTCATTATTTTTGAAATCTAAAAATATACAAAATGGAATTCTTGATTTTCAATATCCTATTTTGAACTCAATCGATTTTTATGCCGCTGGAATTTGTGGAGTCGCTCTTTTAATACAATTCAAATTAAAGCAAGGTCTCTTTAGAATCCTTGGGGCTTGTACAATTCTTGGTATTTTAACAAAATTGATGACTTAGGAATTTTTAGGTTTCTCGATTTCATCGATTTTTTTCATTAGGTCATCAGCTTCTTTAGAAAGCTTCGCATAAAGCTCTATATTTCCATTTCTTTGAGCCTGCATTCCTTTTTCAAGAAGCTTGGCGTACTCTTTTTTCATCTTTCCAACAGGATCTTTTTTAAATAATCTAAACATTCTTCAATATTATCATTTAAAATGGTTCACTAGGGAGTTAAAATCAAAAGTATAAGTTTTGACTAAGAATAATGAATGAATATTAAAGAAGAAATAAAGAAAATATTAATCCAGCAGGCTCAAGAAAGATTAGAGAAGGCCATGGAAGCCTCTGT
Source organism: Bacteriovoracaceae bacterium (assembly GCA_965217035.1). GTDB lineage: Bacteria > Bdellovibrionota > Bacteriovoracia > Bacteriovoracales > Bacteriovoracaceae > JAUHYH01. Next base: position 2,549,361 of record OZ244226.1, on the reverse strand, counting down.
ATCTGCCAAAAGTCTCACCATTGAGGGAGATCTCAAATCAGACGGAAAATATGATACTCGTGGTATTGAAGCCGGTTATCTTGCTGGAGCTCAAGCGAAAAGAGTTGAAGAAATCAAGCAAGATATTGAACTCTTAGAATCTATCGAGTTCCAAGCAAGTAATGACACTGTCTCTATCGGCTCACTCATAGACCTTGATTTCAACGGAAATATTAGAAAACACTTCTTATCCTCTGCTTCAGGGGGAACACTCCTTAAGGTCCAAGAAGAGACGATCCTTATAATTTCTGTTTTCTCTCCCATAGGAAGAGAACTTGTAAACTTAAGTCTTGGTGATGATTTTGAAGTCTCAGCCGGAAATTCAAACCGAATTTATACCGTAAAATCTATATATTAGCTCACTTAAAGTTTTTACAAACTCACAAAGAGTCACCGGTTTCTGAAACACTCTTCCCCCCCTACCCTTGATTCATGGAAAATTTATTAAACAACGCGATATCGATTCAACTTTATAATAAGGGAATTTCCTTGAGAGGATAACTAAGAACTCTTGCTTCGAGAACTCAGCGACAAGTAACTGAAATCTCAATTTTTATCTTGTAAATTCGAACTCTGCGATTTGTTCTAACTTAAATATAGAGATATAAGCCCCTCACATCATTTCTCAAATGGAACAACTTGTCTTACAAATATATAAAAAAGAAGTATACTAACGAGCTCAAGGAGAAGAAGATGAAAAGATCGATCGTTGCTTTAATTACTCTCATGACTCTCAGTTCTTTCGCACAAGATAACTTTATTGATTATGTTTTTAATTATTCAGAATATGATTTGGAGTATATTAAGAAAAATAATCCTCTGAAGGAAAAATACAAACTCAATTCTCTCGAAAAGAAACAAGTTAAAGTCTTAAAATGTCTACGAAGAATAGCTCAGAAAAAAAAGAAGTCACAAGCACATATTGAAGCGGCACAACTAGTTTTCGCTAAACTTAAAACAGCTTCTTCTGGAAATGACTTGATAGAGTTGAGAAAAGAATGCAGGAAACTAAAAAATAAAACAAAAAAAGCTAAGAAATCACTTACAAACAAACAACTATTATCTTTATTAGAAAAAGATCCTGAATCGAGGGATCTTATTAGCAAACTAATGTTTGTTGAAAATCGTTGTGTCTTCAAGAGAGTATATGTTCAAGGAGCTGTTTTGATAGGAGCGAAGATTGGACTTGGAACTTTAACTTGCCAAGGAAGTGATGCTCGAAGAAGGAGATACCTTGCCCCATCAATCGGTCTTGCAACAAACTTCGGAGCAAACCTTGGTTACGAGAAAGTTTATATCGATAACACTCGCTCTTTCTGCGACCGAAGAGCTGACTGTGGATATGATGGAAACCAAGATAAACTGATAGGAAAATTTGCAACTCTCACGATTGATAAGACTTCGAATTTCTCAGTGATTGTCGGAAGAAGTTATGTCAGCGAAGGTCCCAGAGTTCATGCCATTGATAGTTCTGATATTTCAAAAGGACGCAACTTAGGACTCTCATCAATCACTGGTTCAAGTATTAATCTTGGGATACGATTCCTTGATGGACAATCAAACTGGAAAGAGCTACTTCAACTGCTTAATAATTAATTCTTAAAGGTCGAGATTCTCTCTCGGCCTTCCAATCTCTTAATCATTCAGACATATTCCTAAGACATTAAAATTAAATAAATTAATGATTCAAAATAACGCTTAAGAGCTTATGAAAAGTATATTCGCAATAATCTTAGGGTTCTCACTCTTTTATGCACATCAAATGCTTTCCTAAATCGATGAAAAAGAACTGAAGATCATCAGTATCTTTCTCGCTTCAGGAGAAGCTTTCTTTAATCTTTAAATTAGAATCTCAAACAGACTCACTTGACGGTTGTCTTTACAATCGGTAGCTTTTTCTTAAAAAGGTGAAAAATGAAAGCAACGCCCCTTCTTGTTCTCTTTATTCTTGCTTATAGCTTACAAGGACATGCCTGTATAACAGGAGAATCAAGTACGTTTAGTTGTAATAAAAATATTAAGATCACTGAAGAAAATGCTGATATACTTTCTGAAAGACTAGAGAAGAATATTGTTGTTAGATATTTTGGAGAAAATAGATCTCAGTCCGATTTTGAGGATATCAATAACACTGCTAATTGTGTTACAGTCAAAAAAACAATCCATCACCTCCCTGGAGAGATGACCATCAAAGAAGCTCACAAACTTTGTAATGACCTTGAGCTTGAATAAGTAAAAAAAACCAATAATTCAGAGGACTTTTACGCTGAAGGCTTTAAGTTAGCTCTATGACAACAAACTCAAGCAGGAAATCCAAAAAAGTTTATTAGATCTATCCTTGTTAGAAAAGTTTCTTAAGTTCTTCACATTTCTTAAAACCTATCGAGATAGGAGTTGAACCTTTTTCAGAATAGTAGATTTGGGGAGTTGCTTTTGAGCGGATATCAAATTGCTTTAAGACATCAGAACTTACGAAATAAGCAGGAAAAGAAACTCCAGTTTTAAGATACTCATCCCGCAGTTCTTTTTCAGCTGCAAAAGCTCCAAGTAAGACAATCCGATATTTCTTTTTAAGACATTTTAGATCTTTAACCTGTTTTCGACAAAAACTACAATTCGGCTGAAAAAGGACAAAGATTGTTGGAGTAATTTTTAACTCCTGAAGCTTAATAGTGCTCGAATCAGTAAGGCTCTTGAGAAAAGGTGAAGCTGAAACCGATCCAACAACGACGAACAAAAATAAAACCTTAGACACTACGAGTTATTTCCTTTGAAAAAATGGAGTTTTAAAGAACAAATTCGTCCTAATATATTATGTAGAAAATTCTCTGTCATGAGACGGACCTTGCAAATACAGGCAATCTGAAATATACCCTATAAGACGTTAAATGCAAATGATTTGCAATAAATACCGCTTTCTTTGGAGCCCTTATGCTTAAAGCAATTTCGATGACTTGCCTTTTAATTTTTACTCTTATTTCATGTGCTGATAGTCCAGACAGCTCTGTTGCCCCAAACCCTGATAATAACCAACAAGCAATCACCCCTGAAGCGGAAACTGTTATCGCTATGGCCGTAAAATATGAGGGAAAAGACAACGATGCTAAAACATGCAACTTCTATGTGGCCCTAGTTGAAGAAGAGCATGAGGATGGTGACAATCATGATCATAGGGAAGAAGGTCATCACCTTTTAATGAAAGTTGATTATAGCATTCATGGCCATTCTCCAAGTGCAGGAGAAGGTAAATTTTTAAAATATAATGAATCAACAAATGTTTATTACGATGAAGATTCAAATGAACCAAGCACAATTCCTGTCCTTCTTTCGCTTTCTCTCAAAGAATCAAGTGAAGAAGAGTTGAATCCAAACTCCTTAAGACAATATGAAGAAGAGGGCCTTCTTAAACAATACCTGAGAATCGAATTTAAAGATTCAACCGATCCTCATAATTTTATTGAAAATCTCGAAGCAGTAGTTGAAGATGAAGCAGAATTGACGAACAAGCTCGATGTTTTAGACTCTGTTAGTTTTCTAAATATGAAAGTCGTTCATCATGATCATTACGATGGAGCAACTTGCAAGAACTATAAGCCTGTAGGAGTTGAAGAAGTTGATTTTGTCCTTGATGGGCATGATGAAGATAATCACGACCACGATCACGACTAAGTCATAGTGTTTCTAAAATTTTTAGGTTTATTTTTATTAGGCTCGCTCCAACTTTACTCACAAGAGACAATCTCGACAATCGTCGTTGATGATAAAGAAGAGGTTTCTGCACCTCTTAACCCCTATTCTACCTATAAAGTTGAAAACGTTTCTGGAGAGAAATTTCGAGATTCTAACAGACAAACTCTCGCTGATCTCGTTAAGGACCAAGTAGGAGTTGACGCCCAAACTTATTGTTCAAATTGTGGAGCTAAGCGACTCACCATTAATGGGCTTAAGGGAGAACACACTTCCATTCTTGTCGATGGACTTCCTCTTCATTCTGCCGTATCGAGCTTTTATGGAGTTGATAGTGTTCCGGTTAATGGAATCGAACGAATTGAAGTAATGAGAGGAACTGGAGCTTCAATGACTAATCCAGAGGCAATCGGAGGAACTCTTAATCTCATTACGGTAGATCCATTAACAAAGAAACAGAGTTATAGTACCTCTCTTAATGTTGATGATACTCTCAATGGAACAGCACAAAACCACTCTGCTCTGTTTTCACTTCCCTCAAATGATAAAACTCATGGATTCACATTTGGAGCTCAATATACAAAACAGGAAACATGGGATGAAGACGAAAATGGAGTCGCCGAATCTCCTCAAAGAGATAACTATAGTCTCTTTTTAAAAGAAAGAATTTTACTTAATCGAAAGAATGATATTCAACTACGATTAAGCCATTCGAATCTTACTATCCTTGGAGGACCGACAAATCCGACGAGACCAAATGCAGTAAGAGCAACTCCCGCCCAAGAATCAGACTTTCAAGATGGTAATGTTGAGAAAAGATACCTTGGAGATCCAGAGCAAATTACAGATTGGGTTTCGCTTAAAAGATACGAGGCAGCCGTTCATTGGATAAAGTATCTGTCACAAACACTGACAATGGAATGGAATTCTGGTTTTGCGAGACAAGAACAAGAAGCTATTTATCAGCATGGTTTTGATTATGCTCATAACGATAACCTCTTTGTCTCTGATTTTAGTTTAAACTGGTTAGCCAATAGCTCTCATATCTTCAAGATCGGTTTTTTTCATAAAACTCAAAGATTAAGATCAGCATCAGAAGAACTCTTCGTGAATCGTAGTATACCTAAAGATAACTTTGATAATACTTCTTATGCTGGTTATCTCAAATATAGCTATCTTCATGCAGCTAATCTTGAAATGGATTTTGCTCTTAGAATTGATAGCGTTAGGATCAATTGGACCGACCTAACAAATGAAGTTGAAAAACTGATTGTCGCCCCTAGATATCAACTTTATCATAAAGTTTCACACCATCTCACACAGCGGTTTTCTTATGGATATGGGTATCGGGCCCCCTTAACTTTCTTTGAGTCTCAACACGGTAATAATGAAAATGGTTATCAGGTTGATATCACTGATCTTGAAAAAGCTCACTCTCTTGTCTACTCATTAAGTTATAACACCCCCAAGTACTACATCACTGGAGGGGTTCATTATACCCACCTGATAGATATGGCCTATGGTTTTGAGTCCGAAGGAAATCCGATCTTTTATCGAAATACCGATGAAGGTTATGATATTTGGGCAAGTGATCTCTTGTTGGGATATAAAGTGACTCCTGGCTGGATGCTCGAAGGGAGTCTTGAATTTTTTAACTATCAAGGCAAGTACACTTCAAAACTTCCTACCGCAGCCATTGAAAGCCGGCTTCAAATAAAGTCCAGCTACGCACATGGACCTTGGACTCATAATTTAACGGCAACTATTGTTGGTTCAAGAGATCTCTCTCGATATGGCCGTTATACAGAACATGACGTTGATAGAAACCAGTTTCCAATAGAAACTCGAGGTGATGAACAAAAAGATCAAACAGCTCCTATTTATTACATGCTTGATACTTCGCTTACTTATAAATTTAAAAAGAAATATAGTGCTATCTTTGGGATATCTAACCTCCTTAATGACACGCAGACTGGTCGAGGTGATAACCCCTCTGCTTGGCACTGGCACTTCAATCATGCTCATTATGATGGACTGCATACCTGGGGACCTAATCGCGGCCGAGAGTTTTACATAAGATTTGCAGCTGACTTCTAAATAAATTCATATGAGGGTTATCAGAACAATTATTACTCCTGGTAGAATCAATTAGATAACTCTCGTACAATGACTCAAAATTGTTTGACTTAATCTTTCCATATACTAAAATACATGAAAAATAATTCATGTTTTACAATACATGAAACTAAAATCACACAGGAGTCATTATGAGTATTACAAAAGACCAAGTAACAGCTGCTCAAGATCAATGGGGAGCAGGAATCGTTAAAATCGGTGCCGCATTTATTGAAAAACAAGATTTTACAGCAGTTGCTAAAGAGCATATCGATACACTTTATGCTTATGACCAATCAACGGTTCTCTTTAAACCAACGAAAGCCGCTCAAGATCAGTTTCGAGGAAATAAAGATGCTGCCCTTTCTTACTTCGTTGCAACTAATGGAACTTGCCCAGAAGACAAAGGTTTCGCTATCCAACCATGGACGAAAGTAAGATTTGAAAATACAGATATTATCCTTCAAGGTGATACTGCTCTTGCTATGGGTAATTACTACTTCACAGATACTGAAGGCCAAGAAACTAAGGTTGAGTACACTTTTGGTTATCTAAAAGATACTGACGGTAACTTAAGAATCAATGTCCACCATTCTTCAGTTCCATTTAGTGCTTAATGAGTGAATGGACCTTTTTTTCTAATTATGCTCACGTTTTGTTTATACTCTCAACTCAAGAGAATATAACGATTCGTGAGCTATCATCGAAGGTGGGCATAACCGAACGTTTTGCCCACAAAATCCTAGTTGACCTTCAGGAAAATGGTTATATCTCAATTCAAAAGAACGGCCGGAATAATCAATACAAAATCAACTCTACTAAGAAACTTCGGCATCCAATTGAAGGCCATTTAAAAGTCGGTCAACTGATAAAGCTGGTATCAAAATAGAAATTATCTTATAAAAAATACAATAGGTAAGAGAACTTCCTCTGATAGCTCATATTATCATACTCACGCTTTCTTTTAATTCCATTCATTTAGACTTATTCCGTTGATCTGATAATCTCATTTAAAACTTCGGGGTCACTTCCTGGACCAATACTTAAGAGCTTTGCCCCCATGGCAGGGAAACCATTATAAGGTCTAACAAAAGTATCACCAGAAGGTATCCGCTCAAAATAGGAATAGCCTTCATCATCATCAAGCTTAGTGCAACCTTTTATCCTTAGGATATGGGCCGGGATTTGCTTAACGATCTTTTTAAGTCTCTCCATTTCAATTGGATCAGGTAATTCTACCGAACAAGAAGCCCAGTGAAATTTGTGATGATCCATTTCTTTTTTTTCATTTGTATTTGGATCAAGCTTGGTAATGCTTTCCGTATCAAACTTATCCCAGTGAACGATTTGAGCTAATGAGTTAATCTTTCTAAGGTCCTGCTCTACTTGAACAACTCTTTCAGGAGCAACATCTCCCACATAATTTAATAAAATCATTGAAGCCATCTGAACTTGGTTTGCTTCGAGTTCATTATGAGTCTCTCTCTTTTGCCAATACCGAACATCGACAACCGCAATTTGAACGGGAGGAAGGAAATGATCACTCATTCCCACTCCAAGAAACCCCATTAAACTCGCGGCATCAGTCGTTCCATTGGCTTCAATCAAAGTGATTCCATTATCTCTTTTTGGAATATTATTAACCTGAAGTCGAAGCTCATTAAGACCACTGCAACAGATACAACTTCCACTAAGAGCATTGATTTGCTTCGGATTTAAAAACTTCAAAAAATCTTGTGAATCAAGATGCGCATTTTCATAATCATTAAGAATAATAAAAGGATCGATCTCATTTTTAAGAACTTCTTTCACTATTTTTTTGAGTAAAGTTGTTTTCCCAACTCCTAAAAAACCGACAATAACAACGATGCCTTCCAAGTGTAGACTCCTTTACTTAGCACAGTTTGGACAAAGTCCAGAGATTTCTAAATGATGAGTAAGTTCTCGATAACCATTGGCTTCAAGTTCTTTTTCTTTTTTCGAGATAAAACAATCACTAAAAGCTTCAATCGTTAAACAATTTATACACTTAAAATAGTGCTCATGTTTTTTCTTTTGATCTTTGTAATTAATAGAATATCTAGCAGCATCTTTATGAAACTCGCCCTTCTTTACAATCCCAATTTCATCAAATTTGGTAAGAGCTCGATAAATAGATGTTTGGTCGCAGTGAACATGTTTTTTAAGAACTCTTTGATAAATCTCTTCCACGGTAAGATAGTTTTCAGAATTCTCAATAAGAACATCAACCACGGCCAATCTAGACCTCGTTAGACGAAGTGAGTTTTCTTTAAGTGCCTTAATAACATCTTTATTATTCATAATAACTCTTAATGGATAAAGGCCGTAAATACACCAATCACAATAAAAAGTCCCCCTTGAACATAACCCCAGTTAAAAGAAGTAAGCTTCACCGTTTTGAACTTTTCTAAAACTTTTTGCCCTCCAAAATTAAAGAGCATAATAACGGATATCAAAGCTAAAAACATTCCCAAAGCGAAAAAAACAACACTTTGAACACCAAGATAGGAATTTCCAGTTGAGACTCCACTCAGGTAGGCAACAACCACTGTGGGACAGGGAATCATTCCTGTTGCCATCCCAATTAAACCTGAGGTCAACAAACTGACTTTTTTTGCATCATGTTTGTGATCGTGATCATGATCATGATGGTGGTGGTGATCATGACTATGCTCTTCATGGCCACAACAATGAGCATGAAGATCTTCACCTTTTTGTGTTTTCAGGATAACCCAGACTCCTAAACCACAAATAATCCCACCACTTAGGAGGCTTAAAACCCAGGCAATTTCATGAATACTCTCTTCTGAAGTATTCTGATGCAAAAGGTAATGAGAGACAAAAGCTATAAGAAGAACAGCCGCGGAATGGGTCACTGCGGATGACAAAGAGATGACGAGTCCCTCAATCCAGGTCTTTTTTCCAGAAGCAAGATAAGTGAATAAGGCCGTCTTTCCGTGACCAGGCTCCAAGGCATGGAGAAAACCTATACTGAGAGCAATCCAGGATGACATCGTCATGTTTTCCATCGGTTTTCCTTTATTAAATTCTAATGTTTTACTTCGAATTCTTCCTTATTACAAGCTGATTGCAATAAAGCCGATATCTACCATAAGGAGATTGGCACTTAGTGGGGAGAGAGCAGCCCCGATGGGATTGCCAGGGATGAAAACATAAAAACTATCTCTCTAAATAACTTATTTCTTAAAAAGAAAAAATCTCGAGAACGAAGACAAAGTTAAAATTGAGTTTTTGACTATTCTTTACTTTTATCATCACCATCTGAACAAATATTTGGAGGTGGAAGTAAACATGTTGTTAGAACAAGAACATAACAAGCAAGCACCATAAAGACAGTCATCGAATCGGCAAGACCTCTGCTATTTTTCTTTACAGAACTAGCAGTAACGACCGGACATACTCCTCTTTCATTGATTTCAGATAGTGGTAAGCTTTGAAACTTTGCAAAGTTCTCAGGATCAACTTTACTAATAATTTCAATAAATCCGCCTTTTCTATTAACCGTTGCATCCAGCTTTTCAAATTTCTTTATATAATTTTCCGGTATTTTACTTTCTTCAATACTAACTTGAAGAACCTGTCTATCCTTATCATATTGATGCTCTAGTAAAATCCCTTTTTCTTGCAAAAGTTGAATAGTTTCAGAAAGACTTCGGCTTAAATCTTGAGCTTGAGCGATATTTGAAAATGACATCGTGAAAATAAAAATCAAATTAAATAAAAGTTTCATAGCGGGATCTCCCTTATAAATATTTTTAAATAGATACTGCATTTCTCATTCCAAAGAGGAGCTCACGTATTTCAAGACACTTAGAAAAGTAAATTTGAAGAACAGGAGTTAATAATGACCAAACTTTAGTCACTCTACGCTCTATTAGACATCTTCTACAGTTGTTGGAATAAAGCTAGGATGCCTCGGAATTAATGGATACTTCATTCATAGGTAATATTTAAATTTGATTTTAAGAATATTAATTTTACAAACTGAAACTCATTATAATAACTTTGCCCCTAAAAGCCGCATAAGTGCCTTGTAAAATCAGCTTTCTCAAGATGCTCCCCTGACATCATTAATATAAGTTGATCAAAAGTCGCTTTTGGAGCAAAGATCTAGACGAAAGATTCATTAAAAGATTCATTAAAAGTACTTATTTTTGAGCTTTTTCAAAATAACATGATGCCTGAACAGCGCCTTCAAATACGACTTCATAAAGAAGCTTATCATCAAATTGGATATGAACTCTTCTTTGAACAGATAGTTTATCAAATTCCCAATATTTGAATTCATCTTGAACTGAAATAACCTTTGAACTTACTTTGTAAATAGATAAGTCTTCATCTAAACCAAAGAACCGACACTCATCAACTGGAATATTTGTTTTAACATGAATTTTTGACTCATCTTTACTATCAGACAAAGTCACAGATTCAATATGATTACATGTGTTGGTTTCGTCTTTAATTATTGTGTACTTCACTTCATTAGCAAATGAGCTTCCCAAAACTATAAAATTTAAAATAAGCAATAGAGTTAATTTTCGTGCGTTCATTCTTAATCCTTTTTATTATGTGTTTATCTATTAAAACCTCAATCACCACTGAGCAAATTAAATGCCAAAAATAAGAACCTTTTTACATAAACTTAACTCATCGCAAGGTGCATAATAAATGTCAAAATAAGACCATTGCCCACAAAAGACTCCGCGCTTATCTACAAGTAAACTTACCTTATGAAGCTTTCCAGACAAAAAAATAGTCTTTGTCGAATGAAGGTCGAAAAAGACTATTCCTGCGAGCTCTTAACTCATAATTTCTGCAATTTTCTAAATTCAAAGAATATTACCATACGCATTATCTCGAGCAACACTTTCGAGGTAACCCTGTAAAAATTGAATGAACTTCAAGCTTTAATTCAAAGTCTATGACTAAAAAATTTAAATAAAATAGGAGTAGGTTATTTTACTGAAGGTGAATGTATAGAGCTTTATGCGTTTATTGACTGTCTTTTTGAGATCAAAAAAAGAGCATAAATCGAAGGAAAAGCTAGATTCAAATATAAAAGAAGATCCGCCTTTAATAAAAGAAAAAGGCCGAGAGTCATTTCTCGGTTTGATTATAATTCGTTTTTTGTTCGATATTTGTGTTGCCCATGTACCTAGTGTTTCCTGATTTTATAAGTTACTTTTCCAGCGGTACCAAGATAATGAAAAACGCTTCCTCCATAAACAATACAGCTTTTTTTATCTTTATTTCGAGTGTATCCAATCTTTCCTCCGAACAATAACCCAAAACTGATCTCTCCACCTATCAATGTATCAGTATCTTTGAAAGACTTGATAGAGGGGCAATTTATTTGAAGATTACCGCTTCCCATAGCTTCAAAATTTATCCCCTTTCCTTCGACATCTAAAAAATATCTGTCGAAATCATTATCGTAACAGTAGAGGTTGTGAATTTTTGTTAGCCCCCCACTTGTTTCATAAGCATCATTTTGAGAGTATTCACATCTTAAAGTATCGGCATGGGATAAAGTACTCGCTAAAGTTAATAACCCAACTAATAATCTTCTCATAATTTCTCCGAAGCTTTTGCTCGTAATTTTAATAGTTCTTTGAGAGCCTTTGTTAAAAGTTTCTTTACTTTTGGAGTGAACCCTGTTTTTACTCTTTATTTTTATGTACTTGCTCGACAAGACTCACTTTGTCGAGCAAATTTAATTTTGACCTTTTAAGTCTGAGCTTTATTGAATTCAGACTTTTCATCTGTTTTAAATAGCTACCTTGGCTCACCAAAGCAGTAAAAAGTTTGTCCTTTTTCGACTTCTCCACTGCCTTCTTTAATTTTAACTGAAGGAATTTTAAGCATATCTAAATTCTTAAGATTCCCTTGTTCACCAGCCGGAAAATAAGAAATAGGTAAATACTCAGAAGCATAGTCCACGAAGTGGGCAAAACCTGAAGATAATCTATAGAAATTCCCTTTTCCGTCAGAACCGATAGCAGCTTGATTTGAAGGAACTGAAAATCTATTTCTAGGACCATTACCTGTTTTTAAGATATGTGTTCTGGCCAATCTATCGTGCCTTAATACCTTTGAGTGCTTTTTAATAAGGCTTGTTGAATTATTCCTAAGTCGAAAACCTGTTTCTCCGAGGTGTCTACCTCCAGTTGCGACACATTTCCATTCTCCTTCTAGTGTATCAGCAGTCAATGGTTTTGTTGCTTTTCCAATAGTGTGAACTTCAAACACTCCACTATCTAAGTACCGGAGTGAGTTCAGCTCACTTCTATGTATATTATCAAAAATAATATTGCCAAAAGGATCCTCTAAAGTCATAGACTGTGTATCGACATCGTAATCAGCAACACGAACTATATCACCATTAAGCTTGAAGAAGTCTTCTGAAACTTCAAAGTTTGAAAATCTTGACTTTACATCAGGGAATTTATCTTTAGAAGGGTTATAGAGATAGTCTCGAGTTTTTATTTTGAAACTTTTTGGATCTAAAGAGTCTTTTTCCTTTATTCTTGAAAAATACTTAAGCCAACCAGTATATCCTGAAATAAATTCATAGTCATTCTTTACAATTTCTATAGACCCTTCGTTACTAGGCTTAAAAGCAAGATTGAGAGCTACAGCAACATACTTTGCAGTAGTTCCTCCTATTCCTGGAAGTGAGAAACCAAATCCAAGATTAGTTCTCCCCCCCCCTCTCGCACTTCTACCATATAACTTTAATTCAAGCTGTAGATTATAAGTTTCTCCATCTTCACTTTTAATGGCTCCTAAGTAGTAAGCTTTTTCGTCTTTTGACTTTTTAACAAAGAGTAAATATCTACCATCAAAGTCTTCGAGTATCTCAAACTCAACTCTACAATAAAATTTCTTTTTACAACGCTTCCCGAAAGGTAATCCTCGTTTAAGATAATGAATTTTACTAATTTGAAACATTTGTCTTACTTTCATATTTTCATGAAAAAAATTAGTACTTGTAGGAAATTCATAGACAGAGTCTAGTTTAGTTAAAAGCCTCTGGTTATTGAACTTTAAAAATCCATGTCTTTTTCTTTGTTGGCCATTACTATCATTAGCAAAACTAAAGACACTCGCTAATAATAGTAAGCTCATTAGCAATCTTTTCATTTCAATCTCCTATCAGTCTCTGTTCATAAACCTAATACTTTAATTTTGGCTTTTGCTTTTTTATTCTTTGTCTTTTCATTCATGATCGAGAAAGCTTACTTTTTAAAACTAACTTTCTCAAACTTAATATTCCTACTTTTTTAGTCTGAGCTTTGTTGAACCCAGACTCTTTATTTTATTGGATACCTTCTCTCATACATACGGTTCTACCACTTTGAACTACCGTCGCCGGTGTAAAAGTGTCATCACTTGAATGCATTTGACTCCAAACAATGATGTCATATTTATCAAATCCTTCTACTGTTCCTGCTGCATAAAAATAAATCCCTCCAATTGGTTCACTCCAACTGGGATACTTATCGAGCTGTACGTAAGCTCCATTATTTTTAACTATATCTTTATATATTACTGATTTATTTTTATCACGATTGAAAATCTCTGCTTGGTATTGCCCTTTCGAGTTTTTAATAAAAGAAATTTTATCCCCTCGTTCATAATAAAAATTAGACACGATCCCACAATTCCAAGGATCTCCTCCGAGAAGATCCGAAATATTGGCAATATACTTACTCTGACCTGATGGAAGCTTAATTGCGCTTCCTCTAAATGGGATTTCTTTTACTGAGCTGATATAATTTCTCATTTCGCTTAAGGTTAGTTCTTGAATCTCTCCATTCATATCTGTGATTTCGATTGTTTCCTGACTTTTATTAATTTTTGAAAGCCTTGCAAGTTTTCCATCTCGGAACAAGAAGTAGTCGGTACCTATTGGAAAATGATGTCCAAACACATATCTTGGTTGAGACCTAAGCTGTCCTCTAATAATATCTTCTGTTTCAGAAATTTTATAAAAAAATATTTTCCAGCGCCACTTATAGTCAAGATGCTTCACTTTAGCTTTTACTATTTCGAGACTTCCATTTGGTAATATTTCAATTAGAACTTTGAAACGAACTGTTTTACTACTATCTTCAAGTGTCAGGAGCATATGATTATCTTTAACATTTAAAGTATATGCTTTCATTTTTCTTAAGAAGCGATATTTATTATCATATGTTTTATCTATCGATATTTTGTATGTTTCAAAATAATAAGGACCTCCAGCAGTCATCCAATAAGGAGTAGGTCTTCTGACTTCAAGACTTAAACGATGTACCTTTTTTGCAGTGGTAAGCAGCTTCATTTTTGAACGTAAAATTCGACTTTTAATTCCATTATCACTATGCCCACTAGTAAAGACATCATACTTTATTATCGAATTCTTATCGTATCCGTCTAAAATTTGAAGTCTTCCCGTGGCATCGTAGTAATTATAGAGTATGACTCCTTCCCCAAAGGCAGGAGTTAAAGAGTAAAAAAATAAACTAATAAAAAAAAATTGTACCTTTTTCATAAATCTTCCTCGAATCTTAACCTTGAAAACTAAATATTTTCCGTGAGCTAAGCGCTCATAATTCCCATAGTCTTCTAAATACAGGAGATATTACCATGCGCATTATCCTGAGCAATATTTTCTAGATAACCCTGTAAAAATTAAATGATTTCGATTTTTTACTCGAAAAAGCTTGTTTTCTAACTGGATGTTCTGAACTATTTCTCACCGAGTTTCTTGATTTTTCAATTCAATGGAAGCCAACGCCAGTCAATGAAACTGAGCTTTAGCAGCTAAAGTATGACAAAGGAATGAAGATCAAAGAATTAGCTGTTTTTTTTGATCGCAGTCCTGATACTATTCAGTGGATTTTGTGACAAATGAGAAAAAAAGAAAGTTTAATAAATCGTTTTGTGAAGACTCATTTTCGCCGTATAGAAGGAAGTACAAAGAGACACCAAGTACCTCTGATAGCTTTCTCACATCATCGATATTTCGAGGTTTAAGACCTGTAGGCCAGTTAAATAGAGTCTGTTCTGAAATACCGGCAAGCTTGGTCATATCTCGATTTCTAAGTCGTTTCAATCGGCTAAAGTCTTTAATGTTCTTAGCAAGAGAAATCTCTTTATTCATTGATGCCAGATCCGTATCGGCTAAGTGAAGGTTTGAATTTAAAAAATAAAAATAGAGGCTAGTCGAATATTGCTAGCCTCTATGAGTGATATGTATTTATAATTCTAGTGTTTGGAATACAAGTCAGGGCAAGTATCTAAAGCTAATGCAATTGCTTCATGCAATGTTCTTGAAGAAACTACTTTATCTTTAGTAGGATCGAGCTTTCTCTCAAGTTCTTTATATTCTTTAATATCTTTAGAATCAGCCATCATTTTTCTTATCTTTTGATTTTCTTTATGAATATATGTGTGATTCATATACCCTCGAGGCACTGAACTATATTTTTTTGTAAATCCGCTTCGGTGTTTTAGTAAGTAGTCAGCAGCACCTGGTATATGACTATTATTAATATTATAAGTAATAGTTTCAGATCTGCGTATCGATTCAATAGTAAAGTCGGCTGTCTCTATATTTTCGATTAGGTCGAAACCTTTTGAAGCAAGGATCTTAGCCGTATTACCTAAGTTTGTAGAGTCAACGTAGTAAGCACCTTTAGTATTAATATAAGAGAATGCTATCTTACAGCTAGAAAATGCCGGCAAGGATCCCACAACTAGGATTAATCCAATTATTGTTTTTTTCATTTATTATCCTCCAAGGTTGTTTTAAAGATTTATAGCATTATTTTTTATTAAAAATCTGTGACATAAATGTTACGGGTAAAATTTATTATATTTACTCATAAACCTAATATTTTCCGTGAGCTAAGCGCTCACAATTCCTTAATTTTTTAAAATACAATGGATACGGTCTTCACACTTAATGGTGGGTCACTTCTAAACAAAATCTCGATAAAAAAGACATGAGCTTCAACTTCGTTAGAATTTAATTGCGATTTAGATTTTAACAGAAGGAGAAAAACTCATGTCAGAGTCCAAAGTAACACAGTCTTTACTGCTTCCCGATCTGCGCTTCGTCACAGAAAAATGGATCAAAAAAACACGTTTCATTGAATGCGAAAAAGTCTCAGAGTTTGAAGTTTGTACTCATTGTGCCACCAAAACTTCAAGTATCTATGACCACCGCTTTGTCACTCCAAGAGATCAACCCATTCGATCTAAGTTTGTTACTTTAGTCATCAAAAAAAGGCGATTTAGATGTTCAAATCTCGAATGCAGAAAAGTTTTTACTGAACCAGTTGGAGGAATCAATAAAGGTTTTAGAACCACTGAAAGAATGCGTGCCCACATTCGTTATTGTGCCTCAAAGTTTATGGATCTTAAGTCAGTGAAGGATGCTCTTAGTTTTTCCAATGCAACGATTTACAAAGCTTTTTATCAGCAAATTGAATTAGAACTTCGGAAATCTCAAAATCCATGGCCTAAAACGATTGGGATTGACGAGCATTCCTTCCAAAGAAATATCCGAGGACCCAAGCGAGAGTTTGTAACAGTGTTTATTGATTATAATAACAAACGCATGAAAGAAGTCGCTTTGGGTAAGTCTATTGATGATTTAAAGAACTCACATATAGCAGACATCCCCGGTCGTGAAAATATCCGAAACGTTGTGGTTGACTTGTCTCCCACTTTTAGAACCTTTGCTTTTGACTTTTTTCCAAACGCAAGATTGATTGCTGATAAGTTCCATGTTGTAAAATTGATGCATCCACTTTTGAATGAGCTTAAAAAGGAAACTGTTGAGATGTACCAACTAAACTCTTCGAGAAAGAATCCAATCAACAAGCTCATTTATAAGTACCGAAAGAAGATGGATTACTTTACCAGACGAAGCGTGGATAAGTTTTTAGAACTCAATGAAGATCTAAAAGAAGTTTATCACTTCCAACAGCGGCTTTATCGAGTTTATAAAACGAAGGGTTGCAATCGAGCGAAGAAGGCGCTACTTTCTTTAACTGATGATATGGCACACTCCAAACAAAAGAAAGTTCTTAGCTTTAGGCGAACACTTCTTAAGTGGAAGAATGAGATTTTAAATTACTTCTCAACAAACAGACTAAATAACGGAAGGACTGAAGGATATAACTGCAAGGCAAAGTTGATTCAAAGATGTGCGTACGGATTTAGGAGCTTCAAAAATTACAGACTGAAGCTTCTCTATCATTGCCGATAAGACGGTGTTTTTAGCGATCATTCGATCAAAATAGCGAGTGAAAAACACTTCGGTGGCAAGGTATATCTAAAAATCAAAAATCGAGGTAAAATAATAGGTACTTACGTTGATCGTGATTGAAAACTGGCGAAGTTGAAGTCATGAAGGTCAATGTCTATCGGGTTGTCGGGGGGATGACCCACCATTAAGCGAGGACATTCGGTTCAAACACTTTAAATTTTTTGAAATTTTCTTTAATGTTTACAACAAGTTATAGATGGTGCTCAGGGCGGGACTTGAACCCGCACAGCTAAAAAAGCCGAGGGATTTTAAATCCCTTGTGTCTACCAATTCCACCACCCGAGCATGAGTTCTTTAGGTATGGTATTTGAGTCTTTCTAATATTAGTTATCTCAGGCACTTGTGTCTACCCCTAAGGATTTGTAGCTCACCGCTTCAAAAGAGCTTAGACAGGTTCGCTTGGCCTCGAAAGCCCCTGTAAAATGGGTTATGACAAAGAAATCGATCAATTTGTTATGGCTAAAAAAAGATCTAAGAATAAGAGATCATGAGGCCCTATCAGAAGCCTTAAAGGGAAAACTCCCTATTATTGCTCTGTTCTGTTTTGAACCAGAGGTTGAAAATAATTACGATTTCGATCTAAGACATTGGCAATTCCAGTACCATTCACTCATTGAAATGCAGAAAGCTTTTCCAATTAATCTCAACTATGGATCAGTGATTCAAGTCCTGGAACAAATCCAAAAGAAATATGTCATAAAAAACCTTTATTCTCATCAGGAAACAGGAAACTCAGAGACATATGAACGAGACCTAACTGTCGCAAGCTTTTGTAAGAAACAAAATATAGAGTGGCAAGAATTTCAAACAAATGGAGTCATTAGAGGAAAGGCGAATCGCAAAGGTTGGGATTCAGCTTGGATCAAGACGATGAAAAAACCTCTAATTGAAATTAATATCAAAGAAAAGATCTTCATTAAGGTCGACAACTTTTCACCTATTCCCTCTTCTTTAATAACTAGATTAAAAGAAAAAAACTGGCAAGCAGGAGAAGCTGCAGCTCAAAAATACTTGAAAGACTTTCTTGAAGAAAAAGTAGAAGGGTATTTTCGCTATATCTCTCAACCTGATAAAGCTCGTTATCATTGTTCTCGACTTGCCCCCTACTTAACTTGGGGAAACCTTTCTGTTCGACAAGTTTACCATTTATGCCAATCCTATCGATCAGAGATCAAAAATAAAATGTCTCTCAATCAGTTTGTTGCTCGCATAAAATGGCGTTGCCATTTTGTTCAAAAACTCGAGATGCAAACAAGCATAGAGTTTAAAAATTTAAATCCTGCCTTTAATCAAATAAGAAAAAAAACCAATAAAAAATACCTTAAAGCTTGGAAAGAGGGAAAAACCGGATTTCCTCTCATTGATGCAGCCATGAGATGTGTCCAGGACACCGGTTATCTAAATTTTAGACTACGTTCAACTATTGTCTCATTTTTGACTCACCACCTTTGGCAACCTTGGCAATCGGGATCTGGTTATCTTGCAAGAATGTTTCTTGATTACGAACCAGGTATTCATTTTTCACAATTTCAAATGCAAGCAGGGACAACTGGAATAAATACCATTCGCATTTATAACCCAGTTAAACAATCGCTAGAAAAAGATAAGGATGCTGTTTTTATTAAAGAATGGGTGCCAGAATTAAAACATCTTCCTGTGGAGTATATCCATGAACCATGGAAGATTACACCAATGGAAGAGATCAGTTTTAATTTTGAGTATGGAGTCTCATATCCCAAAAGAATAGTTGATCATGAAGTCGCCTCGAAACATGCAAGAGATGAGCTATGGAAAATAAAGAAAGGAGTCGAAAGTCGTTTCCATTCAAGGGCAATTTTAGAAAAACATACACGCCCGAGGAGAAAACGTGCTTAAAAGACTATTAGTTCTGAACAATACTTATATGATTGAAAAGCTCGAACCCCAGTTCGAGCAAATTCACTATTCTCCTTTATATAAATCAAAAAATCAGCTTAAGTATTTTGAAAAAAGATATAAATGTCTCGCAAGAAAGTTTAAAACGATCCGCTGGAGTGAAAACTTTGAACTCACCCCAGGAGATAGAGTTTTATCCTGGGATAGTTCTGATGAAATAAAAATTTTTGGAAATCAAATTCTCCCTCATCAAAATCGTCTCTTTGATCAACTTCCCTTTGATTGTCCTGAAGGATTTACGCCATTTCGAGAAAAAGTCGAAGCTTTACTTCCCGAAATCTACGAAGATGCCGTTTGTCCTTTTGATAAAGAAATTGACAGGGAGCTTCATTATTACTTCTGTGATGCCAAGCTCGCTAGATCCTATTTTGAAACCCGTAATGGTTTAATGGGAAGGAATTATTCAACAAAGTTCTCGGCTTATCTTTCTAGTGGGGACCTTCACGTTCAGTATCTTTATAATCAAATTCGAAGATTTGAAAAGAAAAACGAGTCGAATAAATCAACCTATTGGATTATATTTGAACTCTTATGGCGTGAATTCTTTTATTGGCATTACCAAAAACACCAGACAGAATACTTTTCAGAAAATGGAATAATTGGCTCCAAAAATTTCTCTAATTTTGAAAAATACACCATCGAGGAAGCTCTTAATTGGGATACTCCAGACTTCTTCAAAGCTTGTTTAAACGAAATGAAAACAACAGGTTTTCTCTCAAATCGGGCCCGACAAATATTTGCTAGCCTATGGATCAATGAACTTCAACTCAATTGGCGAAGCGGAGCAAAGCTTTTTGAAGAAAATCTCATTGATTATGATGTTTACTCTAATTATGGTAATTGGATGTATTTGGCAGGAGTTGGAGTTGATCCAAGAGGAAAAAGAATTTTTAATCTTGAAAAACAATTAAAAGCTTATGATCCAGAAGGAAACTATATTAGATTTTGGCTTGAACAAAGAGATGAGGAGCAAGAAATCTTTATTCTATAACTCCTCAAGCTGGTTATTTAATTTCAGAAAAATCGATTAAACTAATATCTTTTCCCTTGGCATTGAAACCTTTCAAACCAAAACCTTTAGGAAGTTTTATCTCAGAAAGAGATTCTGCTTGTTCTAACATTTCGACTGTTAACCCCGTGGTCAGACTCAAGTCGACTTTCCATAGATATTTTCCTCGAGTATCTAAACCTTTCAAATCCATTGCAGGAAGTTTTGATTGTGAATAGCCAGTACTCTCATTAAGCATTTTAACTGTAAGGTTTTTTACTGGAGAAAGGTCAACATTTCTTAAGCTAGAGTTCTTTCCATCAAATCCTGAAAAATCGAATCCCTCTCCAAACTTTGAATAACGAATATTTTTTGTCACACTTAAATCTTTTCCCATAATCGTCTTGATATTCGTATAATTCATTCCTCTCTGGTTCGCTCGAAACTTTAGTCCTGCGGTTTTGAAGCCCCTTGGAAAACAATTAAACTCAAAGCTTTTTGATTGATTTAACTGTTCAACAGTTAAGGAGCTAAAGAGGTCATTGTTTGGGCATTTCCGAAAACTATTAATTCCTGATAAATCAATTCCCGTAGTATCAATCCGATCAAAGCTAAAGCTTTTTGGAAAACTTAACCAGCTTTTATCACCGCTATTGAGATAATCATTTTTAGTAAAATTAATTGTATTGGAGAAATCCTTACTTGAAAGATCTCTTCCTTTTAAATCTAATTTCGAAACATCAAATCCTTCAGGGAATCCATCTGGGAGTTCCAAAGCATTATTAATAGCAGAAGCTTTTAGCCCAACAACTTCTTTAAAACTGACTCCGGAGAGATCTCGACCCGTAAAATCCATTCCTGTAACATCAACTCCTTTCGGAAGCTTCACCCCTCTCGCAGAATGAATAAAATTAAGAAATTGTGAGTCAAAGTCTTTTGTCATCGAAAGATCAATTCTATAAAGCTTGCTCACTGTTGGTTTAAACCCCTTCAAGCTGAACCCTTCAGGAAGAATGATCTCATCAATAGAGCTCACATCATTAAGCATTTTCGTCGTAAGCCCTTTGGTATTCGAAAAATCAACACTTGAGATATCGATACCCGTAGTATCAAACCCTACAAGGTTCATTCCTTCAGGAAGTACAAGCATTCCAATCGACTTGGTTTGGCTTAAATGATTTGCTGTGAGGTTTTTAACTTTTGAAAAATCAGCTCTCCAAAGACTCTTTCCTGTAAAGTCGACATCAGAAACATCAAAGCCTTCAGGCAGAATAATCCTCATGAGTTGTCCTGCTTCTGTTAGCATTTTAGCAGTTAAACCAATAGTTCCTGTAAAATCAATTTCTCCGAGATCTCTACCTTTTGTTTTGAGGCCAGTGAGATCAAAACCTTTTGGAAACTTAATCCCAATAATACTTTTCGCCTTATTAAGCTGACTAACTTTAAGACCTGTACTTTGAGAAAAATCGATATAGTCCAGTATTCTTCCCTTAGTTTTAAGCCAAGAAACATTAAATTTCTCTGGAAATTTAATTCCTCGAATAAGCTTAGCCTCATTAAGCATTTTGGGTGTAAGACTGTATTTTTTAGAACTGGCACAAGCAACTGAAGTTATTGAAATAAAAAGTGTAATTATATTTTTTTTCATTTCATTTCCTATTTGATTTTGCTTCTAAAAACTCTCATCGTAGATTCACTTGGAGTTCCAATATAGCGGTAAACGATTTTATTTTTTTTATTTAAGATAAAAAACGTTGGTGTATATTTCCGACCATAAGCTCGAACAGCAGCATAATTATCTTCAATAGCGACGGGGAATTGAGTCATGTCGCGAAACTCTGTGAAGTAGTCTTCAATTTCAGCCATTGATTTATCGCTATTTATAAGTTTAATCGCTAACTTACTAGAAAACTCCTTTTTTAATCGACTAAT
Source organism: Bacteriovoracaceae bacterium (assembly GCA_965217035.1). GTDB lineage: Bacteria > Bdellovibrionota > Bacteriovoracia > Bacteriovoracales > Bacteriovoracaceae > JAUHYH01. The sequence continues at coordinate 2,527,300 of OZ244226.1, read as the reverse complement.
GTAAGGAAATGAATTCCGAGATGGAATACAATGGGATTGATAGAAAAAAAGCAAAAGATATTCTTCTCCATTTCTCCTTTTTAATATCGATTCTGTCACTCTTGAATTATCAACATTAACTGTCTCAAGAACAAAATCAATAGCCTGGTCACCAGGTTGGAGTGCTAAAAGATCTTTTGCTAAAAAAAAGGAAAACAAGAGAACAAGATAAATTTTTTTTTGGACATAAAAAACCTCATTGTTTGTTTGAAACGAAAATACCTTGAATAAAACAAACTGAGAAGAAGTGCATTTTGATTCCAACGAACTTTTTTACTTGAAATTTATGACTCAGAATGACAAATTAAAAGCATGGATGACTTTTCCAGACTTATTCAAAACTCAGAGAAACTCTTAGAACTACCTGGAGGTCATAAAGGTCTTATTTTAAAACCTGACATGGCGAATTACGGACTTTCTCTTTTAAGGAACCGCTTCGACTTTCTTCAATTGATTTCGATAAATATTGTTTCAAAAAAGCAGTTCTCTGAACTCGAACGCTCTGAATATCTGATGTACCATATTGCCAATCTCTATAAAAAACAGCAACTTTTCGTTTTTGTTCCGATAGTAAATGGAAAAAAAATCAACTCCACAGTTTCTCATTGGAAAAATTCGAGATGGTTTGAAAGACAAATCTATGAAAAAAATGATTTAAATTTCAAAGATCAAAACTCTAATAGAGAGATATTTCAAGTCCAAGAAACTCCCCAAGATAATAATTTTAAAGATCTCAGTCGTGAAAATTTTCATTTAAGAAATTTGAAATGGAAGCGAATTCCTTCTGAGCATAAGTATAATATTGCAGGCAAAGATCTTTTTTATAAAAGAAGAGGCCGAAAAATTGTTCAAGGCTATTTACAAATAGGTCAGGACAGAAAGAGAAGAGAAGATCTTTATCTTACAGGGTCTATTCAAAATACTTTAAAAGATTTTTCTCTCTCCTCACAAGTTAACTACCTATTTTCTCTAAAAATAGCTCTCGAAAAGAATAAAGGTGTCATCCCTAGTGAGAGACATCAAGCCATTTCTGTTATCACCCTGGAAGCCCATCGAATCCTTGATCATCTTCAAGCATGCGTTGATACTTTTCAGAAATATAAATTTATTTCTCCTTTTAGAACATATAAAAAGAACCTCGAAGAATTCAAAAAGTTTTTTACTCCAAGCGAATATGATTTTGATTTTCAAAGGCATCTTCAATATGTTGAAGATAATCTCATCATATTGATTCAAAAAATCGAAATATTGAAAAAAAATCTTCCTTTTGAGAAAGATTATAACCTTTTCAAAAGAAAAATTGATTTTGGAAGCTATAGAAAAAAAGAACTTATTAATTATGGAATAACAGGTATACTCGCAAAGGCATCAGGGTTAAGAATTGATTCACGCTTAAATGATCCCTTTTATCTTTATTCTGACCTTTCTTTTGAAATCCCACTTGGAATTAATGGATCTCTCTATGATCAATTTCTTGTGAGAAAAAATGAAATCCATCAATCAATTAAAATCATCCACAATCTTTTTGATAATTTAGCAGTAAAACGAAGTGGCAAAGAAGTAACTCTTCAAACACTTCTTCAAGAATGCCCAGGACTACTTGTCGGACAAAATATAGAGAAAACAAATGGTCTTTCTAATGTTATTCTTCTCTCCAAGGGAAAGAAGAAAGAAACTCTTATTATTCGCTCTCCAGATTTCAATCAAGCACAATTCCTTTCAAAACATATGAATGGTTTAAGTCCTTTTCAATTGCACCAAATTGGAAAAGGAATCGGACTTAGCTCTATTGAGATTGATCGCTAAAATCTCTTTGCTTTAAGATTTTTAGAAAATTTTCTCGGGAAATTTCTTCTCCACCAAATTGTTCTGTTAAAGGTGTTACCATTTGAATATCCATCCATTCAACCTGTTTCATCTTGAGATCTTCCAGGAGTTGGGCCAGACAAAGCTTCGAAGTATTACTTTCAAGATTAAACATTGATTCTCCTGACCAAAAATTACCAATATTCACTCCATAGAGCCCTCCTACAAGCTCTTTACCCTTCCAACATTCATAACTATAGGCCCATCGTTTTGAAAAAAGCTCACTATACCCTTCAATGATCTCCTCAGTGATCCAAGTCTCACCTTCTCTAGATTCATCACAAAGACGAATTACTTTTTCAAAAACTTCATTCTTAGAGATACGATATTCGTTTTTCTTTAAGAGTTTCAAAACACTTTTCGGAATATGCGACTTATTTAGATAGAGAACCCCTCGAGGATTTGGAGAGCACCAGGTAACCGGAAACTCTTTGCTAACCGGCCACGGGAAAATTCCATTTTTATAGGCATTTAAAAGGTTATGCGCATTAGGAGTTCCTCCCAGAAAAAGAAGCCCGTCATCTCCTGCCAAGTTTGGATCAGGGAACACAATCACATCACGACTCATTCCAATGATCCATAAGAAAAGTGATAATACCTAATGCTGAGTCGAGTGTTGTCTTTGGTTCAAGATTTTTAAGATAACGATCTGGGTATTGAACAAAAGGTGCAACTTCGACTAAGTCTGCACTTTGAATTTTAAGCTCTTTTGCCACTTCAGAAAGAATTAAAAGAGCATCACTTGGTTGAAGTCCTCCTGCTTCCGGAGTCCCTGTCGCAGAAGCATATTCAATATCAAAAACATCAATATCAAAACTAAGATAAATTTTTTCTACACCCTGCTTTTGGAAATGCTTTCTGATTTGTTCTCCGATATGATTAGCTCCTTGTTGTCTAACCTCTTCAGACCAAATCTGTTGAATATTAAAAGAGCTTTCCCAATGGTTACGATCCTTCCCGGTTGATCGAATCCCTACTTGGACAAAGTTTTGAGAATCTTGCATAAGTTCAATCGTATGACTCGCCCAGGAACCAAAACAATAATCAATTCCTAATCTTTGCTTCAATAAATCTGTATGAGCATCGAAATGGAGAATCCCAATTTTATCTGTATTATATTTTAACCAGGATTTTGTCAGTGGAAAACTGATAGAGTGATCACCACCTAATGATAAAAGATGAGCGTTTGATTTAAAAAGTTCATCCCCAGCAAACTCCAAAAGACTCAAGGGAGAAACAGGAAGTTTCTCTCCATTATAAAGCGCTCTTTGAACACTCTCTATCGTCTCATTATTTAAATATTTATCATGAAGCAAATGAGGAACAACACGAATGTCGCCGAGATCCAAGAATCGATCTTCTTTAATCTCTAAGAGAGCTTCACGAATAGCGAGCGGTCCCCAATTCGAGCCACGCATGATTCCTGCCCCGCAATCAGAGGGTGCTCCCAATAACCAGATGTTTTGATCTTCTTTCAAGTTAAGTTCTTCCTTCCATTTCTGCTCAACTTCAGAAAGCTCAGTTGTTTGATAATAGGCTTGAAAAATTTTTTCTTTTCTTTCCCTGCCCGTATTTACGGTATGAACACCATTCCCTGGATATGTTAAAATTTTCTCTAAACTCATTAAATAAACTCTCCCTCTAAAATCTTACCGGACAATAACAGATTTTTATACTGATTCCGGAAGTTTGCGTCTGAAAGCTTTTGAAAATCTTCGATCACAGTCTTTTCAAATTGAATGATTTCTCTGTCTAATCCTTCATGAACCCCAGCAATATGAGAAGTCATATGAAGATTAGGAAGATGGAATTTCTCAATCGGATGAGGCTCCACTTCAAAAACATCCAAAAAGGCTTGAGACTTGGGATTATTTTCAAGAAAAGAAAGTAACGCTTCCCAATCAATGAGAGGTCCTCGAGCAGAATTTATAATTGTAACGTCAGATTTAAGCAGAGAAAGGTATTCCCTATCAATCATGTGTTTATTTCTTGAATTAAGACTACAACAAAGAAGAATCGCATCGTATTCATCAAGCTTAATACTTGGATTTAATTTTTGATAAGGATCAACGACATCAACCGTCATTAAGGTCGTGAGGGTTTGTTCCACAAGTTGACCAATATGCCCATAACCATAAATTAAGACTTTTTGATCCTTCAAAAGCCTTCTCTTGATAAGTGATTTATCTCGATTCCATTTTTCTTGAGCAGGTTGTTGGTTTCGGGCCATCAAGTGAGTCACTATATTTTCAGCAACGGCCGTCGCTCTCAAAGAGTTTCCGAGAACAAATGGGCAATCGAGTTCAGAAACAAATTTAGGTGAAAAATTATCAAATCCAGAGTTAGGATGCACAATAAGTTTTACCCGGGAGAGGTCGAATTCCCTCAAGCGTTCTGAGGTTGTCGAGGTATTCGTAATCAAAACATCGGCAACCGATCGAAACTCTGTCAGCCAGTTAAAACCAGCCTCCTGAAGAGACTCTATTTCGTTTTTTTGAAACTCCTCTGAGAAATAAGGCGAATAATCAACTCGGTAGATTGAAAGTGACATGACATCTCGCATCTGATAACTATTTATCTTATGATAACCATAAAAAGCTCAAGAGAAATAGAACTAATGCGGCAAACCGGAAAATTAGCCGCTCAGACATTAGTACACCTAGAGAATAAGCTGAAAATTGGCATGAGCACGGAAGACGTTAATACGATCGTTCATGATTTTATGACTGAGCATGGAGCGATTCCCGCAACTCTCAATTATCATGGTTTTCCAAAGTCCTGCTGTACCTCTCCTAATGAGGTTATCTGTCATGGAATCCCTTCTCCCAAAGTCGTTTTAAAAGATGGAGATATTCTCAATGTTGACGTGACAACAATCCTCAATAATTATCATGGCGATACCAATAAAACTTTCTTAATCGGAAATGTTGATCCTAAAATTGTAAAACTCGTTGAAGTAACGAAAGAGTGTTTGGATCAGGCCATAAAAGTCGTCAAACCTGGAGCTCGCTTAGGTGATATTGGTGCAACAATTCAAGAAATTGCTCATGATCATGGTTACTCTGTCGTTCGAGAATATTGTGGTCATGGAATAGGACGAGAATTCCACGAAGAGCCTCAAGTCCTCCACTACGGAAAAAAAGGAACGGGAGTCGAGTTAAAAGCGGGGATGACCTTCACGATAGAACCTATGATCAATATGGGTGCCCGTCATTGTGAACTTCTTGATGATGATTGGACAGTGGTCACAAGAGATGGAAAACACTCCGCTCAATTTGAACATACGATTCTCGTTACAGAAGAGGGTTCAGAGATCCTTACACTTCCCTAATCATGAGTTTTCAGTCTCAAGTATTTCTAAAGTACAAAGGAAAGAATTATGAACTCTCTTTCAAATTTGAAGACGATAAAGTTTTAGATCTTAATTTCTCACCACCGCTTTCGAATGAAATCTCTTTCAATTTAAGTCTTAGTCAAACCCCAAAGGCCATTGAGAACAGTTCTTTGAGCTTTCAAGAGAAACTCATTGCTCTTACTCTTTTTACCAAAGCGCTTCAAGGATACGATGAGACTCCCACAACAAGAATTCCAAAACTTGCTTGTCCCTGCTTTAAAGTTTCATTGTCTGATCTAAATTTTTCTGCAGAAAGGTATCATCCTGATATTCATTCAGTAGATTTAAAAAACTACCTGTACCAAGAGTTTCCTTTTGCCTCCGCCTGTTCTTCCTGTGTTCCAGTGGTTAGCTCTTTTGCTCGAGACTTTACGGCACAAGATTTTCGAACCTCTGAGTGGAAAGGAAGAACTAATGTAGAGTGGATTAAGGCAATATTTTTACAACTCCCCGAAAAACTTGAAATTGTAGATTTTTTTAATGGTAAGCTGTACGTAAAAGGTAATATTAGCGAACAAAACCTTGAAGAAATACTTCAAAATTACTTTTCTCAATCAATTAAAGTCTACTCGACACCTACCCCTGACTAGATCAGACTCCTCAAACATGTTATAATCTCTCTTATGCGAAAATCATCAATTGTTGTTTTAGTCTTAGGTTTACTCATTGCTTCTTATTGGATCACTCGTGAAGATTATAGAACAACTGATAAATTTACTATTCCTCAAGGTAAAAAAAGTCGACTCTCTATTCATGTTTTTTCTTCTCCCTTTGGAGTCAGTTGGGATTCACCTAAAAGCCTTCTCTATTCAAATCTTATCAATTTCGCCTCTCCTTATAATAGAAAAATGGGACATGTCGCGGGAGAAATTCATTGTATCAATCCTCAAGGGGAAACGACTCATTATGATTTCACAGGAATGATCGATCGCGGGAAAGATGTTTATGACAAACTCATCACAAAAGCATTGGGCTTTGGGATCATGTTTGTAGACTTTCCAGGTGCTCTCGAAAACAAGGCCCATCTTCAACAAGAAGTGAAGGCAAAACGTGAATCAGGTCGAGTTCACACTGTGACTTATCAAATATCTGAAGCAAATTGCCTGAATCTCGCAAACTTTATCAAGGAATATAGAGCTGAAGGAGTTGACCAGATTTATGGAGGACTTAATTATGAAGTTCGCCTAAAACGTCGAGCCGGTTGTGTTCACTTTGCTTATTCCCTCGTTGATATCGCAAATCTTGAAAATGATCCTTTTATGAAAGGATGGGAACGCGATATTTTGATACCTAAATCTTTGATTGGTGGAGACGTGACTCAACAGAAAGTCAGTATTTTTGAAATGCTCACAAATGAAAATTTTGGGAAATGGAGTCAAAAAAACGAACCTCATTATAAAATCACTTTTTGGGATATTGATAGTATTTTTGATCGCTTAAATGGAATCAAAGAAGGCAGTGATTTCGAAGTGATTCAACATCAAAAGAGCAAAGAGTTTATTATTGATCGAACAGATATTGATAATTTTGAGACTGATTATTGGCTAGAGGCTTCTGCTGATCAATAACTTTAAGTTTCTTGAATACTCTTAATATTTAAAATACTTGTACTGGTAGTATGTAATGTAAAAGTCTATAAAGGTCAGTGCAACTTAAGAAAGTATAGAGGCTATAACGATTAAGATTATATCAAGCTCGAGAAACTGAAATAACAGTATCCATTGCCTCGATAACACTCAAAGTTTTTAAAAATTCACTATAGTCTTTAACTTCGACTTCAAAGATAAAACTCCCTTTTTGGTCAGGAAGAGACTTCGCGTGAGCGCTTCGAATATTAATCCCCGTTCCGTTTATCTTACTTGAGATTGAAGAAAGGATACCTGGCTTATCATGCGTAATAACCTTAATATTAACGGGATGCTTGAAGTGATATTCACTATTCCACTCAACAGATAAACGGCGGGTATCATCAAGCTCATCTACTTTTTCACAACTCACATTATGAATAGTGATTCCTCGTCCTTTTGTAATAAAGCCGACAATTTCATCCCCTGGAATGGGGTTACAACAACGCCCCATCCGAACGACAATATCATCGAGACCATCTACAATAACCGCATTGTCTCTGTTTGCTGATTTTTTCGCTGTTTTTGTGAGCCTTTGGTAATAAGATTCTGCTTTTTCTTTTTCCTCGGTCGATTCTTTATAGTCGATAGAAGGAATGAGTCGTAAAACCTCTGCAATCATACTTCTTTTAGTACCGATGTGAATAAAAAGTTCCTCAAGGTTTCGAGCATTGAGTTCATCAAAGGCCTTATTGAAATCATTTTTCTTAGCCAATATTTTAATTTTCTCACCATAGGGCTTAAGCGCCTCTTCTAACATTTGCTCTCCGAGCTCACGACTTTTATCTCTCTCTACTTTCGAAAGAAATTGGCGTATTTTAGTTTTTGCTCGAGTACTTTTGACGATTTTAAGCCAGTCTTTACTTGGTGTTTGAGTTTTACTGGTTAAGACTTCAACACTATCACCACTTTTCAAACGGTATTTAAGAGGAACAATCTTTCCATTAACTTTTGCTCCAACACATTTATTTCCGACCTCTGTATGAACGGCATAAGCGAAGTCGAGCGCCGTTGCTCCAAATCTTAACTCTTTGACATCCCCATTAGGAGTAAAGATAAAAACTCCCCCCATATCCAGATCATTTTTAATAACATCCATGAATTCAGAATTCGACTTCACATCTTGATTGAATTGAACAAGTTCTTGAACCCAATCTAGATCTTTGGCATTGATAACACCTGAACCTTTTTCTTTGTATTTCCAGTGAGCAGCAATCCCTTTCTCTGCAATCTCATGCATTTCATAAGTACGAATCTGTATTTCGATTCTTTCAGCTGCTGGGCCTATAACAGTCGTATGCAAACTTTGGTAATTATTAACTTTTGGAATTGCGACATAATCTTTAAAACGCCCAGGGACCGGTTTAAAAGCGGAGTGAATAATGCCCAAAGCTTTATAACATTCCGTAATATTATTAGTGAGAATTCTAAAAGCGAGCATATCTTGGATCTGCTCAAAATCGACTCCTCTATGCTGCATTTTTTTGTAAACGGAATAAAACGTTTTTGGTCTTCCTGTAACTTCTGCTTTTACATCGTATTCATCAAGTTGATCTTTAATAACCTTGATCGTACTTCGGATATAATCCTCTCGTTCTGATTTTTTCATATCAACTTTTTCAGCAAGTCGATAATAAATCTCAGAATGGAGGAATCTTAAGCAAAGATCTTCAAGTTCAGCTTTTACAGAGTTAATCCCCAGTCGGCTCGCAAGTGGAACATAAATATCTAAAGTCTCTTGTGCAATTTTTTGTTGTTTTTCCTTCGAAACATATTGAAGAGTCCGCATATTATGCATTCGGTCTGCGAGCTTAACAATAATCACTCGCAAATCTTTTGCCATGGCCACAACCATCTTACGGAAGTTCTCTGCCTGTGATTCTTGTCTTGTTTTAAATTTAATCTTAGAAATTTTTGTTAGACCAACAACAATCTCTGCAACATTCCCCGAAAACTTCTCTTCAATTTCTTCTGGAGTCACATTACAATCTTCAATTGTATCATGAAGAAATCCCGCTAAGATGGTCTCAATATCCATCTTAAGCTTAATTAAAGTTGCAACAACATTAATAGGATGAATAATATAAGCTTCACCAGAGGATCGCTTTTGAGCACGATGAGCATGCTCAGCAAATTCATAAGTTTTACGGATTAAGTTCTCATCCGCTTCACTATAATAAGACTTAACTCGACGAATAAGCTCATCAATCGTTAAATCTGGTTCATGGCTAAAATCGAGACTTTCTCTAATCAATCTTTACCCCGGCCTTAATCAATATCTCCTTAAAGATCTTACTTAACTCTCCATAAGCAACTTGAAGATCTTCATTTTTCACCAAGTAGTGGTAGTCATTCTTTCTCTTAAGCTCTTCTTCGGCATTTTTTACTCTAAGCTCAATAATATTGGTACCATCAGTCGCTCTTCCTCTCAACCGTTGGCGTAAAGTTTCCAGGGAGGGAGGCTCTATAAATATCGCTTCAGCATCTTCGGGATAGCTTTCTAGCATATTATCAGTCCCTTTGACATCTAAATCACAAACGACAACCTTTCCTTCTTCCAGCATTTGGGAGATAAACTTCTTAGAAGTCCCATAATAATTTGCGTGAACTTCAGCCCATTCAATGAACTCTCCTTCCGTAATTCCTTTTTTAAAATCTTCTACAGAAATGAAGTTATAATCCCTGCCATCAATCTCTCCCTCACGGATTGATCGAGTTGTGGTCGAAACAGACCAGTTAAGAGCTGGATAGGCTGCAAACAGCATCTTGAGCAAAGTCGATTTACCCGTTCCCGATGGAGCAACAATAATGATAATTCTTCCCGTAGCCATTTTACTCAATATTCAATGCTTGTTCTCGCATCTTCTCTAGACAAACTTTCATTTTCACAACATTATCAGTAATTTTTTCATGTCCCGATTTCGATCCCATCGTATTTGTTTCACGATGAAGTTCTTGAAGTAAGAATTCAAATTGCCGACCTTGCTCTGCATTCGGATCCGTAAAAAGATTTTCCAATTTAGAAAGATGAATATTAGCTCGGTCCATCTCTTCATCAATATCAAGTTTTTCGAGGTAATAGATAATTTCTTTTTGAAAACGGTCATCATCAGATTCAATATTTAATTTCTGCTCTTCAAAACGTTTTAAAAACTTTTCTCGAAGTTTCCCTTGATAGTCTTCCGAATACCCCTTGATACTTTCAAGAGCTTTTCTATAACTTTTAATTTGTTTTTCGAAAACAGAAACAAGCTTTGCTCCTTCTCTTTCACGAAACTTAATATTTTCAGCAATCGCCTTTTCGAGTACAGCTTTTACGAGTTCTCCTAGCTTTTCTCTCTCTGATTCAGATTGATCCTTATAAAATTCACCACGTAGAAAATCAGTCACTCGAAAACTTCCCTCAGAACTCACCTCTTTAGTGAATTCTTTTATAAATTGGGTTATTTTTGTGTAATCTAAGTTAATAAAATTTTCAGCTTTAGGGTTTCGCTTGATTTGAACAGCAATATCAAAACTCCCTCTTCTGAAGTAATTATTAAGAACTTCCCTAAAGATCATTTCATAAGAATTCAAATGCCCTGGCATTCTAAATCGATAGTCCTTGTATCTATTATTTACAGATTTGACCTCTACCGTGATCAAAGATTCATCGGTTTCCGATTCGGCACGACCAAATCCCGTCATCGATCTAATTGTCATGATTCTTCCCCAGTTTACTTGATATACTGATTACCTATTTTTCTAAAACGGTTCAGCCTTTTTTCCAATAATTTTTTTGCATCCAAGTTTTTTGAAAGCTTTTCAATTTCTTGAATAAGCTTCTTTTTAACGTTTTTAATAGCCACTTCTGGATTCCGATGGGCACCACCTGGCGGTTCATTGATAATCCCATCGATGACTTTAAATTCAAGGGCCTTTTCGGGACTCAATTGAAGAGAATTTGCTGCCTTCTCTGCCATCTTTGGATCAGACCAAAGGATAGAAGCACAAGATTCAGGGGAAATGACAGAGTAAATGGAATACTCCATCATGAAGACCTTATCAGCAATCGCAATACCAAGAGCACCTCCAGACCCTCCCTCTCCAATAATAATTGAAATGACAGGAGCCTCAATACCAAAGAAAGCCTCTAGATTTTGAGCAATGGCCTGTGCCTGCCCTCTTTCTTCAGCTCCAATACCAGGGTAAGCACCTGGAGTATCAACAAGGGTAATTAATGGAATATGAAATCTCGAAGCGAGCTCTGCAAGCCTCAAAGCTTTCCTATACCCTTCTGGGTTTGGCATCCCAAAATTTCTTTGAATTTTTTCTTGAGTTTTGCGTCCTTTCTCAATTCCAATAAAAGCAACTTTTTGACCTTCTAGTTTTCCAAAACCAGTAATCATAGATTGATCATCACCAAAAGTTCTATCCCCGCTAATTTCATGAAAATCGTCCAGGATATTATTTACGTAATCAAGAGTGTGAGGTCTTTGAGGATGTCGAGAAAGTTGGACACGCTCCCAAGGCGAAAGATTTTGGTAAATCTCCTGAATCAGAAGAGACACCTTAGATTGCAAAGCGTTAATTTCAGTACTCAAATCAATATTAGGCTTCTTAGAAGCACTCTTAAGTTCTTTGATCTGATTCTCAAGCTCATTAACCGGCTTTTCAAAATCTAATACATAGTCCATTTAGCCATATTAGCATGCGACAGGATTAGGTGCCAACTTCTAGAGCCTAGATTTAGGTCAGTTTTTGAATGCTTAATAGTTGATTTTATTAACTTTTATAAAGCTATCGACTCATGGAGTTTCAATCTTCGTTACACTGTTTAAAACAATTCATGGAGTTGCCTGTGTCGCTACAAAAGAAAAGAAAGTTTTATTATTCCGCCTCTCTTATTCTCGTTGGTCTATTTCTTACTCAGATCTATCAACTTGGAAGACATTTACAAATCATGCACGAACTTCCAAATGGTTTTGAAATGCATTCAATTGAAGTCAACACTATCAAAGAGCAGAACAGATCTATTATTATAATTGCTCAAGACTTCAGAAAGAAAAAAACGACCTATCCAGTAACTTGGTTCAACCCTATTAGTAAAATCTTTTTTGATTTAGATAAAGAAACACAAACTTTTATTTCTCTAAGCTTTATTGGAATTAATTTCACATATCCAGGATCCATGCTTCTCTCTAACTTTCTGGAAATATTATTCACACTCTTAGTTTTTCTTTTCTGTTTATTTAATCGTAGGCATTACACAAGCTCATTTTTTGATATGGAATCAACATTCACTCAAATTACTCATTTAATTCAAAGAGATCTTTGCTCATTAACTTCTCCAAGCATTCACTTCGCTCAAAAAAGAAAAAATGAAAGATGGTATCTTTTCAAAGATGACCAAAAGCTTGGACCTTATACTCTCTATCAAGTGGAATATTTAGTTGATGAAAAATCAAAGATTAAAGAATATATGTGCATGAGTACTTATGATCATAGAGTCTATAAAGTAAAAAATATCATTGATGACACTTGGGAGAACTAGTACTCGTCGACGTGTTCCCAACCATCAACACGACCATTCTCGAAATAGATATAACGAGTTGTTCCTAGATCATTAGTGGCATATCCCCATCGTTCATTTTCATAACGAGGATCACCTGCATAATCAACTTGTCTCGGTTGTCCTAGAACTTGAAGAACTTTGTTCTTATCCATTCCCCAAAAGATAGAGCCTGAATCAGTATGGTATTGACTTGAAGCTTGTTCAGATTTGTCTGGGGGAATAATTCCTTTAATACGAAGATAATTCTCTCTTTCTTCTATCGAGTCAAGTCTAAGAAAGTAAATTTTCTCAGAGACTGAATCTAGTTCATGTTCATAGCGAGTGTAATACTCATATTGAAGTTGAGATTGAATCCCTACCATTTGCCTTAGCTCTGAATTTAAAGATTGATTATGAATAAATTCTTCTTTCTCTGGAGTTGATCCAGGAGTTTCAGCAATAATTTCGGAATAAGTTTTGTATTGCTGCCCAGTATCTCCAATGACAACCTTGAACTCACGTCCGGGGGCCATGAGAGACTGGTCTTTCTTTTCCATTACTTCAGAATAAGATCGTCTTTCAACCACTCCACAGGAAAAAAGAAAAGAAAATGAACAAAATAATAAAATTAAAAGCTTCAAGGAACCTCCTGTTATGCTCTTAATAACTGTTTCGGGATATCTGAGCCTCGATGTAGTCTTGTAGTTAAAGAGGCAATTTTAACCTGAGCATTTTAGTCACCTCACGGTATTCGCTTTTTTTAAAGCTTTTATCCACTGATTCCGACAAGTATTAAAGGTTATTAAAGAATGAAAAAGAGCCTTTTTGAAAAAATTGATGAACAAGTTAATCACTTCCTTTATCGGATAGTCGATATCTTTTTTCTTGTTCTTAGAAAGGTCTTCCCTCCTAATCTCTTTGAATCATTAAGAAATATTTTTAAACCTTTAATAAACCGTTACGAAGTCTTTAAGTATAAGTTTGACCAACAGGTAAAATGGCTGTCTTTAAAAATCGAAAAAACTAAAGACTATAAGAAATCATTTAAGATCACAGAAAAAATTGAAGAGTTAAAAGCTTTCTCCCATAAGCTTTTTAGTCGTTGGTATATCGATAAGCTCAAAAGAATCCTTAGTGAAAGAATTCAAAAGATAAAAGAAGCCCTTTTCAAAAGATTCGAAAGATTTAATCAATATCACCTCTTAGCCTTGACTGTAGCACTTGTTGTTTCCGGTGTTGCCTTTTTAAAAATTTATCATTCGACGACTAATATTGTTTCTAAAGTTTATAAAAATGAGGGAAGAGAAATTGCTTCGTCAGAATATATTCAAAGAGAAGTCTTTCCTGATTATTTTGATTATGAAAGAAAGCGCTCTATGATTTCTCAACTTGTTATGCCTGCCTTTATTGAAGATACGGGGAAGTATGAGAACTTAAAAATTAATTTCGGGATAGAATTTACCAATAGAACCTCAAAACGTTTTTTCGATCGATACCGTTATCTTTTCATGGATCAACTTCAAGTGACCCTAGAACCTGTCCTCCCCTCGTTTCCTCTATCCGACGAAGGAAAAGATATTGTCCGAAAAAAGCTTTTTGAAGAGCTCAATGATATCCTGATGAATGAAGGTATCGATGGTCGTGTCGAAAGAATTACAATCATTGATATTATTGCTAACTAACCATCTTCAAAATTCTTCTTAGTCGATACTTAGAAATAGATAAAACTTCACAGGCAGACCTTTCATCTCCATTTAATCTTTGATATGTTTTCTCAACATAATCATATTCTAACTGTTCAAGCTTTGGCCCGATTCTCTCTAAAAGAGAGATAGGAGACTGAAGTAACTCTTCGTCAATCCAATCAAACTCCCAAACATTTGAAAGAATCAGCTCTTTCTTTTTTTCCAAATGTCCTATCAATTGACGGTAATTTCCATACCATGGAAGCCTAAGATAAAGCTCAAGGAGCTTCTTTGTTATCTTTACTTGATTCTCATTTTGAAACTCCCAAAGAAACGATTCCAACTTCTCCTTTTGCTCTCTTAAAGGCTTAAGTTTTATTCTTGCTCCAGAACTAAGACGATAAAAAAAATCCTTTCTCATTTGCTCACATTTAACAAGAGCATCAAGGGGTTTACCTGAAGCAAAAATAAAACGAGGCCGTACCTTACAAAGTCCAGAAGAACCAACTCTTCGAAATTCTCCTTCATCCAGATAAGTAAGTAACTTGGTTTGAACCTCTGTTGAAAGAGAATCGACTTCATCTAAAAAAAGAGTTCCATTTTTTGCTCTTTCAATTGCACCGATCTTATCTTGATAAGCTCCAGTAAAAGCTCCTTTGATATGCCCAAAAAGTTCTGATTCTATCAAACCTTGAGAATAAGCAGCTAAGTTAAGATGGACAAAGTCCCCTGCCACTCCACTATCCTCATGAATTTTCTTGGCCAATGAGCTCTTTCCAGTACCAGTTTCTCCTTCAATCAGGACATTCAGCTTCTTTCCTAACTTAAAAAGAGGCTCTTCGATACTATTGGTTTTCTGAGTCGATAAGAAGTGAATTCTGTTTCCGAATAATTGTAAGCAATCTCCTCTCCTGATATAGGCTTTGTTCACCCATTGACCACTAATCTTAAAAAAGCTCGATGATTTTAGGCAATATCTTTCAAGATCCTTATCAAGTCCTAATTCTATATTAATTTTTTCTTTTGAAATACTTGGGAAAAGCCATTTATTCCCATCAATAATAGGAGGATTATAGCTTTCATTAGAACTTATTTCCATTGAGGTATACCTTAGAGAAATCTTCCTCGAGTGGCCGAAGAGAGGGTTTATCTTCACCTCATCTTCTAATCTCACCCCATCCGCGAGCAATTCCTGTATCATTTGCATTCTATCTCCTTATTTATTGCTTCTTTTATAAAAGATGTGCTACTCAGAGATAAACATTGAATAAGGATTTTTTAATTTTGAAAATTGTACGAGAAAAGTCACGTTATCTAACGACTCTTGCAAATGAAGGGTCCGCCAGCAAATTTCTTTCAGAAAATGCTGTTACAGGACTTGTGATGTGTGGTCGCTCTAATGTTGGGAAATCAACCTTGATTAATGCCCTTTTAAAAAATGGGATCGCTCATACTTCTGGGACTCCTGGAAAAACTCAAAATATAAATGTTTACGAATTTTATAAAGATGATGATGAAAAACCTTTTTTCCTTTTTGATCTTCCAGGTTTTGGGCATGCAAAAGTTTCAAAAACAGAACGACAAAGATGGGATCAGTTTTTGAATGAGTTTTTTCGAATTCTTCCTGCTTCAATCTCTGTTGTTCATATCATGGATGCTCGCCAACCTTTTCAAAAAGCTGATATGCAATTTGTTGAGTTTTTCCAAAATTTCTCAACTCCATCACTCTATGTCTTTAACAAGATTGATAAGCTCAAGAATCAAAAGGAACGGAGCCAACTTGATAAAAAACTCAAGCCCATCCAAGAAAAACTTTTTAAAATCTCTGCCGATAAAAAACAAAACATCGAAGCCCTTGAGCAATACCTTCTCGAGTTTCTCAATCAGAATCGACATCAATAGAATTGTCTGACTGAGGTTCTTTCCCCCTACTTTTCGATAGACTTCAACGTTAAGATAAACTAACGCGGAAGGTAAAAAAATGGGTATCACTGACTACATTGCTCAACGAAGAAAGCGCTATAGAGAATCGACTTCTATTATCAAAGAAAGAATCAAAAAACTCAAAGCGCACTATCATGAAAAGAAAGATCCTTGGGGTCTTAACCTTCGAACCTTAGAAACTTCTCTCAAAGTTCTTTATCCACTCTATAGTAAGTATTTTAAAGTCAGAACTTTTGGAATGGAAAAAGTTCCCGATGATACTCCCTTTATTGTTGTTGCCAACCACTCAGGTCAAATTCCAATTGATGGCATGTTAACAGTTATGTCTTTTATTTTAGAAAAAGAGAATCCAAGGATTCTAAGAGGTATGGGAGAAAGATTTCTTTTTAGAGTTCCTTTTGTCGGAAAGCTCGCTCTCGAAGCCGGAACAATTCTTGGTGATCGTAGAAATTGTCGTTACCTTCTTAATCATGGTGAGTCTATTCTCGTTTTTCCTGAAGGTGCTAAAGGGATTTCAAAACCGACTCCTGAATTTTATAAACTTAAGGATTTTACCTTAGGTTTTTATCGACTTGCCCTAGAAAAGAAAATTCCAATTATTCCTTTGGCAATTGTTGGTGCAGAAGAATTTTATCCTTATGTTTATCACAATAAAACAATTGCAAACTTTTTAGGTGTTCCAGCGTTACCGATTACACCCAATTTGATTCCACTTCCCTCTCCTGTTGATATTCACATTGGTAATCCGATCTATCCAATTGACGGAATGGATCCAGACGCTCCAAATGATCTGATTAGAAAAGAGGTCTTAAAAATCAAGCAAACCATTCAAGATAAAATCGACCGGTCATTAGAAGGTCGTCGAAAAATGTTCGGAACCAGTCATGCTTAAAGATGGTAAAACAGTTTTAATCATTGGAGCTGGAGGCGGACTTGCAAGAATTGTGTGTAAACAGCTTTATCTTCTTGACCCTAGTTTAAAAATTATAGGAGTTGACTCTAGACCAATATCTGTTCAACCTGATCATCCTAATCTTACCCTAAAACAAATTAAATATCGCCGAGGAGAATTCGAAAATCTTTTTCGAACTCGCAGAATAGATGCTGTTTTATTTCTCTCGCGAGTGACTCATAGCTCAATCTCAACAAACCTTATAAAGAAACGCTTAAATCTTACTCTGCAAGGAACTGAAACAATTCTTGAACTTTGCCTAAAGCATAAGGTTGAAAGAATCACAATCATGAGTAGCTTCCATGTCTATGGAGCGCTCAATGATAACTCTGTTTTCCTCTATGAAGATGCTCCTTTAAAAGCAAGTCTCAAACATGCAGATCTTCGAGACGTTGTTGAAATGGATCAACATTGTCATTCATGGATGCTTCAACATAAAGAAAAAATTGACACGGTTCTTTTGAGACCTACCAATATAATTGGTCCTTCTTTACACAATGGTATAACCAAATATCTAGTTCATCCTATGAGTTTTTATCCTATGGACTACAATCCAATGATCCAATTCATTCATGAATATGATATGGCCAGTGTCCTGGTAAAATCTCTTCATGATCTTACTCCAGGTCTTTATAATATTACTTCAGAGGAATATATCCCCCTTAAAGAAGCTGTTAAGATGGTCAATAGCAAGGCCTTTCCCCTTCCTATTTTTCCGCTAGCGCGCTTGAACTCACTTCTTAATAGACATGTCGGAGTTCCTAATTATCTAATCGACTATTTGAAATACCCTTGTCTTCTTTCAAACCATAAGTTTTTGAGAGTTGTAGGAAACGATTTCTTTCAATACACGACTCAATCAGCGTTAGAAACTCTCTTGATTAGAAATCTCCAGTATTTATCTGTCTAAAAACCTCGGTTTTCATTATTCTCATCTGTCCGATAAGAAACTAATGATTAAAATTATCATTCTTTTTCTTTCTTCTTCTCAACTTTTTGCAGATCTCGGAGGATCCTATCCGCCAATAGGTGGACTTTGCCTATCATATTTAGCTGAAGAAAGAACTCTTCTTCCAAACTCTAAAACTGAAGTCGAAGAACTCAAAAAAATTTTAAAAGAAGATTATGAAAAAACTCTCAAAAGCTCTCCTCTTGTCTCAAAAACAATGACCTCTGAACTCCCTAGACCTCTTGGAAGTCGCGATTTTTTAATAAATGAGCTAAAAATTATTGTTAGCGGCAATAAAGTCAAAATAGAAGGAGGCATTGCAGCTCTCGCAAAAAACTTTCATGAAGTTATAAAAAGAAATAATCTTGACCCTTCAGAATCTTTTGACCTTGCTTTTATGGTCGTTACCAAAGAGGGAGAACTTTTCCCACTCGCACTTCATGATCTTTCTATCCTCGACCAAGTTCCAGCAATTCGAACAAGGTTCTACGATGGCGAAAGTAAAAACCTTGAATTCCTTTACTGGGCCTACTCGATGGCTGAAGGCCTCATGCCTATTGCTTCCAATAGAGGTGTTTTCTTTGGGCATGATATCGGCCATATTGAAGAATTTGCTCGCTTTCCAGAAATTATGAAAATGACAAGAAAGTTTTATACGAAACTCATGAATGGAATCGATGGTGAACCAAGCTACTTAATAAGAAAGCTTAAAGAGATTTATCCTGGGCAATATACATTTCTGAAAAATGAAAAAGCAATTGAAGTTCTGAATCACCCTCAAGTGAAAAAAGAACATGTTGCAAAAGCGGTAAATCACTACAATCGATACGCCGAAATCTTATCTGAAGAGGCCCCTGATCAGATGGCAAACTTTGTTTATAAGGGTGAACTGACTCCCTCTCAGTTAGAACGATTGAACAGAAAAGATGAAGCAGCTCTCGAGCTTCTTCTAGAACTTCTCAAAAAACAGAAGATTTTTCATTTATTAGGGGGAGCCTCTAGAGATGGTTATAATACTCGTTATACAAACGTCTTAGGAACAGCAATCAAGGAATTGTATTACAATACTGATACTAAAGAGAAATATTTCCACCGCATCTTAAACGTTATCAATTATTCTGAAAAAAATGGCGTTAATGTCAGATCTTTCATGGAAAGCCTTTCAAGTTATGACCCTGAAAAAACTCCTTTGGCCCTAGATTATCTCGAATATGCCGATGATGGATTATTCGAAAGTTTTCCTTAAAGACTTTTAACGACTCTCCTTGTCATCTCTATCTCTAAAGAAAGAGGACAACTCTTTCATTTTGTTATAAAGTTAGATCTTAAGTTTTGCGGCCCGGTGGTGGAATGGTAGACACAGTGGATTCAAAATCCACCGGTAGCAATACTGTGCGAGTTCAAGTCTCGCCCGGGCCACCAAATCCAAGAATATTCGAACTCTCACCCACTGCAAAATTTTTTAAGAAGGAACCGGCAAGAGCCAGCTCCTCTGTTAACCATGACTCGCTTATGTAAAAATGAATCCTTACTTTATCGACTCCCACCTCAACCTTAGACACTAACCGCTTAATCACTTTCGAAATAACTTCGTGTTTATCTGAATGTCCTCGCTTAACAGAGTGTTTGCTTCACTGTTTTTAAGCTCATAAATTTAGAAGCACAATAACGAATGTGAGCTCTCATTCTTTGAGTTGTTCTAAATCCTTTATTAATTCCACCAACTGATTCTGTAAAAACTTTTCCACACTCTTTGCTTGAGCATTTAAATCGACGCTTCTTGATGACAAGTGTGACGAACTTGTTTCGGATGGGTTGATCTCTGGGACGAACATATCGATGATCATAGATACTGCTCGACTTGGTTCCACATTTTGGACAGACTTCAAATTTTGATACCTTCTCACATTCAACATAGCGAGTTTTCTCCTTAAATTAAAATTTTGTTTTGCAATTAAATTCTAACGAAGTTGAAGCTCATGTTTTTTTTCGAGTTGATTTGTTTAGGAAAGACCCACTATTAAGCGTGAAAACCGTTATCAAATAGTCTTACCGTCTAAAATAATTTTTTAATACTTTTCCAAAATGAGGTAAATATACTGCATCCCATGCTATTTTTTGATGGATATCCACTTTTAGCAAATTTCGCTTGTATTTCGTCTGAGTATATTGATTTTAATAATAGAAACTGAGGTAATGTATTACCGACTTTAGCTCTTGCTAGAAGATCTTGTGAAAAATGTCCCGTTGAAGCTTGCGACGTTGAAAGATTGATAATCGAATGATCTTTCCCGAGATAACTTATTTTTGAATCTCCTTTTTGGATTAAGGACTCATTTGCTCTATTTTTTGAAAAGTAAGTTACACCGTCTCTAACCTCACGAGTTTCTTCATAAATCGACTTCTCTATATTAATAATTCCTTCAATTTGACCATTAAGTCCGAACTTGATTTCCATAGTTCCTCCATCAAGCATCGGACCACGATAATCAATCGCATTATACTCTATGGAAACTCCAGTGAGTCGCTTACCACTCTCATCCTTCATCACAATAGACACTTTCTTACGAACTTCATTATCATCTCTTGGCTTTCCATTGTATGTCACAAAAAAAATAAAAGAATCTGTTTCCCCAACAACTTCAACTATAGCGTTCGGATTATCAGGACTTAATAGTTCATTATCAGCTTTGACTAAAGAAACTGAGATGAGAAGAAAATGAAAAAAAATTAAAATTTTCACATTAAAACTATCGGATCTCTTTTTAAATAACTTAAATCAATCCTTACATAATTAATAAAGAATCAAGAAAACATGAAGATTCTAAAAAGAGATTTCATACTTTCTCCTAATCAAGGTTGCTTGTTACTAGGAATTACGCATGAAACATGTCAGGTATATTTGAGAAATACTTAGAAGAGTTAAATGTATAAAGATGCATAAAGATTCGAAAACTGTGAAATATATTCGCGAATTATTACAAGATAAATCCTACCGTTTACTTGCCACTCCTATAAAACCTAAAGTTTTATTATTATTTATTTTAAATTTAAACCCCGGTCTTACCTTGCGCGCGATAACTGAACGCAAAAACCCCCAATTGAAAACTGGTCCAAGCCCTTTTGTAATAATATTTTGTAGTTTTTGCCTTTTCATCATTTGCTCCAATTCAGCTGGTTTAATAAAAAGGTGTAAAACGTGAAGATGCTTGGGTGTGTTTGGAACAAACCATTCCATAAACTTAATCACAATGAGCCATGACAAGAAATTTCTATTAAATGTATGATAAAAAAATAATCCATTTGATTTTAAAATCCGAGAACATTCTGCCACAACCTTTTCCGGATCTTCTACATGCTCTAAAAAGTCCATCGCACAAACAACATCCATAGAATTTGATTCATAGGGAAGTTCATAAGCATTACCTAAAACATAATGAACCTTTCCAGTAAGATCTTTTTTCTTTGCAATTGCCAGTGATGATTCAGACATATCCAAACCATGAACAACTTTATATGACTGTGCGAGATAGTTAGATAAAAAACCTGCTCCGCAACCAATATCTGCAATCTTTAAGTTTGTGCTTTTGAAATGCTGTTCTATTTTCTGTTTTACCCAGGGGTTTTTAGCTTCTTGCTCTACTCTTAAAACAGCAATAGGATTAGCATCAGCTTCGTACCATTTATCACCAAGGTGATTATAATAATCGTTATTTACCCGCGGCTTGTCCATGATAGTCCTTCTTTATAATATTCCAATAAACGAACTGGTAGAGACCAAATCCGCTGATTATAAGTGCTTGAATCAAAATGAATTCTTTTAATCCAGCTTGCCAGACTTTAAAAAGCCCAAATAAGGCAATTGGATGAACGATAAATAAAACAGAGTGCAACCACTGCTCTCCTGGCGGTGATTCGTTTGCATGAACAAATTCATCCTTAGTAATGATTAAAGTTGAGAGAGCGCTCAATATATAGAACCCTGTTGTTTGAGTTGTATCTAAAGAATAGGCCCAAACAAAACACGATAAAAAAGATAACGTGTCTAAAGGGTGACCTATACGTTCCCATCTTCCAAGCCCTCTTTTAAAATGAAAGTAGAACTCATCTACAAACATGAGAAGACCTTGAAAGATCCAAATTCCTAATACTAAGCTTTGCATAATTTCAACATCGCTCCGGTCATTGTTAAGCCTGGCCCAAACGCCACAGAAGCGACATATTTATACTTAAATGAATTGTCATCTTCAATAATTTCATTCCAAATATGAGGAATAGTTGCCGATGACATATTTCCTCTAGTGTTGAGAATGCACTTCGAGTGTTTCACTTGCTCTGGAGAAAGGCCAAGTGCCAACTCCATAAGATCGATAATCTTTGGCCCACCTGGGTGAATAGCAAAAATTGTTTTGTCCTTGACCTCATTATAATCAAGTCCTGCTTTATTAAAAAGATCATGTACGTACTCTTCAATTTTTGTCTCCAAATAAAGTGGAACTTTCTTAGTCAGAGTCATTAAGAAGCCACTCGGCCCTAAAAGCCAACTCATTTCCTTATCTGTACCAGGTACAGTGATCTCATGTTGAGAGAGAACCTCTAAACCGTTTTCATCTGAAGACAAAAATATCTCTTCGTTAACAACACTATATTTAATAGCACCATCAGAGAATAGTGTTTTCATAATAATTTGTTCTGGAGTTACATTATCTTTATCTAAGTGAAAGCTACATAACTCTGTATGCACGATATCAGCTCTAGAAGCACCGTCAGCGACAAAGCCTTTAGCTACTCGTACAGCAGGAAAAGCTGCATAACAACCCATATGATAAACATGAGTAACATTTGTTTTATCAAACCACTCCTTTCTAACAATCATTTTTTGAGCAGCTGAAGGAGACTGATAATGAGTACAGCTGACGTGATTGATATGATCAGGGTGATCTGTCTCTCCTTTATATAAGTTTGTAAAAATATCTTCTACTATATTCTGTGCCAATTTAGCTCTATCACTTAAACTGGGTTTTGCATCCTCATAAATTTCATACAGTGATTGTGGCTCACTTGGAATACCTGCAATACCGGGAGCGTAGATAACTCTTTTCTGAATATATTTTTCACTAACTGAATACTTAGCAAAAGCTTCTGCAACATGATCTCCATGATAGCGAGTTAACCAATCAACACTGTTCTTTTGAGAGACATGATTTTTTGTTTCATGTTTTTTAAAACCTTGTAAGTAGATTTTCATATAATATCCTTTATTTAGACAAGATATAAGCTAATAATAACATGAATGGAAATATTTAAAGATAGACAATATGTATATAAGGTAAACTTTTCTGGATGGGAAAGAAGTAGGGCGTGTCTTCAAAGTCAGAAGGATCTGAGAAAATGTAAGGCCTTTTAAGGTCATTTATCTTGGCCATTGATCATAATTCTACTTTCATAGATCTATGAAAACAACAGAACGATTATTTTTAACAAACACTATGTGGAAAAAAATAGAACCTCTTTTACCAGCTGAACGTGGTCGCTGCGCTCGTCCCTCAAAATGTAATCGAACAATGCTTGAAGGAATGATTTGGAAGCTTAGAGTCGGTTGTCCCTGGAGAGATCTGCCTGTTGAGTTTGGTCCTTGGCAATCAGTTTACACTCGTTTTAATCGTTGGTCAGAATCAGGAATCTTCCAAGAGGTTTTTGTTCTGATTAAAGACAAGTTAACAAATTAACAGATAACTACGGTAATCCGGAGATCATAAAATTAAGTCCAGGCAATATTCATGATATTGGTATCGCGTATGAATTTATTGAAGAGTTACCCGATCAAGTCGAGCAACTTCTTGCTGATAAAGGTTATGATACAGATTTATTCAGAAAATCACTCGAAGCTAGAGGAGTAAGTCCTGTTATTCCAGAAAGAAGAAATAGAAAGAAACAGATTGTTTACAGCAAAGAGCTCTACAGAGACAGACATGTTGTCGAGAATTCTTTTTGTAGCTTAAAGCAATTTAGGTCGATTGCAATGAGATTTGAAAAGCTTGCTCGAAACTATATGACCATGGTTTTACTGGGAGCGATTCTTATGTGGAGTAAACTTTAAAAACACGCCCTAGTGAGTTTTTTATTTTTCTCAAAAAAAAGTAGCAGAAATCTATAGAGGGGACAAGTCAAGTCTACAACCTAATATTTTTCTTCTGCCTTGTTATTCTTTATCTTTATATACGTACTTACTCGAAAAGGTTCATCTTTCCGAGTAAGTAGACTTTTTATTTATTATTCTTTGTGGTTATTGAGTTCCTCGCAAGAATTAATAGGATATCTCAAATTAGCAGTACAAAGAGATTGTGCATGAGCAATTTCTTTAGCTGATTCGAGGTCGTTTCTTGAGTAACACTCCGAGAGGTCTGAACTCTTACTATTCTCAACAGACACATCATTTCCTGATTTTTTAATTGTGTGCCCAGCATCCTGGTCAATTGAAACTTTGTTTACCGTTATATTGATGCTTTCATCTTTTGTTAATGGCTTATAGCAGTTAGGATCTCTGCTATAAGAAGAATAAGTTTCCATTGCGGAGACAAGAGATTGGCATTCAAACTCAGTGAGAGTTGTAATCTCATTCTGAATTTTATCGAGAATGTCACTATTAATAGCAGATCCAATTGCCTCGTTCGTTTCCACTGGGTTACCAGGGTCTATGCTCTTGCTTCTTTTAGCAATATTCTTAAGGAACTTTTCAGTATCGTTTCTTAAGAGATATCGAGAATTAACTACAAACTTAACTTTAAGAGCAAAATCTTCAGGAACAGTAATTAAGGCATTAGAATAATCGCCCTCAACATTTAGGACTGGTTTCCCATAAGGATAAAATGCTTTAGTTACTAAGTGTTTAGTTTCTAAATAAACATCATATTTAGCGCCATTAACTCCGTTCGCTTTAGCATCGATGAATTCTTTAAGATTCTTTGCATTATTTGCCACCTTAAGAGCTGAAAATGCTCTTTCTAGTGATGTCTTCAAGTTACTATTTCCTAGAAAATCCGTAATATATGTTTCTGAACTACAAGCTCTAGCAATTCCTTTGAGTCTTATACAAACTTTTCCTTTAAGATTTGGGATTTTCTCTTGAGAACAACTAACAATATCACTTTCAATAACTGTTGGGATTTCAAGTCTTGCCTTGAAGCAACTTGTAAGTACTAAAACTGCTCCGAGTAGACTAAGATTTTTTATTTTCATTGACTTCTTCCTATATTTTCTCTCTTCATATTACTCTCTTGATAGGTGAAAAAGTATCTAGCATTTTAAAAATCTTTATTCAATACGAGTATGAAGGCGTGTAAACTATTCGCTGACAAAATAAATCTTTGTCTGATGTAGGTTTGACACATTACTTTTCTTAATTTCTGTAAAAAGGCTCATCAATAAAGTCCTTAACACTCATCTAAAAAACTTAAACCTATTTTCAAGAAAGTGTGAAAAATTTATTCAATTTTAGATAATAATTATGGGTAGCTAGCATCCGATGATGAGAGATGACACAATAGATATATAATAGACAAAGAGGGAATCATGGCCAGTATAAAAGAACTCGATAAAAAGCGTAAAAAACTTTATGGAACATCTTTTGGAAGATTATTTGATGTCAAAACACCTTATCCTGCCATTGTTTTTTCGATCATTTTCTTTGTCGTTTTAACCCCTTATTTTGAGTTTACTCACTCAATATTCGCTAAAATCGTCTGTATTCTTTCAGGTCTTTTATTCTATTCCCTTATAGAATATTTTTTCCATAGAACTGTTTTTCATACTTGGGCCACACGTTCAAAAACAAAGAAGTACTTTGAACTAATCCACCTTCCTCATCATTATGATAATAAGCATGGAGTGAACGCTTCTCCCCTCTTTTTCTACCCTATTTTTGCACTTTTTTTAGTTCTTTTTAAATTTGTCACTTTTTCATGGGAGCTTTCATTCTGGATCAATATAGGAATTGCAACGGGCTTCCTCGCTTATGAAGTCATTCACTACCTTCAACACTTCAGTAAAAGCCCAAAAGGCTATGTAAAATATATGACTAAACTCCATAATATTCATCACGATAAGCATTGGGGATCTAATTACGGAGTAACCTCTCCACTTTGGGATATTATTTTTAAAACTTATCGTCGAAAGTAGGCTACTTCCTTTTAAGGAATCACAAATGGGCTGGACTCTACAAAGTTAAACAGATAACCAAATCCCTTCCAAGACCAGTTTTTAAGACTAATTGCGACTATAAAGTCTTCATTTGATTTAGAAATATTAAAATATTGAATCTTATTGGTTTTATACTCATTCCTCGCACCAAGCTTATCTAAATCTCCTCCTATCATAAAATCAGTAATGGTATTAATCACAGTGTCCAGAAACCTCAATCTATGGCTAAGTATAAGAAGCCCTTTAGAGTCATACATAGAGCAAGCCATGTGATTATCTATAATTGCACACTTTGCAAAACCCTTTGAAATTTCAAACTCTTGAATTTCCTCTGTTATTTCCTCTTTGATCACCTCAAGCTCAGATAAAGAAAACTCTACAAAGTCTGCATAAACTGTATTTGATAAAACAAAAGCAATTGTTCCAAATATAACTTTTCTCATCTCAATCCCTTCCTTTTGAGCAATTTCTTATCAAGATCTCAAAGCTTAATAAACCTATGATCTCTTGATTTTAAGCAACTCATAAAAAAAACAAGATGAAGTTAAGTGATTTCTAAAAAAACTCTCCTTAAGACCCTGAATTCTCTATAATTTTTTCAATTCAGTGAATCTCCTATCTCGTTTTGAGCTATATTTGCTACATGAATACATTAATAACTTCTCTTATCGCTCTCTTTCTTTTTTCAACTTCTTCCTTTGCCATTCTTAGTGGTGGAGATGGTTCTAGTGGTGGAGGGAGTGGGTACGTAACTGTATTTGGAAAAGTTCTTCTAAAAGATTTCTCTGCAACTCCATTCCTCTCGCAGTCAATAAATCAAAAACTAGAGAGATATTATGTTAATCCAGTCCAAGAGACTTCTGATCTAGGTTATCACGATGCTAGTTCTAACTTTTTCGACTGTGCTATTCAAAAATTTCAAGAAAGTGGACTTTCAACGCTAGAAGTTTTTGCTGAACATTTGAGATCTTTTGAAGTCTATAAAACCTCAATCGCTCTTGAAGTTTTTTTTCCTGAGTACGCTCAAGAAAATAAAAATTACAAATTAATAGCAGTCTATACAGGAACAAAAATTTTTGTAAGAGATCCCTTTTATCAAAAAATGTCTGCAAAGCACCAATGTGGTCTCGCTATTCATGAAGCTGTAAGAGTTTTATCGGACTCTAAGCTCACATCAGAAAATCTAAAAGAGGAAGATATTGAAGAAATCACAAGACTTGTTATGTTTAGAAAAAATGTATGGACCAGCAAGTATTACTCTATTCTCAATCAAGGGATAGCTGTTTCTGGAAAAATAAAAAAACTTACACACACAGAAGAATTTACAGTCAAAAATGGGAGTATCCTCGTCAACCCTTTCCCTGAAGACTTAACGTTACCTTTAGCGATGAGAGTAAGAAGAGAATTTTTGCCAGAGAAAGAAAAAGAGAAAAGGTTTTGGATGGACGCGAGAGGATCTCTCGTCGAGCTTTTCATTAGAGAAAATAATAAAAAAATTACCTATGATACTTGGAACAATAAATTCACAGATGGCTTTAATCGCAGAAAGAGATTATTCCTTTCTACGATCAAAAGAACAGGACGTTTAAGCCTTTAGGAGATCTAAGTTAAGGACGACGACATCATCCTTACCTTTAGTACTTGCAAGGATTTTCTCTTTCCGTTTAATGAATTTGAGAGCTTCTTCTCTTAATTCTTCGACATCTTCTTTTTTCATTGTAAAAACTGAGGAATAGTTCAAATTAAAATCATGACCCTTCTGGAAGTCATCAACAGCTTTTTTCCTAAAGTTCATATGCATCATTCTAAGAAAGGGAGAATTCTTATCGAGGTGAATTCTTGTTGGGCCTATCTCATAACAGCCTTTTACTTTTTCAATCAACCTATTCTCTTCTAAAAAATGCAAGGCTTCCTTAACTATCTCAGAAGAAACATTAAGATGCTTAGAAATCTCTTTTTCAGTCCCAAATCGCTCTAGAGAGATCATAATGTGGGTGATAGGAAAAATCCAATGGCTATAATAAACGGCCTTCTCTTGATCTCTGAGAGTAATATTTGGTGATATATTCTCTGAGATTGATGTTTTTGATTTCTGAAGCTCAGCAATCTCTTGGTCAAGCTCAAATTGATATTCTTCACTCGAAACCTTGTCTCTAATCCACAACTTTAGAAGAAGTTTTTTTCGACTAGAAGATAGGTTAAAAAAGTCTCCTATCAGATAGAGGTGATCTAGGCTAAAATTCGTTTTTTGACCATTCAGAACCTGCGAAATAAAGCCAGGATTACAACCTAGATGAGCTGCAAGTTTTGTTTTTACCCCTTTTAAAGGAGATTTATAAATGAGTTGATTGATAAAATCTTTGTAATTTTTCATTTAAGTACTTCCTTAAGTCAGATTAACACTTTTTCAGTAAATTGATATAGTAATTACTTAGCATTAATAATATGTTCCTCCCTAAGAATCAAGGTCCTGTGAAAGGAGTAAGTGATGAAAAATCGATATTTCTTATTTTTTATTTTTAGTCTCTCACCATACTCTGATTCTCAAGTTATTAAACTCGGGAGTAGAGAGGGAAATTGCTTCAAAAACTTTTTGAAACAAGAAATTCAATAAAGAAGGCTTAGCTCTTCACTTCCCATACCATAAAACCCTATAAAGATTTCATGAAGTCTGAATCAAATCATGTAATGTGGCCTGAGTAGTTGAAACAAAAATCATATCTCTATTAATAAACTTGAAGATGGAGACTATAGAAAAATTACAGTAAGACTTTGAAATTAAAGCAAAGATAATGGCCCTCAGGAAGAGGGCCTCTTATCTTTATCGTTTGTCGTGAGCGATATTAACTCGAAGTGGTCTTCCACCAACTTCTTTACCGTCTAAATTGCTTACACAATCATTAGCCTGGTCTTCGTTTTCCATTTCAACGAATCCGAATCCACGGCTCCTTCCAGTTTCTCTATCAGTGATGATCTTCACAGAGTTAACTGTTCCGAATGCTCCAAAGGCATCTTTAAGATCATTTTCTTCCATCTGAAAAGAGATGTTTCCTACGTAAAGTTTGTTGTTCATAAATCCTCCAAAGATTTAATAGTTTCTAATCTGACCCCTTAGTCTGTCCAAAAGAGTCTGAGAGAAATCTTAGGAGCGAAAAAAGGAAAACAGTAACAGCCACCATATTAAGCGACATTAGGGTCCCGTGTCCATAAAATCTTTGAGTATTTTGCCCCTCTTTTCGAGGTCTTTCCCCCTCCTTTTGAAGTACAGAGTTTTCAATTAAAATAGGGGGAAAGAATAGCTCATGGAATGCCCGCGATACTCAATATTAATCTAGTCTATGAAACCTATGAAAGAGTCAGCATTGACTACTGTTCAAACTGTAAAGAGAACCTAACTCAATGATGATGGACCCCTCCATATTACTGAAGCTGAAGAAGAAAAATTTGGGATCTATTTAACAAACGAAACTCTCCACTGCACTTTTACAGGAATTAATGAACAAAAAATCAAGAACAAGGTGGCTTCCTCCTACCTGCCAAAAAAAAATGAAGGCAGTAAATTATGCTTACAGTTCTGGAGTAATCGTTGCTTGTTGCACCGACGATCAAAACAGATCTCGACTTATTTGATTAAGTAAGTACCCGACTAAACTCTTTTAATTGCAAGTTTATGTTATGGAATGGGAAAAGAAGTAAGTCCCCATTCGACACCACCTTAGACAAAATCAATCTATAGAAACATTTCGCTCAAACACCAAGGAGGGTTCTTTGAACGGTTTAAGAGTTCTAATACTTGCGAGTTTTTTCTCGCTTCAATCACTTGCACTCACCCATCACCACCATGATCACGATGACACTTCAAGCTCTCAGCTCACTGTTAAAACCACAGAAGCTAAGAACCTTGTTGTCAAAAGTAAATCAGGAACAGGGAATCTTTCTTATGCAGCTATAAGAAGATTAGCTCCACTAGATCAGGATTATCCTGATGGTCTCGTGAGAGCTTCGCAATATTATAAAAATATTCCTGTTTATGGATCACAGGTTGTTTATAAAATAGTTAATAAAAAAATTGTTAAAGTTTTTGGACGTCTCGCAAAAATCAAAGACATTGAAATTAAAGAAACAATTTCCTTAGATAACACGAAAGATATTATTAAAACTCAATACCCTAATTTGAAGATTCAAAAGATCGAGAAAACGATTTATCCATCAACAGATAACAACCACCTCGTTTGGCGTGTCTTCGAAGACGGTTTTGATAGAAGATTGGAAATCTTTGTTGATGCTCATAGTGGAGAAATTATTCATTCACTTAATAATATTAATAGCCATACTCATCTAGGCGAAGGAATCAGTCTTAACAAAGAGAAAAAAGAAATCAAAATCACCGAAGAAGGTGGCAAATATGTCTTAAAATCAACTGATACTTTAAAGTTTGAGACATATGATATGAGCTCTTACACAGGTCCTTGGGCATATTATTCCTTACCAGGCGATATCGTTAAAAGTGATAGCTTACAATTTGAAGATCAAGCAGCAACAGATGCTCATTATTACACAGAAAAATTTCTTAGCATTCTTTCAGAAGATTTTAATAGACAAAGTTATGATGGAAAGGGCTCAGTTGTTAAATCCTCTGTTCATTTTGGTGATAATTACGTGAATGCTTTTTGGAATGGAAAACAAATGGTCTATGGCGACGGAGATGAAAAATACTCAACTTATCTTTCAGGAGCTCTTGATGTTATCGCTCATGAAATCACACATGGAATTACCGAAACAACTTCGGGCTTAATCTACCAAAATGAATCTGGAGCCTTAAACGAAGCCTTCTCTGATATCATGTCGGCTTATGCTGAATACAGAATCGATGAAGAGAAGTTTGATTGGAAAGTTGGTGAAGATATTTGGACTCCTGCTAAAAAGGGAGACGCTCTTCGCTATATGAATCACCCAACAAGAGACAAAGAGAGAATCCCTGAAGATGCGAGTGACTCGAGAAAGCAAATGTATAGTCGTGACTGGTACCCTACTCGATACAAGGGCACAGGAGATAAAGGCGGTGTCCATCTTAACTCAGGAATTGCGAATCTTGCCTTTGTTCTCCTAAGCGATGGTGGAAAACATCCAAGAAGAATGTCAGATATTAAAGTGAGAGGAATCGGAATGAAGCGGGCCATCCAAATCTTTTACCGTGCCTTCACTCAATATTTGGTTCCAAGTTCGAACTTTCAAGACGCTAGAGAGGCTTGTGTTCAAGCAGCAGTTGAGCTTTATGGTCAGAGAATCGGTCGGCGAGTTAACAAGGCATGGGCAGCAGTCGGTGTAACTCGAAATAATGCTATTTAACCCGCGAAAATTCTGCCCATAGAGAGAAAAAGCAGACTATTTAATAAAATGAGAAAAGAGGGATTAATCCCTCTTTTTTTATGAGAAAGGATTCCCATGCGTTTTTTAATTTCACTATTAATTCTTAGTTTTAATTCTTATTCATTTGATGAAAATGTCCTCAGTGAAATTCAAAAAATAAATGAAACCAAACCAAGATCTTGTAACCATAGTGGAGTGGAAATTTCAATCAATAATGGAGTTTTAAAAATTAAAGATTCTAATAACGTTTTTGGAAAGCATAAAACTTACAATATCTATGATGAATCAGCTGATTATATTCTGGCTGATCATCTGACAACGACAAACCTTGATTATGCAGAAAATAATTTTTTTCCAGAGGTTATTATTATTAAAAAAGGAAAAAAAGCTTTTTTAATGGAAGGACTGAGCTTTAAGTTCCAAAAAGAAGGTTTCAATGAAAACTGTAAAGGAAGTAAAGTTCAGAACCTTCATTGTTATAGCAAAGCCTATAATACAAATATTTCAAGTTTCAAAAAGAAAATAACTCTAGCTTTCCAAAATAGTAAGATCAGAGATCTCGCTGCTATTGGAAAATTCAAAGAAATTATTTTTGCTTATGATCAGTTTGACTTCCATTCAAAACAAGTCGTCATCGGAAATAATGGTTCGATTTCCAGAAGTGTTGCTATTATAGATGGTCGAGAGATTATCAATTTCACTTATTCTTATCCGAAGACAAAGCTTGTTCTTAATGACTGCAATCTAAAACTTTAAAGCAGTTTAGGACCTTTCCAAAGATTTCTTCTTAACTGAAAAAGAATTTTAGCACCCTTCCCTTGAACACTACTTTGAAAGGGACCAACTCCCATCATAAGATTCCAGTTTCTCCAAATAGGACGTTGATGAACTGCAAAAAAGCCATTCGAATATTGATTCGTGCGCTCCATTTCTGAATGTAACAAGAGAAATCCAGAAATCTTCTTGTCACTTTGATATCCTAGAAGACTTTGAAGTGTCGTGAGTTGATCCCGCCCTGGAGCCCCCTCAATGACAGTCATATATTCACCTATCCTAAATAACTTCGAATCAGCTGTTATATTTTCTTTCCGCCAAATATGAAACATTACCCAGCCCTTTAAGGCAAAAACAAGCTTGGCGCGAATAAAGTTTCTTTCATAACTATTCTGGCAAGCAACACGATTATCACAATCAAAAAAGCCAAAATCAAAGTCTGACCTATCGTAACGTCTTCCAACTCCAAAGCTAAGAATGGATATAGGGTAAAGATCAACACCAGCTTCAAATTGATTAATAACGATTGAAGAGCCGCCAAAGATATAAGGCCGGAGTAGCCCAAATTTCCACATATCTTTTTTGCTATCAGTTCTTTTGTCCCAGAGAAGCTGATTGTAACCCATTTCAGCTTGGGCAATAGCTCCCCCTCCTGGGAATGAACGCCCTTGAAAACCTACTGAAAGATCAAAATTCGAGGCATAAGTTTGAAATGATGAAATCAAAATAAGAAGGGTAAGCCGAAACATTCCGTAAGTTTTACACACTTTTAAGATAAGGAACAGTCTTCCTTTGACTTGGAGCATAAAAGTGGTATGAATGGCGCGTGCTTTTCTTGTTGGGAAAAAGTGTATCTCTAAGGATTGAGGACCTTTCTCCAAAAACAAGAAATATATTTTTAACAAGGGGAAAGTCTGTGCTCAAAAAAGCGTTAAGTCTTATTGTGCTAGGTATTTGGAGTCTCATCTTTATAAGCAATGCCAAAGCTGCAAATCATTTTTGTTCAGCTATTAAAAATCACGAATACAATCCTTCAAGAAATACCTTAACAGTTAGGCTTGCCAAGCCTGTTTACACTTCAGAAGGAAACAGAACTGACCTCATTGATGTTATAACAACAGAACAAAAAATGATGATCAAAGTCGCAGCAACCAGACCCGAGACAGAACTTTGTTTTGAAGGTCTTTCAATTAAGACTTCGAAGCTTTTAAATACTTATCTTTCTAAGGCCGCTAAACAAAGAGTTGAACTCTTCATTCACCCATTACCAGATGCGGTAAAACTGGTGCATATTCCTAGAAAGCTGAGGTTTTAGCCCAACCGAAACTTGCCTAACTCCATCGAAACTTAACTTAAAGGTTTTCAAAATAGTGTTAAACTATAATTTATGGCTGTTTATAAGTATATACAACAAGTTCATCAATCACGATAAACTTCCTTGTGACGTGTTTATAAAACTTGGACCTCAGAAGTTTGTAAAAGTGATTAAAGAAAACTCTGAATACAATAAAGAAATTATTCATAAGTACAAAAATAAAGAGATAATCTCTTTCCATAAAGCATTATGAAAATAACCATTAACTGTTAATTGTTTACTCTATTAATGAATTATTCTTGAGTAATTTTTATTTCTTTGATGAGACCCTGCCAAATTGAGTTGCCCATAGTCTGTGAGCGCATGAAAATCTCTGAGCTAGGACTCACCGGTTGAGAAAGCTTGCGATGGCAGTAGGATTGGCGCCGAGTGAATAGTCCGAAAAAATACATGAGTATCTATTAATCTATACTCAGAGAAGAGCAGAGACTACCCAGCTATGAAAAGCTTCTTTGAACAATAATCTTACTCTTTAATAAGCTTCGATTATAGTTGCAACACCTTGTCCGTAACCAATACACATCGTAGCCAACCCATACTTATTATTTCGCTTCTTCATTTCATGAATCAACGTCGTAATAATTCGGGCACCAGAACAGCCTAGTGGATGACCAAGAGCGATCGCCCCTCCGTTCACATTCACCATCTCATTGGCTTTAGCAGGATCGATTTCTAGTCCTTTAAGAACGGCCAGTGATTGGGCAGCAAAAGCTTCATTCAATTCAGCCAATTCAATTTGGTCAAGAGTCATCCCCGCAACTTTTAAAGCTTTATGAGTCGCAGGAACAGGACCAAATCCCATGATCGATGGATCAACTCCTGCAATTCCCATAGAAACAATTCGGGCGAGTGGTTCTAAGCCTAGTTCTTTTGCTTTAGTCTCGGACATCACAAGAATTGCACTCGCACCATCTGAAATGGCCGAAGCGTTACCCGCTGTCACGGTTCCACCTTTCGGATTGAAGACAGGTCTCAACTTCCCTAGAGCTTCAAGATTAGTATCAGGTCTTACGACTTCATCGAAGTCGTACTTATAAGGAAGTCCTTCAACATCATGACCCTGCATTGGAATAATTTCATCTTTAAAACGACTAGAGGTTGTCGCTTCATGAGCTCTTTGATGAGAACGATAAGCGAACTGATCCTGGTCTTCTCTTGAGATCTTGTGAATAATCGCAAGATATTCAGCAGTGATTCCCATCGAGCTCGCGCCTTTTGCTTGGCGAACATATTGACCTGGATGAATATCAAGTCCATGAGTCATCGGAACATGCCCCATATGCTCAACACCACCACATAAATAAGTATCACCAAGTCCTGCCATAATATTAGCTGCAGCTGAGTGAACGGCCGTCATAGAAGATCCACAAAGCCGGTTAATTGTTTGGGCCGGAACGGACTTTGGAATATCAGTTAAGAGCTGAGCATTTCTTGCGACATTATAAGCTTGCTCAAGAGTCTGTTGAACATTCCCCCAAATCATATCATCGATTTGTTCTGGATCGAGCTTTGAGTTTCTCTCAACAATAGCCTCCATCAAACGCGCCACAAGATCTTCTGCTCTTGTAAATCGAAAAGATCCACCTTTAGATCTTCCCATAGGTGTCCGAATTGCATCAACGATGACTGGTATATTAGTACTCATTCTTAAGCTCCTTGATAAAATGTTTTATTATCTGCTGCCATTTTCTTTAGAATTTCAGGAACTTCATAAAGAGGTCCGAGATTCACGTACTTCTCAGCATTCTTAACAATATGAGAAAGACCAATATCATCTGCCCATTTAAGAACTCCCGTTCTAAATGGAGGGAACCCCAGTCCCATAAGAAGAGACATATCAACTTCAATATGGGTTTCAACGATCTTTTCGTCTAAACATCGAACGGCCTCAAAAAGCATTGGGAACATAGTTCTTTCAACAATCTCTTCATCGATTAAATCAGCATTTCCTTTTTTCGCTTGAGAAATAAATGATTCAATATCTTCAGTGTAAGTCTTTTTAATTCGACCTCGTTTATCCGGCGCAAAAGAGTAGAAACCTTTTCCATTCTTTTGTCCTAAACGATCAGCCTTGTAGAGAAGATTAATGATATTTCCTTCCGAAAATTTCATTCGATCTCCATAGGCTCCACCAATAACATGAGTGCAGTGATCAGCCGTATCAATACCGACAACATCAAGAAGATAAGCAGGACCCATTGGCCATCCCCACTTTTCCATTACCTTATCAATTCTTTGAAAGTCTACTCCGTCTTCAATCAATTGAGTGAATCCTGCAAAATATGGAAAAAGAACTCTATTCACTAAGAATCCAGAACAATCATTAACAACGACTGGAGTTTTTCCCATTTGAAGAGAGTACTTAACAGCTTTCGCAATCGTCTCATCTGATGTTTTCTCACCTCGAACAACCTCTACAAGAGGCATTCGATGAACAGGATTAAAAAAATGTAATCCACAAAAACGTTCCGGTTTCTTTAAGCTCTTTGCCATATCATTAATTGAAAGCGTCGAGGTATTACTCGCGATAATTGTTTCATCGGAAACTTGACCTTCAAGATCCGCAAGAACTTTATTTTTAATATCAAGGTTTTCAACAACAGCTTCAGTAACAAAACTGACGTTTCCAAAATCTCCATAAGTCAAAGTCGGAGTGATAGATCCCATAACGCCATTCATTTGTTCAGCGCTGATCTTCCCTCTTTTGTGTTGTTTTCCTAAAAGTTTTCCTGCTTCATTAAGACCAAGATCAAGAGCTCCTTGACTAATATCTTTCATTAAAACAGGGACACCACGAGAAGCACTCTGGTAAGCAATTCCTCCTCCCATGATTCCTGCTCCGAGAACTGCTGCTGCAGTTATAGGCTCTGCTGTTTTAGAAACTTTCTTAGACACCTTTTTTAAATATTGGTCGCCGAGAAAAACCTTTATAAGAGAATCTGCAGTTGATGTTCGCGCGCATTTAATGAAATACTCTGATTCTTTTCTAATGGCCTTATCTCTATCGAGGTAAGCCCCTTCAGCGATCGCCATCACACCATTAACTGGAGCCGGATAGTTTGGCCCCGCCTGACCAGCGACAAAGCCTTTTGATCCTTCAAAAACCAGACCAGCTTCC
The DNA here is from genome assembly GCA_965217035.1 of Bacteriovoracaceae bacterium. GTDB lineage: Bacteria > Bdellovibrionota > Bacteriovoracia > Bacteriovoracales > Bacteriovoracaceae > JAUHYH01. Next base: position 2,490,477 of record OZ244226.1, on the reverse strand, counting down.
ATCTTATTCAGCTTAAGAGGACTTTTCTTTTGTTCACGTCTCGCTTTCCAATCAAGCTCACCAGCAATCGCTCGTTCAACTGTTTTTCTTGCAGCAGTCGCTAACTCATCAAGAGAGTCAATTACTCCATCAACAAGCCCGATTTTAAAAGCATCATCTATTTTATATTGTTTACCACCAGCAACCCATTCAATAGCATTGTCTGCACCACAAAGCCTACTTAGCCTTACCGTTCCTCCCCAACCGGGAATCAATCCGAGCTTTGTTTCGGGAACTCCAAGTTTCGCTTTTTTAAAAGCGACACGGAAATCTGTAGCGAGACAGGATTCAAGCCCACCGCCAAGAGCGAAACCGTTGATAGCTGTACAGGTTGGATAAGGAAGGTCTTCAATTCTATTTTGATTAGAGTTATTATGACCAAGCCATTCAATCATTTCTTCATCAGTCTTATCAAAAGCTCCAATGAATTCAGTGATGTCTGCTCCAAAGATATAATGGTCTTTTCCGCTGGTTTGAATAAGTCCCTTAATTCCATCTGTCTTTTCGATGGTATCAATAGCCTCTCCAAGTTCTGCTACAGAAGCAATATTAAAAACATTCGCACCTTTTTCGGCATCAATTTTAAGTTCAGCAATGCCGTCAACAACTTCGCATTGCCAATATTTTCCTTTGTAGAGCATGAACTCCTCCTCTATTCAAATTTTATTTTAAGTTCTTTCAACTGAGCGGGATTCGGTTTTGATGGAGCACTCGCCATCAAGTCCGTCGCTGATGTCGTTTTCGGAAATGCAATCACATCTCGAATATTATCAGTTCCACCAATTAACATATTCAATCGATCAAGACCAAAGGCGATTCCTCCGTGAGGAGGGGTTCCATAAGTGAGTGCCTCAACAAAGAACCCAAATTGATGCTTAACCTCTTCTTCACTCATTCCTAGATATTGAAACATTTGTTTTTGAACTTGCTGATCATAAATCCTCATCGACCCACCACCTAATTCATAGCCATTACAAACAAGGTCGTAAGCTTCTGCTTTTAAGTCTTTTGCCGCTTCAAAGTCCCCTTTAAGAAATTGTTCCATTTCTTCCTTCTTAGGAGAGGTGAATGGATGGTGACGAGCATAGAGCCGCTTGTCCTCTTCATCATACTCAAAAAGCGGAAAGTCATTAATCCATAAGAATTTATAGCTCTTTTCGAAAAGATTCAACTTCGTCGCTATATGACGTCTTAAAGCATCAGCAGATGCATGAACTTTCGTTTCACTTGGATCCGCAATAAAAAGCCAAAGTCCATTTCCTTGTAGAGGCAGTGACTTTAAAACTTCAGAAGTGATAAATTTCGAAATCCCTCCCGAGAGGTTCTCCCCTTCTCTTTTAAACCAAGCAACTCCTTTTCCACCATGAGGCTTCACGACTTCAGTGAATCCATCAATTGCTTTTCTCGCAAACTCTCCGTCCTCTTTAGAAACGAAGATTGCTTTAATCATTCCTTCTCCGTTGGAAACAGAAGAGAAGGTTTTAAACTCAGAATCTTTAAAAAGATCCGTAACGATCATGTGCTTTAAATCAAAACGAATGTCTGGTTTATCCGAACCATAATCTCTCATGGCCTCATCAAAACTCATGACAGGTACTTCAAAATTCTCTTCAAAACCAAATGTTTCTCTTACAATCTTGGTCGCAAGTTCCTTCATATAAGCTGAAGTTGAGAAACTCACCTCAATATCAATTTGAGTAAACTCAGGTTGCCTATCGGCCCTTAAATCTTCATCTCGAAAGCACTTACAAATTTGAAAATAACGATCGGTATTTCCAATCATTAGCAGTTGCTTCAATGTTTGCGGTGATTGTGGGAGTGCGTAAGTTTTTCCGGGATGAACCCGACTAGGAACGAGGTAATCCCGTGCTCCTTCAGGAGTCGTTTTATAAAGAATCGGAGTTTCAACTTCTGTAAATTCCTCTCTATAAAGAACAGTTCTCACCTTTCTTGTTGTCTCTGATCGTAACCTAATAAAGTTTTGTAACTTTTCTGAACGAATATCGAGATAACGGTATTTTAACCGAAGATCTTCAGTTGCTTCCGTCTTTCCATGAGGAAGAAACGGAACAGTATCGGCTTTAGAGAGAATATTAAGTTCCTCAACTTGAACCTCAATTTCTCCTGTTGCCATATCTTTATTGATGGCATCATCAGGACGCTTCTGAACCTTTCCTTTAACTTGCACAACAGACTCTAGCGATAACTCTCTAAGATCCTCTGCATTTCCTTTGTAATTTTCAAAACCCAGTTGGATAAGACCATATTTATCTCGAAGTGTAATAAAATGGAGGCTTCCAAGGTTTCGATACTTATTAACCCATCCACTAAGCACAACCTCAGAACCGGCATCATCACCTCTTAAAACTCCACAATGATGAGTTTTTAATAGGTTATTTTTGTTTATTACTGGAGTCATATTTTTGCCCTTAGGATTTATAACTATGCTAATATCTTAAATTAACAAAGGTGATTTTATGTTTTATTCAGCACTATTTCAAAGCTTTCTGGTCTTTATTCTAATAACTCTATCCTGCTCCCAAGTTGGTGCTAAAGACGAAAAAGGCAATCTTAGCAATGATGTCATCCTTAAAACTCCCCGACGAACTCAAAAGCCAGCTCAGTCAGATATCATGCTCAAAAAAGCAGAGTTTAAATCTAAAAATTCTCATTTAAACGGTCTTCAAAAAGGGTATATCCAAACTCCTAGTGGACAACGAATTAAAATTTATTTAGCCCTGAGTGACCGCAACCAATCCCAAGGACTGAGTGGAGTTCGCGCCAAAGAGTTTTCGGATGATGAAGGAATGCTCTTTTTTAATACCAATTATCAACCAAGAAGTTTCTGGATGCCCAATACTTATTTTAATCTCGATATCTTCTTTCTTAATAAAGATCTTCGCGTGGCCAATGTTGAGAGAAATGTCCCACACCATCCTGGAATGTCAGAACCACCGGCCATTTACAGAACGAATACCTATAAATGCTGGCATGTTCTCGAGTTAAAACACTCTTCTCTGTCAAAACAAATCGTTTCAGGATCGAAGCTTATTTGGACGTCTTCGCCAGATCTGACGCAAATAGAACTAAATATTCGTCGGGGCCGATAACACCAAGATGCTCTCTTGCAAGTTTCCTTTGATAGGAAGAACTACTTTTGATGCTTTTTATTTCACCTTGGATCGTTGTATTTTCTTTTTCAATCCATGAAAGCTCATTTTGTTTTTCTTTCACCTCATTCTTCTTTTCGAGAAGGTCAAGATAACCTCCGCTCATAAAAACAATTCGGACACAAAAAAAGAGAAAGACAATGAACAAGAAAATATCGAATTTAGATCGAGCTGAGAAAAGTGATACTCGAATATGACGATAGCGAGGCTCAATAAATTTAGTTGTGGCAGGTGTCGCGACAGAACTTCGACTCGCTCTTCTTCTAGAAATCGCCACTTTGCCTCCTGCAACATTGGTTCAAATTTAAGCATAACAAAACATTTTTAATTTTCAAGATCGCCAAATTTACCTGACTAAAAGAGCTGGTTGAAATTTTTCAGTGAAGTGTTGGATTTTTCTCACCTACTTGGTCATAGATAACTGTCCAGAAATTCCTAACAAGCGAAAGCTCAGAAAAATACCTTTCAATTGAAAGCGATTCTAATCGGTCAAGTCCATTGGCATCTTCATTCGAAAACTCCAAAGAAACTTTGTCTTTACTCCCCAGTAAAAAATCCTTTAGTTTCGCTTCAAGGTCTGTATTCTTTATTTTTAAAGCGAGAAAAGATCCATTGTCCTCAATAGAAAGTCCATCAACTTTTTTCGCTAAAAGTTCTAAGTAATGTTTCGCAAGAACTGAGTCTCCAAGTGGTCCAAGTTCAAACTTTTCTTCAACATCTTTATAAATCTGGCGTCCGAAAGAAAGAAATAATTCACCAGTGTTAAGAGTTCCTCCCCACCAAGTTTGGTTATAATCATGAGAGTCGAGCTCTAGAGACTTTTTCATTACTTTAAATTTATCAAAAACTTTTGAAAGAAATTGAGCATCTGCATAGGTATCAACTTCATAAAAATTTAGATTATCGATAGAATGCTCAGCCTTCAGAAGGTCTTGAAAATCTTTTCTTAAATTCGGCGATTCACTCAGCTTAAGCTGCGTAACATATTTAACTTTTTCAATAAGATAAAGAACTCCAGGACTTGCTGGAATTTCGGGAACGAGTTCAACCTCTTCAGGAGTTTGAACCTGATTCATTTGAAAGGTTTGATCCACAAGAAATTCGAGTGAATTTTGATCTGTATCCATTACCAAAGTTCCTTGATCGCGTAGAGTAAAATCAGTACAACCACCGGAGAAAAGTCCACTGGCAAGTCAGGAGAAAGCATTTTTCTCACGGGCTTCAGAGAAAAGTCAGCAAGTTTTCTATTAAATTTAAAAAACTGACTGTTTGCTAATTCTGGGAAATAACTCACAATAGAATCAACAATAATGACCAAAGCATAGATAAAAAGCAGTAAACGTCCTAATCCCATACTTAAATGGTAGAGCATTGATCTATTGGATGCAAGATTTTAGTCCAATTTTGAGCCACACCTGAAAATTCTATATCTATCGTATGAACTCTAGGCGCCCTGTTATTTATTACATAGGTTTATAAATAATTATATAAGCAACTAAGACAAAATCAGCCAAAATAAACCAAAACCACTTCTTTTTGTGCTGAGGGAATCTTTTCACCACTACAGGCGTTAAAAAGGCGATAAAAGCCCAGAAAAAAACCTTAAGCTTCGCCCAAAGTGGCCAGCCTTCACCATGAGAAATACCAAGACGGGCCAATAAGCCCATACCACTCACGAGAATTAATAAACTTGCGACACCTGCTAAAATAGAATGAACTTTTTGCTTTTTTTCAGCGAAACACTGAACTGCAAATGAACTGAAAAGAACAACAATCATCACCAAATGGATAATTTTATAAATTTCGTAATCAATCATAACTTTCCCTTCCTATAGACTTTCTAATAACGTTTTATAGTAGTTCCAAAAATGAGTCACCGATGGAATATGAACCCCTTCATCCGGCGAGTGAGCATTCGTAATCGTTGGTCCAAAGCTTAAGGCTTGAACGTCGTTCTCTAGCCGATCCATTAAAATTCCACATTCAAGTCCAGCATGAATCGCCTTTACTTCAGCTTCACTGCCAAAGAGCTCTTTGTAAACAGTCTTAGCCTTTGTCAAAAGGTCTGAATTAAAATTTGGATTCCAGCTAGGATATTCTGAATTCTTTGTTGTCGTCATTCCGCAAAAATCACCAAGTAAGCAAAACCTTTCTTCTAAGTTCACAGCTTCTTTTCGATTGAAAAATCTCATCGAAGTGAGAAGATAAAACTCTCCATCCTTAAGGATTGTCACGGCCATATTATTACTGGTTCCAACAAGAGGTTCGGAACCTTCGGCATCGCGAACTAAAGAATTCACTCCATGAGGAAAGAAATTCAAAAAATGCATAAGTAATTTTGAATCTTGATCATTAAGGGTCTTAGGATCTTCATTCGATTCTTCGAGAACAACTTCAAATTTTAGGTCTTCTTTACTAAGAAAAGTTTTCCAATGATCTGAAACTTGATCAATTCTTGAAGCGATCTTTGAGATATCACCATTTGTATAAAATTTCGCAGATGCATCTCTTGGAATAATATTATGAGCTTTCCCTGACTCAAAACTAGCTAATTGAATTCCATCGACTTGATTTAAGAGCTCAATAAGATATTTAGCCGCATTGGCCCTATATCTATGGATATCAACGCCCGAATGACCTCCAGCAAATGCTTTCACTGAAAGTTGATAACAAATTCCATTCGCTTCCTTAACATTAAAACTTCTTTTAAAATCAAAATCAGCTCCCCCTGCACAACCAACATAAAGACTCCCCCACTCTTCAGTATCAAGATTGAGAATAATATCTCCGCTCACAAGCTTAGGATCAAGTTTTAATGCTCCAGTGAGTCCAGTCTCTTCATCAACAGTAAAAAGTAGATCAATCTCAGGGTGGTTAATAGAGTCATCAAAAATTAAAGCAAGTCCAGCAGCACAACCAATTCCATTATCAGCACCAAGAGTCGTCCCCTTAGCTTTTACCCAATCGCCATCAACATAAGCCTCGATAGGATCAGTTTCGAAATTAATTGCTTTGCCAGGGATGGCATCTGTGACCATGTCTATATGATTTTGAATCACAAGCTTTGGAGAATTTTCTTTTCCTGTTTTTGCAGGCAGTGTAATGGCAATATTCCCAATCGCATCTTCGCGATATTCTAAATTCTTTTCTTTTGCTAGATTGATAATCCACGCACGGATTTTCTCTTCCTTTTTTGACGGTCTAGGAATATCCGTAATATCTGAAAAAAGTTTCCATAAGGCCTGGGGCGCTTGATCGTGAGTCACTTGAAATCCCATCTTTCCTCCAATTTTCGGTTATCCTAGCATTCCAAACAACTATTGAGTAGAGTAATTCCCATGAAGCGCTATACAGAAAGACCGTTTCCACCTTATAAATTCATTCCTGGCCACGGTCAGCATCCCGAAAAAGGAGATGGTTATTTAAAAGGTCATAAAATAGAGAGTGAAGCTCTCACTAAGGATAATTTTTCAAATCATGAAGTTTATCTTTATGGAGTTGATCTTTTTAATCATGGACATTACTGGGATGCTCATGTGTATTGGGAAGTTCTTTGGAACTTAGCAGGACGAAAAGGACAAACAGCAGACTTTCTCAAAGGGCTTATAAAGCTTGCAGCAGCCGGCGTTAAATTTCAACTTAATCAGCCCCAGCCAGCTCATGTTCACCTTGCTAGGGCCGAAGAACTTTTTTTACCATTGCCTCAGCCTTTTTTAGGAATTGAGCCCCTTAATTATCTTGATGAAATTCAAAAAGATTTAGGTGAACTCGGTTTGGATTTCTTATATTTAGTTTCAATTAATATTCCGAAAGTCGGGAATCGAGAATCAGGAGTCTGAGACAGCAACAGGCATAAGCGTCAGGTAATTCTTGGAGCCAGGCTCCTGTCTCTGCTTCCTGACTCCCGATAACCAGATTTTGAATTTAAATTATTTTTCCGAACTTTTATTGTCGATGTGAACCCAGCCAGTAATGGCCAGCTTAAGTGCTTTATCAACGGGAAAGTCAGCCTCTGTCACCTTACTTTTATGAACTAAGATAGTATACCCTCCAAGCATAAAACTAAGGGGAATATAGACTGCAATATAATCTTCCGTTTCTTCCTCTAATCCTAAATCATCAAAGGTATCGCGAGTCACTAATCCCAATCTCTTTCCTGAACGACTATCAAACTCAACCCAAACAACTCTTTTCATTTTTTCTTTGGCACTCTCATCCCCAAAAAGCTGCATTAGATCTTTCAATGGTCCATAAATCGCTTTTACAAATGGAATTCTTCCGAATTGATCAAGGAAGAATTGAATAAAACGACGAGTAATATAATTGCTAACCAATGAACCAGTGAGAATGATCAAAAGAAAGGAGACGACAATCCCAAAACCAGGAATATAATTATCAGCTCCAATAACAGATTGCAAAAAACCACCGAGAAGACCTTCTATTTTTACTGTGATCCAAAATAACAAAGCGATCGACATAGAGATCGGTAGAATAACAACGAGGCCTTTCCAAAATAGACGTGCAAACATACCTAAATTCTAAGGGGATTCAGTGCAAAAAAAAAGGGGACCGAAAAGGTCCCCTCATTTAAGAAACTAGATTGATCTAGATTACTTCTTTTTCTTAGCAGCTTTTTTCTTAGCTGGCTTTTTCTTAGCAGCTTTTTTCTTAGCTGGCTTTTTCTTGGCGGCTTTCTTCTTTTTAGTAGCTTTTTTCTTAGTCGCCTTTTTCTTTTTAGTGGCTTTTTTCTTAGTCGCCTTTTTCTTTTTAGTGGCTTTTTTCTTAGTCGCCTTTTTCTTCTTAGTAGCTTTTTTCTTAGTCTTTTTCTTAGCTACTTTTCTTTTTGTTGTTTTCTTTTTCTTAGCTACTTTTCTTTTAGTTGTCTTCTTTTTAGAAGCTTTCTTCTTAGTAGCTTTCTTTTTTCTTTTTACTGCCATAATCTTCCTCCCAATAAAAAACTTTGGTATATGAAAAGCATAAACACAATTTTATTTTAGCGCAATGGAAAAAAACAATTTTTTTAGTATTTTTTTACTTTTTTTAATGATCGGAAGTTTTTAATTTTTTTTAACGAAAATTCAAAAAACAGTTAAAAACGATAATTTTTTTCTTAATTTTTAGATTTTTTACCAAAAAATGGAAAAAACAGAACAAAAATTACAAAAAACAGTTAGAAACTTAGAAAAAGTGATTAATTTTTGACGCTTTCTCGTGTTTTTTGTTCTTTAAATTCAAATTTAATTTCATTTCCTTCAAGCTTAACAAGAATTTTTCCACCCTTTTTAAAATTACCAAAGAGTAATTCATTCGCTAAAGGCTTCTTAACTTTCTCATTAATAACTCGAGCAAGTGGTCTCGCTCCTAATTTGGAATCAAATCCTTCAACTGCAATCCATGAAACAACGGCTTTATCTATTTCCAAATCATAACCTTTCTCAAGGAGTTGATTTTCAACTTCCATAAGAAACTTTTTCACAACGCTATCTATATTACTTTGTTCAAGCTTGTTAAAATTAATAATCGAATCCAGTCTATTTCTAAACTCAGGAGTAAAATAGCGCTTTATGGCCTGATCTCGCTTAACTGTATTAACTTCAGTACTCCCTTCACTAAGCCCTATACTTCCTGATTCATATTCCTTCGCACCTGCATTACTCGTCATGATAACGACAACATTTCTAAAGTCAGTTGTTCTTCCATTGGAATCAGTTAACTTTCCATGATCCATCACCTGGAGAAGGATATTAAAAATATCCGGATGTGCTTTCTCAATCTCATCAAGAAGAAGAACACAGTATGGGTGTTTATTAATATTTTCAGTAAGAATTCCACCTTGATCAAATCCTACATAGCCAGGAGGAGCGCCAATTAATTTTGCCACACTATGCTTTTCCATATATTCGGACATATCAACTCTTTCAAAATGAAGACCAAGAATATGACTCAATTGCTTAGCAAGTTCTGTTTTCCCGACACCAGTTGGTCCTGTGAAAAGAAAAGAAGCAATAGGTTTATTTTCATCTCTCAAACCTGATCTTGAAAGAATAATTGCATTACTTACTTTCTCTACGGCATTGTCTTGTCCATAAATTAAAAGTTTCAGGTCACGCTCGAGATTTTTAAGTTTATCTTTTTCATGAACGGAAACAGATTTTTCAGGAATTCGTGCCATCATCGAAATAATGTACTCAATATCAGCCGTTGTAACCTCTGAGCGCTTCTCATCAGCTGGTAAGAGATTAAGATATGCTCCGACCTCATCAATGACATCAATCGCCCTATCAGGGTGCTTTCTCTCATGTAAATGCTTCGTTGCAAGTTCAACAGCAGTCCTAAGGACCTCAGAAGAATAGATAACGCTGTGATGGTCCTCAAATTTTGACTTAAGTCCTTCTAATATACGAACAGTATCTTCTTTTGATGGCTCTTCAACGTCTACTTTCTGAAACCTTCGGGTAAGGGCTTGGTCTTTTTCAAAGAATTTACGAAATTCATCATAAGTTGTACTTCCTATACATCGGAGCTCACCTTTACTAAGAGCAGGTTTCAGCAAATTAGAAGCATCTAAGCTTCCGCCGCTCGTGGACCCCGCACCAATAATAGTATGAATTTCATCGATAAAAAGGATTTTCTTACTTCCTTGGTCACCTTTTAAAGCTTGAACAACAATTTTCAATCTCTCTTCAAAGTCTCCTCTAAATTTTGTCCCTGCTAATAAGGATGCCATATCAAGAGCAAAAATCTCTGTCTCTTTTAATTGTTCAGGAACATTTCCCTCGTAGATCTTCAACGCAAGTCCTTCCGCAATAGCAGTCTTACCGACTCCAGAATCTCCTACTAAAATTGGATTATTTTTCCTACGACGACTAAGTATTTGAGTCATTCTTTTAATTTCAGATTCTCGCCCAATAATTGGATCGATCTTTCCCTCTGCTGCTTGTTTTGTTAGGTTTACAGTAAATTCTGCGAGTGCTTTTTCAAACTTCTCTTGCTTTTTGAGAGGATCAAAGCCTCCCTCTATTTGTTTATTAGTTGCTTTATCAAAACCATGTGCCACTTTTTCAACAACCTGAATTCTTGTCACTCCTTGCTTTTCTAAGAAATAGACTGCATGTGATTCTTTTTCACTAAACATTGCAACAAGAAGATTAATAGGTTGAATGGATTTTTTTCCAGAAGATTGAACATGAAGAGCCGCTCGTTGAATCACGCGCTGAAGGGCCATGCTAATTTCCGGTTGATAACGAACACCATTCTCTTCAGCAACTTTCCTAAGATGATCATTAGCAAATTGCTTTTGATTCAACTCTTCTATTTCTTCTTCAGAGAGAATCGAGAAGTTTTTATCTTCATCTATAAAACTCATAAGCTCTTCTTCTAGCTTATTAATATCTGCTCCAATTTCAGAGAGACATTGCTCAACAACAGGATCGATAAGCATCCCCAAAAGAACATTCTCTAAGGTGAGAAATTCGTGATTTTTCTCATTCGCTAACTTGATGGATTTATTAAAAATAATTTCTAAATCGCCACTGATCATACGTATACCTCTCCTATTAATATGGTAGCATTTTTAGACATCGCAAGGGTAGTAAAGTTCGTTTATATATGTGGTGCCCTAAATAGGACTAAGCTAGCAGGATACGGAGCTAACTCTTAGTGAAAGAATGAGGAATATTAATCGGCTGGCTCTGTACTTGTTTTCAAAGGGTGCCCTTTCTCCCTTGAATAGCGATTCACCTTCATAACTTTTGATTCAGCAATTTCATAAGTAAAAATACCACAAATCGCCTGACCATCATTATGAATCTTGAGCATGATAGAATGAGACTCTCTATCATTTTTATTGAAAAATCTTTTCAGAATATGAATAACAAAATCCATTGTGGTGTAATCGTCATTGTGCATGATGACCTTATACATCCGAGGTTGTTGTACCTTGGTTTTAGGTAAAGTCATTATATCAGTTTTTTCGCCCGGCTCTCCGCCATCATGATCGTGTTTGTCGCTCATGGAAGAGATAATATCAGAAATAAGAGTAAAAAAAAGCCCTCTCAAAGAGGGCTTTTGGTTATATTAGTTTTGAACGTAGGTCCAGCAATTTGCGGTAGGTCCTTGATCCATTGCATCCTTATATGCAGCTTCTGCATCATCTCCAATGGAGCCATCATAAGCAGAAAGAAAAACGTCTACTTGACCATTTTTTAAATTCTCCCCAATTGCTGATACAGGGATAACAACGGCATAAAAATTTGGATCATCATAAGCAGGGTTCCAACCATTCCCTTGAAAGGAAATATAATCAACACCACCAAAATTCTTATTGAGGATCTTCATACTCGAATAGTCCCCAGTACTGTCTCCTGTTGTTTGACCAGGATAAAGGTCTTCAATTAAATCCTCTCCGCGGTATTCAATTTCAGCTTGCGAGATTGGAGTATAAGGAGTGGTCGGAATTTCGAAACTAAGAGTAACATCATAATTATCTCCATTCTTACACTCTACGACTTGAGACTTTGAAAAGATATTTGTTGAAATAATGATTGATAAAAAGATCAATGTTTTCATACACTCTCCCAATAAAAATTTTCTTCGTAGGATCTATAGCATCAATTAAAGAAGGAATGGGAAAATTGTACTTTTTACAAAAAAAAGAGCCTCCGAAGAGGCCCTCTGTATTAGATAACGATTATTCTTCGTCGTTATTAAGACTAAAACCTTGAAGTTTATCAGCTAAAGTGGCTGCTTCAACTTTCTCCGGCTTATAACTACCCATGTCTCCAGAGGCAGCCTTAAGTGAAAGAGCGATCTTTTTCGCTTCTTTATCAATACTGATAACAACCGGCTTAACCGTATCACCTTTATTGATAACGTCAGTCGCTTTCTCAACTCTCTCTTCAGAAAGTTCAGAAATATGAATCATCCCTTCAATTCCTGTTTCTAGCTCAACGAAAGCGCCGAATTCAGTGACTCTGACAACTTCACCTTCAGCCTGTGAACCGACAGGCATTCTTTCATCGATACGCTTCCAAGGATCTTCCTCAAGTTGCTTGATACCGATACAGAATTTTTGATTTTCTCTATCAACGATTAAAACAACACCTTTAACTGATTGACCGTCGCTAAAGAACTCGTTTGCATTGATATTTTTCTTCGTCCAAGAAATATCAGAAACGTGGATAAGAGCATCAACTTCTTCTCCAAGATCAACGAAAGCGCCAAAATCAACAATTGATTTTACAGTTCCTTCAACGATCATTCCTGCAGAGAACTTCGCTTCAATTCCATCCCATGGGTTAGGAAGAAGTTGTTTCACCCCAAGAGAGATACGCTTGTTTTCTACATCAACTTCAACAACAACAGCTTCAACCCTGTCACCCACTGCGTATTCTTTAGATGGATTTTTAGGCTTTTGAGTCCAGCTCATTTCTGAAACATGGATAAGGCCTTCAATTCCATCATCAAGCTCTAGGAAAACACCGTAATCTTTAATGCTAACAACTTCACCAGCAACTTTAGATCCAACGGTATATTTGTCTTGAGCAGATTCCCAAGGGTTTGGCTGAACTTGCTTAAGTCCAAGAGAAACTCTTTCTTTCGATGAATCGTACTTAAGAATCTTAACATCAATTTCATCACCAACAGAAAGGATATTACTTGGGTGCTTCACACGTCCCCAAGACATATCAGTGATGTGAAGAAGACCATCAACACCACCAAGGTCGATAAACACACCATAATCAGTAATATTTTTAACAATTCCTTTAACAATCATTCCTTCTTGAATTTGACCAAGAGTTTCTCCTCTTAGTTTATCTCTTTCTTCAGAAAGGATTGCTCTTCTAGAAAGAACAATGTTCCCTCTTTTCTTATTAAACTTGATAACCTTGAATTCCATTGTCTTACCAAGGTACTTATCAAGATTTTTCACAGCTCTAAGATCAACTTGCGAACCTGGAAGGAAAGCCTTAACTCCGATATCAACCGAAAGGCCACCTTTAACCTTCGCCATAACAGTCCCTTGAACAGGGTTTCCATTTTCACAAGCTTCTGAGATTCGATCCCAAGCCTGAAGGATTTCCGCCTTGTCTTTAGAAAGAACAAGGTTTCCTAATGCAGACTCGAGCTTCTCAACATAAACGTCGATCTCATCGCCTTGTTTTACTTTTAACGTTCCATCGTAATTCTTGAATTCTTTAGCAAATACAAGACCTTCTTGTTTGTAACCAATGTCGATAGTTACAAAGTCATCGTTGATTCCTACAACGAGTCCTTTAAAGACTTCACCTTCAGTGAATTCTTTCGGAGCACCATCAGCGCCTAAAAACGCGTCAATGTCCTTTGTGTTTTCTGTGTCATCGTCAAATGTCGTGACGACGTCGAACTGATCAACCCAGCCCGGGATAGTTCCTTTTGTCATTTGATTTACCTCTTTTTGAAAACCGCAGGAGCGGCTTCGGTAGCATTAGATTTCCTACTGGAAATGAGTTGGCAGAATAGTGACTATGGATAGATGAGTCAAGAATTTTTAAGAAAATGCACAGCGCAAGATTAAGTGATTCTTAGATCTTATGCTCTCCAAGAGTCATACATTCGTAATATACATCCCCTGCTTCATTCTCGATCTCTCCACCTGTAATAATAGCATCTTCAGGATTATCGATATCCTCTTCGTTATTATAGACATAAATCGAGTAAGCATTAACAAAGTCCCCAACCCTGTTTTCACTGACTTCAAACTCATAACTAAGGTAGCCCATATCTCCGCTCCAAGTAGTAAGTTTTTCAATCTTTGAAACAGAACCATTTTTTACCGCTTTTAAAAAGTAAGTATCTTCAGATTTAGAAATAATGAAGCTGACTTCATTATCATCACTCGCATTACAGCTTAAGACGTCGATAAAATCGTCAATAGCATAAGTTGCAAAGCTATTTAAGACCAACAAAAGTGAAATGAGTTTTTTCACACTCTACTCCTAATAAGATCAAAATATTAGAACCTTATAGCAGCAAATCAGATATCTCTTCAATCAGTGGTGAAAATCTTACAGCGAAAATGAAACTTTTTCTTTTTAAAACTATGTCCTATTTAACTAGACACGTGATTGACTCCAAATGAGAATGCAAAGAGAAAGAAGAACAACCACAGCTCCAAAGATCGCAAGAGTAGAAAGAGTTTCTCCAAAAAAGAAATAACCAAAGATCGCAGCAAAAGGAGATTCCAAAAGAAAGGTCATTCCCACTATATGAGGAGGAATCGTTTTTTGGGCCTTTACTTGAATTGTAAAAGCGATCAAGGCAGAAAACAGGGAAACAATAACAAAGGCCCAAAGCAATTGAGTTGTCATCTCAAAAGGCGACGGAACTCCATCAGCGATGAGAGCAATTCCACTTCCCCATAATCCCATATAAAAACATTGAAGCCCGTTAAAAAGAAAAGGATCAACTTTCTTGGCCTGCTTATCCACGTAAATAATATGAAAAGAGAAAACAAGAGCACATCCCATAGTGAGCCAATCTCCTAAATTCAATTTTTCAAAACTCAGCTCACATAGCATCGCCATCCCCAACATAGAAAGAGCAACAGAAAACCAGAAAATCTTCGGATAGCGAACCTTATTAAGAAAACCTAAAATCACTGGAGTAAAAATCACATAAAAGGTTGTAAGAAAGCCACTCTTCGCGACTGTCGTAAGATCGAGCCCGTAGGTTTGAAGGATGAGTCCTCCTCCTAAAAAAAGTGAGGCGATAAAAGCTTCTTTTAAATGGAGTTTTTTATGATTCCTAATGAGGAGCGGAAGAACAAGAACACCTGAAAGAAAAAAACGCACTGCGTGAGCCCAAAGTGGGCTGAAGGCCTCAAAGGTCCAACGGGTTCCGATAAAACCTAAGCCCCAAAACAAAGCAGCGATTAATAGTAAAAGATAGTTCATCAAACCACATCTTATCTTATGAAAATAATACAGACTATCTTGCTGAAGATTATCTTGAGTAATATCAACTTAAAAAATTATACCAGGAGCTTAAAATGAAATTTCTTCTTTTATTATTACTATCCGCTAATGTTTTCGCAAATGATGATATCACTATTATTTGTAAGGCTACTGAATCAGATGATATGACAGAAACACTTTATATAATCGAACAAGATAGTGGCAATAATTTAGTCAGATTTAAAAAACTGACTGAAATGGGGAGCCCAACGACTGTTATCTTAGATGAAAACGATATCGATTTCTCAGCGCAAGACACTATTTTCTTTTTCTCATTCGTTAATCAAAAAAGTAATAAAGGGAAAAACATTTCTGTAAGTATCAATGCTGCTAAAAAAGAATGGGATGGATCGACACTTAAAGGAATTCTGACAATGAACGAGGGATTCATCAATAATCAGGATGTCGAATGTAAATACTATCCATCAAAAGATGGTGGGTGGGACGACGACTGGAACAATGATTGGCCAGGAAATGGTGACTGGGGCAATGATGACGACTGGAACGGTGACTGGGGTAACTAAAGTTAATTATATTGGGAAGAAGATTTTTAAAGGATTTTCTTCCCTTTTAAAACATAAGATTGAAGTTCTCCTGTTACGGCACCAATCTTAAAGTCCGATTTAAATTTCAAAATTCTCCTATACTTATCATTTGAAATCCAAACAAGCATATCGCCTTGCTTTGCAATTTCTCCGTCATACTTTGTAATAATTCTTAACTTAATTGCTTTAAAGAACCCATGAGAAGAAAGGCGTATACGTTCGCGCTTTATAACTTCTGCTCTCATCGTCCAGGTTTTACTCTTTGTCGTTGTTGGAATGAGGTAAATATCTTTATTTCTTAGAGGCATCCCACGAATAAAAAAGAAGGCCGACAAGAAATCCTGTGAGAAATAAGGGATTTCAGTATCCTCTTTTTTAAAAGAAATCTTCTCACCTTTCACCTTCTTGTAGCGAAAGTAAGTCATTAATTTCTGTCTATCATAGAGCTCAATATGATCGACTGTTTTTTTAGACTCTTTCTGAGAGAGAGAATATTTAAGAGGAACAAAATCCTTTACTGTGACAAAAGATTCAACAACATCATCAATTTGATAAACCCATTTATAAAATTTCGCAGAGGTTGCACGTGCGTAGAAATAATAAACATCATCATCGCCTACTTTCGCTCTCTGTTTAACTTTTACAGAAAGATCTCCTGCGTGAACTCCAAGATAAGTTGCACTGAGAACGCTCTCTTCTCCAATATAGATATACTTAGAATCAAACAAATCCCAAAATTTTTTGGATTTTTTATCAGCTTCAGAGAGTGTTTTTACCGAAGGGAGTTTTACCTCTGGATTTTTCTCCAGAACAATCTCTTCTTCAACTTTCTTCTCTTTCTTTTCTGACTCTTTGACTTTGATCTCATTTTTATCTTCTGAGGGAACTGCCTCTTCAATAATTTCTTCTTTTTTTGGTTTAGGCTCTTCTTTCCTAACCGTCTTAAACTTATTCTTAAGATGGTCTTCTATTTCTTTGATTTCTGCTGGTTTATGTTCATATACTGGCCCTTTTGAATCTTCAGAAGAAGAACATGCAACGAGCAATAGAGTTAAGAAGAAATTTCGCATAAATGATCGATTTTTTGTTTTAATTGTTCTTCTCCGTGAGAAAAATTCATCCCAATCTTCACATACAATAGTAGATTAGAATTAACTCTCCTTCTAATTTTAACCATATCTTTTTCAGTGCAAAGCAGATAATAATTTTCCTGAGTACACTTATCGAGAATCTTCTCTATCCTTTGATCATCAAAGGAATAATGATCAGGGAACGTAATTTCTTCCTTGAGGTTAAGTCCCTGCTCTTTAAGTAGGTTAAAAAAGGACTGTGGATTTGCAATCCCTGTAACAGCAATGCAGTCAATACCTTTTGTTGAATCTGATTCTTGTTTAGTATGGGAAAAATCAAAAAAACCTTCAAACTGGTACTGCACTCCTCCCCATAAAGGTCTATTTTGAATTTTATCAGTCAGAAGTTTTTTTATTTCAGAGCGCTGAGTTTCTGTCGTCTGATTCTCTCTAGTGAAGAGAATCACTTCAGCCTCATTAAGAGCTCCTATTCCTTCTCTTAGATATCCTTGAGGGGCCGTTTTGAATTGAGAAAGTGGTAGAGTTGAGTCGATTAGGACTATATCAAGGTCTCTTTGAAGTTGAAGGTGTTGAAAACCATCATCAAGTAAAACAACATCGGGTTGTACTGATTTAAAATACTTTACAAGATTTTTATATCTTTTCTTTCCTACGACGACAGCACCTTCACTAATTTTGTATGAAATCAAAAGAGGTTCATCTCCATAATGGGAAGCATCTGATTTAAAACGATCTTCTGAACGGAGCACTCCTGAACTATTCTCAAGTTTCCCTTTATAACCTCGAGTAAGAACAAGAACTCTTTTCTTATGGTGATTGAGATATTCCGCAAGCCATATAACAAGAGGTGTTTTTCCTGTTCCTCCAAAAGCAATATTGCCAATGGAAATAACAGGAACACTCACACGAAAAGACTTAAGAACTCTCCAACGATAAAGAGTTCTCCTCAGAGAGTAACCCCATTCCCAAACTTTACTCAATGGTGTCAAGAGATAAGAAATGACTTTTTTCATTCAGAGAGCCTTTTCTTCATTTGCTCTATCATATGTGGAGCAGCACTATCTTCTGCGCTCTCAAACATCGCTTTCAGCTCTTCTAATTTGTTTTGAACCTTATCGTATCGATTCGTCTCTAAAAAACGCTTTAGTTTTTTGAGTAAATAATAAGCTCGAAACCTTTCTCCCAATAGTTCGGGAAAAACTTCTTCATTAAGAATGACATTCGGAAGGCTTACGAACTTATCATAATTAATAAAAGTGTAGTTGATAAACTTATTAAACTCTGAAACCTGATAACAGACAATTGTTGGTACTCCAAAAAGTCCACATGTAAGTGTCACAGTTCCACTTGAAGCGACTGCAAGTAAAGAATTTTTTAAAGCTGGCTCTAACTCTGTTGATGTATAGATCTTGTCAAATAAATTTTCATAAGGTTCATAAAACTGAGGCTTTACTGTTTGGGTTTTCACTATATGAAATTTATAACCAGTCTTTTTTAAGAGCTCTATGACTTCGGCAAAGACAGGGAGATGAAACTTAACCTCACTATCTCTAGAACCTGGTAAAAAAAGAATATTCTTAGAGCCTTTTGAAGCCTTAGTTAGTTGATTTCGAAACTGTCTATAGACTGGATGCTTAACAGTGACAATATTGTGAACTCCACGTTCTCCAAACCATTTTTTTTCGAAAGGAAGAATACAATATAAACTCGATGTGGCCCTTGCCAGAGACTTCGCTCGATATTCTTTCCACGCCCAAGCTTGAGGAGCAACATAATAAAGGATTTCAACGCCCTGTTTTTTGAGTTTCTTTGCTAAACTCAAATTGAAACTTTGAAAGTCGATAAGAATTGCAAATTTCGTTTTTCGTTTTTTTACTTCGCGAATAAGTTTTTTTCTTGCATCCAAATAGAATTTAATCTTTATTAGAGCTTCCGAATAACCAAAAGTTGAAAAGTCTTTTAAATCGTAAAGAACTTCAATTCCTAACTCTCTAAAATAGTTTCCTCCGACCCCATAAAAATCCATATTAGGAAAAGCTCGAATAACCTGAGGTAAAAAGGTTTCAGCATGCTCCTCTCCTGACTTTTCCCCAGCAATAATCAGGCAAGATTCTTTCATCTTTTAAAAGCCTCATAAATCATTTCAAGATTTTTTAAGGCTTGGGCACCTTCTTCAAAGCTTGTAAGAGGGTTACTTCCAGTAAGAATTGCTTTATAAAAAGATTCATGTTCAATCAAAAGATGATCTCTTTTCTGATAAGGGATTTCTTCTCCATCAATCAACATCTTAGAGTTCATTAAATCAATCGATATATTATGAGTTCCTCGAATAAAAACAGATCTTTCTTCGTGATCATGATTTCGATCAGTCGTAAATCGAGCCTTTCTTCCTGACTGAAAAGTGGCAACTGCTTCTAAAGTATCAATATACTCTGTCACACTTTTTTCCATTCTCTCAACTTCAAAACTTTCTATGTCTTCTTGAAAGAGATAGGTCGCAAGATCAATATCGTGAATCGTGAGATCCTGAAGAACATCAACATCCGCTGCTCGCCCTTTGAAAGGAGTGACTCTTTTGAAGTGAATTTCGAGGGCCCCATCAAGGTTAAAAGACTCATGATTCCAAATTTCATGGCATCTTTCACTATGGCCAGTCATATAAACATTACCAGATTTTAATTCAATAATTTCCTGAGCTTGTTGATAAGTTTGACAAAGAGGTTTCTCACAAAAAACATGCTTTCCTGAAGAAACAACTTCTTTCAAGATAGGAAAATGTGAAGACGTTGTTGTCACTATAATGAAAGCGTCAGTTTTATCGTAAAACTCTTTAAAATCATGAGTTGTTATAACATTAGGATGATTTTTCTTTGCCATCTTGAGCTGATCATCACTTAAGTCAGCAATACCGATTAACTCTGAATGAGCGAGAGCTTCAACCTTTTGAGCATGCCATTTTCCTAAATGCCCATAGCCAATAAGTGATACGCGTATTTTTTCCATAGAACCTACATAAACGAAGGAATACCAATTTTACTTTCTCGAATAAACTGCATCATTTCTTCAATGATTGGATTCCCACTATATTCTTCAATTGTCTCTTGCGAATCAACGAATGACCTTGGAGATAGAGCGGAAGCCTCCATACTTCTATAAAAATCAACAACCTCTGATACGATTGTCTTGTCATAACCTTGTCGTTTCAGCCCAATAATATTGACACCTTTTAAACGGGCTCGATTTCCGAGCGCAGTACAGTAACAAGGGATATCCCTATCAATCGCGGTTTCTCCACCGATGAAAGCTCCCTTACCGACTGTAACAAATTGAGAAACATTGGTAGCACCACTTAAAATAGACCCTTCACCAATTCTTACATGCCCACCAAGGTTACTTGCATTAACTAGTCTTACTTTGTTTTCAATGACAACATCATGCCCAATATGAGAGTAGGCCATAAACATATTATCATTCCCAATAATCGTCTCTTGATCTTGCTTTAGCGTTCCTCGGTTTACTGAGACAAATTCAC
Source organism: Bacteriovoracaceae bacterium (assembly GCA_965217035.1). Taxonomy (GTDB): domain Bacteria; phylum Bdellovibrionota; class Bacteriovoracia; order Bacteriovoracales; family Bacteriovoracaceae; genus JAUHYH01. Next base: position 2,470,107 of record OZ244226.1, on the reverse strand, counting down.
GAAAAATATTATTGTCTCCAATTGTGACTTTCGTATCTTCACCTTTATAGGAAATATCCTGAGGATAAGAACCAATACTGCAGTGAGGAGAAAAATGATTATTTTTTCCAATCGTCGTATTCCCATCAACAACAGAATGAGGAAGGAGAATCGTTCCAGAGTCAATTTTTACTTTTGGACCAACATAACAAAAAGCTCCGATTTGAACATCATCTGCGATTTCAGCTCCAGATTCAACAACTGCACTGGTATGAATTTTATTAGACATTCCTATTCCTCTTTTTTCTTAAATTGTAACAATGCAAACAACTCAGAAGAAGAAACATTTTCTCCTTCACTTTCAATCTCACATTTAAAGTTCATATAAGCTCCCCTTGCCTTTACGAGCTCTCCCCTAAAACGCAAGTTCATACCTGGGATAATAGGTTTTCTAAAACGAGTTTTATCAACCCCAAGTAAGGCAACATCTAGGTCATAGAGATGGATCGTATCCTCAAATGCTTTTCTAAAAATAAAAGGACAAACCTGTCCGCCCATTTCAACTTGAATAACTCCAGGTAAAATAGGGTTCCCAGGAAAATGACCTTTTAATATTTCGAGGTCTTCTCTGACTCTAAAGTCTCCAATGGCATAGGAGCCAACAAAGTTTTTAGAGTTGATTTTGTCGATAAAACCTTTTGCCCCTTCTGGTATTTTTATTTCTTTTATTGAATCAACAAATAAAAAAGGAGGTCGGTGAGGCAGGAATTCTAAAACCTTTTCCTTATCATAAAGCATTTAAGACTGCCCCGAGCGTCGGAAGTTTATCACTCCTCTTCGCCACTCTTTTATATCAATAGCAGGATACCCTGCAACGGTTTGCCCATCGGGAATATCTTTTGTCACTGCTGAAGCTCCCGCAATCTGACACCCGCTTCCAACACGAACATCATTTTTTATTGCTACATGTCCACTGATAAATGTAAAATCTCCCACTCGTGAACTTCCCGCAATTCCACTCTGCCCACACATCACAACACCTTTACCAACTTGAACATTATGAGCGACCATGCAAAGATCATCAAACTTACAGCCATCTCCAACTTTTGTAGGAATAAACGTTCCGCAATTGACAGTGCTGTTTGCGCCAATCTCAACGTTATCTCCTATTTCCACTCCTCCGAAGTGCCAAACTTTTTTATGTTCTCCAGAGATAAAATTATAACCAAATCCGTCAGCTCCGATGACTGTTCCAGAATGGATTCGATTATTTCTTCCAATTTTTGTAAAAGAATAAATCGAAACATTACTAAAAAGAATCGTGCCATCTTCAATTTCAACTTCAGATTGAACAACACAGCCTGGGTAGATTTTGACCCCCGCTCCAATCTTCACACGATCACCAATAAAAACGTTTTGAGAAATTTCAGCGCTCGGATCAATTTCACAAGTACCTAATTGTCTTCCATCAACTAAGTTTTGAACTTTTGAATATTTTTCATCATAAAAAACTTTAGAAACATCAATGATGACTTGATCGAATTCTGAAGTTTCAGCAATCCAAGAGAATTGATTACTTTTTACAAGGGTTTCCCCCTCACTGCTCCACATATCGGTAGTAATAATGAGTCCTAAATTAGAGATCGAGTTCTTTGCAAGAGAACGGCTAAGTTCTTTTAAAAATCTCTTCGACTTCGCAAAACAAAGCGTCCCTTCTCTGGGATCATCAGGAAGAGAAACTCCTTTAGACTCCATGTCAGAACCATGTTTAAGTGAAAGGTTCGGAATTGAGTTAAGTTTCATCTATTTATGTTTTGAATCGTAAACTTTAATAACTTCAGAGGTTAAATCTTTTTTCGACTTCGCGAAAACAACTGGAGAAGCACTCACTTCGACAGTGAAGTCGACTCCTGATTTTACTGAAACTTGATCAACTATTTTTTTGATTTTCTCTAAAATAGGCTTTTTCAGCTCTGCTTCTTGCTTCTGAATTTCTTTCTGGTAACCCATCGTTTGTTGTTGAAGTTTCATAAAAGCAGTTTGAAGTTCTCTTTCTTTTTTTCCACGAGCCTCAGCACTTAATAAAGAGGCTTGCTTCATTAAATCATCACGTTTCTTTTTAAGCTTCTGTTCTTCTTTTTTAATAACTTTTTTCTTTTTATCAAAAGATTTTTTTAATTTTGAAGTAACTCTTTTTCCTTCTTTAATCGAATCTAAAACCTTCTGAATATTAATAACACCAATCGTGACATTATTTGCAGAAAATGCACTTGCGCTAGTTGATAGAAAAATAGCGATCAAAAGTTTTTTCATTATATCCTCCGAATCTAAAAAATTTGTCCAATATCAAAGAAGAATTGGTTGGCCGCAATGTCTCCGTCTCTATTGAGAGGATATCCGAACTCAAACCTAAGAACTCCAATTGGAGAAAACCAACGGAAACCAAATCCCCAGTTTTGTCTCAAATCATAATCCCCATCTTTTCCTAAATATCTTTCATACACATTACCAAAATCGTAAAAAACGGCCCACTTTAATCCAGCTTCTCTTACAAGCGGATGTTCTAACTCGATTGTTCCAAGTAACGAATAAAGTCCTCCGACATTGTATTCAACATCATCACTTGTATCACCCGGAGTCGGATTAGAAGGATCTGCGGCATTATCAAAAATCTGTTTAGGACCAATATCACCAATGACAAAACCTCTGAGATTTCTTGCTCCACCCATTTGGAATTTTTCTGTTCGTGGAACATTCCGACTGTCTGAAGTTTCAAAAAGCTGTGAAACTCTTAAACGAGATCTAAAAATAAGATCTTTATAAACCGGTTTATAAATTCTTCCTTCCAGTTGAGTTCTAATCCATCTTTGATCAAATCCTAAACCAACATATTCAATAGATGCTCGAGTAAAATAACCATTCGTTGGTTCAAATGCATTATTCCTCTTATCCGTTACAAGAGAAACTTCTATCCCCGAAGCAATTCCATTTTCATCTTCTTCTACAATTGAGGGATTTGGTGCATTCTTAACATCAGTTTCCTCAAGACCATAAGTGACAAAAAGCCGAGTATACTCAAAAATAGGATAACCAACTCTTAACTCTCCCCCTTCTTTTACAAAAGTATAATCTTGAATAAGCGTTGATCGATTTCTATAGACCAAACCACCTACAGTAAAGAGAGTATCGTTAAAATAAGGTTCTGTGAGACCCAGACTATAATTTTGTTCAACATCAGAAAAACTTAAATTGAAATTTAAATTCTGCCCAAGACCACGGAAGTTATTTTGACGAACAGATGCTTGAAGGAATCCTCTTGTCCCTGTTGAGTAACCTGCTCCGATCGAAATCTGTCCTGTTTGACGCTCTTTGACTGAGATATTGACGTCGAGGATATTATCTCGATTCTTTCGAGAAACCGTATTAAAGACAACGCTACCAGGCTCAAAGAATCCAAGACGATTAACATTCTCTTTTGAAATTCTCAGTTTCGATCCAGAAAACTTCATTCCTTCTTCAATTCTTAGCTCTCTTCGAACAACCTTATCTCTCGTTTTTGTATTACCTCGAACATTGATATTTCCAAAATAAGCAATTTTACCTTTCTCAAAAGAAAAGTTGATATCGACTTTGTTTTTTCCGTCTTCTTTAACCGGGGTAAGCGTTCTTAAAACGTTAACAAAAGCATAACCGAGATCCTGATACATCTCAGTAAGGTTTTGAATATCTTTTCGTAAGAGCTCTTCAGAATATGTTTCACCCGGCTTAAGACTTGTTTTCTTGGAAAGCTCAGAATCTGTGAAAAGAAGATCTCCTCTGTAATTGATTTCTCTTACTTCATACTGAGGGCCCTCAGTAATATTAAGCGTGATAAAGATCCACTTTCTATCCTCTGAAACAGTAATAACTGGATTTCCGACATTAACCTGGAGATAACCTTTCGTACGATAATAATAAGAAAGCCGTTCAATATCAGCCTGAAAATTAAATTCTTTAAAACTTCCAGAGTCAGAAAGCCCAGAAAAAGTAGAATCTTCTTGAGTCATCATGAAGTTTTTAAGCTCGTCATCTGATATATCCTTGTTTCCAAGGAAAGTGACCTTCTTGACTTTAACTTTATCAAATTCTTTAACTCTAAATATAACAGAGACTGTTTCTTTACTTTGTTTCTTAATCTCGTAATCAACTTGAGAAAGATAAAAGCCTTTCTCTTCATACATTTTCTGAATCGTAACAACATCGTTTTTGAGGTTACTGATATTGATAATATTAAATTCTTTAAGAGAAATCTGTTCCTTCAGCTCTTCATCATCAATTTCATCATTCCCCTCGATGAAAACCTTCTTAACAATCGGTTTTTCTTTGATTTTAAAAACGAGAGTTCCGCCTTCTTGATGAGCCTCTACACTATCAAAAAATTGCATTTGATAGATCTTCTTTATATCAGAGCGAAGTTGGTAATTCGTAACTCTTTTACCAGGCGAACTTTTGATTTTATCAAGAATGGCCTCGGGCTCAATCTTCCTCAATCCTTCGATCTTTATTTTCTTAATTTTAAAAAGCGTTTTCTCCGGGCCAATTCCATATTTTCCTTGCGCCCAGATTGGCAGGGAAGAGGCGCCGAACAAAACAACAAACATCAATAACTTCATGTAGATACTGCTTTGTGCAAGAGACGTCGATATCAAAAAATTTTAGCTAATTAGTTGACCATCTTCAATGGTTATTTTGTAAGGAAATTGTGAAGCGATTCTCAGGTCATGTGTAACCACAACTAAGGTTGAACCCAGTTCGTTGGCCAATTCCTTCAAAAGACCAATTACCTTTTCTGAGTTTTTGGAGTCAAGATTACCAGTAGGTTCATCGCATAAGAGCAATTTAGGCTTTAAGATCAAGGCCCTAATGATATTAACCCTTTGCTGCTCTCCTCCTGAGATCTGATAAGGGTATTTTTTCAAGCAATGAGAAACTCCAAGGTATTTAGCAAGCATCTCAGTAAGCTCAACAAATTTCCTTTTTTTTCTTCCTGCTATTTTAACGGGGAGCAAAATATTTTGTTCGCAGGTCAAACTAGATAACAAAAAATGAAATTGGAAAACAAAGCCGATTTGCTCATTGCGAAATTCAGAAAGTTCAGAATCAGACAGTTCTGAATAGTTCCTACCATTCACCGAAATCGTACCAGAACTTGGAGTTTCGAGACCTCCTATCATGTAAAGCAAAGTCGATTTGCCAGAGCCAGAGCTTCCAAGAATCACTGATTGGCTTTTATCTTCAAGCTCAAGGTTGATCCCTTTGAGGACTTCTACTCCAGAATATGATTTTTTAAGATCATTAACTTTAATCATGCGAACCTTTGTCTCAATCCAGCAAGAATACTTTTTCTTCGCTCACGCCATAGTATAAAGAGAATCACACCAACAGACCAAATAAAAGTCAGCGCAAAAACAATCAGGACCCCTGAAGGATTTAAATGTAAAGATAAATGATCAAGTTCATAAATACTTCCTGGAAGCTTTAAAATAGGAAGCTTTAAAACAACTTGATCAATAAACATAGTCATCACAAGAGACAGTAGGCAAGATAAGAACCAAATTAAAATAATTAATCCTACCCAAAAACGCTGAATAGCCTTAGAGCTAACACCTAAAGCCCTTAACATAAAAAACTCTTGAGACTTTTTAATCGTATTAAAATTAATGAAAGCAACAATATTAAAAAGACCAATAACAATGATCAATTGAAGAATGATTGTAATAGAAAACTTTTCAACTTTCACAGCATCTATAAGAGTTTTAAAACCACTCCAATAGGGCTTGACTTGATAACCGAATCCAAGGCTCGCTTCAAGACGATTTTCTACATTAATAAGCTCTGATTCCGTGACCCCTTCGAGTTTTATAAGAACTGTATTAACCCTATCTTCTGTATTAGCAAACTTCTCTAATGCACTAAGCGGCATATAAAGAATTCTAAGGTCCTTCTTATAAATACCATGAGTAACGACTTTTTCTATTTGAACCCTATTTAAATAAGGCAGGTCATCAATATTTTGATTTCCCCTGGTAAATGCCAAAACAACCCAATCTCCCGCTTTGACATTCAGCTCTTTCGCTAATGCTGATCCAATAATAATTCCATCAGTTGTTTTGAATTCGATTTCAAGCGCAGAAACATTTTTGAAGTCTTCAGCAACAACTCCATTAACAAGAACTCCTTTACTTTTTTGATTTGCAATTAAAAAGCCTTCCGTTCTTATGACGCCAGCAAACCTTTCTATTCGTTCTTGATCAATGGCTTCTCTGAAAGTTTTATCTATTGAGAAAAATCCATATCGCGATGTAATTTCAAGGTCAGACGAATTTTTTCTCAACCCTTCTTTTAAAATAATCTCATAACCATCCATTAAACCAAAATTGCAAAGGATGACTCCCATCGAGAACGACAATCCTAGAATGGTAAAAAAGAGGAATATGAGAGTATTTTTTCCTTCCAAAAGAATTTTTAAGAGTTGCCAAAATGAGAGATTCATTCAGCCTCTCCTGTTGCTCTCCATTGGAGGAAAGCCCTAATAAAAGAGTCTATTTCACCATCGAGGACTTTTTCGGCTGAACCCATTTCTTCGTTCGTACGATGGTCTTTGACCATCTTGTAAGGATGAAGAACATAGGACCGAATCTGAGATCCCCAACCAATTTCTTTCTTACTATCTTCAACTTTTTGTTGTTCTGCTTTTTTTTCTTCCATCGCTTTCTCATAGAGTCTAGATCGAAGAATCTTTAATGCTGTAGCTTTATTCTGGTGTTGCGAGCGTTCGTTCTGACAGGTAACAACAATCCCCGTTGGGTTGTGAGTGATTCTTACCGCAGAATCAGTTGTATTAACGGACTGTCCTCCCGCTCCTCCAGAACGATAAACATCAATTCTGATATCACTATCAGGAATATCAATTTCAATATCATCGTCTATTTCAGGAGAAACAAATACCGAAGCAAATGATGTATGCCTTCTTGCATTGGAGTCAAATGGAGAAATTCTAACAAGCCTATGAATTCCCGTCTCTGACTTCAAAAGACCATAAGCAAAATCACCCTCTACCGAAAAAGTACAAGACTTGATTCCTGCTGAGTCACCATCTTGGAAATCATAAAGTTTCGTTTTAAATTTATTTTTTTCGGCCCACCGAAAGAGCATACGCTGAAGCATTGATGCCCAATCGCAAGATTCAGTCCCTCCTGCTCCAGCATTAATTGAGACAATAGCATTATTGCCATCCGTCTCTTCAGAAAGAAACGCTTTTTGCTCTTGTACCTCGAGCTCTGGACTTAGTTTCTCCAAAAGAGCTAGCGCCTCTTCTGCGGAAGATTCATCTCCTTCTTTTGCATACTCATTTAGAATATCAAATTCATCAAACATATCATTGAGAACTCCAAAGGAGTTAATGACATTAAGGAGTAATGACTTTTCTTTTTGAATCTTAGAAGCAGCATTATTATCGTCCCAAAAAGAAGGATCTGATTCGAGTTTCTCTATTTCTTCAAGACGTTTAGACTTTGACTCTACGTCAAAGTGACCTCCGAATTTTACTTAATGTTTCTCGATACTCAGTTAATAAGTTAGTTTGCTCTTTCAAGCGTTCAATAGATTCACTCATGGAAATAAAATATCAGGATTTGGAGATATCGAAAAGTGACTAAGGACAGTTTCCTTCAATATAACAGGCCCATTGAGTTCTAATAAGCCTTTTTTCACCAGCAGGAAGCTCTTCATCTATACACTTCTTCTCAGGCGAGACATATTTTTTCCCTGCTCGTCTATAGCGCTCTATTCGAGCAGACTCAGTCAGGTCTTGAAGGGCAACAAGAATACTTGCAATCCCAGCACGTCCGACTGTGGGATAACCTTTAAACCATATTTTGATACCTTTTGCGAGATTTCCCCACTTAATTTCAGGGACCTCTCCGTAGGTTGCTAAATACTGGAAAACTTCCTTTACCAAACTATAATCTTTATTTGGGTCATACTTCTTCAGCTTTTTTTGATCCTCTGCAATCCCATCTAACTTTTCGCGAACAATAGCCCAAAGACCTGGCTTGAAATGATTTTCATAGGCAAGCTCTAGTTCATGAACTTCTTTTCCGTTTACTATCGCTTTTCCGAGAACATTATCACCATTGAGATCAAACTTCCCCATCGTTGACTCGATACTATACATACCAGTGTATAGCGCCATCAAATCACTTCCAGTATAAGGAACATTGTCATAAGGGCAAGATTTCGTATACCCCTCGAGTAAAAGAGTATAACGTCTAAGAGCCTTTTGATCCTCTTCATACCGATTATTGATAAAGAAGTCCTTCAATAAGGTCAGGTAGTCAAAATGCCGATCCGGTCCATACTTCTTTCCTGTATTACGATTCTTCATTTCAAGAAATTTATAAAAGTTTTCCCGAATACAAAGGGCATCGTATCGACGCTCTCCCTTTTCAGTATTATCCACAACTCGACATTCCGTCTGAGTAAAGAAAGAATCATTTGAAAATGTCTTGAACGGATTTCTTTGAAGCTCAGCAAGAATATCATCTTTGATTTCAACAGCACTAAAAATGCTAAAGAAGAATTCAATCAGTTCACTCACCTGAATCACTCCATCATCATTTGCAGCATAGATAAAAAGATCAGGAATAGTTAGAGCATTTTCAGCAGAACTATCCTCTGCTCCTTTATCAATAATTCCTATCTCTCTGAACAGCTGTCGAAACTCTAGGATAATGAAGTAAAGTTGTCCTAAATCAATATTTCCAGCATAATCTTCTTTTCTAGGTCTCCATCCTGTACTGCAATAATAATCATGGAAGAGTTGTTCTGGAAGTCTTTTACCAGCTTCGAAGTTATAAACGTAATAAACTCCTTTCTTATGACAAGGATATTCCTTTTCATAAAATCGAGCGAATTTTCTAAGTAGAAACTCCAGCTGACCGTATATAATAATACTTTTATTATTGCGATGGTATTGATTATCATAAATAGGCATCCTTTCAGCACCTTTAAAATAGCGAAAGGTTGTTAAAACATCTTTAAAAAGTTTCTGGTTTTTGTGACTTTTCAAACGACTTTTCTTTTTACCATTTCCATTATCGACTAAAGCAGGTTTTTTCAATGGAGTTCTCTTGGTGATTCTCTTGGTTTTATCAAGCATCAAATCTTGATTTGCCTTAAAGAGTTCCGAGAAATCTTCACCAATATCGGTAAATTCCGTTAAAATGTTGAAAAGTTTATCAATATCACGATAGGTAATTTCCTGAGAATTATTCCCCAAAAAAATCTCCTTGAGTCTTGCAATTTCCCAATCATAATTAAGCAAATTGATTTTGTTCCCACTAAAGGAAAGATCATCATCAAAAAAATAGTTTGCCCATTTCATGAGATCACTTAATGTGACTAACGACTCTTCCTTATAGGCTCTCGACGATTCATTTTTAGAACGGCAATTTCTAATACATTTTTTGTAAACAAGCTTTTTCGCAAGAGAATAGTTCGCATTTTGAAAGGAATAACGTTTTTGTGGAGAATCAAAACGGAGTTTCAACTGACGGTAAAGATTATAACCAACTTCAACAACCTGAAGAACTTTATTCTCAATCCTTGGCTTTTTGTTCTTAGTTGTAACTGTTCTTTCTAGAAAATTGAGAAATTCATCATTGGTAATAACATTGGCATCTCCCCCCATCATTAATCTCTTAAGAAAAAGCCAAGACTTTGCTTCTTTATCAAGCTTTAGAAGATCGAAGAGCTTAGAAAGATTTATCTCTCTTTTAATTTCTTTATGGCGACTTAAGAGACCCTTAAGAGAAATATCATCTCCACTCTCAGACTTCGCTTCGAGCATGATATACCTAAGGATCGAAAGAATCTCATTGAGTGAATTATAATGAATATTATAAAGCGTTTCATTGTCTCTTATTTCTGGAGCAAAGTGCTTATAAATCTTTGAGAACTCTCTGTTCATAACAACAAGAAAGTCTCGTAAGGCCTTAAAGTCATCTTCAATAATAAGATTTTCATCAGAGCCAACAACAAAGCGATTCAAATCGAAAAAAAGATCGAGGTATTCTAAAACCTTTCTGGCTTCAGGCTCTCTATTTTCAATAGAAAGCTTCAAGTTTTCTTTTGAGAGAATATTATTTCCCTTTTTCTCTTCTTCTTCTCTAACGTTATTAACAAGCCAGTTGATTTTGTCGTAAGCACATTCAATATCTGAGCGAATTGGCTTTTCTAAAAGAAGTTCAAAATTAGAAGAACTGACTTCGCAATTGGGAAAATCAGAACCGTTCCCAGGTGACGTTGCCTCTGCCTTTCCATCATTAATATCAGAACAGCCTTGAAGACATAGGCAAAGAAGTATGAATAAAACTTGTATTCTCCGAATAAGCATAATCAGGCCAGATTTTACCAATAACCGACCTCAAGACTCAAGGAAGCGTTTCAGCAAAGCTAAACCATTGAAATTATAAGGATTTATCCTGTATATTTTATATGAAATTGAGATGATTTTTAAAGCAGTCCAAAATCTGCCAGAAAGTCATTTTAGATAGTTAGGCGACCAATTTTCGCCATTAGGGACAAAGTTCCTCTCTCCCTTCTACATAACAACCCCATTCACGATTCACAAATTCGTTAATGTCCGGGTTCGTTCGATCACAATAGTCAGGTGTACTTTCATAAAGATCACCAAGTCTTTTCTTCCGTTTAGGTTCACCTGTATCCTGCAGAGTTGAAAGAACTGTAATAATCTTCTCTCGATTAATCTCATTAAAAGGTTTCAAAGTATAAGTCACGAGAAGATCAATAACATCCTGAACATTTTTAAAGAATCCACTCACTTTAAATGGGAGTCGTTTCTTATCAGTTAAAAACTTAAAGAACTGTTTTGAAAAAGAAGCGAGGATACCACCAAAGATCTTCCCTCCCTGATCTTTAAGAATAGATCTAAGACCTCTTTTGAAATGCTTATAAGCCTTCTTAGCCTCTTTCTTATCGATAACATTGTCCCCATTTGTATCAAACTTATTTAAAGTTGATTCTACTGTAAAAACACTTGTATAAAGCCCCATTACATCTGCTTGGCTATAAGGGTAATTATCATAGGGACTACAAACTTTTGTAAAACCTTCCAAGAGCAAGATGTACTTTCTTAAGAATTTATCCCTTCCATCAGCAACCCAATTATTATATTTCTCTTCAAACTTAGGAAAGAAATCAAAGTAACGGAACTGCTTTCCATCTTTTTCAAATGTTTCAGTAAAAGTTTCGTAAAAACGATCTCGAACACAGATTGTATCATAACGAGCCCCAGAGAACTCAGGAGTATCATCAACGACTGGACAACGATCAGCAATATAAGGCATCACTTCTTTTCGAATATCAATACTATCAAAGAGGATAAGAAGAAAATCTACAAACTCAAAATACTGAAGAAAACCATCATCATTTGCCGACTCAAGAAAAAGATCGGGAATATTTGCAGCATTCTCACCGGCTTTATCTTCACGAGTCTGACTTACGATTTTAGTTTCGTAAAGAACGCTCCTAAACTCTTGAACAACAAAGATAAGCTGGCCGGCGTTTAAACTTGAACTATAATCTTCTTTACCATCACAACGATGATCTTTGTGAATTTGAGTTTTCTTATAATTATAAACATCAAACTCTTCAGTCGAGTTACAAGGATATTGTTTTTCATAAAACCTAAAAATAATATCTGAAACATAGTTCAAAGCAGAAATAAGGTTGACTGCCTGAATATTTCGATCAATATCATTTCCAAAAGAAGGAAGAATATTATCACCCTTGAAATAGCGATTTTTCATAAGAACTTTTAGAAACGAAGTATATTTCGGATCATTCGCAGGAAGATCAGTTACCAGCTGACTTCCATCAGTGATCTTGCCTTTATTACTTAGAAGATAATCTCTATTATCATTAAAAAGCTTGGAGTTTGCGATACTTTGGTCAACAACATCAGCTCCTAAATCTAAGAGACTCATGAAGTCAGAATGATTAAAATAAGCTTTATTAGCACCAATGGGTTCAGAAAGAAAAATTTGTTTAATTCTTATCAATTCCTTTCCAATCGTTTGAAAATCAAGTTTACTATACTCTCCAAGAATATCGGATCGATAAAAATTTAAAACTTTAAAGATATCAAAGAAGTCAACGAGCGAGTTTTCACCATCTGCAGAATAAATAAGTCTTCTGATTCTATTAAGATTTTCGTTATACAACTCAAATCGCTTTGATTCGTTATCAAATGATAAATGCTTATGCCTATAAAGATCATAAAAAGAATCAACAAACTCTTCTAAATTATTTCTTAGAAATGAAATAAGCTCTGAATGCTCTAAGAAGATCTTTGATCCTCCCATTAGAACACGTTTTAAAAATACAAAGTTTTTGATTTCTTCAATAGTTTTCGAATTATCATCATTTTCAAAAAGTTGAATCAGGTTTGGGACATCAAGCTTTCTTTGAGTCGTTGGTCTAATATCAAGAAGACCTAAAAGAGAAATATTCTCTCCCGAATTTGTTCTGGCATCTCTCACAATATAATTAAATGTCTTAAGAATCTTCTGCTCTTTAATATTGAGATGAAATCGAATTCCGATTCTGTCATCTTCATCAAGTTTTTCAAGATGAGGGTATATTGCTGAGATCTCTCTATTCACCATAATGAGAAAATCTCGAAGCCTTCTAAAATCTTCTTCAATCAGAATGTCGTCATCCGATCCAAAAATAAACCCATTGAGAGTGAAGAAAATATCAAAATATTCCAAAGCTTCTGCTGCATTTGGAACATATTTTTCAATGAAGTTTTCAAGAGTTTGTCTTGTGATATTTTTACCACCATCTAACTCAGGTCTTTCAGTTCTTACAAGCTTCATAAGAACTGAAAGTTGATCGTAAATACAATTAATGTCTTCGGGGATTGGTTCGCTAAGTATTTTTTCGAGATTGTCGGTATTAACTTCGCAGTTAGTTCCCTTAAGCTCTTCAATAACCCTATTAGGGTTTACCGCCTTACCGTCATTGAGATCGCCACACCCTGACAGAATAGTCGCGAGCGCTAAAAGTTGTACAAAAATCCATTTCATAACTAACCTATCGATGCTTCCTACATCGGTCTAAAACAAATACTTCACCTGGGCAAAGATGGAGTCATTGTCCCGGAACACCACCCAATAACCGTCTCCGACGTCTGGGGTTCCGATAATATCCGCACCAGCTATAAGTTCCCACTGGTAATCGGGCTTATACACGACAGAAAGACTATACAATCTATCAAATGTTAAAGTGTCGTACTTTAGATCCATCGAAAATCGTAAGGTCTGACTGTAGATATAATCAAAGACTGCATTGACCGCTTGGCTCCAACGAGGAATCTGGGTCAAAATATTTGTTTTTTCAAAATCACTTACTCTATTGAGGAAACTAAATCCTCCACGCAAACTTTCACCGTGATAATGAAAACCTGTTCCAAAATAACGCTCTTGAAACTTTTCAATACTAATACCAACACCAATATCATTATCGACGATGAGCGAATCATCGACCGGCTTATCCCCTGGTATTGATGTATAATAACTTGCATAAAGCTTCCAAGAACGATTTGGTTCCCAAGTGATCTGAGCCCCATAAAGTGTATGGTAAAAAATTTGAGGATTAACGTTTACCTCCGCCCTATCAGTGGCCGGAACATACTCAACTTGCGCTGTATTTGAAAGTCCATTTTCTGGCTTCCTCAAAAAGAAACTCGTGAGGTGCAAATCTTCCCTTGGAGAAAAACGAAAATTAATTCCGTAAGACTCATTAAAAAGAATATCTCCAATATCTGGAGTATTTACATCGTAGAAAAGAGTAACAGGGTTTCCACTAATATCTGCAGTCGCATCAGGAACTTGGGCCCAAGGACTTTTAGAAGTAATCGTTCCTCTATCTGAGTCAATATTTAATGGAGGGTTAAGCTCAGGAACATGAAGAGGCGAGCCATAAAAATCGATCATAAATTTTTTTGAAATTTGGTGCTTATAACGAAAACCAAACAGGCCCTCTTGTCCCGGACGAAAGAAATCAAAATTGACTCGGTTATTAATTTTTCCTAATCCCCAAACACTATCGATTTCAACCCAGTCAACTAAAATTCGACCATAACTCACTTCAGCGTTATTCCAAAGATGAGTAATACTCGCTTCTTTAAGAGAGAACTGAAGAAAATTCGCATCGTTATAGCGAGTCTCTATTTCGACTTTCGCTTCACGATCAACAAAAGGCTTCCTGTAATAATAGGAATAATTGAGATCCATCCACCACTTATTGCCATCAATCTCACCGATCTGTCCGGCTGAGTCATTGTGTCGATAAGCAAAGTTGGTATAATGTCTTTTAACCGGTCCGGCTAACACGACTGAAACTGAAAAAAAATGAACGGTTAATAAGACCTTCCATAGATCTTTAACTGCCAGCTTAATGAACTCCCCCTCCTTCAAGCATGCAGGTACTTGAATTTCCTAACTCTATTTTATCATCTCACAACGCTTGAGGGAAAATTATGAACCTTTTTCCACGTTGCCTTGCACAATAAAAGTATAAAATAATTCAGTTATTCTAACGGCTTAGAATACTAGATGAAAAGAGTAAGGTTTCTTTTTCCCAATCTTCCATTAACTTTTGTTCACTAGGTCCTAAATCGTGATCAAAGCCTGCCAGATGGAGAAATCCATGAATATAGAGGTGAAGAAGCTCTTCCCAAGGTTGAAGCTCAAATTCTTTAGCTTGTTGCAATAAAATATCCCAACAAATGAAGATGTCTCCTAGCTCGAGCCTCATGAAACTTTCAAGATCTTTCGGGTTATTTCTTAAATCTTCAAAGATTGGAAAACTTAAAACATCAGTTGGTTTATCCTTACCGCGAAAATCTTTATTCAGCTGTTGAATCTCCTGGGAATCAACAATTTTTAGATGGCAGGAGAATAATTGATTCTCTTTAAGCTTATTTTCAAAATAAGAGTTCAAAAAAAATTGACTCGATTCAACTAAAAGCTTTTTAGATAACTCTCGTTTCTGACCAAGAGTAGACTCACTTAAATCTATACCAGAAATTTCTAACTCAAATTGGGAAATCAAGATAATCCTCGTTACAATACAACTCAGGAAACCGGAGTCGGGAGTCAGGAGTCAAAGACTGATTCCAGATTCCAGGCTCCCGATACTTGGAAGTACGATGCAACACTATTTCGATAACGTCAAAAATGTCATTGCGAAACTCAGAGACCCTGATGGTGGTTGCCCATGGGATCTTGAGCAGACTCATGAAACTTTGACTCCTTACCTCATTGAAGAAAGCTATGAACTTCTCTCAGTGCTTTTGAAAAATGACTCTGAAAATATAAAAGAGGAATTGGGAGATGTCCTTCTTCAAATTCTCCTACATGCTCAGATAAAATCGGAAGAAGGAAAATTCTCAATAGAAGACGTCTGCAATACTCTTTCTGAAAAAATGATCAGACGACATCCTCATGTCTTTAATAATCCAGAAAAAAACAGACCTTCAATAAATGATCTTCATAAACAATGGAACGAAATAAAGAATAAAGAAGGGAAAAAGAATAAACCTTACTTTCCTGATCAGGACCTTAATAACCCATCGCTTCATGCTTCTTATAAAATTGGAAAACGTTCAAATAAAATAGACTTTGATTGGGATAATAAACAAGAAGTTTTTGAAAAGGTGAATGAAGAGTTTCTTGAATTAAAAGAAGCGAAACAATCAAGTCAAAGCTCAAATCCACTTTTTGAAAACAAAGTAGAGGAAGAACTTGGGGACTTTCTCTTTACCTCTGCTCAATTAGCAAGACATCTTGGTTATGATCCTGAAATTACTCTTCATAAAGCCAATCAAAAGTTTCAAGGACGATTTCAAGAACTCATTGAACTCGTAAAGAAAGATAAAAAAGATTTTGACTCTCTCTCAAGAGAAGACAAGGAATCTTATTGGAAAAAAGTAAAATCAAATGAGACTCTATAATATTCAAACACCTCTTATTGCTATCACGGGAGGAGTTGCTTCCGGTAAATCGACTTTATCTGAGCTTTTCAGAAAGGAGGGAGAATTGGTCCTTTCTGCTGATCAAATCATTCATAATATTTATGAGAAACCTGAAACCTTCCAATGGTTTCATGACAGCCTTCCAAAATATTTAGTAAAAGGAAAAATTGATCGTAAAACTCTTAGTAACGACGCCTTCAAAGATCCCGAAATCTTAAAACAGTTAGAAAGCTTTTTATACCCTCGCATGGAAGAAGAGTTTCAAAAGAGACTCCCTGCTTCGATGCCAGCTTTTTTCTTTTATGAAATTCCACTCCTCTTTGAAAAGAGTAAGCAATCACTATTTGATGAGATTATTTTAGTTCTTTGCCCGGTTGGACTTCAAAAAGAAAGACTTATGACCAGAAGCAAGCTTACGACAGAGCAAGCAAATAATATTATCCAATCACAAATGCCCTGGAGTGAGAAGAAAGAGAAATCGGATTATGTTCTTGAAAACTCAGGGACCGAAAATGATTTGAAAAAGCAGGCTAAACAATTGCTTAAAACCCTTAAGGAGAAATATCAATGAAATTCCAATTAAAAGGTCATTATTTTGATGGAAGATTCCATGAAACTTCAGGTCCTCAAACTTTAGAAAAAGTCTCCCCTGCTAATCTTCAAGATAAATTATGGGAAACGGACTATGACCCCAATATTTGTGATGCTATTGTTCAATCTGCAGTAAAAGGGTTTCAAACTTGGAAAAAGATCTCTCTCGAAGAACGAAAAAACATCCTTTTAAAATACCAAGAAGAAGTAAAAAAGCGCGAAGACGAGATTGCCATCGCCCTTGCTTTAGAAGTTGGAAAGCCTCTTTGGGAAGCTAAAACTGAAGCTGCCGCGCTGGCTAATAAAGTAAACGTTACTATCGGAGAATCTTTTTCGAGAGTTCAGAATAAACATATTTCTAATATTATGCCGAATATTGAAGGTCATATTCTCTACAAACCTCTTGGACCTTGCTTTGTTATTGGTCCTTTTAACTTCCCTTGCCATTTAGCTAATGGACAAATTTTAAGTGCTCTTCTTATGGGAAATTCTATTATTTTTAAACCATCTGAAAAGACTCTTTACTCGGCTCAAATTATGTTTGAATGCTTGGCTACAGCAGGTTTCCCTGAAGGAGTTATTAACTTTGTCATCGGAGCGGGAGATGTTGCGAATAATATAGTCACTCATTCTTCGATCAAAGGCGTTTTCTTCACTGGTTCGAAGAATGTTGGATTAAAAATTAAAGAAGCGACTGTTCACTCACTCGATAAATTAATAGCATTAGAATTAGGTGGAAAAAATAGTTCTATCGTCCATGAGGATGCTCCCCAAGAACATGCTTTAAGTGAACTTATTAAAGCTTGTTTTTTAACTTCAGGTCAAAGATGTACTTCCACTGGAACAATTCTGGTTCATGAAAAGATCTTCCAAGAGTTCTCGGAGAAATTTAAAAATCTAAGTGAGCGTATTCATGTTGATCACCCTATTGAATTTAAAACAATGCCGTTTATGGGACCTGTTATTGATGATCATGCAGCAAAGCTTTACACCGAATATATTAAAAATGTTGAGTCCCAAGGAGCTGAAAGTTTACTCGACTTTAAAAAAGTAGAGTTACAATTCGAAGGGTATTATTACTCTCCTACTATTCACGTTTTGAATAAATTTGATCAGAACCAACACTCATTTGTCCTTGATGAAGTCTTTGCCCCCCACTGTACCCTCATTCCTTATCAAGACCTGGAGCAGGCCGTTGAAATCGCGAATGCCACAGAATATGGTTTAGCCGGCGCATTATTTACTAACAATATGAAACATTATGACTACTGTTGTCGTGAACTTGATGTAGGAATTTTTAACTGGAACCGTTCGACTGTAGGCGCCAGCGCTAAACTTCCTTTTGGGGGTGTGAAGTCCTCAGGAAACTTTAGACCCGCCGGAGTATCAATGATTGATTCCTGTGTTCACTCGCTAGCGAGTCTCGAAACCAAGGATACAAGCTCTTCTCTCGAAGGAATTCCAGGCCTTATTTAGCTGCGACGTTTCCGAAAAAGCAAGGGAACTTTCTTGCTTTAGTTCTGGGAATGTGATTTAAGATTTTAAAATTAACCATATAAGAAAAGGCTATACACGTGAATGATGATCTTCTCAACCTGAATACGAACTCAAACACTCCTGTCTCTCTAGAAATGCTTGAAGAAGTAACAGGAATCAAAAAAGAAGTGATTCAATCTGAACTTGGAATTACGACTGACGAAGTCCTTTTTAGTGATTTCAAAGAAAAAGTAAAAGCCTTAACACAGGATACTTTTAACTCTTAATTCATGAACTCTTCAAGTTTAACTCTCTATGTAGCAATTGCTATATTGGTTGGGACCTTAATGCCTGTCCAAGGAGCTGTGAATTCTCAATTGGCCAAAATTCTCAACCACCCATTACAAAGTGCTGCTGTTTCTTTCATTATTGGAACTCTTATTTGTGTTCTTGCAGCCATCGCGACAAAACAACCTTTTCCTTTCCAAAACCTGAAGTCAGCTCCATCATGGTATTTTCTTGGAGGGTTACTTGGTTCTTGTTTTGTTATCACCTCTATTTTTTTGATAGGAAAAATTGGAGCAACTGTTCTGCTTGGAAGTTTTGTGACCGGTCAATTAATTATGTCATTAATCATTGATCATTATGGATTATTCAATATTCCACAAAGCCCAGTGAGCTTAACCAGAATATTTGGAGTCTTTTTTCTTTTATTCGGACTTGGGATGATAACAAAAAGATGATTCGGTTAAAAGATGTTCAATTCCTCTATGATCCCAGAACTCCTTCAGGCGTTAGCAAACTGAATTTAGAAGTTGATCGAGGAAGTTTTAATGCTCTTATCGGTCCTAGCGGGTCAGGGAAATCAACTCTTCTTAATTTGCTTTCAGGACAAATAAAGTCTCAAACAGGCTTAGTAAAAACACCCGACATCTCGCGAATTGTTTTTAGAAAACAAGCTGAACTCCAAACCCCAAATCTAAGCGCCATCGATTATTTAACTTCTAAATTTATAGGTGAAGAGAAGGAAGAATATGAGGCGATTAATAAAGCTCGAGAATTACTTCATGACTTCGAGATAACTCATATCATTCAACAAAATACGGATAAAATTTCTCGCGGTGAAAGTCAGCGGCTTTGGCTTGCCGGCCTTCTTATGAATGATCCTGAATTAATTCTCCTGGATGAGGCCTTCAACGGTCTTGACTGGCAAAATCGCCATAATATGTTGAATGCGCTTCAAAGAGTAGTAAGAGAAAAGTCTATTACTGTCATTTGGGCGACACAATTGCTAGAAGATACTCTTCGCTATGCTGAAAATCTTATTCTTTTAGAATATGGACGAGTCCAGCAAACTGGATCTCCGGAAGAACTCATTCAAAAACCAAGGAATCGATTTGTTGCAAAATTTGTAGGAAAGAAAAACCTAATTCTCATTTCTCGGGGAAATAAAAATTCGGAATTTGGAAAACTTCTTTTTTCCCAAGAAGTAGAACAAGAAGGTTTACTTGTATTGGATCCATTTTATTGTGGAGAAGGAGATCTCCAGGGAAAAGTTCTTGAATCCTATTTCGACTTTGGTCGCTATTTGAATATTATTGAGTTCAAAGAAAGAACCTATCTTGGGTATTCAAAAACTAAATTAAACCTGAATGAAAATATTCCCTTCAAGCTTGATTTTGATTCAAGTTATTTGCTTTCAGAAGTTTAAATGTCTCAAGGAATTACAAACGCTATTTTGGCCTTTGGATTATGGGGGATTTCCCCTCTCTTTTGGAAACAATTAAAATTGATCCCTTCTGCAGAGCTAATTGCATGGAGAATTATCCTTACCTTTTTGAGTATTCTTCTTTTGTTATTAACCCAAAAAAAAATTGATCAAATTAACTTTAAATATATTCCCATAAAAAAAGTTATCACCGCGAGTATTTTAATTGCGATTAATTGGCTTGTTTTCATTTATGCGGTTAATAGTTCTCAAGTTCTTCAGGGAAGTTTGGGGTATTTTATGGGACCTCTTTTTAGTTTCTTCATTGGCTTTTTTTGGCTCAAAGAAAAAGTGGGGCCTATTCAAATAGTCGCACTTGTTTGTTTTATCTCTGCCATCTTCATTTTATCAAACCGAGCCGGACTTCCTTGGATTAGTCTCACATTGGCGATCACATTTGCCGTTTATGGGCTCATAAAAAAACAAGTTAAACTCATTCCACAAGTTTCTCTTTTTTACGAAACACTTTTTATTATTCCTTTTTGCCTTATTTATATTCTCTTAAATGAAGGGATGATACAAAATTTACCTTTTGGGAAACTTCCCTACCTTATCACAGCAGGTTTTTTCACCTATTTACCTCTCCATTTCTTTGCCAAGGCAGCTCAAACCATAAAACTTACCACATTAGGAGTTCTTCAATATTTAGCCCCTCTTGGGCAGTTCTTAGTAGGGAGATTTATCTATAATGAGCCTTTTGAAACCTATCAAATTTGGGCCTATGCGCTTGTTTGGCTAGGCATCATTCTCTTTACAAGCAACTCCTTTATCCATAAAGTGAAAAAGCAATGAAGACCTACGATATCTCCACTCAAAAACCCAGCTGGCTTAAGAGTAAAATTCCTAAAGGCCAGGAGTACAATTCTGTTCGAAAAAAGCTTAGAGAGTACGGCCTTTATACAGTTTGCGAAGAGGCTAAATGTCCTAATCTTTCAGAGTGTTGGCAACAGAAAACTGCAACAATTATGATCCTTGGTGATACTTGCACAAGAGCTTGTAAATTTTGTCATGTAAAAACAGGGAATCCTAAAGGTCTTGTTAACCCTGAAGAAATTATGAATTCCTCAAAGATGGTTGAATTAATGGACCTCAACTATGTTGTTATTACAAGCGTTGATCGCGACGACATTGAAGATCATGGAAGTGGTCACTTTGCAGCCGTCGTTAATCAAATCAAGCATGATCACCCAAAAACCAAAATAGAAGTACTTATTCCTGATTTCGATGCAAATCCTAGATACATGCATCGACTCGCTAAGAGTGACCCTTTTGTGATTGCACAAAATATTGAGACAGTGAAAAGGCTCACTCATCCAGTCAGAGATCCACGTGCAGGTTATCAAAAAACTTTAGACTGTTTGGACTTTTATAAAAAAAGATACCCTCATATTACGACTAAAACATCTCTCATGGTTGGCCTTGGTGAAACAATGCTTGAACTCAAAGAAACGATGGATGACCTTCGTGCAATCAATGTTGATATCGTAACATTCGGTCAATATATGCAACCAAGTAAGAAACACCTGTCAGTTGAAAAATACTATTCCCCTGACGAATTTGATGAACTTAAAAGACTTGCTTATCGAATGGGTTTTAAGTTCGTTGCTTCTGGTCCCATGGTAAGAAGTTCATATAAAGCTGCTGATTACCTGGAATATCTAAAGTCTCAAGGTCATGACGTCGCTTAAGGGTTTCTTTTCAGCAAAATTTCCTGAGTATTTAAAGAACTATAGTGAAGAATTAAACTTGTTTACTCATTGGAATTGGAACTATGAGAAATATCTTTATTTTTTAAATGAGTTGCTTCCTTGGATTCGAGAAAATCCGAAATGGAAATTATCGATTCTCACGTCTCACCCTCATTGCTTTACTAATGGTTCAGGCCTTCAAAAGGAAAAAGGGCAAGCCATTTCTGAACTCGTTGATTTTGATCAAAGCATTAAGCTTCCTTTCCCACTTCACCAGATCAAAAGAGGCGGAGGGCTTACTTTTCACTATCCAGGCCAGATGATTTATTACCCGATTCTTAATATGAATCACATCAAGCTGAGCCCACCAAGAATCATGCTTAAAATGATTCAAATTGCAAAAGAAGTTCTCGAAGAAAAACTTAATATCTCAGAGCTCGATTATCAAAAGCTCTTAGGGCTTTGGTATCAAGAAAAAACAAAGATCGCTTCTGTCGGCATGGGTCTCGAATATTATGTCTCTATCCACGGGATGGCCTTTAATTATAATTATGACGAGAAGATGTTCCAAGCTCTAAGACAACTTCATCCTTGTGGCCTTCAGGGAGATATCTATAATTCGCTTGATAAAATTCAGTCGATTGAGAGTTTATCAAGAGAACAGTTTTCCCAAATATTTCATCAAAAATTCAGTGAATGGATTAGATCAAGAAAATAAAATTCTTTATCATTTCACATTCTCCAATCATGGCAAGTATTTGGAAGAGATTTGATGCTAAATGACCACTAGAATTTTCGTATCTGATTCTTCTTTCATTAAGGCCAAAAAACTTTGTATTTTTACTATTTTAGAATATTAGAGAATAAGTCTTCTTTTACAAGTTCAAGTACTTCTTTGCTAAAGTGACAACTCACACGTTTATCATTGAAGTGAGTTGGGTGCTCTGAAGGAACTAAGTATATATAGGCAGCCCCTTCAGCGTTAAAGAAAGGAGATAAGTATCCTATTTTCACACAAGTTTTTTCTAAGCATTGATCTTGATAAACTCGAAACTCCATTTCAGATTCAATGAAGTTGTTTCCTCTCGGAATAAACTTGATTGAAATCCCCTTCATCCCTTGAAGTGAAGTCACTGCGACTTTCCCCTCTTCCTTTAAAACATTTGGCTGTACAGTCACATAATCAGACTTTCGTAATTTCGCATGTTCAATCACTGCAGAACTTTCGACTCCATAATCAGTCAATTTCGGAACTCTTAAGTAAAGAACATGCATATTAGGAGAATCATGGATGTCCATGAGCTGGCTCGTCTCTAACTTCGTCATACAATAAATCGCATCTTTCTTTGTCTTCCTTTTTATATGTTTCTTTTTCTTATCGATATTAGGCCCAGGAAACACGCGAGTTGTCGTTGTCATTAAACTTGATGTCGTTGTCGAAGTTGTCGTTGTCGAAGTTGTCGTCGAAGGTAACACTGGTCTTCGAGGATCAATAGGATCTGTAGGGATCACAGTAACCGGAGGAACAACTGTCTTTTTCCTAGTTTTTTTCTCTACTCCGTCTTTAGAAGATCGAGTTTTCTTGAGTTTTGAGCCTACAACCTCAGTCTTTGGCGCGGCTTGGCGCTTCTTCTTACTTGTACAAGCGACGACACTTAACGCTATAATGAGGATCAGATAAAAACGCATAAATTCTCCAAAATCTATTGTATCAATGCCTAGCAGTATTTAAGTAAAAGCTTGTAAAAAATTTAGAGTGACTAAAATCTAATCAATTTGACTGGACGATCTCTGCCCCCTTTCCTATTTATTTGTCATGAATTCATTGATTTTAGCGACTCATTCAGCTTATAAGCGTGAATTATTTCAAAGATTAGGGCTTTCCTTTGAAGCTATCGACTCAGGCCTCGAAGAATCCCCGTTTAAGGACCAGGGTCTTGCTCCCTCAGAACTCACCCAAATCCTAGCGAGAGAAAAAGCACTTGCTCTCAAAACGCAAAGACCAGGAACAACTATTATTGGAGCTGATCAAGTCTGCCATCTGGATGGTGAGATTTTTAGTAAATCTGGAGACAAAGAGAAAGCACTTTTACAACTCCAAAAAATGAGAGGAAAAACTCATGAGCTTGTCACTTCTTACGCTATTATTAGAGATGAAGAAGTCATGGGTCATACAAACACAACGAAACTTAAAATGGCTGATCTTAGTGACGATGAACTCAATAATTATCTTGAGTACGATCAACCCTTCGATTGCGCAGGATCTTATAAAATAGAAAGTGGCGGAATTGCTCTCTTTGATGAAATCCAATGCTCCGATTTCACCGCGATCATAGGTCTTCCTCTTTTACAGCTTTCTGCTGATCTTAAGAAAATTGGTTATCAACCGTGGAACAATTAAAAAAAGTTATTGTTGTTCATTCCGGTGGAATGGATTCAAGTCTCTGTCTCGCACTGATACTCAAAAAATACAAAAAAACAGAAGTGCTCAGTCTAGGATTTGATTATGAACAAAGACATTCAAATGAACTTGAAGCTGCAGATGAGATTTGTAAAGACTGGGATGTCGATCGTTATGTTATTCCAATTCCTTTTATGAATAAAATTACTTCTAATGCCCTCACTACCCATGAACAAAAGATTTCGATTGAGAATGATGTTCCCAATACACTGGTTAGTGGACGGAACGGATTAATGGCCCGAATAGCAGGTATTCATGCTGATTCTCTAGGAGCTAACGAAATCTACCTCGGAGTCATGGAATTAGAGGAAGCAAATTCAGGCTATCGAGACTGTAATCGGAGGTATTTTGATCTTATCGAACAAACTCTCCAGATTGATTTTGGAAATAATAAATTTAAAATTCAAACTCCTTTAATTCAAATGACAAAACTCGAATCGATGAAGTTAGGTGATGAACTTGGAGTCCTTGATTATCTACTTG
This sequence comes from Bacteriovoracaceae bacterium, assembly GCA_965217035.1. GTDB lineage: Bacteria > Bdellovibrionota > Bacteriovoracia > Bacteriovoracales > Bacteriovoracaceae > JAUHYH01. The sequence continues at coordinate 2,445,559 of OZ244226.1, read as the reverse complement.
AAAAAACTGTGACCTGTTATGAAGGAATAAAAGGAAGAGGTTGTGGAAAATGTCCTTCTTGTTTGCTTAGAAATGAAGGTATCGATCAATTCAGATCTCAGTTTTCCTCAAACGGGCCATCGTAATAAGAAAATTAGCAATATAAATTGTCGCTGTTGGCTTTTTACTATCCTGAGCTAAATGACAAAGACGGTGATGAGTTTCAATCATTAACTTTTCTGCTTTTGAAAGATTCTCTTCGTCCATAGCAAGGGCCATTGAAGAATACACAGATGGTGAATATTTATAAGGGTTTTGCATCAAATCGGCTGTATATTCAGCAGCTTTGGTATAAACATTAAAACCCTTCGGATCATATGGGTCGGGTCGAAAGACTAAATATTCTTTTGCGACTAGTTTTCCGTTCTTATTCCTTTCAATAGCACCAACTTTCTCTAAAAACCTGAGTCCACTTATGACTTTCTCTTCAGTTAAATCCTCCAAAGGTAAGCTTTCAATAATCCACTTCGAGTCTTCTTTGAAGTCTTCAAGTCTAACCATCGACTGGAGAATCATATATAAAATATCTTCATAGAGTTCTTTTTCAATGCTTTGATTTGATGTTGAGATAGGGTCTTCAAGTTCGATTGAAACATATTGATTGCGAATCCTTCTCATAATATTTTCAAAATGTGTTTTTACATATTCATTTTGACTTGAATTTTTACAAATCATTAAATAGGTAAAGTACTCTTCCTCTGATGTTAATTTAAGAGCTTTAGCTAAGCCTGGAAACTTATCTAAAGTAATATGTCTTTCTTTCTTGAATAAGAATTGAAGGTGAGACTTAGAGAGTCCACTTCTTTGAGCACATGCCTGGAGTGAAAGAGTTTTCCTCTCTTTTTTAAGGTCATTAAATCTTTCCCTAAGGAAATCCCTATAATCAGAAACGTTTGCAGGTTCTAAAGAATAATCCGTCATTTTCATTTTATAACACCTCTCAAAGCTCTCGAATATGTAAAACTTATAGAATGCCACTTTGAGTGCACGCTTATTCAGAGTCATCTCTCAGTCAGAAGCTTAGTTGTGCTATAACCCTCAAAAAAGGAGGAAAAATGAAGAAACTACTTTTTACAATTTTATTTTTAAGCTTTTACTCTCAAGCTTATGCCCAGAATTTTAATCTTATCGCTATTTGTTCAAACCCAATGATCATTGAAGGTGAACTTTTCGTTTCTGTTTCAAAAGATAGAAAAGAAGCGAAAGTTTCTCTTTCCGGACTTTTTGACTTTCCAACAGAGATTGTATCGATTGGAGGACCTATTATGACCTTTGACTATAGTATTGATGAAAGAACTGAACGAGTTATTATTGCCGTCGATGGGTTACATGAAATTCATATAAAGCACGATGGAGAGGATTATTTCCAGAAATTAGGAGATCTTCAATGCCAAATGAAATGATAAATTGATATTAAAGATGCTGGTTAATACCAGCATCTTTTTATTAAATATTTTTAAGGTTTTTTAATTCTTCATCTATTTCGCGCTCAGCTCTTTCAAGTTCAGACTTCAAATCAGCCGCCGCTTTTTTACTTTTATGATCAATTTCATTGAGAATTGCACTTGCTTTAGAACTTACTTCATCTGTAAGTTCTTGAGTTTTTGTTTCGAGTTCTTCTATCTTCTCAGTTGCAACTTCAGCCAGTTCTTCTGCTTTTGCCTCAGTTTTATTAGCAACCTCTTTCGTCTTCTGTGCTGTAACGGCAGCAGTTTTTGTGACAACATTTTGATCACCAGTGAAGTGATAAAAACCAAAACCAAGAACTAAAACAAGCATGACAAAATAAAGAACGCGACTAATCAAAAAAGACCCCTTATTAAACTTCAATCTTGCCACAATGTATCGAAATCGCCTCAAGAGGTCAATTTCCACAGATTGTTGCCGTTTTTGAAATGACCGTAAAACTTTTTGACGCAAGCTAAGCATATGAAATCTCATAGATGCCAATTCCAGACTCATCTTTTTGTTAGAGTGAGATATCTTCTGGGGGGAAGGGTATGTTTACGTCTATGGGAATTGATTCAAATCGATGGATCGCTATCATTTGCGGTTTGCTACTCATCTCATTTTTTGTCTCATGTAACCCACAAGATATATCGGAAAACTCACCGCTCTCCTTAAGTGAAAATCTTCAAATTGATGGTTATGGCCATATCAGTGATACAGCAGTTATTGATGTCGACGATGATCCCATTACTTGCAATACTACTGAACAACAACCTACTGAACATGTATGTACTAATGGAACTGTTTGGAAATGCCATGTTCCGCAAGAAGACCCTTTGAGCTCTCAAATGATTCGAGTCGATGTCTACAGTCTCTATGATAATTTAGATAATATGACTGCCGGTATCTCAAATTTGAACGAGGCTGAATACACTGTCCCGTGTAATGATGAATATGAAGAAGGCCAGAATTGCCCTCTACTCGACTGTTACCTGAATGACGGAGAAGGCGAAGACGAGATCGGAGAAATTATTCTTACAGAGGAACAAATCCTCCAATGTTTAGCCATCGATATCAGAACCAGAGAAAAATGCCGGGAGTATTGGGTCAATCAATCTTCAGAATAAGAATTTCAATAAAAACTGAGAGCTTTTATGCAACAGAAACTTTATTTAAGTGATTTTATAGAATGGCTAAGGAAATATTTCGGGAACTCGCCGGATTTGAGTTCCCTCGACAAGATTTTTAAAATTTGTCCGTCATGTTCGTTAGGTCTTAAGAAAAGATCAAGGTCTTGTGAAATGCTTTGATAAGGAAATCATGCGTTTTATCTAAGAGCCTGAGGGGCGCATAGGCGCGCCCTACCCAGGCTTTTATTATTAATTTTCATTAATTCATTTTTTCTCAGCCTTATTGATTATTTTTTTAGTACAATCAAAATGAAATTTAGACAGAAAGAAAACCTTTCGGGATAAACTTATTCTCAGAGTCATATTCTTCTTTTATTCTCTTAAAAGCTTTTTCCTGAACATCACTCCAATAACTGGCAATAAATTTTTGTTTGATGAAGCCAATCCCGTGTTCTGCAAAAGGAGAACAAGTCCAATGACTGAGATCGACATAAAAGTCATCGAGGATATCATCACTCAGAGTTTGCTGCTCTTTAGTCGGAAGGAAATTAAAATGAAGATGAGCATCTCCAAAATGGCCAAAAAGCATATAGGGGATTTTTTGTTCTGAGAATTCTCGATACTTTTCAAAAAGTTTTTCCATCTCTGGAATTCGAACTTGAACATCTGTCCCACGTTTCACAATCCCTTTTCTTGAATTAATTTCATTCACCTGCCGAGGGATTTCAACTCTCATAGCTTGCCATTTCATTTCACTGATCTCAAAAATACTTTGTTCATCAACAAGTTCAAGGTCTGAAATGAGCTCCATATAAACTTCTTCAAAAGCAGAAGCTTTAACTTGCAAAGTGATCAGATCTTGGTCTTTACCAATAGGCTCTTTCAGATAGCTCAAAGAATTCCAATCAAGTAACTCACAGGCAACAATACTTTCTCTAAAGTTCTGGACCTTCTCAAGAACTTCGAGATGCGGTTTATCATCCTCCTCCCAACGAGGAAGTTGCAGAAAAAGATATTGATAGTTTTCAAGCGGGATTGTTTCAAACTCCCCCTCTATGATAATCCCTAACTGACCTTCCATTCCCACCGCCAAATCAATTTCTTTTTCGAGTCGAGGAAAGGGAGCATTTTTAAACTCTTTATATTTTTCAAAAGACCTTTGATAATCCGTAAAGTCACCTTCAAGATTTTTGTCTTTACTCAGAACTAATTCTTCTGCATTCTGATCAATCATCTTACAACTTATCAACTGATCTCTGATAGTTCCATAGCCAAAAGCTAATTCTCCGGTGCAAGATGTGGCAATCCCTGCAAGGATTCCAGCTGTTCCTTCTGTCGGAGATGTCATTTGATCTCGTCTCTTTGAATTGAGATAAGCTTTAGCTTCATTCCAATTTACAGGGCCTTCGACTTTTAAAGTAAAATCTTCTGTAAGCTCCATATGGGAAGGGAGTTGAGAAAGGTCTCCAAGAACGATATCTCCATCGATACTTTTATAGAACTCATCAATCTTATCGAAGGGAATAACCGTAGAGGTTTGTGAGGTGAAATAAAGCGTAGGAGTTCCTGATTTAATATGCGCTTTAAGAGCATCTAAATCTCTAAAGGTTTCTCGCTTTAAATTTGCCATTAAACCACCAAGTTAACGATTTTCTTTGGAACGATAATGACTTTCTTAAGAGTCTTCCCTTCAATCAGTACTTGGACCTTTTCATTCTCCATAACGGCCTTTTCAATCTCATCCTTTCCGAGATCGAGAGGAAGATCTAGAAGGAACTTCATTTTACCATTTACAGAAATGGGATAACTATAATTGGACTCCACCAAGTACTTTTCATCATGTTCAGGAAATTGAGCAAATGATATACTTTCATTGTTTCCTAAATCACGCCAAACCTGTTCCGTAATATGAGGGGCGTAAGGACTCATAATGACTGTCAATTTTTCAATGATTCGCTTATTATTCGACTTCATCTTTTGAAGTTCATTCACACAAATCATGAAAGCACTGACTGTTGTATTAAGTGAAAAGTTCTCAAGATCTTCTTTGGTTTTCTTGATTGTCTTATGAAGAGTTTTAAGTTCTTCATCTGTTTCCTCTTTATCTTCAAGAATAAGCTGATCGCCATCACCGTAACAAAGTCGCCAATACTTCTGAAGAAATCGATACACACCTTCAATCCCAGAAGTAATCCAAGGTTTGCTCTGTTCAACTGGGCCAAGAAACATCTCATAGAGTCTAAGAGTATCTGCTCCGTAATCAGCGATAATCTGATCAGGATTCACTACATTAAAAAGAGACTTTGACATCTTTTCTTGCGCCCAACCACAGATATATTTTCCGTCTTCCAATTCAAAATCAGCATCCGCATAATCAGGACGCCAATTTTTAAAAGCTTCCGTATCAAGAACATCATTGTTAACAATATTGACGTCAACATGAATCTCAGTCGTCTCGTATTTTCCTTTAAGGCCTTTAGAAACAAACTTATTTGTTCCTTTTACTCTATAAACGAAATTACTGCGTCCCTGGATCATCCCTTGGTTCACAAGTTTTTGAAAAGGCTCTTCCTTACAGATTTTTCCGATATCAAAAAGAAACATATTCCAAACACGCGAGTAAAGAAGATGCCCTGTTGCATGCTCACTTCCGCCAACATAGAAGTCGACATTTTGCCAATAATCATTCGCTTCCTTAGAAACCAACTCATTCTCATTGTTGGGATCCATATACCTTAAAAAGTAAGCAGAAGATCCAGCAAAACCAGGCATGGTACTCATTTCAAGTGGATGACCATCTTTGGTTTGCCAATTTTTTGCTCTTCCTAATGGCGGATCACCATCTTCAGTTGGCAGATATTTATCAACTTCAGGAAGCTCCAAGGGAAGCTCAGATTCGTCTAACATATAAGGTGCGCCGTCTTTATAATAAACCGGGAAAGGTTCCCCCCAATAGCGTTGACGGCTAAAGATAGCGTCTCGGAGTCTAAAGTTGATTGTCTTTTTTCCAAGACCGTCTTTCTCAACTCTATCGATGGCTTTTTTTATAGCATCTTTAATATCCATACCATTAAGAAAATCAGAATTAATGACTTTTCCCTCTTTAGCATCATAGGACTCTTCAGAAACATCACATCCCTCAACAAGCGGGATGATTTCTAAATCAAAATGTTTTGCGAATGAATAGTCACGGGAATCATGGGCAGGAACCGCCATTATCGCCCCTGTTCCGTATCCGCCAAGTACGTAATCTGCAATCCAAATAGGTATCTTTTTTCCATTAAATGGATGAATGGCATAAGAGCCAGAAAAAACTCCTGATACTTTTTTAACATCGGTCATCCGTTCTCGTTCAGACTTTGCTTTTGTTGCTTTTAAATAAGCATCGACATCAGTTCTTTGTTCATCAGTAGTATAAAGATCTACAAGCTCACTCTCCGGAGCTAGGACCATGAACGTTACACCAAAAACAGTATCTGCTCTGGTGGTAAAGATCTTCATAGACTCTTTACCCTCAACCTGAAAGTCCATCTCCGCACCTTCCGAGCGACCGATCCAGTTTCTTTGCATTTCTTTGAGAGGCTCCGGCCAATCAAGGTTTTCTAAATTTTGAAGAAGTCGATCAGCATAAGCCGAAATTCGAAGCGACCATTGTTGCATTTTCTTCTGCTCGACTGGATATCCACCACGAACAGAAAGTCCTTCTTTGACTTCATCATTGGCAAGCACAGTTCCAAGCTTCGCGCACCAATTCACCATGGTATCCGCAAGATAAGCGAGTCTATAGTCTAATAATACTTCTCTTTGCCGTTTTTCATCAAAGCTCTTCCACTCTTCAGCTGTAAACTCTTCTTCACAACTATGATGAGCTGGAACATTTATATTTCCACTCGCTTCAAAAGTTTTAACAAGATTCTCAATTGAATCCGCTTTGTTAGTTTCCGTATTAAAATAATGATCAAAAAGTTGAATAAAAGCCCATTGAGTATGCTTATAGTATTTTGGATCACAGGTATAAACTTCTTTCGACCAATCAAAAGACAATCCAATCGCATCTAACTGTTCTCTATAACGCTTACTATTCGCTTCAGTTGTAACAGCGGGATGTTGTCCTGTCTGAATAGCATATTGCTCTGCTGGAAGACCGAAGGCATCGTAGCCCATAGGATGAAGGACATTAAATCCTTGGAGTCTCTTATACCGAGTATAGATATCTGAGGCGATATAACCTAACGGATGCCCGACATGAAGTCCCGCACCTGATGGATAGGGAAACATATCCAGAACATAATACTTAGGTTTACTGGTATCGACATTCGCTTCAAAAGTTTTATTTTCTGCCCAGAACTTCTGCCACTTTGGCTCGATATCATTTGCTGAATAGGCCATTACTCGCCCATCTCTTTTTGATCCAATTCACTAGCTTTTGGAGGTCGTACTGAAGGAAAGAAAATAACATCACGAATATTCGGACTATCAGTAAGAAGAGCAATCATTCTCTCTACCCCAAGACCGAGTCCCGACATTGGAGGCATTCCGTATTCCATGGCCAAGATAAAGTCTTCTTCCATCCGAACAGCTTCATCATCACCTGCTTTTGCAAGCTCTGCTTGTGCTTCAAGGCGCTTCTTTTGCTCAAGTGGATCAACCAACTCTGAATAAGCTTTCACGACTTCCCATCCATTCACAACAACTTGGAACATATCCAGTTGAGCTGGGTTATCATCAGACTTTCTTGCAAGAGGAACTAACTCATGGTGGTGCATCGTAAGGAACATTGGTTGAATCAGTTTAGGCCTGCAGAATTTTTTATAAAGACCATCAATCAGTCCACCCAAGCCGATATATTTGTCGAGTGGCATTTCAAGACCTTTCGCCTTGATCTCTTCTTTCATCTGCTCAACTGTTTCCATTTTATCAAGATCAATTCCCGTATTTTCAAGAACGAGATCCCTATAAGTCTTCACTTCCCAATCACCTGAGAAGTCTAACTTTTCACCTTGATACTCGACTTCAAGTGATCCATTGTTCACAACCTTCACCATCTCTTGGATCATCTTTTGAACAAAAGTCATATTATCTTTAAAGTCCCAATAAGCGGCATACCACTCAAGCATTGTGAATTCTTGCAAATGAGAAGCATCGATTCCTTCATTTCTAAAACACTTTCCAAGTTCATAAACTTTTTCGAATCCACCAGAAACGAGTCTTTTTAAATAAGTCTCTGGAGCGATTCTCATGAATAATGGAATATCAAGAGCGTTATGATGAGTTTCAAAAGGTCTTGCTGAAGCCCCTGATGAAATCGCTTGAAGAATTGGAGTATCAACCTCTACGAAATCATTACTATCAAGGTAATTACGGATGAACTTTAAGATAGCAATTCTTGCTTTAAATCGATCACGAGTTTCTTCCGACATAATCAAATCTAAAAATCGATAACGCGCTTTTAATTCTGGATCTTGAAGCCCATGAAACTTTTCAGGTAATGGCCGAATCCCTTTCGAAAGCAGTATTGCCTTAGTTACCTTTAAAGTTTTTTCACCTTTTTGAGTAGTGAACATATAACCTTCAACACCGATATGATCACCGATATCGAATTTTTTTGTATAGAGTTTATAATCATCCTTGCCTACTTCATCTTGTTGAAAAGCAATTTGAATTTTTCCTGAATAATCTTGAATTTGAGCGAAAGAAAATTTCCCCATTACTCTTAAGGCCATCAAACGACCTGCGAGTTTTATGTCCTTGGTATCATCGCTCAACTCTTTAGCCTCAAGAGCTTTATGAGTCTTTTCGAATCTTCCAGGATAAGCAACTTGGTGCTCTCGCCATACATCTAATTTGTCTAATCTGATTTTTTGATACTGATCCATTGTGAATACCTTACAGGGGGCTTTATTTCGTATTATTAAAGGTTTAAAGTATAATTAGAGGCTCACTGAGTCAAGAATACGTTATGTGTCGATTATTTGGATTTCGTTCTATTTTTACTTCACAGGTTCATTCAAGCCTGGTTGGGGCCAATAATGCTCTGATGAACCAAAGTAAATTCAATCCAGACGGTTGGGGAGTAGCCTATTATTTAGATAATACCCCTCATATCATCAAATCGGCTCAGGCAGCGATCAACGACACTCTTTTTGAGAGAGTCTCAGGAATCGTCTCTTCTAAAACAGTTCTCGCTCATATTAGGAAGGCAACCAAAGGAGAAAATACGATCCTCAACTGCCACCCCTTTCAATTTGGGCAGTGGGTTTTTGCCCATAATGGGAATATCAAAGAATTTGCCAAGTGTCGTGATCAGCTTCTAGCTGGAGTTGATAGAAAGTACCAACGCTATCTGCTTGGAGAAACTGATAGCGAACTCATGTTTTATTTCTTACTCACGAAGCTTGAAAAGTTTATTGATGGAAAAATTCAAAGCCATCTATTAATGAGAGAGGTTATGGAAAAAACCATGAAAGAACTTATTGACGTGGTTGGACCTTATAGTCCCAAAGTTGGGGATCCAGAGAAAGAAACTTACCTCACTTTTATTCTTACGAATGGGAAATATTTTGTTGCTTTCAATGGAGGACAACCTCTTTACTACACGACTCATAAGGCAAAATGCCCAGAGAGCGATACTTGTGAACATTACGAATATTCTTGTGAAAATCAAGTTTCTAACGGTCGCGTGAACCACCTCATTGTTTCATCAGAACCATTAAATAATGAAAATATTTGGTTTGAAACCAAACCAGGCACTCTACTTTATATGGATGAACTCATGAAGTTCAGTCTACAAGATCTAGGCTTATCGATCTAAAAACCGTTAATTAACACTTAAGTGATTTTGTTCCTTTAGGTAGGAAAGCGAGGCGTACGCTTTTAGTTCGCTACGCATCTTGCTTCGCGAGTCCAGGGACACCACACTTCGGCCTCCTGCCCTCAGTGCATCGGAGGTTTTGAGACCGAAGCTTGACGAACATAAAGGTCAAAAGCAGAAGAGTATTATTTAACGGATGCCTGGATGGCCAATCCACCAGCAACATCTTGGAGTTCTCCAAGATACTCAGGGTCCATATTAAACTCATTCCCCTTAAGCTCGATGGTAAGAACAGGAATATTTCTTTCCGCCCACATATAACGACCAAGGCTTCCTGGATAATGCCCGAGTCTCTTCCATGGAAGGTTATGGAAACGAGGCCGAATTTGCTTCTGGGGACCGTCAAAGTCTAAAAGCCCATAAGGGGTATGAACTGAAATAATAAAGTCTGGTCGAAAATTCTCAATATGGTTCATGACACATCTGGTTTCTTGCTCACTGCCCGCTTCATTCCCTGGAAAACGTCTCTTCTTTTTTGACTCTCGTTCCTTCCAATATTTTAAAGCAAGTTTTTCCCAATCTTTAGTTGGAAGATTTCGGTTAATATCAACGCCTCTTCCATTTACTCGAGTTTTATTTCTCACACCATCAGGATTCACGATCGGAACAATTCTCCAGCTACTTCTTGGATCAATTGTACTTAAACGTTCCATCCAATAACGAGCAACACTCCCTGCGGGAAATTCATCTCCATGAAACATAGAGTAAACCAAAATACGTTTGCCCTTGATTGATTTTCCTTGTCTATCGTAATGAAAGATTGGGGTTTGACTTTCTTGGGCATAACAGCCGGAAAGATAAGTCGCTTCTGCACAGGCTTTCTTTAAAAGTTTTTTATCAACTTTTCCCGGAAAACCAGAAAGATTATCAAAGCAGGTTTTTTCAAGATTTAAAAATGGTTGGATTGTTTTCGGATCAGCTTTTTTCTCCTCTTTATCGCTTCCCCAAAGAAAGGAATAACCAGAGATGGGAATGAGTAGAAAAAGTAAAAAAATTTTCATAATCCCTTATGATTTTTTTGGAGCAGAACCTGGAGGATTATTTCGTGCAACTTTATGTCTAAACATTATAAGTCCATGAGTTTTATCATAAGGCGAAATTCCAACAGTGACTCTATCTCCTTTAACAACTTTAATGAAAAACTTTCGCATTTTTCCAGAGAGTTTTGCTGAGAGTTTGTGACCATTATCAAGAGTCACAGTATAGTTCCCGTGAGAATTAATTTCCGTAATCACACCTTCAGCTTCAATTAAATCGTCTTTTGCCATTTGGCTTTTTCTCCCTCTGAGTTCAATGCTTTGCGTATTCGACTCATATTAGCATTTTTAAAGTCTATGAGTAAAGAAAGGCCGTTGATCGGATATCGGAAATTTTCTGGGATGCGTCAGCCTTTGCATTCGATTTCGAGGAGCTCTTCTCGCTTTTCTTAAGAGCTTGTTTCATCTTTAGCCCAATTGCTTTAGCTAATAGCGGAGGAACAGCATTTCCAATTTGGCGAACAATAGAAGTTCTACTCCCCTTAAACTCGTAATCCATCGGAAAACTTTGAATGCAAGCAAACTCTCTAAGTGTGAATTTTCTTGCTTGGGTTGGGTGAAAATAATGATGGTTATGAGTATTAAGAGTTGGGGTTGGTTTTTTTCGACTAAGTCGATGGTAATGATTTTCTCTTAGTCGGCCCTCTCTAATCGTTTTCCAGTTAATCCCTAATTTCAGCTTCCTAGGAAGAAACTCTTTTTCGTCTTTTTCATAGCGGATACATCTTCCTTCTGGAATACACTTTAAACGAGCGAGATCCATCTCATTAAGAGATTTTGCAGCTTTGAGATCATGATTCGGATCATTCTTATTGAGCTTGTGGTAATTTCGAAGTTCTCTCAAAACCTCTCCAAGATTTCGAGAAGGAACAACTTCATCACTTTTTATAAGATCAAAACTTGCTCTCGGAAAATCAAAAGCTTCTCCCCGTGTTCCAACAATAAAAGTTCTTCTTCTTTTTTGAGGAACTCCATATTTTTGAGCCTCTAGAACTTGAATCGTTAACGTATAGCCAATTTTTTTAAAAGCTTTAATAATCTCATTTAAAGTTTTTTCATTCTTCTTAGAAACGAGTCCCGTAACATTCTCAAAAAGAACAAAGTCTGGCCTCAACACTCGAACAGTACGAACGAAATATTTAAACAGAGAATTTCGTTCATCTTCAGGATTTCCTTTCCCAATAGTAGAAAATCCCTGGCATGGAGGTCCTCCAGCAACAAGATGAATTTTTTGGCCCTGTGTTAATTCGATGAGCTTTTTAGGAGTGAGTTTTTGAACGGGCTCATGAACGACATTCGTTTTAGGATGATTCGTACGCATTGTCTCAACGGCCCACTTATCATAATCACAAGCAAAAACCTCATTAAAGCCTGCTTGCTTTAATCCGGTGGATAATCCCCCTGCCCCACAAAATAAATCGACGAAATTGAATTTACTCACTTATTAAATCCTATCAAAAGAATCGGACTTGACCAAGGCCTAGTTGAAAATTTTCAGATTAAAAGAGAAATAACCTCTTAATGATTGTCAATAATTGAATTGATCCAGCTATTTTTCTCCTTATGCAGCTTTTTCCATCATTGTTTGTTTTATTGGTATGCGAATCACAAAACAGGTGTTTGTATGTCCTGAATCAATGAAAAAGTCTCCTTTATGTCTTTTTATTATCGATCGCGAAAGACTCAATCCCAAACCTGTTCCTTTGCCGATTTCTTTAGTTGAAAAAAATGGTTGAAATATTTTCTCTTGGATTTCATGAGAAATTCCTTGACCACTGTCTACGATTTTAAAAATTAAAAAATCATTTTCCTGGCTTAATTCAACTCTTATCCATTTCTCATCGAATTTAAAAATCTCATCATAGGCATTTGTTAAAAGATTTAAAAGAACTTGCGAAAACTGAACTCTCATTACCTCTACTTCTTGACTCAGAACATCTGAACCTCCTTCGATTATTAATTCAACTCCATTTGATTTAAACTTTTCAGAACATAATGGGAGAACATCTTCGACTAAATCGTGTACAGTGCATTTATCATAGTCCTCATTCGAGGAATCCCTTGAAACATTTCGCAATCCCGATACAATTTTTGTAATTCTAACGACTGTCTGATCGATATCTGCAAGAGCTTCATCAAAATCCTCTGTTCCTACCATCTCCTTCTTGATCATTTTCCTAATTGCTTTCATCGTAGAAGAAATAATAGCAAGTGGATTATTAATTTCATGAGCAATTCCTCCAGCCATCTCTCCTAAAGCTGATAATTTTGATTGAGAAACGATTTGAGCTTGCTGCTTTTTTATAACCTCTTCTTTTTCTTTTCTCTCCGTAATATCGAATTGAACTGCTATGAATTGGGAAATCTTCTCTTCTAAGTTTTTCAAAGGTGCAATTGCCATATCTCCCCAATTGAGTCTTCCTGATTTTGCTCGAGTGCAGATTTCACCTCGCCAAGCTTTTCCACTGTTAAGAGAGCTCCAAATCTCTTGAAAGAAATCTTCCTGATGATATGTTAAGTCAGAAATCTGAAGCTCTTCTGTAAGGATCTCTTTTAAAGAATAATCTAAGTTTTCAACAAGTTTTTTGTTAGCATCAATAATTTTTCCATTATTATCAATTACTGCCGTCATAGCGAATTGATCCAAGGCTTTTTTATACCCTTCTATTTTTTCTTTCTCTCTTTTCAAACTTGCAGTGCGATCTTCTACAATATTTTCTAAGTTTCGATTAATTTCATTAACTTCCACATACTGTTTTTTTAAAACTTCAGAGTAATAGATGAGCACACTTGATTCGAATATGACAAAAATCGTGTGCAACAATACAATGTCCCAACCATTATCATAATTAAATACAACCAAAGGAAATCCTATCAATGTAATACCATTGGTTTGACAGTAATTGAAAATAGTATGATGAACAGCAATAACTAATGCTGCAGGTGGAATAATTCTCCAATCTCGATAAAGAATTAAAAATGGCAAAGAAGCAAAAACATGAAAATGCATTTCTATTCTTCCATATTGAATTGATATAAGAACAACAGAATAGGAAAGTAAAAGTATTGCATTAAGAAGTCGATGAGCAAAAGTTCCTTTCGATATGATATAAGAAATTGTGCCTACTCCACAGATAATTGAACTAGCAAGCAAACCTTCTTTCCAAGTACCATAAGAATAGGGAGCAACAAATCCCACAATGGGAAGATGAGCCCAAAGCATTATCAACATGAAGCGATCTGCTTTCTCAGTTAATTTTGTAAAGATTGTGTCTGAGCGAGAAAGATCATTATCTACAAATACCCAGTTTCTTTTTTTCATTTTATTTTCCTAGTTTTTATTTTTTTTAAATCTGCGAGAATTTTTTCTTCTTCTAAATCTTTTTGCATATAAATAACTTTTAACTTTCCAGTAGGATCGATTAAATATAAGAAGCCATTATGTTCAATTTGAAAGTTTTCGTTTTTTTTTATTTTTTCAACATCAAGATCAATATAGTTTCTGTATTTTTTTGCGACATCAAGGCCTGTATCAAGATCTCCTAAAAGTCCTTGAATATTTTTAACTTCGAACCTTGAAATAAAATCTTGAATTTCTTTTCCCGAGTCCCTTATATGATCAAAACTTATGAAAACGAAATTAACACGACCGACCTCTTTGCTAATTCTTTTAGTTAGAGATTGAAAACGATATAAATTAAGAGGGCAAACTCCTGTGCATTTAGTAAAACCAAAAGTTATAAACACGAATTCACCTCTGTAATCTTTTAGTTCAACTTTTTGACCTCTTCCATTTTTCAATTTGAAGTTATAAGCTTCAAGATCTACTTCTTTCCCATAGATTCCATCAAAATCATATTTTATAAAAATTTGAGAATAGTTATAGGTTAGAAAAACAACTAATATGATCAAAAACAATGGGAAAAAACTTTTAAATCTATTAAACTTCAACTTAACCTTCTTCATTTACTTAAAAAGTAAAACCATTTTTTTCTTTATCTTTGTTATGATTACGTTAATTTGAGAACTCTTAATCATCGTCAAAACAAAGATTGAGACAATCTTAACAATCGAGCTTTTTCCATTTGTAAACTATTCAATCAAAGCACCGATCATATAAGTAATTGATCGGATTCCAGTAGAGTTAATCAAGGAAGTAAACATTAAGAATTGGTTATATAAATGGGAAGGATGAAATCTATAAAAAAGTTATTTTATCTAGGTAAAGATGAAGAATCCTCTTCTAAGATACAAGAACATGCTCAAACTTTTTTAAAAAATGATTATTATATAGATAATTCCGAATATCAAAAAGACGACTTTTTCCGAACAATAGTAGAGTCTCAACCTAACGTTATTTATGTTGATTTCAACTTTATTTCAGAAGAACAACAAGAAAATCTCTTTCAAGACATTGTAAGATTGAAAAGAATAGAAGGATATCGAAGCATTCTTTTTGTTGCAATCTTAAGCGATTTTTCAAACAAAAAAAACATATCACTTTTTTATTCAACTGGATTTCAAATCGGTTGTTTTAAAGATAAAGATTTCGAGATTTCATTAATAGATAGTTTGTATATTGCGTTTGATGACACTATAAAAATGCCTCAATTCGCTAGAGCAAAATGTAATCTTCTAGAACTTAAAGTTAGCGTCTGTTCCTCGCTTTCATGTCTTTCTCAAAAATATTTCTTGCTTGAGACAGACCTTCCTAATCCAAGAAAAGCGCTTCCTGTTGACATAAAGATTTGGGACGAACTTACAACTGATTGCCTTCATATAAAGGCTCATCATAGTTCTTCCCTGGTATACCCAATGACGGAAAGTTATCAGTTAAAAATTCCTTTTTTGGGTCCTTGGGATGAAACCTCAAACGAAAAGATAAAAAAAGAAAAAGTAGAAAAATGGATAGATGAAAACCAAAATCTCTTTCAAGAAAAATCTTTTCATGTAAAAATAGTTAATTCCAATCCTGATCTTAAATTGGAATTATTCTCGAAAAAAGACTTCCCTTGTTTTCTTCATTTTGAAGAACGTATAAAAGAAGACATGATAAAAGATTGTCTACTTAAGAAGTATCCTCTCATTTTTATAGAGATAAAAAATCCTGAAGATGAGATGAAAGGCTTAGACTCTCTTTCTAAATTCGTAGAAAAGCTTCAAAACCATTCCTATTACGAACCCATTCTCATTATTCAAGGAATAAAGTCAAAAGCAGAAGCATTACAAAAGATCTATCGTTATAAAAATATTGTTTGTACAGAGACTTTTTTCTCAATTGATACCTTTGAACTTTTTGTCAAAAAGTTCAGGGAAAAACACGAAAATCTCCCATTTGGAAAATATTATTATTTTTATTATTCAGATAAAAAACGAGTCGCTAAATGCCTCTTAGAAATTCAAATAACAAGTTTAACTGAACACGAAATAACATTCGCTTCAGAAACAGAGCTTCCCATGTTTTCAGTCCTTCACCTTGAACTTCCTCTTGAATGTTTTGTCACTCTTGTTCCAAATGATGAAGAACTTGAAAAAATTTATGGAAAAAAACATTACAGAGGTTTTATTCATAGTCTTTCAGAAGAAGAAAGAAAAAAACTGAGAATCTTTGTAAATCAAATAATTTATAACCCGATAAAATCTCTTACAAAAGACAATATTGAATCGATATTAAGAAGAAAAGATCCAGAAAAAGAGATACAAACCGAAGCCCCTCAAAAAACAAATAAAAAAGAAGAAATTATAATGGACTACAAAAGTTTAAAAAAAGAACCAATAAAAGGAAAGAGTAAATTATGACAAAAGGAAACCTTCTTATTGTTGACGACGAAGTGAAGCTTTTAAAAAGACTTAAGTTTAACCTAGAAGATCTCGCCGATGAAATCTATACTGCTGAAAATGGGATAGAGGCGCTAGAAAGCTTAAAGCATAATAAAATTCACTGCATTATTTGTGATATAAACATGCCTAAGATGAATGGAGTTGAAGTCATAAAAAATATTCGTTCAAACAATATCAATATTCCTTTCATTTTTTATACTGCTCACGGGAATGAAGAACTAATGATGGAAGCAATAAAATACGGAGCATTCGATTTTCTGAACAAGCCCAATCTCGATGGCCTAGAAGAAGTGGTGGCGAAAGGATTGAAAGAAGGAACACAAACAAAAATTTCTTTGAGCTCAAAGAAAGATAACTTTAAGAGTAATTATCAAAAAATTTTAGAGAAGATGGAAAATAAAGAATAATCAGGTCTGACCAAAGCCTATATGAGAATAAATATTTGCCTGACGCTTTTGGAGATAGAAGAAAAGCCCCTCTGAAGAGGGGCCAATTATTTAGAACATATTGATATTTGCGCTTAGACCAACGTTAGTTGTTTCTGCTTCAACATTATCCCAAGCAAACTGGAAGTTTGGGTAAAGGAATACGTCTCTACTAAGAGAAATTCCAAGACCAATTGATTGAGTAACAGGTCTCTTTCTAAAGTTTCCTGAACGAACTGCTTTGCTATTATCGTACCAATGAGAACGTACGATAGTTCTAAGGTTAAATGTGTCATTTATCACATATTCAGCTTGTGGAAGAAATCCAAAAACAGTTTCTAACTGATTCGCAGGATTTGTTTGAGTGTCATCAAAGAAGTTTCTTTCGAAAATAGTATAAGCTCCAAAAGAGAATCCAGTATTTCCTACTTCATACATCGTGTTTACAAGTAAGCTTGCTTTATTTTGATAACCAAAATCAGTGAAAGTTCCTTGAGTATATTGAAGAACTTCTCCTGTAATAATGGTTTGGATTCCTGCAAACTTATTCATGTGCGTGTATGAAAGCCTTGGATTAGAAATATCAAGATCTCTGTGGTTTTCATCGAATTGCTTTTGAGCGGCAGCTTGATCAGTATCAATGCTGTCATTGAATGGAGCAACCATCGAAACACCCGCGGCAAAACCAACTCTATTAAGAGCATTTAATCGATAGCTTCCTGAAATAATTCCAGAAAAAGCAGCAACAGATGCAGTATCACCTGCAGTATTAAGATTAGGACGATCCGCTGCGAACGGACGGTCTAAAGAACCACCTTGGTAATTCAAATTAAGATTCATTGATAGTTTTGACAAAGATCCGTTACTGGCACGAAATCTTCTGTTTGTAATAACCTGATCAGCTTCATCTGTTCCAGCTTCTGCTTTTTCTTTCTTCACTTCACCAGTAGTAATTTGTGATGCACTTTCATTTGCCCAGGCCGGCACTGAAAGAAATAGCATCGATAGTAAAAGACTTTTCACGACTTCCCCCCTTTTAAGATACGTCGTCTTGTATCGACTTCCATGGTTTTTGAACAGTCATATTAATCAATATTTAACATTTTTTATAGTGATATAATCCGAATAATTGAGGTTTAAAGGTCTTTCCTCGCATTTCAGTAAGTTTTTTGTTTCGATACGGTGACAAATTGCCCTTGTAAAAAAGAAATGATTTTGGATAAAAAAGAGATTACTCAGCGCGCCAAAGGAATCTTAATGCGATCGATTTCAGCTACTCATATTTTTTGAGTAAAGAAATTATTAATTACAGTTACTAGATAACTATTAGATTTATGAATAAAAACCTGAAGGTGCAGTTATGAAAAAGTTATTATTTCTAATTTGTTTAGCAAATTTTGCAACATCAGCAATGGCAAAGAATTATATGTACTTAGTGCAAGAGGGTGAACAGTCGATAGACGATGCTTTTGCTTTAGTTATTTCACATGACTTCGATCTTAATAAGTCTCGTCTTTTCGTAGGTTCTAAAAACGAAGCTCTCAAAACTGGGTGACACTGTTGATTTGAGATATCAACTTAAAGGCTAACACTTAAAGTGTTAGCCTTTTTATAAAATCAAAACGAACCGGCTTGAATCACTCTTTTTAAGCCGTTAAATGTTTATGGTCTATAAACACATCGAAAACCAACGCTGGCAAGTTCACTAGATAGTGAGCGACCAAAGTTAATTGCAAAAACACCTGCTCCTTGGTTATTAACACTTCCACCTCTTGTTATAGCTCCATCTGTTCCATTACCACCTGATAGAAAGCCTACATGTTCATTGTTGCCATAAGAACCATTCTGAGTATTGAAGTCAATATCTAAAAGAAACCCGCAAGAGACACTATTTAACTGAATATTCTCCCAGGGATTATAACAACTCGTAGCTCCTGACACTTGATATCCTGCTGTATCAGGATCCCAATCGACCCATTCATCAACGTTTCCAGAGAGATCAAAAATAACTTCGGAGTTACTGAGACTTAATTGAGACTTACTATCTCTACTCGTTCCGCTTTCATAATCGCCTGTATTATATCCACATGGTCTCGGAGTTCCATATAAATCATCTGTAGCATTACCTGCAAACAAGCATGTTCCACCAACTGTCCCCGTTAACCAGTTTGAACCTTGATCCTCAATATCTCTTGCAATTGCCATCCACTCAGAATTTGATATTAAATGATACCCCGAACCAAGTGACTCACATTCTGCCGCTGCATCATTAGCATTAATATTTCTCCAAGGTTGATTAGTTGCGACACTAACAGGCTTATGAGTTGCAGTTGTCGCATCTGTTCCTGTACTGCTTATAGCACTTTCGTCATTGAGTATTGCTTTTGCTTCATACTTCATAACATAAAAAGTCGATAATCCCATTCCGCCTGCATTGGCCGGAATTTGGATCCATTCTTCGCCAGAAACAAGATTTGGCGGTCCGGACAGGGTTGAACTACCGTCAATAGAAGTGCCTTCAGCTGTTTCAAGAGTAACAAGATTTTCGCAAGAAATGACTAACAAAGATAACGATAAAGCTGCTAATGACAATGATCTCATAGTGATCGACCCCAGTTATAAAAGTTATTAATTATGTTATGTCTATTATCGTTCATTATTTGAACTTTATTAAACTGATATTATTAGAAGCATTCAAAAAGTGAGTATATTTAGCTATTTAAAGATAAAAATTATTTTTTACAGATATTGTCTTGATATTCATTTCTCTGAATAATTTTGGCTCATTTTATTGGCACTCAAAAAACACTCGTAGTTGGAATCTATAGTAAAATAAGTTTTTTCATTAGAAGTCTCTCTTATTTTATATAATTTGCGCGAGAAAGTATTGGAGCTTAAAACTCAGGTCAAAATAATAAGAAGATCGTACAAACAAAATCGACCGTTTTTCTCTGATAAGCTTAATGGGATTACTTCTTTTAGCCGAAAAAATAACTATGATGGGTTTAATTCGGTACCTTTTTTATATCTTTTTATTCGCGCTGAATTCTCACGCCCAGTATAAAATTCCCAAGGAGAAAAAAGAGGCTAAGGGACTTATTCTTTACATTAGTTCTAAGAAAAGTTTCAAGGGAGAAAAATTTAATGCCCTTCTAAAAGAGCATTCTTTAAAAAAGAAGCGTTATCTTTCTCATTTAAAGCTTATAGATCTAAAACTTCAAAAATCGACAAGAGACTTCTCATCATTAATAAGCGCTTGCAAAGACTTTATCGCTCTTAATGGAATTGAAGATTGCAAATTAAACTTAAGTATTCAGTTAGACCAAAGTGAAGAAGAAGATGAGCAAGGAGACGACTGCGCCGATTGTAAAGAAAAAGAGCTGGGACGGAATCAAATAATTAAGAAAATTCAGTCTCGAGTTTCACAAAACTGTGAGTTATTTGAGAAATCTAAAATTTCGGGACATCCTGAAGGCCTCTCTCTTTATTGGGCACAAGAGTATACGGGAGCGGATTTACTTAGGAAAAGAATCGAAGAGACTAAGCCTATTTTGATCCCACCGAATAACTTATTTGCAATTTGGGATTCCTCCAGAACCTCTCATGGAGATGCTGTTTCTAATCTTATTATGGGACCAGAGAAGTCTTCCTTGATTCCCGCTGAAGCTCCATTAGACCATATTGATATTCAATATGAGTTTGATTATCTCAAGGCCATTGATAAAGTTCATAATCTTTTTTCTAAAAAACAATTCAATAGAGTTCCTCACTATATCAATAATTCAATGTGTTGGGAGTCTAAAGATGATGGGGAAGAAAATAATAATGATTCTGCTGATGAAGAATTTAAAATTGGAGAAAAAATCTCGGAGCTCATAGAAGAAACGAATATTGTTTTTGTTACCTCATCTGGAAACAACTGGGGAGTCGTCCCTCCTCAAAAAAGAAAAGCCGCCAAAGATAATAAAATGATTCTTGTTTCAAGCTTTGATCCTGATGGAAAAATTTCATCTTTTTCTAATATTTCGGCTGAGATTACAGTAGCAGCTCCTTCTGGAAATTATATTGCAACAAGATATGTTGCTCGTGGTATGAAACACTTTGGGGGGACAAGTGGTGCCGCACCTCAAGTCACGGCAGCCTTGAGTGCTTTTGAACTCATTTCTGGCTATAAGCTTAACACAGAAGAATCGAAGAGACTTTTAGAACGTACGGCCTTAAAGATGACAGACCTTCCTGTTCCAAATAGTGCGGGAGCGGGAACACTCAATAGCTATCTTATAGGAGAAATTGCTTTCAAATTAAAAAAACGATGTAAAAAAAATTTAAATTGTATAAGAAAAAAATTAAAAAAAAATAAAACGTATAAAAGAAAAAATACGAAATTAAATGATCGAGAACTATCAAAGTACTTTCCAGAATGCTCTCAGAGGTTGAAAAAGAATCGAAAGAATTCATCTCTCAGTTGTCGCGATAAGAAAAATTACCTTGATAAACTTAGGAGACTTGCTTTTACTTCTAAAAATCCTGAACTATGGGGAGCAGTCGCTTGCATTTCAAAGTTAGATAAAAAGACAGCGAATGCCCAGTACTATGAAAAGCTAAAAAAAGCAGACAACTTAAGTCATGAGAGTATTTCAAAGCAAATCAAAGAAATGAAAGTCTCTGATAAAGATCTTATAAAATATATTTTATCCCATGAAAAGGGAGCAGAACACTCTGATATCTTAAAGAGAATCCTAAAAGAAAGCTTATTAGAAAAAGAAATCAATCAATTCCTTATTCGAGAAAAACACTGGGAAGGAAACAATTTATTATTTAAGAGAGGTCAAGAAGAAGAAGAAGAAGAAGAAGAAGAAACTTCATCTAGAACTTAAAATACACTCTGTACTTTATAGATTCTGATGCCATAGGAGAAATAACAATTCTATTTTTCAGTGTGAGATTTTTTAAAGTTAGTTTCGACTTAATGTTTAGCACATTTACTCCTTACTCCTATTTTATTTCTTTGTTTTTATAGTCTTATTTTCATTGCCAATTCATGCATATAAAAAGTATATTTATTTCCGAAATGGAAATAAATGAACTCAAATACTTTCTTGCCGTCGCAGAGGAACAAAACGTGAATAAAGCGGCCAGTAAAATTGCAATATCTCCGGGCTCTTTAAGTAAGGCCGTTGCAAAGCTAGAGGGAGAACTTCAGGTAAAGTTATTTGAACGTGTTGGCCGTAATATTCAAATTACTGCTGCAGGAAGAAGTTTGCAGAAGAGAGCTTCTCAAATAATCAACCTTGAAGAATCTGCTAGAATAGAGATCAGTGGCGAGGCTCAAGAAATTAATATTGTTATATGTGGAGAAGAGCTACTCGTTGCTCAATATGGTACACAAATATCAGACAAGATACTAAGGCTGTATCCTAAGTCGAGAATAAGGTTTTTATCTACTTCAAACAAAGTTTCGGAACAAAAGATTATAAATGGAGAGGCTCATATCGCGTTTTCGACAACCGGATCTCCAAAAGGTCTCAAATCGAAGAAAATCGATAAAGTTCAATTTGTTACATGTGTTGGAAAAAAACATCCTCTTTATAAAACAACCAGGAAGAATCAAAAAGTAGATATTTCAACCGTGCTCGAATATCCATTTGTTGTCCCTAGAGAAAATATGCTTGGTCAAACAAAGGAAAAGCAATCAGTCGATGGCTGGAGAGACGACAAATTTCCAAGAATTATACCTTATAAAGCTTCGAGTATAAAAATTCTCGAATCTCTTTTAGTTTCCGGTAAAGCAATCGCTTATATACCGAGTTATTATGCTCAAAATTTAGACGTAGGAGTCCTTGAAGTTGAAGGGTGTCCATACTTTTGTGAACAAACAATTTACTCAATTTGCCGTGATCCTTTAGAGTTAGGCTGGCTTAATCAAATTTGGTAGTTAAAAAAGTATTTTTGTCGTAAATTGCTGACCAGGACCAGAGTTTATTACGAGACTCAACTTAGAGACTTTATTAAATACTTCTTCCATTGATCTGTCGCAAAGCTTTTGTAATATGTATTCTCCGAAACATTCTAGGGTGGTATTCACAATAGGAAGTATTAAAATATCTCTTTTTTGGAATATCATTTTTGTCTTATTGAACTCAATAAACACTTCTCCACCGTCTTTACTTATTTTTAGGAAGGGAGACCGCTCTGGTATAATCAATTTCTCATCTAAGGAATCACATATTTCTCTTATTTTTTTCTTAATACAACGATAATTAAATGCCATCCCATTAACGAGGTCTTTTAACTCAAGAGAAAATTTTAAGTTGTAATTATGTCCATGAAGATTTTCCCTCTCGGTTTCAGAGAAAATAGTGAAATGAGCAATAGAAAACTTCATGTTTTCTTTGAACAGTTCTATTGTTTTACTCAAATCAAACCCCAATAATTTTTGAAAAGAGTTTTTCCCCTGTTCTCTCTTCAAGACCTTCGTAAACTAAAGATTTTTTTATATCTTCGACTATTTTATTTACGAACTCTTTTGCTTTCATTCTTGTTTGTATGGCATTAAGTTTCGAACGCGATAATAAGATGATATCTTCAAAAACTCTCGGGAACCGAGAGAGAGTACAAAGATAATCGCTTGGTATATCTTTTCTCTCGATACTATCCAGTACAGCATCCAAAACAATTAGGTGATTCTCAGAATCATAGCTTGGGGGTTGGGCAAGGTCATCTAAAATAACACCTGCAGTATAAGGCAGTATCAAAGATGCCATTGTTGGGACTTTCGTCTCTGAAATCAGGTTTTTAATTTTCTCTTCAACATTTTTTGCAAGAAAAGGGAGTCTTTCCCATGCTTCTCTATTTATATTTGCTACGTGAGCAATAAAATCATGTGTCCCCAAAAAAGCAAGTTGTTTACTCTTTATCAATTTAGCGAACAGTAGAGTATCATTATTTTCAAGTTCCCAGAAGTTTGTCTGATAATATTCTTTTTGTGGATCAAAGCCTGCAAAAATAGAATTTAATGCCCAGTCTCTCACAATTGTTAGCTCAACCCCTTGCAATGAAGCTATTTGAAAAATAGCTTCCGGAAGAATGACTAAAGACCTAACTGTACCGTCTTTATTAAAAGAATATTCTGGATGAAGTAACTCCCTTACCCCATAGGCTTTAATTTCTAAGGATTTTGAAAAAGTAGATTCAATTTCAACTCCAAAAGTATCTTTTATTTTGATGATTCTTCCTTTTAAGGATTTTAAGGGGACGGCCTTATTTTTGTTTTTGAGTCAAACAAAAACCTCGCTATTTCATCGTTAGGAGATCCTATCTCTCTTAAAATTCCATAAGATGCTAAAAGAGAGGAAAATGAGAAGTCACAAGAAAATGAGGTGACCTGAGGTAGTTTTCTTACCTTTTGATGCAACTCTTTTCTTACTGAACTATCAACTTCAAATGTCTTGAGTCGTCTATCCATCTCTTTCCTCCTCTCCAATCTAAATTAACTAAAACTACTGAAAATTTCTGTCACTTGTTTAGAATGTTCTTTTCTATCAATAATAACAGGGTCTGCATTGAAGTTTTTGGCCTTACACGTTTCAGGTAAATCAAACCATGAAGAGGCGATAGAATTTTTCGTTTGTTGATTCAGTTTCATAGCCGTTTTTGAATCGACTTCTGTAAAAGTATTTTCATTTGCATCAGCAAAAGGTACAAATACGGACATCAAAGCAAAAAACGAAGTCACTGTTTTTTGGAACATTTGTTTCTCCTTAATTTTTCCTAAACCACTTTAGGTGTATTTAAATAAAACACACCTGAAGGAACAAAAAAAGAAACAATTCAGAAACAATCATTTCCAATAGGGAAACATTCTATTTTATCTTTAAAGTGACTTTATTGTCACTAAATGCTAACTCTAACCAGTGTTATGAGAAATATTTTTATAAGTGGAATTAGCTCCGGTATCGGCTTAGAGCTTGCAAAATATTATTTAAGACAAGATACTGTTTACGGCATTAGCCGAAGACCATGCCCTATCAGCGACTCTAATCTCAATCATTCCATATTAGATATGAAAAAATATGATTCTTACGACAAAACTTTAAAACCCCTTTTTAAAAATGTCTCTCGTTTTGATCTAATCATTTTAAACGCAGGAATTCTCGGAGAAATTTCAAGTCTTCAAGAAGCCAATCTCGATAAAATGAAAGAAGTCATGGAAGTCAATCTATGGTCTCAAAAATCAATAATTGATTTTTTTATTAATAATTACAAAGTCAAACAGGTCATTGCTATTTCGTCAGGGGTTGTGAATGATGAGAATAAAGGATGGTCTAGCTATTTAATTTCTAAAGTGGCCTTAAATTCCTTGATAAAACTCTATGCAATAGAAAAACCTGACACCCACTTTTTATCACTTGCCCCAGGCCTCGTTGAAACTCCTATGTTAAAATCATTATTAAGCTTACCTGAAAAAGAATTGCCTTCACTTAAGTATATAAAAAATAATGGTTCTGTTTTAACTCCAGAGCAGTTGGCGATTAAATTCGATAAACTCTTACCCTTAACTTTAAAAGCAAAAAGTGGAGATTTTATCGATATAAACCAGCACGTTATTTCATAATTATTTCATAAAAAGAGATTTGCTATTTCTAACTTCATGAATAGGAAAAGGATTTTAGCTACCGTCCTCATATGTGGTTTTTGACCATTGCCAAGAGGGCTTATTTTAACGATTGAATCAACGTGTTCATCAAAAAATTCCCTCTATTTTCCATAATATACTTATGCCCAATACCTGTTTGCCACATCAAACGACATTTGTTAATAAATCACTAAAGAAATAACGTCAATTTATTCATTAATTTATCCAGGGGACCCTCTTGAAGGCTAAGATTAAAAATTCATATATATATGACAAAGCTGGAATATTTTTCTCATCGGCTTGTGCTATTCACTGTTTGACACTTCCTACAATTTCTTTTTTCTCTCCAAGCTTAACCGTTTACTTAGAGCAAGAATGGATTCACAAAGCCCTTCTAATTCTTTTATTGCCTATTGCTTTATTTTCCTTAAATCGAGCACACAGAGAACATCAACGGAAAACTCCACTGATTATTGGGATTTTAGGAATAACTTTTCTTATTGCTGCTGTTCTTATTGATGACCTTGAAAAAATCTTAACAGTGAGTGGTTCTGTATTACTAATTCTTGCTCATGGTTTTAATATAAAATTTTTAAATAAGAGTTTCTCTAATGAATACAGTTACCAATAATACTTACGTGGGAAATTAACTATACTTAAAAAAATGCGACAAGCTTAGTTATAGATACCACTGATAATGATAAGCCATTTGCTTTCATTCAAGATCAAGAGACAATTCTTCCTCCTTTAGAAAAAGAAATCCTAGGAAAAAAGAAGGAAAGTACATTTGAATTAATCGTCCCTCCTGAAAGCACCTATAGAATGAGAAATGAAAATATCTTTGCAGTAAAGAAAGAAAGTAGCTTGAGTTGCTACCAGTTCGAGATAAGCTCTAGGCTATTTTATAACAGGTACTATGCAAACACATGAATACATGTTAATATGTATATATGTTTGATATTAGTATAGACCAAACAATAGAACTCGCAGATACTTTCGCTATTTTAGGAGACGGAACGAGACTCAGCATCTTGATTGCTTGTCTTGAAAAAGAACTTTCGGTGGGCTCAGTGGCACAAGAATTAAATCTCTCTCAATCCTTAGTCAGTCACCACCTAAGGTTATTAAAAGCCGCTCGTTTGGTTAAATCTCGTAGAGAAGGTAAATACATTTACTACACTTCTGCGGATTCTCATATCTCAAATATGCTTGAAAATATGATTCATCATATTGTGCATGAAGACTGTAGTGATGAATAAAGATAATAACGTTTATCCTAGGAGGGATTATGAGTAAATCTAAATGTGCTTGTATTGACTGTGAATGCAAAGTTCAAGAAGGCCAAACTTACTGCTCTGATGAATGCGCTACTGGACACAAACAGGGCGTAGGCTGTGGGCACGATCATTGCGGATGTAAAGGAGAATAATAAAACTGAAATCGTTCTGTTTTTTTATTCATAAAAATTCTTTTACTACAAAACATGGCAGTGGTACCCCACTTCCATGTTTTACCGGTTAAGCCTTCTTTTTAATAGTTTTCTAAAAGCGTTTTAAAGTACTTTCTAATATTGATATCTTTTCATCTATTTCATTTGCTGTGTAAGAAGCAAAACCAACTCTAACAAACCAGTTCTTCTGTTTTGATCTTCCAATCTTAAAAAGATCACTCCATGCAAGATATATTCTTTGCTTCTCAAGAAATACTTTAAGTTTCTCAGGCTTCATATGTTTACATTCAAGCCAAACAGAAGTGCCTCCATTAATTTGAATATCCACATTAAAATATGAAGAAATGATAGAACTCAATTTTAATTTTTTGATAAAATACTTTGATCGTCGTTTGTAAACTCTTCTGGCCCGACGAAAATGCTTATCGATAAACTTCTTTTCAATGAATTTTGCGATAATAGATTCCTCTAAAGGTATTTTTTCTCCTGAAACCAAGTTAGAAATCTCATGATAACGAGTCGCAAGTTTCTTATTAGCAACAATATAACCGATACGAAAAGCGGGAGAAATAAGCTTTGAAAAAGTTGAAATATGTATAACTCTTTTTCCATTCGCTAGGCTATATAGACTTGGTGCAGGATGAGTCGTGTAATAAAATTCGTCTTCATAGTTATCCTCAATAACTTGAAAATTATACTTCCTGGAGAGCTCAACAATTTCTATCTTATGCTTAAAAGACATTTTCTTTGTCGTTGGGAACTGTAACTGAGTCGTTAAATACAAAACGTCAATCTTCTTTCCATTAGCTTTTAAAAAGTCGATATCAACGCATTGTTGTCCTATTTTAAGAGGAAGTATTTTAAAGCCTAAAAACTTCGCAATTTCAAAAACTTTTTTATAAGAGTACTCTTCGATGGCGATTGTTTTTTTGCCTTGTTGTCTAAATTCTTGGAGAACGACATAGATCGATTGCTGAGAGCCAGGAGAGATAACGACATGTCCATTGCCCATATCTTTCGTTCTTTCGACATAGGAAACGATTTGTTTGGTTGCGTCTACTCTTTTTGAAATAGATTCCATTGTACAATTTAAAATTTCTTTTTCTGATAGAAGTCTATCGTCTGGTTGACCTGAGTCCAGAAACAGTTCTTTTGCTTCTGACTTTTCAAACCCTTGAAGCTGCGAATTATGACCTTTATTTAACAAAATAACATCATGACTTATAAAGTAACCTTTACGATTTCTAGAGAAGATCCACCCTTCAGCTAATAACTCTTGGTAAATATTTTCTACAGTAGTCCTACTTATTCCTAATAAAGAAGATAACTCTCTAACAGAAGGGAGTTTTTCTCCTGGTGATAACTTTCCATCTTTTATTTGTTCCAATATTTCAAGAAACAATTCTTTTTGAATAGACCCAGTGTTCAATTCCTGGCTTAAAACAAAATTCTTCACACTTCTGTCGTACTAAAAAACCTAAAAACTGTCACTTCTAACAAGACAGATTGAATCATACCTTTTATTTGAAAGAGGTGATGATGACTGCAAGTAATCGAGAAAAAGACTATTTATCAAAAAGATCAAAGCTAAAGCGGCTCCCTTTTAAGGGAGCATATGACAAAGAGTCTATTTGGCCCGTCTTGAAGAATAACTGGATGTGTCAAATAGCTTTTAATTATGATGAAACACCTTTTTGCCTACCGACAATATACTTTTTCGATGAAAGAAAGGAAAAAATCTATATTCACGGAGCCGCAAAAAGTAGAATGCTAAAAGCAGTATGCTCAGGAGATATTATCTGTATATCAATTTATAAAATGAATCAGCTTGTCTTGGGAAGATCTGGACTTCACCATTCGATTAACTTTGACTCTGTCGTTATTTTTGGCAAAGGCAAAGAAGTTTGCGAATACAACGAGAAAGTTCGAATTCTTAAGTTAATCACCGACAACGTAATACCCGGTCGCTCAGAAGAATTGAGAGAACCACTTAAAAACGAAATTCTTCGCACAGGGGTCATCGAAATTTCTTTTGAAGAAGCAAGCTACAAAGGTAGATCTGGAGATCCCGCTGATGAAGACTTTGATCTTCAAGAAGACACCTGGGCAGGATTAGTCAATATCTCAGAGATCTACTCAAATCCACAGGCTGCTGCCAGTTTAAAAAAAGGAATTTCTCTATCCAAAAGTGTTGAAAATATAACAAAAGAAAATGAAGCTTTTTAACTTTGAGTTTATTTCAGCACTAAAAGAGAAGCCATTCTTCTTTACTCATTTGGGAATAATGAACTAAAGAATTATCTCTTAAAATAAAGTCTGATCATTTTTCTGTTCATTTCTTCAACTCTCGACTTAAGAGAAAAGCTGACAAGGTTGCGAAACCTGCACATAAAGCTAAAACATAAAAAACTTGCTCCCAGCCCAAAACGTCAGAAAGTTTACCAGCGCACCAAACGGCCA
Source organism: Bacteriovoracaceae bacterium (assembly GCA_965217035.1). Classification (GTDB taxonomy): domain Bacteria; phylum Bdellovibrionota; class Bacteriovoracia; order Bacteriovoracales; family Bacteriovoracaceae; genus JAUHYH01. The sequence continues at coordinate 2,416,222 of OZ244226.1, read as the reverse complement.
AAGCTCCTCCGATATAGCCCAAACAATCAATCATACCAGTTGCACTACCAGCTGCTTTCGCTCCAGCAATATCGAGAGTTAAAGCCCCACTACTCATAGAATAGGGACCCAGAAGAAAGAAACCAGAAGCTCCTAAAAGAACAACAATCAAGTTATTTAAGTTTCCAACAGATATGGCCCAGGCAACAGCTAAAAGAGAAGCGATAAGCCCTACAAGCATAATCCACATTGCTGTTGCTCTATCTCCATTCTTAGCATGTTTGTCAGTATACCAGCCAAGTAAGATGGTTCCTAAACAACCTAAGAATGGAAATAAGGCAGATTTCATAATAGCATTAGAAGCTCCCATCCCTAAATCAACGAGTAACTTAGGAGTCCAAAAGAAAAAAATAGATCGTAAAAATGTTGTAAAAAAGCTAAAAACCAGAACATGCCTGTAAGCATTTATTTTTAAGAGACTCAAAATAGTTTTTAAGGGTGACTCACTTATTCCTTTATTTATCTCCTCACCCATCAAAGATTTTTTATCATTTGATCCATGCCCAAAATTTGTACCAATTATAACATCTTCAGGTTTTTCTCGTGATGCTAAAAAAGACCAGAGACAAATAATTCCTAAAATAATTGCGGGATAAATAAAAACAGCTTTCCACCCCAAGCCTTTCGCAACGAGAAAACCAGCAAGCAACGTGGCAAGAACTCCTCCAAATTGAAAGTTCAAACTAATGAACCCCATAATCGTTCCATTTCGCTCAGGCTCATACCAATAGCCTATCATTTTGATCAAACCTCCCCATCCCATAGAGAGAAAGTAACGACAAACACACCAAATAATAATGAAGTAAGTGAGAGAACTTCCTTGAGTAAATAATAAATTACAGGCAATCGCTCCCAACATTCCAATGAGGAAGAACTTTCTTCCACCGAATTTGTCTGTTAAAGGGCCATTAATAAACTTTCCAGCTGCGTAGGCTAATTCAGAATAAAAAGCAATAAGCCCCAGCTCTGTATTGCTATAGCCAAACTCTTCGCTCATAAGAGGAAAAGCGGCAGCTATATTTTTTCGGCATAAGTAATAGCCAATATAACCGACCAGACAGACCCAAAAGACGCTTAATCTCCACTTTTTCAACTTGATGAGTTCAATTGGATTTGGCGTGCGAAGCGTTGAATTCATAATAATGCTCTAGCCTTTAATAAATAATAAAATGATTTAATATCTAAATAGTAAATCATTTGGAGATTAATATGAAGTCTACCCTCTTTTTTCTTTCTGTTTTTTTAACTGTTAATAGCAACCTGTTTGCAAAAATAAAAAAAAGCGATCTCGTCGTCATTGCTCACAGAGGTGCAAGTGGCTACTTACCAGAACATACCTTGGAGGGAGCAGCGATGGCCCATTCCTGGGGAGTTGACTATATAGAACCTGATCTCGTCATGACAAAAGATAATCAATTAGTCATCCTCCATGATCCTCATTTAGATACGACAACAAATGTAAAAAAAATCTATCCTAAAAGAGCAAGAAAGGACGGTCGTTTTTATGCTGTTGATTTCACACTAAAAGAAATTAAAAAACTTCGTGTTAATGAAAGAAAAGATCATATCACTGGAAAAGTCGTATTTCCCCAACGGTTTCCCTTAAAAAAGTCTCGATTTGAAGTTCCGACTCTAGAAGAGTTTATTGAACTCGTGCAAGGACTTAATAAAAGCTCTAGAAAAAAAATTGGAATTTATCCTGAGATAAAAAACCCAGAGTTTCATCAAAAAGAAGGTAAAGATATTACCAAAGCGACAATCAATATTTTAAGAAAATACGGTTATGAAAAGAACGGACAAGCGATTATCCAATGCTTTTATCCACCCAGCTTGAAAAGACTTAAAAATGAGTTTAAAACTAAAATTCCTCTCATTTTACTGATTGCTGATAACTCATGGAATGAAAGTTCAATTGATTACAATTCCATCCTCACAAAAAAAGGAATCAAAGAAGTATCGACTTATGCTTTTGGAATTGGACCTTGGATTCCACAAATTTTAAAGAAAGAAGGACAAAGCTACTCTATAACAAATCTTGTTTCCTGGGCCCATAAGTATGGACTCAAGGTTCACCCTTATACTCATCGAAAAGATGACCTCCCCTCTTTTATAAAAAACGAAGAACAACTTTTTAATGTTCTTATAAAAAAGGTTGGCATTGATGGAATATTTTCGGACTTCGCTGATCGAGTGCTTCGCTATAGAGATCAATAAGTTAAAGGATCTAGAGTTTAATCTGGATTTTGAAACGAAAGCTAAAAAAATTGAAGTACTTCATTGTTTTCAAAAGTATTTTTACAATCATAATACGAAGACCGAATAGTCACAAAAAAGCTTAAACAATTTCTAAGTTTACATATTCGGTCTTGCTTGAAGGATTATAATTTGATTTGATTGATCAATCGCCCATTCAATATCCCAACCATGAGCCTCATCACCAAGCATTTTTTCAATTTTCATAGCAGCATCATTAAGCTGTTGAATATCCTTATCTGAAAGAACAGGCGTCCCTCGATCAATATCTTTAAGGCTAATGCCGCCGCCTCGATTAGCAACAGGTTTTTTGTCTGTAACAGTTAGACTATATTTTAATATTTGCCCATTCTCTAATGTAATCTCTTCTACCGGTCGACCAGCCTCAACGACTGAACCGATTCCCCAGTTAGAACTAATAATTCCTCTTCCTGGTTTCCAATTTTTTCCCCCTTTAGATAAGATCACTCCTGATGCCTTTGCTTTAATCGTCGGCATGACAACAATAGAAGGATAAGCAACAGAAGCATTAGCACGACCTAATGCAGCTCCTCTCCAAGAAAGAGACTTATTCTTAAATGGAGAAATCCAAACCTTTCGAATTGCATCTTCAACATCTTTTCTTTTTATTAAAACATTGGCAACTGATTCATTAAGACCCGCACCATTAAAATTAGGAAGATCTTCAATATTAGTATCACTTCTAAAAAAGTATCCTTTCGAATTACTTCTTCTTTTTAATGCTTTTAACTCTACTATGACTTCATCGATCATCTTAGGAGGAATCGGAGTTTCTTTGATATGTCTAATGATTTGATCAGATACTTTAGAGACAAGATACTCATTGCTTAGTTGTAAATTCTCTAGAGTCTCAAGATATGGTTTCAAATTTGTTTGCTTAGCATAACGATTGAAAAAACCAAAAGGAAGGACGAAGCCATCCGGAACAATGAGACCAGGATTAGTTCGCATCTTCGAAAGTTGGATTCCTTTAGGTCCGGCAATATCATAAAGAGTTTCATCAACAAGTTGTTGAAAACTTTTTGGTTTCTCGACAACAAGATTTGGTTTAGGAACCTCAACTTCTTTTATGTTCTCCTGAGCTATTAAGCCTTCTCGACCAGCAAGTTCAATTTTCAACTCACCTTTTTTATTAGCTCTAATTCTGACTTTTTTCCCATCGAGATTTTTAAGCTCTCCAAGAAGATCTGGTGAAACTTTGACATTAGGAATTCCTAATGATTTCGCAAGCAATTGAAGATGAGATAAACGAGCTCCAACACCGAGAGTGACAATCCCTCCCAATGCTGATGATTCTACTGGCATTTCCGTAAAAACTCCAATTTCTTTCGTTGTTAACTGAAGGGGATCTTTGTTGATTCTTAGAATTCCTACTGATTCACCTGGGTTGAAGACTTCAACCGGATTCGTGATATTTTTCCCTGCAATTTCATGAGTAAGGTTTTTCCTTTTCGTTAATATCCATTGAACTTCATCAACCCATTTACTTAAGATAAAGATACTATGAGAACGCATAGTCGAATCAATAAATTTAACAGGACTTACTTTTGCATCTTTATTTCGATAACGAGCAATCTTTGCCAAAGTTTCGTCTATTATTCCTAGTTCATCTGAAAATTTAAAATAAACTTGATCAATTGCATTCTGATAAACTTGGAGAATAAGTTCGATCTTTCGATTAAAATCCAAATTTCTTTGAGAATTGATTCTTTCAACAAGGTCTTGAAGTTCTTTAACTTGCTTTTGAGTGAGCATTTGATCAAATTCAATATTTTTAAGAACATTTTCTGCAAAATTTAAGTGAGAGGCCCAACCTCTCCCATTAATCCCTCCTAACTTTTGAAGTTTTTGATCAGCAATAAGGGTCGCAAAATCAGCAAGAACATTTTGTCCCACCAGAAGATCGTAAGCCTTGTTATCAGCTAAAGACCCTTCTTTTAATGCTGCATCAGTTAGCTTTTGCCAAGCTTTTCTTACCTTGAGAACTCCATCGAAATCTTTGATTTTACTTAAATCAGATCCAAGTGCATTTAATAAGGCCGCTGCTTCCCTTCCCAGAACAGCTTCAACCCATGAGGCCTGTTGTCCAATTCCTAAAAGTCTTTCAAGGTTCTTAATAAGCGTATCAAGCTTAGCGACAGCCTCTTCTCCAACTTCGATGAGTTTTCCACTATTCTTATACGCTATAACTCGATTATAAACATCTCGATTAGGAAAATTATGGATTTCAACTCTAAGGTTCCAAAAGGCTTCATCATAATTAGCAACATCAATGGCTTCTTGACGGATAGTATTAATAAGACCTGATCCTGTATCACCAAAAGACCAGCTTTTTGCTAGAAGTCTTTTATAAAGTGGATCGAGCCTTTTAAAAGCATTGTCCCCTTCGTTGTTTAAAGCTCTCGAAAAAGCTCTAATAAACTCAGGGATATCATTTTCAACTTGTCCAGCACCACGACCAGTATCTCTTCGAGAAATACTAAATCCTTGCCCTTCAAGATTTCCTTGAATCATTGCTGACTTTAGAGAATTCACTTCCTGAACATTTCCTCTAATCCGATTAGGAATATCGGAAAATCGTCTAAAAAATGTGAGTTGAGTATTTCTGTGAAAAAGTGCTCTAAAGTTTTGGCTAAAGGTATCATAGTCCCATCCAAAAGGATTCTCAGGTATTGTTTGAATACTTGGATCAGAAATCAGTGTTATGTATAAACTACTAGGAGACATATTATCTAAACCACGTGAAGCAGATCCTAGCCAAGGAAAGAATTCTTGACCTCTTTCGCGATTGAAAACATTTTTTAAATATTGTGAATCAAGATCATTTGCACCGAGCATTTTAAGACCGGATTCGGAGAGAAAAAACTGACTAATTGCCTTAGAAGAGCTTGCATTAGGTTCTAACTCACTCAAGAATACTTTAAATAGTTCTTTGTCGTTACTTTTTTGCTCAAAGGCTTTAAGCATTGTTTCAACTCTTTTACTCTCAGGTAGAGATTCAATCCATCTCCCCCATCCGTTATTAAAGGAATCGAAAGGTTTTGGAGCTCGTTTTTTTCCAAGAATCTCAGGAATAACTTTTTTATAATAATCCTCTAAATTCTTTTGTTCTTTGACGATTTTGATTGGGTCTTCAAACCCTCCACTAATCATCTCAATTTTTAATCTCTGATATTCATCAGGTCGGCTTAAGAGAAACTTATCCCATTTTTCAGATTTAATTCTTCCCTGAACAGATAGATACATCGAAACATTCTCTAACTCCTGAGGAGCTATTTGTTGTACCTGATCAAGCAATGCTAATTCAATTTTTGGGTTAATATCTACATGAAAAAGAACATCTTGAATGAAACTTCTTTTCGATTCTGAATTCTCAATATTTTTTAAATGAGAAATAAGTAGCTGATTTAATTTTTTCAAATCAGATGGTTTCTTATAAGTTTTTACAATTTCTCTGATACCACTTAACGAAATGATCTTTTCACCATATAAATCAATTCCTTTTGCTAGAATAAGATCTTTTCCTTCACTCGAAACTTTTGAGTCATTGAGAGTATTTAGATATAATCTTTGAATTTCACTTGATAACTCAGGATCTGAAATTGCTTTAGCAAGCGCTTTAAACTCATCCAAAGGAATCAAAAGAGAGTTCTTCGCTAAAATTCCCCCAAGCGCGTGGTACTCCTCAGGTGAAAACGACTTCCAAAAGAGTTCATCTGCGATATAGGAATGAGCAATCCCAAACTCACCTTTTCTACTTCCCTCAAAAAGTGCTTCTCCCCAAATCAGCCTTTTCTCAAAAGGTACGTCTGATCGAATTGTTCCTCCCCAAGAATCAATTGTATTTGCGATACGACTAAGAGAGATTCTTTGATTTCTAAAAAACTTATCTGGATTATCAAGAAAAAGGTATGAGAACATTGACTTCAGGAATGTTAAATCATCTTTCCTCGCTTTAGACATGAGAGTTCTTAATATTCTTGCTTGAGCGGATCTGAGTTCGCTCAAAGCGTTACTTGAATTTCCCAGACTGGCGAATCTATCTCTAGAAAGAATAATAATTTCTTGAATATAAAGAGACTTTGCAAGCTCTTCTGCAGATAAAGCTCCTGAATAACGGATTGAATCTCCTCTTAATATTTTTTGAAATAATGGGCCGTCAAAGTTATCGGGATCTTTTCCTTGAGAGAATTTATTAACATCTATACCAAGCTGGTATTTTTCATTAAGTGATTCAAGAACCCGTCTATTGCCATAATAACTGTCACTTAAGGTTAAAGCATTTTCCCAATGTTCTTCTCGAATTTTTTGACTAAGAATTTTTTTCTTTAAAAAAGAGTCATACTGATGAGTTTTAAAAATTCCTTGAGTGCTATTGGCCGTCAAAAGATTGCATTGAATAAAATTAAGTTTATCAGTAAAAGCACTTGAACTTGTTAAAAATAAAGAAAAAACTAATAACAGCTTCATAAGGATACCCCAAACTTTAAAGGAAGATTACTTATTCTAATCGGAATAAAATATCACTTCCTTAAAATTTTATAACTAATAATGATTAAAGCTGACTAAACTTATTAGAATTTGAGTTAAATCTTTATAAAATTAGATAAATTTTAAAAAAAATGAGGCGTTTTTTCGATAAAACAAGATAATAATCATCAGATTCTTTTCCCATTTTTTTATGACGAGATCTGCTCTCCCTAGGCTTGATTGATCTATAAATTATCTAATCGACACAATCTGATCCAATTTTCCGATCATGTAAGACTTTATTTACCAAGGAGCAATCACAAAGCGAGAGTCGTTAATAGTTTAAGAGCTGCCAAAGAACGAGAGGTCCACATCAGAAGGAAGAAGTAGAAGGAATTGAAAAAAACCTTGATGTCGAAATTTAAGAAGGGCCTTCAAGTCACCCCCAAGATCATAAATGAAGAACAGATTAAACCTTCCCCACTTCTAATACCTGTGGTGAGATTCTAATTTTTTTCACCACTCATACTGCTTTGAGTTTTAACAATTAGCTAAAAAACAAAGGCCAGCGAAATCAATGCAGGCTTTCTTCTTTTATTTTATTTTTCAGTCATTATCTAGATCAAATTTGGCGATTCAACTTCCAGGTCTTTCGTTTGCTCTAAACTCTTTTTGAGTTTTTTAGATATAAAGAATTTTTAGCAAGAAAAAAAGTCAAGTCGATAAAGCTTTTAAAAGCGTCTTTACAAATATTTACTTCGCTAGAAAGCTAAAAGTCAGATAAAGAACAAACACTTAATCATGCTCTTTCTGTTCTCAAATCTGTGTACAATTATCGCTAAAATCTCTTACATTCTCATAGTTTTTCTTTTTAGTCATGTTAGTATCCGAAAAAATTCGACAGGAGATGTCGAATTTAACTTTTTTATTGCACTCAAAAATAAAAAATACACGGACCATACTAAAAAAAGGGTAATTACTATGAAAGCAATTATTTTCTCGTTACTCGGATTCATTAGCTTTTCAGCTTTTAGTGTTATCGGTAAAAAAGTTCAGAGTATTCAAGATGCTCCTTTTGTTGTTGCCTTAGGTAATTGTGGAGGAGCTATCATTAATAAAAGGTGGATATTGACTGCGGCTCATTGCCCTATCTATTCTCATGCAATAGCTGGGCATCTTGATTCCTTCTCTTCTAAAGCTAAGAAGTTTCGCATAAAAAGAAAAATCAAGCATCCGAACTATAAAGCAAAAACAATGGAGTACGACTTTGCTCTCATTGAGCTTGAAGATGAATTAGATTTTAACGACAAGTCCATACAACCCATAAAAAAAGATACAGAGAGATCTCTTATCAAAAGGAAAAAAGTTTTTGTATACGGGAGACGTCCAGGAGTCTATGCCTCTCCTTTGTTACTCAGAAGAGCTGTGCTTAAAGTAGAATCTAATAAAAAAGCTGAAAAACACTTTGTGAAAACCTTTGGAAAAATAGAAACAGGTAATTGGATTACAAACTCAATGCTTGTAGCTATTTCGAATACGAGTAAGTACTCTCATATCTTCCCTGATCTAGCTCAATATCCATTTTTCTCAACAATGAGCAATACAGAAGTAGGAGACTCTGGTTCACCTGTCACGACTCTTAATAAAAATGGAGAACAAGTTTTAGTTGGTATTGTTAGTTGGGCAAAAGATGAAAGTCAACGAGACGTGTTTTCTCGTGTGGCAATAGCTCATAAGTGGATTGCAGCGACTATTAAGTCATCTTTGTAATTTATTTAGTCTTAATGAAACTTTACCATTAAGTCGATATGAGATCTCTTTAACCGCGCATAAAAAAGGACCTTATATTTTCTGGCGCGATTCATAGCAAGATAGGTGAACACGGTCTGACAGTGGTTCAGGACTATGAGATGAACTGGCGACCTTTCCGAGTTAACAAGGATGAGGTCACGAGATTGCGGAAATTAGATTTATCTCAAAACACGATTGCCATAAGGTTTAAATGCTCTCGTTGGACGATCGCAAAAGTTCTGGAAGCTGAAAATGACCTTGAAACTCGAATTTCAAGGAGTTCACTTATGCTTAAGCGCGAAATCAAAATTAAAGAGTATCTTGAAACTCTTTCTTCTAGACCAAATACTTCTCGACTCGTCTTGGCCAAAGAGTTAGATATTCCTAATTCAACCTTTCACAGTTATCTATATGGCGTGAAACCTCGAGGTTTAGAGCTAGTTTAAAAATGGCTAATCAACTTGAAATCAGCCTCGATGAGATTGTCCTTGGTTTATCTAATGAAAAATCGAAACCAATACAGCTCTCTCCAGAGATTCTTGTTGAGGGAAAGTCCGAAATCATTATTAAACGAAAAATCCAAGGGGAAAATCATGGGTAATATAATTTCAGCGCTTCAAGACTTTTTCGGAGTTATCTTACTTGGTGGAACTATCATCCTCTTTTTGAGAGAGCTTAAAACTGAGACCCTAAAAAGATATCATAAAGGCTCTAGCAAGCTTACCCCTCATACTCAAAAGCTCACAGGCACAAAACTAGACCTAATTTATGATCGAGTTTATGGGAAACAATAGAAGCCGAGTCGCTGGCTCTACTTGATCTCAAATAACAGTTAAAATGCCTTTCTTTCTAATTCTCTTCGAGCAAGAAAGGGTTAAGACTAAGTTTTAATGTATCTCGTTTCTTTGTCTTGGATTAAGCATCTTTCCGAATTACAACTCTAATAGTTCTTTAAGTCCTGGCACAAGCGAGTAAAGGCGTATTTTTTGTTTCTTTTTAAAAAATATTTCTCCGCTTTAGTATATCTCCCCATATTTGAACTGCCATCGTATTGATTGACTGAGCAAGCTCCCACCCATCATTGCCATATCTTTGAAGATCATAATCGGAAAGACAATTGTTAGGGATCTCTTTTATAAACTGATTTCCTAGAATAAAAATTTTGTATTCTTCAACCCGATCAAAGTTTCTATATTCGATATTTTAATTAATGTTTAATCTGTTCTAGATACAGGAGAGCGTAGTTGAAAACTAATATTAAATAGGAAGCTCCCATAGTAAGTAAAAAAGATAGACGGCAATTCTTATTGCCACACTTCTTAATAAGTCTCATTGATTTGTTTTTTGGGCAATGTTAAAAATCCGTTACCAAAAAAACAAAGGAGAAAAAATGAAAAATGTATTAGTAATTTTATCAATGTTGACAACGATCTTCGCTACAGCAACTGAATGGAAGATTGATTGCAGCAAAAAGTATGGAAGATACCAAACAGTAACTTCTTCTGGTGTAATCGAAAATAAAGGACAGATTACTCGAGTGAATGTTCCTCTTGCTCCTTACCATGGAGAGTTTAGAATAGGAAACATTACAGAGGGAGAAAATTTTGTTTTTGAATTGCAAGTTGAAAAACAAACACCTGACTTTGTTTTTCTTCGAGTTTTAGAAAAAAAGGAGAAGAAAAAGTATATGATGATTGAAAAAGCTAGAGTTAAGTTCAGATTAGAAGAGGGTAGTCCTGTCGAGTTTTACTACAATTCCTTAAGTGCTAATAGCCCAGATGATTCTAAAAGTAATTATTTAATTTTGTCAGGCTGTACAATTGAAGTGGCAGATAAGTTCTCTATTGAAGATTTTTTAAAGCCATGATTTTTTTTAAGACTTGTGTTTCATTGCTTCTGAAAATGTTTTTGAAAAAGTGATTTAAAAGCATTCTCAATTTTATAAATGCTATCGTACCTATTATTAATCTGGTCCTAGGCTCTTCTTAAGAAAAAAGATAGTAGTTTTAGGGTAATATCTAAAATGATGAGTGAAAGCTCAGGAGGTAAAAATGAAGAAATTATTAATGTTTTTTTTAACTATTTCAAGCTTAAGTTCTATTGCAAAAATTTCAGATAGAAATTATGAAGATTGCATCGACCACTTGCAATCGAAAAATTATGAGCAATATGGAGAATCTTCTATTGAGTTAACAACGGGTTCATGGTTCGAATGGCATTATAGTGGTCGACAAGTTGAAGATATGCTCATCGAACTTTCTCAACTTTCAGGTACTGATATATGTACCTCAATTGAGTCAAAAATTTCATTTACTCATAAGAGGTCTCGAATCAATTATTTTGCAGGAGGAAAGCTTCAAAATATGCTTGAGTTAAAAGAGAGCATCAAAGAACTAGGAGAAAGTTTAGGATTAAAGTAGTTAAAAATATGATTTCCTCACTAAAAAACAACTAATACCCTAATCAAAATACGTAAAGCAGTAATTTCTAGAAAAAATAGTATTAATAACTTAGTTGTGAGCAAAGATAATTTTAGAATTACAAATTCATATTACTCATAGAGGCTGGGAGGATGCGACCAGCCTCTTTTTTTTACTCATTAAGTTCGTCTTATTGAATTCCATAAATTTATTATTTTAGGGATAGTCTAAAATAAATACATAGAGCAAAGTGAAATGCCACACTTATTTACATTTTAATTGTAACGAACATTGTTAAGTACTATATAGGTAGCATGAAAGTCTTTGAAAATAGTGAAATGACAGTTCTGAGTTATCGAATTTGGCTCTCCCGAGAGTTCACTAAAAGGTGCCAAAGAAATACTCGGTACTCACTTAGGGCATTTTCAAATCTTTTAGGTATGGAAGCCTCTACTGTTTCTCAAATTTTATCAGGAAAACGGAAGATCTCCGCTAAAATGGTGCAAAAGTTATGCAATATACTGGGAGCTGAGCCATCGGAGCAAGAAGCTTTGTTGCGATATGCAAACCAGAGAGGGGTACGTAATAAAATACCATTAGCTGAGCAGCAACAAATTGAAGCAAAACAGTTAACGCTTGATGCTTTTGCCATCATTGCTGATTGGTATCACTACGCTATTCTCGAATTAACTTTTGTGCAGGATTTTAAAAACTCTGCTCGCTGGATTGCTAATAAACTTAATATTACTACTGCTGAGGCTAGTATTGGCATTGAAAGATTAATTCGACTAGGTTTACTTGTTGAAGAAAATGGCTACCTCATTAAAACTGAAGTTTTTATCACTAATTTCTCAGAGGGAGTAACCTCTGAAGCTCTTAAGAAAATGCAAAGAAGTATTTTAAAAATGGGCCTTAAGGCTATTGATGATACTCCTCAAATGGAAAAAGACATTACTGGGATTACCTTCTCAGTTAATGAGGAGCGACTTGATGAGGCTAGAGATCTTATTAAAAAATTTAGAAGAGAGCTCGCCATGCTAATGGGGAAAGGCAAGCAGACACGAGTTTATCAACTAGGTATTCAACTATATCCGATAAGTAAAAAAAGTAAGGAGTTATCATGAAGGCTATTATTTTCATACTAGTATTATTTTCGTCTTTGAGTCTATTCGCTCAAAAAAGTATTAATCCTTTTGTCAAAAGATCAGGAGGAAGCGAGTCGGGAGGAGGTGGCGACCTAAAAACAGAAAGAAGAATTAAGGATATTCGTGATGATATTTTGGAATGGATTAATCAGGGGGGAGCTCGAGATTTAAGATTTTCAGGAAAAATAAACTATTCTGATTATTTATATGGCAATGCTAAAAAAGGGGTTTATGGTATGTTAGAAGCCTTATTGCCAGGAGCAGTTACAATTACTGCTTTTAATCGCAGAGAAAAGAATCCATCTAAAAGAAACCTTAATACTATCGTCTATGGTAGTCCTAAGGTTTGTAAAGGCTATATTGAAGATGGTGAGGCTTATATTGTTTGCTCTAAAGAAAAGTTTTGGGAATTATCAGATTCTGAGCAATATCAACAGGTTCACCATGAATATGCAGGTCTGGCTCGCCTAGAACGAAATAATAAATCGGACTCGGACTATTCTTTATCTAGTCAGATTACAGATTACTTAGAGGAGAAGAAAGTTTTAAAACTGGCTATTAAAAAGAGAATCAGAAGGTTAAAGGAAACGCCAACTTTTATTGAATACCCCGCCCACTTTTCAAGACCTTTTATCCTTCATTCAAATAATATGCCTCCTTGGGGAGCAAATAAGAAAAGGATTGCCAACTTGTTTTGTAAAAAGTTTGTTAGAAAATATGATAACCCTGACAAGCGTTATCATAGTCGAGAAGAGCAAGCGGCAGCTGAAAAATTAGTTCGGCATGCTAAAGCTTTGTCTTTCAAAATAGAAAAAAAGACGCATAAGGAACTTTCTTATATGTTTCCTAAGATCATCAGTCCTCGGCTAATAAATGGGGATTTGAATGAATATATTTGGGGAACTTATATACGTAAAAATGGCGGTTACTATATGGGAGAGTCAAGTTTGAGTTTAAATTTCTTTGGAAGACCATATAATCCAAAAGAAAAAATGAAGATTTTTAAATCGATTACTTGCAATTATCCTATTAACGAAGAAAAATACCGCGCTTCACGAGATAAAATAGAGAGTCTCTACTGATTCATTTTTTATTCTAATGAGCTCAAACTTATTTGTATTAATTTATAAATGAGTTTGAGTTTTTTTAATTTCTTATAAATTCAAAAGTAAAAAACATAGATGGTAAGAATAGATATCACACTTTTATCGTATGAAATTTTCAGTTGAATAATCTTGGACCTGTGAGATGTGTTTTAAAGGGTCTTCTTCGGAAGTTCCTTTTATGTGTGTCGAAAGTATTGCGTAGCCTTGATTCAGGACAGTACACTCGAAGTTGGCTAGAGAGAAATCTATCCGCGGTTAAGAGATTTTATGTCGTTTTTAGCTACTAATATTTTTAAGAAAAGAAAAAACTCAAGACTTCGACCTTACTAATGCGAATAATAATTGATAATTGATTTGCTTCACAACTTACCATTTTTATGAGCGACTATCTTTCTTTGTTTCCTCGTAAGATATTGAGAACATGAATTTATGAGTAAAATGATAATAATACTAACTACAGATTTTATAAAAGCTTCTCGGTAAGTTTATTGACTAACCTTAATTAAGTGTGTCTGTTCGAATTGATTCAATTCAAAAAAAAAAAAAAAAAAAAAAAAAAAAAAAAAAAAAAAAAAAAAAAAAAAAACCTATCAGAAGGAATACTACTCCAGCAATACTAGCATACTTTAAGCTACCTTCTAAAAAGAAAAAGCTTCCAATTAAGCCTAGCCCAAGGATAATTCTTAGTGTTTATCAGTTTTCTCATATTTGATTTCATTTCATAACTCCTCAAATCATCAAGCATACTTACTCGCTATACTCAGCCCAAAAAAAACCTCGAATACTTCCAACCTTAAATCCAGTTGCCTTATCCTTGGGATAAAATTTACTTATTTCAGTTTTTACATTAGTTGAAATATTTATTCCGTGACATTGAAGACAAACGGGCATTGTTTTAATAGGCTTTAAAATTCCTTTTCTACCGTGACTTATTTTGACAACTTTATATCCATTTTTAATTTTTCCAGAGTGGTATAAATTAATGGTCTCAAACATCCATTTTTTTGGTACATTTTGAGGACTTCTATTTTTTATACTGACTCGGCCCACATGAATATTGTCTAGACTATACTTATCAGCTATCACAGGAGCTTTTAAGTTACAGGCCCTTAAGGCCCCCACTGTTGATTTTTTCAGCCCTTTTTTTAACTCTTTTTGGAGATCCTTACCTAAAGACTTAATCAAGTCTAGTGCTTGTTTTTCAGATGCATATGAAATATTTGATAATAAAGAAAACAAAATAAGAAAGATATTCCTTTTTAAGCTCTTCTCAGTAACACAGGTTTCTCCAGAGTCAGCTCCGGCAATTATAATTTTTTTCATGTTGTAACTTCTTCGTACTTTATAATTTCCATTATTTTTTCCTGCAGCGACTCTCTTTTCATACCCATTTTAGTGCCAATTTCAATAGCTCTTTTTTTAGGATGTCCACATATCTTCGCTAGATATAAAGATAACATTGCACCAACTCTATTTGAAGACATACAATAAACTAAAATATTTTGATCACTACTCTCTATATACTCTGAAAACTTCTGAAGATTTTCAAAAGCAATACTATCAAAGCTACTCACAGGGAAGTGAATGTAATTTAATCCATTCGAAGTCATCACTTTTTGATCATCAAAGCTTGTTTCATCTTCTAGTTTCAAATCAACTACTTTTTTTATATTGAACTTTTTTAAATCAGAAACTTGTTTTTCATCTGTGATCTTTGATGAACAGAAAATATTATCTACTCGTGAAAAATGATTAAAGCCATTTATTTCAATACTTTCTTCTATGTCTGTTAAGTCTAGCTTATTCATGACAATTTCCTTTTTAAGATCGAATGTAGAAACATCCCAATGAGCATTACGATCATAAACACAATACTTTGAGAATCAAACCTTGCTATATTGACAATAGCAGGTCCCGGGCAAACTCCAGCAATCCCCCAACCTATTCCAAATAACGCAGAACCAATGATAAGACTTGGTTCTAGATCATTTTTTTTCGGCAAATAAAAAACTTTTGAAAACACAGGTTTCTTTAAAAAAATTATCGGCAAGAGAATAAACTGTAAACCAACGGCTCCCCCCATGACAAAAGCAAGCGAATGATCCCAGTTCCCGAAAACATCGAGAAAACCAATTACTTTCTCTGGGTTTATCATTCCTGAAATTACCAGTCCTACTGCAAACAAAACTCCTAGCAAAAGAGATATTAAACTATTCATACAAACCTCATTATTAAAACAGTAGTCACCCCAGAGAGCATAAAAGTTAATGTCGCCACAAATGATCTTTTAGAAAATCGTGGTAATCCGCAAACCCCATGCCCAGAAGTGCAGCCACTTCCTAGTCTTGTTCCAAAGCCAACCAATAATCCTGCAATGATAATTTTGGATAAAGAGGTTGATATTTCAAATTCAAAGTGACTTGGAAAGAATTGTTTTAAGAATATTCCTCCCAGGAATAAACCAAAAATGAAGAATCTTCTCCAGTCTTCATTGCGATCATTAAAACTTGAAAAAGAAGTTGCTAGAATACCGCTGATTCCAGTAATCCTCCCCAAAAGGAGCATCATAAGAGCACTAGACAAACCAATAAATACTCCTCCTAAGAGAGGGACTATGATCGTACCATTCATTACTTGTTCCTCACTGGAATTTTAAGATAACTAACTTCATTATCTTCAGCTGAAGGTAGCTTCCCTCCATCGATATTCACTTGAATGCTCGGAAGTAGAAGTTTTGGTGTAGAAAGTTTTTTATCTCTTTCGGTTCTAAATTTTACATACTCTTCTTCTGTTGTTTGTTGTTTTAATTGAATGTTATTCTCTTTACTTTCACCTATTGTAGAAACGAACTTAAGCTCTCTTCCGCCTGGTTGATAATCATGCCCTGTATATACTTTTGTAGTATCTGGAAGCTTATAAAGTTTTCCATGAACAGAGTTGTAGAGATCTTTTGCTGACCCCATTGGAAAATCACATCTTCCTGTTCCATAATCTGGCATAAAGAGAGCATCTCCAGTAAAAACCACGTCTTCAATCAGATAGCTTGAGCAAGCTGGAGTATGTCCAGGGGTAAAAATAGTTTTAATTTCAATACTTCCTGCTTTTAGAAGCTCGGTTTCATCAAGTAAAACATCAAATTGAACACCACTGGTATTAAAATCCTTGAAATTAAAAATTTCCTTAAAAGTTTCTTGAACTTTTGTAATGTGCTTCCCGATTCCAACTTTAGCATCGGGAAATCTTTTTTTAAGTTCAACAGCACCTGTGAGATGATCAGCATGTGCGTGGGTTTCAAGTATGTAATGTAATTTCAAATCATTAGAGTTTACAAAGTTTTCAACCTCATCTACAGATGCTGTGTGTACTATTGATGATGCTTGATCATAGTCCCACACAGGATCAATAATAATAGCGTCTTTTGTGTTTTCATCATAAACAACGTAGGTTAACGTATAAGTTGCCTTATCGAAAAAATCTTTAACTTTTAACATATTGCCTCCTTAATGTATCTCACTTGTGCTATACATAATATATTAAACAAGGGAGTAGAAAACTTTGATCGCCGTCAAGTTTTGAATAATATGATCGATCTAAAATCATTAGATTCCACTTTAATTACAAAGATTTCACTCAAAAAGGGTGAAATTCTCTATCATGCTGGTGATAAACCAGACTCTGTTTACTTTATAGAAGAGGGTCTCGTCGGACTATTCCATCTTTCAGAAGACGGGAAGGAAACCTTCCTTAGAGTATTTGATAAAGATAATATACTTGGACACCGCTCTTATTTCGCTAACGAGGAGTACCACGCTACTTCAATGGCCCTTACTAACGTAATAATTAATTCAATCTCAACTAAAACGTGTGACCAGATATGCGAGTCTAGCCCTAAACTCATTAAAGAAGTTACTAAGATCATTGCCAAGGATCTTAAAATCGCAGAGCTACGTTTAGCAAATTTAAAGGATCACTCCGCTCAAAAAAGAATAATAGAATCAATGGTTTACTTAAAACTTAAATACCCTACAAAAGTATGGACGAGAAAGCAGATCTCTGATTACTCTTGCACATCCTTTGAATCAGTTACTAGAGTGATGACTAAATTAGAGGCTGAATCTCTGATTGATAAGAAGGGTCGTGACTTCAATATCCCCAATATTGAAAAATTACTTGAATACACCTAAAAGTTTGATCTCCATCAAAGTTTACTATTAAGAAAACAAGTATCCTTAAAGTAATTCAAAGGAGAAAAAATGCTAGCATACTCTTTGGCAACACTTATTGGACTTAGTCTTGGACTGCTTGGAGGTGGTGGATCGATCTTAACTGTTCCTATTCTTGTGTATGCCCTGAACATGAATCCAAAACTTTCAATTGCTTTAAGTCTTGCAATAGTCGGGGCAACTAGTTTAATTGGAGTTTTTGGACATTATAAAAATCAAAACATAGACTTTAAAATCGCTCTAATTTTTGGGCCTGTTGCAATGATAGGAACTTTTGTTGGAGCCAAACTAAGTCAATATCTATCAGGATCAACACAACTTATATTATTTTCTGTCATAATGATAATCGCATCATATTTTATGTTTAAAGGAAGAGATGAAAGTATTTCTAAAAAAGACAAAACTATAAACATTCCTCTCATTGTTGGTGAAGGTATAATTGTTGGAATTATAACTGGTCTTGTTGGCGTAGGAGGAGGTTTTCTCATTGTTCCTGCACTAGTTTTATTGACTGGCTTATCAATGAAAAAGGCCGTCGGAACATCGCTTCTGGTAATTTCATTAAAATCTTTTGCTGGCTTTGCTGGATATATAACGATTATGGAAATTCCTTGGGATTTTCTTGTTAAATTTACAGCTTTTTCAGGAACAGGGATATTAATAGGCTCTTACTTAGTAAAGTTTGTTCCTCAAAAAACGCTAAAAAAGGCTTTTGCAATTTTTTTAGTTATCATGGGTTTTTTCATTATCTACAAGAATACATACGTTTTCATAAGTTAAACTTGCCCGTATTCTTTGCTCTAGATATCCATATCTTTATTAATTACTTCAGCATATCACTAATTGCAGCACTAAAGAGACTCGGAAATGCGATCAGTGAAATTCTTTTATAAGCAAGATGGTAACTCTCATTTAGTGGTAGCTTATCTATAAGGTAAAGAAACATTCCAATTGTTAGAAAGGTTATCGCGAAAATCCCAAGCGATCTTTTAAGAAAATTAATTACGTTTCCTTTCAATTTAAATCGATAGAAGTTGAAATAAACAAATGACGATAACAATATAAACCCAACTAAATTAAGAATTGTTATTTTGTGCCTGGAAATCTCAGTACTCAGTGTCCATATTTCTTCAGTATAGCAAAGAGGTGCGCCAAATATCATTGCTCCGATAAAAATCTGAAGAATATCTCGAGGCCTTAACTCTGTCATCACGGGATTAACAATATGATATATAGGTTTGCCTGAAGAATCGAGAAAAGTCGTCACTTCTTTTAAGTAGCCATTAACTCGTTTGATCTCTGTTTTAATGCCACTCATCTTATTTTCCATGTCGATATAAAATCACTGTACTATCATCTTGAATAGTTGATTCATCTTCCTTGAAACTCTGAACAATCCTTGCAACTCGATCATTGAAATCACCACTTGTTACAAGATTAACATATTTTTCTTCGTTCATAATTCCTGTTACACCATCGCTTGCCAAGAAGACGATATCACCCTCCAGTATTTCAAGTCCAACGCTCATCTCAACTCGCATTTTCTGAAAGCCAACGCCATTAGATATAATATTGTCTTCTACAAGCTCTTGCTCTACTCTATCTTCGATAATCCCTGCTTCAATTCCATGACCAAGGGGCGAATGTTCAACTCCCCTAAATTTTATTTTCCCACGACTGCCAAGTAAAAGTTGACTTGAATCTCCTATATTAAAAAAACGGATAACTCCCTTTTTTTTGATATAACAGCAAGTTAAGGTAGCTCCTGCACCGACCTTAAGCTTTCTCACTTCTTTATTGGATTTCTCTATCGCATCAAGAACTTTGTTTCTTAGATTGGTAGATTTCTTACTTAAAGTTTTCTTAAAAGTTTCGCAAATAATTTTAGAGGCAACTTCTCCAGCTGCATGTCCGCCCATACCGTCTGAAACCAGCATGACTAAATCATCATTCTCAAGCTGAAAGATGGCCAGAGAATCTTGATTAACTTCATGATGAGGATAACAAATAGAAGCGTAACTACACTCCCCAAGTGAAGTTTCTAGCTTCCCAACGTCAAAGTTCTCATTTTTATTTAAGATAATTTGTTGTTTCATTCCCAACTCATATTTTCTAAAAATATTCTAAGCTCTGACATATTCTTAAACCTTTTAGTAATAAGACTTTTCTTCAACCCTCCACAGATATACTTTATTTCATCTGGTAGTTTAGAATAAGTTTTCCTTCCCCCCATCGCATCGTAAAAAATTCTTATCGCATCACAAAGATCATCTCTATAATCCTGCGAAGTTGCTCTGCCCCAGTGGTACATATCAAGTAGTCTCAAATCAAAGCCAAGTCCAAATTTTTGAACGATGATGTTATCAACATGAAGATCACCATGATATTCCCTTTGAGCATGAATTTCTTCAAGTCCACTCGCGAGTGAATGAAGCAGATGAACCGCTTGAAAAGGCAGTAAACGTTTGCTTTTCTGTCTTTTTAAAAATTTATCAAGTGTATCACCTTCGACATAGTCAGATATTAGATAAGTGACTTCTCTACCCCAAAACATCATTTTTTCTTGGGTAATATACTGAATAAGAATAGGACAATTTCTAAGTTTATAAAGTTTCTTAGCATATAGCTTTGCTGATTTATTTTTGATATTTCGGTGTGGTTTAAAAAATTTCGCTGCTCTCATGATACCTGTTGAAATTTCCTCAACCTTATAAACTTCTCCTTCCCAACCCCCACCAAGCTTTTCAAGTATCCGATACTTTTTGGAAATTTCTTTCCCTTCTTGAAAATGAAAAGAATTAATTTTTCCTTTAAGAACTTTCATTCCAATTTTCTTACTCATTCACTTCCTCAAACTCATCAGTTCCAGGAACTGTTTCAGGCATCGGCTCCATAATATGAGTCCCAAGATGAAGTATTCTTGTTCCTGCATCACAACTAGGACTCACATTTTTCCCAATGACAACACCATCAACGTCAGACTTTATCTGTTCTCTTACATCACCAAAAACATCATAGATATTTGCAATTACCTCACTTTTCTTCACCTTATCAGTGAGCTTTGGAAAAACATCAACAATTCCTCCCTTCTTGGAATATATCCAAAATGAGTGATCACAGACAGTCACATTGTCATCTGTAATCATATCTTCGACCTCTCCTTCAATCATTTTATAATATCGAAGAGTGTTCATTACTCCATCGAGAGTTTCATCAATGAGATTATGTTGAAATGCGTTTGGATTTCCTATCTCAACTGTTATAGCTGGAATTCCTTGTTGATTGGCCCAAGATCTCAACGTTCCAGACTCATTATCTTTACTAACAATAATTTGTGAATTTTGGAGATAAGCAAGAGTCCTTGTTTCCTCATCTTCTAGGTCTGACCTAATATAAAGGCTATTCACTCTCCCGTAACTTGCAGTGTGAAGATCAAGAAGATAGTCGAATTTTTTAACAATTTTTTCAGTAAAAAAGTGAGCATATAGACTACTCGTAGCCCCCTCAGGTTTTCCAGGCATAATTCTATTTAAATCTACATTATCAGAGAAATAACGCTGATTTTTTAAATACCCAGGAACATTACTAATGGGAACCATCACAAGATTGCCACTAAGCTTCTCAGGGTTAATCTCTTTTAAAAGCTTGAAAATAGTCGAAATTCCATTGAGTTCATCTCCGTGAACTGCTGCAGTAATTCCTAAAGTTGGCCCCTTGTTCTTTCCTTTCACAACAATCACAGGAACCCTCCACGGAACCCCTAGTGCATTATCTGTTAGATGAACTTTAATTTTGTGAACCTTTCCTTGTTCTAGTTCTTCTAAATCAAGATCTTCTTTAATACTTACACTTAAAAATTCACTCATCATTCACCTCAAGCTAAGATTTCTTTTAAAAGAGATTCATCATTGTCCAAAGACTTGAATAGCTTCATTCTAAACTGCCCCTTTTTATTCACTAAGTTTTGGGCCATCTTATCAATCGCTATCACTGTTAGAACTGTTTGAAAATAAGCTTCAATCAAGTCATCAATTCCTATCCCTAAAGCATTGAAGTCTTTTCGATCCATGAGCATTAAACGATTAGTATCTGAACCCCACTTATTTTCATCTAACTTTATTGAGAGGTTTGTTCCTAGAACATCCCAACTATTTGAAGTTATCTCAGACTTCAAAGGACTCTTTGCTCTTCTCGCATAAATTGCACACGGCTTAAAACCTTCTGGCGATGAGTAAATCATCACTCGAAGATCTGCTATGTAGATATTTCCTTTCTTATTTGGAACAGTTCCAATGTGAAAGTATTTTCCAAACTGACTCTGAGAACTCCACTCATAATGCCCAATTAAACTTTGAACGATGAACTGATCATATGAATAGTCTCGTTCCATAAAAGCATTAAGTTCATCCTCTGTTGTGATTGTATATACCCCCTGGCCAGCATTCGAATAAGGGTTTTTAATAACGGCTTTTCCACCAAATCTCTGAATCCACAGAGGAATTTCAAGTTTGTTAACATCTTTAATAGTTTCGGGCATATTAATTTTCAAACCTGATTCTGCGATCTCGGAGTTAAAAATTTCATAAGCTTTATTCGCCAGGAGCTTATTTCTTCCCCCTGCTAAACAAACTAAGGTTGAATTGTAGATAAAAGTTTTAGTCTGTGCTGGAATTCGATTCCAAGGTTTTTGAGTTACATATCGAAATGCTGCTCTAATCGGAATCTTACCTTCTGGAGTTGAAACCCTCATCACTCCATTTTCAAAATCAATGACGCTTTTGTCTCCATTAAAATGAGGGACTAGATAAACGCTTTCATTAGTAAGATCTGCTAAAGTTTGAGCATATCCAGACGTTTCCATGTAGTTTTTATCATAAATAACTGCTAATGCCCCTCTAGGAAGTCTCTTTTTTCTTAAAATTTTTAGAAATGAATTCTCAAGAAGATAACGATAACCTCTATGTTCATCCGCATCGCTTCTAGGAGGCATTGATTTTTGACCAGAAGGGCAAGAGTTAGTTTCTAAAATGACCATTTTTCTATTACCCGTCTCAGTTGCGACGTAAAAGAGGTCTGATCCACCCCAGAAAAAGTGCTTAGATTGATATTTGAGAAGCTTTTTCAACTCTTCAGTATCAACTTGAGGATTCAAGTGAGCATATCGACTTATGAGGCGATCATGATCAAGATTAAGAAAATGGCTCACCATAGGATGAAGTTGAGAATTCAAGGCCTTAGGATAAAAGTGGTTCTCTTGCTCGAAATTGTTAGGCTCAATTAATTCGATTTCTCGTGTCATAGTACCCCTGAGTTGTGTTTCACTCAGGTCAATTTTGAGCCTCAAATTACTCTAAAGCAACAAAATTTTACATAAAGAAGCCCGAATCCACTGCAATTTTCTCAAAAGTCGACTTATCAATTTTATAAACCCAGTTCCCCTTTTCCAGGTTAACTTTCTGAGCCTGGCCTTGAGCCTGAATCATATCTTCAATATTCTGAAGCTTGTCTTTCCCATCATCCTTACTCACAATAATCTTCTTTGGGACTTCATTCACCAAGGCATTAACCTTAATAAAGTGATCATCTTTTTTCTTTCCTAAGCTTACTTTGTAGACCATCTTATTTTTTAGCTGAATCTTGATGTCTTTTGAAAATTGGATTCCTTGAATATCAGAATCATTGTAAGCAAAGTAATCTTCGAACCTCAAATTTTTAAATTTTGAGGCGTAATCATTAGCTTTTTCTTTTTTAAACTTTGAATTTTCAGGAAGCTTAACTACAAACTCTTTCTCCACCTTTTCCAGTTCAATCTCTTTATCTGCTTTCAGACTGATTTTTGCAATCTCATCCTTCTTAATATCTAACAAAACTGTATTGATAAAGTCCTTATGAGAAGAATTGATCCAAAGGTTTTCTTGAGAAAGATAGATTTCATTACTTCCTTCTTTATAGAGATAATTCCCTTTCCCTTTATGGCTTTTTCCTATGCTAAAGGAAACTGTCTTTTTGTTGTCATTATCATATAGTTCAACAAAGTACTTTCGACCTTTTGGGTCAAGCTCGTACTTCTTTAATCCCTCTTCTGAAGTATCTGTCCCTATTTTTTCTTTTACTTGAATGCTCGCAATCTTATAAATTAAGTCATTAACCTTTGCCGTATCGGCTGGATATAACTTCTGATTCTCTATAACGAACTTGTTACTATCCCTTGTAAGAATAACTTTTTTGTCATCTTGAAAATTGAGAGATATTTTCTTAATTTTTCCAATATCTAATCCTTTTATATAGTCACTTCCACTTAATAAATCAGTTCCTCTTCTATTTTCATTCATATAAACAAATACCGAAGCAACAAAAAGGATCCCTGTAAATATTGATAATATTCTTAGTTTCATGCTTTTGCCTCCACTAATTTAGACGTATTACTTTTTGTAGAATTATCATCAGCTTTCTTTCTCTGACCTTGCATTAAGCGGTTTCTTCTCCTGCTGTAATACAGACCAAATCCAATAACAAGTAGTGGTACGAGTAAAGTATTGATGTATTGAAAGATCTTACCTATTCCTTCTATCTTTTCTCGTCCTTCACGTTTAACTGCTCGAAGCTCCTTTTTTAAGATGGCAATTTGCTTCGCTAGTTCTTTTTTCTTCTTAATCCCTTCATTTTGTAGAATAGCGATATTTCCTTCGTTGGCCTTTCGCCCGAGTTGATTTAGCTCTGACTGAAACCTTGCAATACTGGCATTGATTTCCTTAACCTTATCAGCAGTTCTTTTTTCTGCCTCAAATTCGATTTGGTTAATGACATCAAAAGATCTATTAATTCTTCCTTTAGAGCGAACACTTAAGAGATCAGTATCCCCACTTAAGGCCTCAACACTATTTAGAAAAAGAGTGCTATTGTCATTCGCTACACTAGGTCCAAGGAATGAATTTTTAAAAGCAAACTGGTCTGTCAAAAAGTCTACATCTGAAAAAACAATTATTGCGGACTCTTTTTTAGATTCTTTAACAATCTCAACCTTCTCTTTTTTCTTCTTTTTGTCTTTATCCTTTTCTTCTAACTTTACCCCCTCAGGAAATGCCGTTTTAAACTTACCTATAGATTTATACCCCATGATGACAGGTTCACTTCCCTCAGAGAATTTATTCCAAAGGGCCTGAGGATTGTTCAGTTCATAACCCTGCGCTTTATAAGAATTTCCTTTTTGAGAGGTTGAAAGAATTGGAGTATGTTTAACTCCTTCAACTTCGTTAGTCTTTAAAACTCCCGGATAAACAAAAAGTGAATTATTTATCCCTGAAGTAACAGTATCTTCAAAGCTCGTAGTACACGTCTCATTACAATTCATAAGGGCAAGTAAACGAGAAGGAGGTAAATTAGGATTGTATTGTCCAGAAGCACTTAAGTGCTTATCACCTGCGAATTCTCCGGCCTTAAGTTCTACTCCCCATTTATCCATCAACTTTTTAAAACCTGCATCGGGGGAACTGGAAACACCTCCGTACATACCAGTACCGGCACGATCGACGACTGCATGAGGGTCAACAAAGACCAAGAGATTCCCTCCCTTCATGACAAACTGATCAATAGCAAAGAGAGTTTTTTCTTCAAACCCTTTTGGGTGAATAATAGCTAGTGTATCTACCCCAGTGATCGAATCAGTATTTTTTTCAATTTTCTTAACATTATAAAATTCCTTTAGCATTTTAGTTACAACCCAAGACTCTTCAACATTTTTACCCTGCATCCGCATAATTTGTGCCATGTAGCCATTCATATCTTCAGTCATAACTTCAAGTGAAGAAAGAATCCCAATATTTTTCTTTTGTGGATTGAGTACAGTATAGATTAATTTAGTGAGATCATACTCTAATTTATCTTTCTGATTGGGATCAAAAAATTCAATGACTTTCTCTGTACCTGATTCATTTTCAGCGACTAAACCAAAAAAATATCTTTCAGTCTCCGTTAAGTTAAACTTCTTAAGTCCATAAGCTAAAGCGTCTTCTTCTTCGACGGTATCAGGTCTAGGGTCGATGACTTCTAAGTTTAGATTGTTTCTTGAATGTCCTGTGTACTGCCTTAATAGATCCTGAACATAAAGAAAGTGGTTGTTAAACGCCCTTAACCCCTCAGTTCCTTTATTGGCAGCAGTTTTAGAGTAATAAAGTTTTAATTTTATAGGAGAATCAAGCTTTGAGAGAATAGATTTCGTTCCCTTCGAAAGCGTATAAAGATTCTCTTCAGTAAAATCTACTCTAGCTCGCTTTAAAAGTGTGGTTCCAATATAAATCATCAAGGTCATCGAGAAGAGACCAAGAATTATTTTCAAGTATTTTTCATTTGTATTATTCATTATATCCCTTCCTAGTTTGCCTTATTTTCATTAAGTAAAACGATACTACCAAATAACCAAAAGAATATTGTCACCGAGAAGAACCAGAGATTACTTAGGCTAAACACCCCTCTTTCAATTGAGTCAAAATGATTAAGTACACTTAATGATTCAAAGAGATCCACAAAATATTTTGGTAACAGTGTCGATATAAACTCTAATATTGGAGGCGATCCCGCCATAATAAGTACAAAGCAAGCAACAACTGTAAGAATAAAACTGACAACTTGGTTTTTTGTAAGAGCGGAGAAAAAACCACCAACTGCAAGTAAGGCCCCTGCCATAAGAAAAGAAGCAAGATAACCTAAAGTAATGACTCCAAAATCAGGATTACCAAGATAGGCAACAGTAAAAATCATCGGAGTTGTTCCTAAAAGAGCTAATCCAATAAAGCCCCATGATGCGAGAAACTTAGCAATCACTGCCTGCTTAACGGTAATAGGCATTGTAAGTAGCAGTTCTATGGAACCAGATTTTCTTTCTTCGGCCCATAACTTCATACTTACAGCGGGTATCAAAAAAAGAAACATCCAAGGAATATAGCGAAAGAATGCACTCATTGAGGCTTCTCTCATATAAAAGAAGCTTCCTCTTCCTGGCTCAAAGGTTGAATAACCTATTCCGAATAAAAAGATAACGAGAAATACATAACCAAGCGGAGTTTTAAAATAACTTTTAAATTCCTTTATCATTAATTCTTTCGTAACTTGTGCCATCATACTGCGACTCCTTGCATATTCTCTCCTGTCGTAATAACTCTAAAAACATCTTGGATACGTCCCTTTTCAGACTTATCTTTAAGCTCCTTTGGAGTACCTTCAAATAGCTTTTTTCCTTCGCCGATAATAATGCAGCGATCACAAACCTCTTCAACTTCCTCAAGAATATGAGTTGAAATTAAAATACATTTTTCTTTTGATAACTTTTTAATGAGTTTTCTCACATCGTGTTTTTGATTTGGATCAAGCCCATCAGTTGGCTCATCTAAGATAAGAACTTTCGGGTCATGAACTAATGATTGAGCGAGGGAGACTCTTCTTTTATATCCTTTAGATAGAGTTTCAATCTTTTGAAACTCTACTTCTTTCAAAGAACACATTTTGATAATCTCATCAATTCGAGAGCTAATTTGACTTGGATCGAGAGATCGCATTTTTGAAATAAATTCCAAGAATTCCCTTACGTACATTTCTTCATAAAGAGGAGCATTTTCAGGGACGTAACCAATACTGGCTTGGGCTTCCAAAGGCTTCTCATTAACAGAAGAACCACAAACAATCGCATCCCCCGAACTCGAATTTAAAAACCCTGTAATCATCTTCATCGTCGTAGACTTACCAGCACCGTTAGGGCCTAAAAAACCTAAAACCTCTCCCTTGTTAGCCGAAAAACTCACCGAGTCCACGGCTTGGAAGTCTCCAAAACTTTTTGAGATATCTCTAACTTCGAGCATAGCCACCTTCCTTAAATGTATATTTGGATAAAATGTAAAACTGAGTTTCTGCCATATCTAATCTCTCACGATCGGTCATCAAGAGTTAAACACGACAAAAAGGGATTTAGACTCTCGATTGCGATACAATAAAAAGTAAAATTCGAATTTGTAATGTAAAAAAATTTACTACAACTTTCTCCTTAAATATATATCTAATTTTTATTCAGTTTCAATACCAAATCACAGTTTTCCACATTTTTAACTTACAGTTTTCGGAAACTTTACAATTAACTCATTTTCTTTAGTTTCAAACTCAACTTTATCAGCATCAACCCCTGAGGGAACTGGAAAACTTCTATTAAAGCTCTTTCTTAGTCGGCTTTTTGAAAAACTTCCATTAGAGCTATCTTCACTCAGTTTATCTATAACCCCAGAGATATTTAGCTGACCGTCTGTAACATCGATTTTAAAATTATTTTTATCGATCCCCTCTAGTTCAATCCTATAATAGATGTACTCATCGTCTTCAGATTCTCCAATATCAGAAACAGAACCTCCAAAACGTCCATCAAACCAATTATCAAAGTACTTATTATCAAAAGAATCATTGAAATTATCTTCAAACAGTCGCTGCATGTTCTCTCTCATCTTCTCCATCTGCTTAAATGGTGAAGAGCTTTCTCCGAAAAAATCTTGGTCAAAATTTTTATCAAAAAAATGATCAAAATTGCTTCGATCTGGAGTAGAAAAAAGATCATTTTTACTTATAATTTTCTTATCACTCTTTTCAACAAAACTATAATTATTAAAAAGATAAGTGCCGCCCACACCAAGGGCGACACCTAAAAAAACTATTCCAATAGATTTCAAAGTTTGACTCATCTCTAAAACCTCGTTTTCAAGATGCTTTATGCAACTGTAGATTTACCTTCTTCTTTTTTCTTAAAACCCAAGAGGTTTTTCCACGAAGACTCTTTGTTACCGTCGACTATTTTAATTTTTCTAGGCTTGGCTTCTTCCATTTTAGGAAGTGCAAGATAAAGCACTCCATTTTCATGATGGGCCTGGATTTTTTCTTTATCTACAAGTTTTGGAATATTTACAACTTTCGAGACTTTATCTGTCGTTGTTTTATCAGAAAATGCTCTTTTTCTGACTCCTGTAATAACAAGTCTTTCATTCTCCATATCAATTTCAAGGTCATCTTTACTCACTCCAGGAATATCAATGCTCATCAAATAAGCTTGATCTGTCTCTTCAAAGTCAGTAAAAGTTCGTTCGGTTCCTTCCCAAATACTATCAATACTGTCCATCACTTGTCTTAGATCTCTTTCAACTCCCCAAAAAGCAGGGCGAATTCTGAATTCATCTAATGGTAAAAAAGTTGTTCTCATCATTTTCATTTCTCCTTGTTTTAGTTAGTTTTTTGAATTGAACTATCTTTCTCATTAAAATCTACGAGAAAATTATTAATCTCATAGCCAAGTTGATTACTAATTTTCTGATGGCAAGTCTCGTTTAATGACATTTTTAATGGGTACAGAGTTTCTGAAGATTTACATAGATTATCAAAAAAAGAACTTAAGCTCCTATCAGAACTTTTCACTCCCCATAAATCTTGTCCTTCGCTCGCTATCAGCTCCCCCGAAAATATAAAGGTAGCGATAACAAGAAACAAAAGTTCATACATGCTTTTTTTCATCAATACCTCCTTGAAAAACTCAAATTTAACAGCTTCTATCGGCTGCTCTTATTATTTTTACGCTGGGTGC
Organism: Bacteriovoracaceae bacterium; assembly: GCA_965217035.1. Classification (GTDB taxonomy): domain Bacteria; phylum Bdellovibrionota; class Bacteriovoracia; order Bacteriovoracales; family Bacteriovoracaceae; genus JAUHYH01. Next base: position 2,387,149 of record OZ244226.1, on the reverse strand, counting down.
ATCAAAATTTTTGTCAACCCTTCGTCAAAAATTCTTCAATTTTTTTTCACTCTCTTCTCTTGACACTTTTTTTTCTGGTAATATCTTTTATGTGATGATGGAAAAAACATCTTTTTTCAATGATTTAGCTTTGAAGCTTATGTTGTTGATCAAAGAAGAGCTTTTGGATATCAAGCTTCTTTTCAATAACCTCAAGTTTCAAGGCTTATTAGTGAACTATGCTGTTCCTATAACCAGGGATTCGCATACTAATCTTGAAGCAAGGAGGTTCTATGAAAACTATTTCAGAGTATCTTAGTCCCTACTTCTTTGAAAACTTCTCGATTAATGAAGTTGGGATCAAGTTACAAAATCAAAACTTAGTTAAAATTAGAGACAAGTTACAAAGGTTGGAAGCACGCGCTCCAGCCTACTCTACCATTAATTTGAACTTTACCAATATCGGTTCGTATATACAAGGCAATCTAGATATTTGCTCTGCTGGTAAAAAGTTTTACTCCACTATTCAAGGTAAAGATCCTTGGGAGATATACCTAAAACTTGAATCAGAAATCGATCAGCAACTTATTCAATGGAAGAAAAATCGCTTTTCAAAAGAATTCGCTGAACCTGTAGTCGAAGTTCAGAATCAACGTTTAACAGGAGGTTATGCCGTATGAAAAAATTTTGGAATGACACTTTTACGCCAGCAACTTCTAAAAACAAAAAACAAACTGTTGTTGGAACACTCATTCCAATAACTTGGGATAGAAAAGGTAGAGCAATAAGGTTTTCTATTTACTCTGATGAGGGAGAAGATTTTATTATCAAAGAATACCGCTACAAGGGTCGATTGCAGCGACTTCTAAATAAAAGAGTCCAAGCTATAGGAATTGTTTCAAGTAACAAGCATGATGATAAATTCATCAAGCTCAAAAGAATAAAAGAGTTAACGGAACCTAGTTCCCCATCCGTCCAAGTTAGAGTGCCACAAAATGGGGGATTATGGGATGATGAATTTTCAATCAACGTGCCCAAGGGTTATGAAGGTTCAGAGATTCTCGAACCGTCATTTAGTTTTGCTTCATAATGGAGGTATTATGCAAAGAAAACATATCCATAAAGCTAAAGAAATTAACAAAGCAAAAAATTATATCAAACGAATTTTTCCTCATGCTAAAAAAGTCAATGTGAGACTGAGACGAAGTACAGGAAAAGCTTATGAATCACTTATAAGTGTCTCTGTCCCACCCAAAAGAGAATTAGTCGCTCTAAAGTATGACTCCTGCCCAAAAAGAAGTTTGGAAAAGGCCCACCAGGCCATCGTTAAACAAATCCACCGAGTAAAAACTCAGTGGGAACGAGGTCCAATAAAACATCCCGAGTATCTCAAACATAGCGCATGAGGAAACCAGGAAGGGCTTAATCGCCCTTCCTCATAATCTCCCTTCTTATCATGAGCTTGCGAAAAAACTAAAATCTCACCGAAGTAACGTTCATAAAAGAGCTTCTGTCTTTCGAGCATAAAGATATTAAAAATGTTTGGCTTCAATTTTGTGATAATAATTTAAAGGGCAAATGGGAGCTTTTTTTCAACGAATCGAAAAGGCTTTAAACGCTCCTACCTTTCACTGAGAAAAGGTGAATACTCTCCTGAGGTTACGAAAGAAATCTCCTGGAATGATATGTATCCTATAAATGAAAAGTCTAGGCTCAGAATTAATGACTCGATGATTTTAAACATGTTCGAATCGACATCTATTCCTTCATTAATCACGGCAGACTTTTATTTGGTATATACCGGCCGCGGTTTCAGAAGAAACAAAGCTTGTATTTTGTCCTCAAAGTATCAGCATCAGTAAGGCAAAAGTAGAGATTTTTTTCTTTTCTCAAAAAACACTAGCAGCTGAGATCTATCTAGTTGTCAGAAAACTTATCGTAAAAATCCGAAGAAATCTCTTAAGAAAATTGATCTTCCTTACTTTAAAACCTAAGGGAAAATACCATTCTCTTCATAAGATAAAGCTATTTTAGCAATCGCATTCATAAACGCAGCTGTTCTCAGATCAATTTGAAAATCATGCTTCTCACAAACTTCTCCTAATTGCTCAAAACTTCTCACCATAGTTTCTTCAAGCCCTGAGATAACAAGATTTCTTTCATCTCCTTCGTGAATAGCTTTTTGTATTACTTGCTCGTTAATCTGAAGATCTGTAGATTTAGAGACAAGATCTATAATACTTCTAAAATTCTTTTTATCATAACGATTTTCAATCCGTCCGAACCGAATCTGAGAAAGATTCTTTACCCATTCAAAATAAGAAACGATCACACCCCCAGCATTTAGGTAAATATCTGGAATAATGATAACGCCACTTTCAAATAATTTTTGACTGGCCGTAAAAGTAACAGGTCCATTCGCAGCTTCCGCAATGACTTTTGCATTTACATTTTTCCAATTCTCTTCTGTTATCTGAGATTCTAAGGCTGCAGGAATTAGAATATCGCAAGGAAATGATAAAACCTTATCTCTGTTTTCGTTAAACTCCCCTCCAGGAAAACCTTCAAATGTACCTTGCTTTTTTCTATAATCATGCAAAGCTTGTATATCAAGTCCTTCAAGATTTTGAATTGTGCCCTCAAACTCTGATAAACAAACAATTTTTGCTCCCATATCACTTAAACTTTGGCAACTGTGAAAACCAACATTTCCAAAACCTTGAACAGCAACAGACTTACCTCTTAACCCTTTAGTTAACTGGTATTGATTTAAAAAGCTTTCATTCTCAAAAAGTTCTCTTATACCAAAAGCAACTCCTAGCCCTGTTGCTTCTGATCTGCCACGTATTCCTCCTTGAGTAACAGGTTTACCAGTCACACAGCCTCTTGCATTAAGGTCACCTGTTAATGATTTGTAGGTGTCTGCAATCCATGCCATTTCTTGAGGACCAGAACCATAATCAGGGGCAGGTACATCCAGACCTGGCCCAATAGAGTTTTTATTATGGAGCTCAAAAGTAAGTCTTCTAACTATTCTTTCTAGTTCGTTTTTGGAATATTTCTTAGGGTCAATTTTTACTGCTCCCTTACCACCTCCAAATGGAACATCGACAACAGCACATTTGTAGCTCATTAATGCCGCAAGAGCTTTTACTTCATCTTCATTGGCAATAGTTGCAAAACGTATTCCTCCCTTGCAAGGTGTCCGGTGGTGAGAGTGTTGCGCTCTCCAAGCTTCGATAATTTCAACTTCCCCATTATCCTTTTTTATCGGGAAAGTCATATGAAGTATCACATTATTTTGCTTAATCTGATCCAAAATATCTTTTTGAATTTTTAAATATTTAGTTGCTTCATCAAAGTTGAGTTCAACTTGTTTAAAAAAATTTATTTTTTTCATTGTTCAGATCTCTTATTATAAAACAGTATAGACTTTTCATTAAACTTTAATAATTCACTCAAGTAAAGTATTACCTAATATAAAAACTTAGTATCTTACTTATTACTAACATCACTCTCTAGATTCTTAGATTAATGCTTACTGCTTTGTATGTATTAAGTTTTCTTAAATGTCGATTTCAGCTACTAGTATTTTTTAAGAAAAAAATCACTTCGAATATCTCTGAATTTTCAAAAAGTAAAATAAAAGAATTAACCTCTTTAACTTTTAGTTTAACTCTTTTTTATATTCTTCTGTTGGTGCAATTTTCAATAATTTCTCCTCGTAAAAAAATAAGACGAGATTATAAATAATCCCAAACCGTTCGCTTATTTTTGCTCAGAAAACTATCGAGTTTCTGAACATAGCTCAATAAAGACCTCCTTTCTCTCTATGCGTTAAATTTGATTATCAAAAAACTCATCAATAATTCGAGTGTCCTCGCACTTGTGATCAAAAACCTCAGTTCCAAACTCTACGGCCAATCTATACCATGTGTTACCTAAGAAGAATAAGCTGAATAAGACCTGAATATAACTTAAAGAACTCAGGATCATCGATTTATTGAATTTGTTGATCTTGAGGCGATTCGATAAGTAAAAGACTATGGGAGAAGGTATGAAATACTTAATGATAACGATGCTTTTGAGCGTAACAACAGCTTATTCTGGAGAGCTTGTATGGTCATTGCAGAAAAACAAAGAACTTAGAGAGCAATTAAAATCTAATCCTCTTTACCTAAAAGGCCCCCTGGGTCTTAGAAAAATTAAGATTGAAAAAGTTGGTAAAGCAACTTCCCATTTTTATAAAAGAAAAAACGCGATTTTTAGAAATTATCAAAGTGATAATAAGTGCTTTGAGCTCAATCTAAAAGTCACAAAAACAATTGCAAGTAAGACCAAGTGCTCAGATCTTGAATATGTTATCGAGCATAAAAACAAACAGTTTAAAGCGACTCAAAGCATTGATTCACTCAAAGGTTTAGAGTTCGAAACATTTTGGAATCATGCTTCTAAAAATTTTGAAGCTTTTCATCATCAAGCGTACACAGTACTTAGTGATTTAGAAAATATTAGAGAGTTCTCTTATAGTGAGATTAATATTGAAGTGGATCTTTATCGAGAGCTAAAATTTGAATCAAATGCAATTGTCATCAATTCAGAGTTGAGAACTATTAGAAGTCCTTATGCTTTTTTAAGTGAAAAGAAAGTTATTACTAGTCAATCTTTAAAATTTGAGCCAGCTAAAGGTGATCTTGTTTTTAGTAATGGAAAAACTTTACTACTCTATAAACGCTACCAACCTAAACCATTTAATTTTCGATTACTTACTTTTAACCAGGACTATACAGATTATCTCGATCAATTTGAGCACCAACTCTTCACTCATGGTTCTATTCAAAGATGCTTTAGAGATAATTTGATCCAATCTCATCCAAATGATTGTGATAGGTTAATCTTTAAAAAGACTATGGCTCATAGTTGGAGTAATTTTGAGTTAATCGAGATCGATCTTGAGTGGGCAAGTATCGTCCTCCTTAAGTAAGATCAATAACTTAAGAATTACTTGATTGATTCATTTAGGACGCTTTCCCTGAAAAATAAAGATATGACATTTTCCCTGAAAAATTACATGAGAGTTTTTTACTAAAGAAAAAATTACCTATTTCGATAAAAAAAATTCTTGAACATTTTATAAATTAAGGGGATCTTTATGGAGAAATTGTTACTTTTTCCCAGTAGATAAAAATCTATATGAGAGCTCTGCTCGATGGAAGTTTTATACGTCACACTTTTTTTATTCTTAAGAGTAAGATCATTTTTTCTTTTTCTGTAATTTCTTTAGCGATCGCGGAGATCTAGTTTCGCTTCGATTGATGATTTGTACTTCTTTTTCGCGCGTTTTCTGGTTTCATCGCCCCTCTTTGATTTACATGAAGGAGAGCAATACTTGTGACCTCGATAGCAGATTTTGCAAGTAATCTTATAGCCTGCGTGGGTAATATCGTACTTTTTATTCCAAATAGATCTTTCTTGATTTTTGTTAATTATTTATATGTACCAATAACAAAAATGAGCGTCTTAATAAAACGCTCATTTAGAACCAAATATCTCTTTCACATCTTTATTTAGAGAAGTTCTTTTAGATTCTAGTAAACATTAGGGATGGAGTTTAAGTTATATCCCATCTTAAAATTGGGTCGTCTACTGCTTCCAATTGAAACTCTACGAGATGATGTACTTGATTCAGATGAAAGACTTTGTCCACTAATTTTGAATTCACACTTTAAAGCCGAGTGCTTTACAACTTTAACTGGGCGTTTAAAAATAACTTCTCCGGGAATACAACCTAGTGCCATTCCTGTAGCACACCCAAACGTTGTGTTGCTACCACTAGTTCTACCATTCACAGAGCGAAACTTAATATATTTTTTAAATTTATTTGCGCTAGCTCTCTTATATTGGAAGTAACAATAACTATCCATTTCTCCGTTTGTGTCTCTGGATCTAACAGTAATCGTTTTTACTTGTCCAGAAGAGTCCTCAACTCTAATTGTATAATTTCCTTCTATAAAGGCAGCAATTTTAAACGAGTCAAATTGATAAAGTTGATCAGATGCATACTGAAACAAATAGTCCTTATAGCTAATTCCTAATTGAATTGCTTCCCAGACTGTACCATTGTCAGACCTATCAACATCAAGCAGAGTTCCAAGACCTATGACCTTAATCTCTCTACTTTTGCCTAAATCATAGCCTTCTGTAGCATATTGGTCTTTATTGACTATTGAGATGTGATAAGGAGGATTTCCGTTACTTATAACAACTCTGGGGAGTATGTCATCAAGTGGATCAGCTTGCCCACCTATTGGATACGTTGCAGCTTCCTTGTATGTGTCCATATAGGACACTGTAGACACAATATTACTTGAACTATTCTCGACTTCTAGCTGCAATGTAGTTGTATTGGAAGTAGAGGAACTATTGGTACTCCCTGATGTATTTTCTGTAATTGATGTTGTTTCAGTATTATCAACTGTATTTCCTGTTATGTCCTCTGAGATGCCAGTGCTATTGTCAATTTGGCTTGACATTGAGTTTCTTCTCACAACCTGTTGGTTACAAGCTGTAATAAAAATTAGAACAGTTACTAAAATTAAATTTTTCATGCTTTTTCTCTCACAATTATTTTAATCTCTTGAGAAGCAAGTAGCATGCCAGGTTGAAAGAGATTTTATTGGAGTACCTGCTGATTAACTGTCAAAAACTTAGACACTGTGTAAATTAGTAACGATTGAGGAATCGTCTATATCATCAAGGACGTCAGGAAGTAATTACCTAAAAAAGTGTTACCTATATCTCGAGAATGAACTGTAACCTATGTCTCCGGAATGGACCGGAATCGAAACTATTTCTAAACCGCACCATAAAAAAGGGCCTTCATATTTACTGGCGCGGCGTGAGAGATTCGAACTCCCGACCAATTGGTTCGAAGCCAGCAAATTAGATTCTGGATTTATTAAATTTTTGAATGTTTTTTTAGCGAAGTAAGTAATGAAAATCATTAAGTTTTCTAGGTAATAATCTCTTTAGATTTAGCAACTGAAGATCTTGTTTTTAAAAGCATTTTTGCTTTTCCAATACATTGAAAATACGTTCAACTTACATCCAAAATATTTCGTTTTACTACCCAATTTACTACCCAGAAGCAGCAGGACGGAGAGAAGATTTTTCGCGTCAATCGACCTGCTGGCTTCACTTCCCGAATCACTACACAAATGCGCAGCGCTAAAGACAGTAGATTTGGACTCCATTTTCAAGCTAAGTGATGACAATAAAAAATAAAATTTTTCACTATTTTACCTTTCTGCGAATTAAGCTTAGGTAAAAGATTATTTTTTATATTGAATAGTTATGAACAATATAGTCCCAAATAGTTCTATAATTTGCAAGCTCTTGCTCATACTCTCTTTTATTTTCCAGACTCTGACTTTCAACTAGCTCATTGAGTTTATGAGTTGCATCCATATGAGTTTTGCGAGCTTTCTCTACTCTCTTTTGAAATTCTATATTCTTTTGAAACCTCTTCATTCCCAGCAACCTTTCAATCTTCTCTGAGTTTTCTTTTAATATTTCCCGATTTTCTTTTATGTAATCAGGACTAAGATTGGCTTTCATTCCAACATTAACTTCTTTGCTACAAGACACAAGAAGTACAAACATGAACCCTATTCCGAAATATCTTTTCATTAGAAATCTCCAAAAAAAATAATTATTAGTATTAAAAATTGAGGTAGTAAAGAAGCCCTCACCTTTAGAATAGATAAGGGCTCCTTTTAAAACTTCTTCGATAAAGTCCTATTGAGACTTATTAAAACTCAACAACATAACCAGCGTCTAACTCTTTCTTTCCAAAAAAGTTTTCGTCTACACTCCCTGATACACTAACAAAATCGCCTTTATCTACTTGAGTGTAACCAACATTATCAAGTGGGTTGTAGATTAAGTTTGAAGTATCAACTACAACTTTTCTTAAGCCAGTATCAAGAGTAAATTTACGCCCATTAATCTTAGTAACTGTCCCACTAAGATGGGCATGAGTATTCTCTGGAAGCATTTTTAAGCCTGAATAATCTGGGTATAAGTAGGTACTGTAATTACCTGGTCCTTCCTCATCATCACTACTTGCGAAGAAGTAAGTATTGATTCCCTTTACGTAGACACTACCAGCTTCAATCTTCTTTCTCTCTAAAAAATCATGATCAATTCTTCCCGTCACAACGACTCTATCCCCATTTACCAACTTGTAACCATCTGCATCCCAGTCATAGTCATCCATTTCAACAAAAATCGTTCTTCCTTCGGTTTTCAAGTTAAATGAATCAGCTTTTACGTTTGAAACTTTCCCCGAAATTGTAATAAACTCGCCATTAACCTTTCGATCAAATTTAGAGCTAGTAGCCCCAACGCCAGAGCAAAGAGCCATAGAAATCAGAAATACAAAAACCGATATAAATCTCTTCATCTTTTCCTCCTAGTTTAATGATTTATATTTAAAGACTATAACTATCTTATTTCATAAAACTATTTTTAATTCTCATAAAGTTGAAATAAATGTGAAAAAAACTTAACATTTTTTAATAAAAACTTGTGATTCTTTAATTTTGTCATACGCTTTTTTTTGAATCTTAATATCTGCTTAAAGATTATGAATTTTCCTAAACAATAATTTATTGCTTAACAACTCACACGACTGGAGTTCATCGTGAATAGAAGCTTTACAGGCTTTTAATTCTTGCAAATATCTCACAACCGTTTAGCATTAATAAAACAGTTCTGCTATTACCTCTAATAGTTCTTAGCTCCTTTTTTAGCAACAATAGATAGATCTTTACCGTCGTTGTAGAGCACTTCAGGCAAGAAACTTAATAAAAAATTTCCTATTCCTAAAATTTTTGAATTAGTGTATTAAATTTGCATTTTATTTTGTTATTAATCTTCATATTTTATCCTTTTTAATTGAAAAAGTTAGCTTTGTGCTTTTTGAAATTTTACAATTCTTAAAGCTTGCACTTTCCCAGCCTATTGCATGACTCAAATCAGCGCCTGATAGATCGGCTCCGTCAAATATAGCTTCAGAAATATTAACATAACGTAAATTGGCTCCATTAAGGTTTGCACTTCTTAGGTCTGCCTTAACAAGAGAGCAGTCACTCAAGTTAACATCTTTCATTTGGGCATTACCAAGTTTTTCATCGTCAAGATTTGCTCCTCTAAAATTCACTCCTCGTAGGTCTAATACATCCTTACCCATTTTAAGATTTCTTTGCTTGATAATATTCAGAAATCCTTTTTTAAAACTTTTGAATTTTGCAATAAACATCTTTACCTTTTAGCATCGACACCTCTTTTTTTAAGTTTTGATTTTCAATTAGCTCATTAAACTCATGAGTCACACTTATATGTCGCTAACATGCTTTCTCTACTCGTTTTTGAGAATTAATGCTATTTTCAATTTTTTTCATTAGTTTTAGTTCTTTAATCTTTTTAAAATTCTCTCTTAAAATACTTTTATTTTTCGCAATATAGTTCTGACTAATCGAGATTTTTTGGGATTTAATGTTTTCACTATAAACACTCATAAGTCCAAAAAGAATCCCTATAATCAAATAGCCTTTCATCAAAGCTTCTTGTTAAATGTATTATCGGCTTATTGCTCACTTATTAGATCTAAGGAAAGATTAATAAATATGAATTTTTCTACAAATTTCTCTTTACCTAAACTAAAAACAATCAACAACTGAAGAGTACTTATAACTAAGTAACACAGAGCAATCTCGCACTGAGGAGTAAAACCAAGAAGCGAAGGAACACACTCCTGCTATTATCAAAAGAAGTGACTTGGTTATTCGCCAACCTGACGACGTGCTTCAAACAGTAATAGAAGAAGCGTATGAACAATACGGTCGATCTCATTTATCACTCTTACTTTCTTCAATTGCAGCTAGCCTAATTCTAGGCTTTGCAGCTGAAATTGCACTTGAGTATTCATTAACAGGCATGAGTAAAAGATTAATTATTGCTTTATTTTATCCGCTTGGGTTTATTGTCTGTATTCTTAGTGAAACACAACTATTCACAGAGCACACAGTAACGGCTGTCTACACCGTTTTAAATAAAAAAGCAAAACTCAAATATCTACTTTATTTATGGATAACTATCCTGATAGGAAATTTCATCGGTACCTTAACGTCTTCTCTACTTATTAGCCTTGGCTCATCTGCAATTAGTCCTCATCACTCAATTGTCGGCTCAGCTTAACTTTTTAGTGCCTATCTTGCCGGGTCAAATCTCCAGATAACAGAGATATTCAGAGTTTTACTTTTTGTCGTATTTGAAAACCTCATCGGCGGAAGTGTCTTCGTTAGTATTTTAAATTATGTACACATTAGAAAAGTATCTTAATGATAGGCTCCTGCACGAATACAGGAGCAAATTCTTCACACTTTAAACGAATAGAAAATACTTACTAGTAAACCTTTTCGAACTCATTTGGCTTAGGATACCTCGTATCGGGTTTCTTTGGCTTCTTGATCGGCTTTTGATGAGGTAATCCAATATTTTCCTCAGTAGGTGGAAATTCAGGTTGTACAATTTTTTCTCTGTTCGGTCTGTAACCAGGTTTTATTTCTTTTTTCTCGATTTCAACTTTTTTCTTTTTATCTTTTTCTTTCATTGCTTTCTCCTTTTTAATATAGAATAAATCATCCGAGAGAGCCATAGCTTTCCTCGGATGACATCTTTATGAGTTAGGGTAAATTAAGATATCAATTCTTCGATTTGTTGCTCTGTTTGATGCAGTTCTATTATCGACAATTGGCTTATTGAAACCGTAACCGATCGTTTTAGTGGAAGCGAAGTTTGTTTCGGCTTCCTTTGTGATAAAATCTAAAACATTATTCGCTCTTGCCTTGGACAACTCTTTGTTATAGCTCGGATTTCCGATAGCATCAGCATGCCCTTCTACAATCAGACGCGGTTTTTCAAACTCATCGATAAATTCCACAACTTCATCCATAACTGGCTTTGCAGCTTTAGGTAAATTTGACTTGTTAAAATCAAAGTTAACTCCTTTTAGTCTCACTAAAATCGCATCTCCTTGTCTGAAGACGTCAGCATTAGAACTTCCGACCTCTTTTTTGAATTCTGAAATTTTCCTCTGGATCTCTTCACTTTTTACGACCCTCTCATTCAATCTCTTTTCGCGAGACATAATCTCTTTGACCTTATTATCCAAGATATTATTGTTTTTTGAAAGTCGCGCAATTTCAGATCTCACAGAAGGCAAGTACGACGTTTCTTTTTTCAAGTTAACAAAATTCTGCTTCGCACTTAAAAATCTTGCATCATATGGAGCATAAAGATCATTATAAACTTTTGTAAAATCCTCTTCAAAGCTTAATGCCATTTTACTCGTTTCTGTTTTTTCTAGCCAGTTCGCTGTTTTGGTTAAAGCGATAAGCCTCTTTGAAGAGTCTTCTGCCTTCCTAACATGATGATTGATCAATACCATGTCATCTTTGTTCGCAGAAATTACACTCCCTGCCTTTTCAAGGTGCGTAATAGATTCATTATACAATTCAGGAAAATAATCGTCTCCATCTAAAGCTTTAACTTCTTTTAAGTTTTTCTTGGAAAGAAGTAACATATTATTTTTAATAGCCTCTACTTCTGCTAACTGATAAGACTTAATGACATCGCTACGTTGCTCAATGACATCAGTCAAATCTTTATCCTCAATACTTTCACCAACTTCTCTAAACTTGCTTTCGGCTTCTCTAAACAAATCTCGATCTTTAGCTCCTGCCATAATGGCTTGGTCTCTTGCCTCGAGAATTTGAGAAACATGCCTACGACTCATTTCAATACTATTCGTCATCTCCTGTTCTAAACGAGTAAACCGATTGAATTCTTTTTGCATATCTGTAAAAGTCTTGCCTTCATTTAATAGCTCTTTAGAATCAGAAATTACTTCCTTTGCTTCCTGGAATAGATTTGGTGTGATTAAATGAGCTTTTCTCATTTTTAGTTCTGATGACTTTGTATTCATCTCGGTGATTTTGTTGTTTGCTTCCTGGTCAATAAAACTTGGCCCTGATTTAAAACTCGAGCATGACGTAAATAACAATGCAGTCACTAAATAAGCTAACTTCATTACTTTCTCCTTTATTGAATTAATCTTACAAATAAGAATAAACGCTTAGCGACCAAGCTAATTTAAGATGATGGTAAGTAAATGTGTAGATTTCTAAAAGGTTAGGGTCTCATCTCTACTAAATCACATTGGCAAGACTTTTGATTCACACCCAGTAAATGAATTTAGCTTGGTGAATCTTTCAAAAAATACTGCTAGTGACTATTGATTACGTTGAGCTATTTTTTCTTCTTTTCAAAAATCGGCAACTACGCACTTTATCTTTGTAGAATCTATTTATTTCTTAGATAAAGAAATAAAACCGAAGCTGATTAGAACTCCTAGCATTAAAATGATTGTACCGATAATATTTTCTAAAGTAATCGGTTTTGACTTGATAAAGTAGTCCCAGACTATTCCAGTAATAAGTTGTGAGGATACTATTAAAGTAATAGTAGCACTTGCCCCCATTTTTTCAAATCCAATGGTACTCCCGGTGACAATTGTTATACCCATCATTCCTGGGATTAAAAACCACCATGATAGTGATTGCAAATGTTCTTTACTCCAAAATTGAAAGTTGACATTTTTTTCTCCACCAAAAAGATTAAACGCTAATATCGATAGAAAGATAAAGATAATATTACCATAAATTAGAGCATAAAAAATATTATGAGTTGATTGGATTTTGTCATTGATTCCAGACTGAATAACAACACAAATACCAACAATTATGGGAGCCAAAAACCAAAACATTGAGACTAATCTTTACTAAAGTCCATTTTATCTGGCCCCTTAGCAACAATTCTATTGGGATTAATAAAGTCATGGGAGTAGTAATAATGCCTTTTTATATGTTCCATAAAGGTTGTTTTTTCAAAAGCATCATACTTCTTGTAAATGTTTCCAGCATACTGTTTTAAATTAGTGTAATCTACAATTTTCTTAATATTACATTTAAAATGAGTATGATAAACATGATCGAAGCGAATTAAAGTTGTCATTAATCTAATATCAGCCTCTGTAAGCCGTTCTCCAACAAGATATTCCCTGCTTTCTAACCAAGAATCAAGCCAGTCTAAAGTGCTAAACAATTCATCTACAGCACTATCATATGCCTCTTGTTTCTTAGCAAAACCAGCTTTATAGACACCATTATTAACTGACTCATATATCCTTTCATTCATAATGTTAATTTCATCACTTAGATTAGTTGGATATAGGTCTATCGTACATCCAGTTAAGTCATCAAAAGATTTATTAAGAATTCTAATTATTTCACCAGATTCGTTGTTCACTATGGAGTTTGTTTCTGTATCCCATAAGATAGGCACTGTAACCTTTGTCGTAATATTTTCATCATGTAGCTGATATATCTGATACAAGTAATCTTTGTTATAAATCTTGTCACCTGTTGTATGATTGAAGTCCTTTCTAAACGTCCAACTATTTTCAAGCATATCAGGGTGAACAACACTTACTGAGATGTAATCCTCTAGAGATTTTAAGCTTCTTGTAATCAATGTTCTATGTGCCCAGGGACAAGCATAACTTACGTATAAATGGTATCTATCTTTAAGAGGTGTGTACTTAGAATGAGCTGGATAAATAGAATCTCTAAATTGGCTTGCTTCTCTATCAAACTCGCCTTTTTCATTACTCGTGGCGACTTCATCATTATGCCAAATGCCATTTTTTAAATGTCCCATATTATAAACTCCTCAGACTAAAATACGTAATTCTATTAGTTTCCAGCCCCGGTACCTTTTATTAACTTTATTTACTAGAATCATTGCCTATCTTTATTTATCGGCTTGACTCACTTCTATTATTTTCTTCTCTCAGCTCAGTGACCATTTCGCCTACTTCATTTAGATTTTCAACCGTTTCCTCAAGATCCTCAGTGCTTTCTTCGATTGTATCCACAAGCTTTTCACTTTTATCCTTCGGTGCCTTTGGTAGAACAACTAAAAAAATAGTTAGCACAGCCAATCCTCCTAATAGAATTTTACTTTTCATATTGCTTCCTTAAACAAGAAGAGAGGCTCAACCTCTCTTCTTAGTGATTCCATGACTAGCTATTCGTTAACTCGTCAACCTTGTCCTCTAAAGAATCTACACTGTCTTCGACACTATCTTTAAAGTCTTCCCACCTATCAGAGGTATATTCTTTCGCTTCAGATAGCTTATCAACAACTTGTTCTTTTTCTTCTAGTGCTTGTTCGTACTTCTCTTTCAAGTCAGATTTTGCTTCCTGCTTACTTTCTCTTATTTCTGCTTCAAATGTAGAAAGTTTTTGTTCAATTTTAGAAATTTTCTCCTCCGTAGTTTTTTTGAAACTTTCATAGCTCATTAGTTCTTTTTCCACTTTATACTCTTGACTACAAGATACCAAACTCACGCCAAGTACTAAAGTTAATAAAATTAATGTGGTTTTCATTTTTTCTCCTTGTTAGAAATTACTATTAAGTATCAAACTTAATTCTAGTTAATCACAGATTTGATTTAAGTCCTCATTTTTATTATTGCTAGTATTTTGCTTTAAGCTGTTTTAAATTATTTTTAAATTTTTCGAGGTTAAACTCTATGTCGACTAACACTACCTCTTTCCCCGCCTTATTAGCACCTCTATATTCCTTAAAGAGTTTTTGCAGCTCATTTGAAGTCTCAAGTGTTTCAACATATATCGAATCTTCGTAAAGTGATTCTTTATGCTTTTCTTGTGATATGGTATCGAATGATTGCTCTAACCTCTCATACATCGACATGTTACTCTCAATTGTATTTTTGTATTTAAATTTTATAACCATTCCCATAATCGCCAACAAAAACACTAATAAGAATACAACAAGATACATTAATTTTTGAGGTGGCTTAGTTTTTTCATTAATTTGCATATAAACTCCTTGATAGATTTATACTTACAGTCCAATGAATTGAATTGTTACTTATAAAAATAAAATGTGTAGTCTTCTACACATTCTTGCATTCCCTTGGATTTTATTGTTTATTTTTCCAACTATCTCTTAGCGATAACCCAAACAGCATGAACAATACCTGGGACGTAACCCAAGAGGGTTAAAAGAATATTAAGCCAAAATGCTCCTCCGATACCAACTTGTAAAAAAACCCCAAGAGGAGGCAACAATATTGATAGTAAAACTCTAATAAAATCCATCAAAATATTCCTTTTAGTAAAACTTTATATTGAGCAGGAGATACCTCCGGCTCAGTGACAAAAACCATATTACACTTAACTTAAACTTGACTTGAGCATCCAACTCATTTTTTCATGTTCTCTTAAAACACCTATGAGAAAATCTTCACTTCCTGGATCTTCTGAAAAGAAGTCATCTGAATTAACTTTACCTTTAATTAACTCTTGAATTGTATGATGGTCTCTCAAGAGTGTTGCAATCATTTTGTTAGAGCTAGGAATCTCCCTAGGTTTTTCGCTAATGATCGTTTCTTCAGTCATTTCTTGAGCAGTGCTGAGAGGAATGCCATCGAGTATTTTTACCCGCTCTGCGGTGTCATCCATCACCTCTAAAAGCTTATTGTAATGCTCCTCCAGGAATTTATGCATACTTGTAAAGCGTGGGCCTTTGAAGTTCCAGTGATAGTTCAAAGTTTTAGTAAAGAGTAAATATTCATTTGCAAGAATAG
Organism: Bacteriovoracaceae bacterium; assembly: GCA_965217035.1. Lineage (GTDB taxonomy): Bacteria > Bdellovibrionota > Bacteriovoracia > Bacteriovoracales > Bacteriovoracaceae > JAUHYH01. The sequence goes on along the minus strand of OZ244226.1, from coordinate 2,371,371 downwards.
AGTTTAAAAAATTTATAATTTCTTTATTTCTCTTCTCATCAACGATACCCACTGGTTTTAATTTTGTAATTCTTTCGAGATTTTTTTCCATGTTAACTCCTGTTTGTAATTTACCCTCATCAAATATTAAGTGATCCAGCTCTTTCATTAATCTCTTGATTGAATAAATTCTGTGTTGAAATCTACACAATTATTCGAACTTTTTTGGATTCTCGTCCCCTGGTTTTAAAGTAGAATCATCAGTAATTGGAGGTTTCCTAATGTGGAATGATAAAATTAAAGATTTTTACAACTTGCTGAGTCAAGAACTTGTATCATGGTACGAGGCAGCTATTAAAGGGATTCCAAATGTTCTTGTTGCATTATCTGTTATTTTATTTTTCATTTTTCTTGCAAAGTTTTCCAGAAAGGTTGCTCGAAAATTTTTACCTAAAATATCTAAAAACCAGTCAGTGACAAACCTGCTAGAAAGCATCCTCTACATGTTAATAATTATTGCTGGGTCTTTTGTTGCTTTAGGAATTCTAAATCTAGACAAAACAGTCACTTCCTTACTCGCTGGAGCTGGAGTCATTGGTCTTGCTGTTGGTTTCGCTTTCCAAGAGATTGCTTCTAATTTTTTCTCAGGTATTTTAATAGCCTTCACTGAACCTTACCAAGTTGGCGATATAGTTGAAACAGGGAGCTACCTTGGGGAAGTAACAAAAATAAAACTAAGAACAACGAATATTACAACGTTTCAAGGATTAGAGGTTCTAGTACCTAACAAGGATATGTTTACTAAACCTTTTATCAACCTAACAACTACCCCTAAAAGAAGAATTGATTTACTGGTAGGTGTCTCATACTCCGATAAGTTAAGAGAAGTAAAAAAAATAGTAGAAAAGACACTAGATGAAATCAAAGAACGTATTCCTGATAAGAAAGTAAAAGTTTTTTACAGTGAGTTCTCTGATAGTTCCATTAATTTTGTCGCTCAGCTATGGATCAAATACCCAGGACATCAAAACTACCTTGAAGCTAGAAGTGAGGCAATCATGAGAATCCAAGAAGTTTTTGCAGAAAATGATATTACGATACCATTCCCAATTCGTACGTTAGACATTCGAAAAGAGATAAAAGTGTTAAACTCAAAGGAGTAAGTATTAATGGTCTAGAAGTAAATTTTTGGGCTCATGCTAAGAACCAGATCCAAGTTTACTTTTTCTAAGTATCAATAAACTGAAGAACTGTTTTTTTAAAATCTAAATAGATTTTTATGTCCTTTAAAATGTAGTAGTTAAGAAAACCGGTTACCTGAGAATATCGAAGACAAAATTCTTGAATATTCTCTTAACTACCCAACCCATGGACAAGTTCGTGTGGCCAATGAACTTAATAAAGAAAACGGCTGGAGTATTAGTGCAGGAGGAGTCCGTGGAGTTTGGCTCAGACACAAAATTGAGAAGACCCATCTAAGACTTAAAAGATTAGAGAAGTGGGCAACCGAAAATAAAGGGATCCTAACGGAGTCTCAAGTTCAAGCACTTGAAGAGAAGAAAGTGAAAGAAGAGGCCCACGGTGAAATTGAAACTCACCATGCGGGTTACCTCTTCGCTCAAGACACCTATTACGTCGGAACGATCAAAGGCATTGGTCGAATTTATCAACAGACTGGGATTGATACTTACTCGAATATCGGATTTGCTAAGTTATACACTCAAAAAACTTGAATTGAAGCAGCGGACTTTTTAAACGATAAAGTCCTTCCATACTTCGATAAATACAGTATCTCCGTTTTAAGAATGCTAACTGACCGAGGTGCTGAATACTGTGGTCGACCTGACGGACATCCGTATCAGCTTTTTATGGCCTTAAATGACATCGATCACACAAAGACCAAGGCAAGGCATCCGCAAACCAATGGATCGTGTGAGAAGCTCAACCAGACGATTGAACGAGAATTCTAGCAATAGCTTTTAGAAAGAAGCTCTATGAATCGCTTGAGGAGTTGCAGAGTGATCTCGATGAGTTTATGGAAAACTACAACAAGAAACGAACCAATCAAGAAAAACGTTGTAAAGGCAGAACTCCATATGAAACTTTTATTGAGGGAGTTGAGCTGTATAAAGAGAAAGTTTACGATTTAAAGTCAGAAAACGAGGTAACAACGCTGCAATAAAAGTTGACGCTTGAGAACGGGTTGTAACCGCAATTCTTAACTAGTGCATTTTATATCCTCTACTTCTTTTGTTCTAGGTCATTATAATCGGCTTTGACTTTATCGTATGTTTCTTCAAGCTCTCCTTCTTTGAAAGAATACTTTTTTCTGATTTTAGTTAAAGTATTTCCAAACTCTTCTTTAACCTCTTCTTGATCTTCAATAAGCTCACTCATATTTGACTGCAAAAGCTCTCTTTTCTCCTTACCAAGCATTTCCCATTATTTATAATATAAGGTTGAACAACTAGACAGTGTTAAACATATAAAAAAAGCTGATGATCATGACTTCATAAATACTTCCTATTTTAGTTTTATTTTAATAGAGATCCTAGTACATTAGCGATGAATCATAATTGATTTAATATTAACGAACTCATGAAATCCAAGATGACTAAATTCTCTTCCATAGCCACTCGCCTTCACTCCACCAAAAGGCATATTGGCTCCCGCTGAACCATAGCCATTAACGTTAACCATCCCTGTATCTAATTTCGATTTTGCAATTTTGACGAGTTCATCCTCATTTGCACCAAATATACCACCACCTAGACCATACTTAGAGGAGTTAGCAATCTCAATAGCTTCATCGACATTTTTCACTTTAATAAGACTTGCAACTGGTCCAAAAAGCTCCTCATCATAAGCAGGCATCCCTGCTTTTAGGTCTTCTAAAATTGTAGGTTCATAAAAGTACCCTTCACGATCAATTCTTCTGCCTCCTAATATACAATTGGCACCTTTCTTAATTGATTCAGTAACTTGATCATGGAGTTTTTTTAATAAGTCCTCTCTCGCCATAGGTCCCACATCTGTTTTTTCATTAAAAGGGTCACCTACTTGAGAGTCTTTCATTTTGGCCATGAACATTTCTTTAAATTGATCATAGATAGATTCTTCTACTAGAAACCTCTTCGCACAAATACAAGTTTGACCGTTATTATTTAAGCGTCCTTTAATGCAAGCATCAACAGTTGATTCTAAGTCAGCACCATCGAGAACGATATAAGCATCATTTCCCCCAAGTTCAAGGACAGTTTTTTTCAAATTCTCACCGGCTTTTTTTGCAATAATAGAACCAGTCTCACTGCTTCCTGTAAATGTCACTCCCCTCACTTTACTCGACTCATAAAGAAAGTCTGTGTCATTTGATTTTAATTTTAAAACTCTAAAGGCTCCTTCTGTAAGTTTAGTTTTTTCAAATAATTTTTCAATCATAAGTGCTGTTCCCCAAACATTTTTCGCATGCTTAAGAAGAACGGTATTCCCTGCTAATAGATTGGGAATTGTGTATCTTAAAGCTTGATAGAGAGGGAAATTCCAAGGTTGAATCCCAAGAATGACGCCTTGAGGTTGATAAGTGACAAGAGCTTTTCCCTTCGAGAAGTCCTTCTCTTTGTCCGCTAAAAATTCCTGAGCATTCTCAATACTATAAGAAATAATATCAAGACATCTCTGAATTTCAGCATGAGATTGAACAATTGGTTTTCCCATCTCAGTTGTCATGAGATTTGCCAAATCATCTTTTGATTCCTTAAGGTGTCTCGAAAATTCATTTATTACTGTTTTTTTTTCTTCTAGGGCAACTTGTTTCCATATTTGAAAAGCTTTATGAGAGAAATTCAAGATTCTCTTCGCTTCATCAGTTGTATGGAAATTAAAGGAGTCGATAACTTTCTCAGTAAAGGGGTTTATTGTTTGATTGAGTTCATCATTAATTGTTTTCATTTTTTTCCTTTTAAATGTGACCTCGCAGGAATTTATCTCCGTGGGGCTATTTTTTTTATTCGATTGGCTTACTCTAGCCATATTTTTATTCACTTTCCAATATACAGTCCAAAAAAGAATCATTTCTCGACATTCAGGTGTAATGAATGTGTAAGTTTTGACAATTTTTTTTGAAAGGCAGACCTAATAACTTCAGCGGCAGTAAGAAGGCGCTATTACAAAGTAACGGGAATGAGTTCTATAAGCTAACTATCTAGTTTTTTAATCCTATTGATGTTTCTTTTTTGATAGTCTTCAACAATTTCAGTTAATACAATACGAGTTTTTTCGTCAATATCACTTTTTAAAATATCCTGATAAAGCTGTAGACCGTTTTCTTCACCTTTTAAAATAGCTTTTCTTAGTAGATCTTGATCTAACTCTTTCGCAATGTTTGTAATCAAGCTGACAACATCGCCCCATATTCCACTACTTGATTCAGGACTCACCTTATTGGCAGTTAATACCTTTCTTAGTTTTTTGATAGCATCAACATGATTCATTCTTGTTTTTTTATATACCTTTCTACGGTCTTTATTCTTTTCAGTAAATAGAATTTTATCATAGCTTTCAATGGCAGCATATTCGCCTTGCAAGACTCCATTAATCATGTCATTTGAAATTTGTGTATTCATTTCTCCTCACTTTCAATTTTTGTTATCGCGTTATTAATCAAAGTAATCATTTCAGGATTATAATGATTATCGCTTTTCTTATTCATTCCTTCCTCAGAAGCTCTTTGAATTTGTTGACAATCATTTTTCCAATTTTTCAAAACTTTCATTTTTTCGACTTTGTTTTTTGTACTGTTCATCAAGTCTTTAATTTCAGTTTCATCAACCATATTAATTACCTCCTATTTATAATCAAGCAAAAAGATCTCTTAATTTTTCAGTTGTTGTTGGGTGATAATAAGGTAGGCTTTTCAACTCAGGCCTCTTCAAATCAAGCTGAATCACCCATGCTAAGAAATGTGCAAAGTATTCGGCATCGTGACAAAAGAGTTCAGCTCCTAGTAACTTGGTATTCTTTTGGCAAAAATAGGCTCGAATAATCCCAGAGTTTTTATTTTCAACAATACTTCTACCTTGATTATCAAACCTAACTTCTTTTACTTCAATTTTTTGATTCAATAATTCAGACTTTTTTTTCCCTACTATTGCAATTTGAGGATCACTGAAAGTTATTTCTAGCCTCGGAGTTTCTCTGGTGGTAACTTTTCCTTCATTCGTTGAATGCTCAACTGCTCTTTTGGCTTCTTCACTGGCTTTGTGGAGAACTGTGCTTTGAGAATTTGCATCACCGATGATGTATATATTTGGGGCATCACTTAAGAAATAATACTGTTTATCTTTTTTAGAAATATCATAACCTAATTTCTTCAAACCTAGTGAATCTAGGTTTGACTCTCTTCCTATGGAAAGAAGGATTTTTTCTGGATTGAACTCTAGATCCTCATTACCTACAATTCCCTCTTTCTTTGAAAGAACCTCTGCTTTTGAAAAGCTTATATCTAAACTCTTCAGAAAATTTCTATTTACGTACTCAATAATATTCGGGTCTGATAAACTAGCTATCTGATTGTTGTTATGAAACATCTTAGTTTCGACCTCTAGCCTTGATAAAGCCTGACCTAATTCCAACCCAATAGGTCCTAATCCAACGATGGCCATAGAGTTCGGTAGCTCTTCTAATTCAAATAAATCATCCGAGGTAATAACCTTGCTTGATAGCTGCTTCCACTCTTGAGGAATAATAGGCTTAGAACCTACAGCAACGATTATTTTCTTGGCTTCTATTCGAGTTTCATCAGCAAGAATTACTTTGTTTTCATCATACAATTTTGCTTCGCTCAATATAAGTTTTTCCCCCAATTCACTAATTCTTGAAACCATATAGTCAGTAAAATGGTCTCTGAGCTTCCTAACATTCCTTAAAACTTCTTGAGACTTAAGAAAAGGATTAAACCTCTCACTTAGTCCTCTACTATTTAAGCTATTTCTCGCATGATATTCATTTGCAATCTCTATGAACGCTTTTGAAGGCATACAACCTTCTCTTGCACATGTTGTTCCAAGAGGACCTTTATCAATAACACAGTAGGAGTTAGTAACTTTTGCAACTTCTTTTTGAGCAGCTAGACCAGCTGTCCCAGCACCAATAATTACATAGTCATATTTCTTCATATTTAAGCCTTTTTCTTAATTAATTGTAAAAAAACTCAAAGCGTTAATAATCTTCATTTTCAATATTTTTTGTGTTGAAATTTACACAAAAATAGGAGTAGATCTCTATTTCATTGAATTGCTTTTCATATAGACTATTGACTCAAGAGGAAACTATTTTGAAAGTCGTTATAGATATCATTTTTACTTCATTAATCTCATTATTTTTTGTCCTTAACAGTTTTGGAGGTAATAATCCAAATGAAGCGCTTTCTATAACAACAGATAACGACATGTTTAGTTCTTCTAACGATAGAGATTATTCGGCCAGTTTTTCGATTAAATATACTAAAGAAGATTTTAGTAACTCTTTCTACTTCTTTAACAAAATCAATGAAAAGCTCCTTCCAAAGAATGAAAAGTTTTTCTCATTTTCAAGCTTGGAGTTTGGTTTTTTAATCTTCACTCCGCAAGATATTAACTCCACTGATATAGATTATACTGACAGGCCATACTCTAACCTCGTTTATGTAGCGGGGTCAAAGCAGGTTTTAGAATCAAATTATAAACATTCCTGGATTTCGACGTTGAGCCTTGGAGTATTGGGAACAAAAATTCCGCCCAATATCCAGAATCGCGTTCATAAGACGATAGATTCCCCCATAGCGAATGGCTGGGATCACCAGATATCAAATGGAGGAGAACCAACAGTCCGCTACTCACTTCAACGTTCCACAGTTCTGATTGATAAAAAATACTATACCCTAATAATAAATCCTGCTTTCTCAATTGGCTACCTTTCAGATTTGTCATTTGGAATAGCCTCTAGAATTGGCATTATAAAATCTAATTGGTATCGATACAATATTGATCCTGCTGCAATTGGAAGCGACTCTTTTCCTAATCAGAAACGCTTACTGAATGAATATGATTTTTTTCTACACTTTGGAATTAAACCAAGAGTAGTAATCTATAACGCATTTCTTCAAGGTCAATTCAGAGATAGTGCTTATGAACTTGATTATAACCAGCTAAGGTCAATTATATTGGAAGGCTGGGTAGGTTTAACTCTTGATCTTTCTAGAAGACTCAGACTTAACTATGGCCATAGGTTTCGCACAAGTGAAACTAAAGTTGGCATTAGTGATAGAAGTTTCGACTGGGGATCTATTAGCTTGGCTTACTTTTTTTAATAAAAGCAGTTTTAAACAAAAAAAATGATACTTTATATATAAGAAGACAGACTGCACCTCTAACTCTTATGAGGAAAGCCATTATATACTTTTTTTCAAGGTTTACTTTTTCACATGTTTTTTTAATACGTGAGAGCTCTGAGCTAACTATTTTGACTTTTTCTATATCACTGCTTGAGTAATTCAGCTCTATATTAGAAAATCGGCTTAAATCATCTAGATTATATGAACCTATCGTACACCACTGATTATCAACAATCGCGATCTTTGAGTGTAAAACGGATTTTTTCCACTCATAGATCTTTATCCCAACCCTATCCAAATCTGCATATAAAAATTTAGTCAACCAATCAACAAATTTACTATCAGAATTATAATTAAGAATTATTTCGATCTCAACACCTCTTTTAGTAGCTTTCCTCAGCTGTCTCAAGAAACTTCGTCGAGGGAAAAAATACGCATTCATTATCACAATAGACTTTTTGGCATTTTTTATTTTTTTCAAATAAGTTCTACTGAGTTCTCTTTTCCCTCTCCAAAAATCTTGAAGCAAAATATTCTCTGTATTTTGTTTTTGAGTAGATTTTTGACTTAGTTTTTTACCTTTTGCGTAGTCCTTATGATAAGGAGAAATTTTTCTAAGTATCTCAAGACAAATCTTCCCTTTAACATATACAGAGTAATCAAGCCATGGAACAGATTCACTATTACAAAGATATTCTTCTGAAATATTAACTCCTCCGATGAAGGCAGTTTTCTGATCAATTACGATACATTTTTGATGAAGTCGTCTATTAAACCTAAAAACACTATTTTTTGAAAACTCATTAAAAACTGTAAATTTAATCTCTTCTGATATAATTTTTTTTATTTTTTGATAAGACTCAAATGAGCCCACTGCATCGACTAAAAGATTGATTATCACTCCCTTTTCCGAGCATTTATTTAAAGCTTCGAGAAACTTCTCTCCAACGGTATCAAGCTTAATCTCATAAATATTAATCAATACTTCAGTTTTTGCTTTATCAAGCTCTAAAAGGAGCTTTTCAAAGTATTCTCGTCCAGCTTTGATTAACAAAAAATCATTATCAACTCTTTCCATAATTAGAGACTAAATTCACAAAAAACAGGGAGATGGTCAGATAACTTATTTCCATTTAGTGGATTAGAACTGATAAGATTTAAGTTTTTATAGTAAATCCGATCTAAGGATAAAATAGGGAAAAATGATGGAAAAGTTTTATAGTTAACTCCATTGGTGACTTTACCCACTTCTTTCATTCCTTCCTTCTCAAAGATGTCTCCAATACTTGTTTTCCAATCATTGAAATCTCCAGCCATAATAACTTTATCTCCTTTATTATGAGAATTTATAAGTTTAAGTAAGCTCTGCGCTTGCTTCTTTCTTCCTCTTTCAGTTAAGTCTAAATGAATATTGTACAAATGCAGTATTTCGTCACTTGAATGTCTTATTTTTGTATAAAGAACTCCTCTTTGTTCGAACTTATTTGTAGAAATATTTTTTTGGAAATAAGACTCTATAGGAAATTTTGATAAAATCGCATTCCCATGATGACCATGTTTATAAACTGAATTCCTCTCATATTTAAAGTCTTTCCAAGTATTATCAGCGATTTCCTCAAGCTGCGTACTCAATATCTTTCTTTTCGAGTTCAAACCGACAACTTCTTGAAGGATAACAATATCGGCATCACTATCTTTAATAAATTCTTCCAACTTTTTAATATTATTCTGAAAAAAGCTCCAGCCTTTAGCCTTGTTAATGTTGTATGTAACCACTTTCATTCTATCCATCTCTAAATAAAGTGCTTGCTAATAGAATGAATGAGCCAACAACTGCTGTACAAAATAGAATTATAGCAAAACCGGGATACCCCATCAGCATAAATCCAGTTTCATACTTCATTAACATAGCGGCTCGACATTACAATGAAGTCTTCCTAAACAATTCGCAAACTCATGCTCGCCATATTTGTAAAAAATATGTGCCAAATCAGTATAAAATCTTACTTTAGTAGCAATACTCAAAATACTTCCTTTTAGTCTTCATCTCTTCCAGAGCCCCCCTTACGATTTCCTCCTCCATCTTGAGAGTTCACAGTCCTCCATGCAATTTCGGATGCCTCTTCTTCAGATTTCCCATCTTCTAGATAACTTTCTTTAATATGCTGTGCTTTTCGCTTTTGCTTTTTTGTATACTTCTTCTTATCACCTCTTCCCATTTTAAGTTCTCCTTTCAGTTTAAATAATATTAACCCGCTATTTCATAGTCAGAATTAGTATCACCAATACTTTTTAGATATCTAGTCATCGATGTGACCGATAGACAGCTTAAGTCTAAAGTTTCTTCTTCTTCAAAAATGAAAGAATCACTTAAAAAGTCTAGCATATTAAATGATTTACCTTTTTCAATAATATAAAAATCTTCATTCACAACAAACCTCCTTGTCGAATTAAAATAATCGTTAAAACATTATTAAATCGAAAGCAGATTTTATATTTTCTATATGTTGTAAAAATTGTGTTTTTTCTTAAAAATTTGCTGAATCAAGTAGGTGCACAGACTCATCGCACAAAAAAGATAATCCTTGCAATTTCCTACACATAAGTTACACCTTGATTTCAATACTATCTGAGTGGCTTCTTCTACATTCCATGTATGGAACTTAGAAATATAGGTTTTTTAAGCATATTCTTCATAATCTTTACTCTCAATGGAGTAAAAAAAGGCGTCAGCCAAACGCAAACAACGCTCAGACATAGTGAAAAGGTAATTCTAGCTCAATCTTTCTCAAATGAAGAATGTTTACACCATGGCTCCATTGATGGGTCATTTAACCTAGAACTAATCGAAGCAATAAAAAGAATACAGAAAATTAACAATCTTCCTGAAAGTGGTTTTTTAGATGACAAAACAATCAATCTGATGAAAAAGCCACTCCCGCCTCACAACAACGAGCTCTATTCAGAGTAATCTAGTAATAGACCGGCCAAGAGATAATGAACTAAAAATCATATCTCTTGGTCGAATTCCTTACTTTGTAAATAATTAGTTAAGCCTACTAAAAACTTCCAATTTTCATAGGGTTTTTCACTACTAAAATTGATTTTTTTGCTTCATAAGTCATCGACAAAGAATTAAATTCTTTTGCTAAAAACTTTTTCAGTGTTCCCTTGAAGTCAGTTCCAAAAACCTTATAGCTATTACTTACTTCATACTTATCTTTGAAACTTTTGTTTACTAAAGTTTGAATCTTCTTTATTGTTTTTGCGTCTATAGTACTTTCCTCAACAAGAATTTTTCCAGCACAGCAGTGATAATCTAATCCAAAAAGTAAGTTGGCTTCGTTTTTCAATAACTTATTTCTTAAAAAATCAACGAAGCTTGATATCTCTGAGCTTTCAGCTAACTTTGAACCAAATTTTCTATTTAAATCTAAATTGCTAGAGTTATTCCTTGACCGAACTCTAACTCCGTCAGGATTAAACTTAGGAAAGAAAAGTATCTTCCCTCCCATATTTAAATATCTTTTTATAAGATGGAGTTCTTTGATCGATCTTTTAATTATCCTTTTAAGGATCCCCATGTATTCATTACCATGCACTCCTTCTACTAATACTATATAACTCTTTGGAGATATATTTTTAATCCCTAGTTCTAGAGCAACCAAATCTCTTCCTTCCTTAGATTTCCCGTAGAGATGGCTTTGAATATCTAGTTTTGAATGAATTGATGCAAAAACTAGATATGAATTAAGGAAAACGATAAGTGCAAACATCAACTTAATACAAAACCTCCTATTTGCTTCCATCATTAAGGATGTGATAAAACCGCTATCAACACGTTGCGTTTTTATCTGAAAATTTTTAACTTTGATTTAAAAATTGAAATCGACCAGCAGAAAAGCTGGCCGATTATGAGTAAAATTATTGAATTTCTATTATTCGGTAAATTCGCTTTTTACGTAAAGGGCATCCTTAACATCTCTAACACCTTTTACAGCTTTAGCAACTTCGACAGCTTTTTCTTTTTCAGTAGCTGAATCAACAAAGCCACTTAAAATAACAGTCCCTTTGTATGTTTCAACTTCGATTGCAGTTCCAGTTACTCCTTCAGTAGTCATAAGCTTTGAGCTTACCTTTGCTGTAATCGCAGAACTGTCTAAATACTGACCTGCAGATTCACTATGCTTGCTTGTTGCACAAGATGCTAGCGAAAAAGTTAATAGAATTGTCGTAAGTAATGATTTTAAATTCATCTTTTTCTACTTGTTAAGTATTTAACTTTATTAAGACATCATTGAGTTTAATGTCGAAATATGGTTTTGTTGTCTTGGAATGAAATATGTTCTAATTTTTTGTTTTTGAGCAATAGTCACTTCCTCATTTTCAAGCATATCTTCATAATTACTTAATCCATGCTCTTCACCTTCTTTAATGGCTTTTAAAGTAGCATTATCACCAAATAATTTACTTGCTCCAACGAAAGACTTCACGACCGATCCCCAAGCTCCTGAATCTTTATCTTGATCAACTCTCTGAATATTAGCTTGTGCTTTCCAAAAGTTAGCTGCTTCGTGATGATCGTTTCTAATTTTTGCGAGAGTAGATCTTTCCGGGAAATCTTCAATTTTTTCTATAGCTTGATCATATGCCTCACAAGCAGAAACCTCTCCTCTTAGAATTTTAGCAATTGTTTTTTCTTTCTTTGTCATTTCTTCTCCCTTTGTTAATTTTCAGTAGCGTTGTTGTAACTATTCGCTTAACTTATTTGTACCCTCAATTACACCACAGGCTATTCGTTTACCTGAGTTCCCAGAAGGCTGTGTTGAAAAATCGTCTGCTTTGTTATGAATGATAATACTTCTACCGACAATTGAATGTCGGTCTACGTTTATGAATAATTTGTCACTCGTAATTCCAAGCTTTGCGATACCTTTAGAATTAGTTTTTAAATTTCCAAGATCACCATAATGTGACTCTTCTTTCATGGTCCCATGCTTATTTTCGTGGGTAGGATCATAATGAGAACCAGCTGCACTAAAGTCACCGACACAGGTCCCGGCTTCATGAATATGTATTGCATGTTTACTGTTAGGATTTAGCCCAGAAACAGTTCCAGAAATTTTAATTTTCCCAGCATTTTCACTAAATACAATCTTGCCAAGTTTTTTATCGTCAAGCCCCTTGATTACGGCCTCTGCTCCAGAGTAATTAATTGATGCATTAATCGATTCGGCAAAATAAGCCAGACAAAAAATTAATAAAAGTGCTGATAATATATTTTTCATTTCGTCTCCTAGTATTGAATACTTAATTGAGACTAAGGTAATTAACTCGAATAAAATTCACAGAATTTCATAGTTTTTGTTAAGGAAATTTCACAATTTAAAACTTAGAATTTATAGCAGTTAATTTAAAATCTTCTGCTTCGCGGTGGTATATTTCTCTATTTTACTCAACAATACCAATTGAGACACAGGTTTCGACAAATAAGCATCGAAGCCGGCCTTAAGGCACTTTTCCTTCTCGCCCTTCATTGCATGTGACCCGACCCCTATTTTTCGATCCACATCTTGAGTGTTATGTTGCGCTCAAAAAGGAGTTGGATCATGTCCAGAAAACGCTACTCAGAAGAAGAAATCATCACAAAACTTCGGCAAGCTGAGATTCTCATCTCTCAGGGCAAAACTCTTAAAGAGGCTGCTAAGGTCATCGAAGTCGCTCCAATGACTTTCACGAAGTGGAGAAAAAAGTACGGAGGGATGCAAGTCAATCAAGTTAAAGAACTCAGAGAAATCCAAAAAGAGAATGCACGACTCAAAAAGATCGTGGCCGAGCAAGCTTTGGATATTTCCATGCTCAAAGAAATCTCCAAGGGAAACTTCTAGGCCCAACGAGAAAACGAAAAGCTATCGTGATGCTTGGAGAGCGCTTCGGCGTCTCCGAGCGTCGTGCTTGTAAGCTCGTTGGGCAACCAAGATCTACGCAAAGGCACAAAACATCTGAAAGATCAGATGAAGAAAAACTTACCAAAGACGTTGTCACTTTGGCAGCGAAGTACGGTCGCTATGGTTACAAAAGAATCACCGCTCTTTTGAAGCAAGATGGTTGGCAAATTAATCATAAAAGAGTTTATCGAATCTGGAGGAAGGAGGGCTTAAAAGTGCCTCACAGACAGGCTAAACGAGGAAGACTGTGGTTTAACGATGGGTCGTGCATTCGAAAAAGACCTGAATATAAAAACCATGTTTGGAGTTATGACTTTGTTTATGATCAAACAGATCGAGGTAAAAAGATCAGAATGCTTACAGTGATTGATGAGTTCTCAAGAGAATCTTTAGCGATCAAAGTAAAAAACAAACTGAGTTCATAGCGAAGAGATTGAGACAGTGGTTAGCAACGCTCAAGGTGAAGCCTTTGTACATCACACCAGGGAGTCCTTGGGAAAATGGTTACATAGAATCTTTTAATGGTAGACTCAGAGATGAACTTTTAAATGGTGAAGTTTTTTATTCGCTAAAGGAAGCACAGGTTTTGGTCGAAATGTGGAGAAGAGACTACAACACGATAAGACCTCACAGCAGCTTGGGATACAAACCACCTGCTCCGGAGACGGTCATGTTTACGAATGAGGGATTGGCGTGCTAGAGAAATCTCTAATTAACCTGGATCGAAGTATGGGGTCTGATCACTATCACCACTTGTTACTCCTTTACTTCCGGCGATAGATTCGATCTTCTCCTGGTCTCTTAATCCAAATCGCTCTTCTTTTAGAGTTTCTTCAAGTTCATCTAGGTTTAAACTTTGTGATGATTGATTAGACTTTCTCTCATTTAGTCCACTGTCATTTTTGTATTTAATATTCACTTCTCACTCCTTCGTTAAAATAACTTACAAACACAAGCTTCTCTTTTTTATGAAAAAAAGTAATAAGTAACTATTGTATTTTTTGTGAAGATTTATACATAAATCTCAGAAATTGCTATCACATTTGTCAGGAAATCCTTACATCAATCTAGGCTTTGGGAGGGTTCTTTATAGGCTTTCTTGGCACTTTTATAGGCATTTCCTCTGTTTCACTTGAAGGAACCTCGACAGGTGTTCTATCTGGTGCATCAGGAGGAGTTAGAACTCTTTACTGTTTCTTAGTAGAATAGTACTAAATATTATTATGGAACAATATAAAGATGTGATTGACAAGTGGATCTACGACCCTTTCGTTGGAAAAATAATATTAACAGCATGTTTGTTACTAATATCTATTGCTTTAAAAAGCTTTATTTCTAAGACAATTGGATCCAAAGTCCAAGACCAAAATGCTAGATATAAAGCTAGGAAAGCCCTCAATTTTTCTTTTTTCTTACTTGCTGTTTTGATTGTTAGTCTTGTGTTTAACGATAAACTTAAAGGGCTTACTGTTGCTTTTGGTGTAGCAGGAGCTGGGATAGCATTTGCTCTTCAAGAAGTCATTGCTAGTATTGCCGGTTGGTTTGCCATCACTTTCGCAGGTTATTACTCTCTTGGAGACCGAGTACAACTCAATAACATTCGTGGAGATGTCATAGATATTGGAATTCTCAGAACAACTCTTATGGAATGTGGAGCATGGGTTGATGGAGACCTCTATAGTGGTCGAGTTGTTAGAGTTGCTAACAGTTTTGTTTTCAAAGAGCCTGTTTTTAACTACTCAGCAGACTTTCCATTTCTATGGGATGAAATTAAGATCCCGATTCAATATGGATCAGACTTAAATACCACACGACAATTAATAGAAAGTCTCGCCTCTGGAATACAAGGAACCTATGAAGAGCAAGCTCTAAAAGAATGGAAAAACTTAATAAAAAAATTCGTCATAGAGGATGCAAAAATAAAAAACTTCGTGACTATGAGCGCCGATGAAAACTGGGTAACTTTTACTCTGAGATATGTAACAGATTTTAAAAGCAGAAGATCCACTAAGGATAAGCTTTTCACTCGAATTATTGGAGAGATTGAATCTCACGATTCTGTTCAAATTGCAGGAGCGACCATCGAAGTTACCAACCTAAAGGATCTCAAGTAGTCTTTGACCTATAATATTAGTTATAGAATATAGGAGTTTTCTCTTATTGGATTAGTTTTTAATAACTTCAAGAAACTTGAAACTTTTTTCCTCGCAGCTTTATAGTTGCTCCATATCTTCGATCTAAATAACTAAACTCATCCAGCGAGCCATGAAGTTTAAGATACTTCCTTCTCGATCTCAAGCAGTCAATGATGCTAAAAAACCGAAGAATTTTGTGATTAATAAGTTCATCAAGAGCTGGGATTCTGATACTCAATCCAGTCAATCGATTGATTCTTATCTGCCATCTAAGTCTTGTGCCGTAATGTTTGTTTTCAAATTCCCACTTTCTTTTTTGCTATTGGCGATAAAGCTTTTTCGTCTTCTTCGAGAGCTTATATGAAAACTCCCCTCCTTCAATAGCGGCACAAACTCTATTTATATGAAACTCTTTTTGATACTCAATATTCATCACCATGTCAGGGACTAGAAAGAAGTCTTTGGCTAGATAAAAAAACTCAGAGAGCTCCATATCATCTGTTATTTGATACTCAGAGAGTTCATTTTTTCATAGCCAAAAATCTCACATTCGAACTCTCACCATAAGCCAAAAAAAAGGGCCTTCCAAAGAAGACCCTTTAAAATATCTGGCGCGGCGTGAGAGATTCGAACTCCCGACCAATTGGTTCGAAGCCAACTACTCTATCCAGCTGAGCTAACGCCGCTTTTTTGGTGTACTACTACCCAATCCACTGACCAAAGAATTTTATCTATAAAAAGTTTAATCATTTTCACTACTTCCAACGCTGACCTGCTCCTTCGAAGCCAATTACCCTATCAAACTTCGCAGTTACCTACACTTCATGCTTCGGCACTCCCATTTAGAGACAACTCAACTCGGAGGGTCCCCTCTCGTTGAATCCCACACAATTACAGATTAAAAAAATATACCGAAATTCCGGTAATTTGAACAGAGCCTAATTCTCCTGAGTCAGCCTCATTGAGGCAATGACGAAAATAGAGGCTATCAGCATGATTCCAAGTCCTAAAAGGTCTTCGCGAGAAGCTAATTGAGGCAAAATAGGACCTGCAGACACAGAGTGCCAAGGCCATATTTTAGGAAGACTTCCCAGAATAAATCCAAAAAGAATCGAATAAACTTGTAGAGGGTAACGAGCAAAAAGCTTTTTCAAAACTTTGCTTCCAAGAAGAACTCCTATTCCTACTCCAAGAACAAAAAAAGAGAGAGGAAAAAGATTTAAGCCTTTAACTGCTTGAAGAACTGGTTGATAAAGACCAATTAAGACTAAAATGTAAGAACCACTAATCCCTGGAAGAATCATGGCCATGGAAGCAAGAATTCCCCCCAATAATAAAAAGGGAGGATTTTCTGGGAAATAAATCGAACCCATTGTTGTAATTGAAAGCCCAATAACAAAACCAATTGCAATAAAAATAATTCCCGTAAGCTTATAACATTCGTATTTTTTAATCAGAAAAAGAACAGAGGCAAAAACTAAACCAAAGAACAAGCTCCATACATAAACAGGATGATTGCTCAAAAGCCAACTTAAGAGATGGCTTAAGCTGAAAATCGCTATGATGATTCCAAGACCCAGGGGAATAAAGAACTTCCAATTTATGGTTACCAAGAATTTTTTTAATTGAAAGCGAAAAAGAGGTTTCAGGTCTATCTCAGCAAGAGATTGAATAAACTCTTGATAGATTCCCAATAAAAGAGCAACTGTTCCCCCTGAAATGCCAGGAATAATATCAGCTGCTCCCATCAAGAAGCCCTTAAAAAATAATTTCATGGAGTTCATATTATTCTTCTACTTCAAGAAGCTCATCAACTTCTTCAAGATCATTCTCAGAAAGCCCATAAGGGTTCTCTTTTTCATTGAGTTCTTCGTCTAAATACTTCTTCCCAACTTCTTTTTCGATTGCTTCAAGCTCATCTTCTTCTGCACCAATATCCTGTTCGAGATCTTCAAGATCTTTTTCAATAAGCTTTTTATCCTCTTCATCAAGAATGCTTTCAGCTTCTTCAGTCTCTTTCTCAAGAGTCTCAATATCCTTCAGATCTTTCTCGGTTTCATCGATGAATGATTTCTGATTCTCAATACGATCAAGTTCCTCTAATTCATCTTCTGATAATTTTAATTTCTCAGCATCTTCAAGAACTTGCTCTCCTAAATCTTCTTCAATTTCGACTTCTGTCGTCCCTTTACTCTCAATCATTTCACCACTTTCAGTATTTGCTTGAACTTCAGTTAAGGTTTGAGCATAAGCCCCAACAGGAATAACATGTCCTCCATTAAGAACAAGTACTGTTGCAAAGTCTTCAGTTAATGAAATAACAACGAGCTTGCCTAAGAGATAAACAGGATCTTTATCGATATAGCTTTTCGTTTTCTTATCCGCATTGCTAAAAACTCCAAAAACATCTCCGATCCTTACTCCATCTTCTCGACCACGATCAAGATAAGCAATATCTCCAGACATAAGAACTGATCTCATTTCAGCATGAGAATCAACAATAATAGCTTCAATGAGTTGTGAATTATATTTTCGATAAATTTTTTCAATTTTAGGAGTATAAACCGTCAAACGGTCTCCTCGTTGCATTGGTGAAGTCATTCCAAAAGCCTCGACTTCCCATTTCTCGTCACCTATTTCTCTTAAAACTCTTACATGTCCAAGAATAGAATATTTATACCCTGAGCGATCTGAATTCTTATGAGTCGACTTTTCTTTTGACTTGGAATAAACAGAGAAAACATCACCAACTCCAATCTCATCTTCTTGATCACTGGAAACTTTGATATAAGCTTTGTCATTATTTGTAATCATGAGGCTGTTTTTAATTCCATCGGTAATATATCCGAAATCCTCAATTTTATTCGGCGTAAGAAATGTATTAATGGAGAAACCTTGTTTATAATCTCTTACGGCAACACTTGATTTGGAAAATCCCCCCTCGCCGTATTCTTTTGAAAGCTCAATGATATGTTCTTTTCTTCTTGGTGGAGTGTATTTTTTGTATTCTTCATTTTCAGGTCTACCAATATCTTCAACAATTTTTGCCATGGAATCAGAAGCATATTCGACATGAACTCCTTGAGCTTTAAGTCGTTTCTTCTCAGCTAACCAATCTGAAGAATAATTCCCATGTCCTTGTAGCGACAAAGTAGGTGCTTCCCCTGCTCCTGTATCAAAGATCAGAATCATTCCAGGTTCAATCTCATGCGGATTAGTAATATAAGGGTTTAATGCCCATATCTTAGGATAATAATGACCTGTCCCAAAAAGATTTTTAGAGATCTTAAAGAGCCAATCACCTTCAACAACTTGGTAAGTAGAAGTCACACTTGAGTTCTTTTTGATATTTTCCCAACGAGAGTCATCAATCTTAAAAGCAATCTTGTCAGCGAGTGAAAGGAGCTCTCTTTCCTCTGCTCCTACATCAAAACCTTCTGTGCTATTGTCCGAAATCTTAATATCTTTAATTTTATCTTCTTCAAATTCTTCCAGTTCTTGAAATTTTTGTTTTTTGGTCTTCTTTATTTTTTTCTTTGCAACTTTTTTCTTTTTAGTTTTTTTAGTCTTCTTCGTTACTTTTTTCTTTTTTGGTTTTTCTTCTCCTAAATCATTCGTAAAGTCTTCTTCGATACTATCAAGCTCACTTGCAAGATCACCTTCCAGATCTTCTGTCAGATTATCAATATTCGATTCTATGTCTTTAAGGTTAAGCTCTTCTTCCAGGGCCTCGAGATCATCCTCGATCAGTTCTTCAAAATCGTCTTGAGAATAAGACGTGATTGAAAAAGAAAATAAAAAGAGAAGAATATATTTCATGTTAATCGTTTAATCCCACTAACAACTCACTAAAAACCTGTACCGCTTGACGGTATTCCAATGATTTGTTCTGATCACCGAGAGATTCCGCACACCTTTCAGCATACTTAAGAGCCTTCACAGAAACAACGGAAGAACTGTAATTCGCAACAACTTGCTCAAAAAGTGGCAATGCTTTGGCGTAGTCCTTATTAACAAACTTAATAAGAGCTGCGTAATACAATGATCGGGCCCTGATCTGTATAATAGGAGAACTTGTTAAACCTTTAAAGATCACTGCAGATTTTAAGAAATCGCTTGATCGAAAAGCATTTAATCCCTCTTTGTAAGAATTAATTTCTGATTCAATATTATTCGGAGATTGAGAAATATTTTCGGTTTGAATATTAATGGGCATTGGCCCTTCAGAAGCCCCTAATTCCGCCGTTTCAAATTGGTTGTTCTTCTCATTGGCAGCATTGAGATCACCTATAATCTCATGGACTCCAGCTTCTCTTGCTTTATAAGGGTCATCTTTCGCCGTCTGCATTTTTCGATTTAAATCTTCGTACTTTGCAAGAAGCTTATCATATTCTTCCCGTGAAACATGAACTGGCTTATCTTTGTATTCACTTTGCTTAGGTTTTCCCAACAGACTTTCACGAGTTCGCTTTATAAGGCTACAGGAATATATTGAAAACAGAAAAGATGAAAGAAGTATTGTCTTTAAAAACATGAAGCTTGTCCTCCCTGACAAAGTCCACAAAAAGACGAGGAAAAACCTCGATAAACCATTAATTTTATTGTAGAACACTGGAACACGAAGTCAAACAAACCTCATTACCGGAGTAAAAAACTTTGAGTGATCAAAATGAATTGAATCAGCTAAAAACAATGGTTGTGAGAGTCCCAAAAGAAAGCTCTAGTTTTCTCTACTTTACACTCGAAGCTCATGAAGGAATTTGCTTTTATTCAACACTTGATGGGCAAAAGGGTGATTTTTTTAGGGACGTCGAAATCCATATTCCACTCCCCTTTGTGGGGCTGGCCCAACAAGTGCTGGACCGGCTCAGTCGGAAATTTACGATAGATTATCTTTGATAAAATTAAGCACATCATCGTGGTGAGTTTTTGTTTTTACTTTATCCATCACGTGTTTAATTTTTCCATCTTTTCCAATAATGAAGGTCGTTCGATTGATTCCATCATAGGTTTTTCCCATAAACTTCTTCGGTCCCCAAACTCCATACTTATCAGCAATTTTATGACCTTCGTCCGCCAATAAATCAAAATTCAAACTTTCTTTATCTCGAAACTTCTCAAGTTTCTCGACAGGGTCTGGACTTACTCCAAGTACGACTGTTTTTTTGCTTGTAAAAGATCTTTTATTATCTCTTATACTACAAGCTTGTACTGTACAGCCCGGTGTCATCGCCTTTGGGTAAAAATAAAGAACAACGTTTTTCTCACCTTTAAAGTCTTTTAACGAAACTTTTTCACCTTTTTGATTTTTAAGAGTAAAGGCTGGCGCCACTTTTCCAACTTCTGGTTTTTTCATTTGATTTCTCCTTACCAACGGTCTCGTTTATTTCTTAGATCAAAAAAATTATCACGGTTGGCACTTAAAAAGATATTCGTTTTTAATTCTCGGTCAAAAGGAAAGATTCTTGTCGAGGAGTTTTCAAACCTTTCAAGTTCATTTTGTAATAAATCCAATGAACTGTGGGCCATAGAAAATTTGATATTAGAAATTCCATAATCATGGCCCGTGTAAAATAGCGCATCTGGATCGACCCAAGACTTTAAATCTTCAAGCGTTTCGAAAAGTTTCTCGAGATTCCCTCCATTTTTACAATTCCCTACCCCATTATGAAAAATAGTATCTCCCCCAAAAAAACCGATCTGTTTTTCTTCTTTAACCAAGGTAAAAACAACGTGCTCCTTTGTATGCCCAGGAGCTTTTCTCACTTTTAATTGATAACCTTCTACTAAAGCAATATCTGCAGGTTTCTCTATATCCCAAAGTTTTGCTTGGTATCTCTTCAAAAGCTTTTTATTTCCCTTGGTATGATCAAAATGAAGATGGGTATTAATCACCATTTCTAAATCGTAATTATTGGAATCAAGGAACTTCTCAACTTGCTTCGCATCATAGGGGTCAATAACCCAAGCCTTCCTATTCTTTTCATCATGAAGAATATAGACAAAATTCTTTAAAAGATTGCCCACATAGATCTGTTCGACTTTCATGCGGCAATTCTATAGAATATTGCGAGACTCTTCAACAACGAGGAAAAGAAGTATGGAGCAATTTTTTACAACGGCCTTTTTCATTCTCTTAGGGCTTAAACTTGCAGCTGAGATCTACCTTTCTCAAAGAAATCAAAACTATATAAAGAAACATATGGAAGTAGTTCCTGAGCCTTTTGAAGGAAAAATTACATTAGAAGAGCATCAAAAAGCTGCTCACTATACCAGAACGAAATCTAGGTTTGCCCAAGTAACAAATATTTTAGGAGTTGGAGTCCTTCTTATCTGGTTGCCGTTTGGATTACTGGAAAATTTTGACTCATGGGTAAGAGCTAATTTTGAGGGAGAAATCAATCGAGGGCTTGCACTCTTTGGTCTCTTTTTTCTTGTCAATCTTCTTTTAGGAATTCCCGAAAAACTCTATGCAACCTTTGTCATTGAAGAAAAGTTTGGTTTCAACAAAACAACACCAAAAGTTTTTTTTATAGATCTTATTAAGCAACTGATTTTAACGCTCCTTATAGGTGCTCCTTTTCTCTATATCATGCTCATTATTCTAGAAAAGCTTGGCGATTTATGGTGGATTTATGCCTGGAGCTTTATGATTGGTTTTCAATTCTTAATGATCTTAATATATCCAAACTTTATTGCACCACTGTTTAATAAATTCTCACCGCTTGATTCAGGCAGCTTGAAAGAAAAGATTGAAAATCTTCTTAATAAAATAGGATTCGCCCATAATGGGATTTTTATCATGGATGCTTCAAAAAGAAGTTCACATGGAAATGCTTATTTTACAGGGTTTGGGAAAACGAAAAGAATTGTTTTCTTTGATAATCTTCTTAAAAGCTTAAATGATGAAGAGGTAGAGGCTGTTCTTGCTCACGAGCTCGGACACTTTAAACATAAGCATATCGTGAAAATGCTTACGATCTCAGTTATCAGTGCCTTGATAGGCTTTTATGTTCTTGGAGTCTGCTATAAGAGTCCTGATTTTTTTACGGGACATTTTGTATCAACTCAATCCTCTTATATGGCACTCTTGTTATTCAGCATGGTTTCTTCACTCTATACTTTTTTTCTTACGCCATTTTTCTCAATGTTCTCAAGAAAGCATGAGTATGAAGCCGATAGTTTTGCAGCTGAGCATTCGAATGCTCAAATGCTTATCAGCGCGCTTGTCAGCCTTTATAAAGAAAATGCGAGTACGCTTACTCCAGATCCTCTTTTCTCAAAAATCTATCATTCGCACCCACCTGCGATGGATAGAATAAAGCACCTAGAGAGCTTAGGAGCTTAAAGACATTTATGAAGGAAATCTTTATAAGGATCGAAATAGCGATCAATTTCGTTATGAAGTTCATGCCTTCCCCCTTCAATTACCTTAAGCTGCATATTGGGATCAACTCGTTGAGCATAATTTAGTAAAAGGCTAGGCTCTACTATTTGATCTTCTGTCCCAATAATACAATTAACGGGACAATCGGCTTTTAAAGGATTTGAAAAAACATTTCTTCCTGTCTGAATTAATTGAAAGAGAAATCGAGAATTTAATTTTTTTAAAACAAGAGGATCTGCGAGGTATTCGTCACCAACTGTTAAGTCGTGAGAGAGATCCTTTTTATCAAGAAGATCTCCTAAATTAAGGCCATAAGGAAATTCTGAAATCTTTTTCATAAAATAATTAGGAATCTTTTGTACAAGTTTTCCTAATGCTCCTCCTGGAGCAACAGGAGGAGAAGAAAGAAAAATTTTTTCTGGATAGAAATCCGAGTTTAGAACATTTCCCTTCAAAACTTTATGCGATTGGATAAAATCAGAAACGATTAATGCTCCCATCGAGTGACCAAAAAGACTAAAACGATTCATTGAAAAATTATTTTTGAGATAAATTAAAACTTCATTGAGGTCATTCTTAAAAACAGAAAAATCTCTAATATTTCCTTTTTTTCCAGAACTTCTCCCATGCGAACGAAGATCATAAGTAAAAATATTATATTTATGAGAAAGCTCCTCAAAGATAAAACGATAACGACCACAATGTTCAGCGATTCCATGAGTGACAACAAGCCATTCTGGATGATTCGCCTCTTTATAACGAGTAAAGACTTTGAATCCGGAAGGAAGATCGACAAACTTTTCGAGGGTGTCCATGAAGTTTCCTAGTTAAGCCGATTCCTTGAATCTTTTGATTCTGATATTGGTCTGGTATTTACCTTGTTTTTTAGCTTCGTACATCATTTTATCAGCGATATCAACGATGTCCTGAAAGGTCTCCCCATCTTTTGGAAACTCAGCAAAACCGACTGAAAGCTCTATCGCCCTTTCATTTCCTTCAGAGATTTGAAACTTATCCTTCGCTAGCTTCTGAAGAACTCGACTCACTCTTCTATCAGCTTCCTGCGTATCACTCTCTTCACATAAGAAGACGAATTCGTCTCCACCATAACGATAAATCTTGAACTCGTTTAAGTCATTATACTTAATAAGCTTCTCAGAGAGTTGTTTTAACAAAGAACTTCCCACAATATGACCATGTCTATCGTTGATTGATTTAAAGTTATCGAGATCAACAAAAACAAGAGTAAATTTCTTATTTTCAGCTCGACAATGCTCAATTTGAAATTTTACGTCTTTATAAAGACATCTATAATTCTGAACCTCTGTTAAATCGTCTTTGTAAATATGAAATTCAAGGTGTTTATTGAGAACTTTTGTAATGAATTGATCGATTTCAAGCTTAAGATAATTCTTCACAAATGCTTCATTAATATTATGAATTTCACAATTAAGATCTAACTGAAAATTATTATTTTCAAAAATTCTTTGGATCGATAACTTCGCGAGATTTTGAGCCTTTTTATTTACAACATCTTCCGTTTTTCGCCCACTAGATTCAATAGAATAGCTATGTACCTGAAAAACATCTTGATATTTTTCATTCATCTCTGAAAAGAACCTTTTCCAGTTTCGTGCAAGTAGTAATTCTACAAAATCATCTTCTTTAAAAATCATAATTTCACTTTTCGCGCAGGTTCGTCATAGAATGAATCATCAAGACGTTCAATAGACTCCCCAAGTACCTTTTTCAACTTATATAACTTTTCTTCTAATATAGTAATTTTATGAGAAAGCTCTTTTTCTCTCTCCTCACTGTCCTTAAGATCAAAATGAAGAAGGTCAATCTTTCTCTTTAATTCTATAATTTTGTTTTCTCTATTTTTTATCTGCGAAGAAACATCTGCTTTCATTAGATTGAGCTTCTCTTCTAGTTCTTCTTCTCTTGAACGAACTTTCTTAACATCGATCATATTTTGTTTTAAAAGTTTTTTATTCTCGTCTACAAGACGATCCATGCTCTCTTTTAAATAACCAAGCTTTTCTCGATAGAGTTTATTCTGTCCATGAATTTTTTCTAGCTCTTCATTATGATGTCTTCTCAGAACAGAAATTTTAATCTTATTTTCATCACTCTCAAGACTCTTCTTTTTAGAAATAAGACTTGCAGAACTCGCAACTTCTTCAAGTGAAATAATTTTTTCACGGATGATTCGATTTTCTTCTTCAAGAATTTCATTTCTTGTCAAAAGCTTGAGGTAATCCTCTTCTCTATGCCTAAGCATCTTTTGAACTTCGTCAGGAGAAGCTCCTTCAGCTTTTTTCGATTTAACTTCCTCTTCCGAAATCTCAGAATTCGATAATAAGCTTAAATCAACACCTCTTTCTTGGCTGCTTCCTCCAACCAAAAGAGAAGGATCTGCAAATTCTGGGATCAAGATATTTTCTTCTACTTCTGAAGTCTCAACAGTTTTCTCCGAGGCTTGAGCTTCTGCTTCCTTTCTTAGTTCTTCTTGAAGAACATCTGTCTTCAAAATTCGAGAAATATCATGAGAATCGTAGTGCGTTGAATGATCGTATTCTCCCTCTCCTTCAAGTAGAGTCATAAGGTCATTACCTTTAGCGCCTTCAGGAGTCACATTATTACCCCCAAGGACTTCTCCTTCAAGTTCTTTAGCAAGATCAATGACACTCGTTGAAGCTCGAGTAACCTCTTCAGCCACTTTGATTTCACTTGGTTGATCCATTTCCAATGAAGTATCTTCATCTGCACCATCAAGTTCGAGATCTCCATCATCTTCCGACATTTCAAGTGCTTGTGTGTCCCTAAAAGCCCCCTCAAGAACCAAACTATCATCGTCATCAATGCCAATATTTACACTTGCTGTTTGGGCAGAGTTAAAAGCATCGTACATTGAATCAATTTTTTCCATTGGAATAGGCGCTTTAAAAAAGAGATCAATAACTCCCTTATCATGCTGAAGCTCGCGAACAGTGACATCACTGATCATCGCCGATAAAAGCATTATTTTTTTTCTAGGAAATTTTTCTCTGAGCACCTCGAGTTTAATTTCTCTCCAGGTTGGAACTAAAACTATAATTCCCCCATCAAATTCCTCATTGCATGCAAGTGATTCTAGCTCGTCAAATTTGCACGAGAAAAGACAGAATCGATCTTCGACTGTGGTAAACTCTGAAATGAATGAATCCAGATTGGGCTCATGCTCAACTAATAATAAATGTTTCATAGCGACTCGTCCTATCTCCCGCGTCTATCGCTTCTTTCAATTATAGCGATTCTCTTATTCTTATCGGCATTTAAGGAAAAATATGCAATTTTTTTTGTCCGTTTCAGGTCGGTACTTGATCATGTTAGTGCAACTAGCTAAACTAACTTCTGTGAGAAAGATGAGAGACGGATTATCAACATTTCTTATTGGATTGGTTTGCTCAAGTATTAGCTTTTGTGGCCATTCTGAGGAGTTCAAGCTCTCTTATATTATCCAAGCAGATCAGATTTATTCTAAAAATATCTTCGTGGTTGAGAAGAGCCGCCACTTACTGCATCTTTTTACTCATGAAAACAACCAGTTAAGAAAAATTTTTAGCTTCCCTATTGCTAGTGGAAAAAATCCCGGCGACAAAGAATTTCAAGGGGATAAGAAAACTCCGGAGGGAATTTACTTTCTTGGAGGATTCTATAAATCTGATCAGCTCATAAAAATGTATGGTGATTACGGAAAAATCTATGGAATCGGAGCTTTTACCTCCAACTATCCCAACCCAATCGACAAAATGGATGGAAAAACAGGAGACGGCATTTGGCTCCATTCTACTAATGATGTGTCTCGCATTAAAAAAGGCCTTGATTCAAGAGGCTGTGTTGTTGTTAATGATGAAAACCTCAAAAAGCTTTCTGAGTATATCGATATCGAAATAGGAACCCCTTACATCGTGACTCAAGATCTTAGCTATTGGAATAAATCAACCTTTGAAAAAAATAAAAGTGAACTCCAAAGCTTTTTTAATAATTGGCTTTCAGCATGGAGAACCCAAGATGTTAAAAACTACCTTTCTCTCTATGATAAGAAACGGTTTAAAACGACGAAGGGTGTAAGGTTTGAAGGGTTCAGAACTCATAAGACTCGTATCTTTAAGAATACTGAGTTCGCAAATATTAATATGGAAAATCTTTCGATCCTTCAATTCGAAGACTATGCCGTTTTGAGAATGAAGCAAACTTACGAATCGAATTTAATGAATGATTCAGGCTTTAAAACACTCTATTTAAGAAAAGATAAAACTTATAATTGGAAAATTGTTTGGGAGCAGTGGAATCAACTCCCAAGTGAGAGGGAACTCGCTTTTTCAAAAAATAGTAAGAGGTATTTTGAATAATGAGCTCAAACAAAAATGCAAAAATCATCATCCAAGAAGGTCGTCTTTCAAAAATCCTTAAAATTAATAGCAAAACATTAAAACAGTTTTTTACAACTTTATCTTTACTTGTTTCTGCATTAATCGTTTCGATGGTCTTAACCATTTTATTTTATCAGAATCAAATCTCTATGGTAAAAGATGACCAGTCTTCAAGCTTAGATAGCTTAACAAAACAAAATGAAGAGAAAGCAACAACGATCTCAACACTGACCGAAGAAAATTTAGCCTTAAGAGAGAAGCTTTCACAACCTTCTGAGAAAAGTTCAGCTCTTTCCTTATTTGCAACACCTAGCGGATTTAAGGACATTACAAAACAAGGCTTAATTAAACTAGAGGAGATCAACACCAGTTTCTCTAATGGAAAAGCTAACCTTAAATTTAATGTCAAAAATACAAAGCAAAACGGGAAAGTTTCTGGTTATAGCTTTGTCTCTCTTTACACAGATTCAGGAATTACTGTTCAACCAACTTCAAAATCACTTATGTCTGGAACTCCTATAGAGTTTCAACAAGGTGAGTCCTTTACTGTTTCGCGATTCCGTCCTTTTACAGTAAACTTTTCAATCCCAAAATCAATGAAAGAAGCATTTTTTAGAATTGTTATTTTTTCAAAAACTGGAGATATGATCACAAATAAACTCGTTGGACCCATCTCAGTTAATAACTAAATGGAACACAAACTTATTGATTTTCATTCTATTGGTCCCGATCTTAAAATTTCAGGAGATCTTCAAATAAAAGGAGAAACATTTCTCTTTGGCTCTATTGAAGGAAATGTTGAAGTTTTGGATGAAAGCCAGTTCGTTCTTGAAAACACTGGAAAAATGCAGGGAGACTTTCAAGGTGCTGACCTTGTGATTCGAGGAGAATTTGAAGGCGATATAAAATCAAGAGGCAAGGTAAGCTTGATGTCTTCAGCTAAAGTGACTGGAAAGATTGATTCCCAGTCACTAGAAGTTGCTCCAGGAGCCGAGCTAAGTCTTAGGATATCTTAAAGAAAATTGTTAATTTTAACTTCTTTTAAATCAAATAAATTTGACTTTAAAATCTTCTTTTTTAACTTTTTATCACCAAGAACAAAAACGATTTGCTTATCCCAGTCAAAGATCTTTTGAGAAAGGTCAATCACTTGTTTTCTAGAAAAAGTCTCGAGATTTTTCGGGAATTCATAGATTTCATTATATTTTCTTCCTAAATGATCAAACATAACTAAATTCGAAAGAAAACTCGCTTGACTCTCAAATTGAAAAAGATGTTTTCCTTTAAGATACTTTTTGGTTCCATCAACTCGCTCTTGAGTGACCTTGCCCTTTGTTAAAATCTCCAACGTATCTCGGATGGTGTAAAGCGTTTCAAGAACAGTTTCATTTTTCGTTGATGTCGAAACAACTAAACGTCCATAAAGATATTGAGGAGATGCTGCTGAAAATGCGCTATAAGTAAGACCTCTTTTAACCCGTAACTCTCTCATAAGAAGAGAAGTAAATGAGCCTCCCAAAATTGTTGAGGAAAGCTTGGAAAGGTCAAAATTTGTTCCATTGAAGTAATTAACAGGTAAGGCCGTTCCAATCCTGATCTGAGCCTGATTAGCCCCATCAACAGAAGCAAAATAAAGAGGTACTTTTGTTTTTTTAGAAACTTCAAAACCATAAAACTTCTTCGGAGGATTTTTGGTTCTCTGGAAAAGTTTATTTTGTTTTCCCCAATTACAATACTTATTAAAACTCTCTTTCACTTTAAGAACTTCTTTAGGCCCACTAATAAATATTTTTTTATAAACATTCTTATTAAAATAATCTCGAGATTTTAAAAGAGATGTCCGAGTCATATTTTTTAAAGAGTTAATACTTCCGCTTGTGAAACTTGAAAAAGGAGTTTCCCCAAAAGAAATTTTTCGAAAAATTCGATTGGCCAATGCTCCGTGATTCGCAACAAGATTTTTTAAACTTCCGATAGCTCGTTTTTTTACAGAATTAAGCTCTTTCATTGGGAAATTTGCTTCTTTTAAAACATGGCAAACAAGTTGAGTAACAGGAACAGCATCTTGAGCAAGCCCTGAATAGGAAAGAGTACTATATTCATGTGTTAAACTCGAGTCGAGCCCAGTTCCATAGAAATCAAATTTTTCAGCAAGTTGAGCTTGAGAATACTTTGGAGTTCCATTAGTCAACATGGAAAACATCAAGTTTACTTGCCCTTCTTTTCTTTTTTTATCAGCAAGAGCTCCTTCCCCATAATAAATAACAATATCATAAGTTGGGAAGCGATCTTCTTCTAGCCAGACCACTTCAACTCCATTCCAATTAAAATTTTCAACCTTTAATTTATCAACAGAGAAAGCAAGGTTAGAGATAAATAAAAATAATAATAAAGTTCTCATAAGTTATTCCTATAATTTCAATTTTCTTTTATTGTTTTTCCAGACAGTCATAAAGTAATGATTTTTTCCTAACAAAAAGTCATTACAAGCCTTTTGGACTTCCCCTGTCTTAATAGATTGATAGGTTTTGATTTCATCAATATATTTTGTGAAATCACCAAGATAAGATTCAATCGTTCCAAGATAACGAGCAACTCCTGCATTCGTTTCAAGTTCTTTATAAAACCTTAAAAGATATTGATTCTTAACCTTTTTTACATTTCTATCAGTGACTTGGGTTGAGCAAAAATTCTTAAAATCTTTCAAAAGATTGTTTTTAATAGAACTTATTTGATTGTGATCAATAATTTCTCCCATCAGAAAAAAGACTCCACTATGCTTCAATGTATAGTTAGATGCACTAATGCTTGCAAGAGAAGGTTTTGTTGAAGCAACATATTTTTGATTGAGATAAGAGCTATTTGTTCCAGCAAGAATTGTCGCAAGAAGATCTCCCACATAACTAGCTCGTGAACCATATTTGATTCCAGGAAATGCAAGTGCAAAAAGAGGGTTTTCAGATTTTCCATGATAGTTTTCTGTTATGCTCTTAGAAATTTTTTTATCAAATCCAACTTCTCTGACTTTTTGAATTGAAGCGACATTTTCAGAAGCCGGAATTTCTCCAAATTGTTTTTTTACTTCTTGAAGAGTGTCTTCATAATCAATGTCTCCAACGATGAGCATAATAGCATTATTAGGAGCATAGAAATCCTTAAAGTATTCATAAACTTGATCACGAGAAACTCCTTTAATATCTTCCACTGTTCCAATGACAGGAACTTCATAAGGAGTGTCCTTAAAGACTTTATTCATAACACCAATATATAATTGTCCTCTTGGTGAGTTTTCATAACGCATTTTTCTTTCTTCTAAGACAACCTGTTTTTCTTTCTGGAAATCATTAGAATCCAAAAGAAGGTTTTGCATTCTATCTGCTTCTAGATCAAGAACATTCTCAAGAGCTGAAATAGGCATATTCTCATAATAAGCTGTCTCGTCATAACTTGTATAAGCATTCGAAGAACCACCGTTAGCCTCAATTATTTTATCAAACTGTCCTTTCCCATATTTCTTGGCCCCCTTAAACATCATATGCTCAAGGAAGTGCGAAGAGCCGGTCATTCCTTTTGTTTCATGGACAGACCCCACTTTGTAATAAGTATAAATTGAGAAAACCGGAAGTTTTTCATTTTTTGAAAGGATGACGGTCATTCCGTTCTTTAAAACATATTTTCTAGCGTCAATTTGATAAATCCCATTATGGAGTCCTTCCTTAGTCTCAGAAAGAGGTGTCGTTGAACACCGCACAAAGAACATCAAACTTAACAGGACCAAAAGTAGCTGTTTTAGATAAATCATAATTTTCACCTTAGGGTCTGGATTTTAATAAGAAAGCTATTTACCTCTTATTGTATTTTGAAATATTCTAAGCCAAACTTAAGTAAAGATAAATTCAAGGAAATTAGTACAGTTCATGATTATCGGAGTACCAAAAGAAATAAAAAATAATGAAAATCGCGCTGGGTTGGTACCTGGCGGGGTTCGCTCTCTTGTTGGTGATGGGCATGAAGTCTACTTTCAAGCGGGACTAGGATCTGGAATCGGAATATCCGATGAAGAATATACCGCGGTCGGTGGAAAAAAGCTGGCAACACTTGAAGATGTCTTTGAAAAGTCAGAGATGATCATTAAGGTAAAAGAACCACAGCCAAATGAAATCTCTTTATTAAAATCCCATCATATTCTTTACACATATCTTCATCTCGCAGCCGATCGAGAGCTTACTGAAGGCATTATGAAATCGGGCTGTACCAGCATTGCTTACGAAACAATCCAAGAGAAAGATGGATCACTTCCTCTCCTTGTTCCAATGTCTGAAGTTGCAGGAAGAATGGCCACTCAAGTTGGGGCCCAGTATCTCCAGGCTAACAAAGGTGGAAAAGGTATCTTACTTGGTGGTGTTCCTGGAGTTAAACGGGCTAAGGTTACAATCATTGGTTGTGGAGTTGCTGGAACTAATGCCACTAAAATGGCAATGGGCCTTGGAGCTGATGTTACAGTCCTTGACCTCTCCGCGAAAAGACTTGCAGAGATGGATGATCTTTTCGAAAACCGCCTGACCACTTTATTTTCAAATCCTCAACATATTGAAGAATGTGTTGTTCAATCTGATCTTGTTATTGGGGCGGTTCTTGTTCCAGGAGCAAAAGCACCTAAACTCGTAACCAGAGAAATGATTAGCAAGATGCAACCAGGATCGGTTGTTGTTGATATCGCTGTCGACCAAGGGGGTTGCATCGCAACAGCAAAACCGACAACTCATGAAAATCCAACTTTTATCGTCGATGGAGTTGTTCATTATAGTGTGGCTAACATGCCGGGTGCTGTTCCAAAAACATCCACTTTTGCATTAACAAACGTCACTCTGAAATACGCTCGATTACTTGCACGATTAGGAGTTGATAAAGCTGCTCAATCTGATCCAGTATTTTTGAAAGGCATCAATACCTATAAAGGTGATCTGGTATATGAGCAAGTTGCGAAAGATTTAGAACTTCCATATACTCCCTTACCCTTCTAATATCTGATATACTATCCTTATGACGGGAAAACCGCTTTTTGACAAAATTCTTTTGGGATTGAATATTCTGATTATTGCTGGAGTCGGCTATGTTTTCTATGCCCAGTCCAAGATGGAACCTTATACCGATACCAATGCTGAATTAAATGAATTCAATCAAACTGCTATTGCTGAAACTAAAAGTCCTCCTTATGCACTTCCAAAGATGACAATTAATCTTCTTTCTCCTAAAACTCGCCTTCATTATCTTGATACAGAAGTTCACTTGGTTCTTATGAAAGAAAATTATCGCTCAGATATCGATGACAAAAAGCATGGCTATAAACACCAAATTATAAGCATTATTATAGAAACGGCTTCGGCCCTAACTCCTGATCAAATCTCTACAGTATCAGGAAAAATTCTCCTCGCAGAGAGGATTAAAAACAATATCAATATCAGAGTTGGCAAAAAAATCATACAGAAGGTTCTCTTTACTCGCTTCGTGATACAATAAACCTTAGTAAATTCCCTATTTAAAAAAGTTATGCCTATGTATTACAAATTATTTTTAATTCTTTTTTTGTTTTCACCTTCAGTTTTTTCTATTGATAAGTGCAGAATTCGTACTTTAAATGAAGATCAAATTATGGCCCGATCTAAAGAAATTTATGAAGATGCTATCGAACTCTCAAATATCAGAGCAACACTCAGTAAAATATCAAAATTTCTTTATGGTCCAAAACAAAGAAAAAAGCTTTTAAGAAGACTTAGAATCTTAAATAGAAAAAGAGGGATTTACCCAGCTTATTATATAAAAGATCAAGAGTTTTCTATCACTCAGATTGATCATTATAGAAAACTCTTTACTGAATCTGCTGAAGACATTGCCGAGCTTTCAAAAAATCAAGCAACTAAACAACTTTTTGAGATGGCCCCCGAAACAATAACATCTTGGATAAAAGATTATAAAAACTTTACACAGAGTAAAGATCAATTACTCGAAAGAGTTGTTTCATTAGAAAATCAACTCAAAGACCTTGAAAAAATTACGACTTATAACCGTCGCATCGATCTTTATAAGCTTGAAAATAAAAAAATTGTTCTTGACCGTAAATACACAAGATATATTTCAAATGAAGAAGAAAAACTTCATCTGATGAATGCTATTAATAATGAAATAAATAAAATTACAGGAAATCGTGCTCTTGCACTTGATCAGGGAAGTATTTTAAATCTTGATTACAATCAAGCTGTTTTAAGATCTAAACTCGAACTTCTCTGGAAAGAGCTTAATTCTTATTATGATCAAGAAGGTCTGAAGAAGCCCGTAGAGTTCTTCGAAAACTATATGGAACTTTCGATCCTACTTGAGAAAACGAATGCTTTTGAAAGACTTACAAAGCAAAGAAGTGAAAACCTTACAAATAAGCTTTTAAAAGCGATTGAAAAACGCCAATCGGAAATCAATCTCTTGAAGCCAACAGATCTAGCACTCTCCCAACTTCGTTTTCATGAAACTCATAAAGAGCTTGTTGACTTAGTGACGCCTAAGTTTTTAAGAAAAGAAGCGGTAACACCAGAGCAAAAACTCGCAAGATTACAGAAACTAAGAAGTGAACAACAAGCTATCGAAAATGGTTATGAAATTCTCGTTTCCAATCTCGACAAGTTTGCTCTTTTTTATAGACGTTATGGGATTCTTGTTCTTGGGGGAACATTTGTTGGAGTTTCAGTACCGGCAATCACGACTCTAAAAAACTTTTTCCTTACAGATAAAACTCGAAGACAACTTTGCATTGATATCCTCAACCCTACTGATCCTAGCTATGTTGGTCATCCAGACAGACGCTCGGAGGATTTTGAAGACTGCTATTTCAGATATATAAAGAGAAAATTGGGGAAAAAGTTTCTTGAAGAACTTGAGAGTGGCTTAGAAATCACCGTTCAGATTAAAGGGCCCAATGAAAGTGATTATACAACGAAAAAAGTTAGATCAATTGAGCGACATCCTAAGTTTTCAAAGTATCTGGAAATAGAAAAATTATTCAGAGAAACCCTACGTGAACAGAATAAGAATTGGAGAAAAAGAGAGTCTCTTCAAAACGAATATATCAACGCTGTTGATCCAGATAATTTGAGAAAAGGATTTCCTCTCAATCAAAAATTAGAAGAGTAAATACTTTTTAATCTATTTTGGATTCTTGAAGCTTGTCTTCATCATTTGGAAGATCTTTCATGAATTTTTCAAGTTCTTCCTTAGTGATTTTCCCTTCTTCTAAAAGACGGTCACGAACTCTGTAATCCATTAATTTATCTTCAAGTGCTTGCTTCAAAAGCATGATGGCCTCCCTAATTTCTTCAAAAACTAAGAAGTAGCACAGCTTACGCTTAATGCCAATATTTGGGTTTATCATCATCTTTTACAATACTAAGCTTCGGACGTTTTCTTTGAGACTTCTTAAAGAGCCCCCTAGGCATAAAAGACTTCCCCTGGGCCTTGCTTGAGAGGTTTTTGAGATAAACATAACTAAAGGCCATGGCAAATAAGTGGGCCCAAGCAGATTGAGCATAAGGAGAGGTTAAAACTCCATAAACCTCTAGGACGCAAAGCAACAAGCAGAAGTATTTCGCTTTCATGGGAAAAAGAAACATAAATGTAAGATATCTATCAGAATAAACCATCGCATAGGCTACAAGTAAGCTAAGGCACAAACTCTGAAGACCAAGAAAAGTATAACTCCCTTCTGTTCCCCAGATTAATAGAGACACGAGAAGGTAAAAACCACCTGTTGAAAGAACAGTAAGCCCGAGAAACTTTCGATAAAAAGTTCTTCCCCAATTGACCTCAAGGTCTCCGCCAATAAACCAAACAATTAGACAGTTGAAAAGAGCTCCTAATAATCCGGTTTGAACAAAAGAATAAGTAATAATTTGATGGAAGTATCCTCCAAAGAACTTGGAAGGAGTAAGCCCCATAAGAAGAGTTAAATCGACTCCTCCGTAAACTTTTAAAATAGCTGATACAAAAAAGAGAACACCAGCAAAGATAATGATAATCTTATTAGTATAGGTTAAAGGAGGTGTATATACTTGTTGCATCTTAACCTTCTAATTTTTGAGAAATTTCGACAAGACATCCATTCATAGACTTAGGGTGAATGAAATTGACAAGACAATTCCCTGCTCCAACAAAAGGTTCCTCATAGATAAGCTTCATTCCTTTTGCTTCAAGTTCACTCTGTGTTTTTTTAACGTCCTTGACTCTCATACAAAAATGATGGATCCCTTCACCTTTTTTTTCTAAAAATTTAGCGATAGTACTTTCATCTGAAGTTGGTTCCAAAAGTTCTAAATGAGCACGAGTATCAAGAGGAGCAAAAGCTGTTTTTACTTTTTGTGACTCAACAACTTCTCTCTCATCCGAAAACTTTAATCCTAAAGATTCAAAGTTTTGAATTGATTTTTCTAAATCCTTAACAGCAATTGCAATGTGGTCTAAAAATACTTCCATAGCTAACAGAGTAATCAGCAAAGAAAGGAGAATCAAATAAATAAATTTAATATATTAAAAGTCGGCACAGCTATTAACGCTCTCATAACTAGGGTCACCTTCACAGATCCAATTTGGACTTTGAGTAGAGGCTCCCGTACAAACAGGATTACTTGGATCAAAATCATCAATCGTTTCATTATTGTCTGTTCGCTCTTGGCATGTATTAGAAGCACCATCACAGATTTTATATTCGCAAGACTTGCAAACTTTTACACCACAATCTCCTGGGCTTTCAGAAAACTTTATCAGTCTTTCTTTCGTAATAAGTTGCCGTCCACACATTTCACTCAAAATACAACTCGAACCAGTAGGTTTATTGCAATAAGTTCCTGATCCAGGATCGTGAGGTCGGCATAAAATACCTGGATTCTCAGTCGTTCCAGGTAAAGGACCTCGACAGCAACCACTCAAACACATGCTATCAACAATTTCCCCACTAGAGTTCGAACATATTGCACCATTAGGTTGTGCAGAACCAGAACTTCCACCATCGCATTGTGATACCAATTCATCAGACCAACAACGGCCATTATAACAACATTCATTATCAGCACATGCTGAATCAGAATTACAAGTTCTATAGTCAGCATTTAAAATTCCATTACTAGAATTCAAATCACCTTCTTGTAATAATTGTAATTTCACTTTCTTTGAGATGGAATCCCATCGAGTTGATGCTATAACCGTTTCACTTCCATTTTCTCTGTAAAAAATTTCAATATCTGCACTAACATTACAAGAACCAATATGTTCTCCATCATCATTCTTGGTCGTTACTCTTAAATTACAACCACTCATCCAATAAGTTTTTCCATCACTATCGAGCTCGTTTTGAAGAGCTAAGGGATCACCTGCTTTTTCAGAAGCAATATACTCGACATCAGAACTAATCGTTAATTTTGAAAAACGTGGAAAAAGATATGATTTATAACCAGCATCAATATTTCTAACTGGTCCTAAAAACTGTTGAAATAATCCATGTTGAGAATTCCAGATCGCATTTGACTTGATTTCCCATTGAAAAGAATTTATTCCAGTAAAAGGCCCATGGTAAATAAATGGTTGTCCTGAAAAGCTAAAACTATTCCCATGAGAAACAAAACTCTGCCCACCATCTGCAGGTTTAAATAAATTTTGAATCGCTTCGTCATTAAGACATTTAGTCAAAAAACGAGAATTCGAGTCTAAAGCGTATCGATCAATCCCATCGGTAGAAAATCCATCTAAAGCAACTTGAGGATTAATGAGATTAATATATTGATTATTGTCTGAATCGTACCAACCCTTGTCTTCAATCTTTGCAAATCCATAAAGACATTTATCATTAATATTCTCACAAGATCCCGATGTTGAAGTAGGATCATCTTCAATTCTAAGACCTCGGCAATAGAGATCTTTGTCTCGATTGTTTTGTTCAATCCCAACAACACTAGAAGAGAAATTATAAGTATTGTAATCAAAAAGATCATAATCTAAGGGGATAGAATTAAAAGGTCTGTTTGCAAGTGAAATAATAAGAACAGATTGAGTTGTTCCTGGGATCAACCCAGGAGCGACTCCAATTGTCGCTTGAGCTTCTCTTGGAAAGTCTCTTAGATAACCAAACCGAAAACGAGCATAAAGAATCTTATCACTCATCTCATCGAGTCGATCAATCGCAAGATAAAGATTTCCTCCGTAATTTTTAGGAATACTTAATTTCTCACTTATATTTCCAGTTTCAGGATCAACAAAATAATTAATCTCTAACCCTGTCCTGGCAGTACTGAAAGAAGAAGATCCACTTCTTCCACCTCTATTCCCTGCTGGCGAACAGGCTAAAAGAAAAGCTAAAAGTAAAAATAAACACCGCATACATGAACCTTGTTATCTATACTATATATCGGCGCCTCTTATCCTTTTCATAATACCTAAACTCAAAATTATCTACCTCTCAGAGTTGGCACTTTTCTCTGAAAGCGTAATAATAAAGAGTAATGAAATTTAATTTTCCTCGTTTCTCCAATTTAATTTTTTGGCTCGGCCCATTAATGGCATTGGGGACGATCGTTTTTCAATCGTCTCTCGCTGATCAATTCGGGATTTCACCAAAGGCCCTTAGCGTTCTTGGTATCGCTTTTTGGATGATCTCATGGTGGGTAACAGAAATTGCTCCTCTAGGAATTATCGCTCTTTTCCCACTTGTTCTGTTCCCTTTAGTAGGAATATTAACCCTCGTTGAAGTTTCGTCTTTTTATACCCACCCTATTATTTTTCTCTTCATGGGGGGATTCATGATTGCAATTGCCCTCGAAAAAACGAAATTAAGTGAACGGTTTGCACTAAATATTATTAAAGCAACTGGTGATTCCGCTGATGGTATTCTCAAAGGTTTTATAATCGCAACAACTCTTCTTAGTATGTGGATTAGTAATACTGCGACGACAGTAATGATGGTTCCTATTGCTACTGCCGTTTTTAACTTTGTAAAAGAGAACTCAGATGCTGATCCAAGAAGCTTTCAAAACTTTGGAACAGCATTAATGCTATGCTTAGCTTACTCAGCAAATATCGGAGGAATTATGACTCCAATAGGAACCCCTCCAAATGTCGTTCTTATGGGTCTTTTAGATACAGTAGAGATAAAAATAGCTTTTTTTGATTGGATGAAAATAACTATCCCAATCGCATTCATTCTTTTAATTATAATGCGTTATTTAATTCAGAAATGGCTTTACCCTTTTGACATAAAAATGCATAGGAATATAAAAACTTTCTTAGCTGAAAAAGTATCGGCCCTTGGAGAGCTGAATCGTGCTCAAAAAATAACTCTCTTCGTTTTTTCTTTTACCTGTCTTTTATGGGTTTTAAAATCTCCAATTAATAGAGCGCTTGGAGCGAATCATCTTAATGATGCTGTCACTGCCATGATAGGAGGCCTTGCTGTTTTTTTAATTCCTGTTCGTTTAAAAAGAAATAAAAGAGAATTTATTCTCGATAAAAATGACATCTCTAAGCTTCCTTGGAATATTATTTTACTCTTTGGTGGCGGCCTTGCTCTGGCCAATGGAATGGGAAAAGTGGGCTTAGTTGAATTAGTAGGTCAAAGTCTTCAAGAGTTGAGCCTTGATTCTCATTATTGGATGGTCTTTATTATTACTGCTTCGGTACTCTTTTTAACTGAAGTCATGAGTAATGTTGCCCTTTGTAATATTGCTTTACCTGTTATTATCTCTTTAGCTCACTTGCAAGGTGCTTCGATCTTACTTTATGCGATTCCAACGGCACTAGCCTCTTCCTTCGCTTTTTCAATGCCTATTTCTACTCCTCCGAATGTTATTGTTTTTTCAACAGGAAAATTAGAAATCAAAGATATGATGCGAGCTGGGATTCTTCTCAATATCATTTCAATTTTTGTTATTATGACCGTTGGATGGTTTATGATCCAAGCACTAGGCTTTTAGATCGCTCCAGTAATTCTGTCTTTCTTTCAATTCCATAGGAAACAGGTAATTGGGCCACACCAATAAGTCTTCTCATAATTTCAACTCCTGCAAAAGCATCGATGAGAGTTTTATCGTAGTTTCCTGAATAAGAACTTAAAAAATGAGCGACTTGCTCTTCTGAATGATTACTTAAATAGAGATGCCCACAGGCTACACCAAGATCAAATTCACCGAGTCCAATAAAACCAAACTCAGGATCAATGACAAATAAACCTCGGTCTGTTTTGATCCAGCTATTAGGATAATAATCACCATGTAAAAGAATATTTCCTTGATAAAGATAAAGTCCACCAAGCTCGGCAACTCTCCTTTTGTAAATCTCATCTCCAATCAGACTGTTTGCGGTATTTTGAAGACCTTCCGTAATACTATTAAGATCAAGACCGTTATTTCGACGCAAAGGGATATCGTAAATATGTTCATGATTCAATAGTCTCATTGCCCGGTTAATAAAAACTTCCTCTTCTATTTCTGCTTGATGAATTTGATTGAGAATTTCTCCAACAAGGCTCAACTCTTCACTTCCAATCGTTTCATCAGTCGAATAAACATAAGCAAAATCATTTGCTTGACCTAAATCTTCCATCACAAGTAGATTTTCTGTTTTATTGAAATCAAGAATTTTAGGAAGTTTACTGTTTAATCCTTCACTCTGACTTGCTAAGCGATAAAATTTTTCTTCTTCTTGAATACGCTCAACTGGAGCAGCAACTGAAGGATATTTCTCGCAATAAGGACTCGACTGCTTAACGATGAAACTATGAGATTCACACGAAAAACGAAGAGTACAATTCATGTTCCCTTCTCCTGCTGATGTAATCTCTTTGACTTCTTCGAGAGTAAGGTTTCTAGAACGAAGATAGTTTGAAGCTTCAGATAAATTCCAGTCTCTTAATGCTCTCATAGTCTTCCTTTAAATTTTTTCGAATGTTTTTTTCTGTTTATTCTTTTTTAAATTCGGTGGCAGAAAAACCTGCCCGTGAAAGCTTAGGTAAAAGCCAGGAAGCAGAGAGTTTGCGGTATGAATAGCCTCTATAACATTTTGTTGAGCATCGCTATCGACAAAACCAAGAGGTCTCATAGAGCCTGTAAAAACAATTGGTATGCTTACCGGTGTTTCTTGATTTCTTTCAAAACAAACTTTCAAAGTTTGGTCCATCGTATCTGTTCCATGAAGAACGACAATAGGACAATCCATGCTTTCAAACTTCTTAATGGCATCAAAAATGATGTGCCTATCTTGCTCGTCCATATGAAGAGAGTCTTTCGCCATGATGGCCTTGACAACGAATTGTCTATAGGGATAACGCAACCTGTCCAAAATTTTATTTTGTATGACCGACTCTCTATTCTCCAAAGAACCTTCTTCCTCATCGTAGGTCTTCTCAATTGTTCCTCCTGTAGAGAGGATTACAGTCGTTTTCACATCATTTTTGAAAATTTCGTAATTTTTAGGGGTCCCCATACCTTGACTCATTTCAACTCCATCCCATATTCATAGGTATATTCGCACATATTATAAGGAAGGAGACACCCCAATGTCTAAAAAAGGTAATATTCAGGTTCAAACCACCGACATTTTCCCAATCATTAAAAAATGGCTCTATTCCGAGCATGATATCTTCCTGAGAGAGCTGGTTTCAAATGCTTGTGATGCTATCACAAAGCGAGCAACTATTTCGCGAACTCAGAACATGGAGCTCCCAGAAGGAAAAGTTTCAATTGAGATTGATAAGCCTAAAAACCAAATCCGTATTCACGATAACGGAATTGGAATGAGTGAAGAAGAAGTTGAAAAGTATATTGCACAATTAGCATTCTCTGGAGCCGAAGAATTCGTCGAAAAGATGAAAGAGGTTAAGAGTGTTGATTCAAAGGATGAAATCATTGGAAAATTTGGTTTAGGTTTTTATTCAAGCTTTATGGTTGCTGAAAAAGTAGAGGTGGAAACTCTTTCAATGATGGAAGGTTCCACTGCCACAAAGTGGATCTGTGAGGGCGATACAGAATATAGTTTTGAAACCTCTGAAAAGAAAGATATTGGAACTACAATCACTCTCCATATCAATGAAGAGTCAAAGGACTTTCTCGAAATCTATAAAACGAGAGGAACTCTCACCAATTATTGCGACTTCATGCCCTACCCTATTGAACTAATTGATGTCGCAACAAGAGCGCAAGTTTTTGAAGAAAACCTCAAGGCGGAGAAAGAGGAAGACAAAAAACCAATCGAAATTGATATTATTAATAATACGACACCTCTTTGGAAAAAGGATCCAAGTTCTGTCAGTGATGAAGAGTATAAGAAATTTTATTCAAAGCAATTTCCAATGGATCCAGAACCTCTTTTTTGGATTCACCTTAATATTGATCATCCTTTTACTCTCCAAGGGATTCTCTACTTTCCTAAACTCAATCCAAATAAACCATTCAATGAAAATAATATTCGCCTTTATTCCAAACAAGTTTTTGTCTCTGATAATGTAAAAGACATCATGCCTGAATTTCTTTCTATGCTTAAAGGATCGATAGACTCAACTGATATCCCTCTTAACGTTTCAAGATCGGCCCTCCAAGGTGATCCAAATATCAAGAAAATTTCTAATTATATTGTAAAGAAGGTTGGTGAATCTCTAAAGAAACTCTTTAATAATGAAAGAGAAAGATATAATTCGAGTTGGGAAGATATCGGACTTTTTGTAAAGTATGGAATTGTCTCTGATACAAAATTTGATGATCTTATGAGAGAGAGAGCTCTTTTCAAAAATCAAAATAATGAATTCATTACTCTTGAGGAATATACAAATGCAATCCCAGAAGAGTTTAAAGAAAAGCTTGATCAAAAAGTCATCTTTGCAGAAAAAGAAATCGCTGATACGGCACTAATCACAAAATTAAAAGAACTCAATATTCCGACGATTGAGACTGATAATTATATTGATCCTCATCTTATGCAGCATATTGAATTTCAAAAGAAAGAAGGAAAAGAGTATAAGTTTTCAGCAATTGATTCTGAATTTGAAAATCTTTTCGATGAGACGACAACTGAAGCAGGAGATATAAAAGTAAAAGAATTCTTTGAGACGATACTGAAGAAACCTGAAGATGAATCTCTTGAAATTGAAGTAAAAAAACTCAAAGATCTTCCTACCCCTGTTTATTTCAAAGTTGATCAACAAATGAAGCGTTTTCAACAAATGACTCAAGCAATGGGGCAGAGTCAATTCAACCAACCTCTCAAGAAGACTCTTGTCATTAATCCTGAAAACTCTGCCGTTCAAAATGCTTTTAAGCTTTGGGAGGGAGAGAAGAAAGATCTTGCTGAAAAAATTGTTCATCATCTTTTTGATCTTGCTCATATCTCGAGCGATGGGCTTAATGGAGAAGCCAGAACAAGTTTTGTAAAAAGATCTCAAGATCTTATCAAGGAACTGAGCGAAATCGCTTTATAAAGACTGAATACTACTTGATATGCCACCATTATTCATGGTGG
This sequence comes from Bacteriovoracaceae bacterium, assembly GCA_965217035.1. GTDB lineage: Bacteria > Bdellovibrionota > Bacteriovoracia > Bacteriovoracales > Bacteriovoracaceae > JAUHYH01. The sequence continues at coordinate 2,328,598 of OZ244226.1, read as the reverse complement.
CATAGATATTCCCTAAGTTATCGATATAAAAATTTTTAATATTGAACTAATAAATAGCTAAAGCTTCCTTACGGAATCACAGATTTCTTGAAGATTCACTCTTGAACGATCAGCTAGCTCTTTAATGCGGTTAGAGTGATTTGTATCATGATCAGTTCCTTCAAAATAACGAAAAGAGCGATAGAAATTTACAACTTCTTCAAGTTTATCTTTGATATAATTCTCAGAAGGACTAAAACAAGCATAAGGGACTTTCTTTTCAAAATTCCCACCATGTTTTTCAGTAATGTCCATTTGAATACCAACGATATAACGAATGGACTCGTCGCTAATTCCAAATGGTATCAACAGCAAACGGTTCCAAAATTTTTCACCATTTTTTTTGTAATTAACGATATCAAAATAACATGAAATTCGATCTCGAATCGAACTTCTGATATTTGTGACCATATCTCGATCGGTAAGATCCCCTTGAAGAAATCGACAATTATTCCCTACAACCTCTTCTCTTGTATAACCTGTCTTCAAAGCAAAGTTTGAATTAACATAGACAAGATTTTGATCTTCATCGAACAGATCGGCAATGCTGAGGCTTTCTGAAAAATCCTCTCCTGCTAACTTAAGGGCATCTAGTAATACTTTCATAATACATATGTACCACAAATCTTAGACATTGAAAATAGTTTATTCAATGCTCGTACAAGTCTTAGCCAATTAACTGGCTAAGAGCTTGATCTAATGTTTGCTGTGTTGGATAGAAATCAACTGGATAGCTCGACTCTGTTTTTTGATTCACGCCAGTTACCCAGAGTTTTAGCTTAGGATCTGATTTCGATAAAAAATTCTTCAAGTAATTTTTAAAGGTTTCAGCATGATCAATAATAAAACTTCGGCTGACATTGAGTATCGTTAAATCTGCCCCAATTTGCTTTGTCGCATCAGCAAGAGCATAAGGAGTCATATTCACACCGAGATAAGTAAACTTTAAATTATAATGAGAGCAAAGGAGTGCAGAAATCATAATAGAAAAATCTGAAAATTCTTTTTCGGGCGTCGCTAAAACAACATGATAATTAAAATGCTTCTTTCTTTGATATTGTTTAAAAATCATCTGACCCAAATGAAAACGAATAATAGCCGTAATTGCATGCTCCATTCCAACTGTTATCAAGCCGTCCTGAACATGCATTCCAATTTCCATTAATAGAGGAACAATAAGGTTAAGAGCAAACTCTCTCGCTGAAAGTGATCCTTGAGCTTTTTCAAGCTCATGGGAAATAATATCAAGCTTATAGTGATGGATGGCCATCATTAGGTTTTGAAGCGTTAGATTGATATCAATTGGTTCTACAACTTCTTGAGCGCCAGAACCATTACCATTTGCCATCTTCTCGAAGTATTTCTCATGGAGTCTTTCAAGCTCCTCATCAGCTAATATTGCGATATCAGAGACAGAGTTTCCAAGTGAACAAAGGTCATGAATTCTCTTCAATCTTTCGATATCTTCATTAGTATAAAGACGTCGTTTATTCTTATCCCTTTTGGGTATAACTGCTTTATAACGTTTCTCCCAAGCACGAATTGTGTGCCCGTTGATTCCAGTAATTTGCGATACGAATTGAATAGAAAATGTTTCACTCATATCTGAGAGTATAATACCCATCTAAGCTTAATACAATCTTTGTCTAGGATCTGTATATTATACAGTGAAATAACTAAGTTATTGAATTTACTAATATTTAAGACAAAATGATAATTATTTCATGAGCTGAGACAGACTTTCAAGGCCTCAATAAATATGAGGCCTTTTTTATGTTTTTAACTAGGGCGTGTCTTCAAAGTTAGAAGGGTCTGAGAAAATGTAAGGCCTTTTAAGGTCATTTATCTTGGCCATTGATCATAATTCTACTTTCATAGATCTATGAAAACAACAGAACGATTATTTTTAACAAACACTATGTGGAAAAAAATAGAACCTCTTTTACCAGCTGAACGTGGTCGCTGCGCTCGTCCCTCAAAATGTAACCGAACAATGCTTGAAGGAATGATTTGGAAGCTTAGAGTCGGTTGTCCCTGGAGAGATCTCCCTGTTGAGTTTGGTCCTTGGCAATCAGTTTACACTCGTTTTAATCGTTGGTCAGAATCAGGAATCTTCCAAGAAGTTTTTGTTCTGATTAAAGACAAGTTAACAAAGCAAAACGTTGCCTTGGATTCAAGTATTGTTCGAGCTCATCAACATGCTCATGGTGCTCGAAAAAAAATGGTGATCAGAAGATAGGAAAAAGCTCAGGTGGTCCCACAACAAAGATTCACCTTTTAACAGACAGCTACGGTAATCCGGAGATCATTAAATTAAGTCCAGGCAATATTCATGACATTGATACCGCGTATGAATTTATTGAAGAGTTACCCGATCAAGTCGAGCAACTTCTTGCTGATAAAGGTTATGATGCAGATTTGTTCAGAAAGTCACTCGAAGCGAGAGGAGTAAGTCCTGTTATTCCAGGAAGAAGAAGTCGAAAGAAGGAGATTGTTTACGACAAGGAACTTTATAGAGACAGACATGTTGTCGAGAATTCTTTTTGTAACTTAAAGCAATTTAGGTCGATTGCAATGAGATTTGAAAAGCTTGCTCGAAACTATATGACCATGGTTTTACTGGGAGCGATTCTTATGTGGAGTAAACTTTGAAAACACGCCCTAATGAACAATTTCTAACTTTTCTTTAATTTCCGAAGCTGATTTACCTGGAAAGGGAACAATATTATCTGGTTTATTCCAAGTTTGATTTTCCCTATTCTCCTGATCTTCCTTGCAATGAATACAAAAATCTGCCGTTGGTCTCGCCTTTAATCTTTCTTTTGAAATTTTAGCACCACACTCTTCGCAGAAACCATATTCTCCATCTTCGATCTTTCTTAGCGATTTTTTAATCTTTTGCAGATAATACCAATTCCTTTTTCGAAACTTTAAAAGTTTCATCCTTTCCCGCTCTTGGGCGAACAAATCCATTTGATCACCAGAAGTAACGTCATCAACGTGAAAAGGTGTTTTAAAAACTTTTTGTAATTCATAAAGTGTCTCGAGAAAAAACTGCTTCTGTTCTTCGAGAAAACTAGGACTCATGCAAACCTCCTGAAAGCACATTCAGAGAGAGATAAAAAGCAAATTCCTTTTGCTTTATGATTCCTTTAGCCTTCCTTCCTGGTGGCCCTCTCTCTGACTATAAAGAGTGCATTAACCGTGCCAACTTTAAAGCGAAATTATCGGGCTTTAATCAATGATTTTTATTGGCCATCATGACGCGGGGCCATAAGGCTACTGAAACTTGCCACCACTAAGACCATCTGACCACCTTTAAACTAAACCAGCTTACCTGAACTCGAATCTAGGACTAGCAAACCTTTATCAACCTTATATCGCACTATATCCATAATCCTATTGCGGCATTCATCCACCTTAGAAAGAGCGACAGGAGCACCAATCAATGTCTCCTCAACCTCTTTTTGGAGATTGGTTGTCATGAGTTGAAAAAGATGGGCCTTTAATTCCTCAGAAGCACTTCTTAGAGCATAGCCCAATTCAGCGAGGTCAATATCTCTAATAAACTCAGCAAGCTGGTGAGGAGTCAAAAACCTAAGATCTTCGAGTGTAATGAGGCTGTTCTCTAATCTCGTTGCGAGATCAGGCTGATGCACCTTAATTCCTTCTAAAATTTTCTTTTGCTCTCCACTTGATAAACTCTGAAGGAGCGCGAGCGCTTCATCGAATCCATTAAACTTCATTTTTATTCAAATCCAAGTAAGGGTTTTTCTGAGCCAAATATGATTGAACATAATCAGCAACAGCCTCTTCAAGTGTAGAAAATTTAAAATCAGGGAGAACAGCATAAAATTTCTTCATATTAGCTTCAGTATAGTACTGATATTGGTTTCGTATACTATCAGGCATATTAAAGAATTCTATTTCTGGTTCTTTACTCATTGCTTTAAAGGTTGCTATTGCAAGGTCTTTAAATGTTCTTGCTGTTCCCGTTCCTAGATTATAAATTCCGTTATAATCGATTTTTCCCTTTGAGATTTCAGCAAGTTCAAGCATTGCCTTCACAACATCTTTAACATAGATAAAATCACGTTTCTGCTCTCCATCAGCATAACCCTCTTTATGTGATTTAAAGAGCCGAACCTTACCCGTTTCATTAATCTGATGAAAAGCTTGATAAACAACTGAGACCATTTTCTCTTTATGATATTCATTAGGCCCAAAAACATTAAAGAATTTAAAACCAAGGCAAGTGCTTGGAACATTTTGTCGGCTTAAAATCCATTGATCAAAAAGTTGTTTGCTATAGCCATATTTGTTGAGTGGTCTTAGGCTTCCAAGTTGTTCGTGATCATCATCATAGCCATCTTCACCATCTCCATAGGTTGCTGCTGAACTTGCATAGAGAAATGAGATATTATTATCAATAGCAAAATTACAAAGCTGCCGGGAGCAAAGGAAGTTATTCTCATAAAGATAATCCATATCTCTTTCAGTCGTCGAAGAACAAGCTCCCATATGAAAAATCGCTTCAACATTACGAAACTCGCCCCAATTTTCCATACTGTAAAACTCACCGATATTGATGACTTTACTGTATTTCAAACCCCGAAGATTGAACCATTTGTCTCCATCCTCAAAATCATCAACAACAATGATGTTCTCTTGCCCACGAAGGTTAAGTTCATGAATTAAAACACTGCCGATGAAACCGGCTCCGCCTGTTACAATAACCATTTTTGCTCCTGGTGTTGCTACTCTGCTAAAGTACATGGTATGCAAGAATCTGTCACTTAGGAGCGTCAAATGGAACAGAATGAATGGTTTTACGAGAGATCTTTCCGTGGGAGTCTTGCCTTCGGAGTTAAGGTGAAATCTCTGCTTCACGAAGAACAGTCTCAATTCCAAAATATCAAGGTTCTAGATACTGAACCTGTTGGGAAGCTTTTGCTTCTAGATGATAAAACAATGGTTGCTGATATCGATGAGTTTGTTTATCACGAAGTGACGGCCCATATTCCTTACATGGTTCATCCTAATGTTAAAAATGTTCTTGTTATCGGAGGAGGAGACGGAGGTGTTGTTCGAGAATTTACGAAACACGAAGATATCGAAAACATCGACCTCGTTGAAATTGACGAAAGAGTCATTGAAGTTTCTAAGAAGTTTTTTCCAGAATGCACACAAGGACTTAATGATTCTCGAGTCAATATTCAATCCACTGACGGTATTGAATTTATAAAATCAAAATCGAATAAATACGACATTATTGTTATTGACTCGACTGACCCCGAGGATTTTGCAGAGGGCCTTTTCACTTCTGATTTTTACTCAGCTGTTAATAATGCTTTAAAAGATGATGGGATTATGATCAATCAAACAGAAAATCCTTTTTATGATGAATACGGAATTAAAAAGATTTATGACAATATGAGAGAGGCTTTTCCAATCGTTCGTTCTTACCATGCGCCAATGCTGATCTATCCAGGAGTCTATTGGACCTTTGGATTCAGCTCAAAGAAATATCAACCACTTGAACTTATTCAAGCGAAAATTCCAAAGATGGAGAAACTTCAAGAAACTTTAAAATGGTATAATATTGATTGGCATCGAGGAGCTTTTGCTTTGGGTAACCTTCATAGAAATTTGATCGGAGAATAGAATGGAATTAGAAAGAGTTAAACCTTTTTTAGGATCCAAAATCTCTCAAAAGATTCAATCAGGAGTTAATATCCTTGGTATCTGTTATGATGGAACAACTTCCTTCCGTCCAGGTACTCGATTTGGACCGGATGCCCTCAGAGAAGCAAGTTATGGACAAGAAACATTTTCTCCTTATTTTCGTAAAGATATCGAAGAGAAAAAAATTTTTGATCTAGGAAATCTCCCTCAATTCACAAGTCGTTTTGATCGAATTCAAGAATGTTTTGCAAAGCTCGTTTCAGAGGCGGATCTTAGACAATCAAAGATCATTACACTAGGAGGTGAACATTCTCTTACTCAAATCCCTGTCTCTCATTATTTAAAAACTTATGATGATCTTGTTGTGATTCAGTTTGATGCTCATGCTGATCTTAGAGAGCAATATCTTGATGATCCACACTCTCATGCTTCAGTAATGAGAAGAATCTCTGAAGCAATGAATGACAAACAAAAAATTATTCAATACGGAATTCGTTCAGGAACTAGAAACGAATATGACTTTATGGAAAGTCGTGGAACTTTGATGCCAGATTTTAAAACTCTTTATGACTTTGTTCAAAATACTGAAGCGCCTCTTTATATAACACTTGATCTAGATTTCTTTGACCCTTCTGAACTTCCAGGAACAGGAACTCCTGAAGCCGGAGGACATTCTTTCAAGGATTGGATTAAACTCTTAAAGCTATTCGAAAATAAAAATATTATCGGAGCTGATGTGGTTGAACTCTCTCCTCCTATCGATTCGACTGGTAATTCAAACTGTTTCGCAGCTAAGGTGCTCAGAGAACTTATTGCGATTCTATAAACAAGGTCGATCAATCCAAAGATTTTTAAGCGATCCTCTACTCCCTTCTGAATACTTTCGTCTCATTTTAAGACCCAGTTCTTTTCTAACTAAATTCTCAAAATAAACTCCTCGATACTCTGTAACTGAGGTTGATTCTAAACCCAGTCCCTTCACTAGACGGTAGTCGAGCATGCCTCGAGTAGCATCATAAGCATGATACATTTCATGTGCAATCGTAATTGCTTGAAGCTTTATCCCTTGTATTTTTGAAGGATTCCAAGTGATTATGCTCTCCCCACCTAACTTATTAAGCGGAATACGTTCATCTTCGATATTGAGTGAATATTTATCAAGAATTGTGACAGCATAGGCATTATTATGTTCGTATTGATCAAAAACTCTTAAATTCAAGAAGTTATTGCCAGAGGATTCTTTTATATAAACTCTGTGAGGAGATTCCTTAAGTCTCGTAATTAACTTTCTTGCATATTTTGATTTTTTCGTTAGATACTTAAGAACTTTATTTGTCCGCTTACCCTTTCCTAAAATATGTAAATTATCTTTTTTCTTTGGAAGCAAGTAGTTTGTAAACAGTCCTTTCCACTCATTACAAGAAAGGCGTTGAAAATCAACGCGACCTTGAGATTCTATTTGTATTTCAAGATGGGATCGAGGAACAGGACTTCTTTGGCTTACTAAAAAATCGATGAGTTCATAGCTGTGAGAAAATACGAAAGAACTCCAAAGCAATAAACCTATTCTAAAGAACATCCATGTCCTCCTTTGTTTCTTTAATCAAATAACAAAGGATTACTTTTTGCAAAGAAAGTTAGAAAAAGTAATAACTAGGTTTCTTCGGAAGGAATATGTTGCTTCTTTTGATAAGGATGGACAATAAGACCAATCAAGAAGTTTCCTATTTCAAATAATAAGGTCAGTGGAATAAGCATACACATGAGCGTAAAAGGATCTGGTGGAGTTAGAACAGCCGAAAGAACTGCAAAGCATACAATAACGTAAGGTCTGATTCGAGAGAGTAACGGCTTTGTTACTATCCCCATAAAACCAAGAATAAGCATCAAGTTTGGAAGTTGGAACATTAAACCTAAAAAGATTAAGACCTTTACTGATAAGATCAAGTAATCTTTATAACTTATTGTTGCTTGTAAATCAGAAATTCCAAATTGCATGAGAACTTCAAAAGTAAAAGGGAAAACGAGAAAATAACCAAAACAAACACCAAGAACAAAAAATGTGAAACCAATAATAATGAAAGGTCTTACAATCTTGATTTCTTTTTCATAAAGACCGGGTTTAATAAATTTCCAAAACTCCCAAAACCATAGTGGTGAGGCTATTAAGAGCGCTGACCATAGAGATAGTTGGAACTTAGCAAGGAGATTATCGAGAATATTGAGTACGACAATCTTACCATCATCTCCGAGAGTTTCTCTCAAGGGCCTTAATAGAATAGAAGCGATCTCATCACCAAAGTGGTAACTCGCAAAAAAAGCAATAATGACATAAGCAAAGACCCACTTTAAGCGATCTCTTAACTCCGTTAAATGTTCAACGAATGTCATTTCCTTCAAGACTTTATCCTTATTTAAATTCTATTATAATATAGGAATATGAGTTGGAAAATGAGGAGCCCTTTTTGGAGCCTCCTATTAATTTTATCAGGAATTTTGATCAGTTTAAGCGCCCATTCTGGTGTGCAATCGGATCGCTATCGACTAACTCGATGCCTGGGACGGGAAGAACTTAATCTTCATAGGACAAAGGAAGAAAATTATAACTACTATCTCAATCAAACTCTACAGACTTATTTTGTTGAAATGGATGGAGTTACTTTAAAAGATGAATACTATCTTCGAGCTTGTTCTAATAGAAAAGGTAATTCTTTTAAAATTCTCGAAATTCTCCTCACACATTTTGAAAAATCTTTCAAGTATCTACCTGAAGTAAAATCAAGAGAGCTCAACAAAAGTCTTGCCATGGGGTTTATAAGAAATCTTCCTGAAATTTTTAATCGCTTCATGATTCATGTCAAGAAACATGCGGGGGACGTAAAATGCTTAAATAAATACATTCCTGAGCTAAAACGCCTTGAACAAAATATTCTTGATCTTCAAGGCCATCTGCATTTTAAAAAAATTATTTGGCGAGATGATTTAATAAAGAAAATTCTAAGTAAACTTTCAAAACAGGAATATTTCTATAATAAATGTCCAAAGAAAAAGAAGACGAAGAAATGAGAGAAACTATCCTAACAGGTTTTAAAACAATTAAATTCTTTTAAAACCTGTTAGGATACAAAACGTTTACTTGCAACAAATCGGATCAGAATTACTTACTTTTAAGTTACTATCTAAATAATAAAAAGCTCCTTCTAGCTCATCTTCTCTACACATGCCTGCAGAGATAGTAGAATTATTAATATTAATACCTTCGAGCAAATCTTCATTAATATAAGTTGTTGTAAAGTTGTCACTCATTTCTTTATTTAAGAAAAAAGGCATTCCTATTAGGTCCACTTCTGGAGCAGAAAAGAAAGCGGTATCTTCTTTAACCTCTAGAGAGAATTGAAAGTTTCCTTCTAAGTTTTTACACTTCATTTTTTTTCCCTCAGCCTTAACCTGAAAATTTAAAGTCACAAAAAATACAATTAATAAAGTTTTCACTGGAAATCTCCTTTGACATTGATGCCAATAAATCAATAGTTATACTTTATTGTTAATTAACAAGAGGTTATTTTTCTCTCAAGGTACTCTATTAATTCAGATCATTTTTACAGAATATTCAACTGTTTACAGACTTGTGCACAGTAATTTTCTATTTTTTTAAGTTTTTCTTGCAAACATCCTTAAAGCTTCAACTGAATATATTTCAAACAAGTTTCTTTTTTATTATTCTTTAAAGAAGGAAAGTGAGCTATAAAACTTATGAATATTTTTAATTATTTTGATTATCGTTGCTATATAAATGACTATATCGAAGCTTCAAAAAAAAGAAATCCTAGTCTAAGTCTGAGATCTTTTGCCAAGAAAGTCAGCCTATCCCCTAGTTATATTAGTATGATTATATTAAGAAAAAAGAAACTTTCTAAGAAAAATGCTTTACTTCTTTCTCGAGAATTTCAATTTAAGCATAATGAAGAAATTTTCTTTATAGCTTTAATTGAATTCAATGATTGCCCAGATCCTAAACAAAAGATTTATCTAGAAAAAAGACTTCGAAAAATGAAAGCAGAAGAGACTTTAAAAAAGGTCGATATTTCTTCTTATCAGGGCCTAAGCTGGAAACATCTATTTATAATGGTTGCAATCGAGTCCTTTTCAAATAAAAAGCTTTTAATAGAGAAATCAAAGAATTTTTTAGAATTAATTGATTCTGAAATTAAACTCATTTTAAACGAGCTTGAGAAATTATCTCTAATTGAAATAAAAGAGAATGAGCTACGTAGAACTGAAAGAAATATTATTTTTAAATCTGAAAAGGATGAGGACACATTAAAAGACATTCATCAAAACTTCTTAAAAAAGAATATAGACCTTATAGAGAATCACAATACTGAAAAAAGATTCTCTGTATCTGAATTTACTTATATCAATCCTAATCAATTTCAAAAATTGAAAGAAATTACGAATCAATACCTCGATGAAATATCCCAATTACATTCAGAGGAAGAAAGAAAAGATATTCTCACAATATGCCTCCACCTCAACCATCTCTCTTAGCCTTTCTCGCTATTTATAAACCTCTACTTATAAAAATAAGAAATTGATTAATAGCTTTGGTATATTTGAAATAATAGCCAGGGACCTCATCATAATAAAATTTATTAGCTCGATTTTTATTATAAAAACATTTGGAATAATATCCTTTATCAAGAGAAGTAATTTCAAGCACTAATCTTAACCTATCAGTATCGAACCTGTTGTCATCAATAACTCCTCCAGTACCTCGCCTCAATGTAAAACTATAATCTAATTTAAAACGACCTTCTAGTCTCGAAAAATGTAAATTCTTTGATCTTCCAATTTCTTCAGTTAACGATATTCTTTTTCTTAAAATTCCTGTGCCCATAGTTAATTTCAAATTCTGATATCGAGATCCATACGGCACATAATAACCAAGAACAATTTGCTCTAACATTTCTTTTTCATTTATTTTATTTAAAACCATTGTTTCATAAATATTTTCATTGTCCTCCATTAAATAAGAAAGCATAGCCGGGCATGCAATTTCCTCTTTATGCCTAGAAAGAGGAAAAGAGGGAGCTGCTAGAAAATAAATATCACTATAGCTTTGAAAAACTCGATTAAAATTTCTAGAGAATTTCTCAAGACTTTCACGTGCATCACTATTTGAAATAATATCCATAACGAGATTTCTAGTTTTTACAGGAAAAAAATGTCTATAACGGGACATTCCAAGCAAAAAGAAAGATTCATGTAGCTCCAAGGTTCTTTTCGTTGTACTCGATAATTTGAAATCAGATGTTTTATAAGGTTTATCAGATCTAATAACAGAAAGTTGTTCTTTTTTGCATTCAGATGGTATTGATACATTATCATCAAATTCTAAAAACTCTTTAATTTTAAGTTTATTAATTTCAAAACCATATCGAGACATAAACTTGATATTTTTTTTATTTGATATCAAGAAATCGATTTCGTCTTTTAAAGAGTAATTATCCCAATAATCATAATCCCCGTTTTTTCTCCATATCTTTTTCCATTCTTTAAACAAACCTGTTTCTTTCCCCAAAACTCTCCCAACTCTTTTTTCTATCTGATACCTTTGAAGAGCTCCTCCAATATAATAAGAGGGAGGTAGATCTATTTTTTTGTTTTTTTCTTCTAATAGATACTCCTCCAGAGTCATAACTCTTTTTCCAGGACAACTTATTCCTGTGCCTCCTCCCCTTGCTCCTGCGGTAGCAAAGCAATGAGAACTAAATACAATAAGAGAGATTAGGAAAAATAAATACTTCATATCCTTGTGTTTTATTGGAAAAATAAATGGCAAACAAGTTTTTTGAACTTTTTACAATGACCAGAATAGTTTTATTGTTCACAAAACTGTTCACAGTTTTAAAGATAAATTAAAAATCTGACTAGATTTCTTCGATAGAAAAAAGGTATGAACATTTTCAACAATATAACAAGTTAAGATGTCAGAAACCAAAGGAGAAACAATGAAATCTTTATTAGCTTTATTATTCACTATTATCGGACTTACCCCATCCCTATATGCAAATACAGAAATGGAATGTAGAACTTTGAACAAAAATACTTTTCAACAATTTAATTTTCAGCTAACACAAGAATTTGATGATGATACAGTTCTTCTCTCTATTCCAAAAATAGAGGTCGAAGATCTGAATTTAGAGGTTGATAAAGTAAAAAGTGGTCAGTTGACAACAATTTATAACAGCGAAGCTGTCCTTAACGAATATGGTGAATCTCTTTATATCAGTATTATTCTGAGTAACGAACCTAATACTGACCTTGAACTCTGTGAAAGAAATGAATATTATGGAGTAATCAGCTTCTATAAAGATTCTGAATATATTTGTTGTAAAAAGTCCTTTTTTTAATACCTATTGTATCAAATTCTAACTGGCTCCTTTTACAAACCGAGAGGAGCCTTTTCATGAATTTTTTTTTAAATAATTGAAACTCGCCTTCAGTAAGTCATTATGATCTGCTGAGATATACTTATATAATCTATTATCTCGATGTTTCAAATTGATATTCTCTTGGATCACATTCAGTCCAAAATGCATAAATTCCTTTTCTTTTTTTTCGCAACAAAAAGCTGTAAGTCCTTCATACACTTTATTGACGCATACAAAAACAGCTGCTCTAAACATGATTTTTTTTCCTATTTCTTCATTTTCTTTTGAAACTAAAAATCTATTTAGTTCTAAATAATTTTGAGGAGTTTCTAGATGAGAAGCTAGGAATGTTATTTCATGAGGGTAAGGTAATAATCGAAGATACCCCATTATATTTCTATCTTTATCAACTGCGACAACATGATAACTTCTTAGATCAAAATGATGTTGTTCTTCAAGATTAGCTTGATCTTTAGCGAGAAGGTAATCCTCATGATTCCTTAGATAATCTTCTCTGTATCTTCGAATTTTTTTAAGTGCCTCAGCTTTCAGTTTTGTCCCCTGAGTTGGACCTAAAATTTTATACTTCCCTGTCTTGCAATAGGTCTTAAGCGAATAAAGAAAGAGTTGTTTTTCTAATAGCCTCATAATTTATCTAGAATCCCCTTAATTCTAATAATTTAAGAGCTTTCAGCCCTTATTTTTTGCACAACATACAAGTGATCTTTTTGTAGGTAATTGACCTAGGTTAAGAAAAGCAAAAATAGGAATTTTCTACAGTCCCCTACTCAGGACGAGCATCGATATGGCAACAAGATAAGTAAAAATGAGCAAAAAAGAGGGCCCCAGCATTACTGGAGCCCATACGCCTGGAAGTCTATATGGCTTAAAAAAGCCACAGTTGTGATGGCCGCCTCAGACCATCACGAACTCGTTATTATTTTTTGATCTGGCTCATAGAGCTTAGTACCTTTTTATAATGCCCTATCGAGTTAAGAGTTTGATTAATAAGACTCTTTAGAACATAGATATTTTCTACTCCAGCAACAGCTTCAATCACTTCTGCTTTCGGAGCTCTTTCAAGCATAAAGTTCACAGCTATTTTTAATCCAGTTTTTCCTTTATCTGCTATCTCTGCACTTGATCGAATTAAAATATCTGTCCCGACAGTTTGGATATGTTGAGCTATTTTTAATCTATCCTCTTCAGCAATTTCAGAAAACTTCTGATCAACATACTTCTTTAAACTTTCTTGAGAGATTGATGCAACAATATCGAACTCTTTTTTAAGTGCCGGATTAGCATAAAGAGCTTCTCCTTCTTTTGCTAAAGATTCATTGATTCCAGCTTTGATCTGCTCAACCGTTTTTCCTTCAATCTTTTGGATAGCAATAGAAGAGATAACTTCTGAGCTTGTTTCTGATGTAATTTCAATAAGCTCAATCTTCTCCTTAAGAGTCTTTGCGATAAGATTATCTTTTTCGAAGTAGAAGTCACCAAAGTCTGTAGAGATAAGAGTTGGATTCTCTAATCTGTAATTACTCTGGTACACAAGGTAATCCTTAGTGAACTTATTCTTTCTTAGGTTATCGTATGGACCTTTGCTCTCGACAATACTTTGAAAAAGAATTCGAGAAAGATGAGTTTTTCCTCTTTTAAGTCCCATTCTCCAGTTAAAATATCCACTCACTGTATTTGGAACAAACTGCTGTTCAGAAGAATCGATGAGAATTGTCTCAGTTTTAAGCTCTCCATTTGCACTTATTGAGCGAAACGATCTTTTTGATTTTCCGTCTATTAATTCATTCGCATAATCAGCAATAGCAGCTTCAACTGTTTGCCCAGAGCTTAACTTAACTCCCATTGAGACATAATTATCAAGGTTGTCATCAAATGATTGAATCTCGTGCTTTCTCTTTAAAAGAGTCTCAAGAGCAAGAAGCTTGTCGATCCAGTATCCCCTGACGTCAATCTGATCAACGTAGATATTTTCATTATCAGCTGATTTTGTATCAATAAGTGGTTGGCCGATTTGAGAAATTGCAACCCATCCATATTTATTAAGAAGTTTATTCGCCTGACTACAGCTCGTGTAACCAAGACCTTTGAGTGGGACCCACTGTTCTGCACCTGATTGAGTATTAAAGATCTTGCATTGAGCATCAACCGTCCGGATGATTCCGACCATAAAATCAGCACTCATTTGAACTGCTTTGTAGTTATCTGCCATAATCTTTCTCAGCTCTGTATTTTCAGGTTTAGAAAGATCAATTCCTCTTTCTTCTATAAGCGCTAAATATCTTTCAAAAAGATCAAAGAACTTTCTGATATTAAAGAAAGTTCTAAAGTACTTTCTTCTAAAGTGACTGAAGTTATCAAAGGCAGAAAAGTTTAACCTATCTTGCTTACTATTGATTCGAGAGAGATTCTTTTGGTACTCCTTGATATAGAATTCTACGATTTCAGAAGAGTTTGTTCCTTCATCGAATCTGTTGCAAGTTGGATTAAGATAAACACCTTCATCAGAACAGTACATATAATCTGCTAACTGACCTTTAACTTCATCAGAGAGAAGCTGAGTGGTTAATCCAACATCAACTTTTTGTCCACTCTTTGTATTCATTTTTCGAGCATACCCAAACTGAAGAGCAGCTATATCATATTTACCCATAACAGGAAGAGCATTGATATCACTATGTGTGTAGTCCATCACAGAGCTATAAGGAAACATATACTTCGGAGTAATTGTAACTTTTCCTGTTTGCGGATCATCTATTTTTTTCTCCTCTTCTGTGTAAACCATTCTGTAAGGAGCTTCGAATTCGATTCCCATATCCGCAAGTTCTTCCTTAGAGTAAAAGTTTTCTTTATCTTCAGAACCAGAGAAATTATGTCTCAACCCGAGATTATGCCCGATTTCATGAATAAGAACCGGAACCCAAAGCTTAGGGATCATTAATTCGATAATCTTCTCTTTTTGAACATCACTCAAGTACATCCACGGCTTCATTGATTCATCTTTCATTTCAGGAAGCTCAAAAATACTTTGAAGCATTCCCTGTACATTCAAGTGATCAGCAGCGAAGATATTATTCTCACTATAAAGATCATCGATTCTTAAAAGATCATTAAAATCTTTTTGGAAAAGAGTCGTTCTTAATTGATCTCCTCCTTTTAAGGTATCAAGGTATTTATCAAGTCTAATTTGATCGTAAGCATGGAAGAATTCATTCATCGTTCCTTGCTCAAAATCAAATCCTTTATCGGCCCAAACAAGCTCTAAGAATTGATCTTCTTGGAAGTTTTTAATTTCTTCGTTAAAGCTAACACTTTTCTTTGCTGGCCTATTATCTTCATCATGGTTGTGATTATTAACTTGTTTTGGTTGAATCTGTATAGTCGATCCTGCTCTTAATAAATCATTGTAAGCAGAGCGAATCGTCCAAAGCATATTTCCGTAGTACATTACGGTTTGACCCATTAAAATTTCACCGTTGAGAGGGTTTTTAACACTTGGTCCATAACCGAGAGGTCCAGCCTTAAATGGTTCTTTAACCATAATGATTGAGTTCGCAAGTTTCTGAGGAACTTCCTCTCTTGATTTCGTACTCAACTCAATTTTCATTCCTGTCCCTGCTTGAGAGAGCCCATTATTAACAACTGCAATTGCTTGTTTTGTTGCTTTCAGAATTCCTGCAAACTCAGGCGAGAAATGATTTTCACTGAGATAATATGTAATCGTTTTCTTTTTAGGATTAAAACGATTCATGAAAATTTTCTCTGAATAATAAAGCTCTTGATTATCAGCCGAAAGAGTCTTGAATCCACTTTTGAAAAACCCGAAAGCTGATTCATCATCTCTTGCATAAAGTGCTGGTTTGTAATCAGGACTTGCGATCGAGTTAAGCTTCTTAAAGAAGTATCTGTGATTGATTTTATAACTCTGATCAGAGAAACTTGATGTTCTGAGATTCATACAGTAAAGACTCGTTCTCATTGTCTTCTCAACAACTATATCAACAGTATCTTCGGTTATACTCCAAGACTTAACTGAAACACCTTCTACTGTATTACACTTATAGATTTGATTGATGAGCTCATTATAAACTCCAGCTGCAGTATCAAAGTTCGTCACTTTTAGTTGACTAAACTGAAGCTCTACATATTTTTTATCTTTCCACGAAATATCTCTATTCTCTTCTTCCTCATTGCTACATTCGTTATTGCTATTTTCTCGACACTTGAAATCAAGATGCTCAACTGGAATTTCAATGATAGGTTTTCCGCTATTTACTCCTCTAAACCTTGTGTCACGCTCATGCCCGATAATCTTAAGACTATCTTGAGTAAATTCAAACTTCACAAGTTTTTCATCTCCAACATGATAAGGCATCACTTGAGCTGAGTAATAAGAACCAGTCTCAACTGTGGGGATATAAAGATAGACATCATCAGCGATCGTTTCTTCTAAACCTTTAATCAAAGGAGCTTCTGGATTATCTCCTTCAACCAATTTATTATAAGTCACTGCTTTACCAGGGTTTTGCTTCGTAGAAATTAAAGACTTTGAAAGAACCTCATCTTCTTTAAAAACTTCCTCATAAGGTTGCTCTTTGGCACAAGAGAAAAAGAAAATAATGAAACTTGCAATTAAGAAAGATTTCAAAAGAAAAATGTTAAATAAAGCTGCCATTCCGACTCCCTAGAACATTACCGTGATTCCCGACGTAAACAAAGAATCACTGGATGCAAACAACCTCTCCACTGGTTGTAATTTTGATTGATCATTATATAAAGACACCTGAGTGATAAACCCAAGTGTAAGGCTTATATTTCTATTCATATTGTAAGTAAGGAAAGTGTCATAACCACTGACTGGATTAAAGACTTCTCCATCATAAGAACGTGCCTGAGAAACTCTATACCGACTCATCCAGAATAATGAGTCAGTAAAAGAAACATTAAATCCAGCTCCTACAGACCCAACAAACTGCTGATTACTTTCACCATTGAAATTTGTCTCAAACTCATGGCTGTTTACAGTTCCAGATAAGTACCCCTGAAGCGAAAGCCAATCAGTATCAGTTTGATAGTTAAGAATCATTGGAACTCTAATTGCGCCCTGAAAGTAGTTCACTTCTCTTGATTCTTCACTAAGAGCAAGAACGCCTACAACATTCGTAATAAGCATCGCTTGATCAGAAAGTTTTGTATTTAAACCAAAAAGAGCAATAGAAGCATCATTAACTTGATCCTCTCTTAAATTTTCTAACTCTTTTGTGTAGCTTAGAGAAACCATTAATTGATAACCACTGAACCTATAAGTCAGTCCAGCCATGCCATTTAAATTTCCTTGTGCTTCAGCTGATTCCTTTTGGTGAAGATTAGAGAGGTAGTCCATACCAAGAATCATCCCAAAAGAAGATTGGGTTTCTTCAGACCCCATTCCGTTCAATTGCATTTGAGAATTCATCTGCGCTGAAGCTGATTGAACCAAGCTTAAGCCGATAATGATTCCAATGAATTTTGTTACGAAACTTTTCACAAGCTCTCCTCACAGAGCATAAGTGCAAAAAGCGTGACAAAACGGCAAAATTTGCCTACTGAAAATGACAGCACTTAGAGTCCATTTTAGGGGGTGCCAAGACCCTCTGTCAGGGCCAAACTGGCTTTAGGAAAAGGGCCAGGAAGTCCTAAAGGTAAGACTTGATAAGGTTTAACTGTTGTTCTTGAATTTTATCAGGACTCGAAAATTGACTTAGATCAAGCATCACAAGACCTTCTAAAATATCCAAGAAGAATTGTTTATAAGAAAAATCGGGATAAAGAACTTCAGTCTGCTTGATAAGACGGAGTAAAACTTTTTCCTCCATTCGAATCCTTTTAAAGAATCGAAGCAAGTTTTCTGAACTCTTATCGTATTGAGTTCTTAAACCCTGTGCTGAATCCTTGAGGAGTAGAGCTTCTTTCTTGAGATTTTTAGGGACAATATAACGTTCAAAATAAGCTTCCCTATCAGATGTAAAAAAATGAACGAGTGAAAAGAGGCTTTCAGGATCTTCCCCTGTCAATCTTTCCCAACAAACTTGAGTAACACTAAGTCCAGGGAAAACAAAATCGACAAGTTCAAATTCTTCACAAAGTTCAAAGAAAATTTTTGGATTACCATACTTTAAGACATTTTTAAGCTCTCCCCACACTCTTTCAGAAGAAAGTGTGTTAAGCTCTCCAGAAGCAACCATCTCTTTCATAAGAGCTTTCGTTTCATCTGCAATATTAAAATTGAGATAGCTTGCAAATCGGAACCCTCTAATCACTCGAAGAGGGTCTTCAATAAAGTGCTCGGATACATGTCGAAGGATTTTTTTCCCAAGATCTTCTCGTCCCTTGCAAGGATCAATAATCTTCTCATCATCTTTTGCCATGGCATTAATTGTAAAATCTCTTCTTAAAAGATCTTCTTCAAGAGTAATTTCAGGGCCAAATTCAAATTCAAATCCGTCATGACCTTTTGAAACTTTTCTCTCTTTTCTTGCAAGAGCGTACTCATCTTTTGTTTGGGGATCGATAAAAACAGGAAAATGCTTACCGACATTATAAAAACCTTTAGAGATCAGATCTTCAGGTGTCCCACCTACGACGACATAATCTTTGTCTTTGACTTGTCGACCGAGCAATTCATCTCGAACGGCTCCACCAACTAAGTAGATTTTCATTCATCCCCCATATAAGGAAAGTCTTTTCCGAAGTACTTCTTCCATTCCTCAAAATACTTTTCAGAATTAAGCTCAATTCCTTTTCTTTCCATTCTTCTGGTAAAGACTATATATCCGGGGTTTAATTTATCAATCAGTTCTTCTAGCTGTTCAACGTCTTCAACCACAGCCTCTTCAATCTCATCAATGACTTCCTTTCCTTCTGCAACTTCATCATCACTAATGTGGATATCATCGTAGACATTATAAATCGTTGTTCCGATGAGTGCAGCAATGGCATACCGATTCCAGTACTTAGCTCCTACATCAAAGGTCTCTTGAACTCCTGTATAAACCATCGTTCGCGATTTAAAAAACTTTTCTGCCGCCGCTTCAGGACCGTATTTAATGCCATAAGCCTTTGCCTGCTCGCTGATTCTTAGAAAATCTAAAGGAGCCATAAATCCAACCATCCACCCTTTGAGACTGAAGGCGTAGTAATTCATGACTGTATTAAAAGCGAAAGAAAGCTTAGGAGAACTCAAACGCTCTCTCAATGCTTTTGAAAAGCGGCTTTGCCTAACAAGAATTCCTTGCTCAGAGGCAGCCTTAAAGATCCCATCTTTAAGACTCTCCTCTTTAAGTCTCTTTATAAAAATCTCTTTTAACTTTTCTTTCTTAGTGACATTTGCAAGTTTCTGAAAATCATAATCAGGAGCATGGAGAACAACATAAAACTTCTCCAAGGCATCATCGAGACGTTTTTCAAGAACCTTCCCTTTTTTATTAAAGACTTGGGTTGCACGAATTAAGGCTGCCTTTTGGTTGAAGCGCATCTCACTTAAGTTATCCAAGGACCCAAAACCAAGTCCTTCTTCCGACTTAAGAAAACTGACGTGCTCTAAAAACGCTAACTGAGCCTCTGTCGTTTTAAACTCAATCTGCTTACCGGATTTAAGCATTTCTCGATAGGAACTGAACTTTTTATAATCAAAGTTCTTAATCTCTTTAAATTCTCGAGTAATGAGCCGAGTTTTAACTTCTCTTGCATTATTAATGACCGCCCAGCAGGAGATTCCATAGCTGGTCGTAGAATGAATCAATAATGAAATGATGAGAATGAACTTCATAGTTCTTTATCGGTTGATAAAGAATCCTGACTTTAACGCTTTTTATGACATTAAATTAGAGACTTAGCTTAGTTAGTACACTGAAAATGAGCTAACCCGACTGAAGCACACTGCTCAGCTTCAAGCTCTTCAACAATGAGTTGATTCGCTTCACACATTTTTTTATTCAAATCACCGTTGATTTGTTCAAGCTTAGCCTGAGCTTCAGCAACAGCTTTCATCCCTCTTTTGACTTGTTTATTGGTAAGAAAGAAGTCTCTCCCTTGAGTGATCGCATAGCCTGTTCCTGCAACTGCTCCGACACCAAGAATGATTCGCCAATAGAGAGGCATTCTGGTCGGGTCTATAATACCTCCAAGACTGGAAGGAACCGCTGTTTTGATATTTCTAAAAGCAAAGTATCCCAGAGTGACAGAAGCGACACCAGAGGTAATAGCGATAACAACTCTTCGAGTGTTTTTATCTTTAGACTCAAGAGCTTCTTTTAGAAAAGACTCTAGTTTATCAAGTTCAGATTTTTGCTTTTCATACTTTAAATAAAGTGGATTGAAGGAATCATCGAACGCTTCAATGAGATCTGAAAGAAGCAAGTCGCATTCTTCAGCTCTTGAATATTCCTGTGAATAAACGTTTGAACTAAGGAACCCAAAAATAAGAAGAATTGAGAGTGCTTTCATAGTGGAAGGAACATAACACAAGTCTTTGGGAGTTGGGAAGAATTGTAAAAACTACACAATAAAAAAACCAAAGGAAATTCTCCCTCGGCCTTCGGATATAATAAAGACCTGTATCCCTAAAGTACGAGCTATAAAAGCTTTCTAAAGTCTCTATTTATTTGGACACCATAATAAAAACGGATTAAATCAACGGATCAGCTTTCCCAATCGAAGCAAAAGCTTTAGCTCGAAGTACACAAGAATCACAAGTCCCGCATGGTTTATCTTCATTTTGATAACAAGACCATGTTTTCTCTATCGGAGCCTCTAAACGGTCACACTCTTGAAGGATCATTTCTTTGCTCATTCGAATAATAGGTGTCTCGATTTGGATTTTATTTTTGGCCCCAAATCGGATGAGATGATTGTAAGCGGTATAATATTCAGGGCGGCAATCAGGATATCCTGGAGCATCTTCAACAACCGCTCCAATAATAATTTTCTCTGCTCCGAGAACCTCTCCCCAAGAAACAGCATAAGCAAGAAAAATACTATTCCTGAAAGGAACATAGGATTTAGGAATCCCTCTGTTTTCAAGTTCACTCTCCACTGCGATATCCACATCAGTCAGGGAACTTCCCCCTATCTTTCCAAGTTCTCTCAAATCCATAACTTTCCGGTGATCTTCAGGAACTTTGTAATGATCACAGACATCATTAAAAGCCTTAAGTTCTCTCGTTTCAGTCTTCTGACCATATTGAATAAAAAGTGGGTAAATCTCGTAACCATTCTCGAGGCTAAGAGCAGTAATGAGAAGAGAATCCATTCCTCCACTCGTTAAAACAATGGCCTTAGGTTTGCTCACAATACTCCTTTAAAAAACCTTCGAGAGATTCAATAGACTTTAATGTTGATGCTTTATCAGCGTAATCACCTTTAAAAAGAGAATAGAATTTTATTTTAGGTTCCGTCCCTGAAGGTCTTGCGTAAAGTCGGTTTCCATTTTCAAATTCAAATCCAAGCACATTACTCTCAACAGGGAAATCGAGATTTAAAGTTTCTGATGTTTTATAATTAAAAACATTACGAATAGAGAAATCTTCTCTCAATGAAAGAGCTCCTACCGGAAAGAAATCAGCGGAAACTTCTCTTAAAAGGTTCATTATCCTTTTAATCTTCTCTTCTCCTTCTATTCCCTTATAACTCAAACTCAATAAAGACTCTTGGTGAAACCCATACTCTTTGGCGATATCTTCTAAAACCTGTTCTAGGTTTTTTCCCTGAGAACGAAAGTAAAGAGCAAGTTCACAAAATAAAGTCACAGAGCTCACACCATCTTTATCTCGAACTCCATCATGGCTCATAGAACCAAATGATTCTTCACTTCCAAAAATATATTGATATGGAGCCTTAGCTTTATCTTGATCTCCAAGATAACCGCCCATCCACTTAAAACCGGTTAAGGTATTAACAACCTTGACTCCAAAGGCATGGCAAAGAGTCTCTTGTAGAGTTGAGGTCACGATTGTTTTAATAACGAGAGCATCTTTAGTCAAAGCTCCTTGTTCTTTTAAAGTAAGAAGCTTGTAATAAAGCATCAAAATAGCGATCTCATTTCCATTGAGATATTTTGGACTTCCGCCGCTATTAAGCACCACTCCCATTCGATCAGTGTCCGGATCAGATCCCAAAACAAGATCAGCATTCTCTTTAAGCATCAAATCAACTGCTAACTTAAGTGAAGCCGGTTCCTCTGGGTTTGGATAACTTGTTGTTGGAAAATTGCCATCAGGTTTTGCTTGTTCGGGAACAATTAAGAAGTTCGTAAGACCAAGCTCATCAGCTGCTCTTTTGCAAAACTCTCCTCCGGTTCCATGCAAGGGAGTATAGACAACTTTTAAATCTCCACCTTGAGATTTAACTAAATCTTTTCGTAGACATTCTTTTTGAATAATTTCGTAATAAGAGTCGTAAAATTCATTACTAAAATATTCAATAACCCCCGAACTCAGTCCTTCCTCAAACTTTACAGGCTTAATGACGGACCAATCCTCAATAGCATTAAAATTATTGATGACCTGTTGATCCATCGGCGGCGTGACCTGACAACCTTCAGAATTATAAGCCTTAAAACCGTTGTACTCGCTAGGGTTATGGCTTGCAGTGAGCATGACTCCACAATCACAACCATAGAAACGCACGGCATAAGAAAGTAATGGAGTCGGAGTCGGCCGATTTACGACATAGACCTTATAACCTTCTCCTGCAAAAACCTCAGCAACAGCTTTAGAAAACTCATCACTCGTCAGCCTTGAATCACAAGAGATAGCAACCTTCTTTTCAGTCTTGCCCTCTCCTGCTGTTTTCGCCAAAGCATAGGAAGCTTTTCGAACATTATAGATATTCATCCTATTGCTTCCAAAACCGACGACAGACCTGAGTCCTCCTGTTCCAAAGCTAAGATCTTTGTAGAAACGATCAAAAATTTCCTCCTCATGACCTTGATCAATCAGGGTCTGGAGCTCTTTTCGATCTTCCTCAGAAAAATAAGGGTTTTGTGCCCAAGACTTTGCCTTCTTTAAAATATTATCCATATTTTGCATAATAGAGATTCTCTTCCTAAAGCGCTGATTTTAGGCTAATTTAAAGTTCTTGTATAGGATGGAGACAGTTAAATGGCAAACCCCTCAAAGAAGCATAATCTCAATATAGAAGGCGCTTGGTACTGCACAGATCCCGACGATGAGGACGGAGAAGGATGTATCGCCTGTAATGTTTGTTACTCAGGAGCCCCTGATTTCTTCGCTGAAGATGATTATGGAAATGCTTATGTGAAAAAACAGCCTAGCTCAGCTGAAGAAGTAGAGTTATGCCAAGAGCAAATGGATCTTTGTCCTGTTGCATCCATCGGAAATAACGGTTAATGGCCGCTCATCATTTGAGTGCGATTTTCGCTCTTCTTGCAAATCTTTGCTTTTCATTTTCGAGTCTTTTTTTTGCCCGCTTTAGTATAAAGGTCGGCGCTGTCTGGATGAATACGCTGAAAGCCGTCATCACATTGGTTGGATTCTCTCTTCTTTGTGTGAGCATTGTTGATTGGGTTAATCCTTCGCAATACCAGTTAACTCTCTTTTTTATTAGCGGATTTATCGGATTGGGGATTGGTGATATTTTCCTTTTGCAAGCCTTCGCAACATTGGGGCCTGCCCGAACTCTTGTCCTGTTCTCCTTTCAACCGATCATTTTCATTTTTGTTGATAGTTTTATCTTTAACTATGAACTTAATGCTTACAACTACACGGCGATTGGGATTTTTGTGACTTGCTTGATGCTATTCACTTATGAAAATAAAAGTCCTGATCGAAGCTGGTCTTTTACCCCGTTACTTTTTGCTTTACTTGGAATTTCTCTTGATGGAATTGGAATCTTTCTTACCAAGAAAGCTTTTGCTGATCAGCCAATTGATAGTATCGAAGCCAACCTGATTCGTACCGCCGGAGCAGTGGTCTTCTATATTCTTTTTAATTTTGTGAAGCCTATTCATTTAGTTAAGAAATTTAATTCACTTAATAAAAAGTTAAAGCTCCAAGCGATTGGGGTCAGTATCCTTGGGACCTTCTTCTCACTTCTCTTTTATCTCCATGCACTCAAATTGGGAGCTGCTTCCGTTGTGACAGCAATTGCTGTCACTGGACCTATTTTTTCAACTCTTTGGGAGTCCTTATTAGAAAAAAGAAAACCAACAAAGGTTCTTTATATATGTTTGGCAATGTTCTTGGTTGCGTTTTATTTAAACTTTAGTCAGATTGCTGGTAAGTAATTACCACTTGAAAATTCGAGATCCAATAACATAACCGATAGAAGCAAGTGCAATAACGGGAAGATAGTGAGACACCATTAAGTGAGCCGATTCCTGTAAAGGACAAGTTACCTGAGAAACAAGAGCTCCTGTTCCAACTCCTACAATCATACAAAGAGCTGAGACTTGCTTCTTTTTCATAGGAGCTGCTTTAATCCCAAGCCAATAAAGAAGAGTTGTCGGTCCAATTGCTACTAAAAGTGAGGACTTAAAGCATCCCTCATAAAACATATAAGGAGAATCATTTCCGATACCAGCATGGAAAGAATTATAACCCATAGAAATAAGCCAAACACCTAGAGGAATCATGAGATAAGGAATCTCATACTGGTCTTCATTTCCAGGAACAGAAAGTTCAAACACCCACTTTGCAGTCCAAAGAACAAAAAGAAGCATGGCTCCGAATTGAAAGCTCATTAAGACATCAAACTGGACTGTATGATCTGTAAAAAATAAAGAAAAAAAACACCAAATAACAGTTGGTAAAAACCAATAGGCAAGACGCACATTAGGAGCGGCTATCACTTTAGTCGTTCCTTGGTTTGAAAGCTCTTTAATTAAATCACCATTCTTCACTTAAACGTTTCCTTAACTTCTTAAGTCCTCTAAAAATATTGACCTTTACGGCCGATTCAGTGACACCAAGATCAACAGCAATATCTTTTATCTTCTCACCTTCGAGCTTTGATCTTCTAATCGCTTCTCTTTGACCTTCGTTCAGTTCGTTTAATAACTCTTTCACTTCCTGAAGGTGATATTGAACATCTAGCTCTAATGAACCGTCAGACATAAACTCTGAAAGCTCATCATTTTCTCGGTTTCTATAGTGCTTTCTAAAAAAGTCAGCTGTCCTAAAGCGGACAATACTATAAAACCAATTGTAGAAAGAGCGGCTTGAATCGTAAGTGTGAAGAGACTTATGAACGCTAATCAGGATTTCTTGTTTTAAATCATTTCGTTGTGACTCATCCTGAACTTTAGAGCGAATCATGGTCTCAATTATCGAGTCCACCTTTCTTAAAAAGAGCTCATAGTCTTCCGAGCGTCCGTCACGTCGGTACCTTGCGATCAATTCTTCACAATCTTGACCCTTACGGCTCTTCATTTAAGTATTCGTCCTTAGATGAAATTTGGTTACGCTCATAGTTATATCATGCGAAAAAAAGGCCAGCAAGCACATAACCTATTAGAATCAGGTTACTTTTGAATGATAAACCCTTTGAGATAATCACTTTCAGGGAAACCCTTAAGTGAGGAACAATCCTCTGAGAGGTAAAGTTCAGAAATGACTTTTCCTCCTTTTATAAGAGACTGAATAAGAGTTTTAAACTTTTTCCGAGTAACTTTATGAGTATTCAGAAAAACAATCAGTTTTCCTCCGGGTTCTAAAAGTCGCCACATCTCATTCCAATTCTTTTTATAGAAATCTTGAGCAGACTCTCGTTTTTTTCCATCACTACTGAAACTAGGAGGGTCACAGATTATGAAATCGTAGATATTTTTGTTCTCTTTAAGAGCTTTTGCACAAGACTTTACAATTGATGTATGACGATCATCCCAACCATTCATCTCTATATTTTCTTCCAGCCAAGACATATACTTACCCGAAAGGTCAACCGAAGTCGCTTCTGCTCCATGCTTGAGAGCTTGCAAAGAAAAAGCACCTGTATAAGAAAAGAGATTTAAAACCTTTCGCGCTTTCTTGAAATGAGGATCGAGTTTTTTTCGAATCCCCGCCATATCTGTATAGATCCCTATATCATGATATTGGTTAAGAACAATTTTATAATCAACTCCATATTCACTTAATTTGAAAACTGCTTCGGAGTCTTGAGGGCCTTCCGGAGCTTGCTTTTGTTCGCCTGGAATTCTTTTCTGTATCCAAATATTATCGTTCTTTAATTCTCTTTTTATGAGTGGTAGATATTTTTCCCATACAAAAGCTTGATATTGAATTAATAGATGATTTTTAAGTTTTTGAATGAGAAGTCCTGGGAGTCCATCAACTTCTCCAAAAGAAAGATAAAGATTCTCTCTTTCATAATCCTGCTTTCTTTTTTCAATCGCTTTTTTAAGAGATACTTTTAAATAGCTTTCAAAGTTTTTCATCTCTTTAGTGAGAAACCTTGCTTTGATTCGAGGATGTTGAGGGTCATGAAGGAACCATCCCAATTCCTCCCCTGTATTCTTCTCTTTAATTTGTAGTAAATCCTTCCCTTTAGGGAAGCGAACAGTATATTCATCTTTCAAGATCCAAGGGTGTCCTTGTTTAAAAAGACGAAGTGTTATAGGGTGAAGCTCCAATAAGTCCATAACTGCAGGTACCATGAAGAGCCATAAAAAGTACATTCTTTTTCATAAGCCCTATGGAGTTCTCTCACAATTTAGTGGTGAAGAACACCGTACTTTAGCAGAATTCGATCTCCCAAAAGAGGTTTATCCTGTTGGTCGGCTTGATAAGGACTCAGAGGGACTTCTTTTATTAAGTAACGATGGCCCCTTTATTGAGCAGTTCCTTTTAGAGCATCCACGAAGTTATTGGGCCCAGATAGAAAAAATTCCTTCCGAGGATTCTCTACTTCAACTTTCAAAAGGAGTTAAAATAAAATCAGGGATGACGAAACCTTGTGATATTAAACTTATTAATGAGCCTGCCCTACCTGATAGGGATCCTCCCATTCGTTTCAGAAAAACAGTTCCAACAGCTTGGTTAGAGTTAACTCTCAAAGAAGGAAAAAATCGACAGGTTCGTAAAATGACTGCCGTTATTAACCATCCGACTTTAAGATTGTTTCGATGTGGACTAGGGAAAATAAGATATGAAGATTTCCCTTTAAAACAAGGAGAATGGAAAGAAGTTAGTCAGAAAAATCTCGTTTAAAAGATTTCGCAAAGATCATCGAGCATCAAGGGGTAATGCTTTCTAAGATGATCCCAGTCTTTAGATTCAAAAGAACTTTCCGAAACACTTGCCGCTGTTCCTGTATGTTCAGGGAATCCCCAATCAACGATACAACGACTTTTCACTTTTCCCTCTCCATCTGAATTCAAGTTTGAAGCATCGATTTCGATACGAAATTCTGTCGTAGGTTTTCCTTTTCCTATAAACTCCTTCATCTCCTGCACCATGATCTTTTTTTGATCAGCATCCGCAAGTTCTAGAGCACGTTTCATCGATTCTAATTTATTGACAGCAGCATACTTTGAATTTGAAGTCATTTGAACATCGGCTTGGGAAAATTTTTGATCAGTTATATAACGATAAGAAAAGCCATCAAGGACATGGAGGAAAAACTGATCTTTACCATTGCTTGAAGCAAAGTTTTTTTCAACATTCTCTTTTCTTTCTTTATTAAGCCGTTCAAATTCTTCTTTCATGCCACTATGCTATAAAATAGCACCTTAAAAAGCAAAAAGCGCCGAACAGATGTCCGGCGCTCTCTTTATTATCTCTTTTCTAATGATTAGAACTTTAACATAAGTCTCGCGTAATAAGTATCGCCATCTGGATTGATGAAACTAATATTATTATTTTGACCATCGTTATTATAGAGATCTCCTGCACTTACGTGACCAATGATGATTGTAAGGTTCTCATTTGCGTTATAAGCAAGTTCTTCATAAAGCTCAAAGCCGTCATCAACTTGAACTCCGAGAGAGTTCCATTTCATCTGGTAACCATAAGCAACTTCTAAAGAAAATCTTCCGTGACTGAACCCTCCACCCGCGTAATGAACAATATCATTCAAGATAACAGGTGTTTGCTCAGTTCCTTCTTCATTTAAAGAAAAACGCTCATCTTTAAAGTTATGACTTAAAATTGGCTTATAAAATGTGTACCAATTTGTTGATCCAACATCGACTGAGTAAGAAACAGACGGACCAAATCTCATTCTGTTAAGCTCACCAACACTCTTTGTTTCACTTGCTTCACCCTGGAAAAGTAATCTAAAGTCCGAGTTAAAAGAGAAGTCATCAATCTTAGTGATCATGAATCGATGTCTAAGACGAACATCTCTATTAACAGTTTCTCCTGTAGAGTCTGAGTATCTAAATCCTGGTCGAAGAGTAATATTGTGACCAGAGTTGATATAAGAGAAAAAGAAATCGAGATCAGTCGCATTCGAGTTCTCGGAATCCTGCTTAACAGTGGTCGAAGGTGCAATATCAAATCTGACAGAAAAACCTTCCGCCATAGCATTCAAAGAAGACGCTAGAGCAATAATTAAAGCTAAAACTCTCATTACTCACTCCCTTTCTTTACTTGTTTACCAACATAGAAAGCAATTTTCTTATCAGCTATTTCAACACTTCTAACATAAATTTTGGCCATTGAATCGTCTTCTGTCTTTACTTCTTGAAGGCCATCTTCTAACTCATTTTCAAGTTCATAATGAGCAATCGTAGATTCAGTATCTGGATCAATAATACCATCCATCTCCGCTTTAAGATCGTCTTGAACTTGATCAAGAACTTTTTGAACGTCATCTGCATCAAAAGCAGAATCAGGATTAATTGAATCTAAAGCCGTATCAATAATTCTGTTGATTTCAGGAACGTGATGATCTGCTTCCTCTTGCTGTCGAGCTGCCTCAGCCTCAGCTTCTTCGTTCTTCTTTTTATCAGCAATAGCAGTATCTTGTTTTGTTTTTGACTTACCAGGATCAGTAAGTTGAATTTTGTAGTCATCGTTTTTTCTCTTTGAACACGAAACTCCAAGAGCTGAAACTATGAGCATAAGACTAATCACTTTCATCATATGAGACTCCTTGTTAGGGCGTGTTTTCAAAGTTTACTCCACATAAGAATCGCTCCCAGTAAAACCATGGTCATATAGTTTCGAGCAAGCTTTTCAAATCTCATTGCAATCGACTAAATTGCTTTAAGTTACAAAAAGAGACTTCTGTCTCTATAAAGTTCCTTGTCGTAAACAATCTCCTTCTTTCGACTTCTTCTTCTGGAATAACAGGACTTTTCTCAGTGACTTTCTGAACAAATCTGCATCATAACCTTTATCAGTACTTGATCGGGTAACTCTTCAATAAATTCATACGCGGTTTGTCATGAATATTGCCTGGACTTAATTTAATGATCTCCGGATTACCGTAGCTTAAAAGGTGAATCTTTGTTGTGGGACACCTGAGCTTTTTCCTATCTTCTGATCACCATTTTTTTTCGAGCACCATGAGCATGTTGATGAGCTCGAACAATACTTGTCCAAGTCTCTTGTCTTTAATCAGAACAAAAACTTCTTGGAAGATTCCTGATTCTGACCAACGATTAAAACGAGTGTAAACTGATTGCCAACTCAACAGGGAGATCTCTCCAGGGACAACCGACTCTAAGCTTCCAAATCATTCCTTCAAGCATTGTTCGGTTACATTTTGAGGGACGAGCGCAGCGACCACGTTCAATCTATTTTTTTCTTGTCGTTCTGTTGTTTTCATCTATGATAGAATTATGATCAATGGCCAAGATAAATGACCTTAAAAGGCCTTACATTTTCTCAGACCCTTCTAACTTTGAAGACACGCCCTAACTGTGAATACTTCATTATTCCATAAACGAGACTTTGGTTGGACAAGCCTTTCTCTTTTTCAAAACTGTGTAAAATCTTTAATCACTTTCCCTAATCAAGCTTATTTCAAGTGTAAACAGAGGTTTCAACCGTCAAGTCTCTAAACAGAAAACACCATTCCCTCCCTCAATCCTTCTCTCTAATTGAAATCAAAATTGCTTTTATCCTTATATAAAGGCGATTGGAATCATTTTAATGGGGAATTATGATGACAATAATACCTTGCTTTCGAGGAAGTACCTAAAGTCCAACTCGAGAGTCTCAAAAAACTCATTCTGGTGATCCAAGAAAAGCTAGAAATTCATTGCAACGAGGAGAATATAAAATGACGCTGAAATAAGTGAATTTAACCGTTAGTAAAGTTCGACGAAGTCGCCTTCTGTTACAGATCCTCCTGAGTGGAGAATAGCAACTGCTCCATCAGGTCCAAAATAATCAATAATTTCAACGGTTCCTTTTACTTCACCATGAGAAACACCAAGCATAGACCCTGTTTCAGGATCATAAACTTCTTGTCCTTCAGTAATAATTTTTAGAACATCACCAAGTTGAATTCCAGACTTACGACCAGCATTGATATAAATTTTTGAACCAATAATTCTTGCAACTCTTCCAACCCAATCAAGTCTTGAAACAAGTTCTGTAATTTTAGCGACAAACTTTCTTGTCGCAACTTTAGCAGAGTATCTTAACATGCCTCTTTTGTAGGCCATATTATCTTCGGTTCTCTTTAAGTAGAAACGAAAACTTTGGTCATCAACATTACCTTTCTTAGTATCAACATAAATCTCTTTTCCATTTGTAATATCGAAGACTCGAACTTCAACAACAGCTTGAGCATAAGATTTCGTCTGGCGAACAAATCCGATTTCATCTGTTTTTTGACGAACTCTCGCCTTGCTAATTCTTCCATAAACAACAAGATTAATTCCAGCCATCTTTGCTTTTTTGGTTAGCTGAACGAGTTTCACTCCTCCTGCAGCATAAATTTCTTTTGAAGTTCCAAAGATTTTATCTGCAACTGGATCGATGATGATATCTTTAGTTGCACCTAAAGACTTTCGAAGTTCTTCTGTGGCAGTAATCGCAAGATCTTCTCCTCCCTGTGGAGTTTCATTCATAAAAGTGAGAAGAGCGACTTTCTTCTTGATTGGGCTAAAGAGTTTCCCTTGATCACCGTAGGAATTATACCCATAGCCTAAGTTATCTCTTCTTTTGAGTCCTGGAATCTGAGCACATGATACAATTAAGAATATTAAACCTAATGTTGCCTTCATCCTTATATTGTAATGGGTTTAGAAAGTGAGTGTAAGGGGGAATTCTCTACTTTGGATTGTATGAGGAAAGCCATTTTTCCCCAGAAATTCGACAATTTTGATCAGCTTTTCTTGTTCACCCCTGTAAAAAAGGTTCAGCGTGATTTCTTTGCTTGTAATTGAAGAAATCTCAGCCCTCAACTTAATCTCAGCTCCATAACTATTAAGTGAATCAATAAATTCATGAACTTGTTTGAGGTTTTTGAATGACTTCACAATAACTTGATCTTTTTGAGACCGTTCACTCTTTTGATCTAACGATTTTTTGATATGAATAAAATCGACTAAAGGAACTTTATAAAGAGCATTTGCTAAAAGGTTTGGAACTCTATCTGGTTCAACTTGAGTAATTTCTTTATTTTGTTTCCTTAGTTTACCTTCATAGAGCAGTTGGTAATCAGAAGAGAGAACACTAAAATCTACTGCGAGCCTAAAAAGGTATCGCCGGAATGTTTTCTCCAAGATGTCTTTTTTAATTCGAACATGCATATCCAAGAGAGCATCCTTGGGTTTCATTTTTTCCCCAAGAAGAGTTCGATATTTAAGAATATTCATGTCTCTATTTTTTCTTTTAAAATCGGCTTTGATCCATTTAATCCAAGCTTCAGTTAAACTAGAATGAAACTCATCTTCACTAGTAAAATTTAAGTCTACCCAAGTAAAACCATCCATTTCATAATTAAGACGAACATAAAGAGTTTCTTCTTGTTGCCCTTCTTCAATCATTTTGGGTTTCTTCTCAATGATATTAGCGTAACTTACAACTAAGCTAGGAACATCGACCTGAACTTTGGCTTGCATCCTTTGAATGGTTCTTTCTTTTTCATCTCTCCACTGTCGAAGAACTTTATAGGAAACGATCGAGCGATAAATATTTTGGAAACGAGATAATTTATTAAATCGAAAATTTCGAACTCTCCGATTGAGATCTGCAATTGTTTTAGGAGAGAGCCCTTTTCGAACTTTGACAATTTTTCTACCTTCTTCATCAAGCTCCGCTGTTCTTTCTACCAAGCCAATTCGAAGTTTAAAGTTCTCTTCTTCCTCTTTAATACTTTCATTAAACTTTTCGTCACGCATTTGAAAGAAGAGATCTGAACTTTTTCCTTTTTTCTTTAACTCTCTTTTAATGGCCCGATCAAAATTTTTATAGAGAAGGCGCCTTTTAATTGTTTTAAGCCCATCCCCTTTAACAGGGCGATACCAAGAATAAACGTTATGCCAGTTCTGTTCAGGAACAGCAAAAGCGTTCGGTACAAAAAAACTAATTAACAACGAAGTTAACGCAATTGCCTTTAAACAGATCATTTATCTTTGCCACCATTTGCGGATGTGGGTTTACGAGGAAATCATTCCCCAAATCCATTTTTCCGCTTCCCTGGGCAGATGTAAAGTTTAACTCCGCAGGGATACTACCTCTATAGCTCAATAAAATACTTTTAAGCTTATCGAGTTCATTCCCAGCGGCATTTTGAAGATCAATCGAAATTTTAACTTTTTTTACTCTAGCATCGGCTTGATCTGTAAGCTTGTGAAGTTTCATCGGGAAGAACTTCCGCGGTTCTTCTGCAAGGTTCACAACTCCATTTAACACAAGTGGATCTTCAGCATCTAAATAATGCCCATACTCTGCATAAGTTTTTGGGAAAAGGATGACGTCCATTTTACCCGAAAGATCTTCAAGAGTTGCGAAGGCCATTTTATCGCCTTTCTTTGAGATAAAAACTCTTTCTGCTTTTAACATTCCTGCGAGAGTCACTTCTCTTTTGTCATTACCTTCAAGTTCTTTGACTTGAGCGATATTCATCGAACTCAAGTCCTCAATAATATCTTTCACTTTATCAAGAGGATGGCCTGATACATATATCCCCATTAAACTTGCTTCATAACCTAGTTTTTCTCTATCTTCGAAGTCTTCTGCCTCTATAATATCAAGCATTTCATTATCGCTAGATCCAGAAGTCACCATGCCATCAAATAGACTCCCTTGTCCTGAAGCTGCATCCTTTTGCTTATTCGATGCGTATTTCATAATCATTTCCATATTCTCTAAAAGAGTTTTTCGATTATGCGTCTCACATTCATCAAAAGCACCAACTTTAATGAGCGACTCAATCACTCGTTTGTTAATTAAGGAGTGATCAATTCGTTCGCAAAGGTCTACAAATCCTTTAAAAGAGCCATTGGCTTCTCTTTCTCTAACGATAGCTTCAACTGCCCCTTTTCCAACATTTTTAACAGCTCCCATTCCAAAGCGAATGTTTCCATCGACAACATTAAATAACCAGAGAGATTCATTCACATCAGGAGGAAGAATCTCAATACCATGTTCTTTAGCGTCGTTGATATAAGCTGTAACTTTATCCGTATTATTGATTTCTGTTCCTAAAAGAGCCGCAAAGAAAGGAGCTGTATAATAATACTTCAAGAATGCTGTCTGATAAGCAATCAATGCGTAAGCAACAGCATGGGACTTATTGAAACCATATTCAGCAAACATGGCCATAAGATCAAAGAGTTCTTCAGCTTTTTTTACATCGAATCCATTCTCTTTTGCACCATCAGTAAAAATCTTTTTATGACGGGCCATCTCTTCAACTTTTTTCTTACCCATGGCCCGCCTGAGCATATCCGCTTGCCCAAGTGTATAGTTCGCAACAACTCGAGAGATGTTCATAACTTGCTCTTGATAGACAATAATTCCATAAGTGTCTTTCAAGATTTCTTCTAACTGAGGGAATGGATAAGTCGTCGCTTTTCTTCCATGCTTAATGTCGATAAAATCATCAACCATTCCCGATCCAAGTGGTCCTGGTCTAAAAAGAGCGTTGATCGCAGTAATATCTTCAAGTGTATCGGGTTGGATTCTTTTACAAAGATCTTTCATTCCCGATGACTCTAGTTGAAAAACTCCCGTCGTTTTTCCTGTCGAAATATAGTCATAAATCTTTTTATCTTCGAGATCGATATCTTCAATATCAAAATCAGAAACATGATCGCGCTGAATGAAGTTTACAGCGTGTTGAATAACCGTCAAAGTTTTTAATCCAAGGAAGTCAAACTTAACAAGACCAATTAATTCAGAAAAGTCCTTGTCGAATTGAACAACTTGTTCACCTTCACGCCCCTTATAAAGAGGACAATATTTAACAAGTGGCTCATTCGTAATAATAACTCCAGCCGCATGAATAGAAGCATGCCGGAGTAATCCTTCAAGCCTTTTAGAAATTTGAATAATTCTTTCGACTTTAGGATCACCACTCATCAACTCTGCAAACTTCGGTTCCATTTCAAGAGCTTTTTCTAAAGTAATCCCTAACTCGTCTGGCACCAACTTCGCGAGCATATCGGCTTCACTGTAAGGAAGACCATAAACTCGAGAGACATCTCTAATAACCGCTTTTGCTTGAAGTTTACCGAAGGTAATAATTTGCCCAACTCTTTCTTTCCCATATTTCTCGGTAACGTAGTCAATAACCTCGCCTCTTCTGTCTTGACAAAAATCAACATCAAAGTCAGGCATACTAATTCTTTCAGGATTGATAAATCGCTCAAAGAGTAAGTCATAAGGAAGTGGATTGATATTAGTAATATCCAAAGAATAAGCAACAAGAGAACCTGCCCCGGATCCTCGTCCTGGGCCCACTGGAATATTATTTTCTTTCGCCCAAATAATGAAATCAGAAACGATCAAGAAGTACCCAGAAAATCCGGTTTGTTTGATCATCTCTACTTCTTCTTCAAGTCGAGCATAATATTGTGGCTTTAATTCCGTTTCCCAATTGGGTTGTTCTACGATTTTTTTAAAGTGAGGGCCTTTGAACCTTTTTTCTAGCCCTTCTTTCGACATACGAGCAAAATACTCTTCAGTCGTTTCTTGAGTTGCGATTTCAAAATCAGGAAGATGATAGATTTGTTTCCCCTGCTCATCTTTCCAGTTCAATTCAAGATTACACTTATCTGCGATTCGAAGCGTATTATCACAAGCTTCAGGATGGTAATTAAAGAGTTCTCTCATTAACTGTGGAGACTTAAAGAAAAACTCATTTGATGTTAGCTTCATTCGCTTTTCATCATTAAAGGTCTTCCCTGTTTGAATACAAAGCAGAACTTCTTGAGCAGCAGCATCTTCTCTTTCGAGATAATGACAATCATTCGTTGCCACCAAAGGAATGCTTAAGTCACTTGCGTAAGTAAGGAGTTTTTTATTCACTTCTTCTTGTTCAGAAAGTCCGTTTTCTTGTATCTCAAGGTAGAAATCATCTTTAAAAAGTTCGCGATACTTTAAAACAGCAGCATGAGCACGGTCATCATTCCCAGTAAATAAGTTATAGGCAATCTCTCCTTTCAAGCAAGCTGTCGTCGCAACGAGTCCTTCGCTATATTGCTTAAGAAGTTCATAGTCCACTCTTGGCTTATAATAAAAACCTTCTAAGTAAGCCTTTGATAAAAGCTGACAAAGGTTTTCATAACCAACTTTATTCTTGCAAATAAGAACGAGGTGATGAATATGATATTTTCCTTCTTCTGCATCTTGAGAAGCTAGCGTCTTTGTATTTCGATTAGCGGTTTTTCTGTCATGTCTTGAACCTGGAGTGAAATAAATTTCACTTCCAATAAGAGGCTTTACTCCAGCACGTTTCGCTTGCGTATAAAAATCGATCGCACCAAACATATTCCCATGATCAGTCGAGGCCACGGCAGGCATCCCGAACTCTTGTGCTTTCGCAAAAAGATCCTTCAAACGAATCGCTCCATCAAGAAGTGAGTACTGAGTGTGAAGGTGAAGATGGACGAAACTATCCGAGTGAGACTGTAAATAAGATTGTTCTTGCTGCATCGACGACAAATTCCAAAGCTATAGTAAATTTGTCTGTCATTATGAGGCTTTAGCTGAGTCTAGTCTAGGGACTGAGGGCCAGTGTTAGACAAAAAAACTCCCTGAAACCAGCAAAAAGACAAGGAGCGTTGTAATCTTTTATTTTCTTTTTTTACTTTTTAGTTCACCTAAGACTTTGAGCTTATCGCTAACTCCAACTCCCATATAGCTGAGCCGGTCTTTATCATGATCAAACTTAAACTTTTTTAAGCCGATATCCATTTTAAAATCTGCTTTCTTCTCTTTAAATTTATACGTGAAAAGAAATTTTTTCTTAACGCCACGAATTAAAATACCCGTAATTCCACGACCTTTATTTCCTTTCGTTTTTAAAACTTTAATCTTTGGATATTTCTTTGCTTTAATCTGAAGCAAGTGTAGAAACTGCAAAAAAGAAAATCGCTGATAAGACTTTAAGGCTTTTCATGAGACTCTTTCTTAAGAAACTATTTTCAGCATTTTAGCATGCAAAACATTATCGGAGAGAAATACCAGATTCTCTAGCTCCAAGTGACTAAAAGCTTGTTGAAGTAATCTGCCAAGAAAAATGGAAACTTGTCTGAGATCATCTCCAATACAATCAATTCTTATTTCAGGAGATCTAATCCAAAATCACTTATCAGTTACTTACAAAGACAAAATTATTCATTTAAACTAGAAACAAAACTTCATTCCCACTCAATCGTGCCTGGAGGCTTACTGGTAATATCGTAAACAACTCGCGTAATTCCAGAAACTTCATTGGTAATTCGAGTAGAAACATCATCAAGGAATTCATAAGGAACATTGGACCAAGTGGCCGTCATTCCATCACGACTATTCACAAGGCGAATAGCAATGATTTCTTCATAGGCACGACCATCTCCTTTTACTCCTACGGTCTTTTGCGGAATACAAACGGTAAATGCCTGCCAAGTTTTATCGTATTGCTCGTGCTTTTTCAGTTCTTCGAAAAGAATTTGATCAGACTCTTGAACAGTCTTCACTCTTTCCGGAGTACATTCGCCTAAGACTCGGACTCCAATCCCTGGTCCTGGGAAAGGATGGCGAAAAACCCACTCAGGTCTTAATCCTTCATATTGACCGATTATTCGAACTTCATCTTTAAATAAATACTTAAGAGGTTCGAGCAACTCAAGTTTCATTTTTTCGGGAAGCCCCCCAACATTATGATGAGACTTAATGGTTACTGATTTTCCACCTTTCTTGTGAGGACTGATAGATTCAATAACATCAGGATATAGTGTTCCCTGTAAAAGGTACTTAAACTTAATTCCTTTTTGCTCTTCAAACTCATGAACCTTTTGCTCGAAAACATCAATAAAAGTCGTACCAATAATTTTTCGTTTCTTTTCCGGATCCGATACCGCTTTTAACTTTGAAAGAAAGGCTTCCTTGGCATCAATCACTTCGATATTAAGTTTGGTTTCTTTCTTTAAAAGTTCAATATGAAAGTGATCCTGCGGACGAAGTAGGCCATTATCAACAAAAAAACAATAAAGCTTCTCATGATTAATTTTATCAGCCAGAGTTGCTGCAACAAGAGAGTCGACTCCTCCAGAGAAAGCACAGAGAATATAATCATCTTTTGCTTGCTCTAAAATATCAAAGCATTGATCAGCAATACTTTTTTCACTCCAATCACTTTCAAGTCCTGCAACTTCCTCTAAGAATTTCTTTAGAAACTCTTCCCCGTTTTCAGTATGAGAAACCTCAGGATGAAATTGAATTCCAACGATGGGCTTCACATCATGTCGAATCCCTGCAATAAGATCATTTTCAGACTTAAGGAAGATTTCAAAGTTTTCTGGTACTTTTTTGACATGATCGCTATGACTCATCCAAGCCTGAAAGCTTTGTCCTTCTCCTATATACTTAAGTTTTGATTTTCCGTATTCGCCTTGAACCCCTTTTTCAACTTCTCCCCCAAAAAACTGAGCAATGAGTTGAAGTCCGTAACAAATTCCTAATATCGGAATATCGAGGTTAAAGAAAACAGAATAATCTTCTTCATCTTCAAAAACTGATTGAGGACCACCTGAAAGAATTAAACATTTAGGTGTTTCATTTTTCAAAAGCCGTTCTTTTGCTTCATCAACAGTCAGAATATAACTACTAAACCCTGATTCTCTCGAAACTCGCGTAATAAGTTGAGTGTATTGAGACCCAAAGTCGATAATCCAGATATTTGTTTTCATTAAGGCCTACCAAAACTTCCAAGTTGCTCCCCTCCTAAAACATGAAAGTGAGTATAGAAAACAGTTTGCCCTCCGTCTGAACCAAGGTTCGTCACGACTCGAAAACCTGTTTTATCCAGACCAATTTTTCGAGTATGTTTTTGAATCGCTTGATAAAGGTCTTTCACTTGTTCAGCATTCTTATCCATAAGATCGTTCACGTTTTCGCTTTTTTCTTTATGAATAAAAAGTAGATGAGTTTTTGCTTGAGGGGCAATATCATTAAAAGCAATAACCTTCTCATCTTCATACACGAATTCAGTGGAAATTTCTTTATTGAGAATTTTTTCGAAAATAGTCATAAAATCCTTAGAACATCGGTTCATTAATTCGTTCTATCTTAGCCCCAAGGCCTTGGAGTTTTTTATCAATTTGTTCATAACCTCTATCAATATGATAAACTCTTTGCACTTTCGTTTCTCCCGAAGCAGTAAGTCCTGCAAGTACAAGAGCAGCACTAGCCCTGAGATCTGTACACATAACAGGAGCTCCCGTCAGAGGCGAACCACCTTTGATAATGGCCGTTCTTCCTTGCAACTTAATATTAGCTCCCATACGTGAAAGTTCAGGAACGTGCATAAAACGATTTTCAAAAATACTTTCTGTAACAACTGATTTTTCATGGATGCTTGTCAAAAGAGAAAGGAATTGAGCTTGAACATCTGTAGGAAAACCTGGATAAGGTGCTGTTTCAATATCTGCGCTAACAAGGTTTGACTCTTCTCCTCGTACTTCAATAAAGTCCTCTCCAAGAATAAGCTTCGCTCCCATTTCTTGAAGAGGTTTTGTAACAGCTTCAATATGAGAAGGATTGCAATTCAAAACTTTTATATTAGATCGAGTAATTAAACCTGCGATCAAAAAAGTAACTGCTTCAATCCGATCAGGGATAACAGTATAGGTATGTGAAGTATTCTCCCCTTCAACACCATTAATTGTTATTTTATCCGTCCCTGCTCCAGAAATTTCTAACTGCGAGAAGCAGGCCCTGAGAAAATTACAAAGATCAATAATCTCAGGCTCTTTAGCTGCATTTTCAATGATCGTCTCACCCTTGGCATAAACTGCTGCCATCACAAGATTTTCAGTGGCACCAACAGAAGGAAAAGGGAGAGAAATCTTTGAACCAACGAGTCCTGAAGTTTCTGCCTCGACATAACCTTTCTCTACTTTGATTTGAGCTCCCATTTGCTCAAGCCCTTGAAGATGGATATCAATCGGGCGTGTTCCAATTGCACACCCTCCGGGAAGAGAGACTTTTGCTTTTTTAAATCTTGAAAGTAATGGTCCAAGAACCAAAATCGAGGCCCTCATTTTCTTTACAAGTTCATAGCTCGCTTCCGTCACAATAGTATCAGGAGTTTCAAAATGAGTAAGATGATCTTCATCTAAAATTTGAACTCCCATCTCGCCCAAGAGACTTTTTATTGTGCTAATATCCCTTAGTGCAGGAAGAGAATCAAAGCTAATTTTATTTTTACACAAAAGGACACCTGCAAGAATAGGAAGCGCAGCATTCTTTGAACTCGAAATGGTAACGTCACCAGAAAGCTTACATGGGCCCTGAATAAATAAACTATCCATAGAAAGAAATTAACAAGAAATTAGCAGATATCAAAGACTGATAGAGTGGAAAACTTCAAAATCCTTAGTTAAGATAAGTTTATGTTTTTCAGGATTCTTTTACTGCTAAGTCTTGTTTTAAATGGTTACTTTTATGTCTTCCACTTCAACACTTCTAAAGTGGTCGTTGAAACCATAAAAGAAAAGGCAAAGGAAGAGATTACTCAATCAAAACTGATCAAAAAATCTCGTTTAGTCGCGACTATCCCGACTAAAGAAAAAACGATGCTCGATCACAAAAAGCCTGAAAAAACCGAAGAAAAGCAAGAAACACAAGAAGTTTATTTTGATCCCACTGTTGCTAGCTTTGAAGATCATATCCAGGAAAAGTTGAAGTACCAATTTAATATCAGCGAAGAAAAAATCGAAAACTACCAAGACTTAAAAAGTCATTATAGAGAAGCAACAAATAAGGTTTTTCAAATTCCAAAAAATCATAATCCTGATGATCCCTATGTTCCTAGTCATAAAGAAAATAAAAAGTACTTTGACCTTATTGATGAGTACCACACTAAACTGAAAAGTCTTTTTGGATCTAAGCGCTATATTGAATATGAAAAGATGAGAAAAGCGAATAATCGTCAGTTCATGAAAGAGTATTATGAAACTGATGGGCAAACAGATCTCCAGTATATGCATTTCTAGACTGACCTCTTTCAGTACTTCTGTATAAATTTTAGACAGGCCTCTACGATGAACTCCTATTCGGGCCTTCAAGAGCTTGTGGAACACCCTTTGCATTAAAAAGATGTCTATATAATAAGAAACGAGGTCTTTATGTTAAACCGTTCAGTATTCATTTTCTTAAGTGTACTCATAACAACTTCACAGGCTTTATCGCAAGAACAAGTGAAGGCTTCCTTAGATCTCAATAATCTCTGCCAAACAGCATGTGAAGGAGTTGAAGATAAACTAAAGGGAGAATGTCTGAACAAATGTTTTAAAGACTTTCACGATGATCTTAATCAAAAGAATGAGACGTGTTCTACTGATACAGGGGAAATCTCAAGCGAATCAGAGACAGAAAAAAAACCAGCTTTTATCGATTTCAATAATAACTTTCTAAAAGACTTAAGAGTTGGTCTGGAATACACGAGTGATAACAGAGAAGTCAGCGTTCCCCTAACAGTCTTTACAGAAGTTCCTGTTTTAAAGATCAAAGAAGAAGGAAGTATTTTTGTTCGTCTTGGAGCAGGATTCAACAAGAAGAAGGAAGAAAGATTTTTAAATCCTGAGGACCTCAATCTCACTTCTAAAAAAAATATTAATAGCAGAGTCTTCACATTTAGCTTAGGGGCTAAACTACCTTTGGGAAGTATTGTAAAAGTTGGAAGCTTTTATTTTAATACTCAAGGGGAACTTGTCTCGCGATACTCTAAAATCAATGAAGAAAAGAATGTTCTTGATTACCATATCATTCAAGTTGATGATGGAGAGATCATTGAAACAACACCTGCTTATAGTACTAAAAAAGGTGTTGAGAAACTCAAAAGCCTTGAGACTCTTGCCAAAATCTCTCTTAGTTGTGAATTCAGTTCTAAAAATAATCTTCTCAATGGATTAGAAGTGAGCCTAGGTGCAGCCTATAGAGAAAGCACGGGGAAGCTTAGTCCATTCGTATCTATTTCTAAAGACATATTCAAAACAAATAAAAAGACTATTGAAGAATAAAAAAATAAGTGATTCTTACTTCCAGTGTTCCTTTGTTTGTTGTGACTTTTACTGAATCATCATTGTTAAAGAAATCTCTTGTGCTCGTGCTTCCTTCAAATCCGTCTATCTCAAAAATAACTTGAGCTGGAGTAAGGTGAATATCACCATCAGCAAGAGACACCAAGACATGCCATTGCAGAGAAAGAAACAAAAAATAAACTTGAAATGATTAAAATTTAATCAACAAATAGCGATCTCTACGGTTTAGATCTTGAGTGACTTCAACTTTTTCATAATTCATCGAACGAGCAAGTTCAGCTAGGTCTTGAAGATTATATTCATGACCTTCTAGGATCAAGAGAGGACTCATCTCTTTTGAAGATTCAAAGAACTCTCGAAACCATTGTTCATAAGTCTCATCATTTAAAAACAAGGCCATGTCGGGCTCGTATTTTTTAGTTATCTCATGCACGATTTGACTTCTTTTGACATAGGGAGGATTAGAAAAAATGAGGTCAAACTCTTGATTCACATTATTCAGACGATCACCTAAAACAAAGTTCACTTTATGATCAGGGTGAAAGCTATATTTATGCGTATGATAGTTAAACTGAGTCACTTCGAGAGCTTTTTCTGAAAGATCAACAAAAGTCATCTCTAAAGGTTCTTGAGTTTCTTTTAAAATTGAGAGAGCGAGACAACCACTTCCCGTTCCCACTTCACAAATTCTTTTTCCTTGAAGGTTTTTCATTACAAGCTCAATCAAACCCTCTGACTCAAAACGAGGAATTAAAACATTTTCGTTAACGTAATACCAAGAGTTATAAAAGAAAGCTTGATTCGTAATATAAGCAAGAGGAGTTCCCACTCTAAGTTTTTCTAGGAAATTTCTCTCTGCGATTTTCTCTGAATGAGAGCCTTTTAGTCTTTGAAGGTGATAATAACGATCAAATTCTTCTTGAAGTCGAGATTCTTTAATCCCAGGATAAAAATTTTCGAGCTCGCTAATTGGAAAGTTCAAGACTAGTCTTCTTCAGAACCTTTGAGTGCTGCAGCTTGGTTATGGGTAATAAGAGCATCAATAACAGGTTCCATATCTCCCTCAATAATCTTATCAAGAGAATAGAGCGTAAGCCCAATGCGATGGTCTGTTAAACGACCTTGTGGAAAGTTGTAAGTTCGAATTCTTTCAGAACGATCTCCTGTTCCAACTTGTCCTTTTCTTTCCGCAGCTTCTTTCGCTTGTGCTTCTTGAACCATCTTATCGTAGATACGGGCCTTGAGAATTTTTAAGGCCTTGTCTTTATTTTTGTGTTGTGATTTTTCATCTTGGATGGCAACCACTTCACCTGTCGGAATATGCGTTACTCGAACAGCTGAATCTGTCGTGTTAACTGATTGGCCTCCATTCCCACCGGCGCGATAAACATCAACTCGAACATCATTCATATCAAGATTAAATTCCACCTCATCAGCTTCAGGAAGAACAGCGACAGTGATCGTCGATGTATGAACTCGTCCTTGTGATTCCGTTTTGGGAACTCGTTGAACCCGGTGAACCCCCGATTCATATTTCATCTTCGAATAAACCTTATCGCCTTTAACAGCAATAATAACCTCTTTAATCCCTTCATCTGATTGAGAAATAGAAATCATTTCAGATTTAAATCCAATCGAAGAAAAATAGTTTTGATACATTCGAAGCACGTCAGCGGCAAAGATCGAGGCTTCGTCTCCTCCAGCACCTGCTCGGATTTCGACCATAACGTCTTTATCATCAAGAGGGTCTTTTGGAAGAAGAAGAATTTTTAATCTCTCTTCATATTCAGGGAGTTTTCCTTCATTCTCACTTAATTCTTCTTTTGCCATTTCCTTAAGATCAGGATCAGATTCATTCATGACAATGTCTTTAGCTTGAGCCACATCGTCTTTGAGTTTTTTATATTCTTTATAAACCGTCACAATTTCTTCAAGCGAAGAACGTTCTGAGCTTACTTTTTTAAACTCATCCTGACGGTCATAAATGGTGGGATCAGCAAGTTGTTGTGTTAGCTCATCATAGCGAACAACAACTGCTTCGAGTTTATCAAACATTTAAAATCAGCCACTCATTGATTCATAAAATTCATGATTTGTTTTGGACTTCTTCACTCTATCAAGAACGAATTCCATCGAATCAATCGTATTCATCGGATGAAGCACTCTTCTAAGGACGTATAACCTTTGTAACGTTCCTTCATCAATAAGTAGGTCTTCTTTTCTGGTTGAAGACTTATTAATATCGAGGCATGGGAAGATACGCTTCTCCATAAGTTTTCTATCAAGTTGGATCTCTGAATTACCAGTTCCTTTGAATTCCTCAAAAATAACTTCATCCATTCTTGAACCAGTATCAATAAGTGCTGTTGCAATAATTGTAAGCGATCCACCACCTTCAATATTTCTCGCAGCACCAAAGAATCTTTTAGGCTTATGAAGCGCATTGGAATCAACACCACCTGAAAGAATTTTTCCGGAAGGCGGAACAACTGTGTTATAGGCTCTCGCAAGACGTGTGATCGAATCAAGAAGAATAATGACGTCTTTCCCTGCTTCAACGAGACGTTTAGACTTTTCAAGAACCATCTCTGCGACTTGAACGTGTCTAGAAGCTGGCTCATCAAACGTCGAAGAAACAACTTCAGCATTAACGTTTCTTTTCATATCCGTTACTTCTTCCGGACGCTCATCAATTAGAAGAACGATTAGTTTTGCATCTTCATGATTATCAGTAATAGAGTTTGCAATATCTTGTAGAAGAACAGTCTTACCAGCCTTTGGAGGAGCAACGATCAAGCACCGTTGACCAAATCCTTGTGGGACAAACATATCAATAATACGAGTAGAGAAACCTGTTGGTTTGCTTTCTAAATGAATCTTCGACTCAGGGTAAAGTGGTGTGAGGTTATCAAAGAGAACCATCTTCTTATGAGTTTGAGGATCGTTAAAATTGATCGTATTAACTTTAAGAAGGGCAAAATATCTTTCTGATTCCTTTGGAGGTCGAATAGCTCCAGAAACCGTATCCCCTTTTCTTAATCCAAATCTTCGAATTTGACTTGGGCTTACATAAATATCATCAGCACCTGGAAGATAGTTATAACCAGGGGATCTTAAAAAGCCAAAGCCGTCAGGAAGAATTTCTAA
Source organism: Bacteriovoracaceae bacterium (assembly GCA_965217035.1). Classification (GTDB taxonomy): domain Bacteria; phylum Bdellovibrionota; class Bacteriovoracia; order Bacteriovoracales; family Bacteriovoracaceae; genus JAUHYH01. Next base: position 2,283,628 of record OZ244226.1, on the reverse strand, counting down.
AACACCTTCACCGAAGATATCCCCATCATCCTTTGCTATCTTCGTAAGAATCGCAAAGATGAGTTCGTGTTTTTTCATCCCCGAGGCATTTTCAATCTCATTCTTTATAGCGAGCTTGCTCAGCTCATCCATACTTTTTTCTCTAAGATCGTTCAGGTGCATTCAGTTCTCCTCAATTTAAAATATATTCGTGATTGCTTAAGATTTATTTGATTGGTGCTATCTCGATTTGTTTTGGTGAAGCTCTTTGGTGCCCCTATTATATACTTAGCCCCTCAGGTATATCAAGAATCCCTTTGAGTCAGTTTCATTTTTTCAGAGCACAAGTGATGACTGGCTAACTTCAAAACAGCCAATAAAAAAAATCAAAAAAAGCTCTTATATTTCAACAACTTACAGTGGTGAATAATTTTCAATAAGCGTCTTTAGACTAGCTATTACGACTCACTAATGCTATGAATCAGCATGTTCATTCGAGAAAATAATGAAACATTAACTGAAAGCCCACGCTATATGGCCATCGATTATGGTTCAAAATTTATCGGATTGGCGAGCTTCTTCGAAGGAGTTGACCCTTTTCCTATTTGTTATGACAGGGTCGCCAACGATAATGAAAACAAAAGTATTAAACAAATTCTAAAATTGGTCGATTTAGAAGAGATCAATCATCTTATTGTAGGAATTCCTTATCTGTTGGACGGTAAAGAAACTCCTATGACTCGAATGATTGAAGATTTCGCTAAACAATTAAAATCGGAAATAGAAAGAAATAAAATGAGTTGTCAGGTAAGCTTCCAAGATGAAACCTTGAGCACTTACACGGCACAAGAGAGAATGAAAAACTCTCCACTTTATAATTTCCGAGTCGATCTCTCAAAAATAGACAGCTTATCGGCAAAGATCATTCTCGAAGATTTTCTCGCCAGTCAAAACCCCCTCCATTAGAATACTCTTATGAAAAGAGTTTTTATGTTTCTAACCCTTGCTCTTTTAATAGGAAGCGGAGGGATAGCTTATACTTTTTATTCATACCTCTCTTGGGAATATCAAGGGGAAAGTCAAGAGATTCTCATAAAACCTGGAGAAGGTTTCGCTAAGATCAATTATCGACTCTATCAGAAAGGAATCATTAAAAACCCTCGCTTTTTTCATTACTATGCAAAGTTCAATGGAAAAATGGATAAACTTAAAAGCGGGCTCTACCTTTTTAATAAGGGAGTCACCACTCCCGATGTCATTACCACTCTTAGTGAAGGAAAGTCTCGTCTTTACCAAGTCACAATTCCTGAAGGGAAAAACCTTTATCAAATCGCAGGAATCCTAGAAGCTAAAAAGATTATTAGCGACAAAGTCAAATTTATAAAAATAGCGAAACAACCTGAATTACTTCAGAAATACAATATACCAAAGGCCGTGAATATCGAAGGGTATCTCTTTCCAGATACCTATCGTTTCTCTCCTAAATCCTCTCCTGAATTGGTTATTCAAACGATGATTCAACAACATTTCCATCAAACCAGGAACTTGAATTTTGATCATCCTAAACTCTCTAGACACCAACTGATAACACTTGCTTCTGTTGTTGAAAAAGAAACAGGTGCGAAGTTTGAAAGAAAAACAATCGCAGGGGTCTTTTTTAATCGCCTGAAAAAACGAATGAGGCTTCAATCTGATCCGACAACAATTTATGGAATCTATGAGAACTTCAATGGTAATCTAAGGAGAAAACACTTAAGAGAAAAAACTCCTTATAATACTTACGCTATTTATGGACTTCCCGTTGGTCCGATTGCCAACCCAGGAATAGAAGCGATTAAAGCTGTTCTCTCACCTGAAAACCATCAATTTCTTTATTTTGTTAGTAAAAACAATGGTACTCATGTTTTTAGTAAAACTTATAAGGAACATTCAAAGGCCGTAAACTTCTGGCAAAAAATCAAAGCAAATAGAGAGGGAAGAAGTTGGCGTGATCTAAAGCAATAGTTTAATTACAAACAGAAATCCTAATATCACGACTCAAGAACCCTCCAACAAGACTATATCCCTTTTTTCGGACTCTTTTTGGTACAAAGTTTAATCTATAAGAAACAACTCCTGTTTCATTTAAAAGATGGTCTATCCTACCAGTCGGGAGAATAGCAGGAGAGATTTTATAGGTCGTCCAGCGAATTGGTCTTTTATACTCATACCAACGATAATCTCCTTGATCTTTAAGATCCCCGATCCATTCCTTTACCCTATGAAAGCATTCGGGCTTGGGGCTTAAACTAATTTGATCTCTAAAATCCTCTAAGAGAACTCCCCATCTAAGATAACGATCATTAGAATTATAATCTTCCTTAACAAGATTAAAGTTCCTTTGAAAACTTTTAGAACTTCTTCTTAACCTAAGTTGCCTCGCTCGATTTTTTTCGACGAGTCTTTTGGAAAGTTCTGCCTTGCAAGCTCTTGGGAGATTTTTCTTTTTTGACTTTAAGAGATACTCAAAACATGTAAAGTTCTGAACCAAGGCTGCTCCCATAAAATCACTTGAATAATCGATTTCTCCTGAAATAAAGTCAGTAATATAACTAATTATTCCCAGGGCCTTAAAACTCTCATGTCTCTTTTCAGAAAAAACAATCGCTCCTAAGTCTGAAGAGTTTAAGACTTGATCTTTTTCTCGTGGGTTCAAACAAGAGGTTAATGACAAATTTGGAGAATAAGGATTCTTTCCAAGGGGTTGAATATAGTTCTCGTATTGGACATAACAAGATTTTGATTGAAGAAGAGCAACTTCATTGAGACCGTCATACCGATAGCCCCATACTGAATATTTTCGATTCTCGTAAAGACCTAATCGAGAAGGAATCGTATAACTCTTGCCAATAGGTAAATTTTCGAATTCAAGAACGACGAAATCATTCTTCCAAGTTTCAGGTGTCGACTTATTCTCTTTATCCATCCCAATACTTACGACTTCACTACACTTAAAGATTTCTTTTGAATTAAAATCTCTCGCAAGAATAGAGTCATCACAAGCTTTACCAGCTTTTAGAAATCGATCTGCCAAGCATTCCGAAGGAACAACAACTTTATTCTCAGAAATAATAAGCCCTGAACAATAGATATACTCATTAGAGTTAGCCGAAAATAATCGAGAAACGATAAAAACAACCCCTTGAGGGCACAGATTTTCAGCACATTGAGTATTGATTCGTTTGACGTCAGCATAAAATAGCTGCACATCTTCACGTTCAGAAAGGGGAGAGCTTTTTTTCTCAGTATCTTCTTCACTAATCACTGGTTTTTTCCCGCAACCAGCGAAAACAGAGATCACAAATAAGAGTGTGACCCACAAAAAACTTCTGGAATACAACGACTTCTCCTTACTTTTCCAGGCCGTCTAGAAACAACACGCTCATCAAGGCATTGCCGTTATGCTGTGAATAATCTAGACCATATATAAATCTAGCACCGCTTGCTTTCTTTGTATATTCAGGAGGTTAGCTCAGTTTTCTTATAATCGTGTAAGACTTTACCCAGTGTTAGTATTTTAGACAGCCCAAGTGTCACTATCAGAAATTACTGTCTAGAAATTTAACAACACTTTTCACCTAATTCTCCCCTCTTAGCAACTTAAGTTGTTGAATTCATTTGATGACACACTTGGCAACAGACTTGCTTTAAGTGTCTATACGTCACCGGCATAGGCAGCCGGGTTTGTAAGGTCACAAAACTTTAAAAGGTAAGGTCATGAACAAAGTTTTCTCACTCTTAGTGCTTTCGCTATCACTCACGTTGAACGCAGCAACCTACAAAAAGAAACAAATTCGATCGTTTCTTACTTCTGCTTATAGCAATTGGGGGCTTACCCAAACGAAAAACCAGTTTAAAAAGAACCCTTCCATTAGTCTTGGAAAAGCTCTTAGAGTTTTTGATGATAAAAAGGAAGTTACTGTTGCTGTCATCGATACAGGAATCAATTTTTACCATGAGCATCTTTCTAAAAATATTTATTCTAAAAGATCAAAGAAAGGAATCTCTGAAAAGTTTGGACTTGATTTCTCTCAAGCTCATGCAGGCAAAGTATCTTATAAACCCTATGATTATCATGGACATGGAACACATGTAGCGGGAATTATAAAGAGTATCCACCCTAACGTTAGAATTATTCCCATTAAATACTTTAGCCAAAAAGCTTCTGGAGAACAAAACTTAGTAAACTCTATAAAAGCACTTGAACACGCTGTTGAAATGGGTGTTGATATCATCAATTACTCAGGAGGTGGACCTGAAGCTGATCCATTTAACGCCAAGAGAGAATTAGCAATTGTAAAAAAAGCGCAAAAAAAAGGAATCCTTATTGTTGCTGCCTCTGGAAATAATGGAAGTAATATCGATATCAAAGAAAATGCTTATTATCCTGCAAGCTATAATTTAGACAATATCTTATCTGTTGGTGCTTATGATCCGAGCCTAAAACTTCTTAAGTCTTCTAATTACGGAGTTGGTACAGTTCATGTCGCTGCTCCTGGTTACAGAATCAACTCTTCTTCAGTTAAAACAGCAGCAAGAATGTCAGGAACAAGCCAAGCAACAGCTTTCGTTTCAGGAATCGCTTCACTCATCAAGGCAAATCATCCAGAATTAAGTTATTTAGAAATCAAAAATATTATTGTTGCATCATCAATTTCTCATAAGTCTTTTCAAGGAAAAGTTCTTGGAGGGAAAGCCGATGCCTACCAAGCGCTTATTAAAGCTCAACAAGTTGTGAAAGGTAAGCAAAAACAAAAAATCGCTAATTCTCAGCTTCCAAACCAAAGAAATCTTGCAAGAAAAAACTAGGTTGTTTAACCTAGATTCATGCCATACCTTACAAATTTGCTCCCGCTAGCAGCGGGAGCTCTTTTCTGCTTTGGACATCCCTCTTTTATAGCAGAAAAGGGCCTTCCGATTTTTCCAATTCTTGGACTCAGTCTATTTTTCTTAACAATTGGGCTAAAAAATAAAAAGAGAGATCTTATAAATGTCTTCTTATTTGGTGCGGCCATTAACATTATTGCTTTTTATTGGATCCCACAAACCATCACAACCTTTGGAAGAATCCCCTATCCTATCAGTTTCGTTCTTTTCTTACTCTTTTCATTTCTAGTTATACCATTCACTTGGATCTCTTATATTATTTGCTATAACGGAAACAAATTTAACTGGATCAAAAAAATTCAAAAGAATCCTGAATTAGTTTTCTTGCTTCTTTCTTTTGTACTAACTCTGGTCGAATACTTCACTCCTTCCCAATTTCCTATTAGGGTCGGTCAAGCTTGGATGAACTTTCCGGAAATATTAGGTCTTGCTCCTCTCTTTGGGCTTCCTATTTATAGCTTTGTGACTTATCAACTGAGTCTTAATCTTTTTTCGACTTTTCGGTTTAAGAAAATTCAGAAGCTAAACTTAATAATCTCTTTTTTAATCCTCATTTCTGGAATCCTTTTGAAGCCGGTGACTTTTCAAAAGAAGACATTAGCAAAAGAAGATACAAATTTTAACGTGAGAATCGTCCAAGCTAATATTGGAAACTACATGAAAATCCAATCAGAATTAGGACAGTTTAATTCCATTCAAGAAGTTTATAATCGTTACTTCAGTCAAAGTGTTGCTACAACTAAACTTGATCTTGATCTTATTGTTTGGCCAGAAACCTCTTTCCCTCAAGATTTAAATACAGATAGACTCGAATTAAATCCAAGTTCTCTCCCTCCCATTTTTAAGAATATTATCTCAAACATGCAATCAGAAATGCTCATTGGTGGATATGATACGGGGAAATTAAGCAACTCAGTAAATAATCTACAAACTGTCTACAACTCTGCTTTTCATTTCAGCGATAATGGGAAATATCTTAATGTTTATCATAAACATCAACTCATTCCCTTTGGAGAGACACTTCCTTTTGGACCACTGACTCCTTACCTAAAGGATTATATTCCTGGTGTTTCATTTTTTTCTCGTGATGATAAGCACATTATCTTTGAAACCAGAGACCAATTTCGGTTTATTGTTCCTATCTGTTATGAACTTCTCTCTTCCCAACATATTCGAGATGCCTTAAATAAAGGAACTAAGAACCAAAAACACCCTCATTTCATTATCAATCTCACCAATGATTCTTGGTATGGAAAAACAGCTGAGCCTTATCAGCACCTCTTTTTAGCAAAATGGAGAGCATTAGAGTTCCAAATTCCTGTCATCAGGTCTACGAATAGTGGCATTACATCGATCTTTGATGTTGATGGAGAAGAAAGTTCAAGGCTCTTTCTTGGAGAAGTAAAACCCTTAGACCTCTCAATTAAGCTAGTGGATAGAGTCCCGACTCTTTTTCAAAAATTTGGAATTCTTAGTCTTGGGTTAGTTTTCTTGATGCTCTTTACAATTATAGGACTCATAACAAAGCTCAATAACCGAGAGTCTTGATCGGATAAAAATCACTTTATGAATGATTGAAATCAAGAGTAAAATAAAACTATGCGTTTTATCCTGCTATTCTTGCTTTACTCTTGCACATCTTATGAGCAATTTGAATACCTCACGAAAGAGTTCGAAATTCCTAATAAAGTTTTCGATTCAGACTTTGCACAAGCCTGGTCTGCAGTAGTAAATGTCATGAAAAGATATGACATCGAACTTCAAAACCAAGAAACTGGAGTTATTAAAACACGCTGGATTGATAATACTCTAGAGGTTAATTTTGCAGATTCTTTTGCAGCTAATGACAGGATAAAAACAGCTCGATTTAAAATCTTGGTCAATGTAGAACGCTCCTATAAGGCGAATGCTCCTGTTACTAAAGTAAGTGTCTATAAAAGACAATTAGTTGAAAAGGACTTCCTCCAAGGCTGGAAAGAAGTTCGAAAAGATCATATTCTAGAAAAGACTATTCTTTATAGAGTGGAAAGATATATCACTCTTGATAAATACCTACAAAAAATTCAAAAACAAAACGAAGAAAAAGAGATTAATAATCTCTTATAGTTTTTGACTCAACCAGAATTTCTTTTTTGAACTAATAATTTTGGGAGAACGAATCCCTGTCATTTGAACAAGAGAGTGATCAATTTCAGGAGTTAAATCTTTGAACTGAGAATTTTTAAGAAGTTTTGCCAGTGAACTCCTCACTGGTTTGTATTTTAAACGCCCAAGAGTTTGAATAATTCTTTTGATGATCTCTGTTTTCTCTTGGCCTCCCTTTTTATTCTTACGATAATTCTTTTGATCAAAGAGCATCTTCCAAACAGCCGGAGCTGATCGATGCATTTGCATATCACCAACCATATCCAAAGCTTCAACTCTAATAAACATAGATCTATCAAACAGAGCTGCTTCTATCTCTCTTTTCAAGTTTTTCTTCTTAAGAATTCTTATCACTTTTAAAGAAGCAAGCCTTAGTATCCAATGGGGATGCTTTAGAAACTTTTTAATGAAAGGAAGTGATTTCTCTCCCATGATACGAGCAAGACTCATCGTCGCAAGCCATCTATTTTTATCTGGGTAAGCGCTACTTTTCATAACTTTAATAAGCGTTGGAACAGCTTTATTAGAAAGCTTTAAAGTTTTTGCTTCAAGTTCTTTATAAGCTTTCTCGTTAATAGAATCTATCTTGTATAGCTTCTCAAGACTCTGAGAACTATAAACAGGTGGAATAAAAAAGAGTAAGGAGAGCAGGATTTTCACTATGAGTCTTTACCCAAGCATTTTTTCAAATTCTCTTAAAAGATCATCAGGATCATTGCTTGGAGCTTTTTCCTCTTCAACGATTTCGCCTTCTTCCTCTTCAGCTGGAGCCATTTCTGTGGTTTCAGCAGTCGGAATATTTTCTTCGGCTACAGCAGCCGTAAGCTCTGTCACATTGTCTGGAACTTCTTCAAGAGAAGGTTCAGCTGCTGCGACTGGTTCAGGGGATGGAGCTTCTTCAACGGCCGGAGCTGGAGTCGTCGCTGCTGGAGCAAGCTCAGCTGCTGCCACAGGAGCTGACTCACCTTGAGCTTCAGCAAGGCTCTTTTTAAGTTGCTCATTTTCTTGTTGTAGTCTCTTTAGGTTTGCGAGGTCATCTTCAATGATCTCATACTCTTGCAGCCTTTCTCTTAACATATCTTTTTCTTTGGAAACTTCATCAAGTTTTGACTGTAAACCATTAACCTCTTCAGCAGAGCCTTCTCCCGAGGATCCAGCACTTGATTTCAGTTTTTCAACTTGAGACTCAAGTTCAGCAATTTTATTCTGCGATGACTTAAGCTTAGAGTCTCCACCATTAATCATGGATTCAAGTTCTGAGACTTTCTTTTCGCTCTTCGAAAGAAGGGATTGTGTTTCTTCAAGTTTTCCTTGGAGCTTTGAGTCTCCTACTGGAACTTCTTTAATCTTTTCAACAACTCTTTCTTGTCCCATAAGAGGCATAACAGCGTCACCAGTTTCACCTCTAAAGAGTGATGTTTTTAGAACTTGAGAGTTTTGGATAATTGCATCGATATAAGATTTAACAACATCAGCTGGGAGGTCATGCTCTAAACTCTGAAATTTTCTTCGATTGTAAAACCATAAAAAAGTAAACGACACTAAACTTAGAACACTGAAGCTAAGTAAAATGACGAGAAAATCTGAGTTGTGGACATCGACAATAGATAATATTTTAGACACGACAAACCCCTCCATAGGTATTTTATATCATTATAATGGGGCGTCCCAATTACTGTCAATTAAGGTCGGGAAGGGAAAGAAGGTTCTATTAGTTGATAAAGTTGATCTGCTAAGTGTTTCTGACAGACTACTACGGTCTCTGTGTAAGGGTGATATTTCTGTCCCCAGAAATCTGAGAGTTTTAGCCCTGCTTCCTTGCATATTAATGCTCCTGCATTGATATCCCAGGAATTAAGTCCATGCTCCCAGAATCCATCATAAATTCCCCTTGCAGTCATGCAAAGATCAAGTGCTGCTGAACCTGTTCTTCTTACACTCAGTGAACGTGAATTCACTCGATAAAATACGTCTAATTTTTTTTTATTTTTTCCACCAAGAGAACAAAGGCAAGTTGAAAAGAAAGAACGATTAAAATTTTTCTTAGCATGATTTTTTACATGAAGTTTTTGTTTTCCTTTTCCGGGAACCTTTAAAAAAGCTCCCTTTCCTTTTTCAGCAAAGTACATTTCATTTCTTTCAGGTGCATAAACAACACCAAGGCGAAGATCATTTTTATAAGTTAAACCTATTGAAACAGCGTAATAATCCCAGTTATTGAGAAAATTATTAGTCCCGTCCAAAGGATCTACATGCCAAACCCAATCCGAGCTTTGAGCAATTTTGATACTTTTTTTATTCACTGAAGAGTCTTCTTCTCCAAGGACAAAATAATCAGGTGTTAATTTAGAAAGACGTTTTCGAATCAGTGCTTCGCTCTCTAAATCTGCTTCAGAAACAAGGCCTTCGTTTTTCTTATAAGTTGGTTTCAACTTCTTAATAATTTTTTTCTTATTGAGAAGTAATTTCCCTGCTTCCTCTGCAATTTTAATAGTCTTGCTTAGCATAAATCTACCGCGAGCTTTGATGATTCTTCAAAATAAAGTGATAAAAACTCATCAATTTCTTTTTTAGGGTATGGTAATGGCTTTTCGTCAACATGACTAATGAGAAAAAACTCCTTAACAGCATTTGAGCCTAAAACAAAATCAGCTTTAAAAAGGTCACCTAAATGAAGCTTACGCTCTCCAATTGAAAAGCTTGGAAGTTGATTCAAGAGTGAAAGTTGACAACTCTGGATGACATTAGAAGAAACAGCCGGAGTAACAAACTCTCCATTAATTTTAACGAGAAGACTGCTTGTTGAAAGATCGAAGAGCTCTCCCTTAATTCCTACTTTTAAAATATCGTCGCTTTGATTCTTTCTTAGCATCGAAAAGACCTTAGCGTAATCAGCAGACTTAAAATTAAAAATTTCTCCATTCCTCTCCCAAATGACAGTCTTTACTGTCTTAGTCTCAAAAGACTGGTGAATTCTTTGAAAGGACCAAAAATATTTAATTTCGTTTTCTCTATAATAAGTAAGCCTTACTCGAAAAGCTCCCTTCAAGAGCAGCTGAAGTTCTTTAGAATTTGCCTTAAGATCTGAAAAAGATTGTTGCGTTAGAGTCTTCTCGTCAATATCCCCAAATAAATTCGCGGCGCGTCTAATTCTTTTTTTATGAGCTTCTAACCCTTTAACTTTACCATCAACAGCTAAGAAACTAGTAAAAATAGACTCTCCGTGCAAAAAAGCCGTACTGTTGGCCTTTACAAGAGGTGGATCGTTGGTCAAATGGCCTTGAGAGAGGTAAAAGATTTCCATCTTTTTTTACCTTAAGGAAGGAAGGGATTCTTGTCTACGGACCTTGAAGAAAAATTCATTATTATTGGGCGTGGAAACCAGGCCAAAGCTTGGGCACATAGTTTTAAACTCGCAAAAAGAGATTACGCTCTTGCTGTGAGAGAACTGGGAGGAACTGAGCATCCAGAGATTTTAATTGGGCCTGAATTAAAGCCCTTTAAAAACTTTGCCCTTTTGATTCCCGATGAATCGCACCAAAGCTTTCTTGAATCTCAAGAAAAAAACCTCATGCCAGGTTCACGGATTCTTTATGCTCATGGCTACTCAGTAACTTATCAAAAGCTTAATGAAAAGTTTCCGCAATTTGACCATCTTCTTTATGCTCCAAAATCAATTGCAAATGAAATTATAAAAAATCGAAATAAAGATATTCCTACGCCGGTCTTTTGTTCGATTGAATTTTCAAATCCAGAACAAAAAAGTTATTTAGAAAGTCTTAGTCGTGATTTAAGATTTTTTATTGCGAGTTATGGAAGTTTCAAAGAAGAGGTCATCGCAGATCTTTTCTCTGAGCAAACTCTACTTTGTGGTCTCTATCCCTTTATGATTTCTGAGGCATTCGAAATTCTAAAAGAAAATGGAATCAATAAAGACTTAAGCTTTCTTGAGTGCTGGCATGAAAGTAAACTCATAATGGACACATTAATTGAAAAAGGACCTCAAGATTTTTTCAAAATGATAAGTCCTAATGCTTTATATGGAGCTCTTGAGGCTTCAAAAATTTTATTTGACGATAGCTTTAAATCAAAACTTAGAAAAATTTATTCTAATATTCAATCAGGTGAGTTTGAAAAAAAAGTTCACGACGAATACAAAAAAGAAAATGCTTTGGATGAGATCAATGGATTGTGGCAATCTTCTGAACTCCAAGAAAAGTATAATCAATTTCAAGGGCAATTATACCAATGAAGAAGCAAAGCACGAGAACTTTAAAATTAAATAACTCAATAAGTATGCTTACCTGTTATGACTATCAAACAGCAAAACTATTGAATGAAACTGAACTTGATTGTATTCTCGTAGGAGATAGTCTTGGTAATGTCGTCCTTGGATTTGATAGTACAATCCCAGTCAAACCGAGTCATATGATCCTTTTTGGAAAAGCTGTTCGAAAGGGAGCTCCTAAAAAATTTCTTATCTTAGATCTTCCTTTTGGTTCCTATCCAACTTTTGAACAAGGCATCGAATCTGCAATTAATATTTTCCAAGCAACTGAAGCCGATGCAGTAAAACTTGAAGGAGCTTCAGAAATAGAGCTTAAAATCGTCAAAAGGCTTACAGAGATAGGGATTCCTGTTGTTGGTCATATTGGGCTCCAACCTCAAAGCTATAAAACTCAAGGAGGGTATTATATCCAGGGTAAGAACGAAGAGAGTTCTCAACGACTTATCAATGAAGCTAAAAAGCTCGAACAAGCTGGCGCTTTCATGGTTGTTCTTGAATGTATTATCCCTGAAGTTGCCTCTTTGATTACAAAGAGTATAGGAATTCCAACTATCGGAATTGGTTCTGGCCAGGAAGTGACAGGACAAGTTCTCGTGATTAATGATCTCCTCAAGGATAGTTATTCTAATCCACCTGGCTTTTGTGAACCAATCACTGATATCTATCAAAAGAAAAAAGATTCTATTGAGCAATACCTTTCAAACTTTAGTGGGAATGTTCAATGAGCAATGCTTTTGTCACCATTGATCTAGGAAGCTCCCAAGCTTCATTTTGTTTATTTTCTAATCAAATCGGAATTGAAAAGAGAACACTCAATTCCAACGAATGGGAAAAAGTAAAAGGTCTTACTGGAATTTTAAGTAGTGTCAGAAGTGAAAAAACTCTTCTTGATAAACACCCTTACTTAAATGACGACAATATTTTTAGAATTGGAAGTTATTTTAGAGAAAATAACTTTCTTGATATGCCGGTTAATTATCAACAAACTCTTGGACAAGATAGACTTGCCTGTGCTTATTGGGCCTGGAAAAATGAGAGTTTAAAACCTGGAAAAGCTGCCTATATAATAGACGCGGGGACCTTTCTCACAATCGATAGAGTTTCTGAAAAAGGCTTTGAAGGAGGATTTATCTTTCCAGGCATTCAAATTCTTTTAAATTCATACAAAGTCGCTGAAAACCTTCCGCTTCTAAATGACATCAGCTGGAATGCTAATCCAAAGGAACTTCCAAGCAGTACAAAGAAGGCAATGATGAATGCCATTGAAGTCATGTATTTAACTTCCCTAAGTAAAATAATTCAAGAGCCTTGCTCTATCTATCTAACAGGTGGAGAAGCTCAAACCTTTGCTAAGTTATTTATTAATAAGAAATTAGAGTTTCAACTTTCTCCCTATTTGATTCATTTAGGACTTGCTCAATGTTTAAATACAATTCAGGAGGGATTATGAAAAATATCCTCCTCGCAGTAAGTGGATCAATTGCTTGTTATAAAGCTTTTGATTTGATGAGATCATTAAAAAAACAATCATCTGACATAAAAATTAAAGTCATCCTTACCCAAGGAGCTGAAAAGTTCCTTAAGCCTGATCTCTTTCGTTACCTTGGAGCAGAAGAGTGCTATAAGTCTGTAGATGACTTTGATACAAGCTTTATTAACTCAGAGAAGCCCGTTCTTCATATTAACCTCGCGAGATGGTGTGATGCTTTTGTTCTCTATCCTGCCTCTGCCAATACCTTAGCAAAACTTAGCCAAGGAAAAGCCGACGATCTTCTCAGCTCAATCTTCCTAAGTCTTAAAGCTGAAGACAAAAAAATTATTTTCCCGGCCATGAATACACAAATGTATTCGAATCCTATTACCCAGGAAAATCTTGAGCGACTTCAGAAGCTTGATAATCTAAAGATCTATCCACCAGATTCAGGTGAATTACTTTGTGGAGAAAATGGTTCAGGAAAGCTCCCTCTTCCAGATGAGGTTAGCGAGTACCTATTATCTCTTCCTAAGAAAATCATTAAAAAGAAAATTATGATTTCAACAGGTGCAACTGAAAGTCCCTTAGATACTGTTCGTTATCTCACGAACCCTTCATCCGGAAAAACAGGATACCTACTAACCAGAGAGGCCCTTTCTCAAGGATACGAAGTTATTACGGTTGCAACACGGAGCTCAAAAGAACAATTTAAGAATTTAAAGCAAAATCCAAACTTTAAACTTCTGATAGTGAAAACAACGGAAGAAATGCTCTCTGCTGTTCTAGCCTTATTTCCCGAAGTTGACCTCTATGTGTCAGCTGCGGCCCCTTGTGATATTAATTTCAAATCTTTAACTCTTGATAGTAAGTTAAAGAAATCCGAAATTGCTAATAGTCTCGAGATAACGAAAACACCTGATATTCTTGCTGAAGTCTTAAAACAAAAAACGAGCCATCAAAAAATTATTGGATTTGCAGCAGAATCTGACAACTCTGAAGAAGTGATTCAAGAAAAACTTAAAAGAAAGAAAGTTGATCTACTGATCGCTAATGAGGTTCATTCTGGTTTTTCAGGAGAACTCAAAGGATTTCGAGTCGAAGAAGGTTGGTATCGCTTTTGCCGTCTAAATTCACCTCTTTCATCTCCTCAAGTATTGAGTAAACATGAACTCGCTCATAAAATTTTAGAGTGGTTTCAAAAAGAAATAAAAACTTATGATCATTTGCAAAAATCGCACTGACTTTACAAAAAAAAGAGTCGAAATTAATTTTCAACATCAAGTTGGATTTGTTCCAACAATGGGGAATCTACATCAAGGACATTTAAGTCTTATTGAAGCTTCTATGAATGAAAATGACATAACTATTGTCTCTCTGTTTGTTAATCCTCTACAATTTGCACCGAATGAAGATTTTGAAAATTATCCTCGAACTCTCGAAGCTGATATTGAAAAATTAAAAATTCTCGAGAAAAGCTTCACTGACAAAGAGATTTTAATTTTTGCACCTGAATCAAATGACGATGTTTTTGAAAAAGGAAACAAAACAAAGGTCAGCGTCGAAGGACTGAATAGAATATCAGAAGCTCAGGATCGTCCAGAGCATTTTGATGGAGTGACAACTGTTCTTTACAGGCTTTTTAAACTTGCAACTCCTCATACAGCTTATTTTGGGAAAAAAGACTATCAACAACAACTGATTGTAAAGCAAATGGTTAAAGACTTGATGCTTCCTGTAATTATAAAAGCTCTTCCGACTGTAAGAGAAAATTCAGGTCTCGCAATGTCTAGTCGCAATAATTATCTCTCTGAAGAAGAAAAGAAAGAGGGACTTCAACTCCACAGGGCCCTACAACATATTCAGCTAATGGTTAAAAATCAATTTAAGAGTTTTAAAAAGATTCTTCCTGAACAAATCAAAGAAGAATGCAATGTCATGCTCAAACAAAATTCAAATTTTACATATCTAGAAGCAAGAGATGCTCATAGCTTCGAGCCGATCCAAGAGACAACCTCATCAATTGTTCTAGTGGGTGCTTATAGATTAGGAGAAATTCGAATTCTCGATAATATCGATTTTCAATTAGGGGCTTCTCTTGGATCTTAATACTGATATCTCTCCAGAGAACAATGTTGTTCTTATTTCCGTCATCTCAGAGAAATTTGAGAATCATCAAGATGCTATCGAAACAGATCGTTCTCTAACAGAATTGCAAGAGCTCATGAGAACTCTCGGAGCCAATACAGTTGGGAGCTATATTCAAAATAGAAAGAAGCTCGACCCTGCAACAATTCTTGGTTCCGGAAAACTTGAAGAAATTGCTCTTGAGATTCGGAATATGAATGTAAAATTTGTTGTTTTTGATTTCGAACTCACGGCAAGTCAAATGAGAAATATTTCCGAGATTATGAAGATTGATGTTCTTGATCGTTGTCAGATTATTCTTCAAATCTTTGCGAAACATGCACGAACGAAAGAAGCAAAAATTCAGATTGAAATATCACGACTCAATTATCTTCTTCCTCGGCTCAGCTCCCTTTGGACTCACTTCACGAGACAAAAAGGTGGGATTGGTCTTAAAGGTGAAGGAGAGCAACAACTCGAGCTTGATAGAAGAATCATTCGAAGAAAGATTGAAACTTATAGAAAACAGCTCAAAGAAGTAAAAATAGCGCGGAAAGAGCAAAAGAAGCGACGAGTGAGAACAGGGATAAGCGCTGCCCTTGTCGGCTATACCAATGCAGGAAAATCATCTCTGATGAACCGTCTTTGTGAGCAAGATGTTCTCGAAGAAAATAAACTTTTCGCAACCTTAGATTCAACTTTTCGAAGTCTAACTCCAGAGAGTAAACCTCCTCTTTTGTTAATTGATACAGTTGGATTTCTTTCTAATCTTCCCAATACTTTAATTGAAGGTTTTAAAACAACACTCGAATCGATTGAAGAAGCTGAACTTTTGATTGTTGTCGTTGATTTATCTGATCCCAATTTGCAAAATCAAATCGAAACAACAGAACAAGTTCTTAATGAACTTGATCTCAATAACAAAGAGAAGATTTTTGTTTTTAATAAAAAAGACAAAGTTGAAAATCTGTTAAAAGTAAAAGTAAAAACTCATAAATATAAAAACTCTTTTATTGTTTCCTCTTATGACAAACAAGATGTCAAAGATTTAAGAGAATATATCATTGATTTTTTTCTCAGCAAGCAAGACCTGTTCGATCTCTTTGTCCCTTATGAACTTGGTGATATTCACTCTAAGATACAAAAATTTACAAATATTTTAAGCACTAAAAATTATGAGAAAGGGATTTACTATCGTGTCAGAACACCCGATACACTTTTTCAAAGATTAGACATAACTAATTTTTTACTCTCTCCTCAGGATAAAGAAATTTTATTGGCCAATAAAATTTATTAGAAAATTTTTTTAGTATTTTACTTGATTAAAAAAGAAAAGAATCATAGATTGTTTCAAGCAAACTTGACCCCCAAAAAATATGATCAAAATTGGTTCTGAAATTCAAGCAATCAAACCACTAAGAAGCGATCTGAAAGACACACTTCAAAGACTTGGAGAACATTTCTTTGCTAAAAAAAGAACAACGGTTAATCCTGTCTTAAGTGCTTCCAACTGCTGGAATATCGTGTCTGATCAACTAAAAGATATCCTTGGCAATGAAATTCATCGCCAATGGTTCTCACATATTCATGCTATCGTTATCTCAGATAAACTTCTCATCCTTCAAACGCCAAATAGAGCCTCTGCGCTTTGGATTAATAAGTATTATCAAAATTTAGTTGATTTATTACTCAGTTTTCAGGATAAAGATCTCAGCTCTTTTTTTATTTCACCTTGTGACGTGACTGTGGGCAACGAAGATCATGAAAATACTGACCGCTAAAATTACTGAAATTAAAAAACACCCTCAAGCTAACAAACTTAAAATTTGCCAGGTTGATACTGGATCAGAACAACTGCAAATCATCTGTGGTGCCTCTAATGCTCGTGAAGGAATGATTTCACTCTTAGCAACAATAGGAAGTAAAACCCCAAAAGGCCTTGAAATAAAAGTCAGTAATCTCAGAGGAATTGATTCTCATGGTATGCTATGCTCCCCTACTGATCTTGATATAAAAAATGAAAAAGGAATTATTGATCTTCCTCCTGAGACAAAACTGGGGACAGAGTTCTCTCATATAAACTCGAAGCTTTTAAGTTCAACGCCCTGGTATCAATTTAAGTTAGTCGAACAACATATTGAAGAAGAACCTCAAAGAATCAAAGTCATCAAAGACAATTTTTCTACTGATTTAAAAAATGTGATCAGTGAAACTTATTGGGATAACGGTGAATACCACTATCGACACTATTGAGTAATGTCTCTCTTTCCACTGTTTTACTTTAATAGTTTTGTTTAGTGATTAAAGAAAAAAGAAAATATTTCAACAGGTGCTCGTTTAAGATCAAACCTGTCTTAAGTAAAAAAGAGATTGATGCTATTGAAGACCTGGGATACGAAGTTATTCCCTTGGAATTCGGTGATTTTGGAAAAGTACATGGTTCTTATTCTCATGCGCTACAGTTTTTAACTATTTTTTATGGCCTTGAGAATAATTTAAAAAAGATTAATTTATTTAAATCATTTATCGAAAGCATGATGGCGAGAAGAGAGGCTTGGCAGCTTTGGAGAGCGATCTTCGACTCAAGAGGAAGTGATATCAATGGTCCCTATCGCTGGGTCGAACTCTATCAAAACTAAAGTTGTGCTCGCTAAAAGTTTTAGCATTTATTTCATTCCTTAGTTCTTAGCAAAATAAGTCTTAGTAGCTTAAATCTCTAGTTAATGATGAGTGATGATCGATCTACTTGATATTCAATCTCGATACCTTCTTGTCTGTTTGGGTTGTTTCTTGATCTTTTTATAAAAACTCGAAACGACACGAGCTCTTCACCTTGATATGATTTATTTGTTAATTTTCCCCTAATACTACGCTTAAAGTTTTGTAAATCTAATATGTATTCACTATTAGTTACTGAAGTATCCAAAGAAAATGTCTGATCATCAATTGTAATAATTTCAAAACTAATCGTATTTATCTCTGACGATGCTTTAAATCCTAAAATATTTAACTGTATAGAGTCTTGAGCTTCTCCGCGACTTTGAAAGTTTTCAATAGGAATCTCTAAACCTGTAAAACCTACAAACTTAGAAATCACAGTACCTTTTATGGCCCCCAGAATTCCTGCAAATTCAATGAGATTTTTAGTTTCTAAAACTATACCTTCAGACTTTGTTACGATCTCTGCATTCGGTCGTATATTTCGATCGAGAAAAACTTTTACATTTCTTATTTGAGCAGATGCTGAGATACTTACCAAAAGCAATAATTTCATTAATAATTTATTCATTATATTCTCCTGATTTTTTTTGATCTTATACTCTTATTTATATTTTACTATAAGTGGCAGCTATAGAGCTATCTTCTTGAAATTTTTGTTAAATGTTGTATAAGAAAATAAATGAATACTTTTTGTATAAAATAAGCTTTATGTTATTTTTTTGAACTTATTTAAATAAGTTCAATCTTTCATACTGGTAGCCGAGCCTCCTAGCACCTTAAAGAAAATCCTTTAACTGATCAACAATCTCCAAGGGCTTAATAGGAAGTGAAAGGTGATGAAGATCCTCCACCATCTCCCCTAAGATAATCAAATTTTTTCTATAATCTTGAAACAATTCAGAGAAAATCAAATCCTTAAAGTCAGAATGAATCACAATGAGACTTGGCGCTAGAGATTTTAAAACCTCAGAAGAAAGCTCCTTAGCATCTGCAAAGGTAAAAGCCTCCAAACCAGCTGTTTTAAAGACTTCATTGATTAACACTCTGCGCACCTGACTCGCGTCAACCCAAACTAATGTCTTTAAGGGATGCACACTGGCCATGGCCTCTCCTCCTCTCTATAATTCGAGATTATATGAATGAGTCAACTAAAGCACAAGTTATAGAAACAAATACCCAAGAAGTTCTTTTTGAATGTGAGGTGGCAGAGGTCGAAAAGGCTTATCAATTCGCCGCCAAAATGGAAGAAATGAACCTTGATGTTGAGGTCAAGGCCCCTGGTCTTCCTCAGACTCTCATTGATCAATTAGGTATGGATGAGGCTCAATCTCATAAATACCGACAAAGCCTTAAAGAAGAAATAGAGTCTCACGAAGATGATTCTTGCTGTTACAAGAATTAATGTAACTTTTCCAAATTTTCGTTAGAATATAATGATGGAGAATCATCATGAAAAAATCATTACACGACGAAGTTTCTGACTATTATGGAAAAACATTACAAACAAGCTCTGACCTAAAAACTAATGCTTGTTGTACTGTTGAGGTTTATCCCAACCACATAAAAAGTATCCTTTCACAAATCCACGATGAAGTTCTTGCAAAGTACTATGGATGTGGTCTTGTTATCCCAGAAGTTCTTGAAGGTCTTAATGTCATTGATCTAGGAAGCGGGGCTGGTCGTGATGTTTATTTACTTTCTAAGCTTGTTGGTGAAAAAGGCTCTGTTGTTGGGATTGATATGACAGACGAACAACTTGCCGTTGCCAATAAACATCTTGAATATCACCGTGAAAAATTTGGATTTCAAGAATCCAATACTTCTTTTTTAAAAGCAAGACTTGAAGAAATGGATCAACTTGATCTAAAACGCAATTTTTACGATCTCATTATTTCTAATTGTGTTATTAATTTATGCCAAGATAAAGAGAAAGTTCTTCAAACAAGCTATGATCTCTTAAATGAAGGCGGAGAAATTTATTTCTCTGATGTTTATTGTAATAGAAGAATTCCTCAAGAACTTGTTAATGATCCTGTTCTTTATGGTGAATGCTTAAGTGGAGCTCTTTATTGGAATGACTTTGAAAATCTCGCTAAAAAGATAGGCTTCACAGACCCGCGAGTTGTTGATGTTACTCCTATTACAATAGATGATCCTAAAATTATAAAAACTTTAGAAGGGTTTGAATTCTATTCCATTACTTACAGACTTTTTAAACTCGACTCTCTAGAGCCTCACTGCGAAGACTTTGGTCAAGCTGTTACCTACAAAGGCTCGATCGACCACAAACCAAAAAGCTTCAAGCTTGATGATCACCACATCTTTCCTACCGGAAAGATTGTTCCAGTCTGTGGAAACTCTTTTAATATGCTGAAGGAAACTCGACATGCTGATCACTTTGAGTTCCATGGTAATTTTGATACTCATTATGGAATCTTTGAAGGATGTGGAACAAATGCTCCCTATACAAATGGTACAAATAACTCAAGTGAAGGAGAATCCTGTTGTTAACAAAGTTCCAAGACCCTTTTGTCACTGCAAAAGATGAGACACGAGCTTTTGTCGATCTTACTGAACTTAAAACGCTATGGTTCAACACAGGAACTCGTTGCAATCTAAGTTGCGATAATTGTTATATTGAATCAACCCCTACGAATGACCGTCTCAGCTATATATCCAAGGATGATGTTCTCCCTTACCTTAAAGAGCTAAAAGAATATAAAGAGGTCAATCTCATCGGCTTAACAGGAGGAGAGCCTTTTTTAAATCCTCATATAATTCCGGTCATCACAAGTATTCTTGAATATGGCCATCATTGTCTTGTTCTCACAAATGCTTTCAATGCGATCAAAAGACATAAAGAGAACTTAACTGAGTTGAAAAAAAAATTTCAAGACCAACTCCATATTAGAGTTTCTCTTGATCATTACACAAAAGGAATCCACGAAAAAGAACGTGGTAATAACACTTTTGATAAAACTCTCGAAATGATTCGCTGGCTTCATACTGAAGGTTTTAACTTAAGTCTCGCTGGGCGCTCTCTTACTAATGAAGACCTTAATGAAGCAAGGATTGGTTATGAAAATCTTATGGCTGAGATAAACGTAAACTTTGGAGATAAGCTTTCCGAGAAATTAGTCGTCTTCCCAGAAATGGACCTCAATAAAGAAGTCCCTGAAATTACAACTGCCTGTTGGGATATCCTCAGCAAACGCCCTGAAGATCAAATGTGCGCGACAGAAAGAATGGTTGTCAAAAGAAAAGGAGAAGGTTCCCCTGTTGTGCTTCCCTGTACTTTGCTTGCCTACGATAAACAATTTGAGATGGGCTCAACTCTTAAGGATGCCAAGACAAGAGTTCAACTCAATCATAAGTTTTGTGCTCAGTTTTGTGTCTTAGGTGGAGCAAGTTGCTCTACAACTAAATAAACTCTAGAAGTTCTTTGGCTTTTTTAGCAAGGTTCTCACAAGCGGTTTGAAGATTCGCAAAAAACTGTTCCTCTGATGTTTCTTCATGATAATCAATAAGGTCTGTAATCGACTTCATGGATAATAAGGGAATACTTGCTAAATCACAGACCCATGCAACTGCGGCAACTTCCATATCCTTTGCTTCAGACTGAAATTCATTAAGCCGGACACTATCAAGCTCATTCATCTCAAAGGAGTTCCCCGTGCTGATAGACGAAAACTTAGCACTTAATTTCTGAGCAAGCTCTTCTGAACGCTCCCAAGTTTTGAAGTTTCCAATCGACCTTTCCTTATAGCCTGGAATTCCAACTTGTCTATCATGAAAGAAGATATTTTTTGCAAGGACAATATCTCCGATATCTGTTCCCGACTCTTTTCTTCCTCCGGCAGTTCCCATATTAATAACAAGTTCGGGTTCAAAATAATCAATTGCTAACTTAGTAACAACAGCACCTGGCTCTGTTCCAACCATCGAAACTTTTGGCTCCGTCTCATATTCTCCATTCGAAACAAGAGAAACCTGATGCGAACTAAACTCCCCTTGGTAGACACGAGAAGGAAAGCTTTTAAAGGGATTATTTATAGATTGAAGCTGAAGCCCTGAGACAATTCCCTTGGCTTCAGCTTCCATCGCAATAATAATTAAAATTTTCATTAAGCTGCTATGATAACATCTTCTTCAATATACTCTTGCTCAATTTCTTCAGAACGTTCGAGTTTGTGGATTTGAGCATGCTTCGGAGAAGAAAGATTTTTTCGATTAATACTGTGTTTAATTTTATCTTTTCGTTTTCTTAATTGCTTAATCATCTTTGTAGAGGCGGAGCTCAATGATTTAAGAGCATTCCCTTCTGTTGCTTTAGCACTATACTCTATTTGAGGACCTAAAAGTCTTATGACTGTAGTGTGTTTCCCCATTTCTTTAATACAGGTCCATTGGACTTGCACACGTCCATTAAAAAATTTTTCAAGTTTTTTGGTTTCATTTTCAATTCTTTTGTTAAGCATGGGTGTCTGTTCGACATTTTTGAAACACGTACTTAAGTGCATAAAACCTCCGGCAATACGTCTTTGAACGTAGAAACACGTCCGATTAGTTTATCATCTATTTTCTTTTTCTCTTCGAAGAAGAAAGGATTCCAAGTGATTCTCTATATTTAGCAACAGTTCGTCTCGCAACTTCAATTCCATCTTCGCTCAAAAAAGTGGCAATTTTTTGATCCGATAATGGTTTACGAGGATCTTCTTTATCAATAAGCCCTTTAATCTTTAATTTTAAGCTCTCACTCGCAATATCTGTTCCACCATTTTTTCCACCAACACCACTACTGAAGAAATACTTCAACTCATAAACACCAAGTGGAGTGTGCATGAACTTATTTGTAGTCACGCGAGAGATTGTTGATTCGTGCATACCAACTTCTTGCGCAATATCTTTTAGGATCATTGGTTTAAGAAACTCCGCTCCTTTTTTAAAAAAGTCAGGTTGATAGGCTACGATCGCATTAGCAACCTTTTCAATTGTTTTTTGACGATTCTCAATCGATTTAATAAGCCAAAGGGCTGAACGAAGCTTCTCTTGGATAAATTCTTTCGCCTTTGGATCATCACGATCTTTTGTTTTAAGAAGCGACTGATAAAGCTTTGAAATTCTCAGACGAGGTACTCCCTCATTATTAAGCTTAATAACGAGTTCTCCACTAATTTCTTTTACATAGATATCAGGAACAACATAATGAGTTTGCTCCGATGCTACCAGACGACCAGGTCTTGGATGAAAAGTCATGATAATCATCTCAGCCGCTTTGATATTATCAGAATTCGATCCTGTTGCTTTTGAAATAGTATCATAGTTTTTCTGATAAAGATCTTGAAGGTGATTCTCAATAATAGCTTCTGCCAAAGGAGCTCGACCAGGAACAGCTCTTGCCTGAATTAAAAGAGCTTCTTTTGTATCCTTAGCTCCACAACCTACGGGATCAAGCCGCTGAATCACAGCAAGAATATCTTCTGCGTCTTCTAGTTTAAAATCTAATTTATTATCTTTTAAAATTTCTTCAAGCGGTGATTCGAGGAATCCATCGTCATTAATATTATGGATAATTGTCAAGGCCAATTCGAGTTCACTCTCGTCGTAGCTTTCCATACGAATCTGCCATTCAAGATGTTCAGGAAGTGAAACATCTTGTGAAACCATATTTTCAAAATCAGGCTGTTCATCATTTGTATTGAACTCTGAAGCACTTCTTGGAGAAGAAGAGGTACTATTGTAAGCATCAACATATTTTTCCCAATCGAATTCTTCTTTTCCGCCTTCAACAATTTCAGGACCTGAAAAGTCATCAGCTTTAACTTCTACCGACTCTAAACTTTTATCCCCTGCTGCTTCTTCTGCAGATCTCTCTCCACCCATCTCTTCTAACATGGGGTTTTCGACCATCTCCTGGGCAATAACATCAGTCATCTCCATATGAGTGAGGGTCAGCAATTTAATTGCCTGTTGCAATTGGGGTGTCATCGCCAGGTTTTGACTCTGCTTCAGACTTTGATTCATTTTGATTGCCATAGCTTCCTATTCCCTTTTAATTTTAAGGACTTCTAGCTCCATTGTTCTTATCGGAGACCTCCACAAAAAACTTGAGTTTTTTTGTTTAAAAGTTAAAGCTCTCTACATTTTGACTAAGGCTTGGGCAAAATAACTGTCTACTTTTTATGCGGCCCTCAAATACTTAGTGATCAATACTTGCTCACCTCTCAAATTTTGGTGTTAAACTTGGTACGACACTTGAATATATAGCTTACAAGGTAACTTAACCGGAGATCTTGATGAAAACGACTATGATCGCTTTAGCCTTATTTCTTTCTCAAGCATGCTCAGCTAAGAACACCTGTTATAAAGTAATAGAAGCTCCTTATAATAAGGTAGAAAAATCTAAAACCCTCTTGTTACATCTATAAAAATTAAAAATAAGGAAAAAATGAAAAAGCTAATCTTCCTTTTACTAACACTCCTAACAGTCTCAACGAGTTACTCTAATGAAACTTGCTTTCTCGTTCTAGAATCGAGCTATGCAAAAGGTTATTTTGGTGGAAAGATCGGATCAGTTGGTTACACTTATTTTATCAAAGATCTAAATGAGAGAAACTATTTAGAAGCCGACAACACAAGTATCGCAAGACAAATTATTCATGCTCTAGAAATGGAACAAGGTGAATTTCGATATCTTAATAGACATAACAAAAAAGAAATCGAAGTTTGTTTTAAAAACCTGACTTATATTTATAAGAAGAACAAAAATACTGGAAAGCTAGAGGAAGAACTTGATACTTATATTGGCAAACTAAGAATCACTGTTAGAGATAAAGATTAGAGTTTAAAGTCTTCTCCAAGGTAGTGCTCTCGCGCGACTTCGGAATTAAGAAGTTCTTCAGGTGTCCCTGAAATCAAAAGCTCTCCTTGATTCATAATATAGGCCCTATCAACGATTCCTAATGTTTCTCGGACATTATGATCAGTAATTAAAACGCCAATCTCTTGGCTAACCAAGTTTTTAACGATCTTATGAATATCGCTGACAGCAAGTGGATCAACTCCAGCAAAAGGTTCATCAAGTAAAACAAACTTAGGCCCCAGCGCCAAAGTTCTTGCGATTTCAACTCTTCTTCTTTCTCCTCCTGAAAGCTCACGTCCTAAGGACTTTCGAATTTTTTCTAATGAGAAGTCAGAAATAAGTTGATCGAGGATTGTCTTCTTCTTTCGAGTCGAATGATTTCTTAATTCAAGAACGCTCAGGATATTGTCCTCAACTGAGAGTTCTCTAAAAACAGAGGCTTCTTGCGGTAAATAGCCAATACCCTTTACGGCCCTTTTATGTAGGGGTTGCTCAGTTAAATCCTCTCTTCCTAAAACAATTTGTCCATTATCCGCGCTTACTAAGCCTACCATCATATAAAAAGAGGTTGTCTTTCCCGCCCCGTTTGGGCCAAGAAGACCTACAATTTCACCTTGTTTGATCGAGAAGCTCACCCCTTTAACAACTTGCCTTCCATGATAAGATTTTTTTAGGTCAGTTCCTGAAAATGTAAGAGCTTGTTCTGTCATTATTTTTGATTCCGATAATTAATTCTTGAAGTCGAATCGTCTACTTCTACTATACTCGCATTTTCTCTAAGGACAATTCTTGAGCCTCTAATGATATCTTGATTACTGAGTACACGTGGTGCTCCCGTAAGAATGACTTTTCGATCTTTTACAAAACCTTCTAATTTTTCAGAATAAGCGGTACGCTTGATTGTCCGGCCGGATGCCCTCTCCCTAAATGTTTGCTTAATAACGACATCGTCTGAAAGCTCGTAGTACTTTAGTTTTTTTGTATAGTTTTCAAGGAATATTGAGCTATTTTGAGCACTTAGAAGCATATTTGTTCGCTTGATCTTCACGTCCTCTTTAAGATCAACCTTTGACTTTAAAAGATCGACTTGAATTTGCTCAGCTTCAAAATCAAAACTTCCTTGGTATTTTCTCTTTCTAGAGATTCTTCCAGTGACATCACCATCAAAGCGTGACCACTTTTTCATTGGATAAGAATAAACCTTCTGGCTTTTAATTTTTAATTTATCCTTTGTCCTATTATCAATTCCATTAGAAACCACTTTCCCTTTTCCTTTAAATAACTTTTTATTCAAATCATAGAATCCATTTTCACAGGTAAGGAGAAAGTCTTCATAGTTAAGCTTCACCTTTCCAAATAGTGAAAGGGTATTGTTTTCTCTAGAATAAGAACCTGATTCAGATTTAAAAAATAAATCTCTCCCTTTTTCATCATAAACATTCCCACTCGGTGAAATAAATTTCGCCTGAGTCGGTAAAACTTCAAGTCGACTTGATTCAAAATTGACTCGAGGTTTTTCTTCTTCGGTTAAGTAGAAACGAATATCTTGAAAGACTTCCATTTCATTCACTTCGTTGGAAGAGAGAGACACATCCCCATCTTTTTGCGCGGGGCGCACCAAAAGTAGATTAAAAATATGAACAAGAAGCAGCGCCCAAATAGTATAAAAAGAGATTAATTGCATTCTCATCATTTTACTCTATTTCGCTCAGTGAGTAATGCTTTGACGGTAATTTTATAATCCGATAATCTTAAAAGACCGACTAAAATACTTCCGTAACATCAAGGACTTAACCATCAAACTCACAGTCGAAATCCTTAAAGAGAAATACAACAAACTAACTCCAATGATGGAGCAATACCTTAAAATCAAAAAAAATCATCGAGATCATATTATGTTTTTTCGAATGGGAGATTTCTATGA
Source organism: Bacteriovoracaceae bacterium (assembly GCA_965217035.1). Taxonomy (GTDB): domain Bacteria; phylum Bdellovibrionota; class Bacteriovoracia; order Bacteriovoracales; family Bacteriovoracaceae; genus JAUHYH01. The sequence goes on along the minus strand of OZ244226.1, from coordinate 2,257,185 downwards.
GGTCTTCTTCGAGGATGCCGAAAAAACTTCTAAAATTTTAAATATTGCTCTCACTCATCGAGGAAAAATTGGAGATACAGCTATTCCAATGGCTGGAATACCTCATCATGCAGCCAGCGCCTATATTGATAAAATCACTCAAGCTGGTGAAAAAGTCGCAATTTGCGAACAAACGCAAGATCCAAAAGATGCAAAAGGAATTGTAGAGCGAGCAGTCACTCAAGTCGTGAGTCCGGGAATCCCTTATGATCTCGAAAAATCTGAAGAAAACCGAAATCATTTTATTTTCTCTTTTGCTTTTATTGGAGAGAAGTTTCATTTAGCTTTTCTTGATTTCACCACAGGAGACTTTATCGGTTTTCAAATGACAGACGAAGCTCAAGTGATTGATAAAGTAAAGAGCTTCGCTCCTAAAGAATGTATTGCTTATTTTGATCAGTTTGAAAACTTTCCAAACCTTTCTCAATGTTTAGAGAATTTAAAAGTTCTTACAACTCATTTGAGTTCTGAGTATTTTGAAGAAAAGTTTACTTCTGCTTATATCAAAAAGATCATCCCTCATTACCAAAAAGATAAGGTCCTTAAATCAGAATCAAGCTTTATCGCTCCGATTGGCAGTCTTTGCTACTATATTATTTCAACTCAGAATGAAGAATCTTTTTCTCACATAAAGCCTTTTCGATTCCTCAATACTCTCAATAAAATGAAAATAAGCTACCAAACGCTTTCTTCATTAGAAATCTTTCCTCGCTCCCAAGAGACTTATTCCAACTCACTAATCTCTTTAATGGATAAAACAAAATCTTCAATGGGAAGAAGGATGCTTAAGGTTGTCGCTCAAGCTCCTTTGAATGATCCTAAAGCTATTGAGAAAAGACTAGAACTCTCTGAATACCTACTCAAAAACTTTGAAAAACTTGAATTCCTAAGAACTGAGCTAGGAAATATCCGAGATATTCCTCGTATTCTAGCAAAACTTAGTACCAAAAAAATTCAAGGCCATGACCTCATTAATCTCTATCGAGGTCTTGAAATTTTTGAAAAGATTCAAAAAGAAGTCGATGTTCTTCTCGATTATTGTCATCATAACCTTCCTGAAGACTCGCTTAAAAAAGCGAAGTCATTAAGAAAACTGATCCAAAAGTCCATCAGTGAAGAGATTGGAGCAAATCTCCAAAAAGGAAATCTCATCAAAGAAGGTTATTCTAAAGAACGGGATGAACTCGCCAATATTAATGATAAAGTCGCAGAGAAGCTCAAGAAACTAGAAAAGAAATTTAGAGATAAATACGACATTCCAACCTTAAAAATCAAATCGAATAATATCAATGGTTACTTTGTTGAAGTTTCTAAGAACCAAGCAAGAAAAGTACCTGAAAGCTTTAGAAGAAAACAGACACTTGTTAATAGTGAGCGCTTTCTCTGCACTGAACTTGAAAAGATCGAGAATGATCTCATCACGGCTCATGATAAATTAACAAAAATAGAACGTAAGATTTTTAAGAAAGTTACGGATCAAGTAGAGAACTTATGTTCAGCATTACACGAGATATCAGACTGGGTTGCTCAAGTTGATGTATTTCAATCTTTTGCCTGGTTTGCAAGTCAGTACAATCTTATTCGCCCTCAACTCATTAACGGTAAAGAAATCGACATCAAAGGTGCTTGGCATCCTCTTATCAAGTCAATGATTAAGGATGAATTCGTGGCCCATGATATTCATCTTACCAAAGATCATTTCTTTGCTTTAATCACAGGTCCAAACATGGCGGGTAAGACAACTGTGATGAGAGAAGTTGCTATTATTCAATTCCTCACTCAACTTGGATGTTTCGTTCCTGCTGAGTCTGTCAAAATTTCTCTCTGCGATTTTATTTTCTCTAGAATTGGAGCGAGTGATGATATTGTCGGTGGTCAATCAACATTCATGGTGGAGATGAGTGAGACCAGTGAAATTATCCGTCATGCAAGTGAGGACTCTCTTGTTATCTTGGATGAAATTGGAAGAGGGACGTCAACTTATGATGGCTTAAGTCTTGCTTGGTCTTTACTTGAACATTTTGTAAATAAAATTCAATGCCGCACACTCTTTTCAACTCATTATCATGAACTCATCGATGTTGCGGAACAAATTCAAGGAGCTAAAAACTTCACAGTAAAAACTAAAAACACCAATGGTACGATTCAATTTTTATATGAGTTGATCGAAGGTGGAGCCACTCAAAGTTTTGGCTTGAATGTGGCGAAACTCGCAGGGCTTCCGAGCCCTGTCTTAAGACGGGCCCAGAAGATTTTAACGATGCTTGAAGAAAAAGAATCACTGCAATCCCACCAAATGGATATTTTTTCAAGTTCAACTGAATCAATAACTTCAGAACTTGAGGAAGAATTTAAGAGCATTAATCCAGATGAGCTCAGTCCTCGAGAAGCACTTGATAAACTCTATGAACTTCAAACTTTTTTACAATAATGCCTAATATTGAAATCAAAGCCAAATATGATGATCTCTCTCAAGCAAAAGAAATTGCGGAACGTTTAAAAACCGATTACTTGGGAATTCTTCACCAAATCGACACCTATTTTGAGACAAAACAAGGTCGTCTTAAACTGCGCGAAATTAATAATGAAGAAGCTCAGCTGATTCCTTACTCAAAGGATTATCAAGCAGGACCTATGAAAAGTACTTACTCTGTTATGCCGGTTAAAGATCCAGATAACGTGAAAGATCTTTTTGATAAACTGCTCGGAACGACGATTGTTGTTGATAAAAAGAGAGAAGTTTTTCTCATTGATAATGTTCGCGTTCATCTCGACGAAGTAAAAAGTTTAGGAACCTTCATTGAGTTTGAAGCTGTTTATGAAGAAGTATCCCCTCAAAGTAAAGAAAAAGAAGAGAAAAGGGTATCTGAACTGATGGATACTTTTCAAATAAAGTCGCATAATCTTCTCAAAAAATCTTATGTCGATTATTTCTTCAAACGAAACAAACTCCTATCTCAAGCTGAAAACCTTTATTGTTTTGAAAATTCAGAAGCTATCGTTGCTGAATTTAAAAGAACTGACCTGCAAGATACTGAAGATCTCGAAGCTCTTTATCATTGGATGTATTTCAATAAATCTTCTAAAGAGCTTCACCGACTCAACTTTAAGTCGATGGAGCAAAAGAAACGAGGATTTATGGAAGGGAGTCTTAACTTTACAGAAAAAGATGTTAAGTTTAGTTTTAAAAATAAAAATTTCGACTTAAAAGCAATTGATCTCTTTACGGTATCTCCTCTGTTTATTGAAGAAGCGATGAGATACTTTAGTGAAAGAGTCACCTAAATGCCAAAGTATTCTGTTGAGATTAATTCATTTAAGTAATTTTTGATCACTAATATATGTAATCGATTAGTGATAAGATTATTGAATGCGAAAAGAAATACTCTTATTGATCCTAAGCTTTTCATTGCAATCTTTTTCTTATAATTGCCCTGATTTAACTGATTCGAAAAAAAAGTTAGGACAAAAAAACTATGATTATTTCTCTCAATCCATTTCTAAATTTCCAACATTGAATCCGTAACCAAGTCCCCAAGCTATAAAGTTGAAATAGATAAAACGAAAGAATAAATTAAAAAACGACCGTTAGAAAGTGGTGATAGAGTTCGCAAACCATTAAGCTAATTACTATAAACTTCATGTCATACTCCTGTTATTTGAGCTGATTTAGGCTCTTCCTAGGTTGTCGCTACAATCGCGCAGCATAGTTTCCTTTATGTACCTTCGATCTTACTCCTACTGGCAGAACTCAAATCAACCCAAATAATTTCGCATCAAGGCCACTAAAACACCTTGAACTTGAAAATCCTGGTCAGGGCTGACCAGGATAGGTTTAAGGGAAGAATTGGCAGGATGGAGTTCGATCTTATTCTGTTTTTTCCAGAATGTTTTTATGGTAGCTGCTCCATTAACCAAAGCAACAACTGTTTGGCCATTACGAGCAGTTTTTTGGGATTTAATCACAACGTAATCACCATCAAAAATCCCGTCCTCAATCATTGATTCGCCTTCGACCTCAAGGGCGAAACATTCGCCAGAGGTCACCATTGATTGAGGGACGGATATATTATTCGCATAATCACGATCATTCATGAGAGTCAGAGGAGAACCGGCCGCAACCTTTCCTAATAGAGGAATCAACATATTCGGTTCCGACTGTTCTACAAGTTCTAAATTTCTGGTCGCATTCGAATTCGTCGTTACGTACCCAGCTTTCTTTAAATAATTTACATAATCCACAACACTCCCTAATGATTTAAATCCGAAGTGCCCCTGGATTTCTTGGTAAGTCGGTGCCATACCTTGCTCACCAAAAAATCCTTTTATGTAATCGAGAACCTGTTGTTGCTTAGACGTTAAGGTCACGGTATCTCTCCTCAAATTGTAAAAGATCAAGAAAGCTATCCTCTCTTAATCCCAATGTAATATTCACGTGAAACTCAGCTTCCTGCTGGATAGGTTGTTGACCTGGGAAGTGATAGTGGCCACCATTGAATGCTTGCATGTAGTGAGCTACGATGTTTCCTTCTTGATTAGTCATGAACGCCTCCTTACGTATGTTTTCCGTAATGAAAGAATATACGGAAGTTATCCGTAAATCAATAGCCTATTTCGATTTTCTAAATAAACTCTTGTAAATTCAAATAGATAGAGCCTATTTTTTACGGATTTTATCCGTAGGCAAAATTGTCCAATCAAAATAAATGAGGCTAGAGAGTAAGGTCGAAAATGCAAAAATCAACACTAAAAGGAGGAATTAATGCTTGGAGATTTTCTGCAGATTCAAGGTGTTGAGGGCGAGAAGACGGGGCCGTACGCTTTGGGTACGCCGCAGTCGCCGAGATTCGGTAACAACGCAGAAGATGTAAAAATCAACAGCATTAATCGTCAAACTTAATTGGCATGGCCATCAAACCTTCCATGACTGTTTGAGGAGATTGATCTTTATAAAGAATTTGGTAGACCCCATTAAAAAGTTGAGTCCGGATTTTAAATCGCTGAGAAAGAAAATAAGCAGCTTCCGTTGTTTTATAACCTTCAACAACCGATCGCTGACTTTCGATAATCTCTAGAGGTTTTCTCCCCTTCGCAATTTCTAATCCAAAAGACTTGTTCCGACTTAACTCGCCTGTTGTCGTGAGGATAAGATCACCCATTCCACTCAAGCTATAGAATGTTTCTTCTCGAGCATTAAAGACTTTACCAAAACGAAGCATTTCAACAATTCCTCGCGTGATCATAGCAGCTCGAGTGTTATGGTTATAGCCAAAACCTTCAATCATTCCACTTGCAATAGCTAAAATATTTTTAAGGGCCCCTCCAAGCAGAACTCCTTTTACATCATATGTTGGAAGACCTTTAAAGTAAGGAGTTTTTAACATTTCTAAAACTTTTTCCATTTGCTCCCGAGAACGTCCAGCGAGAGAAACCATCGTGATTTGTTTTTCTACAATCTCTTTAGCGAATGAAGGTCCAGAAAGAAAAGTAAAATGATCTTTATAATCATAAAAGATATCATAGAAGATATCATCAGGCAGTTCGAGTGTCTGAGTATCAATTCCTTTTGCAAGTGAAACAAAAGGGATTCCTTCTTTTAAATATTTCTCAAAGAAGTCTTTGTGTTCTCTATAAAACGAATTTAAGGCCTTTGTAGGAAGCCCAGAAACAACTAAATCAACATTTTGAACTTTTTCAAGTTCATCCCAATCTTTGACTGGAGTTAAGTTAAAAGGAAGCTCTATCCCTGGAAGATAGATTTTATTCTCCCCATCTTTGAGAGCATCATAAATATCCTGGCTTCGAACTTTTAAATAAACTTTTTCGAAATTATTCGCGAGAACCGAAGCAACAGAAGTTCCGAAAGCTCCCGCTCCAATTACAATTGCTGATTTAAACTTAGGTCTCATAAAGAGATGACTCCTGGAATCTGAGAAATTTTACGATAAATATCAAGAACGTCTTCGGCGGAATTCATTTTTTTCGTTACGGTAATAGAAGTATACTTCCCACTACTGGAATATTTTTCTTCAATCGTTGAACCTTCAAAATACTGGTCTAATTCACTTTTTAATTCCGTCTTAATTACGAACTTAAAAGTATAATCACCTGGCCAATTATGACTCTGATCGAGAAGGTCAATCATTTCCTGTTCACGTTCTGTTTTAGGCACTATCTTCCTCCAAATCGTATTTAAACAGTAATATTCACTGTTTTACCGATTAAGAGTACAGACAAAACTCTTAAGGTGCAAGATTTGAAATCGATAAGAAAAATCTTTGAAGTTGATCTACGTTCACTCGCTCTCGTGCGAGTTCTAATTGGTTTTTTCCTTTTAAAAGACCTTATTGAAATGTTTCCTTACCTTGAAATGTTTTATACACAAAATGGTTTTCTCCCACTCTCCGAGGCGATCTCATCAGTTTTTCAACCTTGGTCATGGAGTCTTTTTGCAATCAATGATCAACCTTGGTTTGTTTTTACTCTTTTTGGAGTTTACGCTCTCCTACTTTGCTTTTTTATTCTTGGTTACAAAACAAGAAGAGTTAATTTCTTTCTCTGGATTTTTGTCGTGTCTATGCATAATCGAAACGGAATGGGACTCAACGGAGGAGATGAATTAATCCGTTCTTGTCTTTTAATTCTAAGTTTTCTCCCCTTGGGAGCGAAGTATTCCATCGATCATGCTTTAAGTAAAAGGAAGAACTTAGAAACTCATACAAGTTCTTTTTGGGTTTTTGCTCTCTTTGTTCAACTTGGATTGATGTATTTCTGTAGTGCGCTCTTTAAATCGAGTCCTATTTGGACAAATGACTATACCGCTCTTTCTTATGCCATTTATCTCGATGCCTTTACAAAAAACTTTGCCGACTACTTAAAAAGCTTCCCTGAGCTTTTGAAGCTTTTAAGTTTTCTTGTGATTCACATTGAGAAATATCTTCCTTTCGTATTTTTTCTTGGTATTTTCCCCAAGCTAAGAACTCCGACAAGGTTTATTGTAATAGGAGGATTTATTGGGTTCCATTTCGGTATTCATCTTATAATGAATGTCGGAAACTTTGCTTTTTATGTAATTTCGCTATGGCTAGCTTTTCTTCCATCGGTCTTCTGGGAAAGGATCACATACAAGAAGTACTCATTACTTAATGTCTACTATGATGGTGAATGCGGTTTTTGCGGTAAGCTGACTCGAATTTTACTCATAGTTCTTGGAAGTAAAGAAATCCATCTGCTCCAGGCTCAAAGTTCAAATGAAATTTATGATATGATGATTGAGAATAACTCTTGGGTTATAAGAGACAGAGACGGGAATACGTACTTTGGATTTAATGCTTTTATTGAAGTTCTTCAAAGATCCCATTTTCAATTTCTATGCCCACTTTTAAGAAAGAAAATCTTTAAAAATACAGGAGAATTTTTTTATAAATTTGTCGCACAGAATAGATTCTTTTTTAGCCATTTAACCAGTTTTTTAAACTATAATCAATCAGAGAAAATTAAGAACTCTATCATTAAAGAATTACTCGCAATTCCCTTGATTATAATTATGACTTATTGGTGTTTAAATTCTCTTCAATTAGCTCCTTTTAATAAATATAATCGATCTTTATCAAAGGCTAACCAATGGCTCCATACTTACCAATCCTGGAATATCTTTGCTCCATTTCCTAAAAATACCAATATTTGGTTTCAGTTTAGAGGGATTCTTTCGAATAATATAAAAGTCAATTTGATGCTACCCACTTTTACTTTTTATGATCCAAGAATCACTCCTTATCAGATCAGAGAGAGATTTTATAACAAATCGATCCGGAAAACTTTTATGAGAATGGAATCAGACCAAAAAATGAGAGAAAGGCTTGCAAAATACTATTGCAAAGAGTGGAGAAGACGAAATATTGCTCAAAAATTGAGACTCGACAAAGTCGAGATTTTTATGGGAAAAGAACATATTTATAAACCCCATAAACTTAAACCTTATGGAATGGAGTTAATCCATTCCAAGTTTTGTGAATAATGAAAGTAGAAAGGAAACAAGCTCTTACTCTTTTAAAATCAGGAAAGCCAGTTGCGATACCGACTGAAACTGTTTATGGATTAGGAGCCCCTATTGATAATCAAGAATCTCTTGAACAAGTTTTTCATATAAAGAAACGCCCTCTCTTTGATCCTCTTATTGTTCATATTGCTTCTATAGAGATGGCAATGCCTCTTTTAAAAGAAGAATCTCCTTTGTTTAAAAAATTGGCTGAAGCTTTCTGGCCTGGTCCTTTTACGATTGTAAGTCCTAAATCAAATGAAGTTTCTGATTTAATCACAGCAGGTTTATCAAGTGTAGGAATTCGATTACCTCGACACGAACAAACAATAGAACTGATTAAAGAATTAGGTATTCCTCTAGCTGCTCCTAGCGCAAACCTTTTTAAAAAAACAAGCCCTACTACTGCAGAACATGTCCTTGATGAATTTGATTCAAAAATTCCTGTTCTCGATGGCGGTCCTTGTGAAGTTGGAATTGAATCAACTGTTGTTGGACTCGTTGATGGGCAGATTCATCTTTATCGTCCTGGAGCCATTCTAAAAAAAGATATTGAAAAGGTTGCTGATTGTGAGGTTCTTGAAAAATCAAACCCAGTAGCACCTGGCCAGATGGAAGATCATTACCAACCTTCTGTCCCCTTAAAAATCACAAATAATCCTTCTAGTGATATGAATGAGCTCATTCTTTCTAAAAATGCTTTACTCGCCGCTAGAGAACTCTATGGAGAATTAAGAAGGCTCAGTAAAAAAGGAAAACCTCTTTTTATTAGCCCTCAAAAATATCCTAATGATGGAATCTGGGGCTCAATTTGGGAACGAATTGAAAAAGCTTCTACCAAATAATCGTAAGCCAGAAGCTTTTACTCTGTAATTTTTCACTGAATTTCAAAAAAATTCCCACTTTATCAAGTTTTGTTCTATTGTTGCTCTTCAAAAGAGGTTTACGAATGAAGAAGTTCCTATTCTTATGTTCAACGTTATTTTTTCTTTCACTTTCAAGCTTTGCACTCGATTGTGGTGATCATCTCTACCCTACCGATACAGGTCATCCAAATTGGACAGTCCTTGGAGATCGAGATCCAGATAGAAAAACAGTATTAGAACATATTCTTCACCATGAGAACCATAGAGAGCAAATTACGATGGCCGATCATAGAGAATGGGTTGAAAGACTTAATAGAAAAGAGTTAATGGCGCTTCATTCTGACCTTCATAGCGAAGAAGAATATAATGAACCTTATGTTGCATGGGAATGCATAGGAAGAGATTAAAATCCCGTAATATTGCTTCTTACTCGTTTCATTGTTTCTTGAGCAATGACCCTCGCCTTCTCAGCACCAGACTTTAAGACTGCATCAATTTCTGATCGATTATTCATTAACCGCTCGAACTCTGCCCTCGGTTCAACCAGAGCTGCATTGACCTTTTCAAAGAGCTGCGCCTTAGCCTCTCCCCAAGAAATACCTTCCGCAAATTGTTTCGCAAAAGTATCCTGTTCTTCTTTAATTGAAAAACATTTATAAAGATCAAATATTGCTGATCCGTGTGTGCTCTTTGGTTCATCTGGCCCACTAGAGTCAGAAGTAATCTTATTGATAAGTTTTTTTAGTTTCTTCTCTGGAACAAAAAGAGGAATTGTATTTTCGTAAGACTTGCTCATCTTTCTTCCATCAAGCCCTGGGATGTATTGCCCTGATTCAGCAAGCGCTTCTTGTGGCTCAACCAAGGTTTGGCCATAATTCTGATTAATCCTTTGGGCCATACTTCTCGCCATTTCGACATGTTGAACCTGGTCTTTTCCAACCGGAACAATATTTGTATCAAAGAGCAGGATGTCGGCTGCCATCAAAACAGGATAATTAAAAAGTCCAGCATTAACACTCTTATCTGGATCACGTCCAGCATCAGCATTATCTTGGACAATCGCTTTATAAGCATGGGCCCTATTGAGATCACCTTTCGGTGTATTACAAGCCAGAATCCAAGCCAGTTCAAAAATTTCTGGAATATCGCTTTGCTTGTAGAGAACTGCATTTTCTGGATCGAGACCTAACGCTAACCAAGTCGCGGCAACCTGATAAACATACTCATTAAAATCTCTTGCTTTTTTTACAGTCGTTAAAGAATGATAATCGGCAATAAAATAAAGAAAGCGATCTCCTGATCCTCTATTAGCCTCAGAAAAATTAATGGCGGGCTTAATAGCCCCTACCATATTTCCAAGATGAGTTAAATGAGTCGCTTTTATACCTGTTAGATAAGTTTTCATAGTTTTTTAACGGCCTTTTCGATCCGTTCTACCGCTTCTACAATTCGATCTTCTGCAAGTGCATAAGAGAAACGCATACAATTAGGAGCTCCAAAAGGTTCTCCTGGCGTAATTGCGACATGAGCCTCTTGAAGAAGATAAAGACTCAGATCCTTACTGTCTTTAATATTTCCTTTACCAAAATAGCAACTCATATCAGGGAAAAGATAAAAAGCTCCATTAGGGTTATTGGTAATAACTCTAGGAAGTCGTTCATTAATTTCTTTAATAAGTCGATTTCTTCTTTGAAGAAAGGCATCTTTCATATATGAAACCGAACCAGCCCCCGCTTCAAGAGCTGCAATTGCTGCTTTTTGAGCAATACAATTCGCCCCCGAAGTAAACTGACTTTGAATCTTAGAACATGCTTTTACAAGTTTCTCAGGTCCAGCGAGATAACCGAGTCTCCATCCTGTAACAGCGAAGGCTTTTGAAAGTCCATTAATTGTAACTGTTCTCTCCTTCATTGAAGGAATCGCTCCAAAAGAAAAATAATCTCCTTTGAAAACGATATACTCATAAATTTCATCACTTGCTATAAGAACATTAGGATATTTTTCAAAAACTTGCGCTAAAGCTTCAAGTTCTTTTTTGTTATAAACAGTTCCGGACGGATTACAAGGATTACTGAAAAGAAAAAGTTTAGTTTTGTCGCTCAAAGCATTATCAAGTTGTTCCGGTGTAATTTTGAAATCACTATCGATATCAGTTGTAATCACAACAGACTTACCACCGGCAAACTTAATGGTATCGAAATAACTCACCCAATAAGGAGCAGGAAGGACAACTTCATCCCCCTCATTAAGAAGACTGATAATCATATTAGCAATCGCTTGCTTAGCTCCATTTGAAACAACAATTTGATTTTCTAAATACTCCAAATTGTTATCACGTTTTAGCTTAGCAGAAATAGCTTTTCTTAAATCCAAATAACCAGGGACAGGAGAATAAGAAGCAATATTTTCTTGGATGGCCTTGATAGCTGCTTTCTTGATGAGCTCCGGCGGTGCGAAATCGGGCTCTCCCAGGCTCATGCTGATAACGTCGACCCCGGTCTGTGCGAGCTCTCGAGCTTTTTGTGCCGTGGCAAGAGTCGCAGATTCAGCAATAGATAAAACTTTATTAGATAACATGATTATAAAATACGGCAACATTATTTAGCAGGCAACGTGACAATCAAAAAAATTCATCTATACTCAGCTAAACCAAATTTTTTAAGGAGAATTACATGTTGAAAATTGTATCGACGTTGCTGCTAGTCCTTTCTTCAAGCGCTTTTGCTGAGTGGAAACATGGATCAGAGCTCGGAATGACTCAAGTTGATGGAAACACTGAATCGACGACTTTTGTTGCTAAGCACAAGTCTATTAAATCGACTGAAAAAAGTACTTATACTGCTAAAGGTGATTATAGCTATGGGAAAAACGACACGGACACAACTGATAGCACACCAGGCGTCCTCGCTGTTAGAAACTGGAATGCGCTTTTAAGATATGACCGGAAATTTAGTGACCGTCTTTCTTGGTTCGTCCAAGCTTCAGTTTTTGGCGATCAATTTCAATTTGTTAGATGGCGAGCGAATTATGATATTCCCGGTCTTACCTATCACATCATCCCAAAAAAAGGGAATGACTTTTTCTCTGTTGATCTAGCTTATAGATTCTCACAAGAAGAAAGAACGACGACTCCTGAGACTCCTGTTATTGCGGATTTCAAAAGAGATAACTCGAACGGTTATATTGCTTTTCATTATGGGAAACAAATTACAAAGAGTCTTGTTGGTCTTGCAGATCTAAAATACGCGAAACGATTTACTGGTGATGAAAGAGCGCTTACAAACCTTGATTTAGGTCTTCAGAATCAACTCTCTGAAACTTTTGCTCTTAAACTTGGATACAGTATTGCAATTGACGATAGTATTGAGTCTCCACAAGAAGATACTCAAACAATCTTCACTGTTAATTTATTAGCGACTTACTAGATAAAAAAAGGGCCGCGAGTGCGGCCCTTATTAATTACGCATTTGTTTCGCGTAGATCTTTTCTTAAAATCTTACCTACATTCGATTTTGGTAATTCATCCCTAAATTCATAGAACTTCGGGACCTTATAACCTGTTAGATTATTTCGACAAAAATCTTTTAAAGCTTCCTCTGTAAGAGACTCATCTTTTCTCACAACAAAAATCTTCACAACTTCTCCTGATTTTGCATCTGGAACTCCTACAGCGGCACATTCAAGTACTTCATCATGAGTAACAATAACGTCCTCAATTTCATTTGGATAAACATTAAAACCAGAAACAAGAATCATATCTTTCTTTCTATCAACGATTTTTAAATAACCATCTTCATTCATAAAACCAAGGTCACCCGTTCTAAAAAAACCATCAGAAGTCATAACCTTTGCCGTCTCTTCTGGCTTATTCCAATAACCCTGCATTACTTGAGGTCCCTTAATACAAAGCTCTCCAACTTCACCATAAGGCATATCGCTGCCAGCATCATCTTTAATAGCAAGGATAGTTGAAGGAATAGGAACTCCAATGAAACCATTATATTCAGGAATGTTTAATGGATTAATACAAGCTGCAGGAGATGTCTCCGTTAACCCATAAGCTTCAATGAGAGGCTTACCAGTGACTTTTTTCCATTTTTCAGCAACAGCTTTTTGAACCGCCATTCCTCCACCTAAGGTTACTCTTAGAGATGAGAAATCTAGGTTTTTAAATTCTTCATTATTAATAAGAGCATTGAAAAGTGTATTAACACCTGTAAATGCCGTAAACTTCCACTTTGTAAGTTCCTTAATAAAGCCAGGAATATCTCTTGGGTTCGTAATCAGAACATTCAATGAACCAACTGAAGAAAAGATTAAACAGTTCGCTGTCAATGAGAAAATATGATAAAGAGGTAATGGGGTGATAATTATCTCTTCCCCTTCTTTAATTGCATTCGTAATCCATTCTTTAGCCTGAAGAACATTGGCGACAATATTCCCATGAGTGAGAATAGCCCCCTTGGAAACCCCTGTTGTCCCCCCTGTATACTGAAGAAATGCTGTATCAGAATGGTTAAGCTCCGCTCTCTTAAACTTTGATTGATCTCCTTTCATAAGAACTTCGTTAAACGTCAAAGCATTAGGAATATCCCAAGCTGGAACCATCTTCTTAACATATTTAAGAACGAAATTAACGATCATAGATTTTGGAAACCCTAAGAGATCGCCAATGCCTGTGACAATAACATGTTTACATTCTGTTTTTGAGATCACTTTTTCCAGACAATGAGCAGAGTTCGCAAAAATCACGATAGCCTTGGCTCCTGAATCAAGCAGTTGCCCTTCAAGCTCTCTCTGGGTGTAAAGTGGATTAATATTGACTGCAATCATCCCTGCTCTAAGAATTCCAAAGAGAGCAACAGGATATTGCAAAACATTTGGCATCATCAAAGCAACTCGATCACCTTTTTTCAGACCTAAATCATTTTGAAGATAAGCTGCAAATTTTTCACTTTGAGTTTTTAACTCACCGTAAGTAATTGTTTTTCCCATACAGTGAAACGCTGGCTTGTCAGAATAACGATCAAACGAACCTTCGATAATTTCTGCAATCGAAGAATAAGTATTCATATCGATTTCAGGACTCACACCATTTTCATAATTTTTTAACCAAACTTTTTCCATGACTTAAAGTTCCTCTATTTAAAACTATACTACAAGGAGATGAATTTATTGTGCATGAGAGCCGAGCAGCTTTCAAGCGAGAAACAATCAACATAGTCTATTTAGCTTGTTCCAATTTCGAAAAATCCCAATTTGAAACTGACCAAATCACATTATTCCTCCATAAAAGAGTAAACCAAAGGAGGAATATGCGTCTTTTTATTATTTTACTTACCCTAAACTCAAGCTTATCGTCTTTGGCCCAAGATCGAGATATTGGGCCTAGAAACATAAATGTTTCAACAAGGATTAACCGTCCTAAAGATCCTAATGCTCGTTGCATGAGTACCAGGGGAATTTCAGCCAATTATTGTGAAATGAGGAGAAAAAAAGCTCTCGAGTCAGGATGTATTACAAAGAATGAATACCAAGACCTTATAAGATTTGGCTCAACCCCTTCTTGCGATCAATACCTTGCTTTGGAAAAAATTAACTCAAAAAGGAGAGCGCAGGGATTAGCAGACAAAAGCTTTAAGCAGCTCACTACTAACGAAAAACTCCATCAACTCATTACTTGGTGTCCTTGTGGATGCTTCCATCCAGGTTCAAAAATTTCTGTTGTTATCAAGGATCATCTTCAAATTCGAAAAGCAGGTACTGTTGCAAACTATGCTGATAAATACGAACTTCTTCATTTAAGAGAAGACAGCAAACGCGATTATTTTACCTATGCTTCCTCTCCTATTCGAATTTCAACGAAAGGGAAAGAATCAAAACCTCTTGTCCACATCTACCTTTCAAAAAATAAACTACTTCGTTTAACAGAAAACCATCCAGTACTCCTCAAAAATATGAAAATGATTTTTGCAAAAGACTTAAAGAAAGGAATGTTCCTTCTTTCTCAAGAAGGAAGTCCCTTAGAGGTTTTGAAAATAGAGAAAAAGATGTTCAAAGGAAACGTTGTGAATTTCGTCGTTGAAAGTTCAACTGATAATCCGCTTGAGCATATTATTTTTAGTGATGGTGTTGCTGTTGGCGATATGTATTGGCAATCAAAGTTAGAACATGAAGTTGATCGAATTAAAGCGAGGCTCTAATGAAGAAAATTGGATCCTTAACTCTCTTAATAATTATCGCAGGTTGTTTCTGGTCAAATAGAGACCAATCAATAAAAGAACATTCAAATCGTTCAACCAAGGAGGCCTTAAAGGTGCAAACTTATCAACTTTCTGAAGAGATTATTGAACATTCAAACTTTAAAAATGCTCTAAAAAGTATTGAAGTGATCGATGAATTAGAAAAAGAAGCAAAAAGAGGTCAATTTCTTGAGTTAGAAGATAAAATTTTAAAGCTTGAAAAAGAAGTTTCCCATAGCCCTAATCACAAAAGTAAAATAGATTTTCAAAACTGCCTCTCTTTATGGATCAAATATTTTCAAAAAAGAATGCTTAAAGACCATCCTCAAGAACTTTTTCGCTTTCTTACTTACAATCCAAATCTGTATAAACAATATCTCCTAGCAGTTCACGAAGGTTTTGCACCAGAAATGACTTATCAACAAGCAAGTCAATTTTTACTTGAATCCTTAAAAGGAGTCCAAAAATGAAATGGTTATTCCTTGCCCTTAGTTTATTTAGCTGTAAAAGCAAATCGAATCAGCCTAGTGTGACTTCTTCTAAAGAAACTGTTTTTCTTGAAAAACCCTATTTTCAAGGGATTGATTGTAACTTCAATAATGAACGCTTTAAACACTGTGAGCTTGTAAGAGAAAGACTCTCTTATGCGAGAAAAAAAACGAAAAGTTCAGGTCAAAGGTTTATGATTCTTGATACACGCTTTTTTCCTAAAACTCAGCTTTTAAGACATCAAAATAAAGTTTTAGGTATCTACCGACATGACTTAAATGGATTTTATCAAAAGCAGTTCCCAATGGTGAGTTATCCAACCATCCTTGATGACTACAAACAAGAGCTCCAAAATCAAAACGACCAATTTTTTCATGATCATCGTATTGAGTTCAATGCACTTATGAAAAAAGTTTCTATTTTTCACTATGATACTCCTGACTTCCCCTACCATCATGGAGAAACCATTTTTGATTTTATCTCAGAGAAAAATCCCCATTCTCAAATCGTTTTAGCGAACTATCCAAGAGCTGCTTTTCATTTGATCTGTGATTCAAGTAATAACTTTGAAGGACTAAAGAAATTTCTTCATTCATCAGTTCAGTCTCTAAAAAGAATCATTAAAAAAAATGATATCAATTTTGTAACCATCGCAATCGGAAAAAATATTGTTTGGGCAAAAGAGTCTCTCATTATGGGTTGCCCGACGCAACGATTTACGAAAAAAGAGGTCGAAGAATATCTTAAGGTCTATGCTCGTTTTCACGAAAAGCTAGCAAAAGCAACGCCTGATACTTTATTTTTCCAATCGACGGAAAACCTTGTCCGAACAAGCGTAAACTTAAAGAACTATCCAACTGCATGCTCCGAGCAAAAAAATATTATTCGCGTCAGTTATGTGAACTCACTTTCAAAAGTGTTCTTGAGAGATGGTGAAGAACCAAAATCTGAATTTCTTAATCCACAAGGACCTCGAAAACTTAAGAAATGTAATGACCTTTATATTAACGGTAGGGCGAATGAAAAAAGCTTTCAAACCTGGCTTGCCCAACAAGGCTATTCAGGAATGGATGTCACTAGTAATTTCAGTGAAATCGAAGAACTGAGAAAAAATCAAAGACAACCTCGATGGTATGACGAAACAACATTTTATTATTTGAGAGGATTTGAAAAACGCCCTGAGCTTTTAATGTCTTCTTCTTGGGCCACTGCTGTTGCCGCATCTTTTGCCAACTATCTCATCAATGAGCAGGACTATCCCATTCAAAGCTTAAAGAGCTTCTTTCATGGGAACGCTTTTGATCCTCTATTTCACAACCAATTCCTAGGAGGAATTAATGATTAAAATACTTATCTTTATTTTTAGTTTCCCTATTTTTGGAGGTGTTTATAATTATTCTCCTGAATCAACAATGAGTCTCGGGAAAGGCTTTAACCCCTTTCAACCAACTCATCAATATCAAGATTGTTTCGACTTTCAAGCAATTGAAGAGCTTGATACGGAAGGTGCTATTTCTACTGATATTGTTATTAACTTAGTTAAATCATATAAAGATCTTTATCGTTATCTCAGGTTCTCTGCATCAGCTGCCGCTAGTTATAAAATTTTCAGCGGTTCTTCTAGCTTAGACTTTGAAGAAGAATCAATGTTTCACTCTGATAGCTTAACTTGGTTAGTCCTCTTTCGATCTGATTTTGGAAGAAATGGCTTGAAATCTCCTTATCTAAAAAAAGAGTTTGAAAATCTTTCGCCTGATCTTCTTTACCAAAAATGTGGTGCTGAACTCGTAACTTCAGTCAAGAGAGGTAGTATGGTCTATGCTCTTTTAACAATAAAAAACCTCAAGCAAGACGACAAAAGTCGACTTGAAAAAAAATTCAAGGCTAAGGCACGAGGTAGCTTGTGGAGTGTGAAGATGAGAGGCTATTATAAAAAAATTATTAACTCGGCACTCCTTTCAAATGAAGTCAGTGTAAAGATTCATGCAGTTGGAGGAGAAGGACTCAGAAAATTCAAAAATCTTATCGGTAACGGATACATTGATTATGAAAAAATTCCAGAGGTCCTCTCAAGCTACTTAGAGCACTTAAATAAGAAAAATAGTGCTCCTCTTCAATATACGACAACTCCCTTGAGTGCTTTTACTGAAGAACCAATTGAGCTTGAGGTTTTCCGAGGGCTCCCTCTTTCAGAAATTTATTTCCGATACCAGGAAGCTCAATCAAAAGCAAATCGTCTTTACAAGATTCTTTATGGAAGCAATCAAAATAAATACGAGATTGATAACAAACAGAGCCTCATTAATAATTACAAAGATCTTATTTCAATTCAAAATAAGCTTTGGAAAAAATCACAAGAATGCTTGACTCCAAAGAAACAATGTAAAATACCTGAGATGATTCTTCCTCTCGTTCAATGGCCTTATCAATTAAAAAACTATTGTGAAAACAAGAGACTTGAAGCACTCGAAAAGGGAATTCTCAACATAGAGTATTATATAATGGCCAAGAAAAGAAATCTCATTCCTATTGTCGAACATCAAAAAATAGTCGGTTATAAGTCTTGCAATTAAATATCAATAACAGAGTATGACTTCTTTAACGATTTCAATTCTGCAGGAATCGCTTCTAAGATCTCTGACTCCAAGGCATTAATAATAGGCTCTTTGAGAAATGTTCTTGAATAAATCAGACTAACCTCACGTGTCGGCGTGGGGTTTTCTATTATTCTGATAAGACTTTTTTTATCTCCTGAGGAAAGATTTTCAACCGTCAAATGAGGAAGCAAGGTATATCCTGAGTTTTGCTTAACAAGATTCACTAAGGTTTCAAGACTTCCGCACTCAAGAGAAACATTACTCAATATTGGATTCTCTTCTCTCAAAGAACAGATGGTCATGACTTGATTACGCATGCAATGACCTTCATTTAAAAGCCATACATCCTTCCCTTTCAACTCTCCTTCTTTCACTGATTTCTTACTCTTGAATTCATGATCAGGTGAGAGATAAACATAAAAAGGTTCATAATAGAGGACTTTTTCTATGAGACGATGATCTTTTAGCGGGGTTACCGCCAAGGCTGCATCGATTTTATCATCAACAAGAAGTTTTATAATATCATCTGTTTTATATTCACTAATCTTTAAATTAACTTCAGGGTATTTATTAGCAAACACTTTTAGAAAGAGTGGAATAAGAGAAGAAGCCAAGGTCGGAATGACAGCAAGGTGAAAGTCACCTTTGACTTCATTATCTTTGTTCTGAGAGATTTCAATTAGTCTTTTATGTTCCTTGATAACTTTCTTAGCCTGCTCAACAATTACTTTTCCTTGTTCTGTGACTAGAATTGGTTTTTTACTACGATCAAAAACAATACAGTCCAATTCATCTTCAAGCTTTTGAAGTTGCATCGACAAAGAAGGTTGTGAAACATGGCACTCTTTTGCCGCCCGGCCGAAGTGTCGAGTGCGATCAACTGCCAGTAGGTATTCAAGTTGGGTGATTGTTGCCATAGTCTAATCTTATCGAAAAATATAAACTATGGAAAGACCCTATCGGTATAATTCTTTTAACTCACCTATTGTCCTAAATCTTAATCGATAGAGCATTATAATTAAAAAGTTTAAACTCGCTCTTTTAAATGATCGGTTTCGATATTTTCTTTCTGAGACAATAATAGGATCTTGAATGAAAAAAGGATGGGATTTTTTCTTTAATCGGTCTGACAATAAAACATCTTCTAAAAATCCTTCATCACTCAAACTTTTTTTAATAGTCATTGTCTTTCCAAATATTAGATTCGTCCAAACGAAATGATGAAAGAGTCCTGTTCGAATTTTATTCTGAAGAAAACTATAAAGCTTATAAAAGAGCTTTTTGGAACTATAGGTTTTTTGAAAACCTCCCCAAACCAAGCCTCGTTTAAGAAAAGTTAAAAGTAATTCAAGTTGCTCCTCTGAAACGACACAATCAAATGGATATAATAAGACATAATCTGTTTCTGTTTTTGTAAGCCCTAAAAGAATTCCTTTTCCAATCGAAGGATTCTTAAATTCTCCCTTTAAAAGAACTCCTTCTTTATCGATAAGGTACTCAGCGATCAAAGAAAGGCTTTGATCCTTACTTCCGCCATCAACAAAACAAATATTGAATTCCCTAGGAGCTCTAAAACTCCTAAGCTTTTCTTTTAGAAGTTTCTCTTCATTCAATATCGGAATGATAATTGTACAAATCTTCATAAGTCGTTATTCCGCTCCTCAATCTTCAAAGTTACAGCAGAAAGTGTGTAATGATTACCCTGAGCTGCTCCGCAGCATTAATTCGTGCTATATCCATCCCCCAGAGGGAATAAATGAGGCTTATCTTATCATTTTGTTTTTTAACGGCATGTCTTTCTTGTAAAAAATCTGAAACTAAAGTTGATTGGCTTAAAAAAATAGGAAGAGCTCCGATCACAGAGAGCAGCACAGAAAAAGAAACAGCGACAAAAGGACTCAAACTGGAAAAGGAAGAACAAAACTCTAAATTCTGTTCGGAGTCTGGCTTTGAAAATACCTGCTTAAAGCTAGCATTAGAACGTTCTGAAAATAATAAAACTCAAGTCTATTACTCACTTTCAGAAATGAAACCAGGAGAGCCTGTTCAATTTCAATTCAAAACATGCTTGATATCACTAATTGGCGAAAATAATGAAAGAGCGACGCTCGGATCGTTTAATATTCAAAATGATTCCAACTGTTCTGTGGAAGGCTCTTTTTATGAAGATAAGGCTGAACTTCTCGTCAGTGGAGAAGTTCCTGAAATGGACTTCATCTAAGGAGAAAATATGAAAATAATTATTTTATTGTCTGTCTTTTTTTCTACCATGGGTTTTACGAAAACAATTCAATGTGAATTGACTCGTCTTGACTACCTAAATGATACTCGAATCTCTAATAGTGTAAGCGTTGTTATCTCTAAAGGTGATTGTATCCAAGGAATTAATATCGATGACTCTCAATATGGAGAAGATAATTTCAACTATAAGATCTGCTTTAAAAGAAAAAATTTTAGCGTAAAAATATTTCCAGGTGAAAGCTCTGCTGGAAATGGAATTTTCAAGCCTCTAGTCGCTAAGTTTACTTACAATCTTAATGATGAACTCCATAAAGAAATTAGCCTGATTCAAAACGTTAGTATTTATTGCCAATAAATAATCTTCCTAAGGGCCTCAGAATTAGAGGGCTTGGGAACTAGGTCACATCTTTTCCTTTAAGCAATCTTTTTAACCTGTCATTTTTACAGGATTCCAGGTGATGATTGAGTCATTTTGCGCAATGTGCTAGATTGCCCCGAATTAGAAATTAAAGGGTTTAAACCATGATTCTCTATCAAATCTTAATTACTGTACTGCTCTTATTTTTTCTTAGTTGTAGCTCAGATAAAAATAAAAATTATGCTCAAAAGATGCAAAGCCTACGCCCGGAACTTCAATCTCCTCAGGCAAAAAAACCTGAGCCGACCCTACCTCAAGAGCAAGAGATTATTCAAAAATGCAGTATTGACTTCTTTGACAGCGAGAAAGAAATCAGAAAATTAAGCGCATCAAATCAATTCAAATTTGAAGTAGAAGATTCTTATAAAAAGACACGAACCGAAACGGCCCATGGATTTCTTATCGAAAGTCGTACTCTTGATAAGTGTCGTAAACATGTAGAAACTTATTCACAAACTCCATTTAAATGTGTCGATATTAATGGAAAAACTCATGAGATGACAGAATCTTTTGATATTTGTAAATCTTCTGAACTAAAAAACACAAAAGACAAGCTTTTTAATACTAAAAGAAAACTATTAAAAAGAGCCAATCGAGATTTTATTGAGCACTTTTTTTTAAAAAAACGAATGCTAGAGAAGTACTCTCTTAGAGGAAGCCTCATAAAAAAAATGAATAGACTAAAAATTGAAGTGATTCACGAAGATATCGAATCTCTAATAAATCCAGTCACAAAAAAATCTTCTTTTAATGTTTTGAAATTTATGTCTATCGCGCCTTATGATCAAGTTTTTTCTCGATCAAAGAGAAATTCAAAGACGATTGTTTTAGTTGATGGAGAAATCCTCAAGACAGGAGAAAAGCTTAGTACTGACAATACCCCACAGAAATATTTCTACAGAAGTAAAGAATCTGGAGTAGAAATCAGTTCAGATGCTTTACTCATCGGATGCCATATTCCTTTTATTTCTAAAACTTCTTCATTCCAATGGATTAATCATTTTGAATCTTTTAAAACAAATGAAATTCTTTTAAAGGAAGAAAGGTCTGGCCTTAAGTCTGTTTATGATGAATCAGCAAGTACTGTAAAGATATTACCTCCTCGATCAACAAATAAAAATCACTTCAAAAGATCTTTTGCAGTCGAATGCAAGTCTCAAGTTCCTGAACTCTTGACGATAGAAAATATTAATAAAGTTCTTGAAGGCATTATCAGAATAGAAGCAATTGATTAGTTTGCTCTATAACGATCTTAAGTAACCCAAATCGATAACTTCGAATTGAATTAAGCCTTTTTAGATTATCACAAACTTTCATATTATCTGGTAAATCATCCTTAAATCGAAATCAAGAGGTTTATGCTTTCCGTTCGGAAGGGGTTATAAGATAAGATGTAATCATTTGGATTAACTCATTTTCGAGTTCATCGTCCTTGATTTCATAACTTCCTACAATATTCATAAACATCGCCCCACGAAAAGCCTGAATACAAAGGAACAGAGAAACATCAAGGTTTGTCTTTCGAATTTCATCCTTTGCGTACTTTTCTATTTTCTCTTTTAAAAAATCAATCATGACCTCGTCTTTCTTCCCAAAGTGAGTAATATCAACGAACTTAGGAACCATTTTAAGTAGTTTACGACTAAAATCTTTATTATCTCTCCAGCTTTTCATCTGAGACTTTACTAAGAGTTCAATCAAAGATTTCGTGTCCGATGGACGGTTTGCTTCTTCCATTACCGTAAAAACATTCTTAAAGTTTTCATTGATCGTATCGAACAGAAGATCCTGCATGATACTCTCTTTATTTTTATAATACTGATAAAGAGTCCCTACAGAGACTCCAGCAACCTTGGCAATTTGATTGGTAGAGAACTTTCCCAAGGCTTCATTCATTAAAATCCGTCGCGCAGATTCGAGTATTTGAGCCACCGTAAATTTTGATCGCTCTTGTTTCGGGTTTTTCTTGCCTGTTTCCAATGACTTACTCCTCGGAGCTCGCATTCGCTAAATGCGAATATTTTTGAGCCTCCTTCTTTACGATAATAGTCTTAGAAAGGAGGGAATACAAAATGGAAAATCTTGAACAATTAAGTGTCGTACAAATGTTGGGAATTCAGTGGGTTATGAATCTGATTCGTTACCTCTCCATTGCCGGTGGAACCTACTTGATCGTTTGGAAAGTTCTAGCTCCTCGATTAAAAAAGTATCGTCATAATAAGGGTAAAATTAAGATCTCCGATGTCAAAAGAGAACTCTTTTATTCACTCCTTTCAACCACCCTCTTTCTCATACCATCTCTCGCCGTAATCTTCTTTGGAAAAGAGGGTGTTTTTAAAGTCTATTATGATATCTCTGATCATAGTCTCATCTGGTATGCCACGAGTTTCGTTATAAGCTTTCTTGTTCATGATACTTATTTTTATTGGCTCCACAGAACACTTCATACAAAATGGCTCTATAAAAGATTTCACTCTATTCATCACAAATCGATCTATCCAACCCCCTTAGCAGCTTTTGCTTTTAACGCAAGTGAAGCAATTCTAGAATCTTGTTTCTTTCCAATTATTTTATTCTTTTTACCCATTCATTATTCAGTGATCATGATTTTTGCAGCATTTTCATTGATTATGAATGCTTATGGTCACCTCGGTCATGATGTTCTTCCAGAGCAAATTCAAGATGGACCTGTACTCAAACATATCAACCATCCCACTCATCATGGGTGGCATCACCGTCATCATCGAGGGAACTATGGGTTTTATCTTAAATGGTGGGACAAGGCCATGGGAACCTATAAAGGAGGGCTTAAAGTAACCGGCAGACAATAAACTTACACTTTGTTAGCATGGAGGGAAATGAAATCCCTCCAAAAGTATTTATCAAATCTTATGCAATTATCATTAGAGAACCCAGTAAAAACAATTCTTTTCTATTTATTTTTCTTGAGATAAGCCTTTAAAAAAACTCGATCAATAGACTTTTTTTTAAGCACTTTTTTTCTTAATTTCAGGAAAGGCTAATTCTAGTTGAGAAAGAAGTTCCTTTTGGCTAAAAGGTTTGTAAATATAACCATCAATCATTTCATTCAACTCACTCTTTTTATCTTCAAAATCAATATTTATTCCACCTGTCGTAAAAAAGAACTTTGGTTGTTTTAAAGATTTCTTTGCCCTTACTTCCTTTAAAAATGTCATTCCATCCATAATAGGCATTTTCATATCTGAAATAATCAGATCATAAAATTCAGAGTTTCGCTTATATTCCTCTAAGGCCAATTGGCCATTCTCGAAAGCAACAACTTCAATCCCCATATCTTCTAAGAGACTTTGTAAAAGAACTCTAATTCCCTCTTCATCATCTGCCAAAACAACTCGTAGATTGAATTGTTCTCGACTATTATTTTTTCTCTCAATACTTTGAACATTTTTTTCAGAAGAGACAACAGTTGGAACATTAATGATAAAACGAGCCCCTTCGCCTTCTTTTGATTCTCCTAACTTGATGGATCCATCAAAATCATTATGAATAAATTTATGGCTAATAGACAAACCGATTCCGGTTCCTTGCCCTACGTCTTTTGTCGTAAAGAAAGGATCAAAAATCTTTTCTCTATCGACATAAGGGATTCCTTTTCCACTATCAGAAACAATCACTTCAGCTTTCCCGTTCTCTAGCTTTTGACATCTAATCGAGACTTCTTTCAGAGCTGATTCTTTAATAGCATCTTTCGCATTGCTAATTAAGTTGACTAAAACTTGCTCAAACTTTCCTCGGTCACCTTGTATGCAAACTTCATTTCCTAAATTCTCGGTGTCTACATTTATTTCAACTCCATCTTTCAGATAGAGCTCCTTAAGCATATTCTCAACTCCGAGAATCATCCCTTTTAAGTTGAAAACTTCTATCTTGCTACTTGTTTCGATACGAGCGAAAGTCCGAAGACCTAAAACAATCTTAGCAATTCGATCTGAAGCGGAATTAATTTTTAGAAGCTTTTCTTCTACTTCTGGAGAAAAGCCTTCTCCTTTATTTATAATTGTTTCAATATAACCTTTAATAATGGCTAAAGGATTATTGATTTCATGGCCAACACCAGCAGCCAATTGTCCGATGGCAGCAAGCTTTGAGGTTTGATTTACCATCCGTTCCATTTCACGTTTTTCTGTAATATCTCTAAAAAACCAAATTCTTCCTTGAACTTCATCATTGATTATAAGAGGAGTAGAATACCTCTCAAAAACTCTCCCATCCACAAAATCCAAAACATCAAAACTTTCATCTTTTGGACGCTGATAAAGGTCCTCTACCAAACTCACGAATGCTTCTGGAGATTCTAGTTGTTCAAGAACAAATCCAATGAGTTTTTCATCATCTTTAGAAGCGGCAAGCTCATCAGGAATTCTCCATAAGTCGAGGAATCTTCTATTATATTTTTCGATTCTTCGCGCCTTGTGATCAACAAGTAAGATTCCATCATCTGTAGAGTTTAAAATTTCTTCATTAAGTCCTAAAATATCTTGCTCGACTTTTAATTTATACTTGTAATCCTCAAGAAGTTTATCAAATTCATGCTTCGCTTTGATCCGTTCCGATATATCATTAGTAATCGCGATATGAGCAACTTCTCCTCCGTCAATTTTATAAGGAGCTGCAAAAGTTTCCATCCATCTTCTGGTCCCTCTCAAACCAACGATTTCAAAGATTAAACTGCCTGAATATCCCGAACAGATTCGCTCATTAAATTTTATATACTTTTCTCTATGAGATTCCTCTACAATTTCATAGACATTAGCTCCTTCAACTGACGGAAAATCATCTGCCTCAATCAGATTTAACCCTTGAGGATTCATATTCAGTAAACGACCTTCCTTACTAATTATTTTTAAACATGAAGGAGTTGATGAAAGTATTGACTTGAGCTCATTAATTCTCGCTTTTTCTACTAATTTTCTATCTGTAATATCGTAACGAAAAGCAATGAATTCTTTTATCTGACCTGAACTATCAAAGGAAGGAGCGATTGTTGTATCAACCCAATAATAGGAGCCATCTTTAGCTCGATTTTTAATTTCTCCTCTCCACTCTTGACCTGATTTTATCCTCTCCCACATTTTATTGAAAAACTCCTTAGAGTGATGCCCGGAGTTTAAAAGTCGATGATCTTGTCCTATTAATTCTTCGCGAGAGTATCCTGAAATCTCACAAAAGAGATCATTAGCGTAAGTAATTTTACCCTTCTCGTTAGTTCTTGCAACAATTGCATATTTATTTAAACCTCTCGCATAAGCTTCTATCTCCGAATTTTTTTCCAAGAGACTTCGCTGAGATTCTTTTTGATTCGTTATATCTTGAAAAGTTCCAATCAGTTTTTTAATAGAGCCATCTTTTTCATAGACAGGTTTCCCTATCGATCGAACCCACTTTTTATTTCCTTGTTTATCGTAAAACTCGAACTCTTCATCGTAACCAATTCCTTTTGTTGCGCACTCCTCAATCAAAAGCCCAAGTTTCTCCCTCTCATGAGGAGCAAAAAAGGAAATCGCATCGATCTTCTCAGGTGATTCTCCAAAGGGTAAACCATGGATATTATAGATTTCTCGAGACCAATACGTTTTATTGGTAATAAGATCGAGTTCCCATCCCCCTGTCGATGCCATTGACTGTACATCTTCATACTGATTCCTTAAATGATCGAGTTTCGCGTTTTCATAGTTTTTTTCAAGTATTTCAATCACAATTTTTGAAAGCTTCTCTAATGATTTCTTTTGATAATCTGAAAGGATCTTAGGCTCTGAATCGATCACACATAAGGTTCCAACTTTGTATCCTTCTGGAGTAATCAAAGGTGCTCCTGCATAAAACCGAACATGAGGAGGATTGAGAAAGAGAGGATTATCACAAAAGCGTTGATCTTTTTCAGCATCTTCGACAATAAAAAGATCTTCACCTTCTATTGCATGCCCACAATAAGAAATATCCCTTGGAGTTTCATTTGCTTCAAGTCCAAACTTTGATTTAAACCATTGTCTGTCACTATCAATAAGACTTACGAGCGCAATTTTACAACCACAAATATGAGCGGCAAGAGAAGTAATATGATCAAAATCATCTGATGCAGCAGTATCTAAAACATTGTAGCTATAGAGTTTCTCTAGTCTTTGTTCCTCGTCACTAATTTTAGGTGCTTTTTTCATCTAGAATCTTGTCGGACTTTAAGGACTGCATAATTAGTAATTAATTCCGAAAGGAATATTAAGGGTTAGTTAAGATTAAAGAAAAAAGAACCTGAAAAGATCAGTTAATTTCAATAAAGAACCTTCCCTTTATAAAATCGCTTACAACCTGAGACCAGTTCCTTAGTCGAATTTACTAGACTTGTAACCGGAGCTACAAGTGTCTTGAAAACAGATTTTCCAACTCCGAACTCTGGTTTTTCAAGCGTTCCCTTAATTTTTTGGACTAATTCTGGACAATACCTCTTATCAAGAAAGCCAATTTTAAGTCTTTCAAACTTTTTATTTTCAAGATTAACTCTTCCCTGTATCGCGATGAGATTCTTTTTCGTACGAACGGCAACATCTTTCATCGAAATAGCTTTATCCTGAAAAAGAAACTCAAAATTTATTTGGCGGATATGGCTTTCTCCTCCCATTGTACCGAGTGCCCCCCCGAGATTCACTCCCTGACTATAAAGAAGACCAATCGGTCCCATTGCGTAAAATCCCAAAGCATCCATCGCTGTTACTTTTTGAGAATCTTTAAATGTATCAATGAGCTTATCAATATTAATATTTTTAACATTTAAATCTTTTCCCCTTATAAAAAAAAATCCTTCCCTCTTTCCAAGCATATTATAACGACCTTCAATTCCAATTTCTAAAGAACCAATGATTGGATATTTCTTGAGGGCTTTCACCTCTGAAAGATTTTTCAGCTCAAAACTTTCTAAATGCACTTTTAGAAAGTTCTTCACTTCAGCTTCCTTGAAGTTCAAAGATTGATTTATTTCACCTTTGAAACGACCTCCCATAAGTAATCCTTGGATCTTATAAAGGTCTAAAGTCATCTCTGATATTTCTCCTTTTATATCAAGATCTTCTAACTTGTACTCACCCTTTTGAATGAACTTAGAACTTAAGATAATTTCTGTTTTTATAGAATCGCCTATTTTCTTAAAGTTCTTCAAAGAACCATTTTTCAAGAGGAAAGTTAAATCATTAAACTTAACCTTCTCAAATTCTGCTGTAAGATTAACAAACCCTATTTCTCCAAATTTCAATTCTTTAAAAAAGAGTTCATTTAAACTTTTTTTCTTTTTTGGTTTCTTCTGAAGTTTTTCTAGCTTCGTTTTCTTTTCGTTAACATCTTTTAAGTCTGATTTAAAATCAAGACCATGGATGACAGCTTTATTAATAACAAGTTTCTCATTGATTAAGGCCATCATATCGACGTCAATTTCAATTTTTTCTATTTTCAAAACTTCTCTACCGGACTCATTGATAACAAGTCCCTCAAGTTCAAAGCTTCCTGGTGATATCAAATAGTAATTAATATTTTCTATTGCGACTTTAAAGTCGGAGTTTTTATTAACTTCCTTCAGAAGTTCATCTTTAAAGTAACCAAAAGGAAAAATAAGGATGAGAAAGATAATCCCCAGGATAAATAAAAAAAATAGTGTTATTAATTTTTTCATTGCGTTCAATCTCTTAATTAGAGATAGAGCTTAACACAGATTTAGCCCTTTAGGAGTCTTAGTCATAATTAGCTCTTTCAGCTCTCCCCTGCTAGTTTTAAAGTATGGAAAAGATAAAAGTTTACGGTTCAACAGCCTCCCCTTACGTTCGAAGAGTCAGGATTTTATTTGATAAAGATTCAGATTTTTCGGAAATGACGATATTTGAAAAAAAAGAACGAGAATTTCTCAAAAAACACAATCCCAGCTTAAAAATACCCTTTATCAGAGATGGAGAAACGACTCTTTTTGATAGCCAACTCATCTGGGAATATTACAACAAGAAAAAAAATTGGATCGAACTCAACCTTGACCAGATGAAATATTTAAAAATTATTAATGAAGCTAATAATGCTGGGGTCATTCTCTTGATGAGAAAGCGAATGAATGAGGATCCAGAACAAAATGGACGCTATTCTCTTCTTCAAAAAGAAAGAATTGAAACTTGCTTAAGCTATCTCGAAGAAAATATTCACATTGCTGAAATCTGGAATCCAATTGGAACTTGGTTATTCTGCTTACTCGACTGGTTTGATTTTAGAGAAATTTATCCTTTTAAAAGTTTTGAAAGACTTTCTTCTTTTTGGAAAAAAAATCAAGAACGAGATGATGTTCAGAGCTCAAACCCAAGAAATTAGATTTCTTTTTAATGCTTATGATCCGTTTTCATAAGCATTGTGCAACTTAGATTAATAAAATAGCTATCTTGATACTTATCAAAACCAACTTTCATCTCAAACTCTTTGCAATTAAAGACAATTAGAAAGAAAATTTACTTACGAAGCTCTCCTAAGAGAAAAGCCCAAAAACTCTGCACTTGAAGTTCGTCACGGATATTTCCATCAATGTTCCGTTGTTCTTGAGGGACAAGGCTCCAATGAAGAGTTGGCTTTAAATGGTGAATGGTGTGAAAGCCGCAATTGAAGAGGTACCAATTAAGAAAAGGATTCGTAAAGTTTCTTGTCACTTCATAAATTTCATCATGCTTGGTATGCACGTGCTGAGAATAATTGAAAATACTAATCGAACAAATCGCTACGATTTGTGGAATAAAAACTAAAACAATCGTTTTTCGCCAATCAAGAAAAAGAAGTAAAGCAACTAACGACCAAATGATAATATATTGAATGATAAAGTAGTTTTTATCTTTTGGTCTCTCTAGATCTGAAAAGAAGGTTTTATGGTATTTCAAGAATGGAATAATATTGACGACAGGATACAGGAATAACGAACGGAAGGACATAGTATCCCCTACCGAATGAGTACTTGTTATATCCTTCCCTTCTTCATTGTGATAGCGATGATGGCCCTGATTGTGAACGGCTACCCAAGAAAACGAAGTCATCCCATAACAGAAAGAAAGAACATAATCCTGCAGAAAATTAAGATATTTATTCTTCCAAATATTAATATGATGATGATTGTGAGAGATAGAGGCTATAGGAAGAGCTAAAACGAGATGAAGTAAGTAAACAGGTAGGTTTAAGCTTTCTTGGTTCCAATTAAAAATTAAAACCCCAAGAAAGGTGGAAATAAAAATGATTGTTTTTCGATCTGCTTTATAAAGAAGCACTAAGTAAACTCCCTTAAAAGATAGAGAAAGAAATTCTTTTCTTTTAATTCTTCTGGTATCTGATTCTCAAATTTTTCATGACGTTCTTTATAGTGGCTCCAGTGCAAACTGGGTTCATGATGATGGACTGTGTGAAGTCCATTATTAAAAAATAAAAAATTAGAAATCTTCCCAGTGAAGTTCCTCGCAACATGAGTTTTCGAATCGTGTTGAGTATCAAGATGCAGAACATAGTTTAAAATTGAAAGAAATAATAACGATAATAACTGAGGTAGAAGAATACAAATCACAGTTTTATTAAAGTTAATCGACAACAAAGTAATAGGAACAAGATAAGTAATGAAAACCGGAATTAAAAACTTGTAAGTAGTGTAAACCGTGTTTCCTTTTTTATACTCAGATTTGAATTTCTCAATAATGTATTGAAAAAATTCAGGCATACAAACAAAGAACCATTGAATGAGTCCCCAGATCGATTTTTTATCACCTACCTTGAGAGTCGAGGTTACATCGTCTCCAAGTTTATTGTTATAAACATGATGATTTTGGTTATGAACCCAAATGAATGTACAAGAAGGAAGCCCATAGAGTAAAGAAAACCAATAATCCAAGCCTAAGTTCATCCACTTAGAGCGAAACATAGGCGCATGGTGGTGATTATGAACAATGGAAGCAATTTGAACATTAAGAGAAACATAGAGAACAAATGTATAAGGATTAAATTCATCTAGATTCCAATTATAATAAAGAACTCCTGCCGCAAAGACGATCACAGAAAATGGAACAATATCGATGGAATATCTAAATATTTTCATTTTTTTCCTTGGGCCTGAAAATCCAATACGTGATTAAGGCTAAGATCACTCCTGTAATCATATCATAAAACATGTGCTGTTTAGTGGCGAGTGTCGAATAAAAAACAACAAAAGCACCTAAGATATAAGTCAAGCATTCCTTGTTTGAGTATTTCTTATACGTCATCGCCAAGAAAAGAGTCATACAAACATGCGTACTAGGCAAACAATTTCCTTTTGTGTCAACTTTATAAAGAATACTAAGAGCATAGGTACTCAAATTGTCAATTTCCTCAATCGAACTCGTATCTCTAATAACTTCAAAGGGGTAAAAGAAATAACAGATACAACAAAGGATCGTTTGAAAGATAAATCCTTGTTCAATGAAACGCTGATGCGTCTCATTCTTCGAATTGAGATAAAGAAAAGCAAGCATCGGATAAGCTGATAAATAAGGCCAAATCCAATGAGGGTTTAGACTCACCCACTCATCAATTAAAGTCATTGAAACAGAGATGATACTATAAGGTGTTATATTCTTTACCAGTACATAACAACCATAAAAGAATAAAAAAAGAAGCACCCCTCTCAAAGGACGGCTTTTCATCCCTGACTCCTTTTTGTTACTAAGGCAACATCTTGAGTAGAAGCAAGTTCAAAGTTATTATTCTTTAAAAGGATATCTGTAATTTGCCCTTGAACATCCCAAATATTTGTTTCTCTCCAGCCTCGTTCTTCAAAAGAACTCTTTAGTTCATCGAAGTAAAAAAAAGTTTTAGGTATTTCAGAAAGAAAAGCAAAAATCATTTTGAGAGAAGTCGCTGCGCCTGCTCGCATTTGAGGGCGAATAAAACTAAAAATAAAGTGTTTGTCTTCTTTAATAGATTCAAAAGATTCAACTATTTTATAAAAGGTTTCCTTATCAAGATAATGGATGAGCCCTTCAGCAAGAAAACAAGTTTTTTTCGAGGGATCTAATTGATTTGTAATTAAACTTAAATCATCTTTTAACAAATCAGCAGTAATATAAAGAGCGCCTGATTCTTTAAAAATTTTCTTTTTTTCTTCTTGAATCTCTCTCCTGTCGACTTCGAACCATTTCACTTCCGGATTGAGTTTCTGGAACCTTAAGCTTCGAGTATCAAACCCAGCCCCCAAAATAACCACTTGCTCAATGTCTTGTTCTCCAATCAACTTCTTTATGAGAATATCAATTGATCCGTGTCGGATACAGTGGGCATTATGATAACGAGTATAACTTTTGGAAAAAAGCCCAAGTTTTTCATGAGCCACTCGTAAAAGACTCAGCTTTTTGTTTTTATCCGTAAACTTCTTCGCATAAGGATCATCAAGTAAGGAGTTTTCTTTTTCAGATTCCATCATCCGAAAGGAAGCATTAATATAAGCGATCATTGATTTACTCATTAGAGGACCACTTTAACGATAGGATAGAAAGGTGCGAGTAAGATTCCAGAACAAGAAGGCAAAACCTTTGTGAAGGCTTGAAAGGATTTTGGATAGTTTTCTTCGTATAAATAAGCTCTCGAAAGAAACAAGGCTGTCAGCGCTTTTTGAACAAACCCTAGCCTTCCTTTATTTTTTTCAAGTGCTAATTCCAACTTCCCAATTGGCTCTCTAAGCTCCTGAGCAAGAACGAGCCCCCCCAAAACTTCTAGGATACCATAAACACTAAGGGCTACAGGGTCCTGCTCATCTTTTTCGAGCGCTTTCCTAGCTGAGTCAGCTGCTAATATTGCATACTCAGAGCTGTCTACCCTTACTGGGACCTTAAACATTTCCTTAAAATAATGATGGCTAAGCTTGCTAAACCCAAGGCTCGACTGATCTTGCTTCAACTCTTCAATTTCATCACTTGGCTTCACAACAGAAGGTCTCAAGTCATACCACCAACCTTTCCCCTTTCGTTCAGGTCTTAAGCTGTTATAACTTCGATAAATAGCAAAATCGATACTCAGAGTTTTTTGCTTGAGATCAGGATGATTTTTATAATAGGAAAGCTTCTTTCTCACGATTGGAAGAATCTGGCCCAACTCTCCTGTTTGCTCAAGGGCCTTTCGAGTTTCTTCAATCAAATCGGTGTAAAGATTAATTAACAAGGTTAAACGGTCGTAGATTTTCTTTTCTCCAACTAACACCGGTCCATGCCCGCAAATCATGATCCCAGGTTTAAGTTCACGTATTTTAGTGAGAAGTTTTACCCATTCACCATCTGCCTGTAATCCCTCATCGAGAAAAGGAGTTCCTAGAAACGGAAAATCCTCCGGGGCCACAGCATCACCGACAACCACCAGTTTTCGTTTTGGAAAATGAACCACGCAAGCGTCTTCAGTTTCCCCTGATCCCATTTGCGCAATATGAACTTCTTCTTCATCGATTTCTAGTTTCTTTTCTCCACTAAAGGTTTCATTAGGAGGCATCACTTCGTGAAATTTTTGGACCAGCAAACCAAAAGCTTTGGTGTAATTGACTCGATGGTCGTCACGAGTGTGAACATATTCTTTCGTCAGATCCGTTCCAATGATTCTGGCATCAGAAAAAACTTCATTCCCTCCTACATGGTCGCCGTGATGATGGGTGTTCACGACATACTTAATAGGAAGATTTGTTTGCTTTCTCAGGCTATTGAGCATCTTTCTCGCTGCTTTCGGTGAAACTTGAGTATCAACTAAAACAAGACAGTCTTTAAACTTCACGATTGCAGAATTGCTAAAATAACCTCGATAACACCAAATATCGGACTTGATTTTCTCAAGACAAAAATAGCCCGTCGCTCTGTTCTTTCGATGAAGAAAGAAATAAAGCGCTGCCGGCAATACAATTGCCCAGAAGAGTAAGAGTATTCCCCAAGTTGTTGTCACTAAGCTCGGCCAGCTCTTAATTTATTGGCTTCATCAAAGGTCGGCCAATAATCCGCTTCTGCTTTTGTAAGTTCTGCTTTTCTTGAGCCAAAAACATAGTCACAAAGCGGTAACATGAAATTCATGTTCGCAGTCATATCAATATGATGGATATAGTGATGACGGTTAAGCCATTTAAACCAAGCATGATTTTCAAACCAACGACCCTTTTCAGTATGAATTGAACCGTGAACACTCGCAAGGAGGTAAGAGATAAACCCGAGTGTTACCACTGTTGTCCCAAAGAAAGTCATATTTCCAGCCGTTAAGACCCATGCCGGAAGAAGAATAGTAGGGATACCAATTACGAAGTGAAGAACAATTTGAGACCCTTTTGCAAACCAATAGTCCTTACTATTGTCTGCTAACTTCCAATTTCCTTCTTCTTGCTTAAAGCTCATATGATCATATCTTGTTTCATTCTGAATATAGCGTGTCGGCGGAAAAAGTCCCCAATGATGACCTTTCTCATGAATCACTTGAATCTTTTTTAAGAATGGCAGAGGGACGTGGTAAAGAAACCCATGCGTTACCCATTCAAAAAGAGAGCTTAAAGTAAAAGTAAAGATAATTGCAGCAACTGTAATTACAAATGTATTCCCTGTCGCTATTGACATCGCAAGGACATAACAGAAATAAACAATTCCAGCAAAACCGATAATAAACCTAGGCCATGAAAAATTGTGAATGTACTTGTTTTTTGCATGGTTCGTCTGAACCACCGTCGTTGTTCCCATCGTTCTCTCCTTAATTAATGACTATACTCATAAAGGGCATTTGCTGCTGTACAGGCATATTTATGTTTTGGTTGTTTTAATGATTTGAACAGATAAGGATGCTTCTTATTCGCTTTCATCTCTTCAAGTGTCTTGTTCATTTGAGTTTGGACATCATCAACTTCTTTCTGAGCATGTTTTTTAGCCTTAAAAAGTTGCATTTGAACTCTGCTATAAACATTAACAGCACCATCTCCCGATGTTTCAATAGGAAGGAAAATTGCTTCCGGATATTTCTCGGTTACGATACTTTGAACACCGTCAGAAACTCCACTCGAAGGCATGCAACCAAACGGTTTTACAGAAATTGTCATATTGGCTTTCTTCTTCACTACGTTAAGAATCAGCTTTGAGACTTCCATATGCCCCTCACCACCTCTCAAGTTATTGTTATAGAACTCTTTCCCAATTTCTGCGATTTCATCCATATTCGGCAATTTGTATTTCCTTAATCCCATAATTCTTGAGAAGAACTTAAAAGCTCCTCGCATCGCCCATTCACTGATGAATAAAATCATGAGTTTCTTTCGCGTGTTAACTCCATCAAGCCCATAAAGTCCTTTATCGGTTCCTTTTAAGCTCATTCTATATTTTGTGTCATACCGAAGCTCCCAAATGGTATAAAGCAGCCAAGCTGTAATCGGCTGGATATCGACCTCTGCCCCTTCCGACTCAAGGAATCTTTGCATTTTATAATTTCCATCTCCTTCAGTCGTCATCGCCCAGAATTCTCCAAGTAATGAGACCTTTGGTTTCACTTGGGATCTATCAACTTCAATTTCCGCAAACATTTTTTTAACGCTCAAGCAGGCTTTGATAAGAGATTTATTATTTTCAATCGATTCGATTAAAACGTTCGTTGCTGCTTCATAGACCTGGTCAGTCGTTCCTTCAACAACTTCATAAGGACGGACTCTATAAGTGAGAAGGTTTAGAACATCAGCAACAAGGAAAGTACTCATAAGCTTCGAAAAAAGCTTGGTTGTCATCTTAAGTCCCATCCCATCTCCGATGACTTGACGAATTCCTTCTGTTTGAGATGCAAGAATAACACGAAAGCCTTCAAAACCTGAATCTCTTAAAGCTTTTCGATACTCAGTAATATACATTCCAAAACGACAAGGGCCACAAGCCCCTCCTGTTAAAAAGATATAATCCGAAATAATTTGTTCAGTTGATAATCCTTTTTCATCTCTTAAGAAAGTTAAGAACTTAATCAGGTTTCCAACAGTAAAATACGTTGGATTGCATTGCCCTCGATTTCCAAACTCTTTCCCAAATCTTAAAGCTTCATTGTCCGCTACAGGAAGAGTCATCGACTTAAAACTGAATCCTCTTAGGGCTGCCGTAAAGAAATTATCATGGGCCATAGTTAGCCCCGACATTACAATCGTTGTCGTTCCAACTTCTTCGGGTTTGAAATCAATAAAGAATTTTTCTTTCCATTGTTTCGATTGTTTTTTTTCATTATTGGTAACTAACTCTAGCATCTTCTTTTCCTTGATTGTTCGATGGTAGTTTCATTTCAATTGTTTCATTCTTGCTTCTCAGTTCTTCTTCTCTAATTTTTAAACTATAAGAATAAGTACTCACTCGGATCTTAATAGAGCCCCCTGGCTTATTAGCATCGACATCATGAAAAGCAGAGAAGCCTGTATTCGCATAACTGACGATATTATCAATAATTCCGTAGGTCGGAGCATCGTGCCCACATTTAAAACTAGAGAAGTCCACAAGAGCGATATTCGGATGGCGAGCAGCATACTTTACTGCCCAAACTTTCTGGGCTGAGTTTACACTAAAATTTTCTGGCCATACATCATTAATATCGAAAGGGTTCTCATCCTCTTCAAAAAGACCTGTAATAAATTCTTTATCTTTTGGCAGTGAACGAACCGAGAGCACAGGATACCCTTCAGCCTGGAACTCCTCCATAATTTCGTGATTCAAACCTGGATCTAAATGATAAGGTCTTCCGACCATCAATAAACACATTTCATTATTCTCAGAAACCTTTTCAAGAATCTCTTTTCCTTTCGACTCCATAATGAAGTCAAAAGCTTGCATCGCTTTAAGCCCTTGCTCAACCGCCCAATTACTTTCGTCTTCTGTGATACCAAGACGATACTCCCAAGCTTTAAACATCTGGTCTTTAAGTAAAAGAAGCTCTCCAAAGTTCAGGTCATCACAACAATATTCAACGCCAGAGCGAGCAAAGAAATCAACTTCTTTAGTGAAAGCCGCTTTAATAACCTCTGGTGTTCCTGCAACGATTGGACAAGTTGCATTCCCCATCACGTTTTCAAGGTAGGTTTCCATATGAGTCATGATTGGAAAGTAAAGATAGTTAATAGGCTTTCGTTCTGAATTTTTCTTAAAAAGGATATTATGAATATGGGCTTGAGCGACCTTACTTGGATAGCAAGAATCGATCGACCCGTATTTCCCACCTTCAGCAAACATCTCTTCACCGCTATCATCACTAAAGATCAGATTCGAAGGCTTAATCCCTAAAACTTCAAAATAGGTTCTGAAAAACGGTCCCATCGTCCACATATTGAGAACCTTAGGCATCGCAATGACAATGCTCTCTCTCCCCTTTTCCATAAGTGTGTTTGAGCGTTCTATCTTTCGCTTAATAGGTAATGTTTTAATTTGACCCCAAAAAGTTTTTTTGACTTGAACATCATCAATCTCTTCGGAAGCTTCAGGAATAGGTTGAAAAGGATAACTATATTTAAAAACATTTTTTGCTTCGTAAGTAACGAGGTTCGGATATCTTCTTAATCTCTTCGCTCTTTCTTTCTGAAGAAGCATTAAAGACTCTTTGCTCTCTACAGTGCCTTTCTCACAAGAAAAACCAGAAATATAGCGAGCTGTTTCTCCCGAAGGAGTGACTGTGTCCACGAATGTTCGCGAACAATGATTCGGACAGAAATAGCATCGAGTCTCTTCGTCGTTTTTCGTTGTATATGTAATATCAATCGCATTCTCTAGGCCAACGAAAGTGCTAAACCCTCTTTTTTCAACAACTCGTTTAGCCTCTAAGGCAACACCGAAAGCTCCTGCCTCACCCGGATGAGGATGAACGTAAACTTTTCCATTCGGAACACGTTCTTTAATATAATCGACCTGGGCTTTTAGAGCTGCTTGGTTGTATTGAGTTCCCCCTTGAAGCACGAAAGTTCTTCCAAGCTCTGCAAGTCTTGGGATTTGAACAACGTATTGCCACACATTCTTTGGGAGAACCATAGCAAGCCCTGCCATGAGCTCTTCTTTCCCAAATCCTTCTTTTTGAAAGTTCACTCGATCACTATCGAGAAAAACGGCACAGCCATAATTAAACTTAGGAGCATGATTCGCGCGAAAGGCATTCTCTGCATATTCAGTTACCGGAATTCCAAACTGATCGGCCATCGCCTGAAGAAGCATCCCATTCCCAGCACTACATTGGTTCGAAAGCTTAAAGTTTTTTAGTTCTCGGTTCTTAATC
This sequence comes from Bacteriovoracaceae bacterium, assembly GCA_965217035.1. Classification (GTDB taxonomy): domain Bacteria; phylum Bdellovibrionota; class Bacteriovoracia; order Bacteriovoracales; family Bacteriovoracaceae; genus JAUHYH01. The sequence goes on along the minus strand of OZ244226.1, from coordinate 2,218,966 downwards.
ATAAGAACTTTAATATCTTGCCCCCCAATATCGCAGATCACATCGACGTCATCGAAGAAATGCATCGCACTTCTCATATGGCTAACAGTTTCAACGACATTGGAATCCCCATTTAGTGCTTGGTTCAAGACTTGACCAGCATAGCCCGTACAACCAAAACCAAGAATTTTCAGCGAAGCTCCCTGATCATCAACTTTTTGATTCATCCGACCTAGCATTTCTTTAAGGTCTTGAATCGGGTTCCCCTTTGAAAGTTGGTATTCCTTTAAAAGAATATTTCCATCAATATCAACAAGCACACATTTTGATGAAGTCGACCCTCCATCAACTCCTAAATATCCCGAAACGATTTCACCAGGTGAAGGTTTATAGTTTTCAAACTTAGGAATTGTGTATTCAGAAATAAAAGCTTCAAGCTCTTCTTCACTTTTCACCAGTGGAATATCTGAAAGTTCTTGAAGTTTTTGACCTCTTCCATGCCGGATATAATTTTGTAATTTTGTAAGTCCTTGGTAATGATCAGCAAACGAATCATCAGCAAGCCCAAAAAGAACAGCGCCATAAGCGGCAAAGTAGAGCGAGTCTTTTGGAATTTCGATAAGCTCTTCTATCGGAGCTTCTTTATCAAACTCATATCCTCTTTCTTCCCAAGTTTCGACAATACGCTTTCTCCAACACTCTTGAAGAAATGGAAGATAACAGTTTGGACCACCAAGAAGAATGACTTTAGACCGAAGTGTATTCCCACGAGTTAAGACTGAAAGGTTTTGCATAACAATTGCATCTGCAAGCGAGCACATGATCTCGGGAGCCGGAATTCCGGTCTTTACGAGATTAACAATATCAGTCTCTGCAAAAACACCACACTTTGCGGCCACATGATGAAGTTTAGAATCATCAAAAGAAAGAAGTTGTACTTCTTCCGGCTTCATCCCAACTTTCAGCATACACTTATCGATCGTTGCTCCTGTACCCGAAGCACACTTATCATTCATCGACGTAATAGAAAGTTTTTCTCCCGTCGTTTCATTTTCTTTAAAGATAATAATCTTAGCATCCTGTCCACCAAGCTCAATAACAGAGCCAATATCTGGATACATTTTTTCGGCAGCGATCGTGACTGCATTCACTTCTTGAACGAACTTCGCACCAAGATAATCAGCAAGAACTCCACCGCCAGAACCTGTGATAAAAACTTTGATATTCTCAGGAGAAATAGAATTAAATTCATGACCAATTCGGACAAGAAAATCGACAACTTTCTCAGCTTGTTTGGTCTCATGACGTTGATAATCTTGCCAGAGAATTTCATTATTTTCTTGATCAACTACTACAGCTTTCACAGTTGTAGAGCCTACATCGATCCCTAATGCAATTTTTTGAGTCACTCTAAACCCTCACTTCTTCTCCAGGAGAAGTTGTCACAATCAATGCTACTTTAAGTGGAAATTTTCTTCATTGCGCAGCGCTTTTTTTTGGGGCCAATTCACAAGGAGCACATAGTCACCAAGGAAGCTGAGTAGAATTCCCAGCGCCAAAATCCCTCCAAGCGCCCTCATGGGAACGTAATAGGACAAACAAAAGGTCAGAGCAATCCCACTCATCACCAGACAGCTAATAAATGAAGCCAGGGAGAGCTCTCTCGCACTCTCTTCGATTCCTTGCCCCGTTGAATTAGCAATAAATTGAATCGCATTGTCTCCCGTCAGACCCACTAAAGCTGCCCCAAAAAGACAGGTGGCAAATGTAATCGAGACTTTCAGGATCGAAATCAAAATAAGTAGCGCCGAAACACCCCACAAACTTGTGAGAATCACACGAAAATTAACTTTTTCCCCTGCGGCACGAAAAAGAATTCCCAGGAAAATGGCTACAACCAAAATACAGCCCCCAAGACTTGAAAAAAGAGTTTCTTGAAGTTTTTCACTCATCTCGGCATAAGAAGAAACAGTTCCGGCAACTTCACATTCTGAAGATTTACAATGTCTTTTCACTAAAAATCTAATCTCATTCACTCCTGCTGTATGAGATTCTCTAAGATAGACAATAACCCTGCGATAACCATCTTTTTGATATCTCTCAAGAAAAGAAGAAGAATCAAGAACTAAATCTAAGTATTTTTTATCCTCACCCAAGACATCAGTACTGAAATATTTCTTGATCGTGCCAATATCTTCAATATGAGAAACATTATCAATTGCCTTAATCTCATCCAAAAGCTTGTTAGCATTAAAGTTCTTTTCTTTAATTAAGACATTCGTAAAGCTTTTAAACCCTCTTGTATCCATAAGATAAGAATAAGTCTCTCCGACTAAAGAGTCCTTTGGATAAAGAAGCTCAGGACTATCAGTATAGTCGAGCTTTGAAAATGCAAAAAAGGATAATGGGAAAGCTAAAAATAAAAGAAAGAAAACCAAACGATTAACTTTTATCTTGATATTGCTAACTCCTCTTTGGAGAGCATTAGAAACTTTCGTTTTATAAGACCATTTTTCAAAATAAGGAAATTGTTTAATAAAAGCGGGGAGGAAAAAGAAAGTAATAATCCACTCTATCAGGACCCCAATCCCCACGAGAATACCGAAATGAGCCACCATATCGATTGGAGAAAGCCCGAGAGAAATGAACCCGATAAGCGTAGTAAAAGAAGTCAATAGGCATGGAAGCATCAATTTCCGAAAACTCTCACGAGGATTCTGAGATTGATTAAGACAAGACAGAAAAATAAAATCTTCAATACTACTTACAGCCAACATTAGAAATAAATTATTTGAAAGAATATCCAAGTGGAATCCAAGCAAGACCATCCCCCCGCAAAGTAAGGTATAGGTCAACAGAAGAGACAGAAGAAAAAGAAACGCCGAACGGAATGTCCCCCAGAAGAGTTTAAAAGTGACAAAGATCAAAAGACCAATAAGAAGATTTGAAAGATTAATACTTTCTAATCCTTTATACCCTTCATATTGATAAATCGCATTTCCCGTCAGCTTAACAGATAAACTAGGGTTTAATTTCATAAAATTTTGAATCCGTTCGATAACTCGTTGAACTTGATTCACAGAGAAGGTTCCAAAGGCAATATCGTTTCCTGAAAAGTTTTCAGGATCCAAATAAAGTGAAATGGCAATATCTTGTTTATCTTCTTTTGAAATCAATGAACCATACCAAGGACTCTTTTTAAGAGAAGTCAGTGAGTTTTTTAATGAAAAAGAATCATTTTCATGACAATCAACATCCACAATCAAGGGAAAGTTCAAGCTTCTCGAATTCATTAAAGTTTTTCGAAGATGAAAAGTAGAAAAAATCTTAGAGATATCAGGGCTTAGAGAGAAGTCAGCAACGAGCTCTTTTACTGCACAGACCTCCTCTTTCGTAAATTGCTCATTTTCAGTACTAATAAAGACAAGAACATCATTTCTCTCATCAAACTTATCTTCTAAAACTCTAAGAGAGCTTGTTGTCTCAAAATTCTCATTAACAATGTCGTTAATTGAAAAAAGAACCTTAATGTCTTTACACAGATAAAGAGAAGCAAGGAATAATAATCCAAAAAAAAATAAAGTTTTTTTATGATTTTGCTCGGCCCAACTTAAAGTCCGACCAAGCAATAGTTTAAGGCTCTCCATTCTAAAATTATTAGAACAGATCTGAAGTCATAAAACTAGTAAACGGCCATAAAAAATGGCGTCGCCATTGGACTAGCGTATGACTCCGAAAGAACTCTGATATTACGAGGAATATCTTCATCCTTCTCAACGTTTTTAAAATACTTCGAAAACTTATCAATCTGCCACTTAAGAGGGCTTCCATATAGATAATTTCTGTATTTCGTAACAAACTTCTTTCCATTTTGAGTCTTGAAAGTTCTCTCCTTATTCTTTTTCCCTCTAACAAAGTCTTTTGGAAGAAAGTTTTTCAAATCTGCAGGAGGGTTGTGATAAAACTCATAAACATCAAACTTAACCGTTTCATTTGAAACTAAGCTTGAAAAAGTCATATTTCCTTTAATCACATTATCTTTTTTATCAGTAATAAATTTTCCATTCTCGTTTTCTTCAGGAAAAGCCTCTCGAACTTTCTCAACTCCGTCATTCAAAAATGTTTGTGTCCCTGTAGGAATTTGAAAATAGCTTAAAATGCCAAGTTCGTTAGATTTCCTCTCTTTAAGCTCAGTCCAAGCGATTTGTCCGTAATCAACTGATCTTTTAAGATATTTAAAAGAAACTCCCATCCAATAACTTGTTCCAGCATGTTTTTTAAGAAAAGTTTTATATTTTTTGTTATCAAAAACCTTTTTTCTTGCAGATGCAGGGGCTCCACTAATATCTCTCCATATTCCCAGCCTATTTGTAACAGAGGACGTAAAACTATCCACCCCATAGAGATGACCAAGGCTTTTAAAAACTTCGAGAATATTGTGAGTGTTATAAGCCAGGTACATTGACCAGTTTGAAGCGACTTGAGCGAGGTAAGAAGCCATAGCATAGCGATCCCCCATCGTCACAGCTTGATAGCGCTGGATTCCATCAGGGAAGCTATTATTTCCAGCCATCACCTTATTGTCCCAAATCACATACTCTTTTTGAGAACCTATCTTTCTATCGAGAATAATCATAAGATCTGAAAGAACTGAAAGATATTCCTTGCTAAGATAAGTGGTAAAACCTGGAGCTGTTTTAATCTCTTTATCAAAGGTGTATTTCGTTGGTGCTGTCATATACTGTGATAAAAGATTCTGAGTGGAGTTATTCGGTTTCCATACTTCAGAGATAGTAGCTAGAACCCTTAACGGCGAAACAAAAAGCGTTTGACCATAAGGGTATTTCTCAACATATTTCCTCAATCTATAAGTAATAGACTCAAACGGAGTCACCGAATATAGATAAGTTCTAAAGAAAAGCTCGTCGTCTGAAATACCACAATCTTTCCATAAACAGTTCTTGATGAACTTTTTATTAGTATTCATAAAGTCTGCCATTACATCGACATCTTTTATTTCAAGAAATTTCTTAGTAAGTTTAACGTAAGAAGAGTCCAGTTTACTACTGACAGTATTGTCTAATGAGGCAATTTTTCTTTTGTTAATTTTCCTCATTTTTTTCACGAGCTTTTTAAAACGTTTTTCACTCATTGAAATTGATTTAATTTTTTTCTTGAACTCTTTTGAAGCTACTTCGGGAACATATTTCTTCCCAGAGAATGCATTGCTAACAAAAAGCACATGACAAAGTAAAAGTACCACTAGGTTAAAACTGAAAATTTTCATGGGAAGCCCTCTCTATTATTTTCCTTATATAGAGCCAAGGAAGTAAATCTCAAGATAAGTATAACAAAAGGACAGATTCGTGTCAGGTAGAGGTAACCGACTATTAAGCGAGGACATTCCCCTGAAACATAAACACTTGAATTTAAAAGAGATGGTGCCCTCTCGCGGTTTCTCAAAGGGCCAACTGATTTAAACACTTTACTAACACTTTCAACTAGTTAGAGGTTGACTCGCTTCATTGTTTTTCATTAAAAATCACTGTTTTTGTAAACGAAGACTACCCAAAAACTACCCGAAATACGAGGGCACCATGGTAACGACCGTCAACTGTGTGCAATTCGTTTTAAAATTTCAAAAATACGATCGACTCTCTCAACCTTTACCTGCTCATAGGCTATATTTCCACCGATCGCTTCTCTGTATAAATTTTCATCTTCTAACCAAGCTTGAAAAGAATTCTTTAAGTAATCCAATACTTTTTTATCAGCCTCTAACAGCTCTTTTTCCAAATCAACTTTGCCATCTAGAACTTGTGCTATGTCCTCTAAGTCCCTACTTGATCTCATACCTTCCTCTACCCCACGATCATTAAAAGCTTCAAGCTTAGAAGCGAGGAAATAAGACAAAGAAAATATGGATACAGAGATCTTCGATGAAAGTTTTACGATGATTTTATTCTTAACTCCATCTTTGTACCAAGTATTAGAGAAGCTTAATATTTTGGGATCAGGTGGCATAAAGTCTACTTTTAAGTTACCTAAATACTTTCTACAAATCGGTGCTTTTTCATCTTCTCCCGTCGGATCAATATCAACAAATCCTTTTTTCCTAAGCTTTTCTTCTATCTTGGCATACTCTGCCATTGTTGTGACCTCTACAACGCAATCAACATCTTCCGAGGCCGTAGGTTCCGGCGCAATCGGATCATCAACATAAAGTGAAGTCGTTGCTCCTCCAACGAAAACACATTGATCATTCAGTTCTTCTAGCTTACTCGCAACAATTTTAATCATTTCAATATTGGTACTCATTACTTTCCTAGTACAAGCTTTCGAAGTTCAGTAGAAGCAACCTCAGTAACTCGCTTTGAAAATCTCCCTCGAAAGATATCAATGATGTTTAATAGTTTCATTAAAAACTCATTCTCTTCTACAAGTTGAGGTACTGTCTCAAAAACGGGCTTTACTGCAATTCCCTTCACCTTCCCATTTCCTGAAGGCCAAACATAATCAAGGTCTTCACCACCTCGAATTTTATTTTTTAAAAACTTACTAGAAAGACCTGTTTTAATTCCTCTTGAGAAATCACCCATCTCAAGTGGAAATAAATACTTAACTGCATTTTCTAGGAAGTGAATGACTTCTAATCTATTCAGTCGATTGTTTTTTTTATCATACAGTGAGACGAAATCTAACCGACTAAGAGCATGAACCACTTCCGACTGACTAAGCCCTATCTCTTCAGCGAGATCTTTCTGCTTAAAGTCAGCACCTTTAAACTCAACTAGCTTTGCTAAAATCAGAATGTCTTGTGGCCGTAAATGCTTTCTCGCCATAGCATCTCTCCTTCCTCTATCATAGCAGATTTATTACATATTACAATTTGTAATATGTAATAAAAATATCGGTAACTAGCTAAAATAACTTAAACCCAGAGTACCGCTGAGGATATGAAAGCAATGGCATCTTACACATAAAGCATTAAAATTACTTCTATTCACTATTGAAGACTTAATCCGCTATCTTTTAACATCATCCTATTCAAGTTAAATCACTTCTGTCTTGAGTAAACAGTCAAGTATTTTAAATCTAAGCGTGAATTTGATGTAAAACATTCATGCTGCTTTTAAACCTACCTTGGAAGCAGCACTTTGCGTCCCCTAGTATTGAGCAGAGTATAAAATTTTGCTACATAAACTTCATGAAAACTTATTATCATCAAGAGTGTTTAAAAAAAGAACTAGATCGTAGAATTGCCAATAACCCTCGGTACTCTTTGAGATCTTTTGCAAAGTCTTTCAACCTAGATAGCGGAGCTCTTTCAAAGATTATGAATGGAAAGAGATCATTATCATATAAAATGTCTCTTCGCTTTTTTGAAATACTTGATTTAAGCGAAGAACAGCAAAAAGACTTTCTTCTTTCTGCAGCACAATTACAAAGAGATCAAGATTCTAAAAGAAAAGACAGAAAACTAAGGGAATTACTAAAAAAAGACTCGGAACTTGTTTTTGAGCCTATTACGAATCTATCTCATGAGTTATTTAAGGTCATTTCTGATTGGTACCACTACGCTATTTTACAGCTTGTTCAAACCGACAGCTTCAATAATGATCCGAGATGGATGGCTTCTCAATTAAAATGTTCAATATCAGAAATAAATCTTGCTATTAGTAGGCTAAAAAAACTTGAACTACTAGAAGAAGTTAAAGGTAAAATTTCTCGTTCAGCAAATCCTTTAAGAACAAGTAATAGAGCATCTACAACTAGTGCTTTGAGAAAAAGACAAAAACAAATTCTTAATAAATCGATAGAGTCTCTAGAGAATGACCCAATAAGTATGAGAAATCACACTGCGATGACAATGTCTATAGATCCTGAATTAATTCCTGTGGCCAAAGAAAAAATTGAAGGTTTTATGGAAGAGCTATCTAGTTTTTTGGAAAGCAAATCTAGAAAAAAAGTTTACGAGTTAGCAATTAATTTATTTCCACTACAAAGAGGAGAATAGGAATGAAAACTTTACTAATCTTAATCAGCTTAATATCACTAATTAATTCTTACGCAAAGAAGGGAGACGGGTCACACGGAGGAGATCCGATAGAAGTATTTGCTGAAAAGTTTCCAAAAGAAGAGGTTTTAACTAGAGCTATCGAAATTGCCAAAAGTAGCTTAGAAAGATCTCAATATAATGATTTATTTAATAAAGAGATGCTAAAAGAGTTAGAAAGCCTTGAAAGAAATGAGAATATACTCTACTTAGATAAGGATGTTGTTTTGTTTCCTGAGTTCAGTAACTATGCTTATATCGCGAGTGTTGGAGCTCTTACTCAGCTTAAGATAGGCAGTAATATCTACTTAACAAAACAAGTATTAGATTATCCAGCAGAAAAACTATCTAGAGTACTTTTGCAGGAATTACCTCACCATATATTTAAGGGAAAACTAGCTACAAATGAAGCTTTTATTAATCAACTTGGTGTCTATTTAAGCGATGAACAGTATTCACATGAATATGATCTTATTATCCATTCTCAGTTCAGATATCACTTAAGTCATGAACCAAAGCTTATATGTACATTTAAGGAAAATAAAAAATCTGTAATCGTGAATTATTCATCGAACAACTCTGATAGCTATAAGCACATCTTTAACAAAATTCCTAGCATGGGGCAATTCCGCGAAATGGCTTTAAATCCTAGTTATTCGGTTAGAGCTGATTGGGTGATTTTAGATGGTAACTTTCGAGCTTTATACAGTGGAAAACATCGAGAAGTTCTTCCTCTTTCACATTCTAGAACAAAGAAAAAAGAGGTAGGACACTATATTGGGTTCAGAAAAGGAGGCAAGATTTTTACAAGGAAAGATAATATAGCAATAGACTTTAAATTTACTCAGTCAAGAAAAGAGATGCGATTAGAATTAAAAACGAAGAAAGGAAAAAAATCTTCGATTATCGAAAGAGCAGACTGTTTGTCTATGTAAGATTTAAATGATGCTTTCGCAGAAATTGATTTTTATCAGAAAAAATTAGGACTGCTTACATTTATGATAATCCGTCAATGCAATGTTTGAAATAAATATAACTCTATTGCAGAAGTTGACTTTAAAAGCTTCTGCAATTTTTCTATAAACTACTCTGAGAAAAGTATTTTTATCAAGGTACTTAAAGCTTCAATCTTGACTAAATTCTTGGGTTGGAAGAATTTAAGCATTATTTCAACCTATTGCATTACTCTATTTAAATGTAAGAACTGTTCATTGAAATGAACGCTAATTTAATAAATTGAACTCCATTTTAATTTTTTAAAATTCTATTTTGAAAATTCTCGATAACTATTCGTAATCACATTCTACTCGCCATGACATAAAGTTGGCCTTTAACTTGCTTTATATACTCGTCATGAAAATTATAAGTAAGAAAACACTCAATTATCTTGAGCCGCTAGTTAATTGGCGAGTTCTAAACCTCGACAACCTCACCACCTTAAACATGCTTAATATTTCTAAGAAAGGATTAAGCAAGGCCATTCAAAAAGTAGAAAAGCTAGGCATAGTCGATTCCTTCACCCATCCCCTCTCTCGTAAAAAATACATTTACCTTACAGCACTGGGGGAAACAATTATAGGCAACATAAATAGGGCTTCCGTTAAGGATCAAGCTCTATTTCATGATGCCATGATTAGTGAGTTTCTTTTTGAACTCAATAAGATCAAGCCCTTTAAGTCTTTCCGTCTTGAAGAGAAATCGAGTTTTGATAATCAAAATGATATGAAGCCAGATGCTGAGTTCTGGAGTTGGAGTGATAAATATCTCTTTGAACTAGAGTTGACCCAAAAATCTAGATCAAGAATAAAAAAGAAGATCAAAGATTTCTTTAGAGAATATTCAGATCCTAAACTGCTTTATATCTTTCCAAGAAGAAATCTCTTAGATAATTATCAGAGAGCGTTAGAGGAAGAATTTAATTATTTTAAAAATATCAAAGTTGGTCTTTTCTATCTCCCCTCGCTCTATTCAAGAGTCCTTAATCTATCTGACTGCTGGGGGACTTATCAAGGAGAGAAGATTCATCTTTTAGAATTTCTCGATCTCTCACAAGAAACCATAAGGCGACACCTAGGCGGAGACGGCGGACTCACTTTTCAAGACAGCTCCTAAGTTCTTGCAATCATTTAATGCGCGCTCGCTCCGTAGATTGACTTCCCACACACATCCATTCTGACTGAGTGTAGGAAGTCAATCTACTCCGCTAGCGTTTCAGATAGCAAGAAGAAGTAAAATTAATGATTTCAAAAGACATAGAAGGTTATATGAAGAAATTAGTTAAGGGTATGAAGATGTTAAATGTAAAAGAGTTAGCAGTTTATTTAAGGACCAGTAAGGGTAATATTTATAATCTTATCAATAAAAATAAGATTCCTTATTTAAAAGTTTCAGGGTTGGGAATTCGTTTTTGCTTACAAGATATTGAAAATTGGCTTTATGAGAAAAATCAATCAACCACTCTATAGAGAAGAAGCCTGAATTATGCTAATATTTCAAGCTCTTGCTCTTTTACATTTAAACAATGAAGTGAAGTCAATTTCGAACTGGTTGATCAACCAAAGGAACGATCAATGAGTAAGAAATACGTTAAAACAAAGTATCCAGGTATTTGGCTAAACCCAGTATCTAAAACCTATTCGGCGAGAAAAACAATTGATGGGAAACGACATTCTAAGAGCTTTCAAATGCTTAAGGAAGCTATTCGATGGCGTAGCACCTTTAATGGAGTCGAGAAAGATAATGAGTTAAAACCTTCTGTTGTAACTCATTACAACGGAACATCCTTTATACTCTTCTCTCAAGCTTGGGAGAAATACCTCGCTCATCAAAAAAGAAAGATGGGTACTCCTTCGTTTCAGAAGCTTAAAGTCATGGGGCGAAGCTTTGATTCTGAAATTCAAAGTCTTGAGATAAGAGAAATCACAAACCCTGAAATTACTAAGTTTCTAGAAAGAATGATCCCACTCTCCACACCTAAGAGACTTTCTTATGACCAAGAACTAAAGCGATTAAGAGCCTTCTTTAATTTCATTTTCGGAACTATCGATCCTTCTTTTAGAAGTCCCATTACTAAGTATCACTTTGAAATGGGGACATTAGTGAAGAAGGACTTAAGGAAACGGAAAAGAAAAGTTCTCACCCAAGAAGAGCTCAATCTGTTTTTAACTGAACTTCCCCCTCTTTATAGAACAATTGCTCTCGTTCAATTTACAATCGGAGGAAGAATTTCAGAAGTGATTGCCTTAAATACTAAAAACGTTAACTTTGAAGAGAAAACGATCCTTGTAAAAGATGTCGCAGTGATCTGCTATCACACCAAGAAAGTTATCGAAATTAAGGAATGCACCAAAAACGGAGAAATCAGAGTTGCTATCTTTGGAGATTACGTTGAGAAAGAGCTTAAAAAACTAGAACCAAATGATGAAGGTTACTTCTTTCATCAAAACCAAGCTCTTCTGACCTATAGACATGTCCAATGCAACTATGATGCAGCCTTGAAGAGAATAGGAATATATGAAGAGATCTCGGGTTCTCACATCTTTAGGTACACATCAGCAAGCCTGGTGAGAAACGAACTGACAATCGACCATACTGCAGCCCTGACTGGTCATAAAGACATAAGAATGGTCCAACATTATGGAAAGCTAGACGTGACTCAAAAGAACAAAGAGACTTCAGTGGTGCTTTCTCGGATCTTGGAAACTACCCAAGACTACCCGAAAAGCTAAACACTTGAATTTAAAAGAGATGGTGCCCTCTCGCGGGATCGAACCACGGACACAGGGATTTTCAGTCCCTTGCTCTACCAACTGAGCTAAGAGGGCGTGTCAGATATCTTTGTATCGTGTCAAATAAAATTAATGGGTTACACGTCTATAGTCAATGACTTTTTAACACAATAAAATGAACCTCTATGTCATCAAGAAATGAAGAAACAAGGATTATTCCTGTAGAACTTAAAAGCGCCCCATTCCAGGCCGTTTCTGGCCTTTGCTTTCTTGCTTCTGAGTCAAATCACAAGTCTGAATTCGGTGCAATTTTTACCCATGGCTATACTTCCAGCATCAGTTCAATTCTGAATTGGGGTAGCCGTCTCGCCGACTCTGGAGTCGATACCTTGATTTTCAATCTTCCAGGTCATTATCTAGGAAGTGTTAATGAGGTCGAAAAGTTTGAGGACTTTACAGAGCATGCTCATAAGCTTTTCGAAGCAGCACACTCAAGCCTGGAAACTCAAAGCCAGAATAAAGCTAAAAATCTTATTCTTGGAGGACATTCCCTTGGAGCCCTTCTTTCTTTGAAAGCCTCAGGACTCCCTATTTTTGAAAATTATCTCCTGAAAATTTTTCTTGTTGGGTTTGGCTTAAATACAGAAGTCAAAACTCATTTCTTTGATACCGACTTTTATCAAAAAACTCTTAATATTCGCAGACAACTTGTCAGCCCAGCAATTGATTCCGATAAGATTTTTCCGTGGATAAAGAATGAGAAAACAGTACTGAATCTCAAAAATAAAGACATCGTTTTAATTACAGGGAAAGATGATGTCGTTGTAGGAGAAGGAGGAGCAGCTCGTTTGAAGCAGATCTTAGAAACCTTTAACAAAGTTGAACTTAAAGAGCCTTCGAAGCTTTCTCATCATACACCAGATGCGGCTGCATCACATATTTATAACGTTCTAAAAAAAGAATTTAACTGGTTATGAAAGAAGGCTATTACCAAGACCAGACTATCAGTTGGTTACCTGTAGAAAATAGTAGAGGTTTGATCATTCTTGGTCATGGTCTTAATATTCATCCTTTCAAGATGAGATCACTCGCAGACTTTTTTCATTCACTTCGACTCGATGTTGTCCTTCTCTCTTTAAGCGGACATAACGAAAAATTTCAACTGGATGAGGTTAATGCTGAGCGATGGGAAGAAGATACAAAAGAAGCTTTAAGATTTGCAGAAAAGGTCGCCTTTAAGAAATCTTATCCTTATTATTTTTGCGGTTTTTCGCTGTCTTGTTTAATGATTCAAAGATTACTTCAACAATCTCAATGGAACCTCAGTAAACAGATTTTACTCGCCCCTGCTCTCGCTGTTCAACCGACTGTCCGCATGAGCTTTCCTTTAATGGCCCTTCCTTTAAATATAAAAACAAAAAGTTTTGGATCCATTGGTTATCGCTACTCTGGATACCTCACTCTTAAAACTTATGGAGCCCTAAGAAAAAGCTACTTGAGATATAGGGCCACAACTAAAGAAAGAACCGATATCCCGACTCTTGTCTTTCATCGGAAGACTGATGAGACCGTCTCGGCGAGAGGGTTAAAGAGAATTTGTGAAAAGCTTGAGAACTGGACCTTTCACCCTATTGCACCACAGCAAACAGGCTATTGGCAGCATCTAATTATAGACAAAACTACGATGGGTGCTGAGGATTGGGCAAAATTCCAGCAAAACGTTAAAACCTTTCTGATTTAAGTCATCCCTATTATCATGTGATTCTGATAAATTAGATCCAAATTAAGGAGATAAATATGAGTATTACTAATGAAAATCCAGTAGGTCTAAAAGGAATCGATTACTTAGAATTTGCTTGTGACGATCTCACAACCCCAACAGCAACTCATTTTGAAAATTTAGGGTTTATACAAACAGCAGTCAAAGAAGCCGAAGATAAAGTTCTCTATTCTCAAGGACAAATTCGCTTCTTACTTAACGCTAATAAAAGTCATGATGACCGCTCTCGACAATACTTTCAAATCCACAAAGAAGGTGTTTCACGTATGGCGTTTCGAGTAGATAATGCCGAAGCATCTTTAGAAGCTGCACTTTCTCGAGGAGGCGAACAAGTTGAAGACCTTACAACTGTTGAAACTGAGTTTGGTCCAATCCGAAAAGCTGCGATTAGAGGTTTTGGAGATGTTCTTAATGAATTTGTAGAACGTCCTAATGAAATCTTTGCAGATGGTTTTACAAAAATTGATAACGGTAAAGGAAACTCTCTTAATACAAGAGCTTCTCGAATCGATCATCTTACAAATAATGTTCCTAAAGGAGAAATGGATCATTGGGTAGACTTCTATAAAAGAGTTTATGGCTTTGTCGAAACTCGTTACTTTGATATTAAAGGTCAAAAAACGGGTCTTCAGTCTAAAGTTGTTCAATCTTCTGATAATAATATCATTATTCCAATTAATGAGCCTGAAGAAGAAAATGGGAAATCTCAGATCCAAGAATTCCTTGATCGTCATAATGGAGCGGGCGTTCAGCACATTGCTCTTATGACTCCAGATATTGTCTCGACTGTCTCTCAATTAAGAGAAAGAGGATTTAAATTCCTCGACGTTCCTTCTACTTATTATGAAGCAATCCCAGAGAGAGATTTTAAAGTCACTGAAGATTTAGGAGTCCTCGAGCAGAATCAAATTCTGGTTGATGGTGACCCTGAAGGATACCTCCTTCAAATTTTTACGGATACTTATATTGGTCCACTCTTTTTCGAAATTATTCAGAGAAAAAATCATTGGGGATTTGGGGAAGGAAACTTTCAAGCCTTGTTTGATGCCATTGAAAGAGATCAACAGAAACGCGGATATCTTTAAAATAAAAAGGCCCTCATTCGAGGGCCTTTTCGATTATTTCAATTTGAATAGAGAACTATTTTTTCTTAGTAGCTTTTTTAGAACCATGTTTATGGCCTGCATGCGAATCAGCTGCTGCTGCTTCAGTCTTCATAACCTTAATAAGCTCAACTTCGAAGACAAGCGTCGCACCACCAGGAATCTTTGGAGGAGCACCTGTCTCACCATAAGCAAGTTCTGAAGGAATCGTGAATTTAGTTTTTCCACCTTCTTTCATAAGTTGAAGACCTTCAGTCCATCCTTTGATAACGGCATTGAGTGGAAACTTCGCAGTCTTCCCTCTTTCAACAGACGAGTCAAAAACTGTCCCATCTGTAAGAGTTCCATGGTAATGAACCTCAACTGTGTCAGTCGCTTTTGGGCTTGCTCCAGTTCCTTCTTTGATTGCTTGATAAACAAGACCTGATTCTGTTTTCTTAGCTCCAGCCTCTTTTTCAGCTTTTATCAAGAATTCTTTTCCTTTTGTCTTATTAACTTCAGCAACTTTCTTCATTCTCTCTCTGAACATGTTCTGAATTTTTGGCTGAATTGTTTGAACATCAACAGCAAGCTTATTGTTTTTAGCAGAGTCATAATAACCTTTATAAACTTTTTCAATTTCACTATCACTAAGACCTAACATTTGAAGACTTCGCCCTTGCATTGCTCCCATTGCATAGAAAATCTTATCTTCTTCAGTCGTTAGTTTAATACTCTTCGCGTTTCCGCCTTTCTTGTTACAACCAACAAAAAGAGCAGCGAGAATAGCTAAAATTAAAATGTTTTTCACGTTTCCTTCCTTTTAAAGGGGTCAATAAATATGCCTTTTAAAGGTAATGCTTTGGTTGGGTTTTATCAATAAACACTTTTTATTGTTTCTCGTTTTACAAGCAATAAAATAAGAAACGCCAGAGGTCCAAGAACCGCTGTCACCATGCCTATCGGTAGCTCCGCCCCATTGATCAAAAAGTGGTAGCAGGAACCATCAATGAGCATGAAAAATAAACCTCCTATTAAAGTTCCCCCTATAAGTTCATAAAAAACGTCCTTTCTGAACAAGTTATGACCCCTAATTAGATGAGGAAAGACCAATCCAAGGAAGCTAAAATAGCCAAATAAGAATGTGCATAGGCACATCGTATAAGTCATCAAAAGAAAGATATTCCTTTCAAGTTTTTCAGGCTGACTCAGATAAGAATCAGCAAAGTCTTTTCCAAGTACATAGATTCGGAGCTTTTTTCCATCCTTGATAACAAAAAGAAGTGAGGTAATAAAAAGTACTCCCATGAAAAAAGCGTATTCTCCAAGAGCAAAACGAAAATTCCCAAACCAAAGTTCGCTTGGAAACTGAACGCCTAAATTTAAAAGAATAAACTGAACAAGAGAATAAACGCTTGCAACAAAAAGGTTTAAACAAATACCAAAAAGAATCATCTTTTTTAATAGTCCAGGTTTTGGAGATCTATAAAACAAGAAGAACAACGGAAAAACCAAATGAAATAGAACGATGCTAACAAGTTGATAATTCTCATAATCAAAAACTTTACCAAGAACAAACCCAAGAAGATAAAGCAATAAGGCAAAAGCTTGAATCCCTAGTGTTGATGGTGCAGCTAAAGGGTTTTGAGTAAGAATTTGAGCAAAAGAACCATTGAGGGAAATAAGTCCTCCTACAAAAAAAGCACAAAACAAACGAGCAATGAGATATTCATCGAACATAATACCTTCCTTGCTCTCCACTTATTTCGTAGATCTTATCAACTAGAGATCTTAAAACTTCTTGATTATGCTCCACAATAAAGAATGACTTTTCTTTCTTTAAATTTTTAATATACCCAAGAACCTTCGCTCGATTTTTTTCACTTAGATTTAAAAAGGGTTCATCCAAGAAATACCAATCTCGATCGATACCAAACGTAATAATTATCTTTAACAGCTGATTCTCACCACCCGAAAGATTATTTACTTTCTGATCTAACAAAGATTCAAAATCGAAAAACTGAATCAAATCTTTAAAATTTGCACTAAGTTCTAACTCTAAAAGTCGAAAAACTTCTCTCGTCTTTAGGTTAACCAGAGGTTGAAGCCTTCCTTGATCAAGGTATCCAATACTCGCATCTAAATTTTGTTTGCTCCAACGCAATACACTCGACTTTCCTATCCCGTTAGACCCCACAAGCCCATAGCTTTTTCCTTCTGATAAGAGAAGCTCGCCTGAGAGCCTTCCATGAGGAAGTTCAATAAAATCACTTGGAATAAGGTTGAGATTCACAAGCCTCCAAACACCCGATAGAATAGTTTTGTTTAACATCATGAAACGAGGGAAGAATGTCAAATTTCAATCCATTCGAATTAACAACGAACAAAGAAGAACAAGAAGCTTTACTACTTCTCGATCAAGAACTTAAAGAACTCACAAGCACTCGTCACGGTCGGCGGGCCTTTATTGGTGCTATGCCACTTTTGCTTGCTGCTTGTGCAACAGCCCCAAAAACGCGATATCGTGAAGGGGATAACACCGGCCAAAGCACAAGCCTGACAGTTGCAGATGAAAGGAAAATGACAAAAGAGGTTCTTCCTAAAATGAAGAAGGACTACCCTGCTTATAGAAATTCTGAAGCGCAGAGATACATAAAAAATCTTGGTCAAAAAATTGTTTCTAAGAATAAACTGCATGGGAATCCTTATAAATATAACTTCACCCTCGTGGATGTTAATTATGTTAATGCTTTTGCCCTGCCGGCAGGAGAAATTATGGTAACAGCTCCTTTGCTCGCTATGGCCGATAGTGAAGCTGAACTCGCAGGAGTTATTGGCCACGAAGTCGGTCATGTCGTTGCTCGCCACTCTGCTGAACGGATTGATGCTGCTAAAAAAGCTGAAAAGAAATCGTGGCTTTATGCCGTTGGCGGAGGATTATTAGGAGGAGCTGCGGGCTTTGTTCTTGGCAAAGCACTTTGTAAAAAATCAGATCCTGAATATAAAAAATGCCTTCAAAAAGCTGCTCAATATGGAGCAATGGCCGGAGGAGCAGGAGGGCTTCTCATTCAAAAGTATGGTTTTATGGCCAACTCAAGAGAGGATGAGATGGAAGCCGACCGTGTTGGCTTTAGAACCTCAGTTGCAGCTGGCTATCACAAAGACCATGTTGGGAAATTCTATGAAAAACTTTTAATCATGGAACAAAAAGGTAAAGGAAAAAAAAGTGAAATGCTTGCTTCACTTGCTGACGCTCTCAGTACTCACCCACCGAGCAAAGAAAGAGTTAAGCAAATGAATCAAATGGCGGCTGAACAACCAAGAAAGAAAAATACAATCATTTCGACAAAAAGTTTTGATAAAATTAAAAGAATGGTTAAAAAGAAAAAGGCTTAATTATTAAATCAATTCTGACTGAACTCAAATCGCGTTGGCTCCCGTTTCTCTCATGCGTTTTTACCGGGGCTTCTATTCTGGTTTCTTATATTTGGATTCGAAGTGCAAGTCCTGCACTTTTCATGAGTTATTATTCTAAAGATCTTCTCCCTATTGCAATGGCATCAATGGCCATTAGTTTAATCGGCTTTCTCTGGCTTTATAATAAAATCCTCACTCGATTTGGAGCCTGCTATACCTTTCATATTGCTAACTTCGGTTTTGTAGGACTTTTTATCATTCACTTTCTTCTTTTAAAGCAAAAAATTGGTTGGGCCTCCTTTAGTCTCTTTATTATTAAGGATATTTATATCCTGGTTCTTCTTGAGCAGCTCTGGTCATTTTTTAATACTATAAATACAGAGAAATCAGCTCGATTGCTTTCTGGCCCTTTGATGGCAACGGTCTCAATCTTCTCGATCTCTGCAGGTAAGTTTTTAAGTGCCTACGCAAGTGATATTGGAAGCGAAAATATTATTCTGATGGGAGCAGCTGCTCTCCTCCCTGCTTCTGCTTTTTTTCATACGAGTCTTAAAAAGTTGAAGCTTAATGTTACTCAAAGAGAGAAATCAAGTGAGCGAATGGGCTTAGGACCCTTAAAACAAAACTCCGCTCTTTTTGCTTTATTCTTTGTCGTGTTTACCTCTCAAATTTTAGCAACAACTACAACTTTAAGACTTCAATCAGCAGTCAGTGACGCCATTTCTGTTATCGATGATCAAACAGCTTATTTCGCAAACTATTATGCTAATATTGATAGCATTGCGATGTTTTTCCAATTTGTAGTAACACCGCTAGCCTTAAGTTTTGTTCCGCTTTCCTTTATTCACATCCTTATTCCTTTTCTTCACTGCATCTTAGGGGTATGGGTGCTTCAAGCAGATGATCTTGAAAGGATCATGTTGGCGAGTTTAATTTTTAAATCAATCGACTACTCTCTTTATAAGGGAGCAAAAGAAATGATCTATGTCCCGCTAAGTGATGAAGTGAGGTATCGAACAAAACAAATCATCGATGTCTTTGGTTACCGCACCAGCAAGGGGGCAATTTCAACTCTTTTTGGTTTTCTAAAGTCAGCCTTTAAAGTTCCAGATGTAGCCTATAGTTACGTCGCTCTAGCCTCTGGAGTTATCTGGTTTGGGCTTGGATTTATTATTAGTCGGAATCTAAAACCTTCTCGGCAAAAATCTTCCTGATCTTCTATTATCGATAGGAAAAGATTCCGGTGCTCTTCTTTGATAGAGAAGAACATTGAATTGCCTTTTTAAAACCATCTTAAACTCTTGACCATGAACACTCCATTTTTTGTTTTTGAAGAGGCTTCCTCTCGGATTAATTAAGAAGAAGTCATTCTCAAACTTATTGAGATAATTATCAATAGAATTAGGCTGATCTGAGATCACAGGGTTAGGTATATAATAAGGTTTATAATAGTACTGAGTTAATCCAATACTTTTATAAAAATTTCCAATTGTTTCTGAAAGCCATTCTCCCGCAGACTTTACATTCAGCCATTCTTTATAAGCCAGAATACTTTGCTTTTTAGCAACATGGTAATTGTGAGCTAAGAAAATAACTTTTTTAGACTTTCCAAAAACAGACCAAAAAAGCATAAAATTCTTAAACTGTTGTTTTGAACGGACAAGCTGAGAAGCGGTTAAGTCTTTTCTCATCAAAAAATAGTCTGTTTGATTCGCTTTGAGAGTCCCTGGCATCATTCTAAAAATAGCATGATGGAAACGATTGAACTTTTTAGAAATAGCATAAGAGTTAATAGCAAGATACTTCTCAACAAATTTAATTCCTCTTAAGCAAGATTTATAATTCTCTTCAGGTATTGTTCCAGATTCAACAAACTTCCTGAATTCATCACTTTCATAAAAATCATTCCGAGTTTTATATTTAGCTCCAAAACAGACCTTTTTCATATTTTTTACAACGCCTTTTAGTCTTGTGCTTTTTGGAAAAGCCTTAGAGAGTTTAACCAATCGATTGACCATACGGTGAGGATCTACAATGGTGTCGACTCCGAAGAACTCAATCTGATCTTTCGGATTTTTTAGATTGAATTCACACACCCATTGAAAAAGATTTCTATACTCGACTGTACGAAAAACGGGAGAACTTAAATTAGCCCTAAATTCTTTTAAATCTCCCTTACAAGTTTTTATATAGCGTTGATAAATAGGACTTAAAGTAGAGGGAAGAGAATGTTCTGCAAGGATCACGCGAAAGCCCATATCTTCAACTAACTTTCTTAAGAGTCTATGCCGAGTTGAGTCTTGAACTGTTCCATGACCTGACTCTCCCACTCCAACAACTCTTGCACCTTTAAGAACCCTCTCTAAGATCTTTAAATCTGCGAGAGAATCATTAGGATTAATCGTTTTCAGTGGAATAATTCCTTTATGACCAGCTTCCGCATTAAGAGCTAAGCCAATGAAGAAAATAAAAGCAAGAAGAGCTGTTTTCACGATCAATACTCCTGTTTTGATGAGAAGATCCTAGAAATCTTTCCATCTTTAGACAAGGAATAAGGTTGTTAATTTTTTAAACAGTGTCGAAACCCTAGACACGTCCCAACCTTCTTCGGCACCTGATCTTGAGGAGAAGCTGGCATTTAATTTGCTGTTTAATTCTCCTAAATCAAGGAGAAATTATGAGGTTAATTACAATTATTTTATTATCATTAAGCTGTACTTTATTTGGATCTGAGCTTCAGTTTTTAAAGGATGGAAAAAACCTTAGAAATATTCCTTTAGATAAAGTTAAATCTCATAAACTAAAATCTCTTAAATCTCAAAATGTTAAGATTTATAATGTTTTCCGTAAAGACACTAAGGTTTATAGAGGTTACGACTTTTTCAAACTCCTTGATCAGACTTATGGAAAAGAATGGCGAAAATCAAAACGAATTAGTTTCAAAGCTCTCGATGGCTACACTCAAGTCATTGCCACTGAAAAGATGCTGAAAGCAGCTAAAGGAAAAATGGGCCTTATTGCTTATTCTGAAAAATATCGAATTAATCTGTCCAAAATTGAAAGGAAGGGAAAAGAAGTTGACCCTGGGCCTTATTATCTTGTTTGGAGTAATTTCACCAAAAAGGATAAGGCTTCTCACGGCCATCCCCTTAAGTGGCCATATCAACTCCATTCTATTGAAATTCATTATTAGGTTAAGTCACGATGGGACAAAAAACATCTTTTGGAAGAATTGAAGTTATATGCCAAGAGCCTTTTATTGAAAGACTCTTCTTCCATCGCAGTGGACGTCCTCATCAACACAAAGAATATGAAGTATTCATAACAATAAAAGGAACTGGAAAAGTCATTAAAGGAGAGCTAGAAATCTCTGTTAGCCCCGGTAGTATTGTGATTATCCCTCCCAATACAGATCATTGGATGATTCCTGATGAAGGACAAGTTCTTGAGGGTTTTCTTTATTATTCTGAAAAACAACCTAAAGCTGATTAATCCATTTCGAAAAATTTTCAACAAAATAAACTTGAGAGAGACCTGGATAGAGAATCCCCTCTTGATAGATATTAAAAGTATTTTTTCTTACTTTTTTAACTTTGAATTCTTTTTCATTTGACTCTACTAAACCAATTTGAATCGCATTTTTTCTTAGCTTTCTCATTACTTTTGCTGAAGGGCTAACATAAGCAAGTGTCGAAGGATAAGTTCGGAAGCTCGATTTTTTTTTAAAAAAGAGATTGAAACTATCATTCACGAGAAGAGTTCTATTCTGATTCCCTTGACTCTTATCGCCCAAATAAAAAAGCCACGATTTCCCTTTAGGAAATTTGATATTTTTTACCATCCCTATAATTCGAATCATATCTTTTCTTAAGTTCTGAATTTTATAACCACAATTTTCAGCAAGGTAAGGCCTTATTAACTGAAGCAACTCCTCTGTTACTTGAAAAGGATCTTTGCTTCTCGTATTAATAAACTTGATATCATCAAGATTTTCAACTTTAGATTTATAGAAGTTGATTCTTGTCCGAAGTTCCTGACTCTCATCGGCGAAAAGAATATAAGGCTCAGTTCCTAATTCCTTCATCTTTTTGAGAGAAAGATAAATTCCTCCCGCAATTCTTTGCCCGTTAAACTCTTTTACAAAGTGATGAAAAGAAGAAACAGCTTTAAGATTAGGATCTGTACTTAAACCTAAGTCTTTTAATAAGTAACTGACTGGCCCAGAGAGAGAGACAATCGGTTGCTTTATCCGGCAAGCAAGTGCTGTATTGAGACTCAACAAAAGGATTAAAAACTTCATCAAAAGCCTTCCTTATCAAGAATCTCATTGCAAAGCTGATCACATCTTTCATTCTGAGGATGATTTGCATGACCTTTAACCCAAATTGCTTGTACCGCGAAGAATTTCTCCGTTTCTTGATCGAGAGATTTCCAATACTCCAGATTATCGACAGGCTTATTGTCTGATTTTTTCCAACCTTTCTTTTTCCAATTATGGCGCCAAGAGTTTAAACCCTGAACAACATAATTAGAATCAGAATAAAGATAAACTTTCACTGATTTAGGATCGACTGATTCTTCATTCAAATAGTCATCTAGAATCTCAAGCCCTTTCTGCGCTCCTAAGAGCTCCATCCGATTATTCGTCGTTTCTTCATCAAAAGAAGAGGCCTCAAAAAGAACTGCTCCCTTTGAGTCCTGTGCCATAACTCCCCAAGAGCCGGGACCAGGATTTCCTCGACAAGCACCGTCACTAAAAACAGCGTATTCATTCTCCTCTACTTCTTTTGGCAAAGGATAACTTCGAGTCGTGCTAATGACTTCTTTTTCTTCAAGCGTATTAACCTTTTTGATAAGGGCCTCAACATTTCTCGCTGTCTCTTCATCGTTAAAAAGATTTTTAATACTTTTCAGTGAATTAAGAAGTGATCTCTTTTGGTTCATAAAAGTTTGATGAACTTTCTCTTTCCAACCTTAAGAACCATACCAGCATGCCCCTCAGTTAGTTTAAAGTCTTGGTCTTGAATTTTATCACCATCCATAAAGCTAACGGCATTTTGCTTAATCATTCTTCGAGCTTCTCCATTAGACTTTAATAAACCTGCAGCAACAAGAACTTGGATAACTCCAGTATCCCTTTCAAAGGCAAACTCAGGGACTTCATCTGGAAGGTTTTTCTTTTTAAAAACCTCTTCAAATTGAGTCCGCATTTGTTTTCCAGTTTCTTCCCCATGGAAAAGTGCAGTGATATTAGTCGCTAATTGTTTCTTTGCTTCATTTGGATGAAGAGATCCGTCTTTAAGAGTTGAGACGAACTTTCCATACTCTTCTGGACCAAAGGTTGAAGCGTAAAGTGCGTACTCCTCCATCAAAGCATCAGGAATACTCATAACTTTTCCAAACTTATCAAATGGCTCATCTAGAACACCAATATAGTTTCCAAAAGACTTACTCATCTTCTGAGTTCCACAAGTCCCTGTAATAATCGGAAGAAGAACTGCAACCTGCGGTCGCATGTTTTGATTTTTCTGATAATCCCGTCCCATAAGAACATTGAACTTCTGATCAGTTCCACCAAGCTCGACATCAGCTTTGGCATAAACTGAATCAATTCCCTGAAGAACAGGATAGAAAAGCTCATGAAGGGCAAGAGAATGACCTTGCTCAAGACGGTCTCCAAAAGTTTCATGACTTAAAAGTTTAGCTACTGTTGTTTGGTGGGCCCATCCCATGACATCTATCAAATTAACTTCGCGAAACCATTCTGACTGGTAACGAACTTCTGTTCGCTCTTTATTAAGAACCGTATAAACTTGCTCGAGATAACTCTCGGCATTTTTGCTCACTTCATCAGGAGTAAGACTTTTTCGGGCCTCATTCCTTCCTGTCGGGTCTCCGATTTGAGCCGTATAATCACCAATAATAACGACTCCTATATGCCCAAGGTCTTGAAATTGACGCATCTTCCTATATGGAATGGTGTGACCGAGGTGAACATCACTGCCTGTTGGGTCAATCCCACACTTCACTCGAAGTGGCTTATTGCTTTCAATTGAATGCGCTAACATCTTTAAAAACTCGTCTTTGGGAGTGATTTCAGCTGTTTTAAACTCAACCACTTTTAACTGAGCTTCAACTTCTTTGAGGGTACTTTGAGAATACTTATCACCAAGGATATCTTTAATTTCCATAACGTTATCAACTATAATATATATACGGGTGCATAGTATATACGGTAGGTTAACCTTGAGCGTCAATTACTCAATAAAAGTTTATAAACAATATTTTAATTTCGCGAGTTCTCACTTTTTAATTTTTGAAGATGGAACTCGAGAACCTCTTCATGGTCATAATTATCGAGTCCAGATTATGGGAGAAGCCCCAAAGCTCACAGGAGATATGGTTTTTGATTTTCTTGATATCAAACCAATTGTTCGTGAGACATGTGACTCCCTCGATCATCGTCTCCTCCTTCCAAAGAAAAACGATAAGCTCAAAATTTTTGATGAAGACACTCATTGGAAAGTTATTCCTCCTGATGAAAAATGGTTTATGATTCCAAAGGAAGACGTCCTTCTTTTGCCAATTGAAAATACAAGTGCAGAACGATTAGCAATGTATCTTTGCTCAGAGATCAAAGCGAAAGTTAAGGAACGATTTAATTTTGAATTCTCACACTTTGAAGTTGAAGTGGAAGAAACTCCCGGTCAGTCAGCTATCTATCGAGAGGAAAAACAGTGACTCAAGTTTGTTTTTCAGGAAGGAGATGCTTTTGCAACTATATAAGAATACCGCAAGGGAGCATCGACGCGGCTGAGAATCAAAATGGAGTTACTGTTAGATGATTTTTGATGAGATCAAACCAGGACGAACGGTTCAAAACAATCTTATTCGTGCTTATCAAACTGACGTCAAAGCAAAAAAATTTTTTTATCTTATCGCAGGGATTCGAGGAAAAGAGTCAGAAGGTGTTTACATTCTCAAGCATCTTTTTCAGTGGATGAGAACTGACCATACTATCACAGATCTTCCTTTGATTGTTATTCCGATCCTCAATGTTGATGGTTATGAAGGTATGGCCACCCAAAATGCTAAAGGCTTCGACCTTTTCGAAAACTACCCTTGTGAAGAGAATAAAGATCAAAAACTAGACATACAGCCAGAAAGTCGTTTTCTTTTAAAAACTTTAAAGAAATATCCTCCTGCTGGAATGCTTCACTTTGGAGCTTATCGTCCACCTGTGATTAATTTCTGCGAGAATGGAAAAAGAGTTGCGAGTTTTCTTTCCAAGCTTAATTTCTACGATCTTTCTAATATCGATAAAATGAACCGCTCTCACGAATTAGCAAAACATCTGAAGCAAGCTTATAGTGCTGGGTTTATTGATATTAAATTTCCAAAAATTTCTGATGAATTAAACTTGAAAGACATCTGGGAACACAATGATACTTCATTAAAGGAGCTCATAAAAAGTGAACTCCTTTACAAACTTCTTAATCCGCCTAAAAAGTCGTTCCTACGTAAAATCCTGCAAAGGTAAGATGAGTCCGATCGGCATCATTTTCGAGCTCCGAGGCTGAAATAATATGTTTAGCCCCAACCCAATCGACTCCGATTGTCAGGTTTCTATATTGCCATTGATTCCCTATTGTAAAAGAGAAACCATTACCTGTAATGACTTCAGAAACTCCATCCTCATCATTTCGAGCATCAATATATTCAAAAGCTGGCTTGATATAAAAAGAATCTGTCGTGAAATATTTAATACCTAACGAAACAGAAGAAAAGCTATCAACTTCATCGGTAGGAGTTGCCTCAGTTGTATTCTCTCCATCAGAGGCTCGTAACTCTATCATTAAGTTTTCATCAACAATATAATTGAAAGCAATGCTAAAAGTTGCAGTGACAGATTCAAATCCAGCTCCAACATTTACACCAATCGTTTTATCTCTTCTGTTAACACTAGAAGATCTTGCGACCCCAACATCGACATTACCTTTTCTTTCTTCATATGCATTTTTTTGCTTTTTATTTTCAGCAAAGACAGAACCACTCAAACATAAACTCAATAATAAAATTCTCAACATAAGAACTCCTTTGAACATTTAGTCGTTCATTCTATAATATATTTCTAAAATTAAACACAAGGATGATCATGTTTAAGTTTATTTTATTTAGTTTCTTCTTCGCTTGCTCATCGTTCGACTCAAAGGAATATATTGACTCCCCAACAAAGGAATTTAATAAATCCCAAACAGCTGAGGGCGAGAAATATAAAGTCTTTCTTGATCTCCCCTATTTTGAGAAAACTGTAAAAGATCTCGAGACAAATGTTCAAAATGCCTTTGCAAGAGCAAATACAGCGCTGACAAAAATTGGAAAGCTTAAGGCCAGTGAAGTGAGCTTTGAAAATACTATCGCAGCCCTTGATAAACTTTATTACGAAATTGGAAATGTTGGCTCGAGAGTTCATCTCATTAGTTCAACTTCAAATATCAAGGAACTTCGAAAGAAAGCCTCAGATTTAGAAAATGAATTTAGCAAGTGGTATGTCGATGCAGAGGCTAGAAAAGATGTCTACAGATCTGTCCAGAATTACGCCGATAAAAAACCTCAACTTAGTGGAGAAAAAAAGAAACTTTTTCTCGAAACTCTAAGAGATTATAAAAGAGTCGGCTTTCACCTTTCTGAAAAGCAACAAGAAGAAGTGAAGTCTCTAAAAAAAGAAATGGCCCTCCTTAAAAATAAAATCAGAGAAAACATAAAAAAGTCTAACCAAACTAAGATAGTCTTTACACCTGAAGAGATGGGGGGGATGCCTCCATCCGAACTTGCCCTCTTAGAAAAAGATCAAAAAGGAAATTATATAGCGAAAGCCGGAGTCGCTTATCAAATTGTAGCCGTCATTAAAAACTCTCCTAAAGAAGGCGTTCGAAAAAAGATCGCTGAAATTAGAAACCAAAGAGCTAAAAAAGAAAATGCTCCTCTCATCGAAAAAGTTCTTCAAATCAGAACAGATCTTGCAAAATTACTTGGTTATAAAAACTGGGCTGACTATAAAATCGCAACGAAGATGGCGAAAAATGGAAATAATGCTCTCGCCTTTGTTAATAATCTTATTAGAGGATTAAGTCCTAAACTTAGAAAAGAGATAAAAGAACTTGAAAAACTAAAAGCTAAAGATACAGGACTCGTTAGAAATAGTATCAATGGTTGGGATGCGGCTTTTTATATACGGAAATTACAAGAAGAAAAATATAAGCTTGATATGAACTCTCTCAAAAAGTACTTTGAGTATGAAAAAACTCTGAAAGGGATGTTCGGAGTCTTTGAAGAGATTTTTGGAGTTAAGATTAAATTCATCGAAGCTCCTTATATCTGGGATCCTAAAGTAAAGCTTGTTAAAATTTCTGATAGTGTCGATGGAAAACCAAAAGGCTTTTTATATCTTGATATGTTCCCAAGACCAGAACAAGAAAAATACGGACACTTTGCCATGTTTACAATTAGACCAGGCAAAAGAATTAAAGACTATTATAGAGCTCCTGTAGCAGCTCTCATTTGCAACTTCCCTCTCCCTACTGATGACAAACCTTCTCTCTTGAGTTTTGGTCAAGTAGAAACTCTCTTTCATGAATTCGGGCACGCTCTTCATGGTATTCTCACAAAAGCGACTTACGCTAGTTTTGCAGGAACAAGAGTTCCAAGAGACTTTGTAGAAGCTCCCTCTCAAATGCTAGAAAATTGGCTACTCGACAAAAGAGTTCTCGATCGTTTCGCTGTTAATTATCAAAATCCAAAAGATAAAATTCCGGAAGACACTCTTGATAAGATTAAAAGATCACGTCTTGCGACAATCGGAATTTCTTATCGGAGACAACTTGCTTTTGCAAAGATGGATCTCGAACTTCATCAAAATATTTTAAAGAAAACCGGAAAGACAGCAATTGACTACACAAACGATATTTTGAGACAGGTTGCTTTTAAACCAATTCCAGGTACTAGCTTCATTACGGCCTTTGGTCATCTTTTCGGTGGTTATGATGCTGGTTATTATGGTTATGCTTGGTCGGATAGTATCGCTGCTGATATGGCATCTGTTTTTGAAAAAAGCCCCCAAGGTTTTCTTGATAAAAACATTGGCATGCGTTTAAGAAAAGAAATTTATGAAGTTGGTGATAGTCGGGATGTAAATATTTCCTTGAAAAAATATCTAGGAAGAAAACCAAACAACAAAGCTTTCCTAAAAAAATTAGGAATCTAGTTTAGGCCTTAGAATGAATATTAACTAGAAAAGAGTCGTTCTTCCAAAAGCTGGTTTATAAACTTCCTTATTTACAACGAAAACGAACAACAGCGTGGTAGAGATTATCTCCTTTCAGAGCATAATCGGTTTGGGCCATTCCTCCTTCACCCATCATGATTGATTTATTAGAACTATCTTTTACTTTTTCATTTTCAGCTTCTGAGAGCTTTCCTTCATACTCAACATTTTTAGAAACAAGAATCATTCTATCTCCATCACATTGTACCCGGGCATATTCTAACGCAGTTTTAAGTGCATCTTTTTTATCAAGACTTGAATGTTTCGCAATAAAGACCCCTGCCTCATTACTTCCAACTTGATGTTGAGCACAGGCAATAAATAAGAGAAACAAAAGATACTTCATTAAGCCGTGGCTTTCGTAAACTTGATAACTTCTACAGGACAAGCATCAGCCGCTTCTTCCATTCTTAAACCATCATCAAGTGGTGGATTTGGACGAATGATACAAGTGTCAGCAAGGACCTCAAAAACTTCAGGATAAATATCTTCACAAGCGTTACAAACAATACAACCTGGCTCAATCCATACCTTTTCTATATTAAAGTTTTCTTGTGCTGGCGCATCTGCTCCGCCTTCTGCAGCTCCACCACCTCCCATGTTTTTGAAATAGGCTTCAAAAGCAGGATTCGTAGGAATAGCAAGTTGTGCTCCTTTACCCGGAACAGTATCTGCAATGAAAGATCTGGCAGGAATTGCTGACTGAGCATCCCAAGTGATTTCAGCTTCAGAGTTATCAAGATCAGCAAGTGTTTCTCCTGCTGCACTTAAAAGAGCTTTAAATTTAGATGCCGGATATTCAAAAGCAAAGTTCACACCATCAGCAGTAGAAGAAAAAATAACTTCAACACGGCCTGACTCAAAACCTTCAGCACCTAAAAGATCAATATATCTTTTTCCAAAATCAATTTCTTTAGAAAAAGATTCAGACTCAGGATCAAAAGATTTTTTAATCTGAACTTGCGACGGATTCCCCAAAGGGTTAAAAAGTCTTAATTCAATATTATCAATTTTTGCAGGTTCCTTTGCAGCATTCCATTTAAAAGTGAAGGCAAAGCCTGCTTCGAATTCATTCGGCTTAAGAAAAACTAATTTCGGACGGCCAAAAATCCATTCAAAAACACCGAAAAGCAAACTAAGAACGCCAAGACCAAAAACCAGTCCGACAACCAACGTCGTAGCAATTCCAAGAGCAATAGTACTTGTAGACATCTGTCCCTCTCCTCAATTCATCTGTATCCAGGTCAATTATACTGAAAAAAACCAATAATTTGAATGCCTTATAAATGAAAGTTCATTTAAAATCTCGATGGTTTTAATTGATTCTCCGCATCAAAAACTTGTCTAAAACACACCCGATGTCCAATAACGTTATTTTAAGTGTAAAAAACCCCTGCTCTTATGTTGGTAAAAGAGAAGAAAAAGGATAATACAAAACCTACAAATATGGTTAAAAAGATATTCACGCTAACTTATAGAAAGCTGAACAGAAAGGTAGATAAGAAAAACTGTAAATGCGATAATTTTAAACATTTAAACCCCCTCTTATCATCTTAAAGGCTAATAAGCGAGAATTTACTAACTCTCTATAATTTCAAGGACTTAGTTCTCATTTGAAAAAATAAAAATTTTAACTCTGACTAGTTTGAGGCCTTTGCTTGGCAAATTAACTACTAAAATTTACTAATGGCTTAATTCGCTGGTTTTTAACAATCCCTAAAGCTAAAGGATGGCTAGAGTTATTAACCGCCCAACAAAGATCGTCTTCGGCAACTGATCCCTCAAAAGAAACCGCGACTCCATGACTTAGAGAAGAGACTTGCTTCGGTGGAAGTTGAACTTGAGCAAATGGAAGAAGGCCAGTCATAGGAATTGCAAATTGTTTCCAATCCCACCCCTCTCCCTTTAAGGGCCATTGCTCTTTTTTAAGAGATTCATCCATCGAGATAGAACCGATTTTTTCTCTATATAATTTTTCCAAGGTACCCAAGGTTCCTAGATAATTCGCACAATCAGAAAAAAGAGTTCTAATATAAGTTCCAGAGCTCGCTTCAAAGCGAATTTTTAATTTAGGAAACTGATAATCAAGGATCTCAATTTTATAAACCTTCCGAAGTTTTTTCTCTTTCTTAACTTCTACTCCTTCTCGAGCATACTCATATAGTTTTTTCCCTTCAAACTTTGCTGCAGAGAATTTATGAGGAGCTTGCCAATAATCACCAAGAAACTTTTCATTAAGCCTCTCTTCAATAAACTCTTTAGAGAATTGAGATATTTCATTATTCAGATAATCGGATTCGTCCTTATTACGAGGCTCTACTGTCAGGTCACCTGTGTCTGTTTCTAGACCAAGGATGCCGTCAGCAATATAAGTTTTATTAAGTCCCTCATGAACGTAATTATTCAATCGACTTGCTCTAGAAAAAGCAATTAGAAGTACTCCTTCAGCAAATGGATCAAGCGTTCCGAAATGACCAACTTTAGAAAATTTATAATCAAGATTTCTTTTAAAATGTCTTAAGACGTCATAGGAGGTAATACCTGCAGGTTTATAAATATTGAAGACACAAGGAGGTAACTCACTCTTCATCAGAACTCTCCGCAAGAAGCTGTGTAATTTTCATTTCATCTTCAAATTGAGAATTGTAAATAAACTTTAACTCAGGGGTGTGGCGTAATTTAATATTCTGAGAAAGTTTTTTTCTTAGAACTCCAACCATTCCTTCGATCGCTTTTTTAGAATTCCCTCTTGTTGAAGCATCAAATGTATCCCAGTACACCTTCGCTTGCGAGTAGTCCTTATTAAGTTCGACATGAGTGATTGATATAAATTGAGTCCGTGGGTCTCTCACATCTGTTCGCAAAAGATTATTCAAT
Organism: Bacteriovoracaceae bacterium; assembly: GCA_965217035.1. Classification (GTDB taxonomy): domain Bacteria; phylum Bdellovibrionota; class Bacteriovoracia; order Bacteriovoracales; family Bacteriovoracaceae; genus JAUHYH01. The sequence continues at coordinate 2,187,723 of OZ244226.1, read as the reverse complement.
TCATGCTGAATCTTCTCTTGAAACTTTTCTCGTGAAAAACTCTCTTGTCTACTCATCTATACTCTATCGACTTCTAGTGTTCGTTTCTTTTCTTCGAAAATATAGGCTTCAAAGATATCTTCAACTTTTATATCGTCATAACCTTCAAGCGCAATACCACATTCATAACCATTCTTAACTTCTTTAACATCGTCTTTGAAACGCTTAAGTGAAGACATAAGTCCATCAAAAACAATTTTGCCTTCTCTAAGAAGACGGATATTGCAACCTCTTTCAATTTTTCCATCAATAACAGCAGAACCAGCAATAACACCAATCTTAGGAATATTGAAAGTATCTTTTACCTGAGCTCGACCAATATATTTCTCGATTCTTTCAGGTTCAAGCATTCCTTCAAGAGCAAGTTTAATATCATCAATGAGCTTATAGATAATTGAGTATGTCTTAACATCAATTCCTTTCTCTTCAGCGAGTCTTCTTGCGGAAGTGACAGGTCTCATATTAAATCCAATGATATAGCCTTCAACTGATTCAGCCATTTGAACATCGCTATCAGAAATCGCACCAGCACCTCCTCCAATAACCTCAACTCCAACTTCATCGTTACCAAGCGCTTCAATTGAGTTTTTAATGGCTTCAAAAGATCCAAGAACATCAGCTCTAATAATAAGTTTAAGAACCTTTTTCTCTTCAGCATCAGCTGCTGTCCCGAAAAAATCCTCAAGTGACATTTTCTTCTTACTTGCTTGAGCAAGTTGTTTTCTCTCGTCTTCTCTATTCTCAACGATTTTCTTAGCAGCTCTTTCGTTCTTAACAGCATTAAGTGTATCACCAGGACTTGGGACTCCATCGAGGCCAAGTATTTGAACAGGAGTTGATGGCCCAGCAGAAGGAACCATTTTCCCCGTATGATCCATGAGGCTTCTTGCTCGTCCGTAAGTTTCTCCAACAACAACGGCATCACCTTTCTTAAGAGTACCTTTCTGAATCAAAACAGTACAAACTGGTCCACGACCCGTTTCAATCTTAGATTCAATAATCATTCCTTCAGCTGCTCCCTTTGGAGTTGCACGAAGTTCAAGGATCTCAGCTTGAAGTTGAACTGCTTCAAGAAGGTTATCAATTCCAGTGCCTTTGAGTGCAGAGATTTCAATAAATTGAACGTCTCCACCCCATTCTTCTGGAGTAATATTAAATTCCATTAATTCTTGCTTCACCCGATCAGGATTTGCTCCTTCTTTGTCCATTTTGTTAACGGCAACAATTAATGGTTTCTCAGCTTTTTGGATATATTTGATAGATTCTTTTGTTTGCTCCATGACCCCATCATCGGCAGCAACAACAAGAATAACAACATCAGTAACATCAGCTCCACGCTGTCTCATATTCCCAAAAGCCGCGTGACCTGGAGTATCGAGAAAGGTTAAGGTCGAATCTTTTACCGGAACCGAATAAGCTCCAATATGCTGAGTAATTCCACCGGCTTCACCATCGGCAACTTTAGCTTCTCTGATATGATCAAGAAGTGTCGTTTTACCATGATCGACATGCCCCATAATCGTTACGATTGGGCTTCTTGATGGAGCATCAGAATCGGTTTTCACTTTTTCTTGAGCCTGAGCGATAACTTCTGATTCATCAAAAGCAACATCTTCTACCCGATAGCCATAGATTTCAGCAATTTCAGTTGCAAGTTGGACTCCTACATAATCTTCTTCTTTAACAAGGAGATTTAACTCAAGGACTTTATTAGCAAAGTTATTAAACTTTTCACTTAGCTTGTCGGCAAGATCCTTTAACGTTATTGCTCCGTGCATACGAACCACTCGTTTTGAATCCTTAACTTCCGTTATTATTGTAGATTTTGTTGCCCCAGTAAAAACCTTCTTTCTTCGAGCTGGTATATAAGCACTTGATCCAACAAGAGTTGAAGCTAACTTCAGCTCTTCTTCAGCACGAATCATTCCAAGGTCTTTAGATTTCTCTCCACCCTTCTTATTAACAATAGCTGCGAGATCTCCAATTCGTTTTTTGCCTTTTGTTTTATCAGCATTGAGATCAGGAGCATCTGCTGGACTTGCTTGTTTCGTCGGTTGAGAAGCTTTTTTTGGTTGCTCAGCACCTTTCTCAGGGACAAAAACAGGAGTAAAGGTATGCATCTTCTCTTTGTAGACATCTGAGCTTGGATCTAACGCTTGATCAGTGGCTGTAATTGTTGGTTCTGCTGTAGGTGCAGGCTTAACCACTCTTAGGGCTTGCTGAGAAGCTACCTTATTGACAGGTTCGAGAGCTTCTTTAGCCTTCTTGGCATCTTCTTTTCTCTTAGCAACAGCTTTCTTTTTAACAGTAATAACTTTCTTTTTTACCGTTTTCTTTTTCTTTGGTGCTTCTTCAGTAGCTTCAGTCACTTCAGTTGCTGCCGTTGCCTTGGTTGTTTTTTTGACCGTTTTTTTCTTTATAGCTTTCTTTTTCTTCTTAACAACTTTTTTCTTAGGAGCCGCAGCGACGGTCGCTTGCTTCTCGGCTTCAAGTCCTTTCATAACTTGATCGAGTTCCTCTTCAGAAAGCTTCACCATGTGGTTTCGAACATTGATTCCCATTCCTCGTATTTTTTCAACGAGAACAACTGATCCAATGTCGAGTTCTTTGGCTAATTCAAAAACCTTTTTACTCATAGGGTAACTCCGCTTATTGCTTATTATTGCTTACCTATTTATTTTAATTTAAAAGCAGCAAGCTCTTCTCTAAGTCGCTTTTCTGCTTCGCTAAATTTCTCACCCTCTTCAGAAGTAGCACCTGCTTCTTCTGTTCCAGGAACAGCATCTTGGCCTTTAATAAATCCATGGCGACCTGGAATTGCAGAAGCTGAAATAATTTCTTCATCTTCTTCAATATCAATTTTAACTTCGCCCGCTTCAACAGCTTTAGCTGCCGCATCGATAAATCCTTGAGCATGATCATCGTTCGATCCAAGAATTCTTGAAATCTCAGAAGCTTCAGCTGCAGAAAGATCAACAATCGACATTACACCATTTTGAACAAGCATCTGAGCAGCTGCATCATTAATCGCTTCAACCTGAACAAGGTTTTCAACCGCAAGTTTAACTTTCTCTTGTAATTTAGATTTCGAGACGATGTTTACCTTCCAGCCAGTTAACATGGCAGCAAGACGAACGTTTTGCCCTCTTCTACCAATAGCAAGTGAAAGCTGATCATCTTCGACGATAACGTCGATAAGATGTTCATCTCTATTCAAACTAATCGAAGTAATATCGGCAGGTGCAAGAGCAGACTTCGTAAATGTTTCAAGATCTTCCGACCATCGAACGATGTCGATTTTCTCACCTTGAAGTTCGTTAACAATATTTTGAACTCTTGATCCTTTCATACCAACACAGGCTCCAACGGGATCAATATCTCTATCCATCGTCGTTACAGCAATTTTCGCTCTATGACCTGGCTCACGAGCTGCAGCCATGACTTCAATCGTTCCATCTGCAATTTCTGGAACTTCCATTTCAAACAGCTTCATTAAAAATAATGGGCTTGTTCTAGTAAGACGAATTTCAGGGCCTCTATTCGTCATAACAACTTCAGAAAGATAGGCTTGAATTCTATCTCCTGGTTTAAAGCTTTCTCCAAAAATGATTTCTCTTTTTGGAAGAACTGCATCCGCTTTTCCGAGATCAACCATTACATTTCCTCTTTCAAAACGTCTTGCAATCCCAGTAACAAGATCCCCTTCTCTATGCTTGAACTCAGAAAAAAGAATATCTCTTTCAGCATCACGAACCTTTTGAAAAATGATTTGTTTCGCTGTTTGAATATCAACTCTTGAGAATCCTACATCTTCAACTCTAAGGCCGAGTTGATCTCCTACTTCAGCGTCTTCATCAAGTTCTTTAGCAGCATTAAGACCGATCTCAGTAATGTCATCTTTAATATCATCAACAACTGTTTTATATTGAAAGATTTCGATATCACCATCTTCTTCATTATATTTTGCTTCAAATTCACCATGAATTCCGTACTTCTTTCGAGCCGTTACAACAAAAGCTTGTTCAATCGCACCAACGATGATCTCCCTTTTGATTCCTCGGTCTTTACCGATCATTTCAATGACTCTTCCAATTTCTGAAAAATCCACTTTTTATCTCCTTTCTTCTAAAGCTCTGGTTCCCAGTTCGCTTTAACAAGTTGCTTGCTATCGATATTTACGTTTATTGTTTTATCTTTTAAGGGAACTTCGATAATGATCTCAAAATCACTCTCCCCATTTACTCCCTTTAAAAAACCAATCAAGTTCTGACCTTTCAAAGTTCTGTTTTTTGCTTCTTCACCGAAATCGAGATCTCCTCGATACTTCAAAGATATTCTCTTTTCTAAGCTCCACTCAAAGTGTTGCCTATTTCGTAGCTTGCGATAAATCCCTGGCGAAGAAACCTCTAAAACAATATCTTCAGGAATCCAATCGTTCTGTTCAAAAGGTTCTGTTAAAGCTCGATCAACTTGAACACAATCTTCAATCACCACTGTTTGAGTTTTAGGATCCATAATATAGAGACGAAGTAATTTTTGTGCCGTTAAATATTCAAGATCATAAAGAGCGTAACCCTCATTCTCAACAACACCCTGAACGAGATCAAAGAACTTTTTTTCTAAGCCTTTTCGTTCAATTTCCAATACTTCCCCTTAAAATTAAGCAATAAAAAAGGGTGGTTAAAAAACCACCCCTAAAAAACCATATGTTTAATAGGCTAACGAAACCTTGCAATTGGAATACGTTAGGCTCTACAAATATCAATTATTGTGCGAAAAATCAATTCTTCTGCCTTCCTATCAATTCTCGAAGCAATTACAGTTGATCATCAAAGGTCATTGTCCACGTATCTGGAGTAAAACCACACGATCCTCCTGTAATGACGACTATGCTCCGCGGCATAATGGGGTCAACTTCTAAAGACTATCTCGTGGGATAAAATCCTTTTGCAATATGGTTAAGTGAAGATGATCATGAAAAAACTGATGTTTGTAGAATTAATCTTCAATTTTTTTCTCTTGGGAAGAATGATTTTCTGGAGTAAGAGTAAAGCTCATCTTGAGACAATTTGATCCATCTCGATAATACCTTTTTACTTCATTCAAAGTTTCAAAACCTAGTTTTTTGTAGAAGTTAATTGCGGTATTGTTTTTTTTTGAAACTTCTAAAAAAACCTGTTGGGCCTTCAATTTCTTAACAGTAGAACTAAAGAAAATCTGAGACTGGCTTGTCCCTCTCACTTCTTTCATAACAGCAATTTTTAGGAGCTCTAGGACATCGGTCTGCAACCAAAGCGAGAATCCCTGAATTCGATCTGATTCTAAAATTGCTAAAGAGTAATGTCGAGGTGAATACCAAAGCTCTTTCCATTGAGAGTCAGTCCAATCATAATCCATAAGTTGATGATCAAGATCTTGAATTTGTTTTTTTATCTCACTTGATAAGTGAGTTAACTCTTCCCCTGAAAAAGCTTTAATTGAAAAACTCATGCCGATATTGCCCATCAATAGAATCAAGGAAGTTAAAGGCTGACTTAAAATTAAGTTTCCCTTTCGCAAGATCGAGATTAAACCGTGACTTTAGGAAGACTTCCATTTGATAAAATGGCTTAATCGCTTCTAACGCATTTTTTTCATATTTTTTAGAAAATGAGCATCCCGATAATTTTATCTGATCCCTTATATTTTTTATTAAACTTTGGGAAAGAACTACTGAGTGACCGGTTAAGAACTTCGTAAGCTTGAAATAAATAAGGTAAAAATTTACGGGCTTGTCATACTTTAAACGATCATCCATTTTTAGATTCAGAAGGTTTTTTAATGACTTTTTTTGCTTAAAGCGATTTTCATAATACTTTTTTAAAACTTTAAGAGAGGTTGATTCAGGGTAAAGACATTGGAAGTAACGGATTCGATTTTGATATTTCTGAACTTCCCAGCCTGAGTAATAATCGGTCTCAATTCGAAAATAAACTTTATCTTTTATGGAATAGCTCGTGCTCGGGATGAGCACGAGTAAGATTACACTATAACGGAGCGCTAATTTCAATATTTGAAATAGAGTCGTTTTGAGATCCTGTATTATGACAAAAGCGGACCTTAACATGCGGACTAAACGTGTAACCGTCTTTTCCACGAACGATGTATTTATTCTTTTCTCCACCTGGTTCAATCAGCTTCCTTAAACGAGAGATACTTGTATAAATAAGTTTATCATGAATCAACGGATTATACTCTTCTCTCCAAATTTCTCTTGAGAGATCTTCCTTATCAAAATATTTCCCTGGATTTGAAGCCAATAAGTAAAGAATTTCGAGGAGAACGAATCTGTGCTTAAAGTCGATAACTCCAAGAGTCTTTTCCTTAATAATTCGCTCAGTTTTATCGATGATAAAGTCGATATTGGAATCATTAACCTCATTAATTTCTCCACCAATTTTGCTGTGGAGTTTTTTAAAGAGAGATCCGCTTGTGAGGTTTTGAGCCATTTCAAAGTGAAGAATAGATTTTTTATAATCTCCCATTTTCTTGTAACTCACACCCATGCCAAGCATGATGTATCCGATAAGGTTCCAACATGATTTCTTATTAAGTTCTTCAAGAGATTTTTTATAATACTCAATCGCTCTACTGTGCTCACCTCTTCTATTATAGATAGAAGCATAAAGCAGGTACATGCTTCCTTTTAAATACCCCTTATTAAGAATTGAAAGCAATTGCTCGAGCTGACAAAGGCCACGGAAAGAAGCTTCGAGGTCTCCCATTTGGAAATAATTCTGAGCGATGAGAAGAAGAGACTTCGCTACAACTTCAGGCTCGTTTGATTCCTGGGCTTTTTTAACAGCAAGAGAAAAGTTTTTATTCGCTTCTTCTAGCTCGCCAAGGTAAGTCTTCGTTGAGCCCATATAGAAGAAGTATTCAGCTCTTGCTTGCCAATCTTTAGACATAAAAACTGTATCAAGGAGCAATTGAGAAATTTTAATATAATTATTTGTTTCTTCTTTTCTTAGAAATTCGGAATAGACTCTCACTAAAAAACCACTGATCTTCATCATCGCAAAAGCATCTTGAGGTAATTCACATGCATCGAGTGCTTTTAAAAAGTAGTACTCAGCTTTTTCAAGATCTGCTTTGTCGTAATAAATCTTTGCTAACTTATAATGAGTTTCCCCGATTTCTCTCGCAGAAATTAACTTAGAATCAGGTGTTGGTATAAAACCTTTCTCAGCAATAACTTGGTTTTCTACTTTTTCGAAAACTCGGTCCTCTTTTGCTTGAACCAATTTTCTTTGTACTTCTTCAAAAACCTCGATCGACATGGACCCCCCCAATAAATTCCTCATATCCTTTGGATTTGATCTCAATAAACTTACAATAATGTTAATTCCCTGTAAAATGAGTCTGGTTTTATAAATTATTGATAATACAAAGAATTATTAAAAAAGGTTGGATTTTATTGAATCTAATCTTACATTTACATTAGATTACGCTCAATGGTATATTCTCCTGATCTTTTTTTATTTGGAGGGAGTGTGAAGGAATACGATTTAGACACACTACGGCATAGCACTGCACATCTTATGGCCCAAGCAATTACGGAACTCTACCCAAATGAAACCGTACAACTTGGTATCGGTCCGACCATAGAGAATGGTTTTTACTATGACATTTCTATGGAAACTCGTATTCAAGATGAAGATCTCAAGAAAATAGAAAAACGAATGAAAGAGCTTATTAAAAAGAAGCTTCCAATTACTCGCCATGAAATCGCGCGAGAAGATGCAATAAAATTCTTCAAAGAAAAGAAGCAAGATCTCAAGTGTGAGTTGATTGAAGATTTTCCAACTGGTGAAACAATCACTTATTACACTCAAGGAGATGACTTTTTTGATCTTTGTCGAGGACCACATGTTGAGAGCACTGGTCATCTTCCAATGTCTTTTAAGCTCCTTCACACAGCAGGTGCTTATTGGCGTGGAGATGAGAAACGACCAATGCTTCAGAGAATTTACGCAGCTTCTTTTAAATCAAAGGAAGAACTTAAAGAACATCTCCACTTTTTAGAACAAGCCAAAAAGCGAGATCATAGAAAACTTGGAAAAGAGTTAAATCTCTTTCATTTTGATCCAGTCGCTCCTGCAAGTCCTTTCTTTATGCCTAAAGGAACTTATCTCTATAATCGACTCGTTGATTATATGAGAAATCTATATAACAAATACGGCTATGAGGAAGTTATTACTCCACAAGTTCTTGATGTAGACCTTTGGCGCACAAGCGGCCATTACGATAATTACAAAGAAAATATGTACTTTACTCCGATTGATGAGAGAGAGTTCGGACTTAAGCCAATGAACTGTCCTTGTCATATGTTAATGTTCAAACATTATAAATACAGCTATCGAGATCTTCCCATGAGATACGCAGACTTTGGTCGGCTTCATAGATACGAACGCTCGGGAGTTGTCGCAGGCCTCACAAGAGTTCGAACATTTTGCCAAGACGATGCCCATATTTTTATTCAGCCTGAAAAGATTCAAGAAGAGATTATCTCTTTAATGGAGATGTTTTTTATTTCTTATGAACACTTTGGATTTAATAAAATCAAAGTCAGCCTTTCCACTCGACCTGAGAAGAAAGCGGGTTCTGATGAAATTTGGGATCAAGCCGAGTCAGCTCTTGAAGCGGCCCTTAAAGCAAGTGGTCATAAATTTGGAATCAATGAAGGTGATGGAGCTTTCTATGGTCCGAAAATTGATATTGAAATAGCAGATGCTCTTAACCGCTACCATCAACTTGGAACAATCCAACTTGACTTCGTTCTTCCTGAAAGATTTGATCTAAAGTACACAGATTCAGATGGTGAAGATAAACGACCTGTCGTTATTCACAGGGCCCTGCTTGGATCACTTGAAAGGTTTTTGGGTGTTTATATAGAGCATACAGGTGGAGTTTTCCCATTTTGGTTAGCTTCGGAGCAAGTCCGGATTATTCCAGTTAACCTTGATGCTCATGGCGCTTTCTGTGATGAGATTGAAATTGAGCTTAAAAAAATTGGAATTAGAGCTAATGTTGATAAACGAAATGAGACGATGGGCCTTAAAACACGACAAACTCAAAAGGCAAAGGTTCCTTTCATGATCGTTATCGGTGATAATGAGATGAACGATAAGACTTTAAGTCTTAGAAAATATGGCGAACAGAAAACGGAATCTTTCGCAATCGCTGATGTGCTTAAGATGTTTAGCGACCTTGAAGCTGAATTTACGCCAGAGAAACTTAGGGATAAGTATTAATGAAAAATGTTCTTTTAGTTTACGGTGGAGGTGGTAACGAACACGACATCTCAATCCGTTCTAAAGAATATATCGCCGAGCAACTTCAAAAAACAGAAAAAGCAAATGTGCTAGAAGTTGAAATCAAAGACCGTCTTTGGCATCACAGTGGACAAGTCATTACTCTTGGTCCTGACCATAGGATAGGCTCCGAAAAAATCGACTTTGTTATCCCCTGCCTCCATGGCTTTCCAGGAGAAACAGGAGAACTTCCAGGTTATTTGGATATGATTGGAGTTCCTTACCTAGGAAATAATTCTGAGAAAAGTCATATCTGTTTTAATAAAATTACAACAAAACTTTGGTTTGAAGAGCTTGGACTTCCTTATACTCCTTCACTTTATTTGAATGATAGAAATAATATCAATGAATCAACTTTAAGTGATTTTTGGGATCAACACCTCAACCTTTTTGTTAAGGCCAGTTCCGAAGGCTCTTCTGTTGGATGCTACCCTGTTACTAAAAAGTCTGATCTAAAAGCAGCTATCTTGAATGCTTTTAAATATTCGGAACAAGTTATCGTTGAAAAGTTTGTCTATGGAAGAGAATTAGAAGTCGCGGTTTATGAACTTGATGGGAAAATCTATGCAACTCACCCCGGTGAGATCATCTGCCCAGATACATTTTATAGCTATGAAGAGAAATACAACGATACTTCTACAACAAAGATCAATGTTAATGCTCTCAATCTCTCAGAAGAAACAGTTAAAATAATCGAAGAATACAGCCTCAAAGCCTTCAAAGGTTTGAACTTAAGACATCTTTCAAGAGTCGACTTTTTAGAAGATAAAGAAGGCGATCTCTATATTAATGAAATTAATACCTTTCCAGGAATGACAAGTATTTCGCTCTTCCCTCAAATGCTTGAAGCTAACGGCCATAAATTTACTGATTTCCTTGGTCAGTTTTTATAATCAAACCTTATAAAAGCCTAATCTAAGGCATTATTTTCATTACTGTTTCAGATCGTAAAAGCTCTAAAGATTCATTCCGATATGAATATTATGTACGCGCACCAGTTGCCTTTTCAATTATGTGAAAGGACTGCTCGAGAACTGCTTGTCCTTGAGTTTCCTGAAGATGATATCTACGTTTTTCGCAAGAATCAATTTGCGATTATTTTTAATCATCATCAAAAAATCACAAAAGAAGATGTTAAAAATCTCATCGTAGATGGGATTACGACCGTTTTTGTCTCGGTTGAAGACAATGAAAGAATTGAAGAAAACCTTCTTGATCGTTTAAGGCATAATGCTCGTTCTCTATCAGTAGGAGGAAGTCCTTTAAAAAATTCTCTTCAACATGTTTCATTAATGACAATGAATATGCAGAATCTTTATGACTCCCCTTTAAATGATGAAATTTTAAAACTTCTTTACCAAAGTTCTGGTAACCTTGTCGGTTTTGCTAATGAACATAAGAAAATCGTCAATAAGCTTTTCCACAAAATGCAAATAGAACCTTTTCATTACTCTAGATTACAACCCATGCTTTCTTCTGTGATGCTGCTTGGTTTTCTTCATTATTTAAAAACATTTTCTTCAAGAGAAATTGAGAACTTGTTTGTAACAAGTTACTTAAAAGACCTTGGAATGTGTTATGTTCAAAAAGATTCACTTGATAAGGAAGAACTTGATCAACACGATAAAAGAGCTTTAAAGGTTCACCCTTATAACACTTTACTTCTTATAGAGAACAGATTGCCTATTAATAAGTCTCAACTTGAAATTATTACACACCATCACTTTCTGAACGATAAAATTGCTCAGGTAAGAAGTGGTGATAAGCTGACACTAGAAGACGATATGGCCTATGGTTTAGAAACATATCTTGTTGCTGTGTTTGACGTCATTACGGCCATGATTAGCGAAAGACCTTATAGAAAACCTGTTTCGATATTTGAGTGCCTTGATCTTATTAGGGCCATTATGGCCGAGCGCTACCCACTAGAATTTAAAGCTCTTGTTCATTATCTTAAAAACTTTTTCAAAGAGTAAATTTTCCTTTTCATTTCTAGTTTTAATTTTCTATCATAGTCTTAGGAAGGCTTCTTAAGAAGTTATTAAGAAGCAAAATTCATTCGTATTCTAGGAGGGAATATGGCACAGCAGGAACAATCACCACTTACAGGTATTATTGAAGAAGACAGAGTTTTTGTTGATTTCGGTGAACATGAAGGTAAATCTGTTTTCGAAATTCAATGCGAACTTCCTGAGTACTATGAGTTTCTGAAAGACCAAAAGGACCAAGGAAACTTCTATATCAGAAGAAGTAAAGACAAGATCTTCCGTCTTTATGTTCAAGAAACGCCTCTTAATTAAGTTTAATACTGCCGAGGAGAAATCCTCGGCCTATGAGTCTCGACTCAAATGTTCGTGAATAATTTTCCAATTACCATCAACTTTTTTTAAAACACTTGTACCGCGACCATTTCCAGAGGATTGCTTTCCTTCTATCAAGCCAGTCCAATTGTATTGATAAATACATGTCGCCGAATTACTAGTTTCTGAAATCCATTTAAGACTTGAAAGCCAGTATTTTTCTTCCTTAATAAGGTCGAATGTTTTCTGGAAGGCTTGTTCTATCTCTCTAATTCCAGAGAATGAACCATCATTAAACCAAAAAGTTGCATCTTTATGTATAAGAGGCTTTACTTTCTCAAAACTCTGAGAAGACAGACGTTTCTCATATTCAATCAAGAGATCTTGTGGAGTCATGATTTCTTCAAACGATTCGAAAAATCATTAAAATCAACAACCATCTCTGTAAGCATTTCGTCAAGCTTTCCATCAGTAATTGATTGCTTATCCTCTGAAAGTTTCTTAGAAACACCTGGGAACATAACTCGTTTACCAAAGATATGGCCTTTGCGGTATTGATAAATCATCTCTAGCTGCTCAATCGCTCTTAAGGCACCAAAGTAACCGTCAGCAACTCCAATAAATCCTGAAGGCATCTCTAAAAGAGATTCAGGAAACTTAAGGATATCAATGAAATACTTAAAGACCCCTGGAAAAGAACCGTTGTATTCAGGAACAATATTTAGAATCCCATCACAGTTAAGAATCATCTCTTGAAAAGGTTTAAACTCTGCAGGGGCATTCCAGTAGACATCTTTATGAAACAATCCCTCAGGAAGTTCTCTGAGATCAAGAAGTTGATAATCAATTCCCTTCTCTTTCATCTTTTCACAAGTAATATCTGCAATGACTTTTGTATTAGAGTTCTTTCTATTTGTTCCAGAGATGACTGTTATCATTATTTGTCCTTTCTTTAATAGCTCGCAAGTTCTTTATCATACCGATTCGCCCCGGTCTTTCAAGCACAGTTCCTCGAAAGAGTCTCTTATAGCCACGATTAGACATCTTAGAAAGGTCCTCTAGGATTTGTTCATTATCTCGGTCTAGAAAAAAATTATAAACAAGTCCCTTTTTAACCTCTGGAACAACTCCCTCTAAAGGTTTATGATTCCAAGGACAAATATCTTGGCAAATATCACATCCAAAATAATATTCTTCTTTAAAACCATCAGGTGCTGTTTCTTCTTTAAAAGTTTCAATTGTAAAAGTCGAGATACACCTATTTGCAATTAATGTTCGCTCATTAGTAATGGCATCTGTCGGGCAAGCATCAAGACATTTTGTACAAATTCCGCAATGATCCGATTCTACCTCTTTACTTTTGAGGCTAAGCTTTTTTGGCAAAAGAAGAGAAGCGATAAGAAAGTAACTGCCTTCTTTTTTATTGATCAACATAGAGTTTTTACCAAACCATCCTAAACCTGAACGGTAGGCTAAATCTCTTTCTAACACTGGCTCCATATCAATACTCATCTTATAAGTATTGATCTCAAGAAATAGCGCAATTTTCTCTAAGCGTTCTCTGAGAACAAAATGATAATCTTCTCCATCGAAACCAAGTGCATAACCTGCGATTCGATGATCCTTTTTCTCTTGGAGGTATTTCTTTTGTTTTCGATAATCGAACAAAAAAACCAAGGCTGATTCGAAATCAGGATAGACTTCTTTCAAACTTGCTCTTTTATCCGCTCTCTTATCTGCAAGATAACCCAGTTTTCCATGATAAGACTGACTTAACCACGACTGAAAGTGTTCATAAGAAATAGGTTCTGATTGTTCAGTATAGCCCCAGTCCACAATACCGAGGTTCCCTAAGAATGATTTATCAAATGGATCCACGTCTCAGTCATAACACAGATTAAGACAATAAGCAGAGTTAAAAATGCAAAGCGTAAAAATTAGACCTCTTGAACGATCTCAACTCTAATCGTGTTAGCCGTTCCATCTTTAAAAAACAAGCCTCCACCATGAGTAATAACGATTTTATCCCCTTTTACGAGTTTCGCTTCATCTCTAAGACGGTTGATAATCTCTGTTTCCATCTCAAGGATATCTTTCTGATCACTCAACACAAAATAAGGAGTAATTCCCCAATAAAGGCACATTCTTCGAATAGACTTCAAGGATGGAGTCACCCCAAGGACCGGTCTCTTTGGTCGAAATCGAGTCATTTGTAAACAGGAGTTTCCACTTTCAGTAAAAGAAAGAATACACCTTGCTTTATTTTTTTCGGCAATTAAGGAAGCTGCGACTTGAATACTAGAAGAAACTCCTGAAAGATTCATATTCCTAAGCAAAGGGCGTTCTCTCGGATGTCTTTCAGCTTCTTTAACGATTTGATTCATCATTTGAACAGTTTCAACAGGGAACTTCCCTGCAGCTGTTTCACCACTTAACATGACAGCATCTGTTCCGTCCCAAATAGCATTGGCGACATCACTCGCCTCAGCTCTTGTCGGTCTAGAATGCTCCATCATACTTTCAAGCATTTGAGTTGCCGTTATAACCGGAACACCTCTCGTATTACATTTTGCGATAATTTCTTTTTGGATTTGTGGGACAAGATGATTTCCTAATTCTACTCCCATGTCTCCACGAGCAATCATGATCACATCACTGACTTCAATAATAGCATCAATATTCTCAATTGCTTCTGGCTTCTCGACTTTGGCGACAATTGGAACATAGACCTTTTGCTTATTGATAATATTCTTAACTCGTTGAACATCATCGGCGGTTCGAACAAAGCTCAAGGCCACATAATCAACTTCATACCTAATTCCAAATAATAAATCTTTTTCATCCTTTTCTGTTAAGCTTGGAGCAGAAACATTACTATCTGGTAAATTGATTCCTTTATTCGACTTTAAAAAGCCTCCCTCAATAACTTCAATTTCAATATGATTGGCTTCGTTTTTAGTAACCTTAGCCTCAAGTAAACCATCATCAAAAAGAATTCGAGCTCCTTCTTGAGCGTCTTTCGCTATATTTTCATAAGTCGTTGGGATCACATTCCCAGTTTTTGGAACGTCTCTTTCAAAGCCGATAAGCCAACGCTCACCCTTCTTAAGCTCAAGAGGTTGATCTAGTTTTGAGACACGTATTTTTGGACCTTGTAGATCACAAAGGATAGCTACTTCTCTATTGCACTTCTTAGAAGCTGTCCTAACGTTTTCGATCATGTGTTTATGTTGCTCATGGGTTCCATGACTCATATTTAAGCGAGCAACATTCAGTCCTGAAAGGATGAGTCGTTCTAGAACTTCTACTGAATTTGTAGATGGTCCGAGTGTCCCTACAATTTTAGCCCTTCTTTTCGTAATCATCGTCCATCACCCTTTTAGGCCTTGGATCGCTCCTCTCGGATAAAGGCCCTGAAATTATCAACTTCTTGATTATGATTCTTCTTTAAATCTTGAATTACATTCTCATAATGAGTTATAAGCCTTTCTTTACGACTTTCAAAGTCCGATTTCATCCGATCTTGCATAATTTTGTTTTTGCTCTGTTGCTGTTGCATTTCTTTTTTTAGCTGGTTGTTTTGAGTTCGCAATTGCGTTTCATACTGAGAGGTCAGCTCATTGACCTTTCTCTCATGCTCAATTCCCTGCTCAGTCATTCGCTGATTGTATTCTCGCCTCAATGACTGCATCTCTGAGAGTAGCTTTGATTCACGGATTTGAAGATCTTGTCTATGTTCTGCATCTTTCGAAATAATTTGGTTTTCATGGAACTCTTTCTGGGCAATGATTTCATCGGCCTTCGCTCGCTGAAGTGCTTGAAAATTGGCATTATAGTTCGCTTCAATTCGATCTTTGCTGTTCTTGAGTTGGCTAACCTGCCCCTCATAGCCTCTTTTTTGAGAAGCCATTTGAAATTGGTGATCTGTTCTCAGATCATGCTCTCGCCCATAGCTATCTCTAGCAAGCTTTCTAGTGAAAATTCGTTTATCTTCTATATCATCAGCTCGAATTCCATCAAGGTTTTCCTGATAACGCATCTCCATATCATCGATTAAAAGTCCATGCTGTTTTGTGAGTGAATCTTTCTCGCTAGTTTGCTTTCTTCTAAGATGAGTTATCTCATTGTGCTGATCATTTTTTAGGTTTCTAATAAGATGATCGTAATCGTCCTTCAAATTGACGTTTTTTGTACGTTCTCTTGCTAGATTCCTTGAATTTTGAAGAGCCATATCTCTTCTAAGAAGTGCTTCTTTCTTTGTCTGAGCAAGCTTTTGGTAGTTTTGATCAACAAGGTTCTGTTGGTTTTTATCAGCTATTTGGGACTGTAAGTTATCCAAGGATTGCTCATTATGTTTTTGAATCCGTTCAAGCCTTGTATGGTATCGCTCACGTTCTTTGAGAATATTTGAATCATACTGGTTTTTCAGCTGATTCATGTCGTTTCGTTTATTTCCAAAAGTATCATTTAAAGCGAGCTTTTTCTCATACTTCGCTTTTTGATTCTCTATTTCTCGAGAATGATCCCTTTCTTGTTTCGTCTGTTCAGCAAGAAATTTTTCTCTTTGGTTTTGATTAATTTTTTCGAAGTTCTCAATGGTTTTTTGATTGTTCTCAGTATATTTTTGCTTGAGATCATTGAGATTGTCGTAGTAGGCTCTCCTGGAAGTATCAAGATTACTTTTAGCACTTTGATTTTGAGTATCAATGATCCTTCCTGCCTCCATTCTAAGTTTAGAACGTTTAGTTGCTTCATCCTTTGTCAGCTTTCTCATTTTTCTCTGATGAAGTCTTTCGCTTTCTTGTTTATCAGCAATATAATTTTCTTTTAATTGATCAACTTGATCGTTGTAGTCCCTTGTTAATTTCTTAACTTTTACATCATTATTTTTAATATAGTTTTCAAGATTTTCTTTTTGATTTTTTTCTCTTTCATTCAACATTTTGTCGAACATTTCTTCTTTTTCGCTTACGTTATCTTGAAATTGGGTATTGAGCGCACTGATTTTATTTCTGTATTCTGCTTGTCTTTGGTTTGTTCTTCGAGCAAAATCTCTTCGTACATCAGAGAGCTTTTCTCGAAGTATATTTTTTTTATCTTCTAATTCATTTTTAACAAAATCAGACATTTCCTCTTCACGTTCATTATAACGTTGCTCGAGGTCTTCAATATCTCCATCATAGGCTTCACGTTTTTGTTCAACAACATGATCATGTTGTTCTCTTAAATTACTAACTTCTCTCTTATGAGACTCTTTTAGATTCTCAAGAGAATCGTAGAACTTAGCGCGTTCACTATTTAATGATTTTGCATAATCGACTCGATCCATGAATCAATAAGCCCCCAATAATCAATGCATTTCCAAAGAAGGAAACTTCACTCAAGTATACCATGATGCGCTATATTGGGATCCGAGAAGGAAAATTCTCCCTCTCGGATAATTGATAAAAATACTTATAAGGATTCTTTAATAATTTCTTCGAAAACTTCGACTGACTGAGCTCCTGTGACAATCTTTCCATTAACGAAAAAGGTTGGAGTTGAACGGATACCGAGTTTAGACCCCTCTTCAATATCTTTTGTTATAAGACTGTCGTATTTCTTGCTTTCAAGACAGGCAGTAAATTTAGCTTCATCAATCCCTAAAGGTTTAGCATAAAGCTTAAGTTTATCATCTGAAAGGAATCTTTGGTTCTCGAATACCTTGGCATGAAAGTCCCAAAACTTTGCCTTGTTTTGTTCATGAACACACATCGCTGCAAGGCTCGCCTTTCTCGCATCCGGATGGTTTGGAAGTGGGAAATTCTTATAAACGATTTTAACCTTCCCTTTATATTTCTTTTTGATTTTATCGATAATACTAACTGCTTGAGCACAGTGAGGGCATTGAAAATCAGAGTATTCATAAATTGCAACGGGTGATTTTTCGTCACCATAAACAGGAGAATCTCCGATGGCAGGCATCGTAAACTGAGGACGAGCAGGCTTTTGGAAGAATACCTCAACAGGTTTTCCAATTTTCTTTCCAAGCCAAGCATCGATGACTTCTCTTTCTTTTTGATTCTTCAAATAAGCTTTGATTTGATTTTTAAATTGATCATTCATATGAGTTGTTGGAATCTTTTGTTCTTTTACAAAAGTATCAATCTCTTTTTGAGTAACTTTTGCCTTACTTACTACATTTCTCTGAAGATACTCTTCAACAGAAAGCCCCTTCCCTTTTGGATCCGCAGCAATAATTTTTTTAATTAAAAGTTCCTTAAGCTTTGATTCTTTTAATCGAAAAATTTCTTTTTCTTTTTCATAAAGCTCGAGAACCAAACCCTTTTCAATCTCTGTTGAGCTAATCTCAATGTCTCCTGCTTTCGCAGCCACTCCTGGTTGACCTCCAGTTTTATAAACATATGAAACTTTAGAATGAGAATCTGAACAAGATTGGATTCCAAAACCTACAATGATTAAAAAGAAAAAACGGATCATGAATACTCCTTCATTTATTTTATAAAATCATAACGCTTGAACCGAGGATTGACTATAACTTGAAGGCTCCAAGAAATTTGTTATATTAGGTTAATGGATTTTTGCTTAAGAAACGAAACAAAACCACACGAAATGAGGAAGATCCTCCCTCCAAGCGCTTGCAAAAAATTAGCTGAGTTCGGGCATAAAGTTTTCATAGAAAAATCAACTAATTGTATTTACAGAGATTCTGAATACGAAAAACTTGGTCTCACTTTGGTTGAATCGAACAGCTGGAAGCAAGCTCCAAAAGAAACAATCATTCTTGGCCTTAAAGAGCTTCCGGAGGAAGAAACACCACTCATTCATTCACATATTTATTTTGCTCATGCTTATAAAGGGCAACCAGGATGGCAAAACATTCTTTCTCGATTCAAACAAGGTGAAGGAAAACTTTTTGACCTTGAATATCTAGTCGATGAAAATAATCGACGAGTATCAGCTTTCGGTTACTGGGCAGGATATGTTGGGGCTGCTGTTGGTTACAAACTTATTCAAAACCCAAAGTCTCCTCTTGAGCCTTATTACAAGGATAAAAATCATCTTGCTTCTGAACTCAAAAAATCTAATATAAAAGCTATCGTTATTGGAGCACTTGGAAGAAGCGGAACAGGTGCAAAGGACTTTTTAAAACCTTTTTGTGAAAAAGTTGATCTTTGGGATCTTGAAGAAACAAAGATAGGAGGACCGTTTCCTCAACTTTTAGAATATGACTTAATAATTAATTGTGTCCTTTCGAATCGAAAGATTCCTCCATTTCTGACTCAAGAATTAGTCGATCAATCAAATAAAAGCTCAATGCTTGTTGATGTCAGTTGTGATCCAGGAGGAGAATTTAACACGCTTCCTCTTTATAATGAAGCAACAAAAATCGATAAACCAATAATTCAAAACAAAAATCTTTCCATTATTGCTATCGACAATCTCCCTTCTCTTCTTCCAAGAGAAAGCTCTGAGGACTTCGCAAGTCAACTCCTGCCCTATCTTTTAGAATTAGATGAAAGTAAAGGTGTTTGGCGACGGAGTTATTCAGTTTTCCAAGAGCATATCAGATCCCTTTAATTCAGCGAAGAAGTTCTGATAAGCAGGAAAGTTTTGATAAAGATTTTCATGAGACCCCAAAGCAAGTTGTTTGCCTTTTTCTAGAAAAAGAATGGATTCACAACGAATAAGCGTTTCAAGTCTATGAGCAACAATAATCATCATGACATCTTTTTCAATATAAGAAATAAATTGAGAGAGGGCATCTTCTAGTTCACCATCAAGTGCAGAAGAAATTTCATCAAAAAGAGCAATCGGCTTTCTATGATAACAAAACCTCAAAGCAGAAATAAGCTGCTTTTGCCCTTGTGACATGCTTAAAGGATTAACTTCATCATCTGGAGTGAAATTCCATTTCTTAAGATAAGGGATCTCTTTTGCAGTTTGCTCCCAAAATGTATCAAATCGCTCACGATCCGGATTTTCCTCGAGTGTAATATTGAACAACAAAGTATTAGAAAAAAGATAAGAATCTTGGGAGATAAGACAAATACTTTTTCTTAAAGTACTCACTTCTGAAACTTCAGATGGCTTATAACTCCCTTTCTTTCCTTGAGATAGAAAACTCACCTCTAACTGATCAGAAAAAATTTGCCCACTTAAAAGCTTCAGAAGTGTCGACTTTCCACAACCAGATCTTCCTACAACTCCTAAACTGGTTCCTTTCTCTAGGCTTACATTAATATCTGTAAGAGAAAATAAGTCCCCTGTTGAGTTCGGGTAAAGAAAATCATCTACAGCAAACTCGAAATGATCAATTGATTCTTTATTATTCTCAGATGTCTCAACTTTTGTTTCTTGCAAATCTTGATCAAGTTCAGTAATTCGAGCAACACCAGTCATCGCTCTCTGGATATTAGAGATTTTCCCAGCAATATCCTTAATAGGGCCAATAGACCTTTGGATTAAATCAATTAATGCCGCAAGAATAGCGACACTTGTTACTTCAGAATAAGGAAAAACGATAATAACAAGTGCTAAAAGGACAGGAAATAAAGATTCAGCAAGAGAGTAATAACTTGCATCCCAAAGGTTGGCCCGCAATTGAATTTTTAGAAAGTCATCGAATTTAGGAACGGAAATCTTTAAAGGATAATTTTCATGACGAGAATAATAAAGCTGTTGAATTCCATTCGAAAGGCTTGAAAGAACCCTTGATAAATTACCTGAAGATTTTCTCACTTTCGCATAGACTTGTCTCATGAACTTACTGATTCGAATCAGAAAAAAACAAACTAGAACTTCTGCAATGATTAAGCTCACTCCATAAAAACGATGAATTTGAAAGAAGCTTATCATACAAGAAATAACAAAAAAGAAGTCAATAAAAATGGTTAAACTTCCTGTTGTAATAAGTTCCCTGATTGCTTCAGTATCATTCATTAAGCGAGCTTGAAACTCTCCCCTCGTATATTTTTCTTGAGAGACAAAAGTCTGCTCTTTCGTATGAACCATATCATGAGAATAGATCCAGTTTTTAAAAAGATCCCCTCTTAAGCTCGCCAGTAGTTGCTTTACATAATTACTAAGAAGAATTTGATAAACAAAACGTACTCCATATTGGCTGACAAAAAGAAGCAAGAGGTTTTTAATCCCCTCGTTAAAAAGCTCTTGATTAGAATAGTTTTCATATAACTTTGATATCGCTTGAGGAATCTCATAACCAATGAGAGAAGAAACCATTAAGAGGATTCCAAAAACTGCGAGAGTTATCTTAAACTCTGTTAGTCTAAGATAATAAAGCCATTTGAAATTTAAAGAACTGATTAATTTTTTCATTCTTTATTTTATTTTCAACCTTTTCAAATTCATAATCTCCTCCTTCTTCTAAATAATAGACCTCTTTAACGTGATTAAACGTTGTCAGTCGGTGAGAACTGAGAAGAATATATCTTTTGTTAAAATATCCTTTATCAAAAAGTGAGCGAAGAATACTTGCTTCGAGAATATTATCGACAGAAGAAAAAGGGTCATCCCAGATTAGAAATTTTGAGTCAGAGATTAAACTTCTAATTAAAGAAAGTCTCTTTACTTGGCCACCTGAAAGTTTTTTTCCGTTTTCTCCAACCTCAGTTTTCATGATTTCTTCGAAACTTGATCCAAGTTGATCAAAGCCCATAACATGAAGAAGATCGGAAACTTTCTCTCTAATCTCTTCATTCATTTCTTTTCCAAGAAGAATATTGTTTTCTACTGAATCATTAAAAAGATGAGGTTCTTGAGGAACAAAAGAGATCGCTTCGTTATGATACTTCAGATGTTGAGCAACTAAACCAAGAACAACAGACTTTCCAGAGCCTGTTTTCCCACAAAGTCCAATAAGAGTTTCTTTCTTAAGCTGCAAATTAATAGATCTATCCCAAAAAGGAATGTCAAAGTTTACATTAGATTTTTTGTACGTCCCTTTAGGTATATTTTTTTCAGCGATACTTGATAAAAGATCTTTAATTCTTCCCCAACTACTCAAGGCTCCCGCAATTATAATTCCAATCCAAGCTAAAAACATCAAAGGTTCCAAGACTAAGAAAAGAAACCCTGAATACATAATTAAGTAAGTAACACCGAGGCCAAGTTTTTGAATAATAATTGCTCCCCAAAGTAATGACAAAGAAACCCCTGTTGGAATCAGAGGTCTTGCAACGGCAGGCCCTATACTTGCTAAAAAGAAAAGATTCAATTCTCTATTACTGATCCGATTAAAGACATCAAGAAAAGATTTTTGTTTCTGAAAACTCGAGATGCTATCCTTAGCATCGAAAGTTTCAATAATGGTGTTTTGAACATCTCCTTGGATATCAAGTCCCTTTCTTAGGAAAGGTTGAAAGGCAAAGATAACGACAGAGAAAATTAAAATAGCAACAACAACCGGAGTAAACGCAACAAAAATATTGGAATCGATTTTTTCAATTTCTGGAACGAGGATATAAGAAGCAATAATGATATTACCTACCTGTAATAATGCAAAACCAATAAACCCTCTTAGCCGATTAAAATCATTAAAAAGAATTTGATAAATTTGTCCGGGAGAATAAGACTGATAGTTTTCAGGAATAGCAGCTTGAAGTTTTTCAACAATCTCAACTCTCAAATTCTTCTGTTGAACTCTCGCTGGTAAAAAGAAAAGATAACGAGAGCAAGTTCTAAAGAAGAAGATAGCGAATGCCAAGAGAATGAAAGAACTAATTGTCGAGTTCTCAAGATCTCCATTAATAATATTGTCACCTAGGTCTTTTGCAAGTTTAGGAAGTTGTACTTGAAAGCTATGGAGAGCGTAGAGACAAATCAAAGCTCCTACATAAAACCAAATGAATTCAAAAAAATGGAAGAAAATCCATTGTACAAAGTTTCTTTCAAGTCTTTTCAACCTAGTCTCCTACTTTTCTTAAAACTTCGACATAAGATGAATTTTCTTTATTGAACATAAGAATCGCGTAAACTGTAAAAGTAGAAGAAACGAGATAAGGAACACAGAAGGCAATCAGAAGATGAGAACTTTCAACTTCTACCGGTAAAGACCTCTCTAAAAAAACATCGGGCATTATTTCAGGGGCATAATTTTTAAGCCACCAAAGGATTCCTCCCCCGGCAACAAGTCCTAACAAACATGTGATAATGGTTTTTAATTGAAAATAAACGATCATAAGCCATGTGATCGTTTTTTTAGAAAGCCCTAATATCCAGAAGCTAATCAGGTCAAGTCTTATTCGACTAAAAAAGATAAGATTTCCTGAAACAATCGTTAGAGAAACAAGAAAGCACATACAAACAAAAAGTGAAATCATCACAATGGTTTCTAAACGAAATGCCCAGAGCAAAGAGGGATTTTGCTCTTCCCAAGTAAGAATTGAGATCGAACTGAAATCAGGTTTTTTCAATATCTTTTCAACAGTAATAATTGAAGCATCGTTAAAAAACCTTAATGTATTAATTGTCTCCTCCCTTATAAGGTTTTGAACAAAGGTGACATCCACCCAAGCTGTGACTTGATCAACTTCAATAACCTCTGTTAAAGCAATGTCAGAGACCATCTCCACTGACATTAAAGGGATATCTCCAAACATTTCATCAGTATGCGACGGGGAGAAAAAAGTCAGTTCCGATAAAACGGGAGACTTCAATCTATTTGAAAGATCAGCTCCTAAAACCACACCCGAAATTTCTGTTTTCTTTAAGAAATCAGGAGTATAAAAGTTAAAATCCACTCCTCTTAGAACAACAGGTGCAATATAAGCATCATATTTAGCCAGAAGTTCAATCTCATACTCTCTAGAATAAGAAATTTTTTGATCTTTTAACGCTCTCTCTAGCTCTTGCAGCTTAGCTTGCTCTAAATATTGAACATCAATCTTAAAAGTTCCTTGTGCTGCTTTATTTCTTTTTATTAAATTCCCTTGAAGGCCTTGCATAATTCCTTGAAGGACCAAGAGAGAGAGAGATGAAAGAAATAAACCTATAATCGCGAGATATATTAGTCGCTGGCGTGTTTTTGAGTGAAAAATGTATTTCACAAAATAGGATATAAAGGACTTAAGCTTTGCCATTAAAAATCGTAAAAATTCATCTTTTTCTCAACAAAACTGTCGAGAAGTGAAGAGACTGCAAATCTCTCTGAACTCACCTCTGATTGAAAACGTTTAAGCGCCGTAACGATTCGTTCAAGACCATGGTCATCCGCATACTTAAGCAAACCGCCTCTAAAGGGAGGAAATCCGATACCGAAGATCATAGCAAGATCAATATCTTTAGCTTTTTCAACAATCTTATCTTCAAGACAATAGGCAGCTTCATTCACCATCGGGAGAATCATTCTCATTTGAAGAGCTTGAACATCTCCAGACTTTTTAGACTGAGGAAGAATTGCACTCAGCTCTGGATTAATTTCTTCTTTTTTTCCAGAATTAGAATAGAAATAAAAACCTTTTTGATTCTTTTTTCCAAGTAAGTTCTTATCAAGAAGAATCCCTGAAAGCTCTCCTGGTTTAAATCGATTCCCAAGCCCTTCGAAAAGAATTTTTCCGACCTTATTAGAGACATCAATTCCCACTTCATCCATTAAATGACATGGTCCCATTGGCATCCCAAAATCTAATGCGGCTTGATCGACATCTTCAATTGAATAACCTTCTTCTAAAAGATGTCCTGCTTCATTAAGATAAGTGGCTAAAATCCTATTGACCAAAAAACCTGGCCCATCTTTTACAATAACCGGAGTCTTCTTACAAGCAAGTACAAAGTTATAAAGATCATTGAGAACTTTTTCATCAAGTTTGCTGTGAGTAATAATCTCTACCAAAGGCATTTTATGAACAGGATTAAAAAAGTGCAGTCCCGCGAATCTTTCAGGAGTCTCCAGAGCGCTCGCCATCGTTTCAATACTCAAAGAAGAAGTATTGGAAGTTATAATTGTTTTTGAATTAACTTCTTTCTCTACTTCGCTCAGGACAGACTTTTTTATATCCATATTTTCAACAATGGCCTCAATGAGAATATCAACATTATTAAAACCACTATAAGTCGTAACCGGAGAGATCGATCGCATTTTTCTTTCGAATTGATCTTTGGTCATACGTTTTCTTTTTAAAGCTCTAGAGAAATTACTAGAGGCTTGCTTTAATCCAAGATTAAGAGCTTCCTCATTAAGATCTTTCATATAAGATGGAATGCCGTTATGAGCATAGAACCATGCAATCCCTCCACCCATCGTACCAGCTCCCAGTACAGCTCCTTGCTGAAGATTATCTGTTTCTTCACCTCGCGCTTTTTTGGCTGTATCTTGAAGAAAAAAAAGACTCGTGAGATTTTTTGACTGAGTTGTTTGAGAAAGCTCTCCAAAAGCTTTTGCTTCTTGGTGAAGAAAGTCCTCTCTTGATTTCCCCATATATTTTTCAAGAACTTCGAGAACTTTTAATGGCGCAGGATAAAAACCTTTTGTTTTTGACATCACCGACTCTCTCGCCTTCTGGAAGATAATTTTTTTCCCAAAAAAACTATCTTCTGCAAATGAAGTTGCTTTCTCAGCAATAGAATCATCATCTTTTTTCTTTTTAAAAAGATATTCTGGAGCGAGAGGAAGAAGCCTCTCCGCTGGCATCATGAAGTCAGCCAGATCAAGCTTTAATGCTTTTTTTGCTCTTACTTGTTTACCAGTTAAGATCATATCAAGTGCATTTGTAAGACCGATCTTCTTCGGAAGTCTATAAGTCCCCCCAAAACCAGGGAGCACCCCAAGCATAACTTCCGGAAGACCAAGTTTTGTCTTAGAAGAATCAGAAACAATAATCCGATCACAGGCAAGAGAAAGTTCAAGGCCACCTCCCAAGCAAAAGCCATCAATTAAGGCCATTGTTGAAACTTTAAGATCTTCAATTTTATTAAAAATATTTTGTCCAGCACTCGCTCCGTCAGCTGCCTCTGTTTCGCTATTCAGGTTTTGAATAATTGAAACATCAACTCCTGCAAGGAAACATCCTTTTTTATGTGAGAAAAAGATGAGCCCTTTTGCCTCATTATCATTTTTAACTTGATCAATCGCTTGTTCTAGTTCTTGAAGTGTTTGCTGAGAGAGAGTCGTTAAAGATTTCTCCTCATATTTTCCAAAACCGATATAACAGATATTTTCTTTCTTCTCGAAAGTAATGGTTTTAAAACTCACAACTTCCTCCTTAAGCTAAATTCTCAATAATAACGGCGCCACCTTGTCCGCCACCAATACATAAACTCGCAAGACCATATTTCTTCTCTCTTTTTTTGAGGGCATGTGCAAGGGTTACCACAATCCGGCATCCTGTTGATCCAACGGGATGACCAAGAGCAATCCCTCCCCCGTTTACATTAAACTTCTCATCAGGAATTTCTCCGACAACTTCGTCAATTCCCCAGCGAGAGGAAAGTGATTTATCTTTTGAGGCCATCCGAACGGCTTGGACTTGAGCAGCAAAAGCTTCATTGATTTCAATGAGATCCATTTGATCCATCGTCATCCCTGTTCTTTTGAGAACTCCATTCATGGCAAGAAGTGGTCCCATTCCCATCCGTTCAGGCTCTAACCCATCGAAGTGATAATCAATCATCCTCGCCATTGGCTTTAAGTTATACTTTTTCACAGCTTCTTCACTCGCCATAAGAAAGACAGAACCACCATCAGTGATAGGACAACTATTCCCTACGGTGACCGTTCCTGTTCTTTTTTCAAAGTATGGTTTCAATTTCGCGAGAGATTCCATAGAACTCTTAGCTCTAGGACCAATATCATGACTAAGAACTGTGTCGAGTTTCTCACCATAAATAATGGGAAGAATCTCGGCATCAAAATGACCTTCACTCATGGCCTTAACAGCTTTATGATGAGATTCATTGGCAAAAGTATCTTGTTCTTCTCGAGAAATACCAAATTCCCTTGCAAGAATTTCAGCAGTTTGTCCCATATTTTTTCCACAAAATGGATCAGTTAAACCTTGTTCAATCGCCACAACAGGACTGAGGTGAGGAAAACGAAATCCCAGAAAAGTTTTCATTTTATCTTTTGATGTCTTTGCCTTCATTAAAGAAATAAAAAAATCAGTCATCTCTTTTCCAAAAAGTAACGGCATTTGCGACATGCTTTCAGCTCCACCAGCAAAGATGAGGTCGTTTCTTCCACTGAAGATTTTGTCAAAACCCTGAGAAAGAGCCTCCATACCGGAAGCACAGTTTCGATGAACCGAATAACCACTCGTCTTTTTATCAAGACCAGCTTCCAAGGCAATAACTCTACCAACATTGGGATACTTCGCCGGAGTTCCGGTGTTCCCGATGATAACTTCATCTACTTCGTCTTTAGGAAGTTCAAACTTGTTAACCAAATGGCGGATAAGGTAGTGAGCAAGGTAAGGAGCTGCAACATCTTTCAAGTTGAGACCTGACTTAGCTTGAGGAGACCGAATCCCTTCAACTAAATAAACTGGTTGACCCATAAGTATGATCCTTAGAGAGCGTTAAATAAAAAACGCTTAATTGAGTGTGTCCGACCCTAGAATTCTAATACTTTATAGAGCTTGTGAAAACTTTCGACCTTAAATAAATAATCAAAATTTTTGGTTTCTCAGCTAGGAAACGAACTCGAGACAATGAGCCGTATGCCTTGATACGTCACAATTGTCGAATAGTAATGCTTGATGAACCTGAGGGAGCAAAAAGGAAGAGTATTTTAATTATTAAAAACGGAGCCTTCACTGAGTTTACCTGCCCTAAATAAAGAAGCTTTTTTTCTCTTTTCGTTATGATGAAAGATCATTCTGACAAGAGTTCCCATAACCTCATCTTGCTCAAAACCATTAATCGTGAAGCCACATTTAAGTTTTGCAATAATGATAGGATTATTAGTACAAAGATGCCGAGAACGAACAGAGGTCAATCCATCTGCTTTTGTTTGCTCGAGAACCTTTTTCAACATTTTGGTATAAAGACCTTTATTCCGATGTTCGGGAATCACGAGAGAACTGGCCATGTAAAAGTCGGTGCTTTTGCTGTCTTGCCAACCATAACACCAGCCAATCATTTCGCCTTTAAAACGCAATTCATATTTCAAGCAATAAACATCTTTCGTAAGATTTTTAAGATATTTATGCTTGTATTGTTCTGACTCCGTAAGACTATCCATCCAAGAAAGAATCTGATAATCCCCTTCCAGGTATTTTTTATGAAGAGTTTTATACTTTTGCTCTGGCAGCTTTTTTACTTGAATAATTTCGTAATCAGAGAAAGATTTTTGAACTTCTATGTTCTCCATTCGATAATGATATGAACGAAGAGGTGAAAATGAAACTGATATCTCATGACGACTACTGTTATTTAGAAATGAATGCCCCCGGAGCCAATTCAATGGGTCCAGAGTTTCTTTCAGAGATGAACAAACTAATTGATGAAGTTAGAAATACACCTTTAAAACCTTTGATTCTGACAGGGAGCGGGAAAATATTTTCAGCTGGCTTGGAGCTTCCAAAATTAATTCACTTCAATCGAAAAGAAATGAAAGAGTTTATGGAAAACTTTGAAAATACCATGATCAACCTCTACTCACTTGAAAGACCAGTTATTGCTGCTGTAAATGGCCATGCCATTGCAGGCGGATTCGTTTTGATGATGCAATCCGATTATCGAATCGGAGTGAAAGGAGACTTCAAACTAGGACTACTGGAAGCTGAACTCGGAATCGGTCTTCCCTCTTCTGTCACAGACACTTTAACAACTCAAGTAACCCCAGACCTTATTCCCTCTCTCTGTTACGAAGCAACACTTTTTAATCCGGAAAAATGTCGTGAAATGAATATCTTTCATGACATCACAGTTTCTGAAAACTTAAAAACCAGGGCAGAGGCCCTCGCTAAAAGGATCAAAATAAAATCTCAGGCGATTGCTCAAATAAAAATAGCATTAAGGAAGTCATCTCTTTATAACTTTCAACAAAACAGAGATGAATCATTAAAGAAGTGGCTTGATACTTGGTTTTCGGATCGCGCTCAGACTCTTGTCAAATCTAAAATCAATACATTAGTGCGTTAGTCAGACTCTATCACTTTTAATAAAATACTTAATCTATAAATATATTCCTTATAACCTTATTCACTCAAAAGTTACAAAGTTTAAAAGTACGATCCATCAAGGTTTGAAATTCAGTATGTTCATAAATGTTATATTTTAGTTATGAATAAAATTTCATTAAAAAAATGAAGCTTTATTGACGATAAATATCTAGATATGAATAAAAAAATTTTTTTTCTACTTCTTTATTTATTTACAACGAAAGTATTTGATAAAACCTGTAAGATTAATACTAAGAGCAATAGAGAAATTTTAATTGATCAAAGCTCTTTCCAAAACTTCAATGATGGCTTAAGTGAAGAAGAGTTTTTATCAATGCTTAAAGGAAAGAGCAAAGAAGGTGACTCAGAGGCTATTCATTTTTTTGGGCCTGGAAGAGAATCAGGGCAAAACTTCTCTAGCATTTTCAATGACAGTAATCCTACTGATCTTAATAACGATTTTTTCCTTCTCTATAGAGCCCAAATAAATCGATTAGAAGATGGGACCATTTTAGAGGGCTTAGATGGCTCATACTTAATAAAAGGAGTCGACCAGATAAACTCTAACTCGGGAAGACTTACTAAATACGGAGTTAGAAAATCTAACATTAAATCAGGACAGAATTCATTTTTTATAGCATCCGAAGGTTCTTCTCCAATCTTCCAAAAGTTAAAAGAAATTGATACTGAATCAAAGGCTCTTTCATCTGAAATTATAGAATTAAAAAAAAGAATAGAAAGAAAAAATATGAATAATTTTTCAAAGCCAACAGAAGAAATTATCAATGCATTTGTCGAGAGAAATCCTAACTTTATGGAGGAAGTTAAAAGTCAAGATCCATATCGATATGGACAAAGTAGTAAGTACTTAGATGAAAGATTAAAGATTGAAACCTATTCGCAAAAACATTCTTTTACTAGTGCAAGTGAAATAATAAAGTCGGACTCTTCTTACAACAGAGGATTTTATTGGCCATGGAAACAATCAACAGGAGATAAGCTAAAAGGTTATGAAGCACTTATTATGTTCGAGCATCTACAAAATCCTTATTATATAAGAGGAGAAATTAAAGAGTTTTCTTTATCTAAACTCGCCTTTAAAATTCAAATTCAAGATGGAAGTCATTTTTGGATCAGTAATGATGCTCATATGATTTATCGATTCGATATAAAACCATCTAGTGAAAGCTTTGATCCTCAACTTCCCTCTAAAAGTATTGAGAGTATTATCGAAGAAGAAATCGCACAAAATGAAGACATTATAAGCAAAATAAAAGATTTAGAAATAAATATAAATAAGATAAGAAATCTAAGAGATATTTTAATAAAAGGAAGTCCGGCTGTTAAGTTTGCAGACTCGACTGCTGCAGAAAGATTCTATCTTGCTGCTGAACAAATAAAAAAAGAAAAGATTATTGTAAAAGAGTCTGAAAATGAAGCTATTAAGTACAACTTAAGTTTAAATAGAGAATTTGGAAGGTTTCCATCATCATTTACGAAGAGCGGAATTCCTGTCTACTCACCAGGTACAAGTTTTTTTCGTGCAATGGCCGTTTCTCCTGAAAATAAGATTATTGCTTATGATATTCTAAATAAATACGGTTGGAAGTCTGGAAAGGATAGAAATGTCACTATCCCAAATGAACTAATTGGCTCTCCTGGTTATGGAGCCACAAGGCTTAATGAGTTAGCACCACTTACAGATCAGGTTGTCGAGTTTGTAGGCCCTATTGATTCAAATGGAGAAGGATTTTCTTTTCCAAGAAATTCAAGGATTGTTGGAATTGCTTCGAGTCCAGCAGTTCTAGGAGTCGCATTGCAAACAAGCAATCAAAATATAGAAAAAGGATCTTTTATTATGTTAACGGAAATAATACCTAAAGCTAGAGAAGTTATAAACTCAAATAGACTGTTTGAGGTGCGCTCTTTAAAATCCAAATATCCGACCAGCTATGACGATGGAGGAATAGAATTTGCAACAACAAGTATTGACCATAAAGAAATTATAAATGTTATTTTCATACCAATTGCTAATTAGTTTCACGTTTTAATAAAGAATTTCACTTTAAAATCGACCTAGTAATTATTTTATTTTTATACCTTTCACGTAGTATTGCTTTTTACGATAATAGGGTCTTTTCTTTTTAATTAAGCCGTAGATTTTGCGATCAAGGTTTCTAATTTTTTTACTCTTAGA
Organism: Bacteriovoracaceae bacterium; assembly: GCA_965217035.1. Classification (GTDB taxonomy): domain Bacteria; phylum Bdellovibrionota; class Bacteriovoracia; order Bacteriovoracales; family Bacteriovoracaceae; genus JAUHYH01. The sequence goes on along the minus strand of OZ244226.1, from coordinate 2,156,714 downwards.
TCGGTAATACTTCTGATATCTGTTAATTCTATCAAAGTCAGGAACGACAGATATCTTTGTAACCTCTTCTCCATCACAACCATCATCTTCGCAGACATTAGAAACGAAACATGATTTTCCAGGAACTTTAACATAATCAGGTGCACCTCTGACTAGAATTCCTTCAATCAAAGCATTATCAAGATTAAAAACAGCTGAGCCTGAATTTCCTCCATACGTGTCTAAATTGGCGGTAAAATAATCTTTTCCGGGATTTGAGTTTCTTACAGCTGCCCCATCCGCTAACTTAGTGGGAATCCCACCTGGATGACCTATCACAATTAAGCGATCTCCTTTTTGAACCTCGCCTTCTTTTCTTAAACGAAGAGGAACTCTATTCGTGACAGTTCTATCAAGCTTAATAAGCGCATGATCTCTACTGCCAACTTCTGCGATTGATAGAATCTTTTCGCAGGTATAAACATTGCTTTTCGGGATAATTTCTTCAAACTCTTTAGCATTTTTCATTTTAAAATCAAAAACGAATGCGATTGAATCACAGCTTGATATACAATGACCTGCTGTAATCACGATATCAGGTCCCACAAGAAATCCTGAACAAAAACCATAAGCTGGTTGATCCTTGAATCGCTCTGAGTCACATAACCGTTTCCTCTTCTGGTAAGTCACTCCCTTCATTTTATAGCTTTCGCCATCTATTTTTATGAGATTTTTCTTTCTAAAGAGGGCGACCGTCGACTCTGATAGCTTCGCAAAAAGTGGGTCTTGTGACTCATATGTATCAACACGCCCATCTTTCCCATAAATAACCCTTGATTGAGAAAATACCGTAAAACTAAAAGATGAGAATAAAAAGATAATGAGAATCTTGCTCATATTAAACCCTGCGTCCTTGGTTTCGTAATAGCTGTCAAAAAGAGTATGCTAACGAACCATCAAATGAGCGTCAAAAGCTAGAAACAAGATTGTAAGAAGTTTTATGTAAAAAAAAGGACATCCACAAAGGATGCCCTATTTAGCCATATATATGCATTTCGCTTAGAAAGCGAAAGTCATACCACCTGTAAGAGCAAGAACTCCAGATCCAATGAACTCGTCACTAAGATCTCTAAGTCTCAACTGATCAGGAAGAAGGAAGTTCGTGTTTGATCCACCAAAATCCGTAATTCCCATTCCATAAGAAAGTTCACCGTAGAAACCAATATTACTTCCGAAAGTAAACTCAGCTCCAGCAGCAACTCTTCCATCTACGATGTTTGTTTGAAAAGATTCATTTCCAAAACTAAAGTTATTAAAAGCAAAAGCATTGTTATTATCATATTCAAAACTAACACGTTTGAATCCAACACCTCCAAGGATATATGGTCTTACCTTAGAGCTACTGAAAAGAAAGAATTTTCCATAAAGATCAAGTCCAAAAGACTCCATCTCAATTCCACGATTTCCAAATCCATTTCCAAATCCAACTCCATAAAAATTAGAGTAACCACCGTAAAAAGCTTGATTTGTAAATCCACCGAAGAACGGTACATCTTGAAAATTAGCAGTGTGATAATTGAATCCTAAACCAATAGCTAATCTAGAGAAAACATTAGACTCCACTCTGATATCAACACCAATATTACTCTCAATATTCCCAATATTATCACCAGTATAATTCACAACCGTTAACGCTGGTAGGACCTTCACTTTATCAAGGAAACTTGCTTTTTTCTCTACTTCAACTTCTTTCTCAATAATTATTGGAGCAGGTGCTGGCGCCGGAGCAGGTTCAGGGGCAACAATAGGAGCTGCTTGCTGAACTTTTACCTCATCTTCTTCCTCTTTCTTACAATCTGGATCGTAAGAATTCTCTTCAAGAAGGCATTTAATTTGCTTGTTATAATCTTTAATAAGGGCCTCTGATTCTTTTCTCTCTCCAACATATTGCTCAGTTGAATCAACAAGTTTTTCAGTTTGCTTCTTAAGCTTCTTATAACCTTTTACTTTTTCTTTATTCAACTTATGAGCTCTCTTCTGTTTTCCAAGCTCATTGTTGATGTATTCAAGTTCCGAATCAGGAACAAGTTCCTCTTCCTGAACTTCACCCGAAACATTCAAAGGTTGATCATTGTAATTGTAGCTCTTGTTTGTGATCTGAACCTGCGGTGCTGACGGTTGAGCTTGTTGAGCGTATTGTTGCTTTTGTTGTTGAGCAACAAGGTTCAACCCCTCTGCATAAACAGCATGTGAGCCAAATACAACTGCAGTTAAGAGTAATAGTCCATTCATCTTTTTCATTTTTTGCCTCCACTCCCCTTTGTTTTACCTAAAAACACAAGGTTAAGGACCTAAAAGTTCGTTCCATTTTTACTTTTAAAATCGCAAGGGGAATCTAACAGGCATTGGGACTGAGCGCAATTTGAACAGAGTGCGAGTGAAAAGATTACCTAATAATCCTGAAATTTTTATAACGTTGTTGAGGGTTTTGGGTCTCAAGCGCAGTAAACGGGCTAAGAAAAATACCATCAGGATTCTGATCTATCATTTCCTTCAATCTATTATAGAAGCCTATCGCCACTGCAGCGACAACCACCAAAAGAATCATATACTCAACAACCGCTTGTCCTTTTTGAGAAATCATGACTCTATTATATAAGAGAAATAGGACTCTAATATAGAGGGAAAACAAAGAAGTTCGTAACTACTTGATATTTATGTGTTCGATTGCAAGTTGGCGCTCGGCCTCAGCTTCAGCCTCTCTTGAGTAATGGGTATAGTGTGAGAATTCAGGTTGTGACTGTGAATCAAACGGCAAATTGAGACTTCTATTAACCATAGCAAGAAAGGCCTTCGCAATCTTCTCACGATAAGTTTGTTTTGTTGTTCCATTCTCTAAGGAATAAAGATCAAGGATGACTCTCTTTCCTTGAGTAAAGAAAAAGCCAAATGGTATCCATTGATTCTTTAAAGAGTAGTCAAGATAGATATTTGGAATAAAATTAATTTCTTCAGAAAGATTCATTTCAAGTCTTGTTCTATTATAACAAGGATAAGCCGTTTTAAATTCAAATTCTCGCAGTCCTTCTAAACGAGAATAAGAATTTATCTTAAAGTCTTGAACCAAGCACTTGCCCCATAGGGAATCAAAAGTAACAGCCTGTGGTTTTTTAAAAGAAATTTCATTAATATCCCCCATTATATAAGTTCCATTATTTTGACAAAATGAATCTTTAAAATAAGAAAGAACTTCTTTTCGATTAGCAAAATAATAAGGTTGCATAAGGTGTTCCTTATCGTAATCGACTTTGTTCCAAAAAATTGCTCTAAAACAATTACTTAATAAGTTTTTAAGCATTTCATTTGATAATTTATCCGAAGTATTAAACCTTCTTAACTCTCGTTCATTGTTTTTAAACGATCTCCCTAATAGAATCTTTCTTTGGTTAAAATTTAGAAAAAAAGAAAAGGGCTGAAAGAGATCAAGACCCCTTTTGTAAGAGGTTAATGTTTTTGAAAGACTTAGATTTTTGAAAGAATCTAGTTGTTTTTCAGATAAAATAATCAGGTCAGAATCTAGTCTATCAGTACTTTCTGAAGCAATCGCAGAGGATTCCCAATCACCTGTTTGAGCGATATCAATATAAGCCTCTAAGCTTTCTCCAAGATAAAGTAACTCAAAATCATTCAACACTATTAACTCTCTCCATCAATGAAGAAAGTTTATCACCGTTTTCAGAGTCTCTAAAGTTTTTTTCCTTCATCCAATTTTTCCAACTCCCAATTTCAAGAGAAGAAGAAGGAATATGTACTTTTATAGCATTGGAATTATATGAGTGTATAAAATCATACTCTGAAGACTTCTCAACTCTTGGCCCTGTTATCACCTTAGCTCCCCCTACAAAGGGCTCTAAAAGAGAATGCGCATTTCTTTGAAAACCTCCTCCCACTAAGGCGATATCAAAATAACGGTAGAGCTCGCAAAGCACACCTTTTATATCAAAAAGAAGGATTGAATTCTCCGGAATTTCAACTGGCTTATAATCTTCATTGATTTTTATAACTTTCAGGTTTTTCTTTTTAAAAAATTTTTCGATAAAATCGTTAACTTTCTCATTTAAGTTATGAGGAGCGATTGAAAGAGAAATTTCTCTTCTTAAGACAGCATCAGCAATTTCCTCCATTGAATAACCTTCTGTCTCATCTTCCCAGAAATTTCCAATCATTAATTTAGGAATCGTTTGTTTGCCTAAATAATCCTCGATATGCTTCCACCAGGAAAAACGAGTCAAAAGAGTTTCTGAAGCGTTATCAATTCTTTTTTGAATCTGATTAACTCTCAAATCCGCTTGAATCAATCGATTCGATGAAATCTTAAAGTACTCTTGAAACCAGGCAAGTTCTTTTGAATTCACAGGCACAATTAAATCAAAAAGTTTAAAGACTGATCGATAAATCCTTCTTATAAAAAAATTCTTATTCTTAATCGCTTTCACTGATGCCGAAAATAATGCAAAGAACTTCATCCTAGTCCCAAGTATAAGAAGCTGAGGGAAAAAATCATAACGTACTAGAATTAATTTATCTGCTGTCACCCAATGCCCTAGGTCCCAACTCTCTTTCCTTGTAAAAAAACTTAGCCGTTGATAGCGAACTTGATTTTTATACTTTAATTGGAATTCGAGGACTGATGCTTCAACACTTTCAGAGCAAAAAATTATTTCGATTCTTTTTTTACCTGTCTCTAAAAATTTTTCTAAAAAGATTCTAACTTGCTCAAATTCTCCTTCACTAGAAAACTCGACACAAAGGTCTGCTTTTTGACCTTCATAATTGAAGCTCATTGCCCCTGGTTCCCATTCATTTCTTTTTTCAAAAGCAAGACGAGCAGGAGAAAACAAAGCAAGAAATTTTCCAAGAAAGTATTCAATATAAAAAAGAAGTTTAAGAAAAAGCAATTTATTCAACTCCCAAGATGCTATCTGCATCTTTTTTAACCTCTTGAAAGCTGACTTTCGTCAGGCAATACCTTTGAGGTTGTGAACAATTCCCCGCTCCAAAATGATGGCAAGGTCTGCAAGTAGGACTTTCATACTTTAATAGAGAACTCTCAAGGTTGGGAGAGAAACCAAAATACTCACTCGTTGGTCCCATAAACATAATAATTGGAATACCTAATGCCTCAGCAATATGGCAAAGTCCGGTATCATTACCAATCAGAAGACTTCCTGTTGATATTTCGTCTATGACTTCAGAAAGTGAAAGTTTTCCTTGTGCATAAGTCACTCTCCCTGGTCGATCAAGCGCAAGTTTCTCAAGAGGTGTCATAAAACTATCTTGAGGTCCTCCTAAAATAACGAATTTATAATCTTCATATTTTAAATCGGTGAGAAAACTTTGTATTAGACTTTCAAAGGACTCCAATGGCCATCGTTTATTCACATGGGCCGCAGCTGGCATAAAAAAGACTTTCTTTTGTTTTTTGCTCTCTCTATGAATTAAGGTCTTTTCCATCTCCTCACCCCAACCGAGTTGAGGGGCAAAATCTCTCTGGATTCTTTGATTAATTTTTTCAAGTCCTTTTTGAAAAAATTTATAAAGATTTATCTTAAACTTCGTCAGTAAAAATCGTTCAATCTTTCTTTTATCAAGAGATAAATAAAATAAATTAGGTACTAATATTTTAAGAAACATTGTCCTGGTGTTAGAATGAAGATCTAGAACAAGATCAATTGATTTCACTTGATTAATCTTTCGAACTTTATGAGCAAGTTTTAGGATTCCTTTTATACCTTTTTCTTTTTTTACTGTTACAAGAGAATCAATGAGTGGATGACTTTCTAAAGGGGCTTTAAAATGTTCGAAAGTTAAAAAACTAATTTGAGTTTTCTCTCCAAAGCGTTTCTTTAAAGACTTCAGTATCGACGTTGTTAGAACAATATCACCAATCGAAGAAAAACGTATAACTAAGAAATGACGTTGAGACATTGCCTCACTCTCTTAACCAATCTAAAAGGTCCGGAGCAAAGTAAGTTAGAATCATTGATGCTCCTGCTCTTTTAAATGAAACTAAACTTTCAAGCACAATTTCCTTCTCAGACAACCATCCTTTTTCAGTCACAGCTTTTATCATTGCGTACTCACCACTGACTTGATAAACAGAGATTGGAACTTCAACTTCAGAGCTGAGAAGTTTCACTATATCCAAATAAGCCATCCCAGGCTTTACCATTAAAATATCAGCTCCTTCTACTAAATCCAATTCTGCCTCTCTTAAAGCTTCCTCTGAATTGCGAATATCCATTTGATAAGTTTTCTTATCTCCATTCGGGGCTGAATCAAGGGCCTCACGAAAAGGACCATAGAATGCAGAAGCATATTTTGCGGTGTAACTCATAATCAAAGTATTATGAAAGCCTTCACCCTCTAGAGTTTCTCGAATTGTTCCGACTCTTCCATCCATCATGTCTGAAGGACCGATAATATCTGCGCCAGCTTTTGCTTGAGCCAAACTCATTTTGTTCAAAACCGCTAATGTCGGATCATTTAAAATTTCTCCTGTACTCGTATCAACAATTCCATCATGCCCTTCAGTTGAATAAGGATCCAACGCAACATCAGTCATAATGAGCAAATTTGGAAATTTATTTTTAATTTCAGTAATTGCTTTTAAATAAAAGTTATCAGGATTATAAGAATAACTACCGGTTTGATCTTTGTGTTCACCTGGAACTGATGGAAAGAGACAAATCGCTTTAAGTCCTTTTGAAGTCAAATCTTTTAAAGAATTTAAAAGAAGATCTAAGGTGACTCGATTTTGACCAGGCATTGAAGAAATAGGTTCTTTTTGATTCTTTCCGGGGAGAAGGAAGACGGGATAAATCAAATCATTGATCGAAGTTAAACTCTCCGAAACAAGATCTCTAATTGATTGATCCTTTCTTAAACGTCTTGGTCTTATATACTGCTGCATTGTATTATTTTAGCATAGCTTGATAAGCTGTTGCGTAGAGTTTCATATTTTTTACGATTGATGCAAGTCCGTTGGTTCGATTCATAGAAAGGTGGTCAATTATGCCAGTTTCCTTGAGGAAATCTGGCGCGGTTTCTAAAATTGCTGCAGGAGATTCGCCTCCATAAACTTTTACCAACAACCCAACAATTCCTTTAACAATGAGCGCATCACTATCGGCCCTGAAAATAACAATTCCTTCTTCTAATTCGGGGTACAGCCAGACCTGAGATTGACACCCCTTGACAAGATACTTTTCAACCTTAAATTCATCTTCTAAAGCGGGAAGAGATTTTCCTAATAAAATCAATTCTTTATAACGGTCTTCCCATTGATCATGTTTCAGAAAAATTTTTTTAACTTCTTCTATTTTGTCCTGAATCGCCATAAGCTCCCGGTTGTTTTAAATAAAATTTCTTGTCAGTCAAGTTCTGCTTTGTCTAGAATGCAAAGGGGATAATTAACTGAGTCTATTCGTCCTCTATACTTTTTACCGGAAGAAATTTCCGATAACAAGGATCAGTTCACTCGATGGGGAAAAGAGGGCAAAATGTTATTAAGGATTGCTGACTCAACAATCCAAGTTTAAATCATGAGCGAAGTAAAGTTTTTAGAAAAAATTCAGCAACTTACTAAAGATCAAATCAATGAACAGTTGATTACTCACGACTCTCTTTGGTTATTACAAATTGATCTAGAAACCCATGGCCCCTATCACATCGAGCAACTTCGAAAAATCTCAACGGAACATGCAGATGAACTTTCAAAATGCATGGCATGTAATCTAAAACAAAAAAACTGGAAGCCATTTTTTGAACATGGCGTATTTCAAAAAAGAAATTCTGAAGCTTTAAAGCCTTTTATTAAAGAGGAAGAAAAGGGACGTCACTCTTTTCATATACTTATAGATGGTCAAAAAAAAGGACCGATCTCAGTCAATAAAATCAATGAAGGAATCGATAATGGTGAGATAAAAATGACTCATCTGATTTCAGCCGATGGTGGAAAGAGCTGGAGAAAAATTTTTCACTTTCCGCAATTCGATAGAAGGAAAGATGCTGCTCTTGATCTCGAAATTCAAACTCCTGATGAAGATCACTTTGAAAAGTCACGTGTCTACTCAACACAAGTTCTTAAAAAGCTTAATTTAAAAAAAGAAGAGGAATCATTAGAAAAAGCGCTTCTTGCCTGCCAACAACATCTTAATAAAAAAGTTGAAGGAACCAGAAAGGTTCAAACTGGAGATCTTGGAAAAGTTCCAGGTGTATCAGATAAATTAGACGACGTTTTCTCAAAGTTTTCATTCAATCAAAAAACAAAGAAAAGTTTAATTTATGCTCTATCCGTGATTCTTATTGTTGGATTATTTCTTTTTGACCAGGATAAAAAGAAGAGCTCTCCAAAGAAAACTTCAAAATCTCGAACAATTAAAAAAGAAAGAACAAGAGATACGGCAAGCAGGGTCAAAAAACCAAAACCTCGAAAGAGGTCTAAATACTCTTCTCGAGATCGAACAAGAAGAAGACAAGATGACCTCGATAACTCAGACCTTGAATATAATCAAAACTCTCCTCGCTATAGAGACAGAAGAGCAGAGCAGTTCGAGGATGAACCTGTAGCTCCAGCTAGCAAAAAAAGAGCAGCCGATATCGAGGATGACTTCATCGAAGATCCTGATGAGGAAATCGCTCTTGATCCTGAAGATAATATCGACATGTTTGATGGTGGACGCCAGATTGCTCTCGATGAAGAAATCGATGATGAGTATGAACCAGGTGACGAATCCTTTGACGATGGCATAGAAGACATCGATTATTAAGACCTTTTCCCATTACCACGCGCATTGACACGACTTTTGAGAACCTTCATACTTGCGGCATGAATTCATACCTAATTAGCTTTGAGGGCATCGAATGTTCAGGAAAATCCACTCAAATCAAACTTTTTAAAGAGTATTTGATAGAGAAAGGATTTGATGTCTCGCTCTTTCGAGAACCCGGAACAACAGGATTGGGTGAAAAAATTAGAAGCCTCCTCCTTGACTCTCATCTCGCTCAAATTGAAATTTCGGCAGAGAGCGAGCTTCTTCTTTTTCTTTCTTCTCGTTCACAACTGCTCAACGAAGAAGTCATCCCTCGGCTAAAAAAAGAAAAGCAGGTCATCATCCTAGATCGCTATCTTGATAGCTCTATTGCTTATCAAGGCGGAGGAAGGAAACTAGGAATCGATGTGGTTCGAAACCTTCATTTGAATTTTCCTCCACTCGATCGACTCCCTGATATCACTTTCTTACTCGATATCAGTCTTGAAACTTCCTTATCTCGAATGGAGCAGAGGGATGAAGGAGAAGATCGCATGGAACAAGCTGGAAAAGATTTTCATGCGAGAGTTTATAAAGCTTATCAGGAACTTGCAGAAAAAGAAGAAAGAATAAAAAAAATTGATGCAGAAGGGGAAATTGGAGAGGTTCAAACAAACCTTATTCAGTCTTGGGTAAATTTCATAAATGAGTAAAACAATATCAAATCTTTTAAAAGCAAAGAGTTTTTTCCCAGCTTACTATCTCTACCCTACAAGCTCTGTGTCTATTGATTATAATAATGTAAAAAAATGGGCAAAAGATTTTTACAATCAATATTCTCAAAAAACTTATCAAACCATTGAAAACTGTCCTGACATTTTATTTTTGGAACCGGATAAATCTGGAAGTTATAAAGTCGATCAGATATCAGGGATCTATCGATTTCAAGAGACTCGCCCCCTTGATAATGCTCATAAGTTTTGTGTCCTTTACCCCGTTGATGAAATATCTGATGTGGTCTTCAATAAGCTTTTGAAAATCTTGGAAGAACCTCACAATGGGTTAGTTTTTCTTCTTTTTGATCAAAAAAAGTCAGCATTATTAGAAACAATCTCCTCGAGAGTGCTGGAAATTAGACTTTCAAAAGAAGACCTTACAATCATGGAAGCCAATCTTGATCGCTCTGAAATGAGAGAAAAATTTAATGCTCTTCTTGGGAGTCTTCCTTCTTCAAAAGGTACTGGAGATTGGAATCACTTCCTGAACCTCTACAGCGAAAGCCGGCAAGATGAAAAACAACTCCTGGGAGAATTCACTCGCTGGGTGGCAAAGCACCCTCACCAACCTGCAGCATTTAAAGAGAAATTTCCTGGTTTAATGCGGTGGATGGAGGAGTCTAAACGTTATCACAACCCAATCTCTGAGCGCGCTTACTTCCTTTTTCAATTTGCTGGTGCATTCAATAAAAGCTTATAGTTCATCTCTATACAGAAGTTCTTTCTCAGATTATCATGTCTTCTATGACTCAACCGCAGGAAATAAAAGACGGTGGCGAAGAAAAGACGCCTCCAAAAAATAACCAGGGTCAAGAGACCGAAAAGAAAAAACACAACTTCAAAGAAGGGCAACCCCTAACTTTTGTTCGTGTTCGATTCCCTGGGCATAATAAAAGTTACCCTTTTCTCATTGGAAAAAGAACATTCTCTTATGGTCAAAAAGTTGTGGCCATGAGTGATCGAGGAATGGCCGTTGGCTATATCAACTCATTTCCTTACGAAAAAAAATTCCAAGAAAATATGCTCCCTATCAAAAGTATCTCTAAGGTTGCGACCGATGAAGATATTGAACAGCAAAAAGAAAACTATAAAAAAGAAAAAGAAGCAGAAATTCTTTGCAAGCGTCTCATTAATAAACACGAACTTGAGATGAATCTTACTCATGTTGAATTCACTCAGTTTGGAAAGAAATGCGTTTTCTATTTTACAGCGCCTGCAAGAGTTGATTTCAGAGGACTCGTCAAAGATCTCGTCAGTGAGATCAGACTTCGTATAGAACTCCGGCAAATTTCAGTTCGTGATAGAGCAGCGGCAGTTGGTGGGATTGGAGCTTGTGGAAGACAACTTTGTTGCTCTTCTTTTCTAGATCGTTACGGACATGTCAATCTCAAGATGGCCAAAAATCAAAACTTAACGATTAATTTCAGCCAATTGAATGGTGTTTGTGGGCAAATCAAGTGCTGTATTAAGTATGAAGATGAAGTTTATGCGCACAAAAGAAAAACACTTCCTCAAGAAGGAAGTTTTATTATCTGTGAAAATGGAGACAGAGGATATGTTGAAAGCCTCCATCTTCTCTCAGAACAATTCGATATGCTTACGGAAAAAGGAATCGTTCGACGCTATACAGTTGAACAATACAAAGAGAAAGCTCCAAAAGATTTCAAAATGAAAAGAAAACGCGAGTTCGAGCATGTGACAGACGAAAGATCGACAGTCATTGGTCTCGATGAACACAATTCAGAAAAAACTCGGAAATTCGAAAGAGAAATCGAAAGAATCAAAAGTAAATCGAAAGGCTATTCTGATCGTGTTTTCGAAGAACTCTTTGGAGCTTCGACAATAGAAGAAGTTAAAACACTCGCTGACTAAAGGATTACTAAATGCTTATGTCTACCACTGAGAATCTTGCTTATGGAACAGCTGTTCAGGTGGAGTAAATCTAATATGACAAAAAAAGCGTTTCTCTTTCTTCTAGTATCTTCAATAAATTCTTTTTCTTATGAAGTTCTCAAAGAATGTGAAGGCGAAGCCTGTGATTGCTTTCAAGGCTATAGGGATAGTAAGGACGCAGGCAAGCCTATCAAAACAATTAGACCTTTCACTTTGTACAAAAAAATGGATAAGAACTCGAAGAAGCTTGGCCAATTTAAGCCCGGAGTTAAGGCCATCATGATTGGACCAAGGGCTTTAATTCTTCATAAAGGAAGCTATCTTGTAAAATCAGTTAATAAAAAAATTCTTGCCCTCAAGCCTGGCGACCTTGTTAATACATTTTTTTATCTCGGCGAAGGTCATAAAAAGATACGGAAATCCAAGAAATGGATTCACTATGAAGGCGATGAAATAAAACTCGAAGAAAAACTCCCGACAAATCTTCAACACTGGATCGAAGTCAAAAAAGACAACCTTAGTGGCTACACTTTAGATAAACCTTTTGAGCACTGCTTCGAGTAAGAGTTTCGTTGCCATAACGGGAATATGCGCTTATAGTTTCACTCAAATGATTTTGTTCTCTAGGCAGGAGATGTTTCGAAAGCTGTATAAGCAATACCGCGACGGAACATCGACGAACCTAGAGGACATAAAGCAGAAGAGTGAGCATGCAAAATTTAAATACTAACGAGATTCTTCCCTATCAAACCCAGTTTTTAAAAGTCTATGAAGCTAAAGGAAAAAGCGCGAACAGTTTAAAATGTTATCGCCTCGACTTTGAATGCTTTAATGACTTTATCTCTGAATATAAAAATCTTGATTTCAACGATACCGTTGTTCGAGAGTTTGAAGATTTTCTCGAAAAGAAATATGCAAGCATTAATTCTCGCCGAAGAAAACTCCAGACATTAAGACTTTTTTTTGATTTCCTTGTTGAGAAGAAAGCCTATCCGGAAAATCCGATAAAAAAGATAGCTTCAGCTCCAAAGTCTTTACTTCCACCTTCACCAACAACTTATCCTGAAATTTTCATGGCCCAAGAAGCTTTGAAAAAACAAAAAGAAGCAACGACCAATGACTTACAAAAATTGGTGATTCTTAGAAACGCTGTTATGTTCACTTTGATTTACGAAGCCGGTCTTTCAGTCGCTCCTCTTGCAAAGCTAAAAAAAGATAATCTTTATATTGGCGAAAATGAAATTCGAGTTATAGTTACACCTAAAAAACGTGACCCTTATTCCATTCCTGTTCCCCTCGAATATAAAAATTTATTCGAAGATTATCTTGAACTCTATGAAAAAGTTCTCAATGAGACAGGAAAAGATATTGATGATCTTTTCTTCTTTGCTAATGCTTATAAAATTATAAGGGGATCACTCTCTCCTCGTGGAATAGAAGATATCTTTCATAAATTCTCAAAAGACCTAACGGAACAAATTACTCCAAAGTCACTCCGACAGTCCTGTATTGTAAAATGGCTGGTTGAAAAACAACCAGAAGTAACGATTAAAGAATGGCTTGGACTCGCTCCTTCTTATTCGATGGCCCTTTATAAAAAATATATCGAAGATCAAAGAAATGCAGAGAAGCCCGAGGATCAGTTGGATTATAAAGGAATCAATTTCTCATGGTAAAACACGAAGATTATATGGCCTTGGCGACCAATAATGCCAAGATGGGATGGGGACTCACTAAGACTAATCCTATGGTTGGAGCTGTCCTCGTTAAAGATGATAAAGTTCTGGCAACAGGATTTCACCAATATTATGGAGGACCTCATGCAGAGGTCGATGTCTTTAGTAAAACAGAAGACACTGAAGGAGCGACACTTTATATAACGCTCGAGCCTTGCTCACATACCAATAAAAAAACTCCTCCTTGCGCTCCTCTTGTTATTAAAAAGAAGATTGCAAAACTTGTGGTGGGTATGCGTGATCCGAATCCAGAAGTTTCGGGAAGAGGAATTGAACAAATCAAAGCGGCAGGAATTGAAGTGATTGAAGGCGTGCTTGAAAAGGAAGTTCAAGGATTAAATCCCGCTTTTACCATTAATATGAAAGAACAAAGAGCTTTTGTTCACTTGAAAATTGCAAAAACTCAAGATCAAACTTTAATCATTCCTGAAAGACAGTGGATAACAGGTGATGAAGTGAAAAGAGATGTTCACTGGATGCGGGCCCAATGCCAGGCCATTCTTGTCGGAGGAGAAACTTTTCGAACAGACTCTCCTCAGTTAAATGTACGAGGTATTCACCTCCTCGAATCTCCCTACTTCGAGCAACCCAAAAAGTTTGTCCTTTCACGCAGCCTAGAAAACCTTGAGGACTTTGAAGTTGTCCAAGTAGATGATTGGGCAGAGTTTCTAAAAGACCTTTATAAACAAGGAATAGGCGCACTCTATATCGAGGCCGGACCAAATCTCGCAAAAGACCTCATTGAGAATGAGGTTTATGATTATCTCAGCGTAATGGAAGCCCCTTTTAGGGCTGATGGAATAAAACTTGAAACTCAGCTTCCTGAGCTTTCGGAAATTAGACAATACTCCAATGGAGATCGGTGGTTAATATCATCTCGATCTGAATTGTAAGAGCTCAAGGTTTTCAAATACCTCAAGCTCTTAGAAGTGATCAAAGTTCCAAGATTAACGAGATCTTTTCTTTGGTTTTCGAAAAACACTCCAATCTTTAGGAATAGATGACTTGGTATTTCTTCTGATAATAGCTGTTAATGTTTGACCTTCAATCCAATCAAGTATTTTTCCTTTAAAGTAATTCTGATACCAAAAGCGATCTCCATCTCTTAGTCTTACAAATTGATCAACGAAAATTTTTCCCATTAATTCTCCCAAGCCAGAACCCTTCACTTTTTTCTCTGCGAGAACTCCAACCCAAGGATCAACATTATTAATATTGGAATAAGCTTTCTGAAGCGATTTCGCTACAGATTTACTACGAGTCATTTCCATATAGTTAGAATACGGCTTTAACCCAAAACTCTTTCTTAGACTGTTAAAACTTGGAAGACCGTGATCTCTTCCTCTTTGGATATTTAATGAAGCAAGATCAGTTCCTCTACCTGAATTAACCGAAGGAACATCAAAAAATAAAAAATTTCTCAAAGAATCATTGATTTTGATATCAACTTCTTGTGCATGTCTCACCACTGCCCCATTTATAAGAGGAGTAATTCCTCCACCCTCTTTTATTAATCCAGGATTAAAAAAGCTTTCCTTTAAAAGAACATGTCCTTGAGGAATCTTTTTGAGTTTATTATTCAAGCGTAAAAGATTTTTTGCAATCATCGAATGACCGAAACGAAAAGCGACTGTCGCAAAAAGATTAGAAATCGAAGGATTAAGCTCTGAGTTATAACCTTTATATTTAGGAATTTTGATCGACCCCATCAACGCCGGCAACCATTCATCATAAGTAATCTTTTGAAGTAAAGCCCCCACTATCGCGCGAGCACGATAGAAAACTTCATCTCCACTGAGATGAGGACTTTCTTTTCTTATTTTATTTGCCAAATAATTATGTTCTCGCATCCAAAGAGTATGAAGTGCTAATAGTGTAAGCTGTTCATTGGCCCTCACATCTCCTGCAACATAGTATCTCCTGCCTGGAATAGGTTCTTCATTTGGGAGTTTCAGCTTATCATTAAAAGGTAAGAATCTCCCTGAACTAAACTTTAATCGTCCTGTTCCATCATTAGTTCTTAAAGCTTTTAATCGAGAAACGCTTGAACCATAAATATTACTTCCATCAATAAAAGAAGAAAGATTATTAATCTGTCGTCGAAAAGCTTTTCTCAATCTTGAATGACGTTTCATAACAAAGTCAGATCGGAAAAAGCTGAGAAAAGAATTACATGTTTCATTAGGATCAAATATTGGATCTCCACATGGGACTGGAATGAAGAGCTTTTCTTCTTCCGCTCCTTGCGTAAGAGTTATATCGTGGTCGAGAAATTGCCCCCAAGTCCAGAAAAGATCCGTCAAACGTCTTTTGTTAAGAAAACTTTCCTTTTGATCCAAAACAATATTACTAATTTCTCGAGGACTCTTCTCATTCAATCTTGCTGGGCGTGAGACTCCATCAGAATAAGCAGGTTTTACTCTTCGCGCAAAGGTTTCACCAGCTTTTCCCCATTTCGGATTCTTTGAATTGTTCATGGACCCATCAATTTTTCGAAATTCCATCGAGCTTGCAAAAACACTCGCTAGTAGAAAAAAGACTGCTAATAATAATCTCATCTAACCCCCTTGTCCGAATTGATAATATTAAAAGCGAATTTAAGCCTGACAAAATAAAATGAAATTTTAAAGATTAAAAACCTTACTTTGAAACATAGTGGATCAAGTGAAGAAACAAGTTTCGATTTTTCTTATCTCTTTATTGATGTTAGGTTAGCCAGATGTTTACGGGACTTATTAAAGAAGTTGGAAAAATTGTAAGTGTAACTCCTAATAATGAAGGAGCGGAACTTGAAATTCACTGCCCACATTTAATCTCACAAATTAAAACTGATGACTCTGTTTCCGTTAATGGAACTTGTTTAACAGCAACAAAAATTAATGATGAAAGTTTTATCACTCAAGCAGTTCATGTAACACTTAAAAAAACCAATACAGGAAAGCTCATCCAGGGATCAACAGTAAACCTTGAGCTTGCCTTGAGAGCAACGGACCACTTGGGTGGTCATTTCGTTCAAGGACATGTCAATACAGTTGAGTCTCTTCAAAACATTAATATGCGTGGAAAAAACTGGGAGTTTCAATTCTCTCTTTCTTCTAATTACCGACGCTATTTCATTAGTGAGGGCTCAGTTGCAATTAATGGTGTCAGCTTGACCGTAGCCACATTAGCAGATGACAGTTTTACTGTTTCAATCATCCCTCACACCTATGACAATACGACTTTTCAAGACCTTAAAATCGGTGATCAGGTCAATATTGAAGTGGATGTGCTAGCTAAGTACGTGGAGAACTTCATGCGATTTAAAGAACCTTCGCAAAAGATTGACACGTTGATTAAAAACTTGTCCTAAACGGCTTATTTCGATATAAAAACGCATGCAGAATTTCGAAAATATTGAAAAGGCACTCCTGAACTTGAAGGCTGGAAAAATGGTTATCCTAACAGATCATCACACTCGTGAAGATGAAGGTGACTTTGTACTAGCTGCTCAGTTTGCGACCTCGCAGAAAATTAATCTTATGGCCCGCTGGGGACGAGGACTTATCTGTGCTCCACTTGAGAAAAATAAGGCAGAAGAGCTCAATCTTCCCTTAATGGTTCAAGAGAATAAATCGAACCACGAAACAGCTTTTACTATTTCTATCGATGCAAAAAACAATATTAGCACGGGGATCTCTGCCCATGATCGTGCTTATACTCTGAAACTTTTGGCTGAGGATAAAGTGCAAGAACAAGACTTTGTGAAGCCTGGCCATATCTTCCCTTTAATCGCTAAAAGTGGTGGAGTTGAAGAAAGACCCGGTCATACTGAAGCTACCGTTGATCTTCTTAAGCTTGCAGGTTTAACACCCGTAGGAGTAATCTGTGAGATTATGAATGAAGAAGGTGAAATGGCCAGAGGAGAAGAACTCAAACAACTTTCAAATCAGTTTGATATGTCTTTAATCTCGATTGAAGAACTTATTGAATATAAAAAGTTTTTAAGATCACTCGGCGAGGATGATGATGCCGAGTTGATTAACTTGAAGGAATTTCGATCATGAACTTAGAAGGAAGTTTTGAAATTAAAAACGAGCAACGATTTGCTTTAGTTGTCAGCCGCTTCAACGATATATTCACCGGAAAACTGGAGTCTGGAGCCAGAGACTGTTTACTGAGACACGGTGCCAATCAAGATAATATTGATACTTATTGGGTTTCTGGATGCTTTGAACTTCCGCTAATCCTTAAAAAACTAGCCCAGACTAGAAAATATAATGCCATGGTCGCTCTCGGTGCTGTCATCAAAGGTGGGACTCCTCATTTTGACTACGTGTGCCAATCAGTGACTAAAGGTGTGGCCCAGGTGAGCTATGATTACGATGTCCCTGTTGGGTTCGGTGTGATCACTACAAATACGCTAGAACAGGCGCTAGAGCGCTCTGGCAGTAAAGCAGGGAACAAAGGCTGGGAAGCAACGATGGCAACTATCGAACAACTCAACCTTTTAGAGCAAATTAACATTGATTAAGGTTTGATTTCCCTAAAATGACATGTTAAGTAAGTATACCTATTTCAAACAGTTAAGGAGATAAAGAATGGCTAAAGCTACTATGGGTCGTTCACGATTTAAAATTCAAAGACGTCTTGGGACAGAACTTCCAGGACTTGGAAAGCCGGGAGCACTTGAAAGAAAGCCTTATGGACCAGGTGTTCACGGAATGAAAAGAAAAAAGCTTTCCGATTATACAATCCGTCTTATTGAAAAACAGAAGGTTATGTTTCATTACGGTGTTCGTGAGAAACAACTCGTTAACCTTGTTAAGAAAGCGAAAAAAGATAAGTCGAGAGCATGGGTTGATACTCTAGTCATCAGTCTTGAGAAAAGAATTGATAATGTTATCTTTAGACTTAACTGGGCACCAAGCATTTTAGCTGCAAGACAAATGGTTGTTCACGGTCACGTTCTTGTTAATGGAAAACCAGTTAAAGCTCCTAACCAAATTGTTACTGTAGGTGATGAAATCACTCTTACAGAAAAGGGATTTAAAACAGGCAACTATCTTCAAGCAAAGACAAGACCGAGAATTTCGACTATCCCAGCAAACCTTGAAAAAGAAGCTGCAGGCGAAGGTGAAAAAGCAAAGGTTCTTGCAGAGCCAATGCCAGAAGATATTCCTTTCCCATTCGAAAAGCGACTCGTTACCGAGTATTACTGGAAAATTAAGTAATTAAAATAAAATGCTTATCAAAAAAAAGCCCTCTTACGAGGGCTTTTTTTATTTCTCAATTTTTATAAAGAATTAGAAAGAAAAGGCAAGTCCTAGAGTCGTAGCATTTAATTCACTATCAACATCATTACCATTTTGATCTTCATCAAATTCATAACTTCTTATTTCAAGAGTGATATCAATCAAAGGGAAACCCGTGTAAGCAAGACCTAGCTTTGTCCCGCTCATTTTAGTTCTTTCAAAAGTTCCTTCGCCTTCAATTGCTCCCCCGAGCATATAAGCTCCGTAAATTCTAAACATCACAGGAAATTCATAACCAACAAAGATTCCATAACCATTGTGAGAAAACTCTCCAGTGCTATTTTCAAACTCAATATCAGTCAATGTCGTTTCATAGTTCAAGCCATAAGAGAGACCTAGAGTAGACCATCCTAATTCGATATCAGCCCAAAGTGGCATATTATCGAAATCATTTCCTGCACCATCATCACCTGAAAAGGCCATATCAATCCCTATGTTTCCACGAAACCCAGCTTGTGCAGAAGAGATAAAACCTAACGTCATAAAAATTACTAAAATCTTTTTCATAATGAACTCCTTCCATTGAGTACTTTTCAATGAATAATGTATTTCCTTTATTATCTTATTAAAAAGGAAAAAGAACAATTAACTGATTAAAACCCTTTGTGGTCTTAAAGAAGGGTATCCAAAGAACTTGAAGACCCATTATTAGTTGTATTATGACTGCCAATCTCAAGATCTACAATCTTTTCGAAACGTTTAGAAATCTTTTCAGAGGAAGTGTTCACTTCTTTGACATCTTTCGAGACAGTGTCAATATGCCTGCTTAATTTGTCCCATCTCTCTTGGTAAAGACGAAAATCATTACTCAGCTTTCTCAACTCTTCCTGAATGACATCAGCATACTTTGCTTGCTCTTGGTTTTTTAAAACCACTTGAACGGTACTTAAAACTGCCATCATTGTTGTCGGAGAAGTTAGCCAAACACGTTTTTTATAAGCGTAATCGACAAGATCTAAATGATTACTATGAACCTCTGAAAAAATAGATTCTGCAGGAATAAACATCATTGCTTGATCTGCCGTTTCTCCTGAAATAATATATTTTCCAGCAATATCATCAACGTGTTTTTTCATGTCACGCTTAAATGCTCTTGTGAATTCAACAGCGTTTGCACTTCCCTCTTCTTTGCGAGCTTCAAGCATCCTTCTATAATTCTCTAGTGGGAACTTTGAATCAATCGCTAAATGCCCCATAGGCTCAGGTAAGAAGAGCATGCAATCGACAATCGTTTTGTTGGGTAAAGTATATTGCTCTTTAAAGAAACGATCCGATTCTCCAAAAACACTAACAAGTATTTGTGAAAGCTGAACCTCTCCAAAAGCTCCTCGCGTCTTTTTATCAGATAAAAGGTCTTGCAAAGAAACAACATTCTTCGAAAGTTCTTCAATTTTTTTCTGGGCTTCATCAATTCGAGTAAGTCTTTCAACTACCCCTTTAATCGTTTGGGTATTTTTTTCAAAACTTAAATTAAGTTTATCCGAAACCTTTTTATCAAGAGATTCAAAGTTTTTTCCAAGACGATCCTGAAAAGTATTTTGTAACTCGAACTGATCTTTTTGAATTTTTTGTTGGAACTCAAAGAGTGACTCGCGATACTTTTGTTCTCGCTCTTGATCCTTCCCCTCCAATAAGGATGAAAGCTGTTCGATTTTTTTCTGTGAGTTTTTAATAAGAAAAAAAACCACGCTGAATCCTAGAATCATTGACCCCAGAACTAAATAAATAAAAATTATGCCCACGACAATTCCTTCATTTGCTTACATCCCAAGGAAAAGTTTAGCATAACTGATTTGCTCAGTTTAGACTTATTTGAAAACACAATAGTGAGTATATCTAATAAGATCCAAGGAGAGGAAAATGAAGTTACTAGCACTACTATTCGTCTTTGGAGTTCAATCAGCTTTAAGCTCTGGCTATATCGTCAAACTTAAAGAGGATAGAGCTCTTTCTCAGAACCAAGCCTTATCTCTGTTCCAAACATCAGACCTAAGCCTTAATCAACTTTCGGTAGGCACTTTCTATTTAGTCAACCTAAAAGAAGTTGGAGCTGCTGAGCTTAGAAGAATCAAGAATGATTCTCGCGTTGAATATATTGCGAAGAATGAAACAATAAATCTTGAACCAATCATCGAATCATCATCCCCATCCAAAACAAGAGCCGGAGAAGGAGATTCAAGAGTCAGTGATCCTGGGTTCGCCAAGCAATGGGCCCTTAAAAACGATGGGATCAATGGAAAAAAAGCAGGAGTTGATCTAAGTGCTCTCGAAACTTGGGACTTTAGTCGAGGAAACAAAAAAATCAAAATTGCGGTTATCGATACTGGTGTTGATTACAACCATGAAGATTTAAAAGACAATATCTTTATCAACGAGGCTGAAGCCAATGGACAAAAAGGTGTCGACGATGATGGAAATGGTTATATTGATGATATTTATGGCTATGACTTTGCTAACAACGACGCCAACCCAATGGATGACAATGGTCATGGAACACATTGCGCAGGTATCATAGCAGCTATGCATAATGATTTAGGGGTAAGAGGGATAATGAAAAATGCCTCTATTCTTCCAGTTAAGGCTTTTGGAAGCAATGGAAGCGCAACGACAATGAGTATTATCAACGCTATCGATTACGCCATTAAAATGGGGGTTGATATTATGTCTAACTCTTGGGGATCGAAAGTAAGGTCAGGTTCAAAGAAAAAGAAAGGACCACCGCAATTTAATCAAGCTCAAGTTGACGTGATAAAGCGAGCAGAAGAAAAAGGAATCATCTTTGTCGCGGCAGCAGGTAATGCATCAACAAACTCTGATAAGTTTGCTTATAGCCCTGCTGGAATTCCACTTTCTAATATTATTTCTGTTGGATCTATAGAAAGCTCAGGGAAAAAATCAGAATTCTCAAATTACGGAGTCACAAGTGTAGACGTTATGGCCCCGGGCACAGAGATCTATTCAACAATTGTCGGAGGAAAGTATAAGTCGATTTCAGGAACTTCTATGGCAACTCCATATGTTTCAGGGATTGCTGGATTAATCTTAAGCTTAGAACCAACTCTTACACCGGCAGAAGTAAGAAAGCGGTTAATTTCAACATCAATTCTCGATAACAAATTAAGCAGACACTCAGTTTCTAAAGGTCGAGTCGACGCTCTTAGAGCGATTCAAAATACTAAAAACTAAATCAATTCAGGGGAGCATTCGCTCCCCTTTTTTTATCCCAATAAATTCCAACTAATTTTGTCAGAAAGTGTTAGAGAAAAGCGATAGAAGTTGAGTTTTTTACTCCCTAGACTAACCTTAATCATTATTAACACCCAAAGAAGGGTCAAAACTGTGAGGGAATACACATGAGAAAAGCTATCTTAGCTATCGCTACACTTTGCATCATTGCAACACCAGTTTTTTCTAAGACTTATATTGTTCGTCTTAAAAAAAACCTTGGCAGCCAGACAACAAAACTTAAATCACTGCTGAAAACACGCAAAGTAAAGAAACTGAATATCAGTTTCGGTAACTACTATAAGGTTGGAATTGACAGCAAGGCAGAACTTAGCCGACTTAAGAAAATGAAAAGAAGTAGCAACGTAATTTCTATCGACAAAAATGTCATGTTTAAAGTTAACCCAAGAAGGTTCCATAAATCTGAAAGACGATCAAAAAGAAGTCGCGATGGAATCGATCAACTCTTTAAAGAGCAATGGGCCCTTCAAAATACAGGTGATAACGTAAAAGACTCACAAGTTTCTAATCCTAAAGCAGGAACCGATATTAACGCACTTGAAGCTTGGAAAAAGCAGACAGGAAACAAAAAGCTTGTTATTGCCGTTATCGATACAGGTGTTAATTACAAGCATCCTGATCTAAAAGATACGATGTGGATCAATGAACAAGAAAGATCAGGAGCACCTGGTGTTGACGATGACGGAAATGGATTTGTTGATGATATTTATGGATATGACTTCGCAAATAAAGACGGTGATCCAATGGATGATAATGATCATGGGACACATTGTGCGGGGATTATTGCAGCAACTCATAATGATATTGGAATCAGAGGAGTTCTTAAAGATGTACAAATCATGGCCATTAAATTTCTAGGAGCTGGCGGTAGCGGAACATTCGAAGCTGCTCTTCAGTCAATTGATTACGCTATCAAGAATGGGGCTCATATTATGTCTAACTCTTGGGGTGCAAGCATCACTCCTCCTCAAGGCTTGATCGACGCTGTAAAAGAAGCAGAGAAAAAAGGAATTACTTTTATTATTGCTGCAGGGAACTCTAATGCAGACAATGATAAAAAGAAAAGTACTTCTAATATGGATATCGACAATGTTATCGCGGTTGGATCTCACCAAGGTGGCGAAGGAAAGTCTTACTTTTCTAGTTATGGAAAAAAGAATGTTCATGTGTTTGCACCCGGAAGTGTGATAATGTCGACTGTTTCTAAGAATAAGGCGTACAAGAAATTTTCTGGTACATCGATGGCAACTCCTTACGTTGCGGGGATTGCAGGACTTCTCAAGTCTATGAACCCAAATCTTACGCCGCTTCAAATAAGAAACACTCTAATTAAAACTTCAATAAAGTCACAAGGACTTAAAAACTATTCAGTTTCACAAGGACGTGTAGAAGCCTTAAAAGCTCTCAAAAATATCCAGGACTAAGGATAATCTTCGAGGTCTGGCACTTCCCCGCCGGACCTCTTTATTCCCTCAAATAATATCAAGTATCTTGAACCAGCAATGAATAGAATTAAATTAAAGATTCAAAGAGAAAACTCTTAATTTCAACAACGGATGGTTTCGGTATTCCACTTCCATCAAATGGCCAAAGACTTGTTGGCTTCTTTTTGTCTTTCGTCAGTTCTCCAGGATGCTGAACAGAAACAAAAAGTCGTTTTTCATCAGGATCGAAACAAAGACCAGTGAATTCTGCATCTTTCGGAGCTGAAGCAATTTGCAAAACTTTCCCTTTATTTTTACCTGCAAAGGGGACAACGAAAATCCCATTGTTCCCAAAAGATTGATATTTTCCTTTCCCCATTTTAGGTCCAGAAATATCACTACAAAACCAAAAGTTTCCAAGTTTATCAAAATGAACATTATCCGGATTAGAAAAACCAAATTGAGGACCACCAGTAATAAAAGAATCGGCACTGAAGTGCGTCGAGTGGTAATCCCCGTTTCTCTCTCTAATCCTCAAAATTCTTCCGTAATAATCACCTTTATGTTTGTTCCCAGTTAAGGCAATATACACATCTCCCGTAAGAGGATGAACTTCTATGTCTTCAGGCCTTGCAAGTGGAGTAGCTCTCAAAAGTTTTGAAGCTTTCCGGCAATAAGTAAGTACATCGAGTTGATCTTTAAAATTCTTTTGAAGTATTTTGTGTTTTTTTATATCAAGTGGAATCCATCTTCCCTCATCAAGGTTAGCAACATAAAGAGTTCCTTTCTCGAGGTTTGTATTGGATTCGGAGATGAACTTATAAAGGTGCTCATCGGACTTATCATCTCCACTGTAGACAACAACTCCATTTCTATGCTGAGCAACCGTAGCTGATTCATGACAAAACCGACCAAGCTCAATTCGCTTTGTTGCTTTCCCTGTAAAGGGATCAATTTCAACTATCCATCCATAATGCTCTGGAGGACTATAAAACTGAGTCTCCCAACAATGAAGACTTTTCGTTATCTTTCGTGTCTCTTCAATTCTTTCACCGTAAAAATAATCATAGTTTTCTTCAGCAGATAAAATTGTCCCCCAAGGAGTTTTTCCACCTGAACAATTAGCAAGAGTTCCTCTTGCTCGTTTTTTTCCTTGAACACTCTGCCCATTCGAAAAAGGAATTGAAGTCAGTGCATGAAGTCTTTTATTATACTTAGAATCTTTTACAAAATTCCAATCACCATGAGTTCTCTTTAGATGAATAATACTACCACCAACGGTTTTCATGTCAGTAATAATATTCTTTCTTGTTCTCTCGATACCAGAAACAAAGAGAGGGTTAGTATATTCGTGATTCACCCATAAAAGAATTTCATCTTTTTTTAATGGTACATAACTTATAAAATCATTATTAAAACCAAATTTTTCTTTTACATTGATTCGATCATTCCAAGAGATCACCTTTCTATAAGAAAATCCTTCCGCAAGAATAAGATCATCTTTTAAAGTTGGTGTTACAGACTTGATCTTATTATAACGGAGATAGCGAGGATCTAGAGAGCTACAAGATTGTAGAGCGGGAGCCGCCCCTGAAAAGACAGCACTATACCCTAAAAATTCCAGGAAATCCCTTCTAGACCAGTTTCTCACATAAAAAGTGTAACTGTTAGAAGAATAGAAAACAAATAAACAAGAATTAATCTTGAGCGAAACTCTCAAACTCTAACGCACAAAGATCCCAAAGTTCATCAGCATTAGCAGACTCAGAAATCTGCTTTAGTTTAGCCTTAATGTCTTCAGCTCTCTCAATCATCAAGAGTTGATCAGTTAATTTTAAGCAACGTTGCTCGGACTCGTTTTCTCGAGAGAAAAATACTTCCTCTGATCCTTCACTTTCTTCAAACCGAACTTCCAATGCTGAAACTTCATCTCCAGAAAGAAGAACTTGCTCAGTCACTGAATCTATTTTAATAATAACATCATTCTCGAGGTTTCCTATTTCAATTTCCTCAGTAGATGATTCATAAGACTCTTGTTGCTCACAACTCACAAGAATTCCCAAAAGAAGAAGCGCCGAAAGGCTAAAACCAATTTTTTTCAACATAACAAACCTCGATATAAATATTTTAGCCCAAGAATACTTTATTTGAGCCTAATACTGCTAAGTTGTTGTTTTTAATTGTTTAATAGACTTTTGAAGAATAAGAGAAACGCCTCAAAAAAATGGCAGCTTCCAAGAATCCTCAAAATCAGCTTCTCTTTCACTTCTTAAAACACAGGTTACTGCATTTTTTGAACTGACCTAGATTGCAGGAGAAACACTCGTCACTGTAATGATGTGAAAAAGAGACAAACCATGTCTTGAATAGCTGACATGGCTTGATCACTAGTTTTTTATTCTGACTTGAAAAACTGCTTGAGTTTAGGACTCAGATGGAAAATTTGCTTCAAACCATCTTTCAGTCCCTCCATCTCCGATGCAAATCATTATGTAATCTGGATTCATTTCTTGTAATACCGTCCACGCAACTTGAGCTCTTGCCCCTCTTTTACAATGGATAAAAACTCTTTTGCTTCCTTCTAATTCATGGTGACGATCAGCAACCTGGTCATGCGGAATATTGATACTTCCAGGAATTCTTGAAGCCTGATACTCTTCTGGAGTTCGAACATCGAGAATCACATCTCCTTCTTGAAGGTTTTGAAAATCACCATTATGAAATTCTTCAATACTGATAAGACTCATTAAATTAATCCTTCACCTTTGACGGTATCTCTCTCAGTTCTTAATTCATCAAGAGTGGCATTGAACTTTTCTTTTCCAAAATCATTATGTTTAATTCCCTCGACTACTGTCACTTTTCCATTCACTGTCCGGCATGGAAATGAAAAAATAAGCCCTTCATCAACGCCATACTGTCCTTGAGAACTTAAACACATTGAATAAGTTTCTTCTGCACCTGTTTCTGTTGTCATATTGAGTACACCATCAATGACCGCATTCGCAGCTGAAGCCGCCGAGGAAGCTCCTCTTGCTTTAATGATCGCAGCACCACGTTTTTGAACAGTCGTTAAGAACTCACCCTGAAGCCAAGCTTCATCGTTAATAACTTCCGCAGCCGACTTACCATTAATAAAGGTATTGTAAAAATCTGGGTATTGAGTTGAAGAGTGATTCCCCCAAATTGTCATATTCTTAATTGCGGTTGTACTTACTCCCGCCTTTTTCGCAAGTTGAGTAATCGCCCTATTTTCATCAAGAGTTGTCATAGCAAAAAACTGATTGTTTGGAACATCTGGAGCATTATTCATGGCAATTAAACAATTCGTATTACAAGGATTTCCTATAACAAATGTTCTGATATCATCTGCACCATAATCATTAATGGCCTTCCCTTGTTGAGTAAAGATTCCACCGTTGATCTTAAGAAGGTCCGCCCTTTCCATTCCATCTTTCCTTGGTACAGATCCAACCAGAAGTGCCCAGTTTGATCCATCAAAGGCAGTCTTCAAATCAGAGGTACATGTAATATTTTTCAAGAGCGGAAAAGCACAATCATCAAGCTCCATTGCGACACCTTCAAGTGCAGGAAGCGCTCTCTCAAGTTCTAAAAGATTGAGCTCAACCTCAGTGCTTGGTCCAAAAGCTTGACCAGATGCAATACGAAATAATAAGGCGTATCCAATTTGCCCGGCAGCACCAGTCACCGTCACTCTAACTTTATTCATTTAATCCTCCAATTTGTGTATATTAAAACTGGCTCCATTATATTAATGGAATAAGCAGAGGTAAACATGAGCGAAGAGAACAGACCTAAAAAAAAACCTAGACGGCATCAGAGGCGCCGTCGCCCCAATAAAAATCAAAAAAGTCAGTCAAAAGAAGAGTCACAAGTTCGGTCTCAAAATTCTGTTACTAAAAAAGCTGATGAAAATCGAGGCCAGAGAAAACCTCATGGACAACGCCCTCAAAGCCGCAACAACCCTCAAAGAACTCAAAACAAAAATAGTTCACGCCCAAGAAGAAATCGGAATAATAATAGAAAGAGAAAACCTATTACCACGCGCGGAGTGGTAGGTGCTTATCTTGAGACAATTTCTCGCTATTTAAAAGCGAGAAAGGATTACTTCGATTCCTTTAGAGGGACTCTCAATAAAAAAGTGAGAAGAACATTTGATAATTACCAGAAACAACTTAAAACTCTTCGTGGTTTTGAAAAAACGTTAAAGCCTTGGCAAGCAGAAGAACTTCAAAAGAATATTGAATTTTTTCCCGAAGACAATGAGTTCTCTAAAAATCATCCAGGAGAAGAGATTGCTGAGAAGGTTGAAGAAACAGAAGAAAAGGTTTTCTTTCATGAACTTATCAGTCAAAAAGAAAGATCTCGCTACGCTGAGGATACAGAGGAAAGCGAAGGATCTATCGACGACTATACTAAATACAAAGAAAGCTTAATGCAGGCTTAAGCCAGACTTTCTTTCATTCTTAAATAAAAAAAAGCCCTTCGACCTGAAGGGCTTTTTTATAGCTAATTTTACTAATTGAAACCGAACTAGAAACTTGTTTCTTGCTGAGTAGGCTCAGTAGTAGAAGTTCCAAAACCAGTGTTTGCAAAACCACCAGCAAGCGGAGAAGCCACTTCTGTTGTTTGAGTCGCAGTCATTGCCGTTTCGAGACCTGCATTAGTTGCAAAGTAGGCATTGATTGTGTCCTCATAATCATTCAGCATAGCTTGTCTGATTTCAGCTGGAGTGATCTGTAAAATTTCACAAACCTTATTCATCATTTTAAATGGAATGTTACAGAGAGCTCTCTCAACATTACTGATGAACTGACCATTCTTGTATCCAAGAAGGTGAGATAAATCTGATTGAGATAGTCCTTGAGGGTGAGACAATCTCTTCTTTTTAATTAGTGCAGCGATATGGCTAAATTTCCTCATTGCAACTCCTTCGTAATGAGACCCTATTATTCAGGATAAATTTTGGAATGTCATTGGCTTAACTAAACTTTTTTTAATTTTTTTCTCACAGTAAGGCTTTACAACGGGCCGCAACGATCAATGTTGCATAACACCGTATAGCGGGCTATAGTGCAGCCATGAGTAAAAGCATCGTTTACGCTATAAGTGCGAATCCTCCCACCTGGGGCCACGCAGACATCATGATGAGGGCTTCACAGAAGTTCGACGAGTTGTACTGGATAGCCGCTGAAAATCCTCATAAGAACTCAGTTTTCAGCAAGGATCAGAAAATAAAAATGATGCAGGCTTATGTCGACTATTACAAACTTACCAATGTCAAAGTCGATTATCACTCTGGAACGGTCATTAGATATGCGAAGAATAAGAATGCAGCCTTCCTTTTAAGGGGTCTTCGAAACACTTCTGACTTTCAAATGGAGTTGGAAATGGCAGCCGGAAACAGAGGAATCGAAAAAGATGTTGAATCAATTTGCATGTTTTCAAAACCTCACTTTGCGACAATTAGTTCAACTCTTGTTCGTGAATTGGCTATTCTTGGTGAAAGTATTGATCAATATGTCCTTCCTTCTATTGCTGATGAAATAAAAAATACTCTTTCAAAATAAATCGTTTTTTTAATGCTCACACAATCAACAATGAAATGAGTTCAAGGAGAACAAGCCGATACCTTGAAACCTGTGCTTTGCTATGTTGCAAGCTTGGAGTTCAACGTTCGACAAAGAAATAAATAATTTTTGGAAGTGTGAAGAAAAAGAGGGGCCGTCCTTGGCCCCGTAGTTGGTTTTACTCTTCCGTCCTAGAAAAGAAAACCTGCACTAATAAAGTATTTCGTATGTCCTTGTGAGCCTAATTCATCGTTACCAAGACTTGGATAAAGCATCAGACCTGCACCCATATAGAAATTATGGTTAAGGAAATATTCCCCTCCAAGACCAAAAGTGAAACTTGTTCCACTTGCTGATTCACTTAAATCCGCACTTGTTGCATTATCTTGATCAACAGAGAGACTCCAAAGCGCTAAACCTGGCTTTGCATAAAGAGCAAAGTTCTTTGCCTCCCCCATCCAGTAAGCCAATTTTGCATTAATCTCAATCGCTGAAAATGTTCTTTCGATTTCGACTGCTTCTGTTGTGTTAAATGAAGATTTCTCAACTCCTAAAATACTGTAAGCACCTTCAAGAGCAAACCATTCTTTTAGGTAATAACCACCTCCAAAAGAAAAACCGATAGAACTCCCTTCAACAGAATAGTTTATTACACTCGTTCCGATTTGTTCCTCAATTTCTTCTTCGGTCAAACTATTATGGCTAATACCTCCAATATTCCCCTCGAGATAAAAACGCCCTTTTTTTGAATGTTTTTGAGACATTCGATTATCTTTCTTCTTCTTTTTTCTTTGTCTTCTTCTTTTTCTGCGTCGCTTTTTTCTTTTTTTCTTTTTGGCCAACAAGATTTCAAAATCATCAGTGCTATCAAGTTGCTTCAGGTTATTAACAGTCTTTTCAACTACCTTCTGTGCCCAGTCAATATCATGAACTTCACTCGCATAAGTTAAAGAAGTAAAACCAAAGATTAAACAGACCAGTAAACTTAGTGCTTTTTTCATTTTTATTCCTAAAATCTATAACCAAGAGAAAAGATAATATCTCTGCTTCTTTTCATTCCTGTATCAATCGAAGATGATCCCGGGGTTGGTTCAGGAAGGTTTGCAAAATAGAAGATATAGTCCATTTGAATATTAATTTGACCAGTTAAATGCCAACGAACTTGAGTCTTTAAAGAAAGACCGAATTCCGTATTTGATTGAAAGAAATCCACAGGGTTGTCAGTATTGAATGATAATGTATTGTCATCAACATTCATTAAGGCGAAACCTGCTCCAAAATTCCAATCTATGTAAAAAATTGTGTTAAAGGTATTTACCTTGGCATAAAAAGGACTGAACATTAAATTAACTCCATAAAGAGATTCAAATCTCACGATATGAGGGATAACAGAACCACCTGTATCCTGCTGAACAGCATCGTAAGAGGAGTTATTAGAATTCGAATAACTACTATAGAAGAATTCAAAACCCCATTCTTCAGAAAAGTAGTAATCCGCCATAAAATGAATGGCCCTTGTGTCCTGGAAGTCTGAAAGTAAAGAATCTCCATAACCAAGAGAAATATTTCCGTAGCCTTTATTCTTATGGAGTTTATTCTGTAAAACAAAAACTTTCTTTTTTGGATCTAGCCACTTGAATTCGTAAACATCCTTTACTCCGGCATAAACCCAATTGGTAATAAATAAGAGTGCTAATAGTTTAATGAATATCAATTAAATCCTCCCGGATAAAGTCATCAAAATTTTTACGAACATGATCTCTAATATTAAATCGAACACGTTTATTAGAACGAGTCGATAAATCTTCAGGAGTAATAATTTCTCCTTCGACTCTGAGCGCATCAAAATCAAAATACTCTTCTGATTTGTATTTGATAATCACGTTTTTATCGTTTAAATAATCAGCAGTGGACTTCACACTCCGTTTCACCTCAGGAATATTCTCATCATCATATTCTGACTCGAGAGGTTCAGGTTGAGGAAATGCCGAAAGACTTAAGAAAAATAAGAGCAAGTATTTCATTTTTTCTTACCTCTTTTGTTTTTACACTTATTCTCGAGTAATGGGATATAATTACCTAATTCATCTGCCCAAAACTCACCTTTGAAATCCCAATAATATTGAGATTTTTTTCTATTAGTATTTTTGAGATAAAATTCGAGACGTTCTTGGATAGACTTCTTTCCAGCTTTCTCATCATAAATTCTATGCTTAAGGAGCGTATAAAGATCGAGTTCAATCTCCGCAAATATATTCGAAATCCGAATAACTTCTTTTGAATATTTAACGAATTTCAACTTTACATAACTATTAAAGAATTTGGTAAACTTTTTAAAAGCTGCTTTATAAGCTTTTCTCTCAATACTCGTTTTAGCTCTCGCCTTCTCCTTTCTTAAATTTCCAAGGTAATGCTTCAAAAGCATCATTCCAGGTTTTACTTGAAGGACAGTAACGAGCTTAATGATAAAATTATCTTTATATTGCTTTCTAAGTTTCGAACTATAAATTAAATCAAGATAGGCATAGTTATTCCCTGATTCTTTTAATCGAAATGATTTAATAAATCTTTCTGCTTTCGCTCTGATCTTTTTCTCAAAGTTTTTTACAACAGCAAGTGCCTCATCGTAATCACAAACTTCTAGATAACTCAAAGCTTTTACAAGCTCTGTCTCCGGCAAAAAGTAATCATCAAATAGAGGCGCTTGGAAAGTCAGATTTCGACCGACTGCTCGGTTATAGTCTTTATCTCTCCAATAAGCCCAAGAACTATCAAAAAGGGCATTAGGGAAAAGATAAGATTGGTTGTCTAATTTCTCAAAGAAACGAATCGACTTAGTGATTTCTCCTTGCTTATAAAGCATTCTCGGTAGGAGCTGCCGACAGATATCATAGATATGATCTCTGATACGCCCTTGTATTTCGCGATTATCTGTAGG
The DNA here is from genome assembly GCA_965217035.1 of Bacteriovoracaceae bacterium. Classification (GTDB taxonomy): domain Bacteria; phylum Bdellovibrionota; class Bacteriovoracia; order Bacteriovoracales; family Bacteriovoracaceae; genus JAUHYH01. The sequence continues at coordinate 2,125,024 of OZ244226.1, read as the reverse complement.
CATATTGTTATAAGTTCGAGAGGTTGATTGGATACATTCTTTTGTATATTTTCGGCTCAAACTATAAAGCCCATTAATCTCAGAGAGAGATGCTAGGTGCATTCTTGATTGGGGATAGAATGGAGAAGATTTTGAAACTTTTTTAAAAAATTGAATTGCTTCATTATCTTTCTTCTTAAAAAAAGCTTTTTTCCCAGCTAGATAATTAATATTGGAATGTTTTGCAATTCTCTTCAACTTCGATATCGGGAGATCCAAGAATGGATAAATATTAGTTTTCTCTAATATTTTTGCCATTAAACGAATCGATGCTTTTGTGGGCTTGTTAGCCTTAACCATATAAATTTTGAGGAAGCTTGAGGCTATAAACGGCTTATTTCCTCTAAAGCTATTTTTTGCCTGCATATAGTAAGCATGAAAAGGAGCTTTCCTTTTTTTTCTTCTCTTTTTATTGGCATATCCCAAATTAGTAAAAACAGTGAAAGCCAAGATAAGGCTAAGAAAACTTTTCATTATTTTGGCTCCAAGTTAATAGGCTGTCTAACTTTTACAATACCGCCACCGCGAGGCTTTGGAAATTGAATCGTACTTATAACTTTTCTAAAGCAACGGATTGCTTTCGATGAAAAGGTTAACTTTTTTGTCGTAAACGAAGGTTTTATCGCTCGGCCTTTTTCAGTAATTGTAAACTTTAAATCGATCGTCGTAGAAAATCTTGTATTTTTTCTCTCTAATTCTAGATCATAACAATAAGAAAATCGAGGGAGATGCTTCCTTAAAACATTTTGAACATCTCTTGGATCAAGCATCCCCAGAATTACTGTTTTCCGAGCAATACTATTCTTCAAACCAATAACTCTCCCACTAGATCCAGCATTAACTTTTCCAGTCCCGAAGTTACCAATTCTTTTTCCTCTAAGAACATTACTTTTTCTTCTTTTATTTGCAATAAAAGAAACATCTTGTTTGCCTGCTTTTCCAGTCGTCTGAGTAATACTTTTTCTAAGTTTTTTACTGCTTTTACTCTTAGAAGTATTTGATGAGATATTACTTAGAGCTTGGGAATATTTACTCGTAAGAGATTTTATTTTTGTCGCTGGAGATATTACTTTTTTAGTCTTTAAACTTGTTCGAACAACTTTTTTACTAATCTTTTGAGCCTTAGCCGGTTTGGGATCCTCTACTGGCTCCGGATCTAGGACAGGAGGAGATGGAGCAATCACCTTTTCTTTGACGTCATCTTTGCCCTCAACTTGGGTCGGTTCTTCTTCAGTTTCTTCCTCTACAGGCTCCCTTTCAACCTCTTCTTCTCTTGGCTCATCTTCTCTAATAAGCTTCTTCTTTTGCTTATTATCAACAATAGTATTATCGACCTCTGTCTTATCTGACGCTTCTTTGTCTTCAATCTTTGCCCTTAGTGGTTTAATAATTTTCTTCTTATAAAGAATTCGATCAATTTTCTTACTAATTTTTTCTGGATCCTTAGGTTTTTCTTCTGGTTCAAAAACAAATAATAAACCGATAAATAATAACCAAAAAATAGCAAAGAATGAAAATAACCAAACTAAAAGCTTATCTCTATCGAAAAACTTTACTTTCTTAGTCGGAGGAGGAGAATCTGTTTGCTTAAGATAAATTTTAAGATTGTCATTGCTGATAACAACTAAATCATTTGTATCAAGATCATAAGTATCTTGCGTGAGAAAACAGTCTGTTTTCACTCCTTCGGCAGTGTAAATTTTATAATCAAAAAAGTCTGTCTTAAGAAGTCTAAACTTGTCATCTCCAATTGATTCTGCAAGTTTAAGATCTTCATTGAGCCCCATAATTGGAACAGCGATTTTATTTTCTTCCCCTGTTTTTGCCGTCAAAACAAGTTTCTTTTCACTAGAAACAAAATAATCAACTTCGTGAATGCAATTTCCAAAAAGAGAGGTCACTTCGAGTGATTTTTCTCTGTCATTAAGATCGAAAGCACTTCCCTCAATATCTTCTTCGAAAATAAATTCGCTGAATTCAAATTGCGGAAATAAACCAATAATCGTTTGCTCTTGATTCGTTGAAGGTCTTAATGTCTCAAAATCATCAGAGTTTATAATCGTTGTAGCCTCTCTACTCATAGGAATTGAGACTTCTCTTAGAGAATTTTTTATTCTCGAGCTTGTTAAGCCAGAAATAACAACCTCATCCTTCATTAATTTTTGAGTGTCTGTGTTTTCAGGAAGGTGTGGATAAGATTGTTTTAACTCTCTGTGTTCTACTTTATAACGAATAGATCCAAATCTTAAAATATCACCGTCTTTTAACTCTCCTGTTGGAACTCTTTCATCATTAATAAAGATACCGTTTGTTGAATCGAGATCGGTAGCAATAAGTTTGTCACCTTTTTTAAGTAACGAAGCATGAACAAATGAGAGGAACTGGTTATTAACGGTATAATCACATGTCTCAGAACGCCCTATCGTAAGAACTCTATCTCTCACCATAATCAGAGGATAGTCTTGATTCATTGGGCTTAAAATAAATTGGTGCTTATCACTCATTATGGCCCTATCTTTTCATTCATGATTAAGAAACTGACATTGTCGCCCACTTCACTCTCAAAACGTTGAGCAACCTCTTTAAATTTGATATCGCTCTTAATATTGTAAAGAAAATAAAGATAATTAATGACTTCACTCTCTTTACTCACCATCGAATCATAGTTCTGAATAGCCGTTTCATTTTTTCTTTGAACAACTGAAATTTTCGCTTTTAAGAGATCAAGATCATTTCCTTGTAAATCAGCATTCTCTATAAAAGGAATTAAAGATTGATTTGTGAAAGCTCCATCTTCAACTTGAATTTTCAAGAAATTAAAAACATTCATGATATTTCGAGAGACTTCAATTGACTCTGAAAAAAGACTTTCCGCTAAATCTTTATGCCCCCAGTTCATTTGAATAACACCCATATTGTTTAAAACCAGTGCTTTCTTTAAAGGCTTTTTATCAAGGTTGGGAAGTTGAAGCTTATAAAGAAAGTAACTCTTTTTAAGCTCTCCAGAATAAAGACATCCTAAAGCTTGTTCAAGCTCCTGCTCTTCTGGAATTTCTCCAGTACTGATGCAAAGTTGCTTGATTTCATCGATATAGTCTTGATCTCCTGCGATACTATATTTACCAGGAAAACTTGATCGATCATCAACGGCCTCAACAACGGCAACATCTTCATTATTTGAACCTTGAGAACAAGCAATTAGAGAAATCAGTAAGAGGCTATTCCATATATTTTTCATTCGCGCCCCTGTACATAGAAAGTTTTATTCGGATAAATAAAGTTCAGTGGTGCGTTCAGAGAAATGAACCTTAATTGGTATTGATCTTTTTTTATCTTTCTTGTGTTCACTAAGTTTTTAAGCTTCTGCCTAAAAGGATCTAGAGCTTGGTTGATCAAATCAGAGATCTGTTCACTTTCAATAGGGTTTTTTATTTTCTTAATTTCAGAATCCATAAAGATGAGCATTTCTTCGAACATTGTAATTTGCACAATATCTTTCAAACTCAAAGCTAGCGGATACGACGTTTCATATTTAGAGAGACTTGTTGTTTTCTCTATAAAAAGACCTAAGTTTTTATCTAAAAAGGCTTCAAGGTTTTTCATCGTAAGGGGCATCGATTGAAAACCTACAGGATTAATACCAATGTTTATAATATTTTTATAATCCTGATAGATTGGAGTATTCGCTTGTTTTGTAGTTGCAAGAACATTTTCTATGCGATCAAAAGTCGCTCTAAAATCATATTTGTTTAAAGTTTTCACTTGATTAAAAACAAACGCTATATATTCCTGAATGAAATCATTCACACTCTCTTGTCCATTTGCTTGCATGATTACTTTGAGAGCGGCTCCAATTTTTCCTGGCTTAGTAAAATTAGTATATTCATAAACTAATGAGTAGATCGAATTTTTAATCGTTGGTTTCACCTGACAAGTTGCAATCGACTGTATATGAGTTTCTACCTCACTAAACCTTTCATGCATCAAAAGAGCTTCCAAGTAACCAAGAAAATTTTTAGTTCGGGAAAAGCTCTTAAGCTCACAAGACTTCTTATAAATACTATTCAAAATAGCCAATGAATAAGTTGGATTATTCATGACTCCTTCGACTGCAAGTGATTCAATTTTAGGAGAATAACTTGTAAATTCATCAGGTAAACTTGAGTTAATAATTTGGATAAATAAATTACCTGCTTGTCCAAAAGATCCTATTTTATGGAAAATAAGTCCTGCATTAAAACCTGAAATAACTCGATTCACTCGATCCACTTCTTTATCTTTATAAAAATCAACAAGCTTTTGAGCAATTTCTGACTTATTCCCCTTTTCTTCCTTTAAAAGTTTATTGATTTTTCCAAATACAAGGTTTTGATAACTAGCACTTGTTACTTTTTTAAGTTGTCCTGATTGGCTTAAACCTAGATCGGCAGCGATATAGTCTTTAAGATTCCTGATCAAAAATTCGTCTTGAGACTGCTGAGCAGCCGTTGCAAGTTTAAGAAGCATAAGTTCAACTTGCCTTGCTTCTCTAGGATATTTCTTATTATATTTCTTTATAAGAGAGAAAGCTTTTTTATAATTCTTCTCATTAAAGTGGATATCATATAATTTCAAATAAATGATTTTCTTAGCCTGAGGATCACGTCCATATTTTATATAATCAATATAATAGGAACGAGCTCGAGCCTTACTTACTTTATCATTAAGACTAGAATCAGAGTAAAGGGAGATTATCTCATCAAGTAATTTTGCCGCTGTTTTGGATTTTTTATTTTTTACTCTTTTATAGAGTTGCTCAAATTTTAAAAGTGCTTGCTGCTTTTTCCCAGTCTTTCTTAAAACTTGTGCGTATCGAAGCTCATAAGTAAATCGTTTCTTAGGTTGAATCTCTATCATTGTCAGGAGAAGAGTAATGGTATCTTCCATAATAGGCTTAAAATACCTATCTCTTTTGCTAAAATCTTTTTTATTAACTCTTTTAAGATTTTCTCCCAATAGCTTTAGATTGAGATTTGCAAATTGTTCAGAAAGGTCTTTATCAAGTTGCCCGTCTTTCAAATACTTCAAAATATTTTTTCTCAGTTTCACCATTGTTGAACGAGTTTTCTTAAATTCTGATTGAACAAGAAAGTTGTACATTTCAACACGAAAACTGAGAAGGCTGTCATATTTCTTTTTTCTTTCTAAGAGTTGTTCAATTTTAAGAACATAATCATCAAATTTAGAAAAGAATCCCTTCTCGTAAACGTACTTTATATAATCAAAAAGGGCCTTGCCGTCATTAACACGTGTCTTTTGAACAAATACAAAACCTTTGTCAGGATAACCTGCAAAAACATAAAACTGAGGGATTTTAGATAGAGCTTGAGTATAAAAATAATTCTGCTCATTCTTCTTTTTCGTATACCTATAAATTGCATATAAAGAGCGAACAGCATTATCAAATTGATCAAGTTTAAAGAAAGACCATGCCATGTTATAGTAATAGCGATCAGTCCAAGTATTATCCCTTTTGATCTTTAATGCTAACGAGTAGTACTTGATTGCTTTTTTATAAGATTTTAAATTAAAGTAATAATCTCCTAATTTTCCAGAAGCATTATTTTTAAGCTCCTTGCTCTTTAAAGTTTTAATAGCTTTTAAAAAATATCTTTCTGCTTCTCTCGATTCACTATCATATTCAAAGATAAGGAGTCCTTGCATGAGGTTAAATTTTCCTTGATTTGAAAAATCCTTGAACTTCTTATCAATTTGATCTCCAAATTTTTTAGTTTTTAAATAAAACTGCTTGTTCTTTTTTTCTAATTTTCTCGCAGCAACACTATTTTTTTTCTTGAATTGAAAAGCTCTTAATTTTTTTTCCTGAAGATTTAGAATTTCGACCCTAGAATTATAAACTCTATAATAGTTACGAGCATTGGGTTTCTTTTTCCAAAGCTTATAAGCAGCTTTGTACTCCCTCTTTAAAACCTTAAGAAGTTTTATGTCATATCCTCCTTCTTTGGCTGCCCAGGCCTGCGGAAAGGAGAAGAACAATAATAAAAGAGCATACCTAATAATCATTATCCCTCGATAACAATAAATTTAAACTGCTCAAATCCAATTTCAGCAGAAACATTCATAATTTTTTTAATATGATAATAGTCAACAGATCGATCCATTAGAAGGTTGATAACCCCTGAAAAGGGAGCTGATTCATCTGACTCAATATTAATTCTCTCAATACGATCCTTAATCGCCATCAATTCATTTTTAACCTTTAAAGAGTCCTTGCCACTCCATGAATTAGGTTTCACCTTTGTTACAAGCTTCCCACTGATGATAACCTCTCGATCTTTAGACATTTCAACTGTTACACCTTTGTGAACAAGAGTTTGAGAGATCGAAAGAGGGATTTGCATCCCTTTGGGGATCATGAGTTCAACCTCAGAGGTCGTGTAGTTCTTAATGAGAAAAACAAGTAGAATAACAAGGACATCAAGCAGAGAGTTTAACTCAAGATGAAAATCTCCTTTATTCTTTCTTCTTGTTCGAAATCGAATAAACCGTTTACGACTACTCATTCTTATTCCTCAAACATAATCTGACTAAAGAGAAACTTATTCTCATCAGAAACCCCAGAATTATTATTGGTTCTAATATTATCCAAAATATTAACTAAATTCTGATAATTCACTTTCCTGTGAGCTGTAACAACGACTCTATTTTCGCTTGGATACCTTTTCTTAATTTGTACAATAGCATCATTCAAAATTTTTAAAATCTTCTCAGATTTCCAGTCTCTTACATTAATTTCTCTGAGAATTTCACCCTTTTTATAATTCGCTAAAAGAATTGAATTTTGGTTTACTGTAACTTTTAATTCAAAATTATCTTTCTCCGGATTCACTTTAGTACTAATTCGAAAAATTGGTAAGTTTGATCCAATTTCAAACAATCTTATCAATTGTGCCGATGCCAATAAGAAAAAAATCAGAATGAACACAACATCTAATATTGGGATTAGATTTAACGGTGTGAACTTTCTTTTCTTCCGTCTCGCACTTGGAACCTTATACATATTCTTCCTCTTCCTTGAGGTTTAAATTTACCCTTCGTTACTTTTTTCTATGACTTTCATTGTTCCTAAAACATCTAATAACTTCACTGAATATTGATCGACGTCAGAAATAATTTTTTCAGACTTAGAAGTAAGAAGAGAGTGAAAAACCATGATTGTAATTGCAGAAATCAATCCAAAAGCAGTTGTATTCATTGCTTTCGAAATACCAGCAGCAAGGATTGTTGCTTTTTGAGATGGATCTGCTGCACCGACAGCTTCAAAGGCCATGATAAGACCAAAGATGGTTCCCAATAAACCTAGCAGTGTCGATATATTTGCTAAAAGATTTAGATAATGAATTCTTTTTTCAACATTAGGAATGATTTCTAATGCCGTTGCATCAATTGCATTTTGAACTTGTTCCGTATCTTGGTTAGATCGCTTTAAGCCGTTTTTTATAACCTTCGGAAGCATTGCTTTGGAGCCTGAGCAAAACTGAATCGCATCCTTAATCTTATTTGCGAGAACTAATTTTTGAATTTCATTCATAAAACTAGCAGCGTTTAAGTCGAAAGATCTAAAGCGTAAATACCTTTCAATACTGATTGCTAATCCTGCAAAAAAGACTAATAAAATGATAACCATAAATGAGCCACCATCACTCATGAAAGTAATGAAACCGTTGATTAAGTCCATAAATCCCCTTTCTTAGGAAACGCGTATAAGTTATTGTTTTCTCATCAATAATGATAAAAAGAGTAAAGACCCCCCGTCAAACTTTTGGCTGAGTTTCAAGCAGGAAAAAAATGCCTCAATCACTGATGATTTTTATCAAGAACTCCCCTGAATAAGATCTTCTTCCAATCCAATATCACGTTTCAGCCTACTGAGTTCAATCTGTCTAAACTTTAGACACCGTGAAAAGTTTTATCTAATCGAGCAACAAGAAAGACAGCTAAGTTCTTGAATTTAAGACCTTAAAACTGGCATTGGTCTTGAATATATAGAACCTGAGAAAATAACTCAGGAGACTCAAATGAAAACAATTTGGACAATTTTTTTCTTCATCGTTTGTATTAGCTTCCATGCTGAAGCTGGGGCGACAGAGCTTATCTGCCAAACAAACTATAACGAGATTAAACTCGTTATTGATGGAGATAATGTTGCAGTCATGAAAACCTTCGAACGAGGAAGAGAGTTCGCATCAAACGAACTTGTCAAAACTCAATCAACATCAAATGGGTTTACCAAGACTTTTTACAAGGGAACAAACAAGTACAAAGTTGCAATTGCAGACCTTCAAAATTTAAACGAAGTAGACGATTACCTTACAATCGTTTCTCACAAGGGTCACCAAATGACCTACCCTCTTAATTGTGCTTTATAAAACGTTTAAAAGATTATTGAAGACAGTCAGGCCTAATCCAGAAACTACTGGAATGGTCAGATTGTCATCGATTTTAAACGCAGAGATCAGTTCAGAAAGAGCACCAAAAACACCACCTGCCAGACAAAACAAGACGAGATGGCTATTCGTAACACCAAGAATCTTCATATAGAAAAAGGCAAGCGTATAACAAACAATAAAACATGTTAACGAACCTTCTAGAGACTTATTAGGAAGAATCTTTTCTTTTCCATATATCCCACCAACTAAAGAACTTAGTGGATCAGCAAAAACCAAAAATAAAATAGAAAGAATTGCTATCTTTTCATTAAACAAAAGGAGGCTAAGACCAATCCCTAAAAGATAAAAAGAATGACCTCCATAATGATGAATTTCACTTGTTCTTAAGATTGGTTTTGTAACTCTACAAAAGACAGCGTTGAGCTGTGGTGATTGAAATCGAATTGTATCAAATAACCAAAAGAAAACAGCTGTAATGATGCATCCAATGGCCACTGGTTGCGCAGGGAGATCAAGGCCAAGGTAAAAAGCAATTCCAAGAGAGCCTGTCGAGATATGCCATATTTTTCTGGCCCAATGAATATCATGTCTTTTCGCAAAACCAGTAAGGTTTTGCGTGGGTGATTTTGAGACGAATTCGAGGGCGTTATTTCTTTCCATTTGTCCTTGGTCCGTGATTTGTTTCCACACTAAATTAATTAAAATTGTTTGATAACGTCAATAATTTTGACCGACCCTGTAAATAAAGCTTTATCAATAATAATTTTTCACTTTATAATAATTATAAACCACTTAAGGAAGAGGAAATTGTGAGTTTATTCGACTCGTCAAAGAATAGAATCAAGACTGTGCAGATTAAGAGCCGTGCGTTATCGCGCCCTGCGCAAGAAATTCTTTCAAAATTCCAGCAAACTCAAGCGAGCACTACACTCAAAAAAACGATTTGGGCCATTGGTGGTGGAAAAGGTGGAGTTGGAAAAAGTCTTTTCTCTGCCAACACGGCCATTGCTCTCGCCCAGCAAGGTTATAAAGTTCTTTCAATTGACCTGGATTTAGGTGGGGCTAACCTCCACACCTGCCTAGGTGTTCCGATTCCTCAAAAAACACTTTCTGATTATATCTCTAAAAAAGTCATTAATATCAATGATGTCATTGTAAAAACACCAATCCCTAACCTGTCATTGGTTAGCGGGGCTCAAGATGAAATAGGAATTGCCAACCTCAAGCAAACTCATAAAAACATGATCTTAAAAAGTCTTGAAAATGTTGAAGCAGATTTTATTCTTTTGGATTTAGGAGCTGGAACAAGTTTTAACACTCTCGACTTTTTTATTGCTGCCGATCAGGGATTTCTCGTTTCACTTCCTGAGCCAACTGCAATTGAAAACACTTACCGCTTTATTAAGTCTGTTTTTTATAGACGCCTTAGCATGTTCGAAGAAACTTTTGACATCCAACATTTAATTAATCAGGCTCACAAAGCTAAAATCAATCAATCTGCAAGCTCTCCACTTGAGCTTATAAAAAAAATCAAAAGTAGCTCTCCTAAAATAGGTCAATTTATCGAGCAAGAAATGGCTAAGATGCATCTCAACCTGGTTATTAATCAAGTTAGAACCCAAAATGATAGAGATCTTGGTTTTGCTATTGAGAAGGTCGCAAAAGGCTATTTTGGAATCAATGTAAACTATGCAGGTTATCTCGAATATGACTCTGCCGTTTGGCAAAGTGTAAAAAGAAAAACTCCTTTGATGAAGGAGTTCCCTAATGCTCATGTTGCGCAGAATATCCAGCGAATCACTTCCACAATACTCAAGGGACTATCATGATCAATAACATCACTGAACTAGAAGCTAAGAACTATTATGAAATTCTAGAAATTTCACCAGGAGCTTCTCAAAAAGAAATAGAGGATGCTTACAGAAGAAGCCTCTTTACCTATTCAGCTGATAGCCCCGCGATCTATTCCTTAATGACAACGAATGACTGTGAAAATATCCAAAAAGAAATAGAACAAGCTTATTCTATTCTCAGTAGACCAGAAAAAAGAGCAGAATATAACAAAGTAAAGGGAATCGAAGAAGACATTGAGAAAGTAAACTCAGAAGATTTTAATCACTTTCAAGAAGCAAAAAAACCAGTCTCTAAAAAATATGTCAAAACAGAACTCGAATATGCTGTCGATTTTGGATTTGAACAAAAGATTGAACAATCTCCAGAGTTTTCAGGGACCTTTTTAAAAGAAATCAGAGAATACAAAAATGTTAGCCTTGAGATGATTTCAGAGTACACCAGAATCTTGAAGACTTATCTTATTCTTATTGAAGCAGAGGAATTTGATAAACTTCCTGCTACAGCTTATATCCGAGGCTTTGTTTTTCAGTATGCTAAGTACTTAAAACTTAATCCTGATCTTGTCTCGCGATCTTATATCGATAAGGTTAAAAGACATCGTAATGAAACTCCTTTACAATAGTTCCCAATGGAAGACATTGCAGAAAAACTCGATCTTCTTATCGATAAAGATATTAAATCAAATTACAAACGATTAGATGCTTTATTACGAGATCGTTTCCCTAAATATTCTAGAAGTTATTTAAAAAATTTATTTCTTGAAGGCTTTATTGATGCCGACACCCCACTTTCTTTAAGCAAGGTTCCTGCTCTCGGGACTATCATCGAAATTACGATTCCTCTCCCCGAAGATGCATCAATTGAAGCAGAAAATATTCCTTTAGAAATTCTTTTCGAGGACGAGTACCTGGTTATTCTCAATAAACCAGCAGGTCTTGTCGTTCATCCGGCACCAGGAAATCCCAAAGGAACTTTAGTAAATGCTTTGATGTACCATTGCAAAGATCTCAAAGGAATTGGAAATATCAAAAGGCCTGGCATCGTTCACCGTCTTGATAAGGGAACTTCAGGTGTCATGGTCGCAGCTAAAGAACAAAAAACTCATGAAAAACTCGTCGATCTTTTTAAAGAACATAATATCCAAAGAGAGTATATTGCTCTTTCATTAGGATCTCCTCAAAAGAAAAGTGGAAAATTAGAATCGCTAATTGGTCGCCATAAAACCAATCGAAAAAAAATGACGACGAAAACGAATATTGGAAAGAAGGCCGTAACTCATTACCAAGTCCTTGAAGACTTTGAGAGAGCCAACTTAACCCAGTTGACATTAGAAACAGGAAGAACTCACCAAATTCGAGTTCATCTCAATGAACTTCTTCAAACTCCCGTTATCAATGACCCTAGTTATGGAAGACCGACTCAGCACCTCCAAAGATTACCTGAATTGGGTTCTTATCTTGGAGAATATGAATATCCCTTACTTCATGCGAAAATGCTGGGCTTTAAGCATCCCATCACTAAAAAAGATCTGCATTTTGAGACAAAGCCTCCTCAAGTTTTTCAAACTTGTCTCGAACAACTAAGATCTGATTATGGAACTTTATCACAATAATTTAGAGCGTGGTCACTATCGAGTCACTAAAGAGGATCTCGGATACCTTCATACAAAACAAGATCATAGCAATATCATTTATTCACTTTCTCAGGTCAGGCATGCCAAAAATCCCTTACCAGGAGATGGAATTTATTGGCATTGGGAAGATGTGAAACCTCAATATAAGATTGCCGTTTATACAGCTGATTGCCTTCCAATTATTTTTGAGGGAGAAAAGGGCGGGGCTATTATTCATGCCGGTTGGCGTGGAATTCATAAAGGTATTCACACTCTAGAAATTTTGGGAGGATTAAAAATGAAAAGGGCCGTCATTGGTCCAAGCATTCAAGTTTCATCCTTTGAAGTCACCGAAGAGTTTCAAGAAAACTTCCCTGATTCACCAAACTTTGTTGAAAAAGATAAAAAACTTTATTTCAACCTTCAAGCTCAAGCCAAGCAAGATATGAAGAAGTTCTTTGGATCCATAAATATTATTGACTCCGAACTTTGTACATTCGAGAATAATCAATACAATAGCTATAGACGCGATAACACTCAAAATCGGAATTACAATTATTATCAACTCCTAGGATAGGATATCCGAGAAAAGGAATAGCTATGGGCCAAAACAGGACTTTAACGAACCAAGGGATGACTCTCCCCAACGCACTTTTTGTCTTCCTCAATATTATTGGAGTCGGAGTCACACTTTACTTAACGAAGCATTATTTTGATGTTCACTTCCCAACTGGGAGGCTTGGAAGTGGCATATCTGCTTGTGATATTAGTAGCTTTTTTAATTGTGATGCAGCGACTTTTTCATCAATAGCAAGTATCTTTGGAATCCCACTTTCCTTATTCGGTCTTTTTATTAATTTAAATTTTATTGGTTCAACAATTTTTCCATCAGAAGAGATTGAATCAACCAATAAGCTTCTTGCTTACCTCAACGCTTTAGGATGCGTTGCTCTTTTTGTTTATTCTTTGGTTGTTTTAAAAACGCTTTGTCCTTTCTGTACAGGCTATTATGTAATCAGCTGGGCAACGGCCTTCCTCTTTTATCGTTATAGCGATGTCTCTGTCGGATTTGACCCTAAGTCTGCAGCGATTTCGGGCGTCTTATTCCTCGTTATTGTAGGTTTTAGCTATGTACAAACCAGCTCGAGTGCTAACAAACAGGAGAAACTTGCGGCATCCATTATTAATCAATTCAAAAATGATCTTAAAGATCTCGGTGAACCCGAAATTCAGTCACCTTATTTCACTGCTAAATCAACAGACAAACTAGAAGATGCTCCGCTTTGGATTATTGAGTTTTCTGATTTTCAATGTCCTTTCTGTAAGCGAATGCATGATATTTTTAAGAAAGTTAAAAAAAGATATAAAGGAAAAATCAATATCGCTTACTTTCCCTTTCCTCTTGATAATGCTTGTAATAGCGAAATCAAGGGAGCTTTCCATGCTCTTGCTTGTAAGGCTTCCTACCTGGCAATTTGCTCTCAAGAAAAATTTAAAGAGATTCATAACGAGATTTTCGAAAATCAAGCAAATCTTACAAATGAATTTTTAAATGGCCTAGAGAAAAAATATGGTCTTAATGGTTGCTTTGAAAATGAAGCCAGCAAAAAATTCGTTAAAGATGCAATCGAACAAGGAAAAAAGTATCGAGTCAAATCAACTCCTACTATGATCATCAATGGAAAGAAGATTGAAGGAGGATTAGCCCTTATTCAGTTCTTCAAACTCTTTGATTCACTTTTAGAAAACAAATGATTGAAACTCATTGCCATCTTGATTATTTAAAAGAAACTCCACTTGCTGAGACATTAGAAAAATCATGGGAAGTCGGAGTTCAAAAAATCATTACGATTTCAGTAGAACCAGATAATTTAGATTCAGTAATCGAGATAGCAAATAATCATGAAAATGTTTATTGTTCTCAGGGTATCCATCCTCACGATGCAAAACTTTATACAGATCAGGTTGGAGAAAAAATAAAACTTCAAGCTCAAACCGAGTCAAAGGTTCTTGCTATTGGAGAGGTTGGTCTCGATTATCATTATGATAATTCTCCTAGAAATGCTCAAAAAGATGTTTTTAGAAAACAACTTCAAATAGCTGTCGATCTTGATAAACCGACCATTATTCACACCAGAGAAGCAGAAGAAGACACTGATGAAATCCTTTCTGAATTCGCTCCTAAACTTAACAGAAAAGGGGTTATTCACAGCTTTACATCCTCATCTAAACTCGCTGAGAAAATGTTGAGTCTTGGTTTTTATCTTGGCTTTAATGGAATTATTACTTTTAAAAATGCAGAAGACATTAGAGAAATTGTTCGAAATACACCACTAGATCAAATTCTCATAGAAACAGACTCTCCTTTTTTAGCTCCCGTCCCCCATCGAGGAAAAAAGAACGCTCCCTATTTCCTTCCTCACGTCGTAGAAAAAATTGCTGAGCTGAAAAATACAACAGAAGAAGAAGTGATTCGAGTAACAACTGAAAATGCTATTAAGCTTTTTAGATTTTAGGGATGATTAACGGATAACCCATTGCTAAAATAACAACTCATGAGAAATGAAAATATTAGAATGCTTAAGACGAAGGCTTGCAAACTCTCTTCTGACAGAGGGGTTTAGTTTATGTTGCTTATTTTTTTACTTCAAAACCTTCCAAGAGACTGCCTAGGTTCTGCTTAAGTTCCTGATCATATTTCTTCTTCTCCTTTTTTTTAGGGGTTTCAGACAAAGATTTTGTTTGGGCGAGCTCCTCATCAGAGATTTCTTTCTCGTAAAATGGAAGCTCTGCTTTAAAAATCATCCGATCAAGATGTTTTATATAACCCGACCAATGGCCTGGGTTAGAATCATTTTTCATAATTTCTTCAAAGCTTGCCATCTTTGAATCCATGAGATCAATATGATGAACCAACATTGCTTCTCGAGTATGAGGAATTTTTGGAGAGCCAAATTCATAATGCCCATGATGAGAGAGAACAATGTGCTTTAAATGAAGTTTCGTATTGTATGGAAAGTTTTTAATTTTATAACTGAAGCGATCAATAATCTCTAAACCTTTTACAAGATGACCAATAAGCTTTCCTTCTTCTGTATAATCGACACTTGCTCCACTAGAAAGCTCATAGATTTTACAAAGATCATGAAGGATTGCACCAGCAACGACATAGTTTTTATTCACTTGATAATGATCAGAAAGAGTGTTCGCTAAATGAGCACAAGAAAGTATATGTTCAAGTAATCCTGCTTGATAAGCATGATGAATTGACTTCCCTGCCTGCCAAACCAAAAGACGACGATTAATCTCCTTATCAGCTAAAACATTTTGCAAAAGAGCTTTGATATAAAAGTCATCTAAAACTTCAACAAGCTTGAGAAGCTCAGAGTACATCTCTTCCGCTGAATGAGCCGATGCAGGGATGAATTCACTTTCATTAACTTCCGAATTAGCGACATGATCAACTTTAGAGGCTACAAGTTGGCGTCTTCCCTGGTAGAAATTAACTCTCCCCTTAACCTGTGCGTAATTTCCTTTATTGATATGCTTTGCAATATCCTCAGCATTGTTCCAAACTCTTCCCTCAATATCCCCAGATGAATCACTAAAGACAATATTGAGGTATTTCCGACCATCACGGCTGTCCATGACCCCAAGATATTTAACGAGATAAACACCTTCTACTTGGTCATTAGGTTTTAAGTTTTTTACTTCAATTCGACTCATAGGAACTCTCCTGGCATATCCCGCAATATAAGCAAATTCACGTTAAACAGTCTAGTCAGACTCTTTTCAGAGGCATCCTTTTGTGGCATGTTATGGATTCACAAAAAGGATAGCGCAATGAAAAAACTCAATGTTGGAATAAATGGTCTTGGACGCATTGGCCGAAACTTAGTTAGGGAATACCTAAGAAGAAAAACCGCAGGTGAAGATCTTGGGTTTGAAATCACTTCTATAAATAATCCGGGTTCTCATGATGTCTTTCCTCACCTTTTAGAAAATGACTCAGTTCACCATCACTTCAAACTTAATATCTCAGAAGCGAAACATGAATCTTTTGTAGCGAATGGACAAAAATTTAATTTCTTTGACCTACGAGACCCGAGCGAAATTCCTTGGGAGTCAGATAATATTGATATTGTTATTGATGCTTCTGGAGTCTTTAGAGACAAAGCAAGCCTTGGAAAGCACCTAAGAGGAACTGTAAAAAAAGCAATCCTTTGCGCTCCAGGAAAAGAAATTGATGGAACTTTTGTTATGGGAATTAACCACGAAAACTATAATCATAATGAACATAACATTATTTCTAATGCTAGCTGTACAACAAACTGCCTGGCTCCAATCGCGAAAGTTCTCAATGATACTTTTGGAATCGAAAATGGTTTCATGACAACTGTTCATGCTTATACAAGTGATCAAAACCTTCTCGATAACTCTCATGGCGACTTGAGAAGATCGCGTGCGGCGGCCCTTTCAATCATTCCAACTTCAACTGGTGCAGCGAAAGCTCTTGGTTTAGTTATTCCTGAGCTTCAAGGGAAACTTGATGGTTATGCTGTTCGAGTTCCGACACCTAACGTTTCTATGGTTGACCTCACTGTTAATCTCAAGAAAACAGTAACAAAAGAGGAAGTAAATACTGCAATTCGAAATGCTTCAGAAAGTAATTTGAAAGGTATTCTTGCTTATACAGAAAAAGAATTGGTCGGAATTGACTATACAGGAAGACCTGAATCATCAATCTTTGATGCGCCTCTAACAAATGTTATTGGAAACAATGTAAAAGTTGTCTCTTGGTATGATAATGAAGTTGGTTTCTCTAACCGTGTTCTTGACCTCGCTGGTTACCTAGGCTCCCAATGGCAATAGTTTCCATCGACCAAGTTAACCTCGAAGGAAAGAAAGTTCTTGCTCGTTTCGACTTCAATACACCGCTTGCTGAAGCTGGAGACGGAGAAGTAAGAACGATTACAGATACAACCAGAATTGATCTCGCACTTCCGACAATTAAAGCACTTCTTGAACAAAACGTTGCAAAAATTATTCTTATGTCACACCTAGGAAGACCGAAAGGTGAAATCAAGAAAGAGCTTTCCTTAGAACCTGTAGCAATTTATCTTGCTGAAAAGCTAAACACAGAAGTCGTTCTCTCTGAATCAGCAACTGATACAGGACTCAAAACTTTGCTTGGATTAAATCATATCAAAATCGTTCTACTTGAAAACTTGAGATTCCATTCAGAAGAGACAAGTGATGACGATGCTTTTGCTGAAAAACTGGCAAGCTATGCTGATGTTTATGTTAATGATGCTTTTGGTGCCGCTCATAGAAAGCATGCATCAGTTCATAAAATTAATAAGTTCTTTAATCGCGGAGAGCGATTTGCAGGACTTCTTTTAAAGAATGAAATTGAAGCGCTTACAAAAGTGACAAATAAACCTGAAAAACCTTTTGTTGCCGTCGTAGGTGGGGCTAAGGTTAGTGATAAAATCAAGACGATCGAAAAACTTTTAGTGAATGTCGATAATCTTCTTATCGGTGGAGCCATGGCCTATCCATTTCTAAAGGCAAAAGGCAAAAATATAGGAAAATCACTTTGCTCTAATGAAGACGTTAGTCTCGCTAAGTCTTTGCTCGTTCAAGATAGAGGAAATAAAATTCTTCTTCCTGTCGATCATAGAATTGCCCAAAGCCCTGAATTAGAGGGTGAAAACACCGACTCTGAACATATCCCTGATGATCAAATTGGTTTTGATATTGGAGAAAGAACAGAACACCTTTATGCTTCAAAAATTAAAGAAGCAAAAACGGTTCTCTGGAATGGACCAATGGGATTTTTTGAAAAAAAAGCTTTTAACAAAGGAACTTTTTCAATTGCAAAGGCTCTTTCAGAAAGCGAAGGTTTTACTCTTGTTGGTGGTGGAGATTCTGTTGCAGCTGTTAACCAATCAGGTTATGCCGATAAAATCAACCATATATCGAGTGGTGGTGGAGCAAGTTTAGAGTTTCTTGAAAAAGGAAACCTTCCAGGGATTCAGTCACTCAGTTTCGGTCTTTCATAAAAGGATTTATTCATGAGAAAAAAGTACGTCTTAGGTAATTGGAAAATGAACCATGGAACCAATGAAATCAAAGAATATTTTGATGCTTTTACTTATGAGAGTGAGTCAGCGTTTGTTGGTGTTTGCCCTCAAACTCTCCATCTCGAAATGGCAGAAAATCTTTCTGAAGGAAACCTAAAAATCGGTGCTCAAAATTGTGCTTATGAAAACTCAGGAGCCTATACCGGAGAAGCTTCTCCTGTAGCGTTAAAAGAACTTGGAATCGACTTCACTCTCGTTGGTCATTCAGAAAGAAGACAATATTTCGGTGAAACAAATGAAACGTGCCTCCGGAGAATAAAGAAAGCCTGTGAAAATGGTCTGTTGACCATTTTATGTATCGGAGAATCGCTTGAGCAATTCGAAGCCGGTAAAACTCTTGAAGTTCTTACCGAGCAACTTAAAACGGGCCTCTTCCCTATTCTTGATAACGTCATTGGCAATATCGTTGTCGCTTATGAACCAGTTTGGGCAATTGGAACAGGAAAGACAGCAACTCCGGAAATCATCGCAGAGGTTTTAGCTGGAATCCGTAAAATTCTTGGGTCACACTCCGAAGCGGCAACGGGGATCAGCTTGCTTTACGGTGGTTCAGTTAAGCCAGCCAATGTGACAGAGATCGCAGAAATCGCCGATGTAGACGGTGTTTTAGTTGGTGGCGCTAGCCTTAAAACTGAAGACTTCACAGAGATTGCAAAAGCCTTTTAACAAAACGCATTAAATGTGGCGCTTTGGTGCCTAATCTGATATTAAGACTTATTAAATTTAAATAAGGATATCTTTATGTTTACTGGCTTCGTTGTTTTTCATGTCATTGTTTGCATTCTTCTCACACTTGTTGTTTTGCTTCAGTTTGGTAAAGGTGCGGAAGCTGGTGCAATGATGGGTGGAACAACAGGATCATCTCAAAATATTTTCGCAAGCTCATCTCGTGGAAACTTCTTCACAAAGCTTACAACAGTTCTTGCAATTCTTTTCATGGCAAATTCAATTGCTCTTACTATCATTAAGTCTAAAGACTCAAGCCAATCAATTTTTGATGATGAAGCTCCGATTGCAGCTCCGCTGAATAGTGATCAACTTAATGATGAAGTTAAGGCAAAACCAGCAACACCAGAAGGCAATTCAAAGACAGCGACAGAAGCTAAGAAAAAAACAGAAAAAATAGAGCCTAAGGCTGACGCCAAGAAGTAGGCAATGAATCGAGAGGAATTCACCAATACCGTCAAGCAAGAGTTTAATGCTTTAAAATCATTATACTTTAATGCTGCTTACTTTGGTCCCTCGCCTGCTCGTGCACAGAAGAAAATTGATTTTACTCGGCAAAGAATGGCAAACCCATCTTTTATGCCTTATGAAGAATGGCTTTCTATTCCCGAAAGACTTCGTCTTAAATTTTCACAATTACTTGGCTGCTCTGCTGATAATATCAGCCATAGTTCTGCCACTTGTGATGTGATTACAACGATTGCTCAAGGTTTAAAACTTAAAAAGAATGACCTTGTTGTTTCTCTCAATGGAGATTATCCAAGTAATGTTCTTCCTTGGCTGTTTGCTCAAGAGCAAGGTCGTATTAATTTTAAGCTTTTAGAAGCTCCTTTGGTTCCTGATGTTGATTGGCTCAAGGAAAACCTACCAAAAGAAACTAAAGTTTTTGATATTTCCCATATTGCTTTCAATACAGGTAGAAAGATTGACCTTCTTTCAATTGGAAATTTTCTTAAGTCCCGCAATATCTTTTTTATCGTTGATGCAACTCAGTCTTTTGGAGGTCAATGCATTAGTACCGAAGAATTAGAAGTCATCGATGCTATTTCCTTTTCAACTTACAAATGGATACTCGGTCCCTATGGGCATGCTTTTGCTTATTTCTCCAATAACTTACTCGAGAATATGCAACCCATTCAAGCCAGTTGGATTAATAGTCCTAACTTTCAAAAAAGCAATAAACTACTCGATTACACACTCGAAACTCTACCAGGAGCTCGTCAATATGATCGAGGACAAGCTCCGAATATGCTGAATATGGCTGGACTAGAAGGCTCTCTTGATCTCTTTCTTGAACTAGGAATCCAAGAGATTGAAAAGCATAATAACCACCTTGTGAGCTTCTTTATGGATAACTTTAACTCTTCTAAGTTTAGAATTGTCACTCCAAAAGATAGTCGAGGGTCAATTGTCTGCCTCAGCACCCAAAAAGATACCCATGAGATAAAGAAAAACCTTCAAAAGGAAAAAATTGATATCAGTGTTCGAGATGGCCGTTTAAGAATCTCATTTCATCTTTATAATACAATCAATCAAACAGAAGTGCTTTTAAGTGCGTTAAATTAGGAGTAGAAGTGGAACTATCAATTGAAGAAACATCAAAATACACAGATAAAATTGTTGATTTTGCCCTTGAGTACGGACCAAGTGTTATTGGTGCGATCATTACTCTTTTTATTGGTCTAACTGTTATCAAATGGATAACAAACTCACTTCTTAAGCAACTTAAGAAAAGAAGTGTTGAACCAACTTTAATCCCATTTATTGGAAACATGACAAACCTTTCGCTGAAGGTTTTACTAGTTATTAGTGTTGCTGGAATCCTTGGAATTCAAACAACATCTTTTATCGCTGTTCTGGGTGCTGCTGGTTTAGCTATTGGAATGGCCCTTCAAGGTTCACTTGGAAATTTTGCTGGAGGAGTTCTTATTCTCATCTTTCGACCATTCAAAGTAGGGAGTGTTATTAAGGCTCAAGGACATGTTGGAGAGGTCAGAGAGATCCTTCTTTTTGTGACAGTTTTAAAAACACTTGATAATCAAATTATCTATATTCCAAACGGACCTCTTGCAGGAGGATCGATCCAAAATCTTAATCAAGAACCTATTCGAAGAGTCGACATGAAGTTTGGAATTGGCTACGGAGATGACATCGATGCTGCTCGATCAGCTTTTCAAGAAGTGCTTAATGGGATACCCGAAGTTTTAAAAGATCCTGCTGCTGATATTATTGTTGTTGAACTTGGCGATAACTCTGTCAATTTTGCCGTACGGCCCTGGTGCAAAACTGAATACTATTGGGATGTTTACGCTAAAACTCACGAATCAGTGAAAAAGGTACTTGACCAAAAAGGTATCTCAATTCCATTCCCACAAAGAGACGTACACCTTCACCAAGTTCAGTAAGTTAAGCCTTTGTGAATAATAACTGATTTATTTAATTTAAGTTTCTCTTTGATCGATAAAGATTAGGTCAAAGGGAACTTAAATGAGCGACACTTATTTCAGTATCAACATCGATTTTTTACCATTAAATCAAGAACTTGGGTTCGATCTTTTCGTTAATGCTTCAACGAAAAAAGGAAAAACTCATTTCACGAGAGTCTTTCCTCATAATGAAATTCTAGATGAAGAATTTCGAAGTCATTTAAAAAAACAATACCCACGACTTTACGTGCTTGAAAAACAACGTGATAAGTACATGAAGATTTTTGTTCAATCAGAGGATGTTTCTCAAGAAGAAAAAGCTGTCTTCATTCGAGATACGGCCATTCAATATCTCGATAATATCTTCCACTCAGATGGAAGAACAGAAGTTCTTGTTGAATCTATCGAGCAGGTAAAAGATACGGTCGACAATCTCGTCAATGTTATTGAGGGAACTGGAATTGATGAAATTCAATCACTGATTGCAAAACTCAGCATTCATGATTTTTATACTTTTGATCATTCGATCAATGTTTGCATGTACTCTGTAAGTATTCTCAAAGGAATTAATCCAAATATCGATAGAGCTGGACTTATCAATATGGGAGTTGGAGCTCTTCTTCATGATATTGGAAAACTTCGAGTTCCTAATTCCGTTATCAATAAACCAAGCTCTCTTTCTGATGATGAGTTTGAAAGAATCAAGCAACATCCAATTGATGGTTATAACCTTCTTATAGAAACCCAACCAAAGCTCTGTAAAGATGTCGATTGGATGACGGTCATGTGTATCGTCACTGAACATCATGAAAACTATGATGGAACAGGTTATCCCTACGGAAAAACAAACGAGCAAGTTCATTATTTTTCAAAGATCTGTATGCTTGCTGATATCTTTGACGCACTTACCACAAAAAGATCCTATAATAATGTTATGAGCACAGAACAAGCTATAAGAATTATGTCGGGAATGGTTGGCAAAAAAATCGATCCAAAAATTTTCAAACAGTTTCTTGCTTATATGCAAGTTTTTATCCCGCAAGGCAAAAATCTTCATGTCCTTGATCCCAAATTTGATCCAAGTGTTCCTTTTAAAGAAATTGAAGTCAAAGAAATCGATCGTAAGTCTTTGAAAAAGCCCGAAGACTACGGAAAAATTATCACAAAAAATGTAGAAAAAACCGAAGAAGTTAAGCAAAAAGAAGAGAATGTCTACGGGAAGATTGTTAAAAAGACCGGCTAGCCTTATACTTTCTCCTTAATATATTTAGGAGAACTCATGAAATACTTCTTACTACTTAGCATTGTTGCTTGCTCTGGACTGAGAACTCGTGACCTCATAAAAGGTCATACTCAAGAACAACATGAATCCTATTCAGACAATATCATGATAGCCACTCAAGGAGTTGGATCCACTCGCGCAGGACTTGAGATGTTCAAAAAAGGTGGAAATATTTTTGATGCTGCAACGGCCATTACTTTTGCTATTTCAGTAGAGCGCCCACAGTCTACTGGTCTCGGTGGCGGCGGTTTTATGCTGATCAACCATGAAGATCTAAAAGAACCTATTACTTATGACTTTCGAGAAAAAGCTCCTTCAAAAGCTCATGAAAAAATGTTCCTTGATAAAAAAGGCAATGAAATTCCTAAGCTTTCTTTGAATGGTCCACTTTCTTCTGGAGTCCCGGGACTTGTTCATGGAATTTTAACGATTCATAACAAGTATGGAAAACTTCCTTTAAAAACAGTGCTACAACCTGCCATCGACTTAGCCGAAAATGGTTTTGAAGTTTATCCTCATCTCGAAAATGCTATTAAGTTCCGATCAGAAATTTTAAAAAAGTTTCCTGCTTCAATGAAGATTTTTTATAAAAATGGAACTCCTTTAAAAGTAGGAGATGTTCTCATTCAAAAAGATCTTGCAAAAACTCTAAGAACAATTGCCGAAAAAGGGATCAATGGCTTTTATAAAGGTTGGGTTGCCAGGGCAATTGTTAAAGAAATGAAAAGAACAGGAGGTTTGATTAGTCTTAAAGATCTTAGAAAATATAATACGAAAACAAGAGTTCCTGTTAGAGGGACTTATAGAGATTATAAAATCTATTCCATGGCGCCCCCGAGCTCAGGAGGAATTCATGTTATTCAAATTTTAAATCTTTTAGAGCCTTTCAAATTAAGAGATTATCCCTCTCAATCAGATTATGTCGTTCACAAGACAGCAATAGCAATGCAAATTGCTTTCGTGGACAGAGCAAGATACTTAGGGGATGCTGACTTCGTTAAGGTTCCAGTAAAAAAGCTCACATCTAAAACCTATGCTGATGAACTTAGAAAAATGATGGGAGAAAAAGCCTTAAATCTTAGCCCTGAAATGAAACAACTTCCTAAAGAGCCTAATGATACAACTCACTTCACAATCATGGATCAAAAAGGAAATGTTGTGAGCTCCACCCAAACAATTAATTACCTGCTTGGGTCTGGACAAGTCATTCCAGGAACAGGAATTGTAATGAATGATGAAATGGACGACTTTTCGACCAAACCAGGCGCCATTAATGTCTTCGGAGCAGTTGGTAGTCTGCCTAATAAAGTTCAGCCTTATAAACGCCCTCTTAGCAGTATGTCCCCTACTCTTGTAAAGAAAAACGGGAAAACTATCCTTGCACTTGGTACCCCATCAGGAACTAGAATTCTAACTTGTGTGGCCCAAACCATTTTGAATTATATTGAACATCAACAGCCTCTCTATGAGTCTGTGGCAATGACTCGTCTTCACCATCAATGGAAACCGGACAACTTAAGAATCGGAGCTCCTTATTTTGACGATGAAACGATAAAAAAACTTCAAGAAAGAGGTCATAAGATTCTAAAAAAAGATCTTGGTTGTAAAATCCAAGCGATTGCATTGGAAAACGGAAAACTCCATGGAGTTTCAGACCCTCGAGGTGAAGGCGAAGCTAAAGGTTATTGAGCCATTTCCACGAGTCGCCTGAAAATATGAGGAAGTGGGAGTAAACGTTCGGATTGAGAAGGAACTTGCTTTCCATCAATTTCTCCCCCGCTGGCCGCAACTTTGGAAGCCAGTGAAATTGGCGAAACACCATCCCAACTCAATCCTAATTCTTTTTCTATGCTTAAACTTTTTTCCATATCTTGAACAGGCATCCAAACCATATCTGGTCGAGTATCCCATAGCCACTCTCCTCCGATAATTTCATAATTTTCATCAATTTCTAAATCGTAATGAAGAGACATCGTTTTTATATCATCTTGTTCTGGGCCATCTTTGACTTGAGGTGCAGCGTTTCTTCCAGCGACATATTGGACATCCATAAGAACACTGAGAAGGTATTTACTTTTTTTACTTCGAAATCGAGCAAAATCATCTCCATAGATTTCACTCCTTTTAACAAGAGCTTCTTCATAATTTTGAGTTTCTTTGCCTGTCACCATATTAAAGTAATGAAAACGATAAGAATTAATAGGATAGTTCCAAGTTTCAGGACCGGAATCTCTATCAAAAAGCAAGGGAATTTTATTTTTTCCAACTTGGTTGATCAAAGCTAAATGCCAAGCTGCTGGATTAACATCTCCATAGCAACCATTTCTCCTGGAACAATTAGCATCCCCTCCAATAAGATTATGCTCAGGCTCATTCTCAAACCAATAAAGTGTCATTAAGGCCTTAAGATCATCAGGATAAAAAGTTATTTTGTGACCATTCGCTCCAGTTACAGTAACAGGCTTAAGAGGTCTTTTTTCTATAATACTAGCAGCAGAAGTTCCGTCACACATTCCGTTCCACAGCTGAGATTTATACTTTTTTTCTTTTCCTGTTTCCGGATCAACAACAACACAATTCTCACAAAGAGCTTGATCAGTTACTGCTCTAGAGAGAGTCTGACTTTTATCACCTAAAAGAAGATCATATTTTTCAGCAGGAGAAAGTTGATTAATTCGTCCTTGCTCAATATAACTCGTTACAGGAAAACTTTTTAAATTCTTACGAACGATACTTGATTGCTTCTTTGCTCTCTTTTCACTTCTTCTGCGTGAGCTTGTATATTCAAGATTTTTTTTTGCTAAAGTTTCTTGAAGCCAAGGATCACTATAACGAAAGCCAATACTTCCTAGAGATTCACTCCAATAATCTCCTGACCAAGGTTGATTCTTAACTTTACCATTTAAAAGATTTGTATTGATCGATTTGAGATTAGATTGATAGGTATGTCCTAAATCCCAGACAAGATGTCGAGGGTTTTCTTCTGAGTTAAGAGGTTCAAGTGGCTGAAACCCTAAAGTAAGAGAACTCATGAATAGATTGATAATAAAAACTCGTAATTTCATAAGATAAAAAATTTTATCATGTGAGAATAAAACACCGGAAAATCGGGTAATATTTTTAGGCCGAAAGCTTAGAGTGTATTTCTTTTGACAGTAACTGAACAGCCGCGATGGATTTATTCTCTACTCGATAAATAATTGCCCTCTGGTCCTTAAATTTCGGTGACTTAGAGATAGGGATTAATTTATTAGGGCCGAAAACTTTACCAACTGAAGTCGGTATAATTCCGATACCGGCTCCCTCAATCGTCAATTTGGTGATCAATTCAAGATTATTAGACTTTATAACACGCGAATATTTACTCCCTTGATTCTTTAGCTTCTTAAGAAGGCTTTGAGTTTGAAGTAATTGCTCATCACAGATCAAGACCGCCTTTCCTGATTTTGGATCATTATTAATATTCTCTTGTCTTCCTCTCCATAATTGAACAAGATCATCTCCTAAATTTTTAATGATTAAATCAGGATGAGGAACAGGATTAATAACAATTCCCATATCGAGTTTGAAATTAATAACGTCTTCAATAATCTTACTCGAATGATTATGAACAAGCTGGATATCAAGATCTTGATAAAACTTCAAAACTTTAGGAAGAACCCCAGGTAATGAAAAAAGACCAACGGAAGGATGACAACCGAGTTTGATCTCACCTTTTACTTCATTCGTTGTATCAAGTGTATCATTTTTAAGTTGTTCCCATCGATTGAGTAGTTCTTTAGATTGCTTCAGGAACTCTCGACCTGCTCTTGTGAGTTGCGTCCCTTTTCTCCCCCTTAAGAAAAGTTGAATTCCCACTACTTCCTCAAGCCTTTTGACGGCAAGACTTAATGAGGGCTGAGTCACTCCTAATCGCTCAGCCGCTCGTGAAAGATTCTCGCTTTTCGCGATTTCACGAAAATAAAGAATGTCATTCAAAGAAGGAAGCATAAAGAATACCTATATTATTCATAATATTTATTAATTTAACTTATCAAAGTCAAATATTTAGTATCAATTAAAGAAATAGAGAAAATAATATGGAACTGGCTCAAAGATTAAAGAAATTAAGGCAATTAAAAAATCTCACAGTCTCAGAGGTTGCGAGAAAGCTTTCTGTCGCTCCGAGCACTTATAGAGAATGGGAGCAAGGAAGACAAATCAAAGGCGAACCCTATGAAAAACTCGCTTTAATCTTTGACGTTTCTGTTACTGAGGTTATTACCGGTGAAAGACCAATGATTGAACCAGCCTTAAGGCAAATCGAAAAAATTATAAAGAAAATAAGGATCTATTTGTAAAGAAACTATTTCTAACGATAGACAAACTATAACTGGATAAATCCACATTACTAATGTAAGAAACGCGAAAGAAATATAAGGGGGAATACTTATGAAAGAAAGAAGAGAATTTTTAAAGAAGACCTTATTAGGCGCATCAACATTAGCCGCTTTACCACTTCAAGCTCAAAATCTTGTTTGCGAACCAACGGCGCCACAAACTGAAGGACCTTTTTTTCCTGACTTCGATATCAAAGAAAGTGACGCTGACATGATAAAAATGAAAGGCAAAAAGAAAATAGCAAAGGGAAAAATTGTCATCCTTAGGGGAATTGTCCAAGATCAAATGTGCCAGCCAGTAGAAGGAGCAATCGTTGAACTTTGGCAAGCTTGCGCATCAGGGAAATACAATCATCGTTCTGATCCTAATGAAGCAGAACTTGATCCAAACTTTCAATACTATGCAAAACTGAGAACTGATAAAAATGGTCGATTCCAAGTCCGAACGATTGTTCCTGGAGCTTACCCTGCAACAGCAGAATGGGTTCGCCCTCCACATCTTCACTTCAAGGTTTCACTAAGAGGATTTGAAGAATTAATAACTCAAACTTATTTCAAAGGGCATCCTCTTAATAAAAAAGATCGAATCCTAAAAAGCTTAACGGCCTCTGAAAGAAAAGCTGTCATCGTCGATTTTAAAGATACGAAACGTTACGATGAGCTTCCTCATAAAAAGGGTTTTTTGAAACTGACGTTAAATAAGCTTTAGAAGCTTTATCTCAAAAATACCGACCATCAGGTCTTTTTCCAGAATAGAATTCCAGATCTCATTGGGCAAGAGAGGATGATCTCTTGCCTTTCTTCTTGCCCCTTCCTACTATCTTTTTATGAATATTTTATTTTTATGCACTGGAAACTCTTGTCGCAGTCAAATGGCTGAAGGTTATGCGAAACATTTTCATCCTGAACTTAGAGTTTATTCAGCAGGAATAAAAAAACATGGATTAAACCCTCATGCCATTACTGTCATGAAACAAGATGGAATTGATATCTCAGATCAAGAATCCCAACTACTTGAAGAGCATACCGGAATAAAATTTGATTATGTTTTCACTGTTTGTGGACATGCTCACGAAACCTGTCCTTACGTACCTGGAGCTAAAATTATTCACAAAGGCTTCGATGATCCTCCTTTTCTTACCAAAGAAAAAGAAAATATCGATGAAATTCTTCCTGTGTACCAACGAGTAAGGGATGAGATAAAAGAATTTGCCAAAGAACTCACTTCATTTTTTTAAATTTCTAGAGTTCTTAACGCAGGAAGAATCGTTTCATAATCGGGAAAATTATATTTCGCTGCGATTAGTTCATAAACCTCTTCTCTCGACGGTCTTTTGGTCTCAGTTTCATACTCCAATACGATATTGGCCCACTCCTCAGCCAAGACAAATATCATCGCTAAAGGAGAAATTTTCCGTGAAATATTATTAAACCCAATGCCACTCGAAGTCCCATGATGTTGCTTCAAAATAATTGTCGCTTCATAAGGAATTTTATCAGGGACTTCAGAAACTAATCTCGCCGCAGCCAAAGCATGCTTCGAGATTAGTTCCTTTTCCCGTCGTGTCAGATATTTGTGTTTTTCAAGAACATGATCATCTCTAATTTTCACATAAGCATCTTTATAAAGAGCAATATTGTGAAAGAATGAGCAAAAGGTAAAAACCTCTAATTGATCTCGACTTGCCCATTTCATTTTTTTTAGAATGTGACTTCCAATATAATTAATAAGCAGACTTTGCTTATAACGATAACTCGTAGGCATTTTTAAAAGATAACCTAATAACTTATCGAGTTTATGAACACCTTTAACAATGGCCTTCATTGATTTCATGCAATCGTTTGCAAGATCCATCGTTGTCGTTGTAATACCAATTTGCCTTGCTTGCTCCATAACCATCTCATAGGCAACACCAGTCACCCTATGGCGTTCATCGATGGTAAGTTTAGGATTATTTAACTGAGCGCTCAATTGAATTGTAATAAAATTAGCGAATTTCAATCGTTGCTTACTTTTAATAAAAACTTGCTGAAGATCTCCATCTTCAAGATACTCAAGTTCTCCGGAGAGAATGACATCTTCTATATTGAAAACCTTAATGAATTCATTGTGTTGACGAACAAAGATATCAACATTGGTTTGCCAGCCAGGGACAACAAAGTTCATCGGTAAGGGATAATATTCATCTTTATATTTTTCAACCATATCCCTTGAGGTAACTCCCATAATTCTTGCAACTGACTGTAGAACATCTCTGAGCTGTATCTTAGAATCAAAGACTGTTACGTAATCTTGTGGAACCAAAGTTTTTCCTAAAACAATAAGTTCAGCTCTCACCTCACGCTCCTCAAATATTTTCCACAAATCTTGGGCGACGTCTTGCGAGTAAGCATCATTATTAATAAAAACAAGGTCTATCTCTCCATTCTCAACCAGACTAATAACTTCCTTAATTGTTTTAGCAACTTCTACCTCAGCTTCCAGGTAGATCGATAGATTAAGACCATAAATAGCGCGATAATCGACCCGATGCTCCATCAGGACGATCTTGAAACTCTTTTTCATTAACATGATTCATTATAGCGGGCCTGGGAAAGCACATGGTTAAAACTTAAGTATCTCAACAATTTTAAGAAGATACCGAGTTTAAAAGACCTAAAGGCTTAGAATTACAAATGAAAAAAGTGTCAATTAAAGTTGGCATCATAACTAATTAGCTAAAATTAAAAGTTCTTTCTAAGTTTCCAAAAAAATCCGAGGCTTTAATTGAGGCCTTCTATATTCTTCGCAGCATTAGAGAATGGAGATTATCTTCAAATTAATTTAAGCTATTTTTTCTAAAATCTATTCAGAATAAGAAAACAACCAAAATTTTCAATACCACGAATTGCCGCTTGAATCAGTTTTATCTCTTCAGCCATAATAAGATGAAGGTTAGATTGATCGAGAAGAAATTCATTAAGACGGCTTGTACTTGTAATTTTATAAATACTTGTCGTCTTATAAGGGACTCTATAACTACAGACAGGCTTTTGAATATTGTTCTGATCTTTCAATCGTTTTTTAAACTTCTTATTATAATGAGCCTGGTCTAATGTAAGATGGATTAATACTGACGGATGAGGCTCTCCCCAATCGATAATATCACCATAAGAAATGCTTCTAATGCTCGAGAATGTCGTTAAAGAGTAACTGCCCAGTTCATAAGCAGCTTGGTCTTTTTCAAGTTGAATAAATGCCTCATCAACCAGTTGATACTTTTCAGCGATTTCATTGATTGAAAACTTAGAATCACTTAATTTCTCTTTTAAATCCTTAGTTCGCTTATTCAGATCGTTGATTGCACTACGATTCCAAAGAGTCGCGATAGTGTTCCGGCTTAATTCTTTAACTTCGCTATCGATCTCATTTAATTCTTTTTCATAATCGAGTTTCTTGTTCTTTAAATTCTTCAACTCTTCTTCAGCATAAATTTTGTAGGAATGAATCTCAGACTTTCTCACCTCAAATGCTTTCAGTTGAAATGTTTTAGATTTTTCATTTTCAAGAAGCTTTTTAACCTCTTTTACTAATTCCTCATACTCTTTCTTTTCTTTCGCTTCCCTTTCTAACCTCTCAAAATCTTCATCTCTTATTCTCTCAATCAGGTATTGATTAACTGCCTTAGAGTAATTTTTGGCATTAAGTCCAGTCACAAGAGCATGATCTTTTTTCTCTTGTGTATTTTCAATCTTAATCTCTTTTGGAGCATGAACACGAAGCTCAGCGATCTTAGAAGAAATGAAATCAGCATTTTCTGAATAGTTATCAAGAAGTTCAATCATTTTATCAATATCATCGAGATCATAATTCGCTTTTTTAAGGCTTTTTAATATTGATGCATGTTTCGTCAGATCAATACGAAACTCAGATAAAAGCTTTCGGGCAATCTCTCGATTGCTCTCAGATCTTTCATCAACCTCAATCGAAAGATTTTCTGCTTCCTTAGAAGAAATAGCTGACTCCCGAACGGTTTCGTTCTCTTTCCCACAAGATATCAGGAAGTAGCTAAAAATAAGGAATAGACTCACTATTTTCATAGTAGAAGATTTATATCATAGAGAGGGGAATTAAAGGGTGTTTTTAAGCCTTTTTAGTAAAAAATACAGTCGCCTAACTCATTGAAATAACTAGACTTATTCTCTCTGAGCATTAATGACAGATACCCTCATACAAATATTTAGGCTCTTAATAAAAAATACCGATAATTCATTATGCTCAAGTTCCTTTCTTTACTAATATTTTTAATCACTTCTGCTCTGGCTGGAGATCATCTCATCTTAATAGGAACAGCGATTGGTAAATACAGTACAGACCAAGCAATCAAGAAAGGCGCTTACGATGAGGCAACCCATACACTTGATGCTAAAAAGTATAGTGAAACAGTCTTGATGCAGACAATCTGTAATTCCTACTCTGCTGCTAAGGCCAAAGGTGTTCAAGTGACCATGCTTATTGGAGCTAATCTAAAATGCCCCAATGGCACTTTAATAAACAGTCATCCTGACTGTGGAATTCATAGTTGTTCAGAAAAGGTGATAAAAAAAGCATTGAAAAAAGCTTCTTCAAAAATAAAACAAGGTGACAACCTTGTTCTTCAAACAGCTGCTCATGGAGAAGATGGGACAGGAGACCTTTATCTCAATGATGCTGAAGGAAAAACCCTTTCAAAAAAAGAAATTGCTGCAGCCTTAAATCAAGCAGGAATTCCAGGCAAAGTGAAAAAAATTAATGGAGTCTATTTTCAATGTTATTCCGGACATCATAATGACCTTGGGGCTTATCTTCACCCAAAGGTACGCTATTGCTCCCTTGCTCAGGCAAAACCTTACACTACTGCCGTAATTAGTTCTCTTTTACGTGATAAAAATGCCAATGAAAGGAGTGATACTTTTACTGAAAGCGTCTGGGATAGTTTTCAACCTGGCAAAGGAATGAATTTCATTTCAACTGGAGCAAAAGTTAAAACGAATAACGAATGGGATTATTTGAGAGATAGCAAAACATATAAATGGGACACATCTACTCTTTCTTCAGCGAGGAAGTACTTTAAAAAATCAAATCAATCAAATCAATTTGCTCATCAGCATCACAGTATCTTTGGGATTAATGATGCTTCTTGGGATACTGATCCTGGTTTTAATACAAACTATAAACCGAAATGGGATTTCCGTAATGATTTTCCTAGTCTTAATTACAACTATGGAGAATTTTTAAAACCCTATATTGAAAAATCAATACTAAATAACTCTGAACGTTTAAAAAGTATCGAAAAACTTGCTAAAAAATGGGAAAAAGAACGCAGGAATAGAGGTTGGCTTGCAAAAGGAAAAGAGCTCTTCGGGTATAACGAAGATCAAACAAAATTCAAAGATTCTGAAAACTTAGTAGTCCCCAGCGAGAATCTTAGGGACACCAAAAGCCTCTCGCCTACTGATTGCTTCATTAATATTGCTCATGACATCCGAATTAATCAACTAGCCGAAGGTGTCACTGACTCACTCGCAAAAAAAGTCTTTGCTCAAAAACAAAAGGAAATGAATTCTCTTCTCTCCTCTTCTACTTTCCGTGAGAGCTTAAGAGATTGTTACAAAAAAGGACTTAACTCCTCCATTCCATACGACACAATTTACAGAAACTTCTTAGACAATGAAAGAATCGTTTATTCAGAGCTTAA
The DNA here is from genome assembly GCA_965217035.1 of Bacteriovoracaceae bacterium. Lineage (GTDB taxonomy): Bacteria > Bdellovibrionota > Bacteriovoracia > Bacteriovoracales > Bacteriovoracaceae > JAUHYH01. The sequence goes on along the minus strand of OZ244226.1, from coordinate 2,092,393 downwards.
TGATCTTATGCGAAGTATGAAAAAAATAATTCGAGAAGATGGTAAAACTTATGATGAAGCTTTAAATGAAAAAACCTCAATAAAAGTTTTGGAAAAGTCCGATCCTTTAAATACCCCAAGTCGAAACCAAAAGCTTGAATACTATCAACTAAAAACCTCTTACTCCAATCAAAAACAAGTCACTTATAAAGAAGCCATAAACGACCTAAAAAAAGCTCTTTCTGAAAATTACATAAGCACTGAAAACAATTTAAAGAAAAAGGAAGATAATCTTTGGTACGAAGTTATAAGTTGTCCTGCTTTTAAAAAATATGCTCCATTAATGTACGAGATGAACACACTCAAAAAAATGAATGATATTTACAAAGATATCAAAGATCCTCGGGCTAAAAATGACTTTATTAATAAACTTATGTGTGAAATGGGATACTAAATGAAGCTCATAACAATTTTATTCTTTATTCCTCTTTATGCCCTCGCCATTATGTTAGAAGGAAGACATATTGAAAAAAATGACAAGTGCTTCATTTTAGTAAACGAAAATCAACTTTCCGAGAGAACAAAATTGCCAATTCAGTGTGAGCTTTCACTTATTGATCAATATAAATATCGTTATGAAATCGAGGACAGTAAATGTCCTTATAAAATAAAGAAAATCAAATTGATAGCTCCCGGAGTTGATGCGAGACCTTTTAATCACTTGAAAAAACTTAAGAAGTGCATCGGAAAAAAGTGAAACCCTAGGGGATTTATCTCGGCCTCCTGCCCTCGCCCTCTTCGAGGCTACGTTTGAACATAGCAAGATGCTATTTTCATGAACCCCAACAAACTTCTTCATCTCCGATGAAAGTAGAATTTAAAAATAAAAAAAGGCCAGCTTTCGCTGACCTTCTTTTATTTTAAACTGGCACTCCCAAGGGGATTCGAACCCCTGTTACCGCCGTGAAAAGGCGATGTCCTAGACCGGGCTAGACGATGGGAGCATTTTCAAATTCCATCGATTTCCAATATTGAATGGTGATCCCTCTGTGACTCGAACACAGGACCCCCTCCTTAAAAGGGAGGTGCTCTAACCAACTGAGCTAAGAGACCACACTTTCAATACTGAGCTCATAAATTTATGGGGTTAGCCTTAATAAGTCAACGAAAACCGTCTAGAGTTTCAACTATTTTCGGATGGATTTTTTAATGCTAAGTAGAGAGTCCATGGAAAAAGAAGTCCCCTCAAATGCCCCAAAAGTGTCTTTTCACACTCTTGGATGCCGTTTGAACTTTTCAGAAACGGGCAGTATTGCCAAGGGTTTTGAAGACCGAGGCTATAGAATTGTCCCTTTTGAAGACCCTGCCGACGTGGTTTTCCTCAATACTTGTACCGTTACCGACGGAGCTGATTCGAGCTGTCGAAACATGATTCGAAAAGCCCAAAAGAACTCCCCTGAAGCAAAGGTTGTCGTTGCAGGATGCTATGCACAAATGGAATCGGAGAAGATTCAAAAAATGCAAGGAGTGGATCTTATTCTGGGAAATTCAGAAAAGTATAAAGTTTTTGAATATCTTGATGAAAATGAGAAAAATAATTCCAAGATTGATCTAACAAATGAATTTTGGGGAGCTTATAGCACTCCTTCTGATCAAAATCACACACGTGCTTTTTTAAAAATTCAAGACGGATGCAATTACGTTTGTAGCTTTTGTATTATTCCTTTCGCGAGAGGGCGCTCAAGAACCATTACAGTAAAAGAAGCAAAAAAAAATGCACTTGAACTTGTAAAACGAGGCTACAAAGAGATCGTTTTAACCGGAGTTAATATCGGTGAATATGAAGCAAAAAGCGGAGAGAAACTTACTGATCTTATAAAAGAAATAGCGAGCATTAATGGTCTTCAAAGATTAAGAATGAGTTCAGTCGAACCTAATACTATAACTAAAGAGCTTCTTGAAACTCTCAAAGAAACCGGTATCTATCAAAATCATTTTCATATTCCAATGCAAAGTTTTGATGACCAAATTTTAAAATCGATGAGACGAAAATACACCCCTTCCTTCTATAAAAATATTCTTCTTATGGTAAAAGATTATTTCCCAAAGGCAGGAATTGGAGCCGATATTATTACAGGTTATCCGGGAGAAACAGAAGGACAATTTGAAAATAATTATCGCGCTCTCAAAGAAGAGCTTCCAACAACCCATTTCCATGTTTTTCCTTTTAGTAGTCGAAAAGGAACAACGGCCGCACGCTTACCCGATCAAATCACTCACCATGAAAAGAAAAGAAGGGTAAAACTCCTCAATGCACTTGGAGATCAAAAGCTTTATCAATTCGCTCAAGCAAATCTCAACCAAACAACTCAAGTTCTCTTTGAAACTCAGAATAAGGGTATTTGGCAAGGTTATACCTCTGAGTTTCTAAAATTTCATCTTTTATCAGAAGAAAATTTAAAAAACAAAATTCTTAAAGTTATTCCGACTGTCCTTGAGGAAAAAGCTTCCCTCTCTTAACGGGTACTTAAAATTGTCCTCCATTGTGTCGATTCATTATTTATCTTAAAATTTTAGGGTGAGGATTTATCCCTATTTTTTTTATTATTTAAGGAGTAAAAAATGAAACGTTTAATTGGAATTGTTCCACTCATCACATTATTTCTGGTCTCTTGTGCCACTCACAAGAACTACCATGTTGTTGACGGAAAAACTTATTTTAGAGTTCCAGCTCAAATTTCGAGTCTCGACGATGCTTTTAGAGGAATTGACGGAGGAGTAAAGAAAGTTCTTGAAATTGTTGATTCAAACAAAAAGCACTTCAATGTCCCAGAAGGTGCTTCTATTAAATCACTCGATGATCTTAAAAACTATCAACAAGCTTATAACAGAGTTGTAAGAAACTTTGATATGAACGATGGAAAATTTATTTGGAAATCAGTTAATATTCTTGATATTTCAGAAAGATGGGCAAAATACCAAGGGACTAACCCACTCAGTAATCACCGAAAAATTGTCAGAACAAAAAAGACTTCTAAATCAGGTGGAAGCATTCTTAATCGAGGAGTCAACTACATTAAAAATAAAAAGAAAGTACAGGGAGGAGAAGAATTCGATAAACTCCTTAGATCAGCTGTTGATCAAGACCTAATTTCTGGCTCCACTGCCAGAAGATGGGGAGAGGACTTTGCTGAGTTCAGTAAAAGCTCAAAAGATGCAGGTGCTATTCAAGCGACTCTTGATCTTCTCGATGGAAATCTTGCCATGTTAAAGGCAACTAATAAAAAACTTGCATTCTTTAATCCAAGTACATGTGCGAAGAAAATGGGTGGGGATGCTGATGCAATTAATAAGCTTGCTATTATCCAATATGAAGGAGTAAGGCTTGTAAAAGAAAATCCTCAGATGATTCCAACTAACAAGAGAACGAAAATTATTCTTCTTGGACAAGCAGGAGATCACGTTATTAACCCTAATGCTCCAAAAGCATTTAGAGAACTTGCTGAAAATTCTGAAGAATTTGCTAGGAAATATGATGAATGGGGATGGCGAGGAGAAGGTTTCTGTGGCTGTGGTGGAAGTAAAAAACTCTGCCCTCTAGGGAAATAACACCCCTTGAAAAAACTCTGTTTTTTATTCCTTATTTTTAGTACCGTCTCATGTTCTTTAACAAGAGACGGTTCTTTTCTTTCTGATATTCGAGGTTTCTTTTACCGGAGTATCGCAAGTATCAACCCTGCTGTCTTAAAAGTGGCTGACAGTATTGAAACAGTCGAAAAAACAGTTCAAGATTTTGAGACAATTTTCAAAGATGAGAAACAAGAAAATGGTGGTAAGATTAATATTTTTACCTTTCGAGCATCTGCTAAAAAATACGGCTTATCAAAATACAAAAATATTTATACAGAAATAAAAGCAAAACTCTTAATGACAAAAGTCTATATGCTAGATGCTTATCGAAAAGAGTTGACCCCTGAGGAAAAAGTTGTCCTTAAAGGGGTTGCGATGAAGTATTACTCCTCTATCATTTTTGCACATACGCTTTATTACTTCATCTCTCAAGAAGAATCAAATAACTCAAAAGACTTTAACTGGGAAGATCTTGATATTTTAAGTCTTATCTTACCCGCTGAGGTCGCGACTGAATTTAAAATCGCAAATCCTTTAAGTGTTGGAAATCACCTTAGTCCTCCTACTCGTCTTGATATAAGCTTTGTCGCAAATATTCAAGTAAATGGGAAAAATCCATTAAAAAGAATTTATGGACAAGACCTTTATGGAAAACTTAATACACATTTTGAAAAAGTAAAAAAAGTACTTAAATCTTTACCAGGCACTATAAAACATCATGAAGCTCCTCACGCTGTTACAATTAGCATCCTTGATAAAAAAGAACTTCAATATTTAAAAATTCCAGGACTTATTCAAATTGGTCCAAGTTATGACACAAGATTTGCAACAGAAATGACTGCTAATCAGTTCTCAAGTGACCTTAAGGAGTTTAATAAGCTGACTCAATTAGCAGTGACGAGAGAAACTTATCTCGCAATGTGGTCACTTAATCGCTATAAAACAGACCTTGAACCGATCTGGTCGAATGTGAATAAAGGCTGTTGTGGAAAATCTTTAACATTCAAGATTCCTGAATCTCAGGATCTTCTTGATATGAAATACTATCAAGAGCTTAATAGAATCGATTTTATTTCGACTATTTATCCAGAAATTACTAAAAAAGCTTTTAAATCAGCACTTAAATATCCAATCGGTTTCTTCAAAGCAAGAGGTTCTGATTTTTCTCAGACAAAGGGAAGAGGTAATGGACTCACCGCTCGCGAGGCCATTGAACTCACGATTCCTCAATATCAAGATGATATCAGAACTATTTTTACACCTAAAAAAATGTCAAAAGCCTGGAAAGAGATTATGCTCGAAGGGGCTAACCTGGATGAGGAATGGCTAGAGAAATGGATTGATGTTGTTGTTGATGACTTTGATCCACTCATGGCGAGTTTAAACGAAAACAATCAGCTCTATCAAAGAACTGATTATTTTCATCATGCTCTTTTTCATTACGATGAACTTTCTCCTGAATATATTTCTCTACACTTAGCTCTTAAAGCCTTTGAATTCAAAAAACCAGCTATGAAGAAAGCTTTAATTGAATTCATTGTAAGAGATGGAGCAAACTTTGATAGCTCTTATCGTAAGAAACTAGAAAGAGAAGTTGAAAAACTCTATGACCAATATCGATTATCTTATGTTTCGGGCTTAGCTGAAGAAATCTTCCAGCTAATAAAAAATTATTTTTCAAAATCATATATGGCCTCTGTTAAAAAAAGAAAGAAGCTACAGTGGATAAAAAAAAATGTTAAAGAAACTCAAATTCTTCGTGCACATCGAATTCTAGATAAATTAAAAATAAAAGAAGAAGCACCATATATCCACTTTCTTAGAAATGTAAAAGATAGCCATGGATATACTAATGGAAAAAATGCAGATCAATTACCAGAACATGCCTGGCTTGATATTCGCTCCCACGGAGAACTTTTGGGTATCGTTATTAAACAAATTTCATCTCAATTAAGAGAATTTGGATCTGAATTTCAAAAAAATAACCCTACAACCAAAGTCGTAAAAGAGTTCTTTCAAATGGTAAAAAAACGCTATGAAAGATTTCTAAAAAAAGAATTTGAGGATCAAGAGAAAGCAGATATTCGTAATTATGATGACTTTCATACAGAAAGGCTTTCAAAAGATTTATCTCTTATTCTTTGGCGTGCGGTTTTCTATTCAGCAAAAGAGCTTTATCAAAAATATCCTTATTCAGATGAATACTATCTTGATTACCTTTACAGAGATTCCCTATATTATGCTCAGTATGATAAAGATGCCGAACGAAATGATGGTTATATGTACCTTGATGAAGGCTATCAAGAATACCAAAAAAGAAGTCAAATAAAAGGACAAAGGGCCTCAGAGAGTATAAGGAATGCTATTTCTACTCTACAACCAAACAAAGAAAAAAAATATCCAAACAATCTTAAAATAGATCCGAAAAGGCTTAAATTAGATCTTAATAATATAGCGAAAAAAAATGAACTTACAAAGGAAGAGATTGTCGCCGTTCAAAAGTATCGCAAATCAGTTTCTAAAAAGAACCTTGATCAATTTTTGAAAAAAATAGAAGAAGGTAAAGCTCGGTTGAAAGATAAAAAAGATCAATTTAAAAAGTCTGTTGATCTGCGAGAAAAACCAGAGATTGTAAGGGATAATATTCCTCAAAATCCTCGAAATAATGATAAACAATTAAATGATACTTCTAGAGAATTAAAAGAAAATTTTGATATAAATGAATTCTTAGCTTCATCAAATGAAGATGATATGATAGATGAAAAGATGGGCCTTGAAGAGAAACTCCATAAGTTGATTGGGTATGATCAAACAAGGGCAGTCGCTGAAGATGATTTATATGCCGCTCTTCTTGGAGATAATACTCACTTGGCAAGTCTTTCGACTCAAAATCTTCCTGATGTTCGGGATCAAAAATCAAGAGCTCTTTTTCAAATCTTTCAAATGCTTGGCTTAACGGAAGATATTTTAAAAGGAAAAAAGAGACCCAAAACTCCTACTTACAAGACCAAAAGTTATGTCCAATACTATCAGGCTTTAAATACGAAAAATATTGCAAACAGAGTTGAGCCTTTTTTAAGCACTGAGCATGAACATTTCGAAACAAATAGCTGGATGACAGAGACTGGTTCTTTCGAAGAAACAGTCTCTGTCAAACAGCCTGTTTCCCAGAAGCTTTATGATAAAGCTTATAACAAAGAGACAGGAGAAATTAATTATTCTTATGTTGATACTCTTTTTGACGATGTCATGAAAAAATCAGAAGAGTATTTAGAAAATACAAAAGATGATATACCAACGATAAAAAGATTCTGTGAGGCAGATTATAATACCTGGGAGAATGACGATGATTTTCGGTATCTTTTTGATCAAACAGAACATCTTAGAAATGAACTTGTCTTAAAAGCCAATCAACTTGGTTATCAATTTAATACTGAAGAAATAAATAAAAAATTAACTAAGAAAATTCGACCATTTGTATATTTTGTTAGGTATAAATTAGAACCAGCTTTTGGTTGGATACTACTAATAGCAGGAGGATTATTACTAGGATATCTTTTTTTTGCAATCGTACCTTTTGCCTCGGCAATCGGAGCAGCATTTGCAAATAGTGGATTCGTAGCAGGCATTGTAAAGATTGGAAGTTCTATCGTAACTTCTTTTAAAGCACTTGGAGCAATCAAAATTTTCTCTCAATTCATGGCTGTCGTCACTCTAAAAGATGTTGGGGTTGTCCTCTTTTATGCTCTTGATATTTTATGGCTCGTGGTTGGGGTTGTTATGGGAAGACATTATCTTGTTAATGTCCACCCTGCTATTCAATTTCAAAGACAAACTATTACTGCTGTTAACTTTATCGATTCCAAACATCTTCATGGTGTAAACTATGAGATTTCCGATCACGAATCCTTAAAAAAGAAAATCTCTGAATATAAATGGGAAACGGTTATGTATCTCGGAGGAGCTGTCCTTTTTGATCTTCCATTTGCCTATATTGCATTTCAGCAAGCTTACAAAGGTCTTCGTGTTTCTAAATATCACATGCTTAATAATCATTATCCCGCCGAGCTCTTTGATGAAGCCACTAGACAGGCTTTAAAAGCTGGAGATAAGGTTGCCTATATTCCTCGAGAAGATATTGTCGGGCGGAAAGGACAATTTCTCAGAATTATTTCGAAACTCAGCCCTAAAACGGCAGATTTTCTTCAAAGTATTAAACCCGCTTTTACACTCAAGATGGGTAAAGCCACTCAGGAATTATTACCTAAGGCTGTTCTCTATGATAGGTTCATCGCGACTGCTGAAAACTCTCGTCAAACTTTTTTAAATGCTCTTCTTCAAATGGATCAAAGGATCATTTTTGAGCAAATGCAAAATCTTAAAAAAGTTTTATCTTCCAATAAGAAGGCTAAGCCTCACTGGCATTATAGGACCTATGATAAAATTAAAACGATTTTTAATAAGGCTATCCCCCTGAAGAAGATTATGAATGAAGTTAGGTATCAAGTAGAAAGAGCGGTTAGAGTAATTTTTGATTTAGGAGGAAATGTAACAAGAAGAAGTAGCAATGTTATCAAGTTACCTGAAAAAGCGATAGGTGATACAATGAAATCCTACCTAGCAGAGATGTTTCGTCTTCGAAAGTATCAAGATGAAGTCATGAATGCTGTCAGAAATAGTGATGATCTTTATGAAGAGCTTATGAAAAGCCCTGATCAAATAGACAATATATTAAAAGATATTGATAATTTCCTCGGAAATCTTGAAGAGATGAAACCTCATCTTCAACCTAATGCAACACTTAATAAGAACGTCAAAGCGCTTGATGCAAAAGTTCTAAATGGGAATAAGTTAGCTCTTCAAATGCAAAAATCAGCTGCTTTAGCAAAGCAAAACAAAGAGATTGTTGACCTCCTTATCAATGGAAAACGAGGCTATACCAATGACCAATTAGCCAAGATGGCATTTCTTAAATGGATTAAGATGTTAGAAGAGAATAAACTACTCGATAAAACTTATGAGGTTATCACCTCCTCTGGTTTTGTTAACAACTTTATGGGTAATCGTGGAATCAAGTTTACACTTGAAGCTGGGAGAGCAGGAGTTAATGCTGATGGAATCCAAGATGCTTGGAAAGCTTTCAAGAACTTTGTTGACTTTCAAGACAGTGTTCTTGGTAAAGCTAAAGTTCCTCTCAATGACGTTATTAAATATACTAAAATGACTCGAGCAGATAAGGGAGCTATGCAAGGGGTTCGAGAGTATCGCGAAGTCTTAAATGGAGAGCCAGACCCTCTACTTAGCCAATAAAAATGAAAAGTTTTTTCTTTCAAAGAAGATATCTCCCTCTTTTTGTCACCCAATTTTTAAATGCATTTAACGATAATGTCTTCAAACAGGCCCTCATCATCTTAATCACCTATCAGAGTTTTACTCTCTGGAGTTATAACAGTAAGCAAATTGTCTCAATAGCAAGTTTTCTTTTTACTCTCCCCTACTTTTTATTCTCCCCTCAAGCAGGAATTCTTGCTGATTCTTATTCTAAAAGTAAAATCATGAGACTAATTAAATTGCTTGAAATTTTCATTATGATTGCAGCCTTAATTGGATTTGCTTCCAACCAAATAGGCTTTCTTATACTGGTTCTTTTCTTTATGGGTGCTCAATCAGCTTTTTTTGGTCCAGCAAAACTAGGAATACTTCCAGAAGTGATGGAATCTGATGAACTTCTTAGTGCTAATGGTATTTTTGCGATGGGAACTTTCGTTGCAATACTTCTCGGAGTTGCAGCAGGTGGAATTATCTCAAAAATGAATTCTAATGATCCTATTATTATTGGTTATATTCTTGTCGCCATTGCTTTATTAGGTTTTTTGACTTCGACACTTATCCCAAAAAGTAAAACACCAGAAAAAAAACAAAAAGTAAGTCTAAATATTCCTTTAGAGATTTTTAATAATCTTAAGTTTGCCTTTCAAGATAAAATGATGGGAAGAGTTCTTATTCTTTCAACTTGGTTATGGTTCGCAGGAAATTTTCTTCTTATTTTCATTCCTGGCTATGTAAAAGACAATCTAAAAGGCGACGAAAGCGTTGCAACTGCTTTCATGGCAAGCTTTTCGATTGGGATAGCAATAGGTTCTTTTCTTTGCCCCAAGATGAAATCTTATTTTAAAAATTCATCTGAAATCTCTCGCTTTGGACTTAAAGGAATGATCGTAACAAATTTTGTCGCTCTTGCTTTAAGTTTTTGGAACTCCTCAGATTCAGAGCTTCAAAATTTTCAAGCATTTATTCATGAACCAATGGCCTGTGTAATTCTTTTTAATTTTCTTTGTCTTTCGATCTTTGGTGGGATTTATATCGTCCCTCTTCAAACTTATATTCAAGAGTTTGCTCCACAAGGTGGTTGCTCTCAATTAATTTCGGCCATGAATATCCTTCAAGGATTAGTCATTTTGATTTCCGCTGGCTTTCTCTTTCTTCTGTTTAAATTCAGTTCCAATCCAAGCCTCTGCCTGGGCTCCCTTTTAGCCTTCTCAATGTTCACTTTGATTTACTCAAGAAACCAACGCATCTCGTCTTAAGTTCTTACAATCACCTATCTTATTTCACTAACTTGCGATAAAAGAGTCTGTAATATAGAGAGGGGCCTCTTCTAAAATGACTAGTAAACTGCTGATTTTATTAATATTTATGGTGAAAATCGGGTTCTCACAAGAACTCTATTTTCCGCTAGATAACGGAATTACCATCGGTGAGCAAGGAAAAGTCGCTTCAGACCTGGTGTATGATGGTCAAAAGTTAAGCCCTCTCGGGGTTTTGAAGCTCCGTAAACAAGGCTGGGATGGAAAATTTGATATTTCCACACTCGATCCAGAGATTAACACTTACTGGCTCAATAAATTTCGCCTTAATGATAACATCAATGCTGAAGACGATAGTATTCAGATCAATAATAACAGTACTGTTAATTATATTCGCCCCGGATCCCTTGATGGAGAAGAGTCCTCTATTCATGTTTTAAAAAATAAAAAAACTTATGAAATCATTATGAGCAATACGAACTACCGTTCGCTTATGATGAAAACTCTTTTAAGAAAAATTGGTTATTTTATTCCAAAACTTAAAAGAATAGAAAAAGTAAAAGTTGAATTCAAAAACCAGGAAGAGAAACTCTCTTTTCTCGAACATTATAATTGGATTCATAACCTCGAACTTGAAATTGATGATGAAGAGGACGAGGTTGATGAAAAATGGGTCACAAAAGATAAGTGGATTTATCACAACCCAGAGAATAAAAACTGGGTTATTCTTCAAGATGTTATCGTCAGAGATATTACTGAGGGAGATCTAACAAATCTTGCTCTTGAACCTTTTGAAGAACCTGAGATTCAAAATAAAAGAAGTTTTAACTCTCTTCTTGTAACCTATTCTATTCTTAACTATTCAGGATCAACTAATGCTTATGAATGGTGGGCAGGGAAACTTGTTTCTCAAAATATCTTCCTCGATTATGGAAGTGCCCCTCAATTTGAGATGGATTATAAAGATGGTCAGTGGATGCTTCGTCGTCTCAGTAAGCTCACTCGAAATGATTGGGAAGAAATTGTTAAAGCATCCGAATTACCAGGAGCCGTCCAAAGAATTGTTCTAGAAAAGACTATCTCTCGATACAATTCCTTAGTTTCACTTTTTCAAATGGATCTTGGGCAAATTATTGTTGATTACAAGCCCAATATGGGTGTTTCCCTTGATGACGGAAAACTCATAAAGTGTTCCTGGGAAAATTACGCAATTCCATTTTGTGATAGCGATAGAGAAAACCCTATTGGACGGACAGATCTTTGGGAATTTATTAAGTCAAAAGCTTTCTCTACTGCCCTTAATGGCGTCATGAGCTTTATTAACTCAAGACCTGACTTGAGCACTGATATTGGAAGCAAGAATAATTCGATTATCCAAAATGCTGTGAATACGGCCCTTAACAATTTTGAACAAAATGGGACTGAAGAAAACCTTTTAATGAAGAAGTGGAACTTTAACTACCATAATTATAATATTATTTTCTCACGTAACCTTGTAACTGGTCGTTTCCAAGGAAGTGATCAACTCGTCAGTCTTGTTGATTCAGTTGGATTGAGTCTTGGCATTGGAAAATACTTTGCGAAGATGGGTTATAACGAGTTTCTCACCAATGAAAATCTTTATAAGCGTGCTAATAATATTAAAGGCTTTAATACTTCTCCTGTTTCAGCAAGACTTGGAGCTCAAGTTTCAAGAGTTTATTCTCATATTACTCCTGTTACCAGTATAAAAGATGCTAATAGTAAGCTTCCTTTTAAAGAATCTATTGTTCCTTTCGTAAAAGGTAGAATTGGTAAAGTTTTTAACGAGCTTAAAAAGAGTAAGAATGAAGGTGTTTCGAGACAAGAGCTTATCGCTACGGCCAAAGAGGACCTTAAGCTCTTTAAAGAGAAGCTTAAACTTGGAGAATCTTTTCTTATTACTGATACAATTGGAGCAACTGCGACAGGTGGAGTGACAGCTTCATATAAAAAACTTGCAGAACTCAGCCTTGGTGGAGGAGCTGATTATACAGTTCTCAACCGTTTACATATCTTAAGAGCCGGACCTAATAGCCTTCATGTTTATAAGAACTTCGGAAACCTTGCTCGCTTAAAAGTTGCTAGCCAGTTAGCGATTTCAGGTGTTCCAGTTGCTCGCTGGTCTCTTGAGAAGATTCCTGGCGGTCGTGCTAAGACACAATTCTTTAATATTGATCTCTCGGAAGATAATCCGAATATTATTCAAAACCTTTTAGCGATTCGCTCACTCTTTGTGGCCGGAACATTAAGACCTCTTAAAAAGGTTATGAAGCCGCTAACATTAAAGTTTAAATATGATCAATCTTTAAGAAAGATTGGAGTTTTCTGGTTTAATTTCAACAGAATTAAATCCAGTAATAATATTGAAGTCATTACTCCAGACAACCAAAGAAAGAACTTCAAAAGATATTATGAAGGAAAATCTCGAGGGAAGAATATAGCGAATTATGGATCGGAAATTCTTGAACACTTAATTAGAAAGAATGCTAATTTTAATATCTCAATCCTAGGAACTCCTCTAAATCCAGGTTTATCCATTACAGGTAAATCTAAAAACACAGAAGTCACTCATGAAATGGAATACAATGAAAATGAGGAGATTATTGGTCAATTTGCTCATATCGCCGAGAGTGTGAATGGTTGGGAAGCTGATCGAGATACCATTGCTCAAAAAGTGAAAGAGCTTGAGATGCGCTATCGATATGATTACTTTCCAGATAATCCTGATTACGATATTAAGAAAATCCTAGTTTATTACTTGGCCGTGAATTTTTATGTCTACGATGCTGGGATTGAGCACATGTTTAATATGAAGCTCAAAGAAATTAAAAAGCTTTTTGATGACTATGCTCAAGACGAACAAGTACAGGGTCGCTTTACCTATAAAGACTTTAAGAGATTTAGAAAGAAATATTTTAAATTTAAAAAGGACAAAGACTGGAAAAAGGTTGTAAAGTTTACGTCAAAAAGCATCATGGCCCTTACTGAAAATCTCACTCTTGAAGGCTTAACAAAAGCTTGGGGAGGAAGAGCGCACTTTTATACTAATGCGACGATGAATGGTTTTAGAGATGGAGTAGAACAGAAAGGGATGAATTATGAATCTCAAGTAAAATCAAACTCTTTTGGAACACTCGGTGAATTCTTTCAACTCGCTCCAAGAAGTTTTAATGATAATAGAACTCTCCCACTCTCAATGCTTGAGCAAAGTCTGAATACCACTAAATGGGGAATGACTCGTGGTGAACTTTATCTGAATTGGATTTTAGGGAGGATCTACTAATGAAATGGTTAGTACTTCTCTTTATTTCTTCTACTTATGCTCAGGTCGATTATTCGCACTTACAGTGGGGTCATGAAAACCAAGGTAACGTGATTCGTCTTCGAAGAAACTTTCACCAAATCGATGATGTAAAATCAAAGAAGGGATTTGATACAAAACTTAATCAATTTTTAGAAACTCGATTTCCTCAGAAAAAAGATGTCGTTGTGGCCGTTATCGATTCAGGTGTAAGTTTTCAACATCCAGATCTTCAGAAGAATATTTATCGCAATCAAAAAGAATGTGATCAAGATGGCAACCCTCTTTTTCTTGTGAATGAAGACCGAGATAAAAATGGATACCCAGGAGACTGCCTTGGATGGAATTTCGCTTCACTAAATGACAAAGAAATCCGAGAACTACTTGCCACACCGAAATTGCAAAATCTCTCTGAAGATCGCAAAAAATCTTTAAGCGATGAACTCAAACAAGCACGTCGACTTCCTTTCGATCTCGACGGACATGGAACTCATATTGCGGGAATACTCGCCGCTCGTAGAGATAATAATACAGGGCTTAAAGGAATCTCTGATCATATAAAAATTCTTCCTATTAAGGTTTACGATAACCCTAACGCCTTAACAGGACGATTTGTTAATATTGTTTCGGGTCAAGTTATTCAAAGAAAGCCACTTGCAACAGTGGTCACACAAGCTCTTGAGTATGCAATTAGAATGAAAGTCGACGTCATTAATATGTCGATTGGTTGGAATAAAATTTCAATGTCTTCAAGACTCGAGAAAACAATTCAAGATGCATTAAAAAGAAATATCGCAATCGTGACTTCATCTGATAATTCGGGAAGCAATGATAGCACTTTCCCTTGTCGACTCATGAATGTTATCTGCGTTGGAAGCACTGACCCTTATGGAAATCTCAGCAAAATGAGCAATTATGGACATAATGTTGATATTCTTGCTCCTGGTGATAAAATTTTGAGTCTTTACCCTCAAAGTTTAGACCCTCTTGATTTCACTATCGCTGGTTATGAATACTTATCGGGAACAAGTCAGGCGACGGCCTATATCAGCGGGGCGATTGCTTTTATGAAGTCTATTGATTCGCGTCTTAATTTAGCAGATATCAAAAGGATTCTTTTCAATGCGACTAATCCTGTCCCCAATGATAAAGAAGTGACAGCTTCTCTTGTGGGAATGATTGATTACTCTAAACTTATTAATCAAAATAACCCCCAGGTTGTTTTTCCAAACTTCAAAAGAATTCAAAACTTTAAATATGATCAAAAGACTAAAGAAGTGACAGGAAAAATTGCAATTGAAAATCTGTCACGAAAAACCGTGAATAAGAAAATTAAGGTTGAATCACTCACTAAAGCCTATTCTCTTAAAATTCAAAAGAACTTCTCACTTCGTGCATTAGGAATTATTGATATTCCATTAAAGTTCTCGGTTGGAGATCAGTCAAAAGCTCCTGATAGAATTAAGATCAAAGTCTCTTTTGACGATAAAAAATATATTGTAGAATACCCAATTCTTTATGATCTTAATTTAGACTTATTAACAAAGAAAAGAATCTCTCCTCAGGATTCTGCTCTTATTCGAGAATCAGCGGAGTCTAAACTTCGACCTATCCTTAACTTTCAGGAGGGTGAAGAGGAGTATTATACGGTTACAATCAAGGCTGGAGTTGGACTAGAGCTAACTATCTTTCAAGAAAATCAATCAACTCTTAAGTCAAAGAAGAAGATCTTGTTAGAAAAATCAAACAAAATCACAAGTTTGATGAAACTTGATCTGAACGCTGATGGAGAGAAAGATTATCTGGTGTTCTCTATTCACAGAATTGTAAATAAAGAACAACCAGAGAAATCTGAAACTTATTGGCAATATTCTTATTACGATAAAAACCTCAATCCTCTTTATGGTGAGAGAAGTCAGTTCCGCTATGTTCCTGTTCGATCGACCTTTCCTAATGAATACAATACGAACTTTGAGGATCTCCTCTTTACTCTTCCACGAAATCCAAAAGATATCAGTTTCGTCACTCAAGAAGTTGAAGGGATCGGAAAAATTGCTTTCCCTGTTTTTTATTCTGGCTTTAGTTTTGTGCCTATTCATCAGCAAAGCAAAGATGCATTTTCAAGATTAGGAACAGAGGCGGAAGATCAAATCTTCTATCTCAAACTTGAAGAAAAAGACGGTAAAGATTTTCTCATTACTTACTCACTTCTTGATGAAGAATTTATCAAGAGAGTCATGGGAAGAAGTTATAAGTTAAAACAATTCAGAGTGATTGGTCCCTTGAAAGATGATTCAAGTTGCAAAAGAGGAACCTGTGCAAAATTTCTTGTGCTCAGTGGCGACTCTTATTATAAAACAGTTAATCTCGTAACGATTACCAATAACTTCGAATACACTGTTGAAAAAGTGGAAGGTGAAGTTTGGGACCTTGGGAAATTTGCAAAGCGAGAAGTCTTTGCCAATCAAGACTCAAGTTATTCACGACATGATTATGTTCAAATAACGAATCAAGATTCTTTGACTCAATACAAATATAAAAATGGAAAAATTAATCTCCTCGAGACTCAGATTGATAAGTATTCAACTTATTACCCTCTTGCTTCGTTTGATTCTGAAGAAGCCGAACTTGATATTTACTTTCAAGACTTTAATTTAAGTCTTTTTGATAAAGTTAATAATCAATGGACGACTCATCCTTGGAAGTTCTACAGCTTCATACCAGTGAATAATCAAGCGATGCTTTATGAATCAACCTACTTCCAGTTCGAGGGAGTACTGAAACCGGCTATTTTATGGAACGGACAGTCGTTAACAGAGGATAGTTATCAACTTGCAGTATTCGATGGAAATAAAATCTTTAGACCCCTTTCTCATGCCTTTAAAGTTCCGCGTGGATGTCAAAGGCTCTCTAACCGCTTAAATAAATCAATAAAATCTTTTGAAATTCCTTTTGTTTGTGGAAAAAGAGGGAGCAAAAACTTGACGCTCTTCACTCTTCCTTTAAAAAACACACTCAAATGATTTAGCTTCTCAGGCAGGAAAACAATCTCGAGATGATGAGGCGTACGCCTTGGTACGTCGCAATCAGCGAGCGGAGAAGTTTTACGAACCTGAGAAGTTAAATAAGAAGAGTGTAAAAGGCATTCCGACACCATTCCCAATCATTCAGTGACTATAAGAACTCCAATGTAGTTTTTTCAGGGTCATTGCGTCCCGTGACAACGCCATTTTCCTTGGCACGTTTTTTGTAAATAGAAGGATAAGAACAGTTTCATGGATGAAAACAAACACGAACTTTAAAGGCTGTATAAGCTTTGCAATTTTATGCAGTGTTTATTTTTAACATATGGAGGAGCTCGTTGAGAGTTTCATTTTTTAACAAGGAGAAAGGTGTGATGAACAAGATTTTAACTTCAGCTCTTGTTCTCTCCATCAGTTTCGGTTTAACTTCCTGCAAGTATTCACAAAGTGATTTAGACAGCGCAGTTAACCAGGCTGAAAGTAACGGTTATAACAATGGTTATAATTCAGGTTACAACGATGGTGAGAGTGATGGCTTTAACTCGGGTTATGCCCAAGGCCAAACAGATGGTTATTCTCAAGGTTATGCTCAGGGTGTCTTAGACGCTGGTAACCTCGATTATAACGATGGTTACAATGATGGTTATGCTGACGGTGATACCGCCGGTTATAACCGTGGTTATAACGACGGATCTTCAGTCGGTTACACAAGTGGTTATTCTGATGGATACACAGATGGCGACGCTGACGGATACGTTGATGGTTACAACGCTGGTGTTGCAGATGGGTACAATACTGGTTACGACGATGGTTTCGATGACGGAGTCCTTGTTTCTTATGATGTTGGATACGATGATGGTGTGAATGATGGTTATGACGTTGGTGTTAGCGATGGTTATAATAATGGATTCGATGATGGTTATGATGTTGGTGTAGACGATGGATACGATATCGGTTTTGATGATGGGTATGATGTCGGTTATGGCGATGGATATGGTATCGGTTTTGACGACGGTTGGTATGCAGCTGGTGGATCAAGCTCAGATAAAAGATCTGCTGCCCAAGCTCTTACTGCAACTTTCCTAAACGACTTGATTGACTTCGATAAAATGAAGTCTCCAAAGCAAGTTCTTACGGATCCTTCTAATAAAAAGCTTCTTCTTTCTTCGACTGCAGGTATGACAGTTGATACTAAGAAGAAAAAAGCAATACTTAACAAGTACATTGTTGGTGCGATGAAGAATCAACTTATTACGAAGTTTGGTCTTTCTGAGAAACGTTCTCATCAAATTGCAAAACTTGCTAATCACATGATCAAAGCAAGTAATAGCGGAGAGCTCAATATGACTACTGTCAACAGCTTCTCTGAGAAAGTTCTTGGTTCGAATTTTTCTAAAATGCAAGATGCTTTCAAGAAATCGATTAAAGGTAATTCAAAAGAACTTAATTCAATTGTTAATAAAGCAGCTGAGTTAAATGAAATCACGCCTGAGCATACACAAAAGATTATGGGACAGCTGTTCTTGTAGACAAGAATGTGGGCGGTATTTAAGCCGCCCTCTTTTTTTGAGGAAAAAAAGATGAAATTTAAAAATTTACTTAAAACGTCCATTCTTGTTGCTCTTTCTTTTGTACTTTTTAGTTGTAAGTACTCTTCTGATGAGTACAACTCTGCTGTTGATCAAGCCTATGATCAAGCTCAATCTGAAGGTTACGCCGATGGTTATACTGATGGAGAAGCGAGCGGCTATGATACAGGCTATTCCTTTGGTGAGGTTCAGGGTTACCAGGCTGGTTACCAACAAGCACTTGTGGATCACGCCAATCCAGAATACTGGCAGGGTTATGATGATGGTTATGTCGCAGGAGATAACCAAGAAGCTTACGATCGAGGATATGGGAACGGAGTTCAAGATGGTTATAATACCGGTTATAATACTGGTTACAATAACGGATATGATGAAGCATTTAATGAAGGTCACGCTGATGGATTCGATGATACTTATAACACCGGATACATTGACGGGCTCGTAGATGGAGAGCTTGCGGGTTACGACATCGGGTATGACGATGGCCTTCAAGATGGTTACGATACTGGTTTCTACGATGGTGATGCTGTCGGATTTTCTGATGGCTATGACTTTGGAATCGACGACGGTTACGATATCGGATTTGATGATGGTTATGGCTATGGTTACGACGATGGCTATAACGTAGGATTTGATGACGGTTGGTTTGCAGCTGGTGGATCTTCTTCTGGGAAGAAAGCACAAGCTCAAAAACTTGTGGGAAGTTTTCTCAATGATCTTATTGATTTCGATAAGATGAAAACACCGAAACAAGTTCTTACTGATCCGACAAACAAAAAACTTCTTCTTTCTTCCACTGCTGGTATGACTGTTGATACCAAGAAGAAAAAAGCAATACTTAATAAATACATTGTTGGTGCGATGAAGAATCAACTTATTACGAAGTTTGCTCTTTCTGAGAAACGTTCTCATCAAATTGCAAAACTCGCGAATCATATGATTAAGTCGAGTAACGCCGGTGAAATGAATATGGGATCCGTTAATACTTTTTCAAAGAGAATTCTCGGGGCCAATTTCAAAGAGATGCAAGATGCTTACAAAGCTTCCCTTACTGGAAATTCAGCACAACTTAATAAGATTGTTAAGAAAGCTTCTGAGCTCAATGAAATCACACCTGACCATACTCAAAAGATTATGAGTCAGCTTTTTCTCTAGTTTTTTTGTTGAAGAAACATTGAAGGCGGATCGTAAGATCCGCTTTTTTTTGTCCAAAAAATCCCTTAAGATAATCCAATGATCAAAGATGTTTATAACGGTAAATACATTCAAGTAAAAGAACACACAATTGATAACCAAGTTTGGGAGCGCGTCTTCTTAAAAGGTGGACTTGTGGTCTTTCCCATCAATGAGAAGGGTGAAATTTTAATGATTCGTGAGCTCAGACCTCATGAAACTCCTAATTCTCGGATCAAGCCTGTTACCGGTATTTATGAGGAAGAGTATGATCTCTTTGAGAATGTGAATCGAGAAATGCAAGAAGAGATTGGCTATAAATGTGAAGAGATCGAACTTCTCTGGGAAATCACAAACACAGGGACTGTTAATAATTTTCAAAAAATTGTTGTTGCTCGAGAATTAAGCGAATCAAAGATTCCCAATCCAGATGGAGAACATACGATACAAGAAATCATTCCTTATAAATTAGAAGATTTAAAGGCTGATTTGCTAAACGGGAAAATTCCTTTAAGGACTTCAATGGTGGGAGTTTTTAAACTATAGCCTTCCATCAAGCTTCATAACAAAGGCTTGCGAAGCAAATTTCATTAAAAAATTCTTGTTCACAACTTTATCAAAATGCTTACCAGAGATACTAAAAAAATAAGAAGAAACCATATTATCTTTTAAAAAGATCGTATGCCCTTTTCCTCCAAATTTTCTTTTAATAAAATCGGAGTCTAATAAAAGGATGTCTTTGATCATAAAATCAGAAGACATGTAAAGAATGATACACATATCACTCAGATCAACGAGGGATTTTTTTAACTTAACACCTTTTGGAGAAGAGCGATCACTCCAATTAACAATAACCTCAACTCTTTTTTGATCTTCTGTATAGAAATCGAATCCTCTCTGGGAGCTTGACTTTATTTGCCTTAATCCGAATGAACACTTTGCGTACCACTCTCCCAATTGAACAGGAAGGTTCTTGCCATTATTAATGACATTTCGACTTCTTAAGACTGTATAAGTTTCAACAATTTTTTCAATCGCCGCATGGATCGCAAGTTCATCAGGATAATGTAAAATCCCAATAGCTTTTTTCGCTTTTAAAGTAAGCTTCTTATTAAATTGATTTTTATACCAGTCAGAAAATTCATCATCATCTAAGAAATCAGCAGAACTATAAACAAAGCCTGTCTCTTTCAAATCTGAAGGAGATTGAATTTTATTAAATTTTTTGGAAACAAAACTCAGCGGAACGTATTCCGATACTTTGTCTCCCATCACGAAAACTTCGTCTTCGCCATAGGTTGAGCTCCCATGAGTCTCAGAAGAGAACTCACGAGCAAGCTCGTAAATTTCATTTTTCACAGATAACCTTTAAGTTTAAGTTGTATACCCAGCTATTTTAGCACGGATACGCTTAAAGCTCTAGGCTTGATACATTAGGTCCTCCACCAAGCATAGACTGGGCTAAACCAGCGTTTTTAGTGAGAAAATAACGACAATAGATGCTAAAGTCTTCTTTTTTGGTCTTCTTTAATTTCTCAGAAACATCTGCTGATTGAGCCTCTAAAGCATGTCGACCTAACAACCAAGCCGTTGTTAAGTGGGAGGCCATCATGAGTGTGTCGAAACAGTTTTCAAGAATCGGATTGAAATCCTTATCCCCTGCTTGTTTCTGAATAAGTCCAAGAACATTTTGAAAATCTTTAAGAGCTCCTCCGAAAACAGATTGCTCGTATTGGTAATCAGCATTGAGATTTTCAACAAAGCGACCAATGTCTTTTAAAAGTAGAGTGATACTTTGACCTTGGTCCTTTAAAATTTTTCTCATAACAAAATCCATTGCCTGGATTCCGTTTGTTCCTTCATAAATTTTCGCAATAACAGTATCTCTTACGAATTGTTCCACTCCGTACTCTTGGCAATATCCATAGCCACCATGAACCTGAACCGCCTCAAGGGAAGCAAGCAAACCTTCCTCAGTTGTATAGGCTTTACAAATAGGAGTTAAGAGTTCAATCCTTCCTTGAAGTTCAGCTTTTTCTTTAACTTCATCAAAGAGATTCGCTGTGTAAAGGATAAGGGCCCTTAATCCTCTTGCGGAAGCTCTCATTTTAAACAACATTCTTTTTACATCCGGATGATTGGAAATCTCTGTTCCAAACTGAACTCTTTCCTTCGCATAGTTTTCAGCCATTAAGTAAGCAAGGTTCGCCTGAGCTTCGCCTTGAATTCCGCAAAGAATTCTTGCTTCATTCATCATGATGAACATAGTAGCCATTCCATCAAACTCATCACCAATCAACCAGCCTTTGCAATCACCTTCTCCTCCGAAGGTTAGTTCACAAGTTGCAGAAGCATGAATTCCCATTTTATGTTCGATTTTCGTACAAGCAACATTATTGAAGTCACCAAGTGATTGATCATCATTGACCAGATGCTTAGGGACAACGAAAAGTGAAATTCCTTTTGTTCCTTCTTCTGCTCCTGGAGTTTTTGCTAGAACAAGGTGAACTGTATTTTCATAAAGATCAGAATCTCCTCCCGAGATGAAAATCTTCACTCCTTTAATATTATAAGAACCATCATCATTGGGATTTGCAGTTGTTCTTAAAGCCCCAACATCAGATCCAGCTCCCGCTTCAGTTAAACACATTGTTCCACTCCAAAGACCTTCCATCATCTTTGGAATATATCGATTTTTCATTTCATCTGTACCCTTCAAGTTAATAACGTTGAGAGCAGCTTTTGAAAGCCCCGGGTACATGGCATAAGCAGTGTTAGCACCTGTTGCAAGGGAAACAGATCCCATCGCAAGCGCTTCAGGAACAGGTGTTCCACCAATGGCTTCTGGAAGTCCAAGACTAAACCATCCATTATCATGATAAGCTTTATGAAATTTCTTTAAAGATTCAGGAGCAATGACATTACCGTTTTCATGACGAACTCCTTCTAAATCAGAAGGCTCTCGAGAAGGAAAAATCTCATTCTCGATAAATTTATCATATTCAATGAGAATCCCTTTCATGTCATTGGCATCAAGGCCATATTCTTCAAAGTTTTGAATTTTTAAAAAATGAAAAAGGTTAAATTCAACATCTTCAAGATCTGAATAATACTTCGCCATAGGAGTCCTCCGAGTTTCTAATTGGGAAATAGCCCATTAGAATCATATATTATAAGGACATAAAAAAAAAGAGTAAGCCTTAAGGCTTACTCTTTTAATCGGGTATGTTTTAAAGATTTCTAATTGATTACCAACCGAAGGAACCACATCCAATCGTGATGTTCTCTCTGTTAACATTAATAACATTTCTTGGTGTACTAAACCCTTCCGATTTATAAAGTGGGTTAGCAAAGAAAGGCATATCCGGACTTACAATAACTCGGCTTCCAACTCCCTGAGTTTGAAAGATTCCGCCAAAGCTTTGTGTGAATTCTACAATTTCATATCCAGTTAAAAACCTTCCACTCTGAGTACAGATTTGAATTGGGTATACTTGATAAGTAGAAGTATAGTTTTGATTTTCTCCAAAAATATCTTCTAAAACTTCTTGTTTAGTAAGTGTGTATCCATCGATGTCGTATCCTTGATTATCAACAACTTCGATTTGAGCAGAGTTTCCGTCAGCACTAAAACTCTTAACAACAAGAATATCTGAATTAAATCCAAAAGTTGATGTGTTTAGAACAACTGAGCTATCAACTGATGTGTTTGTATTCATCGCCATTCCATTGAATGTTGCTCTTAATTGATCATAAGTTTGAACGTTAAACCCATTAGGGAATCCATTAAGACCTGGATTTTGGAATCCACCTGGATAGTTAGGATCACCTGGGTAACATGTGTAGGATTGATTATTGATTGGGTTAAAACATTGCTGTGGTCCATTAGCAGCCCACGGGTTGTTATTATTATTGTTGTCATCATTTCCACAAGATACGAATAAGAATAACATTGCAACTACTAATAAGCTGCCATTTAAAGTGACTAAAAAGTTAGGACTTCGTCCTGTCATTGTTCGTTTCATAAACACTCCCGATTAATGGTTTGGAAACTATATATACAAGTTCCGTGCCAAAAATTAGAAAGTAATTTTAATAAGTTAAAAAGCGAAAAGTGTCAGAAGGTTTCTAATATTCTAACAGGTGTAAAAACATTAGACACATCCGAGGGCAGGAGCCAGAGATCTAGTGTCGCTAAATGCAACATCCGTAGCAGGATGCGAAGGCGACTCAAAGAGTTCTGAAAACCTTTTCGACTAAGATCTTTTCACCACAATCAAAGTGATCAAGTGGGCATTCTTTTTTTCCATGAAGACCACAGGGACGGCAGTCCATTTCTCCATTATCTATTACTATAGAGTCATCGCTGAGAGGTCCATAACCAAACTCTTTAGTAGTGGAGCAAAAGATGGCAGTTGTCGGAGCATTTACAGAAGATGCTAGGTGAAGTGGGGCACTATCATTAACAAAAACTCTTTTCGCTTTCGACATCAATTGAGCACTATCAAGAAGACTTAGCATCCCGCACATATTGGCCACTCTTGGAGTATCGACCTCGTCAATAATTTGCTGACAGTATTTTTTATCTGTAGGAGCTCCAATAACTCTTACTGAGAGATTAGTCTTCTCTATTATAAGTTTCGTTAATTCTATCCATTTCTGAAGCGGCCATTGTTTAGTAAACCACACTGATGAAGGGGCGATAACCACATAAGGAGTTTCGGGAACTGCTTCATAATCAAAATAGAGTTGAGGACGCTTAGTTACTAATCTGTCTTTAATAAGAAGAGCATTCCTTTCAACCTCATGAAGAACCTTATCCCCTCTCCTGCAAGGGATTTCGTGTTTGACCCTCCTATTAAATAAGAAACTTAAAGGGTTTTTATCAAAACCGACAGTTTCTTTAGCTCCACAAAAGACAGTCACTAATCCTGTTGAAAGAAAACGCTGGATATTATAGGCAAGATCATATTTTTCTTTTCTCATTTGAAAGATAATCTTCCAAAGATTTTTTGTCTTACCAGTTTTTTTGTCCCAAATCCATACTCTAGAGACATGAGGATTGTTTCTTAAAAGATCTTGATTTCCTTTACGAAGAAAAAAATGAATTTCAGATTCTGGATATTGTTCTCTGACATGCTCGATAAAACTAGTAGCAAGAATCACATCTCCAATAAAGGCAGATTGAATGATTAAGATTTTCTTCATTTTTTTAAGTTAACGCGAACAAAGCTTCTTAGCAAAACTATCACGAGTATAACTCCAAGAAGCTTATCGTACCACGTGGAATGTTCGTGATCACTTCCCCCTTGAAACCTCAAATTTAGCGGATAGCTCTCATAAAAAGCATCAACTCCATAAGAAAAAAAGAGTGCAACTGAAATGATAGCAATTAAGTTAAGGATAACTCCCTTGAAACCAATATACTTTTGAAGAACTGCAATATTAGAAACATTCGTTGCCGGCCCGACCAATAAAAACAAAAGTGCAGTCCCAGGGGAAAGCCCTTTTAAGATTAATGAAGCAGCAATTGGAGTTGAAGCTGAAGCACAAATATAAATTGGAATTCCTACCACAAGAATAAGGAGCCGATTTACAGCTCCGTTATATTGAAGAAAAAAGTTATCAGGCACAAAAAAAGAAATCAAACTTCCTAAGAGGATTCCAACCAGAAGCCAATTGATCATATCATCTAGAAGATCTTGGAAGCCAAATTTTAAAATCTGTTGCAAAGATCCGGGCGGTTTCCCATGGGAATGATCTCCCTCGTTATGACAACACGCTTTCTTTTCTGTCTCTTCAAGGTATTGATGATTATTAAAAACTTGATTTAAGCCTCCCGCAACCACTGCAGAACTGAAAGCAGCAATTGGACGAAACACTGCCATCGGTCCATCAAGCACTCCATAAGACATTGCAATAGAATCAATCCCCGATTCAGGTGTTGAGATAAGAAAAGAGGAAGTTGCTCCATTACTCGCTCCAGCCTTTCTGAGACTCGATGCCACTGGAATTACTGAACAACTGCAAAGTGGTAACGGGACACCGACGGCAGAAGCCTTCAGCACATCCTCTATTCCTCCTCGCCCCAACCATTGCTTGATTTTCTCCTTAGGAAGAAAGATGTGGATAACCCCAGAAATCAAAAATCCTAATAAAAGATAGGCTGCTGAAATTTCAATAAAATGCCACAAGACATCTATATACGCGGTCATAGCGTCATTCTAACAAACTTAAACTCCTCTAGGTATATAAAATATCTTGACCAAGGAGGCTCTACCCCTCATAATGAGGATCTCGTTAGCGGGGGTGTAGTTAAGTTGGTTATAACGTCTGCCTGTCACGCAGAAGGCCGCGAGTTCGAGTCTCGTCACTCCCGCCATTTATGAACTTTTTTATCGTGACAAATATTTGAAATTACGAGGCTTTTACCTCGTTTTTTCGTTTTAGGGTTTAAAAAAAGCTAACGAATTCGTTCCAAAGTTTTTAAATCTATTTGTAAGTTCCCCTAATCGGATAATTATTTTCAGGATTTCTAATCCAGTTAATTCCTGATAGTAACGTCTCAAGTTCAGGTCTAACAAAAGGATTATTTGAAATATCTACGACATGAAGATTAAAGTCTTCGTTCACAACGAACAAGCCTGGCTCAGCAAAAGGCCTATCAGTTTCTTGAGAAGATCGAGGATAAGAAATATACAAACCAAGTTGTTGCATTTGTTCAATGGATAAATCGTAGCCCACCTTGAACTCAAGACTCAATTTCTCCTTAGCTTGAAGAGTCGCTTTCTCTTTTGTATCAGCTGAAACAACTACTATATCCACACCTGCTTTAAGAAAGTCTTCCTTCATACTTGAAAATTTAGCAAGGTACTTTGTACATAATGGACAATGCTTTCCTCTGTACACAACTACCATTTGCCAAGTTGCTCCGTTTTCAGGTTTTCCTAAAATGATATCTTCTCCATTTAAAGTTTTAACTTTTATCTCTGGAAATCTACTTCCTGCCATAAGTTTATTTGTATTCATTAAAAAACCTCCTGTAGATGCTTCTCTAATCTTTTAAAATCATTCTCAATATCTGCATTTTTCATTACATCATAACAAACAAAAGTTGGTAGTGGTCTCATTCCAAAAAATCTAAAATTCATATGTTGAGGAAAAAATAAATCATCCACACTTTTTCCTTGAAACAAGTACTCGTTCTCATCATTAAACGACTCTTCAGGAGCATTAAAAGTCAGTGAAAACATATATTTACTATCTGTCAGAACACCTCCAGCTCCATAGTTCTTTTTTGGTTCTTCTTTACTTCTTCCGTCGTTATTACATAGCTTCCCAAACATACCTGCGGTATAGACCTCATCCATATATTTTTTGAAACTCCAAGGAACGCCCATCCAATTGACGGGTGACTGTAAAATTACAACATCTGCCCAAACATGTTTTTCAACTTCATCATCAATAATCCAAGCATCTTTCATCGTAGTAGTTTTAATTTCAAAACCTTTATTGCTAAGAAATTTGCCAATTTTTTCAGCTATAGTTCTATTTAGCTCTCCTTTGGCAAAGGGATATTCTTGATGAGTATTTATAATTAAAGCCTTTTTCATATAGATCTCCAATTTGTTTCAATTTTGCTTCTATGCTAATATCCAATAAGTAGTTAATAATATCAACCAGTTTACTTTTAGTAACCACCCTGAAATACTAAATTTTGGTGATTTATGGCAGACAAAAAAATTCAAACTAATAGAAAAAGAAAGATTACTCCTTTAAAAGTCTGCACTGAGCCATGCCCCATTGAAAAAGGAATGAGGCTTATTGGTGGCAAATGGAAGGGTTCAATCTTATGGCATCTAAAAGATGGTCCTGTTCGTTTTAATGAGTTAGCTAGAATTCTAGGTGGTGCGAGTAAGAAAATTATTAATGAACGTCTAAAAGAAATGGAAAACATAGGCTTACTCAAAAGAGTCGTCATTAGTGATAGGCCTATTGCTGTAGAATACAAAATAACAAAGTTTGGAAAATCAGCACTCGCAATTCTTGAGCAACTCAAAGATTGGTCTATAAAACATAAGCTTTAATATGAGTAGAGAAGTACATTGAATTGATTTTGATTTCTTTTGGTAAATCCTTGGCAATTACCAGTGTGAGAGCATTTAATCCAGATTTTTCATCAAAGTAATCATAACCATCAAATCGCTTTGTCGCTCCTTCTGGCCAAAAAGTTTTTTTAAAAAGCTCCTAAAACAAAAGGTAGAAATAAATATCTAATTTTTGAACACATACTTTTGTAAAGATTACATCGGCGTTGCGGCAGAATTAGAGGCAGTTTAAAATCACAAAAATAAGGAATTTAATAATAAACTCAAGAGGATCTATGAATAAAGTATTATTAGGATTTTTGAGCTTAATAAGCTTTCATTTCTTTATTGCTTCAAACATCTCATTTGCGAATGACCTAGATATTCCAAATGATTTAGATACAAAACTCAAAATCATTGAAATCGGTTGTGACGTTGAGCAAGAAGTAGAAGTTGAAGAGGAATGTAATAGAAGAGGGAAAGAAGGGATTGAAAATTCTTATGATACTCTGAATCTTCTTCATCATGTGTGTAGAACTCCAGAAACTTTTTGGACTGGTACTACAAAGTGTTTTAGAAAGACGATTCAATTTTTAGATAATAAGTTTTTAACAGAGATGGCCAATAATTGTTTAACTCGAAATCTTTATGTGAAAGAAGCGAG
This sequence comes from Bacteriovoracaceae bacterium, assembly GCA_965217035.1. Classification (GTDB taxonomy): domain Bacteria; phylum Bdellovibrionota; class Bacteriovoracia; order Bacteriovoracales; family Bacteriovoracaceae; genus JAUHYH01. Next base: position 2,064,339 of record OZ244226.1, on the reverse strand, counting down.
ATGTTACATCGAAATGTTTTCGAACTTACTAGATTCGAAATAGTTTTATCTTAGCACTAAGAGTAAAGATGAGGAAGATTGTGAATAAAGAGCTTACAGAAAGTATTTATTTTATGATTATAAAAAAAGCATTACTTGGATTATTTATACTTGGAAGTTTTTCAGCTTTTGCAATCAAAATAGATGACTTAAAAAGTTTTATTCAACACGAGTCTTTTGAAAATGATTTAAAGAAAAGGATTTGTAATGCAAAACCTGACATGTTTGCACACGGGCCGTTTGTTCGAGGAAAAACAAAAGTCTGTGAAACCCATTGGGAACATTTGCTGATAAGTCGAATCTGTATTCCAGCTTCAAGAACATTACTTTCTATCTTGAGAGATAAGTTTCCATTCTTAGTTTTTTCTCATGTAATAACAGCTGATAAGTGGCCTAGCGGTTTTTATCATGTATTTATTATAGTAGAGAATTTTTACGATGATGGTTCTAATCTTATTATTGATCCTACCTACGGACAATTTATAGCAACTAAAGAAAACTACGATACATATAGAGATGAACAGCCTCAAGTTTTTGTCGGAAAATATGAAGAATTAGAGAAATTACATAATCAATATAAATATAATAATCCTGAAAATTATTTGTTATACGAACCTATGTGGTAGTAACTCTAAAATATTAGGTTTCGATTCAATACTGAATCATTAGATATTACAAAAATATAAAAAGTGTCCATAACGCAAATAATTGAATATTAACTATCCCAAATAGCCTTAACCATCTAAAGTTTCAAACGAATGAAGCATTCTTAAACGTAAAAATCTAAAAGAGCTATAATCACTCCATTATAGCAAGGTCGCAAATCAATTACCTAAGATTGCTTTCCCATGTTTTAGTTTTAATTCAAATAATCGTCACAAGCTCATCGATACTTGCAACATGAACTCCGACAGCTGTTTCTCTCATTATATTCTCTCGAATCTTGGCTGCTTCTTTATAGATCTCTGTGTCCCAAGCCTTCTTCATTTCTTCTTCAGACTCAAATCCGAGAATAGCGACGCCATCAATAGGATCTTCTGCATCATCTTTTCTCCTGTCCGATAAATGATACTGTTTATAAGACTTTACTTCTGGCATTTGCCTATACATTGGACCATAGTCTTCCTTCCAAACTTTTCGAAATTCTTCTTGAGAGATCTCCTCTTTCTTTCTGACAACAACAAGTATGGAAAACATTTCTATCTCCTTTTAATCTTATTTAAAATGAATTTTGCATGATCAACAGGGCCAACGAACTCACTATCTAACTCTAAATCATAATCTAGATATCTATGAATAGTAGAAAACTGTCGTTCAGCTAAACCAATAGACCTGTCTCCTCTCGCAATTTCTCGCTCATTCAAAGTACCGAGTGAACAGTTAAGACCGATAACGATTTTATCTTTAATCGGACTAATTGCTTTCTGGAAGTGAGGAATTTGAAAGTCGAGATGAATCGGACAATCTCCAATGACAGTATTCCCTGCATCAGATAAAGCTTTAAGACAATCAAAATAACCTTTGAATATTTGATTCCATCTCTCATGACTGATGAGACTTTCCTTATTGCTCTGAATTTCTTTCAATATTTCTTTCGAAAGAGAATACAGAATTGTATCAATTGAGAAATAGAAGACAGGCTCTTCCATTAAACTTTGAAGTTCTATTGCGATAGAGCTTTTTCCTGAACTGGATGTACCATTGAAGTAAATAATCATTTAATTAATTCTTTTGTCAGAGGCAAAATATCTTTCAATTGTTTCTTCTCTAAATGATTTTTGCAAATTTTCTCAAATTATAAGGTGTTACTTGTTAAAGTTTCGAAAGAAATAGATCTCATTTTTGGCAAAATTAACCGGTAATTCGAATTGAATCAAAAATGACTTCCATAATTCCGAAATAACTAATATGAAAATTTTAGTCCTATTCTTGACTCTTCAGTTCAAGTGTTTTGCTCAAGAAATTGAAGGTTTCGATTCATTTAGCTTTGGAGTTCACAATATCGAGGACGGTTATATCCTTCAAGGATCAACAGACTTTGGAGGAATCCAACCCAATTATGATATCAACTTGAGTTCAAGTCTTGAGATTAAGGAATTTATTGAATACAGCAGAAGCTTAGAGGGTTTAAAAACAAAAGAGATAATAAAAAGACTGCGAAAGAAAGTTAAAACGCTTATCCCTCAAGGAGATTATAATGGATCTGATTATTTACTAAAGCTGGAGGAATACAGAGAAACTGGCAAACCAATTCCTTTATCAGAATACCTTAATTGTCGATCTGGAGTTTGCAGAGAAAATGCAATCTTTATGCATATAGGTTTAAAAAATGCAGGAATCGAAAGTCGTTATGTTTATACACAAGCAAAGTCTGTAAACTTTGGCTCAGTAAGAGTTGAAGATCATGCAATTGTTATAATGAAAGACAAAGGACGTCTAAAAATTGTGGACTCTTACTTTTCAAACTTTAATGGGAAGTATTTGGATCAGGTCCTAGGAAAATACAAAATAACAGGGATCGGTAGCATGATAAAAATCAATAGAATAAACAATTATCCCAGAGTCTATATTCCAAAAAATAAATCTTCTCAACGAAGCTTACGATTCTCTAAAAAATGTATCAATTATTCAAAAGCTATTAATACCAGCAATATTGACGATTTAATCTTTTTGAACCTTCTTAAAATGAAAATGATTTAAATCTTTCATTTTAAGAAGGTGTTATAAATAATTATTTTCTAATTTGTGGATCAAGAGTGATAACACAACTTGCTTTTATGTTTTTCTTATCATTCACAGAATATTCAATCCCATAAGGTTGTTCTGTTGCGAGAAGTATCGCAGGAGGAAATACCAACAAGGTATTAAGAGGAGGTAAGTTAAACATTTTCTTGTAAGTATTATTTTTTAAATGAAGAGTAAAAGCTGTTTTATCATCATCTTCAGGATGCACTACAACTGCAACATTATTATTTTCTTTCTCAATCGTATCCTTAATAACAAGATTATGTTCCTTAAGTCTTAATCTTATCATCTCCCCAAACTTAAGCTTTGAAGTTACTGAAATACTTTCAATAGTCTTCATATCGAGATAATCACTCGCCTTGATTCTAAAAATATGCTTATCAGAGTGACAGGCCATCACCTTAGAGATGACACTTGATGGATTCCTGCTATTTTGAGTGTTAGCACAACTAAAAAGAAAGATAAGACTCGAAAAAACGATTAATAATTTCATAGAATACTCCTTATTAAAAACCATATTTTTTTATCGGGTTATTTAGGAAAAACCTTTAATTTTGAGAAGAAAATTGAATCAAAAAGTGCTCAGATCAAAATAATTAAAGAATTAGCTGACGAAAAACCTATTCGAAAACTATCCTTGATTAGAGCAACTAGAAAAATAAACTCATTATTAGAAGCAAATTATCGAATAAACCTTTATCCCTAAAGTAGACAAACAAAATCTAATTAAAACAGCCTGTTAAAATCAATTTATTCACATTTGATATTAACGCAATGGAACATATTTCCGAATTTAAATGCACCGCCTTCAATATTGATAGCTTGGTATAATAACTGCTGAATAAGTCCATTATCAGCTTACTTAGGAAGAGGAGGCACTTTCATGTTTCGGCCGTTAACCGCCCTGTTCATAATTTTAATTTTTTCAGCCGAAGCTATGCCTTGCGTGAATGGAGGGGGATTTCTACCCGAGAACGATCTCTGGATTGGTGAACATGTTAAGCACAATTTAAAAACCGACAGTGTTACTGAAGCAGACTTTAATAGAATTCTTGATAAAGTTGAACAAGTTTATGCTCCTATTATTCGAAGCTATGGTGGAAACCTTCTTATAAGAAGAAAGTGGTCTGATGGAACAGTTAATGCTTACGCTAATCGTGAAGGCAGTAATTATACCGTCGAGATGTTTGGTGGACTCGCTCGTCACAGAACAATCACTGATGATGCTTTTACTTTAGTTGCTTGTCATGAAGTTGGTCATCATATTGGAGGAGTTCCTCGTTATTCTGATCAAGGTGGAACTTGGGCAAGTACAGAAGGACAGTCTGATTACTTTGCCGTCACAAAATGTTTAAGAAAAATTTTTCTAGATGAAGAAAATGATGACATCGTTAAAGGAATGAAAATTGATCCCCTTGTAAAAACAAAGTGTGAATCACAATTTTCAATTCCAAATGATATCGCTATTTGTAAGAGAATTTCGATGGCCGGACTTTCAAGTGCCTCATTATTTGCAGATATGAGTGGCCAATCATTCCCACGATTTGAAACTCCAGATCGAAACGTTGTTACTCGAACTTATGAGTCTCATCCAGCGTTTCAATGCCGACTTGATACTTATTTTCAAGGGGCCAATTGTATCATTGGAGAAAATGAAGAAATCGGTCAGAGTGATCCTAATGTTGGAACATGTAATAGAGAACAAAAATTCACTGAAGGTTTGAGACCTCTTTGTTGGTTTAAACCACCATCAGGTGGCGATGACCCTCCTCCTCCACCACAGAGTGGAAATATTGCAAAAACTCCAACAGTTAATGGACAAACGACGATTGTTTCTAGGAATCCAAATCAAATCATCCCAATCGTAATGGATGTTCGTTCTTTCCCAGATGCCCATGGTCTGGCCATCGAATTTTCAAGGCCGAACCAGAGATTCTCAAATCCAAATGGTCGAACACCCGATCGAATAAATGGGTATAAAGTTGAAATTTACGCAAGAAAAGGTGGCCTTTATAACCTCATTCCAGCTCAAAGACTTCCAGGTTGGGGAAGATATCAAATTCGAGTTATCGCTTTAGACAGAAATAGAAATCCTGTTTCAAGTTTTTCCAACTCATTAGAAGTCTTAATTAGACCTTAGCGGACCATAAAATAAGTCGGCGCATCTGGGCCGACTGGCATTCCTAAAAGGAAAACCCAAACGTAAAAGAGAATGCTCCATCCGACGATGAAAACCATTGAATAAGGAAGCATAGTACTAATAATCGTTCCAATTCTGATTCGTTTATCAAAGTTCTCCGCAAAAGCGAGAATCAATCCAAAATAGCTCATCATAGGAGTAATAATATTCGTTGTACTATCACCAATTCGATAAGCCGCTTGAATAACCTCTGGAGAATAACCTACCAGCATAAGCATTGGCACAAAGATGGGGGCCGTAACCGCCCACTGAGCAGAAGCCGAACCTAGCATTAAGTTCACAACTCCACAGATTAAAATGAAAGGAATAAAAATTCCAGGCCCTGTAATCTCCATACTTTGCATAAAGTTCGCTCCACTTACCGCTAAAATTGTTCCGAGATTAGACCATTTAAAAAATGCGATAAACTGAGCAGCAAAGAACACAAGAACCATATAGAGCCCCATCGTACTCATGGCCTTACTCATGCCATCAATAACGTCCTGGTCATTCTTAATTGATCCAGTAACTTTTCCATAAATAATAGAAGGAATAAGAAAGAAAATAAAAATCCAAGTCACAATCCCTTTCATAAAAGGTGATTTGAGCGCATCTCCTGTTTCTGGATTTCTAAGAATACCCCATTCAGGTACAATCGTTAGAGCTGCAATAATTGCGATCATCAACACCGTGATTCCAGCAAACTTTAATCCCTTTTTCTCTTTATCAGTGAGAGGGGCCATCGCATTTTTCTGATCAATATCTTTTGAAAAGCTTGAATCATACTCACCTAAGTTCGGTTCAACTATTTTTTCAGTGACATATGTCCCAAGTATAGAGATCAAAAAGGTTGATACCATCATAAAATACCAATTGATTGCAGCATGAGTTGTATAATCAGGAGCGATCAAGCGGGAAGCTTCTTGTGTAATCCCACTTAAGAGTGGATCAACTGTTCCAATAAAAAGATTGGCGGAGTAACCACCAGAAACACCTGCAAAAGCTGCAGCCATTCCAGCAAGTGGATGCCGTCCTTTACTGATAAAAACATACCCACCTAACGGAACAAGAACAACATACCCAAGCTCCGAAGCTGTATTAGAAAGAATTCCAGCAAAAACAACGGCAAAGGTAATTAATCGACTTGGAGCTTTAAGAACAAGTCCTCGAATGAAGGCTGTTAACATTCCAGAATACTCAGCAACTCCTACAGCAAGCATAGTAACAAGAACAGTTCCAAGTGGAGCAAAGCTTGTAAAATTCTTCACTAGTTTGGGGAAAAGCAATCGAATACTTTCCGGATTCAATAATCCAACAGCTGAAATAATCCCGTTAGTTGCTCTCCCTTTTGCTCCCTCAGGTCTTGGGTCTAGAACTTGAAGATCGATCAAGTCTGCAAGCTGGCTAATGCCCAAAACTAAAATACATAAAACAGCAAAAAGAGTGACTGGATGTGGGAGTATGTTTCCAAGACGTTCAACAGTACTCAAAAACTTTTGAAAGGTAGATTTTTTTGTCTTCATCTTAACTTCGTACCCTAGGACCTCTGATGCGTCAATTTTGGCATCTGTATTGCTCTATATCTATATGAATAGAATGAAACATGCTTTAGGAGCAATAGAAATGAGAAGACTCAACCTTTTTGTACAACTGTTTATTTTGTCGACAGTTTTCAATCAAAGCCTTGCAACTGTGGTGGCTATGTCTGATCAACGATTACAAGAGATGTGTTATAAAGGTTCTGATTGGCTTTCTTCTGATATTTGTTGGAATAAAACTTATGAGGAACAAAAAGCAGAAGAACAGACAAATATAAGAAAATATAATTCTCGATTCATAAGATTATGTGCTTATGGAATCATTCCACAATATCAATGTTCACAAACTTCTTCTACTGGGGAAATAGGACAAACGCGACCAAACGATCTTACTCTTCCTCCTATCTTTATGGATAGGCCAGGTATTCAAAGAGGAGAACCAAGACAGGTTATCTATGATTATGGAATCGCACCATTTGGGAATCCAATTCAATTTCCAATTGAAAGATCGATTGGAACTCAAAGAGTTATTGGCTATTAAAAGAAAAGATCAATTTCCACTAAGTGAAGTTTAAATCCCGTTGAGTCAGCATCAATATCATCAAAGCTTATTGAAGCGACACGATTATCGCCGGTATCAATAAAGTAACGAGCAGATACTGTATAAGAAGCATTTGGAATCCCTATCGATCTCAGAGAAAATCTCTTTCCAAATCCCAAAGAAAAACCTGTTAGTTGAATGTCTTGATCTGGAAGCAATTGTGATTCTGACTTAACAGAATTAAACCGAAAACCACCAAGAGCAAAAAAAGAACTCAAAGGATTCTTACTTAAATCATAAATCGCATTGACCTGAAAAGTCGTAATTGTATCTGTGCTGTCATTTCGACTAGCAAAGTTAGTAGCAGGATAATCATAATCAATTTGCTCATAGGTTAAAATTCCTTGAACCCAAAGATTCGAAGCAATTTTTCTAGCATAGTTTAATTTAAAATCGGTAGTTGAAATATCAATATCAGAAGTTGTACTAACTCCCCTGTACTCGACCGACTCTGATCTTAATGAAACATCGATCCCATTTCTAGAAAACTCCAGCATATTTTTGTAACGTCTGCTTCTTCTTTTTTTCGACTTTGTTTCTTGAGAAAAAGCCAGTGTCGATACAAACATTAAGAAAATTACGCCAATTCTCATCGAAGGCTCCTTGATAAATTTATAATATTTATCCTCACCTGAGACCCGTGATCTGTAAAGTTCTGCTTAGACTATTACCATGAGATATTTACTAAACGAAGACTATTTCTGTTTACTTTCCTGTTGAGACTTAACTTTATTTCGATTTTTAAAGGCTTTGATGTGTTCAGAAAAGGATTTACCTTCCAATTAAGTCTGTTATTGATTTTCCCAATCGTTTCTTGAATATTATCTCTCGTCAATTTCCTATAGTATGGACTTGAGCTAAGACAAAAGAATAAAAAAAGAAGCATCATGATTCTAAAAATCGCTTATAGAATCCAGTCATGTGAAGTTGTTTCTAAATGGATGAAATGACCACAATCAAGTTCTTTAATATTCGCTTTGGGAAATATTTCTCTCCATTGAGAGAAATCAAGTTTTAAATCACTAAAAGGATCTTTATTTCCAAGCAAAATATTAACTTCAAAATCAACATCGAGATTAGGGAGCCGATCAATGGAACCTTCTTCAAAATGATCGTTTAAAATATTTGAAAAAGAGTCGAAATCAAATGCTCCTTTTTCAGACACATGTTCAATCCAAGTATTAAAATTACTTGATCTCGCCCCCCAATAATAGTTCATAAGGTCTGGAACCTGAACCATTTCAGAGATCATATTCCAGAAAGATTCTTTTGTGCCGCTTGTTTCAAACTCTGATACAGTTTCTGAAAAGTTATTGTCCAATAATTTATTTTTTAATAAAAAGCCAGCCAAATTTAAGTACGTTTGCCTAATACTTGCTTGACCTCCAAGAATCGTTAACTTAGATATCAACTGAGGACAAGTTTCTGCTAGGTATATTGCAAGCGAGGCTCCGTAACTATTTGCTATAATTGATGCCTTTCCAACAGACTTATTAGCAAGATCTTGAAACCTTTTAAGAGTTTCAAGTCTTAAGTTTTTTAAACATTCAGAAGAGTTTTTAGAATAAACGGGCTGATCCCACCAATCAATAGGTAGAGAATCTTTAAAGATACTTCTTTCAATGAAACAGTGCGAACCAGGACCAAAATGTAAAAATAGGGTATTCACAAAAAACTCCAACTGCTAATCTTTGATACAGTTCAAGTTTAAAGTTACAGAACCCTTGGCTACTTATCAACCTTATGAAAGGTTGTTTCCATTGTCGCAAGGTCAATTTTCGTAAAATAAGGCATCAAAGGTGTTTCTTTTATCTTTACCCCCCTAAGTTCTGTTCCCAGGAAATCAAGGATCGCCCTTGCAGAGACAACTGAATGTCCCAATAAGGTTGCTGGTCCGAATATAGGTATTCCTTCATTTAATGCCATCTTTTTAAACTCAAGAAGATTATCTCCTTGGAGATAGTTAGGAAGGGGTGATCCCATGGCATCAACAATTTTATCAAACTTATCCTCAAGACTAATAACTTCCGGTATGCTAATAAAATCTTCAAACGTATAATCGTTACCTTGGAATTTATAAAAATGAATTCCGACTCCTACAACATAGGCGCTATAAACAGGAATATTTCTTTTCCTCGCCTCACGATGAAGAATGACATGAGCATCAATCGGGAAAACATCGATCTCATCTATAATGATATCGCATCCGTCAACAAACTCCTCAACCATTTTTTCTTCGATACCCTGATCATAAGTAATAATTTCAAAGTCATCGGCTAAGTTTCTAAGATCTTCTTCAGAGCAAGTCGCTTTACTTTTTCCTACTGTATTTTTATTCGCAATAACTTGTCGGTTAATATTTGAGAGGTCGATAGTGTCCGGATCTGCAATTCTGATGTGCCCGACACCCAATCGAATTAACGCCTCTGCTATATTCGAACCCATGCCTCCGAGCCCTGCGACTCCAATCTTGAGCTCTTTGATCCTTTTTTGCCCTTCAATACCACCGATAAAAAAGTGATTCCTTTGAGTACGCTCAAAATAGCTTCCTGCGTTATATCCTAATCTTGACTTTAATTGTTCCATAGTTGAGATTGCCTTTAATAAGGTTTATTATTCTTATTGGAATAATAAACCAAATTTTCGTCAATTAGTAAGACGGGAAGATATTGACCAGATGGAATCACCTAGCTGGAACTAGCCTCAAGAGAACAAAAATGAGTAAAGAATTAACGTTAAAACTCGGTAGACTCCTAAGAGCCGTAAGAAAAATGAAAGGACTTCCACAAAAGGAAGTTTGCCAATCTTTAAATTTAACCCAAGGGACACTTTCAAAAATAGAAAGTGGAATTTTGATGCCAAGGATTAACCTTTGGTTTGATTTTTGTGGATACTACGATATTGACCCTAACTCTTATTATATTGGAGTCATTGATAATTTCAAAACTCTAAAAACGAAAGATGTTACCAAGGTAGGCCTCTTCACTATTCCTAACGAAATAGGTTACTCTTCAAGCATCGGTGTCCGTTCTATCGCGTCTTATATAAAGCTTCTCGAATTCAATATTTCTAATGACGTCTTTCTTGATTTTTGTAAAGATTGCAATATTGATCCCGATTACTTCCTAGGATTTGATAATACTATTAATTATAATTTTGAATTTAAGCTGATAGAACTCCTGGTAAAAAAGAGAATTCTCACAGCATCCAAAATGTCCAAGCTTTCTAAGGCCATTGAAAATCCAGAAATGTCAGGAGTTATGCTAAAAAACTTTGAAAGCTTTAAGACCCCGGAAAAATCTTTAAAGTATTTCTTAAAAAATTACAATAAATATAACTCTGGTCTTAATCTAGAAATTGAAGAGGAGAAAAATAATTCACTTATTGTTCATGTTGCTCCAAAAGAGGAAATTTCTCATTTTGATTTCTCAAATTTAAAAAGCTTTTATCATAAGATGCTTTCTACCACTATTGAGGCTACTCCACGACTGGCAGACCCTAGTTTTAAGATTAATTGCAATATTATTGACTCAGGGAAAAAGAGTTCTTCCCTAGAAAGTCACTTAGAGGTCAATTTAGGTTAATTAATGAATAGTTTGTTGTGGAAAAACATTACTCTAATTCAAGAATTAATATCTTTTGATGATAAGGATTTTGCTAGTATATGTGAGATGAGAGAAGGGCTTTTTAAAAAGTATAAGAAGGCTCAAGAGTTTTTACCTCTAGACGCCGCTATTAATCTTTCTGAAAACTTTAACGTCTCTCTCGAATCCTTGTGTTTTCATGAGATTGATATCTCTTCGGCAGTTAGTTATTTTACAGGTAATTTCACAAATCTCCCTTACAGATATTCTTATGCTAGCCATAGCAAACATCGAACTATCATCAACTTGATGGATTATGTTCAGAGGTTCTTAGGCCCTCAATACAAAATTCTTTTGTTGAGAGAGTTTCAGATTTATGATGATTTTTTTAAAGATCCCAATGGAAAGATTAATCTTCATTTCATACACGATCTTTGTAAACTGCTTGAGCAGAAAAAAGTTCCTGATAAGTTTTTTGAAGATATGGGAGCTCATTCATTCTTTACCAACTCAGGAACTGAACTCGGAAGAAAACTAGCAAGTTTTAAAACATTAGAAGACATGTATTCTGCAATTGCTGATGGCTTGTCTGAAAAATTTGACGAAAATTATAAATATCAGATAAGAAGCATCCATGGGAATGAGCTTATATTTCGAGAGTATCTTCGACCTGAAGTAGAGGAAGAACTTCAAAACTTCAAAGGTACAGGAACCTCAGCAGTAACACATACAAAGCTAGGAGTTCTTTCTAGTTTTCCGTGTTATCTCGGTCTCTCTCAGGCAAAAGTCAGTATTACAAACTGTGAGCATAATGGGGACAAGTTCTCTCAATATAGAATTATCTTACCGATTGATGGCACTAAGCCGCAACAAATATGTTACTCCTAACGACTTCTTCCTCAACTCCAATACAAACTTTATCTTCCCAGAGCTTCTCATGGCGATTTGCAACCTCTAGCGCATACTTTGAAAAACTCTGACCATGAAGAATAATAATAGGTTCATTGGCAACATTACTCTGCTTGAATGTTGATTTCTCACATAGTGGGTTCAATCCCATCTTAAGAAATGTATTTTGAGTTTTTACTTTTAGAACTCCACACGCAATCATCTCAGGAATATTATATTCAATATGAAAATTAACGACCGATGCGAATAAAAGATCTCTGATCTGTTCTGGATGGATATAATTGTTAACTTTTCGATAAAAGGGGTTAAGTGCCCATGAAGACTCGTAAGAGATATCAAAGTTTTTTAACCTGCTATTCTCAAGGATATCTCTCATCGCTCTTTGAGACTCTTTATTCCCGTCTTTTTGAACCAGGGCCAAACCGGGGAAAGTCATTCCATAATCTTCACAACGACGGTTTGTGACTGTTTTATAAGCAAATACAATCTCTTCTTTCCCCTCAACAGTATCAGTCAGAATAACATGTGTTCCAAAAAAATCAGAGGTATCAAAAGGAGCTATTAATGGGCCATAGGTCTTTTTGTATGACCCGTATTTTATACTAACAATTTTTTGAAAAAAATCCCTGACTAATTCGCTTTGCCAGTTTCCAAGAATATCATTAACAACATAAATTTTTGGTTTTAATATCATAAACAGCCTCCATGTATTCCACTTGGAATATCAATCGACTGTTTGAGATTTTTTTTTAACTTTCCTGATACCGATGGAAATATCGTCCTAGTGCTCTTTTCAAAACATCCTTTCTTAGTCTATAGGAAGTTCAAACCTTAATGAAAAAGGATTTGTCGAAATCAAAAGAAGAGAGCCATATGTCTTCTTGAGATAAAGCTCTGCAAGATAAAACAACTTTTTTTCTTCACTCTTAAGAAAACCATAATTAATTGAAGTCGAGCTCGACTTATCGTGGAACCCTGCTTGAGTAAGGTTTTCGTCAATCTCAATATGTATTTTTGTTTCGACTTTTCTAACTCTAATAAAAGGAACGATTCTTCTTCTTTTAAAAATCTTAAAGATCTTTTCGAGAGAAAAGTAGAGAATCCAAAAACTTGATTTCACACTTTCTATACTTTCATCAATTATAACCTGTTGTAATTCAGGGTAGTTTGCCTTGAATTCTTCGAAAAGTTTTTCAAGATCTGTCTGACCACTCTCTTTTATACTTCTATTTTCGACAAGCTCTTCTAAAGTTTGCTTCATATTACTTAAAGAACGATCAATTCTTTCAAATACTTCTTTCATTTCAAAGTGACTTTCTAATGCCGGCTCTAGCTGCTTTAATGACAAGTTTAAAACAGTCAAAGGATTTGCTAGACCAAATAGGGTTTGATCCTTTTGAGCAGTAACCGAAAATAGTTCTTCAAAACCCTCTAGCTTCTCTTCTTTTTTCATGACTTTAGTAATATCCCGACCAAAGCCCACTACCTTTTTATCTTTTTCTTGATATGTAAAATCAAACTCAAAAATTCTTGAAAGCTCACTATGGGGACTCAGCTCAATTTGGAGCTGAAATGTGCTTGCAGGGTCATTCAACAATTTAGGAATCTCTTCATCAAAAACATTCAAGTCTCTCTTAGAACAAATATCTCTCCAATGAAGTCCTTTATCATTTGAGCTCAACAACTCCCAATAAGATCCTTCTATTTTTTCTCTATTAGTCCCAAGATCAAATTCATAATAAAGATAATTTCTCGCTAATGGGGAATGAGTATCTTTCTTCGAAATAAAATCAAACATTTAGAGCTCTCTTTTCTCTAGCTTTTGAATCAGCAATTTTTATAAGAATTTCACTTTTTTTCAAAATCTCAATATTTTTGAAATTTGTAATTTCCAATAGATCAGTTCTCCGTAAGAAACTACGACTAAACCTCACCGATTCGAGTTTTATTTCTCCAGAGACTAGAAATGCCCCTTCAATATTATTCAAAAGTAATTTGTCTTCTGGATAATAGTTCCTAAAACAGAAAAATGATTTATTTTGAGACAAAATATCAACTTTAAACTGTAACTCTGAGCGCAAAAATGGAGTTTTGAGATAATTAATAAGAGGAAAGTTCAGCCCTTTGTACTCTCTCTCCTCATGTTGTCCAATGAACAAGATAGGACAAAATTTCTTTTGGACTCCTAAAATCTTTCTATAGATAGAACTTATGCTTTCTCCATAATGATTCGTTTCAACAATAACAAGAGAAGGCTTTTTTCCACTCGAAGCTTCGATATTAAGGTAATTATTCAAATTATCAAAAATATAAGGTGTAAAATCCTCTAATGCGTTAGCCATACTTTCTAACAAACAATGATTACTATGAATGATTACCACTGACATCTAATCCTCTCCTTGGTTTGAGTCCTCATGAAAAACAAGTTGAAATGTTGTATATTTAGAATCACTTACATAATTCAACTCCCCATTATGTCTTTTCATAATGGCTTGACTAATACTCAGCCCAAACCCCGTCCCTTCTCCGACAGGCTTTGTCGTAAAAAAGGGATCCATCATATTTTTCTGTACATCTTCAGGAATTCCGTCTCCGCTATCTGTTACTTCTATAACTGTTTTACTTTCCTGTGATTTTAAATTGATCTTAATCCATCTTTCCTTTAACCCCCTGAGAGCATAAATCGAATTCGAAATTAAATTTATAAGAACTTGAGAAATTTCAACTCTATGGCAATTTAATAAGAAAGAGTTTTCTTCAGAGTTAAAATTAACAGGAATCCCTTCTCTTCTGCTCTTTTCATAACAAACATTTATTGCATCATGAATAACATCTTTTAAATCAGCTTCTTCATAAGCTTCTTGAACTCCGTGAGAGACCTTCTTTAAAGATTTTACGATTTCTCCAACCCTTCCGATTGTGTTTTGAGAAGTTTCAAGAATCTGAAAAACTTTCGGATTCTCATGATCTTTTAAAAGCATTCTACATCTTTCTATATTTAGGTTTAATATTGTCAAAGGGTTATTAATTTCGTGAGCAATCTCTCCAGCCATCTGGCCAAGAGCAGCCATTTTTGAGTTGATTTCAAGAACTCCTTGAACATGCTTAAGTTTTGTAATGTCTGTGTGACAACCTATCATCCTTACAGGCTCTCCTTCTTCTCCCCACTCAATAACCTTTCCCCTACAGATAACCCAAACTGTTGACCCATCAGCATGACGATAACGGACTTCTACAATAAAAGGTACTTCTCCTTTGGATTCTATATGCTGTTCAATATTCTTAATGACCAAAGGCAAATCTTCTTCGAAAATAATCTTTAGCCATTCTGAAGGATGATGCTTTTTTGTTTTGAAGTCATAGCCAAGCATTTCCCAAAAGCGCGGAGACATATATTCATGATCCTCCTGCATTTTCCAATCCCAATAACCATCATTCGTACTTTCAATAACTCTCTCTAAATCCTTCTCATTACGATGAAGCCGCTCTCGTAGTTCAATCTCTTCTGTTATATCCCTTAGAGACAGAATAAGTCTCAAATCATCATCGATGCTGACAGTTGTCCCTGAAATAGAAACCGTAATTATATTCCCAGCCATATGATCACAGTCAAAAATAAGCTCTTGATAAGGTTTTGTTTTTCCTTCTATCAAGTCTGAAATAAAAAATTCGAACTCAGCTTCATCCTCTGAATTAATATGCTCGATGAAGTTATTTTTAGATTGATGGCCTAGAAGTTCTTTAAATGCATGGTTTATTAATTCAATATTAAGGTTTTTAGTAAGAACAACCTGAGGTGTGGGAGACGCATCTAAAATAATTTTCCATTGCTCTTGTGTCATTTCTGTTTCAAAGTTTTTAACGTGGAACATCCAGCGAATACTATTCTAGCAAGTTTTCACGTTTATTCCATTTGGAATAACATTGCCTAGCAAGTCGACACAATTTATTTTGTTATATAGCCTCTTTCCCCTTAGAAAAAATTTCAAAATTCGCTAAAAGTGCTTCTACAACCTCTTTTTCGTAGTCCTCATATTTTACCTGAGTTTTAAACTTAAGTGCAGCCTGCTTACCTGGCTCATTTAAATCAACCAAAAAATGGCAAAATTCATTTGCTAAACCGACGACTTTTGCCAGCGGAAAAATTTTGATTCCGGTAAGTTTTGAAGGATAACCAGTTCCACTTCTTCGTTCATGATGATGAAGAACGGTTTGAAGGATACTCGACTCAATAAAACTAAACTCTTTCAAAATATCAACACCATCTTGACAATGAGCTTCGTAGAGAGCCTTTTGACTTTCATTAAGCTCTTCATATTTTTTCCCTGTTAACTCTTCTGGAAATTTCAATTTCCCGATATCATGAAGCATAGCTCCCATTCCTAAAAGTCGTATCGACTTTCTTGCAACCCAAGGCAAATGTTTTGCAATAGCAATAGAGAAAAAGGCTACCATGAAACTATGCCCCATTGATTGAAAACGCTCTTCGAGTTCATCAAGAAGTTTGGAAAGATTTTTTTTCTCATTTAGAAACTGATAGATATTATCACAGAGTTCTTTCCCTTCCTTTAAAGACTCTTCATTAAGACCATTAACATAAACCTCGTTTAAATATTTCTCAGATGCTGACTGAGCGATTTTGACTCTTTGATTAAGGTCTTTCTCTTCCAGTAAATTCAATTTTTCAATAACTCTATTTGTTTTCTGAATATATTCAAAACGATCACTAGAGTCAAAATAGAGCTCTTTAAGCTGTTTTTTAGATAAATACTTTTTTATTCGAGACTCTTCAAAACGATCTCCTCGATTAAGAATCTTTATCATTTTTCCTGAACGTAATTTCACAAATAAATCAATCGTTGCGTAACTGCCATCAAGAAAAGATTCTATGAGAACAGATTCATATTTTTCTTCGCTAAAATCCAGGTCACCTTCTTTATTCTTTTCAGAATTCTCTCTTTCATTTAAGTCTGTATACTCGAATTTTGATTTTTGAGAAATTTTTTCAAATCCTAAGTTGTTTAAATCTTCTAAACTCACTCCAATTTTTTTTAATACCCTCTCATCATCAAAATAAAAATAGACTTGAAGGCTTGGTCTATTTGTTTTGATGACTTTCATAACACTAAAACAAGAGTAGTCATTCATATTATAATCAAGAATAACTTGTTCAATCGAATCTTTATTAATCAAAAGCTCTGCTTCTTTACCACTACTCGTTTTCTCAGTACTAATATTGAGTTTTGAAACTTTTTGTTCTACTTCTTCAACCCATGATTCATCATTTGAACAGATTAAAACTTTCGCAACCATATCCCCTCGCCTAGTACATGCTTTTCGTCAGAAAGGGAGCTCACTCAAGTTGACTTTTTTTCTGTTAAGGTCCCAATAAGATTTTTAATAATTTTCCCAAATTACTGACAATAAAGGTCCGTCAATTCTCAATCTCTTAAAAATTACTGTTTCAGCGGTCCCAAAAAGCACCAATTGACACTTTTCACCAAGAACCTCTTAATAGTTCTAAATTTATGTTAGCCCTAGAGAGGATTACAATGCGCTTATTATTTATTTTTACTTTCGCTTTTTCTTTAGCGTGTCAGAAACAAGAAATAACTGACGCAGAAAAAGCATCAAAAATCTTTGAGGAATACTACCAATTAAAGTTAGATCGTTCCCCTTTTATGGCCGGTTATGCCGATGAGAAGATTCATATGGATCGATTTGATGATTTTTCGGAAACTTATCAAAAAGAAACTTTAAATCTAAACCTAAAGCTCGCTGAAAAACTTAAAAATGAAGTTAACTACGAAAAACTGAACCGTAGGACAAAAATTCATTACGACCTTATGCTTGAAGCAATTGCTAATGAGGAAAAAGGTTTTAAATGGCGGTATCATGCTTTTGCCGTTGATCATATGGCCGGTCTTCATTCAAGACTTCCAAACTTTTTAAAGAACTATCATCCAGTAGAAAATCTTAAAGACATGGAGAATTATATTTCGCGTCTTAGTGATATCGATAGACTCTTTGATCAGGTTATCGAAAACATGAATAAACAAGCTAAAAAAGGTGTCATTCTCCCCAAACATTCTCTTGAAAAGATTAAAGCAACTCTTGAGGGAATGATTGCTAATGATAAGATGAATGTTTATTACAAAGGCCTTGAAAAGAAGCTAGAAAAACTTAAAGCAGACGACGAAAAAAAATCTAAGCTTAAGAGTAAAGCTCAATCAATTATAGATACAGAGGTTCTTGTCGCTCATAAGAAGTTTCTTAAAAGTATTAACGAACTTATTAAGATTTCAAAGTCTGATATTGGATCATGGCAGTTCACAGATGGAAAAGACTTCTATCAGTTCATGCTAGAAACAGCGACAACAACAAAAATGACAGCACCAGAGGTTCATCAACTCGGACTTAATGAAGTTAAAAGAATTCATGGTGAAATCAAAGACATCATGAAGAAAGTGAAGTTTAAAGGAAGCATTCAAGATTTCTTTAAATTCACAAAAACAGATTCTCAGTTCTATTATCCTGATACGAAAGCAGGTCAAGATAGATACATGAAAGAAGCGAAGCAATTAATCCTTGATCTCAATAAGAAACTTCCTCTTTTATTTGAAGAACTTCCTCCTATCGATGTAAAAGTTGTTCCTGTTCCTAAATATGCAGAAAAAGCATCTGGACTTGCTTACTACCAACGTCCAAGCCCAGATGGTAAAAGACCAGGGCAATATTTTGTTAATCTTAAGAGCATGAAAGAACTCCCAACTTTTGAGATGGAAGCTCTTGCTTATCATGAAGGAATCCCTGGTCATCACCTTCAATCTCTTTATGACATTAAAACTCGAGACACCAATCCAAAGTTCATGCAACTTATTTGGCATACCGCTCACGGTGAAGGTTGGGGACTTTACTCTGAGTATATCCCTAAAGAATACGGAGCCTATAAAGATCCCTACTCAGATTACGGGAGACTTACGATGGAACTATGGCGGGCCTGTCGACTCGTTCTCGATACAGGGATTCATCACTTTGGCTGGACGAGAGAGAAAGCCGCTAAATTCTTAGCTGATAATACACCATCAGCTGATTCAGCTAATATCGTCGCAGTCGATCGTTATACTGTCTGGCCAGGCCAAGCAACAGCTTATTTGATTGGAAAGAATAAGATTTTAGAACTCAAGAAAATGGCAGAAGCAAAACTCGGAAACCTTTTTGATATCAGAGAGTTTCACAGAGAAGTTCTTCAATATGGATCAATTCCACTCTCAATCATTGAAGAATTAATCAATGAGTATGTTCAGTCTAAGGGTCAGAAAACTCCAAGTACAAACTCTTAATCAAGTTTTTGAGGTTTACACTTCGGAAGGGATCGAGGTTTTTCCACTTCGATTCCTTCACAAGACCTTTTAGATAAGTTATTCCAACGAATCTTTCCAGTTCTGATCATTTTCACCATCTTTATAAAAAGAGGTGTTAAATCCGATCGAATCTCATTGACCACATATTTAGGCTTATTTTGAGAGCAGAAATCGTTTGCCTGCATGTTTCCTCGTAAGAGGAATAGTCATGCCATAAGAAAGGAATATGATAGATTTTCTTGATTCCAAGTTTCTTTAAAGCTACTTTTTCTTTATCGACTTCGTTGCGAGTTTGGTTTTTAAAGATAAGAACCTCCGTCACTCCAAGCTTTAATAGCTCATCCAAATGCTTAACTGGTGCCATTCCTCGAATGAGTTGCTCACTTTTTCCAACATAATGTGCATTGGGGAGCTCAATTCCAGGAATAGAAGAAGGAAACGGGGACTTCAAGGCAAAGACATTGAAGCTCAGGATTATGCAAAGAGCAATAAGTGCTTTCATCGCGTTTTCCTAGCAATTCTTTCACTACCCATCAAGATTTTTTGCCAAGCAATCTCATTCCCTGTAAAAAGTGGGGCACTAATTATAGGAGCTCTCATGAAATTAATCATTTTCGTTCTTTTACTACTCTCAAACTCGCTGATGGCCTCACCTCCTTTCGCAAAAGGTCAAAATGGTGACCTTAAATGGGAACTTCGTTTTAATCTTCCAGTTTGTGATCATGCCGGTCAAAAGAAGGGAGCTTGGTGTACGAGTAAGGATAAGAGTGCTTCAGTGGAATATTCGGGAGTTGAGAAAAGGCTTCGCTCTTGGATCTCTAACGAAAAAATTAAATCAATCTATCTCGCTTATTTTTCTTTCTCAAATACTAGGATGAGACAATCTCTTTGCTATGCAGCCGAAAATAGAGGCTTAAAAGTTACTATCTTTATTAATGAAAGCAATCTTGAATCTCCTAATGTTATTAAATTACGAAATTGCTCAAAAAACATTAAAGTTATTGGCAAAGGTAAAGGACCTTTTGGAACAAAAGGTGCGCACTTAATGCACATGAAAATTTTCATGGCCTCTTTTACTGAAACAATTAAACCTTTTCATAAGTATAGCGATAGAGAAAAAGCTGAACTACAGAATACTCCCCTCTATTTCACAAGTTCTTCTGCCAATATGTCTTCTAATGGAACAGGTCTTCACTTTGAAAACTGGCTTTTTTTCAACACAAAACTCTCTTCTCATTTAGCTCAACAGAATATTTGTATCTTTACAGCTCTTATGGCGAAAAATGATCGAAGAGTTTTTGCTGAGAACTATAAAGCATGTGCTCGATCAATTGAATCGAAGCCTCGCTCTGATTTAAAATTCTTTGTTGTTCCTAACTTAAAAATGGAAAAGCCTTATAAGGCCATGATGGCAATGCTAAAAAATGCCAAGAAAGAAGTCCTTGTTGCTATTCATAGACTCACGACTAAGAACGTTTATGGCCCCCTCAAAGCTGCAGCTCAAAGAGTTAAAGTTCGTGTTATTTTTGATGATGATACCTTAAGAGCTGGAGTGGTTGATGGAGGTGTTTATAAAGGACCTGGCTACCATGACGTCCTTGCTTATAGGGCCTTGAGAAAGCAAGCCGAGGTCTCCTTTGTTGAGACAAATGCTTCTGAAATTTTCACTCATATGTTTCATAACAAATTCATTGTTACCGATAGAGAATTTGTTTTCCAAGGGGCCGGAAATTTCACTGGAGCAGCTCTCAATATTAACAAGACAGGTAATTATGAACAGTTTTACGTCATTAGAATTCCAGAAATAGCTGATGCATATACTCGTGGCTGGATGGAATTGCGAAGAAGAGCAACTCTTAGAAAAGATCATCCTATCGGACAAAATAAAGACAAATAAAAAAAGCCCGAGATTTCTCTCGGGCCATCTATATAATTCATTTTCGTAATGGACTAGATTCATTAGCTTTTGACAAGAAAGTTGGTTGGAAGCTGTATCTATCAAAATACCGCGACAGCCAACTGACACTGTCAAAACTGACGAGACAGTCTACTAGAATGGGATATCGTCAGCTGCGAAGCTATCATCCGGCTTGATATCAAAGTTTTCAGTTGGAGCCGTTTGGTTCATTCCAGCATCTGCCGTTGTATTTGTAGAAGCCGTATCACCTTTTGAACCAATAAATTGAACTGTGTTTGCGATGATTTCTGTTGTGTATTTTTTTACACCATCTTTATCTTCCCAAGAACGAGTTTGAAGTCTTCCTTCTGTGTAAACTTGTCTTCCTTTTGCAAGATAGTTGTTACAATGCTCGGCTTGTTTTCCCCAAACGACAATTCGATGCCACTCAGTTCTTTCGTTTTTCTGACCAGAATTTTTGTCATTCCAAACTTCAGATGTTGCTAATGAAAAATTACAAACTGCTGCTCCTGATGGTGTATACCTTAATTCTGGATCGTTACCTAAGCGACCAATCAGGATTACTTTATTAACACTCATTTGTTTCTCCTTAAAAAAATGTTGAATGTTGAGACCATAATTTATTGAGGTTGGACCTAAAAGACAAGCATTAGAAGCAGTTTCCCGGCCAATATGCTTTCTACTCTGCAAGTCAACAGAACAACACTTGAATCTAAAGTATTGAATTTCTTTGACGACTTAAGGTGTCGACAAAAAACTCTCTGAAAGCACATCTCTAACTTTTTGGCTCCTCATCTTCTATTGCAAAGCATTGTAGTTTTATAAAAAACTTAAAAAAGAACAGCTCGAGCAAATGACTGAAAGAAAGGGCAAAAATAAAATCACCAAAAAGTCAGATTTACTTGTCACCTTTGCTTGTATTTGCTGCCATTTTTTTGTCTTTCACTCTAGAGGGGTCCTCTTAATTTAAGAGGCTCATTCTTTTGGTGTCATTAATAATCTGAGGTCTGATCAAGATCAGGAACAGATTCTTTGCTATTCTCTTCCGAGGTCCAGAAAGTTTCAACACGCTTTTTGGCTTCACGAACATCTTTGCAATACCAAACAGGATCAAAACCGCAGTGCGGACAAGGAAGTTCTTTTCGGAATAACATTTTAAGCGTGACTTCAAAACCCAACCAAACAATTGGAAAAACGAACAAACCCTTGAGTTCAAACCAAGGATAAGCAAAAAGCGTAAGAATTGAAGAGACAAGAGCCATTTGGAGGTAGTTCTTCCAATTAAGAGTGCGCTTAAACTTAACCTCTCTTTCATTTCCACAAAGGGCACAAAGAAATTGCTTGGTCGCATTTTTTAATTTGTAGTTGGTTATTTGAACCTGCTTCATAGGACTATTTTACCCCGAAATAGCTATTGGACTCTATTCCGACATTTTTTCCGAGTTATTTCCACATGCTCCCTCAGCTTCAAAAATGAGTTAGATTCAAGACATCGAGGCCCTAAAAAAGGCCGGAAGGGCCTCCACAGGCCCTACGGTTCCGATTGTTACGAATGTAATTGTGAGAAAATATTGGGAGAGGACATCACCCTGCTGCATACGTCCTATTTCCATGGACGGGCGAACCCCACAGACTAATTTCTTATATTGCATGCGGTGTGCCACAAATGGATTGTGTATTTTTAGCTACTTAGGAAATTTCAAAGACTTTATGACACTTTGCAAAAGTGCTATTTGGAACTACGGTAATCTTTACAAAACACCTAGAGAAAGAGAAGGTTGGCGTAATTAAGGAGAGATCATGAAGCTTTTAATTTCTTTGTTTGTTTTTGCCAGTTTAAATAGCTCTGCAAAAACTCCTGATGTCGATAAGATTTTTGCCGAATTCGATATCGATAAAACGCAAACTCTCCGTAAAAAAGAACACCGAAAAATTTTTAGAAAGCATCGGAAGTATATTAGTGATTGCTTAGGAATTCCAGCAGAACAGCATCGACTTGAATTTGTTGCTTATCTTTATGCTGTAAGATGGGCTGAACTTCCAAGAGTAGAAAATGGATTAACATTTTTTACTTTTTACGGAACTTACTTCATAAAGTTTCATACCACTAAAAAAGAGCTTCAAGCATTTTTTGATCTTTGTGAATCTTATTAATTCATTCTAAGATTAAGCTTCTTTAAATAATGCTAAAGCTTTTTGCCTCTGAGTCGCGTGATCAACCACCGGCTCAGGATATTCTTTATGCCCTAAAATAGGTGCGTGAAAATTCTTAGCAGGTTCATCTTTTAACTCGGGAAGAAATCGCTTCATATACTCTGCTTCTTTATCAAACTTCTTGCCTTGATTCCAAGGATTAAAAATTCGAAAGTATGGTTGAGCATCGCAACCTGTTGAGGCTGCCCATTGCCACCCTCCATTATTGGGAGCCAAATCTCCATCAATGAGTTGATCCATGAAATACTTCTCTCCCCAGCGCCAATCGATAAGAAGGTGTTTTGTAAGAAAAGAAGCAACGATCATCCGAACACGGTTATGCATCCATCCGGTTTCTTTTAACTGTCTCATTCCAGCATCAACAATCGGATAACCTGTTTTTCCTTCCTTCCAAGCCTGGAAAAGTTTTTTATCATTCTCCCAAGCAAGTCCTTTATACTTCGGATTAAACTCTTCTTTTTCGACATGAGGCCAACGCGCAATAATGTGATAATAGAACTCTCTCCAAATAAGCTCACTGAAGAAAATATCCTGACCTGTCTTTTTTTCGGTATAAGGTTTGAGATCAAGAATTGCGATAATTTGAGCAATTGTTAATGAACCATTTTTTAAATACGGCGAAAGCTGAGAAGTTCCTTTGATATCAGGGAAATCTCGATCTTCTCCGTAATTCTCAAGACGTTTTTTGAACTCAAGAACCTTTTTATAGGCTGCTCTCGATCCCGTTTGAGGAAGATCGATTGTTACAAGTTTTTGGTTTCTGTCACTGTATTCATCGAGGTAATCTTCAGGAAGATTTTTTCCCATTAACTTCTTCCAGGTCAAAGAAAAAATCTTTTCATAATTTTCTCTCTCTTTTCTTAAAAGTTTCAATCCATTTTTTTGCCTTTTTACTCGATCTTGAACTTGCGGCTGAATAAAAAGATGTAACCATCGTCTCGAAAAAGGAGTATAGACTTTATAACCATCTTCAGATCCAGGCTTAGTTAGCTCTTCAGGTCGAATAAGTACATGATCAGTTCCTATAAAAGCTTCGATACCGTGATCTTTCATCATCTTGAAAACAGCTTTATCTCTTTTTATAGCAAAAGGTTCAAAGTCTTCATTCCAGGAGAACAGTGAAGGCTTCTCTTTTAACCTTTCAATAAGCATCGGAAAAGAGTCATGCGGACCAATATCAAGAAAGAGAAGATCACTTCCCAAGGCCTTCATATCTTTTTTTAACTCTTTTAAAGTATTGATAAAAAGTTGGAATCGATTAACTGAAAAATCTCCGCGAGCAAGAAATTTTTTATCAAAACAAAAAACACCAACGACCTTTCCATCATTTCTTTTAAAATTTTCCTGAAGAGCTGGGTTACCAGCAACTCTCAAATCTCTTCGAAACCAATGGATTCCATAACTCATATATATTTCCTTAAAAGATTCAGAGCTTGATTATAATAGCTCATTCCAAACAAATTAAGATGGTTTAACAAATGGTAAACCTGATAGAAGTCGACTCTCTCCTCATTACCCTCTCTTAAAGGCCATTCTGCGTTATATCCTTCATAAAAGCTTCTAGAGAAACCTCCAAAAAGCCTCGTCATGCTCAATTCAACTTCTCTGTGAGAAAAGGAAACAGCAGGATCGATTAAGTAGACTCTTCCAGACTGGTCAAAGAGGTAATTCCCTGACCAAAGATCACCATGAATTAAAGAGGGTTGTTCAACAGAGGGACCAATAAACTCTTCAAAACGATTGTCGAGATTAAAAATAAGATCTTTAAGATCTGAGTTTAATTTATAATTCTTGTAAGCAAGTTCAACTTGGAAAATTAATCGCTCATTCCAAAAAAACTCCAGCCAACTTTTTGTAGGTGTATTTCTTTGACTTGTTCGTCCTAAAAAGTTATCAAACTCAAATCCATAAAAATCGTTCGTCTTTTTATGAAGCCTAGCGAGCCTTTCACCGAAAAGGAAAGAGTCCTCTGCAGAGCCCATTCCAGTTTCGATCCACTCCAAAAGCAAAAAATCAGGACTCACTTTCAAAAGCTCTGGAGTAAACCCTTTCAAGGCTTCTAACCCTTCTGCCTCTGAACAGATCATTTCACTCGTGACACCCATCTTTAAAAAAAAGGTTCCTGAATTTGTAATAACTTTATAATTTTCACCAATACACCCCCCACTAACAGGTGAAACAGCCTTAACAGAAGGTAATTGATCTAGAATGTGCTCTGGTAGCATAATTTACTTTAGTTTTTGGACATCTCCCTTGCAAGAACTTAACATTAGACACAAAGAACAAATTCACGGAGGAGCTGATGGGCGAAGCGAAGAACGCCAAAGAAACTAAACATATTTTAATTGCGCTGGTTCTGGGAACGCTTGTCGGCCTTGCAGCTCACCATTACCAGGCTACAGATTTCGTTGCTGGTCTCAAGCCAGTTGGTGAGATCTTTATCAGACTTCTTAAGATGCTTATCACACCTCTTGTTCTTGCTTCAATATTCATGGCGATAGTTAACCTTGGCTCCCCTGAAGAACTAGGCTCTATGGGAATCAAGTCTATTACTTACTATTTCATAACCACAGCAATCGCTGTCTTTATTGGTGTCATTATTGTTAACGTTATCCAACCTGGTGTCGGTCTCGACATTTCGATGATGGGAGGTGACCTTTCAGAAAGTCTTAATCAAAAAATTCAGAGCTCATCGGAAGCAGGTCTTTTTAAAACAATGATGAATGTCCTGATGGATGCTATTCCAAAAAATCCATTTGAGTCTATGGCGAATATGAAAATTCTTCAGGTCATTGTTTTCTCTATTTTTCTTGGAGTTGCAGCACTTGTTCACAGGAATGTTTCAGAACCTCTAATAAGCCTAATGGATTCTCTAGAAAAACTTTCCATGGTCTTAATTCATTGGATTATGAAACTCGCCCCCTTTGGGATTTTTGCACTAATGGTGGGGGTTGTTGCAAGTACAGGCTTCGATGCTCTCGGTGCTCTTGGGA
The DNA here is from genome assembly GCA_965217035.1 of Bacteriovoracaceae bacterium. Lineage (GTDB taxonomy): Bacteria > Bdellovibrionota > Bacteriovoracia > Bacteriovoracales > Bacteriovoracaceae > JAUHYH01. Next base: position 2,038,255 of record OZ244226.1, on the reverse strand, counting down.
AATATATGGGAGCAGTTATCATCGGACTTATAATCCATTTTATCGTTCTTACTTTTATCGCAAGCTGGCGTCACAAAACTTCTCCTCTTGGAGTTATAAAAGCCTGTCTGCCTGCCATGCTCACGGCCTTCTCAACTTCTTCTTCTGCATCAACATTACCGATAACAATGGCCTGTGTAGAGGATAATTTAGGAGTAAAGAAGAAGACCGCTCAATTTGTACTCCCCTTAGGAGCAACCATTAATATGGACGGAACCGCTCTGTATGAGTCTGTTGCTGTTATCTTCATTGGTCAAGCTTACGGGCTCGACCTTTCGCTAACCAATCAAATTATTATTTTTATGACAGCATCACTTGCTGCAATAGGGGCCGCTGCTATTCCAGGAGCAGGCCTTGTAACGATGAGCATCGTTCTAACAGCAGTGGGCTATCCCCTCGATGGAATTGGATTAATTTTAGCAGTAGACCGCCTCCTGGATATGTTTCGTACTTGCGTCAACGTTTTCGGTGATTGCGTCGGAACCGTTGTGGTTGAATCGCTCGAAAAAAAGAGCAGCTAAACTTTTCAAAGAATCGATTTTTGTATATAAGAGCGACATGAAAACATTAATTCTTGCCGCTCTTTTTGTATCAACTCAAACCCTTGCATGCCGGTGTCAAATGCCACCCTCCATTGAGAAAGTGGTTGAAAATGCCGAACTTATCCTTCAAGGAATTACTCTTCAACACTTCGAAGATAGAGATGACAATTACTCTGTAAATAGAGTTCAAAGAGTTTTAAAAGATACAATCAAAATCCGTCGTTATTTTGATAACGCCTTTAAGATTCAAACTTTTTATTCAAAAAGATCTTACGCTGCTTGTGGAGTCGATCTGAAAATGCCCAAAGGGACAGATTATATTATTATTTTCCCGAAGGTAGAGAGAAGCGAGTTTGGTTACCCTAAGCCTCCACTTTATTCGGGGCTTTCTTCTTGTAAATCTTATCTTTATATCCCAAATATCGGCTCATCAACTAACTCCTATCAATATGTTCTAAAACTTCTTGAGAGATAAGTTTAATGAAATCAAATTGGTAAAAGGAAAACGAGGGACGCTAAAGATTCTTTCATTTAACGAGTTCTACCTTATTGAAGCCAAAGGTTTTATCACTCCTAACTTAATCAAAGAAAATCTTTCAATGGCCGAAGAATTTGGACTCCAGTTTAAAAGTTGGAAATACATAATCGAGTCTTGTTCATTCATCCTCTCAATATTTTTGAATTACGAAAAATTCCTAAGCTTCCCAACCTCGAAAAGCATTATGTTTTAACAAAAAATCCGGTTTTAAAGATATTGGGGAAGAGCTTTCTTTCAAAAGCTCTTCCGATGGAGTTTATTGATAACTTAAGTTCATTCGGATATTGATCTGAGCAGCCTTTCTAAGCTCTTTAATGAAAATTTTCATAGAATCACTTATATCAGACTTCTTGCCCTGAATATAGGCAACAATTTTTTGCTTGAACTCTTCCCAATTAAGATCAAGCTCTTCTGCTAACTTCTTTGCTTGTTCTTTGAATTTCGCATCATATTCAAGCATTTGAGCAACTTTTTCGCTAAGCTCCTCTTTGAATTTCTTCGTATTGTAAACATTTTTAATCTCAACCAAACCAAAGAAACTTAAAATTTTGATATACACATAACCAATATCAAACTCATACCACTTATGTCGGAATGAACAAGATTTTGGATATTTGTGGTGATTATTATGATCAAGCTCACCACAAATAATAAAGTTTAATGGAAAGAGATAGCCAATATTCCTACTATTATCACCAGAATGGTGATTCTGATAACCAAAATAATGAGCAATTGTATTCACTCCTCCTACTGCAAGGATAGGAGAAATGAGAAAGTTAATGGTTGCAAATAAAGTCCCCCAAACTGGGCCAAAAAGAATAAGACAAGCGACACAGGTCAAAATAACACCCAAAAGTTTATTTTGGTCAAAGAAGGCTTCTAATTTGTTTTCTGGAATTGCTCTTCTTAATTTTCTAACTTCAGGAGATTGAGCAGCAACTCCATAATCGTAAGCTCCTCCAAAAAATATTCTCCAAAAACCTTTTTTGACCGGGCTATGTGGGTCCTTATCTTTATCAGAGTGAGCATGGTGGTAAATATGAACTGATACCCAGTCACTCTTTGACATAGTAGTAATAAACCAAAGCCATATTTGCATTAAGGAATCAAGCGTTTTGTTAATAATGATTCCCTTATGTGTATGATGGCGATGGAATGAAAGACTCATGCAAGTAATCGTAATATGAGGAATTACTACTATATAAAAAAGAACAAAAGGCCAGGCTGATTCACTCAAAAAGCTTCCGACCAATCCATACTCCCCCCAAATAATATCGACAAAGTTGATTGTGAAGAAATACGCAACGGCAAGTAGGGTATATTTTATGAACATGGGCTCTCCTCGTTTCTAATACGAGTATACCCTTTTAGATAGATAATGACCATGTGACATTGAATCTAGCGTGATTTTAAAGAAAGAGTTAACTCAAATCGAGCTACTGGCTCCTCACCAAGCTTGGATGGGCATGTAGCCAAAATTTCGAGGGGGAAATTCATCCTTTCTCCTGGATTTTTTATGACCTTAGTCACAAAATCTCTAATCTCTTGCCCTTGAGTGTTTACAAATAATGTATCCGCTTCAGGTCGCTTGAGAAAATCTGCCTTAAAATTCTTAAAAGAGAGATGAACTTTCTTTCCTGAAAGTTTAATTTGCTTCATCGCAGCCAATCCACCTACGGCATCAGCTCCTACTGCAAGCACTCCGAAATACATACTTCCAAGGTGATTTTTAGTTTTCCAATTCAACGGAATTTTTACAATGGTTTCTTGTTCATTCATTTTTATGACTTTTGGAGAAACAAAAAAAAGCATCGGAATTTTTAATGCAAAAGTTTTAAGAAACAAGTTATTTTTTAATTGGCTCATTTTTCAACCTTAAAGAAGAGATCAGGACGATGGAAATCAACTTTTTCCATTTCGACCTGATGATGACAAAAGTGTTCTCTCTCTTTTCCTAAGCAAGAAAAAACTCCTGCATAAAATTGAGAGTATTTAAAAAAATCATTTTCAATGGGAATAATGACCCTTCCTTTCCATATTTGGCCAGTTATCTCCATAGTATAATCAAATTGTGAGTCCAAAGGTGTTGCTAAAACTTTTCGCGGATCAAGAACCCAAAGAGCGAATTCTTGTTTTGCAGGACTCACCTCTAACTCCAAGTACGGCTTGCTTATTGATTTTTCTCCTGGTCTCGATTGCAGAAAAACTTCAAAAACATCATATTCCCATAAACCTGTATTCTTTCTAAAATCTGATGATGAAAAATCAAGGTTCGTATTCCAAGCTCCCAAACTAAGCTTCGTAATTTTAAAACTTACAACAATAGAAAAATCCGTTGAGTTGATATCAAACTCAACATTATAATTAGGAGCAATGACATTTTTACCAAAAAGTTTTTTCATTCTAAAGGAAATGAGGATGCATGCACCGAAAGTACTGAGCAAGCAGCCTGGGACATTAGTTTATCATCAAAGGACCCTTTAAACCTCTGAACCAGATTAAAATCACTCCCTCCTAAAATGAGGAGGTCATAGTTTATTGTTTCTGCTTGAATTGCAATAACAGGACTTTCTCCACAAATGATCATTGCGTTCACTTTGCAATCAAACTTATCAAATAAATTTTCCAAATATTTTTTTTCATAATTCTTCTTTTCTTCGGCAAGCTGTTGATTACAGAACTTTACTAAGGTCACTTCCGCATTATTTACTGAAGCGAGGTGATTCGCAGTATCAATGACAAGTTTATCGTTGCAATCATCACTTATGATGGCCATGACCTTTCTAATATAACGAATTCCGACATCTCGATAAGTTGCAAGGTTACAATGGAGATGTGATTTCAACCATCCTATTGGATTATGAAATGTGAGGGCACCTTTCTTCCCTTGCCATTCAACGAAGAGCCATTTGCAATGAACCCTTTGAGAGATTTCGAGAATTGTTTTTTGAACATCGTGACTAACAATCGAATCAAACCAAATTTCCTTCTCTAGGACCTGTCTCATTGCTTTTACTCTTCTTCGGAGAGACTTCACATAAGTAGGCTCTTCAAAATCACTTGATGCCATTTGTTCAGGGATTTCAAGAATCTTAACAACTTCAACATTATGGTCGTCAGCCATAGCGACACCCATTTCAACTAACATATCAGGAGAACTTTCTTTTCCAAAAAGACTTACAACCACTGGAGCATCTCTCGTAAGACCAACTGGTATTTCAAATTCATTTGTGACAACAGGTTTTATAAGATCTGTACGTTTTTTCCTCAGTCCAATGACTCCTCTTCGATCAGTTCTTTTCCGTGCATAAATGAAATAAATCAAAATCGAAGGCACTGAAATTGCGAGAATTGCATATAAAACAAGTGACCCCATTGAAACTAATAAAACAATACTAGAAATAATCCCTAGAATTTGTAGTCCTGGATAAAAAGGTGACTTGTATTGAGGCTTATACCATTGCGCCCTTGACTCTCGAAGAACGATAACCGCGATATTTTCAAGCATATAAATAAGGATCATAAAAGCTGAAGCTAATTTTGCAATTTTAGCAACATCCATTGTAGTCAGAACAATAATAATAATGATCATCGAGAGAATAATACTGACATAAGGGGTTAAGAATTTTCCATGAACAGCTCCCAGCCATTTTGGAAGGAGTGAATCTCGGGCCATAGCAAAAGGAAAGCGCGATCCAGCTAGTACTCCTGCATTCGATGTATTCATCATCGTAAGAACAGCAACAATTGCCATAAGACTACCAACTAAAGGTCCTCCGATATTTTTAGCAAGAGAATATATAGGTTTTAAATCACCTGCGATCTCTGAATTTGGGAAGCTTCCAGCAAGAATAAGACTTGTCCCGCAGTAAATAATTGTTACTAGAAACAAAGAAAGTAAAATTCCTCTTGGAAGATTTTTTTCGGGCTCTATTACTTCTTCAGCTATTGCCGCAACTTTGGTCACTCCAGCGAATGAAACGAAAACAAGACCTGTAGCAGAAGCAAGTCCTTTCCAACCATTTGTCATTAAAGGCTCTAAGTTATTTATGTCCCATGAAGGAATTGCAAAAGCACAAATTGATGAAAGACCAATCACTGTAATAAACAAGACAATCGTTAAAAAGCCACTTACTTTTCCTATTCCAAAAATATTTAATAAACCAATCATAAAAACAAAAGAGAGAACAGTTGGTAATAATGGAAATGAAGAAAGAACTGCGAAGTACGCTCCAATACCAACCAGAGAAAAACTTGCTTTCAAAAGAATAGAAAGAAAAAGTCCCAATCCAGAAATCGTTCCCGCTAATGGACCGAAAGTTCTTTCAAGATAAACATAAGTTCCCCCACTTGTTGGCATTGCGGTTGCGAGTTCTGCCTTACTCATGGCTGCTGGAATGATTGAAATCGCAGACAATAAAAAAGCAAGATAGAGAGACGGTCCCGTTATCTCAAAACCGATACCTGGAAGAACAAATATTCCAGAACCAATCATGGAACTGATACTAATAGTTACAACTGAGAACAACCCCAGTCTTCTTTCTAAACTTTGCATTAAAACTATTTTAGCCGAAACCAACTGAAACGTTGAAAATGCACACCTTATGCCTAGTTTCCTGTTTTTTCTGCTCGGATAAGTTTTATCGAGAACTTCGAGACTCCCTATATGTAAGGAGTATTGAATATTCAAAAATAAATATATGAGAGTTTCAGTCGGTTTTTTTTCTGCATGCTGGTCGGCCCCAAACCAAATGGTCAGGGCCACAGCTTTATTATTACATCATTTTTTCATATTTAATCATGACAGAATCCCCAATTGCAGGCGCGGTAGAAAAAACAATAACGTTTAATATTGCATCATATGTATAATCAACGTTAAGTGTTTTAAGATCACCATTCAGGTAAACCTTTATAGTGGCTTGAACTGGAGGTTGAGTCAAAGCAAACGTTTTAGGAAGTAACGCTGCAGCTGCTCCAATCGGTTGCAATTTAAGATGAAAGTCTGGATCAGTAATATCTTCATAATAACCATTTCCAAGAGTTGCCATATTTTGGTATCGATTATCAGGATCAGCATTTTGTCTCACAATACAACTGACTTGAACCTTCTCGTAATAATTTTTATAAAGATTATACCATTGGTTAATTGTTTTTTCAGTTGATTGCTCTCTTTCATCACCAAAAACAAGGATTGATAAAGAAGCATCAGACCTTCTATATGATGGATAATCCATAAGAAGCTTATTAGCAGCTCGATATGGAACTTCAACGCTACCACCAAGATTTGAATAATTAGTTAAAACTTTCTGAAAGTTAATAATGAATAAAGCTGGATCTGCATCATAATTAGCTTTTTTCAATTGACTATTAATTGGATGTGGCCTTGCGTAATACCCTCCAAAATTTTCAACAGTTGTTGCCGTTACGAATTGATAATCGACATCTTGCATAACAAATTCTTGAACAAAAAGATTGATATTGTTCTTCATATTGGTAATTTCATCACCCATAGAACCTGAGTTATCAATAAGCATAAGAACATCAACTTTATTATTAACCATTTGAGTATAATTATCTTCAACAGCTTCAGGTTTTGGAAGAACGTCAATCAAGTTCGAACAAGTCGTTTTCCCCATAACCTCTGCTTTTAGATAAATATCCTCATTCGCGTCGTAACTGAGGTCATTAAAGGTAGCAATTCCCGCAGCAAGAGTTTGGATTAGAGTTCCACCAAGTCCTCCTATTCCAGGAGCATCACAAGTATTATTAGCCCAAGCACTAATTGTAACTTGATCAGAGTTATTTTCAGTCAATGTCATTCCAAAAATATTCCTCACTTCAACCTTAACATCATAATCGAAAGGCATTGCTTCCATGACTTCAGTTGGAATATCGATAAAATGAACTGTATGAATGTTCGTAGGTGGATAAACTTTAATGAGACCTGAACAAACCGTCTTATCACCTGTCTGTGCTCTTAAATAAATATTTTCAAGAGTATCATAAGCAAGGTCATCAAAAGTTGCGACCCCGGCCACAACGGTTCTTGTTAAGTTACCACTTAAAGTTCCATTGGCAGAAGTCGTACATTGATCATCAAGCCAAGCACTTACTGTAATCTGAGCATCATTATTACTTGTAATAACATTTTCAAAAAAGTTCTTAATCTCAACCTCAACATCTATTGGGAAGATTTCAGTCGCAATTACCGTCGGGGGATAAGCTTTAAACGAAAGTGATTCAATATCAGTAGGCTCCGACACCTCTATTTTTTCAGAACACTTAATAATGCCTCCAGACTCAGCTCTGAGATAAATATCAACAGGTTGATCATAAGAAAGGTCAGTGAATGCAGCCACTCCAGCAACAACAGTTCTTGTTAAAGTCCCCCCTAGATTCCCTGGAGCCAATTGAGAACACTGATCATCAGTCCAAGCACTTAATGTTATCTGAGCAGTATTATTGCTATCAATTAATGCTCCAAATGAGTTAAGAATTTCGACTTCAACATTTTCAGAAAATGGTTTTGTAGCGATAACACTTTCAGGAATGTTTTTGAAATTTAGAGCAGCAATATCCGTAGGAGGATTAACGTTAATCTTATTAGAACAAGCTGTCTTACTACCTGAGGAAGCTCGAAGATAAATATCCTCAACGGTATCGTATTTCAGATTACCAAACTTTGCGACACCAGCAACAACCGTTCTCGTGAGAGTGCCCATTAGATTTCCATTCGCAGGGACTGTGCATTGATTATCTAACCAAGGCGAAAGTGTAACTATTGCTGTATTATTATCCGCAACAACCGTTCCTAAGACATTTCTGATCTCTACTTCAACATCTTCTTCAAAATCTTTAGTCGCAACAACTGCATTTGGAATTTCTTTAAATGTTAAGCTATCAATAGTTGCAGGTTGTGTAATTTGAATCTTACCAGAACATTTCACAATACTTCCTGTTTGAGCTCTGAGATAGATATCTTCAACTCTATCGTGAATAAGATCATTAAATGTTGCAACTCCAGCAACAACCGTTCTTGTTAATGTTCCAAGAAGATTTCCGGCAGCAGGAACTGTACACTGATTATCTAACCAAGCACTCAATGTAATTTGAGCAGTGTTATTACTTGTTAAGGTCATATCAAGAACATTTCTGATTTCAACTTCAACATTATCAGAAAAAGGGTTAGTTGCAATAACCTCAGTTGGTATCTTTTTAAAGCTTAAGGTCTTTACTTGATCACAACTTCTCGTAATCGAATAATTAGGGTATTGATCTATATAAGCGTTGAAAGATGCGAGATAAGCAGGATCTTGTTCTGGGCATCCAGAAAAAATACAAAGTTCAGACTCTATAGCGGCTTCACTATCATAATTATCTGCATAGGTATTCTTGCATCCAATTTTATTTTCACATGCTTGAGAATCAATTCCTCCGGAGAACGGAATTCCTTTTACTTGAAGATCATTAAGATAAGGTTGAATGACATTTTCGTAATAAGGTCTATTTGAGTTTTCGTAATTGTCTTCATTACAAAAAGCGAATCGACATGATCCATCTTCTCCTGCACCATCAACAAAATTAAGAGCTGCACTGTAACTACAATCTTGCACAATAACTGCTGCCGGAGCAGGCCCTGCAACAATTCTAAAACTCTCGTCTTCACTACAGCTGAATAAAAGCAACAAACTGAATAGAGTAATGAAGATTTTCATCTTGTCCTCCAAGAAAAACATCTACGTGTTTTAAGAATAAAGCTCTCTTGACTATTCCTATCGGGAAATACTAAGACTTCTTTAGATTTCGATAAGTTAGCTAAGAAAGAGAACCTTTATATCCCCAATTCTAGTTGGCACATCATCGTTAAACCTAAAACTCTAAAGATTTGTGAATCCCTCTTCTAAATTTAAAAAGTTCGAAAATCGTCCTAAAAAACGTTAAAAGAACTCTTCCTCTCGATAATGAAAATACAAAGGGAAGAAACAAGGAGAAGAGCTAAAAGAACAAGAGGAAGCTCAGTTTTCCCTGAAACCGGCCTGGCCTTTCTAATAGTAGCTTGAATCGTTATAATTTGGGTTTGGATTTCAGTTGCTTGATCTCTTTTCGCTATAAAAAAGAGAAAATAAGATGAGCCGAGCAGCCCTGAGTTATTCTCTATTAAAAGATTAATTGTTTTTATTTCTCTTGGATTAAGTTTTATTTTTTTAGGAACATAAAACTCAATCTCTGCACTACTGACTCCCCTAAGACTAAGATCGATAACATCATCACTTAGGTTTTTTAATTTAAGCTGTTCCTTAATCTTCCCTTTCAAGATAAGAACTTTATTATTTCTTATTATCTGAATAGGTAGTTTAACTGATTTCTTTCCGATCGTATGAGTCTTAATAACAGGTGCGCTGAAAGAATAATTATTTAAATCTTTATAGTTCAAAAGAAAAGCAAGAGCATGAACGCCCTTTTTATCTTTTGTCATCTTGGACAAATCTGGAAATTGAAAACGAAAATTCCTTGTTTCTCTAGAACTTATTCTAGGAAATAGTTTTATTGGAACAGCAGATTCTTTATATGTAAAAAAAATATCTTTTGCAGTGTCAGTTCCTGTATTATAAATACTTCCATAGATTTCAGGAACTGGTTTGGTTTGATCGATTCCCATTGAGGTGACTAAACTAATGCTTCCTGCATAACTAGAAAATGAAATGAGACAGAACAAAAACAATTTCACTTTTTAATTTTCCTTCTTAAGTTTATAAGATCTTTAAACATACTCCAACCATCTCTGATCAAAGAAACAGAAGAATCAGAGGAATGGTTTTCTAATTTTACTGGAACCTCATAAATTTTAAATCCTTTTGATTGCATAATCGTTATAAACTCAAGAGAAAAGAAATAATTGTCGGAAACAACTTCATTTAAAACATCTCTCCCTTTACAAGTTTCAACAACAATAGTTCCTTGAGAGTCTCGAGGAGTTTCCTTTCCTAAAAGAAAAAAACGTAGGAACCAGAAAAGAAAAGAGCTTTGTTTTCGAAGAAATCCATATCCCTCAAGAACTGATCCGGAGACCCATTTACTTCCAATTACAAATTCGGGAGTTATGTTTTTCTTTTTAATATTTTCTAAGTCTGTGAATCCAAAAGGTAAATCACTTGCAGATAATACTGTATACTTCGATTGAGAATTTAAAAGACCAAGCCGATATCCAGCACCAATACCAGGGCGATCAGTATGAAGATATTTTGATAATCCTCCTAAACTTTTAAGTTCTATTTCTGCTTGAGTACTTAATTTTTTCCCATTATGACAGAGAAGGATTTCTTCTATCTCGTAAATTTCTTTTTTGTCTTCAATTAAACGGACCGTCTTTAAAACTTTTTTGTAATCATCATGAAAAGGAATGACAAAGCTATACATTTTTTTGAATTTCAAGTGCAATTTTCAAAAGATTTTCATCTAGGTTCTTTTTACAACAATCTCGAACAAAATCTTTTGAATTGTCATTAATATCAATCATCGTGTCTCCACAAGCACAAATTTTAGAACGAACTTCGGAAGGGGCTCCAAGTACTAAATGAAATGGAGGAACATCTTTAGTTACAATCGAACCCGCCGCAACCATTGCAAAATCTCCAATTGTAATTCCACAAATAATGATTGCACCAGCTCCTATTGAACAACCTGTTTTAAGATTAGTTTCAATAACTTCCCAATTCTTTTTTCCAACTCTGGGTCTTTGATCATTTGTAAAAATAACGTGAGGTCCAATAAAACTCCAAGGTTTTATATTAATTCCTTGGTAAACAGAAACTCCATTTTGAATCCGAGAGTATTCTCCTACTTTCACAGCTCTATCAATATAAACATTTTTTCCAATCGAAACACCTTTTTCAAGAATCGCTTTCTCTCTTACATGAGCAAAGTGCCAAACTCTGCAAGACGAATCAATTTGTGCACCTGGATCAATAACTGCGCTTGAATGGATTAAACTTTCTCCCATAACACCATATTAAGCCAAGAAGGGTAATAATGGATAGGCTTAGACTTAATTTTTCTATCCATCCTATTTCATAGGAAATTTCGATACGAGAAGAACGTGTCTCAACCATCATTAAATTTGGGCTTACAAGCTGAACTTCTTCCCCTGTATTTGTTTTCCAATTAGGAAAATATGAGATTTTAAAAAGAATCCTTTTAGGAGCCTCTTGAGTTGCAGAGGTTTCAGGCACTACATATCTTTGTTTTTGATCTAACCAATAACCATGTATTGGTTTAAGATCCTGAGCTCTTCTATCTGGAAACTCGAAAGAGCGAGTCCCATGAATTATTTTAGTAATAGTTTCTAACGAATGAGGGAAGTTTTCGACTGAAGCATAAAGAGGTTTTTCGAATTGATATTCAGGTAAATCTCCTTCAAGAACATTAGCTATTCTCGTGAAGGGATTCATCTCATAAATAATAAATGATCGATTTTGATAAATGATTTTTTTATTAAGACTACTCATAATATTTCTAACTTGTGGAGAATGAGCAACAAAATATTTCATATTAAATAAAGAGAAGAATTTTACAGCCTTTCTAATGTCTGGTTGAGGAGTCTTGATAGGAAATCCTGGCCACCAAGTTTCAGTTTTAACAAGATAATTAATATAATAGCTTGCAGGATAATTAACCGAGCTTTCCATCAATAATGATTCAAAAACCGACTTTCCAGTCATGAAAGGTGTTAACTCAAAAATCCGAGGAGAGCCAAAACTATTATAATTGAAATATTCAAAAGCGAACCTTCCTTCATTATCAGGAAAATTCTTCATAAACTCCCATAAATCAAATACATCTTGAATCCCGGGCTTTTGTTCTATCCCTGACATATTCCACCGCCACCAATTTGGAAGATCTTTGAATTGATTACGAGCTTTCGAAGGAAGTACTTTATCAAGAATTGTTGATTTTAAATTTATCTGCATAAAAGAAAAACTAATTAAAATTGCTAAACTAAAATGAATACCTTTTTTCAAATTCAAATCATTTAAACTTGAGACTCCTACAAGGATCATGATTAAAAAAACTTGAGGAACTAGCCGTATATGTAAAATAGGACTATTCATTAAATGGGGCATGATAAAAACTGATCCATAAGCCAAAATCAAAATTCCAAAATAGAAAAATCGATTCTCCGATTTTTTATTAAATAAATTAACAAAGCTTCCAATTGTAGCGAAAGTATAGATCAAAAAGAACCAATGATTTTTGAATTGAAGGATTTTGATAATCTCTTGCCAATCTACATTCCATTGATTAATTGGGGTTACAGTAGCATTTCGATAAAAAATAAGTGGAGCCCAAAAAAAAGCAGTAAGTCCTACTCCTACAAGAGCTCCTTTCAAAGATTTTAGAATGACTTTAAAATCTTTGTTTTTAATAATATCAATAAACCAGAAAATAAGAGTAAAAAGAATGGCATATATCCCTGAATACACATGAGAAAGAACAGAGAGAGAGAGGAAAATAACACCTAAAAAAGTATTAACTTTTCTTTTTAATAAAAATCCTAAATAGCAAATGAGACAAACAAGGCCTAAATGATGTGACATTTGGCCAGCGAGGACACTTTTTAAATTTCCCCCATAATATGAAGAATCACCATCCAAGAAGAGAAAAAAACCCATTGCTGTCAGGGCGATTGCATAAGGTTGACTGAGCCATCTTCTACTCGAAAAATAATAGCTGATTGGTAAAAGAGAAATGATGAAAAAAACCATCAATTTGAAAGAAACAGCTTCCGAGAAGCCTAAAAAATTTATGAAATTAGAGAGTATATAAACAGGATAAAAATAAAAATAAAGAAATGGGAAACCTGCTCCCCAACTTTCATTCCATCCCCAAAAACGACCTTGATGCCAAAGATTCTTTAATGATCGAGAAATCCAAGGATGGGAAATCGTATCTCCTCCAGAAATATGAGTCTCAGTAAAAAGATAGGAAAGATTGAAAGGTTCCCAAAAGAGAACAAGAAACAAGATAACCGTTAATATTTCCAAGAGAACAATAAGAGCTCTTTTGTTAAGAAGCTGTCTCATTGGAACCTTTCGACTGAAAAACCCAAAGTCTCATCATAGAGTATGAGATAAAAGGAAGAACAGTCACATTGAACACTATCAGGGAATAATAATGATATTTGAAATAATCAACAACAATCAAACTAAAAAGTGAACTTAAACCGATATTTGTTAAAGACTGTGTAATAAACTTAAAAAAAGAAGTGTGAAGCTTGAGATTGTCTGGATTAGAAAACGTAACAAAACGATGACTAATATAAGCAACCTGAGAACTAAAACAAAAAGTAATAAGGTTATTAACAGTAGACGACCAGCTATTGATATTCATCAGTATATAGTAGATTCCATTGTGAACGACAGTATTAAAAAATCCAACGATGAGAAAGCGGAATAGTCGGCTTTTTATAAAATTAAAAATATGATTATAAAGTTTATTTTTCACTTATAACCATCCTATCAACTAGGCTGATAAGGTACAATTACTTATATTGACTTCAATTTAACCTCAGCTTAACCTATGAAAGAAGAGGAGCGATTCCCAAAGAATAAGATCAGAGAGTTTAGGCTCAATGAAGATTTTTGGAGGTGGGTTTCGCCGAAGCCTTTAGTGATCCTAAAATTACTTTTTGGCTGGTGTTAGGGTTTAAAAACTCAGCACTGTCACGTTCGACGTGGAGAGCTTCTGGAATCTTGTTTAAAATCCAAGCATATTTCAGATACTTCAAAGGGTTGAGCCTCTTCGTTCTTCCCAATCTGAGTCCGTCTGCCAGCGGGCTCTTTTTTTAGGCAAAAAAACCGGTCGCTTCGGCGACCGGTTTATATAGAAAAATTTATCGAGCAAGACTTAAGAAATCGAGATACTTCTTGATATTAAGTTTGTTTGAACCATTAACAAGAAACTTAAGCTTATTGAGGATATCAGTTGCCCCTTCCTCAAATAAAGCAGCGTGAAGCTTTTCAACGCTGAGTTCTCCGTAGTATAGAGAGTGTGCGTAAGCAAGTGCCCCGGCAACTTGAGCTGCCGCAATATGAGTTCCAGAAAAAGCTTTGTACTTGTTTCTTGGAGCAGTGCTAAAGATATTATCTCCACTTGCGGCCATGTCAACCATCTCGACACCATAGTTACTGATAACCGAAAGTTCATTATTCTGATTAACTGACGTAACGATAATAACATTTGGACTTTTTGCAAGCATGCTAATAAGCCCCCCTCCTGAACTATCAAGATTATAGTTCAAGCTCCCTGCTGAAAGAACAATAGAAACATTTTTCTCTGAAACCTCTTTTAAGATTGATGCAAATGCAGATTTCTGAGCAGCTAAATCAATTCTTTGGCTAAAGTCTAAATTAACCATGTGCACATAGATGACATCAGCTCCAGCTTTTAGAGAGTACTTAAGAGCATTATAAAAGTGATTAACACGACCAATTCCATTCTCGTCAATATAACGGACAGGAATAATATTGACCTTTTTGTTAATCCCTTTAATACCACGAGAGTTATCATGAACAGCCCCAATAACTCCTGCTGCGGCTGTTCCATACTCACTCATCTTTTCATAAGGAAGACCATCATTGTCTACAAAGTCGAATCCAACGATATCATCGATGTAACCATTTCCATCATCATCTTTGGCATTCTCAGCTTTATCGAGTCGATTTGTTCCTTCTGGAAACTCTTTTGTGTTTACATAGATATTTTTTCTAATATCTTCATGATTGTAATCAACTCCAGAACCAAGAACAGCAATCTTTACCCTCTTAGAAGATGGATAGTTTTCCCAAACTTCTTTAAGGTTTAAGTTCGTTTGTCTTGTCGCTAATGTATCCGCGCCCACTTTGTGTTCAACAGTCACAGGGATCGGGTCTAAAGTTGTCCTTGCTGGAATAACCGTAGAACGGTAAGAGCAAGAAACTAATGTCGCTAATATGGATAGAGTTAATAATTTCATTTCCTATCTCCTTACTTTATAAACTTAATTTTTGAAATTTTCACACCATCTGTATTGAAGTTACCGAATGGACCGTTCGACTTGTCAGTCTTCACAACCGCATTACTAACCATCAAGTAAATAGTGTCACCCGTTACTGCAGGAGTCCAAAAGCCAGCATCAATTGCACCAAAATTGAAGACTTCATTATAACCCTTGTCATAGATTGCAACTTTATCAAAAGATGTATCGACAACAGCTTGATCAATATAAAGTTTCAAAGCCTTAGCCCCAGCTTTTTCAATTTTATAAATAGCAATGACTCTGTCACTCGGATTTTGGATCGTCTGAAGAGAGTATGATTCTTCTTTCCACTCAGTCATAACAGTCAATTTACTCTCATTAGTCATTGCTCTGAAAATATTAAGTCTTCCAGAAGAAGCTACCTTACCAATAAGATTAGGTAGTTTGTCTGAGTTTTTCATCAGTCTTTCTTTAATTGCAACTGGATTCCCTTTTAAACTTGGATCATGCGCAAGAAGAAGAGCAGCAGCTCCCGCAACATGCGGAGTTGCCATTGATGTCCCAGAATAGATTCCATAACCAGACTTAACAAGCTTTGTTGGCAAAGTACTCATGATAGAAACGCCCGGAGCTGCAATATCAACTGTCGCTTCACCAAAGTTACTAAAGCTAGCAAGTCTATCATGGTTATCTGTAGCAGCTACAGAAAGAATATTCTTGTAGTCATAACTTGCAGGATAAGACTTATTAATATCGTTATTAGAATCATCATTACCTGCTGCTGCTACGAAAAGAGTTCCTTTTCGAGCAAGCTTGCTAAGCATTTTCATAATGAGGCGAGACTTCCCTCCTCCACCGTAGCTCGCGCTGATAATATCAACGTCATTATCAAGAGCATACTTCAGTGAACGATAATGATCAGTAGAAGACCCTGATCCATTTTCATCGAGAAACTTGATCGCCATCAGACTTACATTCCAGCTAACTCCTGCAACTCCGATTCTATTATTTCCAACAGCTCCGATTGTTCCTGCACAGTGAGTTCCATGACCTTGATCATCCATTGGATCAGGATGACCAACTACACCATGATGAGGTTCGTGAAGAGGATCAGAAATGAAACTGTAACCATGAACATCATCGACATAACCATTTCCGTCATCATCAACACCTGCAAGACCTTCTTTTTCAGCCTTGTTAATCCACATATTCTGGCGAAGATCTGGGTGCTTGTAATCAATACCAGTATCGATAACTGCAACAACAATGTCTTTACTTCCTGTTGTTAAATCCCAAGCTTCTTCAGCTTGAATGTCTGCACCTTTTTTTCCCTCAATCGATCCACGAGTTCCTTGTCCAAGGTTATTCATTCCCCAAAGTGAAAGATACTTTGTATCGATAGGTCTTTTATTAAGAGTAATCTTGTGAACGGGCTCGAAATAATCAGTCGAATCTTCAAGAACAGATGTACTATCTTCTCCGATCATGACCTCGTAAATATTTTCATCAACTTTAACAAACGAGTAATTACTAGCTGACATTCTTGACTCAAATTCAGATTCATCTGAAACTTCAGCAAGATAACGACCAGGAAAAATATCTAGATTGTTATTTTGAGTTGTTTTATTAGAGCTTTGAGGCCCACAAGAAATTAAAACTGCTAGAAATAAAATTAATGATTTCATTCTATAGACCTCCTATAAATGGATCGCTTACCGTGATGACATTGCTATCGAGGTAAGAAACAAAGCTTTTCAGAATTGCTTCTGAAGAAGGAACGGACTCGATCTTCTTCGTTTTTACTAACTCATAAAGATAAGATGAGTATAAATCGTTAGAAAGAAAGAGCGAGTAAGTAGCTTTTATACCTTTCGTTTTATCAGCTTTTGTTGTCTCATTAAAACTAAGCTTTAAAGAAAATGACTTAGAGAAAGATTCAGGAGAACGACTTGGACTCATAAAATCAGAGTGAGCATGTGCGACTCCAACCGGAGCAACAACACTTAAAGAAAAGTTTTTACACTTGCTCGCCTTGGCTGTTTTTTCAGCAACTGAACAAAGTTTAGAAGATTTGATTTTAGCAAGACCATCGAACTTAACCAGTCCTCTACTAAATCGAATCTGATAAATATAAGTTTTTTTCTTAGGAAAACTTTTTCCTTCTTCTACTTTCGAAAAATAAGTAGCAGAAACAACACCTGGGATCGAAGTCACAACTTTTTCAAGACTTTTTGGTGTTAACCTTCCATTTAAATTTGAAACTAAATCGTTAAGCTCTACTGAATACGTAGCCGAAGTTTTGTCAATTTTTTTTGAAAGAACTTTGACGTTTGAATAGAGATTTGACGACAACAACAAGATCAGAATTGACCAAACTATTTGACGATATTTCAAGCGACCCTCCTTGGGAAAATGAAACTTATCATAAAAATACCTAATAATTGGAACATAGCTGACAATTACTTGACAAGAACACGGTAACTTTGAAATACAAATCTTTTATTAAGAATTCTGACTTCTTCTGACTGCGAGATGTTTTAAATAAATTTCATTAGAATAACTCGAGATATAAGGAAATCCATAATTCCGGTGGAACGGAACTTTCAAACATATTATTGAGGATCAAGTTGAGTTCTTTTCTACGAACTCATCTTTATTAATTTCTTTTATGATTACCCTCTTAATTTATTGCTAATTTCATCCACACTGATAAAAAAAGCAATATAAGCATTTTTCTCTAAATTAATTCTAAGGAGAATTACAAGAACCATAAACAGGTACAGAAGGAGGACTTCCTCCACAGCACCCAGCACCTAAAAGAAAAGGTCCATTACCATCACTTCCACTATAGCCAAAGCATCCATTTTGACCACCAGCTCTACACCATTGAGTTGCAATATAACCGCTACAGGTTCCACCACCAACAGCAGCACCACCGCTGCTACTGCCTCCACCAGTACATCCAATACCTGTTACGTTTGTCACACTTGGATGACAGCAAATTCCATCTCCATGTGTCGCCGTTATCATGCTACTACCTCCTCCTGTACATGACGCATAAGAGCTAGTTGTACAACTCCCAACCTGAATAAAACTACCAGTGGATGAAGACCCGGGTGCATTACACTTCCACCTTTTCCCCGTCAGCATTCCTGTGGTAGTCGTTGTTGTAACCGCAGACATACCAGAACACTTTGATGGATTAGGAGATGATGAACAACAGAAATTGGCTCCATTTAAAACAGGAGATGCAGTAAAACAGCCAGGAGTCTCTGTCGAACAACTTGCTCCCATAGAAGACCAACCTGAAGTCGTACAAACATACTGAGTTAGCCCCAACGTTGTTGTTGTTGTTGTTGCTGTTCCCCCGCCCGAGGTTGTTCCTCCTGTCGTAGCAGCAACACATTGAAGACTTCCACCAGCAACAGTAAGAACTTCTCCCGCTCCACAGGATATAGCGTCAGCAATAGCATCTCCAATATTAATACAGGTTGGTTGGCCAGTTGAACTACTATAACCAACTAGAACTTCTCCTGATCCACAAGAAAGCTCTGGATTGATACAAACAGTACCTGTAGCATTACAATAAAGCCCAAGCTCTGCCCCTAAACACTCATTAGTGCTTGCATCCCAATTACCACCGATAATATTAATACAGATTTCTTCATCAACGTTTTGTAAATTAGAACATGGAGGTGTTTGGGTTGGGTCCCAAGTACCACCGAGCGAATTGACACAAAATTCTTCTTGAACATTTTCCGATATTGCGGTGTCGACACCATGGCATGATTGAAAAACGTCCCCACTAAAGTTAGCCGCTAAAACAACAGGCTTCACTCTTACTCGTGAACCATAGGTACCTCTCTTAATCGCCTCTCCACTGGCCGTTCTATCCCTTTCTTTTTCAAATTCCAGAAAAAAGGTTACTTGGGCAGTTCCAGTCCTTTGGATATCAACTCCTGTCACCCTTACCCCATCGTAAGTTTCTCCCACTTCAACAAGAGTTACGGGCACAGACCCTCCTTGAACAACATAATTCAATTGCTCACCATCGTTTAAAGAAGAACTTGCCCCTTCCAAAAATACTCCACTCCCTAATCTATTTTGAAGAATTTGAGTACAAACTGTACCTGTACTTAAAACAGTAAAGACCTGATTATGAATTTGATTAATTGTCGAAGAACGTTCTGCTGTTTTCAAAATCTTTGACTGTTGATGCATAAGATTCATCGTACCTGCACCGATCATACCTGCAATTCCAACTGCAATCATAGATTGAATAAGACTAAAACCTTTTTCGTTACTCATATCGACCCCTTCCCTTCTTAAAGAGAATTATTCGTTATTTCATAGTGATATTTTATCATGACATCGGGCTAACAATCTAAACTTTCAAGAATTGCCGTCATAAGAGATTGAAATCACATTGTATTGGCGATATATTAAAAATAATCTTAATACCATAAAAAGTTGGCAACTAAAGCCAAGTAAGAAAGTCAGATAAAGAGATAGGAACAGATTTTATCATTCTGTATGAAATATGGACAGGTTCTTACCTTGTAATCATTTTAAAGACTGAAGCTTTGATCAATATCATCAGTGACTAAATGAGACACAACTTAATTCCTCTTGTCCATAAATGTGAAACAAGTCTGTTAAGCGTAAATTTCTTTAACGACATCAACAGATATATTAGCTATGGATTCTCCTAACTTAAGATAACCTCACAAAATCTCAGCATGATGAAATTTGGCAAAAGAGTGAATTACTTTTTATTATAGGCAAGCGGATCTTTAATATTTTTCAATATACCCTCGAGTTCTAAAATAGCTTCAACTGTTTTCTTTGCGATAGTATATTGTCCACTCATAATCTTAACATATTGATCATAACTCTCAGGGATTCTATTACGTATCTTAATAGTTCTTCCTCGGGTAACAATCGCTAATACAAGAGAACGAATACTAGATGAAGAAATCCCGGAAACATCTGGTTCAATCGTCAAATTATATTTCCCACCTTTTCCGTCTTCTATAATAAATGAATCATCAGTAATGAGAAAATCCTTTCGCCCTTTAAGGTTCTTTTTTAACGTTTTTGCCATAGGCGTTTTAAAGGTTCTCGTAAAAATATACTCAAGTAATGTATCTAGTCCATTTTTATAATAGAAATGAACCTTATCACTTATTTTATTGTAGTAGTTGATTGGCAAGACATTAGAAGCTCCAGTTAACATATAATGTCCATTAACCTCTATTGGGTTAAAGAGAAATGGATCGGTGATACTTGATCGAGCAGCGAAATAAATATTTTGATCGGTAATAAAATCAATTTCTTTCGCAAAAGGGGCGGATGGGAAGTCTGTCACGATAGATGAAGCTTTGTGATCGGAAAGTAATTCAGCAGTTACGCTATCAGTGAAGTAAGCCTCTTGAAAAGTTTTATCCCTTTCAAACTTTTCAACTTCAGAAGTTAATTTTCCAATATCTTCAGGTCTAACTTTCATTTTAGTTGCAGCAATAATGGTAGAGAAACTTTTATTCTCCGATTTTGGTTTAAAAAGCGTATTATTGAAATAATCTGATAAATCTTTAGTTTGACTATAAATGCTATGATTGAAGAAATCTGGAATTCTTTTTCTCCCAATCCGATAAGCCCATATAGCTTTCCCAATTGCTTTAATCGCTTTATTGGCATTGTCCATATTCATATTGAGTTCTTTTGTGAAGCCATGAAAGTCCTCAGAAAGTAAGAAGTCTTTCTGGGCCTGAATATCATCAGGAAACATTTCAATAATAGCAGCGGCAACAGCTCCTCCACAAATTCCTACTATCAAGTCAGGCGCAACTCCTGCTTCAACCATCGCATGATAAGTCGCAAGATGCATTGAAGTCTTAAAACCTCCCCCTGGTAAAATTAACGTTCTCTTAAAAGGTTTTCCTGATGCAAAAACATTTGAGCTTATAAATAAGCAAAAGAAAAAGCTTAATAATGCTTTATTAAAATTTGATGCAATAACCATTCTAAATTCCTCTAGAAAACAATAATTTAGAGAGCCTATTACTCATAGCATTATCTTGCTTAAAAAAAAATCTTTATTAAAGAAATGTAAAAAGTACTCACTCGATAGATTTGTTCGTTTCAGAAATCAGATGTTTTTATCCTTCGCAAGTGTTTCCTATAAAAAAAGGACCTGAAATACTCTAAAAGAATTTGGTAACCAGTTAATTTATTCACTTAGATCTACAGAATTGAAAACTGCAAAGAGCACAGAGAAAAGAACAATAAAAAATCCGACTAATTATAAGGTCTTAACTTTTTTTATATTGATATATCGGAATTAAGAGCTTAGTAGAAGCTTACAAGATTTAAGTTTAACTGGATTTTGAAGGAGCCATAAGGTTATTTACTCAAGATTACTGTCAATCAGCTCGCACACTTCTGCGAAAACACTCAAAATAGCCTCTTTATATTCGTAACCTTCTTCTTTAACATCTTTAGAGTCAAGAGTATCTTTATCTCTGGAAATATCGAGTACTTGCTTAAAGATTTTTTTCTCTCTGATTTTCGAGCCCCATCAGTGAAAGTATCATAATAAAGACTATCAAATAATTCTCGGTCCATATCTTCAACGTCTTCCATACCTATGGTTTTATCGATGTTGTTTGTTTTATTAATATAATTAGCTAGAGCGTATCTAATATTGAGAATGTTCTTTTCTGAAACGCTACAGTTGTCGATGTCCTTATAACAGCTCATAGCGAGGCTTATTTTTGAATCTTCGAGAATGCAATGAAGCCCAGCAAAAGAAGAAAGAGAAGCCATTAAGGTCGTCATAATAATTAGATTTTTCATATTGTTATTATATTGGAAGGTCACCCATTACCAGAGCTCTGAAACTTAAAATTGAAATAATTACGGACCCTGCCAATTTTTTAGACAGGCAAATAATTCAAATAGAGTTAATTTGTAGATAAAACGGACATTTATTAATCGTCTCGCTCGAAAGTGCTCAGATAATACTCGAGAAAGCTTGTAAAAAACGAACTTTCTCGAACTTATTATATGTATTTTTTAGATTTGAGCTTTTCTTTAAAACTCAGCCACTTTATTCAATGAGTGCTATTTACACTGTTTATAGATAAAATGAATTCCTTCATTATTACCTAAACTTAAAGAGCCATTTTTTTCAATTTTAAAATCTGAAGATATTGAGTCTTCCAAACCTTCTTCGCTATAAAATTGTATAGTTACAGTCTGATTATTAATAGTATATATTCCTAAAGATGGATCTAACTCATCATTATTTTCTATAATTAAACCAATAATTTCTCCACTCTTTGTAAAAGTAATCTCTTGTTTGTAATCGTTTGAATTACCTACTAGGCACCATTTACCAATTAAGCTATTTGAGGCAAAACTCGAAAGACTTCCTAGAATCATCATTCCTACTACAGCCAATTTTTTCATTTTATTCCTCCAGTTTTTTCGATCACAAACTTAATATTTTTTTCGTCTTTTTATCGGTCTTCACATATCGTTTTTATTAGATATTCTTCTACTTCAGAACTTTTAAGATAGTTCTCTAAGTTGCTTCCAAATAGTAAAGTACTTCCAAATATCATAATTATGGTCAATAGCTCTTTCATAAAATTTACTATCTATTTAATTAATGCCAAAAACATGACCTTTACACATTAATTACTCAAGCGAATATAACACAAGAGCAATACTCGGCATTATTAGTTGTAATAGTTACAATTCCTTAAATTGTGATAACTTCCGAAACAAAGCACTAACTTTAAAAAGGAAAGCGATTTATTGAGAGAATTATTCAAATGAAAGAAGGAGGTCTCTCAAATAGAACGATTACTCTCAGCCTCTATGAGCAATATGAATTTATAATTCTCGTCGTTTTCAAGCGAGACCTTATGATTAGACATTTTTATGTACTTATTAAAGTTAGTTATGATGATACTTTTATTGCGATATTACCTTTCCTATGTCGCTTCTCTGCATATTTATGAGCGAGAGAAATTTCCTCTAAAGAGAACTCTTTTTCAATAACTACCACTAGGTTTCCTTTGGATACTTCAGAGACAATATAGGCAAGAGCCCGTCTTGACTCTTCAGCAACCCCGGTGACAACTTTTTTATTAGAAAATAAATTGATCAAAAGTCCCGAAAGCATTTGCCATAAGCTTGCTGAAAGCAATAAAACTTTACCATTAGAGCATAAAGAATTGAAAGAATTCTTTGCACTAAGTAAACCTGTAACATCTAAAATCACATCATACTTTTTATTACTCAACTTAAAGTCTTCTTTCGTGTAATCAATAAAGTCATCAGCTCCTATATTTTTAACGAGTTGAGAGTTATGACTTTGGCAAACAGCCGTTACATTCGCTCCATATTTTTTTGATAATTGAATTGCGGCCAATCCAACAGGGCCCGATGCACCATGAATTAAAACTTTTTCACCTTTTCTAATCCTGATCTTCTTAGTTAAAAATTCATAGGCAGTTATAAAACCAAAGCTTAATACGGCTGCTTCAGCAAAACTTATTGAACTCTCTTTTTTTACGATAATATAATTCTCATCAAGGACAATATATTCCGTATAGGCTCCTAGTTTTTTTCCCATTAGGGCAATAATATCATCACCCTTTTTATAGCTTGATACATCTTTCCCAACCTCTTCAACTGTTCCAGAAAGTTCAGTTCCAAGAATTTTCTTACGAGGCTTGAAAAATCCAAAAAAGAGGCGGGCCAACAACTCCATACCTCCAGGTAAGTTCATTTTACGTAGTCTCCAATCAGGCGCTTGAACAGATGTATATTTTACTTTTACGAGGATTTCATTCTTTTTTGGAAAGGGCTTTGTTACCCTTGAAGTTCGTAGGACTTCAGGACTGCCATAAGACTCAAAAGTGACATGCTTCATTTTCAAAATTTATTGCTCATAAATCAAATATCTTTCTATAGCATCCTATTTTTGTTATTTAAAGTCTGAGTCTTTTTAATTTTCTTAGAGATTTATTATTACCTTTCAGGACCAATAGTAATTGATTCAATGGACGGCATACAAGGATCTCTAGTACAAAGGTCATTTTCATCATCACTTTCCATAATCACTCGATATTGAAAATATTGCTGATTGTTAAGGCGTTAAAATCTAAAAAGTAAAGTGAAAGCGGATCTGTTTGCACCGATCCAAGAGCATCATAATTACCAGTAAGTTTTCTATTTTGAAGCTCTGAAAAATACCGGTCTTCACACTTCAAGGTGTACTCGCCGCATCAATTCTAAATAAGCAGGCATAAGAAATTCAACCGGTTAGAATTTTAATACCACTCAAAATTTTAACTGGAGAACACTTATGCCCAACTCAAAACTTACTCAATTTCTTCTGTTACCGAAACTAAAATTAGTAAGATTCGCTCAATTCAAGAAAGAAATCATCTTTATTTGTGAGTCCAAGAGCAAATCTCTATGGTGCCCTCACTGTGGACTAGAATGCTCAAAAGTTCATGATCGAAGGACTGTTATCATTAAAGATGCTCCCTATGTCGGAAAAGTTAAAATTCTCAAAATCAAAAAGAAGCGATTTAGATGCTGTGGATGTAAAAAAGTAACTACTGAAACTATCCCAGGGATTAGTAAACATGCTCGAATTACTGAGCGCCTGCAACGAAACCTTCTCTACATTTGCGATAAATTTGCCAACATGAAAGCTGCCAGGAAGCATCTTAAACTTGGTAATAAAACGATCTATGAAAGACATTACAGACAACTAGAACTTGAATGGAGAAAAAAGAAAAACAATCCATGGCCACGAAGTATTGGAATCGATGAGCATAGCTTCATACGTAATAAACAGTACAGTAGACGAGAGTTTGTCACTTTGATTGTCGATCACAATAACAAAAAAGCTAAAGAGTTAATTCCCACCAGAACATCATTGCAGTTAAAGCAAGCTCTCGCTTATATCCCTGGAAGAGAAAACGTCAGAAACATTACCATGGATCTCTCAACAACTTACCGCAGTTTTGCCAGAGACTTTTTTCCAAGAGCGAGAATTATAGCCGATAAGTTCCACGTTATTAGACTTCCTAATCGTATTCTTGATCTTTATCGAAACAAAGAATTTAAAAGTAAAAAATTAAAGCTTAGAAAGTTTTTGCTCATGGACTCCAAGAAGATGGATTACTGGACTAGAATACAGTTCCAAAAAGAGCTAAAAAAGTACCCAGAACTTAATGAGATTTACTGGGTGAAAGAATCGATTCATAAGTTTTATGGTTGTAAAGGAGTTAAGCGTGCAAGAAAGAGTCTGCAAAACCTCACAGACTCTCTTGCCCTTAGTTCAATTCCTGAGCTTAAAAAGCTCAGAAGAACGCTCATGAACTGGCGTGAAGAGATTCTTAACTACTTTGAAAATCGCTTGACCAATGCTAGAACCGAGGGGTTTAACAATGTCTGCAAGCAGCTGCAGAGGCGTGCTTACGGATATAAGAGCTTTATAAACTACCGGTTAAAAGTTCTTTATGCCTGTTCTTAAGGGATTGAGTGCGGTGTGTTCCACCATGAAGTGTGTAGAGTCAAAAATACGTCTCGCTAGCCAAAAGTTCGTATTGCTTGATAAGTGGTGGAGATGACAAGGATCGAACTTGCGACCTCTTCGCTGCCAGCGAAGCGCTCTCCCAACTGAGCTACACCCCCACAGATGAAACTTGAGATTATTGAAAAATCATGAAGATGACAAGTTACTTACAAGCAATTTGAGCAGGATAAGACTCCATAATCTTGCAATCATTAGTCCCGCAGGACTTTTGGCAAACCTCTGAACTTTTTAAACAGAGCGTTTTTTCACAACCGGGGACCTTATAACAAGATTCTTCTGGCGCACAAATAGCGTCAGGTCCACACTTTCTGTAATCAGAACAAGTGATATTTGGATTCATTGGTTCCTCTGCTGAATTACAAGAAAGAAAAATAAGCAATAATAAGAATTTCATAACCATTTCCTTTGAATTTTTCGTATTTCATCAAAGTGGATAAGATTATTATGTTTTTCATAACCTGAGAGCAAAATATCAGACTTCTTCCGAAGAACCTCAATTGCTCTAGACTTCTTTGACGTTTCTAAGGCCCCTCTATCAAGAATCCAATCAATACTTTTAACTCTATAATAATCCATGGCCCTATACCGCCTGGAAAGTTGATCTTCATGCCCACCATATTTAACAATCAGTTCCTCTTTTAAAAAACCAACCTCTTCTTGTGAGGTAATTTTTAGCCAGAGATCGTAATCTTCACAAACGATGAAGTCTTCGCGAAAACCTTGCATTTCATCAAAGAGTTCTCGTTTCAAAACAACGGTTGATGGACTTATAAGGCAAAGGTTTAACGAAGCCTCAAAAAGATCTCCTCCAAACTTTTGATGCTTTTTCATTGGATTCACTCGAACACCATTTCGAATCCAACGTTCTTCTCCATGAACGATTCGAGTTAAAGGATTTTTCTCAATGAAAGTTAATTGCCTTTCAAGCTTATCTGGCAACCACTCATCATCAGAATCCAGAAAGGCTAACCATTCACCGCTCGAGCATTCTACTCCTAAATTCCGAGCGAAACTTACCCCTCGAGGCGTTTCTCCGGCCCTCAAATGATGGATCTCTAATTCTTTCAAGTAAGCTTCGGTCCCATCATCGGAGCCATCATCAACAACAATTAATTCATAGTCTTCATAAGTTTGATTATTCACAGATTCAACTGCTCGCTTAAGAACTTCGAGTCTGTTGTAAGTAGGAATAATAACACTGAACTTAGGCATGAAAC
Organism: Bacteriovoracaceae bacterium; assembly: GCA_965217035.1. GTDB lineage: Bacteria > Bdellovibrionota > Bacteriovoracia > Bacteriovoracales > Bacteriovoracaceae > JAUHYH01. The sequence goes on along the minus strand of OZ244226.1, from coordinate 2,011,281 downwards.
TCCCTCAACGTACTTAAAATTTCGTCCCAGTATGCAAAATCATCTGTATTAACACCAATACTTTCGATCAGTGTTTCTAATTGATTTTTATTTCTCGGACCAGCAAGGATAGTGGTCAGTGATTTGTTTTTCAAATTGAAATTGACTGCAAGGTCTCGATACAGAAAATCCGTTTCTTCTAGATATTTTTTCGTCTTATCCACAAGCTCTACTTTCTTTGTGACATCCTTTTTATTCCACCAAGGAGCACTCTTTCGAGCATCACTATCATTTCGGCTCGCATTTAAATCATACTTACCAGTAAGAATTCCTTTCTCGAGAGTTCCCCAACTCATAAAGGCAATTCCATTCTCTTCACAGTAGGGAAGAATCTCCTGCTCTACTCCTCTCATAAACATATTGTATTCGCTTTGGACAACATCAATTTTATCAATCTCTTTTGCCTTACTTAAATCATCAAGACTGGTATTACAAAGACCGATATGCCTAATAACACCTTTCTCTTTGTATTTTGAAAGGACCTCTAAAGGTTTTCGAATATCAACATTTTCATCTGGCCAGTGAATGAAATAAAGATCGAGATATTCAGTATCCATTCTCTTAAGTGATTCAAGTAACATTTTCTCTGTTATCTTTGGGTCGTTACTCATATTGACCCTCATATTGTCATGCCAATCAACACCAGACTTTGAGACATAAAAAACCTTTTCCCGAACATCCTTCAGAGCTTTGCCAATTCTAACTTCAGAGGTTCCAAAACCATAAATTGGAGCCGAATCAAACAAATTAATCCCCAGATCATAGGCATATCTGATCAGTTCAACAGAATCTTTTTCAGAAATATCGCCAAAACCGTAACCACCGCCTTCACCTGAGACAGCCGCTCCACCGAAGGAAAGGGCTGAAACTTCAAAATCAATGGGTCCAAAGACCCTTTTTGTGTTTTCAACAATATCTTGATGCTTTGCGCTCATATAATCTCCAAGTGTGGAAATCATACTAAAGATATTGTAATAAAAAGACCAATGAATCTCTTAGTTTTTGCTCACCGTGGTGAAGCCCAAACCTTTATCAAAAAACTAGATCTTCGAATGTTCGAAGAGAACTTACTTTATAAAAACAAAGAGAATCTACTTCTAATTACAGGTGAAGGAATTCAGAATACGACTGAAGCTCTCTCTTATACTCTTGCGAAACATAAAGTAGATGAAATCTTAAACTTTGGAATTGCTGGAGCTCTTAAAAATCAGGAAAAATATTCTATCCATTCTATTCGCACAGTCTATCACCATCATACAGAGCCGAGCTTCCATAGTTTTACCTCCAACGACCCAGAAGCGACCACTGATTGCTTAAGTTATTTTAAAAGAGTCACAAATTCACTCTCAAAAAAAGACCTGAGCTATATTGCTCCCTTAATTGATCGAGAACTTTGGGCGATTGGATCGGTTGCTAAAAGGTTTAAAGTCCCTTGGCGTGCTTATAAAATTGTTTCAGATATTACAGCTGAACAAACAGACTGTGTCGATATTTTTGAAAATGCCTATGATTTTTCTCAAAGACTTTTTCAACATCTTCAACCTGATGAAAACAATCTTATCGAGAGACTTGAAAGTGAAGGTTTTTGGATTACTTTCTCTGAATCTAAAAAAATTGAAAAACTCTTTAAGTTAAAAGAAGTTGATTATTCTCAAATCCAGCAAGCAAAAATAACAGGGAAGCAGAAAACTCGGAAACTCATTGAGCTTTTAGAAGAATCCGTTGACCCGATCACTTTTCAAGTAAAGAAAAGAATCAAAAAAAAGCTTAATAAAAACAATACTAAAAAAACTCATTACTCTATTGATAATAAACTTGAAGAAAATAAAGTTCAGGTAAAATCACTTTTAGAAAATGAAGACGATGTAAAAGAACTGATAAAGTCTCTTAAAGAATTCCCTCTTAAAGAAGTTCAGTCTTTAATTGATGGAGAGCTTCAGTGATGTTCCAAAATATTTATGTGGAATCAGAAGTCCTCGCTCAACCCTATACTCAAAATATTCTAAAATTCTTTAAAGATATCCCCTCTACAGAGATCAGAGCAATTGAAGATCACTTTGGCAAAGTAAAGAAACCCTATCTGCATAAACGAACTGACCTTAATCTGTTTTTAGGAAAAAAACGCGGCCAGCTCATCAAAGAAACTCCAGACGCTTATGGTACTCAAACCGGAAAGCACTATTATTTTATCCATGCTTATAACTGTGTCTATGAATGTGAATATTGTTTTCTCCAAGGGTATTTCCATTCTCCCGATATTGTTCTTTTTACAAATCATGATGAGATTATCCAAGAAATGAAAAGCCTTATCGATGGAGAAACTTGGTTTCATGCCGGAGAATTTAGCGATTCTTTAGCGCTTTCTCATATTACCAACGAATGGGCTCAATATTTTGACTTTTTCAAAGAGAACCCCGAAGCAAAACTTGAACTTCGATCTAAATCCTCTAATATCAAACCTCTTTTAGAACTTGAACCTCTTCAAAACGTGATTATAACTTTCTCGCTCGCCGATGAAGAAAACTCAAAAAAATATGATCGAAAGACTCCACCATTAAAAGCGAGGCTCAAAGCAATTAAGCAATTGGTAGATAAAGGGTTTCGAATTGGAATCCATCTCGATCCGATAGTTTATTCAGAAAACCTCATCGAGAGATACTCCTCTATGATTTCTGAACTGAAAGAAGTTCTCCCTAACGAATCACTTGAATATATTTCAATTGGAGTTGTTCGTTACACCAAGGATGTTTATCGACAAGTCGAAAAGAACTATCCTGACTCTGATATTACAAAACAACCGCTTCAGAAAAGTTTTGATGATAAAGTCCGTTACTCTCGCCCTTTGAGAGGCTGGATATTAAGTAATATAGAGAAACTCCTAGAATCTGCCTCTTATAATGTTTCAAAAATTTATCGCTGCATGGAATAACGCGAATCGCCACGACTTTTGTAATCATTACAATCACTCTGTTCATTTCGTGACTCATTTTCTAATTTAATTTTATGAAATTAATTTATCTCTTTGCTCTACTCGCTACTATCAATGTCTTTGCCCTTGAATCTCGTTATTTTACAACTACCGAAGAATCCCTTAGCGAAAGAACGGTTCACCTCTATCAAGAACAAAACAAGTGGATTGTTGAATCCTTTCAAAGACAAATAAACAAACTCCCACAACTTGAAGACCGTGATGTCTTTCTCAATTATCACGAAGCCCTTAACCATTTTGCGACGCTTGAATCCTCTAAGGAATCGATTCGAGTTATTAATTTTCCAACTGTTGAAACAGAGGTCGCATCAAGAGTTATTTGGGAAGCAAAAAATCGTTGGAATAAACAATGGGAAAAGAGATTTGCAAACTGGATAGAAACTGAGGTTGATTTAGAATTTTTCCGCAGGTATGGAGTTAGCGTTGATTGTGCAGACGTTGCCTTGAGTATGCGATGGATTTTCTCTTTTATTCATAAACTCCCGGTTGCCAATAGCCTTACTTCTAATGGGCAGGTTGTCTCACATGAAACTTTTCGCTATAGCTATAGAAACTTAAAGCGCTCTGAAACTTGGTATAAAGATCAAGTTTTCATGCAAGCATTAAGAGATCTTAATAATACAACAAGTACAAAATCACTCATCAATGATCTCTATCCGGCTAAAATCAACCGTGATTACATAATTCCTGGTGCTGTTTACATGACGACAGGGCATACTCGAGTTATCAAAAGAGTTACTCATGATGGAAGCAAATTCCCTATTGAGTTTACCTACGGGACTGTTCCCGCAAGTCTAAATACATATCGAGAGTATTTCTTTCTCAATCAAAATGAGCCAAAGCGTTCCAAAGGAGGAATTCTTCACTTTCGATGGCCTTATCTTAAAAATGGTCGCTGGAGAATGCTTCCAGAAAATCAAATGACTGATTATAGTCTTGAGCAATACTCTGGAACCTATCAATCTGACTTTTATCAAAAGATCTTTGAAAAACTTAATATCGTTATTAATCCTCCTAAAATCATTAGCTCCATCGCAAAAAATATGAAAGAGCTTCTCGAAGTACGAAAGGAAATAGTTGAACAGGGTCATCAAATTTGCCAACGAAATCCTTGTCCCAAGAGACCAAATGGGCTTTATGATGCTTGGAGTACCCCGACCAGAGACAAAAGAATCTCTGCTCTTTTTAAAAATTTAGAATCATTTGCGTTAAGACATAAAATGAACTCTTTACGCAAGCAATACCTTAAGGACACCAAACTAGAAATTAACAATGCTCTCCATCCTCTTGAATCATTAGAAAAATATTTTGATATTGGAGTTGCTTCAGGTGATCCAAGAGATCCAATTGATGCCCGATGGGGACTTGATCATCAATATATTGCACTTAAGAAAAGAAGGGATATTGAAAAATATAGAAAAACTTATTCTTGTCTCCAGCCAAACTGTCAGGAAAAAACATCCGCGACTCTCAAAATTCAAGATCAAAAGATTCGAGAGAGACATCTTAATTCTAAAATTGCTGAATATTTAAAGATCTGTCATAACTCTCAAGAAGCTAATTGTAAGCTAAAGGACGATGAGAAACTTAAGAAAGTTCTTGCTAATAATTCAGAAGTTGATTCAAACTCAATCAGCTTGATTCCTAGGTTTGTTTCTAGCCTTGAACAAGCGACTGATAATTATTTAATCCTTGATAGTAATAAGGTTTTTAATCTTGATACTGGAGAAATTGTTTATGAAGTAAATAATGATGAAAAAATATTTTTCTTTAAAACAACCCAAACTTGGCTTGTTCTTGATTCTCTTAATAAACTTATTTATCTGGATATTAACTTTCAAACGATTCTTACAAAAAAAATGGGAGACTCACTAAGTAATTCTAAAATAAGAGTTATCTCGGGAGACCACTTTCTTTTTAAAACTTGTCCAAAATCTGCCTCATGCCAATTTGATGTTTATCAAACATTTCCAGAAAAACTAAAGAAAATTGATACCGCTAATTCTTCTGGTGTTTTTAGAAGTCAAACAGACGAATCCATCGTTTCTGATAAAAAAGAAGGTATCTGTTTAACTAATTATAAAAAGAAGGAAAGCACTTGTTATTATACTGAATCAGATCAAACAAAGTCGATTAAGAATCTCGATGTTTTTTCAATTAATTATTTTTATAATAAGAAGATTTTTTGGAGAAAAGACAAATCAATTAAAGTAAAAGATATACAAGAGAAAAAAATCTGGGATACAGGAATTAGTGGCAGTATTGCAGCCATAAAAGAAATTAACTCAGATTGGGTTTTTCTCTCTACAACTAACTCAGGAGAGAATTGTTATGCTCTCAATTTTCAAAAAAGAAAGATTTATTCATCATCTTGCCACCAATACTCAAAACTGATTGTTTCTAAAGATGGAGAAAATGCCTACATAAAAGCAGGACATAAAGATTGGGCTCATTTTAATTCGCAACAGGGATGGAAACATCTTCCTAAAAAATCGGCACCACTTGGTTTTACAGAAGATAATAAATTGCTCTTTCTTGCAGACCTAGAAGAAGGGAAAAAATATCGAGTTGAATGCTCTCAACAATACTCTACAGGTTTTTATCCATGCCATGGCAGTAAAACTTCTTTTGATTTAATCAGGGAAAAAAAGTATCTTCCTACCGACGGGGTTTATATTGATCTTTTCAAAGGCAATACAAGATTAAATTCACTTATTTGGGCTCCTTCTTATTATAGATCTCAAAATATTGTAATTTATCCTCAATCAAAACTGATCCAGCATACGAAAGAACTGTATTATTTGATTCGATAGCTAATGACAAAACAGGCAATTTTCAGAGGCTATTTGATAGCGCCAAACAATTGTTAATAACCCAAATGCCATTAAAAGAATTCCTGTGAATTGAGGTTTACGTACCGTTAATGGCATTAATAGTTTATGAATGAACCATGGCGCTGACATCATTGCTGGAACCGTCCCTAGCCAGAAAGCAAAAATAGCAGCAAGACCGAGTCCAAGATTTTGGAAACTAACAATTGCAAAGATCACTGTGTAAAGAAATCCACAAGGAAGAAAAATTGAGAACAAACCAGTTACTCCAGCTCTTCCTAGAGAAGGCTTACTAATTTGAATTTTCCCCCAAATTTTTTGAATAAATTTTGGCATTTGAAAATTCAGAGGTCGATTCACAAAAATCTTAAGACCAGCAAAAATAAAAAAAAATGCAATCAAGATACTAAAGAAAAGATTAAGGTCTTTACTATAACGAAAAAGAAAGACCTTCCCAAAAAGCCCAACTAGGGTTCCAACTATTAAGTAACCAAAAAGCCTTCCTACTTGATAAAAACCTGATTGAAATTTATTTGAAGTCGTCGCACTCACCAGCGGTCCACACATCCCGACACAATGAAGAGAACCACCAAGACCTACCATAAAGGCAATCACGAGGACGTAAATGTCCGCTTGGGATCCAAGACTACTTAATTGGTCCAACAAGCATGACCTCCTTAGTAACAAGTGTTTTTTCTTCCGTTTTTATTTCAACATCAACTTTTTTAAGTCCTTCCTTTAAAAAGCTAGGGGGGAATTTAAAAAAGAGATTAACAACTTTTTTTCGGCTCGCTTTTAGTTTAAATGGAATCATTGGTGTCACGAGCCTTAACCCTTGTTCTTTTAATTCACTATTCACATTAAATCTTAATTCAAGGTTTTCTTCACCATTATAAAAAAGTTCAACCTTATAATGATTTACAACTAATTCCGGTGATCCCTGAGTTTGAATTAACTGATAAGGCTCTCGATTTCCTCTTAAAAGCATCGCTCGTAAACTATCCTTATTCCATAATAGAACCGTTCCTGAAACAAAGATCGCTGCAATCAAGCCAATATAAACAAATAATCGAGGTCGCCAGAATTTTATCTTCTCCCCTTCTAATTCACTCTCTGTCGTATACCGGATAAGACCTTTCGGTCTCTTAAGTCTGTCCATAATGTCATCACATGCATCGATACACATGGTACAAGCAATGCATTCCATTTGAGTTCCCCGCCGGATATCAATTCCGGTCGGACAAACCCTTACACATTGATAACAATTAACACAATCGCCTTCTTCCTCTCGAGACTTTGCGACTGTTCTTCTTGGCTCACCACGACTTCCATCATAAGCAACCACCATCGAATTTTTATCCATAAAGACTGATTGAAATCTTCCATAAGGACAAGCAATGATACAAAACTGCTCACGAAACCAAGCAAAATCAAAAAGAATGATTCCTGTAAAAATCATGGTCGCCATAAAGGCTTGCCAGTGCTCCGTTGGAGCTTGAGTGATAATGTTAAAAAGATTTCGAGCTCCAAGAAAATATCCAAGTACAGAGTGAGAAATAAAAAGTGAAGCTACAATATAAAGCGCCCACTTCGCTGATCGCTTCCAGACTTTTTCAAAGTTCCATGGAGCAGCATCGAGTTTCTGTCTTTGCCTAGGCTTTCCTTCAACTAAAATTTCAATGGACCGATAGATAGTATCGATAAAGACTGTCTGAGGACACGCCCAACCACACCAAACTCTTCCCCAGATCGCTGTAATAAAAGCGATAGAAAAGATGAATCCTACAAAGAACAAAAAGAAGTACGGAATTTCATGAGCCCAGAAATGAAGTCCAAAGATAAAGAATTCTCGATTAGGAATATCGAAGAGAACAGCTTGATGGCCTCCAATATTTATCCATGGAACAATCAAATAAAAGAGAATGAGTCCCCAATAAACCGCACGCCTGCGGTACTTCCACTTTCCATTTACTTCCTCTGGATGAACATAGATTCGATGCCCATCTTGATCAGTGGTCGCTAAGCGTTCTGCATGACGTTCATTGGGGTTAACTGCCATAATCTACTGCTCTGGAATTTCTCCTTGTGGTTCTTTTGGGTTGTCATGAACTGTTCCCTTTATCGAAACAAGATAAGCTGTTAGCGCATAAAGATCATCCTCTTCTAAGAATTCTCCCCAAGCCGGCATTCCATTCATTGGATTTCCTTCAATCAAGAAAGGAAAAATTCCACTTGGAGTTCCATCCGAGTAAAGCCAATATTCATCAGTTAAGTTTGGCCCAATATCTCCTGCTCCTTTAGCCTCATGGCATGAAACACAGTTCATCGTAAAAAGGTATTCACCATGCTTAACCATCTCTGGAGAACCTGCATAAGCCTGGTAAGTATCTGGTTTAAAGTTTTTAAGCTCTTCAAGAAAATCCGTTCTTTGCTCCATTACTTTATTGGCTTCAACAAAATACTCGTACTGAAGGCTTGGACCATTCATAACAATATAATAAACAAAGTAGCCAATTCCAAATAAACTTGTAATCCAAAAAGTCGCTACCCACCAACGAGGAAGAGGAAAATCAAATTCCTGAATCCCATCGTAATCATGCTCGAGAAGAACTTTCTTTTCTTCTTCATTCATATCTTCACTCATGGTTTCTCTCCTCTTCTAAAGGAATCTGACTCATTTCACTGTAAATTTGTTTTGAGTTTTTTCTAAAGACCCAAATCACCATTCCAAGAAAAACGGATAAGAAAAGAATCATTCCTATGCTTGGTAATATCGTTAGATCAAAGTTTTCAAAAACTTGTCTCTTCATTATTCTTCCTCCTCCTCAATTGGATCTTCTTCCTCGATGGATTCTGATCCTAGTCTTTGTAGGTAAGCGATCAAGGCAATCATCTCTTTGTTGACGATCTTACCATCAACTCCAGATTCTCCGAGAACATCTGCAATTTCCAAAGCTTGATCTTGAGCATCTTCAACGGCACTCTCAATTTCTCCATCCGAATAAGGCACTCCTAACGCTTGCATAACTCGCATTTTCTTTTTAAGGACTTCATACTTAATTTTCTTCCGAGCAAGCCATGGATAATTCGGCATGATCGAATCATGAGTCATATGCCGTGGATTAATCATATGTCGGTAATGCCACATGTGAGGATACTTTCCACCAACTCTTGCTAAGTCAGGTCCAATTCTTCTTGAACCCCATTGAAAAGGATGGTCATAAACTGACTCACCAACATGAGAAGGTTTTCCATAGCGAAGCTTCTCTGAAACCATTGGCCGGATCATTTGAGAATGACAGGTATAACACCCCTCTTTGATATAAACATCACGTCCCAAAAGTTCTAATGGAGTGTAAGGAGTGATATCTCCTGTCTCTGGAATAAATTTCTTAGCTAGAAAAGTCGGAGCAATCTCAGTGGCTGTCCCCACAAGAACAGAAGCGAGAACAAGCACTGTAAAGACCATTGGAAGGCCTTCTAACTTTCTGTGACCCTTCGCTGTATTTCCACCAAGTGCAGGAGCTTGAAAAACTTGCTCTTGAAGATCTTCCTTAGAAGCTTTAATCGACTTATAAAAGTTATAAATCATAACAATAAAGCTAATCAAAACAAGTGTTCCGCCAATCGCTCTCACCCAATACATTGGAACAATCTGAGAAACAGTTTCTACAAAGTTCGGATAAACAAGTGTTCCAGACTCTCCGTCAACTGCTCGCCACATCATCCCTTGAGTAATTCCTGCGATCCACATTGAAATAATGTAGAACACGAGGCCAATCGTCGCAGTCCAAAACTGAAAATTTGCTAATGCGATACTATAAATTTTTGTTTTCCAAAGTTTCGGAACAAGATAATAGAGCATGCCAGCTGTAAACATATAGTTCCAACCGATAGTTCCAGAATGAACGTGCCCAACAATCCAATCAGTAAAGTGAGCAACTGAGTTGATTGACTTAATTGAAAGCAGTGGACCTTCAAATGTCGACATCCCGTAGAATGTAACCGCCGTTGCTAGGAACTTTAATGTTGGATTCGTCCGAACTTCATGCCACTTTCCCCGAAGTGTAAGAAGACCATTAATCATGCCGCCCCAAGAGGGTGCCCAAAGTGCCACTGAAAAAACCATCCCTAAGGTTTGAAGCCATTCAGGAAGAGCTGTATATAAAAGATGATGAGGCCCTGCCCAAATATAAATGAAGACAAGCGACCAAAAGTGAATAATCGAAAGTCTGTAGGAATAAACAGGTCTGTTTGCAGCCTTTGGAACAAAATAATACATCAGACCTAAAATCGGTGTTGTTAAAAAGAAGGCTACCGCATTATGCCCATACCACCATTGAATCAAAGCATCTTGAGCTCCCGCATACATTGAATAAGATTTCATCCAATCCACAGGGATAGAAACAGAATTCACGATATGGAGAATCGCTACAGTAATAATAGTTGCGATATAAAACCAGATTGCAACATAGATATGTCTTTCACGTCTTCTTATTAACGTCCCAAAAAAGTTAATTGCAAAAACAACCCAAACCAAAGTAATTGCAATATCTATTGGCCATTCGAGCTCAGCGTATTCTTTCCCTTGAGTCATTCCGAGTGGCAAAGAGATCGCAGCCGAGACAATAATTAATTGCCAACCCCAAAAATGAACCTTCGACAGAATATCACTAAAGAGTCTTGCCTTACAGAGTCTTTGCAAGGAGTAATAAATCCCCGCAAACATTCCATTCCCAACGAAAGCAAAAATTGCAGCATTGGTGTGAAGTGGTCTTAAGCGTCCAAACGTTAGCCATTCAACGCCCATGTTAAGTTTCCAATAAGCAAGTTGAAACGCAATGATTACCCCAAGCAGCATAGCTACAGCTCCCCACAAAAGCGTGGCTTGGGTAAACATACGAACAATCTTGTCATCATACGAGAAGCTTTCTAAGCTCCCATTTGAATCATTCATCTTTTGTTCCTCTTTTGATTGTTTTCATCATCAATTAATATTCTGTATGAAGGTGTCTCCAGATCGTCATATTGTCCAGACTTCGTCGCCCAGATAAAAAGAATTAAAAAAACAACTCCTAAAATCAGCGCAATAGGAATTGCAAAAAAGAGTACATCCATTATCGTCCTCCTTTAATTTCTCTAATTTTTTTTGTTCCCCAAAGAGTTGAAGAAACAACTGTAACTGAACTTAAAGGCATAAATACTGCCGCCCATAAAGGAGTTACATAACCCAAGCAAGCGGCAGTCACTCCGATCACATTATAAGCAAGAGAAAAAGCAATATTTCTCTTTACGATTTTCATCGTTTCCCTAGAAATCGTTATAAGTTTAAGGACTCCCTGAATTCCCGGCTGAGTAAGATAAGTATCTGCAACTTTAAGACTAATGCTCATACTTCCTTTAATCGCCACCCCAACATCAGCTTGAGAAAAAGCAAGAGCATCATTCGCTCCATCTCCTACCATCATTGATTCCTGGTGATTAGCCAATATTTGTTTCTTTTCTTCAGGACTTGCATTATAAAAAAGTTTTTTTTCTTCAAGACCTAAGATTTTTCCAATATGTTTTACCGATTTCTCATTATCTCCGGAAAGAATATGGGCTCGGATTCCTAGCTTGCTAAATTTCTTAAGACCTGCTTGAGCATCAGGTCTTAATGTATCTTCTAAAATAATTTTACTGACACATTCATTATTTTTATAGAGTCCAATACTCGTCTGATAAACTTCAGACTTAATTGGACTTATTTGTGAAAGAGATCTGATTTCCCAAACATTATGTAATTGTTTGGCTTCAATTCCTACTCCAATTTTTTCAACTCTTTCTTCTAATTCGACAGGAGAAAAACCTTTACTCTCTATATACTGAATTAACGAACGTGCAATCGGATGACTTGATTCTTTCTCTAAAGCATAAGTAATAGATCGCAACTCTTCAGACTCATCTGACCAATCCGTCACTTGAAAGCGACCATAAGTTAATGTCCCGGTTTTATCGAGGAAGACTTTTTTTATCTGAGACACTTTCTCTAAAGTTTCGTCAGATTTGATAATGATTCCTTCTTTTGCTGCAACTTTCATCCCAAGTACCATGGCAAGTGGAGTTGCCAATCCGAGAGCACAGGGACAAGTGATAATAATTAAGGCAAGCGTTCTATTAGTCGCGAGTTCTAGATCATTGAATGCCATATAAGTAAAGAGTCCTGCTGCAAAGAGAAGAACAAATGAAATAAGATATTGAGCGAACTTATCAGTGAGCCTAGTCAGTCGATTCTTATGAGTCCACTGCCCTTTAACTTCTTCAAGAATTTCTCCGAGTCTTGATTGCTTTCCAACTTTCTCAACTTCAACCTCGATCGTAGAATCAAGAATTTCAGAACCAGAATAGATTTTTTGATTTTTCTTTACCCTAACAGGAGCAAACTCTCCGGTGATAAGAGCTGTATTAATAAGACTTGTTCCAGAAAGAACTTTTCCATCAACAGGAACAATTTCTCCACGCTCAACCTGAATCCGATCTCCCGTTTTAAGTTGATCGATATGAGATCGAGTAAAAGAATCTTCCGAACTATCCCAAACTCGAGTCCATGGCTGAAGGAAGAAGTCTGTTAAATGATTAAGCTGAAGCCCTTTTTGCTTTACCATTCTCAAGAAAAATCGTGATGATAAAAGAAGGAAAACTAAAATCGTTAAACTATCAAAATAATGATGAGGATTTTCAAGTGCCAAATGATACAAACCAATGCCTGTTCCTAACAAAAGAGAAAGAACAATTGGAGTATCAAGAGACATTTTACGCATTTTAATGTCTCTTAAAAAACTTCTATAAAAAGGGATAGCTCCATAAGTAAGTACAGGCAAGGCCAGAATTGCACTTCCCCATTCAAAAACCTTTCCCCAGAAACCTTCTGCCCCACCATAAAGCGAGACAGCGAAAAGCATGATATTTCCAGCAAGCATTCCACAGACAGCAAGGCGAATCAGTTCTTTTCGATTTTCCTTTGCCTCTCTGATTTTAATTTCCTCTTCACTTTTGAGAGGATAAGCTCGATAACCAAGATCAGAAACTAATTGAGCGACTTCAGAAAGTTTGATGTCTTTATAACGGATTGTAAGTTTAGATTTCGAAAGATCGAACTGAGAACTCACGATCTTTGAATTCATTTCGGGAAGCTTCTCTAAAAGCCAAAGACAAGCTAAACAAGTTATCCCTTCAATGTAGAATGAGAATTCATCAGACCCATCTTTATAACTCACTCCGTAATGAGAAAGAAATTCTTTCTGATCAAGATAAAGATATTCTTCTTTAGGAATGAGAGTAACAGGTGAAGAAGGAGCAAAATTCACTCCTTCTTTTTTAAGTTCATAGAAATTATCCAAGCCATTGTTGACTAAAAGCTTGTAAACATGTGAACAACCATGGCAACAGAAAACTTTATCATCCAAATAAATCGGATAGTAGGCATCTAGGCTACAATGATCACAAACCTCAACGGAGTCAACGACAGCATGATCACACATAATTAAGCACCTAGTACTTTTTTAAGCTTTCCTTTGCTGTGAAGATTAAACATTTGGCACCAACCATTAGCTGAAGCCATTTGCCCCTTTTTGTTATTTTTCTTAGCAACCTGAGTACACCATCCCCAGTTCTCATCAACTTTAGTGTAGAGCTTACAATACTTGCAGTATGGGATTTGATCTGCATCTGCAATTTTGAAAGTCTCTTTGTTCTTAGGCTTACTAAAAAACTTCACAACTTTTTTCACATGCTTGTCATAAAACTTTTTTGCACTCCCTACCGATGGAGCCTTGGCAGTAATATTACCGTGATAATTCAGTTTGGTGATGCCAGCATCTTTTCTTGCTTCTGCATAAGCTTCCGCAATAAGTCCTGGGCTTTTTCTCAAGAAAGCTACCGCCCCAACTGCCAGAGCAGAAAACTTAAAAAACGATCTTCGATCTAATTGACTCATGAAACCTCCTCTATTGAAACATTTGCAGTTTATCGCAAGAGGACAATCCAATTAATGATCTAAATCATGATTTCGATCATTAAAATATGGTTTGGCTATTCAAACTTTTGTAGGGAAAAGAGGAAAAGGAACGTGGCTCATCCGTAAGCACACGCCCTTGGGGAAAATTAATTACGCCGCCTTTTTCTTAGATCAGCTTTTTCTTTAGCCAGACAAGTTTTGATTGCTGCCTGAAAACGTTCACTAAAGTGGAGAGATGTTCCTGAATTAGAACCCGAAGATGCTCTACAACCACCATGAGTATGAACACCAATTATTTCGTTAGTTGAATCGAGAACCACTGGAGTCCCGGAGTTCCCTGGTTCAGTATCAACAGTATAGCTAAGCCTAGAAGTAAATTTTGTTAACTCTCCAGTATGAGTCTGTTGAGTTTGACTCTTTGACTTTTCATTATCAATTCCATAACCGGTAACTCGAAGAATATCTCCGGCCTCTAATTTATCGGTGCTAACACCGTAAAAACCTTGAGCTTCGCCTGGAAACTTTTCAGTCAGAGGATTTGCCTTATAACGAAGAACCGCCCAATCTTTTCCTAAACCTCCATCAACATAATCAATCGTTTCTAATTTAACGTACTGATTTTTAGGATCTGCTGGAACAGGATTCCCATTGCTATCAGAAGCGGGAACATGAAACTCAACAACTTCAACTGTGCTCATACAATGCCCAGCAGTAATAAGACAAGTAGAAGAAATCATTCCTCCCGTACAACCACCATTTCCTTTAGTATCTCTCATCATTCGGCCCATCTTCTTTTCATCAGAATCAATACGATCATCTGTCCCACAAATTGATCGTCGGAGGCGTTTTTTCGATCGACGATTTGCTTCAATCTTCGAAATTCTTAAACCACCGAATCGGCTTTTGTTTTTTAAAACAATACTTAATCGAAACTTTTCACCTTGAAGATAAGGAGTTCCGTTTCCAAAACCTTTTATAATTTTATCGTTCATGAAGAATGGCTTTTTCTTCAAAGGCGATTCAATTTTCAGATAATTCCCTTTTCCTAATCTCACCTGAGAAAAAAGAAATCGAGCAGAGCTAGAATCTTTCAAATCAATCGTTTTTTTGAACACTGTATTTCGAGAGTTCATCGCTGAAGCTTTTGAAAGGCTCCAATTAACCTCTTTAACAAATGTTCGATAGTTTGCTCGCGCAGTTGCGAGACATAATACAGCACAAAAACAAATCCATATTTTTTTCATTATTACCATTCCTTAATCGTTTATTTATTTTTTAATTATTACAGAGCTGGCTTTATCTCCAAGAATTTCCCAATCATATCTCATGATTTTCCTTCCTCGAGGTAAGCTTAATGTAACATCTTCTTGAACAAGCATTTCACAACTTTCCTCATTGCGGTTATGAACCAGCTCCATCAAGCAATTTCGGGCGTGCTTACTGCAATGAACTAGCCTCAAAGAAAATTCATGTTTTTTGCAGCCACCTGCATATTTCAGGGAAAGTTGAACACGGTCACGAAGTAGAAATCTTTTAATTCTTTTCGCTTCAATAATTTCTGCAGAATGCCCAAATTGAGCGCAGAAAAAAACGATCATCATCAGTGATCTTCTCATGAGATTCTCCATAATCTTAAAATTAATATAGCCAAAGTCTAGAGTTGATTAGTAAGGTATTCAAGCCCTGCGAGCTCACATTATCTGACAGTTCTCAATAAGATAAATTTATCCAACCGCCAAGCTGGAATAAAACAGATAAGGGTAAGAGCAATAGCAATATAGCCAATATGATTATAACCGAGCAATTGGCCAGTTTCAGATTGCGTAACAAACAAGCCTCCCACATAGGCAGCTAAACCTGTGGCCAAAGATCTCATCGCATTAAAAAAACTCATAAAAACCCCGGTATCTTCAGGGAGTGGATTCTTTGTCGCCATGGTAACAACAGGAACAAAACGACCAGACATCGTCATCATAAAACAGGTAGAAACAATCAATGTAAGGGCCAATGGTGTTGTTCCTAAATTGGTATAGATAGCAATCGGAATCAAACTAATACAAGCGACTAAGCAAAATGTCTTAAACGTTCCCCATGAGTCACATAATTTTCCAATGAAGCGAGCACTAAAAAAAGTGAAAGCACCTCCCACTAAGTAAATGAATCTTAGATCATCTTCCCTAATCCCTACGTTTTCCACCGCATAAGGAGAAATAAATGGAATGAGAAGAAACGTTCCAAAGCCTAACAATCCGCTCAAGGTAAAAGCCGTCCAGTACTCTTTTTTCAAACCAACTTTTAAGTAATGTGAAACTAGATCTTTGAACTTCACGCAGCTGGCAATATGGCTTTTTAAACTTGGAATATAAAAAAGGACTAGAATCCAAATAAAAATACTAACACCACCAATAAAAAGAAATGCTAACTGCCAACTAAAATTAGTCGCAATTGTCAGACCAAGAGGAACACCGAGAACCGAAGCTAAAGAAAAAGCGGACATGACCGCTCCCGTTGCAGCTCCTCTTCTAATTTCCGGGATAAGGTCGGGAAGAACCGAATAAGTAGCAACATTAAGAGCTCCACCAAAGGCTCCAGCTAAAAGTCTTGCAATCACAAGCTGGTTATAAGATGTCGAAACACCACAATAAATAGTTGAAACAATGAAACCAACAAGATTAACGAGAACAAAAGACTTACGATCAAAACGATCAGCAACCAAGCCTACTAATAATGTAAAAGGGGCTCCACTCAAATTATAAGTAGAAACTAACAAACCAAACTCTGCCGGTGAGATCGAGAACTCGCGCATGAATAATGGCCCCAAGGGCATCATGATCACAAAGTCTAAAATATGGCAGAATTGGAGTGCTGCTAAAATAAAAACGTAGAGCCGCTCGCGTTTTCTTTCTGATGACATCAATTACCTTGTCACGATACTACGCTCTCAATATACTGGAGGCAAATCTCATCAAGGAAAGTCTTATGGCTCTTCACCCCGCTCCACAAAAAGACCCCCTATACAGTGTCACTGTCTCTACAAAGGACGGCTTAGAGAAAAAATGCGCTGACCCCAAAGCAACACGAAGTTTATTAGCTCTTATGAACCTTCATGCAGTCAACGGTGGAGCTGCTTGTCACTGGGGTGGTCCAGCGGCTATGGCCGAATCGATGTCTGCCCTTCACGAGATTATGTTCCAAACTGAAAACTGGTTTGAAAAGTATAACTTTGTTAATGATATTGGCCATGCTGAAAATGGAATCTATGCTCTTCGAGCACTCCATGGATTTGGTGGACTAAGCTTCGATGATCTCAAAGGTTTTCGAAGTCTTGATAGTAAACTCACTGGCCATGGTGAATCTCATCTTTATCCGGAAGGCGTTCTTTTAAGCAATGGTCCACTTGGATCTTCACTTCCCCAAGCTCAAGGCCTTGCAATGGCGGATAAACATTCAAATAATGATCGAATTACAATTAACTCCATTTCTGATGGTGCCTGTATGGAAGGCGAAGCCAAAGAAGCTCTCGCTGCTATCCCTGGTCTTCATCAGAAAGGATTAATCAATCCATTTTTGCTAATCGTTTCAGATAATCAAACAAAACTTTCTGGTCGAATGATCGATGCTTTCGATATGGCACCGACCTTTAACTCGCTTGGAAGCCTTGGTTGGAAAATTATTGAAGTTGAAAAAGGAAATGACCTCCAAGCTTGCTACACTGCGATCGAGCAAGGCCTTGAATCAGCCAAATCACAACCCACTTGTCTTCGCTTAAAAACTATTAAAGGTTATGGTATTAAATCAACAGAAGACAGTGCTAGTGGTGGTCATGGTTTTCCATTAAAAAAATATGATGCTGGAATTACTGAATTCATAAAAGAGCTATGGGAAGGAAACGCACCAGAAGAATTCCTAAGCTGGGCGGAAGCTTTAACAAAAGCGCCTGAAAGTTCAAGTAGTGGCCCCAAAAAAGAAAAAGCCCAAGCGGGCTTTGGTCGCGCTCTTAATCGCTTAAAAGCAGAAGGCTTTAAACTTGTGAGCCTTTCTTCTGACCTTCAAGGCTCAACGGGAATGGCACCCTTTCACAAAGAAAATCCTGGTGATTCATTTGATCTTGGGATTGCGGAAAGCAATATGATAAGCACTGCTGCCGGTTGGTCGAAAGCAGGATATATTCCATTAGTCGACACCTTTTCTGCTTTTGGAATTACAAAAGGAAACCTGCCTTTAATCATGGCCTCCCTTTCAAACTGCCCAATGATTGCAGTTTTTTCCCATACAGGCTTTCAAGATGCAGCCGATGGCGCCAGCCACCAATCACTAACATACTTCTCAGCTATTGCTTCTATTCCTAATGTTGAAATTATTTGCGTCTCGACATCAGAAGAAGCTGAAGTTCTTATGGAGCAAGCTGTTCGCAAACTTGATGCCGATAAAAAAGCTGGTCATGGAACTTCTTATGTCTTCTTTGTTGGAAGAGAAAATTTTATTCCAAGCTTAGAAACAGTCGATCCTGTGAAGTCATGGGACGACCAGCTTGTCGTTAAGGGAAAAGATGTTTTAATTGCGGCAACGGGTCCCCTCCTTCATGAAGCTTTGGGGGCAAGAGAAATCCTTGCAAGCAGAGGAATAGATGCGGGCATTATTAACCATCGCTTCCTCAATAAAATAAATGCCCAAAAATATGTGAACCTACTCAAGCAACACAATGGTCACATCATCACAGTTGAAGACCATCAGGTCGCAGGCGGAATTGGATCCTTCCTGATTCACCAGATCACGCAAGCTGATCCAAGTGTTCTCAGAAAAGTCACAAGCCTTGGAGTTAAGGGAGTTTTTGGACAGTCAGCCTATCAAGCGGCACATTTGTACCAAAAGCATGGACTCGATGCGCAGTCAATTGCAAGTGTTATAAAAGCTTAGTAACAAAATTGACCCAGCCATTCATCCCACTCACCCTATAAAGCTATAAAACTGGATCAAGAAGCAATCAAACCTAGAAAGTGTTCGATTGAGTTTCTGCTCAGCTGATACATTTGGCCCCTATGACGACTGCGTTAAACCAAAAGCCACTAGTCCAAAAAATCTAAAGAGAGATCTTAAGAGATACTTGAAAAAGGAGAGACTTAATCTCGAGTAACTAGCTTTTGACTTAATGCAAAAATTAGGAAGAGGACCTTTCTGGAAATACTAACAATTTAACCCTTTGAAAGATCTCTTTGGAGACACTTGTCATTTTAAGGCGAATTTCCTATAAGTAGGGACCTAGAATTATTTAAGAGGATTCCGTTATGGCAAGAGTATGTGATTTAACAGGCAAAAGACGTCTCGTTGGGAACAAGGTTTCTCACTCAAATATCAAGACAAAGATGACTCAAAAACCAAATCTTCAAATGAAGACTGTTTACGATCCAGAGTCAGGAAAAAAAATCAGACTAAAACTTTCGACAAGAGCAATCAGAACTCTCGATAAAGTTGGCTCGCTTTCTAAGTTTTTAAGAAAGTATGGTCACAAATTTGTTGATTAATTTATCTTTTCGTTAATTGAATTCCGGAGAGGGTATTATTATCGTCCTCTCCTAAAATATCCCCGACATTATTCCCTACTGAATTAACTTTTACATTAAGGTTCATTCGAGAAATATTAGATTCAGTGGCACTCCCTATCGCCCCACCAACATAGTCAGCCCCTTCTACAATCCCCTCGGAGCTTCCATCTTTAATGATAGCACCAAGACTCCCTCCAAGAAGACTTCCAGCACCTTCATCAGCCTTCACAAAGTTAGCCGAACTATCAAAAAACTCAAGGATAGATTGATTTTCTTTGTTAAGAGTAATGAATCGCCCAACTAATGAACCAGAGAACGTTTGTGAGTCCACTTCCAGGCTTTCAGTAAGAACTGATCGAATTTTAGAATCAATGACAATTCCTGCAATCCCACCTGCAGCCTTCTTCCCTTTTATCAAAGAGTTTTTAATAAGAACTTTTTCTATCTCTGTTTCGTTAGCAATCGCAACAAGAGCAGAGCTGAACTCCCCCTCCATTGAAAAGTTTTCAATTAAAATATTTTTAAAGCTTGCTCGATTCGCATAAGCAAAGAGACCAACAATATCTTCATTGATGTCTAATCCTGAAAGAGTACAATAACTTCCGTTCAAATTTCCTTCAAAAGGTGTTCGATTTGTCCCAATCGACAGCCTGGAAATTTTTGAAAAATCAATATTTGCGACAATTTTGAAATTCTTCTTCCACAGCTCAGAATTATTGGCAATAGATTCAACTTGATCTGAATTATAGATCAGATAATTCTCTCCTTCAGGAAATTGAAGTGGGTTTGTTATATCTTGATTGATTGAACTATTGCGATCGCATTCAGCTTGATTAGCTTGGAATTCCTGATTGATTGAAGCTTGAAAAGGAATAGCAGAATTCTTGCCTTTAGAGCAGGCAACAAAGAGGCTGAGAATGACAAGACTAGAAATCCGTTTCATGGTCATCTCCTTCAAGTATTATAACTCGAATCTGCAATTGTTTGTTGTTAATTCTCTGAAAAAGTTTGAATTATTAATTCTTAAAGAGGAAAATTTAGTTATGCCCATCATCAAAACGTTTTTAGTTTTAGCTCTTATGACCGCATGCGGCGTGAGAGAGGATAAATTTTTATGGGATGAACTTACTAACTCCCAAAGATCTGCTATTGAATCCGGTCAAAGTGACGCTTGCATCGCAAGCACAGAAAGCCTTATCGAAACTTTAAAAGCAAACTCTAACGATAGCTTTAATGATTTTTCAATACGCCAACATTTTGAAATCACCTCTGACTCCAACGTCGTTGATGTCATCATTCTTTATGCTGACTCGACTGAAATATACGTCATGGTCGGACGAAATAGCAGCATCGATGATATTGATGAGTATCAAATCATTAACTCCGATGATTATATCTATAAAATTACAACCACCAACAACTCAGAACAATGGGAGAAGATTCAATCAGCCATGTGTACTATTAGTACCAGTGACAGCGATAATGAAATCGAAAACACCTATACTGACTCCACTAGTAATTTTAATTATACTCTTAAAAGAGGTGTTGGAACTGGAGATGGTGAAGAATCCAATATCGATAGCTTTACCTTTAATAATCAGACCACTTTTGATCATCCAGCTTTCTTCCAACTCTTCGCTATGAGTCGCTCTGATATTGATAGAGATGAGAATGGAAACGAAACAACTAATAGCACGATCACTTACACTTTCGCTCAATCCTCTGATGCTTATTATGATGATACAGAGAGCACCAACGATACAGGTGATAGTCTTAGTGACCGTGTCGATGATGCTTTAAAGTGTGAATACTCCAGTATCACTTCTTATACTCGTAGTGATAATCTCGGACTTCAGGTTCCAACGAATAATTGCTCTACAACTCAATATACGGTACCGGGCTTTTAATGATGAAATACCTCTTATTCTTTTTTATTCTTCCAATCACATTATTTGCCCAAGAGGATGATCTAGAAGCGACTCAAGAAGAAAAGTATGCCCTTGAAAAAGAAGAAATTCTTTTCGAAGAACCAGAAGAATCGAATATCTTTTTTAGAGAGAAAACTTTCATTAGTCCTAACGCTAAAAAATCACATTTTTTTATGAATCTCGAAACCTCTCTTCTTATGTATAAAAGCGATGTTTCATATACAGGAATTAAAGCAAGCGTTAAAGCGACGGATAGTCTTCCTCTTATTGGGCCTTCTCTTGGGTTTGGTTATCGATTTCGCTGGGGTAATGTTTCAACTTCAGGTCAAGTTAATCTTTTCCGCTATACTAACCGTGACCACTTTTCAGGAAAAGCCAGCGAAGAAATCCCCGTTATGATAAGTGAGCAGGAAAATGATAACACAATAACAGGCCTTGAATATGCTCAACGCTTTTACATGACTTTTCAACTTTCTGAGAGAAATTTGATTGAACCTTTTATTCAAGTTGGACTCGGTTACGCCATCTCTGAATCAAAGTTTGAACATTATTATTACGATTATGAAAATTCAGAATATTATCTCGCGACAGTTGATGAACAACTTCTCACCCAGAATCTAGCGATTGGGTTTAATATCATGAATCGTAATGGACTTTATTTTATCTTTAAAGTTCAAAAGAATGTCCTCACCATTGGAGAACGCGATACCCAAATTGCCGAGTTTGCTTTCCAAGGTGGTCTCGGCAGTCCGAGCACAACGGCTGACACAACGGTTGACGTCAATCAAAATCGAGACGAATTTTCAGTGACATTAGGTGCTGGCTACGTCTTCTGAGCTAATGAGTCGGTTAATCATTTGCCTCTAAAGTCTCTGGCAGAATTTGCCGATCTTACGTTACAAGAGGTTGTTATGAATGAAAGTTCAAAGAACATAAAAAGCTCAGCTCGTAAAAAGATCATTTTTAAAAGATGCCATGTCTGTGCTCATCTCAATGAAGCAACTCATGAGCTTGAAAAATGCCAGAAATGCCGTAAATCGTTCCTCCCAAGCCATTATTTCCAGAAGATCCATAATCAAGAGGAAGCTAAATTTCACACTCTTTTCAATGACGCAGAAGAAATAGAAGAGACTCAACTCATCAAAGGGCTCTACGTGATTTGGTAGTCTAAAATCAAGAGCTTATCCCTAGCTCAATGTCCCTATCCATCTAGCTATATTCCCGATAAAATAACTCCAATTCATGGAAAATCAAACTTTAAACTCTCCAGATGCTAGCTCACAGACTTTAAGCGTTAACCCCGTTGTTCGAGAACTTCTCAAAAGAAGAGGTTATGAATCCGACCAGGAGATTAAGAGGTTTTTTTCTTGGAATCTCCACCAAACAGAAGATCTTACTAAACTCTTAGATCTCGACAAGGCTACTGAAAGAATTATTGTGGCGATTGAGTCTGGTGAAAAAATTGGAATTTATGGAGACTACGATGTTGATGGCACGACGTCCTGTGCACTTCTTTATCACTTCTTTAAATCTCTCGATACCGAAGTCGAACTCTTCCAACCTTCTCGATTTGTAGAAGGGTACGGAGTTCACCCTGTGTCCATAGACCAAGCAATCAAAAAAGGAGTTAAGCTTCTCATTACTGTTGATTGTGGAATCAGTAATTTGGAAACAGCTGAGTACACTCATGATAAAGATATCGACCTGATCATTTCGGATCATCACAAAGATGCAAAAGAATATATTCCCAAAGCTTATGCTGTCATAAATCCCAATCGACGAGATGAAACGACTCCTGATGAGATGAAACATTTAGCAGGAGTTGGAGTTGCCTTCGCTTTAGCCTTAAGCATAAAAAAAGCTCTAGAAGCCCAAGGGAAAGAAATCCCTTCCCTTTACCCTTTACTCCAATTAGTTGCAATTGGAACCATTTGTGACTTAGCTCAATTAAGTCATACAAACAGAATATTGACTCGGCACGGTCTCAAACAACTTCCTAAAACAACCATTCCAGGTCTTCAAAACTTTTTAAAACCTGAAGATACCGTTAAAGACTTTCTTGAAAGTGAAAAATGTTCTTTTTTAATTGGGCCTAATATAAATTCTCGCGGCCGGCTCGATCATCCAGAAGTTTCGTTACAACTCTTGATTGAGCCAGACCCCGTAAAGGCTCAAAAACATTATTTTACGATTTCAAATTCTAACCAAGAAAGAAAAGCGATTCAAAAAGAAGTGGTTGAACAAGCCGTTGAAGATATTAAGAAAATTTGGACCGAACCCAATCCTTTGATTAATATTGTTTATCGTCCTGATTGGCATGAAGGTGTTATTGGAATTGTTGCTTCTCGGCTCGTTGAAACTTTTAAGATACCCGCCATTGTTTTCACGAATACAGATAACCCTGAAATGATTAAAGCTTCAGCAAGAACTGCTGGCGAGCTTGATCTTTTTAAAGCTCTTGACCATTGTAAAGATCTCTTTGAAAAGTTTGGAGGTCATAAAGCGGCGGCTGGCTTGAGTATGAAAAAAGAAAACTTATCTGTTTTAAAAGAACGATTGCATCGCTATCTAGAAACGATTCCTGAGATCCTACGAACCAAACCAGAACCTTTTGACTTGGAAGTGAGTCTGAATGATATGAACTTTGATCTTGCAGAAGCTCTTCATTACATGGAACCGTTTGGCAATGGAAATCCAACACCTATCTTCAGAATTAAGGATGCCTATCTTACAAGCTATTCTCTTTTAAAAGAGATTCATGTCCGTTGGAACTTTAGCTCAAAAACAAAACTGAATAACTTTTATAAAAGTTTAAATGGCATTAGCTTTAATTATATTAATAAGTGGGGTTCCCTAGACCCTGAAAAGCTCTATCATATACAAGATCAGAATCCACTTATCGTTGATGCAACTTTGAATATCAATCATTTCAATGGGAAAAAGTACCTTCAGTTGATGGTTCAACAGATCAAACCACAATTCCAAATCAGTTAAAGGGGATTCTTTGAAATCCTTGAGAAAATCGAATTTGTTTTAAATCTTGTGTTTGCTGAGAATTTTTTAAAACAAAATAAATCTCACTCTTTTTAGGAAACAAGCTACTAAGATCGGCAAAGAATCGAGGTGCTTGATCAAAATTTTGATTATAAATGGAAAAAGATTCTGCTGTGATAACATGTGGATAATCCTCTTCGAAATCCCATTGATCAATTTGTTTTATAAGTTCTGACTTTGTGTAACAAAAAGAAAGGAGAACCGGCACTCCTTGATTCATATATTCAGAATCTCTATAAACCTCCAACCATTTTTCAAGCTCTGATTTACTCATGCGATCAATCCAAAGAAGATAAAAGCGATCATACTCTGGAAGAGTAAGGTATTTGACTCCTCCATTCATTTTTTCAACGGCTTCATAGAAAACAGCATTTCGATCTTCAATGGTTGTTGCTTTGGATGCTTGAAGGCTTGAAAAAGTATCATTAAATAGGCCCTGAAGCTCTAGAACTTGCCCATATTTATAGGAAAATGATTGGTGGAGTTTTCTATAATTAAGGTATTGGACATCTGAACTCCGAAAACATTGACCGGCCGTAGAGAAGTTCACCCATTTGGGCATAAGAGGAAGGAAATACTCCGAGATTTGCCCGTAGTCCAGGGCAACACCTTCTTTAACTTGCTTTCTCTTAAGATCATTACTCGCGCAGGACAGTATCAACAATGAGAAACTAAATTTTCGTAAAATATTGCAAAAATTCATTTTTGAGACGACCAGCTCTCACTTTTAACTGATTCAATTTCTTCCATTCTCCAACCTCTATTTTATAATATCCTGGCTCATTTTCCAGGAGAAATGATTGGAATTGACTAGAACTTTGCTTTAGATCACGAAAATGGATTAATTTATCAACCGCTATTGTCTGTATGCTTTGAGTTGTGAAGTGAACTTCTTGAGCGCGAAAATCAGGAATTTCAAGAGTCATATAAAGACGCTCTCTATCCTCAAGATAATCAAGACTAATTATATTAAAATTCGGGTACTGAAAAACTCTCCGTTTTGGTTCACTTCCATTCCCAGCTTCAAAATCTTCAATGCTTTTCTGAAATTCTTTTTCGTAATTTTCATAAAAAGAACTCTCATTTTGCTGAAACAAATGAATTTCACTAGTTTCCTTTTCAAAAAGATTTTCAAAGGCTTTGTTCTTATTGAAATTTCCTATTAAGGCAATACTCCCTTTAAAATCCTTTAAAATATCTTCTGTAATTTCATCTTCATAATAATAACCAAATTTATTTTTAGAATACTTCAATTCATGAAGAGCTGGAGCATCCCCCCCTAAAAAAGAGTTTTCTTTAGTAAGACCTTCTCCTTCAATAATAAAATCAAAGTCTTCATAAAATTCCATTTCATCTTTTTCAGTGACAACACGAAAGGTGTCTTTCATTCGAGAAATTTCTTCTTTATTCTGAAGAAAAGATTTTTGAATTCGATTAATTCGATTCTTATTAAAAATAATTTTACCTTGAAGATTTTTTAAAAGCTCAAACCAATACCCTTGATCTATTTCAGACTTATAAAACTCATAGGTCTGAAGAGGATCGATATTTCCAAACATTGTGACGTGTGCCTCAAGATCTACAAAGTAGGATGCAAGATAAATTGACTCTAGGCTAGAGCCCAAAATTCCTATTTTCATAGGTTTTTTTTACACAATTCAAAGGACTATGAAAACCTTGATTAAAAGAAGTAAGCCTTCTCTGATTCATTATCAACTCTCGAGAACTCAGCGAATTTACTCACAAAATCAACAAAAGCTTCTAACACATTATGTCCAGGCAGATTGCTGTCGAACTCAGCCCCAAAATGGAAAACCTCTACTCCACGAGTATTCACAGTTTCTTCAATTCGAGCAACTTTCGCAACAAGAGGGATATAAGATTTCTTTGTAAAATAAAGTCTTAATGAAACCTCTGATTCGATTTCAAATTCTTTATCTCCGCCAGAACTTTTAGCGACCTCGATGAGACAACCACTTTTAGAAATATCGACTATATCGACAGGAATGATTTTTTGTCCATCCTCAATGGCCGTGTAACAACCAATGAGCTCCTTAAAAAAGATTCTCTCGAATTGACGTTTCTTCTGCTCGATCGTCTCTTTTCTTTTCTTATTAAAATCAATCACTTCACCCATGAATACCTCACTTTAGGACTATAAATCTTATCGGTACTCTGGGATGAATCTTTATGGGAGATTCGAAAAACTGAGTCAAAAACTCAGGCTTTCGCTTTATTCATTAAAATTCCTGCTAAATCGGTAACCTACACCTCTTACAGTCTCGATCATGTCTTCATCAAGTTTTTGGCGAAGCTGTAAAACATGAGTGTCGACAGTTCTGGTAGAAGGAGTAAATTCAAAACCCCAAACCTTATTAAGGAGTTCATCTCTTGTAAAAGGACGACCTGGATTCTCTGCAAGAAGCTTAAGTAGTTCATACTCCATTTTCGTCAGATAAATTTCGCTTTCTTTATAGAGAACCTCTCTCGTTTTTGCATCGATTTTAAGGTCTTTCCTCTCAATCACGATATCAAGGTTTTCTTCTTGTGGTGCTTTTGCTCTTAATTGAACTCGAATTCGAGCAACAAGCTCTCTTGGTTCAAAAGGTTTAGTAAGGTAATCACTCGCTCCAGACTCAAGACCAATCACTTTGTCGAGAAGTTCTGTTCTTGCCGTAAGCATTATCACTGGGCAATTAACATTCTTGCTTCCTTCTTGATCTTTAAGAAGATCAATACCTTGTCCATCAGGGAGCATCCAATCAAGAATAACAACTCCAAATGAACCTCTTGCAAGATGATCCGAAGCTTGTGCAAGACTCTTTGCCCAGGTTACTTCGAGCCCTTCTCTTCCAAGATATTCAGAGAGAGACTCTCCTAAACTTTCATCGTCTTCTACTAATAATAATTTTGTCATACGATTTCCTTTGAATGACTCATAATGATTGTAAACCGAGTTGGGTTCTTTTGAAATTCAAGTTTACTCCCCATCTCCTTTACAATTTTCATAACGATATTTAACCCTAATCCTGTACCTTCACTCTTGGTTCCTTTTTTAAACTCTTGAGTCATTTCTTCTAAATTCTCGAATTCACAAACTCCCGAATCTTCAACCGCAACCTCAACTCCCCTTTTAGTTGAAGCAACAGAAAGCTTAACAGGGCTTTGGCCGTGAAGTATGGCATTCTCAATGAGATTTTTCACACAAACCTGTAACCAATACTCATCAATAACAATTCCCTGATCTTCCTGAATAGGAGTAAACTCGACGTCTGGATAATCATCGATTATATTCTGAAGAAATTCATTGATTGATTCAAGTCGATTCGTTTTGATTTTCGTAATTTTTTTATTTTTATGTGAAGCCGTTAAATAATGATTACTCATTTCGATCAGTCTTCTAAGTCTGTGAGCATCAGAAGAAATCCTCATCAACTTTTCTTGAGAATAATCATCAAATTGATCAAGTTTTCCAAGTAAGCTTTCCAATTTAAGAAGCAATCCCGTCAGTGGGGTTCTTAGCTCATGGCTCAAAACCCTAAGAGCAAACTTTCTTTTTTCATCTTCTCTTCTCTCTGACGAAATAAGCGTATAAATAAAAACCCCACCGACAATAATGAAAATCACGAGAAGAAAAGCAAGTAATAGATTTGTTGTTCCCGATCTTTTTATAAGATGTGCAAGAGAGAAGTTCCAACACAACCCACCATCTCTTAATAAGCATCGCTGATTACTGCGGATAAAACTCACAGTGAATTTTGTTTGCTCAAGATAAGACTCCAAATCACGTCGGGGATAAACATAGTATACTTTTTCAAAGAAATTAAAAATATCCCAATCCAAAACAAGATAATAATCTTTTGTAAGAAGACTCGGAGATGATTTCATTAAAAGGTTAGCCTCATCTTCATTGAGACTTGCGAGAAGTTTATATTGGTTCGGAACTTCCCCTAATTGCTTCTTAAAATAACTGTACTCTTCAAGCTTTATAAAGCGGAAATGATTATCAACCCAGCTTTTATCAATTCTTTTTTTTCCTAAAAATCGATAAAAAAGATAAACATAGGAATAACCACTTGGATGCACATAAGGAGGCAATGAGAAGAAAGATCCAGGTAAACGCTTAGAGTTTCCACAACGAAATTTTTCCCAAAAAACAACTTTGTGATCATTAAAATTAGATGAAAGATCATTAATTACATCAAAGCAGTTATTCTTGGTAAAAAAGATCTCTCCTTTCTTAATTTGAGGAGCAAGAGTTGAAATAAGTCTTTGGTGAGCCTTACTTGGATAAAGATTTGTGAGATTTAGCGAAGTGAGAGCATTGTATTTCTTTGAGAATTTTTGTTTTACGTTACGAATCTCAAGTTTATCTTCTGTGGTTGGTGTGTAGTTATTTTTGAAAGAGAAGCCAAAATAACCGACCCCAAAAGCAGAGAGAATCAACAAACCAATGAGAGAAAGGTACAATCGCATGTACTAATAAAAACATAGGGCTCGGTACGGGTCAATTAATTTAATTGTCATTTTCTTGTCATATTCAAAGTTAAAGAGAATGAGCTAAAAAAAAGAGGGAGGGCATCATGCCATCTCCCTTCTTTTACCTAAAATTTAGAAAATCCCTCTTCTAATCCCAAAAAAAGAAATTCCTTTTCTTTGGATGCTCTTGCTCCTTTTATAAGTAGAGCAATTCCAATGCCAAGTTTAAGACTCTTAGATTTGAATTCAACTCAAAAAAATGTCATCACTTTGACTTCGCCGTCAGCACGATGACAAATGTTCTAGAAAGTAAGAAAAGGTGCAATTAAAAGTCTGAAGCTTCCATCATAAACTTCATTACTTGACCGAGAAAAAACAAAATCAATATTGAGAGGAAAGATATAAAGAATATCACTAACAGTTCTTAGTCCAAAAAAGTATGAAGAGATAGAAGGATCAGCGACAAAAACACTGGAGCTATCGACGGCATCAGGATTAATCAAGAAATCTGATTTGATATATTCGACTCCCGCAAGCAATTGCAAACGTCTTAAATAATAATTTATTGAATCAGTAAACTTATAAGGATTATTAAAGTTCCAAGAAAAAGTTAAACGAGCCTGGGTCATCTCTCTTCCAAAAATATTGGTAAAGGGAATGAGATAAGAGGGGTATAAGAAATTTCCTGTAAAAGCATCCGAAGCTCCTCCTCCATAAATAGTCCCGTCTGCGAGATTATCTGTATCAACTTTTCCATAAGCCCCCTGAAGCGTGAGCTTAGTCATATCTGATGGACGAAGACTCAAACGGAAGTTACTTTCAAAACCAAAGTAAGGGTTTTCACTAAAATTTTGAATCTGCATCGGAGCAAGATAAAGTGAAAAACCTTGATAAAGATTAGACTTCGAATTGGCTTGACTTGCAAAAGCACTCATAAACTTCAAAGTTTTTAGTTTTCTTCTATTGTTAAGAATATCTCCTTCTGAGTTTTGACTAAAAAGAAGTGATTTCTCCCAAACAATATTCTTCTTAATTGAACTAATATGAGTGGATTGTAGAAAGGTTGTTTCGAAAACATTAACTAATCCCTCAGTAGAGCTCGATTGCGAAATAAATTTACTATAGCCACCACCATTTACCCAATTGTTTCGATTGTAAAAATAGCTAGCATTACCTGAATAGGGAGAATCATCTGTATCTAAACCTAGATTATAAAATACGGTCAAATTAGCGACATGCCTATCCAGTGGGTCATTAAGTCCTGTAATAAGGCCTAGGGAAGTCAGATTTCCCCCAGTAAAGAGAAAGGGCATAAGATAATTAGGACTTAAGTATCTCCACCCGGCATATCTCTTGGATTCTTTAAGCTTAGAAGGTTTTTCTTCCTCTAACCTTTTCAGGCTTCGAATAGGTAGTGTTACTTTATCTCCTTTTTGATTATAACTCGAAGAGATCTGAACTGTTAACGTATCCTTATCAATATAAATAGGTTCGACTCTCTCAAGAGCTGGGAATTGATAGATCGTTTCTCTTTTCGTTTTCTTTTTATTACGTTCATAACGAGAGAGAGTCCATCTCGAATTTCCATAACTCAAACAATAAGAGATTTTCAATCTATAACTTAAGAGATAATGACAGTCCTTGAGTCGACTTTTTCTTCGCAAACTTCGAACTTTTCTTTTTTTAGAATCAAAATACTTATATTCACGCGCAACATTTCTATTTATCCCACTTCCTTGCCTATAAAACAGGGAAATGAGAAAATCATCTTCTTTTAAAGTCCCTTTGAGCCTATAGATTCGGTCAATTGGTTTATCGAGAAATATTTTTTTAAACTTGCTCGTCTCTTTATCATAAACAACAAGGAGCTCTCCCTCCTTACGAGCTGAAAAATTACCCTGATAGGTTGGAACGATAACAAAGGCGCTGATATTATCTGTATCAATATAACCACGAAACCAATCAATGTTTCTGTATTTTTTATAAATTTTTTCGCAAAGATAATCATTATCAAAAGGACACCACTCTAGTGGAATCTTTTTTTGACTCATTATTTTAGAGCGAAACTCCTTAAACGTTTTTCTTACTGACTTTCCAAAACAATCCTGAAAGCTATCATTAAGCATAATTGGTAAGTTTCCAGAATAACTTTTGGCAATGCAGGCCACAGCTCCTGGTTGCTTATTTTCCATATACTCAAAAAGCATCCCCCCTATCCAGTAAGAAAGCTGCCCTGAAGGATAATGCCAAGGTCGGTCCCAACAAAGAGGATCGTGACAAGCCTTTTCATCAAAAAGAACTTTCTTAATCTGAGAGCGAATCAAAGGATGCCTCAACCTGCCTTCTTTTGTAAATTTTGATTCTGCCCAAACCGCCATTCCTTCAGCAAACCACCTCGGGGTGAATTGAGCCCACTTCATAAATGAGCCAAATAAATACCGAGCGACATCAAAAACCCCTGTCGTCATTTCAAGAGTCAAAATGTGGACATATTCATGAATGACAAGGATTCTGACCCAATCTCTAGAAACAGAAAGGGTTTCATAACCAATCGGCGGGAAGTCATGAAGATAAATTGTATTTCGAGGGAAAACACCAGCTGCTCCATTCGCAACTTGCTCCTTCAGATTGATAACAACATGAACTTCAGATTGCGGGATATAGCCAAAATATTCATGGATTCTAGGAAGGTCATTCTTTAAAATATCTGCTGTTTTTTTTGCAAACTCAACTCGATGCTTGGGGTAATGAATAAAAATTTCAACATTATTGGTTGAGTTCCCCAGTTTGATTATTTTAGTCAGATAATGCTTCGGTACCTTTTTACTTTCTTCAGACAAAGCAGGCGAAGCCGCGATAAAGGAACACAAAACAACCAAGAATAATTTCATTGACCAAATTTTTAACTAAGTTCGGGTGGCAGTAAAGGTTTTTGTCATATAAAATAAGTTTCATTAAAATAAAATTTAAATAAAGGAGTTTATATGAAAGCAACTTTCTCAGCAGTATTTCTCGTAGGGGCGCTTTTTTTAGCCGGTTGTTCATCTAGTAGTCAAAGTGGAGGAGACTCTGATCCTATTACAGGTTCAGACGGAGAGGTCACTGATCAAGGACTCTCGTTAGAGCTTAATGGAAGTTCTGATAATATGTCTGCTGGTGGACTATCAACAGTTTATTTTGGATTTGATTCATCATCACTTTCTGATGCGGCAAGATCAATTCTTGATGCCAATGCATCTTTCCTTAAAACAAATTCAGCTGTTCAAGTTCAAGTTGAAGGACATGCCGATGAAAGAGGTGGAGTTCAATACAACCTTGCACTTGGTGAAAAAAGAGCTAATGCAGTTAGAGATTACCTCGTAGCTATGGGAGTTGATTCTTCAAGAATTACAACTATTAGTTATGGTAAGGAAAGACCTCTTGATCTTGGTCATGATGAAGCTGCTTGGGCAAGAAACAGACGCGCAAACTTTGTCGTTACTGCAAAGTAATTTATTTTGGGGGAATGATTGAAATTTAACTTCCCTTTTCTTTTTTTTATCTACCTATTTTTAATACAGTCTTGTGGCCTTGTAGCCACAAGGCCTAAATTTGAAATGAGTCTGGCTCAGGCTGCATTTATAGCAGCAAAAGAAGCAAACTCAGCCCAGTTTTCTCCAGCTCTTTATCGAAAAGCTGAAGTTGCCTACCTAAAGGCAAAGTCTGCTTATCGAAAGAAGTATTTTGATAAAGCCAAACGTTATGCAAAGACTTCGATTTATTATGCAGAAAGAGCTGAGTTTCAATCTTTAAAGCGGCAAGCTTTTGAAGCCAATGATCCAGATGGAGTTTTTAATGAAAATTTTTAACCTTATTATTCTCGTAACTTTTTTCTTTTCTTGCTTGAAAACCGCGGAACAAATCAAAAGAGAGGAACAAACCGTCGTCAGGGAACAACAGTCTCAGAAAATGCTTGCAGATCTTATGGTAAAAACCAAAAACCTTGAAGACCAAGTCAGTATGATGCAAGGAAACTTTCAAGAGATTAATCAACAAAACGAAACGAGCCAAGCCTCTAAGAAAGATATTGTTGAAGAACTTCGTATACAAATTGATGAACAGGATAGAAAAATCAAAAAACTTGAAAAAGAGCTTAAAGGTCAGAAAAAATTCATAAAAAGTGTAAATAAAACTCTTAAAAAGCTCTCAAAGGCCCTTCTGAAGTAATTCACTAATCCTGTCAAGCCTGCTATCTTGGCGATATGTTAGTACTTGGTATAGAAACAAGCTGTGACGAAACCTCACTTTCTCTTTTAAAGGGCGAAGGGGAAAAAGCTGAACTGATCGACACTCTCACTTATTCTCAAATTGAGATTTATAAGGAATGGGGAGGAGTTGTTCCAGAGATTGCTTCTCGAAACCACCTTGAAAAATTACAACCTTTGTTTGAAGAAATTCTCAAAAAGAATAATGTAAAAACAAAAGAAATAGACTTGATCGGAGTCACTTGCTATCCAGGATTACTAGGCCCACTTCTTACTGGAATGAATCTAGCAAAATCAATTGCTCTGTTTCATAAGAAACCTCTTTTCCCTGTTAACCATCTACTTGCTCACCTAGAGGCAATTCACCTCACTGAAAAAATTGAATATCCTTATCTTGGAATTCTTTTAAGTGGAGGGCACAGTCTTTTTGTCATGGTAAGGGATGAGCAAGAAATAGAAATTCTAGCCTCAACAATTGATGATGCTGCAGGCGAAGCTTTTGATAAAGGAGGAAAAATGATGGGAGCTCCTTACCCAAGTGGTCCTTGGATTGATCAACAAGCTCAAAAGGGAAATAAAGATCGCTTTAAATTTCCCATTGGTCTTATAAAAGATACTCAAAACCCCAATATGAGTTTTTCAGGTCTTAAAACATCTCTTCGCTTAATGCTTGAAAAAGATGATAGCTCCTTATTAAAAGAAAATATTAATGACCTTTGCGCTAGTTACCAAGAAGCTATTGTTCAGAGTGTTGCTCAAAAATTTGATGTTATCGATGCTCAATATCGCAACTACTCTATTGTTGTTGGAGGAGGAGTTGCATGCAACTCTCGTTTGAGAGAGGTGTTAAAAGATAAGTTTCAAAACATCTCATTCGTTGAACCTCGATTCTGTACAGATAATGCAAGCATGATTGCAAATCTTGCTTATAGAAATAGAGCTAATGCGTTACCATTTCCACATTGTCTTACGATAGATGCAAAAAGCCGTTTTATTAATAAAAAGAATTTCATTAAATCATGAACGTAAAAGCAGATAAGAGCCTCGGCCAACATTTTTTAAAAAATAAAGAAATGATTGAACAAATCTGCAATCAATCTCTCGCTGACTTTGACTTTATTCTCGAAGTCGGTCCAGGACCAGCAACACTAACTAAAAACCTTGCTAAAAGAGACTTTCCTCTTCACTTAGTTGAGAAAGATGAACGTTTTAAAGAAATTCTTGAAAATGTGAAACCTTCTCCTCAAATTCTTTTTCAAGATGCCCTAAAATTCAACCTTAACGACTATCAGCCAAGCAAGGATAAAAAAGTCTGGATTGTCTCTAATCTCCCTTATAATATTAGTGCAACCCTTCTTACTAATTTTCTTGAGTGGAAAAACGTCACTTGTATGACCTTGATGTTTCAAAGAGAAGTTGGAGAAAAAACTCTTTTAGGAGAAAAGAATAGTTCTTTAAGTTGTTTGGTTAATAATTATTTTGAAACGAAACTTCTTCTAAAGCTTAAACCTGGAGCCTTTCACCCCCCTCCTGAAGTCCATTCTGTGGTTATTAATTATATAAGAAAGGAAAATCCAGCCATTAAACAGAGCGAATTCAAGAGTTATGAATCATTCTTAAGAAAAGTCTTTGCACAAAGAAGAAAACAAATGGTTGGTGTACTTAAAGGCAACTATTCCAAGGAAAGTTTATTAGAATTTTTAAAAAAAGAGGAAATTCCTTCAACAATAAGGGCCGAGGATTTAGACTTAGATCAAATCATCGCTCTTTATAAATGGTTAACTCATGAATAAAAAGAAAACTTCAAGCATAAAGATTATCGCTAAAAACAAGCGTGCTTTTTACGACTTTCTGATTGAAAAGAAGATCGAAGCTGGTATAGAACTGCTTGGAACTGAAGTGAAATCCCTTAGAATAGGAAAGGCCAATCTCTCTGAGGCCTTCGCGACAATTGATAAGAACGAGGAAGTTTGGCTTCAAAATCTCAACATTCCGCATTATGAATTTGGAAACAGAAATAATCATCTCGAAACACGGCGTCGTAAGCTTTTACTTCATAAAAAAGAAATTCAACAACTTAGCCACTCGCTTAAAGCGAAAGGCTTGACGCTTGTCCCGCTTGCACTCTATTTCAAAGGCTCTCTAGTCAAAATTGAAATGGGTCTTGGAAAAGGAAAAAAACTCTTTGATAAACGCCAAGATCAAGCTAAAAAGGATGTTCAAAGGAAATTGCAACAAGGAAAATATGAATAACGTTCAAAATGTTTTTCAGCTAAAAACAGGGATTCAATCGGTTCCTGCTAATGAACTCGAAGACATAGTTAGACTTTTAAATATCATTTCTCTTCGTTCGAAGAGAGAAATTAATAGCCTTGAATCACAATTAAAATACATGAATAAAAAATCACTTAAAGCTCAAGGCATTCAAGCAAAAATTAATAATAAGCTTCACCGATGGACCGAAAAAGTGAAACGAGTAGGGGCTTCTCCTCTAGGAGTTTTTCGTTGTCGTATTGCAACTAACGATGGAACTTACCTCTGGGAATATCCTAAACAAACTGCGGAATTGATTTAAAACCTTTCACTTATACTTTGCAAATAACTTATATAAAGACTTTAAGTCATAACTCCCTCTGCTTTTTAAAGTGAAGGGAGTACTTGAAAAAGTATCATGCAGAGAATTGTCGGGAAGAGTGCTCCTTTTAATAGCCCTAGCGGACTAATCCCTTCTTTCCCAAAAGAATCTTTCAAAATTCCATAACCTGCAGGGTTTGGCGCATTGGCAATAACAGTGAGACCACCACCTGCAACAGCTCCAGCAACGAGTGAATATTTCGCAATATCTGTTAGACCTTCAACTTGAGCTCCTAAGAAAGTAAGAGCAGCATTATCTGTAATTGCAGTTAACCCAGTCGCTCCAACAAAAAGTGTAAAATCTGAAAGCTTCCCAAGGATAGGGCTCAACCACCAAGCTTGAAGCGCACCAAGAGTTACCAGCCCAGCTAGAAAGAAACCAACTAGAAGCGATTCTTTTAATTTGATTTTGTCTTGATAAGTTTCGGTAATCGTTGTGAAGCCAAGAAAGAAAATGAAAAGTCCCATAAAGAGAACCATGTGGTGAGCAAAAAGCACAACCAGAGCAAGAAAGATTAAATGAACAAAATATTTCCAAAGTCTTGGTTCAGGTTTTCCATCTCCCTCTCCTACTGAATCGAGTTCTCCCTTCAATTCTTTCGAAAAGATAGCCGAGATAACTAAGGTTCCAATAATAACTGAAATGGCAGCCTTATAACCAAAGTTTGTCATCATATGAGAAATACCCCAGTCCCACTTTCCAGCAACCATCAGGACTGGAGGAGCAGCAAAGTGAGTGAGCGTTCCACCAATGGAAACGTTAACAAAAAGAAGACCTAAGGTTGCGTACTTGAACTTCGTCGTCATCTCTTTTGTATAAAACGTATTAAGAAGAATAATTGCCGTCACTGTCATCGCAGCAGGCTCAGTAATAAAAGATCCAAGTAATGGACCGATAATTAAAGCTGAAATATAAAAAGCTTTTTTCTGGTTAAAAGGAATCAGTTTAGAGAAAAATATAATAAATTTTTCTGCAAGTTTAATCACCGGCCTTGTTCCCGCCATACACATGATCACGAAAACAAAAGCCGGCTCAGTATAATTGAGTCCTTCCATGTACTCTACAGCTTCATGAAAACCAAACATTACAAAATAAATAGCAATAAAAACGCCTGCCCACATACCGAAGACGCATTCAACCTCTCCTAAGAAATGATACATATGATAACTCATTGATCCGGTTGGGCAATGATGGGCCTTATCTTGAAAAATTTTAACGACAAAGGTGTGAACAACAGCAAGAGCGAAAATGATAGTCGCAATCAATTCTCTTGTTTCGTAAACAAATTCCATAAGGTTCTCCATATTATTTCTTTTGGAATAATTTTAATCACAAGTCGTTATTTTTAATAGTAAAAAATAAACCGAGCAAAACTATCAGGCTCTTAATGACCAATCATACTCGCTTACGCTATCATGAAGAAAATGAAGATTTTGTTAAGCCTCTATTTAATAGTTTTTGTTTCTTGTTTAAAGAAAGAAGGATCACCTCATAAAGGTTTGATCATTCCTATTAAATCAGAAATCTCTACCTTAGACCCTCACCTCTCTTATGATCTTGTCTCGAATCTCATTGTTTACCAAGTTTATGAAACTCTCTTTCAATATCATTACCTTAAAAGACCTTATTCACTTGAACCGCTTTTAGCTGCTGAAGAGCCAAAAGTCTCTAATGATGGATTAAAATATGAGATAAAAATTAAACCAAATATTCTTTACCACAATCAGAAAGACTTTTCAGAGAAGAGAGCTGTTAAGGCCAGTGATTTTGTTATGAGTTTTAAACGGCTTGCTTTTAAAGGAACAGACAGTAAGGGTTGGTGGCTACTTAAAGGTAAAATTAAAGGGCTTGATCAATTTAGAGAAGCGGCAGGCCAAGATATTCAAGCACTTATTCATAAAAAGGTTAAAGGTTTACAAGCTCCCGATGATGAAACTTTAATTATTGAATTAACTTCTCCCTTCCCTCAACTCGTTCATATTCTCTCTATGACATTTACTTCTCCCGTTCCTGAAGAACTTGTTTTAAAAAATAAAAATAAATTTGAAAATATTGGATTTGGAACTGGTCCTTATCAAATCATTGAATTTGATGCGGCAAAATTTGCTCGCTTAAAAAAACATGAAGGATATAATGTTTCAACTTACCCAGTAACAGGTGATAGAATTGCAAATGAAAGAGAACTCCTGAAAAAAGCTGATTCATCGCTTCCTCTTTCTGAAGAGATTACTTTTAAAATCATTGTTGACGATGAAAAACGCTGGCAAGCCTTTTTAAACAAACAACTAGACTTTGTTGATATTCCTCCGAGTAAACTCCATTATATTTTAAACCTTAACGGTGATTTAAAGTCTGATTATCGTAAAAAAGACATGGAACTCCACGTTTCATCTAGTATGATTTTTTGGTGGCTGGCATTTAACATGAGGGACCCTCTTATTGGAAAAAATAAGAATTTAAGAAAAGCGATTTCCCATGCCATTAATATCGAACAATATATTGCAAACTTTTATTATAATACAGGAAGACGAGCTAATTCGATCTTCCCTCCCGGTGTTTTAGGATATAACCCCTCTCAAGATTTTCATCATGATTATAATATTAGAAAAGCAAAAAGATTTTTAGCAAAAGCGGGCTACCCTGGAGGAAAAGGTCTCCCCGTCCTTGAATTTCATACTCGTAGGAATGGAGAACGTCATATTCTTATGGCCCAATTTATAAAGAAAGAATTAAGTAAGATTGGTATTGCTGTTCGTGTCGTTGTGAACAAGTTTACTGATTTTCTCAATAAGGCCAAAAAAGCGAAGATGCAATTTTGGCAAGGTGGTTGGTTAATGGACTACCCTGATCCAGAGAATGTTCTTCAATTACTTTATTCAAAGAATGCCAATGGCGGTCCAAACAAAACGGGATTTTCTAACTCTAGATTTGATAAACTTTATAAGAAGCTTCTCATTACAAGAGATGATACGGAGAAACTAACAATCCTTAAAGAAATGGAAGATATTGTAATAGAAGAAGTTCCTTGGATTATGACCAATTATTCAATTCATTATCTTATTAGACACGAGTACCTGAAAAACTTCAGGTACTCGGATCTTGTTTTAAATATGTATAAATATTTAGAGAAATAGTTCATTCTTAGTCTTCACATTCAACATCAAAAGAAACAAGCTTCTTATCAATATAGATACTTTCTGCGTCCAAATAAATATATTCTAAATTCTCAGAGGATAAATCATTTGAAAAACTTGCACTATTATCATCTCCATCAATTGTTACTTTAAATGATGGCTCCCCATCTCCGTTATCTAAGATATAGAAATCAAGTGAGATAGACTCAGTGA
Source organism: Bacteriovoracaceae bacterium (assembly GCA_965217035.1). GTDB lineage: Bacteria > Bdellovibrionota > Bacteriovoracia > Bacteriovoracales > Bacteriovoracaceae > JAUHYH01. Next base: position 1,972,196 of record OZ244226.1, on the reverse strand, counting down.
AATCAACTGAAGCGATTTTTTTCTTATCAGAATTTTCGCTTTTCTCAAGAAGAACCGTTTTATAGACATGCTTGTTTAAAACTTCTCCTTCTAAACTTTTTACTTCGAGTCCTGCCTCACAGGAGAAATAAGATCCTTGCATCCCAAAAGAAGACAAACTTCCCAATGAAAAGACTAAAATTAGCACCTTGTACATATTACCTCCTATAAATTTAAAACTCTTAGCTAACATCAAATAACAAGAATGGCATAAGATAAGTTATAATCTGTAATTTCTACCCACTTCTCCCTTTCATTTGGTCCAAATTCCTATAAATGCTATAAACAGGGGTCTTATATATAAGCGAGGAGAATATGTCTCAGATTCAAATTGATGGCCAGTCAGGTCTATTAGCTATTCCAAAAGTTCCAATCGACATGATTGGTGCTAATGAACGAGCTGCAAGTTTTACTAAGAGAAGTATTAAAAAAGAATCCAAAATGGATGCTCTCTATACTGCTGTTTCGATGGTAGACCTTACAACTCTTGAAGGAGCCGACACTCCCGATAAAGTTCGTTCGCTTTGCGGAAAGGCCGTTAATCCTGTTCCAACATATCTCCAAAAAGAAATGCAGAAATATCCAAACTACAGAGAGATTCCTTCGACAGGAGCAATCTGTGTTTATCCGAACATGGTTCCTTATGCCAAAGAAGCTCTCAAGGGTTCCAATGTTCAACTTGCAGCTGTCTCAACAGGTTTTCCTTCTGGTCAAGTTCCCCTTGAGGTTAAAATAGCTGATACAAAAGCAGCTGTTCAATACGGTGCCACTGAAATTGATATGGTGATCGATCGAGGTGCTTTTTTAAAGGGTGAATTTCAAAGAGTCTTTGATGAAATCGTTATTATTAAGGAAGCTTGTGGACCTGCCCATTTGAAAGTCATTCTAGAAACAGGTGAATTAAAAACATATGACAATGTCAGACTTGCTTCATGGCTTGCCATGGAGGCTGGTGCTGATTTCGTAAAAACATCGACCGGAAAAGTTCAACCGGCAGCAACTATGCCAGTAACGCTTGTCATGCTTCAAGCAATTGCCGATTATTATAGAGTAACAGGAAAAAAGATTGGGATGAAGCCAGCTGGTGGAATCCGAACAGCCAAACAAGCTGTGCATTATCTTTGTATGGTAAATGAAGTGCTTGGACCGGAATGGTTAAATCCAGAGATGTTCCGTTTTGGAGCTTCAACACTCTTAAATGATTTGTTAAAACAAATCTTCAAGCAAGTGACAGGACAATACTTTTACGATGATATCTTTTCAGTAGATTAGGATAAATATGAAACAACAAACAACAGAAACAACAGAAACAACAAACGATTCAAAGAATTTAAACTTTGAATATGCTCCAGCTCCAGAGTCTTACCCTGTTAAGGTCGCTGATCAATACGGACATTTCATTGGTGGAGAATTTATAGCACCATCAAGTGGTCAATACATGGACTCAATTAATCCTGCCACAGGTGAAAAGCTTTTTTCATTAGCTTTAGGTAACGAGGCAGATGTAAACAAAGCAGTTGAAGCAGCGACAAATGCTTTTGAAAATGCTTGGGGACAACTAACCGGAACAGAAAGAGCAAAATACTTATTCCGTGTCGCTCGTATTATTCAAGAACGATCGAGAGAGCTCGCCGTTCTAGAGACGATGGATGGCGGAAAACCAATCAAAGAATCAAGAGATGTTGATCTCCCTTTAGTTGCTCAACACTTTTTTTATAATGCTGGTTGGGCCGATAAAATGGATTATATTCTCCCGGGAAAAACTCTTAAGCCACTCGGAGTTTGTGGTCAAATTATACCTTGGAACTTTCCACTTCTTATGGCCGCATGGAAAATAGCTCCTGCTCTAGCGATGGGAAATACTGTTATTCTTAAACCTGCAGAACAAACCTCATTGACAGCTTTACGTTTAGCTGAAATTTTTCAAGAAGCGGGACTGCCAGCTGGAACTGTTAATATCGTGACGGGAGCTGGAGAAACAGGGGCTGCAATTGTAAACCATCCTGATATTAAAAAAATTGCTTTTACCGGATCTACAGATATTGGTAAATTAATTGCTAAGCAAGCAGGGCAAACAGATAAGAAACTTACAATGGAGCTTGGTGGTAAATCAGCTCATATTATTTTTGCTGATGCAGCAATTGATCAAGCTGTTGAAGGGACCGTTAATGGCATCTTTTTCAATCAAGGCCATGTTTGCTGTGCTGGATCGAGATTAATAGTTGAAGAATCTATTAAAGACACTTTTATTGAAAAGCTAAAAGCGAGAATGAAGCAAATTAGAATCGGAAATCCACTCGATAAAAATACAGATCTTGGTGCAATTAACTCTTCCGAGCAACTTGAAAAGATCAAAGATTTAGTTTCTCTTGGACAAACAGAGGGCGGACAATTCTGGCAAGTTGAGACTCCACTTCCAACAACAGGAAACTTCTTTGCTCCATGTTTTTTTACTGACCAGAGCTTGAGTTCAACAATTTCGAGAACAGAGGTCTTTGGACCAGTACTCACGATTTCAACTTTTAGAACACCAGATGAAGCAGTAAAAAAAGCGAATGATACTCCTTATGGTCTTGCTGCTGGAATTTGGACAGAGAAAGCTTCTAAGATTCACTCAGTCGCTTCTCAGTTAAAGGCTGGAGTCATTTGGGCGAATACCTATAATAAGTTTGATGCTGCCTCCCCTTTTGGAGGCTATAAAGAAAGTGGTTACGGCCGAGAAGGTGGTCGCCATGGACTGCTTCCTTACGTGGAGGTTCAATAATGAAAGTTTTAAAAACAGTAAAAATGTATATTAATGGTGAATTCCAAAGATCTGAATCAGGTCGCACAGAAGCTTTTAATGACCATTCGGGCAATGAATACGCCCGCGTTTGTTTTGCTTCAAGAAAAGATTTTCGTAACACTCTCGTTGCTGCAAAATCAGGCCAAACTAATTGGGCAAAAAGAACCTCCTACAATCGCTCACAAATTATCTACCGTATGGCGGAAATGCTTGAGGCGAGAAAAGATGAATTCATCACAACTACTTCAGAAGTGACTGGCGCTGATTCACTTGCTGTAACAAAAGATATTGAAACAGCCCTTAATTCACTTGTATTCTATGCTGGCTTTTGTGATAAATACCAACAGGTTCTCGGGGCCGTAAACCCTATCAATGGACCCTATCATAACTTTAGTAGTCCAGAACCCATGGGTGTTGTTGTTATTATTGATAGCGATGAATTCCAATTAGCAGCGACGATCGATAGGATCGCATCAGTTTTGGTTGGTGGAAATAGCGTTATTATGTTGGTTTCTAAAAACTTTCCTGTTTTAACAACATTACTTGGTGAGATTTTTTCTACTTCTGATCTTCCAGCAGGGACTGTTAATTTACTCTCAGGCTCAGCAAAAGATCTTGCTCCGATTTATGCCACTCACAGAGAAGTCAGGGCGATCAGTTTTCAGAATGAAGATAAAGATCTTTACCATGAAGTCAGATCAAGCTCTATCGATAATATGAAGCGAATTATTCCAAGAACAGATCAAAGGAATTCGCTTGATCTTATTCTGAATACGATTGAGATTAAGACTGTTTGGCATCCGATCGGAGTGTAAAACAATTTTACAAGCTACTAATCCATAAAAAACTGCCTAGATTTTGGGCAGTTTTCTTTACAGAAATCGTTTAGATTATTGAAATAACTAAACTCCTTTTTGGCACAATCCTTGTATTAAATTATGACCAACACTCAAAATTTCGGAGGAAGATGAAGCGATTCATCTATAAATTATTGATTCTATCTCTTGTCTCATGTGGAAACGTGATTCAGGACTCTGTTGATGAAATAGCAAACCAAACATCAGGTATGCTTAATTTCTCCGGATCCTTTCAGGAAGATGATATCACTGGCATCTGGGAGTCAAATGTCTCGTATGATTATGCGGAAATTCATAAGCTTTACGAAGATGCTATTTGGCTAGAACTTGAAACCTACCAAAAGATTTCTGAAGAAGAACTCGAAGAAGTTAAAAAAGATACTGAAGATTGCAGCTTAACGAGCCTTAATGAAAGTTCTATCAATTTCATTGAAACTCGCCATTATTTCGAATTTCTCAATGACACTTATAGATATATTGCAAGTTCAAAAATTGTCTTCCTAGATGGAAGCTCTACTCAGTGCCAATTTCAAATAGGCGCCGGTGAGTTTTCTATTTTAAGCAATTATATCTATCTGAGAGATCTGGAGAAACCTCTTTTTGTTGATATAATATCAGGTGATTCCCTCTATATGGGCTTTGCGGAGTAAGAAAGTTTTAATATTCTTAAAAAATGAATACGGAACTAAAAAAATTTGACTCTCTTATTGATCAATCTCATATACAAAAAGTCGCAAATGACTGCTGGATAATAGGCAAAAACCCTAAACATTTACTTTCCATAATGATTCATGGAAATGAAACTCTAGGACTTCATCTTATCAATTATCTTCTTGAACAACCATCTCAAAAACCCTTTGGATTAATACTAGGAAATAGAGAAGCCACTCTCATTAATAAACGCTTTGTTGAAAGAGATTTAAATCGTTCTTTCCTTGAAAAAAATAATGAAAAGTTTGAAGAAAATAGGGCCAAGGAAATCGAAACCTTTGCTTCTACATTTCAATATGTTCTTGATATTCATCAAACATCTCACGATTCAGAGAGAGAGTTTTTTCTTTGTCGGAATCATAAAGAATCGTTACAAATGGCAGAGATTTTTCCAAGTAGCCCCCTCGTTTTTTTAAGAGAACCTAAAATGAGTTCAGAAGGTGAAGGATTTGGAAGTTTTGCATTAAAAAACTCACTCCCCTTCTTGACAGTAGAACTTGGAAAGATGGGATTTAATCAGGATTATTTTGATAAAGGACTAGAAATCATACACAATTTTTTAGATTTCGAGGGAGAAGTTCAATCTATTAATCTAGAAAGATCTTGTTATCTTTTCTCTAAAAAAGTAATCAAGCAAAGTGAAGATGATTTATTAGTCAGTGGTCTAACAAATCTCCAACCTGTCTCAAAAGGAAAAAATCTCTTAAAGAATCGAGAGTTTCTTTGTCCCATTGAAGGCTACACACTTTTTCCAAAGTATGGAGATTATCAGAAATTTTCAATTGATTTGTGCCAGATTTTAGAAAAGAAAAAGCTTAAGGATGTCGTCAGTGATGACATCCTTAAGCCTAATTAATTATCGCTTAAGATTTAAGATTTCCTGAAGCATCGAGTCTGCTGTTGTAATAGTTCTCGTATTTGCTTGGAAATTTCTCTGAGAATTCATCATGTTAATAAATTCATCAGCAATATCAACGTTTGAAAGCTCGATTGATTTCGAAAGGACTCTTCCTCTTCCATCAAATCCAGGATGACCAATTGCTGCTTGTCCTGACTTACGAGTTTCCTTAAAGAGGTTTCTCCCCATTTTTCTAAGTCCTTCGTTGTTTTCAAACTTTCCAATTGCAATTTGAGAAAGATCTTTTGTTACACCATTGTCATAAAATGCTGTAAGAACTCCATCATCGTTGAATGAAACTGATGATAATGTTGCTGCACCAAACCCGTCTTGCGTGTGACGTGAAACAGTTGAATCTGATCCATACTGAGTTCCTGCATCTAATCCATTTCCACCATTGGCAATTGTTTTACCAAAGTTGAACTTGATCTTCTGATCCTGCTTAGCACCTTTATTGAAGTTAAATGAGTTATCATTCTCAGTTACTTCTTGTAAAAGACCTTTGTCATTAAACTTAATGGTTCCAGTTGCCATCTGAACAAGCTTCCCTGGTTCTCCACCTTGAGCATCATCACCATCTACCATCGCTCTATAAGTCCAAGAGTTGTCTTCCGTTTTATTGAAATACATTCTAATTAGTCTTTCAGTACCAACATTATCGTAAACAGCAACAGTCGTGTTGTAGTTTGAAGTTTTTTCGGCTTGTTCTGGATTAAACTCAATAACCTTAGCTCTTGAATCAAGGTTCATAAGCATTTTTACTTCCCCTGTTCCCGATGCTGGAATTGTTGTGTTTCCAAGATTAATTTTCTTAAGACTGTTTGTAATCTTCCCGTTCTCATCAGCTTTGAATCCCATAACGAACTCTCCATCAGCTGTCGTGAGATGACCATCTTTATCAAAACGGAAAGCTCCATCTCTTGTGTAGCCACGACCAAACTCAGTTTCAATAGTGAAAAAACCACCACCATTAATTGCTAAATCTGTCGTGTTGTCAGTACGGTTGACTGTACCTTGAGTAAACATCGGTGTGATGTGAGCCATTTTAGAACCTGTTCCAAGTTGATCTCCACCTTCTACACCTTTCAGAGATCTTGCAACAAGGTCCTGAAACTCAGCTCTAGATCTTTTGAAACCAAAAGTTCCAGCGTTTGCAATGTTATCCCCTGTAACGCTCATGCTGTCACCAGCGGCACGAAGACCAGAGATACCAATGTTAAATGAACCTAAAACACCCATTTTTCCCTCCTAGAAATTGTGAATTATTAGACGAATAATTCACTTCCGGAGAGGCTCCCTTGCGGACCAGCCTCACCATAGTGTTTATACAAAAATTGTAGAATCAATATTTGTTACGATATTGTCATCCATCTTTCCTTTATTCATAGCTGTAATTAACGTATTTTTATTAACATCGACGATATACGCCGCATTTTCAGTAATAATTAATGATTCTTTTCCACCCTTAGCTCTCAACATCCCAGCTGCTTCTTTCAGTTTTACAAGTTCATCTGAACCGATCTCGATATTTCTTTCAGCAAGTCTCTTCGAGGCATGTTTAGAAATTTTAATATCCGTCGATTCTTTTTGATGAAAATGATTTTTTAAGATTTTTTCAAAATCTTTCGAATCACTTTTAGCAGCAGGTTTTTTTCCAACCTTATCCGCCTTAGGTATATGACTTTTAATAATCTTACTAATTTCAGACATTACTGTATTACCTTGTTATTGGGTTTTGCATTTTTCGTAAACTCTTTCGCTCCCTGAGCAGGACTTTTCTTACTCGGAGAATTCATATGAAAGCTTGTGACATCTCTGAGAGAGATTTTTCTATTACCTAAATCAAGCAATGGTTCATCCCCGTCAAAGTAAACCGACTTCACAACACCTTCATGAGAAGTTTTTGTCGGAATTTCCCTAAAAGCTTCATCCCAAGCTTTGACAACAACTTTATAATCACCTTTTGGTGAGTCAAATCCATCAAGGGCCTTACCATTCCACTGAGTAGACTGAGCTCCTTTCGGAAGGTCTTCAAGCTTAATTTCATTAGCGACATTATTTTTTGAATCAAGAATTCGCACAATAACATTTTTTGCATTTTCTTCAAGATTAAAGAAAATATTAGTTGGAGCTCCATCTTCTTTAAGCTGAACAGAGTTCCCGTTTGTGACAATAGTTTTTCCAACAAAGTTTGCAGCGAAAAACTTTCTCTCCATATTAGAGTTTTCTTTTAAGCTATCAAACTTTGAGTTCATATTCGTTAATTGTTCCAATTGTGAAAACTGTGCGAGATCAGCAGCGAATTTATTCTGATCCATTGGATTGAGAGGGTCTTGATTTTGCATTTGATGAGTTAACATTTTAAGGAATTCATCTTTCCCAATCTTGTTCCTTGCTTGTCTCGAAACGACAGGAGCACCTTTAGTTCCAACTTTTCGGCCAGTCGCTTGTTCAATAATCTGAGAATCAGTTAATTTCTTAGCATCACGTCCCTTCGAACGTATTTGAACTTTTCTAAGTTCTTGCTGAACTCGATTAACTGGAGCTCCGATTTCTGGCATCTACGCAGCCTCCTGATTTTGATACTGTTGCCACAGTTGCTTTCTTCTCTCTGTATCTTGTTCTTGTTGTTGATTCTTTTGTTGGTGTTGTTGTCCTTGAGAATTTCCTTCGAAACTCCAAGAGTTATTTCCTTCGTTACTCGAAGCTTGGCTCACATTGAAGTCAGCAACTTTAATACCTGTCTTTGCAAGAGCGTCTATAATCTCAGATTGATTCGCCTTAAAGAACTCAACGCCTTGCTTTTGTAATGATTGTAAATTGATATTTACAATTCCTTTTTCTGCTTCATTTACTTTTAAAATAATGTCACCAAGAGCTTCGTGGTTGAATTGAACCTCAACATTACCATTATCAACTTTCGCATTCTGCCTAATATAATCAATGATTTGCTGAGAAACGTCATTCACCTTATGAACTTCAGCCTCAGGGGCAACTTTAAAAGTCATATTTGTTGCGAGTTTATGAGTTGCATTCATTGCGCTGGCATGACTTCCTAAATTCATAATATTGCTTCTCTGAACATCCTGAGGGTTTTCAAATTTTTGATCTCTCTCAAAGACAGTTGGCCCTGATTTTTTAAGATCTATCGCTTCATTCATAAGAGCTGACTTGAAAGGATTTTCTTGTTTAAAGGTATTAAACTTTTGCAAAGATTTTGTTTGTTTAATTTTGTTGTTAGCGTTCGTCAGAACTTTGTTATCTAATTCATTAATTTCTCTTTGAACACTTAGATTTTCTTTATTTTTTAAGCTCTTAATTGAACTCTCTTCGCCAACCATCGACTTACCTCCCTCAAGAATACTTTCCATATTCCAAGGGGAACCCATTTTTCCGATATTCGATTTCTTAGTATTAGTAGACTCTGCCTCAACGACTTTAACATTAACCTTATCAGGATTATCAGTGAGAAGTTTTTCAAGAACCTTAATCTCTGACTTAATATTTTTTGCGAGGGCACTTTGTTCAGCAGCAACCTCTTCCCCGGTTAGCTGTTCCTCACCAGAAGGCTTAATCACAGTAGCGAACTCTGCCTCTACCTTTGGGAGTGAAACCTCAGTGTTTGCAACCAGCTTAAGAGCTGCTTCTCTCTGTGCCAAGATTTGCTCCGGCGATGCTTGATTCTGTGCTGTTAAAAGTTCAAGGTTTGCTTCCTGTTCTTGATTACCGCCTAATACGCTGAGAAGTTCCGATTGGAATAATTGAGCCTGATTAGAGTTTTGGGCCTTGTTACCGAGCGATAAACCCTGTCCTTGAGCCTTATTTTGCCCTTGGACTAAACTTGAATCTGTTAATTGCTTTTCGACGCGCAGCATACATCTATCTTTTCATATTTAGATACATCTTTTGAAGCTGGGCAGACTTTTCCTTATCTAAAAGGTTGAATATTTTCGAGGCCTTAGTCGTATCTAGCTTGGAAAGAATTCTTACCGCAATATCCTGGTCTTGCACTCCAATAATATCTGCTGCTTTAGCAGGCTTCATATTGGCAACAACTTCAACCATTTTCTTTATCCGACTGTCTTGTTCTTTATTGGTTTTATCGACGCAAGCGATGAAGTTGTTTTGTCTTTTTTCAAATTCCATAATTTGTCTTTCAAAGTCCTGAGTCGTATTTTGAAATTTTTCTTCTTTTACAGTAATTGCCTTTTCTCTTTTCTCAATATCTTTCTCTCGATCGAGAATCTCTTTCGTTAGTTCAGCAACACTCTTCTTTTTAATTCTTTTAATAATTTTTTCGATCTTAGCATCGAGTCTTTTATTAACTTCTTTTTCTAATTCTGTCTCTGTGTATTTTTTTTCAGAACTGATACCTGTAGATGAAAGAATAAATAATGCAATTATCCACTGTATTTTTGCCATTGCTCCTTCTCCTCATAGTATTTCCTAATTCTATTTAACTCTTCTCTATCTTCATCACGTTTCTTCTCGATTTTCTTCTTCCACGCTTTAAACTTTTTGTCTTTCATCTCTTGAAGAACTTTAATCTCGGCTTCTTTTTGAAAGAGTTTTTCTTTTAATTGATCCACTTCTTTATTGAGTTTTTCTATCGCTCCTTCGTGAAGTCCAATATTAACTCTTTTTATTCTTACCGAATCAGGAGCAGCAGAAGCAATTCCCGCTTGCATACCTACTGACAATGAACTATTTAACTTATCTAATAAATACTTTATTGCTTCTTGATCTAATCCTATTTGTTTTTTATGCCTATATACTTCTTTTAACATTATTGCGAGTTGATATTCCAAATTCTTTTTTTCTGTAACTTTTAAATCGAGATAAGATTGAAGACGAAATTTAAACTTGCTCATACTGCAAGTCCTTTTTTCTCATCTTCAGCTTCATTGAATAATTCTGGATTAACAGCTTTTTCTGCTTTTCTCGCAATATCTACCATAAAATCAAAGAGATCTTGAAAATCAATCTCTTCATCAACCTCTTGCTTTAAGAGAGCATTGAGATCATCAATAATATTAACCGCTTTATCAATCCTTGGATTACTTCCTGGAGCATAGGCTCCAACGTTAATAAGATCTTCAGATTCTCTATAGGCAGAAAGAAGATCTTTTAAATAGTTTGCAACGACACTATGTTCTCTCGGAACAACTTTCGTCATAACTCTTGATACTGAATCAAGAATGCTTATGGCAGGATAATGACCTTTACTCGCAAGATCTCTTGAAAGAGCGATATGCCCATCCGAAATTGATCGAACACTATCAGAGATAGGCTCATCAAAGTCTCCCCCCTCAACAAGTACGGTATAAATACCAGTAATACTTCCACCTTCTTTGAAATAACCTGCTCGTTCCATCAACTTAGGAAGTTTGGCAAAAACACTTGGCCCATAACCTTTAGGTCCTGGTGGTTCACCAACACTCATTCCGACCTCTCTCATGGCCATAGCAAAACGCGTGATAGAATCTACCATCAAGAGAACATCTTTACCTTGGTCTCTGAAATATTCAGCAATGGTTGTCGCTGTATAAGTTGCCTTGATTCTCATAAGTGCAGAAGTATCAGAAGTAGAACAAACAACAATAGTGTTTTCCATTCCTTCCGGTCCAAGTTCATTTTCAATGAACTCAACAACTTCTCTCCCCCGTTCTCCAATTAATGCGATAACATTAACTTGCGCAGAAGTATTCTTTGAAATCATTCCCATTAAAACAGATTTACCAACTCCAGAGCCGGCCATAATTGCAATTCTTTGCCCCTTCCCCACAGTTGTAAAACAGTCAATTGACTTCACTCCTGTACTCAAACGTTCATTTATAGGCTTTCTATTTAAAGGATTTGTCGGAACATGATAAATAGAACGTTTCTCTGCATATTCTTTTTTCAACTCGCCTTTCCCATCGATCGGCCTTGCATTGAAATCAACGACGCGTCCAACTAGATCATTTGAGACATAGATATGAGTTATATTATCTCTAAGAACAACTTTTGTATTTGTATTAACATTAGAAAGTTCGTTATAAGGCATAACAAAACAATAATCTCCACTTAAAGCTACAACTTCACCTCGAACAGATTTACCATCTTCACAAATAAATTCGACACTAGATCCAATTGATGCACTTTTTAAATGAACTTGATAAGCAAGTCCTTGATTACCAATGATCTTACCTGTTACATGATAAGGAGAATCGATATTAACGATTTCCTGGAGTTTGTTAAGACTAGTTTGTAGATTCATCATTTGCTATTTTTTGAAAAATGGCATCAACCTTCTCAAATTGTTTTTCAACTGAAAACTCGAGAATTGTTTTATCATTCTCAACCTTTATTCCATTATGCCTAAGATGAAGGTCTGACTTTACTTTATAATCCTTTAACTCAGGAACAGCCTCTGAGACCTTCTCTAAAATGGGTTTATACTTGTCATAGTTTGCTTGATCAAAGCTAATACTTAAATTTTTAAAGTTATCAAGCTCCTTAAGCAGATGAGTCAAAAGTCTTTCTGTGTAAGTATCGTACTCCGATTCTTTTAGAATCATCCATTTCGTTATACTACTCATCGCTTTCAAAATACCTTTCTTGTATTCATTAAGGATTGTTTGTTTTTCATTCTCAAGCATTTCAAATAGTTCCTTAGTTTTCATTTGAAAGTCTTGATAAGATCGACTCATTCTTTCTTCATGTTCTTCTTTAGCTATTGATTGCCCTTTAGCATAACCTTCTTCAAATGCTTCCTCTCGAAATTGCTCTTTAACTGCTTCAATTTTTTCATTAACTTCAGTTTCTATTCTTTTTTTCTTGTAGTCATCATGCCTTCGAAATCGACTAACAACTTCTTCAACTTCAAAGCCCGATGAACTTGCATTTGAAAACTCTTGTTGTGGTTTAATATTATTGTCTAAGTTTTCTCTTTGCTGAATAACATTTTTATCTATTTCACCAAATTCAAAATCTTCTACACCATAAGTAGTATTTTGGAATTCACCAAATTGGTACTCTTGAATATCAAATAAGTTACTATCCTGTTTTTTTATAGTCATACTTCACCCTAAACGAGAGTTTCTCCTTCACCACCTCTGGAGATAATTGCTTTTCCTTTCTGTTCAAGATCTTTGACTACCTGAATAATTTCAGCTTGAGCCTTCTCAACATCAGAAAGCTTAACAGGTCCCATTGCCTCAAGATCTTCTTTGAGTAAATTTGAAGCTCTTGCAGACATATTCTTGAAGAGTTTCGATTTGACTTCTTCAGGTGCAGTTTTAAGTCCCATAATAAGTTTTTGACTATCAGCAACCTTGAGAAGTTCTTGAATTCCTCCATCATCAACATAGATAAGATCTTCGAAAACAAACATGAGTTTTCTGATCTCTTCTGCAAGTTCTGGATCTTTTTCTTCGACTCGCCCCATGACTGATTTTTCCGCAGATTTCTCCATCATATTGAGCATCTCAGCGATTGGAGCAACACCACCAATTTGATTGGTATCGATCGACCCAAGGATTGAAAGTTCTGTTTTTAAAACATCATCAAGTTGAACAATCAGCTCAGGAGAAACATAATCGAGATTCGCAATTCTCAAGACAACTTCAGCTTGAAGTGCATCGGGAAGTCTTCTAATAACATCAACCTTCTTCTCAGGAATTAAATGAGCGACAATTAAAGCTATTGTCTGCGGATGTTCATTAACAAGGAAGTTCGATAAAGTTCTTGTATCAACAAGTTCAAGAGATTCAAGAGTTCTTTGGCTTCCGACTTCAACAACTTGTCCTAAAATTTGTCTCGCTCTGTCCTCTCCCAGAGTTGAAAGGATAAAATCCTTTCCTTTATTTTCAGAAAATAGTAAGTTTTGATCTTCATTGATTGATGAGAAAAAATCTTCAAGAATTCTTTTGACCATCCAGATTGGAGTTTTCGAAATTGTCGACATTGTGTTAACAATTTTTTTAACATCATTGTCTTTCATATGTTTGAAAATAAGCTTTGTAGCATTCGCTCCAAGAGTACTGAGTAAAATGGCTGATTTGTCCTGCCCACTCAATAATGCATATTCAACATCTGGATCTACCGTACCTTTCATAATCTTTCCTTAATTAGGCAATCTTTTTATTATCATCAACTTCATACATCATACTTGTAACAACTTGAGCTGCTTTCGAAGGATTTGCTTCAATTAAATTCATAATTTTTTCCCTTAGCATATTTCCTTCTAGCTTTTCAGGATTAAGCTTCTCTTCAACCGAAGGAAGAGCATCTTCTAAACCAGGTAATTTCTGATTTTCCTGAATTGCTTCAAGTTCTTCTAACGTTTTTGGTAAAAAATCTTCTAGTGTTTGAATTGAGTTATCAGTCATCCACTGAATAAATGGTCTCGCAACAAAGAATATAAACAATGCGACAATCGTACCAATAATTCCATATTTTGCTAGATTTCGAATAAGTTTTTGTCTTTCTTGTTTTGTAATAAGAGCTTCAGCTGCAGCTAAATCTTCTTGAGCAAATTCCATATTTTTAATAACAATTGAATCCCCTCTATCAAGATTGATACCTAATGTAGAAGCTACAATATCTCTAAAATTATCGATTTCTGCCTGAGTCCAAGCCTGATATTGTGTTTTAACACTACCATTTTCGTCCATGACAGGCGCACCCTCATTAAGAATCGGAACTCTTTTACCATCTAACATAACAGCTGCGCTGATATTTTGAACCTGGGCAGATGGCCTTCTTGATCGCGTAACTTTTTTAGGGACATTGAAGTTCTTAGTCGAATGAACCTTATTTAAATCATTACTCGTTTCTGGAATGCCTGGTTGGGGTGTCTCTCCTGGCAAATTACTCCTTGCTCCTGGAATCCCTTGAGGAGAAGGCCTTTTTCCCTGAAGTCTTTCTGTGTTACTCACTTCAGAAAATACTGCTGTATTTTCCTGATCGTATTCCGTTTTCGTTTCAACGGCCTCTGTAAAGTCCATTTTTACAGCAACTTTCGCAATAACCTTTCCTTCACCAACAACCTTAGAAAGAATTTCTTCGATTTGTTGTTCATATTTACGGTTAAGTTTAGATTCAAAAGCCACTCGATTTGCAGTTTCAGCAGTAACTGCATCTCCAATATTTTCAGAAAGTTTTTTTCCTCGCGCATCAAGGATAACAACATCCTGCTGTCTCATTCCATCGACTGAAGCAGAGATAAGAGAGGCAATTCCCTTAATCTCATCTGGAGTCATGTTATATCCATTATCAAGCTCAAGGACAACTGAAGCCGCAGGTGGTTTCTTCTCGCTTACAAATGGACTTGATTCTGGAATAGACAAATGTACTCTCGCTCTATTGACTCCATTGATGTGCTTAATTGTTTTAATAAGCTCACCTTCAAGAGCTCTTTGTTTATTAATCTTTTGAACAAAACTTGTTGTTCCAAAAGATTGATTATCAAAAACTTCATAACCTATAGTGCTTGAAAATTTAATTCCTTTTTTAGCAATCTCTAGTCTCCAAATCTCAACTTTATCTTCTGGGATCTGAATGACTTTTCCATCATTACTAACAAGATATGGAATTTTACTTTCTTTCAAGAATCTCGAAACTTGTAGGGCATCCTCTTTGTTTAGGTTGGTATAAAGAACGCTATATTGACTCTTCGTTATCCAGGCAAAAATACCTATAAAAATCGAGACAATAGCAACCGCAGAGAATATGAATCCGAACTTCTTAACCGTATCGAGACCTCTAAAGAAGTCTATAAAGTTAGAAATTAAATCTTGAACCGCTTTTCCCAAAAGTCCTCCTTAAGAAATGCTACAATTGCATCCTCATAATCTCACGATAAGCGTCTATTACTTTTTGACGAACTTGATTCATTGTCTTAAATGCAAGCTCCGCTTTTTCTACTGTTAGTAATGTCTCTGCAACATTTTTAGTTTTTCCCGATGCTAACTTTTGAACAGCCGAGTTCGCTTCAACTTGTAAGTCATTAACTTTCGAAATACTATCGACAAGAAACTCCCCAAATGTTTTTCCAGAAGCACCATCAATGCCTCCTGAGATTTCGTTTTCGAACCCCTCAATATTATTCTGAAAACCAAATTCCCGTGACTTATTAATCTTTCCAGTCCATGAATTAGCATCATAATTTTTTAGTAGCTGAGTCATTTGCCCTACGTCTTTAATCGCCATGACTTACTCCTTATTTCCCTATATCCAGAGACTTGTTGGCCATGCTCTTGACCGCATTAATCGCAGAAATATTAGCTTCATAAGCTCGCTGAGCAGAAATCATATCTGCCATTTCTTCCATTACATTGATATCAGGATAATAAACATATCCCTTTTCATCTGCATCGACATGGTTTGGATCGTATTCAGGTCTTGGAGGAGCATTATCAGAGATTACCTCTGTCGCATGAACAGATTGAGCGTGCTCACCAATCTCGCCCTCAAGAATTTCTGAAAAATTCTCTCTTGCAGGTTCAGCTCCAAAGACAACCTGTTTTCGACGGTAAGGCCCACCTTCCGCCGTTCTCGTCGTCTTGGCATTAGCAATATTGGAAGAGATCGCCTTGATCCTCTTTCTATTAGCTGAAAGCCCGCTTGCAGAAATTTTTAAACTCGTTAATAAATCCATAATCCACCTACTTTTCTGAATTGAGGATGTATTTTCTGAGAGCCAGTTTTTTATTAAGCAGTTGTACTGCCGCATCAAACATCATTTTGTTTTCATCCATCTTCACCATCTCTGCTTCCATGTCTACATTGTTCCCATCATCACTGACAACATCATTGGGATCAACATAGATTGAAGGCTCAAGTGAAGCCATTCCACCGCCACCAACTTTAAAGTGACGGTCATCAGAAGTATTCAAACGATTATCACCTTCAACATCTAGTGCAGACTGCAAGGCTTTTTCAAAATCCAGTCGTTTTGCCTTGTAACCAGGTGTTTCTGCATTTGCTATATTTGATGCAATCAACTTCTGACGCATTTGTCGGAAATTGATTGCTGTCGCTAATGCTTGTAAGGTTTTATCATTTACGTCCATACTGCCTATCTTAAGTTAACAAAATACTGAGAACCTTCGTTTCTGTATTCGTTAATCTTGTTTCTTAAAGTTCTAATAGAAACACCAAGAATTTTAGCTGCTTGAGTTCTATTTTCAGATGTGTGAATAAGAGCTTTCTTGATAAGAAGCTTTTCCGCTTCTTTCAAAGACATAAGCTTTAAAGTATCCTCATCATCATCACTGAGTCGACTATCTGATTTTCTTTCTCCATTCTCAATCGCTGTTTTATCGATGATTCCATTCATACAGTTCTTTACTGTATTTTCCATCACAATTGAGAACTCACTATAGTTTTGAGCCCAATAGATAGATGCTATCTTGTCTAGAGCTTCTTCACTGATATTTGTAATTCCGACACCTAGTTCAGTTGAGTATTTTCGACAAAAGTATTCAGTAATTGTTCGGAGGTCTTCTTTTCTATCTCTAAGTGCTGGCATCGTAATCTGTGTTCCACTAAAGAATGAAAAAAGCGCTCGGTAAAAACGCCCTGATCCAACATACTTAGAAAGATTCTTCGTTGTCGTAGCAATTGCTCTAATATCTAGATCATAATCTGCAAGCTCACTAAGAATTGTATAAAGCTTTTTTTGAAAATTTTCTTCAAGTGACTCGATATTAGCAAAAACAACCATTCCGCTATTGGCCCGTTCAAGAACACCTTTATGAAAATGCCCTTCTTCGTCTCTGTAACCGAGAATCTCATTTTCAACTTCTTTCGCCTTCTTTGAACAATCTACTACTAAAAACGGCTTTTCTTTTCTCGCCGAATTCTGGTGAATATAATCACAAAGAGTTCTTTTTCCTGTTCCCGCTTCTCCTACAATAAGAAGGGGCGACTTAGTAACGGCAACGTTTCGTGCAAATTCCACTGCCTTCAAAAATTTTGGGTTAATACCGATGATTTCGTTGTTTCCGACTAACATTAGACCTCCTGTCTTTGTTGCCAAATGTGATTAATATAATTCCTTTATATTTTCGTAATCTCTCCTGAGAAAGTTAGTTCCGTTCGAGCTAACTTCTTTAAGTAGTTGGGACTCTTTTCATCCTCCAAAATCTCCTTAAGAACTTGGATTCCTTTCTCCTTATCAAATGATTTGATCAAGGAGATCCCGTATATATATTTTACTCTAGAATGGTATTCTGATTGAGGAAAAGATCTATCAAATTCTTTCCACACTGTCGCAATGCTCCTAGCATTCTTCAATTTATCAACAGAATACTCCTCCGCTAGAGTATAAAGTATTTTCTCAAGTAATTCAGGTAAGTCAGCAATGTAACTATCTTTCACAATTGCTTCTAATTTCTGCAGATAATTCTTCGAATCAGACTCTTTTAGAGAAACAATGTAATTTACAACTAGTCGATCAAAATCCTCACCTTTTAGTTCTTTGTATTCGCCTTTCAAGAATATCTTTTCTGATTCAGCAACATACTTCTTCCACTTCTTTTGCTTATAAAGTGAAAGAAGGTATTTCTCTTGCAAATAAATATTCTTCGATTTCAATGAAAGATAATATCGTTCAAGATCCTTCCAGTTCTTTTCAGCAATATATTTCCTCATATAAATATTTGGAAAACTTATCTCATTTTGATTTCTAGCTACCCATACAGGGAATTCTTTAATTTTAAGATTTCCTTTCTTTCCTCTAAAACTTTCCATAATCTCAGAGAATTCCTTCATAAATCCAAGCTTCATATAAGAGAGAGCTGAATAATAATTAATCGATTGATCGTCCTTTACATACTTTTGATTAACTGTTTTATAAAGTTCTGAGAGTTTAACAACTTTAGCATAATTTTTATTTTGATAATTTTTCTTAATCTCACCAAATAATGCTTCATGAAAATCTTGCTCAAAAACTTCTCGATCATAAAAAGTCATAATGTTCAGAGGGATTGTATGATAATAAGCAATCGCCTTCTTATAATTACCATCAACAATTAAAGAGCGAAGTCGTACTGACCAGAGAAGCTTTTTTAAATTATCATCAAGCTGACGCTCTTCTGTTTTTGAATAATCCATCAAGGAAAGTAAATTTTGATTCTTACGGTTTTTTTGAGAGCGTAAGTATTCAAAGCCAACATATCTTAGCTTAGCCTCGTACCTTGCTTTCGGAATAGAGCTTAAATCTATTGCCTTCTTATAAAGAGCTGTTACATCTTTTCTTTTTCCGTCTAATAGATCTGCACTGATGGCCACTCTGTTTCTTGCATAAGATGAAAACTTTAAGAAGGAATAATCTTTAACAAAGTCCATATAAAGAGTCATCGATTTTCTGTACTCAGCGACTTGAAAGTAAGATTCTCCTACATTGAAAACAATAGAAGGATTTACTGGTTTTTGAAGACCTTCTTTTATACTTTCATAATAAGAAATAATTTCATCATATTTCTTATTAAGAAGCATGACATAGATCTTATAACCCACTCCGATTTGCTCTTTTAAAAACTTTTTAACCACTGGTTCTTGAAGAAATTTTTCTATTTTGTCTTTTTGCCTAAGACGGGCCAAAGAGTTTAAAATAACTTCAGAAGAGAAATAGACCGCCTCTTCATCAAAATTTTGTGTCCCTATGACATAAAGCCTTTTCGAACTCCCTAGACTTTTAATGATATTTTTATTGTGAAGATAAAAATGAATGAGATAAAGATAAATTGATTTTTTTAATTCATAGTTTTGTGTTCTTTCTGCAAGCTCTTCAAAAATCACCAGGCTCGTATTGAGATACTCGCTATTATCTTTATTGATATATTGCCTTAAAAGAGCATTCCCTTTTAAGTAACTAATCAATTCACCTTCTTTATGACCAGGATATTGTTCTTCAAAAAGCTTAATTGACTTGCTCATGAATCCGTATTTTTCTTTTTTATAAAATTCAATTGCAGCTTGTAGATGAGATTCTAGATTCGACTCTTCATAACGCCTATTTATGATTGGGTAATAGAACTCAGGAGTTTTATTTTCAACCTTAAGAGTGGTTCTAACCTCTGGCATGAGTGCTTGATACCCCCAATAAAAGCTTGCTCCATAGCGAAAATCTTTATCCTTTCGAATTTTCTTTTTAGGCTTTGACTTTGCAACAAAAACAGGATTTACAGTTTTCTTTTTGAATGTTTTCTTAATTTTCTTTGGTCTAACTAACTTAGAAACTTTTTTCTTAGGAGTTTTTTCCTTCAACTTTCCAGGAGTTTTCCAAAGATCAAGAACATAAGAACGTGTTCCATCTCTATAGAAAGAAAATAATTCAATATTTGGATTTGATAAACCTATAACGATCTGAGAGTTTTTAAGATTTTCAATCCCACGAATATAGCCCTTAGTGTTTTTTGATTGTAAAAACTCTTTTGAAACTGATTCGTAAAGACTGTCATTAAAAAAGTTTAATCGAATTGATTGTCCTTCCTTAATAATATCAATGTCATTTTTTTGAGCGTCGATTTCTAAACGTAGGTAATTTTTTTCTGGACCAATTGATAAAATTTTTGCAGGGCAGGAAGATGAAATCCCTAATAGAGCAATTAAAACAATGAAAAAATCTGACCTTAGATTCATTATCATCAAACTTCCTGTTATAAATGAACTGCCTTACTAGACAGGTCTTCTAACATTTTACACTAGTTTTAGTTCGAAAAAAGGAAATATTTACTGGTAGGAAAATTTTCGCTAGTGCAATTTTGCCCCTGCCCAGATTTTAGGCACAAATCGCCCTCTTTCTTTTTAAAGCGATCTAAGATTCGAAAGACAGAGCTAAATGATCAGACTAAAAGACCCTTTTTCTTGATCTTTTCAATCAGAGTTGTTCGATTGAGACCCAAAAGCTTTGAAGCCTTGTTCTTATTGCCCTTGGTTCTATCAAGTGCTTGAATAATAAGTGAGTCTTCAATATCTGAAAGAACTTGCTTCAACTGAACTCCCTCTTCTGGAAGATCAAAAAGCGTTTTATAAGTTCTATTAGAGAGTGGATTCCCTTTAAAAATTTTCGTAGGAAGATCAGCTGGCACAATTGTTGATCCACCTTTTAGGATAACAAGCCTTTCAATAACATTTTCAAGTTCCCTTACGTTTCCTGGCCAATTGTAACTCATAAGAAGATCAAAAGCATCTTGAGAGAATTGAACCATATTACTGTTATCTGCACTCACATATTTCTTTAGAAAGAAAGAAATTAAAAGTGGAATATCTTCTTTTCGCTCACGAAGTGAAGGAATCTGAATTGGAATGACATTCAATCGATAGAAGAGATCTTCTCTAAAACGACCTTCGGCAACTTCCTCTTCAAGGTTTCTGTGAGTCGCTGCAATCACTCGTGTATTGATTTCAACAACTTTACAAGAACCCACTGGTTCGACTTGTCGAGATTGTAGAACTCTTAGCAATTTGACCTGAAGAACAAGAGGCATATCTCCTATTTCATCAAGGAAGATACTTGATTCATTAGCAAGCTCAAATTTCCCTTTCCGATTTGAAATAGCTCCAGTAAAAGCCCCTTTTACATGTCCAAAAAGTTCACTTTCCAAAAGATCTCGAGGAATTGCGCCACAGTTAATGGAAACAAATGGAAGTGTTTTTCGCCGTGAAAGCTGATGAATACCTTTTGCAACTAACTCTTTTCCAGTTCCTGATTCACCAGTAACAAGGACTGTTGATGTAGAATTTGCAACTTTACGAATCCTATCAAAAACAAGGCTCATCTTTGTTGAACGACCAATCATTGAACAGAACACGTCTTCATCCGTAACTTCGGGAAGAGAAACCTTAACTTTCTCCTCATTTAGTTGATTAGAAATCGATGTTGTTACATTAGAAGCTTCAATAAACTTTTGGTTCTTAACAATAATTCTTAATTTTTGAGCAAAACCTTCAATAATTAATTTATTGAGATTATCGAGCTCAAATGGCTTCGTAAGGTACTGATAAACACCTTTTTTAGTTGCCGAAATTGCAGTTTCAATACTCGCAAAACCAGTCATAACGATGGAGAAGAAGCGAACTTTCTTTTCAGAGAGAAGGTCGAGAAGGAAAAGACCATCATGACCAGCTCCAAGACTGATATCAGCTAATAAACAAAAAGGTTCCGTTGAAGGATTATTAACGAAGTTTTCTAAGAAATCTGTCCCGTTATTAAAAACCAAAACCTCTGCATTCAGAGATTTTTCAAGGAATAACTTAATACTAGTTGAAAGAGCTTTATCATCCTCAAGAACAACTATTTGAGGTTTATCACAAAATAAAATCTTTTGATCAGATTGAGAGATCATCGATTGATCATCTAGTGAAGTGTCATAAGAGTGGGTTAAATAACTTAAATCATCCATAATACCTTATGAATGCTATCGGAGATTCGGATCAGTGTCAAATACCCAACACATGTGCCGAATTCTTTTTTACAATGTAATTCATTGATCTTTTATAAGATTTATAATCTGTTGAAACGTAGGATCTACAAAATAATAGTATGCTATGGCGCCAAGCGCTGTACAACCAAGGAATAAGTAAATTTTTGAAGCAAAAGGCCGAGCGTTGCGATGCATGTAAACAGCATAATAGAAAAAGATAAGGGCCGAAGGTCCGGCCCAGAATGGTGTTAATTTTAACCACATAATTTAAACTTTAGAGGAATGACTTAAGCGCGTCTACTTTATCGAGATCTTCCCACTTAAAGAAACCATTAGCTGCTTCACGACCAAAATGGCCATAAGCCGCCGTTGGAGAATAAATAGCAGCCTTTAACCCATAAGTATCAATGATAGCTTTTGGCCGAAGATCAAATGTTTCGTTAATTGCTTTTACAATTCTATCTTCATCAATATTAGCAGTTCCAAATGTATTAACATTAACAGACATAGGTTCAGCAACTCCAATAGCATAGGCAACTTGAACAAGTGCTCGTGAAGCTAGTCCAGCTCCAACAATATTCTTAGCAATATGTCTTGTGGCATAGGCAGCAGACCTATCAACCTTACTTGGGTCTTTACCCGAAAATGCTCCCCCACCATGAGCTCCATGCCCACCGTAAGTATCAACAATAATTTTTCGGCCTGTTAAACCACAATCACCCATTGGACCGCCAATAACAAAACGACCAGTAGGGTTAATAAAAAACTTTGTTTTTGCATCAATCAATTCTTCAGGAACAATTCTTTTGATAACTTCTTCACGAATTCCTTCTTGAACATCAGTAAGAGACATTTCCTCTGCATGCTGAGTAGAAAGAACAATACTATCAATCCGAGCAAGTTTGTTATCGATATATTCACAAGTTACTTGTGTTTTCCCATCAGCTCTCAAAAGCGGAAGGACTCCATCTTTACGAACGTCAGATAATTTCTTTGCAAGTCGATGAGAGAGATCAATTGAAAGTGGCATTAAGCTCGTTGTTTCATCAACAGCATAACCAAACATAATACCCTGATCCCCAGCTCCTTGCTCTTTAAAGGTTCCTTCGCCTTCAGTCACACCTTGAGAAATATCAGGTGATTGCTTATCGAGTGCAACCATTACCGAACAAGTATTGCAATCAAATCCTTTTTCAGAATCATCATAACCAATTTCTTTAATTTTATTTCTAACGATTCCTTGGAAATCTAAATTTGCTTTTGAAGTTACTTCACCAGCAAGAACAACAAGACCAGTGGTAATCATCGTCTCACAAGCAACTCTCGAATCGGTGTCTTCCTTCAAATAAGCATCTAACACTGCATCTGAGATTTGATCAGCCATTTTATCTGGATGGCCTTCTGTTACTGATTCTGAAGTAAAAAGAAAGTTTTTCATTGATTCATTCTCCTGGATTATACCGAATGGCTTAATATACACAGAGCGTGAAAACATGTCTATCAGGCTTTAAAGACTAAAGAAACGAAAAAAGTGAGGGTCACGATAACGGTAAACTTTTCGCCCTTTGGAGGTATTGGCGATTGCGTACTTTTGCCCCTGAACCTTAAAAACGTTATAAATCTGGCCTTCTCTCATAAAGCTATATCGGTATTTAAACTTCTTTTGATCAATAGACTGCAGTATGTCATCCGCTTTCTTAATCCGTTTTCCTAGTTTTTCTGGCATTTGTTTATGATTACTCCATACTGGTGCCATATCTATTCTTCCTATCATAGAGGCCCTAGAAAAATAGCGAATTGCCTGTTGAGACTTTGGTTTTACTTCATAATTTCGTAAAGCTTTAAGGCTAAGTCTCAGATTACTCTTTCGAAGTTGCTTCGCCCATTTTGTCCGAGGAGGACAAAAAATATTAATAACTGCAGGGATGAAATAATAAGTAAAAGAGAACTCTCTCTCTTTCAAAAAAACATTTAGCCACTTATAAGAATTCGTATTTTTCGTTTCGATGTATTGAACAAGATCCTGTTTGGGATCAAGTTTATTATAAGTATCACTGTGATAGCGATTTAAAACCACATCAACAACTTCCTTTCTTTCCTTCCCGGACGGATCTAAAGCTCCTACTTCGTTAAAAAGAATTGTTTCAAGAGCAAACATGCTCCTATAAATTTCCTCTTGATCCGTCCAATAATCATAGACCTTGCCGAGACGAGAATTTACATACTTTTTGATGGCTTCCGTTGCCTGAAGCTTGAGACTTGCAAACTTTCTATCCTTATCATTCTTGTTCAAAATTCCGCTATAAAAACGTAGCATTTCAGAAACTTTTTCTTCCCAGGATTTAAAAGCATTTTTATAATGAATAATTCCGTAACGTCTCGCCTTAGGCAGAGTTGTCAGTAGCCATTCAATATCATACTGAAGACTGTTGCTTACAAAAATTTGTTTCTTGAGAATCTCTCTTTTGATTGTATCAATGATTGTTCTAGGGAATGTATCCTTTTTATAGACAGAAGAACTTGGAGCTCCATCTTCATAAATTTTTCTTCTGAAAAAAGTTTGATTCATTCTTTTCTGAATATCTTGAGCCTTAGCAAGTTCATAAGCCCTCCGATTTTCTCTATGGTTCACGGGATAACCGAAATTATGCATATAAAAGAATTTTTGTTCGAATTTAATATAGAAGTCCCTAATGGCAGCGAAAGTTCTCTTTCCTTTTTTTATCGTTTCTCTGTCTTTTTTTCCTAATACATCAAATTCATATTTTACTTTAAGATTTTCCTCTACAAGTTTTTCAAGTTTAACAAGTCCTTTATCCAATGAAGGAAGCCGAACATATTTTTTAAGTCGATTTCTTTTAGATTGAATCCATCGTTTTTTTGATTTTAACAGATAAAGATTTTTTTTGATGGTATCAATATCAATCTCGTTATTAAGATAAGGAACATAAATTCCATTTCCCTGATAATCGGTAAAAAGTGCGTCATATTTTTTCTCTAAATCTGGTTCACAGAACTTCTTTTTATACTGACGAAGCACCTTATCGTATTTCTTGATTAGCTTATTATGAGAACTATTAAGTTTTGGATGAAAATTAAACTCTTGTGAGAAAGCAGTTGTTATTAGGAAAAAAAATATTAAAAATCTATTCATTCTTTAAGCTGGTTAACAAAACTAGATTCCCATAACCCAAGAATTGTTCTATTTCCCATAATAAGGAGAACGGATTTCTCAGAGGCTAGTTCCTCAATTATACTTCTCAGCTCATCGAGCTGGCTAACCATGAATGACTTTATTCCTAATGAATCGGAAATATCTTTAGAAAGCTGCGAAAAATCAAGATTCTCATACTGGACAGCATTTGTCGGGATACCTGGATCTGCAATGACTACAGATTCAGAACCTTTGAAAGCAGGAATAAAAGTTTTTTGAAACGCTTCACTCCGGGCCGTTGATGTGCTCGGCTCAATGACACAATGAACTTTGTATCCAGGGTATTTCTTTTTGATAGCATCCAATGTTACGGCGACAGAAGAAGGGTGGTGAGCAAAATCCTCTACCACCAATGCTTCTTTAAACTTTCCTCGATATTCTTGGCGTCTTTTTACATTTTCAATTTCTTTAACTGCATCCTTGATTTTTTCATACTCAAAACCTTCTTCAAGACAAAAAAGAATACAGCTTGAAAGATTCAAAATATTATGATCACCAATGACAGAGGTTTCAAAACTAAGCTCACTTCCTTTATAGTTTAAAGAGAATTGGCATTTCCCATTTTGATAATTGAGATTATAAGGACCAAAGTCAGATTTATGTCCATAGAAAGCAGCTTGTTTTCCAGTCGTTTCTTTTAGTTTCTCAGAAACATTATTAACACAAGTATAATCGGAGTTTCCGATCATTCGAGTAAGTTCATTAAGTATCACATGAAACTCTGCTTCAATCGCATCTGTATTCTCATAAATATCTGCATGATCAAATTCAAGGGAAGTCAGAATTAAGTTCTTTATATGGTAGTGTCGAAGTTTCGCATTCTTTTGAAAATAAGAAGTATCATATTCATCACTTTCAATAACAAAATACTCACCTTTTCCTAGAGCAGCAGGAGGACGGTCTAAAAGAATTCCTGCAACAAAATAACCAGGCTTTGCTCCTAAGCGATCAAGAACCTGGGTGAAATAATAAGTTGTCGTTGTTTTGCCATGAGTTCCGGCAATACCAATGACGTTCCTACCTTTAAGAACAAGCTCTCCCATAATAGTAGGAAAGGAAGTAAAGGGTACTCCAACCTTCTCTATCATTCTTGCTGTCTCAGTTTTTCCCCCTACTGAATTTCCAACAACAATAAGATCATATTTTTTTAAAAAATCAGGATTTACTTCATCGAGTGAATAACTTGGAATTTCAGCTTCTTTGAGATAATCACTCATCGGAGGGAAAAATGTGCCATCCGCTCCTTCAACCTCAAAACCCGCTTCCTTTAAAAGTTTCGCACAGGTTCCCATCCCCATTCCGCAAACTCTATAAAAAAAGATTTTTTTTATCTTAGATTGATTTTGGCTTAGCTTTTGAGCATCCCAGAAGTTCTCTAAATTCATCATGAATCCCTATTATAGATTCTCTTTAAAGAAATCAGTAAGTTTATCAATGCTTATTCGCGATTGTTCCATCGTATCTCTATCTCTAATAGTAACAGCATTATCTTCTAATGAATCAAAATCAGCCGTTAAACAATATGGGGTCCCTATTTCGTCTTGCCTTCGATATCTTTTCCCAATGGAACCAGCCACATCAAATTCGCACTTGTATTCTTTATTAAGATCGCTATAAATTTTCCTTCCAAGCTCTTCCAAACCACCTTTTTTCATAAGAGGAAGAACTGCAATTTTTATTGGTGCGAGTTTTTTATGAAACTTCATAACAACTCGCTCGGTCTCTTTATTCCCTGGATTTTCTAAACGATAGGCATCACAAAGGACGGCCAACAAGGAACGATCACAACCTACTGAGGTTTCAATAACATAAGGTATGTACTTTTCATTATTATTAGCTTGATCGACATAGTTTAAGTTTTTCTTTGAAAACTCTTCATGTTGTTTAAGATCAAAATCCGTACGGGAGTGAATCCCTTCCATCTCTCCCCAACCAATTGGAAATTCATATTCAATATCAAGAGCAGCATCTGCATAATGCGCTAACTCTTTTGGTCCATGGGGATGATAGCGAAGCTTCTCAGGTCTTAAACCATTATCAATATGCCATCGGTAACGAGTTTCTTTCCATTCTTCCATAAACTCTTTTTGTGAACCTGGTCTTACGAAATATTGCATCTCCATTTGTTCAAATTCACGAGTTCTAAAAATAAAATTTCCTGGAGTAATTTCATTTCTAAAAGCTTTACCAATTTGAGCAATTCCAAATGGCAGTTTCTTTCTCATCGTTGTCTGTACATTCAAAAAGTTTACAAAAATTCCCTGGGCCGTTTCTGGTCGTAGGTAAACTTTTGAAGAACTATCTTCTACCGGGCCCATTTGAGTTGAAAACATGAGGTTAAATTCACGAGCATCTGTGAACTGATCTTTCGCTCCACAATTCGGGCAAGGAGCAGAGGTATCAATCTGATCTTCTCGAAAACGAGATTTACATTCCTTGCAATCAACGAGTGGATCAGTGAAGTTATCAACGTGCCCCGAGGCCCTCCAAACTTCTGGATGCATGAGAATAGAGGCATCAACTCCTTCAACATCTTCACGATAGGTCATCGATTTCCACCAACGATTTTTGATATTATTTTTTAGCTCAATTCCAAGTGGCCCATAATCCCAACAAGATCCAAGTCCTCCATAGATCTCAGAGCTTTGAAAAAGAAACCCTCTTCGCTTACAAAGGGAGACAAGTTCAGCCATTGATTCTAAATTCTTAAATTCACTCATATTTACCCTAAAGATGTTCTCAACGCCCTCCTAGTGTACTTTTATTGATCGAGCGTGTAAAACTTAGAAATAGATGAAAGCCTACTTTTTTGACCGTGACGGCACACTCATTATTGATAAGCATTATTTATCTGATCCTAAACAGGTTGAGTTTCTTCCTGCTGCCTTTGAAGTTCTCAAAACTCTCCAGGAAAGAGGAGCTAAGATATTCATTGTCACGAATCAGTCGGGAGTGGGAAGAGGTTATTTCCCTGTCTCTTCTGTACTCAAGGTTCATGATGAAATGAACCGACAGATGCAAGAACAAGGGCTCAAACCTTTTGACGACCTTGCCTTCTGCCCACACACTCCAGATGATGACTGTCCCTGTCGGAAACCTAAGACTGCCATGCTCGAAAATCTCATCTCAAAGTGGAATCTCTCTCCTAAAGATTGCGTCATGATTGGAGATAAAGAAAGTGATTACCAAACTGGCTTGAATATGAACTTCAAGTCCTTCCTTCTCACAGAAGGTACAAACCTTTCACAGGTCATTAATCTTTAACATAGACGGTTTTAATTACAAGAATCGTATTGCTTATAAAGATAAAGATTCTGAGTCTTAATATACTCTTTTACTTTTTTGTAGAGTTCTGGATTTTTAATTAAAGAGCCAAGAAAAGTACAGAACATTGTCTTACTTAACATATTCAATGCTGGAGACTCAGGGCCTTGAGGAATCTCTGCAACTTTTTCTAAGATTTTCTTTTCCGTTGCATCTTCTTGAGGTTTCCAAGAGGTAATATTGTAATTCGTGTCACGAGGCCAACCAAAATAGTACTGCTCGTAATACAGAACGACTTTTCTTCCTTCATAACCATAAAGCTCTTCTGCAAGAGCATTACTTCTTACTGAAAACTGAGTCGTAAGCTTGTCCCCACTTCCTTCATCAATCGTTCCTTCCCAGGTTTTGAGAATTTTTCCTTTAAGTGAAAGCTTTGTGAGGTTCCCCACTCGTTTTCCATTCGAAATAGGATAATCGAAAGCAAAGAACTTTCCTCCGACGATTCCGGCAATAAGAAAAATCAAAAGAAGAAACTTTGTACTACCTTTCATTAGAAAACAACGTTTACCTTAACATTGTCACCGAGAATTTTCCCAGCAAATTGTTTGAATTTTGTTTTTAAGCGATCGATAAGACTTTTATCTTTTTTCTTATCAAGATCTTGATTCCAAGAAACCTTGAAGTCATGACGATTGATATTAGCACTGGCAACAAAAGAAGGTTTTTCTGCACTCTTTGCAGGCTTATTAGCTTTAGTTCCATTGAACATTACAAGTAAGCTAATTTTCTTTTCAACATCCTTTATTTTCAGAAGCCCTGGAACAACAACCATTTTTTCAAGCTTGAGCTTGATAGGCATCAGAGATTTAAAAGTGATGCTTTTGTGCTTTTTTACGTTGAAGAATGCGGGATCCTTCTTAAGATGAGCATCCCGCTTTTCTTCATTCGTATTAATTGAAGAAGCTTCGATCGTCACATTGACATCTTTTAAAATCATTGTCTTTGGATCAAAATCATAAGTTCCAGAGTAGGTTTTAAAATTCCCTACAACAGCATTTTCAATTTTAAATTTCATTACAGAGAAACCTATCTTTGAATTACTGGGATCAACCACAAACTTTTTAGAGAAAGCAGTGTGTGAAAACGAAAGTAAAATCAATAATTTTAAAAACTTCTTCATTATTTAATAAACTTTGATTACGACATGATATCGTAAGGTCTGATAGTTTTTCTACCATTTGCCTTACATCTTTTCTGAGCTTGATCAACTAGCCAATAAACGTAATCGTTCATTGCAGAAAGAGCGTCAGAAGAAACGTTGAATCCCTTTCCTTTAAGAGCTTCTTTAGTTTTTGATCCAACTAAAAGCATTTCTTTTGTTTTCTTTGTTGTCTTTTTCTTTTTCTTAGCCATAAAATTCTCCTTTTTGCGGTTTAAAGCTATTTCGTAAGTGTTTATCAGTGTTTAAGATTCTATGAGAGAATTTTCAAAATACAAGATTTTTGTTCTTAAAATTAATGAAAAATAAAAGAAGAGCTTTTTAGCTCATGGGGTCCTATCTGGAATTGGCCAAGAAAATAGACTAAAACCTGTTTTAAAGCCTCTAGGGGGTGGTTTTCCACATCCAGATAGTTTTTATAAGAAACGTTTTTTATCGTGGCAAAATATTCCCAAAGTGAATTTCTTGTCTCTCTAAGAGCAAGTTTGTCCTCTTGACAACTCTTACAACTAAACCCTCCCTGGGAGAAATCTAAAGCTGAAACGTTTGCTGGCTTAAGGCCTACACCACAAAAAGAACAGTTTTGATAACCAGGATAAATACCATTATGAAGAATCAGCTTCCCTAAAAATAAAGCAAGGTGTTGATTCAGTTGGAATGATTCTTTTTTAACAGAATCTTCAAGATAAAAAATAGCATTGCTCAAAAGATTAAAATACTTTTCTTCTCCCAAGTTTTCTTCATCATAGCTTTCAACAGAAATTTTATCGAGAAGCTCAACGAAAAAATTAAGGAGAAAAAAAGCACGAAAATGATTTTTTAAACTTTCATGTCTCCACTGTACTTTAAAGTCTTTACATGAACTTAAATTAGAATATCTTTTTGAACTCGCAGGAGTAAAAGAAATAAGAGTCCCAACTTCTAATTGACTTGGTTTATTTTTCTTACCGCCACCTTGTCCTCCGTAAAATAAAACGGAGTCTTTATAGCCTTGCCTTGTCAGGATCTTGCAAATAAGGTGGCTATCTTTATAAGGGAGTTTATTAAGGATCAACCCTTCTGCAGCCACGCCCAGCCCTTTGGTTTCTTCATTCCCAAAATATAACAATTTCCTGGTCGATTGGCTCGTTCTGATAGTTGTTCAAAGACTAAAAAAGCCTGATTTGAGCTCTGTTCAATCCTAATAACATCCAAACTCTCATGACGAGCTGCAACCCAGTCTAATAATGCTGAAAGATAGACGCGAAATCGAGGGGAAAATAATGAGAATCTCAAAAAATAAAGATTCTTCAGAGATTTTCCAAGTAAGCTAATGAGCCTCAAGCTCTTACCAGAAGCGAGAAGAACTTCTTCCAGCTTTTGGTCCTCTACAAAAGGATTTTTTAAATAAAGAACACGATCAGCATCATAAATAATTCTTTCTAATCGATCTTGAATAGGCTTTATTTGCTCATCAAAAGAATCAATAACAAGAAGTTTCTCAGAGCTCCAACTCTCCTCACTTTCTAAGCTAAGTATTTGATAAGAGCTTTTTAAACTTTCGAATAGCTCTTCCGATTTCCACTTAAAGTTTTTATAAACCACAAGACTTTCATCACTATTTTCGATAATGGCAGAAAGAGCAGAGTACATTCTACCTTTGATTGCAAAAAAAATTAAAAATATCAAAAACTAAGTACTTAGAACCTAAGACTTCCGATTGATGAACTCGAAATTACTCTCAAATAATGTTATAAAAAGGTATGATTCACCAAATTGAGAAAATATTCGATAAACAAATTAGACCGGTTTTGGCCCAGCACGGAGGAGATGTCGAAATTGTTGATTTTGATAATGATAAGCTCTTTGTGGTTTTGACTGGTGGGTGTCAAGGCTGCTCGAGTTCGAAAGCAACCTTAAAGCAAGGCATCGAAACTCTTGTGAAGAAACATTTTCCCGACATCTTAGAGGTTGTGGATTTGACTGATCACGATGCCGGAGAAAACCCTTACTTCGATTAATAGACTCTCGAAAAAGTCTCTATGATTGTTTTTCTTCTAATCCGTTGTCTGCAATTTTATTTTCAACTTTTGGTCCACTATTATCTAACAAGACTATTTCTAGTTGATTAACAGGCCCAGTATTACGCTGTCCAAAGATCAAGCAAATTATACGAACTTAAAAATATCTCGAGGGTTGAGATGGTTATACATTTGAGAACGCGATTTTAGAACTTCAAGTTCCATAAGAAATTCATCAAAGCTCTTGTCGACCTTACCTTTTTTTACTTGTTTCATCTGCTTGAGGATTTGCCTCTTACATTCAGCAGGAAGGACACTTTGTCCTTTGAGAAACCAACAATCCCCAGCAAGAATAACTCTTCTTGCAATAAATAAATCTCTTTCCATAAATCCTAGAATAGGAAACTCAAGTGGAACTAAAAACTTTTCTTTTTTTTGCCAATCATAAAAAAGAAAACCATTTCTTTTTCTCTTAATAAATTCAAAGAGAGAATAATATTGACTTTGAATCATCTCAATCTGATCAGATGAGAAAAAATTAAAACTTTTATCTTTTGTGACTTTGCTAAAAAAAGACTCTGTCGAGTCATATTTCTCTCGATAATTAAAAAGAAACCATTCATTAAAAAGAATCATTTTGGTTTCGTACTGATCTTCATTTTCATCAGGTATATGCTTCACGATTTCAAAATATTTATTTTTAGCGTGAACTAAATCTTTAGGATAATAATTATTAATATGTCCAAAAGTTTCTTCGTAAAACTGTTCGATGAAATTTGTCATGCAGATATTTTACTCATCAACGGTGAGCACTGCCAAGAAGGCTTCTTGTGGAATTTCGACATTTCCAACCATTTTCATCCGCTTCTTACCCTCTTTCTGCTTTTCTAAGAGTTTCCTCTTCCGCGAAACGTCACCACCGTAACATTTTGCAAGAACATTTTTTCGAAGCGCCTTCACTGTTTCCCGAGAAATAACCTTGGAACCAATGGAAGCCTGGATCGCAATATCAAATTGCTGACGGTCAATAATTTTTCTTAACTTCGCCGTTAACTCTCTTCCTCGATAAAAAGAATTAGAGCGATGGCAAATTAAAGAAAGAGCATCAACTTTTTCTCCATTAAGAAGAATATCAAGTCGGACAAGATCAGACTTCTGATAACCTTGAAATTCATAATCCATACTTGCATAGCCCTTAGACATGCTTTTCAATCGATCATAAAAGTCAAAAACCATTTCACTTAGTGGGAGATCATAAACAATTTGAACTCTGTCTTCCGTAATATAGTTCAGATTTTTTTGAACTCCTCTTTTGTCTTGGCAAAGTTTTATGATTCGGCCGACATATTCATTAGGTACATGAATAGAAATTTCAACAACTGGTTCACAAATTTCTTCAATCTCTCCAGCATCTGGAAGCTCTGAAGGGTTGTCAACAAAGACCGTTTCATTCTTTGCGGTATGAACTTCATAATTACAAGAAGGAGCTGTTGAAATAAGGCTAAGAGCAAATTCTCTTTCTAAGCGCTCTTGAATGATATTCATATGAAGAAGGCCAAGAAAACCACACCGAAACCCAAATCCAAGAGCTTGTGATGTTTCCGGCTCATAAGTAAAACTCGCATCGTTAAGAGCAAGCTTTTCGAGAGCTTCTTTTAACTCTTCATAATCATCACTCACAACAGGAAAGATCCCACAGAAAACCATTGGTTTAACTTCTTGGTACCCCTGAAGTGATGGAGTCGTATCCTTAACCTTACTATGAACGATGGTGTCTCCGATTTTTACATCTCGAACTGTTTTGATTCCACAAATAACCAGACCAACTTCACCCGCTGAAAGCGTTTTTACCTCTGAGTAAAAAGGCTCTTGAACAGCGAGCTTAATAATCTCGTACTCACCTTCTGATTCTTTAAAGTAAATTTTATCTTTTACTTTAAGTTCCCCTTCGAAAACTCGAACAAGAATCATAACCCCACGATAAGAATCAAACCAAGAATCAAAAATCAAAGCTTGAAGAGGCTTAGTTTTATCTCCAACCGGCGCAGGAATTCGATCAACGATGACCTCTAAGAGGTCAGCGACTCCAATTCCAGACTTTGCACTCACATGAGGAATATCCGTTGTATCGAGACCAATAATATCTTCAATTTCTTGCGAAACTCTATCTGGATCCGCATGAGGAAGATCAATCTTATTCAAAGTCGGAACAATTTCTAAATCGTTTTCCAAAGCAAGGTAAACATTCGCAAGAGTTTGAGCCTCAACTCCCTGTGAGGCATCAACAACCAAGAGCGCTCCCTCACAAGAAGCAAGTGAACGGCTAACCTCATAACTAAAGTCGACGTGACCAGGAGTATCGATTAAGTTCAAATGATAAATTTCACCATTCTTTGCTTTATATTTTAG
This sequence comes from Bacteriovoracaceae bacterium, assembly GCA_965217035.1. GTDB lineage: Bacteria > Bdellovibrionota > Bacteriovoracia > Bacteriovoracales > Bacteriovoracaceae > JAUHYH01. The sequence continues at coordinate 1,938,385 of OZ244226.1, read as the reverse complement.
TCGAACAGTCTGGGCCTTAATAGTGATCCCTCGCTCTTTTTCAATATCCATATTATCAAGGAACTGATCTTTCATTTCACGATCTGTGATTGATTTTGTCTCCTCAATGATTCGGTCAGCGAGAGTCGATTTCCCATGGTCAATATGAGCAATAATTGAAAAATTTCGAATAAATTTAGGGTCCATGTTTGTATGACATTACACTAAATATATTGATGCGACTAGCCTATTGGAGAGAAGTCTAAATAAGAAATTATAATTTTTACATTTCCACAATTCTGATCTAAAAATCTGAATATCAAGGACAAAACACTAACTAAGACTCGACTGAACCTCTTAGAACCTCTATTAAAGCATTCAAGGCATCCGTCACAGTAAAAATCCCCATCAGTGTTCCTGATTCGTCAGTAACGATAGCGGATCCAATCTTTTTCTCACTCAACTTAAAAGCAACGTCGACCAAAGGAGTATTATACATGACCTCAAAAGGTTCTTCGGTCATAAGGTCTTTTGCCGTGAATTTTTTTGCATATTCAGTGTTAGAAAACATTTTCAAATCTCTCTCTGAAAGAATCCCTATCACTTTATCTCGAGACTTAACGGGAATATGTCGCACTCCATTGGCTAGCATGAGCTCTGCAACCTCTGTAATGTTGGTTAACTCATCGACCGTAAGCGGGCTTGGGGTTGTGTACTCCTCAACAATAATGTCTTCAAAACTTGCCATAAGATCTCCCTTAGAATCAATTTATTCTAACTTAGAGCTTAAGAGTATGATGAAGGTCATGCTTAGGCAAAGAGGTCCTTTGAGATAATCATTAGATAATAGTCTAAACTTGACTCTTTCCCCCTCACAGGAATGACGTTGGCAAAGCCTTCGAAAGCTTTTTCTACTGGCTCAGAATCTTCCTCGTCTGTCATTTTGGTCATAAACTCAATAGGCTCATTTTCAATCTTACTTCGACGCTTCAAAGCAAGTTCATAAGTTTGTTTAATCGTCTCTGGAAGAAGTGTATCCTGAAGATTCTTATTAAGAACATCGTCAGACTTAAGATTAAGCCTAGAATAAAGTTTATTGTTGAGATAAATAAGTTCTCCATCAGCATTGGCAACGAGAACGTTTTTTTGAACCATATTCGCTAGAGCATCAAACTTTCTCAGTTCAACTGAAATTCTATCAGTTCTTAATTCTTCGAATTTTTTAATATTTCGAATCATTTTATTGATCTCTCGAGAAAGTTCTCCAATCTCATCTTTTTGATTGTAATAAATCGAAACATCAAAATTACATTCTTGAAGCTCTCGAATAGCATCACTAATTTTTCTAAATGGAAGAGCAATCTTTCCAGGGATAACCATAGAGATCAATAAAGTCCCAAGAGCAACAATGATCAGAGTTACAAGCATATTTGTCTTTGTTTCCCTGATAACACTCATCATTTTCTTTTCTTTATTGATCGTCAGTGAGAATTGCTTTTCTACAATACTTGTAAAAAAAGTCACAATTTTGTCAGTTGAAGTTTCAATATTCTCAATCGCAAGTTTATTATTAATTCTTCTTAAGTTTTCGGCATTATTGAGATTAGTTCGAAAAGCCTCTACATAACCAGACATATTCCCAATAATATCTTTAAGTTCGTCATCGTTATAAATACTTTTCAATTTTGATAACTGGGATTGCAGCCCCTCAGAAAGACCATTTAGTTTTTCAAGATCAACTTCAGTGGCACTACGAGCACTAAATTTTCTTTGAAGTTTGATGATGTTTGCAATCGTAATTCGGATTTCATCAGTCAAAGAGTTTTCATTATTCAAGTTAATCGTTATCTCCTGAATACTTTCATTCAAATCATTTAAATAATGGAAAACCATCCCCCCCATACAAAGAACAATAAGGAGAGATAAGATAAAGCTTGCAGTAATTCTATTTTTTAATGAAAAGTTCATTCAATTTCCTATTGTTCTGAGAGATCTGCGAAGAGTTTTTTGAAATTCTTATCACTTCCAACAACCACGACAATATCATCATCACTAATTGTATCCATCGGAACAGGATTATCATTGATTTCAATTCTGAAGTCAGACTTCCCTTCCTCTGTAATATATGGAACCTTTTTTTCAATTGCGACAGCATTTAACGAATAGACTTGCTTGAGTTGTGACTCAACTAAGGTTTTACCGGCAAAGTGTTTTCCAAGTTTCATCTGAACAATAGAATAACCTGGAGCAAAGTTATATTGCTGAACAATGTGAGGAGCAACAATCTTCGAAGCAATGATATCTCCCATATCTTCCTCAACTTTAATAATTTCACTCGCACCGATCTCTTGCAGAACATGTTCATGAAGGAGGTTTGTTGCTCTTGCAATGACTCTTCCGACCCCGAGCTTTCTCAACATTGCAACGGCCATAATACTCATTTGTATATTGTCCCCGATAGAAACAATCGCAACATCGACATCTGAAATATTAACGGAACGGAGAGCTTTCTCATCTGTGACATCAATACAAACTGAATGAGTGACAAGATCTTTAATTTTTTCAACTAATTCGATATTCGAATCGATGGCAACGACCTCGATACCTTTTTCCGAAAGTCGAGTAGCAACTCTAGCACCAAATTTCCCCAATCCAATGACTGAAACGATCATTCCCTATTCCTTGGTTAACCAATCATGACACGACCATCAGCATATTGTACCTTTCCGGCAATGGCCTTGACTTGACTTACTGCAAGAACGAGTGTGAGTGGACCCACCCGCCCGATGAACATCAACAATATAATAAAAGTTTTCCCGGTGTTACTAAGATCAGGAGTGATTCCCATACTTAGTCCAACTGTTCCAAAAGCACTGACGGTTTCAAAGAAGATACTTAAGAACGGAAGATTCGGTTCAACTTTAATCATAATCAACAAGAAAGCACTAACAATAACAAGTGAAATGATTGCTATCGCTGTTGCTCGCACATTAAGCATATTTGGAATTTTTCTCTCAAAAAATTCAACTTGTTTTCTACCCTGAAGAGTTGCTTTAACTGATTGGATAAGAATTGCAAAAGTTGTCGTTTTAATTCCCCCTCCTGTTGACCCTGGTGAAGCTCCGATAAACATAAGTAAACTCATAAAGTAGAGCGTGTGCGCATGAAGAGAGTTCAGAGAAATTGTATTAAATCCTGCAGTCCTTGCCGTAATCGACTGAAATAATGAAATTAAAAACTTATTACCAATCGAATATGAATCCAACGAGTTAAGAAATTCACTGAAGAAAATTGCAAATGTCCCTAAGAAAATCAAAGAGAAGTTTGTTGTAATAACAATTTTACTATGAAGGCTTAAATGAACAAATCCTCTTTTTTTATAGAATTTTCTTTCAAAAAGACGATGTCTAACATCTTTTAGAACAAGAAACCCAAGCCCTCCTAAAATAATGAGAGTGCATATGACCCCATTAATAAAAATATTATCTTTGTAACGCTCAAGGGAGTCTGGGAAAAGAGAAAATCCAGCATTACAGAAAGCTGAAATACTGTGGAAGACTCCATTTAACATAGCTTCCCCAAGATCTTGCCCTTCATAAAGAAAAGCCCCTGTTAAAAGCAAAGCGCCCCAAAGCTCTATAACAAGAGTCAATTTTACGATTTCAATAATCATTTCGATGAGGTCTTCAAGGCTAGAGATATCTAACAGTCCTTGCATCATAACTTGCTCTTTCATCCCGAGTGAACGCCCCAAGAGAATCGTCAGCGAAGAAGAAAGAGTCATGATTCCAAGACCGCCAATTTGAATCAATGCTAATATAACGAACTGACCAACGAGGGTAAGCTCTGTTCCAATCGGAAAAGTCGAAAGTCCCGTCACACATGTAGCCGATGTCGACATAAAAAGCGCATTAAGAAAATCGAGCTCAAAGTTTTGTTTGGATGCAATTGGGAGCATTAAGAGAAAGCTTCCAGTCAGAATCAGGAGAACGAATGACATGATGACTAATTGAGCAGGCTTTAATCTCAACCGACTCCAAAAACTCGGTCGATATTCTTCAACTTTTTTCCCCTTATTTGGTACTTCATAAAAAGAAAGAAAAGTTGAAAACAAATGTACACTTGATAGCCAAAAGGTAAACTCAGTATCCCCCCAAACAATGAACAGAGGAATGAGTAGAATAACAGAGAATATATTTTGTCTAAATAATCCTTCTATCGAGTTAAAATAAAGAAAGTTACTAAAAATAGAAAACAAAATAACGAATGGTACTAGCCAAACTAATATCTCAATAACTTTTTGTGCGTAGACAAACTCAAGGTATTGAAAAAATGAGCTCTCCTGGCCCTTGCTCAAAAAAATATAGAGTAAGATGAAAAGACCATTGATCAAAAACTCGAGTGCAACACTCAGTTTATGATAGAAATTCTTCATAATAATGAAAGGATCTCTATCACTTTGCATAATGTCAATAAATCCGATGGGTGCAAACCTTTCGTTAATTTAAGAGCGTATTATTTGATGAAGACAGGCTTCTCGTCTATTATAAATTAAGACTATTTGACTCAATCACCTAGGGATTAACATCATGAAGATTTTATTCACTGTTCTACTCACTACTATTCTTTTTAGCTGCAGTTCTCAAAAGACAAACAACAAAAAAGATAAAGCTGAAATTTATTTCAGTCATGGAACGAGTCATCTGCTTAAAGGAAACTATTCTCAAGCCTTATCAAATCTTATAAAGGCTAAAAAGCTTGCACCCGAGAGAAGTGATGTTACTAATAATCTTGGAATGGCTTACTATTTTAAAAAGAAGAAAAATAGAGCCCTTAAATATATTAAAAAGGCGATTAAGCTTGATCCTAAAAATACAGAGGCCAAAGCAAATCTAGCGACTATTTATCTCGAGGCAAAGAAATATAAAAAAGCGAGAAAAGTTTATGAAGAGGTTCTTGAAGACTTCACATACACTCGCCAACACCAAATATATTACAATCTTGGAAAGCTCGAAATGAAACTTGGGAGAACAAAGAAAGCGAAGCAATTTTTTAAACTCTCCCTGAAAGAGTATAAGTACAATTGTAATTCTTTATTCCAACTCGGATCGATTTCTCTTAAAGAGAGTAATTTCGAAAAGGCTTCAGAATATTTCAAAAAAGGAACTCAAGGAACTTGTTACAAAAAGGATACAAACCATTATTACCTTGGGATGACTTATAGAAGGATGAATAAAAATCAAGAAGCCCTTAATACTTTTAATACATTTTTAAGAAGGTTTCCTGAGAGCCGTTTCGTCCCTAGCGTTAGAAAATCACTTATCTCTCTTGAGACAAGTTCATTTGAAAACCTTATCTATTCTCAGGATAAAGCGACTGACGCGAAAGAGCTTGGAGTAGATCTTTAATAAAAATGAATTCAGAATCCGAGAAAATTGGCGATTACCTCAAAAGAGCTAGACTCGAAAAAGGTATTGAATTAGAGGCCATAGCCAAAGATACCAGAATAAGCTTAGCTATCCTGAAAGATTTAGAGAACTCAAATGTCTCTAATCTCCCGGGGCAAACTTATGTTAGAGGCTTTGTTACCAACTATTTAAAACATCTTAGAGTCGATCCTAATGAAGCATTAGAAATCCTACGAAATTCTTATGAATCAACTTCTCCTACACTTGAAGCCTTTGTTGAAGAAGATTCAAAGGTTGGATCTACTCCTAAAATAGCATTTGATCTTGATATGCTCCTTAATAAAAAAGTTCTCATCGGAGTTACCGCTTTTTTATTCATTTTAGGATTTTACCAAATTTTCAGTTATCTGCTCTCGGGAACTGAAGGACAAACTAAAACTGAAGAAAACAAAGAAGTTCAAGCACCAGTTGTGACCACTTCAACTCTCATAACAACAACGACTACCAGTACTACAACAACTACTTCAACAACACAAGAGAAGAAGGAATCACTTTTTCCTTATGTGAAGTTCAATAAAATTAAGAAAGCTTATTATACAATTGACTCACTTGATGCAAGTGAAGAAATACCTCCTGAATACAGAAGAAGAGACAATAATAAGAATTCACTTTATGTCAGGGCATCTTTTGGTGATTGCTGGATGCGATATAAAGTTGATGATAAAGAAATCAATAGCTTTATTTTAAGAGAAGGAAAAGAAATCCATATTACTGGAAAAATCTTTTATCTTAATTTTGGAAGTGTGGGTAATATTGAAATTTTTTACAATGATAGCGTTGTTGATGCTCCATCAAAAACAGGTTTTAAACTTATGGTTCTTCCTAAAGAAGAAGCGACAAACCATGAATATCCCATTTTTGCGGATGATAAAAAGAATATCCCTCATTTTTACAAAGACTATAAAACTCAGATGGATCCAGCCCCCACTGAATCTTTAGAGTAAAGATTTTAAACATTGATAAGCGACGGCAGTCGCAGCATTAGAAAGATTGAGGGAACGAATAATATCGGAATACATCGGCAAAGAATAAATATCATCCTGATATTTCGATTGGATCTCTTCAGGAATTCCACGTGTTTCACTTCCAAACACTAAATAAGAATTTTCAATATAGGGAGCTTCGAAGAAATCTTGAGACTTATGATTTTCAAATAAGAGTAAACTTGAGGGTTTCTCAATTTCTAGAAATTCAGTCCAATTTTCAAACTCTTTAAGCTTAAGATGCTTCCAATAATCAAGTCCTGCCCTTCTGACTGACTTTTCTGTTATATCAAAACCATAAGGCTTGATAAGAATCAATTCGATTCCCAAGGCAACACATGTACGCCCGATACTCCCAGTATTACCAGGAATTTCGGGCTGATAAAGAACGATTTTAAACTTTGGTTGCAAGATTAGCGAGTGAGATAATCAGCAAGCGTACGCACCATCAAACCGGACCCACCCTTTGATGGACAGTATGGAAGATGGCTTTGAGAATCACAAACTCCAGCAATATCTAAATGCGCCCATGAAATATCATCTTTGATAAAGTTTTCAAGAAAAACGGCTCCGATCGCCGTCCCTGCCATTCGCGCGGCACCAATATTTTTGATATCGGCAATATCTGACTTTATTTGATCTCTATATTCCTGAATAATTGGAAGTTGCCAAATATACTCATCAACATTGCTCGCAGATTTATAAAGAGATTTCACTAAGGAATCGTCATTGCCAAGAACAGCACAAACTTCTTTCCCAAAAGCAACAAGGCAAGCACCTGTTAAAGTTGCAGCATCGATAATAACATTCGGTTTTAAATCACAAGTGTAATCAAGCGCGTCTGCCAAGCAAAGTCTTCCCTCTGCATCAGTGTTAAGAATCTCTACAGTTTTACCACTTCTTCCTTTTATGACAGAATCAGGAACATTTCCTTTTGCATCGATCATATTATCAGTGATAGCAAGAATACATGTTATTTTATAAGGAGAACCTAATAAAACAGCTGCTCGAAAAGCCCCATAGACAGTTGCTGATCCACCCATATCAAATTTCATTCCAACCATGCTGCCTGGTGGTTTTAAACTATACCCACCAGTATCAAAAGTGACCCCTTTTCCAACAAGAGCTATATGCTTTGTTTTTGACGTCGCTCTTTTAGGAGTATAAGTGAGATGAACTAACCGTGGTTCATAATGAGATCCGGCATTTACCGAAAGAAAAAGATTCATTTTTTCTTTTTTGATATCAGCTTTATTAAGAGTTTTTACTTTAACGCCTTTTCCTTTAAGCGTAGTCTTCACATCTTTTTCTATAATGTTAGCGTAGTTTTCAGAATGAAGAACATTTGGTGCTTCATTAACAAGATCTCGAGTGAAGTTCATTGAATCAGTGATTGAAAGAACTCGATCAAGCTTTTTAGTTGCTTGCGCTTTTGTTAATTTTACAGTTCTGAACTCAACTTTTTTTAACTTAGATTCTTTTTTATCAGACTTGTGATTATCAAAAGAGTAATCTGCAAGAGAAAAGGACTCCGCAAGAATCTCAAAAGTTTTAACCTCTTTAAACTTAGAAGAAAAACTTTTTAAATCAATTTCAACAGATGCCGGTTGGTCTGCTTTAATCGATTTAAAAACACGAGCAGTCGTTCTTCTAAACTTTTCTTCATTCAATTCCTTAGAGCGACCAAGACCAACTAAGAGAATTCTTTGAGAGTCAGAAAGAACAATTTCTCTCGTTTTTCCAAGACCTGCATTAAAACTTTCAACTGATTTAATCGATAGAATATCTTTTTTAAGATTTGAATCAATTTTCAAAGTCTGCTTCTTATCAGTACCAGTGCTCCAAACACCAACGGCAACGATTTCAGATTTAACAGGGTTCTTAGAAGGGATAATTTCTAGTTTCATGGCTTTCTCCTTTGCGCTGGCAGAATAACAAGAAGCGATTTTTTTGTCCAAGAACAAAACAAAATCAATTGAGCACTTCCCAGTCTCAAGGACAGCCTGTAACCTTTGTCTATGCCAAAGTCCTTGTTTAAGTACGTTGCGACCTATGTCGTGTTGTCATTCTTGCTCATCTTTCTCTTTTTAGTGAGCTTCTTAATGACTTTTCAACTTATTAAAATTACAAATCTTCTCTCATCTCAGGGAATGGAAATATTAAAAACCTTGGAACTTGTTCTTCAAATTGCAGTAACCTTGATTCCTTTATCGCTTCCCTTAGCTCTTTTATTTGCAAGTATTTACAGCATCAACAAACTCTGCCAAAACTCAGAATATATCGCGATGAGATCATTTGGACTGTCCAATTTTAAAATCTTTATCCCCATTTTAGCGTTTTCAGGAACTCTGGCCCTTTGGGCCTTTCTCATGAATCAAAACTTTATTCCTGTTTCTAAGAAAAACTTTAGAACAACTGTTCATCAACTCAAGTCAAAGAGTTTTATTTCAGAGTTAAGAAGTGGACGATTTTTTACTCAACTTCCAAACGTTATTCTTTTTGCAAAAGAGATAGAAAAAGAAAGCTTAAAAATGACTGATGTTTTTATCAAGTTCATAAAAAATGGAAGTGAAAAAATTATTTCAGCTAAACAAGGGCTTCTTGAATTTAACGACCAAGACAATCCCTTTGCAACAGATCTTGTTCTCGAACTTTATAACGGAAATATTGTAAACAAGGGACCACAAGTATCTCAACAACTAGAAAAAATCTTATTTGGTACCTATAAGTTTAGCGTTTTTAATAGAGATAATTTTTATAATGTAAATAATAAAGCTTCTGCCATGACAGGTTCACAATTAAAAAACTTTATAGCTTTGGATGAAGAGAAACTAAAAGCGAGAAACTCCTCCATAAAAGAACAAAATAAAGCGAGGATTGAATATTACAATCGTTTTAATACCGCTCTCCTTTGCCTAATCTTTCCATTTATTGGTTTTTGCCTTGGAATTTCTTCTCAAAGAGGTAAAAGTCGCAATATTGCAACGAATACTCTTGGTGTTTTGATTCTCTACTATGCGATTTACTTTGCTTTCATTGGGTTTGCCAAAAAGTCTCAAATTCCTGCTTCTGTTGCTGTTTTCGTTCCAACTTTAATTCTATCAGGCTTAGGAGTTTTATTAGCGAAAAGACTCCGTTGGCTCGCTTAAAAACAAAACAATCTTAGAGCTTGAAAAAGCGAGAAGTTTTAGACACCCGTATAGGGTGCATCCTTAAAAGTGACGAGACATACGATTTGGTATTTTGAGTCGAATCAATCTTTATGAGGACAAAGAAATTCGAAGTTTTTTAAAGCTCTAAGGGAAGAAGAAGTCTTCATCCGGAAGCGCCTCCCAATTAAAGGTATCCATCAACTCAGTTTGCTTTTCTTCTTCTGAAATGATTCTTGCTTGAACAAGCTTGGTGAGAATTGATTCTATTTGCTCTTGCGCAAATTCAGTTAGTTCAGATTTTCGAAAAGACTCACCGTATCTTGTTGGACTAGGGAGAAGCATAGCCAAGAAAGCTCCTTCTCTATAAGTCAGTTCAGAGGGCGACTTTTGAAAATAGTGCCAAGCAGCTTCTTTAATACCAAAAAGACTTGGACCAAACTCTGCTAAATTAAGATATTGTTCAAGAATCCATTTTTTATCAACAAGTAACTCGAGAGAAAACGCGAGAATCATTTCATTAAATTTCCTGAAAAAAGATCGCTCGTGAGAGAGATAGAGGTTTTTTACTACTTGTTGAGTAATTGTGCTGGCTCCTCTTTTAACTCTTCCACTCTTTACCGCATTCTCGAGTACCTTCCCTAATTGATTAAAATCTAATCCTGAATGTTCGTAAAAAGCCCAATCCTCGCTAATAACAATTGGCCAAATAGCTTTAGAGCTAACTTGAATAAGAGGTATCCATTTTTGTGGTCTCTTTAAAAGGAAAGTGACCTCAATAGCTTTCTCCCTTTTTTCAACCGTAAAATAATCGTCGTAATGCTGGAAGATTCCAGAAAAAGTAACAAGTCCTAAGAAATAGGGAAGAATCGTCCCAGGAATAAGAAGAAGAGTTTTTTTATACTTCCAAATTTTTTTCATGAATGATTCAACTCAGAGAGGTTGTATCGATTTTTAGTGATGAAATTGACTTCATTAATGAAGCCAATGTCGGAATCTCTAATGGATATTGGCTTAACTCAAATGCCGCTTGTGTACCAACAAACTCTGGAAGATTTGGTAACGAATCAAAGTCCACTTTCTGACTTTCTTCTCTCGTTGATGAAAGAAAACCATCAAGGAATCGAACCTCTTCTGTCGGGTTCGAATCAAAGAAACTTGGATAAACTTTTTGAAGACTTTTTTTCATATGACGGATCTTTTTTCCGACTTCTTCTTCAGAAAGAGTGTGATCATAAATCAATGCATAGGCCCTAATTGATTGAGATTTGTCTTCTTTCGGTTGAGAGAAATCCACGATAAAGTGTCCGTGATCATAGGTAAAGCTTTGTGGGATAAAGACAGTTTGGGACTCATCCACAATCGTATGAGAGAGCTCGAAGTAAACATTGAGGAGTGAAAAATTCCAATGCTCTAAAAGAAAATTTTTTTCATTATCACTATAGGACTCTTTCAAATTTTCAGAAGATTTTTCATAAAACTCTTCACGAGAACTAGTCCAGTAGAGCTTTTCGGCAATAACGAGAGAACCATCACTGCAAACAATTTTCCATTTTCCATCTTCCTTAAAAATTTCTGAAATTTGCGGATTATGGGAACAATTCTTATATTCAGCACAGACTACTTCAAAATCGATAAACAACTTTTTGAAATCAACTTCAAATGGTTTTTCTATAAAAAAGCTTTCATACGGAAGAAGTTTGTGAGGTTTTGCGCGTCCAGAAAATGGTTTTAAGGTTTGATCTTTGTAAAAGAAGGGTTCTGCTTTAAAAGCCTCTACTAGATCTTCTTTTACAAAGTTTTGAAATGCATTACCTCTGCCTAGAAGAGCGGCAGTTTGCCAACTATGAAGGATCTCTTCAGGACTCGTTTCACGATCATTAATAACTAAAATATTGTCTTTTTCAAACTCTGAAGAAAGTTGATCAAAGAGAATTAAGGACGAAAGATCAAAACCGACAATAACAAATTTCTTTTCGATTTTTTTTATTGATTTAAGTTTGCCATCTTGATTCTTTTTTAATTGTAGTAACCGACTCAAAACTACCTCTTCTATTTAACAACTAATTTTTGCCCTGGCTGAATCATTCCGTTTCGAACCTTGCCAAGATTACTTTTTATGATCGTATTAAGGGAGGTTCCAGTTTTTTTAGCAACATCCCAAAGGGTATCACCTCGCCTTACAGTATAAAATTGAGATGGATTTGTAATTGTCTGCCCATATTTCTTTGCCATAGCGATTCGTCTTCGAAACGAAGCTCTTCTCCGCCCTCGTCTTCTTCGACGAACATAAAGATCCCGATACATTGCCCCTCTTCTACTATGACTTTTATAGAAAGGGATTGTTACAAACTCACCTTTTTTAAAAGATTTATTAAGAGGGACTCCATTGAGTTCAGCTAAAACATTTTTAGGAACTTTAAACTTCTTCGAAAGAAGTGAAATATTTCCATAAGATTTAATTTTATACTTCTGATAATCTGTTGTTGCATAATTCTTCTTGCTACAGCAAGATTCAAATTTATCCCTACTTCCTACAGGTACCCTCAAAGGATAATAAGATCTAGCAGCAGGAGTTTCCCAACGCTTCAATTCAGGATTCCATTTACGAAGCTCTTTAAAACTCGTTCCCATATCAGCTGCAAGTTTATAGAGATCTGTTCTTTCCCCTACATGAACAACTTCATATTCAAGAGGTTTTTGAAATTCAACCTCTCTTTCAAATCCAAAAGTTTTCAAATTTTTACCAATAATCGCAAGGGCCATAATTTTGGGAACATAATTTCTTGTTTCTCTTCTTAAATAACGTCTTCTTCTGATTTTCCAAAAATCTTTTGTGCGATAGCGACGAGTTGCTCTCATCACCCGCCCTTCTCCAGCGTTATAAGCAGCCGCTGCCAACTCCCAAGATTGAAAAAGCCCATAAAGATCTTTCAAGTACCGACTTGACGCAAAGGAAGCCTTGATTGGGTCAAGCCTTTCATCAACATACCAGCCAATATGAAGGCCGTACTTTTTTCCTGTACTTGCGATGAACTGCCATGGTCCTGCTGCAAGAGCGTGAGAAAGAGCATTATTATTAAACCCAGACTCTGCCATCGAAAGATAGATAAGATCTCGTGGCATTCCATTCTCAGTAAGAATCTCGCTTAACATAGGAGCATAACGACCTGCTCGCTCAGCAGAACGAACAAACCAACTTCTTCCACGACCCGTAAAGTACTTAACCCATGTACGCACGTATTGATTATCTACAACGGGAAAATCAAAGTATTGGTTTTCAAGTTTATAACCCGCAACTGTCTCGAGATGATAAACAGGTTTATAGCTGTCAAAATCATCTTTGTCTGATGGGGAGCTTCCCGCAATACAGCCATTACATTCGGGCATATGAGTGTGAAATGAATTATTGTTTTTTTTAAAAAAGGCTTCTTCTTGTTGGTGAATTTTCTCATCAAGAGTGAGGCTTGAAGAAACCTCTGTCTCATCCTTATTTTTGTTTAAATAACTGCAGGAAAACAAGAGTGAAAAGGTCAGAAACAGCTTCAAAAAAGACTTGTGCGGCATATAAAATTTCCTACAAATGAATCCAAAATACCTTCTCTATTCTTCACTAAGAAACAAGCTCTGTCACTTGAACTGCTCTATGGTTATGAACTATCATAAAGAAATGATGCAAAAGGTCGTTCTGGGATTATTACTCACCTTAAATTTAATGCCTCAAGGGCATTCGAAGGTTGATCCACCAAATTACAATTTCAAATTTGAAGAGCTTCTCCCTTTTTTTCCAGGTAAACCCTTAGGGCCCATTAAAGCGAAATACCCAAAATTGAAACCTGTTTTCGATGATGGAGTCCTTCAGCAATACAAAGTGAAAGTCAGCCAACTTCGTTACGCTATTCCTGTCCACTTTAATGTTTATAAAAATAAAGTTTTAGATTTCTATGCAAAGCTTCCAAGTTATTTCCTCCATGATGTCTTTCATCAATCCTTAATCAATCGCTATAAAAAACAACAAGAATATAAGTTAAAAAATGGAACTGCGTTTTATAAATGGAAACAGAAAGATCAAACGATGATTTATTCATCAACCTGTACAATCACCTGCTTTCCTATTTTTTTGGCTTCTTATAAAAACTCTTATCCTGAAAAGGAATTAACGAAATACCTTCCTTATTTTTTTAGAACTCAAACCCAAGGAAGTTTTAAGAATTAAGCTCCAACAGAAACTCTTGGTTTAAAAGATTTTTCTGGAAAAATGACTCCCTCAGAAAGCTTCGTCAGTTTTTTTATCGCATTAACCTGATACAAATTATTTACCCCTAAAGAAAGTAATGCTGTTCTAGCCATTAAGAAGCTATAAAGCTCTTCTGGTCTCATTTTCTTTTCATAGTTTGAATGAGTTGTTTCAAGTCTAAGTATCTTATTAGGAAAATCAAAACTCTTAACTCCATCTTGAGTAATGATCTTTTTATTTTGAACATCAAAAAAAACAAATTCCCCTTTCGCCTCTTTCGCATTCATAACAACAACTCCCTCTTCTACCGGAACACCAAAAAAGCCAACAATTGAAGTTTTTTCAAATATCAAACTCAAAATTCTCCCCACGACCATTTTGAAAAGAATATTCATTTCAATATTATTCCAAAGTTGAGGATTACCATTTAGATAGCATTTCCACTCTTTAGCCTGCGAGCTATAAATAACAGCAGCAAAGTCTCGGTAAACGTAAACAGAATGTCCAAGCTTTCGGTAAACCAGTTCACCCGTCTGGTTTTGCAAAGGTATTGCAGAACTCGCTGACAGCTTTCTAATACTGCTCACGTCAGTAAAAAGAACTTTAATTGTTCGTCCATTGAACCTGTCTTCGTCTTTACTTTCATTCTGAAAACCCATTTCTTTGAACACAGAATTTAAGCGGTCAGCCTCGGTCTCTGATCCTATAATGAAACGAGTTGGTTGATGTTCTCCAATATTGAAATACCAAAACTGATTTTCCATAAATCCCTCCTATAGCCTTTTTCGGCAGAAGAAAGACTTAGCAAAGCGATAGACTAAGCGCGGCATATTGTTCCATACCCGACTAAAATATTCGGATTTCGAATATTTTTATTCTTTTTTCGAAAACTTCTGGTAGAAAGCTTCATGGAAAAACTCAAAGTCCTTCTTGTTGAAGATGACCCTTATATCGCGCACTCACTTAGTAAAAAAATGAAGAACAGTTGTGAGGTGGAATTAGCGACTCATAAAAACCAAGCTCTTTACCACCTTGAAATGAGCTTGTATGACGTCCTTGTAACAGATCTTAATTTAACTCACCAACAAGACCTCCACGGCCTTACAATTCTAAAAAAAGCTAAGGAAAAGAATTTATACTCTATTGTTTTGAGTCAAGTTGATGATAAAGAAGTTACAAGAAAGGCTTATGAACTTGGCTGTGATCATTTTCTTACCAAGCTTCATTTTGAGACTTCGCTTATTCCCTATCTCGAAAACTACCAAAGAACGAAAGCTAATGATTCACAATTGGAAATTCTTCGTAAGTTCTTTTTTACAAATGATAGCAGTTTCTTAAGAGAACTGAGAAACCTCTTAAAGGTAAACTTAGAAAACCAATGTCTATTATTAACAGGAGAAACAGGAGTTGGAAAATCTCATTTTGCAAAAACCTATCACCAATTGATATTTCCTGACACACCCTTTGTCTCATTCAACTGTAGCCGCTTCCCTGAATCCTTAATTGATTCTGAATTGTTTGGCCACAAGAAGGGAGCTTTCACAGGTGCAAATAAAGACCATAAAGGTCTATTAGAAAGGGCTAACGGGGGAGTACTCTTTCTCGATGAGATAGGAACAATGCCTCTTCATACTCAACAAAAGCTTCTCAAGGCAATTGAGGAGAAAGAGTTTACTCAAATAGGTTATGAAAAAAACATAAAAGTAGATTTTACTCTCATCAGTGCAACCTGCGATGACTTAAACTCTAAAACTCAAAATAATACCTTTCGAAAGGATTTCTTTTTTAGAATTTCAGGATACGAACTAGAGATCCCCGCACTTAGAGAAAGAGAAAATGATATAGAAGTTTTACTCTATTCTTTTCTTTCTCAATCACCTCGAAAATTTTTTATTGAAGAAGAAGTTGTTGATTTTTTAAAAGAGTATTCTTGGCCAGGTAATACAAGAGAGTTAAAGAAGTTAATTGATACTCTTTCTCGATCAGATCTGGGAATCATAAAAAAAGACTGCCCTTATCTCCCCAAATTTTCTCCGACCAAAAAAGGGGGGTTCCTCTCGTCTGAACAGGAAGATTTCATTTTTCATCATGGACTCCCTGCTTTTACAAAGAGTGTTGAACAAGCGATTTTCCAGAAGATTTATGAGGAAGAAAAAGGTAAAGCGACTAAAATTATTCGACGACTTAAAATCTCTAATTCTACTTATTACAGAATATTCAAAGAATCTGATTTGACGAGTCGCAGCTAAAAACTGGCCTCGCTCTTGCTCTTAGGTAACCACTAAAGGAGGAAGATAATGACATCAACACAGTCTCACTTAATTGAACTTTACAGAAAAAATTATCCCAACAAAACAATGAGAGAAATGGGAAGAGATCTCAACATCAATCCCTCAAGAATTTTTCGCCTACTCAATGGGCATGAGATGAAACTTTCTGAATATGAGAAACTAAAAAGATTTTTAGATAGAAATCAGATTGAATCTTCTGATCTCTATCAGCTGGCGAAATCTTGTGAACAGAGGCTAAGTCTTCATAATCTCAACTCACTTGTTGATGAAATGAAAATGCTCCTCTACTGCAAGAAAAATACTCAAAACTTTTCTTTACCAGAGGGAGCGTAAAATGAATTACCTTACTCCTATTGAAAGAATGATTATAGAAAGTTTAAATCTTTCAAAAAAGAACCTCAATCAAATCGCTCGTGATTTAGAAATAAAGAAAGATTCACTCTTCTTTGTTCTTCAAAGACTTGTTGTGAGTGATCTTATCATCTATCACGATACTTTTTATTCCATCAATGAAAATAAAAAATCAGATCTTATATTAAAACTCAAAGATAATAATTCAAAAAAATTTGAAGTTAAATCGATTCTCGAGTCAGCAAAACATCAATATATAGAACATCAGAACAATACAACTCTTCAATTTAAGAAAGTTTATCTCAATGCTCAAGATCAAGCCTTTATTCAATCTCTATTTTCTCAAATGCATAAACTACTTAGTCAAAGAGAAAACTATCATTCAAGTCGCCCCCTTGCTCAAAAGAAAATCTTCTATTGGGGAACTCAGTGCTATAACGATGTTTTAAAATATTTGGAGTTTTGCTAACAATCTGTCTAGGGGATTAGATTGATCCAATTTGGTCCCCAAGCCTTATATAAACTTCTCGATTTTGAGCTGTATTTTCAATAATGTCTTGGGCGGGTTTCCAGGCACCCTTTTCTCCAATGAGAATGACAGTTGACCCACCAAAGAGAAAATAGCCTTTTTCATCTCCCCTTTTAAACTCTTTCATTTCATCATGAGACTGAACAATCCTACCCACACAAGTTGCTCCAACTTCAATATAAGCAAGCTTTCCAAAACATTCCGTTTGAAGAATACTAACCCGTCTAACATTTTCAAGAAATAATGAGGGACGAAATCTGAGCGCCATAGGATTTACAGAATGCAAAGCTCCTCCAACCCTATAAAAATCAAGAGTGTGCCCATTACAAGGATAATGGTAGCGATGATAATCCACAGGACACAGTCTCGCGATAAGCATTGGACCAGCTTCAAAATCTTTTGCCCATTTATTGGCCGCAAGAAGATCCTTTGAGCGAAGAAACTTTCCTTTTACAGGAAAAGTAATGTCTTCAGTTACAGACTCATAACCAAGATATCGCCCTTCTGCCACAGCAGGAAGCTTCCCTTGTTTAACAAACTCTCTTTCTCCTGAATAAAATTCTCTTATAAAGAATTCATTAAAGCTTTTATAAGTGAGTTCTTTTTTCTCATGCCCTAAAGAACCAGCTTGGTATTGTTCCATATCAATAGAAAAGTTTTTAATAAACTTTGGAACCTTATGACGGCTTACCCTTAAGTTTTGAGTCCATCCATAAAGTACTGAAACAAAAGGAAGAGAGATAAGAGCTTCTAGCTTTTGGCCAAATGAGTTCCCGTAAAAGAAACGCACAGCGTCGCCTCCGTATACTTTTTCCTCTTCTGCTTTACCAGTGTAGCGGTTGTAAAATTCAATTCTGTTACCATCTTTAGAGGGCATGCAAAATTTTTGCATGATTAACAACTAGTTGACAAAGATTTTACTACTCACTGGTAGAACGAACAGATTGAAATTCATAAACTGATTACGAAACTGAAGGAGAAGTACCTTATGAGTTTAGTCAAAATTTTTCTTCTATCCCTAGCGGCTTACTTTCTTAACACAGAAGCTTTTGCTATTTTTGGGAGTACAGCACCCAAAACGAACAAAATCGAAAACCTCTCGGAAATCGAACAAAAGAGAATCAAGGCTTACAAAAACGCAGTTCCGTCTGTTGTGAATGTGACGAGCAAAAAAGTTGTAAGAAGTGGTTTCTTTTTTGATCTTCCAGAAGAGCAAGAAGCTGGAGCCGGCTCTGGATTTGTTTGGGAAGATAAAGAACATATTGTAACTAATTATCATGTTGTTCGTGATCAAGGCGCTAAATTTTTAATTTCTTTTTATAATCACAAAGAACAAATTGAAGCAGAAATTGTGGGAGTAGAACCCAAACTTGATATTGCTGTTTTAAAAGTAAAAAAATTACCAAAAGGAGTTAAACCTATCAAAGTAGGATCTTCTCATGATCTTAATGTAGGTCAAACAACCATAGCAATCGGAAATCCTTTCGAATTAGATTATACAATGACCCAAGGGATTGTATCGGCCCTTGGAAGAAAGATAGATGGTATTGGTGGCGTGAAAATTCACGACATGATTCAAACCGATGCTTCAATTAACCCTGGGAATTCGGGGGGACCACTACTCAACTCGAGTGGTGATCTTATTGGAATGAATACTCTCATTTTTTCAACCTCTCGCTCAAGCGCAGGTCTTGGCTTTGCCGTACCCGTAGACTCTATAAAAAGAGTCGTCCCCGAGTTGATTAAACATGGCAAGGTTATTCGTCCAGCGCTTGGAATCAGCCCTCTCCCGGATCATTACAGACGCTATATGGGTCGTAATGTTTTCGGGAGAAAAGGAGTTATCGTCGCCCATGTTGAGCCTGGCTCAGGTGCAGATGAAGCAGGGATCCAAGGAATGAGAAGAAGTCGTCGAGGAAGAATTTTTGTTGGCGACACCATTTTAAGCATTGAAGGAAAAGAAGTGAACTCACTTGATGATATTTTTCACACTCTTCAAAAGTATAAGATTGGAGATAAAATTTCTGTGAAACTTGTCACTGATGATGGATCTCAAAAAACAATAAAAGTAAAACTTAAGGCGCTTTAAGGATATGAGTGCTTTAGAATATTTTTATGATTCAGTTAAGTCTTATCCACAAGGAGCAAGATTTGAGCTGTATAAGCAATACCGCAAAAGCGCAGCGACACAGTGGAAAAGCTTAAGAGAATTATGAAAACGGTTCTCCTCCTCAAACAACCGTTGTTCTCCTGCATATAGCCCCTAGCAAATGCTAGGGGTTTTTTGTCTAAAAATTAAACACTCTGTAATTTTCTACTTACTTTCATTTCTCAAAGTCAAAATTTTTAAGTTTAGAACTGGCATCTGACTTGCTATTTATAGAAGCATGAGAAAACTTATTATTGGTCTTCTTCCACTTTTTTTTATTGCATGTGAAAACTCTCGTGATATTCAAACAGAGTTTAATGATGAAGGTACAATCATAAAAATTACTTTTCCAAGAGAGACAGAAGAAAACTCTTCAAACAATAAGCCTACTTGTACCAGTCAAGGTCAATCATGTGGCTTTAGTTATTCTTTTGGATATGAAAACTCTAATCAACCTCATGGGCATTATCTTAAATGCAAACTCGAATATTGGCGCCCGGGAGAAAACTCTTCTCAAACGGCCTCATATACTAAAATCTTTTATTCAAACTGTGGAACATGCCTCGATGCTGCCAATAAAACACTGAGCAATGGCTTTACATCAATAGAATCTCCAACATCTCATCTTATCTATGAGGCTGATGGTGAAACTTTAGCTTGCGATACAAATCGTATTGCTCTCGATACAGAATATACAACGGGTTGGTCTTTTAGAATTTCGACTTTAAATGAAGGATCGAGTTGCCAAGCTCAATCAAGCTATTATTCTTACCCATCAAATGCAACAAGCATCGGTGAAGATGCTTGTGAGAAATAGAATGAAAAATTTATTATTATTAATTTCATTACTGCCATTTTTCTCTTATTTGTCTGGTTGGCAAATGAAACCTTACCAACCAGCCTATATCAACACTTATGGTATTTAATTGAGTCCTGCTCTATTTAAAAGAGCCTTTACATCTGGTTCTCTTCCTCGAAACGCTTTAAAAAGTTCAAGTGGTGGTTTCGTTCCCCCTCGCTCAAGAATATTTTCTCTAAAACTTTTTGCAACGTCTTTATTGAAGATTCCTTTTTCTTTAAAAAATTCAAAAGCATCAGCATCCAAGACCTCTGCCCATTTGTAACTATAATATCCAGCTGAATAACCACCAGCAAAAAGGTGCCCAAAAGTAACCGAGCGAGCAGAAGTTCTTGGCATTTCAAAAAGAGCAAAATCTTTTAATGCTTCATTTTCAAAGGCTATAATATCTTTACCTTCAGGCATTGATTCAAGATTGTGCCAACACATATCAAGCCAGCCGAAACTTAGCTGACGGATCGTCATATAACCTTCCATGAATTGATTACTCATGATGATCTTATCAACGATATCTTCCGGTATTTTTTCACCTGTCTCAAAATGTTCAGCAAAAAGATCAAGGCATTCTTTTTCCTTAACCCAATTTTCCATAATTTGAGAAGGAAGTTCTACGAAGTCCCAATAAACACTTGTCCCACTCAAGGTTCTATAATGACAGTTTGAAAGAAGTCCATGAAGAGCATGACCAAACTCATGAAAAAGAGTCAACACTTCATTGAGATTCAATAATGATGGTTGGGTCTTTGTTGGCTTAGTGAAATTACAAACAATACCTACAAGTGGACGCCTCACAGAGCCTTTGTATAAACCTTGATCAGCATAGTTCATCATCCAAGCTCCACCTTTTTTGGTTTCACGAGGGTAAAGATCGACATAGAAAAGACCTATATGATCTCCTGTCTCTTCTTGTGTGACCTGATAAACTTGTACATCTTCATGATAAATAGGGAGGTTTGATTGCTTTGTAAACTTAAGTCCATAAAGCTTATTAGCAACCGTGAAGACTCCCTCCATAACTTTCTCTTGAGACAAGTAAGGTCTCAAAACCTCATCATCAAAATTAAGTTCACGCTTTTTTAGAATTTCAATATAATAATTGAGATCCCATCTCTCAAAGTCCTCTACCCCATCTATTTCTTTAGCAAGATCTTTTAGTTTTTGAATGTCTTTTTTAGCAGCAGATAGAGCTTTTTCTTTTAACTCATTTTGAAATGACTGAACTCTTTCAGGAGTTTCGGCCATTCTTTTCTCAAGGACATATTGAGCATGAGTTTTATAGCCAAGGAGCTGTGCCCTCTGGATACGAAGTTCAACCGTTCTGTAAACGTTATCCGTATTATTAAACTTCTCATTAAAAGCGGCTTGATTATTAATCTCAAAAAACTTTTTTCGAAGTTTTCTATTTTTAGCAAATTTCATGAAGGGAAGATAACTTGGATAATCAAGATTAAAGACCCAGCCTGAAAGATCTTTAGATTTTGCTCGTTCTAGTGCTTCCTCTTTTACATTTGAAGGAACTCCATCGAGGTCAACTTCATTTTCAACCTGAAGAAAAAGTTCGTTCTTCGAATCAAGAAGAGTATCGGCAAACTTTACAGAAAGGTCGGCAAGTTCTTCGTTTATTTTTTTAAGTTGTTCCTTTTTATCTTCAGGAAGAAGAGCTCCATTTCTCACAAAGTCGTCATAAGATTTTGTGAGGATTTGCGACTGCTCAGGGGTGAGACTTAGTTCTTCCTTTTTATCATAAAGAGATTTGATCCGAGTAAAAATTCTTTCATCAAGCGTAATTTTATTAGAGAAGTTCGTCAGTGTTTTACTAAACTCAGAACCATAGCTTCGTAGTTTTTCAGTCGCATGGGCATTATAGAGTCCATAAAAGACATTCGCGACGTGATCCATATCCTCAGAAAGAGCGTCTAGATCTTCAATAACAGACTTAAAACTCAAATCTGTTTGTTGAACGTAATGTTCTATTTCTTGCTCAGCCTTTTCCACAGTTTCTTTTAAAGCAGGAAGAAAATCTTCTTCTGTTAATTTATTAAATGCAATTGCATCAAAGGGTAAATTGTGATTAATCAATAACGGATTGTTACTCATAAAACTTCCTTTTTTATAAGTTAATTGAATTTAATTTTTTAAATATGTATCACCTGTTTGATCTTCTTGAAATTCATCAAATGAAGAATATTTCGCCAGATCTAAAGAGGACTCTCCACTCATTTTTCTCATGAAGTGAAAAAGTTTTTCTCGAGTCTCCGAACTCACTAAGTGTTCCATCAAACAAGAATCATTATGAGCAGCATCTTCACTAACACCTACCACATCTTTTAAAAAGTAAAAAAGCAAAGTTCTCGATGTTAGTATTTTATGAACTTCATCATGACCAGTATCGGAAAGAGAAAGAAATTTACTTTCATCCTCTACAACAAGTTCTTTTTTCTTGAGATTGTTAACAGCTGTCGAGACAGAACCTTTTGTAAGGTTAAGGTCTTTTGCAATATCAGTAACACGAGCGTAACCGTTCTTTTCTTTAAGCTTATGAATGGTTAAAAGATAGTGAACCATCGAATGAGTTAATTCACTTTCACTAGTGTGGTTAATCTTTTTTTCCATTTAGTCCTCAATTCATACTTAGGAGGTGCTCCTAGGTGCCCTTTATTATTTGCCCAAGGGTCACAATTTGTAAACTTTTGTTGCCAAGGTATTTAAAATGAGGACCACTCTAACACTATGAAATTACAGCTTTTTCCTCAAGATTTCCAGCCAGAATCCGATATAGAAGATAATAAAACTATGAAAAATACAATTCGACCACTCATTATTCAATGGATCGCCTTTGGTTTGATCTGGAACCCTGCCTTTGCTCAAGAGACAGGATCAGCGACACAAGACATCGCAGATAGGTATAAATACAAGGATTACATCCACCAAAGCACGATCGATAAATACGAAGAAGAATGCGAGAAATTAGAGCATAAGTGTAATCCTAATACTCCTACAGATCGTGGAATTGACGTTGTGAATAGCTTTATTGCTCAACATGCAATGGGCTTTCTAGTTGCTGGAGGACTGGGATCGGCTCTTTCATTAAAAGCTGGAAGTTTAAGAAGAAGTGTCAATGTCGATAAGGCAAGAAAAAACCTTACTAAACAGAAAAGTCTTTTAAAAAAATCTCAAAAACAACATAAAAGTCTTATTAAAGAAGGAGCAAAGACTGAAGACTTAAATCGCGCAGCTGAATCTCTTAAAACAAATGAAGCAAATCTAGATAAAGCTCAAGCTAAAATGGATAAAGCAAAAGCAGATCCAGATAAAGAAGGCGGTGCAGATCTTGGAAAAATTTGTAAATTAGTGGCAACAGCTGGAGTCATGGGCCTTAGTCTTTCAACCATGCTTTCTCAGAACAAAATGCAAAAAAAATATAACAAAACAAGCATGGAGATCGCTCAGTCAGAGGCTCTCTATACCATTGCTAATAATCATGAATTGAAAAGAAAATCTAATGTTACTCAAGGAACTATCTTTGGAACTGTAGCAACTTGTTTTGGCGTAGCTTCAGCAATAGAATTTTCAAAATATAATATTCCAAAGGGTATTGAGT
Organism: Bacteriovoracaceae bacterium; assembly: GCA_965217035.1. Taxonomy (GTDB): domain Bacteria; phylum Bdellovibrionota; class Bacteriovoracia; order Bacteriovoracales; family Bacteriovoracaceae; genus JAUHYH01. Next base: position 1,914,789 of record OZ244226.1, on the reverse strand, counting down.
ATGCGGTTTATACTGGCTTAGCAGGAACACTCAGCACTCTTTCCTTAAAAAGTGCTAAACGTCATAAAGAAACTCGAGACGAAGCTCTGACTGCCGCTCGAAAAATTCCTAAAAAAGGTGAATGCTATCCTGGGACCCCCTGTTTCTGTGCTGAACAAAGAGAAGTTTCTGAAGCAGCTCACAGTTTAGAATTTGAACAAAATTGTATCGCCGATGAGCTCCAGCGAGGTGACTCGACTCATATTGGAATGGCTTGCCTTGATGGTCGTGGGCAAGCAGATCCAACTTGTGAATGTCGTGCCAATAACACATGCCTCGACAACGCTCTTAATTTTGAAATTCGTAATATGGATTTAGATCCTGGAATAGAAAGCAACCTCACAGATTCTTTTAGTATCATTGCGCGAGGTGAACTTTCTGCTGCTGATAGAAATAAAATCGGGAAACGTGCTGATTACTTCAGTAAACTTGCAGAAAAACAAACAAACAAGGCCCTCGCAGGTCAGAACTTAAAAGCTGGAGATCCTAAATTAGCTAAAGCTTACAGAGCTGCAGGGATGTCACCAGCAACAGCATTACTTGCCTCTCAAGCAAAATTAACTCCAAAGCATAAGAAAAGACTTACTCAGGTCACAGGTAGAACCGTTGCTAAGAGTTATACTCGTAGAGGTAAGAAAACAAGAAAAAGAAGAACTACAGTAAGCAAACTTCCAAGTTTTGACTTCTCTTCAAATGATATTTTCAAGAAACTTCAAGGGCAAGAGAAAGAAGCTTCAATGGATCCCGCAGAGAGGTTAAGAGAGTACAAAAGAAGGCGTGCTCAAAGAAGAGCAGTAGCCATGGCTGAAATAAACCCGCTTGAAAACGAACCCATCTTTAATATTATTTCTCAGAGATATTTGAAATCAGGCTTAATCAAACTTGATAATTAATTTCCTTCACCGAGCTCGTTAAAAAGATCAAGGCGAGCTTGGTGACGACCACCTTCAAAGCTTGTATCAAGCCATTTCGAAATGATTCCTTTGGTTTCTTCAAAACTTGTCATTCGTGCGGCTAGACAAAGAACATTAGAATTATTATGAAGACGACTCATCTCCGCATCCTCAACGGTAAGGCATCGAGCCGCTCGAACTTTCTTGTAACGATTGGCAACCATCGAAACCCCAATACCAGAACCACAAATGAGAATTCCCTTTGATGACTTATCTTTTTGAACTTCTAAAGCTAGTTTTGAAGCAAACTGCGGGTAGTGGACACTTTCCCCTGAGTGTGTTCCCAAATCAATAACTTCGGAGTGGAGCTCATTGAGGAAGCTTATTAACTCTTCTTTTCGATCATATCCAGCATGGTCGCAGGCAATGTAAAGATTCATCTCTTATCCTTCAAGGCTTAGTTCTTGAGGTTGGCTCCGCATCCTGCTACGCCAGTTCCCTCGGGACACCACTGCTCGGACTCCTGTCCGAGCAGAATCGCAGTGAGGTCACCGGTTCAAGGACGCCGAAGATCGACGTTTATCCGAGCCTAGTAGCGATAGTACTCAGGCTTGAATGGTCCAGCGACCGTCACGCCAATATACTCTGCTTGCTCTTCAGAAAGAGTTTCAAGTTCAACTCCAATCTTAGCAAGATGAAGTCTCGCAACTTTCTCATCCAGATGCTTAGGAAGCATATAAACTTTGTTCTCATAGTTTGCACTATTTTTCCAAAGTTCAATCTGAGCAAGTGTTTGATTTGTAAAAGAGTTCGACATAACAAAAGATGGATGTCCTGTTGCACATCCAAGATTAACAAGTCGTCCTTCAGCAAGAACGTAAATAGTGCTGTCTCCTACTTTGTACATATCCACTTGTGGCTTGATTTCAACTTTTGTATTTCCGTGAGTTTTATTCAACCACGCCATATCGATTTCATTATCAAAATGACCAATATTACAAACAATTGTTTGATCATTCATTAATTCAAAATGTTTCGCTGTTAAGATGTCTTTGTTTCCTGTAGCAGTAACAACAATGTTTGCTTCTTTGATTGCTTTATCCATTGGCATAACTGCAAATCCATCCATTGCCGCTTGAAGTGCACAGATCGGATCTATTTCAGTAATAATAACTCTTGCTCCGTTTCCTCTTAAAGAAGCTGCTGAACCTTTTCCAACATCACCATAACCAGCAACAACCGCAACTTTTCCAGCGATCATAACATCAGTTGCTCTTCTAATGGCATCAACACAAGACTCTTTACATCCGTACTTATTATCAAACTTAGACTTTGTTACTGAATCGTTAATATTGATAGCAGGAATCGGAAGAGTTCCATTTTTCATTCTGTCATAAAGTCTATGGACACCAGTCGTTGTTTCTTCAGAAAGACCTTTGATATTTTTAGAAAGCTCAGGGAATCTATCGAGAACCATATTCGTAAGATCTCCACCATCATCAAGAATCATATTAAGTGGCTCACCATTTTTAAAATTAAAAAGCGTTTGTTCAATACACCAGTCAAACTCTTCTTCGTTCATTCCTTTCCACGCGTAAACAGGAATTCCAGCAGCAGCAATCGCCGCAGCAGCGTGATCTTGAGTTGAAAAGATATTACATGATGACCAAGTCACATCAGCACCAAGTGCCGTAAGAGTTTCAATCAAAACTGCTGTCTGAATCGTCATATGAAGACAACCTGCAATATTCGCACCTTTAAGAGGTTGGCTTGCACCATACTCTTCTCTTAACGCCATAAGTCCTGGCATCTCAGCTTCAGCGATCGTGATTTCTCTTCTTCCCCATTCAGCAAGGCTGATATCCTTAACCTTATAAGGGAGTTTTTCAGTAGTTGCCGCAGCAGGAGTTGCAGTAGTCATGTTCGTCTCCTCGATAGTTTGCATTCCGTCTTCCTTTGTAATTTTTATAAATATGGACTGAGCGTAGCACAACTAAAGAAGTTTTGATATATGAAATGCCTTATGGCTGATTATTCAAAGCTTTCACCGTCGACTATCAAGACGATTCTTGGGCAGTACTCCCTCACTGGAATTGCCGAGGTTATTCCCCAGAATCACGGAATCTCGAACTCAAACTATGTCGTAAAATTTGAAGATCACAGCCCAGTCCTTTTAAAAGTTTCAAATGATAAAGATATTAAGCAGTTAGGTGGAGAACAAGACATTTTACTGGCCCTAGAACAAAGACAGTTCGACTACTCATTAACGCCTTATCTCAATAAAGAAGGGAATGCAGTCTACCAACAAGATGGTTATCATGGGGTCGTTTACCCTTTTATCGATGGACAAGTTCCCCAGCTCAACACTAAAAACTTGAAGGAATTGGCCAATGCTTTAGGGACGTTGCACAAGCTAAAGTTAAGCCACGAGTATCTCAGAGATCACACTGTTGTTGGCTTTGACCTAAGCTCTTTGCTTTTTTATGTTTCTCAACCGATCTGCCCCCAAGACTTCAAGGAAGCTTTTGAGAAGGTTTTCAAGAGTCGAGATCTCGAAAGTCTTCAACAAGTAAAATGGGAAACTGGTGTTATTCATGGAGATCTCTATTACGACAACTCCTTATTCCGTGATGGTAAGCTCCTGAAAATCATCGATTTCGAACAATCAGGAATAGGTGAATATATTCTCGACTTAGGTATTTCTATTTCAGGAAGTTGCTTAGATGGTCGAGATCTTACCCCCCAACTTATTAACGATTTCGTTGAAAGTTATGAAACCGTTCGTCCTCTACCTCAGAACGAGAAAGAATTTCTTGAAACTTTTATCCACATTGGACTTTTTTCGATTGCACTCTGGAGAATCAAAAGATTTTTCGAAGGAAATCTCGATAAAAGTAAAGCTGAGTCTTATCGCGAATTAATTGAAAGAAGTTTACGTTATCATGAAAAAGTCTAAAGAAATTTTTTACTTTGCTTCTTGTCCTCTACATCTTGAAGAAGCTTTAGAGAATGAAATCAACTCATTGGGTATTGAAAAAACTAAAGTTCAAAAAGGTGGTGTTCAATTTGAAGCTTCTCTCTCTCAAGCACTTGAAGTGTTAGTCTGTACAAGAATTGCAAGTCGAATCTACAAGGAACTGACTCGCTTTCAAGTCAGAGACGAAAAAGATCTTTATTACCAAGTCAAAGATCTTCCTTGGATGAAGATTTTTGATCCGACTTTGAAGTTTAAGTTTTCGGTCACTCAATCTCCTTCTCCATTAAAAAAGAAGCATTCTCAATTTAAAAACACTCTCTACTTAGCTCAAGTTATGAAAGACGCGCTCGTCGACCGGGTAAGAGAAGATAATAAATTTCGTCCATCTGTTGAAGTTAAGAATCCAGATGTTATTTTTCATGCTCACATCGAGCCAAATGAAAACATCCACTCAAGCAAAGAGTGGGTAAAGCTTATGATTGATCTCACAGGGACACCTCTTTCCCATCGTGGTTATAGAAATACAGAACACAAAGCGCCAATGAGAGAGAATCTTGCCGCAGGAATTCTCGAACTCATCGATTGGGATCCAAGAGAAGAAATGTTTGTTGATCTCATGACAGGTTCTGGAACCTTTCTCTACGAAGCTTTTTTCAAGCAGAGAAATCTAAGTCCCCAGGTGAAAAAACTAAAACTTCTCACTAGAAATATTCAAAAAGAAGTGTGGTCCTTTCAAAAACTTCCTCAATTCCAAGGCTATGAGGAAAAACTTAAACCGATTGCTGAAAGAGAGATGGAAAAATTTCATTCAACTAAAAAACTTCCTCCTTTGATTGGAATTGATAGGCAGCAAAGATTTATAAAAGAGCTTCATGGAAATCTTGAAAAATTTAAAATAGCTGACTCTGTTGTCATCAAAGAGGCTGACGCTCGAAACTTTACTAGCTTTAAAGATCAAAAAGTCCAGTTTTTCTGCAATCCTCCATACGGAGAAAGACTCGATAGAAACTCTGACCTAGAGCAGCTCTATATAGCAACTGCGGAAAACATAAAGCAAAACTATTCTCAAGCAAAACTAGCAATCGTTACTGGAAATTTTGAACTTTTAAAGCGCATCCGACTCAAGGAGTCTCAAAAATTTGAACTTTTCAGTGGTGCTCTTCCGCTTCGCCTAGTAAATTATCCAATGTATTAGGAGCCCCTTATGAGCAACTTTAAAGAACTAGAAGAATTGATTGCTGACGTCAAAGATTTCCCCAAGGAAGGAATTGTTTTTAAAGATATTACACCGATGCTTGCCCAGAAGTTCTCAGAAACAAATAACGCACTCATCTCCCTGACTAATTGGGAAGAAATTGACGCCATTGCTGGAATTGAATCTCGCGGATTTATTTTTGGATCGGCCATGGCCCAGAAGCTAGGAATTGGATTTATCCCGATTCGAAAAGCAGGAAAACTCCCTCCTCCTATCCATCAGGAAAGCTATGAATTGGAATACGGGAGCGATACCCTAGAAATCAAAGCCGATATGGAAGGACTCAAGAACATCATTGTCGTTGATGATGTCATCGCAACAGGCGGAACACTCACGGCCAGTTTAAACCTTTGTCGAAAGGCCGGTTTGGAGCCTAAAGCATGTCTCAGTGTTATCAACCTTAAATTTTTGAATAATTTTGATAAGTTAGACACTCCAATCCACTCTTTATTTGAATATTAAGCTCATTTTGACTATATTTAGCTTAAATAAGTTAATAATTTTGAGGTGATATGGGCGCGCGGCTAGTACTCTTTATATTCTTTCTATCAATAGTCACATTTTTTCTGACGCTAACTAGTTACAAAAAATACTTTAATTCTGAAGAAGACCTAAGTAGGGAGCATCTTCAAAAGACAGTTAAAGAATATAAAGCTCAGCAAGAAGCCCTCTTAGCAGGACCACAAGAAAGTAGACCAGAAGAAGAAGCTGGCGGAATGGATATGAACGATCCTGTGATCAAACAAGGAATGCTTGTTTATAATGAGAAAGGAAACTGTTACGAATGTCATGGTGAAAAAGGTGAAGGAAATCCAGAAAAAAAGGGACCTCTCATCGCCGGACAACATGATTGGTATGTTATTGATCAAATCAAACAAATGAAGGCAGGCCAACGAGTTAACCAAGATATGATGCCTTATCTCGAAAAAATTGATGAAAACGATATTAAAGCAGTCGCTAAATACATCAAATATTTGAGAGCTGACTAAATCCAAGTCATATACTAATCCCCCACCACTGGTAAACTAAAGTTGAATCAGTATAATCTCATTATGAGATGGATTTCGTTTATTTTTCTTTTTAGCCTTTCGACTCAAGCCCTTGAAATTGGTGAACGAGTTAACTTTCAAGTTAAAAAAATTCTTCCTCAGAATATTATTGAAATTAACCTTGCCCAAAGTGAGCAGATTAAAGTTCATGAACAAGTAAAAGTTTATAATGGAAAAGAATTTATCGCCCGTGCTCTCTGCCTAAAAATAGAAAGAAGCCGTTCTTTTTGGAAACTCTTCCGCGTTGTAAGACCAGATACTTTTAAATCTATTAAGAAGTTTACGATGAAAGCGATACCTGTAAAAGATGTCCCCTGGGAATATTTTGACAGATCACTCTCTGATTATAAAAAAATTATTTCTGAGTTTAACCCAGCCGTAAAACCACTCGTTGAAAACTTAGCTCCAAAGTCAAAATTAGAAGCTCGAGTTTATGCCAGTCCAATTAAACTTCAAACTCAGAATGACTACAGTGAGTTTCATTTTGGAGCAGAACTTACCAAGACTAATATTGCAGATGCCTATGATTTAACTTTTGGGTTTGAAAGCTTTCGATTTGATGCGACTGATGCAGCAACGAATCAGCAATTTGCTCAAACCTCAAACTTTGCTGAACTCATGCTTACTCATACAAAGCTTTTTAACTCTACAAATGTTTTTTTTGGGATTGATTACTTTCAACAAAAGCAGAATGAAATTTTTCCTTATAAAGGACAAATCAGAGTTTATCCATTTGGCCTAGAAAAACGTTATAAAATCTCGAGACTTATTCCAAAGCTTTCCTTCTTTTACTCTCCGATTATCGAGACATGGGAAATGGAAGAAGTGAATACTCTTAACTTAATCACTACGGAAGATACCGCCCTAAGGCACTTACTTGGTTTCATGATTGTCTTAGCCCCTTCTTCTTCGATTGAAATTGAAAATAGATTTAAAATCAGGCCTCTCCATGAAACTGATGAAGTTGTTAGAATTGAATTCGACGATTTGGATTTTAATAACACCTTTATTGTTCGTTACTTTCCTAGTAAGAATTTCTTTATTGATTATACAAATACGTACTCTCTTGATCGAAGGAGAGAGCTTTACACCAATTTAGACGAAGGAAATGTTATTCATTCTTTCAACCTAAACTATCGCTTTAAAAATTAGAACTCGAGTTCACCCTTATAGACCTGCCTAACTTGACCTGTATACGTAATTGACCCTTCATCAATTTCAACTCCAACCTTTCCGCCACGGGTTTCAAACTCAAAAATTTGTTGAGACCGAAGTTTAGATAGAATCGCAGCAGTTGCCATCACTCCGGTACCACAGCTTAGAGTTTCTCCTTCAACACCTCTCTCAAAAGTACGAATAATGACTCTATTATTTTTTTCAGAAATAAAGTTCACATTTGTCCCTTTTTTGAAAATAGGTAAATGACGAATTCTTTTTCCTTCAGCTTCTACATCAAAGTTCTCGAGATTATCTACACCTATCACGGCATGAGGGACGCCTACGACTGCAAAATGATTGAACTCATACTCTGTTAAAGTACTTAAATCGACAGCTGGATACTCAACCTCACTCTCCATCTTCAGAGCAACCGTCTGATCAGAAACCTGCCCTGCAAAATCTCCTCCAAGGGCCTTGATCTTGAAGAATTTCTTCCCTGTAATTTGATTCATAAGATGAATACAAGCACGAGTGCCATTGGCACACATCTCAGCCTCTGTTCCATCACTATTAATAATACTTACCTCAAAATCAACATCAGAATGATCATGGATGAGTAGAATCCCATCTGCTCCTATACCATGATTCCTATGACAGATCTCAGCGGCTTGATTTTGCAGATTCGAGAAATATTCTTTATTCGGATCATGAATAATAATAAAGTCGTTTCCAGTTGCATCGTATTTATAGAATTGAATCATGGGAGGATTTTCAAGAAAATTACTCCTTATGTCAAAACCCTTGATTTCCAAATGAGTCTTCATGGGTTAAATTAAAAACCTATCAACTGTGGGACTATAGCTCAGTTGGTTAGAGCCCCCGGCTCATAACCGGGTGGTCCCTGGTTCGAGTCCAGGTGGTCCCACCATTTCCATACAGTGCCCAAAATTTGAACTGAAATTGAAAACGCTAAAGTTGTTCAAGTTTATATAATGAAGACCTAATCCACCTGAGTGGTTTGCTGTCGGACGAGCGTTATTTCGGATCAAAATCGACTATTCTTTTTACGATATTTTGTAATAACTTTAGCATTATGGATTTTAATCGTTGGTTCCGGGAAAATGATCATCACTATACAAGTATGAACAATTTAAAAGAGTTATCAGACTTATGAGTCAAAACTCTAGGAGTAAGTTATGAAAAATATGTTAATTGTATTATTGGCAATAGGAAGTTTTTCAATTTTTGCAAAAAATCCTGTAAGTCATCTCGATAAATATATGATTAAGAGCGATGATCAAATTAAAAAAATTTCAAAATTGATTATCGAAAAAATTGGAACAAATAAGCTGCATAGTTGCTATGATGCATCGGGAGGCTGGACAAAGGGAATGAACTTTACTTTCGCCCCATCTCAAGCTTTAGACAAAATAGATGGGATTCGAGGTATTCCTCAAATAAAAGTTTATAAAATAGAAGCGATGAACCCTCTGTTTGTTTATGCTGTCTTTCATAAGAAGCAAGTGGAAAAGCATATTCAAGGTGGTCTTTACTCTATAAAAGAGAATTCTAACTCAAAAGTTGAAAGAATAAGAGTTTATCAATTTGAATACAGCAAAAAAGATAAAAAAATCATAGACGTTTTATATAAAGAATTTTCTAAGAATGATGGCAACGAAAGATTTATCGAAATAGCAACAGAGAAATGTCGTCATAGTATTAATTAGAATAAAGATAGAAAATACTGGCCAATAAAAGGCGAAAGCCGTAGCAATAACATTGCTTATAAGCGAAGGTTCTGGAGGATTTATAAAAAAAATTTTATTAATTGTTGGTTTTGTAACGATTTCGTTTTCTCTTCAGGCAACAGAAGTTCCAAGAGATTTAGAGTCAACTCTTATGGACTCAATTCATGAAGTAGGATTATTAGTAAAATCAGTGAAAATCACTGACCCGTAATGGTAGGAGAAAGAGCACTATCTAATGGAAATAGTATTAAAATGATCGATGCCGAAATTAGTGCATCTTATCCTGATGGAGATTATGTTGGCTCAATTCAAATTACAGTGAAAGAAAATAAACTCCTATATGGAGTTTATAGGTTAGAGCATGTTAGTGGTCATAAAATTGTTAATTTGCTTAGATAGTTTCTCGCTAAATGATCAACTTCTAAAATAAGATTTGTAATATACACGAAAAGGTCAAAGCTTAAAGTGTTAGCCTTTTATTTTTAGACTAAAATATTTTACTCAAAAAGATTGAACCTTCAAACTTGACTAAATATCTGTAGAGAAATAAGAAAAGCATTGTTTCAAGTCATCTTTGAATCTTAGTATAATCTGCCTTGCAGTTTGATGATGCCATTCATTCCTTCCCTTTTTCGTTAGTATTTTCATTTGGGTGAGCCTTTCAGCGATCGCTCTATTTGAAAGACCTTTTTCTTTCATCTTAATAATATTCTCGATAACTCGTTGCTCTTTTTTAAAAGGAATATTCTCATCCTTTACGTTTCTTGTTCCATATCTTGGGTTTCCAACCCTAGACGGCTGAGTTTTTTATCCCTCCTTGGAATATTGTGACAAATCAAAGCATTCCGAACAGTATTTTTGGAGGACGTAAACTGATCCGCAATTTGCCTCAAAGAAAGCCTCTTTTCGACGTATAAATGGTGGAGGACATCCCTACTTAGTTCGTATAGAAAAGCCTTAATAGTTGAAATCATTATAGTTTCAGGAAACGCGTTTATTTTGGACACTAAGTGTTTAGGGTCCCACCAAAATACCCCCCTTGACAATTACACTCAAGCTCTTCAAGGTAAGAGTTCTCTCAAATGAAAGACAATTTAGGTTCTAAAACCGAAACGTCTTTTCGTAAGATATAAAACAACAAGTGGTTAATAAGGAAGTTGACTGAACTTAGATTTCAAAATGTGGTCATCAAACTTCTCAAATAATCTTCATGAGGTTTTGATGAAATATTTATCCATATTTTTTTTAATAAGCTCTAGCTCTTTGGCAATTGCTAAAAAGCCAAGAGTCGTAAAAAACTTAATTTATCACAATACAAATTGTACCGATACAAATTCATGTTCTCTTAAGTCTTTTGGTCTAAAAGTTTCGATAAGTGAAAGTAAAGGAACAAATTTTCAAAAAAGACCTTATATGACTATAAACTCTCACATGGAAGGCTTTTACAAAACCTCTGATATCGAAACAATGACAGATTATGCTGTTGTTCAGTATATCAAGGGGTGTCGTTATAGAAAAAGTCGATTCAACAATGAAGCTTTTTTCTTAAATTTCAAATCAACTTTTCGTGAGTTTTTTGGAAAACAACAATTCAATCTACGGCATGAAAAACTTGTTATCGATTCTGTTGATACAGACCCTGTTTATGCTTCTTATTCTAAATGGAGAGAACGTCATGCTTTTTATCAGATAAAAAAGAATGAAAAGTATTCTGTCATTTATGACGATAGTAAATACTATAACTACTTTTATGAAAAACCTGAGATCAAAAGACCTATTATGCATTTCTCAGATATGCCAAGTGGAAGCTCTTATAATGAATTGAAAATATCAGAAGGAAATAACGCTGGGAAAATTCTCGCTTCAGCAGAAAACGCTTCGATGAAATTTATAACATGTATTTACAAGATAGTAGACGTTCCTGAAAATCTCCATCCTGAAGACATTGATCAATCAAAAGCTATAAAATGCTTAAATTGGAGCAATAGTCATATTTTAAATTGGAAAACAAAAAAATTTAATTCAAGCAATAAACTTGATCCTAATTGCTTGAAGCTCTTGAAAGATTAACGCTTTATCGAGAAAATATTCGACATGCCCAAGGAATTTTCCTGAATTGCTTGCGAAGCCAACTTTGTTTCTCCTTCATGGATATTCGAACAAGGTTAATAACTCCTGAAACTCCTAGTCCGCCAAAAACAAAATAATGAATTTTAAAACCCATTGTTTTCAAAATAAGAGCTGAAATCTGAGTAGCAGAGCCATAAACAAACATTGCAGATTTCTTCACAATCATCTTTTGATGAAGTCTTTCGAGGTGGGCTAATCGGTTTAGTTGATTATACTTTTTAGCATGAGCTATCATTTTTTCAATCCGCTCAATTTTAGGGCCATATTCTTTAACAACACTTTCTTCCCAAATTCCTTGAGTCCCTAATGTCATAAAACTTGAGGTCATAATTTCATGAGAAACTCCCCAGAATAACTTATTATATTCTATCATTCCGGCGCTTCCCATCGTTGCCAAAATTCCTTCAATGATTGAGACAAAAGCGACTTCTGTAAATAACCATTTCGTATAAAAACTAAAACGATTAGACTTCTTTCCAAGTTTCTCAACTTTTTTTATTCCTAATTTTTCCAGAAAAGGTAACTTTGAAACTAACCAGTTCTTGACCTTCCCTGTCGTTTTATTTGTTTCAAGGTATTCAACGAAAGGCTCAATCCACCATTGAATAGATCCACTAATTCCACCAATAACTGTTCCCATGATAATAGAGGGAATTAAAGGTAATCCTGTCTTAAAGAAGACAAAGCCTGAAGCTCCGCCTGCAACGGTTGTGCGGACAAAAGTTAACACGACTCTAAAAGTTTTTTGAGGAAAACTTTTTAGGCGACCTTTTTCAATTTTGGCGAAAGGGTTAAAACTCGATGGTTCTCTTGCATATAAATCTTTTAAAGATTTTTCACCAAGTTCAAATTTTTCAGAATTTACTTCAGGAAAGTAATTCCTCCACAACTTCTCTAAGGAGTTTTTTGCTTGATTCTTCGGAAGGTTATACTTTTTTAAATCATTTTCATTATAAAAGGCGTCTAGATATTTTACATGTTCTTCTTTTGATAGTTTTTTTGAAAAATAAGAAAGAAGTTCATTTAAATGATTTTCGTCTCGTGCTTCAGCAACAGTCATTTCATGAGAAATACGCGAATCGATCTCATCTTGATAATTTATTTGTATAAAATCAGAGTCAGTCAAAGCAGCATTAGTTGAAACACTCAAAATAACAGAAAAGCACAACACAAAAAGTTTCATAAAAATTATATCGGTAATTATCTGATTTTATTTAAAAACTGAGTAATTTAGTCTGCTCCAAACATGATAGACTCATCTTGATCAGCACCAAAGCTGTCGCTATTTGGTTGATACCAAGCTCCAAAAGAGACATCGTTTGTTGATTCAAACCTCATCCCTTCAGTTGTTGTTCCTCTTCTTCCACGATAAGGAGAATCGCCAGTTCCCGTTCTAGTTAAAGTGATAGTCTCAACAACAGTCCCAGTTGGATCAATCACATCAATTACAGCAGGCCCAGTAGAAGCAAAAGCGACATAATCTGAATTAACGTTAATAGCATATCTCTTTTTCATCATCGTTACAGGAATAAAAGGAGCAGAACAACTACCATTTGAATCGGCGTAACTTCTGGAGACAATAGGCTGATCAGCGATAAGTCTCAGAGCATCTCCTTGATAATAAGAAGTTGGACTTCCCTGGCCATTAATCGTATTGAAAGTTCCGGTAGATAAAGTGCTTGATCCAGACCCTCCACTTGAGTGATATTCATCGTAATAAGCCCCATCAACAGCTGAAGCAACCTGAGCAGAATTACTTGGAAAACCAATAATATCCTTACTACTAGGTAGTACAGGCATTGGATCAGTGTAATTAGATCCATTACCATTTGAATATTGATAAGCAACAATCCAACCATCACTTACAATTTCGTAATTACCATTGGTATTAAAAGAGAAAATATGAGATCCATTTGCCGATACGTTCTGTTGAGCAACTTCTGATCCTCCAAAATAAACACGAACATCAGAAGCTTCAAAAGCATAAACCTGAACTCTATGAGTGGCTGTTCGACTTAAGTTTGCTAAGAAATTTTTCCCAGCCCAATCAGGTGTATTCCATACAACATTACCCTTATTAGAAGCTCCTCCCGAGCCGATTCTACCAGCAACAAAAATTGGTTTATCACCTTCAATCACATCGAATTGTGCACTTGTAAACCCATAAGTTTGACCAGCGTTTAATGTCGTTACGACAATATCATTAATTTTAATTTCAGTTGTGTCTTCAAAAGCAACAACCTTCGAAGTCGTTGCTCCACCAAGGTTCATCGCTTTATAAGAACCTGACTCAAAGAAAGGATCGTTAATTGCTGTTGTTACACTAAAAACTGGAGAATAAGATGACTCAACTCCATTTGATGCCTTTACTCTAAAGTCATAAGAAGTATTCTCTGTTAATCCACTGACTGTCGCCGTAAGATCTGCAGACACAGCATCGGCAAGAATATTCCAAGTTCCCGAAGAAGTTTCTTTATACTCAATAATATAATCAACAATTGGAGTTCCATTATCATTTGGAGTTAACCAACCAATCGAAATAGCATCATAGAGAATTGAAGTGGCTTCAAGTTCAGCAATTGCATCAGGAGCAAGAGTGATAGTCCAAGCTGCTGAAGCAATATAATTCCCTACATTTCCAGCAGCATCGACAGCTCTAATTAATGAATAATAATTAGTTGCAGGTGCTAACGAAAGTCCAGAAAGTTGTCCGCTTACAGTAAGGCCAATATTAGTCCAGCTTCCATTCGGAACAATGTTTGAATCTGATGTTGAAGTTGATACTGCCATCTCATAACGATTTAAACTACAGTTATCACTTCCAGCAGCCCAAGCAGTTGTTACACTGGCACTGTCAGATCCATCACCTGCACTAACATCAATTCCAGAAATGTCAGCTGGAACAGTATAGTCATATTGAAAACCTGTTGCATCAAAGGCTACAACTGATTCATTTCCTGCCTCATCAACAACCTTAACCACCGGATAAAAAGGAGTACATTCTGAGAGACTTAAACTGGAAAAACTATGTGAGTTTACGACTCCAATATTAGTAAAAGAAATAACATTATCACTTCCTGCAGTGGTCCCAAGTCCCGCTTCAATATGACCAATATCACTTCCTGGATTCGTCCAAGAGAATGTAGGAGAACTAAATGGTGATGCAGAAGCAATCCAGTTCGAACTTAACGAGACAGCTTTGATTGGTGATGGATCAGAAACATCAAGCAACAGCCCATCTGAACAAATTGAAGTTGATTCCTGACCACTTTTTATAGCTGTTACAGTGAAATAATAATTCGTCCCATCAAGACCAGAGAAAGCATCACTCGAAACTCCTGTCGATAAGCTTTGTGTTGCAACAGCTCCACCAGAACAAGAAGAGTTTGTATAATAGTCGATTCTTTGACCAGTTAAACCAGATGCTGAGGATTGAGTCCATCGAGTATTAACATTAAGGTTATTAACAGGTGAAGACTCTACCCAAGAAAGAGTATGAGGGGCTTCAAAGGCTGAAGAACTTATAAATAACCCATCTGAACACGCAGACGTTCCTTCATTACCAGCATTATCTATAGCAATAGCTTTAAAGTAATAAGTTGAACCAACACTCCCAACAACTGTTCTTGAAGTATCGGAATTATTAACACTTAAAGATTGAATCACGGCTCCACTACAATTAATTGCTGAATAGACATCAACTCTCTGACTTGCAACATCTCCAGAAGCTGAAAGTGCCCATGAAGATGTCATTGTCGTACTCGTATGAGGAGATGACTCAACCCAAGCAATTGAACTAGGAGCATTGGGGGCAACAAGATCGATTTCTAATCCAAGCGAACAATTAGAATCGAGTTCGTTTCCTGCTTGGTCGATCGCTGTCACTGTAAAATAATAAGTTTGACCAGCTGAACCTGAAACGGTCTGAGCATTTGTTGAATTATTTCCAATATTACTCGTAGAAAGTGGTGATCCACTACAATCATTCGTAAGATAAACATTCAATCTTTGAGAAGCAATATCACTATCACCTGATGGCGTCCAATTCGCATTCATCGTTAAAGAATTGCTATAGAATCCTTCTGCCCAAGCAACAGCGCTTGGTGCATTATTAATAGATTGATCGACATTCATAGCGACAGAACAAATCGACTCTGTTTCATTACCATCGTTATCAACTGAAGCGACTTTGTAATAATAGAGTCCAGCAGATCCAACAGCGAACGATTGTACTGTTGTACTTGAATTACCTGTTAAGTGACTTTCAACTGCAATTCCTGAACAAGAAGCATTATCATAGAGTTCAATTCTTTGCTCTACCACATCTAAAGAAGTTGAAGCAACCCAATTAGCATTAAAGCTAAGACTACTTTGAGGAGATGATTCTAAGAAATTGAGACTTGACGCCGCAACAGGAGGACCAGGAACTGAAACTACACTTCCCCACTTACTATCGAGATAATCATAAAGATCACTAATAACTTGCGCAGTCGGAATATCATTCGTGATAAAGACTTCCATGACATCACCTTGATAGTAATGACCATCACCACTAGAGGTTCCATCATGAAAATATGTATCATTGTCCATACGACCGATACCGATAGCCCCACCATGCGGATAGAGTCTAGCGCTGGAAGGAGCTGAACCTATACTCGAACCATTAACGAAACATTCTAATGCTCCATCTGGGCCAGCAGAACCTGCATAATTCGAATAATCAAAAACCCAAGTTACATGATAGATTGAATTAGTACTAATAGGAGTACTAAGAGAAACAAATGGCTGTCCTCCGTCTTCTCCTCCAGGAAGGTTCCAAAAACCACAATAAAGATTTCCACCATCAATGTAAATGTTCATACCACGAACAGTTCCACCTTCTTCATAGACAACTTGTCGAGTTGAGATATCTGTCGATGTTTTTAAAGAAAAACTAATATTTTTCTCTGTCAGAGTTCCTGTATTAATATCAACATGATTCGGCGTAGTCATCGCCTGGTTTGTTCCATTGAAATTGATATAATTCTTAGAGGCGTTAAATGTTGGTCTTGAAGCTGACACACTGAAGTTGTGAATATCAGTACTACCTGACTTGTCTTCCCAAACGTCGACGTTTCCAGAAAAAGATCCATCCGTTGCATCTCTATTCGCTTCATCTTTAATTGTTGCGAGATCTTGACCATCGAGCCAAAGAATCATTGCAGGGAGTTCATTATCTGGAACAAAGTATTGCCAAGCAGTCGAAGAAATAATATTTCCTGTCTGGCCAGATGTATCTACTGCTCTAATCGATGTGAAATAATTAGTATTCTGGGCTAAATTAAGAGAAACTCCATCAATACCATCTTGAGCCTGGTAACTAACAACGTTTCCAATATTCATCCAAGCAATCGTGTCACTAGCACCTGCAGAAGTACCTACTGCAAACTCATAATGAGAAAGAGCACAGTTTTCACTTGCTACAGACCAAGTTGAAGTTGCGGACTTATTTTGAAGAGCATCACTACCTACTGTAGGTGTTCCGCTTAAAACAGGAGCTGTTTGATCCCATTGAAATGAAACACTTGAGACAATATTTGATTCATTCCCAAGAACATCAACAGTTTTTACACTCGGGTAATAAATCGTACATTCAGAGATTCCTAATAGGTTCGTGAAAGTATGTGATGTTACAGTACCAATATCTGCATAAGCAACAACGTCGCTTGCTCCAACACTTGATCCAAGAGCTATTTCGACATGATCGAGATCTCCTGATGGATTTGCCCAAAAAACTAACGGACTATTTGCCGGAGAAGGTGTTGTTGTCCATCCATTAGCAATAGAAAGGTTGAAAATTGGATTTGGTGGAGTTAAGTCAATTGTTAAGTTATTTGAACAAGCAGATGTTGAAGAAAGTCCACTACTCATTGATCGAATTTTAAATGAATAAGTAAATGGAGAAATCGCTCCAGAATAAGAATAACTATTCGCTGAACTCGTAAGAGCGACCGAAGCCACCGGACTTCCAATACAATTAGCATTCTGGTAGACGTCGATCCCTTGAGAATCAAGAGCATCAACAGAAACAGTCCAACTTGCATTAATCGTTGCACTTGCAACCGGGGAACTTTCAACCCATGCCATACCAGTTGCAGCAGTTGGCGCGCTCAAACTATTATAAAGCTGGTTATCGTTAAAACTTAAATAACTTGCTGTTAAAGTACTTGAACCCACAGCAACTGCAGTCAGTTTACCACTACTATTGATACTGAAGATTCCTGTTGGACTCATTCCCCAGGATACATAGTTTGTTAAATCAACCGTGTCCGAACTATCGAGTGTTCCGATGACCGAAACAAAATCAAAAAGCCCATATTGAATTGTTGTATTTCCTGCTGCAATTGCAATGCCAGTAAATACCGGACAATTAATCGAGACATTATTTACATTTGCTGTAGACATTGTTCCAGAACCATTTGTAACGGTACATATGATGGCTGGAGCACTTGGGTGAGATGTAATTGTAACAGAATATGGATCTGTTTCTAATAAAGGTGTTCCAAAAGTAAAACTTGTTTGACCTGGATTAAGGGTAATATTTTCTGAACCATTTAATGTGATAGTGAGTGAATCAAATTCTAATCCCGCTAACGTACCGCTGACAGTATAAGTGCTTCCACCTCCACCGCCGATCATCCAGTTCAAGACTGGATAAGTATAATCAGTGGACTCCCCTGGAAGTTGATATCCAGCGGAAGGAAATGCCCAAAAACTTCCACCAAAACTGAAGCCAAGATAAGAACCGACTGTCGTTGCATCAGCAAGATTAATTGCAGAACCAAGAGTATTATTCCCAGCACCATAGTTCTCAGTCATATAATATGAAGTACTTTCGTCAATTGCATCAGCTTGAAAGAGTGCTCCAACAAATGGACCAAAATTTATATCAGGAGCTGATGACCCTGATGCTTTAGAAATTACACCATAAGCATATGAATCAATAATAGTATCAGTTCCACCATTAACATAACCGATAAAAGCTCCACTCTCATCATCCGCTTCAACATTACCAATCGTAAATGAATCATTAATTCCAGCGTTAAGCTGATAACCAACAAAACCACCAATATGCCGCCCGCTGGCCGTAATATCTCCGGTAGAATAAGAACGAATAATTGTTCCTCTACTAAGACCAATAAATCCACCAGAGCTATTTCTTACACCAGTAATATTTCCTGTCGCGTAAGAATCTTCAAGAGCACCACCTCTGAAGTAACCAATAAGGCCACCTACGTAATCAGCAGTCCCTGAATTGATCGTAACATTTCCTGTAGCATGAACTCTCTTTATGACCGCAGTTTTACTGTTTGAATAACCGAGAAGTCCTCCGGTATAAGCATTAGGAGTCGTGTTATTAACTTGAACATTACCTGTGGCATAAGAATCTTCAATTGTTGCAGCCATCAGAAATCCAGCAAGTCCACCAACAAACTGAGTACTACCAATGACTTCACCTGTTGCAAAAACATTTCTCATCACTGATGTGTCTTCTGGAATTCGTCCAGCAACACCACCTGTAAACTTCGCATTTGCATTAATAGACATAGAAGATGAAGAGTCCGTAAAATTCACAGGAAAATCATCTTCAGATCGACCAATAATCCCACCAACATACTGTCTTGGAACATTATATTTTTCGTCGTTTACAACAATTGTTCCACTTGTTGTAATATTTCTCAAAGTTCCTTGGTTAAGATAACCAACAATCCCACCAACATTATCGCTACCAGCATGAATGTTTCCATTAAACTGACATGTATCTATAGCTGAGCTTGCCGTTGCTCTACCAACCGCTCCACCAATGAAGCCATTGTTACCATCGACCGTAATTGTAATATCAGAATTAATAGTACAGTTTGAGATAGTTCCACTGACCATGTCACCGATAAGACCACCAATATGCTCACCTGTTGCCGTAATATTCATATCTTGAGTAATTGCATTGACAGCAATATTCGGTTGTAAAACCTGACCGATAAAACCACCAACATAACCAGAGGCTCCAGTACTTGTTATCGTATTATGAAGCGTAATATTATTAGCACTAAAAGATCCGTCAGCTGTATTAATCAGACCAACAACACCACCTGTAAAATTATTTCCAGTGACATTTACTGTCGAAATAAGATTTGTAATCGTTAATGCCGAACTTGTATTCCCTAATCCAACGAGACCACCTGTATTTGCAATTCCTGTAACAGAACCATCAACTTGGACATTCGTAATAGAACCCGTTCCTTTCCATTTTCCTGCTAGAGAACCAACTTGATCGTAACCACTTACTGTAAAACCTGAAAGCTTTAAGTTTTGAACAATAGCTCCAGACCCCATTTCCTTAAAAAGCCCAACTCCAACAGTTGAGGACTTAGAAATATTAAAGTTTTTAAGCCTAAAACCTTTACCATCAAGACGTCCCGTAAATTCTGCTGTGATAGGATCAATAGTGTTGTTGGCAAAATCAACATCAGCTCCAAGATCAAAGTTCGCACTAGGATTTAAAGCAATATTTTCAAAATGCCCTGAATGACAAATAATATAAGGAGTAGAAGATCCATCTGGACTCAAGTGAGAGTTACCATAAACCCCTGTCAGAGACTGACTGTCAGAACAAACTGTGCTCGGTTTATTTAATGTTCTCGAAACAACAGGAGAACCAGCTCCAAGAGATGAGTTCTTCATATCAACTGATAAGGTAAGAGATCCATTTGCTAAGCTGTCAGCATCAATAACTGCAGCCCATCTATTGTTACTTTGACAAATTGTCCAAAGATCAAAACTTCCAGAAATTTGTACAGTATTTCCTGACTGACCACATTCACCGTAAACCAACATTCTTCCAATAATCGTTTCATTGTCAATTGCTGGGTTTTCAATTGAAATTTCTAAGTTTCCAACTGTTACATTTGAAACTGCGCTACTCGATGTAATTTCATCAACAAGATCTTGACCGAATTCAGAAGCAAGACTTTCATAAGAACCTGTTTCTGGAATAATTTCAGGATCAGCTTCGTTGATCGGATCATCACCATAACTTGCTGGTTGAATAAAGCCATAATCAGCTTGGTCCATCCAGTGAAGAACAGCTCTTGAGTATAAAGAAGCATTAAAAGGAAGCTGAAAACCGCCAGAAGGAATAACCCAATCAGAAGGGAAATTAAATCCTGAATAGTTAACCGAATTATCGAGTTGAGATGCTGTAAGTGTCGAACCAAAAGTATTCGGCGAAGATATTGGAGCTGTCGTCCCATTATCATACATCAACAAACTATCAATATAATAACCATTAGAAATATCACCACTTGTAATATTTCCACCAATTGGTCCAAAAGAACTATCTGCGACGGTAGATCCAGCATTTTTATAAATGCTACCAGTGACATACACATTGGAAACTGATGTTGCGCTTGGTATATACCAACCGACAATCCCAGCAACTTCACCATCTCCAGCAACACTTCCAGTAAAAAAAGCATCCGTGATATTAACTTGATTTGCTATCCCTGCAATACCTCCAACATAACGAAGTTTACTAGAGATCGATCCACTTGAAAAAGCAGAAGTTAGAGGAGCTCTTAAATAACCGGCAATACCTCCAACATTATTTCTAGCACCAGACACATCACCAGAGTTGAAAACATCATTAATACTTGTTGCTTGAGCGTAACCA
Source organism: Bacteriovoracaceae bacterium (assembly GCA_965217035.1). Lineage (GTDB taxonomy): Bacteria > Bdellovibrionota > Bacteriovoracia > Bacteriovoracales > Bacteriovoracaceae > JAUHYH01. The sequence goes on along the minus strand of OZ244226.1, from coordinate 1,893,831 downwards.
AAACCACCACCGACATTATCAGCAGTACCATTAGAAATAACGACATTACCACTATTATAGAGTGCACTAAATGTCGATGGATTATTAACATAACCAACAAGACCACCAATATAGGCTTGAGGAGTTGGATTCGTTATAGTGATATCTGACCTCGAAAATGAATTAGAAAGTGAAGCCCCTGTGAACTGTCCAACCAAACCACCAACAAAGTTTTTATTAGCAGCAATCGTTCCCGTTGAATAAGAGTTATCAATAGAACTTGCAGCACCACCTAGGTAACCAACAAGACCTCCTACATATTCTGCTTTTGAGTTTATATTCATTAAAGAGTAGGAACCAACAATCGCACTATTGGTATTAACATTGCCCGCAAGACCACCTACGAATTTAGTAACTGCATTATAATATGTATCATCAACCGTAAGTGTTCCTCTTGAATAAGAGTTAGAAATTGTCCCACCGAAATAGCGCCCAACAAGACCACCGGCATAATCTCCACCCATTGTAATATTACTTACAACATGGGAATCTGTAATATTCGTAGTTGACCTTGATACACCTACAAGGCCACCGACATTCATATCATCATTTTCACTATTTCGAGTAACATTAATTGAACCAACATGACGTGATTGATTTAAAGTGACTCCGTGATAGGCTTCGCCAACGATACCACCAACATATTTTCCTGTAGAGACAATATTTCCCTTATGAAGAACATTTGTTAGAGATGCATTAGAATTCCAAAAACGCCCAATAACACCACCGACATAATTTTGCCCGGTAACATTTGCATAGACATTTGTATTAGTCATGGCAAAGTTTGTGTTATTTGCAAAAACATAGGAAATCACACCACCTGCAAAATCATTTGAGGTAACGTTAACATCGAGATTTGAATTAGAAATATTAAGAGCAGAGTTCGTGTTTGCCAGTCCAATAAGTCCTGCCCCCATTTGAACTGCTTGAACAGTTCCTTGGACATCAACATTATCAATAGTTCCAACTCCTCTCCAGTCACCAGCCAAAATACCAACTCGAGCCGTCCCTATGACATTGACATTTTTAATCTTAATATTTCGAATCGTAGCTCCGCTTACAGCACGAAAAATTCCCGTTGAAGTCGCTGCTGAATCATTGATCTGAAAATTCTCAATTCTATAATCCTTACCATCAAGCTGTCCTGTAAAAGGAACTGCAATAGGATTAAAGCTTGCATAGGCAAAATTAATATTGGTTCCAAGTTCAAAATTTGCACTTGGATAAATTCCGATATTTTCAAATTGCTGAGAAGTACAAATGATATAAGGAGTTGCAGATCCATCAGCTCCATCATCGATATTTCCAAAAAGCTTTGTTAAGTTAGCTGGGTTATCACAAGTCACATTTGATTTTGTAAAAGTTCTCGTTACTACTGGAGAAGTTGTCATGTAGTCAGGACTATTAAGTTGAACATTTATTGTTACTGTTTGCCCTTCAGAGAAACCAACTCCAGAAATGGGCGCTGACCAAGTGTTATCTCCCTGACAAACACTATAAAGACTTACGTCTCCTGAAAGAACAATTGGATAATTAGGATGGCCACAATCACCGCCGATGATCGAGTTCTTCCCAAGAGAAGCACCGTCTGCAGATGGCTCTGTTATGGAAATAGTGTAAGTTCCATTGACAACAGTCGTTCCGTCACTAACACAACCTGTATAAAACAAGATTTGTAAGAGTGAAATGAATACGACTAACGTGCTACTTTTATTCATTAAAAAACTTTCCCTTATAGTTATTTAAGAGGAGTACTTAACGCAATCCTAACATGGAGCAGTATCGTAAAATTTATTAAAAAACTTTATTTTTTACTTTGTAATATCAAAGACTTAGAGCTTATTTTTTTAAAGAGGAATCATTTGAAAGCTCAAGTTTTCCAGAAAGTGCCAATAAAAATAGTCGCTTTTTGTTTAGCTGAGTTTTTTTTAGACTTTCCTATGAAATTCCTTAGACAAAATTTCTCCAACAGTGAACATTCTGGTAGTTTACTGCAATGAAAATACTCTTGTTTAGCACCATTTTATTTAGTCTTTCCCTTTTTTCTCAGACACGAACTGAAGCCCTAAACCTCTACAAACTACGAGGTGAAACCCTAGGAAATGCCATCAAAGCCGCTAAGTTGTTCGAAGAACTTGCCAAAAATGAAAACAATAAAACAGAGAAATGTTTTCTTCTCAACAAAGCTTCTTACCTCAACTTTTTTCATGGCTCTCAATTGGATAATTCAGAAGAAGAAATCAAATATCTTAAAATCTCAATGAACCAAGCCGATCAATGTCGCGAACAATTCATGAAAGGTTATGATAAAGATGTCGCTAATGAACTCGATGAAAAGACAAAATATGAAGTTGCTCTTTCTGCTTATCAAGGAGGAACATCTCTCGCTAGAATTTCCGAGATCAAAGGAACCACTGCCGCTTTAAAAAATTGGCCTCAAATTCGAAGAAGAATGAAATTTATTATAAAGATCAAGAAAGCTGAAGTTTCAAACTATGGAGCTCATCGAACCTTGGGAATTGCAAATACTAAAATGCCTTCACCTTTTGGAAATAAAAAGAAAGCATTTAAATATCTTTCACTAAGTGTTAACAAAACGATAATGAACGGAAGAGGAATTAGTCGATATATTTTCAACAGTATCTCTCTAGCCGAATATTACTTCAAGACTAAGAAAAAGATTGAGGCCTGTGCTGTTTTAAAAGAGATAAACGAAATAACACTTAATGAGTTTAAAAAAGAGGTTCCTGATCTTTACTACGAAAATAAAGTAGATCAACAAAGATCAATAAAATTCTTTAATGAATTTAATTGTTAAAATCCTTATCGGACTGATGCCATTCTCAGCTACTTCCAAAGACATTATTAATAATGTTATGGTTGACTCTGCCGACGTTTTTCCTGAAAAAGTATTTTCATTTGGCGTCCATTATAGTCAAAGTCGATTCTTGAATGAATTCAGCACTAATGGCCGAAAAAGTTCTCTTGCTTCAACTTTAAATGAACGCTATTCCTTTAACCAGATCATTGATCAAGAGAGAGATTTGAATCGACAAGCTTTAACGGCTGGAGCCATGAAGGCCTATGGAATTAATGACCTTGAAAGCTTCGCAGGTGAAAGTTTTGGGGATTTAGAAATTGAATCTCAAGTTTCATCTTTATTTTTAGGATATGGAATCAATAAAGACCTCTCTTTCATGGCAATCCTTCCTATCGTGAAATTAAGAGTCAATTTCACCAATAGTTTTCAAAGATCAACGCAATTTGACCAGCTTATTCAAACACTAAAAAAGGATGGTAATTTTTCACAAGTTCAAGAGATCGAAGATAAACTTAGCAATCCTATTCGTTTTCAATTACAAGACTATGGCTATGAACCTCTTTACCCAAGAGAAACACAAGCCCTAGGCGACCTGAGGCTTCTTACCAGATTCAACTATAATAAAACTGATTCCATGATAAACACTCTTGGAATCTTTGCCGTTCTCCCTACTGGGAAAGAAAATAACATCAATCAATTTATGGACCTCTATATTGGCGATGGTCAGTGGGATATAGGAATTGAAACCTTAAATGGTTTTCAACTGACTCCAAATTTGAATTACTTCGTTTCTGCCAGCTATACTTACCAGTCACATAAGCGAGGAGCTTTGAGAATCCCAAGAGAGGATAACAAACCTATCTCTCCTGATATTGACTTCAATACTAAACAAAAATATGGAGACATTATTAGAGTTCAAAATCAACTCAATTATAAATTCAATACAGAGTTTAACACCAGCCTAGGATATGTTTTTCAATATAAAGAGCAAGACCAAATTAATGGAAGTTCTTTTGATCCAATTCGCTATAAGTTTCTTGAAAATGATACTCGTCAAAAAGTTCATGCTCTTTATGCTGGTATCGGATTCAACTCAATTGATATGTTTTTAAAACAAAAATTTATGATTCCAATGAATCTTTCTTTGACTTATTCACGTAGTGTCGGAGGGCAAAACTCTCTATATAATAATGAAATCGCCTTAACTTTACTGAGTTTTTATCGATGAAAATGCTACTAATTTTCATTCTCATTCTTTCATGCTCTGAAGAGAAAAAAGGACGCTTCATCGAAAAAGGTCGCTCCACAGAAGTCCGTCAATTTTTGCAAAAAAATATAGAAGGTAATCTTGATCTCTTTGTTGCTTTTTTCTGGCCTAAAACTATTGAAAAAAAAGAAAGCCCGATCGTTCAAAATATAATTGAAGATAGCCTTAAAATAAGTTCAAAGAAAAATAATTATTTTAAAAAGAAACTAGCAATAAAATGTCGCTATGAAAGAGCTTCTTGCGACTGTGTTCTCGAAGACCTTTGCGACGAGGGAGAAATTCCAGATACCAACAATATTTCGTCTTGTGAGAATATGAGAGATCATCTCGATGAGATAGAGATGGATATTATTGAAATCGCAATTCTTATAGATTCATTAAAAAATCGTTTAAATAACTTTAAAGTTAAAGGAGAATGGTTAGAAACTCATCTAGATCATCCTGATAGTTTGTTTCTTCCCTATATTAACCTCCAGAATCAAAACATATCAATTCCCATTCTCGGAAATAAAAAGATTAGCTACTCCACAGAACGAGGAGAAATCTTTGACTTTAACTATACCGACCCTACGATAAACTTTAGTTTCTATGAAAAAATAATAAAGAATCAAAAAGTTCAATTCTCTGGAAATATCGTAGATGCTAAAATAGATGTTTTAAATAAAGAGTATGTTTATCAATTTATGGGTGAGATGACGAAGAATGAAAACGGAGTACTCCGGAGGGGAATTCTTTACTTCGAACTCCCCAAACCAGAGAGAGATTGTACTAACTAGATTTCTTAGAAACTTTATGTAAAAAGATCGCAACGATCACAAAGGCTAAGGTTGAAAGAACTTCCTTAGTCATCACATTAACACCTGCTGCAAAATCAACCTTTATACCCGTCACTAATAAAACCGCAACCAAGACTCCCATGAGCGCCTCACCGGCAATAAGCCCTGAACTCAGAAGAACTCCTTGGTCTTCTCCTTCGCTCACTTCTTTTGTTCGAGATTTCTCTACATAAAAACGAATAAGTCCACCAACTAACATTGGTACCGCCAAAGTAATTGGAAGATAGATTCCAACAGCTAATGGCATTAGGTGAAGTCTAAAACTTTTTCCTTTAAGAAAAACATTATCAATAATAAGAACAGCAATACCGAGTCCCACTCCGTATCCAACCATATCATAAGGGATAGTTCCTGTTCCAAAAAGAGCATTAGTAATAGATGCGAAGAGAGTTGCTTGAGGAGCCTTTAAACCTTCCCCTATTCCATAAGCAGAATGAAGAAGACTTAATGTCCAAGGAATAAAAAAAGCAGGGATAACAACACCAATCATTTGAGCAATCTGCTGAGAGCGAGGAGTCGCTTTTAGCAAGCTCCCTGTTTTTAAATCCTGCGAACAATCTCCTGCGGTACAGGCAGCACAACAAACAACGGCTGCAACACCCAAAGTTGCTAAAATAGCTGAATCTCCTTTAAAACCAAACAATAAGAAGAGAATTGCCGTTGCCAAAAGAGCAGAGATTGTCATTCCTGAAACAGGATTATTTGAACTTCCTACAAGACCAACAATATAACTTGAAACTGCAACAAAAAGAAATGATGCAATAATCATGATAACAGTTGTTAAAAGTGAAAGTCCGAATGATCCAATTAAATTATTGTAGAGAAAAAGCATGATGAAAAAACAAGTCATAAAGACAAGTCCAATAAGAGCAATACTGACATCTTTTTGCTCTGGTTTTGCTTTGTCTCCCGATGAGTATTTCCCCATAAGGGCCGAAACTCCAGAAGAAATTCCTCTTCTTACTGAAAAGATTGACCAAACACCACCTGTGATCATTGCCCCAACACCAAGATAACGAACTTCTTTCGACCATAATGTCCATGCTAGATCTAGAGTTTCCATATCAGCCCACATATCAGGTGTCCCCATCATGGGCATAGCAATTAACCATCCAATTGAACCACCAATGAAAACAAGTACTGCAATATTAAGATTGACGATATACCCAACAGCAAGAAGTGCAGGTGAAGCGTCTCCTCCAAAAAATAAGACAGATTTTCCCATCTTGGTTGCAGCTTCAACGCTTCCAACGAAAAGTTTCAGGCCACTTGCAAGAAATTTAAAAGCGCCACCAATAAAGAGTCCTTTAATAATTGTTTTAAATCCTTGTGAACTCTCACTTGCTCCAGCATTTAAAACGGCTGCACAAGCAACTCCTTCTGGATAAATTAATTCTTCTTCATCTTCAATAAGAGCTTTTCTTAATGGGATCATAAAGAGAACACCAAGAAGTCCACCAGCAATCGCAATTAAGCTTGTTGGCCAAAATTGAAAGTCTTGCCAAGCTCCAACAAGCACTAAAGCGGGAAGAGTGAAAATAATACCAGCTGCTAAAGACTCTCCAGCAGATGCCATCGTCTGGACAATATTACTTTGAAGCAAGGCCTTCTTTTTTAGGATACTGTAAACACCCATTGCCAAAACAGCAGCTGGAATAGAAGCAGAAACAGTCATCCCGGCATAGAGCCCAAGATAAACATTTGCCATCGTCATGAGAATTCCTATAAGAACCCCGAGCACAATTGAACTAATCGTTAATTCTTTTTTCATATACTTATCTCCATAAATCTGTCGATTAATCCTAGTTTAAGGACAGAGATTAAGAATTCAATGAAATTATAAAGAAAAGATTCAAAGGTGCCAGAAAGGCTCTGAATGTCGGAAACGCAACATCAAAATGATAGAAAAACACTTAAAAATGTTAGTTTTAAGCAGTCTCCATCTCTACTTCATGGCTCAAACTAGCAATATCATCTAACATTTCTAAAAACTTCTCTTGGAATTCATTACCTTCAAATGCATTAAACACAAAAGAAGACTTTGATTGTTCATTCATATAATAGTCGATCTGTTTTTCATTATCTTTGCTAAAATAGATCAAAGGAATTTCTTCCTTCATAAGCATCCGTATCGATTCACCAAAATCAAAACCGTTGAAATTTTGAAGCTCTACATCAGAGACTACAAGATCGATCTTTTCCTGCTTTAGAAGTTTGAGAGCAGAGAACTCACTTTGACACACAAAAACTCTACAATTTCTGATATTTTCTAAACGTTTCGCTAATTCTCGACCTAGGCTTAAATCATCTTCTAAGAGCAAAACCTTAAACTGGTATCGATCTTTATAAAATTCATGTTGAGCTTGTGTTTCGGTAGATATTTGTTGAAATTGTTCCATGAGTTTGGATTTTCTAAAACTTCTTTCTCTTTGCTTGCGGATTGCCATCGCCTGTCCCCCTCTCAAAAAATCCTAAATGTTTTATAAGTCTATAATGGAACAACCAAGGCCCTATTCTTCTTCAAAGCTTTTTAGAATATTTTAAGTAAATTCAGCAGCTTAAGAAATAACCCTACAAAATGAACCTCCTCATTGAACTTCCAAAATATTTAAGAAATGGCATTTATAGTGGGCAGAACTTAATGGAGTATGCTAAATTTCATCATGCTTTCCAAGTCCATTCCCTTAATCGTTTTAAGCTGCAGTCTTGCTTTAGCCGAGCCTTACCTTGTGACAGCGACAAAAATCTATACTCCAGTCGACCAAGCTGTAAATTCAGTGCAGATTTTTACTCAAAACGAAATTAAAAAATATGGATCAACATCATTATCAAGCTTTCTTCAGGAAGAATCAGGAATCTACTTTAATACCAAGGGCGCTTATGGAGGAGTTCAAACGATTAAACATCGTGGTCTAACCGGATTTACTAAAATCATTATTGATGATATCGAAATTGATGATCCTTCTGATATTGAGTCGACCTATCAACTCCAAATGCTAACTCTTGATCAAATAGAATCCATCGAAGTTGTCAATGGAGCGAGTACTGCACTTTATGGAACAGACAGCGTTGCAGGCGTTATAAAAATTAATACAAAAAAAGATAAAGCCCCTACTCTTAAAGTTGGAGGAGGCTCAGATGCAACAAAGTTCCTCTCGGCATCAATTTCGAGGAAAAATAAAAATATCAGCTACTCGCTATCAGGAAACTATAAAGAGACAGAAGGAATATCAAGTTTTAATAAAAATAAAGTATTTGAAGCAGAAAGAGATTCATTTCAAGTCATTCAGGTCAATCCCTCCTTAAGATATCAGTTTAATAAAAAATCATTTTTAGAAACTTCTTTCTTTCTTACAAAAACAGAATCAGAAATCGATGGTTTTAGTTCAGATCAAAGAAATAACGATCAATCAGATTTCGACAATACTCGTTTTTCATTGAAATACCAGAGTAGAACCCAATCCGATCGTTGGCTGTATAAAATTCTCTTGAGCCAATCTGAAACAAAGAGATTTGCAGAAGTTCCGAGCGATGCTGAGTATGAGTCAATAAGTAAAAAAATTGATTTTTATAATACTTATATTTTTAATCCGAGCTTTAATATTCTTTTTGGATTTGACTATGAGTACAGAGAAGCAAGCGCAGTCGGGTCATTCGATAATTTCAATGAGATCTCAGTAGAAAACTTTAGTTCTTATGCCACATTAATGTATAACTACAGGCTTTTTAACTCCGAAACAAGCTATCGTTTTCTTGATCATCAACTCTTTGGAGGAGTTAATAGTTATAAGCAAGCTTTCTTGTTTCCTATAAATAGTTTTTTTAAAGTTCGAACAAGTTATGGTCATAGCTTCCGCTCTCCTACGCTCTATCAATTAAGGTCAGTAAATAATGGCAACGCAGACTTACAACCTGTAAGAGTTCATACTTATGAAGTTGGAATTGATTCATTTTTAAGCAGAATGAAAGTTTCTTTAACTTATTTCAATAATTCTTTAAAAAACTTTATTGGATTTGATACAGGGACATCTCGCTACTTTAATATTGAACGAACTCAAACCAGTGGAGTTGAACTAAACTTATCAACAAGAAACGCACCTCTATCCTTTAGAGGGAACTATACCTATACAGATGTTGATAATGAATCAACTGACACTAGGGCTTCTAATATACCAAGAGAAAAGGCTAATCTTGCACTCGGAAGATCTATTTCAGATAATTTAATAATAGAACTTACATCACTCTATGTCGGAAAACGTCTCAGTAGCTCTATCGAACTTCCTTCCTACGCTCTTATTGGCTCCTTAATCACTTATTCAAAAAATAAAATTGACTACTCTCTACAAATTCATAATTTATTAAATAAAGACTATGAAGATACTTTGAACTTTGGAACAAGGGGACTTTCAGTTTATGGGTGGATTCAAACTACTTTTTAGCTTTATTCTTGTTCTTGCTCTTCACTCTTTAATTTTTTACTCCTCGGAATCGGGACAATCAAAAGACTCTGAATATAAAGTACAATTTAAATACTCTGAAACATCTTTGAAGCCTCAAAAAAATAACGTTAAAAAATCTCGAGGAAATAAAGCAAAGAATGCATCCTCTCCTTCAGGGATAATTCAGCCAGCACGACCGAAATCTGAAATATCTCCGATCTATCCAGATCTTTCTCGTATCTATAAAGAACAAGGATTAGTCACAATCAATGCGCAAATATCAAAATCAGGCCAAGTGACTGAGGCTAAAATCAAAAGAAGTAGTGGATTTGATCGACTTGATCAAGCTGCTCTTCAAGCAGTCTATGCAGCTGACTTTATTCCTACTAAGGAAGATAGAGAAGCTATCGCCACGAGTCTCGATCTTGATTTCAACTTTCAATTGAATAACTGATTTCAAATTCTATAATAGATCTATGGTAGAATTAAAAATAGAACCTCGATTCTGTGAAACAGATGCTCTTGGTCACATAAATAATACTATTCCTCTTGAGTGGTTCGAGCAGGCAAGAAAACCAATCTTTAAAATTTTCACCCCCGATCTTGATCCACAGAAGTGGCGACTCATTTTAGTCAAAAATACAATCGAGTATCTCAAGCAAATTCACTTCCAAGATTCAGTCACTGTGAAAACTTATCTTTCGAAAATTGGGAACTCATCTATGATCGTTGAGCACGAGCTCTACCAAAGAGATCAAAAAGTCGCGCACGGCACAGTCGTCATGGTTCATTTTAATTATTCAAAAAACCAATCTGAAGTTATTCCTGATAATGAGAAAGATAAACTTAAAAAACTTTTAAAATGATTATTCAAATCCTTCTTCCTCTTATTCTTTTCTTTATTATGTTCACAATGGGTTTAGAATTAACCTTGAAAGATTTTAGAAATGTTTTTAAAGTTCCTAAAGCCTTCAGCATAGGCATGACTCTTCAAGTTGTACTCCTTCCTCTCATTGCATTTGGAATTGCTTCTATTTTTGAACTACCAAGTTTTCTTTCTATTGGTTTAATCATTATTTCTTGTTGCCCGGGAGGCGTGACTTCGAATTACCTTACTCATATCGCAAAGGGAGATACCGCCCTTTCTGTTTCTCTTACGGCAATAGCCAGTGTTATGGGCATTCTTACTGTTCCTTTTATTATAAAACTAGGAATAGACAACTTTGCCTCTGAAACTTCTTCTGATTTCTCAATTTTTTCTGCAGCCTTTAAAATTTTTCTCATGACGACCATTCCAGTCGCCCTAGGCATGTTAATTCGAAAGAAGTTTCCAAATTTCACCTCAAAGAATAGCTCTAAACTTGGAAAGATAGCGGGATTCTTTTTTATTGCTCTCGTTCTTGGAGCGATTATTAAACAGCGTGAAGCTCTCTTTCAATACTTTCCTCAAGTTGGGACATCAATCCTCGCTCTTAATATTTTCACGATGCTCTCTGCAATCATTACTTCACGATTAATGAACCTACCTCGCAATCAAGAAATAACTTTAACTATTGAATGTGGTTTTCAAAATGCGACATTGGCCATGGTTATTGCATCGACTATCCTAATGAATAATGAGTATCTTGTTGTCGCAGGAATTTACGGTGTCATGATGTTTTTTACAGCTGGAGCTTACTTAGCCATCATAAAAAAAAGGAGTGCCTAAGAGCACTCCTTTTAAGAGAAATATTTTTAATGAAGTTTTTACTTAATAATAACTGTTGCTTGAGATCTCTCTCCAGTTTGCCAACTTCTGTCTCCAGAAATAGTCAGACGACCATTTCTAAAGTAGCTATCATCAAGTCCCTTTTCTGTAAGTGAAAATTCAACTGTCCTAGAAATACTCTTTTCACACACATCATCTGTTACATGAACAAGCTCCGCCTGACATTGCACAGGCATCTTTTCATCACAGCCTCCAATTTCTAAATCAAAAAGATGCTCTCCACATCCACCGCCATAAGAAACATCAACAAGCAGCTTATCGCCATCGATTCTCGCACCTCTTACCTCTGCCGCTTGAGAAGAAACAATTGAGAAAAGAGTAAACAAACACACTAATAGCTTTTTCATAGAAACCTCCATAAAACTTTTCTTTAGCGTGAAGCATTATGGCATGGAAAGCTTAATTTCCAAGAACTTTGAGCCAAGTATGAAAATATTATCAATTTACGACTGAAATACTTATTTTTGAATTTGGGCCTTCATTTGCCGCTCTAATTGAATTCTATCAGTGCATTTTATCCAGTCATTCCCAGCTCCGCGACCAACAGGAGCAAACAAGTCTGTATCAATTCGTCCTTCATCAAGGAGTTTTGAATCAACATGAACCTTCACAACTTCACCAGTGATAAAACGTCCAGCTCCAATATTATCTCCGTAACTTAAAATATCTCTGAGCTTACATTCAAAATGAATTGGAGATTCACCTACTCTTTTCGCTTTTATCAGTTCAGAGTCCAGAGGAGTCAATCCAGCATGAATAAACTCATCTTCTCCATAAGCGAGTTCTGCAGAAGCATCATTAATTTTTTGCATATTCGATTCAGTCACGAAGTTCACAACGAACTCCTTTTCACGTTCGATATTGATAACCGTATCTTTCTTTTTTCCAGTGCTTGTTCTGATTAAAGGAGAGAAACCAATAACCATAGGAACGGCACTTACTCCTGTAAAAAAAGAGAATGGAGCGACATTATTAGAGCCATCTTCATTCAAAGTTGAAATCACTGCTATTGGTCTAGGAAGTATTGACCCGATAAGAAATTTATAATTATCACGTAACTCTGTTCCTACATCAAATGATTTCATGACATCCAACTTTTCCAGTAATCTTTATTTTCAAATTTTTCAAAGATATCTGTTCGCTTTAAAGGGTATCGGGTATCAATCATAACTGCGAATTCATCAGTCCATTCTTTCTCATTTGCCTTTTCAAAGGCCTTCGGATGTGGTCCATGATGAACACCTTGGGGATGAAAAGTGATTGCCCCTGATTCAATTCCATCCCTACTGAAGAAGTTTCCTTCGTGATAAAAAAGAACCTCATCGAAATCTATATTCGAATGATAAAAAGGTACTTTCAAAACTCCATGCTCTGTGCTCTCAAGTGGTCTTTCAACAAAAGAACAAATAACAAAATTCCTGCAAACAAAAGTCGTATGACCTGATGGAGGAATATGATAACGATGACTGTTAACAGGACAATAATCATAAATCGATAAACGCCATGGATAAACTGATCCTTTCCAACCAGAAACATCTAAAGGATTGTTTGGGTAAGTGATATAAGTCATCTTTCCTTCGCGTTTAATTTGAACAATATATTCTGATTTTCCTTGTTCACTTCCGTTGGCTGCTTCAGGAGTAAAGATGGCCGTTTGATCATAGAGAGCATTAGGTCCTAGCATCCCTCTATCAGGCTCTTCAAACTCAGAAGCAGACTCAATGTTTAAAAGCTTTGTTTTCTTATCCACAAAAACTTTATAAGTTGTTCCTCGAGGCATGATAATGTAGTCGCCTTTTGTATAAGGAACATGACCATAAACAGTTTCAAAGCGCCCCTCTCCTTCATGAATAAAATACATCTCATCAAAATCAGCATTTCTTAAATAGTTTTCAACTGTTTTTGAAAAAGTACCCATATTTATTCGAACATCGTTATTATATAAAACCGTTTGATCAGTTTCTTGAAGTTCTGGCAGATCAAACAATGAAGGTAAATTACGAGGTTTTAAGTCACCTTCAATATTGGTCCAATTTGTGAGAGGGTTTTGGTGATAAAGATGACTGACTCGCCCAAAGAATCCTTTTCTTCCGTGCTCTTCTTCATAATGCCCATCAGGAATATGAACATGGGCTTGTTTTGTCACCTGACCACTACTCTTAAAGCTTTCCATAATTATGCCTCTTTGTTGGGAGTCCCAACGATATTTTTTAAAATACCTATTTTTTCAATTTCAAGCTCAACCAAATCACCCGGTTGAATCCATTTGTCTAACTCAAGACCACAACCTGTACCAACGGTTCCGCTCCCTAGAAAATCTGTTGGATAAATCCATTCATCCTTTGTTAGATGAGTAATAATTTGTGCCCACGTAAAGTTAGCATCACCACTCATTCCTTTCGACCATTCTTGTTCATTAATTCTGGCACTCATTTTAAGATTAGGTTCTTTTCCTGCAAACTCATCAGCCGTTACAATAACTGGACCTATAACTGAACAAAAATCTTTCCCTTTTGCAGGTCCAAGACGCACTGACATTTCTTTTTTCTGAATATCACGAGCCGAAACATCATTAAGAATTGTATAACCAAAAATATGATTGTAAGCCTTCTCTTCTTTAATATTTTTTCCTTGAGCTCCAATAATCGCTCCAAGCTCTAGCTCATAATCAAGCTTCTTGGTAAAACTAGGCCAAGGAATCAACTCATCTGTTCCAATAAAGCTTGTCGTCGGGCCTTTATAAAAAACCGGCATTTCATACCAAGCTTCAGGCATAGGTTCATTTCTTTTTTCAAAGCCTTTTTTGACATGCTTTTCATGAATATAAAAATCTCGATAGCAATTAATTTGATCAATTGGAGTTGTAAGTTTTACTGATTGGTCATCTCGAAGATCAAATGAAAAATAACCTTTGTCTTGAGTATGGAGTAGTCCTTTTTTACTCAATTGTTCAAAAAGATCAATCGACTCTTTAAGAAAAGAAATCGCATTATTATTTGTTTTCAATAATTCTGATAATTTTGAAGGTGCATAGCGATTAGCCTTCTCACTTGCTCCAAAATGATTCTCATCTTCGAACTTCGCCTTCCAAAGAAGGTTTATATCAATAACCGTACTCGCATTATAAAAGACACCTAATCTTTCAAAGGTCCCCAGGGCTGTTTCTCTCTTATAAGTGCAAACTTTCATTCCACTCTCCCAAACTTTTCATCATAAGCAGGAAGGATTTTCTCCATCGCTTCAAAATAATGATCCATTTCATCGTCAGTTCCGATTGAAATTCTAATAAACCCAGGCATTGCATTACCTACCAGATCTCTAACGATAACCCCTTCATCCAGAAGAGCACTGAACATATAAGCAGCTGCTTCTTTCGAGCCAACATTAAAAGAGATAAAATTTGTAACTGATTGGATTGGCTTGAAACCTTTTTCTATAAGATATTCCATTGTCTTCGTATAAAGACGAGTTGTTTTTCTCAAAGTTCTTCTTAAATGAGGTTGATCTTCTAGAGCGCCAAGCGCTCCGATTTGAGCTAATCGGTTTGGCTCAAAGGGAAGTTTTACTTTTTTCAAGTTCGCAATAAAGTCTTCATGAGCAAAACCATAACCACATCGGATTCCAGCAATACCATAGGCCTTTGAAAAAGTTCTTAACGTGATCACGTTATCAAAACGATAATCCATGGTATCTGGATAATCTGTTGCTGCTTTCGCTGCAAACTCATAATAAGCTTCATCAATAATGACAATAACATGACCAGGAACTCGCTCCATCAAATAATCGAATTCTTCTTTGGTGATATAAGTCCCTGTTGGATTATTTGGGTTAGCAATATAAATGACCTTCGTTTTTTCCGTAATATTTTCAGCAATGGCCTTGATATCAAAGCGATAGTCCGGAGTCATCGGAACCTTCACAAGTTTAGCTCCAACACTTTCAGCCGTAATAAAGAAACCAATGAATGTATTTTCAGAAGTAAGAACCTCTTCACCCGGCTGAATAAAGGCTCGAGCAATATAAGCCATAATCCCCTCACTTCCATTTCCAAGAATAATATTTTCTGGTTTAAGTGAATAAAGTTCACAGAGTTTGTTAATTAATTTAAAAGCATGCATATCCGGATAACGATGAAGATCCCAAAGAGTTTGAGTCATGGATCGAATCGCATAAGGAGAAGGACCAAAAGGATTTTCATTACTGGCAAGTTTTGAAATTCTTTTGAGACCTTTTTCTCTCGCGAGCTCTTCAATAGGCTTACCCGCTTTATAAGTTTGTAATTCTCTTAAGTAATCTGGGACTAATTTTTTAATAACATTGGCATTCACGAAGTTCACCTTTTATTGCTAGAATGACCCCAATACTATCAAAAGGTGATAAATATGGGTATTTTGCAAGGTAAAAAAGCTTTAATTCTCGGTGTGGCAAACGAACGGTCTATTGCTTGGGCAATAGCTCAGTATTTCAAAAAAGAAGGTGCGTCAATTGCCATGAGCTACCTCAATGACGCTTTGAAAAAAAGAGTTGAACCCTTAGCAGAAGAAATCAAGGCTGATTTTACTTTTGAACTCGATGTTACTGACGACGATCATATTTCTAGTCTCCCTAAGGTTATCAACCAACATTGGGACAAAATTGATATTATCGTACACTCTCTCGCCTATGCTGAAAGAGAAGATTTAAAAAACCCTTTTGTTCAAACTTCACGTGAAGGTTTTTTAACGGCCATGAACGTTTCTGCTTACTCTCTTGTTGCTGTTACTCGAAGCTTAAAACCTTTACTTGTCGAAAATAGCTCTATCATGACAATGACTTATCATGGATCTCAACAAGTTATTCCTGGCTATAATGTCATGGGTGTCGCTAAAGCGGCACTTGAATCAAGCATGCGTTATCTCGCCTATGATCTTGGAGAGCAAAAAGTAAGAGTCAATGCAATCTCAGCAGGTCCAATAAAAACTCTCGCTGCTTCTGCCGTAGGAGGTTTAAGAGATAAGTTAAAATACACAGCAGAGAAGTCTGCTCTTAAACAAAATGTCACTCAAGATGATGTTGCAAAAACAGCGATCTACTTAGGAAGTGAACTCTCTTCTGGAGTTACAGGTGAGATTCTTTATGTCGACTCCGGTCTCTCCATCATAGGAATTTAATGAAGGAGTTTCCTTTCGGAACTTTCGGTCCCGAGCATCTTAAAAAAGTCAAAGAAGGAATTCATTCTTTTAATAAACAAAACTATTGGGAATGCCATGAACTTCTTGAAGATATCTGGATCGAAGAAAGAAATGATCCCGCTCGAAATGTCTATTGGGCCATTATTCAAGTCGCTAACTCTCTCTATCATATTGATAATAAAAACCTCACTGGTGCGCTCAGTCAGTTAAAAAAAGCAAAAGAGAAGTTTCAACGATGCGAAGACCAAAATATTTTAACAGATCTCGTTTATCGCTTTCTTGATTGGAAGCAATTCAAGAAACTTGCTTTCTCTATCCCTGAAGACGCTTCTGAACTAAATAGTTTTGATAGTCTTTACCAATTCAGATTCACTAACTATCCTTATTAAATGGGAAATGTCATCACACTATTCAAAAGAAGCTTCAGCTATATTTTTAAAGATCCAGTTAATCTCGTCTTCACATTAATTCCTGTCACCATTGGAATCGCAATATATTCCTATGGATTTTATCATCTCTATGATTTCGTGATGGGTTGGCTTAAAGGATATCTTGAAGGACTCGCAACCTCTAATTCTATTTGGCTTGATATTATTTACTGGCTCGTAAAAATTATCCTTACTATTCTTTGTTTCTTTTTAGTGAACTGGACATTTGTTCTCATTGTTTCGGCGATTGCCAGTCCTTTCAACGATCTTATTAGTGAAAGGATTGAAAAAAAGATGAAAAGAACTCAACTTGATAGCCTAGGTAAAAACTTTTCTAAACTTTTATCGCGAATGTTTTTTACCATTTTCAATGAATTTAAGAAGATTATGTTTATTGGAATTCTCACCTTACTCGCCTTAGTCTTTGGCTATATTCCAATTCTCACACCTTTTGCTTTTGCTCTGACTTTTTTATTGGTTTCAATTCAGTTTGTTGATTACACTTGGTCTCGTCACAATCTTCCTTTTAGAAGTTGTGTCGCTGATGTCACAAAGAGTATTTGGCACTATTTAACAGCAGGAGCGCTTTATTTCTTTTTTATTAATATCCCGCTTCTCAATCTTTTTATTCCAGCATTAGCGACAGCCCATTATACTCAGTTTTATAATAAGGATTTAAACTCACAGTAAACATTATTATTATCAAGTGTAATCCCTCGATAATCAGTGCTGACTTTGCCCTCGGAATCTATAACCTGGAGATCAATCCAATAATTTGTAGTCTTTTCATCAACAAGGAAACCAAATTCATGACCTTTATTTCCTTCTTTATTCCAAAACTCTTTCACGTCTTCTAGTTTGACAAAGAAAGCAGAATCTTCAATATCTACGATGATATCACTTGCTAACTTCCCATCCTTTAAGCTTCCCATAAAGTTCATCTTTAAAATAGCTTCAGACTCACAATAGAAGGTTTGATCGAGAGCAACTGCATTGAAAGAAAAGAAGGCCAAGACAAGAAGAAGTTTCATTTTATACCTCTAGTAGCTCAATAATTTACTTAGTTTTTCATAAACATCGCTAACTTGTGGAAGGATTACTTCCTCAAGATCAGGACAATAAGCAACATGTGTATCTTTCGAAGCAACCCTCATAGGAGGAGCGTCTAAATATTCAAAACAATGCTCATTAACAAGGGCCATGATCTCTCCGGCAAAACCAGAGGTCTTATGCTCTTCATGACAAACAAGAAGTCGATTTGTTTTTTTAACTGAAGCAACAAGAGCTTCAATATCAAATGGGACAAGTGTTCGTGCATCGATAACTTCAACACTCACTCCACTTTCATCTTCAATTTTTTTAGCAGCATCAATAGCTTTCTGAACAAGAGCTCCCCAAGCAAGAATCGTCGCCTCAGTTCCTTCACGAACGATACGAGCTTTTCCAAATGGGATCATGTACTCATCACCTGGATCGGCTGTTCTATTATAACCTTGGTAATAAAGATGCTTATGCTCTAAAAACATAACTGGATCATCACAACGAATAGCAGTTCTTAAAAGTCCTGCAGCATCTTGAGCATTTGAAGGGAAAACAACTCTGATACCTGGTATGTGAGTAAAAAGTGATTCACCTGATTGAGAGTGATAAATAGATCCTCCTCTCAAGTAACCACCAATCGGAACTCTTACAACCATCGGGCAAGAATAATCTCCCCCACTTCTATAACGAGTCGTCGCCATCTCATTTTTTAACTGCATATAAGCAGTCCAAATATAATCAAAGAACTGGATTTCAACGACCGGTTTAATTCCTCTCATTGCCATTCCAATTGCACGTCCAACAATATTCGCTTCAGCTAGAGGTGAATTGAAAACTTGATCAGTAATTCCATTTTTATGACCAACTCGCTGACAACCACTAGTAACTTTAAAAACACCACCTTTTCCTGCAAGAGAATCGTTCTCCATTTTATCTAACTCCGAGAAGTCAGCAACGTCCTCTCCAAACATTCTCATTAAGGGATTTTTTTCTAGTTCCGATTTTAAAGTTTTATTAATCGCTCCTGCCATAGGAACATCAGATTTTCCTGAAAAGTTAGGTTCCGTTTCAAACTCTGTTGATGTTGGATCAACGCTCATCGAATAAAGATGATCAGCGTAAGTCGATTTATCAGGCCATTCCGTTTCAATGGCTTGCTTCATCGCTTCTTTAACATCGCTATCGATATCAGCTCTTAACGCTTCAACTTCAGCTTTTGTAAGAACTTTCGAATCAATTAAAAACTTTGGAAAAGAATTAATGACATCTCTTTTTGCTTCATCTTGAAGCTCATCATCGGTTCTATAAAATTTGTGATCATCTGAAAGAGAGTGAGAATAAGGTCTCGTCACTTCTGCATGAAGAAGAACCGGCCCTTTCCCTGCTCTTAGATACTTTTCAGCCTCTACGGCCGTCGCATAACTTTCAATCGGACAGTTTCCATCGCAAGTAAAAACCTTCAAACCTGGAAACTCATCAAGAGCTTTTGAAATGGACCCACCTGGAGTTTGCACACTAACAGGAACAGAAATGGCAAAGCCATTATCTTCAACAACAAACATAACTGGGAGCTTGTTCACACAAGCTGTTGTGAGTCCCTCCCAAAATTCTCCCTGGGAAGTTGTACCATCACCACAGGAGACATATACGATTTCTTTTTTATTAAATTCTGGACCGTCTTTTATATTACGATCTTTCAGGTAAAGCCCTGCTTCAGCTAAACCAACTGCTTGAAGAAACTGCGTTCCCGTGCAAGAAGACTTATTCACAATATTAAGTTTTCTATTCCCCCAATGAGCTGGCATTTGACGGCCATGAGAAGCCGTGTCTCCAATATTCCCGTTCGCTTGGCAAAGCATTTCATAGGGAGTCACTCCAAGGCCGAGACAAAGAGCACGGTCTCTATAATAACAGAGGAAAAAATCATGAGCGGGCTTTAAAACTTTTGAAATCGCCGTCAGAATACCTTCATGCCCAGCTCCAGAAATCTGGAAATAGGCTTTCGACTGTTTTTTCATCGTGATTTCTGCGTCATCGAGACGACGAGAAAGAAAAACATTTTCTAACATCTGAAGGAGAGCAAACTTATCCAGGCCGTATTTTTTAGCTAGTTCGAGTTTCTTATTTTTTTTTCCTAAGCTTTTTTTAGACTTGGTTTTTTTAGAAGCCGTTTTAGTAACTCGAGAGGCCATTATTCCTTCCTTAATTGACGTTTCGCATTTAGATTGCGGCTATTTTATCCAACGCTAGCTATATGTAAAGAAAGCCCTTTCATATGTTTGACCTCTAACCTATAATCCCTAAAAATTATTTATAAGGACGGAATATGAGATTCTTACTGCTAATTCTACTTGGGTTTAACAGCTTGCTTGCTAATGCATCGCAGCCACTAGCTGAATCTCTTATTGTTAAAGACCCTACTAAGAAACACCTTAAAAGAATCCTCAAATTCAAGCATATTGTTGTCGATCACGTTGATGAAGCGGGATATGAAGTTTATGGGCCTAAGGGAACATTAAAATTTTTAAGAAGTAAGGACATCGATGCTTTTAAACAAAGAATTCTTTCTCCAGGAGGAAGAGCCTCTTATCCAAGCTTTGAAGAAATAGAAGCAAAGTTAAAAAAAATCGCTAAGGATTTTCCGAAAATTACGAAACTTTTTTCTATCGGAAAGTCAGTTCAAGGAAGAGATCTTTGGGTCATTAAAATATCTGACAATGTTGAAGTTGATGAAAATGAACCAGAATTTAAATATATCTCAAGCATGCATGGAGATGAAATTGTTGGAAGAGAACTCATGATTCTTTTTATGAGAGACCTTCTCAATGATTACAAGGATGGGAAACGATCAGCTAAAAAACTCATCAATAATACTGAAATTTTTATTCTCGCTTCTATGAACCCTGACGGAAGTGAACGTCCAATGAGATGGAATGCGAACGGAGTAGATTTAAATCGAGACTTTCCAGACTTCTCGACGAATGACAATAAAAACACAACAGCAGGAAGACAACCAGAAACTCAAGCTATAATGAAGTGGCAAAGAAAGAGGCATTTTTCTTTGAGTGCAAACTTCCATGGTGGAGCCGTCTGTGTTTCTTATATGTGGGATACTGCGAAAAGAAGGCATCCTCTTAATAAGTTTATCATTAAAATTTCTAAACATTATGCCAAAACAAATAAGCCGATGAAAGATAGTGTTGAATTCGCTGACGGAATTACTAATGGGTATGACTGGTATGAGCTTAATGGTGGAATGCAAGACTGGAGTTATCATTGGCATAATGATCTTCAGTTCACTGTTGAACTTTCGGATATTAAATATCCAGATTATAATACCATCAGCAAGTTCTATAAGGATAACAAACAATCTCTTATGAACATGGCAAAGCTTGTTCATTCAGGAGCAGGGATCTACTTCGATGATAAGAATACTTCTGGACAAGTAGAAGTCATCCAAACGAAACCAATTTCAAGAAACCTTGGAAAGTTTAAATTCTCAAACGGAGAATTCTATAAAGTTTTACCAAACGGTGATTACATTTATAAAGTCACTGTTGGAGGTAAGGTTACACAGAGAAAGGTAAAAGTAGATTATCCAGACTTCGAACCAAATGGTCGATTCATTCGCTTAAGACGCCCATAGTTTTAGAGAAAGACTCTAATGCCGAACAGAGTTCCTTTATTTTCTCGTTCAGATTCTGAACCGTCTGACAGTAACTTTAAATCATTTGTTTCGGTAAAAGATTCAAAGTAAAAGCGTAATAATTCAAGTTCAACGAAGACCTGATAAGCGACTTTGGTCCCTCCAACTTCGAAGGTCCCTGCTTCATTATTATTATCGATAAGTTTTCTGAAACTTCCTGAAACTCCAAGAAAGTCTGCTAGATAGAAATTTGATCTCACTTGATAAAAATCATTTTTAAGATCGCCATCCACCGCATTCTCGCGAACATTCCGACCATAAGAAACTATAAGGTTTGTTGTTTGAAGACTTGATCCCAAAAGTCTTAAAGAAGCGAGATATTCTATATTTGAACCTTCACCAAGATTTGAACTTTGATACTCAACCCCAAAGGGAAGTACAAAAGCTCCAAACTTATAACGTTGAAATGAATTCTCTAAGTAATAAGGACTGGAACTTTCATCATCAACAGAGGAAAGTCCAGCATCGAGATAAACTTCAACATAATTATCTTCAGTATTTAAAAGCAACCATTGATCCATCAGGTCCATTCGTCTTTTGGTTGCCATCCAATCAAGTAAAGTCCATCGAGACTTTCGCTTTTGCTCTTGCTTCTTTTTCACAATAAGTTCATATGTCCCTTCAATCGCTGAAGTATTTAAAGCAATTAGAGATGAGAGAAATATGGCAATAATAATGGTCATCTTCATAGCTTTTTATTCTATCTTAGAAGTAAATCAAACTCCATAACCTCTTGGAATACCTGAGCTTTTCGATTCTTCTTAAGCTCAGTGTAGATGCTCTCTATAATAGAGGCTCAGTGGGTTTATTAGTTATTGTCAGGGGAAAGGGCCTTCCATGCACGTCACAGGACCACGATTCACCTTTACCGACCTTCAAGCTCGGCACGATATTGATACCGGCTATGCCAATCGCCCCGCTATGGCGATTGCAATCGAACTTGATTTACCAATAGTAGAAGAAACTCATGTTTATAGCGACCACGATTTAGGAAGATATGCCAATGGCTTCCCGATGCATGTTCGAAGAGATCTAGATCATCACATGCACTTTACGAGGTTATTATGATTAAACCAATGATTCCTTCAAACGAAAGACTGAGACTTGAAGATCTTTACTCTTTTGACGTTCTCGATACCGAACCTGAAATGTCTTATGATGATATCACTCATCTCGCAGCTTCAATTTGTGATGCTCCAATCGCAATGATCAACCTTATCGATAGTGATAGAGTTTGGTTTAAATCTGTCTATGGAGGAGAACAAGGAGAATGCGAAAGAGATATTGCCTTTTGTGCTCACTCAATCACTCAAGAAGCTTCACTTATTATTAATGATTCTAGACAGGATGAACGTTTTCATGACAATCCAATGACTCTTGCTGACCCTCCTGTCATCTTCTATGCAGGGACACCTTTAAAAACTCCCAATGGTTATAACATAGGAAGCTTGTGCATCGTCGATCATAAGCCACGACAACTTTCAGTCAATCAAATCAAAGCGATAGAAGTCTTAGCCAGACAAATAGTTCATCAATTAGAACTGAGAAGAAGTCATCAAAAAATTTCTCATCAAAATTCACTTATAAAACAACAACATGAACAAATTGTTCAGTCCGCAAAACTTTCGAGTATGGGACTTTTCGCTGCTGGGATGGCCCATGAAATAAATAATCCGTTGGCAATCATATTAAGTCATAATCAAGTTAATAAAAAACTCTTAGAGAAAAAAGAAATCGACAAACTAGCAAGTTCATTCGAAACAATTGATAAAACAGGAAAAAGAATAAAAAATATTATCGATAGTTTAAGAAAAATCTCAAGAGACGAATCTTCTGAGGCTCTTAAACCTTCTAATCTCAACGAAATTTTAGATGATTCACTTTCAATCGTATCCTCAAAGATAAAAGAATCGGGAGCTGAAATTATTATCAATATTGATAAAAGTATTGAAATTTTTTGTCATCCTGGTGAACTTTCACAGGTTTTAATCAACCTCGTGGGTAACTCCTGTGACGCTATTAAAAAAGAGGATGAGAGATGGGTTGAAATAAAGTCAGAAGAAACTTCTGAATACTTCATTGTATCAGTTATCGACTCTGGAAATGGAATCTCTCACAAAATTGCTAGCAAAATCATGGATCCGTTTTTTACAACTAAAGATATTGGTCAAGGCACAGGTTTAGGCCTTAGTATTTCTAAAGGATTACTCAAATCTCAAAAAGCAGAACTCGAATATGATTACGAATGCGAGAATACGAAATTCGACATCAAGATTCCGAAGAGTCTTCTTAAGCGAAGTGCTTAGTTTAAGACAGTTTCTACTTTAATCGGTCGCTCCGCTTGAATCCCTTTTAAGCTTAATGCTTGAACGATTTCTCTTGGTCGAATTGTTGATCCATTAATCATCTCTACAGAAACTTCGAGACCAGGCATCCCCTTAACTGGATTTACCTCATCGATTAGATCTAAAACAGTTGGATCATAATCAAATTGAGCAGCCTTTATTGTCGTAATATAAGGTTTAATATCCTTTTCAATATGTTTCTTCTTTTTCTTAGAGAAAGAAGAAAGAATAATCTCTTTAGTTTCAGTAAAGTCTTTCAAATTCGCATCGCTAACCTCTTCTTTGAGTGGAACAAAATACTTCATCCCGACAAGAGACTTCTGAATAGAGCTTTCTTCTCTTTCAAGAAGTCTGGCCGATCTAAAAATTAAACCCGCTTCTGAGTTCTTTTGAAGACTTTCTAAAACAGTATTAATATCATCCCATTCTCTGGGAACACGAACATCAAAATATTCACTTAAGCTACTAACTCCAAGAGCAAGCGCTGGACCAAAAGAAATTAAAGGTCTTAGTTTATACCCTTCAGAATAAAGGAGTTCGATCTCAGCTCTTTTAAAAATACGCATAATGATCTTTTGTAAATCCAAGTGGCCAATAAAACTTAACGGACCAATCTTAGAAAGCTCAATTCGATATTTAGAACCAACAAACTGTCCCCTCTTCTCTCTAAAATCAAGGATGTCTTTTTTGAGTTTAATGGGGGCTTCATAGGGTTTATCTTCAACTGCTCCCATCTCGGTTAAATAGTCTCGGCGCTCTTCAACCATTCCCTTAAGGTCACATTCAATTCCGCAGTGATAGCAAACGAGTCTCTTTTTATCGATATCAAATTTTTTCTCAAGTTGCTCAAGGTTTGAATCATGGACAATATCACCAGCAACTTTTCCACAAGGGGGAGAAAGTCTGTTTTTCGTTGCTTTTAACCATTCTCTTTCAAGAAACTTTTCTTTAAGACCAACATCAATATGGTCCCAAGGTAAACGACCTTTTAATGGAATCGTCCCAACAATAGACTCTACGGGAACATCTAACTCCTCTACTTTTCTCATCCAAAGTTCATAATCAAAAGCTTCATCCCATCCATCAAAGCGAGCACCTTCGGCCCATGCTTCAAAGATTAATTGACCAATTCTTCTATCTCCTCTTGAAACAATTCCTTCAAGAACAGAAATTCGAGATGTATGTTTTCTAAATTTTAACTTCCATTCTTTGGCTTTTTCCCAAAGCATTTGTTGCTTTCTATTGACTTCTTCAAGTGTCAGCATAGGAGCCCATTGAAAAGGAGTATGTGGTTTTGGAACAAATGTAGAAACTGAAACCGTGACTTCTGGGTTTCGGACTCCACACTCTTTTTGAGCGACTGTTCGAGCTTTTCTCCCAGTATCCATAATTCCAATAACGTCTTCATCTGCTTCAGTAGGAAGGCCAATCATGAAATACAATTTCATTTTCTTCCAGCCTCTAGAAAAAACATCACGAGCTGTTTGCATCATATCTTCTTCTGAGATGTTTTTATTAATAACGTCTCTCATTCTTTCCGTTCCTGCTTCAGGAGCGAAAGTTAAAGAAGAATTTTTAACTTCAGCCAGTTTATCAAGGATTCTTTTATCAAGACCATAGGCTCGTAACGAACTAATTCCTAAAGTCGATTTATCTTTTGAAAGCTTATCAAGCAGTTCAACAACCAATGGAGTAACAGCTGAATAATCCGCCGTTGATAGACAAGTCAAGGAAGCTTCATCAAAACCACCAGCCTTAATTCCATCCATAACAATATCGATGACATCTTTCGGAGATCTCTCTCTAACTGGTCGGTAGATCATACCCGCCTGACAAAAACGACAACCTTCCGTACACCCTCTCGCAAGTTCAACTGAAAAACGATCAAAGATAGCTGTCATATGTGGGATTGGAGATTTCGTTGGGAACGGATAGCCTCTTAAATCGTCGATTATAAACCGCTTAGCACGCTCAGGTGCAATCCCCTCATATTCTGACTTAACACCAGATACAACTTCAAGGTTTGTAAGTTCATCGACTTCCGTTTCATAAAATGAAGGAATATAAATTCCATTCCATTTCGCGAGCTCTACAAGAATATCTTGTCTGCTCATTTTATTCTCGCGACATTCACCAATGAATTGAGTCAACTTTGCGAAAAGAATTTCCCCATCTCCAATCACAAAGAAATCACAAAATGGTGCAAGTGGTTCAGGATGAGTCGCACAAGGTCCACCAGCAATAACAAAAGGCTCTTCATTAGTTCGATCTTTTTGAAAGATTGAAATTCCACCTAGATCAAGCATCGTGAGGATATTGGTATAACTCATTTCATATTGAAGAGAAAAACCAACAATATCGAACTCTCTAAGCGGTTTAAAACTTTCCAATGAAACAAGCTCAAGATTATTATCTCGAATCTTCTGCTCCATATCCATCCAAGGAGTAAAACACCTCTCAGCTAACAACCCTGGAGTTTTATTAATCTCTTCATAAAGAATCTTAAAACCGAGATGACTCATCCCTATTTCATAAACATCAGGAAAACAAAGAGCGACTTTGCCAATACAATCATCCCAGTCTTTCTTGACGAGATAATGTTCACCACCGATATATCTTGCTGGTTTTAATACGTCTTCGAGAAACGAAGCATACGGATTTCTTTGGCTCCCCATAGGGACTCCTTTTTAGAGTTTGTTTCTGAATCATTTCAGGGAGGATTCAAACCTCCGAATATTTAGGTGGTTTTAGCAAAAAGGGCCTACGATTTCAATCATCTAGAGTGGTTTTGGGGTACCTATTTTCCGCTCAATAAGCTAGTATGAGCGGATGAGTTCATCACTATCGAAACAACCCTATAAAGGGTGCAGAGACTTCTTCCCTACCCAGAAGAGAGAACAAGATTATCTTTTTAGCCATATGCGACAAACTGCTATGCTTTACGCCTATGAGCCCTACGATGGACCAATGCTTGAACTCGTGGATTTGTATAAAGCAAAATCAGGCGAAGAACTGATTAATGACCAGATTTATTCTTTCACTGATCGTGGTGACCGATTCGTTGCTATCCGCCCCGAGATGACCCCGACAGTCGCTCGAATGGTGGCCCAAATTCATAAAGAGGCTCCCAAGCCAATCCGTTGGTACTCAATTCCAAACCTTATGAGATATGAAAAGCCCCAAAAAGGTCGACTCAGAGAACATTGGCAATTCAACTGTGATATCTTTGGAGCCCCTGAAGTTCTTGGTGAAATCGAAATTCTTAATGTTGTTAAAGACCTTATGACTAGCTTTGGCGCTAATCATGAACATTTTGAAATTCTCCTTAATGATCGGGATATCGTAACTGCTGTTCTTGACTCTCTTGATCTTACAGAAGACCAAAGTTACAAACTTTTTAAAGTTATCGATAAAGCCAAAAAAGTTAAAAAAGATGCTTTAGAGAAAATGATCAATGAAGCGATTGGATCTAACCCTGAAATTCTCAGTGACTATCTCAAGCTTAAATCTTTTGATGAACTTCTTAAATTTGTAACAACCCATAATATTGCCAATAAAACTTCGAGGATTCAAAGTTTTCTAGAAAAAACCAAAGGTTCAGATCTTGAAAGCTACCTTGTCTATGATCCAACTATCGTAAGAGGCTTAGATTACTACACAGGAATTGTTTTCGAAGTTTTTGATAAGCATCCTGACAACAGAAGAGCTCTTTGTGGAGGTGGAGCCTATGCCAACCTTCTTCAAATCTTCAATGAACAACCACTTGCCGCAGTAGGATTCGGCTTAGGAGATGTCACCTTGACTGATTTTTTGAGAACTCATGGCTTAATGCCTGACTTCTCAAAAACTCATGCGACTTTATTTGTAGCTTATCCTCATGAAGATAGTATAGAGGAGGCATTAAGACTTTCTCAGGTTCTTAGAAAAAATAATGTTTCAACAGAAACATCATTGCAGCCATTGAAGTTCAACAAAGCTTTCAAAATTGCTCAAAAGAAAGGGTATCAATATATGTTAGTTCTTGGAGAAACAGAGAACCAAGTTTCACTTAAAGAACTTGAAAGCAAACGCCAAGTTGATATTGCAATCGATAAGTTTGAGGAAGAAATAAAAAAACTATTCAATTAGGTCTAAATTATGAGTCAAGAAATCGAAAAAAATTACGACCCACAAAACATCGAAACGAAATGGTATGAAACCTGGTTAAAAAATAGTTGTTTCACACCTGACAAAACTAAAACAAAGTCATTCTCTATCATCATGCCTCCCCCTAATGTTACCGGAAAACTTCATATGGGGCATGCCCTTGATAATACCTGCCAAGACATCGTTGTTCGCCATAAGAGAATGCAAGGATACAACACTCTTTGGATCCCAGGATCTGATCATGCAGGAATTGCAACCCAAGCCGTTGTTGAAAAAAGACTTTATCAAGAAGAGAAAAAAACAAAGCATGACCTCGGAAGAAAACAGTTCCTTGAAAAAATTTGGGAATGGAAAGAAGAGTACGCAACAACAATTAGAAAGCAGCTTGAGAAGATTGGAGCAAGTTGCGACTGGAACTATTATACCTTCACAATGGATGAGACCCCTAACCGTGCCGTTAGAAAAGTTTTTGCTCAGCTTTATAGAGAAGGACTTATTTATCAATCAGAAAGAATTATCAATTGGGATACAACTCTCCAGTCAGCGATTTCAGATGCAGAAGTAGAGCATAAAGAAGTTAAAGGAAAGTTTTATCATATTCACTACAAAGTAAAAGATAGTGATCAAGTACTAGAAGTCGCAACAACAAGACCCGAAACACTTTATGGAGACACAGCCGTTGCAGTAAATCCGAAAGATAAAAGATTCTCTGATCTCATTGGGCAAACGGCGATCATTCCAATTTGTGAGAGAGAAGTTCCTATCGTTGGAGATAGTTATGTTGATATAGAACTCGGTACAGGTTGTCTTAAGGTTACTCCTGGTCACGACTTTAACGACTTTGAGATAGGAAAACGTCACGAACTTCCGATTATTAATATTCTTAATAAAGATGGAACTCTTAATGAAAATGCAAAGGCTGTAGAAGGACTTAATGCTAAAGAAGCTCGAAAAAAGACTATTGAACTGCTTGAAGAGTCAGAACTTCTTGTTGAAGTAAAGGATCATATTCATCAAGTTGGTTTTGGTGAAAGGTCTGACTCTGTCATTGAACCGATGGTCAGCAAGCAATGGTTTTTAAATGTCCAGGAAATGGCTAAAAGAGCAGTTAAGTCTGTAAAGAAAGGGAAAATGAATTTTATCCCTAAGCAATGGGAAAATACTTTCTTTAGCTGGCTAAATGAACCAAGAGACTGGTGTCTTTCTCGACAACTTTGGTGGGGTCACCGTATCCCTGTATACACTTGCAATGATTGTAGCTATGAATTTGCCGCGGAATTTGAACCAAAGCAATGCCCTAAGTGTGAATCTGTTTCACTAGAGCAAGATCCTGATGTTCTTGATACTTGGTTTAGTTCAGGCCTTTGGCCAATGAGTACACTTGGATGGCCGAACGAAGAAGAAATGACAAAGAAAGGTTACCAAATATATTTTCCCAACTCTCTTCTTGTTACCGGTTTTGATATCATATTTTTCTGGGTTGCTCGGATGTCCATGATGAGTTTGCAATTTACGGAAGAATCGCCTTTTAAAGATGTTTACATCCATGGAATAGTCAGAGATAAGCAAGGCCGCAAGATGAGTAAGTCTCTTGGAAATGGAATTGATCCTATCGAGGTTATTGAACAATACGGTGCTGATGCAATGAGATTCACCCTCGCTTCTGGATGTGGCCATAATAGGGCAATGAATCTTGATCCTGCCCTCATCGAGTCCTCTAGAAACTATATTAATAAGATTTGGAATGCTTTTCGTTTCTCTTACCCGTTTTTAAAGAAAACAAGGAAAGATTTTCAAATCAAACCGAGTAAACTTGATACTTCTGAGAAGTGGATTCTCGCAGAACTTAATAAGACTATTGTTGAAATGAACAAGTATCTTGAAATTTATCGCTTTGATGAGGCTTGTTCTGTTATTTATAGCTTCGTTTATGACAAATATTGCTCTTGGTTCATTGAACTTTGTAAGCCTTTATTTTACGGTGAAGATCTTGATGCCCAAAAACAAAGAGCTAATATTTTGAGATATGTCTTCGAACAAATCTTGAAGTTACTTCACCCTATTGCTCCTTTTATGACTGAAGAACTTTGGTCTTACCTCCATCAAGATAAACAAATTATTAATCAAGCCTATCCTGAACATAACCCTGAATATGATTTCGAAAGAGAAAGAGAAATGATGAACTCTTTTATCGAGATCACAACTCAAATCAGGAATCTTAGAGCGTCGGTTCAACTAAAGCCTAAAGAAGAAATTGAAGTTTCTTTCTTCACCAACAAAAAGAAACTTGCTGACTTCATTTATGAAAATAGAAAGTATCTTGAGCTACTCGCAAAAGTAAAAAAAGGGAAAGTCTATGGCAAGGATGAAGATCGTCCTAAAAAATCAATAATGGGTGCTACATCTGAAGTTGAAATTTTTATACCCGTGGCTGATCTTATCAATATCGAAGACGAAGTTGCCCGCCTTAATAAACAAATCCAAAAAGTTAAAGTTGATCTCGATAAAAATGAGAAAAAGCTTAGCAACGAGAAGTTTATTGAAAATGCACCAGATGAGGTTATAGCAGAAGTAAAAGAAAAAACGGCTAACTTTAAAAGCAGGTTAGACTCTCTAGAGTCTAACCTGTCTAACTTGATGAGCTGAGATCAGCTCTCTTAATGCCTCCCTGCATTTGCCGTGGATATTTCCAACGCCGCCCCCGGCGAGGAAAACTGATGATATTAAGTTTTCTTCAGTATTCAAAACATAACTCTTTTGCAGTTCTTATTCAGCGACGACCGTTCTTTTGCAACAATCGATTTAACTTCATCTGTAAAAGGTGAAATTATCACTTCGACAAGCAACTTCCCAAGATTGTCATTGGAAATATTATTATCTTCTTGGGTAAGAAGCTTCTTTTCTTGAGAACACCCAATAAATAGCAGTGAACTGAGTAAAAACAAAAGACTTAGATAAATAATGTTGAGATTTAACTCCAGCCATCGCATAATATAAGAATAATAAATATCTGAGTAAAATAGCTGGAAACTAAGCCTTCTTGAGTAAAAACGGATATTTAACACCGATAATTGGAATTCGATAAATTTTTGAACATGCTAAAAACTGCCAAGTAGCCTTGGCACACTTTAAAACTCTGATTCTAACGAACGGAAATTTATGAACTTTTGATTTTTCGAATCATAATCCAATATCGCTTGAAAATAAACAGAATCGAAACTAACTGGATCTAACCCTTCTACTTTAACCTTAAATACAAAATTCCCAGAACTAAGCTTACTGACATCAATAGTTGAATCAAGAATATTTACATAGTCTATACTCATAAAAATATCTTTCTTTAAAAAATCTTTTAACCGTGGGAGAAAATGAATTTCTAGATTATCTTTTGGCTCAACTCCATAACTAAAAACTTCATTAGCGTTTTTCAGTACTATATTTGTGAGAACTTTTGTATTTATATTAAAATTCAATTCAACATCAACTTTCTGAGATTCAATCTCAAAACTCGAACCCTTTGAGATGCAACGAGGGATCAAATAATTTCTTGACTGTTTAAGCACTCCTCTAGCCGGGTCAATAGAATTAGCTTTCATAAAATAAGGCATTTTCAAATTAAAATCATCACAAGACTCAATCATACTATAAGATTTTAACTTTAAAGATTCATGTTTCTTGACTCTCTTGTGATAAGCAGTTTGGTTCGTAAATTCATTTAAAATAAAAAACTGATCTAATATTCTTGGGATATAGATATAATTCAATTCTTTTTGAAAAGACTCAAAATTCTTTTGCATTTTTTCATTAAGATCTTCAGCCCATTTTTCAATTTTAGCAGCATAGCAAAAGCGCATGAAATTTTTTTCGATTGATAAGATCTTTCCTTCGTGAGAACAGAAAGAAATAGGCTTTTTTTCTCCATTATATGCAATCAAAGCTTTTCTATAAAAACTTAATAATTTATTTTTAAAAGATAGACTAGAGTGGATACTCCTATCTCTACAATAACTCCTTCCAAGGCGATCACATTGTCTTCCAACAAGGGTTTTCAAAAAAACTGCCCCAAAAATAACCTGCAAAGGTGTATCGTTCTTAAATAGCGATTTAAAACTTTTAAGTTCTGATTTAGTACTAAGATTATAGGACTTCAAAACCGCTTTCAGTTCTGAGAATGAAATCAAAGAGAACTTACTTTTTATCTCCTTTCTCATACCCTCATAAGCCTCCTGAAAGAATTCGATACTCTTTCGAGGAGCATTTGAGTCACTTAAAAAACCTAATTGCGAAAAAACTTCTTTAAGTCCAATCTGAACAAATTGAGTAAGTCCCACAGCTCCCGAATTTGAGAGGTTGTTCGTATAGTAAAAAGCTGATTCCATTCTTATTAAACTAAGATAAATTAAAGGATCTACTTGAAAGTGATCTGCGACTTTTTTGATAAGATAGGCTATCTCAGTAGCTTTCTTAGAGCGTTGTTCTGAAGACTCCTTTCCTGCCATATTCGCAATAATATAATCCTCTACTTTTGCTTGGTCATAAAAAAAGTGATGGACTCTAAGATCAACGTCTGTTTGTGCAACATTATAACCAAACTCAAATACATAACTGTAAGCAGTCGACTGAAAAAATAAAAGAAATATGGCTAATCTTAACATCAACGCAATTATTGCATACTATTGAGCTTTTTCATGGTTCAAGATTTATAAAGAATAATAATTGCAGGATTGATTAAATACTAAACACTATCATGTAATTCTTACTTAATTTTGGAAAGCTTATACAAGCAAACATTTCGCTGTCTAAATCTTTGACAGCACTCTATTGAAGTTACTTTACTATCCATTTTCATCCAAATCTCATCTAAAATAGTAGTTATTCACAAGGGATTTTTATGAATTGGTTGTTAATTGCTTTTTTTGCTCTCTCATCATCTCTATTCGCTGCTAGTGTAGATATCGAACTTGATAGATATCCTTTTCTTATTAGTAATGCTCAAACTAATCAAAAAACAAAAACAGACTCGGAAACGATTCATTATACAAGAGTATTTCGATACGCACCTCGATCAGAAAAAGATTTATCGAGTTATAAAAAAACCTATCAAAGAAATGACTTAACAAATAATTCGATTATCGGAACTTACTCAGATTATCCAAGTTGGTTAATTAACGACATAAAAGAATATAATAAAGGAAAAGAGTCTGCAGAGCTCATTCGAATTTTTGGTAAGGCCTATACATTTGCTCCCTCTCTCTTCACTCGCCATTTTTATTCAGGAAAAAATGGAAAATGGTACCAAAGATCGAGAAAGGCAAGAAAAGCGAATGGAAAAAAAGGTTCTGTTTTAGAATCAAAACTTCTTAAAAGTTCCAAGCATATTCTAACTCATAAAAAATATTATCACCGTCCCGTTTTTGCCTTTAATCCTGTAGAGTTCGACACAGACCAAGAGCATATTTTAAAGATTAACCCAAAAACTAAACTTCTTGTCCAAAAAGAAGATAGAGAAATGATTATTGGGCCCAGAGAGAACTCAATCGTCATGGCCGGAAAAGAAATCAGTTTTATCCAAACTAAAAAAGATCGTTATAAGTATAGACTCAGCTGCAACCCTGAATACAAAGAGGATCTTGAAGGGTGTCAAGAAGCTCTCGTGAATCACTTTAACTCTAATAGCAAACAATCTCCTCGAACTGTTATTGACGAATATATTAATAATAATGTTTTCGAAACTATTAAAGAAGCATGCTATCATTGTAATTACGAACCTTATTTCAGACTCATAGATCCTGATAAAGAAACATTGGGAGCAACTGATAAAAATGTAACATTTGTCGAAGAAGCTCAGCTATTACCTTCTCAAGTATTTTCAGTTAAAAATAAAGGTGCAAGCAACGCCTATAATTATTATTCTAAATCAAGTGACGTTTTTGAGTTAATCTATGCTGTTGATAAAGAGTTTTCTTTCATAAAGAACTTACTAGAATCTGCTAATAAGTTTCAAACGATGGTTTCTAGAATCGATGGAAGAGATATAAAGGCAATTAACTACCCATCTAATGCCTTTGCAAGCTATCATTATTCAAGAGAAGCAAGAGGAGCCAGCCCAAAGTCAAAAACAATGCTCAACGCTTACTCAGCTTGTATGTTCCAAGAACTTCAAAAGCAGCATTTGATAAAAATCATTCAATCCGATTACTTTACCGTTCAATCCAACTTCAAAGAAAAACTGCATTCTTGCTTACAAAAGCATCACCCTGATGTTCCTTCTCATAAAATTAAACAGGTCAAAACAATCTTGAGACTTTTTAGTCAATCAAATCATCCATGTTCTGATATCATTCTCAATACAGGAAGTGCTTTACAATACGGTGATATGGGAATTGCTTACAGTTTTGAAACTTTCAGGCCTCACCAGTCTCACAAACATGGAAGCTGTATTGACACGAGACCAATGCGGCAAACTCATATCAATAGAGAAAAATTTCTAGAAAAAATTAACAATGAAATTATCTATGTTAAAAATAAAAAAATTATCAGAGATGTTAATAAATTTATAAAGCGACTTGCTATAGAACCTCATTTTATTGAAGGTCTTAGAAGTTCCGAATATTACTTAAATAAAAAGATCCCCTACCTCTTTAGATCAGAGAAGGATGAGAACGGAGAATTACATAAAACAAGAAAGATTTTAAAATACTCTGAATTACCTTCAGGGATGAAAAAATTTGTTATGGGAGAATATATTAACCATGCAATCACTCAACATAAAAAAGGAGATACAAATCCAGCTGTATCGGCTTATTTTCTTTATTCAGTCAAAGCAATTGACTCAAACTACGATAGTATCAAAGATGAAAATACAACAAACGATTTCATCAGACTCTTAAAAAATTTAGGGGCTGACCATGACTCTTTAGCTTATACAGAAGGTTATGGAAATCATGGGAGACATTCTCACAATGATAATAACTACAGACTCGGCTTAGAAATCACCAAAAACTGGAGTAATCACAACGATCATCTTCACTTTTGTTTTGATTATAGAAAAGCTGAAGATCTTCTTGATAATGTCCTCGATATAGTCCAATCTCTTGAGGCTAAAGGAGACTTCGTTATGAAAAATACCGTTAACGAAGCTCTTAACCAGGGAGTCCCTGATTCTCTCGCAATTGATTACTTCGCAGGATTAAGAAATAAATTGGAATGCTTAGAGAATATACCTTCTAAATTTAATAATGAAAAAAAACCTGAGATTGATCAACTATTAGAAAAACTAGGAATTTTTTAGAACCCTCACGTAGACATAATAACAACAGGGAACAAAAATTAAAGTTAATGTTGTCGAAAAAATGAGACCATAGGCAAAACTAATTGCCATAGGCTTCAAAAAGGGGTCTCCCCCTGGTGTGTGAGCGATAGGGAGAAGACCTGCAACCGTAGTAAACGTAGTTAAGATAACTGGTCGAAATCGAGAAATACAAGCTTCAACAATCGCATCAAAAGCATCATTCGTTTTTTCCAAAGAAATATTAATAAAGTTCACTAAAACAATTGAATCATTAACAACAACACCAATTAAGCCTATTACTCCCATCATGGCCATAAACCCGAGAGGTAAATTAAATACAAAGAAAGCAGCAACAACGCCAATTAAACCAAATGGGATTGAAGACATCACAATTAATGGTTGAACGAGACTTCCAAACATCGCAACAAGAATAATAAAGATAATAAATAATGAAATAATACCAGCTTTAGCTAACCTCATGGTAGACTCTTTTGTATCTTTGTTTTCTCCACTCAGTTGATAAATGACATCTGGATGCTCTTTCAAAACATCAGCCATCATTTTATCGATTTCATTCCCTTTTTCTAATGCAGTCGTCTTGTCTTTATCAATTTCACCAGAAATCGCGATTGTCCTTTTTCTATCAAAGCGTCGTATAACATAAGCGACATCACTTTTTTTAATATCAGCAACTGCAGAGAGTTTTATTCTTCGACCAATATTATTAGGAATCGTCAGTTTCTCGAGAGTCTCTTCATTTTGCCTTGATGCTTCATCGAGACGAACAAGCACTTCAATGTCTTCATCTGAGCGACGAGTTTCAGTAACCACCTGCCCCTCAAAAGCTCTTCTTAGTTCAAAAGCAAGTGTTACATTGCTGACCCCAAGTCTCCTGGACTCTTCCTCTTTCACATCAATTAAGTATTGTTTCTTACCTTCTTCAAAATCAACTTCAGTCGTAAGAACTCCATCTAATTCTTTAATCCGTCTCTCTATCTTTTTTGAAAGAGGGACAAGTTCTTCTAGCGAGTCCCCCATAATCTCAACATTAATAGGCTTCCCTTTAGGTGGACCTGTGTTTGCTCTTTCAATTGTAAACTCATATCCATCCGGAATGACACCGTTAGTAGCCTCTGTCATCGCAGCAATAATTTGATCGAGATCTCTCTCCCTTTTGTCCTCTGTTGTCAGGTATACATAGAGCATTCCGTAATGAACTCCTGTTCGAGGGCTTCCCATATTAGAGCGTTGAGAGCCAATCACAGAGGTGAGAATTTCGAGTTCTTCGCCTCTAACAGCTTTTAAAACAGCCTGTTCAGCTTCAGCCACCGCTTGGAGGGTTTTTTCGTAAGGTGTTCCAACCTTCGCTTTAAGTTTCAAGAAAACAACACGAACATCATCATCAGGAAAAAGTTCAAACCTCATATTTTTACCGACAAAAAGAGCTACTAAAAACAAAGAAACAAAAATTCCAATAGTGAAGAACTTAAAGTTTAATGCCAATTTTAAATTTCTTTTATAAAAGTCTAAGAGTGGTTGATACCATTTTCCTTTCTCTATCCCACCTTCTCTTATTTTAACAAAGTCTGCCAAATGGCTTGGCAAAATAAAAAAACATTCTAACCAGGAGGCTGCAAGACAGATCATGACAACGGCAGGAACAGGCCAAAGAAACTTCCCCATGATTCCACCCATGAAGAAAAGAGAACCAAAAGCAACCATCGTTGTGAGAATTGTTGCCGTAACTGGAGCAATTGTTTCTCGAGCAGACCTTTTAGCTGCTTCTCTTGGATCCATACCATTTTCAAGGTGCTGATAGAAATTCTCAGCAACAATAATCGAGTCATCAACAAGCATTCCCAATACCAAGATGAGACCAAACATTGATATCAGATTGATACTCAGACCAAGCACATCCATACAAGCAAAGGCAACCATAAATGCAAGCGGAGCTCCAATTGAAGTAATAAGAGAAACGCGAAAGTTCATAAAAAGGATAAGGCAAAGGAAAACGAGGAAAATTCCAACTAATCCATTACTCGTTAAAACACCTAGTCTTCGACGAACATAAAAAGCACTCTCATTAATAAATTTATGTGCGACTCCTGTATCAATGAGAAATTCTTTTGTTAAATCTTTTACAGCATCAGTTGTATTGAGAATATCTGAGGTTTCTTTCGACTTAACATTAAGGATAATGCCTTCTTTTCCCATAATTCTTCTGGCTCGAGACCAATCCTTAAAAGTCAGCGAGACCTTGGCAACATCCTTAACTTTGACCGATGCTCCTGATGTATTAGACCGCACAACAATATTTTCAATATCTTCAGGCTTTTGAAATTCATTAAAAGTACGAACGACAATATTTTCTTCGCTCGTTTTAATTGACCCTGCTGACAGATTGATCTCTCTATCCTTAATAGCTTGAGTAAGCTCTGCAAGACTCATATCGTATTGCTCAAGTGAATCGAGGTTAGCTTCGATAAGAAAAACAAGAGGTCGCTCCCCTTCAATATCAACCTTAGCAATGGTCTTTAAGGTTTCAATTTTATCTCTTAACTTTCGTGCCGTTTTTCTTAAGCCTGATTCTTCTTTACCATAGAGTCCAATATTTAAGATAGGACGAGATTTGTTATCAATCTTTCTGACAATGGGAGGGTCGACTTCATCAGGAAAATCGTTAACTTGCTCAACAGCGTCTCTTACTTCTTGCTTGACCTTGTCCATATCATAACTTGGATCAATTTTAAGAACTGCTAAAGAGTACCCTTCTCCGGACATGACATTAAGTTCTTCGATTCCATTAACATCTTTTAATTGTCTCTCAATAGGAATCGAGACAAGCTTTTCAACGTCTTCAGCTGAAGATCCAGGATAATTCGTTCTTACAATGACCGTTTCAAAATCGACATTCGGAAAAGTTTCTTTATTAAGTGAATAAATTGAAAAAATACCAGCAACAAGAATCAATAATGAGATCAAGTTCACTAACAAGGATTTTGATACAAAGTAATCGATGAGTTTATTCACGGAATGTTACCAATGAGTCTTTCAACTCTCCATAAAGATGATTAATACCAAGCCCAAGAATAAGAACACGAGTGAAATATTGATAATAAGTTCTTTCTGCACCTAATAAGGATTCTTCAGCAGTCAAAACTTGATCAATATCAATTTGCCCTCGATTATATCTCTTATTTTGTTCTTTTAAAATTTTCCTTTCAAAGTTTAATCTATTTTGAGCTGATTTCAGATTTTCTTTTAACTTTTCAAGCTCACCTCTTAAGATTGAGTCATTCCTTTTAATATTCTTTAAAGAAATACTTCTCTGATACTCACTCTTTTTAACATCAAGTGATTTATTGATTCGATCATAACTATCTGATGATGTTCCAAGAGGGACTGTAACATTGAGAGAGATCGACTCAGTTTGAAAGTTATCATCATCAAATGCATCCGAAACAGCATTATCGTACTGATTTGTTAAACCAGTTCGAGAAAAGGAAAAATCAAGAGAAACATCAAAGTTATCTTGCGTCTCTGATTCTTTCAAAACTTCTTTCGCCAAAATTAAACGCTGATTCAATAAAGCGAGCTCTTTGTTCTTCAAGTAGTCTTGAGTTGGCGCAATGACATTAAAATATTGATAGGATTGATAAGACATAATCATAGAAGGTCGAATATCTTCATTCACCAATTCATTAAGACTTTGAAGAGATTTATCGAGTTGAACCTTCGCATCCCTGTGAATTTCCTCAGCTCTAGAGAAAGCATTTACGCTACGATAGTAATCGGCTCGAATAGCAACACCGTCTTTGTAGCGTTTAGAAATTAAGTTCTTTCTTTTTTCAGCCCTATCAAGGGATTCTTTCGAAATTTGAAGAAGCTTCTTATCAAGTTTCGCTTGAAGATAAGCTTGAAAAACCTGAAAAAGAACTGACTCCTCCATATACTGCAAGTTGGTGGTTGCAATTTGTGCTCCAAGTTCAGCTTGCTTTAATTGAGAGCGATACTTTATACCAAACAGGTTCTTTCCCAAGTCTTGTGAGTAAGTCAAAGTATTTGAAAACTGATAAGCCTCTGTCCCACCAAAGGTCGTAATTAATGAAGATGTCCATTCAGAGATATCTTGATCCTGAAAAGCCTGAACAAAACTAAAGGTCCCTCCCCAAGAGGTGATTTTACTAATCCCCAAGGAAGCTCTAAGAAAAGTTGATTGTTGAGCAAATTCTCGAAAAATATTGGGTTGCCTACCCTTCTCGTATTCAAAAACTGAGGAGAGGATGAAGTCAGAAAGTGAGTCAATACCTTCAAGGGTATTTGATGATTTGTCCTTTTCGATATCTGCTTCAATAAGAGTGAGATTCCTCTTAGAGATATTTTCAATAATTTTTGAAAATTGTCCAAAAGCAGAGTTAGAAAGCACCGCACAAAACACCGCAAAGTATTGAATTTTAAAACCAGCATTCACCGAGAAAAATTACCAGAGAACCTTTACAATGTCAGTTGAACTTTCAGTCAACTTTCAATATATAGAATCTTAGAGAGAAGAAGGCGGTATCGCACGAACAATCGTGAGGAAAGTCCGGACACCACCGAGGACCGTAGCGGGTAACGCCCGTCCACCGTGAGGTGAGGACCAGTGCAACAGAAAGCAAGTACAGTTCGGCTGTAGTGAAACCAGGTAAACTCTACGGGGTGCAAGTCCACATAGGCTAACGCAGATCTTCGGATTGAGAAGTTTCCTCAACGGAGTTAGCGGGTAGGACGCATGAGGTGTTTAGTAATAGGCACCCAAGATGAATGATGCCTCCAACAGAATCCGGCTTACTCTTCTTCTCTCTTTTTTTACAAGCTAAAAAAAGCCAGGTCTGAAAAGTCTATACCAATCAGTTTTTTTAAATGGATCCCTGTATTTGGCAATTTCCTCTTTTCGATATTTCTCAAGCTCTTCGAGACTTTCTTTAAAAGAAAGTGTTTTCTTTTGTCGCTTTTCTACTTTTTTGAGGCGATTTTCCATCTTTTCCCCAACATCATTAAGAACAACAAAAACGTTCATTTGAGCTGGTTCCATATTTAAAGGAAATTCTTTAGTTAAGTCTTTTCCGAAAAAGTTCTTTTTCAACCAGGTTCTCCTGGCCAGATAAGCAAGAAAAGAAGTTGTCTGTGTACCAGGTTCAGGCTTAAATTCATAACGATCATTTTCCATCCATTCAAATATCTTATAAAGAATAGCATCTCTATGTCTTAAAGCTTTTAACTTCCGAGGATCTCTCCACTCTGCAATAAGTTCGAATCGAGAATCAAACTCTAAGTCTCCAGGACTAAAAGTTTCAAATCTGGAGATATTTCTTCGATTCACTTTGACTCCAACTTTCCTTAGAAAAGGAACAAGTGATTTCGGAAATTTAGTCTTAATTCGAGGGATATCAATTCCTTGATCTTTAAAACCATAGGAGGCAACTTCAGAACAAAACAACTCTCTTGAATCACTTAAATCCATTCCAAAATCATATCTAATAAGTCTTCCCTCTTTCTCTGCTTTAGCAACCTCATGGTAAGATTTATGGCTCGCAACGTGGGCCGTCCTGTGTTTTCCTTTATAACGAAAAACAACAGTTCTTCCATTTTTTTGCTCAATATGAGTTTCGAATGGTCTTGCAACATTTCCAATCTCAATATGCGCTTCTGTTGTGTGAAGCTTATCCTTAGAGTCTTTGTACACAAAGCTTAGATGGCTAAACTGAGCATCAGTCATTCCTATCCGAGAAATAGCGGCAGCACTAAAAGCATTTCCTCTCGATAAAATAATATCTCCAGATTTCAAATTTTTATGATCTTCAAAAGTAAAATTCGGATTAACAAGAAAATAGTCTCCTTGCTCTCCTTCCAAAGTTGTAAACTTTTTCGAATCATTAGCAACATAAAGTCTTTCAATCAGAACATCCTCGAGATACCTTAAAGCACGACTAATATCTCTCGTAATTTCATAACAATTCTTATTCCAAGATGTGTAAGTTGCATTGATATATTCAAGATGCTTTCTTTGCTTCAAACGGACATCGAAACTTTTCTGAATAAGCTCCCTTTTCGCATCATTAGAAATTTTCTCAATGATAATATTTTTGTCGGTAGCATTGTAAAGTTCTTGATATTTTTCTTCCAACAGAGAACCTTCACAAACTTTTTTTGATGGTAAATCAAGATACTCATCCATGTCCGCCAGTAAATCATAGAGATCCATTTCGTATCTCGTAATTAAGGTAGCGGGTGTTCTATCTCCCGAGGAACATGAAACAAAAGTCAGGAGCAGAAGAACAGCACAAACTCTCATGTGAACCTCCCAGACTATAGTATACTAAAGAAAAGCGTCCAGATGTAAAAAAAATGCAGAATAATTACTGAGAGAGAGCCTG
Source organism: Bacteriovoracaceae bacterium (assembly GCA_965217035.1). Classification (GTDB taxonomy): domain Bacteria; phylum Bdellovibrionota; class Bacteriovoracia; order Bacteriovoracales; family Bacteriovoracaceae; genus JAUHYH01. The sequence continues at coordinate 1,852,117 of OZ244226.1, read as the reverse complement.
TAGAGCTTTCAGCGTCGCCGTTGAAATGTTCTCATTTTCGAGCTCAGCCAGCGGAACATATTTATAATTTGAGCGGCAATCAATGATTTGATCATCTTTCGTCTCAAGTATGAAGTTACTTATTTTGTACTGAGTAATATTAGTCCTAAATTGAGGCAATTTTTTATAGTTCTTATAAAATCGAAGCTGAGGATATTGATCCGTTCTTTTCTCTTTTCCGAGAGCAAAAGTTGGCAGCTCATACTGATCTTCAAGCCACTTGTTTTTTGGTCTTCTAAAAAGAAGAACTCCTTTTTCATTCTTCACAAGCACTCTCAAGAGATGAAGATTTTTCAGTTTTTTCTTATCTCTGGCTTGAAACTCTTTAGGATACTCAAGCGGATTTCCTGCTTTTTTAGTCTTACAAATAGAAGCAAGAGGGCAAAGCTCACAACTTACCTTTCTAGCTTGGCAATAAGTTCTTCCTAAATCCATAATTGCTTCATTCAAAGCTCTATAGTTAACATCAATGTCGAGAATTTTTTTTCTTCGAAAGCTTTCCGAAATTTGTTTTTGGTTCTTAATCCCCTTAACAGTTTCATAAGCAAAAACTCTAGAAAGCACTCTTTCAATATTCGCATCAATCGCAAGGGCCCTTTTTCTGTGCCCTATCGAAATGAGTGCATTCGCAGTATATTCACCAATGCCAGGAATTTTAATTAAGTCCTTATAGTTTTCAGGAATATTGCCTTGGTACTTACTCGAGATGACTTGGGCTGCCCGGTGAAGATTTTTAGCTCTTCTATAATAACCGAGACCTCTCCAAGCTTGCTGGACATCTTTCTCTTTAGCATTAGCAAGTTTGTGAATCGTTGGAAATTTATTCATAAAAGAAGAGAAGTGATTTACAACTGTACTCACCATCGTTTGCTGAAGCATAATTTCAGAAACAAGGGTCCCATAAAGTGATCGCTCATAGCGCCAAGGGAGATCATGGTACTGCATTTGAGACCATTCAATTAATTCTTCAAATTGATCAATCACAATTTCTCTTTGTTCTTTAAATTTGGTGAACTTTTCACCGAAAGATAATTCCAATGAATAGACATTAGTAAAAAAAAAACCTAATTTCTACAAGTTTTTTTCAACCGTGTAAAATCGTTCGGGAGCTTTTCTATAAGGAGCTCTCCTCCTATCTTTTCCCCTCTAAATTTAGCCTGGTTGAGATAAGCAAAATCAATAAACTTTTTCCCTACTTCTGATTTTTCAGTGATGACAATGAGCTTCTTTGCTCTAGAAGCTTTAATCCATTGAATAAGTCGGCTATCATCTGTGATTGATTGCGAAATACATGCCCGAAGAGGATCATGAACTTTTTTCTTACTATGATTAAAAGAGTAGACATCAATATTCTTACAACTTTCAAGAATTCTTCTTACAAAACTCGACCGGTAGCATTCTTTTTTTAAATCTCGAGAATCAACTCTCGCCATGGACTCAGTTCCGTCTATATAAACTTCGACATCAACTCTCTTTGTCTCCATACGTTTTGCCTTTCCGCAAAAAACATCAAAGTAAGTCGTATTATCGCATTGTAAAGTTGATCGTTTTAAAACATCCAAACTTGTAATGTCCTCATAGTTTTTTGAATCCTTATCAATTTGCTCCCATTCTTCCTCATGGACGGCATCAGGAATTTCAATCTCTCCTGACTCTTGAAGCTTTTTAGGGTCATAAAGACCTATTTGGGGATCAAAACAATGTTCTCCAACTTTTACACATTGGTAAGAGTTTTGGACAAAGAGATGACGCTCAAACTTAGAAACAGTTCTCTTTGCCTTTTGAACAAACCAAACCTCAAGATTATCTGGTATTGCCCAAAGCCGAAGAGGTAAAAATAAAATAACAATCTTAACTAAAATGAAAGCCTCTTTTGTTTAAAATACCTTAAAAGCTGATTGCCAATATCAACAATCAAATCTCGTGCATCGGAATCTAGATCCAAAAAATCACTAAGATAAGCCTTCTGTCGAGGACTCAACTTAGCAAATTTATCGGAAAGACTCTCTTCTCCCTTTTGAGCTATTTTGGAGAGCGGTAAATTTTGATCATTTACTGGTATATCACTATGCCCAAAGCTGACCTTAGTTCTCCCAATGCGTACAGAAGTCCTTTTTTTAGCCTCAGACTTTTCATCACCCTGTGGCGCAGACATTAACTCAGTCATGACTGTATCTTCTCTATAAAAAGCTATGAGCTTCTTAAACTTCACCGTAGAATCCTCTTCAATGAAATCAATAATTTCATGAAGAGGAATATCCAAGAAGGCCACTATCTTTGCGACGAGCTGCTCATCAAGTTCTTTGGTCTTCTGGTTAAGGAATCGAGATAAGGTTGAAATCCCTACATTAATCTCCTCCGCTAAATCCTTCTGAGAAAGATCACCTCGCAAGTGCATATACTTACGAACAACCCCTATAAACCAATCAAGCATCTCTCTTTCAAATTCGATCATGCTAACCTCCTAAAATTCTTATCGGAATGAAATAAAATTTCTTAATGCAATATTTTCCCTTGACGCAATTGGTCAAGTATCATATGATTTCAATCAGGAATCATCCTGAAACTTGAAGGAGAAGGGATAATGAAAACTGCTTTATTTGAAATGGAATTTATTGGAGAAAACAATAAGTATTTGAAATTAAAGGAAATTTCAATATCTAACAAGTCCTACCATGGTGCAACCTTTTCTGGCTCTCTTCTTGATGCATGTGTCATCACCAACGTCACCTTCTCCTCATGCACCTTTATGGCTAGCAATTTCAGTGCAGTAGACTTTAGAAATTGCAAATTCGAAAGTTGCAAATTTGTATTTTCTTACGCTAATGAATGCAACTTCTTAGGCTGTGAAGTTTCAAACTCCAAATTTGATAATTTTCACACCAAGTATAATATGTTTTTTAACTGTAGTTTCGATATGTTAGCAATGGAAGCGTTTTATCATGATGGAAACGACATGAAGTCGTGCTACGTAACCGGTGAGCAAATGGAATTTGTTGCCTAAATGTGCAAGATGCAATTTTATGTCATGGAAGACATAATTCCGGCGCCAACGGATGGGCAAAGTCCGGAAACCTCTCCTCTCCCTTTGAACCCCGCTCTCTGGCGGGGTTTTTTTGACTTCTCGAAGGGACAATTAGATCATTATCCCGATCGTTCAACTCAAGCATCTGGAGGCTTCTATGAGAAACTTTCTTCTATTGTGTGCTCTTTTCTTTAGCACTCTTGCCCAAGCGGACATGGATCTTCGCCAAGGCTCAATCATTCAAGACAAAAAAACAGGATCTATTCTTTACTTCGCTTGTGGAGTGAAAGACCTCACAGGAAAATGTGATTCTTATAAGGCCTATCTTGAGAGACCTTTTTCTAATGAAATTCCAACAATCCTTCCTGTACCACTCCCACAAGAAAAAGTAATCCTACATGATACCCTCTACGTAGCACTGCTAAAGTCTAAAGATACTTTTATCACGGGCGAGCCAATCAATTTCAAAACATATAATGCCACTAAAAAGTTTTTCAACCAGACAAACAATACGAGATTTAATGTTGGAAATATCATTATCAAAACTCTTATGGCCCCGCTTACTTTAGTTGTTGCTGTTGGGGAAACTCTTTGGGATAAACCTCAGAATTTTGTTAAGTCCATCAAGGCAGTTAGACTTAAAGCGAAATACAAGAAACCGCTTAAAAGACTTTTTATGGGTAAAGTTAATAAGACTTACCCTATGAGAGGACGTAAGTTTAAGAAACTAGTGAAGCTTATTCAAAACATTCAGTAGTTTATTTAATTATTTTTGTATTCTCTGGAATGGCGAAGCTGAAATGTCCAGGCTCGAATGCTGCTTGTGTATTAAACCTTTTAAATTCCAGAGTTAAATTTTTCTTATCTCTATACTCAATCAAAATCCTATCCAAATCATTTAAAGTAAACGCTTGAGAACTTATATTTTTGAAAGGTGAGCTGGATTTCGCTTTTTTCACAGATTGATTCGAGATATAAAGATCAGCGGTTTTTACATTGAATTGCTTTTGAGCCTTTGCCTCAAAAGTCAATTTATAATGTGAATGAGATTCTTTTTTTACAGTATAAGTCTTATTAGAAACAAGGCCTGATTTTAAAGAATCAAAGACACTGACAAGCCTCACGCTATCTCCACTATTCACTTTAACTGTCCCTGGTCGAGATTTTAAAAATGAAGGCACATAATACCAAGATTTCGTTTTGTTGCTAACGAAGAGAGATTTATTCTTCTTGTTAAAATATTTCATTTTACTGGGATAACTGTATTCAAGAAGAAAAGGGGTTCGGACTTCTTTTCCTTTTCCAAATCTTTTATAAACTTGCTCAATTTCAACAGAAAATTGATTTGGCAAAAAATCTGACTTCGCGAATGCAAAGCTAGAGAAAAATAATGATGTTATCAGTAATGATTTCATATATACCTCCAGAGCTTGTAGAAATGAGATATTCTTCGAGGAGTCGTTATTTCGATTTTCCGAGGCGTACGCTCTGGTACGTCGCAGGCAAGAGAAATTGCAACGACAAAGAAGATCGAAGTTTATCCGAGCTCTGGAACTATTGTAGTTGGACAGAAACAGTTTTGGAAACTCCAGGCTCCTGCATAGTAATTCCGTACAGCTTGTCATTAAGCTCCATCGTCTTCTTATTGTGCGTAATCAAAATGAATTGAGATTCAGAACTCATCTCTCTTAATAACTGATTAAAACGCCCAACATTGGCGTCATCAAGAGGAGCATCAACCTCATCAAGAAGACAGAATGGAGATGGCTTTACAAGAAAGATCGAGAAGATCAGGGCCACGGCAGTAAGCGCTTTTTCACCACCCGACATCAGGTTAATATTTTGCATTTTTTTCCCTGGAGGACTTGCAATGATTTCAATTCCAAAATCTTCTTCATCCATGTTTCCAGTTAAGTGAAGTCTGGCGTTCCCTCCACCAAAAATAATAGGGAAAACTTTTTCAAATTTCTCATTAACTTCTGTATAGGCTTCTTGGAAACGTGTTTTTGATTTTCCATCAATTCTTTCGATAGCCACCATAAGATCTTTAATTGAAAGATTTAATTCTTCTTCTTGGTCTTTTAAGAAGTCATAACGTACTTTCTGCTTATCGTAGTCTTCAACAGCTTGCCAGTTAATATGCCCAAGTCTATTAAGTGAACTTTTATAGTTTTTAAGTTTTTCTTTAGCCTCGGCGACTTGCCCTGGAAATCTTTTTTGAAATTCATAGGCTTCAGACTCAACTCTTCGAATACCACTCTCCGATTCAATAAAGAACATTTTCTCAAGATCTTTTAACCCTTCAATCTCTTCGAGTTCCATAAAGCCAAGAATAATTGCTCGAATATCGACCCTGTATTCTTCAAAAGTGTTTCGAACGAGAAGCTCTTCATCATCAATTGCTTTTTCAAGCTTGAGAACTTTCTCTAGATTATCTTTTTCAACTTTGTTGATTTTATTATCAAGATCACGAGCTTTAGTTTCTCTTGTTTCCATCGCTTGGGTAAGCTGCTCAAGTTCATCTTTTGATTCAGAAAGTTCTTGCTCTTTCTCTTTTAAAAGATTTGTAAGTTCTTCGATATTTCCAGTCGCTTCAACTTGATTATCACCAAAGTTTCTAATGTACTCTTCACTTTGCTCGATGACTTCAAGAGTTGTCGTAATTTTTTCTTCAATTGCTGCTTTTTGTTCTTCGAAATCTTTCAATTGTTTTTCAAATTGAACTTTTTTGAACTCAAAAGATTTCTGTTCTGATTTAGCCTCTACAAGCTCTTCTCGAGCTTCTTCATAAGCTTGTTTTTTCTCATTAAAAAACTCTTCAAATTGAATGATTTCTTCTTTAACAACCAGAAGGTTTTCATCAAGAACTTGTTTCTCTTCTTCAAGTTCTTCTTCTTTTTCACAAAGGTCCATCCGAAGCAGAGAGATCTCTCTTTTTCTTTTTTCAAGCTTTTCAAGTCGATCTTCGTTAACAACAACTGTATTTCTTTCTGAAAGAAAAGACTTGAGCGAAATAACATCTTCTTTGAGACTCTCTCTTTCTTGCTCTATTTCAACTTTAAGATCTTCTTTTGTGACAATTTTATCCGCAATTTTAGAAACTTCTCTCTTCAATTCACTTATTTCATCTTCTACAACTTCAAGATCAACCTTTAAGCTTTCAATCTGATTATTTCTTTCAAGGACGCTATCAGCTTGCTCACTTTCTGAGTTTGATTCAAACTGAAGGTTTCCTTGAAAGTTACGAAGAACTTTTGATCCATCATTCGTCGCAACAGCTAAAAAGTGATTTCCAAAAAACTCATTAAGGTTTTCTAAGTCGATACTATCAACAAGAAAGAAACTTCCAAGAAAGTTTTTAATTGCAGCTGGAACCTCATTTGCGAAGCTCAAAACCTCAAGTAGCGATTTCCCTACAGAAAAATCAGTCTTTTTCGAAGAAGGCTGAATACAGCTAAAGTTCTCATCATTTTGTTTTAGCCACTCAACAATATCTTCTTCAGTTTCGTAACCAACGACAGCCTCAAGATAAGGCCTCAAAAGAGCTTCTACTGTTCTTTCGTAATTCTCTTCAACTGTAAAAAGATCCTGTAAAAGATTCCCACTACATTCTTTTACGAAAGAATGATTTCCCGTTCTTTCCAAAGTGCTTGCCGTCAGTTCTTCAAGAGAATTAATTCGAGTAGAGATTTCGACTTGTCCTTTTTCTTTTTCAGAAAGTTTTTTATTGAGTTCATTCTTTTGAGTTTCAAGAGTCGAAAGTTCTTCTTTAATTTCTTCTTTTTGAATTTCTAATCTATTAAACTTATCTTCTGATTGAGACAATTTCTCTTTTTTGATTTCAGTTTCATCCGTTAATTGATTAAAATATTTTTCGAGCTCTTCAATTTCTTGAGCAATTTCTTGAAGCGCTCGTGCTTGTTCTTCAAGCTGGTGTTCATTTTTATAAATTTTAGCGTCAGCTTCAGCAATCTTCTGAGTTGCTTCTTCTCGCTTTTTTATATTATCCAAATGCTGAGTTTCAAGTTCTTGGATTTCAGCTTGAAGAGTTGCGATATTCTCCTCAATTAAGGAATAATCTGGAGTCTCATCAGTACTAGGCTTCTCAAGAGCTTCAAGCTCCGATGTAACCTCTTCGATTTTTTGCTCTCTTGACTTCAAATCTGCATCTAATGAATCTAACTCTCGTTTTTTCTCATCAATATAAGCTTTTTTTTCTTCAACAGAGTTTTTACTTGCATTTAACCTTTCTTCTAACGAAACAAGCTCTCTCGATTTGAGATTAAACTCTTCTTGAAGAGCATCGATATGATCAATTAATTCAATCTTTTGATTCTTTTCATTCTCAAGAGAAGCATCAATACTTTCTTTCTCAAGTTTATAAGCTTCAATTTTTTGAGAATTATCTTCATTGTTTTTATTAAGATCTTGGATTTTAGTAAGAAACTCTAATTCACGATGAGTATTTACAACAAGAGCATTCTTTTTCACTTTCTCTCGAAGAGAACGAGCTTTCTCCGCTTTCTCAGCTTGTCCTTCAAGACTCTTAAGATTCTTATAAACTTCTTTTTTCAGGTCGCTGATGCGTTCAATATTGTTTTGAGTCTGTTCAATCTTTCTCAAACTCTCTTTCTTGCGCATTTTAAACTTCGTAATACCCGCAACTTCCTCAATCATGACTCGTCGTTCATGAGGTTTCGCTTTAACAAGTCGATCAATTTCCCCTTGAGCAATAATCGAGTATGACTTTGCCCCTGCACCTGTATCCATAAAAACTTCTTGGATATCTTTTAATCGAGCAGGAAGATTGTTGATTCGGTATTCCGTATCACCATTACGATATAATTTTCTAGTCAGTTGAATTTCTTGAGGAGCAACAACTTTGTTCCCAATATGAATATGTTTTCCTTCAAGGTTACTCAGAACCAGCGTCACCTCAGCAAAAGAACCTGGAGAATACTTTTTAGAACCTGAGAAAATAAGATCACTCATTTTTTGGCCACGAAGGTGCTTCGCGGACTGTTCACCCATAACCCAAAAAAGAGCATCAACGATGTTAGACTTACCACAACCATTCGGCCCAACAATCCCCGTTATTCCATCGTCAAAATGAATCGTTGTTCTATCCTTGAAGGACTTAAACCCTTGAATATGCAGGCGTTCTAACTTCATATCAGCTTCCTAATTTTGTGAATAATACCTTACTAACATAATCTTATTGTGGAGTTTAAATGTCTAGTAATAAGGTCTGGCTTATAAAACTTCACTGCATTAATGCAGCGCCATTTCACTTTTAAAATCTAACAATTCCACCTTTCTCAAAGCCTGATCTTTTCAAGATTATGAACCTTTTCAAGGAGGTTCATTTGAAAGGTTTAATTCTATTTCTCTCACTTTTTTTAACGCAACTGGCAATAGGGCAACGCATAGATAATCTGACCGATAAATATCCCCATATCCAAGAGCTTCACCTCTCTCATCTCAATCGAGGATTACTGAATTCTCCTAAAAGGTTTAGCCTTTTTCTTCATGAGTTTTTTAGAGACTTTGCCAGTCATCCAAAAACAAAAATAAAAAAAATAATTCCCATAAAATGCAAGGAAGTTTTTTGTTACAATATTATTTTAGACTATCATTTTGGATCAGGTGGTCGAGAAAGAAGAACTAACATTGAATCCTTTCTTACAATAAAACTGAAATCAAAAAGTGCAATTGTTCTTATTAAAAATAAAATCCCAAAAGCAATGAAATTTTTAGTGGAGATAACGCCTGAATCATGGACCGAAGACTTTCCATTGATGAAAGAAGCGAAAATTCATATGGAAGAGAATTCTAAGGGCCTTGATCTAACCGGAACGATCTGGATACTTAACAAAGTGAAAAGAAATATTTTACAAGAATTTATGAATGACTTTCTCTCTAGCTTTTATTTTCACTTGAGAGAAACCGCAGAGATCCAGTAAATACCTTGAGGAGCTCTCCTAAATCACTTTCCAGAAGGGCTTCTCCATTTTCTCCAACTCCTCTAAACCAACCTTCAATCGTTGATTGATCCGTTATAAAAACTTTCTTATCTAAGTGAGAACAAAAATGATTCCAAATTTCTTTAAAATTTAAGTTTCTCTTCTCTAGTTTCTGTGAAAATAAATTGAAGAACTGAACTGTATCAAAGTTTTGATTTTTATTAAAAACAAAACCATGAGGGTAATCAAATTCTTTTTTATCCTCTCGAGGAAATAAATTAATTCCAACTCCAGAAAGAATTTGTTGATCATCGTAAACTTGAGAAAGAATCCCCCCAACCTTTTTACCATCCACCAAAGAAATAAGATCATTAGGCCACTTTAATCTTAGATCAACACCAAGTTCCTTAAAGCTTTCGCAGAGAATAACTCCAATCGCAAGGGGAGAAAAAGTCACAGGTTCAAACTTTTGAGTTATAAAAGAAAAAGCCAAAGATCCTTCAAAATGATGCCAAACCTTATTTCTTCTCCCTCTGCCAGAAGTTTGATTATGAGTATAAACCAAGGCTGGAGACTGCAATTGTCCTTCGCTTAATTGGTTTTTCAAATATTCTTGAGTAGAATGGCATTCATCCAAATGGACAATTTGCAAGGAGCCTCCTATGAGCACGATTGAGCGATCAACACCAAGAGAGATCAAGATTCAAACAGGTGTAAACCCTTACGCTGCGGGAAGCGTCATTATAGAATGTGGGAATACGAAAGTCCACATTACAGCAATTGCAGAAGAGTCTGTGCCTCCCTGGATGAAAGGAAATGGGGAAGGATGGGTAACAGCGGAATACAATATGCTTCCCGGCTCAACACATACAAGAATTAGAAGAGAAAGAAAGGGAATTTCCGGCCGCTCTCAAGAAATTCAAAGATTAATCGGAAGAAGTTTACGAGCGGCGGTTGATCTCAAAAAACTGGGAGAAAAAAGCATCACTGTTGATTGCGATGTCCTTGTTGCCGATGGCGGAACAAGAACAACCTCTATCACTGGAGCCTATGTTGCTTTAGCTTTGGCATTGAAAAAACTAGGTGCAGAAAATGCACTCAAGCATCAAGTGGCTGCAATTAGTGTCGGAGTCAATAAAGAAGGAAACGTTATTGCTGATCTTAATTATGAAGAAGATTCAAGTTGTGAAACTGATATGAACGTTGTCATGACAAGCTCAGGGAACTTTGTAGAAGTTCAAGGAACAGCAGAAGGAGAACCTTTTACACCAGAACAGTTTCAGCAAATCATTGAATGTTCTAGAAGTTGCTTATCAGATGTTTTTAGAAAGCAAAGTGAAGCTCTCTCATGAAAGTCAATCTTGCTTCATCTAACCCCCATAAGGTTGAAGAAATTGGCACTCTTCTAAAAGACAAAGTCGACCTTCAAGCGGCTCCAGAAAAACTTGATGTTCCCGAGACTGGAACAACTTTTCACGAAAATGCCTTAATAAAAGCAAAAGCTTATTTTGATAAATTTGGAATACCTTCACTTTCTGATGATTCAGGGTTAGTACTCGAAGCTTTTCCTAATAAACTTGGAGTTTACTCAGCCCGGTTTGCGCCCGAACATGAAGACTATCATGGGAAATGTCATGCCGTTTTAGACCTCTATTCAGAAGCGAATGAATCAAATCGAAAAGCTTATTTCGTTTGTGTTCTTTGCCTTTACCTTTCACCAGAGGAAATTTTCTTTTTTGAGGGTCGGTGCCATGGACTGATCGGGGAGGATCTTGTTGGAAAAGAAGGCTTTGGTTACGACCCTATATTCATGCCTATCAATAACCAAGGGCAGAGCTTTGCCACAGACACCACTTTCAAGAACCAAGAAGGACACCGATCGAAGGCAATACAGGCGCTTCAGAACTTTTTAAAGCAACAGTAGACACATTTTAGTAGAATTGATAAATTCGGATCTCACAGAAAAGTCGGAGCGTAGCGCAGTCTGGTAGCGTATCTGCTTTGGGAGCAGAGGGTCGGAGGTTCAAATCCTCTCGCTCCGACCAGTTTCTTTAACTTCCCAATTTTATTGATTTATTTTTTGATTGCCCATTTTTGCCCATGTATCCATTTAAATCCGAACAAACTTTCACTTAAAAGTTGCAACAAAGAAATAAAAAAGCAGCACACTAAGGAGCTGCTTTATGCTAGAAAACCTAAAGGTGTAATCTAAAACCGTTCAGAGACTTCTCTCATCTTGCTTTCAATTTTTCGGATTTCAGCTATTGTTTCTTCCGAAACCTCTCTTCCATCTCGCTCTGCCAAAAGAACCTCTTCTCTAAGTTTAGACAGTCTCGAGTTAAGCTCATTGTACTCAGCCAAGGCTTCTTTATTAATTCCAGTGATATCCTCAGCCATGATATAGGTAAACCCATACGGATTGTTCGCATGTATCCTTAAGGTTCCTTTCGTTTCACCGTGAATATAGTCCTCTAGTCCGCTTGAGTAAGTTAACTCTTGTCCATATCGAGCATCAATAGCCTTAAATTTTACTTTCCCATTATTACTAAGAACAACAACTTTAACCTTTGAGTTCCTTGAAATTACTTGCTCTTTATTTCTGTCTTTTACAGAAAAAGTCAAAACCTTGTTTTTAACATTTGCATTCTCTACATTACCTCTTAAAAAATTAAGAACTGTAACCTGCATCTCGAACTCATCGCTTGTGGCGATACCATCTTGAGTAATATCACTTTTGATAACAGAAGCAATATCAAGCTCGGTCGTCCAAAGGTTACCTTCGCTATCAAGGAGTTCATTGTCGTTTTTAATTTCAAATACAACCTGAGATGAAGTTGAATCACCGTCAATGGTCGCAGGATCGATAGTATAGACAACCCTTGAATCTACTATTTCATACTTCCCAGAGTTTGCTTCATAGGCTCCGTGCCCCTCAAGCATATTAGCTCCACCATTGGGCATTGCTGTAAAAGAATTATAACAAACCGTACTCTCTCCACTGGCCTCAAAACGCTGTCCATTCTCGCAAAGACCTTCAGCATCCAGCCCCATCATGAAAGTTTTCGTCGTTTCAAAGTACTCACTTGTTACCGCCTGAGACTTTTTCTTGCTGTTACATGAAGCAAGCCCTGTCAAAACTATTAAAGTTATCAAAAAACGCATAACCCCCTCCTGAGGCATAAATTACCAAAAGCGAAGTTTTTATACCTCATTTTCAATTCGGTATGCGTTATTTTGAAATATTTACTCGAATTCCTATGGGCAGCCCATTGTTTTCCGTGGAATGCTATGATTTAACATGAAGCAAGATGAAAACCTCAAAAAGTGTAAGCGATTAATTTTCTTCATGTTTTAAATGATTACTTAATCTTAGAGCGACAGACTTTCTTACCCTCTCGCTCCGAGCATGTAAAAAAATAAGATCACGAAAGTGATCTTTTTTTTTGAATGAATGCGAAATTGAGGAATAGGTTCTTCAAAATCGTCAAAAATCACTTCGCTCTTTACGAAAGGAAACCAGACTAATTTCTTAATTTATATCTTCAAGAACAAGCAATCTCGCATAGACACTTGCACTTACAGGAACTTCCTCTGAAGAGCTTGCATTATTATCAAATATCCAATAGTAGTCATTATAATCTTCGACACTTTTGAAGATGAGAGGGTCAAAAGAAATTGTTTCACCTCTTTTTAATTCAATCTTTCTTAATATTTTAAACCGTGAGTACTTATCAAATAAAACTTCTTTCTCTTCTTTGAAATAAGAAAGCCAGGAAATATCTTTTCCTGTTTTGCTATGAATAATGATCATAGTATCGCCTCCAAAGGCATTAATCCATTCTTTAGAAGTAGAAGTAAAACCAGGAAAAACAATTACTTGTCCTTCTTTATAAGACCTAAAAACTTTTGTTTCAATAAAAGCATTTCTGTAAACTCGTTTTTGATAAGTCTTTAGTCGAGATAGATTATGAGAAAGCCTTTTAGCTTTCAGTCTTTCTTGGTTTGTGAGTGCCTTGAAATTCCAAAGTTTACTATTAATTTTTGAAAAACTGTTTTTTGAATAAGAGATGACTTCTCTATTCTTAATAACGTTATAAGCCCATTTTGCAACTCTTACAACATAAGGTCGGCATTCTTTAGATTCAGCTGAACTATAAACTTTAGTTGAAAAGAAAATCTGGTTTCCCAGAAAAAAAATCAAAACAAAAAATCTAAATGATATTGATAAATTCATAGCTAGTTCTTTTAAGCTTATATGAATTTTTATCTTAACATGAGCTTCAAGTTTTTTTCGTTAGAACAATTTATTGCTCATTTGACTTTTTTTATCAGAGAACTCTTCAATAGCTCTATTTTTAGACTTGAGTTGGGTAATAAATCCCTGTTTGCATTAGACGGGTATTAGTCATTTAATAGTACTATGAAAATAATATTACTTTCTTTACTGATCCCTTCTTCTTTATTTGCTCAAAGCCAGAATCAAGATTGTTCCGATTGTTCTCTTCCGGCCCAGTCTGGAAATCAATCAGAAATTGCGACTACAGTTCTATGCCAGAAATTTATTGATCTTCAAAATAAGTTTGAAGCAGATGATAACAGGACAGTTCCTGTTACAAAGAGATTAAAAAATATAAAATCTTTTCATTCTTTCTATCGATCATTTCCCAATTTATTTTTCCATATTCTTAAGGACAAAGAAATACTTAAAGACTTTCAAGACAGTCGTTACACAGGAATCATTACCGGTGATCCTCATCTTCAAAATTTTAGCGTTTTTGCCTTTAAAGACAAGAAAGGAAAAAAAGTTGCCAAACTTGCCATGGATGATTTCGATGATGGAGGAAGAGGTCCTTATATAGCAGACCTTCTTCGCCATCTTGGTTCTCTTGAAATTTATAGAAACCAAGAAGACCCAATATTAAAAAGTGATGAGTTTAAGCTAAGAAGTCTCGTGAGACAATATCAAAAAGTCATTGAAAAAAAGGGTGAATTTGAACTTTCTGAATCAACAAAGAAAATTCAAAAGAAGGCCCTTAAGGATATGGATAATTCTTCAAAGCGTGTAAACTGGAAAGAAAATAAATTTATTGGAGAAAAACTGGAACCTTGCCTAAGAGACAGCCGCAGTGTTCATATTGATACTGTTTATCGGAAACATACTTCAGGGGTTCAACTCGATTGTTTAAAAAAAACGAAGAAAACTGGTGGGTCAGCAGGACTTCCAAGACAATACTATATAACGGAAGATAAAAAGGTTATCCAAGTTAAATCTCTTCCAAATGTTCCAGCAAGTGCAATAGAGAAAGGTTTCTTAAAACCGATTTCTCTTTCTTATCAAGACAAGACAAATAGACTTATCAAGCTTAGCCTCGGAAAAGAGTTCAAAGAAAACTACATTCGCAATGTTGTGATAAAAGGAGATAATTTTCTTCATGGAAAAAACTATCTTATCAAGACACATTCCGAGGGCTTTAAGAAACATAGTCCTGCCAAAAAGAAAAAAGATGGTACATTTAAAACTAAAAAGAAAGAAGATCGTTGGGATCTTATAAAAGATCAAGTGAAAACTCTTGCGAAACTTCACAGTAAAACTCTTAAAGAAAGAAATCGAATTGAATATTCAAAAAAATTCTTTGGACAAAATGCAAATAGAATTATTGATGCTGTTCAAGAAATTATTGGCGAATATAAAAAGTATTACGAAGCTTGTAATATTTAATCAACAGTTTTTCTGATTTCTTCAAGCTCTCTCGTGATAACTTTTTCTGCAAGATCAGGAAGGATCTCCCAAATTCCTTTTTCAACAGCTTCTTTACAGTAAGCCTTAATATGCTCTTCAAAGTGGGGAATCAACTCATCCTTTAAAATTTCAGGCAAATCAGAACGAAGACTTTCTATGACTTCATTTCGAATTTCTGAATAAAAATCAGCCTTAAGCCCCTCAAGGAGGTCCTTTTTTCCATGATAGGCTGACACCGTTTTGTTTTCATCAATAACTTTTTTTCCAAGCTCTCCCATCAGAATATTGGTATTCGTATGCTCTTCGCTCCAAAGATCTTCATCAAGCTCTTCAAAAATCTGTTGCTTTAATTGCTTGAGAGTTTCTTTTTCCTGTTCTGAGCTCACTTGCATTTCTACGATTTCAGTAGAGTCAGTAAGCTCTAATTCATCACCAGGTGACTCTATTAATAAATCACTGGAAGACATCAGCTTAGAAGAGAAAGCCTCAACAGCAATTTCTTCAGTAGCGCTTTCAGATTCAGAAGGCTTAATAATATCGGGATATTCAAGATCTTCATCAGACGGATAAAGAGTCTCATCCTCTTCTTCTGATATCTCAAGGGAATTTATCCCCCCCACTATTGTTCTCGTAAGGTCCGATTCGATAATCTCTGGAATTCTTTGATTGTCTTCATTTAACGAAAAATCATCATCCTCTATCTCATCATCTTCTCCGATAATTCCAGGTATCTTAATTCCCCAAGCTGTTTCATCACCAACATTATCTATTGCTTTTTTCACTTCTGTGATTTCCGCAATTTGAGTGTCCTCCGCAATAAGATCGACATGAGAACTAATACCCCCTGAACTTCCAAGCACTTCATCGGTAAGATTTAAAAGTTTATCGCTGTCGAATGGTTTAAAAAGATGGCCATCGGCACCTGATTCAGAAACTTTATCTTCATCAATAGAATCGAATGTTCCAAATAATAAAATAACTTTGGAATTATGTGATTTAATTTTTTTAGCAAGTTCATAACCTGTTCTATTTTCATCAAAAGAAAAATCTAAAAGAATAAGATCAAAACTTTGAGAGAGAAATTGATCAAAGGTCGAAGGTTCCTGACAAGTTTTGATTTCAATATCACGATCTTCATAAATAATCTTTACAACTTTTTGAATGTTATTGCTATCATCCGCAACAAGGACTTTGTAACTCATAAAACTCCCTAGGGAATAGTATAAATTACAGGTATTTACGTTGTTAACAACTTTTTTTAATATTCGAGAATAATAGCTGACTGATTGTCTTTATTTCCATTTGAATTATTGGAACTAAATAATGATTGTACACCACTCATCAGATTATCAGATTTGCTATTCAACAAAATTCTTTGAATTTGATGAATATCTAATCGATCGAGTGCTCCGTCAGTCGCAAGCAGTACTGTATCACCATCTTGAACTTTCACTTCTTTCACCGAGTAATCAAGCTGATAGTACATACCTAATGCGCTATAGGGAACTTTTGAAGCCAGCGGGTCTAAGTCTTCTCCACCATTTAACAAAGAAAAATCATGTTCATGAGCAAAAATACGAATTAACTTATCTTTTCGAAGTAAATAACAAAAAACATTCCCTACAGAGAGAACATTCAAGATCCCCTTTGACTGACAAGCAAAAATCCCTGAAACACCAGCCTTTTGAGCGATTTTCTTTTCCTCGTTATCTCTTAAAAGAAGTCTGTGTGAGCATATAAGTGCGTTAACTAGAGCGTTAAGCTCAAGATTGTAATGAAAATTAAAATAGAAGGGCATCGTCGCATCGCTATCTTCAGTCGTTTTGATATAAAAACTTTTTAGCTGTTCCCTGACAAGATTTGCAGCACGATCGCCAATTCCCGCGCCCCCAAAAGCATCAATAACCATATAGAGTTGGTTTTCAAGATCACATAAACACTGATCCTCATTAATATTAAGATAGGGTCCTTGAGAAGTGTTTGCGTAATATCTTTTAACGTCCATCTTTATTCCACATAAAATTCATCGAGCTTCGATTTTGCCTTCTTATAATAATCGCTTTCACTTGGTGCAATTTGAAGAACTTCTAAATACTTCTCTTTTGCATCGTCAAAGAGACTAATTGATTCAGAAACAAGCGCCTCTCGATAAACAAGCTTTGCTCTCCCATCAAGACTCGACTGGATATCTTGAAGCTCTTTTAAAGCTTCAGAACTAATTGGATTTACTTTTAAGAGCTTAAGATAAGTTTCGTAAGCATTCTTCAAATCTTCTCCTTGTCTAAAACCTCTTGCTTCAGTCAAAAGTCTTTGTGTTTCTTCTGAAATTTTACCTTGAGCTTCTTTTAGAAGCTTATTAGCATCATTGATCAATTCTGCTTCAATCCCTTTCATCGTAATAATTTTATCGACAATTTTTGAAGCCTTGTACCAATCTCCTTGGGCAAAAAGAGACTTTGCCGGGGCAAGAGCAGCCAAAAACTCATTGCGCTTTCTCTCTTTTTCTTCTTGTTCTTTTCTTAATCTTTCTTGTTCTTTTTTAGCAGCATCAATCTCAAGTTTTAAAGAATATAAATTAGAATTCTCAGGATCGAACTGAGCAATTTCATTCAAATAAGTTTCTGCCATAATCAACTTATCGTCTTTCATGGCCTGTTCAGCTTTTGCTAGAAGAGATTTAATTTTACTTTCAACTTCTAAACGCTCCTCTTCTTCTTTTTTCTTTCTCTCAGCTTCCTCAAGAGCAATCAACCCTTGTTTCGCTACTCCAACAATCGAATCAATGTTTTTATATCCAGGATCAACCGTTCTAACGAGCTCTGCATCAAAAAGAGCGCCATCATAATCTCCTTCTTCAATTTTTGCTTTCGCAAGTTGATAATGGGATTCCAGATACTCCAGTTCTTCTTGACTTCGCTTTGATTTCTTCACAACTCTGGTTGTTCCCTTCGGTTGCTCTGTTGTTTTTTCTGTTTTAGTTTTCTTCTTTGCCACTTTATTAGAATTATCTTCACCATCTTCGAACAAAAGAAGGATAAAAAGAATTGCTACAACATAATAAAATATTCTTTTCTGCTGAGGGTTTGCCAGCATTCTTTGAAATCGAACTTGAATACTCGCCCCTTCGGGGAGTTCACCCTCAAGTGAATATTCTTCAGCTTCGTTCTCATCACCAACCATCTGATGTTCGATCATTTCTTGTTCGTGAGCAATCGGCATCAATCTCTTTACTTCTTCGGAAAGAATTTCACTTCCCACCATAAGGACGAAGCTGATACCACCAATTAAAATTTCATCACCTTGATTCAACTCAGCTTTATTAACTTTGTCGCCATTTACATAAGTTCCCGAATCTGAACCAAGATCTTCTACCCAAACTCTTTTTTTATCGTATAAAAATCTTGAATGGATTTCAGAAACAAGCTCGTCTTCCAATACGATATCGCAACTTTTACGAGAACTACCGACCAGAGTTTCTTTGGCTTCAAGAATATATTTATGATAAGGAACATTATCTCCAGAGATGCTCAAGTATATTTGGGCAAACTTATCAATGACACTAGTATCTTCTCCAAAGGTTTGAAGAGCACCAACTTCAGTTCCTTCATCAATCTCTGAACCAAACTCTAAAACCTCACTAACTCGTTCTTTCTTTTCTTCCACAATGAAGTCTGTTTCATTAATATCAAAATCATTAGAATCCTCTGAGTCATCACCTGATAAAATATTTTGAATTCTTTGGGTAATTGTTTTTATATCATCATTTCCTTTCACAAGCGGTCCTGACTCTTCACTTTCAAAGTTTTGCTGTTCTGTTGACTCTGAAATATCAGTTCCCATAAAAACTTCATTCTCTTCTTTTAAATTCTTGTTTGAATTTTCTTGAGACATTACTACCGTGTCTTCAACTTCATCTGAAGCCTGTATAATTTGTGTTTTTTCAACCTGATTCAATAAACTATCTATATCATCAGGGATAATATCTTGAAGTCCCATCGCGCCTTCAATTTTCAAAGTATAATCATAAAATTGAATTGAATCAGTATCAGAGACGAGAGCATTATTAACGTTCTTCCCATTTACATAGACATTTTGATACTGAGAAAGATTTTTTAAAGATAGGATCCCACTACTATAAGTTAGTGAGACATGATGCCTTGAAACCTGATGATCTGCCAACGAAATATGGCAATCACTTGCCCTACCAATAAAAGCCTCTTGTTCTACCCCTTCCATGATCTGAAACTCATAAGAGTCTACAAGTTGATCATTCCTGAATACAGATAATTTCACCTTGCTCATAGCCTAGGCTCACCTCTAATTCTTCAATATTCTTTTTTGCATCTATATAACGTTTATCTTCTGGATATTTTTGCAATAATCTAATTATACCACAATATGAAACAATCCCTTTTTTATACTTCAACGAAGCAATATCTCTTTTAGCATCAAAGTTATACCTTTGAATTGCTTTACCAAGCTCGTCTTTTGCTTTTCGTAGATAAAAGTTCGCTTGAGAGTCTTTAGGCTTTAAATCCAAAGCATAATTGAATTCAGAGATCGCTCTAAAATAATTTTTTTCTCTTAACTCTCGAAGTCCTCTTTGTAGAACAATAGTTACTTTTTTATCAAGCTTTTTAGATTTTCTTCTTTCTTTTCTCTCAATCTTTTCTATAACATTTGAAGTTGAATCAATATTCCTACTCACACTTCTTACGACTTGTGAGCGTTTAGGACCACTATCATCCAAAAGCATATAACAGATGACAAGAACAACTGCGGCCATATAAAGTGTCCGTTTATTTTTCTTTTCAGGATTCTTTTTTTCTTTGTTAAATTCCTCCGCTGAAAACTGTTTTTCAATAGATTGAGATGCTTCATAAGTAACCTTAAGAATACTTCTTCCTAGTATAATTCTGTCACCATCTTCTAAATCGGCTTGAAGAACTTTTTTATCATTAACGACTAGTCCATTTTGAGATTTTAGATCTGTAAGTATTAGAACTCCATCATACCAAACAAATTCAGCATGCTCTCTTGAGATCTTCGTATCTTCGATTGTTATATTACAGTTTTGAGATCTTCCGACAGTTATTCTTTCATCTTTATCAACATAGAAAAACTGACCTCTTTTTTCACCAGTCAGGAATGTTATTTTAACCTTAGGTTCTTCAACCTTTACGATATCATGAGAATTTTGAGTCATTAATGCTTTTGACATTAATAATCCCTCACAAAGCTAATTAAGTAACCTTTTGCAAAACTATCTTTTCCTATAGAAGTCACTACATTTATCTGATATTCAGCACCACTAATCTCATATGGTTCTGAACAATGCCTACCATCTTCTTCTGCTGATTGATCACATAATGAAATAATTGTCGCTGCAAGCCCTTGATCTCTTAAAACCTCTTCAACCGCGGATCCCTCTGACATATTTTCTCGAATTCCAAGAACATCCTCTCCTTCTTGATTCAATGAAATAATTGTTTTTTCAGCATTAAGAACAACTCCTGCTCCAGGATAACCTTTTAAAATTTCACTTAAAGAGTTCAGATAACGAGAATCATCCTCTACTTCATCAAAATCATGAGAATCGTCATCACTAAGCTCTCTTATTTTAAAAATCAAATCATTCGTTATTGAACGAAGAGGTTTCACTTCCTCCATTAAGAAATCAGATTTCACTTCTTTTATTTTATTCGACTGAGCTGCATCAATTTTTTCGATAAGATCAATAAAGATATTTCTTGTTAAATAGTAAATAATTCCACAAAAGAACATCCCGATGATTGTAGAAATGATAAGAGCTTCAAGATAAGCAACTCTATTTTGAGTCACCATTTCTCTTAAAGAACTAGGTTCGAAGACAAGAGAAACATAGCCTACAACTTCTTCTCGCTGTCTTTCTGGATTATAAATTTTAATGACCTTGGCTATACCAATACGACTATCTGTAATTTTTCTTCGATATCTTTCCTGACTAGTTCCTCTTTGATCTAAAAATTCTTTCGCTCGAACAGAGAATGGATCATTAATACCTATGTTTTCTCTTTCAATAGGCCTCAGGATTCTTCCTTTCGTATCAAAAACAGAATAATCGACGACTCCGTTAACTCTTTCGAGAAAAGAAACGTCCATTTGTTGATATTCTTTATTTGCCATATTGGCTGCATTTCTTCGAATAACTTCATCAATGTATTGCTCGCCTCTCAAAAGTGCTTCATTTAAAATTGCTTTGTTAGAAGCTTGTAATGTTGATTCCATAATAAGGAGGATATTTACAATAATAAAAATGAAAAAAACCATGAAAATCAAAGATGACCATTCATAACTCTTATTTAGAGAATAAACAGGTGCCATTAATTTCTTTGCAAATTTATATTTAACTTTTCCAATAAGATCTTGAGGAGCCGCATCTGAAGCATCCTCTGAAAGGTCTTCTGCAAGGTTTTTATCATAAAGCTTAACGACTTTTTTATTAATTCTTACAACTCTAAAAATAGCATTAGGAATAGCAACAACATCGCCCATTTCAAGATTTTTAACAGTGACAAGTTCATTATTTACAAATGTTCCATTCGAACTTTTTAAATCCTCAAGAATCAAGTTCTCATTATCACTTTTAATGACAAAATGACTTTTAGAAATACCCTCAAAGTCTACCTGATTATTTCCATCAACTGCCCGACCAAATATATTGTCCCCACTACTAAGATCAAACTCTTGACCACGAATTCTTCCTCCAATTCCCACGAGTTTAAACATATGTAAACTCCAATTTCGTACCAGGCTCTATTAGAAATTTATCAGAAAGTCCTGCTGGTAATTCTAAAACTTTTTTAGCTTTGAAAACTGGAAATGTTATTCTCCAAGGTTTCATATTTTTATAAACCTTTACAACTTTATTATGACCAGAGAGAAAGATCGCATCCATTTTCTCTCTCATAAAACATGTATGGACACTATTCGTTTTATTAATTAATAAGCCGTAATTAAATCCTTTCTTAAACATAAGACCTGAAATTCTTTCAAAGAAACCTGCTTCGTAGATCTTTACGTCAAGTTTTAAATTATTCATAGTACAGTTCATCTCTCGCATTAACTTCCTAAAAACTGCATTGCCATTGGAGCAAAAATTATTAATATTACGGCAGGTAGGATGAAAACAATCATTGGAATTAACATTTTGGAGGCAGCGGCAGCTCCTTTCTTTTCGATAATTGAAGAACGTTTTTGTCTTATTTCTGCCGATAAATTTTTTAGAATTGGACCAATCGAAGCACCTACAGAATCTGCTGCAATTAGAGTTGCACAAAAAGATGTTACAGGAAGGTCATCAACTCTCCATGCTAATTGCTTTAATGCTTGTGCTCTTGTAGAACCAAGTTGTATTTCTTTAATGACAGTTTCAAATTCATCGGTCAAGGCCGACTTTGGAGCACTTTGAAGAACCTTTGTCATTGCAGCAACAAAATCGAGCCCCGCTTCAACAGAAAGAGCTAACATATCCACAGCAAAAGGAAGCTCTGTAACAATTTCCTTCTTTCTTCCATCTGCTTTCGACTTAATCCAAATATCAGGATAAATAAATCCAAGAACAGCCATCATAGGAACAAAACTTAGCGACCAGTCTGCTTCTAAAAATGCTCTCAAACCAAGAAAAACGACCGGAAAACCAATAATCAAAAAAAGCTTGAATGAGAATAAATCAATAGCAGAAAGGACTTGGGCCATGCCAGATGCAGCAATAACTCTTTTGTAACGATCTTGAAGTTTCTTTTTACCCTTCATTCCAGCAACAATTGGATTAAAATACCGCTTAAAGAATGGTCTTGAATACATAAGAATTAAACCATCACTTTTGTTAACTCTTGTTTCATCATTAAGTTCTGATAAAGTTTCACTTGTTTTGTACTGGTCCTCTTCTTCAAAAATAACCCTCGAGATATTAAAAACAGCAAAACCAATAAGAAGAATCGATACAATATAAAGTAAATAGTGTTTTTCAATATAAGCAGGATCATAACGTCCAGCTTTAACAATTTCTCCACCTGTGCTTTCTAAAACACAACGATTAGCTAAGCTCTCATTCCCTTCTGGATTATGCTTAAGAACAAAATCTCCACTTCCCCCAAGATTATCGAGGTTAATGACTTTTTGACTCCAGACTCCTAGGTAATTTTTAATATTCGCGGTAGAACTTTTTGCATTTTTTCCAAAGTTTTGAAAATCAAAATACAGACCACACTCATTACCTTTAGCTTCGACTGCATGAATAAACATTTTCCCTGTGTTACCTGAGTTTGTTTTATAAAAATAAACATCTCCATCATTAAATTTTGAAATGGGAATCACAAAAGCATCAAGTTTTGATTCATAACGATTAAAACAAGTGGAATTAATAGATTCAAAATCACTTGAACCACACACTTGTGCTTGCACATGTATTGGCATGAATATAATAAAGATCAAAATAGAAAGTTTTTGAGTAAAGTTATCATATTTTCGCATGACATTATTTTATCAAAGAAAGCAAATAGTTACGGAAAGCGGAAGAAAAATTACTCTTAGTTTTAGCCTATTTTTTTCTTCAATTCTTTTAAAAGTTGATTACTCTCTTCTGTAGAGAATGATGACGAAATTTCAGGGACATACAAAGGTTTATAACCTGATAAAAATTGTTTTTTGCACTGATTTACTCGGTTAATCTTTTCTTCCATAATCTTTTTAACAATTTTCTTAGTTTTCACAGCCTCTTTAACAGCTTCAATTGCCTGAGCACACTTATCAATTGTTCGATATACAAGAATATCACAACCTGCTTTTAATGCTAATGATGTTGATTCCTCTATTGAATAATTATCTTCGATAGCCTTCATTTCCATATCATCTGAAAGAATAAGTTTTTTATACTTCAACTCCTGCCTTAATAAATCATAAGCTCTTTTACTGAGAGTGCATGGAAGTTCTGAGTCTAAGTCATCAAGAACAATATGGGCCATCATGATACATTCAACTCTCGAGCGAGATGCTTTATAAAATGGAATGAATTCATTTTTTCTTAAATCTTCAAGCTTTGTTTTTACATAAGGAAGATCAAAATGCGAGTCCTTTGTTGTTGAGCCATGACCAGGAAAATGTTTAGCGCAAGCAAGAACATTTTGTGATTGCAAACCTCGTACAGCTGCACTTATAAATTTTTCAACCTCTCTTCCATCTGTTCCAAAAGCTCGATCTCCAATGACTTTATTATTCTCGTTTGTCACGATATCGCAAACAGGTGCAAAATTAAGATTAATCCCACATGCATTAAGCTCCATCGCCATAACTCGGTGAATGTCATAGATTGTTTTTGGAGAATCAAGTTTTGCAACATCCATCATAGCAGGAAACTGACTGAAATGAGTTTTAAACCGAATGACTCTCCCGCCCTCTTGATCAACACAAATAAAAAGAGGGTACTCCTCTCTACATGTTTGAATATCATTAACTAATTCGGCTAATTGAGCAGGGCTTTCAAAATTATAGGCAAAGAGAACAACCCCTCCAATTTCTTCATTTTGAAGTAGATTTCTTTCAAAATCATTGAGACTTTTGCCTGATATACCAGTAATGAATAATGGACCAACTTTCATGATAATTTCCTCGCCTACATACCTCTTGTGGAAATAGAACCATTGTATTCTTATTCTATTGTACGGTCAGGGATAAACCTTGGGCAACCCAAATCATTTTTTCAAACTGATACCCTGGAGTAAATAAAAGAGAGATACTCTGTCCTGAAATTTCGACAGATATTTGATAATATCCGTTTTTTGTTCCTTCAAATATCAGCCGAGCACGAGTAAACATGGAAGGGCTCACATTTTCATAGAACTTTTGTTGATATGGATGATTGTCCCACATAACCCATATCGACTTTTGTCTCCACTTCCCTTGAGCTCCCGCAGAGACATAACCTGACAAACCGAGACACTCTGGTAAAAGAGAAAAGGGACAAATCCAGTTTGAATTCACAAAGCCAACCTCTGCTTTCACATTTTCTGGCTCTGTGTAGATTTCAAATACTTTTTTTGAAGTATTGATTTTGATTTGAGAGAAATACTTTTTCTTATCGATCCAAGTTGTAAATTGAGAAATAACCGGAACTAAAATGTTTTTCCCATTTTTATTATACTTTTTAAGAATGATCTGTGATTTTTCGAGAGCTTCTCTCGTTTTATTAGGGTTTAAAAGCTTACTCTCAAAGTATATTTTTCCACTTTTTTTATAAATATTTCGAGAGAGTCGATAAAGTCCAGAAAGATCTTGAAGTTGAAATTCATGATTGCCATAGATATTTTTTGAATTTGTGGTTTTTGGGAAATTTTCAGGCTTTTCTCTGACAGAAAGACCTCTCTTTGTTTGAGAGCAACTTAATATCAACAAGAAAAAAATACTAAGAATCAATAACGTCTTCAAACTTCTTCTCAAGCTTGTAAATATAATCATTAATTTTTTTACTTAAAATTCTTTCTGTTTCACCTTCAAGATCGTGGAACTCAACACCAACTCTATAAACCTTTATTTCAGATAAAAAGTTTTTATGTTCTTTGATATAAACAACTTTCAACTTTGGGATATTTAAAGTGATTTCTTCAAAGTTCAACTCGACATCTTTTATGATTTTATTTTTCTCGAGATAAGCTTTCTCCAACGCGCCCACTTCAAAACATAGCCCTGTCGTTGATAAATCTTGAACTCGAAGTTTTAAGTCGGCTAAAGACTGAGGCTCTTCTGTTGACTCATTTAAAAGATCTAAGAAATTAATAAAAAGCCCTGTTTCAGATGTTCCCGTATTAATAGAAACAAGATTATCACTTTTCTTTTCAGGAAGATTCTCAAGACTAAACTTTAAAAAAACTTTTTTATGAGGATAGGTTAAAAGTCGAAAACTCGTTCTCCTTTCTGCCTTAAAGAAATCATGAATCCCTGTTAAAACATACTTGCTTCCAGACTTCGTAAGCGTCGACTTAAAAAAGAATGAAAGACTATTCAGAGAAAAATGAGCAAGGAAAGTACCATTTTCTAAAAGCTCTTCTCCTCCCTTAATAACAAGAGATAGAGGCTCAAACTTCACATCAACCGCTTTAAAGATTCCTCGTTGAGAATCACCTTTTTTCCAAAGAGTCATATAGGTAGAGCTATTTTTAAAAGCGATAATTTTTCGCTCAATCTCTTCTTTATTTAATTTAGAAAAGTGAACACTCATAATTTAAGAATTGCTCGCGACCTGTTTTAAGAGGTCAATATTATCGAGAACCTTTCCACACCCTCTAACGACACATGTAAGCGGATCCTCGGCTAAAGCAACAGGAAGACCCGTTTTTTCTTTAATAAGAACATCAAGGTTTTTTAAAAGTGAGCCCCCACCCGCAAGAATAATTCCATTATCAACAATATCAGCGGCTAACTCAGGAGGGGTCTTTTCAAGAGAGACTTTGATAGCTTCAACAACCTCTGCAATTGGATCAGCAAGTGCTTCTCTCACTTCTTCTGCAGTAATTTCAATTGTTTTTGGAGCTCCGCCTATAAGGTCACGCCCCTTTACTTCATTGGTAATTCTGTCATCTTCTAATGGGTATGCATTCCCAAGATTAATTTTAATCTGCTCAGCTGTTCGCTCTCCGATCAACAAAGAATATTTTTTCTTAATATAGGTGATGATGGCTTCGTCGAATTTATCTCCAGCTACTCGAACAGATTTAGAATAAACGATTCCTCCCAAGGAGATAACAGCAACTTCTGTCGTTCCTCCTCCTATATCAACAATCATATTCCCACTTGGATCTGTAATTGGGAGTCCGGCTCCAATCGCAGCTGCCATTGGCTCTTCGATAAGATAAACTTCACGAGCTCCTGCCTGCTCAGCAGACTCTTTCACAGCTCTTCTCTCAACTTGGGTAATTCCAAATGGGATACAAATAATAATTCGAGGTTTAACGAACTTCGAACCATTCATTGATTTTTTAATAAAATATCGAAGCATTGCTTGAGTTACTTCGAAGTCAGCAATAACTCCATCTTTCATTGGGCGAATTGCTCGAATACTACCAGGAGTACGACCAAGCATCTCCTTAGCTTCCTTTCCAACGGCAAGAACTTTCTGGACACCTCTAAACCCTTGATGGACAGCGACAACAGAAGGTTCATTAACAATAATGCCTCTTTCCTTCGCATAAACTAAGCAATTTGCTGTTCCCAAGTCGATTGCTAAATCGTTGGCAAACCAATCAAAAATACCTCTAAGTAAATTCATATATTTCTAACTCCTAAAATTAATCCCAATGATAATGTCGAATAGAATCACCTTTAGCCGAAATTTCAGCCATAATTTCAATTCCTAATTCAATATGCCTGTCCGTATATTTTTTAAAAACACCGGAGGCTGATTTTTTAGTTTTGATTCCGTTTCTTTTCAAAGGACAATCCGAAACAAGCAAGAGCGCCCCAATACTCACTTTACTAGCAAACCCAGTAACAAAGAGAGCAGCCGTTTCCATTTCAACTGCAATAACTCGCTCTTGATACAAGCGGTTTTTAAAGTCATCATCAAACTCCCAAAAACGAAGATCTGTTGAATGGACAACTCCAGTTCTATAATCAAGATTATTTTCTACTAGTATTTGTGAAGCAAATTTTTGAACTTTAAACGTTGGAAGCGCAGGAACTTGCGGAGGCATAAAGTGCTGAGAAACACTCTCTGCTCTAATAGATCCGATTGGCAAAATAAAGTCTCCAACATTAAGAGACTTATGAACAGCTCCACACATTCCAAGAAAAAGTACAGCCTTTGGTTCAACAACTGCAACAAGCTCCATAACTAACGCAGCCATGGCAGATCCAATACCAAATTCAACGATAGTGACACCAGCCTTAGGCGAACTCGAAGCTTGAAAAGCAGAGCCTTTGGTATAAACATGATCATCTAAAAGAGCATTAAATCGCTCTGTGTAATAATGAAAGTTTGTAAGAATAATCTGAGGTTGAAAATCTTCAATATTATGCCCGGTATATCTTTCGAGCATATCAATCGCGACTTTTCTTTTTTCAGAGTTTGAGTAAACTCTCTTTGATCGAATCGCTTTTTGAAAGGTCATAAACTTTTTACTTTTTATGATTCCTTGATCTTTTTTCCGATTTTCGATTTTTCCTAATAGATTCTTAGCAGTAGAAGTAAGCTTATGGGCTTCAGCCGTTCGCTTAGCTTCTTCCTTATTCAATTCCTCCATCAAAAAGGGATGCTTCACCTTTTCGAGGTCGATAGAACGATTTTTACCTTTCTTATGTGCTTTCTTTAATTGAGGCTTTTTCTTCGAAGTTTTTTTCTTCGAAATTTTTTTGCGGCCTGTTGATTTTTTTGTAGTCTTCTTGACCATAAATCGCCTTTCTACCACTCCGTAGTACTTTGTATTTAGTAGTCATGGTACATTTATGCATTGCTATAGACAAGTTTTTCACTCAAGCCCTTGTCTTTCTTGGCTTCTTGCATTATCTTCCCAATATTAAAATTTAAAGGAGATCCTTATGGGTGCTGGAAGAAAAAAACTAGAGAAGAAAATGAAACAAAGAAAAGCTCAAGCTAAGAAAAAAGCAAAGCTTAAAGCTAAAATGACTAAGAAGTAATTATAACTTTTTAATCCCTCTTTTCGTGATTCTACTCACGTTCATTGCCTTAATCCAAGACTGACCAATTCGACTCCATTGGGAAAGATAACTGTTAACAGTTTTTCTTTCTGAGAACTCTCGATTCAAGCTTTCACGGTCTGACCAATCCTTGTTTTGAAGAATTTCATTGGCCAAATAAACAGAATCATAGCCCATTGTCTCTAAGAGTTTAGGCTGACTTTTGTATTCTGCTGCGTAAACCTTTCGAAAACTTTCTTTTTTTTCTTCGATCAAATCACCAATATAAAAGATCTTTCCAAGTTTTCCTTGTCGAGCAATCAATGACCGGCTACGCCAACTTGGCCCTCCCATAAAGGGAACTTTTTTCACTCCAACATAACGAAAGGAAGGAATAATTTGAATGGCTTGCTGAGGAAAGCTAGGCACAAAGATCCAATCAAACTCAACGACCGGCTTTAAGATTTGGATACGTTTAGTGTTTTTATATTTTGCTTTATAAATACTCTCCCAAAGATCATATTCTTCCTGTCGTTCTCTTTGATATTTCAACCCAACCATATTACTAATAGAATCTCGAAAATCAGTTTGATTTGCAGGATAGCTCCCAGCCGTTACAACCTCGAACTGTCTTTCATCAGAAAGCTTCCAAAATTCATTCAAATAAGCACTTCCGATATTATTATCAGGATAAAAGATAGCAACTCGCTTTCCTAACTTTTGAGCAACACTCTCCGAAAGAGCCGCATTTACTTGAGACTCAATCGATCCAGGCAACTCAACAAGCAAAGAGTCTTTCCTGTCAGATTCAAGATAGATAGGAGAAAGAGAAATATAAATCCCGCCTAATTTCTGAGCTGTTTCATACTCTCTTTGAGCAGTCTGAGAAAAAAGCCCACCAATAATCATAGCGACCTTTTCTTCTACAATAAGATTTCGAGCATAAGTTGCTGCTGCATTAACTGAGTTTTTAGAATCTCTTACTATAAGCTTAAAGGGATCGCCTAACTTCTTAAGGGCCAATGTAATACCGTCGAGCGCTCTTAACCCAAAAGTTCTTTTCTTTCCTGATAGAGGCAGGATAACTCCGATTTTCTTAACATCAATCTCTTGAAAAACCTCGATATCTGCTTTTCTAACATCACTAAAATTTGCCTGGTAACTAGGAAAATTATCAAGAATCCATTCTTTAACTTTCTTCGCCTGCTCCTCTTTTCCCACCTTATAAAAATTCATGGAGAGATTATAGGCAAGATGAGCAACAACGGTTGATGGGTTTTTCTTTCGAAATTGAGAAAGAAGTCTTAATTTTTTCTTCTCATCAATTTGAGAAAACTTATAAGAAAGTATTTTATAATAACGATTCCCAACGAGATCTCTCTTCGTTTCAATTGAAGAAAGAAGTCCGACTAAAGAAAAAAACTCATCATCTTCTTTTTTAAGTTTTTTCGCCATAATATAAGCGAGAATATATCTTTTCTTTCGATCTCTTTGAACGAGAGAATCCACCTCAATAGAATCGAGACGATCAAAGGCTTCCTTATAGTTTCCTAGCTTATATTCTGCACTAGCAATATTTAACACAATCTGATTAATAAGCTCTGGTTGATTGAAGTCAAAACTAAGGGCCCTCACAAAATGTTTCTTTGCTCTCGAAAATTGACCTTCTCCAAACTCAATCAGACCAAGGACATTATATTTTTCAGATC
The DNA here is from genome assembly GCA_965217035.1 of Bacteriovoracaceae bacterium. GTDB lineage: Bacteria > Bdellovibrionota > Bacteriovoracia > Bacteriovoracales > Bacteriovoracaceae > JAUHYH01. Next base: position 1,821,973 of record OZ244226.1, on the reverse strand, counting down.
GTTCAATTGGTTTAAGATTGTCTCTTTTAATACCAAGGAGAATTTGCCTTGCTTTCACATAGTTTTTGACAATCATTTCTTTTTTCACGAGAACAATTTGTTTTTTAAAGTTTTCCGAAAACTGTTTTTCTTTAGCGAGAGGCTTGATACCCGCACAACTAAAAATAAAACAGAAAAGAAGTGATAAGAGACTATTTCTTAATTGCATATTTTCCTGGACCAATGAGAGCAAAACCGAGGAAAACCCCTAAAAGCTCGAGTGAGTGAGAAGTAGAGTTATACGGATCGCCTTGATTTATATGATACATCATTGCAATAAACATCGTGAAAACAAGAGCAATACATGATGGTCGAAAAAAAAGACCTATAAGAAAAAAAAGCCCTCCAATTGTCTCAGCAAAACCAGCTAAAAACCCGAAGACTTCATAACCAAAGTTTACACCAACGTGAACCATCTGAGATCCAAGCCATTCCCAACGATCAGTATCTGTTAACTTAGGATAACCATGAGCAATCATTGAAATACCGACAAAAATTCTGATGATGAGTAAGCCTGCTGCAGCCATTACAATCCCCCTAAAGTGAATAGTATAAATTTAGCAAGCAGCTCTCGAGCTTCCAAGGTATTTTTAATTGATATAAATAGGCTGAATTTAGTTATAGGACCTAAAATCAGAATAAGTCTCGCACTTTATCAAAAAAACCACGTGAGATCGGATTAGAATGGCTCTTTTCCCCCAACTCTGAGAGTTTTTGAAAGAGCTCTTTTTCCTCAGACGAAAGCTTCGTTGGAGTTTCAACTATGAGATGAATAATCTGATCTCCTAATCCATAACCATCAAGTCGAGCAATTCCCTTAGACTTCAATCTCATTCGTTTTCCAGATTGAGTTCCGGGGGGAACTTTAACCATGACCTTTCCTGACAGTGTTGGAACTTCCACTTCATCACCAAGCGCCGCTTGTGAAAAGCTTATGGGAACATCACAATAAATATCATAATCTTCACGCTCAAAAATTGGATGATCTTTAACTCTGATATCAACATAAAGATCTCCATTTGGACCACCTTTAAAACCAGGCCCACCTTCTCCGCTCAACTTTAGTTTCTGACCGTCATCGATACCCGCAGGAACCTTTACACTTAACTTTGATTTCTTCTTAACCGTTTGCATAACCTCGCCAATTCCTTGGCAGTTATAACAAGTTTGAGACATAGTGAAGAAGCCTTGCTGGCGACGGATTTCTCCAGTCCCCCCACAAACTTTACAGGTCTCAGGAGTAGTTCCTTCTTTTATCGTCTCTTTTGTAATTGTGACTTCTTTTTCACAACCAAATGCTGCTTCTTCAAAACTGATATCAACTCTTGTATGAAGATCTTGACCTTTGATCGCATAACTTCTTCGTCGCCGGCCTCTTCCGCCCCCGCCGCCACCAAAGAAGTCGCCGAAGATATCACCAAAAATATCGCCAAGATCCCCGAAATCTCCGCCTTGTCCAAAGCCACCAAAGCCTTGTCCATCAACACCTGAATGACCAAATTGATCGTAAGCATTTCTCTTTTCATCGTTTAGGAGAATATCAGCAGCTTCTGAGGCTTCTTTAAACTTTGCCTCAGCTTCTGTATCACCCGGATTACGATCCGGATGATACTTCATAGCAAGTTTTCGATAGGATTTTTTTATTTCATCCTTGGAAGCACCTTTACTTACACCAAGAACTTCATAGAAATCTCTTTTTGTAGTGGCCATTCAACCTCTTAGACTTCTTTGAAGTCCGCATCGACAACGTCATCGTCATCTTTATTCGTATTCGCTTCCGCACCTGGTTGTTCCGACTGTCCTGCTTGATCACTAGCACCTTGGGCTGTTTCAGCTCCAGCCTGATAAAGATCCTGTGCAACTTGATGAGAAACGTTTTGTAATCTCTCACTTGCTGCTTTCAATTCATCAAGCACATCACTTCCGAGCTTCGTTTTTGCTTCCGCAACAGCCGCTTCAAGTTCAGACTTTTTGTCTTCAGGAATTTTATCTCCATTATCTTTAATCATTTTTTCTGTGGCAAAAACTAAGGAATCAAGATTGTTTTTAGCATCAACAATTTCTTTTTTCTTCTGATCAGCTTCACGATTCACTTCTGCATCTTTTACCATTTGCTCAATCTCTTCTTCTGTAAGACCTGAACCACTAGTAATCCGAATTTCTTGTTTCTTACCAGTTGCTTTATCAATCGCAGAAACATTAACGATACCGTTAGCATCAATATCAAAAGTAACTTCTACCTGAGGAACGCCTCTTGGTGCTGGGGCGATTCCAGTTAGGTCGAACTTTCCAAGAGTTTTATTATCTCCAGCGAACTCACGTTCCCCCTGCAGCACGTGAATACTAACTGCTGGTTGGTTATCTTGAGCCGTTGAGAACACTTGAGATTTCTTAGCTGGAATTGTTGTATTTTTCTCAATGATCTTAGTAAAAACACCACCAAGAGTTTCGATACCAAGTGAAAGAGGTGTAACGTCAAGAAGAAGAACATCTTTAACATCTCCTGCAAGAACTCCACCTTGAATAGCTGCACCCGCAGCAACAACCTCATCAGGATTAACACCTTTATTAGGTTCTTTCCCAAAGATCTCTTTTACTTTTTCTTGAACCGCCGGAATACGAGTTGAGCCACCAACAAGGATCACCTCATGGATCTCACTCGTCGAAAGACCTGAGTCTTTAATCGCAGTTTCGCATGGAATCGCAAGACGATCCACAAGCTTAGAGATCAATTGCTCAAATGTTGCTCTTGTAAGCGTAAGATTTAAGTGCTTAGGACCTGAAGCATCTGCAGTAACAAATGGAAGGTTGATATCTGTTTGAGTTGTTGAAGAAAGCTCATGCTTCGCTTTCTCAGCGGCTTCTTTAAGTCTTTGAAGCGCCATTTTGTCGTCTCTAAGATCAATACTATTATCCTTTTTAAACTCTTCAGCCATCCAGTTGATGATTTCGTAATCAAAGTCTTCCCCGCCAAGGAATGTATCCCCATTTGTCGATTTAACTTCAAATACTCCGTCAGAAGTAATTTCAAGAACTGAAATATCAAAAGTACCACCACCGAAGTCAAAGACTGCGATGTTCTTATCTGCTTTTGAATCAAGACCATAAGCAAGTGCCGCTGCTGTTGGCTCGTTGATAATTCTTTTAACTTCAAGTCCTGCAATTTTTCCAGCGTCTTTTGTTGCTTGTCTTTGAGCATCGTTAAAATAAGCTGGAACTGTAATAACAGCTTCAGTAACTGCATGTCCTAGATAATCCTCTGCAGATTTCTTCATTTTTTCTAAAACAGCTGCTGAGATTTCTTGAGGAGAGATTTCTTTTCCATCAATTTTTACCCAGGCGTCCCCGTTTTTATTTGAAAAGATTTCAAAAGGAGCAACATCTTTAAATCGAGTTACTTCTTCATCAGAAGCTTTACGACCGATAAGTCTTTTCAAACCAAAAAGAGTTTTCGCTGGGTTTGTAACCGCTTGCCTCTTTGCAACTTGCCCAACAAGCTTCTCATCGTTGTTAGCGAAAGCAACAACTGAAGGAGTTGTATTATGCCCTTCCGCGTTTGGTACAATTTTGTACTTTCCATCTTCTAATACAGAAACACACGAATTTGTGGTCCCCAAGTCAATTCCAATAATTTTTCCCATATTACTTTCTCCTTACTAACTTTATTCTTTACTCGAAACAACAACTTTACTGGCACGAAGGACACGTCCATTAAGGGCATAGCCAGACTGATGCTCTTTCAAAATTGTCATTTCTTCCTTTTCTTCATCTTTTTCTTTTGCAATCGCTTCATGAAAATTTGGGTCAAACGTTTTTCCTAAAGCTTCTATTTTCTCAAGGCCATGGTTCTTAAGCGCATCTACAAATTGCTTGCTTACCATTTCAAGACCAAGGAAAATATTTTTTACTTTTTCATCTTCATCTTGCGCCAAAGCATTTTTTGTTAGTTCGAAAGTATCAAGAACTTGAATTAAATCTCTTAAAATGTTCTCGCTTCCGAATTTAATGACCTGACTCTTTTCTCGTTCAAGTCTTTTCTTTAAATTCTCCATTTCAGCAGCAAGGTAAAAGTACTTTTCTTTGTAATTGTCTTCCGACTCAACTTTTGAATCTTCTTTCTTCTCTTCACCTGGCTCAGTCTTTCCCTCAACTTCCTCATTGGAAGCTGCTTTTTCTAATTCCTCAGTGTTTTCCATTTTCACTATTCCCGACGGTTAATTTTATGCTTTTTTAAGATGGTATCGATCTTATCAGTGTCAACAGATGGAGTTTAAATAAATCGAGAAAATGCGCCTTGCAACATGCCCAAAGCTCGTTATTCCTGAAATCACCAGCAAACCAAGGACGGAAAATGACTAAATCATTGAAATTAGGTCTATTTTTTATACTGCTTTTATCCCTAATCTTAAAAAAGACTTCTCAAGACTCACAGAAAGAGGAGCATTCATCTATTCGATTAAAAACTATATTAACTCTAAAAAGTTTATGAGAAATGAACCGCTGAACTCAGCTCTAGTTGATATTAAAATACTTGATGTTCTCACACGACATAAATTCACAAAAATCAAAGCTAAAGCAATCAATCAAATGAAAACCTTGAAAAATTAATAGAAGAAAACCGAGACGATAGTGATATTAAAAGTCTTAATAAAGTCCACAAGAAAGAAATCTATCTTGCAAGAAAGATACGGAAAAAAATTAATAAACGAATGACCAAATTCTAGAACTTATAAGTCACATTAAAATAATGACCAATACCTGTAGAATTAACAGCACTTCCAAAAAAAGTGTCTTTATGTCGAAAATTGTTCATATTATCGTAAAATTTAGATCCATAACCAATTGCCCATTGCTTGGAATGATACCAAACTCCTAAATAGGCTTGAAAAGCGGTTGGTGTTCTTGCATCTCCTACAATTTCACTACCAAACTCGTAATCAAAATAACCTTGAAATGAAAGAAAATCTCCCGACTTAAAAAACTTAAAAGGTTTGAACCAGTTCATATGGAAATTATATCCATCAACCTTCCCTTCATTACTTGCTCCAAAGTTTTCAGCAAAATAACGAGCATAGAGATTCAATCCAACAAGACCAAGCCAAGGAAGTTGTGTATCTGTACCGATTCCAAACCAATGCACTCGAAGGGCCCCACCGAAGCTTCCATTATTATCTCCATCAATCATTGAAGTAGCAATATACCACTCTTTAATGATTCCAGTTGCCAGGTCTTTCTTTAAAATTGCATCAAGTGAAAAACGAAGATCTACTTTTGAAAAAGAATTATCGAAGTCGCCTTGATCACTATTTTTCTCATCATCAAGAATATCAATATAATCAAAGTAACCATAGAAATCTACGATTCCTGAGCGCCCCCCAAACTCTAGCTCCATATAAGTATCATCAAATTTCCTTGGCCCACCTCTTTGATCAATTCCACGATAAAGATTTAAGTTCATCCACTTCGAATCATTTGCGTGAATATCACCACCTTTATAATCAATCCCATAAGCAAAATTTGAAAAAAGAAATAAGAGAACGAACAGACGATTCATCTTGTTAACCCCTCCGATACAAGTTCTTGGAAGTTAACAAGCTTAAAGCAGTTTATCAACTAAACTATCAAGAATCACCCAACCACGGTCATTAAAGCAGAACCAATCTGACACCAATCGCCCATAACCCTGTTTCTCAAACTCTGTAAGAACTTTTTTATCCAGCGTAAATTCATTCAAATTTACACCCTTTTTGGTTCGTAAACTCGTGTACAACTTTTCAAGATACAATTGTTCCTTTGTAAGATTTTCTTGTGAGATTTTTTTATTATCTGGAGACCATTTATAACGAATTCCACCATGATTAAGACTCAGCAAGCCAGTTGCCGAAGGACCCAATGCCATGTAATTCTCTTGATTCCAATATTTCCAATTATGAGCCGATTCAAAGTTTTCTTTTGCATAGTTTGAAACTTCATAATGAATGAAACCTTGAGATACTAAGTAGTCATGAACTTTTTTGTATTCTTCGGCAATCATTTCATCAGAGGGAAGAAGGTCATTAAAAGGGTATGACTTTCCTACTGATAAAATATAAAGACTCACATGGTTCGGATAAAAACTTAAAATTTCCTTTAATTCTTTTTCAATATCTCTTACTAAGTAATTTGGATGGGCCAGTCCCAACATAAAATCAACACTATAATTAATGCTCAAACTTGAAATATCCTCAAGCAACTCAACAATATCTTTATGATTATGAGAACGATCCAAAAAAGGCTGAACTAAAGGATCAAAACTTTGAATTCCTAAAGACATTCTATTGACACCCAGTTCTTTAAAAGTTTGAAGATCCTCTCGAGTGCATGTTCCTGGATCAACCTCCAGGCTAAACTCTTTTAACTGAGTTAAGTCAAAGTATTCTTCAAGAAGCTTTCGAAACTCTTTAAAGTTTTTCCCCATCAATGAAGGAGTTCCTCCTCCCATGTATAATGTTTCAAGCGGAGAAGCACTTAAACCTTCTTCTGTAAGGAACTTTTGGTGGGTTTCGAGAGAACTTCGAATAGAATTAATAAATTCGTTCGCACTTCCCTCTGTCGCAATATTTTTATAAAAGTCACAATAGTGACAGAGATGCTTGCAGTAGGGATAATGGATATACAGTGAATTGATCATATTTTAAAAGAGTTTAGGATCTCAAACATGAAAATAAAAGAAGCAAAAGTTAACGGTCTCAATACATATTTTGTTCATTACCCTGGAGCAAAATCTGCAAGCGTTCAATATTGGTTTAGGGCCGGTAGCTCACTTGAATCAGGAAAAGACTTAGGAATAGCTCATTTTCTTGAACATATGTTTTTCAAAGGAACAAAAACAAGACCAGGTTCTAAAATCGCTCATGAAATTGAAAGTTTTGGTGGTGAGATCAATGCTTTTACCTCTTTTGATTATACTTGCTACTACATTAATACTCCTAAACGTTATCTCACAAAGTCTGTTGATATCCTTTCAGATATGGTTGCTAACCCCGAATTTTTGGAATCAGAGCTTGTTCCTGAAAGAGGAGTCGTTTTCGAAGAATATAGAAGATCCGTGGATAATCCTTATCATTATCATTTTCACAATATTCAAAAAAATAGTTTTTCCAAGGGATATAACCATCCCATTCTTGGTCATCCAAAAACAATTAATAGTTTCAAAAGAGAACAACTCATCAACTTTAGAAAGAAATATTATAATCAAAGTAATACAGCTCTTATCATCACGGGTGACTTGAAATCCTATGATGGGATCAAAAAAGTTTTAAAAAAATATAAGCTCCCCAAAGGACCAAAAACAAAATTTAGAAAATTTAATATCACTAAAAGTGACAAAAATATTCATATTCATAATAAAGACATCAGCCAAGCGACTTTAACTATCACAATCAATGCTCCTGAATTTGAAAATCAAAACGCCGCGGCAGAGGATCTGGCCTTGAATTGCTTGAGCCATGGAGAAACTTCATATCTTCGGCAGGCACTTGTTGTTCAATCATCTCTTGCAACAACAACAACAAGCTCTACTATGTTTATGAATAAAGGCGGAGCTCATTTCTTGAAAGTTTCTTATCCAGTTGAAAATCATAAAAAAGTTTTAAAAACTCTTCATGAGCAACTTTCTAATCTTGCAGAGAATCTCTTTTCAGAACAAGATGTGGAAAAAATAAAAAATCAATATATCGCTTCAAAAACTTATGAAAAAGAATCAGTAGAATCTTTCTCTTTTTCTTTAGGGCATAGCTTTGCCCAAAATGAGGACCTCAAATCTGATGAAGTCTTTATCAATAAAATAAAAAAAACAACAACTGAAGAAGTTAATCGAGCTTTTTTAAATATTCTCAAGAATAATAATATTCACTACCATCTGCAACTTCCACTAGAAGAGAAAGTTGCAGATTTCAAAAAAGACCTAAAAAGTCTTGTAACAAAAAATAAAAAGATTTTTTCTAGCTTAAAAGAAACGCCTCTAAAAAAAGCTAAATTTAATTTCGATAAGAATTTAGAGCTTATAACTCTCAAAAAAGGTGTTCAGCTTCTTTATCGAAAAAATACAAGTATCCCAACCTCTGTTCTTCATGCCTATATCAAAGGGGGCTTGAGTCATGAAAATGACTCAAATAATGGAAGTCATTATATGCTTGCAAAGCTTTTTACTTATGGAAATGAGGCAACGGAATACAAAGACCTTAAACTAAGGCTTGAAAACCTTTCGGCAAGTTTGAGTGGTTTTTCAGGAAAAAATGCTTATGGCCTGACGATGCATTCACTTTCTCAAAACCTTGATCAGCTTTTTGATGATTTCTTTAATACACTTTTAAAACCAAATTTCGATCAAAAGTATCTAGAGTTGGAAAGAGAAATTGTATTTCGGTATTTAGAGCAAATAAAAATAGATCCTCTTAAACAATGTTTTAAAGCATTCCAAAAGAATCTTTTTAATGGTCATCCTTATCAAAGAGATGTAATGGGAACTAAAACTTCTCTAGAAAGCTTTACTCAAGAGAAACTCAGTTCCATTCATCAGAAGAACTTGAAAGAAAATGAAATGTTGATTACTTATTGTGGAGACAAGAGCCTTAATTGGGTACTTTCCAAATTAAAGCCTCATTTCTCAAGTCTAAAGGATAGAGCAATAAAGCCTTTCAAAACAACAAAACTCAAATTCAAAGATACAAAAAGAAAAGATTTAAAATTTGATCGAGAGCAAACTCAAATTTTTATTGGTTACCCGGGTCTGGCCATGTCCGATAAAAATGATAAATACCTTCGCATTCTTACTAATTACCTTTCTGGTCAATCAAGTGAACTTTTTGTAGAGGTCAGAGACCGCCAAGGGCTCTGCTACTCCACTCAACCTGTTCACCACAGTGCTTTAGAAGGCGGCTACTGGGGGATCTATATCGGAGCAGGAGCAGACAAAGTTGATAGAGCAATTAAGGCCATTCAAAATATTTTAAACAGGCTTCAGAAAGAAGGTTTACCTCAAAAGGAAATTTCACGAGTTCAAAAAATGCTCGTTGGAAACAAAGAACTTCAGCTTCAAAGTAATGAAGACTTTGCCAATCACTATTCGATTCCAACACTTCATGGTTGTCAGCCTGATTTTGAAGAAAAAATGTTAAAGGAAGTTCAAGCGGTTAAAGAACAAGGAATGAAAACTTTCTTAAAGAAGTTCCTTGGTCAAAAACCGCTTATAGTGACGGCAGGGCCTTAGATACATTTTTCAGAGAGACCAAGACTTGCTTCGATAGCAACTTCGCTCCAAGTCTTCACGACTCCATCCTTACCTTTATGCCAAACCTTGCAAAGTTTCCCAAGAGCATCAAAACCTTTTTTGAACCCCATTTCTAAAAGATCGATTTTTCCTTTAGCAGTAGCCATACCTTTAGCATAAGAGTAGTTCATCTTTACTTTATGATCTTTACCACCCCAATTGATAATAGTTACAAGTGTTTTGCTTTTTTTATCAACACTATCAACTCGGCCTCGAATCGCTAGACCATCAACGTTTTTTAAAAGACCATTCGCTATATTTGTATTTCTCGCAGCCTTTCCAGCATCCAAACTCATTTCATCAATCCAAAAAGAAGAGTTCGCAAAAACTTCTTCTACAGAAGAAGCTTTTGTTGGTGCCATAATCCTAAAGTCTTTAAAAGTCCCGCCAACAGCAGTCTTGTCAGTAAACTTATAACCAACAAACTTAATTTCCTGAGATTTTCCAGTATAGGTGTAAGTACATTTTTTTCCGTAAGCAAATGAACTAAATAAAGCAAAGACTAGTAAGGTTTTCATAACGACTCCTGTTAATTTCTCAAAAGTTTAACAGGGGAAATGAGCTTTAAGAAGCCTTTAGTTTGGGATTGTCTAACTTCAAGATGAGTTTTTCGACATAACTCAATGAATCCTCCAACTCTAGAAGCTTTAGAAGATATTCTTCTTCATTGGCCGTATTAACCTCAAGTGAAAGTCTAAGACAAAGCGCAGCGAGAATTTCAAAATGCTCAGAGAGTTGTTCAAAAAAACTAGGGATATCAAAACAATCAGGCTTGATATTATTGAGATTATTATAAGCGGTTTTCCCCAATTGAACGTAGTAGGACTTATCAACGATACTTCTTTCTACTGATCCGGAATAGTAACTACTCATGAGTAATGATTTATCCCCAATCTCTTTGAAACCTTTCTTCTTTTCTTTCATATCCGCACGTGAGAGTTCCATCATCTTTACGCCTAATGGTTTGTCATCATTAAACTTTTCAGATGAAGAGTAATTCTCCAGAACATCACTAGAGTAAAAGATAAACTCCCTTGGTACTGGGCTTAAAATTTCTGAATTGATTTGATCAAGGCTAGAAAAAAAGTATTCTTTCAAACTGGCCTTGCTAATAATCTGCTTCTTATCTTCTGCCAAGCTTCCTCCTTCTCCACTTTATTATACCATAGGTCAGAGTTGAGGAATGAAAGTGCAATTATTCCTGAGTTTCAAGCTCAATCATCAAGTGACCAGCGTCTATACTGTCTCCTGCTTTCACGTGAATGGCTTTTACAGTTGCATCAATCCCTGCCTTGATTTCATTTTCCATTTTCATGGCCTCAAGGATTAAAAGTGTCTCACCTTTTTTGACCTCTTGATTAGGCCTTATAAGAACTTTGATAATTTTACCAGGCATCTGAGTAACAAGGCTTCCTAATCCATCACCGCTTCCTCCAGAGGGAAGAAAACCGTTATAAACACTTAAGTCTCTATTATTAAAGATAAATTTACTCCCATTATTATTTGATAATAAAAGATTCCATTGTTTATTATCAAAACTATAAAAGGTCTTTCCACTAATTGAACGGATATAGATAGGAGTTTTTTCCTTATCTATTTCAATATAATATTGACCTCCTTCTTCAAAGAAATTTCCAGTAAACTGTCCATTTGAATCCTTTAGATAAAACTTCATTATTGAACCTCCTGAAAAGCAACCGATAAGAAGCATGCCTTTAAGCTTTCAATAGTTGGTTCTGTTTGAACTTTATCCTGTGGACGAACAACTTCTAAATATTTCGTCGAGTAGACTCCTGACTGGAAAGTTTCATCTTTAAAAATTTCTTTATGAAGAGGAATATTATTTTTGAGCCCATAAATATGAACATTCTCTAAAGCCGTTTTCATTTTCCTCATTGCGACATCACGATTTCTTCCTGTTGCAATCAATTTTCCAACCATTGGGTCAAAGTCAGGAGTTATCTCAATTCCAGGATAAAGGCAATGATCAAAACGAACACCAGGGAAAGCATCCCAGTGAAAATTATTAACGACACCTGGAGCAGGAAGCATTGTTACCGGATCTTCTGCACAAATTCGACACTCTATTGAATGACCCCTAAGAGTAATTTCATCTTGTGATTTAAAATCAAGCTCTTCTTCCAAAGCAACTTTAATCATATTAGAAAGAAGATCAACTCCAGTCACTTCCTCAGTGATAGGGTGCTCAACTTGAATTCTTGTATTCATTTCTAGAAAGTAAAATGACTTATCTGCATCCATAATGAATTCAACAGTACCTGCTGAGTCATAATCAACGGCCTTAGCAAGCTGGACGGCAGTTTCACAAATTTTCTCTCTGACATCATGATCAGTTCCAATAAAGGGAGAAGGGGCTTCTTCAACTACTTTTTGATGACGCCTTTGCACCGAGCATTCCCTTTCAAAGAAATGAAAGACATTCCCTTTTTTATCAGCAAGAATTTGAACCTCAATATGATGAGGATCAGTAATAAACTTCTCAACAAGAAGTCCATCATTGCCAAAAGAACTCAAAGACTCTCTTTTAACGACTTCAAAGTTTGATATAAGTTCTTCCTCTGAATTACAAACTCTCATTCCTTTTCCACCGCCACCAGCGACGGCCTTAAGAAGAACAGGATAACCTATTTCATTAGCAACCTTTTTTGCCTCTTCAACGGTAGGAATTTCTCCAACAGAACCTGGAACAGTCGGAACACCTGCATCTTTTGCAATTTTTTTAGATTCAGCTTTATCACCCATAGAATGGATGGCCTCAGCGTGTGGCCCAATAAATAAACAATTTACCTCTTTCAAAGCTCGAACAAAATTCGCATTCTCAGAAAGAAAACCATAACCCGGATGAACAGCATCAATCTTATGCTCTTTTATAAGTTCAATGATTTTTGGAATATTCAAATAGGTTTCTGTATTTGTATTTCCTGGAAGATGGATCCATTCATGACAAAAGGCTAAGTGAGAAGCTTCTGATTCATTATCTGTCCATACGCCAACTGCAGTATGCCCCAACTCTCTAATTGCTTTCGCTACACGAATTGCAATTTCTCCCCTATTAACAATTAAGATACGCTTTTTCATAATGGAATATTCCCATGTTTACGAGTAGGACGATGCACTTTCTTATTTTCTAGAGAGACTAAATACTGATGAATTTTATAACGAGTTTCCTCTGGATAAATGATTTCATCTAAATACCCAAGCTCCGCTGCTTTATAAGGGTTATTGAACTCTCTTTCATAATTTTCGACAAGCTCTTCTTTTTTGGCATCAAAATCTTTTCCGTTCAAGCCTTTTAATTCATTTCTAAAAATAATATTAACAGCCCCATCGGCTCCCATAACTGCAATTTCAGCTCGAGGAAAGGCTAAGTTGATATCTGCTCTAATATGTTTTGAAGCCATGACATCATACGCTCCACCATAAGCTTTTCTCGTGATCAATGTAATCATTGGAACTGTCGCTTCACTAAAAGCGTAAAGCAGTTTTGCTCCATGTTTAATAATTCCACCATACTCTTGAACTGTGCCAGGAAGAAATCCGGGAACATCCACGAGCGTCAGAAGAGGAATATTAAAACAATCGCAAAATCGAATAAATCGAGCTGCTTTTGTCGAGGAGTTTATATCAAGAACTCCTGCAAGAACCTGGGGCTGATTAGCTACAATCCCAATAGACCTTCCACCTATTTTTGCAAGACCACAGATAATGTTTTGTGCATACATCCCTTGAACTTCAAGGAAATGTTTCTCATCAATAATCTCTTCAATGATTTCCTTCATATCATAAGGTTTTTTAGAGTTATCAGGGATAAAGTCTTTTAGCTTCGTATTTTGTCTTGAAATGGGGTCAGAGGTTTTTATAACTTCAGGTTTCGACTCATTTGAATTTGATATAAAGAAAAGAAGCTCTCTTGTTCGTTCAAAACAATCGTCTTCATCTTTACACATAAAATGAGCAACTCCAGATTTCTCATTATGGGTTTGAGCTCCACCCAATTCATCCTTTGTAACCTCTTCATGAGTCACTGTTTTAATGACATCTGGTCCGGTTACAAACATATAAGACGTTTGATCCACCATAAAAATATAATCAGTCATGGCAGGAGAATAAACCGCCCCACCAGCACAAGGTCCCATGATTAAAGAAATCTGTGGAATAACTCCCGAACACTGAACATTTCGGTGAAAAATCTCAGCATAGCCCGCAAGTGATTCGACACCCTCTTGAATTCTTGCTCCACCGGAGTCGTTAATGCCAATAACAGGAATTCGATTTGCTAAAGCATAATCCATAATTTTGCAGATTTTCTTGGCATAAGCTCCTCCAAGTGCTCCTCCCCAACAAGTAAAGTCTTGTGAAAAAACAGCAATTTGGTTTCCATTGATTCGGCCAACCCCTGTAACAACTCCATCGCCCAGGAACTTATTTTTATCCATTCCAAAATTTGAGATTCTATGAGTAACAAACTTATCAAACTCCATGAATGTACCTGGATCAAGCAGTCTGTTAATTCGTTCTCTGGCAGTATATTTTCCTTGATCGTGTTGTTTCGCTATTCTTGCTTCACCACCACCAAGTTCTGCTAATTTATTCTTTTCATCGAGAAGTGCTCTTCCCAAGTTTGCGCTTTCCGTCATAAAGGGATTCCTTGTCTAAATTTTCTCTATAGATATATAGATTTCACCTTCTAGACAAGGATAGAGGCATAAAAAAAGGCGGTTTTGAGAACCGCCTAATATATAAAATCTCAATACTAATCTATGATTTTAAGAAGCTTTCTTCCGCTTATCAAGGCCGTACTTCTCAACCTTCATAATTAGACCCGCCCTCGAAATACCGAGCTCCTTTGCAAGCTTCGACTTATTAAAGTTTGTCCGTTTGAGACCTTCTTTAATCATATAGCTTTCAAGTTCTTCAAGTGCTTCTCTTAAAGTTCCACCTGTGTTAATTCCTTTAAGTCCAGCTGGAGCTGTTCCTCCTGTCTTTTCAAGAATTCTAGGACTGAGAAGTTCAGGAGTGATTACATTGTCATCACCCGCAAGAACCACAAGTCTTTCAACTTCATTTTCTAACTCTCTAATATTTCCTGACCAAGTATAATCGAGCATCTTTTCCATACATTTTTTAGAAAATGTTTTAAGGGCAAGATCCTTCTCTGCACATCTTTTCTCAAGAAAATGCTCAATAAGAAGTGGAATATCTTCTTTTCTTTCCCTAAGAGGTGGAAGAGTCACGTTAATAACGTTGATTCTATAATAAAGGTCTTCTCTAAACTCACCTCTTGCAATCATCTCTTTAAGAGGCTTATTTGTTGCTGCAATAACTCGCACATTAACCTTTTTCGGAGTCGTTGATCCAACAGGAAGAAAAGTTCCTTCTTGAAGAACACGGAGTAGTTTAACTTGCATTGTTAACGAAGTATCTCCGATCTCATCAAGGAATAAAGTTCCACCATCTGCTGTCTCAAAAAGACCTTTTTTATCCTTCACTGCTCCAGTAAAGGCTCCCTTCACATGACCAAAAAGTTCAGAATCAAGAAGGTTATCATTAAAAGCCGAACAGTTTTGCGCAATAAAAAGCTTGTCTTTTCTTTTTGAATTATAGTGAATCGCTTTCGCCACAAGTTCCTTACCTGTACCGTTTTCCCCTTGAATAAGGATTGTTGATTCTGTGTCAGAGATCTTTTCAAGAAGAGCATAAATCTGCTGCATCTTCTTCGATTTCCCAATCATTGTATGATATCGATATTTATTACTCACCTCAGAGTTTAACTCTCTAATTGTTTCTTCTCTTTTCACAATTTCAGATTGATATGTACCAATTTCATCTGAATAGAGAGTTAAAAGTTCCTTCAAATATTCAATTTGATAGTTTTCCATTCTAGAAATCTTTTTAGAAGCAAGTTCGGCCTCTTCTTCTAGATATCCATTCGCAACCATCTTCTCTACTAATTGAGCTCCATCTTTATCAGTGAAGTTCCCATCAGCATAGCAATAAGCAACAACGTAACCCACACAAGCATTATCAACCTTCACTTCACAGATCATGGCCTTAACATGAGGGAAGAAGGTAGAAAATTCGACAACCGACTCACCACTTCCATTGAGTTGGTTAATCGCTTCTTCAACATCTTGCTTAATAAAGTCTTTCCCTTTTCCGGATAACCATTGAGTCTTAAAAAGATAAGATTTAAATTCATAGTTTCCAGAATCGAAGAAGTTTTGAACTTTTCCGAATTCATCAACAAAAATCATGTCAATTGAAAACCATTTACCAAGCACTTCTTGGAGTTTTTGGATTACATGTAAATCTTTAATCGTATCCCAATTAAGCATTTTGCCCTCTCTGTGTGTTAAATCTTTTAACGTTCTTAAATCTCTTATCGTCTGGAATGATCAAATTCTTTACACAAAAATAAGCTTTTTAAGGGATTAGAAAGACAAAAGTCAGCATGAAATACCGTAATTTCAAGCACTTAACCTCCGAGTATTTTTTTCAACTATTTATTTCACACTCTGTAAATGTGGTAAAACACTATCCAAGGTTTCCTTCAAGGGAGGAGCTCATGACAAATAAAGTGTTAAAAGTTTTAGTATTCAGTTTATTATTCAGTGCACATTCTTATGGGTCACAATTTCTTAAATGTGTAACAGAGGACTTTCAAAGAGTATTTGTCTTGAGCCCCATGCTTAAGAAAGATCTCTTTGCTCCTGGAAAACATAGAGACAAAGGTGCGAGCTTCGCTCTTATAAGAATGAAGTACCAAGGAAAAGTTCTTTCTCAAGAACTTAATAATTATAAAGTAACAGAAAATAAAGATGTTCTTAAAATAAAAGCAAAAAGTCGATTTCAAAATAACTTCATTGCAAGAGCAATTCTTACTAAAATTCTCAAAAGAGTTCCAGACTTTAGAATAAAACTCTCTCTTGATATAGAGACTCAAGACGGAAGTGGACAAATTAGTCTTCTTGAAAATAATGCCGATTCTACTGCGCAAATTCGAAATAAGTATGAAGTTTATTGTAAAAAGTATTAAATATTAAAAATAAACCATAGTTTTTTCTTAATATTTAATACTTTTTCATTATAGAAAAACTAGCATCCAAAAGTTTCTGAAATATCAAAATAAGGCTTCAATCCCTTTGCTCTGATTCCATTACCCATATAATTGCTCTCAACCTTAATGTAATAAGGTTCATCCTCACTATTTGAAATTTCATACACTGTATAAATAATTCCACCGTTGTCTTTCTCTACATAAGCAACTTTTACTTCGACATATTTAAGCTCACCTTCTTTATTAGTATAAGATGTTCCAACCATTTGATCATTTTCTAAAGCATCAATTGTATTTAAACTTGCCTCTATCATTCCTCCCTCAAGAGACATCCTTTCAGCAGTTAAAAAGATTTGTCCATTAGCTAATTGAGCTTGCCCTCCTAAACAGGCATAAAGATTTGATGTTAATCCGATTAATAGTACACATAAAATGCTCTTCATTTTTTTCTCCTTTTTTTTTAAAATTAAAAGCTTAATTTATTCTAGAGTTATTCCAAGTCCACTACAATCAGGCTCTTAAAACCTTGTAATAATTGTGTTCTACTCTTGAGTACAGAGAAAAAAATTAGCCTTGCACTTTGTTCTAGAATCTCATCTAATTTATGCATGAAAAAACTAAGTATCAGAAATTACGATGATTATCGTCTCTTTATGAAGGATTATTATGAAACAAATAAGCAAAAGCCTCACTTTAGCTTTCGTTATATTGCCAATAAACTTAATTGGCCTCATTCTCTTTACCATGATGTGATAAACAAAAGAAAAGAACTTTCAATGTCAAGAGCAGTAGAACTCGCAAAATTTTTAGAATTAGATACAATTGACACAGATTACTTTATTTTGTTGATTTTAAAAAATAGTAAAAATGAAGATTTAAAAGAATATTCAAAAAAGAAACTAGAAACAAACTATGATTCAACATCTCGAGTCTCTCCTCTTCCTGACTATTCTAAAATCGTTTATGATATAAAATGCATTGCAATTGTAGAAATAATTGAAATGTACAAAGGAAAGATCAAAACAGAGAAAATACAAGAAGAGTTGTATACATTGAAATTAACTCATAAAGAAATAGAGGAGAAATTAAATTTTTTGCAAGAAGAAAAAGTCATTTTTTATAATAGAGAGGAAAACCTTTGGAGAATTGGAACAACAAATAGATTCTTAGACGAACCTGGATCCAGGAGGGGTATGCTTGTACATAAAGAATATGCGACTAATCTCATTTCATATATAGATAACCTTGGTCTCGTTCAAAAAAAAGGAACTGTTAATTCAGGTTTTTTTAAAGTCCATCGTGACGATTTCGAAGAAATTAAAAAGAAAATTTTTGCTTTAAGGAACAGTTTTGAGTATTACGAAAAAGAAGCCGTTTCAAGAAAAAACTATAATCCAAAGGAGACGATACTTTATCAGTTTGATTTAAATCTTTTTCCAATAAGCCTTAATAGTTCTTATCAAGAGCCTGAGAGAATTTAATATAATAGTTGCCCAACCAGTTTTGAGGACCAGTAAATTTTTCAATCGCATTAAATGTTTTAGATTCAAACACGTAAGTTTCAGGGACCTTCGCCGTTCCAAATCTTTTGAAATACTTTCCATCATTATCGATAAGAACTTGAATGTTCAACTTCGTCATAATCGATTTATAACGATCAAGAAACTTATTAACCTTTGGAACTTCATCGTTAATAGCAACAAGCAAGAATTTATTTTTTAATTTATCCGTTTTTTGAATAAACTTTAAAAGCTCTGGGAACTCAGCTTCACAAGGAGCACACCAGGTTCCCCAAAAATGAATATAAAGATTTTTTTCAGTTGAATCTGCTGCTATTTTTCTTAGAGAAGCTTCCTCTCCAGCAAGGTCTTCGAAGCTTGTATCCGGCAACTGCTTTAAGACTAAACCTTTATTAACGGAGCCAAGCTCTCCACTAACACGCCCCCTTTGAACTTGAACAGTTTGGTAACTCCAATAAGCATAAAAAAAGGCCACAAGTAATGTGGCCCCTATAATTAAAAATCTTTTAAGCATAACTTTTTAGTCTACAAAAGAGATGTAGCTCATCTTAGCAGCATCTCCGACTCTACCGTCAGCAAGTTTAACAATTCTAGTGTATCCACCGTTTCTTTCTTTAAACTTAGGACCAACTTCAGCAAAGAGCTTTGTTACAGCTGCTTTATTGTTAAGCTTCTTAAACGCAAGTCTTCTATTCGCAACAGTATCATTCTTAGCAAGAGTCACAAGTTTCTCAACATATGGCTTGATAGCTTTAGACTTTGCATGAGTCGTTTTAATTTTTCCATGATCAATGATTTCAGAAGCAAGATTCTTCATCAATGACTTACGGTGAGAAGGACTCACATTGAGTTTGTTTTGATGTTTTTTATGTCTCATTCTTAGTTCTCCTCGTCTCCAAATCCTGAGTCGCCGAATCCACCTCCAAGTGGACTTTGAGGTTGTACAGGTTGAGCTGGCTGTGGTGCTATTGGTTGAGAAGGAGCAGCTCCTCCTTGCACATTTTTCATAATGCTATCAACCTTCATACCAAGACCAAGTCCCATATTTGTAAGAATCTCTTTAATTTCATTAAGAGACTTCCGTCCAAAGTTTTTTGTTCTTAACATCTCTCCTTCTGTTTTAGAAACAAGTTCGTAGATGTATTTGATATTTGCATTCTGTAAGCAGTTTGCAGAACGAACAGAAAGTTCAAGCTCAGAAACAGGCTTAAGAAGAGCATCATTAGTTGGGTTAGATGCAGTCGCTGCTGTAATTTGATGAGATGGCTTGCTCACTTCTACTGGAGTATCTTCATCTTCAAAGTTCAAGAAGACCGTTAACTGATCTCTAAGAATCTTAGCAGAAAGAGAAACAGCATCAACCGGATCAACACCGGCGTTTGTCCAAACTTCAAGCGTAAGTTTGTCGAAGTCAGTTCTCTTACCAACCCTCGAGTTAGTCACTGTGTAGTTAACCCTTTGAACTGGAGAATAAAGAGTATCAACATAAATCCAACCAACAGGAAGCTCAACATTCTCTTTATTATCAAGTGCTGTTACGTATCCTTTTCCACGAGCAACAACAATCTCAATCTTAAGGTTTGCACCTGCAGAAAGGTTACAAATAACATGCTCAGGGTTAAGAATTTTAACATTTGGATTTTCAGAAATTTCACCAGCAAGTACTGGTCCTTCTGTATTTTTCTCAAGAGTCAAAGTCACTTGTTCTTTATCGATTAACTTAAATTTTAACTCTTTTAGGTTAAGGATAATCTCAGAAACTTCTTCTTTTACATTAGAAAGAGTACTGAACTCATGCTCAGCTCCTTCGATTCTGATAGCAACAATACCTGCGCCCTGGAGTGAAGAAAGAAGAACTCTTCTTAAAGAGTTTCCAAGAGTCAGCCCGTAACCTCTTTCAAGAGGCTTTGCTACGAACTTCCCATATTTTTGAGTCAGTTCATCGTTATCAACTTCAAGGGCTACAGGTCGAATCATGCTTGCCCAGTTTTTGCTCATAAAAGTATCAACAGCCATTGTGATAGCTCCTTATTATTTTAATTATTTACTTATACTCTACGTCTTTTTGGTGCGCGACACCCATTATGAGGGATCGGACTCTTATCGGCAACAGAGCTAATTCTAAGTCCAATTCCAAGAAGCGCTCTGATCGCATTCTCTCTACCTGCACCTGGCCCTTTGACCTTAACATCAACAGAGCTCACACCATGTTCCTTTGCTTTTTTAGCAGCTTCTTGTGAAGCAACCTGAGCCGCAAAAGGCGTAGATTTCTTAGAACCTCTAAACCCTAAACCACCTGCACTGGCCCAAGAAATTGCGTTTCCGTTTGGCTCAGTAAATGTCACGATCGTATTATTAAATGATGCGTGAATATGGCAAATAGCATGAGGGATGTTCTTTTTAACTTTCTTTTTTGTCGTCGACTTTTGTTTAGCCATTATATCCTCTTCTAAAGTTTATTACTTCATTGATTTGATTGATTTCTTACCTGCAATAGCAACCGCTTTCCCTTTTCTTGTTCTAGCGTTCGTATGCGTTCTTTGACCTCTAACGGGCAATCCTCTTTTATGACGAATTCCTCTATAGCAGTTCAAGTCCTTAAGTCTTTTAATGTTAAGACCAACCTCTCTTCGAAGGTCACCCTCAACAGTGTAGCTATCAAGCGCATCTCTGATTTTTCTAACTTCATCCTCTGACAAATCGTTAGAATTGATGTTTCCATCAACACCAGCCGCTTCTAATACATCTTTTCCAATCTTTGGCCCAACTCCGTAAAGTGAACGGATAGCAATTTTCATTGCTTTGTTTCTTGGAAGGTCAACACCTAAAATCCGTGCCATAGTTTATCTCCTAGCCCTGTCTTTGCTTATGTCTTGGGTTTTTCTTACAAATTACTCTAAGGACACCTTTTCTTTTAACAACTTTACAGTCCTTACAAATTTTCTTCACTGATGCTCTAACTTTCATATTCTTATCCTCATTAATTAAGAACGTTATTTATCTGCTCTGTTACATTCTCGATTGCTTGATCTGCATCAACCTCAGCAAGAACGTTTTTATTACGATAATAATCTATCATCGGTTCCGTTTCTCTGGTGTACACATCCATTCTTTTACGAACAACTTCCTCTTTATCGTCTTCACGCTGAATAAGAAATTGCCCAGTCTCATCACACTTCCCTTCTTCTCTAGGAGGATTTGAAACTAAGTTATAGATATGTTTTCCATCTTCAGAAACGCGACGATTGGTAATTCTTTTAACCAGGCTTTCAACATCAACCTTGAAAAAAACGACCGAATAATCAGCTCCATCTAGAATTCCATCTAAGACTTCTGCTTGCTTGACGTTCCTCGGAAACCCATCAAATATATACTGTTTACTCGATAAGTCAATATTGGCTTTCAGTAGCTCGGTCACCAACTCATCCGTTACCAGCTCTCCACTTTCCATCACTGCGCTGATCTTTTGTCCTAATTCAGTACCTTTAGCAACCTCGGTTCTCAAAAGATCTCCAGTAGAAACGTGGTTGTACCCTTTTTGTTCCTTAAAGATGCTGGACTGAGTCCCTTTTCCACATCCTGGAGGCCCTATGAAGATAAGGTTTTTCATACTTTAGAACCTTCTAGCAGCGCCGCTATATTTCCCGCGGACTTTATAAATTTTGTTATAGCGATCAGAGATCAAGTAGCCTTGAACCTGCGCTAAAGTATCGATCGCAACCCCTACCAAGATAAGAAGTGAAGTACCACCAAAGTAAAAAGGTACTTTTGCCATATCAAGGAGAATAAGTGGAAGTAGACAAACAAGTGCTACATAAACACCACCAAAAAGCGTTACTCTTGAAACTACATAGTTTAGATAATCTTCTGTTTTAGCTCCTGGGCGAATACCTGGCACATAACCACCATTTTTTTGAAGCATTTCAGAGATATCTTTCGTTTTAAATTGAATTGTTGCATAGAAATAAGCAAAGAAAACAATTAAAACAAAGAAGACAACTCCATAAAGAAGTCTTCCTGGAAATAAAGACTCATTAACAGTATCAACAATCCTCTTAACAATTCCCCAGTTTTCAGGAGTAAAACTCGCTAGAGTTGCAGGGAAACCAAGAAGAGCTGAAGCAAAGATCGGAGGCATAACCCCAGAGATATTTACTTTCACTGGTAAATGAGCTGCCTGTCCACCGTAAACTCTATTATTCACAGTTCTTTTAGCATATTGGACTGTAATCTTTCTGAGGGCCCGTTCGATATAAACGATAACCCAAAAAGACGCCACCATAACTGCTCCAAGAACAAGAAGGTTAAACCCACTCATTTCACCAGACCGATAGAGATTATAAGTGTCTCTAAGACCAGCCGGAATTCCAGCAGCGATACCAGCAAAAATGATAAGAGAGATACCGTTTCCGATTCCTCTTTCAGTAATTTGCTCCCCTAGCCACATAACGAACATTGTTCCAGCCGTTAAACTTACGATTGTTAAAAATCTAAAATCTAAACCTGGATTAAGAACGATAGGAAGCCCTGAAGGACTCTTAAGGTTCTCCATCATGATTGCAATTCCGTAACCTTGAAAGATACAAAGAAGAACAGTTGCATAACGTGACCATTGAGTGATCTTCTTGTGTCCATCTGGTTCTTTTTGAACTTCAGCAAAAAACGGAAATGAAACCGTTAAAAGGCTGAAAATGATCGAAGATGTGATGTATGGCATAACCCCAAGAGCAAGAACAGAGAAACGCTCAAGGGCACCACCAGTAAACTTGTTAAACATTCCAAGCGCAGAGTTACTGGCTTGATCAAAAAATGATTGAAGAGCAGCTCCATCAACTCCAGGAACAGGTACCTGAGTTGCTACTCGAAAAACCCCAAGCATAAAAAGAGTAAAAAGGACTCTTTTAATTAGCTCATCAATTTTTCCTTGGGCTTGGTTATTTTCCATTTATAAAATCCTTCTCAATTACTTTCTATCAGCTTTCTTTTGAAACTTAATAACAGGTCTCTTTGGAGTTACTTCAGTGATTGTCCCTCCAGCTTTTTCAATAAGCTCACGAGCTGTTTTTGAAAACTTTGCAACACCAGAAAAGTTAAGTTTCTTGGTAAACTCACCTTTTCCAAGAATCTTAATTGGATTTCTTTTATCTTTTCCGCTTAAGAGACCTGCTTCAAGAAGAGTTTCTCTGTTAACTTCAGTTCCATCGAAATATTCCTGAAGAGTTCCAAGGTTGATAACAGCATAATGAATTTTAAAAACAGCATTGCTGAAACCTCTTTTAGGAAGTCTTCTATAGATTGGCATCTGACCACCCTCGAAACCGACAGCAGTGCTTCCACCACTTCTCGCTTTCTGACCTTTGTGACCTTTACCTGCCTGAGTTCCCTGACCAGAACCTTGTCCACGACCGATTCTTTTTCTCTTTCGAGTTGCTCCAGGGCTTTTTAAGTTATTTAACGTCATCATAATTGATTACCTCTATATATTTACTGTTCTGAAACGATATCTAACCATTGAATCATCTTCTTGATCATCCCTCTAACAGCGGGAGTGTTCTCAAGAGTTCTTTCATGACCAATTTTTCTTAATCCAAGACCTTTTATTGTAGCAATCTGCTTTTGCGTACAAGTGATCGGACTTTTCTTTAATCGAATTGTGATAGTTCCTGCTGCCATTCTTATTTCTCCAAATTCCTTAATTCTCAGTTTCTACTTTATTCTTAAGCCCTTAGACTCAACATTCCTCACCTTAGCAATCATTTCAATTGATCTAAGACCTTTAAGCGCTTCAAAAGTCGCCTTAACAATATTGTGAGGGTTATTTCCTCTTAGTGATTTAGTAAGAACGTTTTTAACACCTGCAAGCTCCAGGATTGAACGACAAGCCCCTGCAGCCTTAATCCCAGTACCATCTCCAGCTGGCTTGAAGAGGATCTTTCCTGCATCAAACTCTCCGTAGATAGTATGTGGAAGAGTTCCGTTCTCAACTGGAACATGAATAAGGTTTTTAGCAGCTACCTGACTTGCTTTTCTAATCGCATCAGGAACTTCTTTCGCCTTGCCAAGACCAAAACCAACCTTTCCGTTCTTATCTCCAACGATAATAAGAGCAGAAAAAGAAAATCTACGACCACCCTTAACAACTTTTGCAACACGGTTGATTGAAACAACCCTTTCTTCTAACTCAACAGCTGGTTGATCATCGTTAGTAGTTCTTTCTTTTCTATTGTCTTTTCTAGCTTTCTTTTCAGCCATTTATATCCCCTATTAAAGTTGAATTCCTGCTTCTCTGATACCATCAGCGAGTGCCGCCACTACACCACAGTATTGCTTTCCGTTTCTATCATATACAGCGTTAGTGACATTGCTCGCTTTAAGCTTCTCACCAACAGCCTTCCCAACAAGTACTGCAGATTCTTTGTTAGAAGTTTTTCCAACTGCGTTCTTTCCAAAAGTCTGAACAGTGAAAAGTGTCTTCTGAGCATTGTCATCAATTACTTGAACTTGAAGATGCTTGTTTGTTTTGATTGCACAAACTCTTGGTCGTACATCAGTTCCCTTGATCTTCTTACGGATCGCAAGCTTTCGACGAGCATCTCTTTGTTTTTTAGCGTTTTTAATTTTTCTGTAACTCTTTCTAATCATGATTTTATCCTCAAGCTCGATTAACCGGCTTTATGCTTTACCACCTGTCTTACCAGCTTTTCTAACAATCGTTTCATCAGCGTATTTAACACCTTTACCTTTGTATGGCTCAGGTGGTCTAAACGATCTAATTTTCGCAGCAGTGAAACCAACAAGTTCTTTACTAGCGCCAGTGATGCTAATTGTGTTTTTCTGAACTTTAGCTTCAACACCTTCTGGAAGATCATATTCAATCGGGTGAGAGTAACCAAGGTTAAGAACAAGCTGCTTACCTTTAACAGCAGCTTTGTAACCAACTCCATTAAATTCTAAGTCTTTCTTAAAACCTTCAGTTACACCAGTAACCATGTTCGCTACTAAGGTTCTTGTAAGTCCCCAAAGCGCATTTGAGTTCTTAGTTTCTTTCTCAACAACAACTTTAAGTTCAGTCCCTTCTTGAGTAAGACCAATCTCTTCATTCATTGTGTATTCTAGGACTCCATTAGGACCTTTAACGTTAATATTTTTTCCGTCAATTTTAATATTAACTTTGTCTGGAACAGTAATGGGACGTTTTCCAATTCTTGACATGGTTATCTCCTACCAAACATTGCAGAGGATCTCTCCCCCTACCTTTAATTCTCTAGCTTTTCTTGAACTAATTACGCCTTTCGAAGTTGAAAGAACTGATACACCAAGACCACTACAGACTCTTGGGATATTATTGTAACCAGCATAGTTTCTTAGACCCGGTCTTGAAGCTCTTTCAATTTGAACAATGGCATTTGGCTTCAAATAAACTCGGATTGTAATATCACTTTGCGATTTTGCTAAAATTTTGAAAGATTTAATAAATCCCTCTTCTTTCAGAACTCTACAAATATTTGCTTTAATTTTACTTCCAGGGATATCAACTTTTGAGTGACTCGCTCTCGCAGCGTTTCTAATTCTTGTTAACATATCTGAAATAGGATCAGTCATCATATTCTTTCTCTCCTTACCAGCTGGCCTTAGTTACGCCAGGAATAAGCCCTTGAAGAGCTAATTCTCTAAACTTGATTCTTGAAAGGTTAAACCTTCTGTAATAACCACGACTCCGACCAGTTAAGTAACATCTATTTCTTACTCTAGTCATACAACCATTTCTATTCATTCTATTAAGCTTAACTGCAGCAGCATCTCTCTCTTCATCTGAAAGACTCTCGTCAATTACAGCTTTTCTGAGTTCCAATCTTTTTTTGTATTGCTTCTGAGCAAGCTTTTTTCTTTTCTCGTTTTTAACAATCGTACTAACTTTTGCCATTGTATTATCTATCCTTGTTTAATTAGTTCTTTTTAAAAGGCATTCCAAACGCCCGAAGAAGTTCACGACCTTCATCATTTGTTTTCGCAGTTGTTACGAAACAAATTCCAAGACCTCTAATTTTATCAATTTTATCGTAATTAACTTCAGGGAAGATAATTTGCTCTTTCATTCCCATTGTATAATTTCCTCTTCCATCAAAACCCGTTGGCTTAAGACCTCTAAAGTCTTTAACTCGTGGAAGGGAGAAGTTTATAAGTCTATCAAGGAATTCATACATCGTTTTTCCTCGAAGAGTGACTGAAGCACCAAGTGCCTGACCTTCTCTTAGCTTAAACGTTGCGATTGAATTCTTTGCCCTAACAATAACAGCTTTCTGACCTGTGATATCAGCAAGATCGCTTGCAATGCTTTCAGCAATTTTTGCATTCTGAACAACATCTTTTGTTACACAACTAACAACAATCTTCTCAAGCTTTGGAACTTGATTGATGTTTTTGTAAGTGAATTTGCTCTGTAACTCACCTTTTACTTTTGAATTGTAGAGCTCTTTTAATCTCGCCATTTCTTATTCCTTATTATCCTTACTTAATCTCTTGACCGCTTTTGGTAGCAACACGGATTTTCTTTCCGTCTTTTGTTTCAATTCTTACTCGAGTTGGTCCGCCAGTTTTAGGGCAAACAAGAGCAATATTGCTGATGTGAAGAGTTGCTTCAACATCTTTTATTCCACCAGTTGGATCTTCTTGAGTTGGTCTAATAGCTTTCTTTACTGTGTTGACGCCTTCAACCAAGACTCTTTTCTTGTTTTCATAAATTTTAAGAACTTTACCTTTTTTGCCCTTATCTTTTCCGGCAATAACAACTACTTCATCATTTAGTCTAAGCTTGTTCATAATAACCTCTTAAAGTACCTCATTTGCGAGTGAGCAAATTTTAGTAAAGTTTCTTCCTCTAAGCTCTCTAGCAACAGGGCCAAAGATACGAGTTCCGATAGGATCAGTGTTATTAGCTGCAAGGAGAACAACACTGTTATTATCGAATTTAATATATGTTCCATCTTCTCTTCCGATGGAATACTTCGTTCTTACGATAACCGCTTTCTTAACATCACCTTTTTTAACTTTCCCACCAGGGATCGCTTCTTTAACAGCAACAACGATAACGTCACCGATATTGGCAGACATTCTTTTAGAACCACCAAGAACTTTAATACACTGGACTTTCTTAGCTCCTGAGTTGTCTGCAACTTCTAATTTTGTTTGCATTTGGATCATGACTTATTTCTCCTAAACCTTCTTCTTAATTAACCGCAAAAAGTTCCCAACGCTTAAGCTTTGAGTGCGGTCTTGATTCAATAATCGTTACCGCACTTCCAACAGCAGCTTTACCGTCTTCGTCGTGAGCATGATACTTTTTAGATCTTGTTACGAACTTTTCATATTTTGGGTGCTTGAACCTTCTGTTAACTTTAACAACGATACTCTTAGCACCAGGAGTACTAACAACAGTTCCCTGTAACTTTCTTTTAAATTTCGACGTAGTTTCAGTTGTCATTATGCTTCACTCCTCTTTAATTGATTCTTGTGAGTTAAAAGTCTTGCAATTGTTCTTTTGTGTTGAGTTTTCAAGTGAGGCTTCTCAATTCCAGAAGTAGCTTTTTCAATTCTCATATCAAAAAGCTCCTTTCTTAGTTCCTCAACTTTGTTATCAACATCAATTGCTGTAAGTGACTTAATATCCGTCATTTTCATAATTTATCCTTTAACTCTCTCTACTCTTACAGAGCCTCTTTGCGTACTATTTTCGTCTTAATCGGTAATTTATACATTGCAAGCCTAAGAGCTGCTTCACTGATTTCTCTTGGTAGACCTTGCACTTCAAAGATAACGCGGCCCGGCTTAACAACGGCAACCCAATGCTCTGGAGAACCTTTACCTTTACCCATCCGAACTTCAGCTGGTTTTTTAGTAAGTGATTTATCAGGGAAAACCTTAATAAATACTCGCCCACCCCTTTTCGTCTTTCTTGAGATCGCAATCCGGGCAGCTTCGATTTGTCTATTTGTCAGGTATCCACAACTTGTCGCTTGAAGACCAAATTCACCAAAAGTGAGGCTATTCCCACGAAGAGCCTTACCCTTCATCCGACCTTTCTGTTGTTTTCTCCATTTTACTTTTTTAGGACTTAACATCTCTATTTTCCTTTTTTACTTACTTGTAAATCTCGCCTTTATAAACCCAAACCTTAACTCCGATAATTCCGTAAGTTGTTTGAGCTTCAGCAGTGCTGTAATCAATATCAGCTCTAAGAGTGTGAAGTGGTACTTTTCTCTCAGAGTATCCTTCTGTTCTTGCCATCTCAGCTCCACCAAGACGACCAGCACATTTAACCTTGATTCCTTTAACACCAGATCTAAAAGCTGAAGTCATCACTTTTTTCATAGCTCTTCTAAACGCGACCCTTTTTTCAAGTTGAGCTGCGATATTTTGAGCGATGATTTGCGAATCAGCATCCGGTCTTTTCACTTCAGCAATGTTAAAGATAACTGGCTTCTGACCAGTAATTTTCTTCAGGTCATTCCTGATTTTATCGATCCCTGCACCCTTTTTACCGATGGCCACACCTGGCTTCGCAGAGTAAACAGTGATTTTAACTTGGTTTGATGTACGAGAGATTTCAGTTTTTGAGATCCCAGCATTCTTCAGCTCTTTATCGATGTACTGACGAATCTTAAGATCCTCAACAAGAGTCTCTGCATAGTTTTCTTTTGTATACCAATTAGAGTCCCAAGTTTTGATGTAACCTAATCTAAAACCGTTTGGATGTACTTTCTGACCCATTAATTCCCTCTACTTCTCTTTTAAGCTAATTGTTACGTGACTCGTTCTCTTACGAACTCTAAAAGCTCTACCTTGTGCTCTTGGCTGAATTCTCTTAAGAGTTTTCCCTTCGTTAACCTGAATCGTATCGATGATTAAGTTATCGAGATCGAACTTCCCACTCTCATCAGCAATCGCAAGACCACTGTTGATTAGTTTTGTTAATACAATTGCAATTTCTTTCTTAGGTTGGAACCTCAAGATTGAAAGCGCTTCTTCAGCTCCTTTCTTTCTTACAAGATCAGCTACAAGTCTCACCTTTCTAGGTGCGATTCCAACTCCTCTATTGTGTACTGTTATTGCCATAGTTTTCTACCTACTTCTTTTTCTTGTCAGCGCCGTGGCCTCGGTAGTTTCTGGTTAAAGAAAACTCTCCAAGCTTGTGCCCAACCATGTTGTCAGTAACATAAACAGGGATAAATTTTTTCCCGTTATGAACTGCAAAAGTTAACCCAATAAAATCAGGGATGATTGTTGATCTTCGAGACCAAGTTTTAATAACCTTGTTCCCTTTTGACTTTTCATCATCAGAAAGTGCATCGACTTTCTTTAGAAGTCCGTAGTCAACAAATGGTCCTTTTTTAATCGATCTTGCCATCAATTACCTCTATTTCTTATTCCGTCGCTTGACGATAAATTGATCAGTTCTCTTATTCTTTCTAGTCTTATAACCCTTGGTTGGTTTACCCCAAGGAGTACAAGGGTGACGTCCACCTGATGTACGACCTTCACCACCACCATGTGGGTGATCAACTGGGTTCATAGCAACACCTCTAACCTTAGGTCGTCGACCTAAGTGACGTGTCTTACCAGCTTTACCGATATCAACTTGTTCTTTCTCAAGGTTTCCAACTTGACCGATAGTCGCTCGGCAGTTGTTCTTCACTTTTCTCAACTCTCCAGAAGGAAGTCTAAGAAGAGCCTCTCTTCCCTCTTTCGCCATTAACTGAGCGTAAGAACCAGCTGATCTCGCTAACTGACCACCTGATCTTGGGTAAAGCTCGATATTATGAACAAGTGTCCCAACAGGGATATCTTTAAGAAGCTTAGAGTTTCCGACTTTGATATCTGCTTTATCAGAAGAAAGAACTTCATCACCAACATTAAGTCCTAATGGAGCAATGATGTATCTCTTCTCACCATCTTTATAGTTAAGAAGAGCGATATTGCATGTTCTGTTCGGATCATATTCGATCGTTGCAACAGTTGCAGGAATATCAAGTTTATTTCTCTTGAAATCGATTACTCTGTATTTTTTCTTAGCCCCACCACCTCTTCTTCTAACAGTGATACGACCCGTAGAGTTTCTCCCTGCAGTTCGATTTTTCTTCTCGAGGAGTCCCTTCTGAGGCTTAACCTTTGAAAGACCTTCGCTCGTCATAACTGTCATGTTACGAAGAGAAGGAGAAGTTGGTTTAAACTTTCTAATCTTTCCCATTTCTTATCCCTTATATTCCTTTAAACAATTCTATTTTTTGGCCTTCAGCAATTTTCACGTAAGCCTTTTTATAATGAGAAGCTTTCTTAACACCCTTTCCAAATCTTCTAAGCTTGCCAGGATTTGTTGTTGTTCTAACCTTCTCAACTTTTACGTCAAAATATTTCTCAACAGCTTGCTTGATTTCAATTTTATTTGAGCTCTTAAGAACTTTAAAACAGTAAATATTCAAGTCATCTGTGAGCGTTGCAGATTTCTCTGTTAAAACCGGTTTAATAATTACTTCACTTAAATGAGCCATCTTATGCCAACCTTCCGACGAGTGCATCAAGAGCACTCTTTTCGATGATTAAGTTTTTATATTTAACAGCTTCATAAACACTGAAACCTTTCACAGGAAGACCTTTCCCCCACTGAAGATTCCCTGCAGCGTGAAGCACTTTATTGTCAGTATCATTGGATACAAAAAGTGCAGGAAGAAGATCTTTCTTCGTCAGTACTGCGTGAAGCTCTTTTGTTTTTCCTTCAGACTTGAAATCATCAACAACGATCAAAGCACCTTCATTATTTTTATCAGCAAGAACTGATTGAATCGCTTTAAGCATCATCTTCTTATTAATTCTTTGACTAAAGTCTCTTGGAGTTGGACCAAAAGCTCGTCCCCCACCTGGCATATGTGGCGATCGGCTTGTCCCTTGTCTCGCTCTACCAGTTCCTTTTTGCTTAAAAGGCTTTGCTCCACCACCTCGAACTTGGCTTCTATTCTTAGTAGAAGCGGTACCAGCTCTTCGATTAGCCAAAAGGGCCTTCACAACTTGGTGAACTGCCGCCGTGGAGATAACCTCAGTACTTAAATCAACGCTGACTTTTTCTTCGCCAACCTTATCAAACTTATTGTTATAAATTGTTACTGTAGACATATCATCCAACCTTATTTCTTAATTGCCTTTTTAACTTTTACAAAACTATTCTTGTGACCAGGAATTGACCCCTTAACAAGCATGTAGCCTTCAGCTGTGTTAACTTCAACTACTTTTAAGTTTTGGATAGTTCTTTGTTTAGCTCCCATGTGACCAGGCATTTTTTTTAATTTGAAAACTTTACCAGGAGTCGCTCTGTTCCCGATTGAACCAGGAGTTCTATGGAAGTGAGATCCGTGAGAAGCAGGTCCACCGCGGAATCCATATCGCTTCATAACCCCCTGAAAACCCTTACCTTTAGTAACAGCAGTGATGTCTACATAAGATTCAGTATCAAAAGAAGTGTAATCAATTTCCTTCCCAAGATTAGAAGCATCAACGTCTGTAAGCTTAGTTTCAAAGAAACGAGTCACGTTAGTCGCAACTTTTGCTTTCTTTAAGTGACCTTTATTTGGCTTTGTAAGAAGTTTTTCTCTCTTCTCACCGTAACCGACTTGATAAGCATTATAGCCGTCTTTAGTTTCAGTTGTTTTTACTTGGGTAACAAAGTTAGGGATCAATTTAATAACAGTTACAGGAACGTGTTGACCGGCATCGTTGAAGAGCCGAGTCATCCCTACTTTTTTTCCGTAAAATTCAGAGAGAGCAACAGTTTTAGATACTGGCTCTTTTGGCTCTGAAGTTTCATCATTTGACGCTGCAGCCTCAGCAGGGGCTGTTTCTTGATTCGCCTCTGGCGAATCTGCAGCCGGCGTGGCGGCTGTTTCAGGCGTAGTTGCCTCTGTATTTGTTTCGTCTGTCATATTTCCTCCACAGCATCACCCACAGACTATGGGATGCGTTCATGGTTTCCGAAAAGAATGGGTACTTGTAGTTACTAGTACTTAATCTCTACGTCAACACCTGCAGACAGATCAAGTTTCATCAAGCTATCTACGGTTTGCTGAGTTGGGTCAATAATATCAACCAATCTCTTGTGAGTTCTCATTTCAAATTGCTCACGCGATTTTTTATCAATGTGTGGCGATCTTAAGACTGTGAATCTATTGATCTCCGTTGGAAGCGGGATTGGTCCAGCAACTCTCGCCCCAGTATTCTTAGCAGTCTGGACGATTTCCTGAACAGAACCATCTAAGATCTTGTAATCATAAGCTCTTAATTTAATTCTCAGTTTATTTTGTTTCATGTCGCTCCCAAAAAACGATAAAGTGCCAAATCTTTCAAAAGACTCGGCACCTTACCTTTATTTTTCTAACTATTCAATAATTTCTGTAACTGTTCCGGCACCAATTGTTCTACCACCCTCACGGATCGCAAATCTTAGTCCCTTCTCCATTGCAATTGGAGTAATAAGTTCTGCATCAAAACCAGTATTATCACCAGGCATGATCATTTCAGTCCCTTCTGCAAGAGTGATCGCTCCAGTAACGTCAGTTGTTCTGAAATAGAACTGTGGTCTGTATCCTTTGAAGATCGGAGTGTGTCTTCCACCTTCTTCTTTTGTAAGGATATAAACTTCACACTTAAACTTCTTGTGCGGAGAAACAGAACCCGGCTTGATCAAACACTGACCACGCTCAACTTCTTCTCTCTTAGTCCCTCTAAGAAGAACTCCAACGTTATCCCCAGCTTCACCTCTATCAAGAAGTTTTCTAAACATCTCAACACCTGTAACAGTTGTTTTCTGAGCTTCTTTGATCCCTACGATCTCAATCTCGTCACCAACGTTTACAACACCTCTTTCAACTCTTCCTGTAACAACCGTTCCCCGACCAGAAATAGAGAAAACATCCTCTACTGGCATAAGGAAATCTTTATCGATGTCTCTTGCTGGAGTTGGAATGTACTCATCAACTTTCGCCATAAGCTCAAGAATCTTTTCTTTTCCGATATTTTCATCTCTTCCTTCAACTGCTGCTAGAGCTGAACCAGCTACGATAGGAATATCATCACCTGGGAAGTCATAAGAAGAAAGAAGCTCTCTAATTTCCATCTCAACAAGCTCAAGAAGTTCTTCATCATCAACTTGATCAACTTTATTAAGGAAAACAACGATCGCCGGAACACCAACCTGACGAGCAAGAAGGATATGCTCTCTTGTTTGCGGCATAGGTCCGTCTGCTGCGTTAACAACAAGAATCGCACCGTCCATTTGAGCAGCACCAGTAATCATGTTTTTTACGTAGTCAGCGTGACCTGGACAATCTACGTGAGCGTAGTGTCTGTTTGCTGTTTCGTACTCTACGTGAGCCGTATTAATTGTAATCCCTCTGGCCTTCTCTTCTGGCGCAGAATCGATATCTTCATAACTTTTTGCATCTAGCCCTGAAGCTTCAGCAAGAGTCATAGTAATTGCTGCTGTAAGAGTGGTTTTTCCGTGGTCGACGTGACCAATTGTCCCGATGTTTACGTGTGGTTTCGACCGGTCAAATTTTTCCTTTGCCATCGCAAATTCTCCTTAATTTAAGTGTGCAAGAACGCCTATTGCGCAATGCGTAGTTAAAAATTCACTTTTAAAACAAGTAATAGTGCAACGTAAATAAGGGTTTACGGGCGAAACGTCAACAGTTTACGCATTTTTTCGCTTATAAACGAATTTTTATATTGTTTTTTTGGAAAAAGCCAAAAAGCCCACTTTCGGTGGGCTTATCCGACTAAACGACTATCCTATACTTGAACTATTCATTTCTTTTTCTAGACCGCCTGGCCTTTCGATCCGAACGCCTCTCGGCCTTAAAGTTTTGTCGATCAGCTTTCTTTTCAGCTCTATAGTCCTGGCGGTTTATCTTTTTCTCTGCTCGATAAGCCTGCCGACTTTCTTTTTTACGTTGACGGTACTCTTTTTTAGAGATTTCACCCTCTTTTAAAGACTGGCGATTAGCCTTTTTCTCTTCTCTGTACTTTTGCCTATTAGCCTTCTTCTCTTCTCGATATTCTTGACGGTCAGCCTTGCGATCTTGTCGGTAAGCCTTTCGGTCCTCCCTTCTATCAGCTCGCGTTCCTTCTTCAGCTAAGGCAAAATTCATAGAAAAAAGTAGAACTAAAAATAATTTCATGTGGATTCCTTTTTTAGAAATTAAACTTGGTTACTTATCGGAAAAAACAAAAGAAAAACTACTTTTTTAAACCTGATTTATTAAATCCAGTAATCGCCAAGTCCTATTCTCCTTTCTATACTAAGTTAATATGAAACTTCTTTTACCTCTCTTGCTCTTCATTGCCTGCAATAAGTTAACAGACCCTGAGGTCTCCGACGTCGATTTCAAGCCTAAAAAAGAGATTGATAAAACAGCCTATGCCATCGGGACCAAGTACGCTCGCGCTATTCAAGAACTTGGAATGGATGATCAATCCAATAAGTTTTTTATAAAAGGAATTGAAGATTATTTTAATGGAGAGGTCGATTTTTCAGATGAAGAGATTAATATCTACGCTCTTAGAGTTGATGATATTATTGCTTACAAAAGAGCTGAATCAGCAAAAGATGAAAAAACTAAGGGTGAACAGTTTGTTGAAGCTCTTATGGCTAGAGATCCTAAGTTTCTTAGATCTAAAAGCGGTTTAGTTTATAAAGTTTTTAAGAAGGGTCAAAAAGTTAATATCACTGATAAAACCTTTATAAAATTAAGCTATCGAAGTTTTCACCTTGATGGAAAAAAGTATGAAGGAACTCCAAAAGGGGAACCGAGAGAAATGCCTTATCTGGGGATTTTAAAAGCATGGCAAGAAGCTTTTAAAATTGCGGGGGCAAATAGCTCTGTTATTATTTATGCTCCCCCAAGCCTGACTTATGGTGATACTGGAGCCGCTCCTTATATCAAACCTGGAGAATACTTAAAGTATCAAATTCGATTTTATGGGGCGGTTGAAAAAACTAACGAGTAAAAAAACCTTTCTGGGGTCCCAAAAGATTCTTAAAGAAATCACAGCTTGCTTTGTTGAACTGTTCCTGATGATTTTGAAATCTTTTATTAACACTCAATTTCTTACGAGCCCGAAATAGTTTTTCTTTTCCTTTAATGTTTGATGAAAACTGATTTCTTTTTTTATCAAAATAAAAGTTGATCTCTTCAAAGTGATTTATGTGAGAAAGAACCCAATCACAATAGCGATGATTCACAACAGAGTCAGTATATTTCAAAAAAAGCTTTCCTTTTTTTAATTCAAATTCTCCATAAATTTGTGTTTGATAAAGTATATGCTTTCCATCTCGAGACTTTCTCTCATCATTAAAAGAATTGACCTCTAAGAAAAAACTATTTTTTTTAGGTGGTTGATCAAAGCGAAAAGTTAAATGATACAAAATCCAATCGCTTTTATTCACTTTAAAAAGTTCAGTCTGGTAATGATACCACTTATTATATTGAGGCTGAAATTCATCATTTACCTGAGTACAGGAAAATATAAGACATAAAAAAGTAAATCGAATCATACTCTAATGATTATTGCTTCTTAATAATTGTCAAAATGAATGGATCCTGAGAGTTAACTGTAGGATTAACAGACGGATTTGTTTCATTATAAACTTCAATTGTTAAAATATCATTTGTACTTATATTATCTAGAACAGTATCAAAGAAACAAGATGCTTCTAAATGGTTATGATTCTCAGAATTAGAACAATGATTTCTAATATAAGAAGAGCATCTTCCACCAGGAACTTCTACCCCATTTAGTCTTAAACTGTGAACAATACTAATTCTATCATTACAATTATCCGGAGGTGTATCTGTTCTCACTAAGGTTGCATTAAACTGTACTTGATAATCTCCATCCTCATCAAAAGTTATATCTGTTGTTCCAGCTGTATGTGTATAAATTGAAGTATCATAATGAACTTGAGTATCAAATCTCAATGGATCTGCAGTTGCAGGAGTTGTATTAGTTGTATAATCGGTGTTCCCATCCGGCCTTGTTCCTGTCAACATGATCCACTCTGCAGGAGAACCTCCTGAAGTATCCATCTGTTCAATTGAAATTTGTGCTGTTCTTGTCCCACCATCATTCAAGGCTTCATAATCACCATCTTGAGATGTATTTGCTCCGGCTGTAACAGTTAACACCTGCCCGGCTGTTGCCGTAACGTAAGTAACAAGAGTTGAGTTCCCTTCTTCCATCCCACTCGCACATCGGATATAACCGTTCTGTCCGATGGCACTTGTGACACCAAGACCATCTAACTGAACCTGCAACTCAACCGCCCCTCTTTCATTATTATTAGCACCACTACAGCCACTTGTTACATCGTAAGGAACATTCACGGCTACTTTGTAAATCCCTGCCGAGGCAAGTGTAATTCCAGAGTTCCCTGCAACATGAGTAAACTCAGAATCAGCCATATCTTGAGTATCCCATCTCAATGCTGAAGGAGTTGCATCGTTATAGTTTGTCCCAGCGACAGTCCTTGTTGCCTGTGCTTTGAAGAGTTGTCGTGCTGGTCGTAAGTACTCCATGTAAAGCGTTGCTGTATTAGAAACGATATTACCTGTTGCTGCCGTCCCTTTCGTCGTAATTCGAATCACGTCACCTGCTGTCAGACTAAGGATACCTGACATCCCTGTATGTGTTTCTTCTTGATCATTTTGATAACGGATATAAGAAGAGTTTGTTCTCCATTCAGGCTGGAGTACTCCGTTAATATAAAGATCATTCGCTGTATTCGTTCTCTGACCACCACCAACTGAAGGAGATTCAAGTGGAGAAGAATAAGACAACCAATAATCACCTGTAATATCAATTGTAACTTCATGAGCATTCGATGCAACATCATGAGTAAAATAACCACCATCAATCCTTGATGAATCAGACCAAACAATTGAATTCTCAGTTGTATTATTAAAATTAAATCTATCGGCTCCCGCAGCTGTTGTTTCAGATCCCTTAACTAATAGGAGTGGAGGAGATGAAATAACCCAAGCCGCACTCGCAATTGTATTTGATTCATTTCCTGCTTGGTCAAAAGCTCTTACAAGCATGTAGTAGTTTGTATCGATCTCAAGATTTACATTATCGATAAAACCAGCTGAAGTCGTTCCAACACTTGTCCATTCTCCGCCCGTGACAACACCTGCATAAGTTGTTGACGTGGAAACTGCTATTTCGTATCTATCAAGTCCACCAGTACAATTATCAACGATATCATTGAAATCGACAGTGATTGATCTCGTTGTTGTCGCATCACTTTCAACCGGTAACGTTAGGCCCGAAGGATCAGCTGGAGCAGTATTATCTCTAATAAATCCAGTTGCCGGAGATCTACCAGTTGCAGAACTTTCATTTCCTGCAGCATCAAGAACTTTTACAGATGGCCAGTACTCAGTACACTCAGTTAACGTGAGACCTGTATAAGTATGAGAATCATTCGCTGAAACATTTGTCCAACCAACTGTTGAATCATCTCCTGCTGAAGTACCAAGAGCTACTTCAATATGATCAAATCCAATTGGGTTGTCCCAATCAAAGAGTGGAGAAGCCACTGGGTTCGCTCCTGAAATCCATTGCGAAGCAATTGTTTCGTTACTTGTCGGGTCTGGTGCAAGAAGATCAATTAAGATACCTGTTGAACATGGAGAAAGATTTGTATTGCCAGCATTATCAGTTAAAAGAACTTGAAAATAATAAGTTGTTCCATCAATTCCTGCTGTATATTGATTAGTAGTTGCAGCATTACCTAAGTTATTTGTTACACCAGTTGTTGTCGTACAGCTTGGATTTGTATAATAAGTGATATCTTGTGAAGCAACATCTCCATCAACAGAAAGAGTCCAATAAGCTTCAAACGTTGTTTGATTAAAAATTGTGATCGGCACACCTGGAGCAACTGGATCAGCCCAAGCAAGTCCTGTCACATCAGTAGGAGCTGTAACATCGATTAACATTCCCGAACCAACACAAGCAGAAGTCGCTGTGTTACCTGCTGCATCTTCAGCAGTGACAGTGAAGTAATAAGTTGTTCCGTCAACACCCGCAAAAACGTCATTCGTTTGAACATTTGTTTTTGTACTTGAAGAAATAAATCCAGCACCACAACCTGCAACAGTATAATAATCAACTTGTTGAGAAACGATATCCAGTGAAGTCGAAAGCGTCCATTGAGCTGTCACATTGTTGTTATTATATGGGGATGTTTCGGCCCAATTTGGAGCTGTTGGTGCAAGCGGATTATCCTGATCGATTGTCATTGTCGAAGAACAAGCACTTGTTGTTGAATTACCAGCATTATCAATTGATGTCACTGTATACCCATAAACTGTTCCATTCACTCCTGTAAATGACTGAGAAGCAACGCCTGGTCCAAGACCTGTAATTGGAGCTCCTGAAGTTGAAGAGCAACTTGAACCATCGTCATAGAATTGAATTGTTTGCGAAGCAATATCTGTAGAAGTACTCACAGTCCAGCTTGCATTAACCCCAAGTGCTGATGAATAACTTCCTTCTACCCATCCAAGACCAGTGACTGCGTTTGGAGCAGTTGTATCAAGCCTAATTGCTGCTGAACAAGCACTTGTTGTTGAGTTCCCTGCAGTATCAACTGTTACGATGTTGAAGTTATAGTCATTTCCATCAGAACCACCAATGAAATTATAAGTCGCTGTCGCTGTTGAAGCGAGGGCCACTGTAGAGAATGCAGCTCCCGAACAAGCAAGATCATTCTGAAAAATATTAATCGTCTGCGAAGCTTCATCACCATCAGCCGATGGAGTCCAGTTCGCATTGACATCAAGGTCTGTATCATAAGCACCTTCTGCCCAAGATAATGCGGTACCGCCTGTTGGCACAGTTGTATCGATGCTTAATGAACTCGAGCAGGCACTTGTTGAATCATTACCTGCAGAGTCAATCGAGCGAATTGTATAAGAATAAGTATTTCCATTTGCTCCAGTAACGCTATAACTATTATCAAGAGCTGTCAGACCAACAGGTACACCAAATGCTGAAGTACATGTTCCATCTGAGTGAACTTGAATTTCCTGGCTAGCAAGGTCGGGAGAAATTGATGGAGTCCAACTTGCAACGATTGATGTTGTATTCGTCGGATCTGATTGTACCCAACTTCTTGCTGTGGCATCTGAAGGTGGAGTGATGTCAATAAAGATTGCACTTGAACATGGTGAAATCGTCGTATTACCAGCAGTATCAACTGTTGTAATAATATAAGTGTAAGAATTATTCGAAACTGCACCACCAAAACTGAAAGTATTGTCAGTCGTTAAAAGACCAGAGGTTGCCGTAATACCACCAGCACAAGTTGTACTTGTATAGATGTCAATCGTTTGTGAAGCAAGATCGGTAGAACTTGAAATACTCCATGAAGCATTAACAGGTGAAGTACTTGATGAAGCACCTTCTGCCCAAGTTAATGAACCTGCAGAGTTCGGGAATGTCGTATCAAGCTCCATTAAAGGAGAACAAGCGGATGTTCCCTCATTACCAGCATTATCAATTGCCGTAACAGTGAAGTAATAATCACCAGCATCAACACCAGTGAAAGAATCAGTAGTATCCGCTGAACCGACTGTATCCGTACTATTAAATCCAGATCCACAACCTGCAACGGTATAATAATCAACTCTGTGATTCGCAACATCTCCTGATCCACCAAGTGTCCAAGAAGATGTTACAGTAACAGCATCGTGTGGCGAAGTTTCAGACCAGACCGGCACAGTCGGAGCTGTTGGTGCATCTGTATCGATAGCAAGTCCAGCCGAACAGGCTGTATCAGTAAAGTTACCGGCAGTATCTGTTGTCCGGATAATGAAATAATAAGTATTACCATTCGCTCCCGTAAAGCCTTGAGTATTAGCTGCAGCACCAAGAACGTTAGAACCAACTTGATTAGTACATGGATCATCATAGAAGAAAATAGTTTGACTAAGAACATCTCCCGAACCACTCGCAGTCCAGTTCGCTGTCATGTTAATGTCATTACTTGGAGTTACATCAGCCCAAGAGAAGGCCGTCGCTGCTGCCGGAGCAGAAGTATCGATATTCATAACAGAAGAGCAGGCTGACGTTGAAGAGTTTCCAGCAGCATCGTAGCTAACGATGTGGTAATAATAAACACCACCATCAGATCCAGTAAAAGCATCAGTTGTCACACCTGCACCAATTCCAAGGTTGCTTGTTCCTTCAGGAGTCGCACAAGTATTATCAATAAAATAAACGATATCTTGAGATGAAAGATCTGGACTTCCTGAAGCTGTCCAAGAAGCATTCACACCAGTCGCATTATGTGGATTTATTTCTGTCCATCCAAGACCAGAAGCTACTGCCGGAGCAAATGTATCAACTGTCCACACTTGATCCGAAGTATGCGTATTCGGGCTAATAGAATTTCCAATTGTATCCTGAATCGTATTATCCGAATCATCAAGGTTAAGACCAATATCACCATCAACACCTGTAACATCGACAGTAACTGTTCTTGTTGAACCAGCACCCGCAACACTTGTAACAGCTGGTGAACCAGAACCTGTATTCGTAACAGTGAAATCAAGAGCAACAACTGTTGTGACTGATTCATCAAAAGTCACAATAAACTCAACAGTTGTCGCATTTGTTGGATTCGCTGCAGGAGTGACTCCTCTATTGATCGTCGTAACTTGTGGAGCAATAGTATCAACTGTCCAAGATTCATCACCAGTATAAGTATTTGGAACGATCGCATTTCCTAATGTATCAGTAATGGTACTATCACCATCAGCAAGGTCGAGTCTTACTGTTCCATCAACACCCGTAACATCGACAGTAATTGTTCGATTTGATCCTGTTCCGGCAACACCTGTGACTGTTGCAGTTCCCGTTCCTGTAACAACTGCCGCAAAGTCTGCAGTAACAACATTAATAACATTCTCATCAAAAGTGACATCATAATCAACCGATGTTGTATTAGTTGGATTCACTGCTGGAGTTGATCCTCTATTAATAGAAGTCACACTCGGAGCATCGTTATCGATAGACCAAACTTGATCAGAAACATGTGTATTCGGATTAACTGAGTTCGACTGACCATCAACAATAGTTCCATCGAGGTCATTAAGATCAAGACCAATATCACCACTAAGCCCTGTCGTATCAACAGTTACCGTATAAACTGTTGGGCCACCAGCAACACCAGTTACAGTTGGAGTTCCTGCACCAGTATTTGTTGCAAGAAAATCTCCAATCACGACTGGACTGACTGATTCTGAGAAAGTTACGTCAAACTCAACAGATGTTGCGTTAGTTGGATTAACCCCTGGAGTTGATCCTCTGTTAATACTTGAAACTTGAGGAGCAATACTATCGACTGTCCACGCCTGGTCACCAACTTGAGAGTTTGGATTAACAGCATTTCCAGCTGAATCTTGAATCGTATTATCGAAGTCTGCTAGGTCAAGTCCTACGACACCATCTGTAGCTGTTGTATTGACTGTTACAGTCCATGAAGTACCACCACCAGTAACACCTGAAATCGATGGAGACCCTGATCCTGTATTCGTAACATCAAAGTCACCTGCAACCACGGCAACAACTGCTTCATCAAAAGTAACAGCAAATTGAACACTCGTTGCATTTGTTGGGTCTGCAGCTGGAACTGATCCTCTATTAATAGAAGTAAGTCCAGGGGCAATACTATCAACAGTCCAGAATTCATCTGAAGTATGAGTGTTTGGATTGATAACATTTAAAAATGCATCCGTAATTGTATTATCTGTATCATTTAAGTTAAGTCCAACTGTTCCATCAACACCTGTAGTATCGACAGTTACTGTCCTCGTTGCACCTGTACCAGAAATTCCAGAAACAGTCGGTGTTCCTGTACCAGTGACAGTTGCCGCAAAGTCTCCAGTCACGACAGTGTTAACTGATTCGTCAAAAGTAACCACAAACTCAACGGAAGTTGCATTCGTTGGATTCGCTGCCGGAACAGCTCCTCTATTAATCGTAGCAACCTGCGGTCCAAGAGTATCAACAGACCAAAGCTCGTCAGAAGTTCTTGTATTAGGACTTGCTGCATTTCCTAAGGCATCTTGAATTGTTCCATCAAGATCAGAAAGATCAAGTCCAACATCACCGTTAACTCCTGTTGTATTAACTGTTACTGTCCAAACAACTGGTCCACCTGAAATACTTGTTACAGTTGGTGTTCCAGTACCAACAATTGTTGGAGTAAAATCAGCTGCGACAACAGTTGTTCCTACAGCTGCATCGAAAGTAACATCAAACTCAACTGCCGCGGCTGCTGTTGGGTTAGCAGCAGGAGTCGATCCTCGATTGATTGAAAGCACCGCTGGCCCAGAGTTATCAAGAGTATAAGTTTGCCCTGTACTAAATGTTGCAGGATTAACAGCATTATTCGAATTATCAAGAACACTATTATCAGCATCATTAAAATCAAGTCTTAAATCACCATCACCCGTTGCTCCAGTTAGAGTCACAGTCCAGACTGATGGTCCACCTGAAACAGCACCAACAGCTGCCGTTGCTGTTCCACTAACAGTTGTCACAAGGAAATCTGCAGTTGCAAGGCCCGTAACATCTTCATTGAACGTAATATCGTATTCAAGAGTTCCTGAATTAGTAGGGTTCACTCCTGGAGAAGTTCCTCTATTTATAGTTGTAATACTTGGAGCTGTTTGATCCACATCGTACGCCTGATCACCACTATGAGTATTAGGACTCATCGTGTTTCCATAGAGGTCAGTAATAGAATTATCACCATCATTAAGATCAAGTTGAACATTACCAGTTCCTGCAACTGTATTAACAGTGACAGTCCATGCTGTTCCTGAACCTGAAACTGAAGCAACAGATCCCGTAACAGCACCAGAGTTTAGAGTAAAAACAAAGTCAGATGTTGCTACACCAAGGACTGGTTCATCGAAAGTCACGTCAAACTCAAGCGTTGTTGCTGCCGTTGGGTTGACTCCTGGAGTTGTTCCTCGATTTATTGTAGCAACACTTGGATTGTCTTGATCGAAAGTATAAGTTTCATCACCAACATGAGCTGTTGACTGGTTTGCATTTCCAAAAGTATCTGTGATTGTCTGATCACCATCAGCAAGATCTAATCTCAAGACACCATTACCAACGATATTCGCTGTAACCGTAATCACGTTGTTCGTTGTTGAAATCCCTGTAATATTCGTTGTCGTAAACGTACCGCTAATTGTTGAGAAAGAGAAGTCGGTCGCGGCTACGCTTCCCCCTGCGATATCTTCATTAAAAGTAACATTGAACTCAACACTTGTAG
This sequence comes from Bacteriovoracaceae bacterium, assembly GCA_965217035.1. GTDB lineage: Bacteria > Bdellovibrionota > Bacteriovoracia > Bacteriovoracales > Bacteriovoracaceae > JAUHYH01. The sequence continues at coordinate 1,778,627 of OZ244226.1, read as the reverse complement.
CGTTGGTTGGGTTGCTACCCGGAGATGGTCCTCTCCTGATATCGACTATCGTCGGTCCAATTCCATTGACCGTCCAAGTTTGATCACCTACTTGAGTGTTTGGTGATATTGCATTGTTTTGTAAATCAAGAATACTATTATCTAAATCATTTAAATCAAGACCAACATCTCCTTCAACATTAGTTGAATTGACTGTGACCGTATAAACTGACGGCCCACCTGCAACACTTGTAACACTTGGTGCACCAACACCAGTATTTGTTACAGAAAAATCACTCGCTGCAACCGTTCCAACATCTTCAGAAAATGTTACTGTAAATTCAATTGAAGTTGAATTCGTCGGATTAACTGCTGGAGTAGAACCTCTATTAATAGAAGTTACATTTGGAGCGATACTATCAACTGTCCAAGTCTGATCTGAAGTTCTTGTGCTTGGACTTAATGCATTTCCTTGTAGATCAAGAATTGTATTATCAGCATCATTAAGATCGAGACCAACAGCACCATCAACACCTGTTGTATCAACAGTCACAGTCCAAGAAGTTCCTGAACCTGAAACCGCAGTGATCGCTGGATTTGTCGGACCTGTTCCAGAATTTGTAGTCACAAAGTCCGTTGCTACAACTGGAGTCACAGCCTCATCAAAAGTTAGAGCGAACTGAACACTTGTTGCATTCGTAGGATCAGCAACTGGAACCGTTCCCCTATTAATGGACGTCAAACTTGGAGCATCATTATCAACACTCCAAAGTTGATCTGAAGTATGAGTGTTTGGATTGATTGCTGTTGTTAATAAGTCTGTAATTGATGAATCGCCGTCAGTTAAGTTAAGTCCAACATCTCCATCAATGCCCGTCACATCAACTGTAACTGTTCTTGTTGTTCCCGTACCAGCAACAAGAGTAACAGGAGGAACACCACCCGTTCCTGTATTTGTTGCCGTAAAGTCAGCAGTCGTAACGTTGATCACTGATTCATCAAAAGTTACCAAGAATTCTACAGCTCCAGCCCCAGTAGGATTCGTCGCTGGATTAGAACCTCTGTTAATAGTCGTTACAGAAGGAGCAATATTATCAACAGTCCAAAGTTCATCTGAAGTTCTTGTATTAGGAGAAACAGCATTTAAACTGGCATCTTGAATCGTTCCATCAAGATCATTAAGATCAAGACCAACATCTCCATCAACTCCTGTAACACCAACTGTGACTGTCCAGTTCGCGCCTGATCCAGCAACACCAGTAATACTAGGAACACCAGAACCAGTATTTGTAGGTAAGAAATCTCCAGCAACAACAGTTGTTACAGATTCAGAAAAAGTAACTGCAAATTCTACTGAAGTTGCATTCGTTGGATTCGCAGCTGGAGTAGATCCTCTATTAATAGAAGTCACACTCGGAGCAACACTATCAATAGTCCAAGCTTGATCTGAAGTTCTCGTATTCGGAGAAACTGCATTATTTAATGTATCTTGAACAGTTCCATCAAGGTCATTGAAATCAAGTCCTACATCACCATCAACATTTGTCACGTCGACTGTAATTGTCCATGAAGTTCCTGAACCAGAAACACCTGAAACTGAAGGAGTTCCAGCACCTGTATTAGTTAAATTAAAATCAGCCGCTACAATCGCAACAACCGCTTCATCAAAAGTTAAATCAAATTGAACACTTGAAGCATTCGTTGGATTCGCTGCCGGAACAGTTCCTCTATTAATGGCAGTTAACTGAGGAGCAATATTATCAACTGTCCATTCCTGATCACCAGTATAAGTGTTCGGAACAATAACATTTGTTAAATTATCCGTGATTGAACTATCACTATCAGCAAGATCAAGTCTTACATTACCATCAACTGCACTAACATCAACTGTAACTGTTCGAGTTGTTCCTGAACCACTAACACTTGTTACTGATGCCGTTCCAGTTCCTGTAACAACTGCTGCAAAATCACCCGTTGTTACATTAATAACGGCTTCATCAAATGTAACATCGTATTCAACAGACGTTGCATTTGTAGGATTGGCCCCTGGAGTTGCTCCTCTTACAATAGAAGTTACACTTGGGTTATCGTTATCAATTGTCCAAACTTGATCGCCTGTCTGAGTATTAGGGGCAACAGCATTTCCTGCAGCATCTTGGATAGTACTATCAAGATCATTTAGGTTTAATCCAACATCACCAATAACACCTGTTGTATCAACAGTAAGTGTCCAAACCGTTGGACCACCAGCAATGCCTGTAATAGATGGTGATCCAGTTCCAGTATTAGTCGCAACAAAGTCACTTGTTACAACGGCAACAACCGCTTCATTAAATGTAACGTCAAATTCAACACTCGTCGCATTTGTTGGGTTACCTGCTGGAGCAGATCCTCTATTAATCGTCGAAACAGTCGGAGCAAAGGCATCAACTGTCCAAGTTTGATCTGAAGTTCTTAAATTTGGATTAATAACATTGGCTTGAGCATCAGCAATCGATGAATTTGAATCAGTTAAGTTCAGTCCAACATCACCATCAACACCAGCAACATTAACTTCAACTGTTCTTGTTGCACCAACACCTGTAACAGAATTAATTGTTGGTGTTCCTACTCCTGTATTCGTTAATGTAAAATCAGTCGCATCAACAGTAACGACAGACTCACTGAAAGTGACGAGAAATTCAACTGTCGAAACGTTTGTCGGGTTCGAAGCTGGGACTGTTCCTCTATTTATCGAAGTTACACTCGGAGCAATATTATCAATTGACCATGTTTGGTCTGAAATATGAGTATTAGGATTAATTGGGTTTGTTAAAGAATCCGTAATTGAACTATCACCATCTGTAAGATCTAAACCAACATCTCCATCAACTCCAGCAACATTGACTGTAACTGTTCTCGTCGCACCACTTCCTGTTACGCTTGTGATTGAAGGAGTTCCAGTTCCAGTATTCGAAGGAGTGAAATCTCCAGCAACAACATTAATGACTGTCTCATCAAAAGTGACAAGAAATTCGACAGAAGTTGCATTTGAAGGGTTTGTCGCAGGATTTGATCCTCTATTAATAGTAAGAATACTTGGAGCATCATTATCAATTGTCCAAGCTTGATCTGAAACATGAGTATTTGGAGTCACTGCATTTGACTGACCATCTACAATCGACCCATCAAGATCGTTAAGATCAAGGCCAACATCTCCGTTAACTCCTGTAGTGTTAACTGTAACTGTCCAAACAATTGGACCACCTGCAACACTTGTGATTCCAGGAGAACCAGTCCCTGAATTTGTAAGAATAAAATCACCCGCTACGACCGTTCCAACTGATTCACTAAACTGAACATCGAATTCAACTGAAGCTGAATTGGTAGGGTTTGCAGCAGGACTTGATCCTCTATTGATAGACACCACTGTCGGAATTACACTATCAACTGTCCAAACTTGATCAGAAGCATGAGCGCTAGGATTAACTGCATTAGATTCAGAATCTTGAATTGTATTATCAAAATCAGCAAGATCGAGACCAATTTGTCCATCAACTGCTGTCGTATCGACTGTTACAGTCCATGAAGTACCACCGCCTGTAACACTTGTAATTGCCGGAACTCCTCCAGTTCCAGAGTTCGTGACCGTAAAGTCAGCCGCAACAACAGCAACAACAGCCTCGTTAAAAGTGACATCAAACTGAACAGATGTTGCATTTGTTGGATCAGCACCTGGAACAGATCCTCTGTTAATAGTAGTCACTGCAGGCGCAATATTATCGATAGTCCATAATTGATCTGAAGTATGAGTATTTGGAGAAATAATGTTTCCAAAACCATCTGTAATTGTATTATCTGTATCATTTAAGTTAAGACCAACATTACCATCAACTCCAGTAACATCAACCGTTACAGTTCTCGTCGCACCTGAACCAGAAACTCCAGAAACAGTCGGTGTTCCTGTTCCAGAATTTGTCGTGGCAAAGTCTCCAGTAACAACAGCTCCTACAGACTCGTCAAAAGTAACCACAAACTCAACAGAAGTTGCATTCGTTGGATTCGCTGCTGGAATAGTTCCTCTATTAATAGTCACAATTTGTGGTCCAAGAGTATCAACAGACCAAAGTTGATCAGAAGTTCTTGTATTAGGGCTTACTGCATTTCCTAAGGCATCTTGAATTGTTCCATCGAGATCATTTAGATCAAGTCCCACATCACCATTAACACCCGTTGTATCAACAGTTACTGTATAAACAACAGGTCCACCAGTTACACCCGTAATTACTGGTGTTCCTGTTCCTGCAATCGTTGCAACAAAATCCCCCACGACAACAGCTGTAGCAACATTCGCATCAAACGTAACATCGAACTCAACAGAAGTTGCTGAAGTTGGATTCGCAGCTGGAGTTGAACCTCTATTAATAGAGAGAACAGCAGGTCCAGTGTTATCAAGAGTATAAGTTTGACCACTATTATAAGTTGAAGGATTAGCAGCATTACTTGAGCTATCGAGAACTGAGTTATCAGCATCATTAAAATCAAGTCTTAAGTCAGCATCGCCTGTCGCTCCAGTCAGAGTCACAGTCCAGACTGATGGTCCACCTGAAACAGTTCCTACTGTTGCCGTTGCCGTTCCACTTACAGTTGTCACAAGGAAATCTGAAGTTGCGAGACCAATTACATCTTCATTGAACGTGACATCGTATTCTAATGTACTTGCATTCGTTGGGTTAACCCCTGGAGTCGCTCCTCTATTAATAGAAACGACAAACGGATCAGTTTGATCGACATCAAACGCTTGATCACCAGCTCTTGTATTTGGAGAAACAGTGTTCCCAACTAAATCAGTAATTGTATTATCACCATCATTAAAATCGAGTTGGACATTCCCCGTTCCAGAGACAGAACTTACTGTGACAGTCCAAGCTGTTCCAGCTCCCGTTACAGAAGAAACTGTTCCTGTGACACCACCTGAGTTTAAAGTGAAAACAAAGTCAGCCGTTGTCACTCCAACAACAGGCTCATCAAATGTGACATCAAACTCTAAAGAAGTTGCGTTCGTAGGAGTAATCCCAGGGACAGAACCCCTATTAATTGAAGTTACACTTGGAGCATCTTGATCAAAAGTATAAGTTTCATCACCAACATGAACTGTTGACTGGTTTGCATTTCCAAAAAGGTCAGTAATTGTTTGATCTCCGTCAGCAAGATCAAGTCTTAATTCACCATTACCCACTATATTTGCAGTAACTGTGACCACTGCCCCTGTTGTTGAAATCCCTGTAATATTCGTTGTCGTAAACGTACCGCTAATTGTCGAGAAAGAGAAGTCGGTCGCGGCTACGCTTCCCCCTGCGATATCTTCATTGAAAATCACATCCCATTCAACCGAAGTTGCATTCGTAGGATTCGATCCTGGAGATGTTCCTCTCCTGATATCGACTATCGTCGGTCCAATTCCATTGACCGTCCAAGTTTCGTCACTCGCATGAGTATTTGGCGAAACAGCGTTATTTTGTAAATCAAGAATACTATTATCTAAATCATTTAAATCAAGACCTACATCTCCTTCAACATTAGTTGAATTGACTGTGACCGTATAAACTGACGGCCCACCTGCAACACTTGTAACACTTGGTGCACCAACACCAGTATTTGTTACAGCAAAATCACCAGCGACAGGAGCTCCAACATCTTCAGAAAATGTTACTGTAAATTCAATTGAAGTTGAATTCGTCGGATTAACTGCTGGAGTCGAACCTCTTACAATTGAAGTCACTGTTGGAGCGATACTATCAACAGTCCAAGTTTGATCTGAAGTTCTTGTATTAGGACTTAATGCATTTCCTTGTAGATCAAGAATTGTATTATCAGCATCATTAAGATCGAGACCAACAGCACCATCAATACCTGTTGTATCAACAGTCACAGTCCAAGAAGTTCCTGAACCTGAGACTCCTGTAATTGAAGGATTTGCAGGCCCTGCTCCAGAATTTGTAGTCGCAAAATCCGCAGCAACAACAGTTGCAACCGCCTCATCAAAAGTCAGAGCAAACTGAACACTTGTTGCATTCGTAGGATCAGCCACTGGAACTGTTCCACGATTAATTGAAGTTAAACTTGGGGCATCGTTATCAACACTCCAAAGTTGATCTGAAGTATGAGTGTTTGGATTGATTGCCGTCGTTAATAAATCTGTAATTGATGAATCGCCGTCAGTTAAGTTAAGTCCAACATCTCCATCAATGCCAGTAACATCAACTGTGACTGTTCTTGTTGCTCCCGTACCGGCAACACTTGAAACAGTTGGGACACCACCCGTTCCTGTATTAGTTCCAGTGAAGTCAGCTGTTGTGACATTAATAACTGATTCATCAAAAGTTACTAAGAATTCTACAGAAGAAGCACCAGTTGGATTGACCGCCGGAGTTGTCCCTCTATTAATAGTTGTTACAGAAGGAGCAATATTATCAACTGTCCAAGTTTGATCACTTGTATGCGTATTCGGAGAAACAGGATTGAGAAGAACATCTTGAACTGTTCCATCAAGATCGTTGAAATCAAGACCAACATCTCCATCAACACCTGTTGTATTAACTGTTACTGTCCACGAAGTTCCCGCACCAGCAATGCTTGTAAAGCTTGGAACTCCTGTACCAGTATTTGTTAGTAAAAAGTCACCAGTCACAACAGTTGTAACTGCTTCAGAGAATGTAACATCAAACTCTACTGAAGCAAGATTTGTAGGATTGGTTGCTGGAGTCGTTCCTCTATTAATTGTAACAACAGTTGGTGCAATACTATCGACAGTCCATGTCTGGTCTGAAGTTCTTGTATTCGGAGAAACCGGATTCGTTAAAGTATCTTGAATTGTTCCATCTAAATCATTAAGATCGAGGCCAACAGCACCATCAATACCTGTAACGTCTACTGTGACAGTCCATGAAGTCCCCGTTCCAGTAATCGTTGAAATCGTTGGAGTTCCACCTGATCCAGAGTTTGTTACTGTAAAATCTGCAGCAACAACGGCCAAGACTGTTTCATCAAAAGTTAAATCAAATTGAACACTTGAAGCATTAGTTGGATCCGCAGCTGGAACCGATCCTCTATTAATAGAAGTTAATTGAGGATTAATATTATCGACGGTCCATTCTTGATCACCTGTATAAGTGTTCGGGACAATAGGGTTCGTTAAATTATCTGTAATCGAACTATCACCATCAGCAAGATCAAGTCTTACCGTACCATCAACTGCACTAACATCAACTGTAACTGTTCGAGTCGCTCCTGAACCTGAAATACCAGTTACTGAAGCAGTACCAGTTCCAGTAACAACGGCTGCAAAATCTCCAATAGTTGCATTGATCACTGATTCATCAAAAGTCACCACATATTCTACAGAAGTAACATTTGTTGGGTTAGCAACAGGGACTGTTCCTCTATTAATAGAAACAACACTTGGAGAATCATTGTCAATCGTCCAAGCCTGATCTGAAGTTCTTGTATTTGGAGTCGTTACATTTCCTGCGGCATCTTGAATCGAGCCATCAAGATCATTAAGATCAAGACCAACATCTCCAATAACAGCCGTTGTATCAACGGTAACAGTCCAAACTGTTGGTCCACCAGCGACACCAGTAATAGAAGGTGTTCCTGAACCTGTATTCGTAGTGACAAAGTCACCAGCGACAACAGCAACGACAGACTCAGAGAATGTAACATCAAACTCTACCGTAGTTGCATTCGTTGGATTAGAACCTGGAGTTGTTCCTCTATTAATCGACAATACATTTGGACTAAAATCATCAACGGTCCATTCCTGATCACCCACTTGAAGGTTAGGATTGATGACGTTTGCTTGAAGATCAACAATTGAACTATCAGCATCATTAAGATCAAGACCAACATTCCCATCTACTCCAGTAACATCAACTGTTACTGTTCTTGTCGTTCCTGCACCGGAAACAGAAGTAACGCTTGGAGTTCCGATACCTGTATTCGTAACATTAAAGTCATTATTCGCAACAGTACTTACGGCCTCAGAGAAAGTTACAACAAACTGGACACTTGAAGCATTGGTCGGATTAACTGCTGGAACGGTTCCTCTATTAATTGTTACGATATTTGGAGCAATATTATCGATTGTCCAAGCTTGATCTGAACTATGAGTATTCGGAACAATTGCATTTGTTAACGAATCTGTAATAGAACTATCGAGGTCATTAAGGTCAAGTCCAATATCTCCATCTACATTCGTCACATCAACAGTTACAGTTCTTGTCGATCCTGAACCAGTAACTGTTGTTACTGTTGGAGTTCCAACTCCTGTATTTGTAGCAGCAAAATCACCTGCAACAACATTAATGACTGTCTCATCAAAAGTGACAAGGAACTCAACCGAAGTCGCATTTGATGGATTCGTTGCTGGATTTGATCCTCTATTAATCGTAAGAACACTTGGAGCATCATTATCAATTGACCAAACTTGATCAGATGTTCTTGTATTCGGAGTTACCGGGTTAGACTGACCATCTACAATTGATCCATCAAGATCATTGAGATCAAGCCCAACATCTCCATTAACTCCAGTTGTATTAACTGTGACTGTCCAAACGATCGGTCCACCTGCTACAGTTGTAATAGAAGGAGAACCCGTTCCTGTATTTGATAAAATAAAATCACCTGCAACAACAGCAACAACATTTTCACTAAATTGAACATCGAATTCAACTGAAGCCGCATTCGTAGGGTTTGCAGCTGGAGTTGTTCCTCTATTAATAGAAACAACACTTGGAATAACAGAGTCAACTGTCCAAAGCTGGTCAGATGTATGAGCACTTGGATTTACCGCATTTCCATTAGCATCTTGGATCGTATTATCGAAGTCAGCAAGATCAAGTCCGATATCACCATCAACAGCTGTCGTATCAACTGTCACTGTCCATGAAGTACCGCCTCCAGAAACACCAGTAATTGGAGGAACTCCTCCCGTTCCAGTATTCGTCACAGTAAAATCACCTGCAACAACTGTAATGACGGCTTCATTAAAAGTGACATCAAATTGAACAGAGTTTGAATTGGTTGGATTGACACCAGGAACAGCACCCCTATTAATCGTTGTAACCTGAGGACGAACACTATCAACTGTCCAGAACTCATCAGAAGTATGAGTATTTGGACTGGCTACATTTCCAAAACTATCTGCAATTGTATTATCTGCATCATTAAGGTTAAGACCAACATTTCCATCAACTCCAGTAACATCGACCGTTACTGTTCTAGTTGTTCCTGAACCTGAAACTCCTGTAATTGGAGGCGCCCCACCAACTCCAGAGTTTGTTGTCACAAAGTCTGCTGGAACAACAGTGATAACGGCCTCATCAAACGTCACAACGAATTCAACTGAGTTTGCATTCGTTGGATTTGCAGCAGGAGTTGTTCCTCTATTAATCGTTACAATTTGTGGTCCTAATGTATCAACCTGCCATGTCTGATCAGAAACATGCGTGCTAGGATTACTTGGGTTTCCAAGAGCATCTTGAATTGTTCCATCAAGATCAGAAAGATCGAGCCCGACATCTCCATTAACACCCGTAACATCAACACTTACTGTATAAACAAGTGGTCCACCCGAAACACCAGCAATAGTCGGAGTTCCCGTTCCAACAACTGTTGGAAGGAAATCACCTGTGACAACAGCCGTTGCTACGTTTTGATCAAAGGTTACATCAAACTCAATTGTTGTTGCTGAAGTTGGATTAACTGCTGGAGTTGATCCTCTATTAATGGTTAGAACATCAGGTCCTGAGTTATCAAGAGTATAAGTATCACCCGTAATAAAAGTATTAGGATTTGCTGGATTTGTTGATGGATCAACAACAGTTCCATCACCATCATTAAAATCAAGTCTTAAGTTTCCATCACCTGAAACAGCAACAAGAGTAACAACCCAGTTCTGAGGTCCACCGGTAATTGATCCAACCGAAGCCGTTGCTGTACCACTCACAGTTGTCACAACAAAATCTCCAGAAACAAGTGCTGTGACATCTTCAGAGAAACTCACATCATATTCTAAGCTTGCTGCATTTGTTGGATTCACACCTGGTGTTGTTCCGCGAGTAATGCTTGTAATACTTGGAGCAGTCTGATCAATATCATAAGTTTGGTCACCGGCATGAGTATTTGGAGCAATTGAATTTCCAACTAAATCTGTAATCGAGTTATCGCTATCATTTAAATCAAGTTGAACATTACCTGTTCCTGAAACTGTATTCACTTCAACAGTCCAAGCCGTACCACTACCCGTAACATTCGAGATCGACCCAGTAACACCACCTGAATTTAAAGTGAAAACAAAGTCAGAAGCTGCGACTCCAAGAACCGGTTCATCGAAAGTAACATCAAATTCAATTGTTGTTGCATTCGTTGGCGTGATACCAGGGACCGAACCTCTATTAATTGTTGTTATACTTGGAGCATCTTGATCAACTGTATAAGTTTCATCACCAACATGAGCAGTTGATTGGTTAGCATTACCAAATGTATCAGTAATTGTTTGGTCACCATCTGCAAGATCAAGTCTGATCTCTCCGTTACCTACGAGATTCGCAGTAACCGTGACCACTGCTCCTGTTGTTGAAATCCCTGTAATGTTTGAAGTCGTAAACGTACCGCTAATAGTCGAGAAAGTGAAATCAGAGGCCGCAACCGAACCTCCTGCGATATCTTCATTGAAAGTAACATCAAACTCAACCGAAGTTGCATTGGTTGGGTTACTTCCCGGAGAGGTCCCTCTCCTGATATCGACTATCGTCGGTCCAATTCCATTGACCGTCCAAAGTTCGTCACTCGTATGAGTATTAGGATTTACAGAGTTTCCTTGTAAATCAAGCACTGTATTATCAAGGTCAGCAAGATCAAGTCCTACATCCCCTTCAACTAAAGTAGAATCAACTGTTACCGTCCAAATCGTTGGACCACCTGCAATACCTGTAATTGCTGGAGCACCAATACCTGTATTCGTTACTGCAAAATCACCAGCGACAAGACCAGCGATGTCTTCATCGAAAGTAACGAAGAACTCAATCGAAGTTGCATTGGTTGGATTAACTGCAGGAGTCGTCCCTCTAACAATCGTAAGAAGTTGAGGATCGATACTATCAACAGTCCAAAGCTGATCAGAAGTTCTTGTATTTGGAGTCACAGCATTCGACTGGTTATCAAGAATTGTATTATCAAGATCGTTTAAGTTAAGTCCGATATCACCATCAACACCCGTTGTATCAACTGTGACAGTCCAAGTTGTTCCACCACCAGAAACAAGAGTAATTGCTGGAGTCGCTGGCCCTGCTCCTGTGTTTGTCGTAATAAAATCTCCTGCGACAACAGGATTAACAGACTCTGAGAACGTAACAACAAATTGAACCGAGTTCGAATTCGTTGGATTAGCGACTGGGAAAGTTCCTCTATTAATTGAAGTGACAGAAGCTGCAACGGCATCGACTGACCAAACTTGATCTGAAGTTCGAGTATTTGGACTGATTGGGTTCGAGAATGCATCAACGATAGAACTATCAACATCGTTAAGATTAAGACCTACATCTCCATCAACATTAGTGGTATCAACTGTAACCGTTCTCGTTGTTCCTGAACCAGAAACAGAACTTACTGTTGGAGATCCAACACCGGTATTTGTAACATTAAAGTCAGCCGCCACAACTGTCGTGACAATTTCATCAAAAGTAACAGTGAATTCAACTGAAGTTGCATTCGTCGGATTTGTAGCTGGACTAGAACCTCTATTAATACTTAGAACCTGTGGTCCTTGATTATCAATCGTCCAAGTTTGATCAGTTGGATGCGTATTTGGATTAATTTGATTACTAGCAAGGTCGAGAACTGTACCATCGAGATCATTAAGATCAAGCCCTACATCTCCAACAACTCCTGTTACATCAACAGTAATTGTCCAATTCGTCGGTCCTCCAGCAACAGTCGTTACAGATGGAGTACCAGAACCAACAACAGTAGCGAGAAAGTCACCGGCCACAAGAGGTGCAATATCTTCAGTAAACGTGACGTTAAATTCAACAGAGGTTGCATTGGTTGGATTCACACCAGGAGAAGTTCCTCTGTTTATCGTGACAACTTGAGGAGCAATACTATCAACTGTCCAAACCTGATCTGAAGTTCTCGTATTTGGAGAGACTGCATTCGCTAGAACATCTAAGATTGTATTATCAGCGTCATTAAAATTAAGACCAATATCACCATCAACTCCCGTAACATCAACTGTAACTGTTCGAGTTGATCCTGTTCCAGAAATCGCCGTCATTGTCGGTGTTCCTGTTCCAGTATTTGTTAAAGTAAAGTCAGTAAGAGCAACAGGATTCACATTTTCAGAGAATGTAATATCAAACTCTACAGTGACCGCATTTGTAGGATTAGCTACTGGATTTGTTCCTCTATTAATAGAAGTGACAGAAGGAATAACTGTATCAACTGTCCATAATTGATCTGCAATTCTTGTATTAGGACTAATTGCATTTGAATAAGCATCAACAATCGAACTATCGACATCATTAAGATCTAAACCGATATCTCCATCAACATTAGTCACATCAACTGTAACTGTTCGAGTTGCTCCTGTTCCAGAAACACCCGTAATAATAGGAGCTCCAGAACCTGTATTTGTTAAATTAAAATCAGCTGCAACGACAGTTGAGACAATCTCGTCAAAAGTGACATCAAATTCAATAGTCGTAATATTTGTAGGATTAGCAGCTGGACTTGTTCCTCTATTAATACTTAGAACCTGTGGTCCTTGATTATCAATTGTCCAAAGCTCATCTGAAGTATGCGTATTAGGATTTGCTGCATTCGCTTGAACATCAACAACTGTATTATCAAGATCATTTAAATTAAGTCCTACATCACCAACAATACCTGTAACTCCGACAGCAACCGTCCAGATAATAGGTCCACCAGTAACACTTGTAATTGTCGGAGTCCCTGATCCGACGACAGTAGCAACGAAGTCACCTGTGACAAGTGCCGCAATATCTTCATCAAAGGTTACAGTAAACTCAACAGAAGTCGCATTTGTTGGATTCGAAGCAGGAACACCACCTCTATTAATTGTGAGGACTTGAGGTTGAATATTATCAACAGTCCAACTCTGGTCGCTCGCTCTCGTATTTGGAGTCACCGAATTAGCGAGAACATCAAGAACGGTATTATCGGCATCATTAAAATCGAGGGCCACAGTTCCATCAACACTTGTTACGTCAACGACAACTGTACGAGTTGCGCCAGTTCCTGTAATCGTTGAAATTGAAGCTGTTCCAACACCACTCACAACAACATTAAAATCTGCTGCAACAACAGGAGAAACAGATTCAGAGAAGGTCACATCAAACTCTACAGAGACTGCATTCGTCGGATCAGCTGCCGGAGTTGCTCCTCTATTAATAGAAGTTACAGAAGGAATAACAGTATCGACTGTCCATAATTGATCTGATGTATGTGTGTTCGGACTGATAACATTTGTAAAAGCATCAGTTATAGAATTATCAATATCATTAAGATCAAGTCCTACATCACCATCAACATTCGTCACGTTAACAGTGACTGTTCTTGTTGTTCCAGAACCAGCAATACCAGTAATCGTTGGAGTCCCTGTTCCGGTATTTGTTGTATTGAAATCACCAATAACAACAGTCGAAACAATCTCATCAAAAGTAACGTCAAACTCAATAGTTGTCGCATTGGTTGGATTTGCTGCTGGAGTTGTTCCCCTGTTAATACTCACAACCATTGGTCCCTGATTATCAATAGACCAAAGCTGATCAGAGGTGTGAGTATTAGGACTTACAGGATTTCCTGTTACGTCTAAAACAGTATTATCAAGGTCGTTAAGGTTAAGACCAACATCACCAACGATACCTGTCGTATCAACTGTTACTGTCCAGACACTTGGTCCACCCGCGACACCAGTAATGGTTGGAGTTCCAGTTCCCGCAACAGTTGCGATAAAGTCACCAATAACAACAGGAGTAACATCCTCATCAAATGTGACATCAAACTCTACCGACGTTGCATTCGTTGGATTAATGGCCGGATTAGAACCTCTATTAATTGTAAGAACTTGCGGGTTAATACTATCGACTGTCCAAGTTTGATCACTTGTTCTCGTGTTAGGAGTCACTGGATTAAAAAGAACATCAACAACACTATTGTCGGCATCATTAAAATCAACACCAACAACTCCGTCAACTCCAGTTGTATCAACTGTTACTGTCCAGTTTGCTCCTGCACCAATGACACTTGTAATATTCGGAGCTCCAACTCCTGTATTTGTGACATTGAAGTCAGCTGCAACAACAGGAAGAACACTTTCAGAGAAGGTGACATCAAATTGTACGGAATTTGCGTTTGTTGGATCAGCTGCAGGGACAGTTCCTCTGTTAATCGAAGTAACAGAAGGAATAACAGTATCGACTGTCCATGTTTCATCTGAAGTATGAGTGTTTGGAGCAGCGACATTTCCTAAACTATCCGCAATTGAATTATCAGCATCATTAAGATCGAGTCCGATATCTCCATCAACTGATGCCACATTAACTGTTACAGTTCGAGTTGCTCCTGAACCAGTAACACCTGTAATTGTTGGAGCTCCAGAACCCGTATTTGTTATATTGAAATCAGCCGCAACAACTGAAGTTACACCCTCATCAAAAGTAACAACAAACTCAACTGAAGTCGCATTCGTTGGATTAGTTGTCGGAGTTGAACCTCTATTAATTGTCTGAATAATTGGTCCAATATTATCAACATCCCAAAGCTCATCTGATGTGTGAGTACTTGGATTGACTTGGTTAAGTAATGTATCAAGCACTGTCCCATCGGCATCATTAAAATTAAGGCCGACATCACCATCAACCCCCGTAGCATTAACGGCAACTGTCCAAACACTTGGCCCACCTGTAACACTTGTAACCGACGGTGTTCCTGTTCCAACAATTGTGGCAACAAAGTCACTCGTCACAAGAGGAGCAACATCTTCATCAAAGGTTACAGTGAACTCAACAGAAGTTGCATTGGTTGGATTCGCTACCGGTACAGTCCCTCGATTAATAGTTACAACTTGAGGTTGAATATTATCAACCGTCCAGCTTTGATCACCTGTTCTTGTATTTGGAGTTACTGCATTCGCAAGCACATCAACAACTGTATTATCCGCATCATTAAAATTAAGATCAACAACCCCATCAACTGCAGAGACATCAACAATAACTGTTCGAGTTGCTCCTGTTCCAGAAATGCTTGAAATCGAAGCCGTTCCAGCACCAGTAACAACAACATTAAAATCTCCCGCCACCACAGGGGATACTGACTCAGAGAATGTCACATCAAACTCTACAGAGACTGCATTCGTCGGATCAGCTGCCGGAGTTGAACCTCTATTAATAGAAGTTACAGAAGGAATAACAGTATCGACTGTCCATAATTGATCTGATGTATGTGTATTTGGAGAAATGGCATTTGAAAAAGCATCGACGATAGATGTGTCAACGTCATTAAGATCTAATCCAATATCTCCATCAACATTAGTCACATCAACAGTGACTGTTCTTGTTGCTCCAGAACCAGCAATACCGCTAATTGTAGGAGCTCCAGAACCTGTATTTGTTAAGTTGAAATCTGCAGCAACAACAGTTCCAACTATTTCATCAAAAGTAACAATAAATTCAACCGAAGTTGCATTGGTTGGATTTGCTGCAGGGGTTGTTCCTCTATTAATCGAAAGAACCTGTGGTCCTTGATTATCAATAGTCCAAACCTGATCAGAAGTGTGGGTATTAGGACTAATCTGATTTCCTGCTAAATCTAAAAGTGTTCCATCAAGATCATTAAGATTAAGACCAACGTCACCAACGATACCTGTCGTATCTACTGTGACTGTCCAGACACTTGGTCCACCCGCGACACCAGTAATGGTTGGAGTGCCTGTTCCAACAACTGTCGCAACAAAGTCACCAATAACAACAGGAGTAACATCTTCATCAAATGTGACATCGAACTCTATTGTTGTTGAATTAGTTGGATTAGCAGCAGGAGTTGTTCCTCTATTAATTGTCAAAACTTGAGGAGCGATGCTATCAACTGTCCAAAGCTGATCACTTGTGCGAGTATCAGGAGAAACAGAGTTAGCAAGAACGTCAAGAACCGTATTATCAACGTCACTGAAATCAAGTCCAACATCTCCATCTACGCCTGTCACGTCTACAGTGACAGTTCGAGTTGCACCTGTTCCTGTAATTCCTGTAATAGTAGGAGTTCCAGCTCCTGTGTTTGTTACCGTAAAGTCACCTGCAATAACAGGACTCACAGACTCAGAGAAAGTGATATCGAATTCAACTGAATTCGCATTCGTTGGATTCGCTGCTGGAGTAGCACCTCTATTAATAGAAGTGACATTAGGGATCACCGTGTCAACAGTCCAGGTCTCATCACTCGTGCGCGTATTAGGACTGATGATATTTAAAAGAGTATCTGTAATCGTATTGTCGGTATCATTAAGATCTAAACCAATATCCCCATCAACATTTGTTACGTCAACAGTGATCGTTCTTGTAGCTCCCGTACCTGAGACACTAATAACTGATGGAGTTCCTGATCCTGTATTTGTTGGATTAAAATCACCTGTAACAACAGTCGCAACGACCTCATCAAAAGTGACATCAAATTCTACAGTCGTTGAATTTGTCGGATTCGTTGCTGGATTAGCTCCTCTATTGATTGAAAGAACCTGAGGACCTTGATTATCAACCGACCACAATTGATCTGAAGTTCTTGTATTAGGGCTTGCTGTATTACCTAAAACATCCTGGACTGTTCCGTCGAGATCACTAAAGTCGAGGCCAACATCTCCATTGACCCCTGTTGTATCAACAGTGACCGTCCAGACGAGTGGGCCACCAGCGACTCCCGCTACTGTAGGAATACCGGTTCCAATGATACTTGGAATAAAGTCCGCAGCAATAAGAGCTGCAACATTTTCATTAAAAGTAACATCAAATTCTACTGAAGTTGCATTCGTCGGATTTGTCGCCGGAGCACTTCCTCTATTAATTGAGAGAATTTGAGGCCCTGTATTATCGATTGAATACGTTTGTCCGACATTATAAGTTGTTGGACTCGTTGCATTTCCAGAAACATCTAAAATAGAATTATCAGCATCATTAAGATCAAGTCTAATATCACCGTCACCAGTGATTCCTGCAACAGTTACTGTCCAAGCTGTTCCAGCTCCAGTAACTGTACTTACAGCACCAGTAGCCGTTCCACTCACAGTCGTGACAACAAAGTCACTATTTATAACCGCTACAACATTTTCATCAAAAGTAACATCAAAATCAACAGAGTTTGAGGCCGTTGGATTTGCACCTGGCAAAGTCCCTCTCACGATTGATGCAATACTTGGTGGATCTTGATCAATCGTATAATCTTGATCACCTATATGAGTTGTTAAAGCAAGAGAGTTCCCCGCTCCATCAACAATAGACCCATCGCCATCATTTAAATTCAGTCCAAGATCACCATTTCCTGTTACTGAATTAACAGTTACTGTCCAAGTTGCACCAGCACCTGTAACACTTGCAACTGTTCCCGTTACCGCTCCAGAAACTGTCGTTGCAACAAAATCACCAACGGTAACCGGACTTACAGAATCATCAAAAGTAATATCAAATTCAACTGTTGTAACATTTGTAGGAGTGATTCCTGGAGAAGCTCCTCTATTAATCGTTAGAATATTTGGAGGAGTTTGATCAATCGTATATGTCTCATCTCCATTTTGAACATTGGCAACAATCGCATTCCCTAATGAATCCTGAATACTATTATCAGCATCATTGAGATCAAGCCTGATATCTCCATCACCCGCGACAGTATTAACGACAACAGTCCATGAAGTACCAGAACCTGAAACTGAAGCAACAACTCCAGTGGTAACACCACTAACAGTTGTTAAAACAAAATCAGTAGGATCAACAGGAGTGACTCCCTCGTTAAAAGTAACATCGAATTCAACAGTCGTCGCATTTGTTAAAGAAACACCAGGAACAGTTCCTCTATTAATAGAAACAACTATTGGAGGGTCTCTATCAATTGTATATGTCTGATCACCAACATGGGCATTTACAGAAATTGAATTTCCTAAAGAGTCTAAAATAGAATTATTAGCATCATTAAGATCAAGTCTGATATCTCCTGAACCTGTTATACCAGAAACTGTAATAGTCCAAGAAGTTCCTGCCCCAACAACTGCCGATGGCGTCCCTGTTGCTGTTCCACTCACAGTTGTTAAAACAACATCAGTCAGATCCATCGTTTGGATAGCTTCATTAAAAGTAATATCAAACTCTACTGATGCCGCTAAAGTTGGGTTAACACCTGGTACAGCACCTCTATTAATTGTATTAACGAGTGGACCTGTATTATCAATGGTATAATCTTGATCTCCGAGCCTCACCGTACTTGCAAGAGAGTTTCCAGAAGGATCCTGAATTGTATTATCAGTATCATTGAGATCTAAACGAAGAGCACCATCTCCAGTAACTCCAGTAACAGTAACTGTCCATGCTGTTGAAGAGCCTGCAACTGCAGAAATTGTCCCTACTGCTGTTCCACTCACTGTTGTTAAAACGAAATCACTGACGACAACTGAAACAACATCTTCATCAAAAGTTAAATCAAACTCTAGAGTTCCGTTATTAGTAGGGTTAATTCCAGGAACAGTTCCTCTATTAATAGAAAGTAGATTAGGTTGTGTTTGATCAATAGAGTAAACCTGATCACCATTTTGAGCAGTGACGGCCAGAGAGTTTCCAACAAGATCTGTGATTGAATTATCACCATCAGAAAGATCGAGTCGAATATCACCAGTACCTGTAATTCCAGTTACTGTCACTGTCCAATTTTGAGCAGAACCAGCAACAGAACTTACTGTACCAATAACAGCACCACTGACAGTCGTGAGAACAAAGTCACTTGTTGCTAAACCAGTCACATCTTCATCAAAATTTAAGTCAAACTCAACTGTTGTCGCATTCGTTGGCGTAATTCCAGGAACAGTTCCCCTATTAATTGTTAATAAATTTGGCTGAGTTAAATCAAGTGCATAGGTCTCATCTCCCGTATGACTTGTTGAAGTCAAAGAGTTTCCAAAACCATCAAGAATAGAGCTATCAGCATCGTTAAGGTCTAAACGGAGATCTCCATCACCTGTAATCGTATTCACAGTCACGGTCCAGTTGGTTCCAAATCCAGTTACCGAAGCAACAGCACCAGTCACAGTTCCAGAACCGGTAGCCACTGCAAAGTCTCCGACAGCAACAGGGGAAACAGCTTCATCAAATATCACCGTATACTCAACAGAGGTTGCATTCGTTGGATTCACTCCAGGGACAGTTCCTCTATTAATAGAAACAATCGACGGAGGTGAAGTATCCATAGTGTAAACTTCATCTCCTGTATGCGTGTTAACAGCGAGAGTATTATTAACCGTATCAAGAATTGTATTATCAGCATCGTTAAGATCTAAGCGTAGATCTCCATCACCCGTAATACCTGTTATAGTTACGGTGTAAACTGTTGGCCCACCAATAATGCTTGTGGCAGTTCCAGTTACCGTTCCAGAAACAGTTGTAACGACAAAGTCTCCAAGGTTTACAGGACTAACATCTTCATCAAAAGTGACATCAAACTCAACTGTTGTAGCGTTCGTACTCGCAAGACCGGGGAAAGCTCCTCTATTAATAGAGACAACAGTTGGTTGAACAGTATCAACTGTCCAAGTTTGACCACCAGTGAAGGTATTTGTGTTTAAAGCATTTCCAGCTAAATCTTGAATCGTTCCATCAAGATCGTTAAGGTCTAACCTTAAAACTCCATCGCCAGTAATAGCATTAACAGTGACAGTCCAAGTTGTTCCAGACCCTGATACACTTGCAATGGCTCCTGCAGAAGTCCCACTCACTGTTGTTAAACTGAAATCACCAACAACGACTGCTGCAACGGCTTCATCAAATGTAACATCAAACTCGACAGTCGTTGCATTGGTTGGATCAGAAGCAGGCGTCGATCCTCTATTGATTGAAGCTAAATCAGGAAGATCAATATCTTTAGTTAAAGTAATTGGATAGCTTGGGGCTGCAACTCCGAAAGTGTCTGAGTGATCAGCCGTGAATGTAAAAGTTCCATCTGGTACAGATGTAAAATCAATGGTACCACTCCACGCTCCAAGAACACATCCTGCAGAAGTTGGTGTAATTGATCCAGAGGAAACACTGAAATTAACATTATTTCCGTTTTCGTTACATGTTCCGTTGAACCCATAAGCTCCAAAGTTAGCAGCATTAATATAAGCATTTATAACAGGAGCAGTAATATCAACAAATGGTTGAATATCATTACCATTTAAATCAAAAAGTAAATTCGCAGTTGTGAGACCATTGTTATAAGTCATCGTCACATTATTAAGAAAGGTTCCAAAAGTCGTTGGATCAAATTCAATTTCAATGAGACAACTTCCACCACTACCAGCAACAGTTCCTGGAGATAATGGACAATCCCCACCTGTACCAGGAAAACTTCCACCAACAAAATTAAATGGAGCCGTAAGACCAACAAAACCAGTGATCTCCCCCGGACTCCCTCCTGTATTTGTAAGAGTAAATAATTGAGTCGCAGTTCCTGATGGAGCATTAATAGAAATTTCACCATAGTCATAATTATTTGTTGGAGAAATCGCAAAATTTGCTGGATTAAGAACGGTACCCGTAACAGTTAAAACAACATTGACAATTGAACCCGTACCATCATCAAATGCAACTGTGTATGGAACTGAGAAAGGTCCAATGGCCACAGGATTAATTTGAAGATCCACATCACAAGTCAAAGCATTTGTGAGTGTTGTTGTACAAGTTCCTAATGTTCCTGGGAATGTTCCTCCTCCGGTGTATGAAACTGGAGACACGAGAACTGGGGTAACATTCGTGGCTGGAACACCACCTGTATTTTCAAAGGTAATAACTTTAGTAGGATTTGAACCTAAAGCGATATTACCAAAGTCGTAAGTTGTAATCGGAGCAACACCATCTCTAAACTCAATGTTCGCAGGAGGAGCTGCTGAAGAACTAAAGTTAACAGTTCTTGCAGGTAATGAAAAAGGAGCAGAAATAAAAGGTGAATTTACTCCAAAACCATCATCAAATTCAAACTCAAAAACATCGACGTTTGTTCCTGCCATTGTTGGAAGATACTCAACAATAATGTCACAGGTTGCTCCAGGTAGAAGAGGCGTCAGTCCACAAGTTCCACCTGTTCCAGGAAATACTCCGCCAGAAAAAGAAAATTCCGTTAGGGCAGGTGTCGTGACAGCATTAAAACTTGTAGCTGAAACTTCTCCCATATTTTGAAGTTGAATTGTGTAATAGTAAGTTCCACCTGTTGCTTCCGGCCCATAGGCTGGCAAAGTAACTGGATTAATCAATGGATTAACAAAAGGAAGAACTGTTATAGTCGCTGGATTCAATGCTTGAACCGAAATATTCATTATTTCTGATTGATTATCAATTAATCCATCAGTGTATTCTAAAACAACTTCCGCAGAAAAATTACCTGCAACAAAAGAATCAAAATCAATACTAATTTGGCAGGTAGAATCAACAGGAACAGCATTACAATTATGAGTAAAGTTCGTAAATTCGGGATCATTATTTTGAAGAGTGATATTTGAAATCGTTAACTCTCTCTCTCCTGAATTTCTAATGATCGCGACACCGACTTGACTGTTATCTACAGTGGAAGCAATTGAATAAAGACTGTCTTGAAAATTAAACTGTTGAACAACTTCTAAATTACCAAGTTTTAAATTTTGATTATTGAATGTCGTGTCTCCTCCACAAGAGAGAAGTACTCCTAGTACTACGAGGAGGCACAAGTTTTTTGAACTTAACAAGATCTTATAGATCAATCCAATGTCTCCAGTCTCGGTCATCACAAGTAACCGAATTTACACTTATAATCATATCAATCATTATAATTATGCAGCGCGCAGGGGCAAAATAAACACCCTAGACCGAAATATCTTACCTCATTATTTGAGCTGAAAGCTCAGTGATAACAGAAGTAGGCATTTAAATTATTTGAGCTAAGAGAGAAAAAAACCGATCAAAATGATTCCTCATTGAGAAGACATACTTCATTAGTCTCTTACTCCATTCATGAATGATTTATTTAAATAGTAAAGTATCGATAAGAAATCTAAAGAGGCACTATTTAGCCACTCTTTGACAGCAATCCACTTGATCTATTTAATTAAATAGATGCTTAAAATTTTATGTAAAGTACTGACATTGTTCATTTTGTGCTCTGTGGCCCGTGCAGAATTTATAGCACCTAATTCAAAAACTCTTTTTGTTTTACCAACTAATTTTTTTAAGAAATATGAAAAAGAACTTCCCGAAATTCGAAAGCTTGTTCAAGCGAACTTAAAACGAAAATATTTTATTACTGCTAACTTTATTAAATCTTTTAGTAAAGTTGATGTGCCGGAAGCAGAACTTAAAAATATTCGAGACAAGTACCCTACTTATCAATACTTCTTTCTTCTCGGTGAAACAGAAAACAAATACTTTTTAAAATTATTGGACTACAGATTAAAAACATTATTCGTTAAAACAGAATCAAATTACAATCAACCTGTTATTAAATTTCTCAATAATGCTTTTTCTTCATACGAAGGTGATATCTTCTTTAATGGAAATATTATTAAAGCTGAAAGTCCGAATCAAGTTTTAATAAAAGCTGAAAATAATTCGGGTGTAAGTCTCGTTGGTAAAGCCGTCTATATTTATCCTTCATCGATATTAAACAGAAGCACTAATTATAAAGAGTTTCCAAAAGGTGCAATCCTAGAGCGAGTCGGTTCTTTTTATAGAGCTCAAATTATCAACCCATCTAATGTTCCTATAAAGTCGGGTGATCATATCAAAGTCATGAAGTTTAAAACAGTTGGTACAAGCTCAAAAGGGATTCGACAAAAGCTTCAAAAAGGTGGAGTCCTTGATCCTGGAAAAACATCAAATGATTTTGACGTTACTTATAGAAAGTTTTCTTATGTGTTTCCTTATCAAAACTCACTCTTTATCTGTTATCTCTCCCCATTTGTCTCTAACGTTAAATCAGAGACAGCAAGAGAAATAAGAGAAGAAGTTCTTTTAAATATTAAGGATGATAAAATATGCCAGGCTCGAATAAACGAATCGATGGAAAAACTCCTTTTTGCAAGAAAAGGAACTTTAGCCAAAGATTTATACAATCCTAAAGTTTTAAAACTTCTCCTTGATAAGCTTAAGGCTGGAAGTATTTTGAGACCTTCTGTTCTGTCTAAAGGAGCAGGACTTTTCGTAAAACTAGAGGTTATTGTCCAAGATGGTAAGACCGTTATCTTTAATAAGAGTACGATTTTACCAACGAAAGATATCGAACCCGTCATTAATGTCCTGACAATTTGGTTAAAAGAATATCAAAAATCTATTCCTTATGTTGCTCTTGTTGAAGAAGCAGTTGGAGATCAACTTCTCCTTCAAATAGGCGAAGAACAAGATATCGGAAATACTCAACATTATGAAATATACCGTCCATTAGGACTGAAAATAGAATCTTTCGAAGATATTTATAAAGTAACATGGGAAAAAGAAAAACTTGGAAATGGAACGATTCGAGATAAAAAAGGAAATAGTGCAATCGCTTATGTTCGAAATACTGAACCCAATGCAAAAATTAGAAAAGGCGATTGGATTACATTTACTGATGACTATTTTCTCGGAGAAGATGACGCTAACTTCATCAAGCACAATATCAACATTAAAAGGGATGTTGGAAAAGTACATATTGCCCTTGAGGCTTCGCAACTAACTGGAGACAGCGAAGACAATACAGCCAATCTTTTTGGTGCCGATCTCGGTATCGATTATTATCTTCCTTACTCTATTATCGGAATCTTTTCATTTAAAAGAATTGCGGGAAGCGGAGACTTTAGCTCATCTGCTAGTTTCTTTGACGGAGCTCTTGGTTACGCCATTAAACCTCCATTTAAATTCTTTAGTTATATTGATGGATTTATTGGATATAAATCATCAAAATATGACCTTACCGAACTCAATCTTACTGGAGTCGGAGAACTCTCTTTCTCTGGACCTTACCTCGGTGCCAGAATGGAAGTTCCAATCTATAAAAAACTTTCCATCCTTGGATCTTTTAAAATTTCGCCGTTCGACAGTGCCGATAATACAGGAGCTCTTGATCCAGATTCTGCGAGTGGATACACTCTAGAGCTAAGACCTCAATTTCATTTGAATAAAAAATGGGGACTCTTCACTTCTTTAACCTATCATACTCATAATATTGAGAATACTGATGGCTCAACAACAAACTTAAATGTTTTTGTTACTAATTTAGGCGTGAATTATTATTATTAGCGTTTCGGTGGTCTCATTCCTTCAATTTATAATGAAGTCGATTTTCTCTTTGAAAGTGGTAAATTAATGAAGATCGACCTAGCTGCAAGTCAAATTGTTGGGACGCTTAGTAATCAACAAAGATTCCACGAGCTTCAAGTAGCTTTTTCGTTTCATTTGTATTCATGGCCTTATAATGATCAAGTGTCATCATAAAATCAGCTCGTCCTTGGGTTTTAGACCTTAGATCTGTGCTATAACCAAAAAGATTTGCAAGTGGTGTATGTGTCTTAATAATTTCTCGACCATCTCTAGTCATATCAATATTTAAAATCTGCCCGCGCTTACTATTCACATCAGCAATAACATCTCCTGAAAACTCATTGGGAGTGTTAATTTCAAGCTTCATTACCGGCTCCATTAAAACAACTTTAGCTTTTTGACAGGCTTTTCTAAAAGCATTTGAAGCAGCAATTTTATAAGCGACTTCATTCGCTGTCTCTTCATCATACTTCAAGCCCGTTAAGGTTATTTTTAAAGAATGCAAAGGGTAACCGGCTAAAACACCGCCTGGAGAAGCATCTCTAATACCCGACTCTATCGCCTCAAAGATTTCTTTGGGAACTTCTCTCATTTTGAGATCGCAGACATATTCCATTTCCTGATCACCAGATAATGGCTCAACCTTAATATCACATTGACCAAATTGGATCTTTTCCCCTGTCTCACGAGTGTATTCGGCGGAATCTGAAGAAGGTCCAGAGATTGTCTCTCTATAAAAAACTTGCGGTTTACCAACGTTAACTCCAACCTTAAATTCACGATCTAAACGGTCCGTAATAATATCAAGATGAAGTTCTCCCATTCCATAAATCAAAAGTTGTCCTGTATTTTTGTTCTGTTGAAAGCGAAAAGAAGGATCCTCAATTTGAAGAAACTCTAATGTCTCAAGAAGTTTATCTTGATCCGCAGTTGTCTTTGCCTCAACGGCCTTTGCAATAACAGTTTCGGGAAATTGCATAAGATCATATACGATCGGATTCTTAGGAGCACAAAGAGTTTCACCTGTAATTGTAAACTTAAGCCCTGCAAGCGCAACAATATCACCTGCTCTCGCTTCTTTAACTTCAGTTCGTTTATTAGCATGCATTTTAAGGATCTTTTGAACTCTTTCTTTTTTATTTTTTAAAGGATTCAAAATCGATTCACCCATTTTCAAGACACCTGAATAAACTCTAAAAAAAGTAAGTCTTCCAACAAAAGGATCTGAAGCGATCTTAAATGCCATCCCACTGAACAATTCATCTGTAGAGTGTTGCCTTTCTACTTCATTTTCTTTTTTAGCAGCAGAAAAACCTTTTACAGCTTCAAGATCTGAAGGTGAAGGCAAAAAGTAAGTAACAGCATCAAGTAAAGGTTGAACACCTTTATTTTTGAAAGCTGATCCACAAAAGACAGGAATAAAACCATGATCAATAACAGACTCTCGAATCACTTTTCTTAAAAAACTAACTTCCAGTTCCTCTCCCTCAAGATATTTCTCTGCGAGCTCATCACTAAAGTTTGCTAAAACATCAAAAAGTTCTTCTCTTTTACTTTCGACTTCTAATGATTCATCTTCAGTAAGACCAACAAGTTCAAATTTCTCTCCAAGATCATCACCTTCCCAGACATATTTTTTACGAGTCAGGATATCAATCATCCCCTGAAAATCCTCTTCTGCTCCAACAGGTACCTGTAAAGCAGCAGCCTGTTTTCCTAGTTTTTCACGGATCTCAGTAAGCACATTTTCAAAATCTGCCCCTGTTCGATCCATCTTGTTAACAAAGGCAATTCGAGGGACTTTATAAGTGTCAGCTTGCCTCCAAACAGTTTCAGATTGTGGCTCCACTCCTCCAACCGCACAAAACACACCAACGGCACCATCTAAAACTCTCAAAGATCTTTCAACCTCAATCGTAAAGTCTACATGTCCAGGAGTATCGATGATATTAATCGTGTGCTTATTCCATTCACAAGTCGTTGCTGCAGAAGTAATAGTAATTCCGCGCTCCTGCTCTTGAACCATCCAGTCCATCGTTGCAGCACCATCATGGACTTCACCTATTTTGTGATTAATCCCCGTATAATAAAGAATTCTCTCAGTGGTCGTTGTTTTACCTGCATCAATATGTGCCATGATGCCGATATTTCGGATGTTAGAAAGATCGCTATTTGCCATGGACGTATTATAGAGTCCCTGACTTTAAAGAACAATAATTTACAGATTACTAACGCAGAAAATCAACTGGCTGCAGCTGGCTCTTTAATGCTTTCTGCGATTTCCATATTTTCACTTACTTCGGCTTCTTCTTGAACTTTTTCTCGGTTTTGTTCAATATCTTCTCCACCAAGTTTTTCAAGATTACTTGCTCTCAATCGTTTAATAACGCTCAAGAGAAGAGGCTTGAACCACGGAGGTTGCTTCGCAATCACCGCATTGATGTGAGCACCAGTAATAGAGACAATTTTCGAATCCTTAACAGCTTTAACTGTGGCGTTTCGAGCAGTCTTCATGAAGAAACTCATCTCTCCAATCATTTCTCCTTTATAGATTTTTCCTAATAAAATCTCTTTTCCATCGCGCTCGACAAACACTTCGAACTCACCATCCACAACAAAATAAATATTTTGTTCATAATCTCCAGTATTAAAAATATTTTGACCGTTCGGAACCTCTATAAATTTTTGAAAAGAACGACTCCCCTGGACATCTTTACCCCGAAGCATTTTCTCAATCGTCATATTCAAGCTCTCTAAAGAAATGGGCTTTTCTAATCCTACGACCGCATCCCATTTCGCAATATCTCTCAAGAGATGTCTTCCCATATCACCTGTTGTAATTATGGCAGGACAAACTTTTCGATCCTTATCACGCTCTTCAAATTTTCTCATCTCCGTAATAAATTCGAGTCCAGTCATCTTGGGCATATGAATATCAACAATAACTAAATCAAAGGGTTCATTTCGATATTTGAAAAGCGCTTCCTGACCATTTGCCGATTTAATAACTTTAAACCGATCCCTAAGAAGATCACTCATCAGCTCGAGGATTTCTTCCTCGTCATCTACCAACAGAACTTTTTTCTTTTTCATGTAGTTTTCCATTTAATTCACTCCTCCCAATCGATGTACTGCTATGCTAGCACGTGCATAGTTCAGCTCTAAAATTCACCGTTGTCGACTTTCGGGCGTAAAATCTCTATCGGAATTCGTGAATTTTTCTTTGCAGCTAAGCATGAGAAAAGTTTAATTCTGTGTTAAAGGGTCGCTCTATAGCCTACTAATTCACTCTCAGCTATATTCCAACCGGAATCTTAATACAGTCTTAATAATTCTAATTTCTCTAACCTCTTGAAACCCCATTGGCCTAGCAAGGCTGAAATATTATTTGACATGATTTTGACCAAAAACAAGCTTCAAAGAACAGCTTCACCAAGAAACTATAGTATGTGAAAGCATTCCATTAAACAGGATGATAAAAAAAAGAGCCGCCGAAGCAGCTCTCTTTATTGAAAAAATATAAATTTTTTGAAGAAACTTACCACTTAAGGTGAGCGAAAGCTTTGTTCGCTTCAGCCATTTTATAGACATCTTCCTTCTTCTTAATCGCTCCGCCTCTATTATTAGCAGCATCGATTAATTCATCAGCAAGCTTGTCTACCATGCTTTTTCCATTTCTAGATTTTGCATTATCACGAATCCAACGAATCGCAAGTGACTGTCTTCTTGTTTGACGAACTTCAACTGGAACTTGATAAGTTGCTCCACCGATTCTTCGTGATTTAACTTCAACAGAAGGCTTAACGTTAGACATTGCTTTTTTGAATGTCTTAATCCCTTCTTCTTGAGTTTTTTCTTCAATTTTTGAAAGTGCTCCATAGAAGATTTTCTCTGCTACAGATTTCTTTCCGTCTAACATGATTCCATTAACAAACTTTGTAACAACGATATCGTTGTACATTGGATCAGGAAGAACTTCTCTAACTGGTGCTCTATGCTTTCTACTCATTTCTTATTCCTATTTCTTAGGCCGCTTGGCGCCGTATTTTGATCTTCTTTGTCTTCTCTTGTCGACACCAGTCGTATCAAGAGTTCCTCTTACCGTGTGGTAACGAACACCTGGAAGATCTTTTACCCTACCGCCTCTGATAAGAACGATTGAGTGCTCTTGCAGGTTGTGTCCTTCACCTCCGATATAGGAGATTACTTCAAATCCACTCGTAAGCTTAACCTTGCAAACCTTTCTCATGGCTGAGTTTGGCTTCTTTGGAGTAGTCGTGTAAACACGAGTACAAACTCCACGTCTTTGCGGGCAGCTTACAAGGGCAGGAGACTTTGTCTTTTCTGGCTTAGTCTCTCTTCCTTTTCGCACTAATTGATTAATAGTAGGCATTATGCTCCTCTCTTCTACTCATATCACTTTAACGTAATGATACTTAACATTAAAAATTTTACCTGACAACAGGCTAAACGTTCAGCCTTTAAAGGCTGAACGTTAATTCATCATCTCCAACTGAGATTGGTCCTTCTTCGCGAGCAACTTCAGCTTTATAATCGTTATAACGCGAAACACCAGTTCCTGCAGGAATCAGACGTCCCATAATAACGTTTTCTTTAAGACCCCTAAGCTCATCTTTCTTCCCTTCAAGCGTCGCTTGAGTAAGAACTTTCGTCGTCTCCTGGAAAGAGGCTGCAGAAATGAAAGATTCAGTTGTTAGGGATGCCTTAGTAATTCCGAGAAGAATTGGCATAGCTTTCGCTGG
Source organism: Bacteriovoracaceae bacterium (assembly GCA_965217035.1). Classification (GTDB taxonomy): domain Bacteria; phylum Bdellovibrionota; class Bacteriovoracia; order Bacteriovoracales; family Bacteriovoracaceae; genus JAUHYH01. Next base: position 1,749,334 of record OZ244226.1, on the reverse strand, counting down.
CTCCATTCCATCAGCTTCAAGAGCTTCATTCTCAGTCTTGAACTCAACTTTCGTTAAATTATCACCGGCAACATAGAGCGATTCTCCTGCATCGGTAACTTGAACTTTTTTAAGCATCTGGCTAACAATAACCTCAATGTGCTTATCATCGATTTCAACCCCTTGAAGTCGGTAAACTTCTTGAATCTCATCAACGATGTACCTTGCTAGCTCTTTAATTCCAAGAACTCGAAGAATATCATGTGGATTAACTGGCCCATCACAGATTTGATCACCTGGACGAACATAATCACCCTCATTAACAACGATATAACGAGCTTTTGGAACAGTATAAACATATGGCTCAAGAGCAGGATCGTCTGGCTTAATAATAATTCTTTTTGATCCACGAACCTCTGGTCCATACTCAATCGTTCCGTGAACGTCTGCAATTTGAGAAGCTGTCGCTGGCTTTCTTGCTTCGAATAGTTCCGCAACCCTCGGAAGACCCCCAGTAATATCTTTAGTCTTCGTTGTTTCACGCTGAACTTTAGAGACAACATCACCGGCCTTAAGCTCATCACCTTCGTTAACAATAACAACGGCTCCAACAGGAATTCGATAAATTGCAGTTCTCTTTGTTCCTGGAACTTCTATTGGATTCCCAGAAGCATCACAAATTGTGATTCTCGCTGTTTTAGAAGGATCCTTAGACTCAGTTACAACTTTATGTGAAAGACCTGTTACAGGGTCCATCTGTTCCGAAATATTTGTTCCAATAACAAAGTCTAAAAACTTAACCGTACCAGAAACTTCAGACATCATCGGCATGGCAAATGGGTCCCATTCAAGAATTTTAGCACCAACCTCTAGAGTGTCTCCATTATTAAAAAATAATGTCGCACCATAAATAGCGGGATATCTTTCCTTCTCAATTCCTGTTTCTGTTTTAATAACGATTTCACCAGTCTTATTCATGATAATATGAGTACCATCATCTCTCTTAACCGTTTTAACATTATCAAGAGAAACGATACCGGCTGTTTTTGATTCTGTTTTATTAACTTGCGCGCCTGCAGTTGCAGTACCACCAACGTGGAATGTTCTCATCGTAAGCTGTGTACCTGGCTCCCCAATTGATTGAGCAGCAATAACACCAACAGTTTCCCCTACACTTACAAGATGTCCTCTTGCAAGGTCACGCCCAAAACACTTCGCACAAAAACCATATTTCGTATCACAAGTAAGAACAGATCTAACTTTAATTTGATCGATATCCTCTTCTTCAATAGTCTCCATATCTCTTTCGATAAACAGATGACCCGCTTTGAAAGCAACATTCCCATCTTTACCAGGAATATCAGTCGCAGCAACACGTCCTAATACTCTGTGAGAAACGTGTTCTGTAATCTCTCCAGATTCAATTCTTGAAGTTAGAACGATACCGTCATTTGTTCCACAATCAACTTCTCTGATAATCCCATCTTGAGCAACATCAACCAGACGTCTCGTTAAGTATCCAGAGTTCGCTGTCTTAAGGGCCGTATCGGCTAGACCTTTACGAGCACCGTGTGAAGAAGCGAAGTATTGAAGAACTGTTAGACCTTCACGGAAGTTTGAAGTAATTGGGGTTTCAATGATCTCACCAGAAGGTTTCGCCATGAGCCCCCTCATTCCTGCTAACTGTCTAATCTGAGCCTGAGAACCTCGGGCTCCTGAGTCAGCCATCATGAAGATCGAGTTGAATGATGGTGCAGAAGTTTTCTCTTTACCGCTTTCATCAGTAAATTCTTGAGTTGATAAGTTCTCAATCATAACCTTTGATAACTTTTCATTCGTCTGGGCCCAAACGTCGACGATCTTGTTGTATCGCTCACCGTTTGTAATTGCACCTTCATTGTATTCATTTGTAATTTGATCAACTTCGTTCTGAGAAGCTTGGATAATTCCAGCCTTTTCACCAGGAATCTCCATATCTTTAACGTTAATAGAGATACCAGCTTTTGTTGCATACTCGTAACCCATTCTCGTAACCGCATCAGCGAAAAGAACAGTTTCTTTCTCTGAACCTTTTCTATAAGCCTTATCAAGAAGTTTTCCGAGTGCTTTTTTGTTCAAGATAACGTTGATGTCATCGTAGCCAAGACATTTCGGAACAATATCGAACACAAAAGTTCGACCAACAGTTGTATCTTTCATCTCTCCATTGATCCGAACTTTGATCGGAGCTTGAAGGTGAAGGTTGTGAGTGTGGTAAGCGAACTGCGCTTCTTCTTTTGAAGCAAAAACTCCACCAAATCCACGAGAGTATGGTCTTACCCTTGTCATGTAGTACATACCAAGAACGATATCCTGTGAAGGAACGATGATTGGCGTACCATCTTTCGGAGAAAGAATATTATTTGTCGACATTGCAAGAACACGAGCTTCAATTTGTGCTTCAATTGAAAGAGGAACGTGAACCGCCATCTGGTCACCGTCAAAGTCAGCATTAAAGGCCGTACAAACGAGTGGGTGAAGCTGAATCGCCTTTCCTTCGATCAATACTGGTTCGAAAGCTTGAATCCCAAGTCTGTGAAGAGTTGGAGCTCGGTTAAGGAGAACTGGATGCTCCTTAACAACTTCGTCCAGGATATCCCAAACTTCTTGTCTCTGATTATCAACCATTCGCTTCGCAACTTTAATCGTTGTACAGTGACCCTTTTCAATTAGTTTATTGTAAATGAATGGCTTGAAAAGCTCGAGTGCCATAACCTTTGGAATACCACATTGGTGAAGTCTAAGGTTTGGACCAACAACAATAACCGAACGACCAGAGTAATCAACACGTTTCCCGAGAAGGTTTTGTCTAAATCGTCCTTGCTTACCTTTAAGCATATCTGAAAGTGATCTTAATGGACGCTTGTTCGCACCTGTGAAGACTTTCCCTCTTCTTCCGTTATCAAAGAGTGCATCAACAGCTTCTTGAAGCATCCGCTTCTCATTTCTGATGATGATTTCTGGAGCATTAAGCTCCTTAAGTCTCTTAAGACGGTTGTTTCTGTTAATAACACGTCGGTAAAGATCGTTAAGGTCAGAAGTTGCAAATCGCCCAGCCTCAAGAGGAACTAGTGGACGAAGGTCTGGTGGAAGAACTGGAATAACATCCATCATGAACCACTCAGCTTTGTTGTCTGATTTTCTTAGAGATTCAACAACTTTTAGCCTTTTAATAAGCTTTGCTTTCGCAAGCTCAGTTCTTACGACCTTAAGAGCATCTCTAATTTCTTTGTATAAAAGGTCAACATCAATTCTGGACATCATGTCTTTAATAACTTCTCCACCCATACCAACTTTAAAGTCGACACCAGCTTCTTTAAGCTCAAAACACTTTTGTTCAGAAAGAATCATTCCAATCTGAAGACCACCTTCCTGATCAGCAGTTGCTGATTCAGTTACGATATACGCTTCGTTATAAAGAACTTTTTCAAGATCTTTTAATGAAAGATCAAGAAGGGCACCGATACGAGAAGGAAGTGATCTTAAAAACCAAATGTGAGCAACAGGAGCTGCAAGCTCAATATGCCCGCAACGCTCTCTTCGAACTTTTGATAATGTGACTTCAACACCACACTTCTCACAAACAACCCCTCTGTGCTTCATCCGCTTATACTTACCGCAAATACACTCATAATCCTTGATCGGCCCAAAGATTTTTGCACAGAAAAGACCATCCCTTTCCGGTTTGAAAGTTCTGTAGTTAATTGTTTCTGGTTTTTTGACTTCACCGTATGACCATTCACGGATCGTATCTGGTGACGCCATTTTAATTGAAACGGCTTCAACGCTGATTGGATCTTTCGGCTTATCAAAAAAGTTTAACAAGTCTTTCATGTTTTTACCTTTCTCTTATCGAGTAATTATAATTCCTGATTTGATTCTTCTAATTTCACATCCAACGCAAGCGCCTGAAGTTCTCTAATGAGAACGTTAAACGATTCAGGCAATCCTGGTTCAAGAACTTTTTCACCTTTAACGATAGACTCATACATTCTCGTTCTACCAACAACGTCATCCGACTTAACAGTCAAAAATTCCTGAAGTGTATAAGCTGCACCGTAAGCTTCAAGTGCCCATACCTCCATCTCTCCGAGACGCTGACCACCGAACTGAGCTTTACCACCGAGTGGTTGCTGAGTAACGAGTGAATAAGGCCCAGTCGATCTGGCGTGGATTTTTTCATCAACAAGATGGTGAAGTTTCAACATATACATGATTCCAACAGTAACTTCCTCGGCGAAAGCCTCTCCCGTAATACCGTTGAATAGAGTAGTCTTCCCACTCTTATCAAGATCTGCAAGCTCAAGCATTTCTTCGATATCTGTTTCTCTCGCTCCATCAAACACTGGAGTGGCGAAACGAACACCCGTCTCTAATTGTTTTGCGACTCGCATAACTTCTTTATCACTTGCTTTCTTTAACCAAGCATCAACTTCGTCTTTCTTATAGATTTTAGAAATAAGATCTCTTAGAGAATCTGCTTCACGCTTACGCTCAATCATGGCCTTGATTTTTTCACCAAGTCCACGTCCAGCCCATCCAAGATGGAGCTCAAGGAGCTGACCAATATTCATCCGCGACGGAACCCCTAGTGGATTCAGTACGATTTCAACTGGCGTCCCATCGGCAAGGTATGGCATATCTTCGATCGGAAGAACTCGGGAGATAACCCCTTTGTTTCCGTGACGACCAGCCATCTTATCACCTGGCTGAAGCTTTCTCTTGATTGCAACGTAAACAACAACTTTCTTGATAACACCTGGAAGAAGCTCATCACCTTTGTGAAGTTTTGCAATCTCTTCATTCGCTTTAACTCGAACTTGGTTAATATCGTTTCTTACGTCTGCAAAATACTCTGTTAACTTTTCTTCCGCAGCAGGCTCTAATGGTAAGAACCCGATAAGTTCAAATGGAACACTAGAAAGAGCTGCTTCAGTAATCTCTGCACCTTTTCCAAGTAATTCTTCTGAACCATCTTCAGAAACAAGAGCATCAATTGTTTTTTGACCTTTGAGCATTTTCGCAATTTTTCTAAGAGCAAAACTCTTAATTGCATTAATCTCAATTCTCTCATCCCGACGGATAATCTTTGTTTCATCTTCGATAATTGCTTTAGAACGAGCATCTAGTTCAACACCTTCTCTTGTGAAAACGTGAACATCAATAACTGTCCCGCTGATATGAGATGAACATCTTAAAGATGTATCTTTAACGTCTCCAGCCTTATCACCAAAGATCGCTTTAAGAAGTTTTTCTTCTGGAGAAAGTTGAGTCTCTCCTTTTGGAGTAATCTTACCAACTAGGATATCTCCAGACTTAATAATAGCACCCGTTCTAATAATTCCCGCTTCATCCAGGTCCTTAAGGGCTTCATCAGAAATGTTTGGAATATCTCTTGTGATCTCTTCTTTTCCAAGCTTCGTATCACGTGCTTCTACTTCGAAACTCTCGATGTGAACAGAAGTAAACACATCTTTGTGAAGCATGTTCTCAGAAATAAGGATTGAATCCTCGTAGTTATAGCCCCCCCATGGCATGAACGCGACAAGCACGTTTTGCCCAAGAGCAATATCTCCGTATTGAGTTGCAGGTCCGTCAGCAATAACGTCTCCCGCTTTAACAGAGTCACCTTCTCTAACAAGGGCTTTTTGGTTCATACAGGTGTTCTGATTTGAACGTTGGTATTTTAGAAGTTTGTAAATATCAACTCCTGACTCTCCAACTTTCGCATCAGCTCTCTGAACAACAATTCTATTAGAATCAACAAAAACAACCTTTCCGTTATTTTTCGCAAATAAAATCGCTCCAGAATCTCTTGCAACAATATCTTCAACACCTGTTCCAACAATAGGTGCATCAGTTTTAAGAACAGGCACTGCCTGTCTCATCATGTTTGATCCCATAAGAGCACGGTTGGCATCATCATGCTCAAGGAATGGAATCATAGAAGTTGCAATCGAGATCATCTGCGAAGGGGCAACGTCCATAAGCTCAATTTCATCATGATCAACAAGAGCAAGTTCCCCATGTCTTCGAGCAGGAATAAGATTCCCTTCGAACTTGCCTTTATCAACCGCTTCTTTATTCGTTTGAGCAATAATTTTCCCTTCCTCTTCAAAGGCTGAGAAATAATCAACTTTTCCAGAAACTTTTCCACCCTCTTCAATTCTTCTGTATGGAGTTTCAATAAACCCATACTCAGAAACTCTTGCATAAGTTGCAAGTGAAGTAATAAGACCGATATTTGGTCCCTCTGGAGTTTCTACCGGACACATTCTTCCATAGTGAGTAGCGTGAACATCTCGAACTTCGAATCCCGCTCTTTCTCTCGTCAAACCTCCTGGCCCAAGAGCTGATAATCTTCTTTTGTGAGTGATCTCAGAAAGTGGGTTCGTTTGATCCATAAATTGAGAAAGCTGAGAAGATCCAAAGAATTCTTTAACAGCTGCCGCTACTGGCTTTTGGTTGATAAGATCGTGTGGCATCATTCCTTCAATTTCTTGAATTGCCATTCTTTCACGAACAGATCTCTCCATTCTTACAAGACCAACTCGGAATTGATTTTCAACAAGCTCCCCAACAGCACGTACACGTCTATTTCCTAGGTGGTCGATATCATCGACTTTACCTTTACCGTTGTTAAGATCAACGAGGTATTGAACAGTCTTAATGACGTCGTCTTTTGTTAAAACAGTGTTCTCAACAGGAACATCCATTCCAAACTTATAATTGATCTTCATACGACCAACTTTAGAAAGATCGTACTTAACAGGATTAAAGAACATTCCATCAAAAAGCGCTTGAGCAGCTTCAAATGTTGGTGGTTCACCTGGTCTTAATCTTTCAAAGATTTTAAGGAGTGCTTCTTCGGTAGAATTTGTTTTATCAAGAAGAAGTGTATTTCGAATTTGATCTGAAGAATTTACGTTATCAATATAAAGAACTTCAACCGACTTAATCCCAGCGTTCAAGAGGTCAAAAACCACTTGCTCACTTAAATTTTCGTTAGCTGCAACAATAACTTCCCCGGTGTTCTCATCATAAATATCTTTAGCAGAAACCTTAGTAACAAGAGCTTCAACTGAAAGTGGAAGCTTTTTGATATTTGCATCAGCAAGTTTCTTCAGAGTTAGTTTTGTAATTTTCTTTCCAGCAAGAACAATTGTCTTTTTCGTCTTAGGATCAACAATATCTTCTTCAGCTCTTGATCCCAAGAGAAGATTAAAATCTAACTCTCTATGGTACTCATCTTTTTCAAGGTGAATAAGTTCATTGTCATAAAAAAGCTCAAGAAGTTTTTCATCAGAATAGCCCATCGCCCTAAGAATAACAGTTGCGTGAATCTTTCTCTTTCTATCGATTCGAGCGTATAAAATTGATTTGTGATCGAATTCAAAATCAAGCCATGAACCTCTATGAGGGATGATTCTAGCAGAGTAAAGAAGCTTTCCTGAAGAGTGCTTCTTACCACTATCGTGTTCAAAGATAATCCCAGGAGATCTGTGAAGCTGAGAAACGATAACTCTTTCTGTTCCGTTATAAATAAACGAACCAGTTGCCGTCATAAGCGGCATATTCCCTAGATAAATTTCTTGCTCTTTAATAGAAGAAATTTTTCTATCATCTTCGTCATCTTCTGTTTCTTCAAAGAAAACTAACCGTACAGTTACTTTAAGAGGGGCTTCAAAAGAAAGACCTCTAGCACGACAATCCTTTACAGAATACTTCGGCTCTTCAAGAGAGTAAGAAACGAATTCCAATGAAATCGTTTTGTTAAAATCATAAATCGGAAAGATCGACTTGAAGACTGCTTGTAATCCAGTGTCTGTTCTCTCTTCAGCTGGTACATCTCTTTGAAGAAAATCTTCATAAGATTTAGTCTGAAGCTTCATTAGACTTGGAGTTTCAAGCGCATAATCACTTCGCTTAAAGTTTTTCCGAAACCATTGATTAGGACTAAAGACGTTTGCCATGACAGGGCACTCCTAAATATTAATTATTGTAATGTATCTGTTTTAGTTCTCTTGTTTTATCAGCACATAGAGACATAGGGAACACCAAAAGGGCATTCCCTATGCAAATATCATGCAAATTTTAAAAACAATAGTTATTTAAGCTCAACTTTTGCACCAGCTGCTTCAAGCTTCTTCTTCATTTCTTCAGCTTCTTCTTTAGCAACTCCCTCTTTAAGAGGTTTTGGTGCACCTTCAACTAGATCTTTTGCTTCTTTAAGTCCAAGACCAGTGATTGCTCTAACTTCTTTAATAACATTGATTTTCTTAGCTCCAGCTTCTGCAAGAACAACTGTAAATTCAGTTTTCTCTTCAGCAGCAGCTCCACCAGCAGCAGCGCCACCAGCAACAGCAACAGGTGCTGCAGAAACACCAAACTTGTCTTCTAGTTCTTTTACTAGCTCGGCTAGATCCATAACTGACATGCTTGAGATGTGCTCAATTAGTTGATCATTTGTAATACTCATAATTATCTCCTTACTCTTCTTCTTTTTTGTCTTCTGCGGATTCAGCAGCCGGCGTTTCGGCTGTTTCTGTTTTAGCTTCCTCAGCAGGCGCATCTGCAGCTGGTGCTGCTTCAGCAGTTGTTTCAGTTTCACCAGCAGCTTCTAGTGGTTCACCTTCTTTCTTCTTCTCATTGATCGCATGTAAAACACGGGCAAAAGCAGAAGTAGGCGCCATAAAAGTCGCAAGCAATGTTCCAAGCATTTGATCTCTTGATGGAAGCTTCGCTAACTGCTTAATTTCTTCAACAGTTAAAGCTTTCTCCTTAAGGAATCCACCTTTAAGATCGACAACTTCATTTTCCTCACCAGCGTCGTACAATGCTTTCGCAACACCTGGAGCATCTTCAAAAGAAAAAGCAACCGCATGTGGTCCCTTAATCCCAGAAAGAAGTTCCTCTGCGTAAGTTCCTTCCGCAGCTCTTCTAAAGAGAGTGTTTCTTGTAACGACAACCTTACCTTTTGCTTCACGAACTGATTTACGGATCGCTACCGCATCATTCGCTGAAACACCAATAAGGTTCGTGAGGAAGAGAGCGTTTGCATTCTCAATGCTTTCCTTCAAGTTAGAGACGATGTCTTCTTTCTTGGCTCTCGTAAGCATAATGTTACCTCCTCGTATAGTTTTAGGAGGGAGATTTCGGCAGGAATTATAGAGTCCGAAGACTCAACCGGCTTTCTTCAATCCCAACTAGATATTTAACGCTTCAAATGTGTCGATCGCGACACCAACACCCATAGTTGTCGCAATAGTAAGCGACTTTAAATAAGTTCCCTTCGCACTTGCCGGCTTCGCTTTTACAATCGCTTGTGTAATGGCCGTAAAGTTTTGAAGAAGCTTATCATCATCAAATGATTTTTTACCGATTGGAATATGGATGATCCCAGTTTTATCAGTTCGGTACTCAACCTTACCAGACTTTTGCTCAGAAACAGCTTTCGTAACATCAGTTGTAACTGTTCCAAGTTTTGGGTTAGGCATAAGCCCTCTTGGTCCTAAGACTCTAGCGACCTTACCAACTTTTCCCATCATATCTGGAGTAGCGATAACTCTATCGAAGTCTAACCACCCACCTTGGATTTTAGTAATGATGTCTTCACCACCAACTTCATCAGCTCCAGCTTCTTCAGCTTTTTTGATGTTTTCTCCTGAAGTGATAACAACAACTTTAACTTCTTTTCCAGTTCCACCTGGCATAACGATCGCACCTCTAATCATTTGATCAGCGTGACGTGGATCAACACCAAGACGAAAAGCAAGATCAACAGTTTCGTCGAATTTTGCAAATGAAGCTTCTTTTGCAAGAGCAATAGCTTCTTTAATTGAGTAGGCTTTTGAAGTATCAACTTTAGCGAGCGCTTCGAGATACTTTTTTGACTTTGTTCCCATAATTCCTCCCCGGTACAAGCAGCTAGTTCATACGCCTAGCCTCCCGAATTGTTAATTATTTATATTCTAATTTGATTCCCATAGAACGAGCTGAACCTTCAACTGTTCTTTTGGCTGCTTCAATTTCTGCTGCAGAAAGATCTGGCATTTTTGCTTCAGCAACTTCTGTAACAATCTTTTCAGAGACAACACCCGCGACCTCATGACCTGGCTTATTCGCACCAGACTTAAGCTTCATTTTATCTTTAATCATAAAAGAAGCTGGTGGCGTTTTCGTCACGAATGTAAAAGATCGATCAGAGTAAACAGTAATAATAGTTGGAAGAACTGTTCCTGCATCTTTTTGAGTTTTCGCATTGAAAGCTTTACAGAACTCCATAATGTTTACACCTTTTTGACCAAGAGCTGGACCAATTGGTGGTGACGGGTTCGCTTTACCTGCTTGAATTTGTAACTTGATGAATCCTACGACTTTTTTAGCCATTTTTAATATCTCCGAAAAATAAAAACCTTTTAAACTTTTTCAACCTGTGAAGTATCCAATTCAACTGGTGTTGGTCTACCAAAGATCGAAACATTAACTTTAAGTTTTCCTTTATCGTTAACGTTCTCAACTGTCCCAACAAAAGAAGCAAACGGTCCTTCAATAACTTTAACTGAATCACCTTCAGCAAAATTACTAACTGTTCGAGTCTGCTTGAATCCTTCAGCTGCCTGACCAAGAAGGAACTTCGCTTCGTCTTCCGTAATAGGCGATGGCTTGAGGCTATCTCCACTTACGAAACCCGTAATTTTGTCCGTATTCTTGACTAGGTGCCAGGTTTTATCATTCATGACCATCTTTATCAATAGATAGCCAGGGAAAAACTTTTTCTTCATTGTTCTCTTTTTACCCTTTACTTGGGAAGTCACTTCCTCTTCAGGCATAAAAATTTCAGAAAAATACTCGGTAAGCTTATGGTTAACAATGCGATCAGTCAGAGTTTGTTTAACTCTATTCTCAAAACCGCTAAGAACATGAACAACATACCACTTAAACTGCCCACCCTCGCCTTTAGCGAGCTGGCCAGTTTTCACTTCGTGAGCAGTCTGAGCCGCCGAGTCTTCCTCAGCAACCTCCGCTTCTTCACTGGTAGCAGCTTCAGTAGTCTCTTCAAGAGCTACTTCTTCAGTTGATGCCTCTGTGTTATTTTCGTTTTCACTCATATTTAAAACCTTATTATAAAGCTGTCAGTGTGCTAATTAAGTAACTTGCACCAAGATCAAAAACACCAAGAACAAATCCAATAATTGTTACGAGAATCATAACTTTAATCGACATGCTCATTGTTTCGTTTTTATCAGGAAAAACCACTTTAGCCATCTCCTCATAGCATTCTCTCAAATAGCTAGAAGTAAATGGATGCTTCTGAATAACAATAAAAGTGACTAAGCCAATTACTGCAGAAAGACCTTGAGTAATAGGAATAAACTGAGAAATTTTTGCTTCTAATTCAAACCACTCTCCAAGCTGGTTAAAAAAACGAAGCATTACATAAGCCAAGACAATACATGCAATTGTAACACTTGTATTGATCCACTTTTGTCCGGTCTTGTTCACGGCTGAATTTGAACTCAAGTCTGCCCCCCATCGTAAAATGACGAAAAATTGCCACTAAATGAACCTACACATATACACTGCTCGTTTTAGAAAGGCGACAAAAAAATAAGTTGACTTCAAGATAGCCCAGACGCAACGCATCTTACTTTTCTCCATGGGTTTTATTTTTACTTTTTCTATTTCAACTCGAAACTGATATCTCAAGTCTATGTTTAAACTTCTTTGTTTTTCACTCTCCCTAGTAGCAACAAACTCATTAGCGTCACGAAATCCTTCCAAAGAAATTTACAACCTGCATTATTTATTTAAAAAATTTGAATATTTTCAAAACTACGTAGAAGTCAAAGGAGCTTACACTAAACACCGAGGCTGGATGGTGCACCCCAAAGGTGATTCCTTCCAAATTTCAAAAGATGAATTTGAACGAGAAAGAAGCTTGGGCAGATCAGTGTTAACTGCTAAGCGAAAAGAAGCGAGTGGATTTTCGGAAGAAGATGTTTATGACGGAACAGCCTTTGTGGTTGGAGACGACTATATTCTTACCAACTTTCATGTTTATTCCAGAGAATTCAGGCAAAACGCCAGTTGTGCAGGGTTTTCTGTTTCTACTGACTTCGGAGACAAACGAACATTCAAATGTGACAAAAAAATTAAATGTAATAAACCACTTGATTACTGCTTAATCAGGGTAAAAAAATCTTCTAAAAGAGTTGAAGTAGAAATAAGAGGTAAACTTAGAAAACGAAATAGAGATTTCAGTATTTCTTATTTTGTTCCCGCTTTAGCCCTCTATCCCAAAGAGTTTAGTATAAGCGACAATGAATCTCATCTCCTCGCCATAGGAAATGCTGGAGGCTACGGAATTCAAGCCTCTCAAGGAAAGGGAGTAAGCCCTATTGGTAAAAGAACCAAAGTTGCAGACAAGAAGGTTTTTTCCGAAGTTCTTCATCACGCAACAATTGTTCCCGGAAACTCTGGTGGCCCCTTAATTGATGATCAAGACCGTGTTATTGCTATAAACACTCAGGAAGCATTAAAGGCTAAAGTAAAAATTAGAAATAACGGAAAAAGAATCGAAAAACGTGATGGGTACAATGTCGCTGATAATGCCTATAATCGTTCTTCTACTATCTGGGCAATCCTCAAGGATCTCGAATCAGATGAAGAAATCAAAAAAGAAGTTCTCCCTTTTCTTAACATTCGTTAGAATTCTCTCATGAAAAAGTTAGTCACTTGGAACGTAAATGGAATACGCGCTGTTATGGGTAAAGGTTTTTTAGACTTCATAAAGAAGTCCAAACCTGACGTCCTTTGTTTACAAGAAATCAAAGCTGATCCTTCTGTTATCCCTGAAGAAGTTTTAAATTTGAAGGGTTATAATGTTGAATTCTTTTCGGCTGAAAAGAAAGGTTATTCAGGAACATTAACCCTTTCAAAGGAAAAGCCTCTCGCAATTGAAAAAGGGTTATCAAAAAAGATTTTCTCTAGTGAAGGAAGAACTCTTATCACGCATTTTAAAAATTATATTTTATTAAACTGCTATTTTCCTAATGGAAGTCGCGATCATTCAAGAGTCCCTTATAAACTCGATTATTGTGCAGCCATTGGTCGTAAAGTAAAAGCTCTTCGTAAAAAATACGAGAAACCTGTTATCGTTTGCGGTGATTATAATACCGCTCATCACCCTATTGATTTAAAAAATCCAAAATCTAACAAAAATACCACCGGTTTTTTAGAGATAGAAAGAAAATGGATGGATAAATTCACCAAAGCTGGAAATACAGATGTTTTTAGAAATCTTTATCCTCAAAAAGAAGGAGCTTATAGTTGGTGGAGTTATCGAGGAGATTGTCGCGCTAGAAATATAGGATGGAGAATTGATTATTTCTTTATTAACAATGAAGATTTAAAAACAGTTAAAGACTGTCAATATCTCCCAAAAGTTATGGGTTCAGATCACTGCCCCCTAGAACTTAAAATTAATTTATGAAAGTCAAACAAGAACAAATAAGAGACTTCGCAATCAAATATAAAGGCGGGTTAATTTTTATTGCGGGTTTTCTGTTCGATCTCTTTACCCTTGGTCGAATCGATGAATCTTTCAATCTTATTCAACAATCATTGTATTTAGCCATTCTTCTCTTTCTTCTTTATTATAGAATTAGAAAAGAAAACGAGGATCCCCCTCCACATTATCCCAAGCTTGATAAATACCTAGGCTATCATCAAGAAATTTATCATTTCCTAACAGGGAGTCTATTAAGTGCTTATGTGATTTTTTATTTTTTAAGTGCCTCTCTTATCACAAGTTTTTTATTCATTGCCTTAATTTTTGGCCTTCTTGTTATTAACGAGTTCCCTCAATTTCATAAACTTGGCACTCCTATTCGACTTGGTCTTTTTCAACTTTGTTTAAGCTCCTATTTTATTTTTCTTTTTCCTATTCTTTTTAAATCAGTTGGAACATTCATTTTTCTGTTTTCATTAATTGTCAGTATTACTCCTTGCTTATTACTCATTCACTTCCTTATAAAAAAGGAAACACTGAAAGACGTGTATGATCAGATAGGTATCCCCTTAGGAGTTGTTACTTTATTTGCCTTACTCTATCTTTTCTCCTTAATTCCACCGGTTCCCATTTCGATCAAGAAAATTGGAATTTATCGAGATATAGGAAAAAAGCATGATTCCTATGTTCTTTCGACAGAAAACCCTATTTGGAAGTTTTGGAATTACGGCGATCAAAAATATTACTATCGACAAGGTGATAAAGTTTATCTTTTCTTTTCAATTTTCTCGCCATCAAAATTTGAAGATCACGTTATGATTCAATGGCAATACCATACGAAAAAAGGCTGGCAGAAAAGTGATAATATTCGTGTCGCTATTTCTGGCGGCCGTGAGCTTGGCTATAGAGGCTACACTTATAAACAAAATATTATGGAAGGAGATTGGCGAACACTTATTCTTTCTTCTGACGATAGAGAAATTGGTCGGATAAATTTTGAAATTGAAAAAACCAATAAACCAGTCGAGGAAATTAGATTAATTGAAATGAAATAGATATCATTTCATTATGACGATCTTTGTAAACCGTACTTTAAATCTTAAGTCTATTAAAGCCATCGGTTTTGATATGGACTACACTCTTGTCCGCTACCAACATAAAGCATTTGAGCAACTCACCTACGACGAAATGATAAAAAAACTTCTCACACGAGGTTATCCTGAAAAAATTAAGAATCTTAAGTTTGATATCAATCAAACTATTCGTGGCCTTACTGTTGACCGAGAGGAAGGAAATCTCATTAAACTAGATGCACATGGAAGAATTAAAACAACCTTTCATGGCACCAAGCAACTTGAGTTTAAAAAACAACAAGCTCTTTACCGAGCACACTCTGTAGACCTCAGCGAAGATAGATATTCCTCTATTGATACAACTTTCTCAATTGCTTATGGAGCCATGTTTTGCCAACTCGTCGATCTTAAGGATCAATTCCCAAATGAACTTCCTAGCTATCCACAAATAGAAGAAGATGCTCTTTGGGCCCTTGATATTTCTCATCGTGATGATAGTTTAAAATCAGCAGTTCGCAATAATCTTGAAAAATATATTATTCAAGACCAAGACACTCCTAAAATGTTGGAGCGCTTTAAAAAGTACGGGAAAAAGCTTTGGTTAATAACAAATTCCGATTTTGCCTACACAAAGGTTCTCTTAGAATACACAATAGATCCCTTCTTAAAAGAGCATAAAAATTGGGAAGACCTTTTTGACTTAGTTGTGACAAGCTCTTCAAAACCTTCATTTTTTATGTATCACAACCGTTTCTTAAAAATTGATACCGAAACAGGGTTAATGAGCAACTCCGATGGGCCTTTTACTAAAGGTGTTTTCCAAAGTGGGAATGCTCAAGCTCTTCAAGATGAATTAGGCTGTAGTGGCGATCAAATTCTCTATCTTGGCGATCATATTTATGGTGACATTTTAAGTTTAAAAAAAACTTGTAACTGGAGGACTGCCCTTGTCATTGAAGAATTGGTACAAGAAGTATCGAGCATCAAAGAAGGAAGAAAAATCAACGATGAAATCGAAGCGCTCATGCAAGAAAAGATCAATCTTGAAAAAATCTTGGAAGAATTCTATGTCTCGGAATTCGAATTCAATCAAAACGTTTCTGAGGAAGAGAAGGAAAACCACATACAGAATATAAAAAAACTAGATGAACAATTAAGCCAGCTTATTATTCAATACCATAAACTTTTTAACCCTTACTGGGGTGAAGTGATGCGCTCTGGCCAGACACCCTCGCGTTTCGCGAGTCAGGTTGAAAAATACGCGTGCGTTTACATGTCAAAAGTAAGTGATCTCTTAGATTATTCTCCAAGAACCTATTTCAGACCTTCTAGAAGGTCACTGCCTCACGAACTTTAATTTCCTTGTAAAAATTACAGACTTTAACACCAAGCTTCTAGTTCATTCATTTCGCATTTTATACAAAGTCTTATCCATTTAACCAAAGGAAAAATATGAAATTTATATCTATTTTATTTCTGCTCTTTAGTCTCTCAAGTTTTGCCCAAGCTCTTAATAACCAAGGTCTTGCTGTCATTTTAATTGATATGCAATATGGTTTTTATGAAAGAGGTGGAGTGACAGGCACTGAAGGGCTTGAAAATCTTGTCGCCAATCAAGTAAAGCTTCTTGATTGGGCAAAGCAAGAAGGCATTCCAGTCTTGGTCTTTGAATATAGAAATTATAAAGAAACAGATATTCGACTCATAGAAGCGATAGAAGGTAATATTTCAAAAATTCTCACAAAAAACTATGATAATGGATTTACAGGAATAAGTCGTGAGGAAGCGATTGAAACACTTAAACAATGGAAAGTTGATACCGTTATTGTCGCTGGAATCAATGGTCAGTATTGTGTAAGGGGAACTGCAGAGGGTGCAATGGAGGCTGGTTTTGAAGTAATCTCAAGTAGCGAAATTGTTGGAAATATTAATCAAAATCCTCCGATTTTTCCTAATGATACTTGGTACTTTCAAGGAAAAAAATCTTTTATCGTTTTTAATGAACTCTTGGATATTATTCAATAATAAATAGGGGTTATTTTAAATTTGATAAATAAGATCAATTCCTTCTTTAAAGGCTCGTTTTGCATCAAGACCTGGAGTAAAGCGAGCCCCACCAATTAAATGCACCTTCTCTTCACCTAAAAAATTTTTTGCTTCTTCATAAAAAGAAGTTTGTTCAACCTGTCCCGCACAAACCAAAATATTATCAACTCTTAAAGTTTTCTCCTCGCCTTCATGCTCAATGACCAGTCCTTCGTTTTTAATCTCTTTATATTGAACACCGACAAGAGTTTGCATTCCATACTTCTTAAGTGAGAGTCGATGAACCCATCCTGTTGTTTTTCCAAGTTTTGATCCAACTTTTTCCTCAGACCTTTGAAGGAGATAAACTTTTCTCTCACTCTGTTTACTTAGAGACTTTTTTAAGCCTGATATATTTTGAGCTTCTGTATCAATTCCCCAAAAATCATAAAATGGTTTTTCTTTTCCTTTTTCATAAAGATATTGAGCAACATCAAAACCTATTCCTCCTGAACCCACGATAGCGATATCTTTTCCAACTTCTTTATCGTTTTTTAGAAAATCGAGGTAAGAAATAACATGAGGTAAATTTTCTCCTGGGATATTCATTTTTCTCGGAACTACCCCCGTGCAAAAAACAACATGATCGGGGTTCTCTGATTTTACAAGCTCTAAATTCACTTCAATATTTAACCTTATATCCACCTCATATTTTTTAAGTTGAACATTGAAGTATCGAAGAGTTTCATAAAACTCTTCTTTTCCCGGAATTTTCTTCGCCAAATTAAATTGACCACCAATCTCTAAAGCCTTATCAAAAAGAATAACTTCATGGCCTAATTTTTTCGCTTCTAAGGCCGTCGCTAATCCCGCAGGACCAGCTCCAATGACTAGTATTTTTTGAGGTTTTACAGATTTTTTATCATAATCCCCTTCAAAGCAAGCTTTCGGATTAACCAAACAGCTTGCGATTTTGCTTGAAAAGATATGATCTAGACAAGCTTGATTACAACCAATACAAGTATTGATTTCCTCGGCTTGTTCTTTTTGAGCCTTATTAACAAAATCAGGATCCGCTAAAAAAGGTCTCGCCATAGAAACAAAGTCCGCCTTCCCTTCAGTTATGACTTGCTCAATATCTTCAGGATTGTTAAAGCGATTGGCAGCAATGCAAGGAATAGAGACCTCTTTCTTCACCCATTCTGTTACAAAACTAAAAGCAGCACGAGGAACATTCGTTGCAATTGTAGGGACTCTAGCCTCATGCCAACCAATTCCAGTATTAATTAAAGAAGCTCCTACTTTTTCTACTTCCTTAGCCAAGTGAACAACTTCTTCCGGCGAAGAACCATGCTCAACAAGATCAAGCATGGAAAGTCGATAGATAATTAAAAATTTATCAGACGTTTTTTCACGAACTCTTTTAATAATCTCTAGAGGAAATCGAATTCTATTTTCATAACTTCCTCCCCATTTATCTGTCCTTTGATTGGTTCGCTTCACAATAAATTGGTTAATAAGATAACCTTCTGACCCCATAATCTCGACACCGTCATAACCAGCCTCCATTGCAAGCTTTGCACTCTTTGCAAAATCATTAATTATTCCTTTAACTCCTCTTGAGGAGAGAGCACTCGGAGTAAAAGGAGTAATAGGAGATTTTATTTTTGAAGGAGCTACAGAGAAGGGGTGATAAGAATATCTCCCCGCATGAAGAAGTTGCAAACAAATTTTTGCATTATACTTATGAACGGTTTCAGTAATTCTTCTGTGTTTTCTCAACTGAAATCGATTTGATAATTGGCAGGCAAAAGGAGAAAGGCGTCCTCTTAAATTTGGAGAATAACCACCTGTAATAATAAGCCCTACCCCACCCTTGGCTCGCTCTTCGAAATAACGAGCAAGACGAATATATCCATCATTTTTATCTTCAAGGCCAGTATGCATCGATCCCATAATATAACGATTTTTTAAAGTAACACCATGAACATCGAGAGGTTGAAAAGAATTAGGGTATTTCATCCTTCAATCGTACTAAAAACGATATAATAAATCTTGAAATTGCGTATTACTTTCATCGAAATGATACTTACTTTCCAATAAACGTGAAGAAAGAAAGGTAAAATGTGGTTTAATCAACTTTTTATATTTTTTTCGAGAGCGTTTTATTGAATAAGTATCGTTAAAACCAAGATCTTCTCTTTGAAGTTTGAGTTCTTTATCTGTTGGTACTGTTAAATAAAGATACTTCACTGATTTAGAAAGAACAGGAATAATCTCTTCAAGATCCTCAGAAGAAATATATTGAAAGACCGAGTTACAAAGCCCAAGATCATAAGATTTTCTTTTCTGTTTTTGACTCTTAGTCCAAGTAAGAAGATCAATATTTTCAAGTTTAAGATTTGTTGAAGAGACTGGCCTAAAATCTACTACTGAAGATCTCTCAAACATATATTTTGAAGGTTCTAAACCATAAGCTTTATAAGGTTTATAAATCTGAAGAACTTCCTTAAAAAGATGACCTGTTCCATAACCAAAGTCTGCTATCGAGTTAATCTCAATTTGTTCGAGTTCGAATAAAGCTTTGATGTAATTCGCATGCTCTTTCACATTACCAATACAATCCATTTCCTCGAGTTCGCTGTAATTAGTCTTCCAATACTCTTCTTCAAATTCGGTGGTCATGGATTTGTTATAATATAAAAAAAGAGAGGAGTCCAAAGAGGACTCCCTCAAAAGGACCAGCGAGTGTATGATCGAAAGTCCTATTAACTTCATTATCTATCGTCGGTTTAGAAAGTGGAGAAAAATAAATCGAAATAAAGATCAGATTGAAATTTGAGAGCAAAGATTTCGATTTGATCTATTTTTCTCTTCTTTTACTTTATCGATAATCATTTGAAAGGCTTTTAGTTTATTGAGACACATGCTCGCAACAATATGATCATACCTTGTACTTTTAGAGCTTCTCAAATTTTTAATAGTTGCTTTGCACCTTTTATAGCAAACCTCTACATCATTGGTATCGTGACTCATAAAACCACTAATATTAGTTGTGCGAAATGCCTTTTTAACATCTTCTTTTTTGAATCGGTGGTTTAGATTCATTTCTATACCAGCAGCTCTTCTTTGTTTAATTAACTTATGAGGCTCAAACTTACAGCTAAAATTGTAAAAAGAAAGGTTTGCCTTCAGTCCACTTATGTACTTTTTAAGTTCTCCTGCATTTATTGAATTCTTGCTACCCATTGGTTTTTCTCGCTCATGAACAACTTGATCAACAAACCCGAGAAAACTATCAGAGATATTTTCAATCGCTTTCATTGATCCAAAATATTTCCTTTCACAGATTAACCCCTCTCTATAAATATTTTTTTCTTTCTCGTTCCAAACAAGGCCATCATACTTAACAGCATGATTTTTATTGAAATTAATTTTCCGACAAAATCCATGTTGAAAACTATCAGTAACAAAATCTTGATACCATTCCTCTTGCTCAAGTACTTCAACGGGCTTGCCTCTAGCTTTTTTATAAAACTCAGAGCATTTAAACATTAAATTTCTAAACTCACCGACTGAAAGAGAAGGTAACCTTCTTATTACTTTCTGAGTAAAACCCGCCCCCTGCATATAAGAAAGAACGTCTGATAAATGATTGAGAGAATCCAAGCTTTTCGACTGCGATGGCATAGAAACCATCGGAAGATTGTTAACGGCCCCATAATTCGACATATTTAATAACTGGTTAATCATTAACCGTTCCATCGAGACCGGCTTAGTTCCATCTTCAGACAGGGCAGCATGACTAGTGCTAAAGCTTGCTGAACCATGTGTCACAGAGTGAGGAATAATTGATGACGTTGATGTTAACGTACAGGCAAGATCTCCAAAAAGTTTTGCTGAATGTCCCCCATAACAGCTTTCATCAATCACACCAATTTTGACTCTCATTTTTTTAAGTATCTCTAAATAAGGTCTTAAATTTTCTGTTTTATAAGGTGTCTCATTAGCAAGACAAAGAGCATGCTTTTTAGTTTCAAAACGTGGAAACCCATAGGTTTTCATTTCTCTGTTATCCGCAGGATAACCATGAGCCGTCAAATTAATAACAAACTGACAGTCTTCTACCGAACAGTCTTTGGACTCAAAATCTTTAATCGCTTTATCTAACTGGGCTTCAAAATGTTTTCGATTTCCAGGGGCGCTTTCATTGGTCTCTCGACCTTTTCCTGGGTGGAAAGATGAATACAGATTAAAACCATTGGTGCGTGCAGAGTTTTCTAAGTTTTCTTTTAATCTTGTCAGTCCCTCATTGTTTCCACAGCCTCCTCCGAAAGAGAAGTAAGTTTTAGATGACTGTGCCCAGATTTGAGGTGCAAGTAATAATAGACTTAAAACTATTCGCATTCAGTTTCCAATATTTTTTGGGGAGAACCAAAACTCTTTCCATAAATTTCTTTATCAAGAATTCTCATATCCTGTACTTCTACTATAGATTGCTTATAGTTCAGAACTTCTTTCACTTTCAAATTTGCGGCTAAGTAGAAACTTACTCCTCCCAATTCTTTAGGATTCATATTCGAGATACGTGCAACCTTTTCTGATAAGCTCATAGGATTTGTAATAAGCAGACAATGCTTTTGACTACATTGGACTTCACCAATTGCTTGATAAACGCCACAAGAATCAAACCCACTTGCAATAATAGGAATAAAAAATATAACTAGGAATTTCATGTTTAAATCATACCAGAAAGCTAAAATACATCTTTAAATAGGGATTTTTTTACTTGATAAAATAACTCTGAACCACCAGGTTCCATCGAATATTTCGAATACCATTATTGTTAAGCTTTTTCCTTAAATAAGTTTTATAACCAATATCAGGGATTGAACCAGAGATGAAATAAGTGCTTAGCAATAGACTTCTGTCGATTTTAATTGGGAGTTTCTCTAAATAGGAATCATTAATAACTTCTCTTCTCGTATCCCATTCATAAACTTTGTTCAAAGTTACCGCAGAAAAAATAATCAAGAAAAATAACTTCAAAAGTGTTTCAAACAAACTCTTTGAAACTGGAAGAGATTCGATAAACTGATCAACGTCTTTGTCTAAACTTTCGAGAATATTATTACGAACAACAGATGCATCAAGATAGTTTTGCTTCCTAAAAATATCAGATATTCTGGCTTCGAGTTTACTTGTACCGGCTGATCTAAATTCTGACTGATAAATCATTGCTGCAAAAAAATCTCCAAAAGACAAAATAGAAATTTTTAATTTTCCAAGATCAAAAAAATCTCTTGCTTCAGTTCCTAATAAACTTGATAGGTCTCTCTTTTGATTTAAAATCTTTGATATAATATTTACAAAATCTCTAGTATTAAATCCCTTAAGATCCATTCTAAGTCTTTCATAGAGTTTTTTCTTTTTACTGGCTTCACCAATTATCAAACCATAGAGTTGGCTTTTGTTATTTTCATTAATAGAGTTTAAGTTTTTCTTTTCTGCATCCAAAAAAAGGTTTAATAAGTCTTTTTTAATGAACTCATTATCAAAACTCGGTTTAAAATATGTATAAGTCTTTTCTTTAGCTTTCTGGACTAGATCAGGTATTTCGAGCACCTCGCTATAACGAGATATAACTTCTTTCGTTTCAAGATTCTCCATTTAAACATCCTTTGCATCCTTATCTTAAAGGATATAAATAAAGAAATGAGAGACTGGAAAGAAAATCACCACGCTTTGCACAAATAGCTTTCCTTTTCATTCAACGGTATGCTACAGAGGTAACTTTTAAAGGAAATTTTCATGATTGCTGGACTCATCATTTTCGCCCTTTGCTATCTATTAGTTATTATATATACGTCGATTTTTTATCACAGGGCCTTAGCTCATAATGCCCTAACTCTTCCAAAGCCTGTTTTAAACTTCATAAAACTTACAGGCGCTCCACTAACAGGAATTGATCCTAAAGCATGGGTTTGTATGCATAGGCTTCACCATCTTCACTCTGATACCCAGAAAGATCCTCACAGCCCAGCTCATACAGGATTTTGGTACACTTTTATCAAGCAACATAAGTCTTTTGAAAGAACTGTACTTGGACTTATGAGAAATATTCCTCGCTATTCAGATATCGTGAAAGATATTCCTTTTGATGTCCATTGGCTTAATAAAAAAGGCTATTGGTATATTCCTTTTGTCATGCACTTCATCATTGGCTTTCTTCTCTGGCTTACTACTCAAAACCCCTGGATTGGAATAGGATACTTTCTTGGAATGGCTTCCCATCCAATTCAAGGCTTTCTTGTCAATGCATTTGGACACGCAGTTGGATACAGAAACTTTGATTATCCTGATAAGTCTACAAACAACACACTTGTTGCATGGTTTGTACTAGGAGAAGGATTCCAAAATAATCATCATATGTACCCGGCATCGCCAAAATTTTCTATGAAATCTTTTGAAATTGATACTGGATGGTTCTTTGTAAAACTTTTTTCAATTCTTGGAATTGTAAAAATCAAAAAAGAGAATATTCCATCTAAAAGCGAAATCAAGAATGGTGTCGTTACTGTAGGAACCTACTAAGACTTCCCTCTTTTGACTTTATCTGATCCCCATTATTAACTGATAGGATCGTATAATTTTATGGAGGAACAATGAAAAACCTTATCTTATCATTCGCAATTCTAGGGCTCTTTATGAGCTGTGCTTCAACTGGACCAGTTGGCGGTGGTTTATATCACAGTATTAAATATGGTGTTAATGCTACTTCAAAAACAAAAGGCTTTAAAACAGGTACAGCATGCCAAAGCAGTATCCTCGGCTTATTTGCTTCAGGTGATGCAAGTATTGCTACCGCTAAGGCCAATGGAGAAATCAAATCGGTTCATACAATCGATGCGGAAAGCACTAATATTCTTGGTTTCTATAAAAAATACTGCACAATTGTTACTGGACGATAATCTTCAAGTTCAGGAGAGATTCCCTTCTTTTCTAAACTAGTTTTTTATCTTCTATAAGTCTTGCTGATAGTCGCTTAATTCTATTGGGCTGTAATTTGAAATTCATATCAATAAAGTGGAGCTGACGACGGGATTTGAACCCGTGACCTCTTCCTTACCAAGGAAGTGCTCTACCCCTGAGCCACGCCAGCTTAATCCAAGAAGACTTCTAAGCTAGCAAAATCCTTTCCCCTTGGAAAGTCTCTCTCCCCTATCAAAACTGCATAAAGAGTAGACGGCCACGATAAAGAATACAGGCTTTCACATGCTCTAATCAATTCTTGATATTATTTTCTCAAACAATTGAGGAGTTTCAATGAGGACATTAAGCTTAGTATTATTCAGCCTACTATTAGTATCTTGTGGAAAAGATAAAAATCAAAATTCTGTAAATACCGCAAACCCATCTTTACAGGTTGTTCCTGGTCAATCGACAAGAAGAGGACCTCAAGTACGAAATCAGAATAAAGCTTTTGCTGTTGGTGGTTGCCAAGCATTAACTGCTAAAACAGAAGCTGCTCTCAATACTTTCATGAGCAATAACCTTTTCGACAAAGAAAGAGCCGCTGTTCATTGTGTAACAAAAGAAGAGCTTGATGGTAAGTGCAGCGAAACTCATACGCTTTTCACTTATTTCAGAAAAAGACCAAAACACAGAAAAGTCGTTGTACGAAAAAGAGTCTTAAAATCAGATCTTAGTGCAACTAAGAAAATTTTTGAAAGTGACGAAATTGTTGTTGGAAAAAGAACAAGAATTAATAGTGAAAATTTTCGATTAGGTCATAATACTGATAATGAACTAGAGTCTATTAGCTTCGTCTTCTCAAGAAACGGAATCCAGAAAAAGCTTTATATGCCAGTCCAGTTAGTAAAAAAGGTAAACTCAGAGGTTGAACACAACTGCTCAACGCTTTAATCAAATCTGGGGAGCTGCGCCATTCTTGCGCAGCTCTAAACAATCGAGTACATTGTAGAGATTCAAAAAACGGGTGTATAGCTCCAACGGTAGAGCGGCTGATTCCAAATCAGTAGGTTGGGAGTTCGAATCTCTCTGCACCCGCCACAATATCAAAATATCTTGCCCAAATTTATCAGCTAACCTACTCTAGTTAAAAGTAGAGGTATACATGAAAAGTTTTTTGTTTTTTTTAATGATTATCAGCTTCGCAAAAGGGGCTGAAGTTGTTCCGAATGAATATATCATAAAGCTCAAAAAAGATGCCCATACTAGAAGTTTTTTCAAAAGTTCTAAGGTTGAAAAAATAGTTAGAAAAGTAAAAAGAGTTCGAGTCCGCTACAGCAAGCTTTTTAAAATCAAAGTAAGACCTGGAATTCGAATTTCTCAAGTTAAAAAATTCAAATCTCACCCTATGGTTGATTTCATCGAACCAAACTATATTCATACGACACCAAAAATCAAAAAGAGACAATCCCTTTTTTTATCTAAAAGAATCCCTGAAGACGAGCTCTTCCCTCGCCTATGGGGATTAAATAATAAGAACAGAACCGACATTAATGTTCTTTCCGTTTGGGATAAAACAATGGGAAGCAAAAAGATCATTATTGCCATCGTTGATACGGGGTTAGATATCAATCATCCTGATTTAAAAGAGAATTTATGGGTCAACACATTGGAAAAGAATGGAGAAGTCGGTGTTGATGATGACGGCAATGGATACATTGATGATATCCATGGTTATAATTTTGTTGAAGATAATAGTTCTCTGAAAGATAGACTTAATCATGGGACGCACGTTGCTGGTACTGTTGGAGCAGTTCACAATAAGATCGGAGTCACTGGAGTCATGAAAGATGTTTCTCTAATGACTACAAAAATATTTGCAAAAGATAAAAAAACAACGACAGAAATGATTGTGGAAGGGATTACTTATACAGTAAATAATGGAGCTCATATTCAAAACCATTCGTGGGGCTGGCTTTCTCACTCTCAAGCAATTAAAGAAGCTATAGAGTACGCAAATAAGAGAGGCTCTCTCATAATCGCATCAGCAGGAAATAGCTCAGTCGATATGGACGAAAAACCTCAATATCCTGCAGGTTATAAATTGGATAATATCATTGCCGTAGCAGCCTATGGAATCGAAGGGAAGAAAGCTCCATTCACAAATTATGGGAAACGGAGTGTTCATGTTGCTGCTCCTGGTTTAAACATTATTTCGACAGTTGATGGTGGCTATTATGCAATGAACTCTGGAACTTCTATGGCAGCTCCACATGTTTCTGGAGCAATAGGGCTTATTCTTTCTTTAAACTCTCAGTGGGTGGCAGGAAGGAGAAGTAAAAAACTCATTAAAGTTCCAACAAGAAAAATTAGAAATCTCCTGATTAAAACAAGTCAAAAAACAAATTTTCTTAAAAACATTTCTGTTTCTAATGGAAGAATTGATACTGCTAAAGCTGTTAACACATTACTAAAAAGATAAAAAGCCGAGAAATTACATCCCGGCTTAAATTTTATAAATGAATGCTTGGCCCTTAACTAACGACAAGCAAACACGATTTCATCATATTCTCTATCTCGAATACTGAGGCAACTCCAAAGACCTGGACCAACTAAATATTCTATGTGTTTATCGGTATAAGTTGCCCCATAAAAATAAGAAATTTCTAAGTTTTTATTACTTTCTATTAAGTCTATAATACTTTGAGGAGTTTCGAACTCTTCAATTATATCCATCACTCCAACAGGAAAATCTTCTAGATTATAATATTCATCCATTCTAGTATAAACGTAATCTTCATGTGTTCCCTCTTCGGTTGTTCGAAGATAATACTCATTACATTTCTCAAGACGTGCGCCACAGGCATCAATGCCTAACCTGAGCTTTTCGACCTTCTTAAATTCTTGAAAAATTCTAAAAGTAAGAGGTGAACGAAAACCTTGCGCTTGAAGTTGAGTTGAGCAAAGTGCTCCACTTAGAAATAAAAATAACGATAAAGTTTTCATGACTTAATACTCCTTTACCTTTGTTCTGGCGTTTAGTTAGTAAATTTTAATCATGGTTACTATAGGACGAATTTTGAAACAGTCAACGCAACGTGTAAATACTATAGAAATGGCTTCTCTTTAAAAACTATGACCGCTTCTCAAGCAAATAGAGACTAAGCCTCGCTAAAGCACGCAAAAAACCTATAAAAGTTACAGGTTTTCTGTAAATTCAACTGTCTAAAAATCAGTCAATTCCCACCGTTTTTTTGTGTTTTTTACAACTTCTCTATGTGCGCAATACACCATGATAAATTAGAAGAAACTATTTAAGGAGAAAAACTATGTTTTTCAGAATTGCACTCTTAGCACTTTTGGCCCTAACTATTTCATGTAAAAAACAACGGAGAACTATTGTTCGTGGTTTTACAAATGAGACTGAGAACCTAGATAAGGAAACACCCAACCTTCAAGATGATGTTATTATTAAAGATAATACAACGATCAATGATAAAGTCACCGAACCAAAAAGGAGAGAGAAAGTTCAACATGTTTCAACATTAGAGGCTCGTGGAATTGCTCCATTAAAGGACACGATTATCGCCGGTGAACTCATTACTGATACCGCTATCCCTCAAGTTAATACAGGTGATAATACTACGATTAATAATAAAAATGCCGAACCAAAAAAGAGAGAGAAAGTTCAGCCTATTTTAACATTAGAGGCTCGTGGAATTACTCCATTAAAGGATACGATTATCGCCGGTGAACTCATTACTGATACCGCTATCCCTCAAGTTAATACAGATGATAATGCAGAGATGGGAAAATCTGATGATTTCAAAAATGCCCTAACTGAACTTCTTGATGAAAAAAACATCCAATCAATTAAAGATGAAATCATTGCACAAGTAAGACAACAAGCGCTTGATGAAATCAATGAAATTGATATTGATCAGGATTCTTCTCCTTATGAAACTTTTGAGCAAGCTTTAAGCGCTGGTCTTCATGAAAAAACTCTTGAGAGATACAACAAAACAGTTAACCCTGAATTAGTTGAAACAATCAAAGCCGCGATTAATGAAATTGTAGCAGATAATGCTTGTAAAAATTGCCAAGTTAATTTTGAGAATATCGATCTTTCAATCAACTCTGACAATAAAGTTATCATCAATAACTTCACTCTCAATGATGAATACCAAGAAGAAGAAAAGTTTGCACAAGATGGGGCCCTTCCAAGATTACAAAGCCTAGAAATAAGCAATGCCGAGAAAGCTCTTGAAATTTCTCAAATTCACTTTGCTGAAATTGCTTATGCTGAAATTGATGAGAACGGGACACGTATTCCAACAATAGAACCCATTTTTAAGTTCTCTAACTAGCGCTTCAGGAATGAACTCTGATACAGATCCTGTTGCTAACAACACTTAATCTTTTAAAAATAACTTTAATAAACAAAAAAACCGCTTCAAAGTGTTTTTTTGTAAACATGATTAAAAAACTCAACCAAATCACGACACACCGAACTGAATAATTTACCCCAAAAGATAAAAAATTCAGTTAGCGTTAGAATATTGGGGTATGAAGTATTCCAGAATTTTGAGTCCTTTATTATCTTTCTTCTTAATCAATTCCTGCTCTTGGGTAGGAAATGACCCTGATGAAAAAAGACTTTCTATTAATCTAAAAGCAAGAGATATTGCTTCAGGATATGAATATTCTGGTTCTTGCTCAATTCAAGCCGGAGGGTGGCTTCAAGAGGCTTATTCTCAAAGTCGCAAAATTAACTCAGCTCTTGAACTTTTAAGAACTGATGATGACTGCACAAAACTCGTTACTTCAGTTATGGACTACAACAGCGTCGCTTTTCAAGGCAATCCAGGTGATAACAAACAATTCACAAAAACAGCAGAAACTAAAGCTGACCAACATGATGCAACAACAGCGATAGGCCCGTCTATTCTTGATAGTATCAATGGTAGCAGTGCAGGAATCGGGGCCGTTATGATTGATAATATGCTAGGTTCTGTTCATCATCATGTGACGCAAAAGAAATTACGAATTCCCAATGCTGAAGCAAGAAACTATGTCAGCAACTTACTCCAGCAAATTCCGCAAAACTCAAAATGCTTATACAATAATCCTGCACAAGCCAAGACAATTGTCATGAGTGCCGTCAATATGGCTGCTTCTTTTTTAAGCACACCAAATTCACTTCTTGGAGAAGTTAACTCTTCTGTTAATAGCTTTGTAGAATTCATAAGGCAAAATCGATTCGCAAAATCAATGAAAGAACTAAAGGATGCAAATTTTAGAGATTCAATTTCTTGTTTACTAGAAGCGACCTCTGTTGCTTATTGCAAAGCTTATGATGCTGAAAAAATGCTCGAACTTGTTGAGAAGAACCAAGATAAAGATGTCGAGCAATTTGAACCGCTTGAGGGTTATTACATGATGAACAGGGAGGCTAAGATTGTTTCCGATTGGCTCATCAAGGTTATGCAGGGTGTTCGTCCAAAACTTATTCAAGATGCGGAATATAAAAACAAAATTCTCGATAACATTACAGAGTTCCTTCAAGATGTTTACAACCTTGAAGCTCAAGTTGAGAACTTTAGAATCGACTATCGAGAAATTAAAGATTATACCGCAAAAAAAGCATTTATATTAGAAACTCTTCTTGCTACCGTTGTTAAAACGATCGGCGGAAGTTTCAACCGTTCCAGTCGAGGAGATGTTAATTTTTTCTCTTGGACGATGCAATCTCTTGGTATTCCATTCTTTCTAGTGGGTAAAGTAGATGCTAGTGGAAACCCAATCATCCCTGATGAAGTTGCCGCCAGAGGCGACCGTCAATTCCAGATGCCTTGGGAAAAATATATGCAAACTCAAGGAAGTGGTGGTGGATTCATTGATGTTTTTGACGAACCCGATGCACTCTTTGATAAAATTGCTACTCAGACTAAAAAAATTGCTGAGAAAGCTTATATCGGAGCTAATGAATACTTTAGAACTAGGTTCATCGTCGATATTCCAAATCTTGTTGCACAAGCTATGTCTGGTCAAAGAATCACTGTTCGACGAGCACTTTTAAACGTCAAAAAATACATGGAGAGACTTTATAGACAGTATAAGGTTAATCCAGAGATCCCTCGTTCTATGCTTGCCTATATAAGTGAAACAATTACTAAAATAGATGGCGTTCTTGCTGCTTTTCAAAAAGTTGATGAAGTCACCTATAAAAAAATTAAAGAGTTTGAAGAAGACCTTAAGAAAAGATTAGACCAAGAACTTAATAAAACCAAAAAATCGAAAACTCTTTCTTATAATGATATCAAAGCTCGAATCGCTAATATAGATGATCCTGACAAAATAAAAACTTCAATAAAGAAAGCAATATCTCCAACCCTAGGATCAATGAATGAAGACATTGATGCGATAGCAACCCTTGGGCATAATGATGAAATTCTTCAAGCTTTTTTAGATGTTATTGATACAACCTACAAAAACTTCAATATTCTTCTTCAAAGGGACACCTATCTCCAGACTAGAGTTTTCACAACCGTTGAGTTCGACTTCAAACAACAATTACATGATCCCAGTCAACTCGATAATTATGTTAAGCAATTATTTTTAGTTTCTGCTAACGATATTTTCGCAGATCTTTTAAATGCGTCTTATGGTGAAGACCCCACTCTTTTAAAACAAGCTATTAATAGCGCAAAGGAAATCCATGAAAAGAACTTAAGTGTTTTAGAAAATAGCTTTGGAAACCTCTTCGTTGGAATGATCACTCAATATAAGGCTATTTCAGAAGAGCAAAAATATTACGGGCCAAGTTCATACCTTAGAGATTCTTTCACGAGAAAGTACAATCCAACTGTTGGACTCTTGCATCCAATTATTAACTCAACAGTCTTCGGAGATCGATTTAAGTACAATACTGATATTTTCGAACTTAATCCCGATGTCATATCTGATCATGATTTAAGTGCTGAAACTGCAGCCGATGAACTCTCAAGACTATGCCTTCAATCATTAGCATTTAAACATATCAATAAATTCAAAAAACATTGTAAAAATACCATCTTAAAATCAGCTCAAAGAGGTTATTTTGACGATCAAAACCTCAGCTCTATGTATAACTCTTATCTCAATGATTACGAAAAAACTCTTAATGAATATATACAAGCGACGAAGTGGCCAGCTTGGATGAAGGGTGAATCTAAAAAGCAAAGAAGAAACAAAATTAAAACCTATAAAAGAAAACTTGATAGACATTACTCTAAAAATGTTTGCGCCTACAGGGATTTCTTGAGAAGAAATCGCGTATTTCAACTCTTGAGGGAGTTTAGACGATGAGTAAATATATAGCTCTATTCTTTTTTGCTTGCTCTCTCTCTTCTAATGCTGGAGTGTATGGAGATCTCAAAAGTGGCTTTAAAAAATTCAAAGCAAAATGTGCTGCTTACGCAGATGACTATTTTTCAGCAAAAACTTCAGTTCATGATGCTCCCAGCTCCAAAGAAATACAGGAAGCCTATAATGCCTTGGATACAGCTTACAAGAATGGAACTTATAACTCCGTTGATGATTTTTTAAAACAAATGCTCGCTGAAGGCTCAACTCTTGAACCAACATCTAACGCTTTTAAAATCGCCTATATTGATTTTCTTTTTCAATTAGACGATAAATCTTTTTTCAAACCTCTTCGAGATACCCTCTCAGAAACATCGACAGGAAGAAGAGTTCGAAAGTTTATGAGAAAAATTGAATCAGTAGACTTTCAAAAGCCTTTTAAAAGTGATCCCGATATTATTATTTCAGCACTTTTACTCTCTCAAAGAATAAGTCCTAAAAAAACATTAGGGGTTTTAATAAAGAGTCTTCCAACTAGTCCTAAAAAAGTCTTAGCCGGATGGTTTGCTCATCGATTTGCTAATAAAAAACTACTTTCTTTTTGGGTCGATCATTTCCAAAAAGCAGGTGCAAAAGACTATGCCAGAAATCTTGTAAAAAAAATAAAGAAAGCTCTTGTACGAATTATTAAATCGGTCATTTCTGTCCCCACCCTTATTGGAGATACAGCAGTAGCCAAGTTTTTATTTAAGCGCTATGAAAAAGAGATCATCAAAAAACTTAATGAAGGAGCAAGCTTAAAAGATATTTATAGCTACCTCGAAGAAATCGCGAGCAGAAAAGGCTTTAGAAATATTAGTAGTGCTCAGGTTGCCTCATCACTAAGAAATACAGGAAACCTCATCATGGTAGCATCGGTTGCCTACCTCTCCTATCAACTAGGGGCCAATATGTTTAGTCGTGATTATCATGATAAAAATGCCCGATGGGTCGAAAAGATTTCTTTTGGGTATAAAGGCACAGAAACTGTTGCCCATGAATTTTTATCAGAAATTTTTCTCGCTGAAAAAGGTGAACAAAGTAAAATTATAGCGGAGTTAAGAGAGGCTTATCCAGAACGCATGGAATTTATTAGTGTAGAATTTGATAATGCTCTTCTCTCTATTCAACAAGGTAAAAATGAGGATCTCGATTTTGACTCCTGGACAGATGAATACGCTAAGATTTTCGCAAAAGAATTCTCGAACGAAGAAATGAACGACATGAAAGATGTCATTATCGCCTATCAAACAAGTCGCTCCAAAGAATGGATTAAGTCAGTTCATACCAATTATAATAATGAGAAAAAAGATCCCGACAATGATATCTATTTCCTGTTTGATTATTTAAAAGAAGATATTGTCTCTCAACTAGGCCTAACTAAAGAGCAACTCCTTCAAGATGACGCAAGCTTAGACATCAAAATATCGGGCTTAATCTACGCCGAACTTACCCAGCTTAGAGAGAATAAAGGAGCGGAGGCTATTTCTGATATTCGTTCTAATTATAAAGGCATGGAACAATCTCACATGTATTATGAGAGAATTCATAGTGACGGCGGAATGATCTCAACCATAGTTGAGCAAATTCGAGAAAAGCCTGAAGAAGAAACTGAAACGGAAAAAGACCCTGATTCAAACTAGCTAGGGAAAAAATCTTATGATATCTATCTACCACAAAGACGAATCCCTTGATTTCATCTACCATCACGTCAAGAAGCTATTATTTATTGTTTTATTTCTACGTCTCTCTTTTACGGTAAGGGCAAAAGCATCCATAAATTGAAGTGGTCGGAACGACTGGATTTGATTGCGTCCCTCCGCATCCTGCTACGGAACCCTTCGGGTGCAAGCACACAAAATTGCTCCTGCAATTTTTCAGCAACCAAGTCATTCACTTATTTAAACGAGTTATTCAGAAAACTTCTCACAATGGGTGCATTTGCACCCATTGTTTGAAATGGTCGGAACGACTGGATTTGAACCAGCGACCCCTATCCCCCCAGAATAGTACGCTACCAGACTGCGCTACGTTCCGACGCTTTCAAGACTCACGAAGTATAAAGCAGCTTAAAATAAATTTCGATATAAATTTGTTCAGATTCTAGGAGCGGCAAGTGAGACTGAGGGAGTATACAAACGAAGTATGTGACCGAAGCCGAGTCGCAACCGCGACAACGAAAATGAATAAATTTTAGAAGAAATGGAGCGGGCGAAGAGGTTCGAACTCTCGACCCCCAGCTTGGAAGGCTGGTGCTCTACCAACTGAGCTACACCCGCTAAGATTTGATTTCCAATCCTAATGCAAAAAACACAGAATGGATATTTCTAAGTGGTGGCGCGGGATGGATTCGAACCATCGAAGGCATACGCCGTCAGATTTACAGTCTGATCCCTTTGGCCGCTCGGGAACCACGCCAACTTAGAAACAAAAGTGGAGCTGCTCACAGGAGTCGAACCTGCGACCGTCGGTTTACAAAACCGATGCTCTACCAACTGAGCTAGAGCAGCAAGCACTTTTAATCGTGAGATAAGTTATATTGGAATTTAAGGGCTTTATCAAGCATTAGGTTCAGAAAGCCCACTTCCCAATCCATGAAGTGGGTTATTTTCGCAAAGCGGAATTATTTAATAATGACCTTCCGACAAGTCTTATTATTGATGATTCTTTTATCTGCATTAGCGTTTGCAGAAGTTACAAAGCCGCACTTAGAAGCCTTATCGAACTTCACGAGATATTTTTCAGCTCCTTTAAAACCTAATCTCGCAGATTTATCAAATTTTAAGCGAACTCTATAACGTTGAGTAATATTTCTCGTATGTTGTCTTGCCTCGTAACGAATACAGTATCCAAAATCACGAACTCCACACCTAAACAGCCTCCCTCTTCGATCACGACACCAATTATAACGACGTCTAAAATCCCATTGAACACAATATTGCTCAGTACCAGTCACAACTTCGTCCCAAGAAAACATAGCTGTCTGCTTTCTCGTTTCAGCAGCGTTTCTTGTAATCAATTGCTCCATCTCACCATTTGGTACATAAAATTTTTCAGTTTTCTGAGCCATGACGTTAAATGATAAGGTCATAAATAATGCGCATAAAAGCTTCATAGGATTCCCCTTGATAAATATAATGATGATTTCAATCTGCTAAATCTGAGTAAACCAGTCAATCAATGTATGGAAAATTAGATGTTTTTATTTAAAAACCGCTCTAGCGTTACTGCTGTTGCAACTGAAACATTCAAAGATTCGATTTCACCTGCTGCTTTGAGTGCGATATTGTGATCAATACAACGCTCCACAGCATGAGATAAACCATTGTCTTCCGATCCCATAATAAAGCATTCTTTTGAAGTTCTCTCGAACTCATCATCATTCGCCTCCTCGCTAAGGCCAATAATTTTTACATTTTTTTCAGAGAGGGTTTTTAATGTTTTAGACAGACTTGGAACCTGTATGAAAGGAACATGTTCGAAAGCCCCTGAAGTATTTCTAAAAAAAGAAGGAGTTAAAGAGAAACTTCCTTTAATCCCTACAATCAATGCATCAATATTATAAAAAGCTGCAGTCCTTAAAATAGCTCCTGCATTTTGGATATCAGTAACCTGATCCAAGGCAAGCAATTTAACAGAATCATTCTTTTCGATATGATCATAAAGCCAAGCATGACTTTTATATTCAAGGCCTTCAGCGATCAAGAGGAGCCCAGAAGAAATTTTTTGAAACTTAAAACCGGCTTCTTTATAAAGCTTTTCTGATTGAGCCTGAAACTCATGCGGCTTTAATCGCTTTAGTTCCGCATCGATATGAGAATATTTTTTCTTATATTCTTGTAATCCTTTATCTGTCGCGAGAACTTCAATCACATTTCTCTTAGGATTTTTAAGAGCATGGTGAATACTATGAAAACCCGTAATTAAATCTTTACTCACCTAGATACTCTTTTATATGTGGAATAATCTCTTCACGCTTTACTCTAATTGATTTTCCATTTTTTCTTAGGGCAAGTTCAAAAGTTCCATCTTTATTATAATCTCTTTCTCCTAGAGTAAGCCTAATTGGTAATCCAAGGAGATCGGCATCCTTAAACATGGCTCCAGGACCTTGTCCTCGATCATCGAAAAGAACCTCTATACCTTTCTTAAGAAGATCCTCATAAATTTCAGTTCCAAGATTCTTGATCTCATCACTCTTTCCAATCATCGCAAAATAAACATGAAAAGGAGCAATTTGCTTTGGCCAAATAATTCCATTCTCATCATGGTTTTGCTCAATTGCCGCTGCCATCGTTCGAGTCACACCAATTCCGTAACAGCCCATTTGAGGAAAAACTTGTTTTCCATTTTTATCAAGCACAGAAGAATCTAAGCTCTTAGTATACTTATCACCTAATTGAAAAATATGTCCGACTTCAATTCCTCTTTTCATAGAGATCTTGTGTTTGCCATCTGGAGTATAATCATCTTCACGAGAAAGACGAACATCCGCTTGTTTATACCCTTCACTATCACGTTCTGGAACAAACCCTGTGAAATGATAATCAGCTTTATTCGCTCCAGCACAATAACCTGCTTTCAAATCAATCGCATTATCATAAATGATTTCAACGTTTTGAACTTTGTGAGGACCAATATAACCTTTAACAAGTCCAAGCTTCTCAAGAGTCGCATCATTAACCATTGTTAAATGATCACATCCCAACTCGTTTACCAACTTAATCTCATTAAGTTCATCATCACCAAGGAGCATAACAAGAATATGCTTGTCTTCATCACCCTTAGTTGCTTTATAAACTAATGATTTCAAACTATGATGTTGGGGAGTTCCAAGAAAATCACAAACATCTTTAATTGTTGCTTTCCCTTTTGTTTCTACTTCTTTTAATTCAGTTGCTGGAGCAAAATCTAAGTCTTTCCGAATCGTCGCTGCTTTTTCAATATTAGAAGCATAATTGGCTTCATTCGAATAAATGACAAGATCTTCACCTGTATCCGCAACAACTTGAAACTCGTGAGTTTTACAATCGGCTCCTGCCATCATGCCAGCATCGGCCTCAACCACAATAAAATCTAATCCAAGTCTTTCAAAAATCCTCTCGTAAGCTTTATACAAACACTCATAGCCTTCATCGAGACATTCTTTTGATTCATGAAAGGTATAAGCATCCTTCATCACGAACTCACGACCACGCATAAGTCCGAAACGAGGTCGGATCTCATCACGAAATTTAGTATTGATTTGATACAAACTTACTGGAAGCTGTTTATACGATTTAACGGTTTTTCTGAAAATATCAGTAACCGTTTCTTCGTTAGTCGGGCTAATACACATTTCTTTTTCGCCTCGATCTTTAAACTGAAGCATAACATCACGAGCAGCATCCCAGCGACCAGACTCTTGCCAAAGCTCCGCCGGTGTTACTACCGCCATTTTTACCTCCATGGAACCGGCACGATTCATTTCTTCTCTAATAATATTTTCTATTTTTTGAAGAGTACGAATGGCGAAAGGGAGATAATGATAAATCCCAGATCCTACCTTGTGGAGAAACCCTGCTCGCATCATGAGTCTATGTGATGGAATTTCAGCGTCTTTCGGGACTTCTTTATAGGTCTGCCAATAAGCTTGTGATAATCTCATTTAATAATCCTGTTTTAATCCTCAGGTTCGTCAAGCTTCAACACTTAACGTCTGCGACGTACCAAAGCGGTACGCCTTGGTGCTTCAGTCTCCCTTTCCTGTCTGAAGAGTCAAAACCGAATCAC
Organism: Bacteriovoracaceae bacterium; assembly: GCA_965217035.1. Classification (GTDB taxonomy): domain Bacteria; phylum Bdellovibrionota; class Bacteriovoracia; order Bacteriovoracales; family Bacteriovoracaceae; genus JAUHYH01. Next base: position 1,712,578 of record OZ244226.1, on the reverse strand, counting down.
TACAATTTTATATGTATTACCGCTCTGCTTCTTAGTCAAATAACTATATTCCAAAGATTCAAGTCCCTGAAAAATTCTTAAAGAACGGCTTATAAAAGTTCATCTAGGTAATAATAGACATAGTCTTTCGAGATATTTCTTATATCGTATTTGATTGTATAGGAGGGGAAGCTCTGACAAAAAACATTTCCATCTGAGTTAGCAAGTTTAGTAAAGAATGAAGAATTAATATAAGTGTAGTTTAAATTGCTTTCATCGCAACGAAGAGTAATCGAACCAAATTGGCTTTCATAAACATGATTCGAATTACCTTCGGCTTTATATTGAAATTGTTCAATAGAGCTAAAAGTTGCATTCTTTTCACTGGCATGTCTTCCTCGAAGATCCTCATTAGAATTTTTCACTATGAGCATCATTGCCTCTCCGTTAGCTTCGTAACAAAGTAAGGTATCGCTTTTAAAACATTTATCCTCAGCCATTAGGTTTAAGGAATAAGATCCCAGCAGTAATGTCATTAGAAAACTTTTCATCACTTATATAATATCAAGATGAAAATATCTAAAGCTAGCTATCTGTAAACTTTTCAAAATATGTTAGTTTTTAGTCGATTTTAAAGCGCAGGAACACGCACGTTAGAAGGAAGTTTATAACTATCTTTTATCTCTGGGGCCATCGTTGCAATAGAAGAAATTTCAAAACTATTTGGATTCTCTAGAATTTTACGACAAAGAAGGTTGTGAACATGGTGACCAGACTTATAAGTAGTGATCTTTCCAGCAAGCTCATAGCCTAAAAGACTAACATCTCCGATAGTATCGAGAACTTTATGGCGAACAAATTCATCAACAAAACGGAGACCTTCCGGATTCATTACTTTGAAGTCATCAAGTCCAACAGCATTGGCTAATGAGGCGCCTTTAGCCAGTCCTTTCTTCTTCAGCATATCGACATCTTTAACAAATCCAAACGTACGGGCCCTGCAAATCTCGTTGATATAAGACTCGCAATTGAATTCAAATTCAAATCTTTGATTTTTGATAATCGGATGAGCAAAAATAATCGTTGAATCAATAATAAGTTTTTTCGAGGGTTCAATCGTCGCCCACTTATCTCCAAATTCAACTTTTATTGGCTCTTTAATAATGAGAAGTTTTTTTGATTGACTTAAGTTTTTGAGTCCAATTTCTTTTAAAAGAAAAACAAAAGAAACACTAGAGCCATCCATGATTGGAACTTCTGGTCCATCAATCTCAACAATGACGTTATTAATACCAAGACCATAAAAAGCTGAGAGGAGATGTTCAATCGTATGAACCGCATCTCTTCCTTCGCCGATAGCCGTGTTGTTTTCAGTTGCACCAACATTTTGAGCATGCGCTTTAATTCGAGGGGCTCCAGGAAGATCTGTTCTCACAAATACAATTCCTATATCATCCTCTGCTGGATGCAACTTCATCGTTACACGTTTACCGGAATGAATTCCGATTCCAGTGACTTGTGTACTTTCAGCAATTGTTCTTTGATATATCATTATTTTAGTTAACTTATTTTATTGTCTTCAACTCATATTTAATTATATCGCAAGCCCTCAAAACTTCGAGCTTTTCCACCTAATTTCAATCCTTTAGCCTACTCTCTTAATCAGATTTTGCATAGGTCTGTCCAGTTACTAAGCACGACCTTGTAATAATTACTCTTGACCTGAGAGCGACTCCAAAACCTTCTAAAATACTAATAACAAAGGATTTTAGGGTCTCCCATGCGTTTTTTACTCGTTTTACTCGCTCTTGTTTTTGCAGCCACAGATGCTTCTTCCATCGTTTGGGAAGATACAAATAAATGGAGTGTTAATGCTGAGAAGAAGTATCAGAAATGGGTAAAAGATGCAGTTAAAAAGAATATTTTCACCGATCCCAAAAGCCCTTATTATCATCTCGATACTGATTGTGCTGATATGATTTACTCTCTTCGAGCGATCTTTGCTTATGAAAACAAGCTCCCCTTTAAAATTAAAAATACTCTGGGAACTTCCAGAAAATATTATAGTAATCGCGATTCTTATATAGCTGGAGGAGCACGGGACAGAGCTGATAAATTTCCAGAAGGATTAGACCCAGAGTTTAGAAGTTCTTTAAGTGAAGAAAAAATAAAAGAACTCAAAGGATTACGTGTTTTCCTTAATTGGATTAATGAGAATATTGCAGATACTTACGGTCTTGCTTTTAGAGATACACTCCCGGTTGATCCCAAAAAAGTTGCTCCTGGTGATATTTATGTCTCACCTGTTAAAACAGACCGGCATTCCTATATGATCAAAGACATTAGTCCTCTTGGTCATTTTCACTTACTTTACGATACTCTTATGGTTCAAATCTCCGATCTCTTTCTTTTAAAAGGTCTCCCAAAGTACAAACCAACAGGTTATGGCTGGGGAATGAAAAGATTTATCCCTACAGGTGGCGATTGGGAAACTTATAGTATAAGAACTCAAAGCTCTAAAGAAAAAGTTTCAGAAGCGGGAATCAAAAGAAAAAATGAGAGTTTCTCTGGTTTAATGAAGTATTGGGGTTTTTCATTCAATCAATATAAATATATCAATGATAAAAAATTCTTCTCTATTTTCTTTCAAAGTCTTCAACTGAGAGATGAAAGCATTGATCAAGAAATCAAAAGGAAAGTTCAAAATATTTGTACTTTGTTTTATCAAAGATCAATCGTCGTAGATGATGCCTTGAGACTTATAGATATCAAGGATACCCGCGAAGGAAGAAAATACTTTGACCAAAATGGATGCTTTAATCCAGAAAGCTACCGAAAACTCTCCACTCCTTCTCGCGATGCCACCACAATGGCTGAAATAGTAACTCTATTTGATGCCTGGGATAAATATGTCGAGCTCAACCCAGAAAAGCACTATTCCAGAGAATATCAAGATATGCTCGTTCCTTGGTTTATCTGGAACGACTACAAGGCTAATGAAAAATGGGGATATGAAAAAAGTGATATTCCCAAAGCAACAGTTAAATTCGAACAACAACTCTTTAAAAAGCTCTGTGCAGGTGTCAGTTTTGAAAATCAAGATTTTAAAGTTTCTGATTTTATCTGGCGTTATAGAAATCCAAATATTGGAGTGAATAAACAAGGACAAGAGATATGGGTTTCTAGCCTCTCAACCAACCCTAATGACAATTACGAAGCTCGCTGGGGCTTCAATGACGAATTTAAAAGAAACCAATGTCCTAATTATGACGAAGAGGGCGAACTCGTAAGACCTTAAACCTCTTTATTGTCTAACTTTCAGCCACCCCTTGAAAGGATTCCAGTCATCAATTAATCCCATTAAATTTTTTGATAAAATATCATTATTATTTATATGAACTTTTAAGGTTTTAAAATGAAAACACTCTTGTCTTTATTAATATTCTTCTCGCTTACCTCATTTGCTGAGGAAGTTATCGAAATAGAAAATCACCTTGGAGAGAAAATCACTCTTTCAAGAAGTGATATCGCTAAAGCAATTTCTACTTTAAAAGGTGGAAAAGTTGAAGCAGAAGAAATCAACCGTGATAACGGAGATGGATCCGTTAATATCATCAATCCTAAAGTTTCTTATAAAGGAGAAATGGAAAAAATCAGCGGAGGAAGAATTAGTCCAAAAGGAATTTGTGCCCTCTTTGACTTTCAAAAGTTTCACACTGCTCAAACAAAGAGAAATTTTTTATGTCGTAGCACTCTGACTCTCAAGGAAAATGGAGATATATCAGAACTTGATACAACTCATTGCCGTACCAGAGTCACAAGTGTGACTTGCTCTGAATATATTGGGGACTGATTATTTCGAAAACTGAAGCATTTTCTTTTGAATCTTTTGCTGAATTTTAACCATACTATCACTGATTCGTTTCATATAGTTTTTATACTTCTTTAACTTTTCAGTTTTTCCAGAACTTTCATCAAGCTTACAAAATGTATTAAGCCTACTTGCAATTTCTTTATTTTCATCCATGAATTTCTTCACTTCAATTTGCTTAGCCATCATTTTATTCTGAAAAGAGCTCATTTGTTTTTGAGCAGCATCAAACTCTTTTTTTGATTTCGCTTTTGAAAGCTTTGTCATCACAACAAACATACTAAGAGCTTCTGTACTATTCGAATCTCCCATAATGCTGCTCATTTGTTTGAGATACTTAAGAGGAAATTTACAAGTTTGACTCCCTGTCCAGTCACTCTTATATTCAACAACGCAATCACTTCCCCTCTTCTTAACTGAAATATTAGTCACAAAAATTTCTTTAACTCCAAAAACAATATTCAGCATCTTCGAATCATCTCGAATACAACTAATTTCTTTACAACTCGAGAGACCTGCATCGATGTCTTTAGGGCATTTTTGGGAGTAAGCAATCAGTGGAAACAGAAGGATAAGATATTTCATGACTCGAGATGCTCCATCGCCTTTTCCGAAAGAGTCCTTCCTCGCGGCGTCCTCAGAATAAAACCTTCTTTAAGCAGATAAGGTTCATAAACCTCTTCAAGTGTTGTTCTATCTTCTCCAAGAGTTGCACAAAGTGCTTCTATTCCAACAGGCCCACCGCTATAATAATCCTTCATAACTGTCATGATTCTTCTATCCATAGAATCCAAGCCATAATGATCAATATCAAGCATCTCCAAAGCCTTAACGACTTCATTCTTAGAAATCTCTTCACAATCTTTAACAATAGCATAATCACGAACTCTTCTAAGAATTCTATTGGCGATTCTCGGTGTTCCTCTCGCTCTTTTGGCCATCTCACCTTTAGCTTGAGTTGAAATTTTCAAATTTAATTTTTTACAATTGATATCGATAATTTGAATAAGATCATCTGAATTATAAAAATCAAAATGAAAACTCGCCATAAACCGATCACGAAGCGGATTTGATAAAAGCCCTGATCTTGTTGTTGCACCAATTAAAGTAAAAGGAGCCAAATCAATTTTTAAGGTTCTTGCAGCTGCACCTTGCCCAACAAGGATATCAAGTCTGAAGTCTTCAATTGCTGAATAAAGAATCTCTTCGACTGAAATATGAATTCTATGAATTTCATCAATAAAAAGGACATCTCTTGGTTTCAAGTTCGTAAGAATAGCGGCAAGATCACCTTTCTTTTCAATAGCAGGACCTGAAATCATATGAAGCTCAGAGTTCAACTCCTCAGCAATAAGCATAGCAAGCGAGGTTTTTCCTAAGCCAGGAGGACCAGAGAAAAGAGCATGATCCATTGCTGCTTCACGCTTGATAGCTGACTTAACCATAATATCAATATTGGAGACGACAAGTTTTTGCCCAATAAACTCTTGGAAATTTGCTGGTCTTAATCTTTTATCTTCATGAAGCTCTTGAATATTTCCGACATTTGGATTGAAAAAGTTTTCGTCTTGAGAGGTTTCTAATTCCATGAATTCCCTTAGTGATTAATTTCTTGAAGAACGACTCGAATAAGTTCTTCAGACTTACTGTATGTATTTTCTTTGATCTTTTCTTTTAAGACATGGGCAATTTCAATTTCATTAAAACCAAGTTCTTTAAAAGCTCCCATTGCTTCCTGATAAAGAGAAAAAGAAGTGACCTTAGAACTCGAACTTTCAAGATCCATTGAAAGACCATTTGTCGCAATCTTTCCTTTAAGATCGAGAACTATTTGCTTTGCTGCTTTCGGACCAATTCCAGGAGCTTTTTTAATCGTTTTAATATCTTCCATTGCAATCGCATCAGATAAACTTTCAACTCCTAAAGTGCTAACCAGTGAATAGGCTGATTTAGGTCCCACTCCATTCACACCTAAAAGAAGTTCAAAATTCTTTTTTTCTATTAGAGTCTTAAAGCCATAAAGTTCAACTGATTTTTCTTTAAAGATTTGTGACAGATAAAGTGAACAACTTGAACTTTCTACACGACTTGTATAGAAAACTTCGTAACCAACTCCTTGAGTTGTTTTAATTAAAACTTTGCTATCATCTTGATGAAGAACTTCACCTTCAATGAAACCTAACATACAAAGCTCCTTTAAATTCTATGTGACACAGCTTGTGCCAAAGAACCTTTTCCGGTTTTTTTATTTGCTTTAGAGTTATTGTGCTGGAATGCGTGACACATGGCAATTAACAGCGCATCACTTTCATCGTCTGTTGAATATTTTCGAGGACCGAGAACTGTATTAAGAAACTTTTGAGCACCGAGCTTATCAGTGTGACCGTAACCCGTTGTTGCTGATTTCACGAGGTTTGGAGAATATTCAAAAATCTTGTCCTGGTAATTAAGATTTGCAAGAGCTGAAAGTATAATTCCTCTTGTCTGAGCTAATTTAATTAGGGCCGTTGGGCTCTTTACATAAATCAGTGACTCAATCGAAATAAAACCAGGATTAAATTTTTTTGTAATTTCCGTTGTTCTTTCAAAGATCTCAGGCACTCTTTGAAGAAATTCATTTTTAAGATTAAATTTTGCGGTTTCAGAATGAATGTATTTGACTTGGTTTCCTTTAACTTCGATTAAACCAAATCCAGTCTTCCTTGAACCAGGGTCAATTCCTAAAACAATCAATAGTTACAGTCTCCTATAAACATTGTTTCAGTCACATCACCCAACGTCAAAGAAGCTGATCCACAGCTATTATTGAAGAGTATTTGGCCAGATCCTTCAGCTCCCTTAGAGATATCAAAAGTAATCGTCCCTGTTAAAGGATGGCAACAGCTAGTTGAATAGCTCAGACTTCCGATTGTATAGGTTGTCAGATAATCAAGTCGGTTATGGGCCATTTCAACAACTCCACCGCTAAGAAAACGACCACTTCTTCCAAGACTTGAACTGCTTGTTGTTACTGAAATCGGAGTTGTGGTTCTCATGCTGACTAAAAAACCTTCAAACCCAGAACTTCTTGTGGTTGAAATATGCTTGCCTAAAAACTCCAACTGATGACTTGTCGTAGAAAACGAAGTCAGACGAACTCCTCCTCCATAAGTGCTTCCAAGAAAATCAGGTCTTATTGAATCAAAAACTTGGTCCTGACTATCATCATTATTGTTTCGAGTGAGATCAATTTCTCTTGTCACAGTATTATTTAAAGATCCGATACTGCAGCCATTATCTGAATACTCTAAGGTTACGGTTCCAGTTATAAGAGTTGAGGAAGCTTCACAACCATTATAAGTAATAGACTGTCTGCCGCTATTACAAGACTGAATCCCAGCTCTATCAAGACAAAGTGATGAACGCGAAAATCCTCCTCCCGAAACTTCGTCCATTAAGTTTCCAAGTGAAGCAACGAACACCTCTGAAGTCGCTTTCACATCACTGATTGAGTAATCGTAATTACCCTCACTACATGAAAGAATTAAAGGAAATAAAAATATTATCCCTCGCATAAAGTCGAATAATCAGAGCTCGATAAAAGTGAATTATATTCACCATCATTTTCAACTTTGATTTTAATCATCCAACTATCATACGGAGTTTGATTGAGAGACTCAGGATTATCTGTCAGTGCCTCATTAATCTCAACGACTTCTCCTGCCACAGGAGAATAAAGATCTGAAACTGATTTAATAGATTCAACAACACCAAAAGCTTCGTCTTTTCCCAATCCCCTTCCTACTTCTGGAAGTTCAACAAAAACAATATCTCCAAGAGATGATTGAGCAAAATCAGTAATCCCAACAGTGATAATATTGTCTTGGAATAAGGCCCATTCGTGCTCTTTAGTGTACTTTAGATTTTCTGGAATTTGAGTTGCCATTACTTATGACCTCCCTGGACAAATGCCTTAGTATGATAAGTCGCTGAGTATTGCTTCCCTCGAATCTCAACCTGGAACGACTTATTTTCTGGAAACTTTTCTCTCTCTATTAAAGCAAGAGCGATTCCTTTATTCAAGATCGGTGACATCGTTCCCGAAGTAATTTCACCTATTGTCTCGCCTGCCCCATTTAAAACTGGATAGCCCGCTCTCGGAATTCCCTTCTCGAGTGAGAGTTTAATAAGCCTTTTTTGCGGTTGGTAATCAAGCAAGGCTGATTTTCCCACAAAGTCAGTCTTATCAAGCTTGGTTGTCCACTTCAATCCCGAATCAAGAGGCGTTAGAGATTCATTTAGTTCATTGCCGTAGAGTGGATAGCAAACTTCCAAGCGAAGTGTGTCTCTTGCCCCTAATCCGCAAGGTTCAACACCGGAAGAGATAAATTGGTCCCAGAGCCAGTTTATTTGCTCATGATTCCCAAAAACTTCGAAACCATCTTCTCCCGTATAACCTGTGCGAGCGAAAACCCATTCACCGTTTTCATCACCATGAGTTTTTACTCCATAATAAGGCGTATCTGAAAAATCTATGCTAAAAACCTTCTCCATCACTTCTTCAGTTCCAGGACCTTGAATCGCTAAAAGAGAATAATCTTCAGAGCTATTTCTGACTTCACAATTCAAACCAGAATCTTTCCAAACGCTTTCAATCCAATTCCAATCTTTCTCAACATTAGCAGCATTCACGCAGATCAAAACTTTTTTTTCTCCAACCTTATAAACGATAAGGTCATCAAGCATTTTTCCTTCTTTATTCAAAAGTGGAGAATAAACGGCTTTACCAATCTCAACGTCAAAACTGTTCGGGATAAGTTTATCAATAAATGAGAAAGCATCAGCTCCTGTGACCCAAAACTCTCCCATATGACTGACATCAAAAACTCCAACCTTATTTCTGACAGCTAGAATTTCTTCTTTAAGATTCGAATATTGAACAGGCATTTCCCAACCAGCAAAATCGACCATTCTGCCATTTGCAGCAATGTGTTTATTGTAAAGACTTGTTCGTTTCATATTATTTCTCAGCTGTAATAATTAAGTTTTCAATTAATGATAAAACTGTAAGCGGTCCAATCCCTCCTGGTACAGGAGTAATCGCCAGAGGATTCCTTGTCAAAGCAGCGTTGAAGTCCACATCCCCACATAAAGAGCCATCGTCTTTTTTATGGATCCCAACATCAATGATAACTTGATTCTCTGATAAGTGTTCCGCTTTAATAAATTCTTCCTTTCCAATAGCAACAACTAAAATATCAGCTTTTTTTGTATGTTCTTGAAGATTTTTTGTTCTTGAATGACAAATTGTCACAGTTGCATTTCGATTGCTTAAAAGAAGACTTATTGGTTTTCCTACAATCAAACTTCTTCCCAAGACAACAACGTTCTTCCCCTCAACTGCAATATTGTAATGGTCGAGTACTTTTAAAATCCCTTTAGGAGTACAAGGAAGTAATGTATGTTCATTTACAGTATTAGTGAAAATATTTTTTGTATTCACGAAATGAAAACCATCAATATCTTTTTCAGGCAGAATAAGCTCCGAAACATTTAAATGACTGAGTTGCGCTGGAAGAGGAAGTTGAATGATTAAGCCATGAACTTCTTTGTCTTTATTGATTTCTTTAACCTTGGAAAGAAATACTTGCTCCGAAACATCTTCCGATAAAGTTTCAACAATACAGTCTGCTCCAACTTCTCTACAGAGCTTTTGCTTATGACCAACATAAACTTTACTTGCTGGGTTCTTACCAACCAAGAGAACTTTCATCAAAGGAGCTTTTCTCAGTGCTTTACACTTCTCAATAAGCTTTGATTTCTGATCTTCAACAATGGGCTTTGCTTTTAAGAGTACGGGGCTTGTCATAGTCAGCTTCATTATAGCTCCATAACTAGAAAAAGCTATGAATTTACCTATAATCACTAAGAGATAATGATTAACGATAAAACAATTATGTTTAAAGTTTCTGCAGAGAGTAATGAAGGAACTGCAAAATTCCATGAGAAAAATCAGTGAATTTACTCGACTCTTATATTAAATAATTCCAATTTTTCTGGAGACCATATAAGTTTTCGCTATGTCTATCAGTTATAACTAGTCTGAACTCAGAAAATAGAGTATTTGAGTAATATGGTTTTCTACTTAGGACTCGCACTACAATTATTCGGTTTCACATCTGTCGGGCTATGTCTCTACTCAGGCTTAATGGAGGGTGATTACGGTAGAATCGAGCTCGCTCAATTTATCCTTGGATCTTTTCTTTTTTACGTCGGTAATTACATGAAATCTCGAGCCAGGTAGTATTTGCCACTGCTCCCATAAACACTGAACTCTTATAGCTTTTCAACCGTTAAGTTCCTTGATGAGATCAATGTATTTTCTCAAGGACCGCAAATTTTTTTATATTGCGATTGCCCTGAGTCTTTTAATTCACATAATAATAACTCTCACTCAATTAGAGATGAAAACGGCGGGTATCAAACCTTTGTCCGATGAAGAAAAAATTACGAAAATTCTTTTGAAGTTAAAAAAGAATGCTAAGAAAAAACAAATTGTGAATACTGTGAAATCAATTAATAAGAAAAAATCTATTGATTCCAAGTTTCTGTCAAAAGAAGATAATTATTTTTACAGACAAACTGTTGCCAAAAGAGTGGACTCTTTTAAAAAAGGAGCCAAGGGTAATAATAAAATTATAGACTCTCCACTCAATCAAAAAAGAACGAATACTAGAAAGAAACAAGTCGATCTCTCTAAGTTTTCTTTTAATCCTCTTACCACAAAAACAAAACCTGTGAAAAAGAGGAAGGCAGCTCCTGAAATTATGAAAGCAAAAAAAGGAACTAAGTTTGGCAATATTAATGAAAGGGGAATTGCCTCTAATAATGACTTTATTGAAGACCTACCGCTAGGTGAGTTTTCAAGACTTAATACTCAAGAATATCGTTTCTATGGCTTTTATTTTCGAATACGCCAACAATTAGAGACTCGTTGGGGGGTTTCCCTTAAAGAAAAAGCAAAGCAACTTTTCAAACGCGGAGGACGTCTTCCTGCCAGTCAAAACCTGATTACTGACCTTGAAATTACACTTGATTCCAAAGGAAAGATCGTCAATGTTAATATTTCCGGCTCCAGTGGAGTAAAAGAACTTGATGAAGCCGCAACAGAATCATTTAATAAAGCAGGCCCTTTTCCAAACCCACCGAAAGAAATGCTCAGAGGTGGCCTCGCTAAAATAAAATGGGGATTTGTTGTTAAAGGTAAAGGCTAAATCCATCTCATAAACACCTCGTCTTCTTCGTCGCAATCAAATAACTACTTCCTTCAATGTATAAGACATAAAACTCAGTCGTAGTTTTTAATTGTTCCTTGAGTCTGTGAAGTTTTTGAGTGAATTTTTTGAAGCTACTGTTCTTTAAGAATAGTCTTAAGTCGATCAATGCCTTCCATCATCACATAATCAGACCAAATACTGTCAAGCTCACGAATGGTTTCAACTATCATAGAAGCCGCTTGGTCTCTTGAAACATTTTGAGTCTCTGAAAGATTAGAAATAGCTTTGTTTAAGACTTCAATTACAGGAGAATCACAAACACCTTTCAACCGTTGTTCATAAGACTCATCGAGGCTTCTCTCTTTGGTCTTTACGATAGCAGTGTTTAGTAATTGAATTGCTTCCATGTTCCCCTAATGTTCGAAGTTGATGCTAACGATTGGTATCAACAGGCTCCCGAGTATGCTCAAAAAAAAACGGCTCGGCAAGTAGTATTTCTAAAATTTCCATATGAAAAAATAACTCAAGAAAGTTTTTCACACTTTCCACATTGCCTTATCCAATGCAGGTTTCAAAACTTCTAAAGTGTTTTTAATTCAATGCTTAAGAGGTTTATTCTTGCGAAGAATAATAGTCATCATCATCAATTATTCCAAGTCCATCATATTTTTTTTCAGAGTCATATTCGCCACCAGGCTGCGTTCCTTCGACAAAGAACTCTCTAAAAATTGATGGAGAGGAAGGTGATGCTTTCTTCCCTGTCTTAGGATTGATAGAGAGGTTCAAAATGCCAGGAGGAATACTAAAATCACGCTCTCCTAGCTCGTCTAGAGCCGCCTTCATATATTCTTTCCAGATCGGCAACGCGGCCCTTGCACCTGTCTCTCCAAAACCAAGAGTCGTGTTATCGTCAAAACCTGTCCATACACCTGACACAAGGTTTCGTGAAAAACCGATAAACCATGCGTCAACGTAATTGTTCGTTGTGCCAGTCTTTCCTCCGATTGCAGTACTAAGTGATGCGGCCTTCCGTCCTGTTCCACCACGATTCTGAATGACGCCCTTCAAAAGCTGTGTCATTAAAAATGCAATTCTTCGATCCATGACCTGATCACCCTCAAGATTAGAAACAAAGTCGATTTTTTTAACAACAGGCTCAAAAACAATCTCTCCATTATCCAAGGGATCGACTTCAGTCTTTACAAGCGTCGTAGTCGTTGAAGTTGAACTTGTTGTCGTAACTTCCGCTAGCTCTAACTCTTCCTCTTTCTCCTTCTTATGCTCTTCAAGATAGTACTCATCACCAGCATTATTTTTAATTGAAGTAATCGATTTAAATTGAATCTTTTTTCCACCATTAGGAAAAATTGAATAGAGAGAAACCATATCAAGCAAATTATATCCAAAAGATCCAAGTGCAATACTTAAATCAACTTCACGATTGATCTTTACATCATTTCTATCAAGAAGATTCATGACCTTGCTCACTCCAATTTGCTGAAGAAGTGTAATTGTTGGAACATTTCGACTCTCTTCAAGACACTTTCGAAGTGTTAGAGGTCCCTTAAATTTTCCATCATAATTTCTCGGTCTCCAATCAAGAGTGTTATCAACACCTGCAAGTGCCTGAGGTGTATCGATAAGAATCGAAGCAGGAGTGTAACCCTCCTCCAAAGCCGCTGCATAAATAAATGGTTTAAAAGATGAACCTGGTTGTCTTTTAGACTGAACAGCTCTATTAAATTGAGATTCACTAAAGTCTTTTCCACCTACTAGAGAAACAATACTTCCATCAAATGGATTAATTGAAGCAATTGCTGCTTGAACTTTTGGAATTTGCTCAAGTTTAAACTCATAATATTTTTGTTCCTTGAGCATATCTCTTGCTTTCTCGGACAACTTTAATTGGAGATACTTCGAATCAACAAGTCTTTTTAAAACCTTTTGTTTTTTGGAAACGAGTCTTACCCAAATCACATCACCAGGTTTAACAACCTGAGAAGGACGATCAATACGATAACGATCGGTTCGCTTCTCAGAAATCTCTCTCTTTATTGCCCACTTGAAGCCTTCAAAAGGAATAACCCCTCTAATTCCTCCCATATCGAGAAAAATAGTTTTTTGATAATTGTTTACAGAGATAACTAAAGCTTTATAATCTTTTTCTTTTTCAAAGCCCGCAACTTCTTCCGAATCTTCAGGATTACCCGAAGCCATTTTAATTCGAAACTCTTTTCTGATTTCTTCATCTTTATCCATCATACTTGATAGAAACTCGTTGAAGCTTTCAACGCTTTCTTCGTTGAAATCTTTCTCATCTCGTAATGTTCCCTCGGCAGTAAACCATGTAAAAGCAGAAACCTCTCTCAAGATTTCCTGTCTTCTTGCCCTTAAAAAGTTTATCCATTGGTCTTTTTCTATTTTCTCAAGAGCTCCCTCAAAACCTTGTCGTTTATCAATGTCTCGAGTTCCTTTTTCAATCGCTCGCTCAGCAGCTTGCTGAAGTTTGTAATTAAGAGTTGTTCGAATATGAAAACCTTGAGTCAAAAATTCTTCATTTCCTACAAGCTCAACAACTCGCTTCCTCACCCACTCTGTAAAATAAGGAGCTTTTAACTCACCCTGTCCCTTCTTTTCTAGCTGAATTGATTCATTTTTTGCTAAACTGAATTGCTCTTCTGTTATTTTTCCATCCTTGAAAAGCCTTTGTAGAACATAGTTTTGGCGTTTTTTGGCATAGGCAGGATTGATATAGGGCGAGTACTTTCCTGGAGCAACTAAAAGTCCCGCCAATAGAGCAGCCTCAGCAATTGTTAACTCCGAGAGTTGTTTTCCAAAATAACCTCTTACTGCTGATTTAACTCCATGATAACCACCACCTAAATAAACCTGATTAAGGTAAAGATAAAGTATTTCATCTTTACTAAAGACTCGTTCAATTTTTATAGCGAGAATAAAATCCTTTAATTTTCTTTGAAAACTTCTTTCGCTCGTTAAGAGAAGAGATTTTGCAACCTGCTGGGTAATTGTTGATCCACCCTGGACAACACGGCCTGCCTTAATATTTGCGATCATCGCCCTTACGACACCAGCAAAATCAACACCATTATGACTATAAAAATTATTATCTTCTGCCGATAAGAAAGCCTGAATAATAATTGGAGGAATCTCTTCTAACTTAGTAAGTTCTCTTTTTTCCTTTCCAATTTCAAGAAGTACTTCACCATCAGCTGAATAGATTCTCGACGATAGAGGAGGGGCATATTCTTTTAATCTTTCCACATCTGGAAGATTAGACATTATATAAAAGAGATATCCCATAGTCACAATGCCGAAGACTCCGACTAAAGAGATAAGGCCAGCAATGGGATTTTTAAAGCGCTTCAATTTTTATTCCTAAATTAGTTTAGAATATTATCTGAAAAATTTTTGCCCCTTGCAATGAGATCTGAAAGAGAACTTGATTCCAGGTCCTGAAGAGGGAGCGTAATGATTGATTTTCCTGAGAGATCTAGTTTTGCATAGAACTCATCAGTGATTTTTAAACAAACATTCTTGAAAATATCGAAATTTTCTAATTTGTCACAACTTTGAGTGAAATCCCAATAAACACCTGTTTGCTCTTGTTTTCTTGCTTTTTTCATTTCTGTTAATAAATAATTGTAAAGCTTCATTCCAGGAGGTTTAGCAAAAATCTTTTTCAGAGAATATTCATTCTCATTTTTAAATTCTTTCTCAAGAAGTTTCTTATATCTTTTATAAAGTGATATTTTAAAATTTTTAGTATCGTAAGGAAGATCCTCGTTGAAGTACTTAAAAGACTTCCATTCCACCATATTGATATTATCGTATTTTGCATAAAGAGCTGCAATCAAACTCCCCCAGCCTGTTCCAGTCACTGACTTAATTCTAATTTTTTTCTTCTTTAAAGACTTCAACATTCCAACATACATAAAACTAGAGAGACCTTTTCCAAGAAAAAGAATTTTATGATTAGATATCGTTTTTTTGACTAGCTCTGCAGACCCCTCACTCGTTGGCTCTTCTTCCTCAATGAAAATTTTTTGCTCTTGAATTTCTTCGGCTTGATTCAGGGGCTTAATAGAGCTACAAGAATAAAAGAAGACTAAAACAAATAAGAAACGTAGCATTATTAAAAATCTTCCTCTTTAAGATTATCAGAAAGAATTTTTATTTTTTTCTCAGCTTCATCAAGAGACTTTTTGCAAACAGTATAAAGTTTCACACTTTTTTCGAAACTCTTCAGACTCTCTTCTAATGACATTTCACCAGACTCCATTTTTGAAACTAACTCCTCTAATTCACTCAAGTTTTTTTCAAATGAAACTTTTTTACTCAACTAAACACCTCATTAAAATAGTTCTGATTCATGGTACTGAAAATTCTACTCTTTTAAAACGACTAAATTTCCCTCTCGCCTCTAGAAACCGCCTATTCTGGTATCATAAGCTAATAAATGATGCTGATCTCATGGAGGAGAACAAGTCATGAAAGATATTTGGGTACCCATTTCTGGGCAGATAGCTCAGCAAAGAAAGGTAGATACAATCGCAAATAATATTGCGAATGCAAACACCAAGGGATTCAAAAAAGATGATGTTGTTTTTAGAGAACACCTAACAGCACTTACAAAAGGTGTTGACCATGTTGATCTTCCAAACAAGGAATGGGCCCCAAAAGATTTTTATCATTCTCATGGCGCAGAAAGTGCAAAAGTAAAAGTTGATGGCTCCTTCACTGATTTCTCTCAGGGTCAATTAGAGCCAACTCAAAACCCATTTGACCTAGCTCTTTATGGAAAAGGCTTTTTTGAAATGCTAACTCCAAGAGGCATTCGGTTTAGTCGTGTTGGTAGTTTCACCGTTGATAAAGAAGGATTTGTTGTAGACATCAATGGAAACAAATTACTTCAAGAAGGAAAAGAAGCAAAAGAAGGTGAAGAGAAAGAATTTGAACCTATCGAGAAAAGATTTTTACAAATTCCAAATAACGTGAAGAAAGTAACAGTCACTCAAGACGGTTCTATTTATATTGATCGAGATCAGATTGGAAAAGTTTCAGTTGTTGAATTCAATGACCTCCATGCCCTAAAAAAGGAAGGATCCAACTTTTTTCTTAATGATAAACCTAACAATATTAAAACAGCCTTCAAACGTACAAGTGTCCACCAGGGCTATACAGAGGGTTCTAACGTTAACGCTGTTGGAGAAATGGCAAAACTCATTAAAGCTCATCGTCATTTTGAAAATATTCAAAAAGCAGTTGAAATTTACGATGGAATTAACGGAAAACTTATTAACGATCTAGGGAGATACTAATGATTCGAGCATTAAATACCTCAGCGACAGGAATGCATGCCCAAGAAACAAATGTTGATAATATTGCCAACAATATTGCCAATGTTAATACAACAGGATTCAAGAAAAGTCGGACCGAATTTGAAGATCTTCTTTATGAAACAAAACAAGAAGCCGGAGCGCGAAGTTCTGATACAACGGAACACTCCGTAGGAAATCAAACAGGATCAGGGGTAAAAGTTTCAGCTGTCAGGAAAAATTTCACTCAAGGTGAACCCAATATTACTAACAACGTTTACGATCTTATGATCAACGGTGACGGATTCTTTGGGATTGAACTTCCAAATGGAGAACTCCGCTATACAAGAGATGGTGCATTTAATATCGACTCCACTGGAACTCTTGTTACTAAAAATGGATATAAACTACATCCAGGTATCACTGTTCCATCGAATACGACACATCTTCACGTTTCAAAAAATGGGATAATACAAGCTTACATCGAAGGTCAAAAAGAACCTTCTGATCTTGGGCAAGTTCCTCTTTTCAATTTCATTAATCCAACCGGACTTCGATCTATGGGTGGCAACCTCTTCAAAGATACAGTCGGAAGTGGGGATCCAACTCGAAGTATTGCAGGAGAAGGAGCTAATGGAGTTATTGAACAGGGAATGCTTGAAACCTCAAATGTAAAAGTTGTTAACGAAATGACTGACCTTATTAAAGCCCAAAGGGCCTATGAAATGAATTCAAAAGTCATGGGAATTGCAGATCAAATGCTCCAAACAGTTAATAATATCAGGTAATAGTGTAATGAGAATACTTTTGGTTTTATTATTTTTTCAAGCAAGCGGATTTACCTGTGAACTCATCGTTCCCGCGAAAATACTTATTACCTCCGAAAAAGTTTATAAAGTAAAAAGTCTTAAAGCAAATAATTGTAATCAAAACGAACTCTATTCCTTTTATCAACTTCTTCAAAACTCAAAAGGGAGAACAAGCCTTGTTTTGCTAAGAGAAAAGCTTAATATTAGCTTTAAATCAGCATCACCCTTTTTAGAAATTATTCACTTAAAAGATTTACTGAGAAAAAAGATTATTAGTAGAGATTCAAAACGTAATTTTAAAAAAATGAAATCTCCAGCTGACCAAGATGCTTACTTATTAAACGAAGATCAATATGTGAAAATTGATTGTTATAATTGTAATTCTGGATCAAGCTCAGTTATTAATTATCAAGTCTCTTTTCAAGATAGCATGTCTAAAAGACATAAGATGACGGCAAAGTTAATCCAAACTCAGTCCTTTAAAGTTTACAAGGCCATACGAGATATTCCTGTCTTCAAAGGGAACCTCTCTAAGAATGCTTTTGAAAGCATTGTTCTTGAGACAAACAAGCCTAATAATTATTTTGAAGATATGCCTGCTATTCACTTTCTTAAAACGACTCGATCAATTAAGAAAGGAGAAATTCTGCTTAAGTCTCATTTTGCTTATAAAAAAGTTATCAAAACAGGACAAATTCTTACGGTTGAATTAAAGAACAATAACATTTCATTAATTACTAATGGCAAAGCAATGCAAACCGGAAGAATCAATGAAACAATTCAAGTAAAATCATTAAATTCCAAAAAAGTATACTCCGCAAAAATAACAGGGCCAGGAAAAGCTGAGGTTCGATTATGAAACTTATTTCTTTAATATTTATTTTCTCACTTTATGGCTGTGCTAATTATGTAAATAACATGCACAGAAAAATCTCCAATCAAGAAAAAGGCATTGATACAAACCGAGGTGGTGCACCCGTTGGTAAGCAACTCAATTATTACCGAACACGACAATTTGACAAAAAACCTATCAAAGATCCAATCACTTATAGCATTACCCCGAATCAAGACCTAAAGCCCGGAATGAAAAGAGATTACAGGACTTATAAGAAGAGACATACAATCGATGATATTGCTGACAATTCACCCGCTCCAAGTCTTTGGGCTAATTACACAAACACATCAAACCTTTTCACAACAAATAAAAGGAAAAACCAAGGAGATATCGTTGTTCTTGCTGTGAACAAAAATATGAAAGAAGATATCTCAAGAGAGCTAAGAAAAGCTTTTCCAAAAGCTCCTCTTAGACCAATTCTCCCTAATAAAAGTCTTGCTTCTCAAAAAATTGATAACTCCAATCAAGCTCCACCACAAACAGCAGCTCTTCCAGTAAAGAAGGAAGAAGATAAAGAAGAAGCTGTTATTATCTTTGATAAAGTTTCCACAAGGGTCGCTGAAGAAGTTGGTCAGGATTATATACTCCTAAAAGGAAGAAAAGAGGTTTATTTTAGAAATAAGAAGAGACTCGTTGAGTTACATGCTCTAACAAAACGTGGCTCTATTAATTCAAGTGATGAGATTATGTCAGATAAAGTCACAGAATCAAAAGTATTCGTAATTCGCTAGAGAGATAAATATGAAAAAAATCAGTTTAATTTTTGTACTTTTCACCACACAAGTTTTCTCAACTCCCACTAGGATCAAAGATCTTGTTACGATTAAAGGTGTTAGAGAAAATCCTGTTATTGGATATGGACTTGTCATTGGTCTCAATGGAACGGGTGATGGGGGAACCGATATCACATCACAATCTCTCATTAGAATGTTCAAAACCTTAGGCCTTGACCCTCAAAAAGAAGTCTCTTCCGCTAATGTTGCTTCGGTTATTGTAACGGCAAAGCTTCCAGCATTCGCAAGAATTGGCCAGAAAACAGACGTTACCATCTCATCAATTGGAGATGCGAGTTCTCTAGCAGGAGGGACTCTACTTGTAACACCCCTGAAAGGAGGAGATGGAAAAATTTATGCAATCGCCGAAGGTGCTCTCTCTATTGGTGGACTCAATAATGGAGCAAATTTCGCAACAGGCGCAAGAATTCCTGACGGTGCCATCGTTGAACAAGATCTTGGGCTTAACTTTGAGAAAAGAAATGCCTTAAGACTCTCCTTAAAGAATCCTGATTTCACAACAAATGCTCGTGTCGCAAGAACAATTAACAGAGAACTTGGTGGAAAGTTTGCTCTTGCAAAAGATGCCACAACAATTGATCTTATTATTCCAGAATACTATAAAAGAAGACTCGTCGATTTAATTGCCGTAGTAGAAAATTTCAAAGTAATCACTGATACTAAAGCTAGAATTATTATTAATGAAAAAACAGGAACACTCGTCGCTGGTGGTGAGATACCTATCAAAAAAGTTGCCTTAAGTCATAGGGATCTCGTAGTAAAAATTCGAGGCGAGGAAGACGAAGAAAAAGAGGAGTATCTTCATATGATAGAAAAAGGCGCTACAATTGGTGATTTAATCAAAGCCCTTAATGTCATTGGAACAGGCCCAGAAGATCTTATCTCTATTTTCCAGGCCCTCAAAAAGAATGGCGCAATTACTGCTGAACTAGAATTAATTTAAATAATTTTTAACTTTCTACTTAAGGATAGACATGAAACATCTTAACCTGCTGATACTATTTCTAGTATTTTCACTTCCCTTTCAAGCTTATTCAGATTGCATATCCTATGCAGAAAAAATACCTCAAAACTTTGATGACTATTACTGGATAAGCGATACAGATGACTGGAAAGACAGTTCTTATCAAGCAATGCAAGAAAAACGAACCAATGACTTCGAATATATTTTTGAATCGACCAAAGATGATCAAATAATAGAAAATAGAATGAAGAATGGAGGTATGACACGAAACCAAGCCCTTTTGAATCATAATGTTCCTGACAAATTCTATAAATATTACGATCGAAGAACAGGAAAATTTCATTTTCCCAAAGATGATCCTATTCAACTAAGCCTAGAGAATGGAGGTATGAAACTAAGGGCCGTCAGAGTTAACTACTCCAGGGGCTCATTATCTAATCCCCTGCTAGATGATTATTTTGCCTTTATGGATGAAATTCCTGATTTTGAAATATGGATTGTTTCTCATGTTAGTGATCTAGACCGATTGGACACAAAGCTCAAAAACTTTCCAGAATCTAAAATAAAAAGAGTAAAAATTATCGATGCTAATTGCAGCTATGATGGTGGATGTATTTGGGCGCAAGATGGAAGCAAGACAATGCTTCTAGGTGAAAAAAGAGCGACATATCTACAAAATAGAGGAGTTAAAACCGACAGAAGATCATATAGGGATTTTACCAGAGCTCTAAAAAAGGATGATTTTGTTCATGTCGAAGATTCGCTTTTCGATTTTGAGGGTGGAAATGTTATAGTGGGAGATCGCCATGTTTTCATGGGCCCCGATATCACAAATCATATGAGTAGAAAATTAGGAATTTCAAAAAAGAATTTATTAGAAGTTTTCAAAGAGGAATTTGGAAAACCTATTTTAGAAATGGGACATTATGACGGTAATAATAATATTCTTAAGCAAATAGACTTCCATATTGATTTAAGAATGGTCATTATGCGTAATTTAAAAGCCAACAATGGCAAAGAAGTTGTTGGAGTCTCAAGCCCCAAAAGATTATTAAAAGAGATTGTGGGCATTGAAGATATTACCAAACTGACTCGAAAAGAATATATAGCCAAGTTAAAAGCCTTTCATGAAGATTTATACAGCAGTGGAAAGTGGCATAAACTCACCTTTTTTGAAAAAACCATGTATGATTCACTTTTTCAGACTTCCTATAAAGAGATCATGGTTGAAATCGAAAAGGTCGAATTCTTTAAAAAGATTTTGACGGAGAATAGCTATGATGTTTTTGATCTTCCTGGACTTGTCGCTATTCGAAAAATGAGAGAACACGCCGTTTATGGAGGGTTTAACGCCAACAAAGAATTTCCGGTATCTTATCTCAACTTCACTAACGCTGTGGTGACAGATGGGCGTATTATTCTTCCAGGTTATGATTCTCCTATTCTTCAAGGCATAATCTCCGACATCTACAAGGAATATGGTTATCAAACCCACTTCGCTAACTCCTCTCAACAGAGCATGTGTGCAATGGGTGGAATACGCTGCTTAAGTGAAACCTATAGGCATCCGATCATGATTGGAAACTAACGCTAAACACTTGAAATAAAAGGGTGTTTACTCTTTAAACACCCTATAAGTTCTACCTTACTTTTCCCTATTTTCAGCAAATTAAGCCATAATGAAACTCATGAAGACGCTTCTTCTCACTCTACTATTTTGTCTGTCAGCCTTTGGAAATGACTATGGTCTTGCACCAGAATGGCAGCTAGAGCTCTATCATAGAGATGATTCTTTTCATCGTTCTCAAATGGTCTGCAAAGCTTCTATGCTCTCACCCCAATGGGCCATTACTGCTGCTCATTGCACGAGCAATAAAGACTCTGAAGCACAACTAGACTCCAGACAAATTGTTCTCAGAGACGACTTCGGAATTGAATATAATGTTACCCCTCAAGGGATTCACAATAACACAAACTATGATGCTGAAAGACTTCTTGGCGACTTTGCCTTATTGAGAATTGAACCTCTTGGAGTTTCTAGAGTTAAAAAATTTGTTCATCTTTCGCTAAAATATGATTTAGAAAATCCAAAAAAGATTTTTACAACTAAATGGACACCTCAAGCAAAAGATAGAAACAAGCACCTTTCATTTCCTATTTTAAATATTGAGCAAGAGATCGAAGCTTTCAACTCTGATTCGAACTACTCTCTTTTCAATGTTCAAAGCCCCTTCAAATTATGTATTGAAGAAAAAAGCTCAGATAATACTATTAATCACAAGGGTTCAAATAGTGGATCCCCGCTATACTATACCGACAAAAAAGGTCGGGATAGAATCATAGGTCTCCATTCTAAGAGTCGTGGCTGTGAGACAGAATACTTATTTACAAATCTTACCCAGCACGTGAAAGACATCCTCCATATTATGGAAATTAATTCCCACTGAGCTTCTTCTTTCCAGGCAGAAATTGCTTTCCCAATCAGTTCAATCAGTAATCATGTTACCCTATTATTAGCGGCAAAAAGCCTTATAGTACGCATTATTAGAGGTTTAGCTTATAATGAAGATTAAGAAAACCGGTCCTGAAATTTTAAAAAAAAGAGATCGTCAAAATAACGGCAACGTAAAGATGAAGCAATTTATTCGTAAATCAAAATTTGAAAACGTTCCAAAACAAATCATGGACGTAGCAAAAGGAATGGAAACACAATTTGCCCATAAACTTTTTGCCGAGATGAGAAAAAGTGTAAAGAAAACAAAGCCAGAAAGTAGCGCTGAAAGATTTTATAACTCAATGATGGATTATGAAAATGCAAAAACTTTAAGTGAGACAACTGGAATTGGGATGAAGGAAGTCGTGCTCGATCAAATTTATCCCAACTATAAAGCAAAAGCATTACCAAAGAACGCTCAACAAGTGAAAATGATGTATGAGCAGGCTAAAGCCAAGGAGCCAAGAGATGAGTGAAGTTAAGGGATTACCGAGACCTCCATTTTTTCCAAACTCACGAACTGCAGTGAAGTCACGTGAAACCAGGAAGATGAAGGAGTTATTAAACTCTAGGCGTAACACATTAGAAAGGGCTAATGAGTTAAATCAAAAAACAGCAGGGCACACTAAAGTCAATATTCCTGATAAAGTAAAAGACTTCTCAAGAATAAAAGCTGCTGTTGATTCTGCTCCACAAATCGACAACTCTGCAAAAATCGCTCGGCTTAAAAAGCAAGTTCAATCTGGTGAATACAAAGTCGATTACGATGCCCTCGCAGATAAAATATTAACTTCTGAGTACTAAGATGGAAGAAATAAAGCTTAAAGCACAATTTTTATACAATGATGTTTGTGATCTCTGGAGAGGTTTTTGTGAGCTTCATAACGAACTCTACGAGCTTGCCTGTGAGGAACACCTTCTTCTCATGCAAAGTGACATTGAAAACCTTGATGACTGTCTTGCAAGGAAAGAAAAGATCATTTCAAAAGTAACTCAAATGGAAGGTCAAAGAGCGACATTCATTGAGTTCCTTAATAAGGATTACAGCAAAAAAACAATTGTTAAGGCAAGAGATCTCATTGATTTCTTCAAAAGTCATGTTAAAGATGACCTGCTCGAACAATACAATGTTCTTCTCATCGATATCATTGAAAACATTCAAGAACAAAACAAGAGAAATCGTATTTTCTTGAATAAGGCACTCTACTCTCTCAATCAAATCAAAAAAGACTTCTCTGGTTCTCCCTATATTGAAACTTATAATGCAAGTGGGGAAAAACAGATGGAGATGAAAAAGTAAGGAGCTTAAACTTTGTCTCGTAGTTTAATTGGAATAGGACGTTCCGGTTTAATGGCATCAAAACGGTCTTTGGAGACTACGGGGCATAATATATCCAACGCCAACACGGAAGGTTATTCTCGTCAAAGAGTTGAACAAAGCGCTTATCCTCCAATGAGAAAAGGTAATGTCGTTGTCGGTCGCGGTACTGATGTTAAAACAGTCAAAAGAATTCATGATGAATTACTCGAAAAACGGCTCCGGAAATCTCTGACTCAAACAGGTTTTCACGATGAGAGGACAAACCTCCTTTCTCAACTCGAACAAGTTTTTAATGAAGTTGATGGAGAAGGACTTAATAAACTCATGAACAATTTCTTCAACTCTTTTAGAGAGCTTGCGAATGAACCAGAGAACGATACATTAAGAGAAATTGTTAGAGATAAAGCTTCTCTTATTGTTAAAGACTTTCATAGAGTTGATGACAGACTCACTCAAATCAGATCAACAATGGAAAATAGAGTTCATAGAGCAGTTGATTCCGTTAATGCGCTTACAGATCAAATTGCAACTCTAAACTTACAAATTGTTCAACTAGAACTTAATGATAATGCCGTCGCTTCAGATTTAAGAGATGGGAGAGACCAAGCTATTCAAAAATTATCGGAATACTTTGATCTTCATACTTATGAAGATGAGCGAGGAAATTTCGTTGTTAATGCAGAAGGGGTAGGAAGTCTTGTTATCGCAGGAAATAAGATTGGTCTTGGAGCAGCAGCCATAAAAGACTCTAATGACATTAATGATCCTGGTTCCATGCAAATTTTTTTCAAAGAACGTCCTAATATTATTGTTACTGACCAGTTTGGGAAAGGTATTATAAAAGCTGCTATTAAGACTAGAAACGAGGAACTCGCAAACCTCTCTAATAAGATTGATGATCTTGCTTACAACCTTGCGAATGCCGTTAATGCTATTCACAAAAGAGGTTATATTAATAAACCACTTCCATTAGATCAAAACGGACAACCGATGAATGATGGAACATTTAAGCAAGTTACTAATATTAAGTTTTTTGAATCACCAAAATCTGCAAAAAATGCGGCAAGAAATCTAAGTTTAAGTGGTCTCGTAAAAGAATCGGCAGATTATATTTCGGTTGCAGTCAGTCCCAATGCTCCTGCTGATAATAGAATTGCTCTCGCAATTACAAAACTTCAACACGAAAAGTTTGCAAGTGGTGGGACTTCAACATTTGAAGAAGAGTACTTAAAAACTGTTGGACATATCGGTGTTAAAACTTCTAAGGAACGAATAACCGCTGAGCATGCAAGGGGAATTAAATCACAAATTAATACAATGAAAGAAAGAATCTCTGGCGTTTCACTTGATGAAGAGGCTGCAAACCTTGTTAAGTACCAACACCAATATCAAGCAAATGCAAAAGTTATTCAAAATAGTGAAGAGATGTTTGATGCTCTCTTGAGCATCATGAGGTAATAGATGACACGGGTATCGGAAAATAGTTCAAAACATGCTGTTAACCATGCCACTCGGAAGGCAAAGGTTAAACTTGAAGACCTAACTCTTAAGGGTTCTTCATTCAAGAGCATGCTTAAGCCTTCTGATAATCCCATTGGGAACACAGAAGTCCTCGCTCTTCGATCTGTAAAGTCAGACAACGAACAGTATTTAAAAAACTCATCTCTTGCAAAATCTCAACTTGAATATACTGAAAGTGCTCTTATTGATTTAACTGAAATTGTCGGTAGGGCAAAAGAACTGGCGATTCAACAATCATCAAGTCTTTATGGAAAAGAAATCAGGGCTCAAATTGCTGAAGAGATCAACCAACTTAGAGATCAATCAATCGCAGTTGCAAATAGAAGATTTGGTAATCGCTATATTTTCTCTGGTCACAAAACTCTTACCAAGGCTGTTGATAAAGACGGAAACTACCTTGGCGATGATGGTAAAATGACGATTGAAGTTTCAAAAGACTTTTTTATTCCTGCTAATATTAATGGTCTCGAAATCTTTTTTGGAAAAAATCGAAAAACAGAAGAAGTTTTCGATCCACAATTATTTGACGAAACAGAAATTGAAAAAGACCCAAAAGTCGACACTGAAAAACATCCGAATCGCTCACTGGCAAACTTTGATGAAGACAGTGAAAATGGTGAAAAAACCGAAGGCTCTGAAAAGAAAAAAAAGCAGGACTTAAGGGCCTATGAAGAAAGAGTTCCCTATCAAGAAAGAAAATACCCTGGAGGCGGGCGCTCTAACCTGTTCAATGATTTAAAGTCTCTCAGAAACGCATTACAAACTGATAATAATGAAATTATTCAAGATCTCCTTGAGAGGCTCGATTCTTATGCCCAACACATCACGAAAATGAGAACCAAGATTGGGGCGACGATTAACTCTATCGACGCTTCTATTAATCAAACTGAACGGGATATCATCACTCATGAGTCCTATCGAACTCAAATTGAGGATATTGACGTCGCTGAATTAGCTAGTGAACTTCAAAAACAGCAGTCCACCCTCAACGCTACCTACAAGGTTAGCGGACAACTTTTAAATAACAATTTGATCGACTTTCTGCGCTAAGCATAAAAATCTTACATTTTTTGACATTTTTTACTTGCTTTTTCCACGACCTAGTAATATCTAGGGTGATACTTCCAATCAGAGCATAGTGCCAAAGGATTGGTGAACAACATTGGTTGAGGAATAACTTATGTTAGTTTTAACACGGAAGCTAGGCGAAAGTATCGCTATAGACGACCACATAAAAATTGTAGTAGTTCAAATCAAAGGAAAGCAGGTACGACTAGGTATCAAAGCACCTAGAGAGACTAAAATCCATCGTGAAGAAGTCTACCAGGCTATCCAAGATCAGAACAAAGAGGCTTCAGAAGCCAGTCCAGCGAGCCTTGACTCACTGAGTAGCGATCTCAGGAACGACAAGTAGTCGTCCATATATTGCAATAAATTCCTTCTTGCTCATCACACGTCTGACTGCTAACATCATGTATACAAGAAGTCTTATTGAATAGGCTTCTGCAGGTTACCTGACCAAACTTATCAGGAGGGTGCGTGTGCTAGTTTCAACTTCACGCTTTGGAAAAATTGAGATCAATGACAACGACATTATCAATTTCAATGATGGAATTCTTGGTTTTGAAAATGAAAATAAGTTTTGCATTGTTGACCCCAATGATCAGACTTTGATTATTTGGTTACAATCAATCACGACTCCTGAACTTGCGTTTCCGATGATCGAGCCACAAATTTTTAAGGCTGACTACCAAGCGAATCTGCTTCCAGCTGACCTTTCAAGTGTTCAACTAGAAACTCAGACACAAGCCTATATCTACAACATCTTAACTATTCCTGCTGATATTTCTGAGATGTCTGCAAATCTTAAAGCACCTATCGTGATTAATTCTCAAAATAATCTCGGTAAGCAAATTGTTCTTCAAGATAATAAACTTGAGGTTAAGTTTTCGATGTACAAAGAACTTAAAACGGCAATTCTCAACTTTAAGCAATCAGATGACTCTCTTAGAACAAGTTACCGTCCTTCTGAAGAGAGCAATGAAACTACAGCTCAGCCTCAGGTGCGAATGGTTACACTTACACCTAACGCTGTTTAAGTCTTAAAATTTTTATATTCTTTAAACTTTAAAGAGAGATTACGAAAACGCTATTTGTTACAAAGGTCTTTTCTATAAAGAAACTTCAGTAGCAGATTGAGAAAGCTTCAAATACATTCGCGCCTCTTTATGATCTGGATCTTTGTGGAGGATATTTCTCCACTCTGACTGCGCCTCAATCACCTTTCCGTTAGAATAATACTGAAGACCTAACGCCAAACGAGCAGGCAAGAAACCAGGATTTTCGCTCTTTATAAGTCTAAGCTCTTCAATTGCTTTCGAGAGGTATTTCTTTTTACTATAAACCTTAGCAATTTTGACTCGAATATTTAGGTTATCAGGATTTAGAGTTTTCGCTTTTGTATATTCTGTCAGGGCTTCTTCATAGCGACCATAAGAGAAATACATTTCTGCAATTTCAAAATGCATTGTAGAAAACTTCTTATTGATGTGATTATCAACAACTCCATTATCACTCGTTTTTACTTTTCTATCAGCTATCTCGAAATACTTCTTAGCCTCATCATAACGACCAATATCATTATAGAGCACCGAAAGGCCAATCATAGCATCGGTGTGATCACCGTTAAGCTCTAAAACTTTTTTGAAGGACCTAATAGCACTACCTATTTTTCCTTTGAGATGATAAATATTTGCAATTAAAAAGTGAATTTCTGAATCGTTAGGGTCAGTTTTGAGAAGCTTTTTTAAGATCTCTTCAGACTTAGAAAATTTGCCTTCAGCATAGTATTTCTTTGCCCTCTCAAAATCATGTTGCTTATTAATTTCCAAACCTTAACCCTTCTTCTGAGTCTCTCTTGCTGCTTGCAATTTCTCTTTTAGCTCATCACCGCAATCATCCGCCCATTCCTTGGCATCCTTAGCTTCTCTGTTAGTAAACTTCTTAGCATAAGACTTAAGATAACTGAGGCACTCTCTATATTCTCCCATATAATAAGACGATTGCACAATTCGTAAGCGCGCATGATTCAGCAAGTTTTGGTTTTTGAAAGCTTTTAAAATATTCAAATAGCGATATCTAGCAGCTGAATACTTTTCAGTTTTAAAGTAAAAATCAGCAATAGACTTCTCTTTCTCTTCTATCATTTCCTGAGTTTTATCAATTCGACCCTTAACTTCCTTTACGTATTGAGATCGAGGATATTTCATAAGAAGTTCTCGAAAGAAATCCTGAGCTTGATGCGTTGCTGTAAGGTCACGATCAAAAGTATCAGGCATTTGCTTGAAATAAGATTCAGCTATTTTAAAAACAATATAATCCATTCTTGGATGCTTTGGATGAAGATCCCTGAAAGCTTGATAAGACGCTGCTGCATCTACAAAATCCTTTTGGAGGAACTTAATATCCGCCATTAACAACTCTGCAGGAGTTGCATAATAACTATAAGGATGCTGAGATCTTAAAATATTGAGTCGCTCAATCGCTGATAAATATCTTTTACGAGAAACAAAGTTTTCTGCCTCACGATAAAGTTTTTCTGCAGCTGTTTTTCCTGTAATCTTTTTTCCACTAGAACATGAAAAAATTAAAACACTACATAAAATCCAAAATAAGTTTTTCATTTTTTTTACCTATTAAATTTAAGTACTTCAGCTCTACCCAACCACGAAACATTTTCGGAGATTCAACAAAGTACCAGGAATCATCCCTAATCTCTGAAATAAAAACCTTGAGACCAGCTGGAAGCTCCCCAGTTTGCTCAAAGACATCTGATGGCCCCTCTCTTAAAGGGGTATCAGTAGAGACTATGCCTACTTTCATAAGTTGATTTTGATAAACCTTAGCGAAGGGGAGAGAAGCTGAAATCACGATAAAAAGGATTAAAACCCAAACCCTCTTCACCCTTTTGTAAAAATAAAGACCCAACAAAATACTCACAAGAAAAAAGGTCACAAAGTACTCGCGAGGAACTCCTTCTATCGTGACATGGTAATTTTCTTTTAAATTCCGAGGTTCTTCCAAACGTAACAACCCCAAATTCTCTTTAACGAAGTCGATATTATTATCAACCATTGTAGGTTTATAACCTAGGACTTTCGCCACTTCGAGATGAAACCGAGCTTGAGGAAGTTGCTTGTTCTTAACGAGCATCGTTCCAAGGTTGTAATGAAAAAGAGGTCTATCAAAATTCAACTCATTCTCTTTGAGCAAATTAATAGCCTCTTCAACTTTCCCTTGAGTATAGAGACTCTCTAATGACTTCAGGACTTCTGACATGTTATCATTATTCATAATTGTGTCGCACGAGTATATTATAACAGTATGATATTACAACAGAATTCACCGTTTTCCCAAAGCCATCAAGAGAATCTTGAGGTCTTGAGCTTTCCTCTGGGAAGTAATGTTGCAGCTTGTAAACTATGGAATGCTGATTTTTTATTAGGAGCTTATTTCCTCGCAGAAGGTGAAAAATATATCGACCTCTCCTACAATCACCTTTATAACCCTCTCGGTCATAATCATCCAATCAATATTAAAGGAAACTGGACACTCTCTAAATTCATGGGTTATTCCGTAAAAAAATTTTCAAAGAGTGACGAGGAAGGGAACTTTATTCAGAGGCCAGAAGAATTATTTAAAGAACTCAAAGCTGAAAGGGAAGTGATTGATGTTCGAAACTTCCATGGAAAAAGTTTTCAGTTAATCAAAGGACTTGAATCTGGAGAGCCTCATCCAATTTTTCATTATTTAAATTACTACTTTCGCTTGAAGATTTTTGAAGAAGGTGGCTTATATCAGTTTATCTCTCAAAAATTCGATAGTGAGCTAAGGGTAGGAAAACGAAAGGGACTGGTTATTCATTTTGATAAGAAACTTAATCTTGAAACCCTTGCTTCAAATGGAATTTTTATCGAGGAAGATCAAGATGATATGGTTTTCATACCACTTGCAATTCATATTGAAGATATTGAATACATAATTAAAGTTTTAAATGGAGGATTATGTTTCAATTAAGGAAAGCTCAAGAAAAAGATATTTCTACTCTTTATGAGCTTAGCCAGTTAGGAAACTTTATAAATCTTCCTCCTGATAAGGAGAAAATTAGAAAGAGAATTATAAAATCAATAGATGCTTTTGATAAACCTTCTAAAAATTTATGGGAAAATGATTACGTTTTTGTTCTAGAAGATATCGATCATAATAAAATAATTGGAACATCTATGGTTCATGCACAACATGGTACCGAAGAACACCCTCACTTTTATCTTAAGGTAGGAAAAGAAAAAAAATACAGCTCCACCGTTGATAAATACTTCATTCATGGAACTCTTAAGCTTGGAATTGATACCGACGGCCCGACAGAAATTGGAGGCCTAGTCCTTGATCCATCATACAGGGGACATTCTCAAAAACTTGGAAAGCAAATTTCCTTCGTCCGTTTTCTTTATATGGCCTTACATCCCGAAAGATTTAAAAATAAGGTCCACTCAGAACTCTTGCCTCCACTTGACGAAAATGGCAACTCTATTCTCTGGGACGCTATTGGGAGAAAATTTTTTCATATGGATTACATGGATGCTGATGAACTAAGTCGAGTTAATAAGGAGTTTATTTTAAACCTTTTTCCTTCTGAGAATATTTATCAAACTCTTCTTGGTCTTGATGCTCAAAGAATTGTCGGTCAAGTAGGACCCGAAACAAAACCTGTAAAGAAAATGCTTGAAGCAATTGGTTTTAAATACATGGAAGAAGTAGATCCCTTCGATGGCGGACCTCATTATCGTTGTCCTTTCAAGGAAATCCTACCAATTAAAAATTCTTTTCGTTGTGCTATAAAAAAAGAAGAAGGCCTTGAAAACACAAGTCCTTATTTAATTTGCATTGATGAAAAAAACTTTAAAGCAATCTATGTAGATGGTTTTTTTGATCAAGACAAAATGACATTATTGACCAAAAACAAAGTTCAAACTTCTTTAGAAAAACTAAAAGCTATCCCGCTTTTTTATTAATAAGGTTTTTTGAATTCGCAAGAGCAGAGTTTGCCTTTTGATTCTGGTTTTTTTGAAAAACCTCAATTAACTCTTCTGTTTTTGTCACTTTATGCTGAGACATTTTCTTTCTATTGCTAAAAAGAAAGTCAGTAGAGCTCGACTCCGTAAGATCCCGATCCTCAGACTTAATGACAGGGCTCACAAGCAGTTCTTCGCTTTCCTTTAAACTCAAAAGCTCCAACTCAAGTTGATTCCAATTTTCTGCCCTGAACCTTTCCTCTATCCACTGACTCTCAGAAATAAGTGCAAAGGCGCTACAAAGATCCTCATTAGAGATCTCGTAATCAGTCGGGTAAAGCCTAAATTCACGTGCAACCCCCTCGATATCTTCAAATTCAGCAGAATCGACGAGAGAACTTATCTCGTCGAACGACATAAAATTAAGAACATTTTGGGACTTATTTTCTTTTTCAATAAACAATGCGTTAACTCCTTGAATTTACGCGCTTTTTTTCCTTATCGGGAAAACAATTATAAAACTTGAGTTTTTTTATCGCATTTTATCTAAGCCATTGATTTTAAAAAAATATGGACAAATTCTAGGGCTCAAATTATAAATTATCTCTACACGGATACTGGGGAGTGGCGCAGTTGGTTAGCGCAGTAGACTGTTAATCTATTGGTCGTCGGTTCGAGTCCGACCTTCCCAGCCATCCTTGTAACCCAATTTATAGATCACCAATATTGCACCAGAACCATTCAACACTATCACCATCACTTAGATAATAAGAAAAAGCTCCGACTTCAGGAATTTCTCCGTTCACTCTATAACACCAACCTTCATCCCCTTCCGCGGCCATGCCATTAATCATCCAGATATAGTCTCCATCTAGAGAATAATCGATGCTATGACGCTCAAATGACGAAAGACTGAGATCACCAACTGTGGCAAACTCAAAGCTTGTCGAGTATCGCTCAATCCCTACCGCCGGGACGCTCAAGTAAACATCTGAAAGGGTTGATAAACTTGAAAAAAATAATAAAAAAACAAAGAAACGCATGAAAGCCTCCTCAATTACGTGTTAAGTTGCTTTTTCTAAGATTCATTAAAGCGACAGATCGGACTTATGATTTATTTAATCACTTACCGTTGCACGACAGTTCTAGACTTTCACTAGATTCAGCCTCAATAATGATTGAAATGATACAATAGCACTCTTACCCAGTTCAATAGAGCCTATAATTATTTCAATCCTTACCCCCTCAATCCCTATAAATGCTATATTTCTACAGGATGAAGGTTTCTTTATTATTTC
Source organism: Bacteriovoracaceae bacterium (assembly GCA_965217035.1). Taxonomy (GTDB): domain Bacteria; phylum Bdellovibrionota; class Bacteriovoracia; order Bacteriovoracales; family Bacteriovoracaceae; genus JAUHYH01. The sequence goes on along the minus strand of OZ244226.1, from coordinate 1,679,969 downwards.
TCTATTCAATCATTTTGATGCTTACTTCCTGTGGGGGAGACTCTACTAGAAAAGACTTTTCAAAATCCTCTCTTCAATCAATCACTCCTAAAGAAACTTGCAACTATTACCTAGGAGATACTCGGTCTGAAGATGGTCTTCAAATCCTTTACTTCAGTGAACAACCAATCTCCTCTAGCATGAAACTTGATAGAAACTTTCTCCCTACACCTTTAAATTTAAGTAATGCTTTTGATTGTGGAACAGCTTTTATTAACCTCTCTGTGACATTACCAAATCAAGAGGCTGCAGAAAATTATCTCTATCGTTATAATAGAAACAACTCTGATAATATAAACTTGAATACCTTGCTTCTTTCAACATCTTCTGAAAATGTTGAACTTACGTTTAAAAGAAATCACATCGATTTAAGAATTAGGAATTAACTAAAAATCTCAAGATAGCTGATTCAGCATAGATTGCATTTCATTGGCTGGCATCATGTCTCCTTGAGAAGCAGCAACTTCAATGCCTTTTTTTAATAGCTCTTTTGTTTTGTCATTTTCATCTAAGGCCAAAAGCGTTTTCCCTAGAAGCAAATAAGCTTGCGAATGCTTAGAATTTAAATTTAATGCATATGAAAGTAGCTTTTCAGCTTCCTTATATTTTTTTCTCAAAAAAGAAATTTCACCCAATCCAAAGTTTGCAATAAAGTCTTCTTCATCTATTTCTAATACTTGTTTATACATTGATTCTTTTCTTTCAAGTTCTTCTTCTTGTCTTCTTTTTTCTTCCTCTTGATCCATTGAAGAACCAGCTTTTTCAAACTCTTTGAGCATCGCTTTAGATTTCTCATCTTCAGCTTTTTCGATCTCCCCAATTTTCATGTAATAAAGAGAAAGATTCGTATGTGCCATAATCGAAGAGGGATCAACTTCAGACAATTTCTTCATGAGCTTAATTGCTTCAACGTAATTATCTTCTCTCCCTAGAATAACTCCAAGCATTTCATAGGCGTCAGCATAGTCGTTCTTATTTTGAATCGCGTAGATCAGAAGCTTTTTAGCTTCATCTATTTTTCCCTCATGAAACTTCGCATGAGCAATATCGCAAAGAGATTCAGCCCACTTTTCAGCGGTTTCTTCTAGGACTGGAAAGGTTAAAACTTTTCTTTCTTTTCCATCATTAAGCTTAACAAAAGAGCGATTCACTCTTTTTTCTCTCGGGAGTAGGACTAAGTGATAGTCTTTAAAAGAATCAATATACTCGCCTTTTTCAAGATCACTGTTTTGAAAACGTTCACCTTGTAAGAGACAAGGAAAAAGAGCAGCCCCTCGATTATTAACAATTTTTGCAACTGTTTCTTGACCAGGAAAACACCCTTTATCTTTATTGTAACTAAAGTCAATATAACGAGTATCTGTGAAAAATTTACGATTAATATCGTCATGAAATCCGTGAAATAACTTAAGAGCTTTTCCGTTTATCTCAGCAACCTGGGTAGATTCAAAAATTATTTTAGCTCGATGACCGTAGTACCAATAAGGAATCTCTGAGTCATATTCATTATCTAAGGTCCTCTCACCAACTAGGATATGATATTCTTCTTTCCATTCTTCAACTTCGAAATCTTCAGAAATATGGTAAAGCTCTAGCCTTTCTAAAAATTTTTCTTTTTCAGATCTATTAAGGATTGCCCAAAAACACTCACTTGATTTTTTGTATAGATAAAACGCTGAAATAAAAACCCCTTTATTCGTTACAAAAACGTTGGGAAAGCCTGTTCCTACTTGAGTTGGAATATGATTAGGAGTTTGATTATGAAGATAAGTACTAGCGTCAGGACCAAGGATTTCAAAGAAGACCAAATCTTCTTTCACCTCACCACCTTCCAACCGTTCACTTTCTAGTAACATTTACAAAGAAAAAGATTCGCCACAACCACAGGTATTTTGGGCATTAGGGTTAATAAAGACAAAACCTTTTCCGTTAAGACCATCTTGGAAATCAAGAGTAACACCCTTGAGATAGATTGATGATTTCGGATCGATAATAACTGAGAAATCAGAATAACTTTGAATATTATCTTTTTGCTTAATTTCAGAAAATTCAATCTTATAACTAAGACCTGAACAACCCCCGCCAACAACAGCAAGGCGTAAGCCTTTGTCTTTTCCTGGTTTTTCAGCCGAAGCAATGACTTTAATTTGCTCAATTGCTTTATCTGTAATTTCTACAACTTGTTGCATAGTCGCTCCATTGTTTTCCGTACTTCCTTTAAGTAGAATACCCACAAAGACTTGGCAAGATCTACAAAGGAAACCTTATGCCTACATTATACCATTATATTCACTGTCCTTTTTGTCTCAGGGTACGGATGGCACTTGGATATTTGAAAATTCCTTATAATTCTGAGGTCTTAGATTATGACGATGAGGAGCGCCCCACTCAACTTACAGGCGTCAAGATGCTGCCAATCGTCAGTTTTGAAGATTATACGTCTAATGAAAGTCTTGAAATTATCAAATATTTTGACTCAGAAAATCGACTCGACACAGAAGCAACCCTGGCAGAATATCCACAACTTGAAACACTTCTCAATAAACTTGGAAAAAATATTCATAGCCTCGCTATGCCTTATTGGATCTACACTCCTGAATTCAATGAAAAATCCCGAGCTTACTTTCAAAAGAAAAAAGAGCTCAAGAGAGGTCCCTTCAAAGAACTCGTAAAGAATAAAGAAAGCTTTCTAATGCCTCTACAAACTGATCTAGATGAACTTGAGGCAAATCTCATAAGCTATTATCACTCTGAACAATTAACCCTTAGGGATATTTTAATCGCTTCACATCTCTGGGGCCTTTATGTCGTTCCAGAGTTTCAATTCAGTCCCAAAATTCATCAATATCTTCAAAGAGTGAAATCAACAACTTTTTTTGAGTATCACAAGGATTCTTGGTTATAATATTATCATGTTCGTTACTATAAGAATCGTTAAGTTTGAAAACCATAAGGACTTAAGCTCTCCCATTGAATTTCAAGAGTTTGTTACTCTTTCTAAGGGCGAGGAAGCTTCTTTTGGCAGATCTCGGTCTTGTACAACAAGAGTACCTGATGACTTCACAAGTAGTGTTCACTGCAAAGTAAAGTTCACTGGCAGCGAATTACTTATCAAAGATCTTGAATCCAAAAATGGAACAAAAATTAATGGTCTTAAAATTGGAGAGATAACTCGTTTATTTATTCAAGATATGATTGTGATTGGTGAGACATTTCTGCATATCGATGAAGACAGATCGTCCTCTGATGCAGTTAAAGTGCTTATTAGGCCTGATGATGGAAGCATTAATGCCAAGTTCATTAAAGACTATCAACAGATGACAGCCCCTGATCAATCAAATGATAATGATTTTTAAGGCTTCCAAAGAGTTTCCGTAATATTGTTCTTAAAATTCCAATAACGAGCTAATACAAAGAAATAGTCACTCAACCTATTAAGAAAAGCGACACTATTTTCCGGAGCTTCGCCCTTATAGTTCGCTTCAAAAGCAACAAGTTTTCTTTCAACTCTTCTTGTAACAACTCGACATAAGTGAGCCCTTGCAGAAGCTTCAGTTCCTCCAGGAAGAATAAAGTTTTTTAAAGCAGGGAGCTCTTTTGTCATCTCATCAATTGATTCTTCTAAGGACTTAACAATATCAAGACTAACTTTCGGTAATTTAAACTCTTCTCTTTTTGCCATTTCACAGGCCAGTAAAGAACCAAGATTAAAAAGTTGAGATTGAACATCTGCATGGAGTTCTTTCTTAGTCTCAACGTCCAAATATCCTATTAGAGAGTTGAGCTCATCAACCTCTCCATAAAGATCGATTCTCTGGTCCGACTTACTAACACGAGTTCCAGAAACAAGGCCTGTCTCCCCTTTGTCCCCTGTTTTTGTATAGATCTTTACCAATTTATCCTCCCGTACTGACAACTAAAGTTAGCACCTTTAGTGGAAAATAGAAATCATGTTATTGCCCCCTTTAGGGCTAAGTACTTAATAATTAAGTTATTTCTAGCATTTTTTATAGTCTTTTCTCTTGCTTCTTTTACAATAAAGTCAGGAGAAAATTATGACTTTTAGACCTTGCGTATTAATCGCAGTCTTATTCATTTTTACTTCGTGTATCAGTAGTAACGAAGAAACGATCTCAAGCTTTGGGGGACAAGTTAGCGAACTAGAAGCAACTGCTAGTTATGATATTTTTCCGTTTACACTTGTCGATTATTCTATGAGCCCAGCGATTGATTATACTCAAGCACTTACGATTACTATTTCGGGAAATTGCAGAGGATTAATGAATCAACAATTGGCACTGTCAGGAGGAGAAGAAGATCAGGATAAAACTCCAGAAGGAGTTGGTGTAGACTCTCAAGGTTTTCTTGCTTCTGGTCCAGATGGATTTCTTTATAGAAGTGATATTATTAAGGATATTAGTTTCAGTAATTCTACTGGAAATCAAACTTATTATCCAGGGACAACTAATCTCAGCACTGAAGCTTATGCCAGTATACTTGATTGCCAAAATTCTGGTCAGTTTAAATTCACTATGGTTGCAGCTGAAGAATTTTCTGAAATTATCACAAACAGCTGTTCTCAAAATATTCCATTCAAATTTCAAATCCACGGTGTTAATGCCAACGGAGATAATAAAACCCTTTATTACAGAGTACAACTCAGTCGGGAGCAGTGTGAAAGAGTTAATCCATGTGATGAATCATTTCATACCGGAACAGGTTCTTATAAAGATGAGACGGAGATAAACAATCTAAAGAGACTTTTAACCGCAAATATTGTTGGAAATATTACAGAAACTCAAAGTAATGCTTATACTATTACATCTTCATATCCTAATGAAAAAATGAATAACCCACTCATCGTTTGTAATCCTGATCAGCTTTTTAACAGCGTCGATAATGGATACTCTGAAAAAATGTCAACAACCGAACATGCTCATGCCGATCTTTATCTTTTTAACCATCTTGATGGAGGCGATAGAGTTGTAAGACCAATCGGAGAAGATATGGGAAGTTCTATGAAGGCAAATTTTCATGGCTTTGGGCATGTCATTGAAAATTTTGTTATTCGAAGTACTCCTCCCGCTAGACCAGGAGGAACGGCAAGTTTATTTCATGAAATCAGCTATGATCTCTCAGATCTTGAAATCAAAGATTTCAAGCTTCAAAATAATGAATTCCAAATCAATCCAGGAGCCTTAACCGAAAACCCTCCAGGGCTTGGTCTTATTGGATCTTATAATAATTCCTTTATTGCTGGATCTACGCCGATCAATCAAAAACTCGAAGACATAGAACTATACGACAATGATATTTACTTTCTAGCACCTCTTTCGTCTCCTTCCTTTTCTTATCTTGGATGCTCAAGCTCTGAGGCTGATTGCTTAATTGACTTCTATTTAAACAACGAAAACTTAAACTTCTCTGACAGCTTACTTTTTGTTCGAGGCAATAATTATTCGCAACTCCAAATACATTTCGATAGTATTAAAGCATCTGGTAACAGATTTCATTTTTATAATGCTAATGGAGATTTTGAATATCTCTTTGACCTTAGAGAGTATTAATCACATATTACGTCTGTAACTTCCACCAACTTTATAAAGAACCTTTGTGATTTGTCCCAAAGAACAATAACGGACTGTTGTTAAAAGTTCTTCAAATATATTTCCATTCGAAAGAGCAACAGCTTCAAGCCTTTCAAGCGCCTCTCCTGATTTTCCTTCGTGAGCTTTTTGAAACTCTTTGAGCCGATTGATTTGATCCTCTTTTTCTTCTTTACTCGCTCGAGTTAATTCAATCTCTTGCGACATTTGCTCGTCAATATTTTCAGCGATATAAGTATTCACCCCAATAATAGGAAGCTCTCCGGTATCCTTAAGACGTTCATAATAAAGTGATTCCTCTTGAATTTTTCCACGTTGGTACATACTCTCCATTGCACCCATGACTCCACCACGATCAGAAATTTCCTCAAACTGCTTAAGGACGGCTTCTTCTACGATTTCACAAAGCTCTTCAACAATATAAGAACCCTGAACAGGGTTATCGGTTTTATTCATTCCGAATTCTCTATTAATAATCATTTGAATAGCCATGGCTCGTCGAACAGATTCTTCTGTCGGTGTTGTAATTGCTTCGTCATAGGCATTTGTATGTAATGAGTTACAATTATCTGATAAAGCTAGAAAAGCCTGAAGAGTTGTTCTGATATCATTAAAATCTATTTCTTGGGCATGAAGGCTTCGACCAGAAGTTTGAATGTGATATTTCAACTTCTGTGCCTTTGGATTAGCTCCGTACTTATCTCTTAGGGTCACGGCCCAAATTTTTCGAGCGACTCGTCCCATCACCGTATACTCAGGATCTAAACCATTACTAAAGAAGAAAGACAGATTCTCACTAAAATCGTTTATATCGAGTCCACGACTGAGATAATACTCAACAAAAGTAAATCCATTTGAAAGAGTTAATGCAAGTTGAGTAATAGGATTAGCACCAGCTTCTGCAATATGATAACCACTAATAGAAACAGTATAATAGTTTCTAATTTTATTATTGCTAAAAAACTCCTGGATATCTCCCATCATTTTAAGCGCAAATTCAAGAGAGAAAATACATGTATTTTGGGCCTGGTCCTCTTTTAAAATATCAGCCTGAACGGTTCCTCGAACCTGTCGCATAATTTCTACTTGCTTTTCACTATTTTCACGGTCATTACCTTTCAGATTTTGGTTCATGGCCGTATTCATAAACATTGCTAAGATTATTGGAGCTGGGCCATTAATAGTCTTGGAAACCGAAGTTGATGGGCTGATCAAATCAAAACCAGCATAAAGATCTTCCATGTCTTTCAACGTGGCAATACTAACTCCAGATTCACCAACCTTTCCATAGATATCTGGTCGATAATCAGGGTCTTCTCCATAAAGAGTTACAGAATCAAAAGCTGTTGAAAGACGCTTAGAAGGTTCCCCTTCTGAAAGATAATGGAACCTCTTATTCGTTCTCCCTGGTCCTCCTTCTCCTGCAAACATTCTTTTTGGTTCTTCATCTTTTCTTTTAAAAGGAAAAATTCCCGAACTATATGGAAAAAAACCTGGAAGGTTTCCATTTCTCATAAATTGATATTTCTCTGAAAAATAGTGGAGCCGCGGAAAGCCAACTCTAGAAATCATTGAGTGAGAAAGACTTTCATATTTAGTAGGAACCTTAATCTCTTTACCTCTAACAGTATAAGAAAACTCTCCTTTCTCATATTGCTCAATTGCCTTATCGTATTCTTTCAGTTCATCAAAAACATGTGAAGGAATGCTTTTTTCAATTTCTTGATATTCTTTGATCAAAGCATCTTTAACATTAACGTCTTTAATGACATGAAGACTTGAACTTGCCTTTAAAACTTCATATTCCCTAAGAAAGTTTACAAGTTTTTTCGTTTGCTCATTATAGCTCTTACAAGTTTCTGAAATCTCTCTCAAATAATTGACTCTTCCCACAGGAATAACTGTTTCGATAATTTCAGGTTCTTTAACTCGTTTTAGGTTTTCAACTTTCTCATTTTTCTCAAATTTAAAATCAGAAACAAGATCATAAAAAAGTGCATTAACGCCCATATCATTAAACTTTGATGCCATCGTTCCATAAATAGGAAGATCTTTATCACTTGGTTCATGAAAAAGTTCATGATTTCTTCGATATTGTTTTCGAACATCTCGAAGAGCATCTCTTCCTCGAGGCTTTTCAAATTTATTAACTACGACAAAATTAGCAGCATCCAACATTTCAATCTTTTCTAATTGAGTTTGAGCTCCAAATTCAGGAGTCATAACATAAAGTGACTTATCAGCCACTTGAGTAATTTCATCGCTGGCCTGACCAATTCCAGAAGTTTCGACAATAATAAAATCAAAGCTCTGAGTTTTTAAAAATTCAGTAACTTTTTTTATTTGTGGACTTAGTTCTGTTTTAGAATCTCTGGTTGCAAGTGATCGAATATAGATATTTGGGTAGACTGCTGAACCGAGCCTAATTCTATCTCCAAGAAGTGCTCCTTGAGTTTTCTTCTTTGTAGGGTCAACACTGACAAGTGCGATTTTCTTTTCTGGATAGTTCCTGTGAAATCTCAAAAGAAGCTCATCAATCAAGGAAGACTTTCCAGCTCCCCCTGTTCCTGTAATTCCCAAAACTGGTGTTTCCTTTGTTTTTCCAGTCACGGGAATTTCCGCAGTATTTTCAATCGCAGAGATTACCTGGGCCAACTCACGAACTGAGAGTTCACCACTTTTAAAGCTCCTAAAATCTACCGATTCTAAAGTTGAATAATCAGACTTTTGAATCATATCTTTAATGATTCCATCAAGTCCTAATTCCATACCATCTTTAGGAGAATAGATCTTCGTAATGCCCTTGGAGTGAAGCTCCTCAATCTCTTTGGGGGTAATAACTCCCCCTCCACCGCCAAAAAGACGAATATTCTGAGCTCCTGCCTTATCCAGTAATTCACGAATATAAGTGAAATACTCCATATGACCGCCCTGATAAGAGCTTAAGGCAACTGCATGAGCATCCTCTGATAGAGCAGCATCTACCACCTCCCGAGCACTTCTATTGTGCCCAAGGTGGATAACCTCCACTCCATTGGCTTGAAGAATTCGTCTCATTATGTTGATAGAGACATCGTGCCCATCAAAAAGGCTGGCCGCTGTTACGAATCTAAGTTTGTTATTGGTCGACATGCACTAAACCATCGCTATTTTCAATTTATTGTGCCTTAAATATAGTGTATAATTGTTAAAGTTTGAAATATTGGTGATAAACAAACTATGAGTGAAATCAAAGTAGAAAATCCATTCCACGCAGCACGGTTCAAGCCGGTTAGAAAGGGAAAAAGACCTCCCAAGCTTCTTGCCGTTGTGCATCAGAGTGGCTGCACTGGCTGCGAAGTATGTATTGCTGGATGTCCTGTCGACTCCATTGAACTAGTTGGTGGACCAGATCCAAAGAATCCCGGCTTCCAACAAACAGTTGAAATCGATCTCTCTCGTTGTATTGGATGCCAAAACTGCTCACAGGATTGCCCTTGGGAAACTATCACAATGTACGAGCATGATGATGCTTTTGTTGCCTGGGGCAATGAAACTCTTAAATCAGAGCTTTACGTTTCTGCTGATGAACTCAAAGACGCTGATCCTTCACTTTTCGAAGAACCTGAAACTGAAAAAGAAACCTCAGAAGAACCTGCTTAGTTTTTAATGAAATTTTAGATACAAAAAAACCTCTCATGCGAGAGGCTTTGTTTATTTAATTTATTTCAAAAGAAATAATTAATTCATATCAGAGATAATTTTTTTAGCAGCAGCTTCAACATCCAGAATACCGCCAGAGACAGTCTCTTCTTTAAAGTTACCATTCCGACGAACTGTCTGCATTAGAGTTTTCTTAACATAAAGAGCGAATTTTTTAGGATCTTTTCTCGATGCAACTCTTACTGTCTTTTTATTGATCAAGTGCATAAGACTGATTGCACCTGTTACGTGAGGAGTCGACATTGATGTCCCTGTAAGCTCTCCGTAATCATTACCAGGTACAGTTGAGAAAACATTTTTTCCAGGAGCGGCAATGTCAATTGTCGTTTTTCCATAGCCAGCATATATTCTTCGATCCGCTTGATCATTAGAGTTCGTAACAGAAAGAACATAATCACTGCTACAACCTGTTGGAACATCACCAACTTCATCAATATTCCAATTCCTGTTTGCCGTTGCTGCTACAGAAAGTATCCCAACTGAACCCATCTTGTTATAAATATCATTCCAAGCTGCATACTCCGGAGAATCACATTGACCATGATCAATACCGAAAGAAGAATTGGTTGCTACAATATTAGCCCCTTTCTTTCCTTTAGTTTCAAGCCAAAGCTTTTTCATCTCATAAGCATAGCTATAAGAAGCTAACGCTCTCGACGTTAAGCTCCCCAATGGGCCTTTATAAATAATTGTCATTATTTTAGCTCTTGGGTTTACACCTGAAACACCAACTTTATTTCCACCTCGAGCTCCAGCAATTCCACCTACATGCGTACCATGAACATCGGCTAAAATCTTTCCATTATTGCTACCAGCATTCCAACCATAAATATCATCAACATAACCATTTCCATCATCATCGATATTGTTTCCAGGAATTTCATTTTTATTGGTCCACATATTACCTTTAAGATCTTCATGTTTTGGATCAACACCACCATCAACAATGGCAATAACAGGCTTCATATTGTCTGAAAGCTTAGATGGATTCTTAAATACAAGATCCCAAGCCTGAGCTGCTTTGATATCCGAGTTATTATTAAAATCGTTATTCAGCCCCCATTGCTTATTAAAAAACTCGTCATTTGGAGCCTTAATAGCTCTTTGAGAAATATAATGATCTCTTTGAGCATAAAGAACGTGCTTACTTTTTCTCAATCTCTTGAGAACATTACTTGAAGCAAGCGTAGGCTTAAGTTTTACAATATGAAGATTTAAACTCTTTGAAAGTGTTTTTTTCTTGCTTGCAAAGTTTGCCATAAATTTTGCTGGCGTTGTTTTCTTCAAACGAACAATGATCTGACCCTTTTTATATTTTGGAGCCGCGTTTGCGCTAAAAACGAATAAAAGTGAAATCGAAAAAAAGATTGCCTTTAAAGACATAAAACCCCCACCATAAAGCAGTGCTTCATAATTATTTTGTTTTTATTTAGTAAAAGTAAATAAATTTTCTGAAGGGACAATAGAGAAGAAATTTTATTGAGTACAGAGATTGAGCCGAAATGTAAGTTTATATTAAAAACAAGGTGCGTTGACGTTTAAAATGGGTCCTAGATACAACAAAACCTCTCATTCGAGAGGCTTTGTTTATTTAATTTATTTCAAAAGAAATAATTAATTCATATCAGAGATAATTTTTTTAGCAGCAGCTTCAATATCTAGAATACCGCCAGAGACAGTCTTTCCTTTAAAGTTACCATTCTGACGAACCGTCTGCATTAGAGTTTTCTTAACATAAAGAGCGAACTTTTTAGGATCTTTTCTCGATGCAACTCTTACTGTCTTTTTATTGATCAAGTGCATAAGACTGATTGCACCTGTTACGTGAGGAGTCGACATTGATGTCCCTGTAAGCTCTTCATAAGCATTATTTGGTAATGTTGCAAGGATGTTAGTTCCAGGAGCAGCGATATCAATCGTTGTTTTTCCATAACCTGCATACGGACTTCTATCCGCTTGATCAGTAGAGTTCGTAACAGAAAAAACATAATCACTGCTACAACCTGTTGGAACATCACCAACTTCATCAATATTCCAGTTAGCATTTGCTGTTGCTGCTACAGAAAGTATCCCAACTGAGCCCATCTTGTTATAAATATCATTCCAAGCTGCATACTCAGCAGAATCACATTGACCACGATCAACACCGAAAGAAGAATTGGTCGCTACAACATTAGCCCCTTTCTTTCCTTTCGTTTCAAGCCAAAGCTTTTTCATCTCATAAGCATAGCTATAAGAAGCTAAAACTCTCGACGTTAAGCTTCCCGATGGACCATCATAAATAATTGTCATTATTTTAGCTCTTGGGTTTACACCTGAAACACCAACTTTATTTCCACCTCGAGCTCCAGCAATTCCACCTACGTGTGTACCATGATTACCGGCCCAGATTTTTCCATTATTATCACCAGCATTCCAACCATAAATATCATCAACATAACCATTTCCATCATCATCGATATTGTTTCCAGGAATTTCATCTGAGTTTTTCCACATATTATCTTTAAGATCTTCATGTTTTGGATCAACACCACCATCAACAATAGCAATAACTGGCTTCATATTATCAGCAAGACGAACTGGGTTTTTAAAAACGAGACTCCATGCTTGCATCGCATTGATGTCAGAAGCGTTATTATAATTGTTATTTAGCCCCCATTGCTTATTGAAAAGATCATCATTTGGAGCTTTAGCTACTACTCTTTTTGAAACATAGTGATCTCTTTGAGCATAAAGAACGTGCTTACTTTTTCTCAATCTCTTGAGAACATTACTTGAAGCAAGCGTAGGCTTAAGTTTTACAATATGAAGATTTAAACTCTTTGAAAGTGTTTTTTTCTTGCTTGCAAAGTTTGCCATAAATTTTGCTGGAGTTGATTTTTTTAAGCGAATAATTAACTGCCCTTTTTTATATTTGGGCGCAGCATTCGCGTTAACTACCAGTGAGAGAGAAAGTGAAAAAAAGATTGTCCTCCAAGACATAAAACCTCCATCTTTTTAATTTAGATAACCATCCACGGTTATGAGAAAATCCGTTATCCAGGGTCAAGATACTAGACCGAAGGCCTCAGGTATTGAACTTAAATATACTGTCATCTAGAGGGGGTTTTAAGGAAATAAAATAAATTTACAACAGGAGAAATAACAACAATGCTCAACGAAATCCATTGAGACGTACTAAAGATGCCATAGACACCTCTTATCTCATCAGCACGAAAATACTCCAGCGCAAAACGGATGCAGGCATAAGCAATAAGATAATTTTTAAGAAGCTCGTAAAAGTTCTTTTCTTTTCTTTTATGGAAATAAATGAAAAGCGAAAACAAAATTAAACTCTCAACGAGTGCAACAGGAAAATAACCCCCGGAGTTCATTGAGTGACCAAAACAACAACCAGTTAGAAAGCAACCAATACGGCCTATACCGTGCCCTAAGCAAATACCAGGAATAATAAGATTCATATTAAAAGGTGAACTTCGAACTAACCTCCAAACAAGAGTTGTTAAAAGCGCAGCGATCATGCCACCATAAAAAACAAAGCCACCACCAGTCCAAAAATTAAACTGACCTATGATTCCAACTAAGGTTGCTGGGACCGATAAAAGGAAAACAAGTTTTGCCCCTGCCCAAGCAGCAATAAAACTAATAAAACTAAAAAGAATAAAGTCTTTATGATTTTCTTTTAATTGATACCAAACGTATTGCAAGGCCATTGCCCATGCAAGCGCAAAAAAAACAGGATAAGTATAAAGAGTTAAACTTTCTGTTTCGAGAATTATTGGAAACATTTAACTTGCTTTCTTTTTCTTCGGAGCAATGAAAAGTGCATCGTAACCGATAATGATTGCTGCAACCGTAATACAGCTATCGGCGATATTGAAGGCTGGCCAATGACTTGTTCCAATATAAAAATCAAAAAAGTCGACAACAAAGTCGAGCATAATTCGATCAATAAGATTTCCAATGGCTCCTGCAATAATCAAAGCATAGGAAATTGTCATATGCATCGACTCTTTTATACTTTTATAAAGTAAGTAAAACAGAAAACCGACGGCAAGAACGGGTAGAATCTTGAAAATAACAAGTCGGACGTTATCATCAAACATTCGCCCAAACCCCCAAGCCGCCCCTTTATTTCTCACATAGGTTAAATTAAAGAATCCATCAATCACAGTGACTGATTCATGAAGGCGAAAATTGGAATCAACATAACCTTTCGTTAGTTGATCAATAATAATCAAAAAGACAATAAGAACGAGACACCACCAAAATCTTTTCACTGGTAGTACTCTTTCGGATTGAGCTCATACTTTTCAATTTTACGAAGTAAAGTCTTTTTTGGAATATTGGCGTTCAGAGCTGTTTGATTAATCTTCCCCTTATTGAGCTTAAGTGCCTGAACAATAAACTCTTTTTCAAACTGTTCCTTAGCAACTTGGAAATCCAACTTAACTTGATCTCCTTCGCCTTTAGTCGCAAATTGAAATGTATAATCACCGAGATCAGTATCACCTAGTGATACATCAAGAACAGAGTTTTGAATTCCTTGGAAATCAATAATACTATTACTTTCTTCATTTTCCTGAGTATTCGATCCTCCCGCAAGAACCGAAGTCGGTAAAGAAGTCACAGAGATTTCATCTTGTGATTCCATAATAAAACAATGCTCAATAACATTTCTCAGTTCTCGAATATTCCCTGGCCAACCATAATTTTGAAGCACCACTAATGCTTCATCTGAAAAACCTTTGATATTCAGAGCATGAACATTGTTAAAGTAGTTAATATAATAATTCGAAAGATGTGGAATATCTGATGTTCTCTCTCTAAGCGGTGGAAGATATACAGGGAGAACATTCAACCTGTAGAATAAATCCTCTCTAAAAGTTCCTTCTTTGATCATATTTTCAAAAGACTTGTGTGAAGCTGCAATAATACGAACATCAACCTTCACCTCTCTATTGGATCCAACAGGAGAAAAACTTTGTTCCTGTAGAACTCTTAAGAGCTTAACCTGCATTGCCGGAGAAATATCTCCAATCTCATCCAGGAAAAGTGTACCTCCATCAGCGAATTGAAATTTACCAATCTTTCTAGAGTCTGCGCCTGTAAAGGCTCCCTTCTCATGACCGAAAAGCTCTGATTCAATTAAATTTTCAGGTATCGCACCACAGTTAATAGTGACGAACTTTTCGTCTTTTCTTGGACCATTATAATGAATTGCTTTTGCAACAAGCTCTTTACCCGTCCCTGACTCTCCTCGAATTAGAACAGGAGTACTTACCTGAGCTAACTTAGAAATAATATTGAAGACCTTTTTCATTGCTGAAGATTCACCAACAAATTTATCATCTGCACTGTCTGTTCCAAGTGACAAGGTTGGAGCAGAGAACGCAGTTGTTTCAACGAGTGATCGTGCTTTGAGCGCTCGCTTAATAAGGGCAACAAGATTTTCAGATGTAATTGGTTTTTCTAGGTAGTTAAATGCTCCTTCCTTAACTGCTTTAACTGCATCAGTAACATTCGAGTACGCTGTTAAGATAAGAACGATCAAAGATGGGTCATGCTTTTTCATCTCCACAAGCGCTTCAAGCCCAGTCATCTCTGGCATATTCACGTCCATTACGACGAGATCATATTGCTCACGATAAACTGAATTAACAGCTTCTCTACCGTTATCGGCAACATCAACTTGAAAGTTGTGATATTCCAGAGCATTTTTTACGGTACTTTGGAGGACCTTATCATCGTCAACCACTAATACTCGATGCATCTCTAACTCCTATTTGTTTATCAACTTAATGGTAAAAGTTGTTCCCTTACCAAGTTCCGATTGCACAGAAATTGTTCCCTTATGCAATTCAATAAAATACTTTACCAAATACAGTCCAAGTCCTGAACCTTTAATCTTATGAGTTGAATCATTTTTTACTCGATAGAACTTTTCAAAGATATGAGTCAGGTCTTCCGGCTTAATTCCTGCTCCGTTATCTGAGATTTCAATGGTCACCCAATCCTCATCATCTGTGGTTCTCACACTGATCTTAGAACCCTTTCCTGAGTATTTAATGGCGTTTTCCACAAGGTTTGAGATAACTCGGTGAATAAGATTTTGATCAAGTTGAATGGGATAAAGAGGCTCAAGCTCAAGTTCGAGCTCTATATTTTTCGTTTCCATCTCATAGGTCAGCTTATCAACAACTGCTTCGATGATTTTATTTACATCCTTACTGGAGAGATTCAAATTTAAATTTTGAGACTCAACCTTTGTAAGATCCAAAATCGATGTGATAAATTGGTTCAGCTCTTGGGTTGATTTTATAATATTGTCGATAATGGTCGCATCACTTTCCGACTGCATTTTCATTTTCAGGTTATCGGCCATACCTGCAATTTTCGCTACCGGGGTCTTTAAATCGTGACTCATAAGAGAGATAAAATTCTGCTTCAGATTTTCTACCTTTTTTAACATTTCAGATTCTTCTTCTATCGCATAACGAGTTTGATACTCAACAATCGCTCGATAAGGAATCCAAATATAATAAACAATAAAAACACTGAGGAGTACGTGAGCAATCTTCAACCAAGCTCCAAGAAAAACAAATGAGACATAAGCAATCACAACGACAGAGCCAATAAGTGCAATCGTCACAAGTAACCCTCTTGTCGGTTGAACTTTAGAAATAACGAATGAAAGACCAATCGCTAAGAACAGAGCAAGTATATCTGTAAAAACTCCTGAAATTGGAAATAATGTTTTTCCTTGGCTTAAACTATGAACCATCGAAGCATGTAGCATCAACTTTGAAGTTTTCTTTTCCTTTGAATAAGGAGTCAAAACAAAATCATCTGAATTGGATGAATACTGAGGACCGATAAAAACAATTTTATCTTTAAAAAAATCTGGAGGAATCGCTCCATTTAAAACTCGATAAAAAGGAATTTGAATAAATTCTTCATTCGCTCGACCAAGATCGACTAAATGTGAATAGTTAACAAAAGTGGCGTCAGCATCATTATTATAATAAGCCCCCCACACAAACTTCGACTTATTCTCTTCTAATCCTGATCTCGCACGTATTTTATTACTTAACCAAAGGTGCAATGAATCTTCTCCAGAAATATCGAGAATCGCTTTTCTGTGAACAGAATCCTTTGCAAAAACTTCTCCATCAACATTAATGAGTGCTGGCGAATAACCGAACTTTTTCATTCTCTCAGGAGGAACTTGCTCTCCCCAGAAATCAATACTAGTGCCCAAGCGAAAGATTCCGCCTTCTTTTACATAAGACTCTATGGTCTCAATAAACTTTTCATAATAACGCTCATCATCTTCTTGAGTTGGTTCTTCAAAGTTCACCAGGTAAGTAATGATATAAGGTGAATCTTTGGTTATTTTCTCTAAAAACTTCGTATGAGTAGCATAGGTATAAGGGTAATATTCACCAAGAATTTGGTCATTGTTCTCATCTTGAGTAATGACGACATACTGCTTATTAGGCGAATCGGTAACATGAAGTTTGATCCATAAATCATAAAGGATTGATTCAAAACTAGAGAAAGGATATTGAATTAACAAAAGAATGAAAGCCGCCGTAAAAAACAGTGGATAAAAACTATTAATTTCTCCCTTCTTTTCGCTCATTTAACTCACAAGCTCCATCCATAGTTCCTGATTTTTCTGAGCACCGCTTTTATTCAGTTCATCTCTTTCAGAAAATTTCTTCCATATAATATTTAATAAGGAATCAAAAGGAAGAAAGAGAAAGATTAATAATTGCGAAAGAAGCTTCGGTGATAAATTCCTTAACGAAATAAAAATCTGTTCTTTTAAAGCATAAAAGATCCAAACAATTTGAAAGACTGCATTTTTGATATCCCAATCTTTAGCAAGAATAAACTTTTCAACATACTCACCCGGTCTTTCATTAACTCGGTTTAAAAAATCAGGTGTTCCAAGAAGTGTTATCGTTTTTCCAGATTTAAAAATAAAATAATCAACGATCGGAAGAATATCCATTTCAAAAGTTTTAATCTCAAGTGGCTTTGTCTTTAAACTAGAACCCCTTTCCCAACTCGCTTGAAAAGTTCTCTTGAATACTGGTCTAACGCTACCCAATGAATATAAAAAAAATTTTCTGAATAAAACCAGAGTAATCGTTAAAACTAGAAAAATGGTAAGCAAAGTCATTAACATGTTGCGTTTTCCCTTTTTACTTATAAGGCGTTTCGCATGGACATTTTCGCAAATAGAAGATATTAAGACACTACATTTTTGGGGTGAACTAACAAGTTTTTATTGAAGTGAGTAAAGAAAATCAATTTATGCGAAGCGTTGAAAGCTATCGCGACCTTATTCTTGACGACAGTATAGCCAATCCTGAAGATGACTTATTTTGTGAATGTAATCTCGTGAGTAAAAAACAGATTGAGGATGCGGCGCAAAATATGATATATAACGACTTTCTCGCCTGGCTTGCTCGTCTTAATATCGGAGAAGCCTGCGGAAGCTGCTTGAAGGCTAATAGTAGTAAAAATATATATTCAAAGTTTAGTACCAAAACGGAGTGATTTATGTCATTTGATCGGATTCTTTTCGGAACAGCTGGAGTTCCTAATTGCACAGAAAAAAAGAACAACCCTGTGGAGGGTGTTATCAACGTCCACAAACTAGGACTTGATTGCATGCAATTGGAGTTCGCTCATGGCGTAAGAATGAAAGAAGAGATCTCTTCAGCACTAAGAAAAATCTCTTATGAACTTAATATCCCGCTCACTTCTCATGGCCCATATTACATCAATCTCAATGCTCGTGAGCAAGACAAAATCGATTCTTCTGTTGAGAGAATTATTCAAACAGCAAAAATCTCTGATATGTGTGGAGCCGAATCAATGACTTTCCACGCTGCTTTTTATATGAAAGATTCACCTTATGATGTTTTTGATCTCGTCGAAAAAAGTATGAACGTTATCGAAGAAAGACTTTCAAGACTTGATATTGAAATCGAACTTCGCCCAGAGCTTACTGGAAAAACAAGCCAATTTGGTTCACTTGAAGAACTTCTTAATCTTTCAAAAAATATTAATAGCTGTCTTCCTTGTTTAGATTTCTCTCACCTTTATGCAAGAACGGGTGAGTTTAATACATATGAAGAATTCACAACTGTTATCGACAAGGTAAGAGAAAACCTTGGTGAAGATTCAACGGAAAACCTTCACATGCACATCTCTGGAATTTCTTCCAATGCCAAAGGTGATCTTAAGCACCTCAACTTAAAAGATTCTGATTTTAACTGGAAAGATCTTCTAAAAGCACTTAAAGACAGGAACTGCACAGGATATATGATCTGCAACAGCCCCAACCTGGAAGAAGATGCTATTATGCTTAAAGAGCATTACATGGCACTTTAATACAACTTTAAATTCTTATAATAAAAAAACGCCGACTTAGACGGCGTTTTTTTTATTGTGATTAATCTACTATAGGCAATCAAAACTGCCTTAGATTCAAGAAGCATCAAAGACGAGTGTTGAGGTGTACATCTTGATACTCCACAAGTGCGAAGCTTTAATAGCGACGCTGAAGATAAGGCGATCCTGGAAGCCTATTGACCTTCGACCTTGATGTCTTTAACCATATCATGAAATGTTTTCACATGATCGATACTATTAATGACCCAACCAGGGCCACCAGGGATCAAGCTTGCTACTTTTTTAGTCTCTGTTTCAAATTCTTTTGAACTTCCATCAACTGTTACATATGAAACAAAGTAGGTGATCTTACATTCTTCAGCAGAACAGTTTTTAGAAATAATTTTAAACTTCTTTCTCTTTATATTTTCAAGCTTCTCGTATTTTGTTTCTCTTAAATCATTCATTGAAGCTAAATAACTATCTGAAAGATAATCTTTTACATCATCGATATTTGCACCATCAAATCTTTTTTGAACAAATGTTTCTAATGTTCCTTCTGGTGATTTTTGTGATTGAACACATGAGAATAACAAAATAAAAAATAATATCTTTTTCATTCTAAACCTTTATACAAGTTTTTCTGGCTCCCAGCCCATTCTTTTAAGTTTCCTAATCAATGTTAGTGTAGCACTATTTTTATCAGAAGATAAAAAACGAAAACTTAAGCGTTTTTGTTCAGTACAATAGATTACTGGTCCAATACTTACATCAAATGATGAATCTAAAAGTGAAATAGACAGTTGAATACTCTTTTCATTAATTTCTAAATCTTTTTTTAACTCTATAACCCCACCTGTCTCATCCCAATAAATTAACTCGCCTAGGAAATTGTCAGATTTATTAACCTCTATTTTCCTACCAAGTTCTTTTCTCAACGAGTGCTTTAGAAAACTGGTCTGATAACTCGCCCGATTAAACTCTTCTTTTAAAAGGCCATAAAAAAAGAACAAAACAATCGCTAGGAATAACAGATAAAAGACTATTATTTTTCCAAGGTGATCCCAAAGAATGAAAAGATTGGCCAAGTAAACAAGGGAAAAGCAAGCCTTGGCTAAAGCGAGACTCCATGAACGATAGGACCAAAGAGAATAAGCACTAAAAAAAACAATACTAATGAATGGAAAAAAGTTTAGGAGATAAGACTTTAAATGTTCGTAATTAAAAAAAGTTAGCTCTTGATAAAAACAATTTAAAACATAATGAGCACTCACCACTAAAAACATGAGCCCAAGAGTCAGGTTAAGAATATAAGGTCGATAGAATATCTTCATTGTTAGCCAATAATAAAGCTTATTGCCACCTAGCGTAAAGCGGCTCGCTCATTTACAATAATATTTATGGCATTAAAGCTTAAAATTTCCAATATTTGTGTTAGTTGTGACAGCTGTCGAGTTATTTGTCCTGAAGAGGCGATTTTTACACAAGACAATGATTATTTTGTTGAAAATTGGTCGTGTACACTCTGTTCGCTTTGTTTGCATGTCTGTCCAGTAGACGCAATTAAGCCAGTTGAAAACATTAAAGATAAATCTTCAACCCATAGTTAAGAGATTATTTTTTTTCAAAAAGGTAAGCAACTCACAACTACAAGACTCTCTTTTATTCCACAAACTCGAAATGGTATCATTATACCTTTTTAGTGTACCAAGATCATAAAAAGTATTTTCTACCTGATAACTTAAAACTTTATTTTGCTTAAAATCAGCAACTGTTTGAAAAAAACGAGATGGTCCAGAAACCTTAGGAATAATCTTACTATTGATCAAACAACAACCAACATAGGTATTATAAAAAGGATTTGTGACTTCACTAGATTTAATTAAAGAAGTGATTTCAGATTTTTCATTTATTATGACCTCTGTATATCCTTCATTTTCACGTCTTTCTACTTTTTTTAGAAAAAGAGATGAATAAGCACTTTCTTTGACTAAGTCTTTAGCCGCTTCAAGAATATCGCCTACTGAAATATTGATAAAAATATCACTATTAATAGCTAAAACAACTTCTTCCGATTTTATACTATCTTGATTGAGGAAATTTTGAATTCCCCCCCCCACATCTAATATTTCTTCTTCGATCAAAAGATTAATATCTGGAAAAGTTTTTTCAATATATTTTTGAATCAAATTTCTTTGATGGTGAAGATTAATAAATATGTTTTTTATTCCAAGACTTTTTAAGTAATGAACTTGGAGTCCCAGGAGACAAGTTTGGAAAAAAGGCCATAATGGCTTAGGTAAAAAGTGGCCATAAGCCCCCATTCGGTTTCCCATTCCTGCACAAAGTATAATTGCGGAATTAACCTTCATATTTATAACCGTACAGTGAGTTTTTTAATTTTCCTAGCTCGGGAATGTTTGAAAGTACTATTTTAAGATTTTCCATACTTGAATTGATATAAGGTAAATAGTTATCATTATTATTTGCGAGTGATTGGTATGCAAAACTTCCTATAGCCTTAAATGTTCTTTGAATCATTGAGTAATAATAATTAATGCTAAACTCTTCTTTAGAACCTCCAATTCTAGAAGTTTCAAAATAGTAATTAATTAACTTTTTTTTGAAACTTTCCGAAAGGTCGGTATAGCAATCATCTACAAGAGAGCATAAGTCATATTGCCTGGCGCCTAACATACTATCTTGATAATCGATTACACAAATATCTTCATCTTGAACCATTATATTTTTTGAATGATAATCTCGGTGAGAAATAACGTAGTCATTCGACTGAATAAACTTTAAAACAGGTTGAAAGAGGTTTCGAATATTCCTGACTTCAGAATCATCTTCTTTATTCATTCCCTTAACAAAGTATTCAAGAGTCATATCGATTTCGAAGTTTAGTTTTTTATCATCAAATCGGTCATAAATTTTATCTTTATCTCTCTTGATTTCATGAATTTTTATTAATTCATCAATCGATTTTAAATACAAGTTCTTAATATCATCTTCTTTAAAACTGTATTTATTCAAGAGAGAAAGATCTCCAAAGTCTTCTTGTAAAATAACACCTGGCTTATAAAAATATACTTTCGGAACTTTAATATCTGATTCTGCATACTCTTTTGTCCAATAAATGAACTCTTGATTATGTTTTGGATTAGTTGAATCATTTAAACATAAAAGATATGTCTTATTCTCATAAGCGATTCGGATATATATTCTAGAAGAGGCATCTCCAGCAAGAATCTCAAAATCGAACCTTGATAAGTCCTCTTCTTTGAAGTGTGCTTTGGCAATAGGTAAAAATTCACTCTCTGGATTCATCTTAGCATCGCAATAAACTCATAAAACATTTTAGAAGAGTTAAATTCTATCGACAAATCAAAATTCTGACCATAGTTTTCAACAATGAAATTTTTTAATTCAGACTCTTCTTTGAAAATTGAACTATGATCACCGAGATGAAGAGAAAAATCGAGATAGTTTCGATTTTGCGTCTGGATCCATATCAAGTAACCATTCTCATCAAAACCGCTTCTTTTGAGAAGATAATAGGACCATTTATGAACCTCTATTTTATCCTCTAAAGGAACTCTGAGGATTGATAAGAAAAATGGCAAAGAAGTATAGCCCTTGGGGATAGTAAAATTTCGAGGGTAAACCTTTCTATCAATTTTTATCAATTCAAAAGTAAGAACACTAATTAAGTTTGATTCGTGTTCAACATATTTTTTTATAAGACCTGAGCTTAAAAATATTTCTCCAGAAGGTAATGAAAAGTGAATTGGTTTCTTTTCTTGAATAAGATAAAACTTCAATTCTATATTTCTATTCTTAAAAAAAGAACTATTGCTATCGATAACTTTTTGAGAAATTTTCTTAAGATAATTCTCTAGATAACGACTTAAGCGACTAACCTTCTTATCGCTATTTTTGATAAAGCCACGTCCAATCTTTTCATAATGGGTTACAAAATCAGATTCTTCTGTTTTTATATTTTCGATCAACTCTGGTCCCCAATCATTTTCATCAGACTGAAACCAAGAACAAGAAGTGAAAAAGAGTAAAAGGGCTAACGTTTTCATTTAAAAAAAAGGGGACTTATAAAAGTCCCCTGTTATAGTCATCCTTGTCTATATTATACTAGATTTCTTCCGGGAAATCCTCTTCCTCAAATGACTCCTCTTCTTCGGCCATTGCTGGATTATTTGGAGTTGGAGCCACTGGAACTGCCGCTGTTTCTCTTGGTCGTTCAGAAGCTAAGTCTCTACCATCTTCAGGGATGTAGTAAAGAGTGAATCCAGCGTAGATTTTATTTGGATTTTTGATAAGAGGTTTATTGTTATCCCAAATCTTTCTCCACTTAGACATAGTGTTGTAAACCTTATCAGAGATGATTCCGAGAGTATCTCCTCTTTGGATAAGGTATGGTCTACCTTGTGGATTCCAAACAAATCCTGATCCTTGAGTGCTGTATGTAAGCTGCATACCCGGAGAAATGACTGTGCTTCCACCAAGTTTATCACTATTGTATCTTTGGATTTCTTTCCATCTTGTATAATCACCGTAGAGTTTAAATGAAATTAACATGAGAGTTTCGTTAGGTTGAACTGAGTAAGTCCCTGTTGGTCCTCCACCTGCAATATTAACTGATGGAGCTGGAACTGGTGCCTCTTCAGCAACTGGCATTTCTGATTCTGTGTTTGCAACCTGAGCACCATCTAATGAATCCATTTCTGAGTTATCAGCAACTACTTCATCACTAAGCTCATCTATTTCTTCATCATCTACATCCTCTGCAAGCTCTTCATCTTCTTCATCAAGCTCTTCGCCATCTTCTGCGAACTCTTCATCTTCTTCATCAAGCTCTTCGTCATCTTCTGCGAACTCTTCATCTTCTTCATCAAGCTCTTCTTCATCAAGCTCTTCGTCATCTTCTGCGAGTTCGTCATCATAGCCTTCTTCGCTGTCGACTACTTCAACATCCTCATCTCCAGATTCCTCTTCACCGTCAACCATTTCGATATCATCGCCTTCGGACGCATCTTTAGAATCTTGCGACTTAGAACAAGAGTAATAAAACAATAGTGATAAAAGTGTTAGCAGTTTTAAAAAATTCATTTTTATTTCCTCACGTTAAACTCTACGTTCCATTATAGAGCTGCTAGATCTTTTAACGGTACTAGGGAAAAAAAGTTCACCCTTTAATCTCGCGAGGAAAAAATTTCTTGTGTTAACACCTGTTCTTAATAGGTGAAGAATAAATCTTGCTGCTCCATTGAATCATAAACTCTTTGGACTAACTGCTCAAAGTGCTCAGGATTCTCAACAAAGTCTAGATCGTCTGTATCAACGTGAAGAGCCTTACCGCTGGAATAGTTTTGATACCAATCATTATAATAGTCATTAAGGCGAGATAAATAGTCTACTGGAATAGTCTGCTCATAACCTCTCCCTCGCAACTTAATTCTTTCCTGAAGTTTAGGAAGTGATCTTTTAAGAAAAATCATAAGACTCGGATATTTTAAATGCTCCGTCATCGAATGATAAAGACGGAGATAACTTTCATAATCTCTTTTATCTAAATCACCTTGCTCAAAAAGAGCTCGAGCAAAAATATGGGCATCTTCATAAATAGAGCGATCTTGAACAGCGCTAGCCCCTGATTGCTCAATCATTTTATGTGTCTGAAATCTGTGTGTAAGAAAGTAAATCTGGAGAGGAAACGACCAACGACTCATATCCGAATAAAAGTCGGAAAGATAAGGATTATCTTCAACTGATTCATAGAAGGGTTTTAAACCTAAACGCTCGCATAGCATTTTAGTTAAAGTAGTCTTCCCGCTGCCAATATTTCCAGCAACGACAATAAATAACTGATTATTTTTGTCTATCATTATTGTTACCAATCTGAAGGAATCCTAAAATAATGTCAAAAATAGCCTTCTTACTTTTTATAACTCCGTCATAACGGTCAGTGCCATACTCCTTTTTAATTAACGATTTAGAGCTCTCAATATATTATTAGTTATGCGACAAACCGTATTAAACAATATCTATTTTAGCCTTCTCTTTTTTCCGCTTTGCCTCCAAGGACAATCACTAGTTGAAGAGCTTGAATCTCCAAACTTCAGTAGAGGTCTTCAAGAGAACACATTTTCTGAAAAAATCGTTGTTGCTTCTAAAAGCAAAAGAATTTTTATTCTCACAAATAATAATCAATCTCTTGAACCTGGTGACTTCGTAACAATGCTTGTTGGTGGAAAAAAAATTATAAGAGGGTTAATTGCAAAATCGAGACAAGGAAAGAGTGCTTTTAAAGTTCTTAAAACTTATAATGAAAAAGCCAAAGTTCGCTTAAGAAGAGGAATTCTTGTAAGTCTTTACCGTGGAGATGATTCTCTCCTAAGAGAAGAATCTAATGACCAACCTTCCTTAAGAATTAACTCTGAAGCTGACCTCTTTAGCGACTCTGTCTTGCTTGATGAGGAAGAACCCAAGAAAAAACTTTCAACTATTAAATCTAATAATATTATTAATGCTTCCTATGGGCTCATTGAAGGAATTGACGATCGAGGTGATGCTTCTTATTACAGCCACTTTACTTTTTCTTGGAACTACAGACTTAAAGAATTCGTTTGGTTTGAATCACTTTTTGGTTATAGTACCGCCAAGAGATTTCCATCTGCTGATATTTCTACAGATCTCTTTAACTTAACGGTGAGAGCAAAGTATGCATATGAACTTCCATTCTACTCTTACTTGATGCCTTATGCTGGTCTTCAAATTGTTATTGCAAGTAGTCCGGAGGCAGGGACCGGAGCAGTCTCCGATGCTCAAGCCAATCAAGAACTGGATTTAGTTGATGATATAGAAAAAATTACTCCAACCGTTGGAGTAACTTTTATGAAAAGACTTGTACCGAGTTGGTTTATTACCGCCAACGTTGGTCTAGACGTTATGAGTGTTGGCCTTGGAATCGAATATTAAAACCATCGTTTATATATTGTTATTTTGTTCATGTGGAGTTAAACGACCACCACTGCCAGAGAATAAACTTCCTTCGTTATTTGAAAAATATTCTGAAATTGATATGAAAAAAAAAGCGTCAGTTTCCGTTGATGGTAAGTCTACAGAGAAAATTCAAAAAAAGAAAAAAGAAGAATGAGTTTAGTGATAGCCCTTGGTAGTAATGTCGGTGATAAAAAAAATAATCTGATACAAGCGAAAAGATTAATAAAAAAGTATTATTCTCTTATAGCAGAGAGTAGAGTTTACTCTTCAGAACCAGTTGATTATCTCGAACAAGAAAGTTTTCTTAATCAAGTTCTTGAATTTGAACTTCCAAAAAACCAAGAACCACTTGAAGCCTGGGAAACTCTTCGTTCCATTGAAGTTGAAATGGGAAGAAATAAAATTATTCCAAAAGGGCCGAGGAATATTGATATTGATATTATCTTTTGGGGCACTGAAAGTTTTAACTATAAAAATCTTATTGTTCCCCATTCATCCTGGGACAAAAGATCTTTTGTTGTGAAGCCGTTCTTAGAACTGCCTTATGCTGATATAGTTAAGCAAAAGTTTAATATACCCGATGAATTTGATTCATCAGCTGAACCCATGATTGAATAATGCTATAATATTTATAAAAAGTTTCGACAGGGAATTGATTAAATTAAGGAGTGATCATGGATTTTAATTTATCACCTGAGCAAAAAGAATTTAAAGAACATGCTCTTAAATTTGTAAAAAATGAAATCATTCCTGTTGCCCAAAAGATGGATGAATCCGGTGAATATCCTAAAGAAATTTTTCAAAAAGCTTGGGAACTTGGTCTTGTTAACACATCAATTCCAAGTGAACTAGGCGGCAATGGCTTCAGTAATATTGAAGCATGCTTAATCACTGAAGCTCTCGCCTATGGCTGCATGGGGATGAACTCAAATTTCATGGCAAATGATCTCGCTCTTTTACCCATTGTTATCGGTGGTAACGAAGAACAAAAAAAACGCTTTCTTAATCCCTTTGCTGAAGAATTTAGAATTGCTTCCTTCTGCCTAACAGAACCAAATCATGGTTCTGATGCAGCCGGAATTAAAACAACTTTCACTGATAAAGGTGACCACTGGGAAGTTAGTGGTGACAAAATGTGGATCACGAACGCTGGCTACGCTGATATTTTTGTCGTCTATGGAACGATTGATCCAGAGCTTAAGCATAAAGGAATTAGTTGTCTTGTTATTGAAAAAGGTGCTGAAGGCTTAGAAATAGGAAAAAAAGAAGACAAAATGGGACACAGAGCTTCTGACACTAGAGGCTTGCGATTTAATAAAGTAAAAGTTCCTAAAGAAAATATGTTGGGTCAACCCGGTGAAGGCTGGTTGATTGCGATGAAAACTCTTGATCATTCAAGGCCTCTTGTTGCAAGTTCCGCTGTTGGTGGAGCACAAAGGGCCCTAGATTGTGCAGTTGAGTATGCTCAAGAAAGAAGTCAATTTGGCAAACCTCTCAGCGCTCATCAAGCAATTCAATTGATGATCGCTGACATGGCCATGAAAGTAGAAGCCTCAAGGCTTTTAATTCATAAAGCAGCAACAATGGCTGATCAAGGTCAGAGAAATACCGAAATCGCATCCTACGCAAAAGCATTTGCAGCAGATGCTTGTATGGAAATCACTACTGACGCTGTACAAATCTTTGGCGGCTACGGCTATAGCAAAGAGTATCCTGTTGAAAAGTTAATGAGAGACGCTAAACTTTTACAAATCTACGAAGGTACATCACAAATTCAACGACTTGTGATTGCCAGAGAAGTCTTTAATAAATAGAATGATGCCAGGTGTTTAGAGTCGCATCACAAGCTCTAAGCCCGCACGAAATTTCTTTTCTAAGGAGATCAAATGAATATTTTCGTTTGTGTAAAACAAGTCCCTGATACGGAAACAAAAGTTACCCCTAACAGTGACGGTTCTTTTATTGAAACGAGTTCCATTAAGTGGATCATGAATCCATATGATGAATTTGCAGTTGAGCAAGCTTTGCTTGTTAAAGCAGCTAATCCTGATAGTACCGTTACGGTTGTTCGAGTTGGAAGCACTCAAGACACTGAAGCTCTTCGAACAGCAATGGCGATGGGAGCAGATGAAGCTTTTCTCGTTGAAACAACTGAAAACATTGATAGCTATATGACTGCAAAGGCTCTGAAAGGTGCAATTGAGAAATCGGGAAAAACGCCTGATCTTATTTTAACAGGTAAACAAGCCATTGATTCTGACGCTCTTCAAGTTCCACAACTCCTGGCACAAATGCTCAACCTACCTTCTGTTAGTGTTGTTGTTGGGTTTGAGCAAAACGGAGACACTCTTACTGTAAAAAGAGAGATTGAGGGTGGAGCACTTGAAGTTTACGACATCAACGGACCTTCAATTATCGCTTGTAACAAAGGACTTAACACTCCAAGATACGCTTCCCTTCCAGGAATTATGAAAGCGAAGAAAAAACCACTAACAACTTTATCTCTTGCAGATGCAGGAGTTGCTGACGGTGATAGAAAAGTTAAATATACAAACTTTCAGCTCCCTCCTGAAAAACCTCCTGGAAAGAAATTTGATGCTATGGAGGAAGCCGCTGTAACCGGTGTTGTTTCAGAAGTTGTTGGGCTCTTAAGAAACGAAGCAAAAGTAATCTAAAGGAAAATTAGAAATGGCAAACGTATTAGTATTCGGAGAAACAAATAACCAAGTTGTTAAGCCAGTTACCTATGAAATTCTAGGAAGACTTTCTGGTCAAACAGTTGAAATTGTAACAATCGGAGACATCGACTCTGATTCTCAAGCAAATCTTGCAAAATATGGAGCTACAAAGATTCATAAGCTTAAAAATGGAGCGCTTGATAATTATAGTCCTGAAGGTTTCGCAAACGCTCTTGGTAACTTTATTAAAAGTGGAAGTTACGACTTCGTTTTTAGTGGAGCAACTTCTACAGGAAAAGATCTTTTCCCAAGATTAAGTGCCCAGTTTGAGGCAGGCTGTGCAAGTGATCTTACAAACTTCGTCTTTGAAGGTGATAACTTCAGTGGAACTAAGCCACTTTTTGCTGGTAAATGTTTAGCAAAGGTTCAACTAGAAGGACCTAAACCGCACTTTGTAACAGTGAGACCAAACGCACTTGGTATGCCAGAAAGTGAAAACGCAGCGGCTGGTGATGCAACTGACGTTAACGCTGATACTGGGAATATCCGAGCAGCAATTAAAGAAATTATAAAAGGTGCTTCTGAGAAAGTTGACCTTACAGAAGCCAATATTATCGTTTCTGGTGGAAGGGCCATGAAGAATGCTGAAAACTTCAAAATTCTTGATGAGCTTGCCGATGTTATAGGAGCCACTGTTGGCGCCTCAAGGGCTGCTGTTGATTCAGGATACGCACCTCACTCAATGCAGGTAGGCCAAACAGGAAAAACTGTTGCCCCTACGCTTTATATTGCCTGTGGTATCTCTGGAGCAATTCAGCACCTTGCAGGAATGAGAACATCAAAAGTCATTGTTGCAATTAATACTGATCCCGATGCGCCAATTTTCACGAAGGCTGATTACGGAATTGTCGGGGACCTCTTCACTATCGTTCCTATTCTTACAGAAGAATTTAAAAAGATTTTATAATGCGAGAGCCTCTCTTCGGAGAGGCTTTTTTGTATGAGAGAAAAACTTCTAGGATTTTTTATTTCAATCATTTTTAGATTTTATGCACTGACATTCAGGTATGAAGTCATCTACGAAAATCCTGAAGACGAAAAGAGGATCAAAAAAAATCTCTGGAACCATCTTCCCCAAAAGACAAACTATATTTACGCTCTATTCCACCAACAAGAAATCCTTATGATGGATTACTTTTCAGACTCAGGTCTCTGTGGTCTCGTCTCTAACTCGAAAGATGGTCAAATCCTCGCTGCTATTGTTCATGAACTTGGCTATCGAACAGTAAGAGGGTCTTCACACAAAGGTGCGATTCCTGGTCTCAAAGCATGTATGCGCCAACTTAAAGCTGGGCATAAAATGACAATTGCAGTTGATGGACCAAAAGGGCCAATCTATAAAGTAAAGCCTGGAGTTGTTTTTATGTCTGAAAAAAGTAAAACTCCCATCGTCCCTATATCCGCTCATCCTGATCGTTATTGGTGCTCAGAAAAATCTTGGAACAAAATCCTGATCCCTAAACCTTTTAGTACTATTAAAATAAAATTTGGAAAAGTTGGATATTACAAAGAACAAGAGCTTGAGAGTAAACTCAACTCTCTAAGAGAATACGTTCATGCCAATGATTAACTCTCGTAAGGTTCTTCATCCTTGTAATAAGGTTGCGTATCTATTTCTGTCACTCTCTCTTTTTCTCGTGGTTGTGGATCATCTTCTGGATAATCATCTTCTTCATAAAGAACCATATTCTGGTCTTCTTCTCTTCTTTCAAGATTATCTTCCTCAATAATCTCAGCATAACTCAAAGCTCTTTCTGTCTTAGAAACAAACTTCATTCTTGATCCCTGATAAGGTCCATTTACAAGAGTTACAGTATAGTTAGAGTTACCTGCTTGATAAATTAATCCTGAATATGTTTCACCTTCATGATCGTAAGAAAACACATTCCCATTCATTTCAGTAAAGTTTGCTGTTATTTCTCCATCATCAGGAAGAAAAATTTCTAGGTTTTCAATATAGCCATCATTTGCAACGAGTGATCCTTCAACTTCTCCATTTTTGAGAATTTTTTTAAATTTCTTTGCATTTGAAAATTCAACAAGCTCTAAATTTAAACTGGATTTAATATGAGCCATTTCATTTTTATCAGTCGTTGTTTCTCTTGGGTCTTTTACTTTAACAGCATTTTGATATTTTTTTGGCCGTCTTCTAGCATAACTCAGTCTTTTACGAATTTTTCGTACTTTTTTAGGTTGTTCGACAAGCATTTTATCTTGCCTTGGCGGAAGAGTATCTACAACGGTAATTGTGTACTTAGAATCATCGAAAATAGATTGGCTTATTCTAAAGTCGACAAAAAAAGTGTTATAGACTCCAGATCCAAGAAATAGAAACACCAAAAATGAAACTAAAACTGTCGATAAATTTTTGACACCAGATCTTCGCATCTTTTGATTCCTGTTCAAAACTTTTAATTTTACAGGGATCTTTAAAGCAAAGATCAGGCCAACAAAGAACTTTAAATAAATTCAATAATTTAGCTAATGAGAGCGTATAAAAAATGTGCATAAACTTTAGACAGGTGTATGGAGCCCTATCAAAAAAACCAACAGTTTATAGCCCCTAAAAACTTAATTTGTTATAGATTCCAGTTTAAAAAAGATCCTTCGAGTCTTCAACTAAACCCAATTCCTTAGCAAAAAAAGCATAAATAATTGAAAGGTATTCTTTCGTATCAGCTACAGATCCTGAAATTCTAGAATGCCCACCCATAGGTTTACTAAAAAGCAAGATTGGGTTTTTCGATTGTTGATTCTTTTGTAATCTTGCTGCGTATTTATAGCTGTGTGAAGGAATCGTAACCCCATCATTATCAGCAGTTGCGACAAGGACCGATGGATATTCATTAGGGGTAATCGTTTGATAAGGAGATATTTTCACTAATTTTTCAAAGTCTTTTTGCTTACAAGGATCACCATATTCCCAAATATGGCTTTTAGCATTGCAGTTAAGAAGATCGACAACCGCCACCATCGGGACTGCTGCCTTAAAAAGCTTAGGATGCCTTTGCAATGTTCCAGCAATTAGAAGACCACCATTACTCGCTCCATACATTCCAAGTCTTGATGGAGAAGTATAACCGCGAGAGATTAACTCCAGACCAGCCAGAGCGAAAGAGTCAAAGGAGTTCACTCTATTTTCAGCCTTAGCTATCTTATTCCACGCCATACCATAAGCGAGACTTCCAGGAACTGCGACAACTGCAAGAACTCCTCCTTTTTCAAGCCATGGATAAGCATACATTTTATTAAATTCAGGAAGGTCTGTGTGGTACCAACCACCGTATCCATAAAGAAGAGTAGGTGTTTCTTTCGAAATTTTTGTATCTTTCTTTTTCACAAGCCAAATAGCTGCTTTCTGACCATTAACAGCAGTGTAGTGAATCTTCTTTGCTTCAATTTTTGCAGAAAACTGTACAGACTTATACTTTTTCACCGAAAGATTTTTCAAGTTTAGCTCATAGACCGCGAGAACATTTTCATAGTTTTCATAAGAGAGATAAGCTTTTTGTTTCTTTATACCTTTAAGAGAAATATTTCCCTTTTTGGGAGCATCAATTGGTATAAGTTCACCGTTTTTAAAAAAGGCAACAACACTCTCTGCATCACGATAACCAATAACTAAATAATTATTTTCAGAAATATACTCTAATTTCTTTGCAACAAAGTCTTTCGTTTCAAAAAGCTTTGTCACAACTCCAGTGTCAAAATTAATTTTCTCTACCAACCCATAATTATGTTTTTCATAGTTTGAAAAATAACGAAAAAATCCATTATCTTCCTGCTTCTCTCCGAGTTGAGTTCTATTTGAACCCAATGAAAATTCATTTGATAGCTCTCCTGTCTTGACATTAAACTTACCTGCAATTTGACTTCTGTCACTAAGATCCCAAATAATGAGATAATAGTTGTCCTTATTCGTGTTAACTTGAAGCCAATCACCAACTCGAGCATTATAAATAATTTTATCGAGAGAAGGATGTTCGCCAACCTTATGATGACCAATATAATGGGTGTTTCCAAGTTTCAATTTTCTACTTCTATAATTAGAGTAAACGAAAGTCTCATCATCTAGCCAATCAATAACTTCATAATTATAACCAACGAGAGTTTCTTTTAGTATATTGTCTTTCTTATTAAAAACATGAATAAGATTAATTGCCCCATAACCTGTTCCTGTTTCTTGAATTTCAGAAATCTCTATTTTATAAAGCTTGCTTTCTCTTTTCTTATTAATTTTATTTTCTCTAGGAATTTTTAATTTGGATTCATTTTCTTTTTTGAAGTCATGAATTTTATCCAGCTCAAGTTTAAAACTATCAATAAGTCCCTTTGTTAAATATTCTCTCGTTTGAAGGTTCTGATTATTACGCCAAATATAAACATCGTAATCGTGATTATTATCCATCCAATGAAATTCATCAAAAATTGTCACTCCAAAACGAGTATAAGTTGTCGGAATCTCCTTAGCAGGGAATCGATTTTTCAAGAGCTG
The DNA here is from genome assembly GCA_965217035.1 of Bacteriovoracaceae bacterium. Lineage (GTDB taxonomy): Bacteria > Bdellovibrionota > Bacteriovoracia > Bacteriovoracales > Bacteriovoracaceae > JAUHYH01. The sequence goes on along the minus strand of OZ244226.1, from coordinate 1,646,958 downwards.
GGAGAAGGAATTTAGCGAAAGAAAAATCATTATGAGTAAAAAAAAATTTGTCATCTGATACCTCATTGAGCGGAAAGAGTAGAATCACAGTTTCAGCTTGTCAAAGGTGCAATTTGCCCTCAAGTCATGTCATTGTTTTAACTTAGAATAAAACACAGAGAATAAAGAAGTTCGTGCTTAGTCCACGCAACTTCTTCCTTAAAGTATAATATTATTACTTACTCTGTTTCTGGAGCAGAACCCATATAGTCAGCATGAGAAGAAATAAACCTCTTAAGAGCAATGACGACGAGATCATCCTTCGACAAATCACTATTCTTGGACATTAAATCCAAAGAATCGACAACAGACTTCTCAATATTAACGACTAATTCAGCGATATCACCTTGATTGTGTTTTTGAGACTTCATCATAACTCCCTTCAGCTAATACACATATCGGAACATTTAAAAATCAATTTAACCCTTGAATCGATTTTAAACTATTTGAAATCTTTTGATAACTCTCCCAAGTTTTGGTTCCAGCTAGCTCTAGATTTCCCATAAAAGGAGCTCCCTGGTCAGCAGATTCACGAAGCTTAGACTCAAGTGGAATAGCTCCCAAAAACTGAATCTCCTGTTCTTTCGCCTGCTTTTCCAGAGTTCCTGCACCAAAAATATCATGAACGGTTCCACAATTAGAGCAAATAAATTGACTCATGTTTTCGACAATTCCAAGCACTGGGATATTTAATTTTTTAAACATCTCTAATGCTCGGTTTGCATCAAGAAAAGCAATATCCTGAGGAGTAGAAATAATAATTGAACCGGTCAGCTCTATCGCCTGAACCATCGAAAGTTGAACATCCCCAGTTCCAGGAGGCAAATCAATAATGAGATAATCTGTTCCGGCCCAGTCCACATCAAAGAAGAATTGATTTAAAACCCCACCTAGCATTGGTCCACGCCAAATAACAGGATCACTCTCCCTAACAAAAAGACCAAAGCTAATAAACTTTAAACCATGGGCCTCAAGAGGAATAATTTTTTTCTCTGAATTAGAAGTTGCAACAGCATCTCGCTGATTTAAAAGCATTGGAATGCTTGGCCCATAAATATCAGCATCAATAATCCCAACGGTATGACCTTGATCCCGCAAAGTTTTTGCAAGGTTTACCGAAAATGTAGACTTACCGACTCCCCCCTTACCAGAAGCGACTGCAATAACATTCTTAACTCCTGGAATCGTTTTTTTGGGTGCGATCTGTCCATGACCAACTTGAAGTTGAGCTGGATTTTTAGGCTGAGTAGAGGCCTCCGGTAGTCGCTTAGGAATAGACTTATAAACCTCTTCTGAGCGCTCAGAAATCGTTTTGAGATAGATATCATCATCAGAGTAAAAGCCAGAAAGATTTTTAATCAATTTTGATTCCTTTTCTCTTTTCTCTAATGGACTTAAACCATCGCGGCGATAAGTGAGCTCAAACTTTCCTTCCAGGGAAAGACTTTTAATGCGATCTTTACCGATAATTTCTTCAACTATTTCCTGAACTTTTTTTGTCTCAGTCATGCAGTGCTCCATTTAAGTACTCAGTCATTGCTGTAGACTATTAATAATTTAAAATTGAGGTACTGGCAAAAAAATGGTGGAACGTAAAAGCTTTGCGCTAATTAATCCAAATCAACAACTAAAGATTGTATTTCTCGTCAATATTTTATGCTTTGTTGTTTGTGCTATTTATCCCATTGCTCTTTTTGCTGTCTTTAAAAGTCTCGAACCAGAAACCTATGTGACAAATGAAATAAAAGAGGAACTCTTTCTCAAGCTCCTGGGATTCTTCCTCGTTTTCCAAATTATTTTTCAAATATTTATCTCATATATGCTCATTCTTTATACAAAAAAAATATCTAAACCAGTCGAGAAATTCGGTGACTTTCTAGAATCACTTGTCGATGGAAATAATATCAATATTGTAAAATTCAAAGAGGACGATTTTTTTCAAGATCTTGGACCCGTTTTTAAAATCTTAAAACGCAAAGAGGAAAATAAACACCGGGTTATAATTAATCTAGAACGAGAACTTGATAAATTACTTGAGCAAGAAGATCAAGAGTCTAATCGTAACACCTTCTTTTTTCTTAAAAGCGAAGTAAGTTCCTTAAAGTAAAGAGGTCAGTCATTTTCCGTCTATTAACTTCCACGTCTTTTCAAGTTAAGATGGAAGACAGACTCTCGCTTGGAGAACTAATGCGTTTTTTTCTTATTCTATTAATTTTCGTTTCTTGTGCATCCAAGCATCCATTTTCAGATTTCTCAAGTGACGAAGAACAGTTAACAAAGAATATTCATACTCTTTTTCATTCAAAGTTTAGCGAAATGAAGGATGAAAGAATAAATCAAGCCTTAAAAAACATCTCAAAATTTTCACACTTTTTTCCATACAAAATTTGGCTTGATGATATTTCAACAATTCAAAAATATAAAACAGCTCACGAAAAAGTTATTTACTGTCATACTGACGTTTTAAAAAAATCTCATAAATACCTTTACTCATACCTTCATCGAAACCTTGTACTTAAGTGTCAAAGATATATAAAAGATAATATTGACGATATGAAAGGATCAATTTCTGAAAGTGCAACTCTTGTTCTTCTACAGAATATAAATTTCTTCCTTAATCTAGATGACAAGAAATCGGCTAAACTTCTTTCTCAGATTAAAAGCTTAGAAATTAAAAATAGAATCAATTATCTTTTGACTCAGTACTTTGTCCAAACTCAAAAAACTCCACCCAAGTACTTAAAAGAATACGTTACTATCAACTCAAGTCTTTCAAAGATCGTTTCCAAGCATGGGTATGATTTTAATAAAAAGCGAAAGAGAATTTATAGGAAAATCTCTAAAGATATTAGGGTTATGTATAAAATAGGTGGAACACCCCAAATTCACAGGGAAGTAAAACGTCGCTATGGCTCAGTCAAAAAATTAATTCGTAGAAATTATTACTTTTTAGACCAAAACGGGCATAGAGAAGAATTTATAAGCTTTGCTTTATTTCTCAATAGAAATCAAAAGACTAATAGATCAAGAGAAATTCTTGACCTTCTTCTAGCTAAATATACATTAACGAAAGCCCAAAAAAATAGAATTTGGTTCAATTATATTTGGTCTTACGTTATTGATAAAAATCTCAATGGTGCCCTAGAGTTTATTGCCAAGAATAAACTTATCGAAAACTTTCAAAACCTTTATTCACAGCCTCAATACTGGATAGCCCATGTTGTTGAACTAAAGGGGAACAAAAAAATGGCGGATGCTCTTAAAGCAAGGCTCGTTCGTCATAATCCTATTTCTTTTTATGCTTCAATGGTTATGCGAAATTTTCAAACTCAGAACCCATCTTACTTTAAAGAACTTAGTTCTTTCTATAAAAACGAAGAAAAAATCACAGACCTTTCTGGGAAATTTAAGCAATATGATATTGCACTTAAAAGAATCAAGGCCTTCACTGCTTCGAATGCAGAGAGCTTGATAAATTTAGAACTCAAAGACATTAAAAGTCATTTTTTCAAAAATGAAGATGATAAAGAAGTTCGGAGTCATTTTCATTATTATATTAGCCAACAGCTTCATAAATATGGCGCCTACTTAACTTCGTTCAGAGTTCTTTTCTACGCAATGGAAGAAAAAGAAGTTCAACTCTCTTATAGACTTTTAAAGACTATTTTTCCTAAACCTTTCGAAGGCGAAATTGACAAGAATAAAGAAAATCTCAATGAAATTTTTCTCTACTCTTTGATCAGACAAGAATCCGGCTTTAATCCGAGAGCAAAGTCGTCAGTTGGAGCAATGGGCTTGATGCAATTGATGCCTGCAACAGCTAAACGCTATGAAAAAAAGATTACTAAAAATGAACTGAAAACTCCTGATAAAAACCTTGAAATCGGAGTCAAATACCTTAAAGACCTTTTTCAACGTTATGATAGTAACCTTGTAGATATTCTCTCTGCATATAACGCTGGCGAAAGAAGAATTGATAAATGGAAAAAGACTTATTTAACCAAATCAGAACGTTTGAATAATATTGAATCTATCCCATTTAATGAAACAAGAAAGTACGTAAAACTAATTCTTAGAAATATGTTTTTTTATAACTTTATTCACTTCAATCGATCTCCTGCAGAGATTGAAGCACGCAAAGAAAACTCTACTAAAAACTAGTTTCTTTTACGCTTCAAAAGAAATTTAAAAATATTGCTCCACCATTCAGTATGCTTATCAAAATTTTTATTTTCTTTTCTGTAAGCACCTTCGAATGTAAAAGCCAAGGCTCGATAGCGCTCGTAATAATAATCCTTTGAAGTACCTAGCGGATAATAACCTAAAACTTCTCCTGTAATTCCATGTCTATACCTTGGATTAATAAACTCTTTCATGAGCTCACCAATTTTCACATGGCGAACGAGATCACTTTCTGGCATTTTTTCTTTCTTATATGACCAAGGGTAGAGCAAAGATCCATCACAACAATGATAATCAACTGTGACTTCCAGTTTTAATTCGTTACGAGAGACCTCTCGGTGTAGAAAATTTGTTAGTTGTTTTGTTTCAGGATGCTTGAAGGCGCTATAACCTGCTTCTTTAATCGTAAAATCTCTATTAAGGTCAGCTCCCGCGGCATTATATCGTGATCTTCTATCGTAACCATCAGGATTTAAGATTGGAGCAATATAGATAACTCCCCCTGAGGAAAGATAATTAAATACACTTCTCTTTTTTCTTGCGTTTTTAACGAACCAAGCTGGCAAACGATCAGCAATATTTAGATATTCATTACCATGAATCGAACCAGAAATAAGAACTGCTCTTTTATGTTCTCTTCTTCGTAAAGGGGCCTTAATCCTTAAAGCAATAAGTGGCTTTCCTTTAATTGATTCACCATATTTGTGAATACTAACAATTTCAGGATTCTCTTCCGCAAGTTTTCTCAGATCCTGTACAATTTCTTTATAAGGCTTTCCATAGATGCCGGAGTCTGAACGATCTCCTAAATGAGCATACAAATTAAAAGTTAAACAGAATAAGACCAAAGATTTCATGAGCATATTTTTATCCTTAAGATATAGTTGACTAAAAAACTCTATAGGATCAACTTATGAATGAAAAATATGACGCGTCAAAATCAGACGTTAAAGCGAAAATGCATAACATCACCATCTTTAACGATATACTCTTTCCCTTCAATGCGAAGCTTTCCAGCCTCTTTTACCTTAAGCTCAGATCCATATTCAAAAAGGTCGTTACAATGAAAGACCTCAGCCTTAATGAATCCTTTTTGAAAATCCGTATGAATAACAGCAGCAGCCTCTGGTGCCTTAGCTCCACCCTTATAAGTCCAAGCACGAACTTCTTTTTCTCCTGCTGTAAAATAAGTTTGAAGACCTAATAAGTTATAGCCACTCTTAATAAGCTGAGAAAGACCTGATTCGCCTAAGCCGACACTTTCTAAAAACTCTTTTTTTTCTTCTTCGCTTTCAAGCTCTGAAATTTCAGACTCTATCTTTCCACAAATCTTCACCACGCCAGAGCTTTCTTTCTGTGCAAGATTCTTAATCGATTTTACATACTCATTATCTTCTAACAAGCTATCTTCGTCGACATTACAAACATAGAGAATCGGCTTTAAAGTTATCAAATGAAGGTCAGAAATTGCTTCAATTTCTTCATCCTCTAAACCAAGTGAACGAGCAGCTTCTCCTTCTTCTAAGGCAACTTTTAAACGTTCGAGAATCGGCTTGGAAATTAAACCTTTTTCTTTAAGTTTTTTGTCATGCGATTTTAAGAGTTTTTCAATTCCACTCAACCTTTTATCTACTGTCTCAAGGTCAGCAAGGCAAAGCTCGTAATTAATAGTCTCAACATCACCAAGTGGATCAATTTTTCCATTTACATGAACAATATTATCATCTTCAAAACATCGAACAACGTGACAGATGGCCCCAACCTGACGGATATGACCTAGGAATTGATTGCCAAGCCCTTCCCCTTTCGAGGCTCCTTTAACAAGACCTGCAATATCAACAAATTCAACGATCGATGGAATTGTCTTTTGAGGAGTAATCATGCTCGAAATTTTATTCAATCTTTGATCTGGAACTTCAACAACACCAACGTTAGGTTCTATTGTACAAAAAGGATAATTGGCTGCTTCAGCTGGACTAGCAGTCAATGCTCTAAAGATCGTTGATTTTCCCACATTCGGTAAACCGACAATTCCACAATTTAATCCCATTTATTTATCCTTTATAAAATTTTTCTTATTATATTTATTTTGAGTACTTTTAAAATCTTTCATCAAAATATCCTCAAGGGCCTGAACTGAACCAATCATAAAATCTTCAAGATGTTTTATATCATCGCCCTTAAAAGAGGAAAGTACCCAACTACTCATGCTTCCTTTATTCGGACGGCCAACACCAAGTCTTAATCGATAAAAGTCTTGGGTACCAACATGCTGAGTGATGGACTTCAAGCCATTGTGGCCTGCAAGACCTCCTCCGTTTTTAAAAGCCAAGGTTCCAAAAGGAAGATCAACTTCATCTTGAACAACTAAAATTTCACTTGGTTTAATTTTAAAAAAGTTTGCCATCGGTCCAACTGATTCTCCGCTAAGGTTCATATACGTCATTGGTTTTAAAAAATAAACTTTATTACCAGCAACGGTAATATCAGTATACTCTCCTTTCCACTTCGATTTCCAGTTAACAGCTTGGAGAGGTTGGTATTGGTCGAAAAGAATCCATGCAATATTATGTCTAGTAAACTCGTACTCTGTGCCAGGATTTCCAAGACCAACAACTAGCTTAATCATATTAAATAAAAAGTGAACTTACCGAATCGTGATTAAAAGTTCTATGAATCGCTTTTGCCAAGATATTAGATGTTGTAATCACTTTAATCTTATCAAGAGCTTTCGCTTTATCGGTAAGAGGAATAGTATCAGTAACAATCACTTGCTCGAGTTCTTCACATTCTCCCAGTCTTTCTACTGCAGGATCTGAAAAAATAGCGTGGGTGGCACAAGCATAAATCTTTTGACCACCATTTGCCTTAAGGGCCTTAGCTGCCTCAACAAGTGTACCAGCTGTATCAATCATATCATCCACAATGATAAGATCTCTTCCTTCGATATCACCAACAACATTATAAGCTTTTGCAACATTATGTGCTGTTCGTCGCTTATCAATCATCGCAAGATCACATTTTAACTTTTTAGCAAAATGACGAACTCGCTCAACCCCTCCACTATCAGGGGAAACACAAGCGAAATTATCTGACTTGGATGCAATTTCATTGCTAATATATTGAAGAAGAACTGGCGAAGCATAGATATTATCAAAAGGAATATTAAAGAAACCCTGAATCTGACCAGCATGAAGGTCCATCGTGATCACTCGATCAGCTCCTGCCGCAGTTAAGAGATCAGCAACAAGCTTAGCTGAAATTGGCGAACGTGGTGCCACCTTTCTATCTTGCCTTGAATATCCATAATGAGGAATTACTGCGGTTACCGAACTTGCAGAAGCTCTTTTAAGCGCATCAAGCATAATAAGCAATTCCATAATATTGTCATTTGCTGGAAAGCAAGTCGATTGAAGAACAAAAACATCTGCCCCTCTAACGTTCTTTTCGATCTCACAATAGAGCTCTCCGTTTGCAAACTTAATAATCTGCGGATCAACCAAAGGGACATCTAAAATATTGGAAATACTTTTAGAAAGCTCAGGATTTGAACTTCCAGAAACTAAAACGATTCGCCTCACTTATGGCTCCTGACAAAGATCTCGATGTACCCTGGTTCTATCCCATGCACTGAGTTTTAGCAAGAGTAAGAAACTTCTTAACCAGACGCACAAAACCTGTGTTTTGCACGACTTAACGAGATTCTATAGCATGAGGTTCATGAAATACTTAATTCTTATACCAATCATTTGCTCTGTTCATTTTGCTTTTTCCTTCTCTGCTAAATTTCTTCATTTAAAAGGAGAAGTGAAGCTCAATGGAAAAATCGTTAAAAAGCATACTACTAAAATCAAAAGGCCCTATCTAGTTGAAACAGGTGCAAAGTCTCTTGCTGTCATAAAAGTCGATGATAGCACCTTAAAAATAAATGAGAACTCAACTATAGACCTCAGTAAAATGGGATCTCAAACACCAAGTACCGAATTAAAAAGAGGAAGCCTTTTTTCCTTTATAAAAAAGTCTGTTAACAAAAAACAAAGAAACTCTTTTAGCTTAAAAGCAAAAGGGGTTGCAATGGGTGTTCGAGGAACTGCTTTTTTTGCCTCATATGGAAAAGAGGGGGATGTCTGGATGTGCGTTAATGAAGGCAAGGTCGCTGTTACAAATGATGGATTCAAAAAAGAAATCATCGTTAATGCAGGAGAAGGAATTGTTGCCAAACCAGGCAAGAGCGTTTCGACACCAAAATCTCTTCCATGGACTAAAAAGCTAAACTGGGATTATGATCCAGAAAAAGGCAACTTAGAAAATACCGTAAAGATTCAAGAAGCTTATACTGATATTTTAGATTTTGATTATGATTAAAGCTCTCTTCGCATTTCTTAGTCTTCAGGCAATCGCTCATGATCATTTCCCTAAAGATATAAAGAGATTTCTCATAGGAGGATCTATAACCGCCATTCATGACTTTGATGATAAATGGGATGGACTGGCCAGTATTTATCGAAGCTCTCAAGTTGATAATAGAAGTATTGGTCAATTTCGAATTGGTGGTCGTTATCGACTCCATCCCAATTTAAAAGTGGGATTATTTTACCTCAATGAATGGGGGCATAGAGAAGATGATGATTGGCTAGAAACAACACCCAGTTCTGATATCTGGTTCTGGAGAGATGTCGATAGTGTCCACCTTGATATCATTGAAGCAGAGGTCTATCCAAGATTCATGCTAGATTTTCTTCCTGGGCAACGATGGATTCTTGAATTGCGAACCAGTCATCAAACAAAGCTTCATACTGGAATGCGACTGCTTCATTTTAGACCTGGCCTGACCTATTTTTGGTTTAAAAAAGGATCTCCATTCATTAATTTTAGTCTTCGTTATGGTCAGTACAATAGACTGAGTTTAAAAAATGGAATTACAAAATACAGAAAAGAAGTTTACTTCAATACTCTTTATCATTATTCATCAAACCTTAAGTTCAATGTAAATATCACTCATGGAAAGCTTTACTGGGGACCATCAAAAGACTTCGAGCTTGATTCCCCTAATGAGATCTATGAGTATGTTGAAGAGCTCACTCAAATTATCTTCGGGCTCGTTTTCAAAATATGAATAAAAATTTTCCTATTATTCTCATTCTTCTAATATGGAAAACCTGATACTCTTTGCTTAGATTTAAAGGGCAGTGATGACTAGTAGTTTCTAGGTTATTCGCAATTACAATGCTATTGGAGCAAAGTAAAAAAAATTAATATTTTCAGTATAGTTTTCTTCATAATATATCTATCGGCGGTATCGATTAGAATCATAAGAGCCTATCCCTTTATAAATTCACCCAACTGAAAAGATGCTACAGTTATTACAATTCTCTCGAGTTTCTTTTTTCTGTTACTTATAGAAAAGTATTGACCAACTAATGGGACTTTTAACTCTTCCTAAGGGTCTAAATACATAAATTTATTCACAAAAATAATCAAACTCAAATTTTTTACTGAAATTTCGTCACACTTTATGAACTGATGCAGTTTTATTTTTAATTAATAATTATGTGTCCCTTAAGCACGGGACACTTTGTCCACGATTTTATTGCTATGCACTTATCTTTACGTTATACCTCTTTCATGAATTACCAAGATAGATATTTTGTAAAAAAATTAAATGAAGTTTTTGAGTTGCGAAAGTCTAGAAATAACAGTTACTCCGTCAGAGCATTCGCCAGAGACCTTGATTTACCAAGATCAACCATCTTTGAAGTGCTAAAAGGAAGAAGGCTTGTTCCAACAAAAAAAATAAAACATCTGTTGGAAACTCTGCCCTTGAGTCCGATAGAAAAAACTCTCTTTAGCGAAAGTCTTTACAGGACAAAAGTTAAACTCGATGAAATTGAAATTTCTGAAGACTCAGTGACTCAAAGGCACCTAATAGACGACTCTCACTATAAAATTATTGCGGAATGGGAACATTACGCCGTCCTGTCTTTGCTAGACACTAATGATTTTGAAAGTAGCGAAACTTTTATCGCGAGCAGAATCAATATTTCAAAAGAGAGAGTTAAGGTCGTTTTAGAAAATTTAGAAATGGCAGGGTTTATTAAAACTGAAAAAAATCAATATATAAAAACGACCGAGCCACTGGCGACAACAGAAGACATCCCTTCGGAAACACTCCGAAACGCTCATAAAGAGGTCCTAGAATTATCCCAAGATAAACTTGATGAGTGTGCCGTTGAGGACAGAGATTATTCTACTGTCACAATTGCAATTAACTCAGAAAAAATATCTGAAGCGAAGTCGATTATCAGAGAATTTAGGAAAAAAATGATGGTGCTTCTCTCCGATGGCCAAAGAGACGAAGTTTATCAAATAGCAATACAAATGTATCCACTAACAAATTTAAAACAAAGGAAACTACAATGAAAAAAATGATTTTATTACTCATACTATTACCTTCAATTACCTTTGCCGACAATGAAAGGGGAAATGGAGGAGATGTCGTGGTTTGTCCTAACTGGAAGTCACCTCGAATGCTCGACTACGTAGAATATGAAGGGCTTTCTAGCTATGATTTCAATTTAGACTCTTATGGAGCAGACTTTAAATCAATGGTAGAGGGAGCTTTTGGAAAGTTAGAAAAATACGTCCCCCTACTCAGTCAGCAATTTATGACGCATGCCCAGGAATTGACCAATGATATCAGTGCTTTTCAAAAGAACGTCTTAAAAAGACCAGAACTTGCGAAAAAAAGATTTAACAAGTATGAGAACACGATATTTACCACTGATGAACTAGCTGACATCCAAGACTCTGATCATGATAGTATTCCTAAAGGGTGCTCAATAAAGCAATTGATTATTCACAGAGAACCTGAAGACAGTGATTTAAAAAAAGGAAGCAGCTTAATAAAAAGATATAAAATCAATTCAGACTTAATTTTATCCATGAATGACAAAAATATCGCTGCAGCAATCATTCATGAAACTCTTTACCGATATGTCATTGAGAAGAAATACGACAGTGATTCACGGAAATCTCGTAGCCTGAATTTCAAACTATCCTCTAACTACTGGGCAAGTCTGAATATCTCTAAAGTTCTACAGACATTCAAGAAAGCGAATTTCAAATACATCACCTTGGGATCAAACGATAAAAATAAAATTGAAATCAATCTAGCAAGAAGTACAAAAATTGAGGAAGGTCTAGTTCTCAGCACGCTAGATAACGAGCAAAAAGCAATTAGCGTTGGCGGACTAGTCAATGGTAAACTATTTGGTAAGAACGTCTGGATAGAAGCCGAACTCTCGGATCCCTTTGTTGCTCAAAGACCCATTGAATACCTTCGTGTGAGCTCAGCAAATTTTACAATTGGAAGCAATAACAAAGCATCAACTATCAAATTAGGAAAAGGAATGAATGATCTAAGATTCAGCTTATACGCAAAAACAACTGGCGAAATAGTTTTTACGCTTATTGATTCTTTTAGTCTCTTCACAGATAAAGAATATTATAGATTTGATAATATTGAATGGCTGTTTGGAGGCAATGCTAACTTCTCTGGTAAGATTTCTCCGCTCAAGTTTGGAAAATGCCGATTAAGATATAAACCTTCGAAAGCATTCAAAAATCCTCGATATACACTGTACCAAAACGAAGTGGAGCTCATCAACGTGACAGCTCGAGATGAAGACAAAATAACTCAGGCTATATCAGATGGTGCGTGTGGCACTGGTTTAAATTAAAAAACTACGCTCCTAAGAGAAAAGAGCCTTGAAAAGAGGCTCTTTTCCTATACCTCAACCCAATAGAGACAATTTGTGATTGCAGATTAATTATTCAAAAAAGCTAATGATTTTAATTTATTAAGTTAGTCTTTTCTAATGCAAGCTTAACATTCCAACCTAGCTAAATCTTCGTTTTATATTCATCAAGTCTTCATGATCTATCATTCATTAATCGAGAACATTCGTTGAAATTGGGATTAAAGATATGAAGATTCACTACTTTGTGGGGAAAGCCACTCCATAAAAAAAGAGCTTATCGGTTTGACGGGCTTTATTCATTCGAACAGTTTGACAAATGGCTGGGGTGGCAGGGATCGAACCTGCGCATGACTGGATCAAAACCAGTTGACTTACCACTTGTCGACACCCCAATCATTAAAGGTATTCATAGGTTATAATCGCTTTTACTTATTTTGGAAAGTTTTACTGCTCATCGTCAGAAAACTGAATAAGAGATTCTGGACAATTAAATTCTGGAAACCCTTTACCAGAGCGCAACCAGTAGGCTTCGTAAATTTTATAGGCAGCACTGGCCCCAGAAATCAGCAAAGACTCTTTCCCCCTTACGCCTTCGAGTCCCGTCCAAATGGTTACAAGATGCCTACCATTAAAACCGACAAACCAATTATCATGAGCATAATTAGAAGTTCCTGTCTTTCCAAAAAACTGAAAGGTAAGCATCATAGGATCTAAAAAGCGCCGAATCGTTGTTTCTTGAGGATTTGATAACATAAAAAGAACAGCCTCATCATCATCTTGATCCCCATTTTCAATTGCCGTGCACTCCCGTTGGATAAACTTATGATAAATTTTTGAAATTTCCATAACACTTAGCTCAAGAGCCCCTAGCAATTGAGAAGGATATTCTGAAAGCGGTCTATTCATTTGGGGAATATAATAATCCAAATCTTTTTCAAGTTGATCAAAACCATATTCTTGAGCAAGTTTAATAACTGGAATATTCCGAGACTTTTTTAAAGCCTCTTCAAGATTAATATATGCTTCTTCAACTTTAGCTGCTTCTTTGGGAGTCCATTTTCCCGAAAGTAAATTCAAGGTTATCGGCTCCATGGAAACAATATCTTCCTTTTTAAACTTTTCTTTGAAAAAAGCTTGGTAAACTAGTGGTTTTAAAATGCTTCCGACCTGATTTCTTTCTTCTTTTACAGCTGCCTCTTGATTGCGTTCTTTTTTTGAATAATAAACAAAATCTTCACACTCCTCATCTGGACCAGTACACTCTAAAACATCTCGAATATAGACTTTAGAAGCAAGATCAACCTCTTTTAGATTTTTTCTCTTTTTTAATTCAGCTAAACGCTCTCCCGTTATTGTCGACCAAATATAAAAGTCATAAAACTCCTTTTGCTTCAAAGCTGCTGAAATAGCTTTATAACGATAATCTGTATTTTTTATTTTTAGATCATTTTTCCAGGTTATCCATTCCTGATCAGACCATTGGGTTCGATCTTCTTTACTTATATAATTATCATTTCGAAGTTTATTATAAACAAGAGTGGTTCTTTCCTTAAGACCTTCTAAGTTTTTTAATGGATGATAATAATAAGGCCCTTTAAGCAACGCACTCAAAATAGAAGATTCATAATCAGTAAGTTCAGAGGGATTTTTAGAAAAATAAAATAGACTTGCTCCGTAAACCCCTTTAATTCTGACACCAGCCAAACTCCCCCAAATAACTTCATTAAAGTAAGCCTGAAGAATTTCTTCTTTTTCATATTTCGCTTCAATATAAATTGAAAGAAGCATTTCTTTAATTTTTCGATTAATAGTCTTTTCATTTGTAAAAAAAAGATTTTTTACAAGCTGTTGAGTCAGTGTCGATCCACCTTGCACAAAACCCATGGCCTTAACATCAGCAACAAGGGCCCTAAAAAGAGCGCGAAGATCAACCCCTCTATGTTCCAGAAAACGAGAGTCCTCAACTCCAATCAATCCACGCCAAAGGGCAGAAGGAATATCTGAAAAATTCATTTTTCTTTGAAAACAATAAACTCGATCACAATCATTAATCATTTTGATTGTAAAATCTGTCGGAGAATTCACTTGTAGAGTCTGGGAGCCTGGTTCTTCTTGTATTTGATTAATAGAACCATCCTCAATCGAACGACTAAACCAATCTTGAAATCTTGGATAAATCAGAGAGTTATTCTCTAAAAAGGGATACAAAACCTCGATATCTTTTTTGTGAATAAACGAACCCAACTCCAAGGTAATGATTTCAGTGCTTAAGTCACGCCCCTGGGAAACAGCGTTAAACTCAAATCCACCTTTTTTATTGAGGTCTCCTATTAAATAAAAAGAGTATGAAGCTAAAAAAAGGATCAGAAACGCAATTGCGATGAAGACCCAAAAGGAAATACGCAAAATCAGCCGTTTCATTAATAATTGCCAGTTTTACTCATATTTTTTAAACTCGATTTCAAGTATCGTTATTAGGGTATCACGCAGAATCCCACAATTCTATCTAAGGAGAACTCTTGAAAGCTCGTTATATCATCAAGCCGCTATTGCTCATTTTACTATTGAGTTTTTTCGCTTCAAAAGAAGGTTTCTCTGCTGGGATTCCCGTTACCTTTAAAGGGTCTATTGGTTTCGACACAATTCGATTGGATAGTTATAGAAGAACTGATGCGGCTACAACTTTACAACCTGCTGCAACTGGAAACGGAAGTCAGGAAATTGGTGGAAATGCAAGCAAAGCCTTTATTCAAACTTACTTATTTCGCTTAAATCCAGAAATGGTTGTTAATGATCATGTCACTGTTAAAGCAGAACTTTCTTCTGGTTATGGCCGTGGAGGAACAATTGGTGATGATGCTATTGTGAGAGAAAACCAAAGCTTTGGTGGCCAGTTTTATAACGTGACTTCTAGTAATAATAATTCCTTAAATGTCTCACAATTTTATATGAATATATTTGCAGATATTGCTACTTTTAAAGTTGGAAGATTTGCTAAACATTGGGGACTCGGAGCTGTTTTCAATGGCGGCAGTCGAGCTGAAGATCGTTTCTTCACACTTTATGAAGGTTTCGAAGCGACTTTTAGTCTTGGTAATTTTTATATTACTCCACAGTGGTCCAATATTAGTAACGGAAATCAAAACCTAACTCACGATCAAGAAGTTAAAGATCTTGCAATCTCAGCTCTTTATGACAATCCAGATAAAGATCTTAAGTTTGGTATTTATTATGGAAGCCGAAGAACAGGTGGAACTAATACACTTTATACTAACCAAGGTGGGACAAGCACTACTGACTCTATTGGAAGTTCGAGTATCACTCTTATCGATGTTTTTTATCATAAATACTGGGACAAGTTCTCTTTAGGACTTGAGATTCCTTTTGTTGATGGAGAAATTGGTGACATCTATGATAACGGTGAAAACTCAAACTATAGAGCTTCTGCTTATATCGCCCAAGCCAAGTACCAAGCCAATGACAGCTGGACACTCTCACTCGACGGAGGTTTTATTAGTGGGGATAGTTCAAGTAATACTTTTGAAGCCATGTACTTACATCCTAACTTCAACATAGCTGAACTCCTTTTCCGTTACAATCTTAATGCTGTTGAGAATGCAGGTTCTGGAGATATCTTTGATGCTGCTATTTCAAACGTTACTTTTGCCAAATTAGGAGCTCAATATATTTCTGGTCTATGGACTTGGAATTTCGACGTGATTTGGGCAAAGGCTAATGAAACGGCGGAATCAGGAAATCGTTTCTGGCAACATGAGCAAGGTTATTATGCTACTGCTGCAACAGCGAGCCAAGAAGATGATCTAGGTATCGAACTCGATGTTTCTTTTGATTATCAATGGAATCCTAATCTTAATTTAAATGGATTCCTTGCTTATCTTTCAGTTGGAGATTATTACGCATTTAATAATACTGCGACTCCTCTTGAAACAGATGACCAGTTAGCATTAGGAATGAGACTTTATCTAGACTTCTAACGAAATGTGAAGTCTAAACTCGCTGGAACTCTAGTCGAATCAAAGAAAGTCGGCGTCGCCAAAGGTGGCGTGTAAAAAGATCCCGAATTTCTTAAAATTGAATCGTATAAGAACGAGTTACTCACAGCCTGTGTATCAAGTAGATAATTTGTTGTACCAAGTTGATAATTTAACATATTGGTACTCATGCTATTATAACGATCCAAGTAAAGACCATGCATCTCAAGATTGTTATAGGCCATATTATACATTTGATTTGAAAAACCGTTGATAGCATTCATAACCCAAGCATTATTTCCTCCGCCACCAACGTTGTTATAAAAACCGTTATTCTGACCTTGATTCATTTGAGCTTGATACATCATCCACTGCTTCATAAAATCAAGCATTTCACTATTATCTGACGATCCACTATTCGCTATAGCTTTTTCTTTTTTATCCTTTTTGTCTTTTTTAAGATCGACATCTTTTTCAATCTTATTTAAGAAGGCAACTAGATCACTATCTTTAGTTGGATCATAATCTTTAAATGGGGTTTCACATCTTTTAATATGTTCTTCCCTAGGGCCTTCTTTGCCATTTTTTCCAACGGCAAGTCCTTTTATATACTTATCAATATAAGCTTTTCTA
Organism: Bacteriovoracaceae bacterium; assembly: GCA_965217035.1. Lineage (GTDB taxonomy): Bacteria > Bdellovibrionota > Bacteriovoracia > Bacteriovoracales > Bacteriovoracaceae > JAUHYH01. The sequence continues at coordinate 1,630,352 of OZ244226.1, read as the reverse complement.
TTTTCAAGTAACTTAATAGTTGCATCAAGATCTCTTCTATTTGGATTATCTGGATAATTAACATCGACAAGCGAATTCGCTTTATCCTGAATTTTTACAGAATCAGACACGGTTGATTGATAAAGTGAAAGGTCTGGACCTTTTTCTTCTTCTTCATCGTCATCTTTATCAGTAATCGCTTCTTTAAACTTTTTAAGGTGTGCAAGAGTTTGGGTCGTTTTTTTACCTGAAATCTGACAATCTTCCGGTCCAACCATACCCTTGAGGTTTGCGACAGCAGCACAAACCTGAAACTCAACGGCTTGATTAGCAAGTTTCTGATCAACGGCCTTGTCTGAGACTGGATTACTTACTTTTGCCTCAGACATTCTTCTGAGTTTTCTGTAATTATCAAAAAGGGTTCTTGCTTTCTCTTGAGTTTTTTCATTAGAGTTTAATCTTTTAGCAAGTTTAAACATTAGATCTAAGTCATATATATTTTCCTTGTCCTTATTTTTAAAACTGCTTTGAAGAGAGGTCATCTTTCGTTTTGAAGCTCGAAACTTATTTTCACTGTGCAGATCTCTTGCTGCTGTATACTCATAAAAGCGCTGTTGAGTATTTTCATTAAGCTTCGCTAAAAAATTATCAAAAGCTTCAACAGAACCATCTTTTTCACCTAAAAGTTCCTGCAGATCCTTAGATTCTATCTTTTCAGGAGTACATTCATTATTGAGATCTTCACTAGAAAGAGGTATCGAATAGTCACCTTTTCCGTTATAATCGACTATCTTCTTATCACTCAAACTTAAAGCAATATCCTCTAAATTCGCCAATAACTTTCTATCGATACCTGGTAAAAATTGATCCTCTCTATTACATCCATAATAAAGTGTTCTTTGAGTCTTTAAAGTCCCATCGCTTGCAATACTCTTCAATTCAAGCATTTTATTTTTGTCTTTAAAGTCACCGAGGCAACTCTGTGATTTTTCATCAAGAGCTGGACTCGTTACCAGTGTTTGGCGATCATACTTATAATCATCAAATTCAATAACAGAATCTTCTTGAAAGAGTGATTTCGCTTTTTCTATACGATCAGACCCAATTCCAAGAAAGTTATCTCTTGTTAGATAATTTTTAGACTTCTTAGCAACCCTTTTCATACATTCTTCAAGAAAATCTTTAGTATTAAAATTGGGACCTTGCCATTTCTCGGCATCTTTCCCTTTAAAGATTTTCCTTGCAGCATTTCCAAGGAATTTAAGATTTTTATCAAAGAAGCATTTTACTTTTTTACTTCCATTTTTACACCGTTTATAAACATCTTCTTTAACTTTCAAATACGGAATATAAACTTTTGAATTGGATGAACCTTCTGGGAGCTTCCCTCCATTTTTATTGAAGATATTCATACAAACAGGAAAGTTTTTAGTTTTAATTCTAAATTTATTATTTGAATCATATTCAATTTTCATTTCAGGAAGTGGTAGCCCTCTTTCTTCAAACATTCTTAAGAGCCCACTATCTTCAAAATTATCAAGAAATTCTTTTGCAATTTTTTGATAACTATCAGCAGACATGGTATGAGTTTCTTCTTTACATTCAAATTCAGGATCGAAAGTAAGACATGAGTTATGAAGTAGGCTTCCACCCGGCTCTTTATAAGACATTGAACCAATACATGAAGCAGGTCCTCTATGCTGAGCCTGTGAGAAAGCAGAGATACTATAGATCCCTATAATGATTAAGCAAATGGCGCTATAAAGTGATATTTTTTTCATAAACGTATCTTCACCTTCACATTCCTATCGGAAACCAGTGAAACGTCTTTAATAATAAATAATTGTGGTTAATTTTACCTGAGTAAACTAGTTTATGTGATAGGGATCAACATCAATGATTGTGCCGTGAAAGTCCCGTCCTTTCGCCTGTTTAAAGACTTGTGAAAGAAGACTATTTGCACCAGAGGGGTTTTCATAGTTGAGTAAAAGATTCCAGTAATACTTATTTTTTCTTTTTGTTACGACTGCAGAAGTCGGTCCTAAGATACTGAGCGAAAATGAATGCTTTTCAATTAAAGCCTCAAAAACTTGCTTGGCATGAAGAGCTTTTCTCTTGGCTTCAGAGTCCGTCTTTCCTTCAAATGATAATTGGGTCAGTTTTGAAAATGGAGGAAGGTTAAGTCTCTCTCTTATTTCTAATTCATTGTCAAAGAACTGATTAAAAGAATGCTCCTGAATCGCCTTAAAAAACTTTGGGCTAATATCACTTTGGATAGTAACTTCAGCTTTTTCACCAAACCTTCCCGCTCTTCCAGAAACTTGTTGGATTAATTGATAAATTCTTTCACTGGCCCTGAAGTCTGGCGAATGAAGATAGGAATCCATGCCTAAAATTACAATTCTTTGAACATTTTTTAAATTATGCCCTTTAGAAATCATTTGTGTTCCTACCAGAATATTCGTTTCACCTTTTTGGAATTTTTTTAAAGCTTTTTCAACATCTTCGATTTTTTTCAATTCATCTCGATCAAATCGGTCAACTCTATATTCTGGAAACCTTTCCTCTAAAGTCTTGAGAACTTTTTCAGTTCCGAAGCCTTGATGATGAATATCTAGACAGCCACATTCTGGGCATTCTCTAGGTACGATTGTTTTATACTCACAGCAATGACATTCAAGACTTCCACGGTTTTTAAAGTATGTAAGATTAATGGAACAATTTGGACATTGAAAATTATGGTAGCAAGCTGAACATTGCAAGTACTTCGAAAACCCAAGTTTGTTTACAAAAACGATCGCTTGTCCACCCTTTTTTAAAACATCGCTTAAATCATCGAGAACTTTATGATCGATTGGCCAAGTTTTAGATTCTTCAGTTGGAATGTGACAAATCTTGATTTCTGGAAGTTTAGAATTATTGAATCTTTCCTTCAGTTCATAATAATGACTCGCATTTTTATTCTTAAATCGATGATAACTCTCCAGGGTTGGAGTCGCTGTACCAAGAACGATTGGAATATTTAAGAGTTGGCATTTTTTGACCGCAACATCTCTGGCATTATAACGGCATCGATCCTCTTGTTTAAATGAAGGATCATGCTCTTCATCAACAACAATTAAACCCAAATTCGAAACAGGAAGAAAAACAGAGCTTCGAACACCAATCACCAAAACAGGCTCTTCCAAATTCTTAACACTTCTCCATAAATTAAAGCGTTGAGAGTTGGTAATATTGCTATGAAAAACATAAATTTTACAATCTAAAAACTCTGAAAAGAAATCAATAAACTGTGGAGTAAGATTGATTTCAGGAACTAAAAACTGAACAGATTTTCCTTTTTTTATTGTTTCCTTAATTAGCTCAAGGAAAATTAAACTTTTCCCACTTCCAGTTACTCCATGGATTAAGTTTTGGTGGAAGTTATCTCCATGAGAAATGATTTTCTCTATAATATTTTTTTGATTTTCATTATAAGTAATTGGAAAAATCTTTGATTGCCCTTGTATCGCGTCTGGATTTTTAATTCTTTTTAAATAAGGAGGCAAACAATCGAAAATAAGCTTCCCCATAGAATAGATATAATACTTCGAAACCCATTGAAAAAGTTCTATTTCCTCAGGATCAAGCGCAAAATACTCTTTTTCACTTTGCGAGATCTCTTTATATTTAATTTCTTCGCTAAAATTAACGCCTTCAAGTTTAACAACACAACCAACCTCTTTTCTTCTTCCTAATGGTACTTCTACGAGTGATCCAAGATCTAAATCGAAACCTTCAGGAATTTTATAAGTTAATATTGAGTTTAACCTAGGATAGTTAACAGCGACTTCACATAATCTCATAATTATTGAATTAAAAATCCAGGAACACTAAGACTTGATGAATCCGAAACTAAACTTTTATCCGCTATTTTCTTTTTTTGGAAATCATTGAGTTTGTATTCTTTATAATCCTTCACTTCAAGGACGTAAATATCATCATCATACTTAACACTTATATACTGAGGAACTTCATGAATTCCATCCACTTTAAAATAGCGAGAAAAACTCATTTCAAAAATTTGATCTTCATTTTTAAAAGTAATTTTATGAAGCCTTCGAGTTCCAGAATGAAAAAGTGCTTCAAAGCCGTCTTTGATGATCTTCCAATAAACATAACTGCCATCCTTAACTAATTGAGCCTTTTCCGCATTTAAATAATAGCTTTCATTATAAAGGGCCATGAGCCTTGCTTTTTCATCGTCAGACTTGCCGTTTAAGGGCGAAAGTTCATCACTATACTCGGGATCTAAGCGTTTTTTTTCTAAAAAACTTCGATACTTTTCGAGAAGTAGTTTTTTGTTCTTATTCTCCATCTCTCTATTAAAGGCAACATCCAACCCTTTTCTCTTAAGAGCGCTAATAACCATTTCTGAGTTGTTTCGAAGAATCATTCCCATGAAAGAATAAAACAAAGCACGTTCCGGTTTATCAGCAAGTAATGTTTCGACACGAGGCAACTCTTTAAGTGCACTCACCTTAGGAGTTTCTTTTTTTTCTTTATAAACTTGAAACACTTCATTTCCACTGGGGTATTCTGTAAATGCAATAGAAGTATAGAACCCCTCTTTCTCATCCTGCTTTCGAACAAATAAACCTATGTTTGTTGTTGGTTGCTCAAAATTTGCATTATTATTATTCCTAAAGAGTGATTCTAGGGTGGGGCGGTAAGGATAAGCTGTTGTGCTTACTAGGATTAAAAATAAATATTTCATAATTTAATTCCATGTCTTTTAGAAACTTCTTTAATGATATGAATCATATCGTTTTTAAACTCTGAACTTCTCAATGCAAACTCAAGAGTTGCCTCCAGATAAGCTTTTGGATTACCTGTATCAAAACGATCACCATCAAAGATATGCGCAAGGACTTTTTCTTTTTGGCACAAAAGATTAATAGCATCAGTAAGTTGATATTCTCCACCAGCTCCACGCGGAATTTCCTTCAAGCATTCAAAGATTTTTGAATTAAGAATATATCTTCCCGGTGTTGCTAAATTAGTAGGAGCTTCTTCTGGTTTCGGCTTTTCAACCATTAATTCCATTGTTAAAGATTTATTTCCCTCAAGAAAATCCCCTTTCACAATCCCATACTTATTCGTATCCTGGTTTGGAACTTCCATCACACCGATAACTGAACATAAATCATGCTTCTCAGAAACTTCCACTAACTGCCTAGTAACCGGATTAGTCGCTAAGACTAAATCATCTCCCAACAAGACCGCGAAGGTTTCATCTGTCCCAATGAAATCCTCAGCTTGTAAAACAGCATGACCAAGTCCAAGTTGCTCTACCTGTTCAACGGTTGTGAGTTTTACTCGATTCGTGATTGAGCTATACTCGGAAAGCAAATCCTCTTTGCCCTTTTCAGATAAAAATCTCTCAAGAGCTTCATTCTTTTGAAAAAAATGCTCAATAGCCTCTTTTCCCTTTGATGTAATAAATATAATTTCTTCAATTCCAGCTTTGACTGCCTCTTCTACCACGTAATAGATCATTGGAACATTTATAATAGGGATCATTTCCTTCGGAACAGTCTTGGTCACTGGTAAAAATCGCGTTCCCTTCCCTGCTACTGGAATTATGGCTTTTTTAATTTTCATGTTGATGCATTCTTTCTTATACTTAAGTCAATGATTCAAAGAGTTATACTTGCCTTATTCATCGGCCAATCGACGCTCGCATTTGGCTATATAAGAGATTATCAAACTACCCGAATGATCTCAACTTCAGGAGCTGGCACTGCCTCCATTCATATGGTTGATGCACTAGCCTTAAACCCTGCGACATCTGCCTTCTTTAAAGAGTCTTTAATCTATCTTCAACAAAATAAAGGTTCTTTAGATTTTAAAAATTCATCAAGACCTTCAAGCTCTCCTTACAATACAGACCCAGGGGGAACTATGATAGCAATTACAGACGGAACCACCAGAAGTAAGGGGGGAGGATCCTACCAAAGCTATAATGACAACGACACGGAGCGCACGAGATACTCTTTCAATATGGCAGCTCAAATTAGCAGCTCTACCTCATTGGGAGGCACCTATCATTACACCCAAGATGAAGACTCAATAACTGGGGCAGAAGATGATTTTCATCGACTCGATTTAGGTCTCTTAACCTTTATCGATAAAGATTTTAGCTATGGGTTTTCAATAAAAGATATTTCCGGATCCGAAGACAGAAAATCTACCTTGGCTGCAGGAATTCAGTATGTCATATCTCAAAATGTTGTAGCAATCGGTGATATTGGTTTCAATTATACAAGATCATTTTCTGGATCTTTTTTCTATAAAATTGCAGCACAGGTAGAATTTTTAAAAGATCTCTCTGTAAGAGTCGGACTTTTTGATGATAAAAACTTAAATCTCAAAGGTGGATCATACGGAATAATGTGGAATGGTCCTAAGCTTTCAGTAGAAGGTGCTATAAAAAAATCACGAATGCGAGATGAACTTTCTGACTATCTTTACAAAGATGAAAAAATTTCAGAAACATCCATCTCAATTATTGTGAAAATTTGAGGCTAACTTGGAAGAAAACGAATTAGAAGATGAAAAATCATTTGAAGAAAAAGTTTTAGAAACACGCTATAAGCAACGCTTCACGATCATTAAACTCGCAAAGCAGGCAATTGATGGTGGAGATCCCCATCAAGCGATAAGAAACTTTGAAGAGCTTTTCGATGCAATGGCACATCATCATAATGTGAAAATTTTTGACTTGAACCCAGTTCATATTACAGGAAGCCAAGCAGTTGCTGAAAAACTTTTAATGAGCCAAGCCTTTTATAATATGGCCCGATTAATGGACCTTAAAGATGATGAAGAATCTATAAAGAAAACACAGCTTTTTTTAAATCAATTTGCTCGTTTTACTATTAATCAACCTTATCAATCGATGAATACTCGAACTCTTTTTCAACATATTAAAAAAACTCGATTTCGAAATAAAACAGCATTCGAATCAACTTATAAAAGAATTATCGCTGAATCTAAAATGTGTTTTTTTGCTAATTATTGCTTTGGTGAAACTCATCCAATTACCAATTATTTTCGAAAATTAAAACCACAATTAATGAAAAGCCCTCAAGGAAAAAACTTTGTTAATCTCTATTATAATTATTCAGGGTCAATAATAAAAGGACTCAGCTCAAACAAAATTGTTTCTCATTTGTTGAAAAACATTTTTTTCCGTCCCTTCTTCTACTTTATTTATCTTATTTCACGAGCAATAAATGATTAATATAATTTCTAAAATTATTATCAAAACCTGGTTTAAGGTTTTTCTTATTACACTATCTGGACTTATGCTTATCGCAAGCTTTGGCGATATCGTTAATAATATTCTTAGAAATAAATATACTTATGCTGAGATATTCACAAATCTCTACTTTAATAGCAGCAATATGGTTGGAAGAATTATTCCAGTTGCTTGTCTCATTTCAACTCTGTTCACTTTTAATAAACTAAAAAATCACAGTGAGCTCGTCGCTATTTTAGCCTCTGGCTATCCAAAAAGAAAAATTGCACAAATTCTGAGTCTTCTAGGCCTATTCGCCCTTCTTACTCAATTTGCAAATGTAGCTTATTTCGCCCCCTTCCTCGCTAAGGAACAGAACCAAACTTCAGATAACTCAGCCCTCATTGATAATCCCAGTGCAAGTACAAATTTAAAAGCTCTTTGGTTTAAAGGAAAAGATTACTTTGGCTCCTTTCTTTTTTATGACAAAACAAATAATGTTCTCGCCAGTCCGGATATTTACCTCTTTGAAAATTCTTATCTACAAAAGATTATCTCAGCACGAGAGGCCTCTTACTTGGAAAACGGAAGTTGGTTATTGAGAGATGCCAAAATAATACAAAACCTTTCGGAACGAGGAAAATTTCCCAAAGACTCCTTCTACGAACAATACCAAGTTAATCTTGATAAAGAGGTTGAGGACTTTAACAAATACCAGCAAGGAATCTACACTTTGGGAATTCAGTCACTTTATAAATTTATAACAGAATTGAAAAAAACAGGGCTCAATGTGAGTGAATACCTTATTCTTTTTTATGACAAAATCGCTGTTTCACTAAGCTGTTTAATTTTCACGCTTTTCCCCCTTTCAAATTTGAATCAAATCAGTAAAAGAGGAACATCTCCAGGTCGCTCAATCTTATTTGCTCTTATTTTTTCAGTTATATTTTGGGTGGCAGCCAGCAGTTTGCAGTCCTTTGCACTTGCAAATACCTTTAATCCTATTTTTGCCGTGTTTGTGCTTCATGTCGCAGTTTCTCTCTATTTAGCAAAGTCCTATTTTTCACTAGAAAAACTTCGCTAGAACGTGCTAAACCCCCAAGAAAACTGTAGTATGACTTATTATGAATAACGTGATTTCCAATGATGAAAAATACCCTAAAAATGCCAAGCTTTTGGATATTGTCACGTACCCGGATCCCGTTTTAAAAAAAATTGCAACATCAGTGACTGACTTTGGTCCAGAACTCGAAGAACTTTGCCAAAATATGATTCTCACTATGTACAATGCGCCAGGGATAGGATTGGCTGCACCTCAAATTGGAATTAGCAAAAGAATTTTTGTCCTTGACGTTGATTATAATCGAAAGGCCGTTGATGAAAATGAAGAGCAATTTGAGATTTCTAATTTAAATCCAAAAATCTTCATTAACCCTATTATAAAAGAACCTGTTGGAGAAACGACCTATCAAGAAGGGTGCTTGAGCGTACCTGATGTTTTCGAAGACGTCGTTAGACATGAAACGATCAGTGTTGAATATCAAGATGCACAGGGAAATACTCATGAAGATAAAGTTGATGGTCTTTTATCTATTTGCATCCAACACGAAAATGACCATCTCGATGGTATCGTTTTTATAGAAAAACTTAGTGCCCTCAAGTTAAATTATTATCGAAAAAAATTGATAAAAGAAAAAAAGCGAACTTTTAGTTTAAATGATTAAAGTAGTTTTTTGGGGAACTCCCGACTTTTCAGTACCAACACTCAAAATGCTTCATGAACGTGAAGATATTGAAGTAGCAGCTGTTGTTTCCAATCCCGATAGAAAATCAGGGCGTGGTCAGAAAGTAAACTCTCCTCCTGTTATTCAATTTTGCAAAGAAAATGAAATAAAATTTTTCCAAACAGAGAATATTAATAAAGATGAGAAGATTATCGCTAAAGTATCAGAGTTGAATCCTGACGTTTTTATAGTCTTAGCTTTTTCTCAATTTTTAAACGATGCTATTTTAATGATTCCCTCTAAGGGGTCTTTTAATATCCATACTTCTTTACTCCCTAAATATCGTGGAGCTGCTCCCATTCAATATGCTCTTCTTAACGGTGACCAAAGCACTGGAGTAAGTATTCAAAAAATGGTTAAAAAAATGGACGCAGGAGATGTTTGTCATTCTTTCCCCGTTACTATTGAAGCAAATGAAACAGGGGGAGAACTTTACAATAAACTTAGAAAACAAGCGGCAAAATCTTGCTCTATATTTATCGATGAATTAAAACAAGATAAGCTCATCTTTACTCCCCAAGATGAATCTCAAGTAAGCTTCGCGCCAACGCTAAAAAAAAATGATGGTTTTTTGTCTTTCAAAGATCAAAATTTTGAACAAATATCGAACAGGATCCGTGCACTTGACCCATGGCCTGGAACATTTGTTTTTTTAAATGATAAAAGATTAAAAGTTTTTAAGATTGAACCTTCAAATGAGAAGCTTGCTCCAGGAGAAGTCTCATCTAGATTTCAAACTTTAAATATTGGTTGTATAGACGGTGCTGTCAGACTTATAAAAATTCAACTTGAAGGAAAAAAACCAACAACAGACACAGATCTTCTCAATGGAATTCGGGGAGATTTAAATTTAAGGTTCAAAGATGAGTAAAACAATAATAGCACCAAGTATTCTGGCTGCTGATTTTTTAAATCTAGAGAAAGATCTAAAAATATTTGATGGAATTGAAAACTTTTGGTTTCACCTTGATATTATGGATGGCCACTTTGTTCCCAATCTAACTTTTGGAACGCCGATTATCGAAAAAATTCAAAAAATAACAGATCACATCCTAGATGCTCATTTCATGGTAAAAAATCCCGAACTCTATATTGGGCTTTTCAAAAACTGTAAAATTCATAATTTCACTTATCATTGGGAACTCAATATTGATCATGAAAAAATGATTGATAAGATTAAAAATATTTACCCTAGTGTTGGATTATCTATTAATCCAGAGTCTCAAATTGAAAATATCCCTCATAAAATTCTTAAAAAGCTTGATCTTGTCCTGATTATGACGGTTCGACCTGGTTTTGGCGGGCAATCTTTTATGGAAGATTGTGCTAAAAAAGTAAAAACTCTCAAAGAACTAAAAAAGGACAATGATTTTTCATATCAGATTCAAGTTGATGGTGGAATTAATAATAGTAATGCCAAAAAACTCATCGACTATGGAGCCGATAATCTTGTTGCTGGATCATTTATTTTTAAAAAAGATCAAAGTGAATATGAAGCAACTGTTGAATCCTTAAGAAATTTTTAAAGAGTCATTATGAAAAAATACGTTATCGATGGACATACACTTAGCCTTGAAGATGTTTATAATATCTCTCACTCCACAAACATTCATGTTTCACTTGGAGAGACTGCAAAAAAGAAGATTAAAACAGCCTCTGATTTTGTTGCTGATTTGATTAAAGATCCTGATCGAGTTGTTTACGGGGTTAATACGGGGTTTGGTGCTCTTTCGAATAAAAAAATACCCAATGAACAACTTGCAGACCTCCAATTAAATCTTATTCGCTCTCACTGCACAGGAGTAGGAGAAATTTTTGGACAAGAAACAACAAGAGCAATTTTGCTCTTAAGAGCAAACTGTTTAATTCAGGGACATTCAGGTGTTCAAGAAGAGACTGTTCAACTGATCTTAGATTTTCTTAATCATAATATTAATCCTGTTATTCCAAGACAAGGATCTGTTGGAGCTTCTGGAGATCTTGCTCCTCTTGCTCATATGGCATTAGCGCTAATCGGAGAAGGCGAGGTAGTTTATCAAGGTAAAAAAGTTTCTAGTAGTTATGCGATCCATGAAATAGGTAAAAAACCCGTTGTTCTTGGTCCTAAAGAGGGACTTGCTCTTATTAATGGAACAACAGTCATGAGTGCGATGGGCGCCGTTGCTGTTATTAAAGCCAAAAAGCTTGCCACTCTTTGTGACGTTGCTAGTGCGATGACTCTAGATGCATTAGAAGGATCTATTAAACCTTTTGATATTGATATCTCAAAGCTCAAACCACATCCTGGTCAATTAGCTGTTTCTGAAAACTTAAACAACTTGCTTGAAGGCTCTGAAATTTTAAACTCACACGAAAACTGTGGGAAAGTTCAAGACCCCTATTCATTAAGATGTATTCCCCAAGTTCATGGTGCTTGTAGACAAACCATTCGACATGTTGATGATGTTCTTGCGATAGAAATTAATTCTGTAACAGATAACCCATTAATCTTTACTGAAGAAAATAAAGTTATCTCTGGTGGAAACTTTCATGGAGAAGCAATCGCCCTTGCTATGGATTATCTTTCGATGGGAGTTTCGGAACTTAATAATATTTTAGAAAGAAGAATTGAGAAAATGATGAACCCTCTGTTTTCCTCTTTACCTGCTTTTCTTATTGAGGATTCAGGACTTAATAGCGGTCTTATGATTACGCATGTAACCGTTGCTGCTCTTGCTTCGGAAAATAAAACTCTTTGCTTTCCTGCTAGCGTTGACTCTATTCCAACTTCAACAGACAAAGAAGATCACGTTTCTATGGGAATCACATCAGGTCGAAAACTTTTAAGAATATTGGAAAATCTTGAAAATTCATTAGCAATTGAATTTCTCTGTAACACCCAAGCCTTAGAATTTCGCAAAGCGAAGACCTCTCCAGCACTACAGTCGGTTCATAGCTTGATTCGAAAGCACGTCGAACCTATTTCTAAAGACCGTGTCTTTGCAAAAGATATTGAAAATATTAAATCACTAATAGCAAACGATGAAATTTTAAATTTGGTTACAGACCAAATTCAACTACACTAAGGATAAACATGAGTAATATTCCTCTACCACCAACTGGCTCAGAATTAACCTGTAAAGGCTGGCACCAAGAAGCTGCTCTTCGATGCCTTCTCAATAATCTACATCCTGATGTTGCTGAAGACAGAGAAAACCTTATTGTTTATGGAGGAAATGGAAAAGCTGCTCGTAACCCAAAAGCATTACAAGACATCATTAATACCCTTAAAAATTTAGAAAACAATGAAACACTTTTGATTCAATCAGGAAAACCTGTTGCTGTTTTTCCGAGCCGTGAAGATGGCCCAAGAGTTTTAATAGCAAACTCAAATCTCGTACCCAATTGGGCAACATGGGATCACTTCAATAAACTTGCTGCTGAAGATCTTATTATGTACGGACAGATGACAGCAGGAAGTTGGATTTATATTGGAAGCCAAGGAATCCTTCAAGGAACTTATGAAACTTTTATGAGTGCTTCAAAAATTCATTTTAATCAAGATGATCTCAAGGGAAGACTTGTTCTGAGTGCTGGCATTGGTGGAATGGGTGGAGCGCAACCACTCGCAGTAAAAATGGGAGAAGGTGTCTTTCTCGGATGTGATGTCGATCTAGTAAGAATCCAAAAAAGACTTGATACAAAGTATCTCGATATTCTTGCAAAGGATTATGATGAAGCGATCGAACTTGCTTTAAAATATAAAGAATCACAAACACCTAAGTCCATTGGAGTTATTGGAAATGCTGCTGATTTTTTTCATTATGTTTTAGAAAAAGGAATTCTTCCGGATCTTGTTACTGATCAAACATCTGCCCATGATCCCCTCAACGGCTATGTTCCTCATAATATGACCCTTAATGAGGCTGAAGATTTAAGAAAAAGTAATCCTGAAAAATATTCAAAACTTTCCTATGAAACAATGAAAGTTCATGTCGAAGCTATGTTGGAGTTCCAGAAGCGTGGAAGTCATGTTTTTGATTATGGAAACAATTTAAGAGAAGGGGCTAAGCTTGTTGGCTGTGAAAATGCTTTCGATTTCCCTGGATTTGTTCCCGCTTATATTAGACCTCTTTTCTGTGAAGGCTCTGGACCATTTCGTTGGATTGCACTTTCTGGAGATCCAGAAGATATCTATACAACTGACAAAGCTCTTAAAGAACTTTTTCCAGAAAATAAGCTTCTCGCAAATTGGCTTGATAAAGCAAAGAACCAGATTCAATTTCAGGGACTTCCTTCAAGAATTTGCTGGCTAAAATATGGTGATAGAGAAAAGGCAGCATTGCTTTTCAATAGACTTGTTCGCGAAGGCAAAGTAAAAGCTCCAATCGTTATTGGACGTGACCATCTTGATTGCGGCTCCGTCGCTTCACCCAATAGAGAAACCGAGTCCATGAAAGATGGAACTGATGCTATTAGTGATTGGCCGCTCTTGAATGCTATGATCAATATTAATAATGGTGCAAGCTGGATTAGTCTTCACCATGGTGGCGGAGTCGGAATGGGCTATTCCCAACATTCAGGAATGGTGATCGTCGCCGATGGCACAGATGAAATGGAAACAAGGCTTTCGCGAGTTCTTAACTCTGATTCTGGAATGGGCATTGTACGTCATGCTGATGCTGGATATGAAAAATCTTTAAAAATTGCGAAACAGGATTGGACTAAGATTCAATTTCCATCTTTATAATTTATAAAAATGTTGCCCACTCAACAAACTGAGGGACTTCATTTTGACCAAGAAGACCTATTTTATTTCCCCAAACTCGGTAACGAGCATTTAAACGTCGAGTTAATGCTTGTTCTTCCGCTAAGTTTTTAGGAAACCAATACTCTGTAAGACCAAGTTCTTCAAATGAAAAAGCAATAACTTCTTTAATTTGATTCTTTTTATTCTTGATATCTTTAAACTTAACATGAAGAAAAGCCTCTTTTTTATTGATAGCTGCTTTCCAATAAACCTCATCCAGGATGATCTCTTCGTTGAGAGTTAGAACTTGATCTTTTTTCAATTTAAGAGTCTTTTTTACCCTTCGCTGTTTAAAAACAGGGCTTCTTGATAAAATATAAGACCTAAAAAGTTTTCCAACTGTTTCCCAACCATAATTTTGAGCAAAATTACAATGATTTCCTTTCGGAGTTACAATAAAAGAATATGCATTATTAGGTTTTGATTTTAATTTTTTCAGAAAAGCCTTTGTATTTTTTCGATATTTAACAACCACATCATTTTTTGCACTCCAAATAAAAACAGGTTTTTTGTTAAGAAGTTGATAATCTTGAAATCGATTAAATTTTGAAAAATCCTTACCTGTTACAATATACTTCCCTTTAAAAGGAGGAGTCAGGCTAAATATATCATTTCCTTTTTCTCGATAATAGCGAGCTGAAGTCCTTACTAAGAAATCAGAAGCCTCTCTGAGGCGAATTTTCTTTTCCTCGCGAGGGATTTCTTCGCTTAAAATTTTAATAGTATCTTTTAACCCATTAACCTGTTTTCTAAAATTTTTAATTGCCTTTATTCCAACAAGGTCAAGTTCATAAAGTTCATTCATTGAACTCTCTAGATCAACAACGGGACATCCTACTATTCTTGAGTCAATTAAAGGCTTTTTTAATTTCATTGCAGTTTCATAGAGACCGCTATAAAAAACAGCGTGAGCTCCTAAACTTACACCAACGACATGGACAGAGGAGATATCATTTTTCCAAGGTGACTCTTCTCTCATATATCGGACTACCGTTAATAAGTTTCTACCTTCTTCCAAACCACCAAAAACAACAGATTTATTTTGTCTTTGATATTCCTCTGTAGAAATATTTGGTAGAGCTAAAACATGAAAGTCACTTTCGTCAAAAAGAAAGCTGACAAGCTGAGCCATGCTTGCATCTTCTCCTCCACATTGAATTCCACAATTAAGAATCACAAGAGGTCGCTTAACTCCTCTTTCTTTCATTCCTAAAAAACCGGTAATATTAGTGTAAAGAGAGTCCTCAATTTGAATCCCTTTTTCTTTTTTATTCGAAGAGAACCACTTTGTGCTTTGGTAAGGGTACCTAACTTTACTATCGTGAATAAGTTGGCCAATTCGTGTTTTTTTGGGCTTATTTATTTTTCTAAGAGTTTTTCCACAACGATTAAAAAATGCTTGGATAGAAAGGGCTTTTTCCGATTCGTCTTCCAAAGAAATAATTTTTTCTGCAAGATTAGCAACGCCACAGGTTTGCTTGCCTGCTTTTTGCCTATCACCTTCAATAATTCTCACTCCTTTACACGAGTAAAGAACAAGATTAAAAAAAAATAAAAAATAGAGATTTTTCATTAATACTTTCTAAAAATAACTAATAAGAACGCAATCGAAATTTATTGATTTTGTTTTATCGGGTTTTCAACAAGCCCTTAGTTACTAAGAGGTTCATTGATTTTCAATGGTTATCTGAATTTTTTATACTCTTTTGAATTTTTTTGAAGCGAGCGACAGAATGTTCTTTTCTACCTTCGCTATAACCTTGCAGGAATTGTCCTCTTAAACGATAAGGACAATGCTCCAAATCCGTAAAACCATTTTTTCCAAGAATATGGCCGTACTTATAGCTACAATAGCTTAAAACTCCGATTTCATCCCGTTTTGGTAACTTTTTCTTCTTATTGGCGCATGTTGTCAAGTGCTTATCAGGACACTTTTTTTGAGTATTCGCACAACCAATGATCAGGAGGAAAAGCAAGACTTTCATATTTCAACGTTATACCTTAGTAAGAAATGAAAGTCATAACCAACCTTTCTGAAATCCTTACCCTTAAGGGTGCTCATAAAAAAAATGGACGAAATCTCGCTCCAGAAGACAGCTCTATTATAACTGAAGCCTCTGTTGTCTACGATGATTCAGAAATTCTCTGGGTTGGAAAAACCGCTGACCTACCAAGCGATTATTCCAAAGCAGAAAAAACTGATGGAAGTCACCATGTGCTGACTCCAGACATCGTCGATTCGCATACTCACCTTGTTTTTGCTGGAAATAGGGCCAATGAATACTCCATGCGACTCAATGGTGCTGATTATCAAACCATTGCTGATGCCGGAGGAGGAATTCTTGCAAGCACCCAAGCAACACAAGAAGCAAGCTTTGATGAGCTCTATCGTATTGGAAAAGAACGAATCAAAGTACTTTCAAACTATGGAGTCAAAACCATTGAAATAAAAAGCGGTTATGGACTTAGCTATGACAGTGAAAAAAAACTGACACAAGTTATTTCAAAACTAAAAAAAGATTTATCTCCTGATATTCAAGTTTTTAATACTTATCTCGCTGCCCATGCGATTCCAAAGGACTCAATTGCATCCACTTACCTTAATGAGACTGTTATTCCTTTAATGAAGGAACTTAAAGAAGAAATCGACTTTGTTGATATTTTTCATGAGCAAGGATATTTTTCAGAAAAAGATACAAGGCTTCTTTTCGATGAAGCCAAGAGTCTTAATTTAAAAATTAAAATTCACGCAGATGAATTTAATGACAATAATGGTGCCGGGATTGCTATTGATTATAATGCCGTAAGCGCTGATCATCTTCTTCAGATCTCCGGTAAAAATATAGAAAAATTATCGAGCTCTGAAACCATAGCGACTCTACTCCCTGGAACCTCTTTGTTTTTAGGAAAGCCATTAGCTCAAGCGAGGAAAATTCTCAACGCAGGAGTAAGAGTTGCTTTAGCAAGTGATTACAATCCTGGATCTTGCCATTGTGACAATCTCTTATTTATTGCTTCACTAGCAGCACCTCTCTATAAACTGAATCAAACAGAACTTTGGACTAGTATCACTTTAAATGCTGCCAAAGCAGTTGGGTTAAACAATCAAGGAGCTATCATTCCTGGAATGAAGCCACGTTTTAATACTTTTAAATGTAATTCCATAAGCGAGATTACTTATAATTGGGGTAAAAACCTAAGGAGTGAATTATGAAAATTTTGTTAACGTTATTATTTGCAGCAAACTCTTTCGCCGCAGTCACTGTTGGAAAAATGGCTCCCGACTTTGAACTAATAAATGAAAATGGAAAAAAAGTTTCTCTTAAGCAATTTAAGGGAAAGCATGTTGTTCTTGAATGGTTTAACAAAGACTGCCCTTTTGTCGTTAAACATTACGAATCTAAAAATATGCAAAAACTTCAAAAGAAATACACAGGAAAAAATGTTGTTTGGCTAAGTATCGTTTCTTCAGCTCCTAAGAAGCAAGGCCACATTACAAGTGCTGAAGCCATGACTCTTAAAACAAGGGGCCAAAATAATGCGACTCATATTCTCCTTGATCCAACTGGTGAAGTTGGTAAAAAGTATGGAGCAAAAACAACTCCTCATATGTATATTGTAAAACCTGATGGAAAACTTGCTTACCAAGGAGCGATCGATAGCATCCCTTCAACAAATCAAGATGACATCAAGAAGGCAAAGAACTTTGTAGCCTCTAATCTTGATAACTTAATAGCCGGAAAATCAGTTATCGTTGCAAAAACACCACCTTACGGTTGTTCTGTTAAATACTAGACCCATTTACTTTTATTCATAGCAATACCGAACAGTCTCATAATGAGGCTGTTCTTTTTTTTATTCTTAATACAATCTCTGAACCTATTTGCTGTTCAAGACTTTAAAATTAACATCAATCAAGTTTGCCCTGAATTTGCAAATCAAATTTTCTTAACCCCTAGTGCTATTGAGAATCTTAAAAGAAAACTTTTGACCTTTGATGAAAACCAAGAAGGCTTTAATCCCATTGAACTTTCATGGTTAAAAAAGGTACTTCTAGATAGTTATAAGAAAAGAGGAATTCAAAACGAAAGTACAATCATTAAGCTTGATGAAGCCAGAAATTATCTCATTAAATATAATGGCGGAGGAACTGGAACTGCTCCTCGTAGCTTCATTTCTGACGATCTGACACAAGACCTTTTTTACGCTTTAAATAGAATTGATTCCAATATTCAAAAGAAACTTTTGGAAGAAACTAATGCGGAAGTAAAGTCACTTAATAAATTTTTCTCAGAAGTCCTTGGTTGGAAAATAGAAGACTCTGAAAGCTTTCTCGTTTATGAAGGCTCCCGAAAACAAGACTTTATTGTTCTTAGCAAAGAAAAATTAAATAGCAATAAAACGACAATGATTCACCAGCATTTACTTTATGGAACAAGTTATACCGACACAACAGAATCCTTTGCTCATGCTGTAGCCTTTAGAGAAAACGTTTCTGATTTTTCACACTATTGGAGAAAACTAGGCGGTACAATCGATCAAGATTATGCAAACGATGCTATTATTGCTTGTAAATATGAGATTTGCATTACTATTCCCTGGAAAGATTCTAGCAATGAAATTTATGAGTTTTCCCAGAGAGAAAAAGAAAAAATTATGAGTCTTATTATTCAAAGAAAATCTGGAAGTCTATTAGATTAAAAAAGAAGGGCCAGTTAAACCGGCCCTTTTAAGAATTATTTTTTAAGTAAGTCTCTAATTTCAGTAAGTAAAACTTCTTCTGCTGGAGGTGCCGCTGGAGCCGCTGGCTTCTCTTCTTCTTTTTTCTTCATTGAGTTCATTCCTTTAACAACCATAAAGATTGCAAAAGCAACAATCACAAAATCAACAACAGATTGAATAAACAGACCATAGTTTAAAGTTACAGCTTTCGCTTCGCCCTCTGCGGCCTTAAGAACAACAGCAAGGTCAGTAAAATTAACACCACCCATTAAAAGACCAATTGGCGGCATAACAACATTAGCAACAAACGAGGAGACGATTTTTCCAAAGGCACCACCAACAACGATCCCAACCGCCATATCCACAACATTACCTTTCATAGCAAAAGCTTTGAATTCCTTCATCATACTCATGTAAAACTCCTTTTAAGTTTTATTTAGTAAATTTTTTTAGTTTTGTAATCATAGAGGGATCAGTGTAATCCGTAAACTTTTCACTAAAATAAATGACTTTACCTTTGTGATAAATGATATTGGCAGGCAGATGAACAATGCCAAACATATCGAGAATTTTATTATCGGGGTCTAGTGCGGATTTGAAGGTTAAAGCATGTTTCTTCTCCACCATTTTTACATTTTTTGATGGATCTTCTGTGTCACAATTAATCCCCACAACATTAATCTTATCTTTACCAAGAACCTTTTCAAGGTTAGCAATTCCTTTAAATTCAGCGATACAAGGTGTACACCATGATGCCCAAAAGTTCACAAGAACGAGATCTTCTTTAAGATCCTTCAGCTTTACTTTTTCACCTGTTGTATATTTTACCTCTAGAGTTGAAAAAAGAGATTCCAGCTGCTTTCTCTTAGCATCTTTAATCTTGATTATATTAGCACTCGGACTCCATAAATCTGAGCCAATTTGAAAGCTTAAAACACCAAAAAATACGAATCCAAATATAAGTAATGGAAATAATTTCCTTTGCATCAGACCCCGTTACGCATCTAGTAAAATCATACCAGATGAAGCAAATTCTAGTGAAGTACCAGAATATTTTTCTCACCTTTTATATCCGTTTCAGTCTCAAATTGAAACTAAATACTTCTGGGCAATCATTAGTCGAATACCTCATGATTCTCACTCTTATAAGCACCATTTCCTACGGTTTACTCCAGGGCATCAATGGAAAAATAGCTGAGCTGTGGGTTAGAATGATTTCTGTTATTTCAAAAGATCCCAGCATTGTAAGAATGGAAGATCTTATCTAAAGGAGCTTCTCTATGTCTCGTTTTGTTCTTGGACTCGACCAGGGTACAACTGGTTCCACTGCTATGCTTTATGATGTTGATAAAAACGAAGTTATCGCGAGTGCCAACCATGAATTTACACAACATTATCCAAAGCCTAGTTGGGTAGAGCATGACCTTAACGAGATTTGGACAAGCATTCAAAAAGCTATCGAAACGGTTTTCGAAAAAACTGGAATTAATAAAGAAAATATCATTTCAATTGGGATCACAAACCAAAGAGAAACAACTTGCCTCTTTGACAATGATGGAAAACCTTTGGCCAAAGCCATTGTTTGGCAGGACCGAAGAACCTCAGAGTATTGTGATGAAAAACGAGAAGCTTATACTGATTTACAAAATAAAACGGGACTCCCACTTGATCCCTATTTCTCAGGAACAAAACTTCGATGGCTTCTCAATGAACACAAACCCAATTTAAAAAATACGAAATTTGGAACAATTGATACCTTTCTTTTGTATAAATTAACTAATAATAAATCGCATGCAACAGAACCTTCGAATGCATCAAGAACTTTACTTCTCAATCTTGAAACGACAAATTGGGATGAGGAACTTCTCTCTTTTTTTGAAATTCCGAAAGAGATTCTACCAGAAATCAAAAATACTTTTGATAATTATGGAAAAACAGAAGGATTGGATTTTCTCCCTGACGGAATTCCTATCTCCTGCCTTTTTGGAGATCAACAAGCAGCTTTATTCGGACAAGCTTGCCTGGAGTCAGGAGAGCTAAAATGCACTTATGGAACAGGTGCATTTCTTTTACTCAATACTGGATCTGAAATAAAAAAATCTAATAACGGTTTATTAACCACTATTGCTTATCAATCAAAAGAAAAAACCGTTTATGCACTTGAAGGCAGTACCTATATCGCCGGTGCGGCCGTTCAATTTTTAAGAGATAATTTTAAATTCATCAAGTCCGCACCAGAAATTGAGGATTTTGCGACTCAAGCCACACACGAACAAATGAAACATCTTTTTCTTTTTCCTTTTTTTACAGGAATCGGATCACCTTATTGGAATGCTAATGCAAAGGCTTGTCTTTATGGCCTAACAAGAGATACTGGGATTGAGCAGGTTTCACGAGCCTGCCTCGAAGGAATCACTCTCTCAATCAATGACCTTGTTAATGCTTTTGAAAAAGACTTAGGAAGTTCAATTGGTGATATTCGTGTTGATGGCGGAGCTGTCAAAAATAATTATCTTATGCAACTTCAATCAAATTTTAGTAAAAAAAATATCGTTAAGCCTGCCATTATCGAAACAACCGCCCTTGGTTCTATCCTTGGTTCGCTGATTGGAGTAGGTGAAGTCTCTGAAGAAGATATCAAAAAACTTTGGAGAGCAGACAAAAATTATAAGCCAAAGTTCACGGACATCACTGAAGAAAATTACTTTACTTCTAAAGCATCTAAATGGACTGAGTTGATAGAAAAAATTTTTTAGACTCCTATGGTCGGGAAAAATTGTCCGCTTAACACTCGTCTAACAGGGCTTTTCCAATTATTTGATATAATTAATTAAGGATGACAAGGAGGTCACCATGACAAAGAAATTTATTTGGATTGCTTTGATTGGACTCTTTGCGTTAATTGGTTGCAGTACTACTAAAAGCACTAGTGATCAAAGCGAAATTCTTAGGGAGTTCAACGAAAGATTTCCCAAGATGGGTTTTAGAGAACCTCGCGATAGCGTAGGGAATCGTAATTAAAAAAGGGGCTTTTTCAAAGTCCCTTTTAGTTATCTTAAATTCTTTAAAATTTATCTCTTCCAATAAGGATTATCTCCCAATTCTTTTTTGAATTCATAACCAAGTCTTCTTAGATTTCTTTTTTCTTTAGAAAGATATTTATTTTGATCCTTTTTCAAAATGGAAGATGCAACTCTAAAACGAGAACTGCATCTATAACGAGGAGAATATGTCTGGCTCGTACAAATTGAAAAACTTGCTTTTTTAAGTAAAGGAACTTGTTTTAACGCCCAGTCATTTAAAGATAGTGGTCCGTAAGCATTTAATGCAGGATCAATGACATAAACAACTTCTTTATGTTTGAAAATTGGAGCCACATGATACCACCAAGTAACATATCCGTTTGGTGAAAAAATTGTTTTTACTTTTAAATCTCCGTAAATAAATAATTTCTTAAATTTTTTTCCAAATTTTTCAGCTAATCGGATTGCATATTCAGCTCTCGCAAAACATCCATCATTGGGATAAAGCCAGGATAAACGACGAGGAAAACTAGATTTTTTTTTAAGAAATCTCTCATCTCTCACAAAAGAAAAAATAGTCATGGCTTCTTTTAAATTTTTTATTTCTGGAACTTGAGAAATATCTAAGGACTCATAAGACACTCTTACCCTAGAGTTCATCATACTTTCAGCTGTCACATACTCATTTATATAATTTAAGTATGAAACTCCTTCTTCTCTTACCGCTGAAACCCCAAAAGAATTCAGAGAGATTACAAGGCTAAAGAGTAAACTTAAATTTTTAGGAACCATTAGAATAATTCCTTTTTCAAATCAGTGATTCGATCTATTCCTTTTACTGAAATAGAATATTTATCAGTTAACTCTTGAGATAAATAACCGCTCGTCAAGAGTGTTTCATATTTTAACAGATCCATTTCCTTAATTCGTGATTCCATCATAGGAGCTTTTCTGATTTCTCCAGTTAATCCTACTTCAGCAATAAGAACAGTCTTTTCATCCAGAGGCTTAGAATAATAGGAACTCAAAATAGCAGCAATAATTGCAAGATCGCTATCTCGCTTAGCAAGCTTAATGCCACCAACAACGTTTACATAAATATCATGAAAGCCAAGAGGAATTTCAAAGTACTTCTCTATAATTGCTACAAGCATCGCTAATCGATTATTATCAATGCCTTGAGTTGTTCTTCGACCATTTCCATATTTATTTTCAGTGACTAATGCTTGAGTTTCAACAAAAATACTTCTTGTTCCTTCAAGAACACAAGTTATCGAACGACCAAAAGCTCCTTGAAAACTTTTTTCAAGAAAGTACTGAGAAGGATTATGAACTTCTCCTAAACCATTCTCTGTCATTTCAAAAATTCCAACTTCATAGGTATTTCCAAAACGATTTTTTTGAACTCTTAAGAGACGATAAAAGTTGTTCTGATCTCCCTCAAAAAAGAGGACAGTGTCTACCATGTGCTCAAGAACTTTTGGACCTGAAATTCCCCCTTCTTTGGTTACATGGCCAATAACAAAACAAGTAATTCCCAGAGATTTAGCATGGTTCATTAAATCATACGTTACTTCTCTTACTTGAGAGACAGTTCCTGAAGCCGATGTAAGTTCATTAGATACTGTCGTTTGAATCGAGTCCAAGACAAAGAATTTAGGTTTTTTTTCTTTAATAACAGTTAAAATTTCCTGCCATTGGGTTTCGTGTAGAATCAAAATATTTTCTGAACTAACACCTAGTCTTTTTGCTCGATCACCTATTTGTGATTCACTCTCTTCTCCACTAACGTAAAGAAGGATATCTTCTGAATTATTTTTTGCTATTTTTCCACAGACCTCAAGCAATAATGTGGATTTTCCGATTCCAGGTTCTCCCCCCAGAAGGGAAAGTGACCCAAGGGTAAGACCACCCCCAACAACTCTATCAAATTCTTCTATCCCAGTTTTTATTCTATCATGTTCAACTGCAGCAACTTCAGTTATTTTTTTAGCTTCACGCTTTCCCCTTACTGCTCCAGAACTGCTTTTTGCTTGCTTCGTTAACTTCTCTATTTCAATAAGTGAGTTCCATTGTCCGCAATCTGGACATTTTCCTTCCCATTTCGGTGTTTTATATCCACAAGACTGACATTCGAATTCTGTTTTTATTTTGGCCATAATTATTCCATCATTGCTAAAAGTTTAGTCTCGTTGATAATCGGTATATTAAGTTCTTTTGCTTTTTTAAACTTAGACGAAGAGCTTTTTGTGTCATTCGTTACTACATAGCTTGTTTTAACAGAAACACTCGAGACTATTTCCCCACCTTGATTTTTGATCATTCTTTGAATTTCAGTTCTCTTCATTGAGAGAGTTCCAGTAATACAAAACTTCAACCCTGAGAGTCCACCACTTGCTTGATTATTTTCTAATTTTGAAATATTAAAACCTTGCTTCAAAAGACTTTTAACAAGTTTCTTTTTAGACTTAAGTGAAACAACGAAATCATTAGCCGATTTTTCTGCAAAACCTTCGATAGCGGCTAACTCATCCTTGGTAATATTGATAAATTTCTCAACTGTATTAAAGCCTGCCTGTGCAATTTTTTCACATTTTTGACTGCCTCCACCGGCGATTCCCAAAGCACTCATAAACTGAACAATTCCGACTTCCTTAGAGTTTTGAATGTTTTCATATAACTTGTTAGCCATTTTTTCTTTTGTTTTATCCAGAGTAAGAAAGTCCTCAACAGTCAGATCATAAAGTGATGGAATATCAAAAACCAAGCCAACTCTAATCATCTCCCCTAGCCTCTTTGAACTCAGATCATCAATTCCTATCGTTGCAACAAAGTACTGTATTAATTCTAAGTTTTTAGCAGGGCAATCATCGTTCACACAAAGTAATCGAATATCATCGACTTTAATCTTGGTGTCACAGCTTGGGCATTTATCTGGAATTCTTTGCTTAATCTTTGAAGCTTTGACAACACGTAAAAACTTAGGAATGACCTCTCCTGATCGAACGATCTCTATCTCATCACCTTTTTTTAATTTTTCAGCTAAAACGATTCCATAGTTATGCAGTGTCACCCGAGACACCATTGCTTGGCTTAACTCAACGGGCTCAACAAGTGCAACAGGAGTTAAAGTACCATTTCGAGAAACTCCCCATTCAATATCAAGAATCTTAGTTTTTTTCGTATCTCCTTGGAACTTATAGGCCATCTTGTAACGAGGGTGATGAGCAGTTTCTCCTAGCTTCGAATGAAGGGAGATATTATTAATTGTGAAAACAAGACCATCAATAAGATACTCTCCATCATTCATAAAACTCTCAGCGTCTGAGATACGCTTTTCTATATCTGATTGAGATTTATTGATATAAAAATCTGGAGTGACAAACCCTAGCTTTTTAAGAATTTTGAACTTTTCAAACTCTGATTCAGGCTTAAAATCATCACTAATTAATTCAAATGCCTGAAATCTTAAAAATTGTGATAAATGATTATTTTCTTTTCTTCCCAATAGTCCTGCTACAATATTTCTTTTTGACTGAGGTTTAGGAAGACCTTCTTTTTCCATTTGTTTCGAAATCTTGAGAAAATCACCATCTGTACAAAAAATTTCTCCCCTTACCTCAAAACTTTTTTTATCTTTTATTCGATTTGGAACCTCTGAAATATAAAGAACTTTTTCTAAAATATTTTCTCCATAACTTCCATCTCCTCGAGTTTTAGCAAACTTTAAAACGCCTGATTTATAAACAATAGAACAACTTGAACCATCTATTTTATAAGTACTTACAAGTTCGTTATTACCCATCCATTTTATAAACTTTTCTAAGTCATAACACTTATCTAGGCTAAGCATTTTTTTAGCATGCTTGATTTTATTGCTAGACTTAACTGGGGCTCCAACGATATTAAGAACAGGACTTTCAGGAGCAATTTTTTTTAACTGCTCTTCTAATTTATCGAAATCTTGATCCGAAATTTTAGCCTCACCTTGATAGTAGAGCTCTTTGTGTTTTAAAATTTCTTTTTCAAGTTTTTGAATTTTTGTAAGACTCATGAGTTAAAACAAATATGAGAGACCAACCTTAAAGCTGGAATCTTGAAATTGAAGATCTCTTGTCGTTCCTGACTTAAATTTTGCTTTATTTGAAGTTACCTGCAAAGTCGCATCGACGAACATAATTGGATTCCATTTAAATCGCGACCCAATCTCAAACTGCAAACTTGAAGTAGAACTTGTTTCTTCATAAATTTCATCAGAATCATTGAAAGCTGAGTCCAAGATAACCTCAGCACGAGCATAAGCTCTTGTGTCCTTCATAATAGGCATATCAAACTTAACACCACCGATAAAACCGCCAAAATCAGCAGCTCCAAAGCCATCTAAGGCAGCAAGGTCCATTGAATAAGTATATTTAGCCCATCCTGAGTAAACATCGAGACGTGGACCATAGAAAAAACGCATTGGAAGAAATCGATAACCCCCAATAATTTTTAGTACTCCAGGTTGAATTCCATAGCTATTGCGAGAAAGTCCCGTAGAGGCTTCTTTTAAGTTTCCAAATCGCTGGCCGTATTCAAAAACTCCAAAGTAATTCCTTGTGATCCAAGCCTCTGCTCTAATACTAACTCCTAATAAAATTCCATTAACCTTTCTTTGTGAGGTTGTTCCTCCAGCCTTAACACTATGATCCCCACCTTCAAAAAAGAGTGTCCCAATTCCCAGTTTTCCAAATTGGTTTTCTTTAATCTCTTCTTTGCTTAAGCCTAGTTTTTCTTCTTTAGGATTTTTATCGATAATAATCCAATTCCCTTTATCAACTTTAAAATTTCCTTTATAAACTTTTACAATTCCAACGGCCTGGTTTCCTGAAAAGTTAAAAACCTTTCCTCTACCTATAAGCTCACTATCCCATTCAACAACAGAGTTTAATAAAGGATGTTTTTTATAATTATTAAACTTTCTGATGGTAAAACTTTGACCAACTTTAAAGTTTCTTGAGCGACCAACATCAAATGTAATTTGATCTCCTAACACCCCGACAATCATTCCGTCATAAGGAATAATCGTGGAGTATTCTCGTAACCAATCACGAAGAGTTAAATTAATTGCTTCGATGTTTTCACTTTGAATGAGCGTACTATTTTCATAGTACATAACTTCACCGTTATCTCCATAGACAAACATTCTCAAGCGAATTCCATCAACGACTCCTTGAATTTTGACTCGAATAATTGAACCAACATTCAATTTCTCAGAAACTGTTTTTAAAACTTCAGGTTTATCGAGATACTCATCAAGTTTATCTCGATAATTGCTGAAAACATTCAAAAGTTCTGTGTTCGACCGATAAGAACACCATGTGCTTGAACGAAGATATTTTTCTGTAAATTCAAAAACCTTGTAAGCAATAGCTCCATCAACATTATCGACCACTGGAAGAAGCGTACATCGCTTCATGTTTTTATTGGCCAAACTTGTTAGCGAAAAAAGAACGAGAAAACTAGTGCACAGGTATTTCAGGTAGTTCAACATTTTGAGGCTTTTTTCTTAATTGCCCCTCATAAAGATCAACCAACATTCTTAATTCTTGGTTTTCTTCTTGAAGCGCTTTAATTTTATTGATGAGTCTATTTTCTTTTTTTTCTGAATGATCAACTTTAGATGAATAATTGGATACCCAAATAAAGTATTTACCGCTCTCCTGCTTGAATTTCACTCTTCCAGCTTTAATATAGCGGCGGATACTCGAAATTGAGACACCCTTGTGCTGGGCATAATCTAGAATGGATAACCACTTTCCTTGCTGATTTATTTCCATATTTAAGTAATATAATAAAAGGAAGAAAAATAACATAAAAACATATTTTATTTATGACACGAGAAGTTCTCAATTCATTTAAAGATAAAAAAATTGGCCTCGTCCTTTCAGGTGGAGTCGTTAAAGCCGCTGCTTGGCATCTAGGAGTTAGTCTCGCTCTAGAGGAGTTGGGCTTTAAACTTGGTGGCTATAACAAGGTTCAAGAAAAAGACGACGAACTTAATATTAATACCTATGTTGGCTCAAGTGCAGGGGCAATGATCAGCACCTACTTTGCATGTGGACACAGTCCTCATGAAATCATTGATGCTACTATCGGTAAAAAAGGCAAGCTGAAAGCGGTTGGCTACAAAGATATGCTTTATCTCAAAAGACCCAATATCAAAACAAAGAAGCCAGATTTTTTCGATCCACTAGGAAGCTTTCCCTATTTAGTAAAAAGAATCTTCAAGCCTTTTTTAAGTACTTCTGGATTTTTTTCAACGGAAGGTTTAAGAAAGTATCTTATTGAGCACATATTAAAATCTGAAAAATTTGATGATTATGATGTCGATCTCTTTGTCATTGCAACGCAATTAGATAATTCGAGAAAGGTTATCTTTAGTAAATACAACTATCCTAATCCTTCTCATGACTCTACTTCTCATTATTATACTGGAACAAAAATTTCTGATGCAGTCGCTGCAAGTATGAGTGTTCCACCTTTTTACACACCCTTTCCAATCAAAAACGATCGTACAAATGATGTTGATTATTATATTGATGGTGAAATCAGAGACACTTTATCTACACATGTAGCGATTGATAATAATTGTGATGTCATTATTAGTTCTTGGACTCATACCCCTTATCATTTTCATGATGAAATAGGATCTCTAGCTCATTATGGAATTCCAGGAATCGCGGTTCAGTCAATTTTTTTAATGATTCAGAAAAAAATTGTAACAGCGCGAGCTCAATTTAAAACCTCTGAAGATATTTTAAAAACAATTCATTCCTATATGAAAAATGAAAACTTTAGCGATAGACATAAAAAAGAAATTATAAGAATTCTTGAATCAAAGCTCAGCTACAAAAAACATCTAAAGTTTATTGATATTTTTCCTGATCACAAAGATTACAGAACCTTTTTTACAAATCAGTTTTCACTAGAATCTGATGCTATGGCGTTAGTTATAAGGCAAGGATATAAAAAAACGATGGAAGTCTTTGCTGATTTATCAGAGTCCTAAAGACTCTACCGTATAAGAACTATCACAAACAGAAAGAAGATAATCACTCGTTTCGTCTGCATACTCTAAATGAGTTGAAATAACTCCTGTTCCTTCCGCTATGATAAATACTTTTTGAGTCTTTTCACCAATATCAGTGTAGAAAACACCATCACTATCAAAAGCATGATATTCAGTATGAAGCGCCTTTGAATCATCTCCCTCAGACAGAATACCTTCACCATTGGTACTAAGAGTATCGAGCTGCTTTGTCTTAGGAAGGTTAATTTGAATGATACAAAAATCTCTTGGCTCTGCTAGATCAAGCTTATAAAGAACCTCTTCTTTAAAACCTCTAGAAGGTATTTCTATGATTGAATTCTTTTTAGAGGAACCAATATCAACCTTAGCTTCAGTATAAAGTTGATAATAAGAACGAGAACCGTTAGGTCTTAGAATATTTTTAAATTGATAAGCGTTTACACCTCTTTTAATGGCCTTTGTATTTAAATACATTTGTCTTAATTTATTTTCAGTAATATCAAGAGGTGACACACTAGAACCGAGAACTTCTTTTTCATTGAGTTTAATTGTTGCATTTACTAATTTCGCACTAACCTTTTCAAAATAAATCGCGGCACCTTCAAGATGAATATCCTTAAAACCTTGATTCTGACCATCATTATAACTTAGTGTAATATTTCCAGGTAAAAGATCGATATAAAGCTCATAACTGGCTTCGCTTTCATTTCCCACGACTTCAAAATCAGAATTATAAAGTATTGGTTTTTGATTAATTGATTCTGGAATAACTTCAAATTCTTTATTTTTTTCGATTAAAAGAGCCGCTTTAAATTCATCTACCTGTTCTCTATCAATCAAATCAAACCAAAACTTTCGCGAGAAAACAGGAACCATGACTTTACGTTTTTCATTTTTATAAATTGAAAAATCAACAATAGAAGGAATAAAGTCTGAACTTAGAACCTTAGCTCTTCTGATAGCACTTTCACCATTTAAACTATGAACGATATTGATGAAACCTTCATAACCTGAATCAATACGAACTCCATTATCTGAAAACTCTATTTCAAAAGGGGACTCAGCTGTCTCTTCATCATCACTAAAGACATAAAGGGCCTCAACATCCAGGACAGCTTCTTCATTCTCAGGCTTCTCGGTTTCTTTTGAGTTTTTATTCATTTGATATTTTTCAGTTTGATCTGAAATTGCACTCAGAAAGCTATTAACATTTTGAGAGCTTGAGTTTTGAGCTACCCTATTCCCTTTTTTCTTTTTATTAAACTTCCATACCTGATTTTCCTTAGGATCTGCTTGATTCAGAATAGCTTTTTGAGTAGTCAAGAAGAGGCTTTCAGATTGTGAATAGTCAGACTTCTTTGTTTTTGGTTTCTTTGGTTCTATGGGGGCACTTGAGTAGTCACCCTTTTCTGAGTAGTCAAAAAAGACAAGATCATCGCCTTGAGCTTCTTTGACTGGAGGCTCTTTTAAAAACTTCTCCAAAGATTGAACTTCTTTTATTTCTTCAACTAAATATTTTTCATTATTAATGGGATCTTTTGTTTTGCTACTCGCTATTTCAGTTATCTCAATAAGCTCTTCTTCTTTTTCAGCTAAAGGTTTTTCAATCTTTTTTATCTTTTCATTTTTTTCTATTTTAAAATCTTTTTTATTAGCACTAAATCGATATGTGAGTTCATCTTTCGCACTCACTTCTTCATTAATAACAACTTCAAAAAGATCATTACTTTCTACAGTTTCTTCTAATTTTTCTGGAACTATAGCAGAAGCCTGAGCAAGCTTTGTTCCTGTACTTGAAATATCGAGTAAGACTTTCTCGGAAAGTGCAATGAGATCAATTGTCTCAATTTCAATTTGAATATCATAGCCTGTATGAACAAACCTATCTGATGAATCAATATTCATATTTTCAGAAACGAGCTCTTTGGGCTTATAAAGAGGTTTTGAATAAGCTTGAGGCTTTTTAGGTTTTCTTTTTTTGATTGCTTTAGTAACTATTTTTTTTGCAGATCGGAGTTTCGCTAATTTCTCAATCTTTTGAATCTCTCTATTATAAAAAATCTTCTGGTCAACCTCTGCAAGTAGTTGTTCAGACTTTTCAGAAACATTTTTTGAAACTTTTTCAGTTTTTATTTTAATAATTTTATTTTTTATTTTTTTAGGTAGCTTAATAATATTTTTAGTCGCTGGAACCCTTCTTTTAACTAGAGGTTTTGACATTGTCGTTAATGACTTTGAAACCGTCTTATTGATGCTTTTATCAATGAGCCTATAAAGATAAGCACTGCTCACCATAAGAATACATAGAATTGAAAACAATATTTTGCGCAACATAAGACTAGTTATTATTGTAAAACAACTAAAATCAGCGCCAAGAAAATTATTAATAAAATCACAAGTTTGTGATTAATCAAAAATGACTATTCATAAACTTATAAAAATGATCAATCATTAGTTTTGTGAATACTCAGGCAGAGTGGATTAACTACCTCTAAGATATCCGATTTCTACTCGAGTTTTCGCTCTTTCAAGCTTTCTTTGATGCTTAATGAGCTCAACTTCGCTGAGGTGCTCCTCACCCTTCAGTTTTTTCTCCGCCCTATCAAGAGCGCTTTTAGCACGATCCAAGTCGATTTGATCAGCTGTTTCTGAAGTCGAAGAAAGAATAGAGATTTTTTCACCAAGAATTTTACAAGTCCCGTGAGTTATAGAGAAATATTTTTTCTCTTCACCTTTTCGGACAGTAAGAATTCCCGTATTAAGAGTTGTAAGAACGTGAGTGTGATTCGGAAGAATATTAATTTCACCCCGACAAGTCGGAATTAAAACTTCATCGCATTCAACATTTTTAACGATCGCACCATTTGGAGTTAATAAATCCAACTTAAACATTATTGCCTCTCCCGAGGCTTGCCTCCTGAGATTGAATCATCTAATACGCAAATAATATCTTCACTACCTTTTGGTAAATCTTGATCTTTGACTTCTCCAAAACCTTCCCCTTTTTTATTAAAGGTAACCATGGCAACAAAGTAATTTTTCAGTCCAAACTTTAATGACTTAATTGATCTTTTTCTTGAGTATTCGAATTTTACATTTTTATACTTCTTTAGAGAATGATCATGAAAGTATCGAACCAAAACTGATTTCTCTTTCAAATCAACATGATAAATCGTGTTATCTATTGAGAAACAATTCACAATATCCTTTGAGAACACTTGGCTTGAAGTTATTATTAGAAAAAAAGTAATCAACTTCATCATTAATTCCCCTCTGCAGCTAATTGCTGAGCTTTTTCTTTTACCTGCGCAAGATTACCCACAAGGTAGAATGCTTGCTCTGGTAGATCATCAACTTCACCGGCCATGATCGACTTGAATGCAGAGATCGTATCATTGATCTCAACAAACTGACCTTTTAGACCAGTAAACTGCTCAGCAACAAAGAATGGCTGAGAAAGAAACTTTTGAACTTTCCGTGCTCTTGCAACAGTCAATTTATCTTCCTCTGAAAGCTCGTCCATACCAAGAATTGCGATAATATCTTGAAGTTCTTTATATTTCTGAAGAGTTTCCTGAACTGCTCTGGCTGTCGCATAATGCTCTTCACCAACGATATCTGGAGTAAGAATCGTAGATGATGAAGTCAGTGGATCAACGGCAGGATAAATTCCAAGTTCCGCAATCGATCTTGAAAGTTCTGTTGTTGCATCCAAGTGAGCAAATGTTGTTGCTGGAGCTGGATCCGTATAGTCATCCGCCGGAACGTAAACAGCTTGGATAGATGTAATCGACCCATCCTGAGTTGAAGTAATCCGCTCCTGCATATCACCCATCTCTGTAGAAAGTGTCGGCTGATAACCAACGGCAGATGGAATACGTCCAAGAAGGGCAGAAACCTCTGAACCTGCTTGAGTAAATCGGAAAATATTGTCGACGAAGAAAAGAACGTCTTGTTTTTCTTCATCACGGAAATACTCAGCTAATGAAAGACCTGTTAGGGCAACTCTCGCTCTTGCACCTGGTGGCTCGTTCATCTGTCCGTAACAGAGGGCGGTTTTACTGATAACCCCTGATTCTTTCATTTCTTCGAAAAGGTCATTTCCTTCCCTTGTACGCTCACCAACACCAGCGAAAACAGACATACCACCGTGTTGAGTAGCAATGTTGTTGATTAGCTCCATAATAAGAACGGTTTTACCAACACCGGCACCACCGAAAAGACCAATCTTTCCACCTTTTAGATAAGGAGCAAGAAGGTCGATAACTTTAATTCCAGTAAAGAACGGCTCAAGCTTCGTAGACTGTGCTTCGAAAGTTGGAGCTGGTCTGTGAATTGGATAAGACTTTGTATTATTGATTGGACCTGCTTCATCAACCGGCTCACCAATAACATTGATGATTCGACCAAGAACTTCACGACCAACAGGAGCTTGAATCGCATCACCTGTATCTTTAACAGGAATTCCTCTTGCAAGACCCTCTGTTGCATCCATCGCAATCGTTCTAACAACGTTATTCCCAAGATGTTGAGCAACCTCACAAACAAGGTTGAACTCTCCACCTTCGATTGTTGTGTTTGTCATTCTTAATGCGTTTTTGATTGCTGGTACATTTCCACTAGGAAATTCAATATCAACAACTGGCCCTAGTACTTGTTTAACAATTCCCATGTTCTCAGACATGTCTTTCTCCTTAACCGTTCAGAGACTCAGCACCTGATACAACTTCAATAAGCTCAGTCGTAATCGCTGCTTGTCTCAATTTATTCATTTTAAGTGTTAGTTTTCTAATCATATCCTGACAGTTCTTAGTTGCATTCTCCATTGCAACCATTCTCATTCCATGCTCACTCGCAAGACTATCAAGCATCGCTGTGAATAATGAGTTGATATAAACTTCAGGAACCATGGTATCGAGAATTTCAACTGCAGTTGGTTCGTATTTAAAATCAAATGGATACTTTTCCATAATTTCTTTCTTAACATCAGTCGGAAGACTGAATGGAAGAACTTGCTCAACTGTTGGATGACAGGCCATCGCAGATTCAAAAGAGTTATAAACAACGAAAACTTTTCCAACTTCACCTGATGTAAAGCCAGCTGCGAATTCCATTGCAATTTTTCTGATTTCATCAAACGTTGGGTCAGCTTTTTCAAAAGTAAAAGTTTTACCAGCGTTAACTTTGTCAGAAAGAACTTCTTTTGCTTTCTTTCCAATATAATGAACCTTGATATCAAGGTCTTGATTCTCATCAACGAATTTCTTCACTGTTTTAACAATCTGAGAGTTATAAGCTCCACAAAGACCTTTATCTGAAGAAATAACAAGCATGTGCGCTCTATTATTTTCTTCATTCGCTTTAAAGTATTCGTGCTCGTAACCCTTTGTAATTGCCGAAACAACTCGAACCGTTTCTGAAAGTTCCGAAGAATAAGGGCGAAGGCCAAGGATTCTTCCCTGTGCCTTTGAAAGCTTCGCTGCTGATACAAGCTTCATTGCGCTTGTAATCTTAAGCGTACTCTTCGTACTTTTGATTCGTTTTTTCAGGTCTTTAATATTTGCCATGAATTACTCGTACTTATTAACCTCATTGAAGTTTTTAATTGCTTCAGTAAGTTTTGATTGAATATCAGCTGTAATTGCACCTTCAGACCTTAATGAAGACATTACATCTGAATGTCTATTATTAAGGAAGTCTAAAAGATCCTTCTCTGCCTGACCTACTTTCTCAGTTGGAACGTTATCAAGAAGTCCTTTGGTACCTGCAAAGATAACAACAACTTGTTCGAAAACATCAACCGGTGCGTACTGTCCTTGCTTAAGAAGCTCAACTAATACCTTACCTCGTGATAATTGTCTCTGCGTTGCTTCATCAAGGTCTGAACCAAAAGCAGCAAAGGCTGCAAGCTCTCTAAACTGAGCAAGGTCAAGTCGAAGTGTACCAGCAACTTTTTTCATCGCCTTAACTTGTGCTGAACCACCAACTCTTGAAACTGAAAGACCAACGTTAACTGCTGGACGAACACCAGAGTTGAAAAGATCTGCCTCAAGGTAGATCTGACCATCTGTAATTGAAATAACGTTTGTAGGAATATAAGCAGAAACGTCACCTTCCTGAGTTTCAATAACTGGAAGTGCTGTTAATGAACCTGCTCCCAGATCATCACTTAATTTACATGCTCTCTCGAGAAGTCTTGAGTGAATATAGAAAACGTCCCCTGGGAAGGCTTCCCTTCCTGGAGGTCTTCTAAGAAGAAGTGATAATTGTCTATAAGCTTGTGACTGCTTTGTTAAATCATCATAGATGATGAGTGCATGTTGATTATTGTCTCTAAAGTATTCACCCATCGCACATCCAGAATAAGGTGCAATAAATTGTAGAGGTGCAGACTGAGACGCTGTCGCTGAAACGATTGTTGTATAATCCATCGCCCCTGCTTCAGTTAGCTTTTGGAAAACCTGACGAACAGTCGATTGTTTCTGTCCGATTGCTACGTAAACACATTTAACGTCTTTACCTTTTTGGTTAATGATCGTATCGATCGCAACCGCAGTTTTACCAGTCTTTCTATCTCCAATGATAAGCTCTCGTTGCCCTCTACCAATTGGAATCATCGAGTCGATCGCTTTGATCCCAGTTTGAAGTGGCTCATGCACTGATTTTCTTGCGATAATCCCAGGAGCTTTTGTTTCAACTTTTTTAAAGTTTGTAGAATTGATCGGTCCTTTTCCATCAAGTGGATTACCGATTGGATCAACAACTCGACCAAGAAGTTCTTCGCCAACTGGAACTTCAACGATCTTTTCTGTTCTTTTAACAGTCGATCCTTCTTTAATTCCTTTATCATCCCCAAGAACCGCAACACCAACGTTGTTATTCTCAAGGTTAAGAACCATCCCTTTCGAACCTTCATCAAATTCAACAAGCTCTCCGGCTAGAACATTTTTTAGCCCGTAAACTCGAGCAACTCCGTCCCCAATTGTAAGGACTGTTCCAACTTCATTAACTTCTAGCTTTGATTCGAAGTTTGAAATCCGATCTTTAATGATCGATGTAATTTCTTCTGGTCTAATTGTTGTCGTACTCATTAATAATTCCTCTTTAGAACATTATGGTTTTTTTAAAACTTTCTAATTGGTTATCTAAACTTGCGTCGAGCAGGTAATCATCAACCTTTACTCTATATCCTGCAGTAACTTTTTCCGATTGAACGTAATCAAGCTCAGGTTCTTTACCGAGCTTCTCCTTCAGGAAGGATTTCAACTTAGCTTTTACGCTTTCATCGATTTGAGCTTCACTCCCTTCGATTGTTCCACGGATAAAACCTTTTTCATGATCATCAGCAATAACAATCTCTTTATAAACAACGTTAAAAAGTCCCATTCTCTTTTCTGTAACAAGAAAAGAAAGAAAGTTTGTAACGATTTTATTTAATCCAATTTTCCCAGTAATATCACTAAGAACATTAAGCTTTTCTTCTTCTGTAAAAGCATCAAAGAAAAGAACACTTTCAAGATCATCACTTGAATTCAAAACAACAACAAACTTTTCAAGCTCGTCGATCAGATTAAAGCTTTCACTTTTAGACAAGCCAATTAACGAACTGGCATAAACCTTAGCAATATCTCTTTCTTTCATTACTTA
Organism: Bacteriovoracaceae bacterium; assembly: GCA_965217035.1. GTDB lineage: Bacteria > Bdellovibrionota > Bacteriovoracia > Bacteriovoracales > Bacteriovoracaceae > JAUHYH01. Next base: position 1,594,054 of record OZ244226.1, on the reverse strand, counting down.
AGCCCCTGCATAAGCTTCGCTTCAATATCACCTTTAAGCCCACCCTCAGACTTAACCGTTTCTTTCGCTTTTTTAACGATAAGATTAACAAGCTCCCCATTAAGAGAAGAGATGTATTCTTGCTTCTGCATTTCGATTTTGCTTTCAGCATCTTGCTTAAGCTTTGAAATTTTTTCTTCGTTTTCTTTAGATCTCTCAGCTTTATATTGCTCAACTTCTTTTTGAGCCTGAGATTTAATTTCTTCAATTCTTTTATCAAGAGTTTGATTTTTCTTCTCTTGCTGCTCAAGTTGCATTTGAGCTTCATGTTTTAAAGTTTTAGCTCTTTGAGCTGTTTCCTTAACCTCTTTATGCTTAGAAGTGAAATGCCCTCTAAAAACTGGAGTGAGTTTCCAACCAAGAAAACTAAAAAGAATCGTAAAGTTTAAAGCAGGGGGCGCAAGGTCTGCTAGTGTTGCATGTCCAGCTCCACCGCCAGCATAAGCAATGGTAGCAACCAAAGAACAACTTAGAACAACTAATTCTCTCATCTTACTTAAGCCTTTATTTTTTCAATTAATTGTTTTGCAAAAGCATCTGTTTGACCAAGCACTGCTTCTCTTTGCTTTTCAAGCTCTTTCATAACCTCTGCCTTGGAGCTTTCAACATAAGCATTCACTTCACCCTCGTTCGTTTTGTAAACTTGAGCGAGTTGCTGATCAATATTTTTCTTTTCATTATTTTTTGTTTCTTGAACTTCTTTATAAGTTGAATCTACTTTTTGCTCAAAGGCTTCTTTAAGAGTTTCAAATTTTTCAATAAGTTCATGGGCAGAATCCTCAGCTTTTTTTGTTTTGAGAATTCTTAGTTCAATGACTTCTTGAAGTCTTTTGAAAAAAGCAAAACGCGAAATAAGATAGAGAGCTATAACAACAACAAACTGAGTTCCAATGGTGGAATTGATCCCAAGCTGGGTAAGAATCTGCGATATTTTTTCCATATTACGAGGGCCTTAAAATTTACGCTAAATTAGAGAACCAAAAAATATGCGTAATGGCCGTAATCGTCAAGAAAAAGGTTGTTTTAAGTTGCTTCCTCTTTGGCAAGACAAATGGACGCCCAAAGGCTACTTGGGCGTTGCAAAATGTGATCAATAATCGATAAATACTTCTTATTGATTTCGCTTTTTAATATTTTTCCGAAGCCTAGACTCTCCATGCTCTTTCATAAGATGAGCGGCCCGAAAGAGGTTCAGCTTACCACCTGAAACATTTAAGGGAAGCTCGTCCTTTTTATCAACAGAGTTAATGATAATTTGCTTGATCGTAAGAGCACCCATATCTGGATAATCTACATACATTCTCTGGAATCTCTTGCTCGCAATGCTGTGTAAGTAGGCAACAGCCCCTGCGACATGTGGAGTCGCAGATGAAGTTCCACCATCTGTTAAAAAAGCAAAGCGGTCTCTACTTAACGCTCCAACAATTCCCAGTCCAGGAGCATAAAGATCAACATGTCTTGCTCCTCTCCCACCCCAGGTTTCAAGGTCTATACCATGCTTACCGACAGACATGATAAAAGGAGAAGAACAACCTGTAGGAACATCACCATAAGCATCGACATCAAAATCCATATTTGTTGTCGCTGCTGCAGAAATAACCCCTACTTTACCTAACTCATTATAAAGATCATTCCATATTTGATTAGAGCTTTTTTCGCATCTCTCCATGTCTATTCCAAAACTATTATTAGTAGCGACGAAATTGATTCCCTTTTTTCCTTTCGACTCAAGCCATAGAGTTTTATTTTTAATGACATAAGCATAAGCACGAGCAACAGTAGCAACGTCAAGACCTTGATAGTTTGTTGCTATTGGAACCACTTTAGTCGCTGGAGAAATTCCCTTAAAATAATGCCTCTCTTCATTGTTCACATAATCTCCAGACATCAAAGATGAAACAAGTGTTCCATGAGAATGTGTCGCTGGATCCTTTGGCAGTTCAGAGCTATTCGTTACAGCATTCCAACCAAGATAATCATCAACATACCCATTATGGTCATCATCTTTTCCATTTCCTGGAATTTCCTTTTCATTCTTGAACCATGTCTTTTTCATGGCCCGATGACTTAAATCATAAGCACTATCAACTGCGGCCGTAACAACATCGTGCCCTAGAGCATTTTTAGAAGGTGTTCCAAACTTCTGCCAGGCTGGAAGGGCAACTGTTCCGTTACGATCAAAACTCGTTATATTCCATAAATCATTAAATTCAGGCTCTTTAACTTCATTTTGTCTAAGTCTTAACTCTTTGTTTGGAACACTATAAAGAGCTCCCGGCAAGTCATTAATAAGGCGTCTATAAGACTTAATTGTTCTTTTTGAGATAACGTCTGAATAGACGAATTCATAGAGTCCAATTTTAGATTTAATTTCTAATATCTTTCTAATTTTCTTTGGTTTTGTTCTCGACCTAAACTTTCGAAAATCATTTTTACTCATGCTCTCTTTTAAGGGTTTTTCAAATCTAACGAGTACTGAATAACCAAAAAGTAATTGAGGAAGACAAAGAAAAGAAAGGATTAAAAATTTCATAGAAACTCCATTTTAAAAGCCAGGCTCAGGGGATTCTTGAACCTTAGTATTTAAAAGTCAAAATTAAAGCGGATCACAGATGAAACATTAATATTTTTTGGCCGCGTTATTTTTAATGTGATAAGAGCAGTTAATTTATTTTTACCGAGGAGAAATATGAAAAAACTACTTATGTGTATATCAATACTATCTTTCATGACTTCATGCGTTTACGAAACCTCACTTTGTAAAAACGAGATTCATAATCGCTCTTTTTTAGGTGAGTACACCATGAATACTGAGGAAGGAATTGCTTCTCTAAATATCAGCCAAAGAGAGGGCCAGTACGTACTAAGTTACAAAGAAGACAATGAAACAGAAGAATATGCCATTAAGTTTTGCTCTATAAAAAGCAAAAGTTATCTTGAAGTTCAGTTAAACAGCTTTATTCTCTTTGAAATAGAAGAGTTAAAAGGTGGTGACCTATCTCTCACAGACCTCACATTTAATAGAGAAAAGTTAAAGAAAGCTGGAATTATCAACTCAGAAGGTGGATTGAGTGGTCTTTTTAAAACATACTCGAACACATCAAAAGACTATAATGAAATGATTGAGGCCATTGAGACCTCGAATAAAGAAGAGGATAAAAAAGTTCTTTTGAAGCTTTAAAGCTAGCTAAGACTTAATACGAGTTTCGCCGTGGAAGATAACACCCTCTTCCACAATCAGGTTGGGACTCGTGACAGTTCCCTCAAAACGGGCTGGTTGTCTCATTTCAACACGAGCTCCAGCCTGCAAGTTCCCCTTAACTGTTCCAGAAATAATAATAACTCCAGCTTGAATATCAGCGTTGATAACTGCGCTATCTGTTATCACCAAGGTATCATTTGAAAAAATTGAACCAGTGAATTCTCCGGCTATTCGAACCATTCCATGAAAAGACAAATTACCTTCAAAGCGACAACCCTTCTCGATAACAGCAGTGAGATCTTCGTTAAGTGTATTTTCCATTTTAATCCATTAAAAATTCAAAAATTCTATTAAATTCCTTCTCATCGTTGAACTTAATAGTGAGCTCACCCTTTCCATTTTTAGACGTCTTAATGTTGTAATGAAAACCTGTTTTTCTTTCAAGTTTTTGTCTATAGGCATCCAAGCGCTCATTAAAAACAAGCTTTCTTTTCGCAGCTGGCGATTTAGGTGTTTTATCTTTCTTTTCTGATTTAATTTCAGTTTCTAGTTTTCTAACTGACCATGATTCAAGTGCTGCCTGCTTAGCCAATTTAACAGCTTTTACATTATCAACTCCGCCTAGGACCTTAGCATGCCCAAAGCTGAGAACTTCTTTTTGAAGCATAATAAGAATTTCTTTTGGAAGCTTAAGAATTCTTAAAAAGTTAGCAATAGTCGATCGAGTTTTTCCTATCTTTTTCGCCACTTCTTCTTGAGTAAGCTTAAATTCTTCCATTAATTGAAAGTAAGCAAGTGCTTCTTCAACACAATTAAGATCCGAACGCTGAACGTTCTCAATAATTGCCATCAAAGCCTTATCTTTTTTTGTTGCTCTTTTTATAACAACCGGAACCTTGGCAAGACCAGCAAGCTTAGAAGCTCTTAGCCTTCTCTCTCCTGCAATCAATTCAAATATTTTTTCTTCTTCATCAAAAGTTACAATTAATGGCTGGATAACTCCGTTCTCTTTAATTGAAGCTGAAAGTTCAACAAGTTCTTCGTCTTTAAAGACTCTTCTTGGTTGATTCGAATTAGGGCGAATCATCTCTATATCAACTAAGCTAGGCATTTCAGGCAGCTTTGTTGGAGCTGGTTCTATCGGGGCACGAGCCTCTGAATCGATTATCTGCTTTGCCTTTTCAATGTTTGCAGGTGTCGCAATGCTTGTATTTAAAAGCGCTCCCAAACCTTTTCCTAAAACTGACTTTTTTCCGGCCATAATTTTTATTCCCCTATATTGAAAAGGCTCACGCCATTACATAATTCCCGCTTCATTAAGCATATCTGGTTGTTCTTTTGACTGAGTTTTGGTGTGTTTTAATAACAACTCTTTTGTGAGAGATAAATACATCTCACTACCCTTCGAATTAATATCATAAAGAATGACGGGCTTACCAAAACTCGGGCATTCTGAAAGCTTAACGTTTCTAGGAATGATCGATTGAAAAACTTTATCTTTAAAATGTTCTTTAATTTCAGTTGCAACTTGCTTGGAAAGACTTGTACGCGCATCGTACATCGTTAGCAGAATTCCTTCCATTTCAAGCTTTGTATTAAGTGATGCCTTAACAAGTCGTACAGTATTCAATAATTGCGTAAGGCCTTCCATTGCAAAATATTCAGTCTGTAATGGAACAATAAAGCTGGTTGATGCATTCATTGCATTTACAGTTAAAAGCCCGAGTGAAGGCGGGCAATCAATAATAATATATTCATACTTATCAAGTAGCGGAGCAATCGCATTCTTTAACTTTGCCTCTCTTGCAAAAGCACTCACTAATTCAATTTCAGCCCCAATAAGATTATTATCGGATGGACAGATATCAAGGGTTGATAACTCTGTTGAATAGATGGTTTTTTCAATAGGAGCTTCACCAATAATCGCATGATAAATATTAGCGGAAGCAAAGTTTGCTCCATCTAAACCAAGGCCACTGCTAGCATTTCCTTGTGGATCCAGGTCTAAAATCAAAGTTCTTCTTTCTGCTGCAGCGAGGCAAGCTGCTAAATTGATCGCCGTTGTAGTTTTACCCACACCACCTTTCTGATTTGCTATTGCAATAACTTTCGCCATATTTAATTAACCTATTAATTTTGTTAAGTTTTTTTGATTTGTTCCACGTAGAACAGATTTGGATTTAACAACAAAAAACACTCGAGGATCTCCGTTGGAAAGACTGTATTCTTCTTTTGCTATAATGGACCAATTCTCTCTGATTGTCTCCAACTCTTTACCTTCTAATGTAAAAAAGTTAGGACCCTTATAAAAACAGATAGTTACGTCTTTTTCGACGTTAATATTATCAAGTACCTTTTTTACTGTCGCTACAGCCTTGTTTACAACCACAGAGCCAGCTGGAAATAAAAAATCTTCAAATCTGCCATGAATAAAACTTGTATTTTTTAAACCAAGCGACTCCGCAATCTCCCCTACGATCCTCACTTTTTTATTCCTAGTTTCTATCCCAGTAAAGGATATATTTTGAAACTCATTTGCCAGAGGCAAAATTGGAAAGCCCCCACCAAAGCCAATGTCAAAAACTTTTGCCCCTATAGGATCACACATTTTTTTAAATGGAATAATAGAATCTTGGTATTGCTTGATTTGAAATACTTCTAGATCGGTAATTCTTGTGAGATTAATCCCTGCATAAGGCCCAGTTATAAGATCCAAGTATTTCCGACAAAAATCCATTTCAGTCATTAATAGGCACCACTTGCAATAACTGCCAGACTAGCAGGACGAAGACCGTTAATACGCTTTAGTTGACCAAAGGTCTCTGGTGAAATCTTCTCTATTCTACGTTTACATTCAAAAGAAACGTTATCTGAAGCCAGAATCAATGGAAGATCGAGTTTTTTATTGTCCAATTTAGCAAGTTTTAAATACTGCTGATTTGCTCTTTCGATATAACCCTCATACTTCGCTCCAATGGCACAAGTATTTACAACGTCCCAGTTTATTGAAACCTGTTCTCGATCGAGAATAAAGACTAAAACATCAACTGGATTGAGCCAGGCGAGCTTTAAAACTTCCCCAAGGCTTAGCTTTCTTTCCTGAGAGACCAGGAACTCATTGAGCCCAAAGGGTTCTTCTTCATAGAAATAACCATTGTATTCAGTTCTTGAAATCAGGCTATTAAGTATATTAAATTGTGAAACCATACTGGCTAAATGCTCATCTATAGGCAGGTTTAAACCAAAATTGGTCCTATAGGGGTACATCCTCAGGAAGCTATTATCCTCCCTAATATAAAGACGATTCTCAGCTCTAGCTGTAAATAGTCGATAAGGTTCGTCCCTCGTATTGGTAATGAGGTCCTCAATCATGACCCCGATATAGCTATTTGTTCTACGTGGAACAATCGTCTCTTTTCCAAGCAAATCCAAGCTAGCATTAAGCCCAGCAACTAGACCCTGTCCGGCAGCCTCTTCATATCCGCTGGTTCCATTGATTTGTCCGGCAAAATAAAGACCCGGACAAGATTTTAACATTAATGTTCGATCTAATTGAGTTGTATCAATAACATCGTATTCAACGGCGTAACCATATTGAATGATTTTTGCCTTCTCAAGACCAGGAATTGTAGCAATAAATTGCTCTTGGGCTTCTTTTGGAAGAGAAGAAGAGATTCCACTTGGATAAACAGTCTCTAAATCAATCCCTTCAGGTTCTACAAAAACATGATGAATATTTTTATCAGGATATCGATAGGCTTTATCTTCAATACTAGGGCAATAGCGAGCCCCCATTCCTTGAATTTGACCATTGAACATTGGAGAGTCTTCCTTATTATCTCGAATAATCCCCATAGTTTCTTCATTGGTATAGGTTAGATAGCAATCAAGCTGACTGGACTTACGCTGAAAAGGCGAGTTTTGATAGTGAAAGTTTCTTGCTCTCTCATCCGAGGGTTGCTTTTCCATCTTTTCATAGGAAATCGTCGCCCTATCAAGCCTGGCAGGCGTTCCGGTCTTAAACCTTTGAGGCAAAACTCTAATTCCTTCGAATAATTCCTGCATCTTTAGAGATGATTCAGAACCCTCTCTACCACCTTCTGTCTGCGTTTTTCCGCAATGGAGTTTTCCGTTAAGGAACGTACCAACAGTAAGAATGACTTTTTTGCTCCTATAGGTCCGGCTATTATTTTCTGAGCCTGATGTTTCCACGTGGAACATTTCAGATTCTTTCCAAATCCTCAAAACTTTTTCTTTTATTATGGAAACGCTTGGAAGACTGGAGACCATTTCATCCGCATATTGAGAATAAAGATCTTTATCAATTTGAACTCGGGTTGACTGAACAGCAAAGCCTTTTGATTCATTTAAGACTCGATATTGAATCCCGGCTTTATCAGCAAGTCTTCCCATCAACCCACCCAATGAGTCAATCTCGCGAACAACCTGCCCCTTACCAATACCTCCAATACAAGGATTACATGGCGCTGAGGCAATCCCAACTCCCGGCATAGTAAGTAGGGCAGTATTTAAACCAAAGCTTGAGCCCATGTTTACGGCCTCAATACCTGCGTGGCCACCACCAATGACAATTAAGTCATAATTCATCTATTTACCTATACAAAAATTATTGAATATGTTTTTAAGTACATCATCCGTACTCACTTGGCCCAATAATTCGTTCACTGTGATCTCAATCGAACCAAGCTCAGAACTAATTACAGCAATATCATCAATTTGAGAACACAACTCTTTGAAATTACAAGTTGAAAAATATAATTTATTTACAAGATCGCGATGTCTTGGGATTGTGAAGGGCCTATTTTTAGTGAGTTCGCTAAATTTATTATTAACTCTAAAGAGGATTTGATCTGAGATATCATCAACCAATAAATTTGCCCCTATGGAACCATCTGATAGGGGAGATTGGTGGTTTTTGTCGATGTGAGTGTAGACAACAAGATCATAATCACCATTAACATTTATATCCTCAGAACAATTTAAAAGAAGAATTTTAAAGAAACAATTTTCCCGAATTTCTTCCGCTCTCTTTATCCCTTCCATTTCAATTGAATCAGATGAAGTGCGAAGCCCTGCCGTATCGATCAATTCAAATTGATTATTTTCAATCATTAAAGTTTCAGAAATATAATCACGAGTTGTTCCAGCTTGCTCAGAAACAATAGAACGTTCGCGATTTAAAAGCTTATTAAACAATGTACTTTTCCCCGCATTAGGCCTTCCAAACAAGCCTATAGAAGGTCTTAACAAGGTTTCTGGTTCTATAGAACCACGCTGCTTAAGTGATAAAACATGCTCGAAAAACTCTTTTAACTTTTCATCAAAAATTTTTTTTCCAGTTTCTTCACCAACATCATCAGAAAAATCAGTATTCAACTCCACTGAAGATTTTAAGTCCGTAAAAAGTTCTTTTAACTTTAAAAATTCTTTTTGAAGTTCACCTTTTAATAAACCCATTCCCGAATCAAGTGCAAAAACAGATTTTGCATTTAAGAGTTGATCTAGCCCTTCTACTTGAGAAAGCGATAGTTTTTTATTTTTCAAAGCTCGATAGGTGAACTCTCCAGGTGCAGATTTTCTCAAATTAAGACTTTCGGAAAGATAAGAAATGAGCCTCTGAACATTAATCTGATTCCCATGAACCGAAAATTCGTAAACATTTTCGCCCGTATAGCTATTTGGTGATTGAAAATAGGTGAGAACTACGTCATCAAGAATCTCATTTTCTTTAATAATTTCAGTAAGATATGCCCTTTTTGGTTCTATGGAACCACTTTTAGAAAGGACAGATTGAACTAATTCTGGTCCTATCGAACCAGAGACTCTTATCACTGAAAGTGCTGTATTTTCGATTTCACCAGTAGAACAAGCGATAATCGCATCGGAATTTTCAAAATATTGCTCTAGATTCATAAACTGGTCCTGTAGGACCAGTTTATTACCATGATAAATCACCGATAGTGAAGGCTAACCATTGATAATTCCAAACTAGACCACGTGCAATTAATGCAAAGTAGAGAAAAAGTATTGCACCGCATTTAGACAACTGCTATTAACACCTCTAAGGCTGAACTTGGAGAATACGAGAGAGTAGTCAAAGATGAATCCCGAGAAAATAGGGCCAATAAGAAGTATACTGTGAACGTTGCTATTTTCGGTGGTTCTTATAGGTCAGCTCCGACCAAAGCAATTGAAATTGGATACTTTATTAATAAAGATGAAGTTGTCAGCCTTCAATTCACAGATCTTCCAGATAATGATTCATTTAATAGTAGAGATTCCGAAGGTGGTTCTGCTTTATCTGTTGATTATAAGATTTTTACTGGAAATTCCTTTTATATAAAACCAGGAATTTATTACAGAAACCAAAAAGATATCACGGGCTATACATATAATAACTCGATTGAAGATTGGGTTACACGCGATTTCGCAGAGATTGAGGATATCGGAGTAAACTTCAGAATTGGGAATCAATGGCAATGGAGTAATTTTACCGTTGGATGCGATTGGATAGGCGCAAATAGCTCTATTATTACACTCTCTAAGTCTGGGATAAATGAAGACATTGAAGACCTAGAGGTTTCAGCAACATTATTAAATCTTTATCTTGGAATATCTTTCTAGTTAGTTGAAAGCTTTTCTTTGACCTTTTTCTTCATGGCACGTTTTTCTCGTCGAGATAAGGTTTTATACTTCTTGATCTCGTCAAGCTTTGGAAAAGTAACAGAGACTTTTTGATTAACGTCAGAGAACTTCTCTACAATATCATCTCGGATACTCTTAACCTTATTAAACGAAAGAACAATGTTCATTCTCCCGTTTTCTTTATCGAAAATAATTTCAGCAGGTGAGGACTGAAGGCCTTTCAAAGGAACTAATGCGACCTTTAAGAAGGGAATTCCCTCGTATTGATTGAATCTTAACTCCGCTTGTTTTCGAGCAATTCGAGAGGCCATTTTTTTAAATCTTTTAGTAAAAGGACAATCTTTCTCCTGGCTAAGAAAGTGCTCTCTCGAAGCTTCGAGTTTTAAATCAATAGTGAACTCAGGAACACCTTCTGAGTTACTCTTTAAGTTGATGTCTGTATAAATCATTAAAGGGACGCCAATCCCATTCTTTCCACCAACAATACCATTTACTAATTTTAAGAGAATATTCTTTTTTGGCTTAAACCGCACACATCCGCTGAAATAAGCAGAGTTCTCTTTTAAAAGTTGATTCGATCCTTGAAAGCCTGAACCCTCAAAAATATTAAATTGAAGATCCTTGATATCAAAATCTATTTTTTTAAGTTCTTCGCTATAATTCTTCAAAGCAAATTGAATAGCATCATTAAAAAATTCATCGCTAATACTAATGACCATATCACCATTTTTACCTTCTTCTTCTTTTCCAAGGTATTCTGAAAGCTGATCCTGTATTCGACTATAGCCAATTCCAAAACTATTTTTTTCGATTCCAAAATCAACATTAATCCCTGCACCAATAAAACGATTATCCTTTCTTTCACCTCGAAATGTGAGTTGATCAACAGAAAGACCGAGCTCAGGAACTCCCTTAAATTTCAACCTACTCGCCATAAGAATATCTTTACTCATAACGCTATTTGGATCTGCTTGAGCTTCTTCAATAATTTCTTCAATACTATCTTCAATAGGTTTCATAATAAGTTCTACAAGTTCTTTTTCTCTCTCTGCTAGAGCTTTTAAAATAGCAGTGTCTGTAAAAGCAACAGGAACAGCCTGGACAACCATGCCAGAAAATCCGTTCACCTTAACCGATGCATTTTCAAGATTGATATCAAAGCTATCCTTAAAGTGCATTTTCAGATCATTGACCAGTGAATCAACTGAGCCATCAACGATTCTTAGCTTTATCCCTTCTGGAGTTTCTTTTAACGTCAGATCTACTCCTAACCTAAGAGGTGATTGATCTTTAATATTCAAAGCAACGTTCTTAACTTCTGCTCCGAGATTATTTAAAAATTTAGGATAATTTGTTTCTCTAACAATAGATTCTGGAATGATCCCTTCGAGTCGTTGATAAAGCTTATCTAAGTCAGTTTCAAGTACTTCACGAGCTTCTAGGCAATTATAATTTGATTTCGATACTTTTATCTTACCAGCTTCTTCATAGAAGGTATCAAAATTAATACAAATATCCTTAGCCTTGGCCGTAATTCCCTTAATATCAAATCGAGCCTTTATATCAAGCTGCTTTTTTGAATCATTAAGACTTGTTGAAAACTCCGTAAAATCCATTTTATATGGATTAATAGTGTAGGTTAATTTATTGAGTTGAATATTAAGAACCATTCGATTCAAAAAGTCTTTTCTATTCGATATATCTAGTTTTCCGCGTGAATAATCTTGTCGATCTTGCTGAGAAACAGATCCCGAAGCATTTCCTAGGTTGATAAGTAATGATCTTCCCAAAGCCTTACTAACTCCCTCTTCCATACTCTCCAAGGCCAGCACAACAGGAACACGAGAATTACTTAACTCCACGTCACTAGAGAAAATATTTTTACCCTTTTTTCTTTTATTAAAAAAGTCATAAAGCTGACCAATAATATAACTTCTCGATTCACTCTGAGTGTTCATTTGGAGAAGAATATGAGGAGATTTTTCATTTCCTAAATGATGAGAAATATCCTGAGAAAAAGCATTAAAAGAGAATATAAGAAAAATTAACAAAATTCTCATAGATTGATCTCCTTTAAACTTTTAAGGTTCTTAAAAGGAGCTTTGAAAACTTTCTCTTTAAGGTTTAAGTGAAAGTTTATATTTCCATTTTCATCAGTGCTTAAATCTTGAAAGATCATTGGCGATTTACTATCTTTTTTATTCAAATCAATCGGAACTAAAATATAAGGTTTTGATCCTTTTTTAGCCTCATAAGTAAATTCTATATTCTTTTTTTTGAGAGCATTAAAGATTTCCTGGTAAAGACCATGATAAATTCTTTTTCCTCTTTTAAACCCCAGAGAAAAACCAAATAAACTGGTAGGGTAATAGAAATAAGTCGGATTTAAATTTCTTTGAACGAAAAGAAAAAGAGGGTATTGTTTCCAATTTGTATCAAAGTATTTTGAAGAGAAAAAGTTTCTTGCCGATGGAAGAGATATTTTTAGAGAGTTCTTACCATTTTCTTTTAAAAGTTCTAGCTCCAATTCAATAGCAAATTCGACAAGGTCTTTCTTACTTTTCTTCTTGAATAAACTCAGCCAATCTCTTTTCTTAAGTTTATTTTTAAGAAGGAATGACTTTAAAGGTATTCTCAAAGCGTCTGGATTTAATTTAACTCTAATAACTGCATCAATTTTGTTCTTTCCTGTTGGTACCAACATAAAGTTTTCATCAGAAAGATCAAGCAGTTTCTTTCCACTCTTAACACCAAAAAGACTTAACCCATTTTTTACAGTTGGAATTTTTAAAGAAAGATAATTCAAAAGAAGGTCTTCATATTGATTTGTTATCAAAGAAAGAATCGGAGCTGCGCTAATCGAGACTCTTAAATCCGAGTTATAACCAGTCCAAACAGGCTTGTAGTCGAAATAATCACATAAATAAGAGCCATCAACACATTTAATGTCTTTCTTATCAACTTCAACCTGGCTTTCAAGCTCTATATTCAAATAGTTGTTTTCTGTCTCAAAATTAACAACTGTAGCTCCCAAAGAAAGTGATTCAAAAGGACTTATTAAAAGATCTGCCAACTCCTTGTTTTTAACCTTCTTTTTAATACTGTCTTTTATTTTTTCATTTGGAGTAAAATAATAAAAATAAGGGAAGTTCAACTCGACTTTACTTAAAACTTCAGCAACCTTAGGAAAGGCTTTATCATTAAGAAGTTCGGGAACTTTTCTATTAAGGACTTCTAGAACTTTATCAATTAGCTTTTTACCAATGACATGCTTAGAAAGGTTTGCTCCAGATTTTTTTAAACGATCACAGTAATTAACTGTTCCCGATTGGTTGCTTGTAACAGCAAGCGTATCTAAAACCTGAAAACTATTACGATCAAACTCTATTCTAAAATGATCTTTGAAGCTTTCTGCGGTAATATTATCATTAAAGGTGAAATTCCTAAGCGTTAGCTTTGCTTTTTCTCCCTGAAGAAGAATATGGACAACTCCTTGAAATTTAATTTTCAAATTTTCAGATTTAACTCGATGATTTTTAGAAACAATATTAACGAACGATTTTTTCTCAATCCCAAAAACCTTTTTAATACAGTTTTGAAGATTGAGAGCTTCATTTAATTCCTTGGCAATACTTTCAATATTATCGCCTCTAGACTTCAAAAGAGATTCAACCTTTTTTCTTTTAGTTTCAATTGTAAGATCAGATTTTTGAATTTTTAAAAAATTATTAATAAGAGTATTTTGTCTTTCAAGGTTTTTGTCAGTAAGGGTGGCCCTAAAGAGGTCAACTTCTGAAAAACCCCCATCAATATTTTCAATTGTAAGATTTCCAAAAACAGGTATTGAAACTTTGTTTCCGCTCTTTTTAGATTTGCCAAGCTTGATTGAAACATCACCAAGCTCCACAGAGGCATCAAGGCCTTTAAGGTTAAGACCCAACTCGAAAGGTTTATCAAAATCAATATTTAAAAGATGCCTGCCGTAGACCAGTAAAAAGTCGTCTCCACCTTTTTTATCAGGATCTTGAATAATAATATTTCCGATATTGACAGGAAGACTCTCTTCTTTTCGAATCCGAATCTTCTTGTCTGTTCCAAACAAACTTATAATGGACTGCTCGAGAGTTTTTCGAAAACTCCTTTCGTTAATTCCTAATTGAATATCTTGCGCAAAGCACTTCAAGCTTAAGCTCAAAAAAATTGCGATCTGAAATGTCCTAAAGGCCATAGGTTTAATTTTAAGTCATAAACAAACTTGATTGAAAAAGCCTATAATTTTTTCAATTCAGTGTTCACAAAAAAGACACACACTAATTTTAACTTAAGTAAATTCCATTATGTGGTGTGTCTTATCATCATGTACAAGTCAGTGGTAGAAATTAATGGTTAAACCAACATGGAGAAAAACATGAAGAACCTTATTATCACTACGATTTTCGCTATTTCTTTCAGTGCTCAAGCAGCAACACTCACTAATCTCGGAACTGGTTACAAAACTCTCGAAGTAAAGGCTGATCCAATGACTAAACTTAACATGACCTTTAGCCAATCATTCCTTAAGGAGGACTGTAATACTCATGGCCTAGTTGTTGAAATGATGGATCTAAACAATCCAACCGTTAGCTCACAAGATATTAACTTTCAAGATGGTGGGAAATACTTCGTTAACACTTCGATTTTTGGAACAAAGATTTTCTGCCCAGTTAAAAATTCAAAGAGAGAAATTCTTTCTTCTGAAGTTAACTTACCTCTAATCTCTCCAAGAGGAACTGGTGAAAGAGAAATGATTTCTTTCACACTTATTGTTCCTTCTAATACTGAAATTGATTTAAAATAAACATATAAAAATGTTTGAAAATGAAAACGTCTAGTGTCGATAATTTCAACATTAGACGTTTTCATTCTAGTAATAATTATAGATAAATCCTACCTCATTAAAAGCTAAGCTATCCTTAGTCTGTGAAACTTGAAATTTATAACTATAGAGACTTAACTCTTTATTTAACAGACTTTGTAGAATGCAAATCCCAAGTAAATCGTGGAGCATATAGCTTCAGAGCGATGGCGCAAAAGCTTGAGAACATTAGCCACTCCCAGCTCTATCAAATCATTACGGGTAAAAAGAAATTTCCAATCCAACTCACATCAGACTTTGCTCGAAAAATTTTAAGACTCGATAATCTCGAAAAAAGATATTTTAAAGAACTTGTAGAGATTAGCCACCTTGATGATCTCGAAAAGTATGAAAGATTAGAACAACTAGAAAAGCTGGTACCACTGGAAATACAAAACTGGGACGAGAACGAAACGCTTAAAACACCGGTTGCAATGGCTATATTTGAGACTTGTGGCCGATCTGATATTCTCAATCGAAATCAACTAAACCCTCAGTTTTTCAATAATCGATTTTCTGAAGAAGAAATTAATAATGCTCTAAGTACCCTGATTGAAACTCAAAATCTCTCCACTCAGGAAGATGGTACTCTAACAAAAAGTCATGATCATTTGATTTCTAAAAACGATAGCACCGACTTAAGTGTTCAAAAATACCACCAAACAGTAAGCCAATGGGCCCAAGATTCAGTAAGTGAAATTGATATCACCTTAAGAGAATTTCAGTCTTATATCATCAATATCGATCAATCATCACTTCCAAAGGCTAAACAACTTATAAGAACCTTTTTGAGCGATTTTGCAAAAGAAATGGAATCGCAGCATGGACCTCATAATGCAACCTATAATATGAACCTTCAGTTTTTTCCCATTACGCAGGAGCAAAAATGAAGATTTTAACTATCTTCCTCTTATTCCTCTCTTTTAATGCATTTTCACAAAGTCGAGATTCCAAGATTCAAGAACAGCTTATCGCCTTTAGTGTTGGAGGAGCTGGAAATGGTGGAACTGATTTGGCCATGCAAATAACTCGAGCTCTCAACAGAGAAGGAATCTTAAAAAACCTCGATATTAGAGGAAAATACAAGATCGCCATTGGAGATTATAACTTCTGCCCAGACGTTTATAAATTTACTTCTCATTTCATGGAATTAACTAAAGAAATGAAGTGCGATATTCCTGCTCATTTTTATCCAAGATATGGAATTCTATTAATTGATAAAGAAAACTGGCTTGCTCAAAGCCGAAATCAGTTTCTTAAAAACTTATCAAAACTTGTGAGAATGATTCACGGAATGACCATGACTATGGACTGTACAAAATTATCTTCTCCAAATGAAAAAGAGCTTCTCAAAAATTTAAAAGGCGAAGATGCATTCGACATCATTAAATGCCAAGAAAACAGCAATATTTATAAAGATGTCAATCAGTATAGAGCTAGCCTCTATCCTATGGTTTTAAAAATGAATGGGCTTCCTAAAAGATTTCTCAAAAAATGGAGAAAACTTACTTATAATCAAATGCAAATCATAGAAGTTCATTTTAAGCTTTGCTTAAATAACGATACTTCTAAGTGTGCTGATTCAGAACAGCTTATTGCTAAAAATATAAAAATTGGAAAAAATGGCTATATTCTCGTTAACCGTGATCAATGGTTTAACACCAAGACTCATGAACTCCGTTATGGAATTCTTTGGCATGAAATACTAGGAATCCTCGGTTATGAGATAAACAGCTATGACTACTCTTCAATGGTTGATTTCACGAGAACATGTGAAACAGTATCAACGAGTCCAACATCTGGAACGCATAGCTGTAGTGTAACCGCAACCTTGCATGATCCGAATTTTCTCAAATAGTGTTTTTATCTTCAAACAGATAAATCTCAGACCTATTTAACTTAAGAAGATTTTTTGATAATCGTTCTCCAATGATTCAAAAAGGAGAATAAATGAAGGTTTTAACGGTCTTATTTTTTTGCTTTCAATATGTAATAGCCTCAAGCGCAACAAATAAATTAAAGTGTAAGGACTTTTATCTCAGAGAGGTTTTTGAAAATAAAAATCAAGTTGTTTTTGATGCAAGTAATGAAGTCATTGAACTTCCGACAAGAGAACCACAAGGTTCTAATCGAGTCACACTCTTCCAACGAGGGCATCAATTAGATCCTGAGAGTTATAAGTTAGTCTTATCACGAAAATCAAAATTTTTTTTCAAAAGCAAAAGATCTAAGCCTGATGGAGTTAGTATCTCGATTGTCGAGAACAAGTATAAAAATGCAAAAAAAGTTTTATTATCCACAGGTTTTCCAATAGTAAAAACAAAGCTTGGACCCTTCAGCGCTCATGCTTCCTTTAATCATGGCTCAAGAAAACTCATATTCTCAATTCGTGGTTGTTATACCAAATAATCAGAGCTCTCAATACTATAAAATACCGTAATAAAGCATTTGATAGCGGTAAGATATTCTAAAATAGGGGCCTCATGCTGCCCCTTTCCTTACTGTCTAATTTCTGGACACACCTGTAACAATTTCAAGAAAAATTTATAAAAATCTGATATAAGGCAAAATAGAAGTAATGAGAACTTTTCTGATATTGCTAATATTTACGTCTTTTTTCTCCAACACTCATGCCGTAGAGTGCCCGGAAAAAAAAGAAGCAAAGACTTTTCTTGGGAAACAATGGAAGCGACTTAAAAATATTGATTTCAGCCTTGCACCATCTCTTGATCCACTTGGAGGCGTTGAAGGCGTTTCACTTCCATTAAAAATTGAAGCGAGTGTTCGCCCAAGTTTCTACAAGGATTTTTATGCACGAATTGAACAAGTCCAAGTAAAGTCAAAGCTCATCCCAAGTGAGTGGTTTGCCTTCAGCGAAGATATAGCAATTTTTGGAGAAAAATCAGCTAAAACCTATTATGGTCGCCAATTTGAATGCTGGAGAAAAGCTGTTTTTGAGCTCCCTAAAAATCCAAAACATTATCCTTTAAGTTCGAAAAAGCTCATAAAACATATGAAAGACTATGACTTTTTCATCATAGAGTCAGATTTTGCATGGGGCGTTGGGTCCAATCCAGGAACTTCACTTGTTAGCGTTGAACTTGGGCACGCCTATCTTGGTGAGTTCGCTGTCCAAATTATTAAGCTCCCAGAAAACAAAGTAAACTTTAGATTAATACATTTAGGAAAAAGGGCTTGGCAGATAAATTTAAGAACTGATTTATTCAATTTTGATACCTTTTCATTCAATCCTCTAAACGATCTTGTTGAAAATATTATCAGTCCAACAAAACTTGTTAGAGCATCAATTTCCAAAAGCAAGGGCCAAATGATACTCGCTGATTATGCCTTAGATTTCAACAATCCAGAAGTTCAAAGTGCCTATAATCAAGTTTTAAACAATCTTTTAAAATCATCTCTTAAGTTCAATAGACTCAAAAAACGAAATAAAGCTAAAATGATTCGTTATCGATGGCTTGATTTTTCACCCTTTAATCGCCTCGAAATGCTTGATAGAGACAAAGAAGAAAAAAGAGTCATTAGAAGGACAATGGGCTTTGGAAAATTTGTTGATTGGGAACTAAAGTTTGGATTTGGTAAAAACTTTATTCAATTTGATACTCAAAAGACCCGCTCAGACAACACCTTTAATATTCTTGGAGAAAATAACGCTATTGAGAAACAAATCAATTACTCCTTGAAAGAAAAGAGAAATAGATTTGAGCTCTTTTTTAAGCTTCTTTTTTCTGAAAGAAGGTTTCAAAACTATGTTATTGATACGAAAGAAAAAACAAAAAGAAGTAAGGCTTATGTCTATACTCAACAAATTCGAGATAACTTCTTTAGTAAACGAAAACAAAAAAGGTATTACAAAAAGCTCAAACGGTTTGCGAGTAGAAGCTTTCTTAATCATGTCCTTAATAAGGGATTTTTTAATACAATGGAGCAAAAAAACACAGGTTCTCGCTATAGGATCATTATCACTCAAGAATATTTTGATTATCTTAAAACTCTCTCAAAAGAAAAATTAAAAGAAATAATTATTACAGGCATTAAAAATGCTTATCTCATTACCTGGCCTAAATATGTCGAAAATCACAAGAAAGACATAGAGCAATTGATTGATCTTGTTAAAAAAGGAAATCTTGCCAAAACTCTTTTTGAAAAAGTGAAAAAGAAATTCAGAAGAATAAGAAGAAGAAATTGGGTTTTAAAAAATTTAGGACTGAGTCCTTTCTTGATAGAGTCGAATGAAAAAGTCACTCAATTTTTCTATGACTTCAATTTTTCCTCAAGTCATTTTCCGGAAAACAATGAGTTCTCATTCGGAAGCTCTGAAATAACATCTCAATTAAACGCCTACGACATAATCAGAAGTGGTTTTTTAGAGCTTAAAGATTACAATTTCCAATTGATCTATACTGACTTTTAATGAAACACTAAGATTCTCTTTAGTAGACAATAAAAATGTGTCAGAATAACGCTCTTAGTCCTGTAAATAAAATTTTTTCTATGATATTAGATCTCCGAAATTAAATAATCTTAAAGGGAGATTTTATGAGAAATTTAATCGTTTTGTTTACAATGGTTCTTAGTTCTAGTTTATTCGCTAATTGTTCTGTTAGCGATATAATTGCAGTTTATGATGGCTTTATCCAGGGCGGTGGTGACAGAGCAGAAACAGCTTTCTATACAAATAGAGAAACAGGTGAACTCGCTGGAGTTTACTACATGATCAGCCAACAAGAGCAAGCAAGACAAATGATTTCTGATCTTTCATCAAAATCTTCAATGTCTCCTCGATCTATAAAAGAATATGCTAAAAGAATGCAAATTGATTTAGGTCATCTCGAGCAAGTAAACCTTCAAGGGACTGCTCTCAATGCCGTTTGGTTTGATCGATTTGGATCAGGTACTCTTGAAGTTGATTTTGAAAGCGATTGTAACTCATTCTCTGGAATCTGGTTTGATAGTGGCATACCTTCAGGAACTTGGAGTGGGCAAAAAACTGAGTAAGATAATTATCTTAATAAATTGAAAATATACAGGGGAGTCGTTTGGCTCCCCTTTTTATAACCACTGGAACAAATCAAAATTCAATTGATAAACCTCTTCATCCTTAGCATCTCTTAAAATATCATCAAAAGCTTTTAAAAACCCCAAGAACAGGCTTTTAATTTTTTCCTTATCTTCCTTCGTACAAGAAAAACTAATTGCCAGAGAGTAGTCTTCATCACCTGGGTTCATCATTCTTTTTGCTGACAATTGTCGCATGAGATTTTGATGAGGAATATATAAATCAGAACCTTGTTTAAGATGGACATTATTTTTTGTAAGTACAAGCTTAGGTCCAATATTTCGAACCAACTGTAATGTTTTGAGATTTTCAATAATTTCATCAAGTTTTTTTTCAGAGATTTTTAAATCCTCAATAAGTCGCTCTGGTAAAGTTGAATATTTATCAAGGGCCAAAGAAACATGGACCAGTAAATGTCTCGGGTCTAGATAATAAGATCTTCTGGCTTCATCTTTAGAACGATCAAGTTCTTCTGTATCAATATGTTCTTCTGTAGAAAGTTTAAGCTTTTGAATTCTTTGAATTTCTTTTTTGAGCTCTTTTTTTCTTTCTTTCAAGCCTGCCTTTTCATGTTGAGATAGCTTTTGAAGATAGGCTTGCTCCTTGTTTGATAGCCTAAAAAAGCGTGCGAGAAGATATAATTGGTCCTCATTGAACTGAGCTCTTCCCGAGAGAACTTTTGATAAATAGGGTGGCTGAACCCGGATTTGCTTTGCCACCTGATTTCTAGAAAGCTTTCCGCCTGAACTTTCTACTTCTTTTATCTTATCAAGGACATATTTTCTGTAATCTAAGTAGCTGTAAATACTAACTTTTTCCATACAGGAAACATATCGGAAGAAATGAATAATTAGTTAATACCACTTAGTTGACACTTTTTGTTAAATTTTCACTCGCAGCAATCAATATTAATTATTTGAGTAAAATAAAGGAGAACAACATGAAAACTGCAAAACTTAGAAAAGCGATTATTTTAGCCCTGTTAACCTCTAGCCTTGTTGCCTGTAACAGTAAAACTGTAAAAACTATTCAGGTTCCTGGTGGTAGCACAAACCCATCACCAACACCTCAAACAACAACAGTCCAAGGTGTTCGAACAGGAAGCGGTGGGGACGGCGTTGCCTGTTATAATTCGAAAGGCGAACTTGAGAATGTTTATCTTTGGGACTATATCGAAGCGGAATACAGAAATGGGTTAACATTAGATCTGGGAGAGGAAAGTCTTTCTGTTGAAAAAAAGTTTCAACTTATCATTGATAGAATTCTCGAAAAAATGGAAGGTAAAAATCTTAAAAAAGAATGGAAAGAAGGCTCTGAAGCTTTTTTAAAGTATTATGCTGGAAAGAAGTTTCCTGGTCTCAATACTAAAATTATCTCTTTTTTAAATGAAGGAGTTACTAAAAATCCTAAGGTCAGTATTAAAAACCTTAAAGATCTTAAGCCTGATATTAACTTTACAGACAAAAACTGCCACATGGTACAACTGGCTAAACAAGAAAAAGATTTTGTCATTGGAAGTCCTTTTTTAATGATTGATGATTATTACTTTTCTAGAATGAATAATTCTCACAAGGCTGGCTTATTAGCACATGAATTTATTCTTTCTCAAATCAATGGTTCTGGTTCTAAAAAGGCTGATGAAACGACTTTTCCAGCTCGAAACCTTACTGCACTTGCTTCTAGCCAAGATTTTGGAGATTTATCAACTGAACTTTTTGGAGCAATGTTATTAGATATGGGAATTATTGCCGAAGTGAACTTCCAAGGAAATTTCTCTAAAGATTTCTCAAGTGATCATCATCAAGCCTTAACATCACATATAAGCGGTGATCAAATTTTATACAAAAATGACCATGATGATAAATCTTTCAACTTTACTGCCTACAGAGATTTACACGTAAGCATTCCTGCGATTATAAATAGAAATCAACGTGAATACGTTTATTTGCAAATAGAAGCTAGTGAAGTAAGCACGTATGAAAATAAAATTTCAAGTATTTCATTTAACAAAGAAACTGAACTCAAAATTCCATCAATTCATGATGAAAATCCAATTTCAATTAACGTAGCTGATTCTACTTATGAAAAGAGTCGTGAAGGAGGATCACAATCTTTCGGCACTCGATGTGGTTTATATTTTTCAGAATCTGGCTCACAAGGTGATTCTGGAAGTATGCAATATGATAGATCTATGCAGGTTGATTGCATTACTGAAGATCTTGAAGTTAATTACGGAAAACAAAAACTTGTTTTTGCAAAAAATGGATCCCTTACTTTCTCTTACGCTGAAGGACAAGGAGCTTATGTTAGATCAGGAATTGTTTATGGTGGCCAAGTTTTTCTAGACAGCGAAGGTAAAGAGGTTTCAACTGGTAAAGCTGGGTCATGTAGTGAAGCTTCACTCTGGTTCGATCAAGAGAATAAAGCTTTTGAAATATACGTCTATGAACTAGATACTCCCTGTCCAATAATTCAAGAAATCAAAGAAGAAGAATTTTAGCAATAAAAAAGGGAGCCCAGGGCTCCCTTTTTCCTATCCTTAATTTCTTTTTTTCGTTTTAAATATCGTTTTCAAAATCCAAGGTGTGAGTGCATGAACATTTGTACCCATTTGTGATCCCTCAGTTAAAACCTTGGTGTCCGGATCATAATGGCCCGCACCGGCGCTAACCATTGCCAAAAGATATGGTCTTTTCTTGAAACCTCTCCACACATAAGAAGTTGATTTATTACTTAATAAGTCTGTCCACTTCTTAGAATAGACAAACATTCCAGAACCACTATCACCAGCTCCAAACCCCGTTACTTTTCTTATATTATGAAAAGCAATAAAATCTCCAGCACTGAAAATTCTCCACCCCCAATTAGTTAAATGAATCGCAAAATAATATTCAAGATTTATTCTTCTCGTCCAAAAAACACTACCCTTCAAAGGAAGCGGATAAAGCTCATCAAAAATCTGTAACTGCTCTGGAATAATCGGATCTTCATCTATAACTGGATTTATATTTCCCCAACCCGCGTAAGAAGTACGAGTTTCACCGTTTATCATTTTTTTAAGCGGCTTTTTATAATTAGGTAAAAAAATTGGTTTTATACTTGAAGAAAACTTTATAGGTTTTTTTAATCTAATAAGCGCTATGTCCTGGCCCTCAAATATATCTTTATTCCAGCTAGGATGAATCAAGTATTCTTTGATATCAGAAATGACTTTAAGATTTTTTCGATTTCCGTCTCCACCACCCAAGATCTCAATTTTCCATCTCTCATTGTCTATTACTCCATGATCAACACAGTGAGCAGCTGTTAAAACAAATCTTCTTGCAATGATGCTTCCGCCACAAGTGTGATAATGTTTTTTTTCTTTTTTATTAAAAGCTGAAATCGATATACTCCAGGGATAATCCTTGAGATTAGCCTCTTTCCCCCCAATAGCCCTAGGTAAAACCTTAGCCATTTTGATTTTTTTCCGAAGAAGTTTTTCAAGTCTTTTTGATGAGCGCCTTTCTTGAGAAAAGACAGTAGAGCTACAAAGCAAAATAAAGATTATAAATTTCAAATTTTCCTCCCTGTTTCAAAATCTTCAGAAAGATATCAAAAACGAATATATTTTGAAACAATTCCATTGATAAATATGCTGACTTCCTGTCTCGCCTTGGAACAATACTAATGCGTCATAAAAAAAAGGGAGAACCAACTCTTTTTTCTCAATAAATTTCAATTAAATTTTATAATAAAGATTCAATCTCATACATCGCCTGAGCAAACGATTCATCTTTGTTCTGCATTGTTTTAATTTTATTCACACCATGCATAACGGATGTATGATCTCTTTTTCCAAAGTATTCACCAATATCAACCAGAGTTGCCTTTGCGATATAATAACCAAAATACATAGCAACATGGCGAGCAAGAGTGATGTCTTTGTTTCTCGCCTTTGATCGAATATCAGGAACTGGAATTTTATAAAAATTAGAAACTGTTTTAGCAATAGTTTCTACATTAACAGTCTTCTTTTCATCTTCCTCATTGAGCTTAAGCTGTTCTTTGGCTGTCTCCAAATCGATATCAACATTAAAAACCGAAGAATAAGCACCAAGTTTAATTAAAGATCCTTCTAGTTCTCTAATATTGCTTTTAATACAACTTGCAATCAGGTTAACAACATCATCAGGAAGGTAAATATCTTCTTCAATCGCTTTCTTTTTAAGAATCGCAATTCTTGTTTCGAGATCTGGCTGCTGAATTTCCACGACTAAAGCAGAACTTAATCTGGTCTTAATTCTATCTTCAATTCCCGTAATATCTTTTGGATCCTTATCAGAAGTAAAAATCAATTGCTTATTCTTTCTCTGAAGCTCATTAAAAACATGGAAAAACTCATTCTGAGTTCCTGTTCTATTTTTAAGCTCATGAATATCATCAATCATAAGAACATCAATCATTTCAGAGTATTTTTTTCGAAACGATTGAATATCTTGTTCTTTCATTGCTGCAATCATTTCAGACATAAATTCATTTGCAGTTGTTATATAAATCTTAAGACTTGGATAATCTTCACTAATTTTATTAGCAACAGCATGAAGAAGATGAGTCTTCCCTAGGCCAGAATTACCATGAATATAAAGTGAAGAGTAAACTTTTCCCGGGTTTTTTGTAACTGCAACAGCTGAAGCGTGAGCCAAGTTATTAGAAGGTCCGACAACAAAATTTTCAAAATTCTTTTTTGTATCAATTGATTTACCAAAAGGAGAGCTGGACTCAAGCTTATCGAAAACAGTACCTTCTACTTTTGCCTCAAGGTCTTCACTTAATGGCTTGAATTCATTTATAGAAAAGGTCATCTCCTTAACTGAAGAAGCCTTATTGATATTGTAGGTATTATTAACTGGTCTTACATCGACCTTCGGTGCATTGAATGCTATAGGAGAAGAGACAGCAGACAAGACAATATTATATTCTTTTCCAAGAATGCTCTGAATCGCTCTCGAAATATCCCCAATGTAATATTCAGTAATCATTTTTTTGGTGAATTGTGATGGAACAATGAACTCGACTTCATTCTGCGTCATTGATTTAGCCTGAAAAGCACCTTCGAAATAAGCACTAAACTTTTCTTGCCCCAACTGAGGTCTTAAAATTGCTAACACTTCATTCGTGATGGCCGCCAGCTCTTCAGCGCTAAAACTTGAGCTATTTATTTTTTGACCAATTGAGTTATCAGCGCTTAAATCTTTGGAATCATTGAATTTTTCTGCTTGGAACTGTTTAGGTGAAAAGAAGTTATCCAAGGGAAAATTCCGATCCATATTTACTCCATTTTTTAACAAAAATTAATGTGGAAAAGTGGTTTTTCAAACTATCAACATTGATTTGACTCGAAAACTTAAATTTGCTAACTTTTCGCTTCAAGTAAAAATTCGGAGTACAAGGTAATGAGCAAGAGAACATGGCAACCAAAAAGAACAAAGAGATTAAGAACTCACGGATTTCTTAAGCGCATGTCTACGCCAAACGGAAGAAATGTTATCAAAAGCAGAAGAGCTAAAGGTAGAAAAAGACTTACTGTTACGACAGGACAGAAATAGTTCTCTTAACTTTAAACTACCTAAAGAAGATCATCGCTTAAGTTTGAAAAAAGATTTCGCTAACCTCAGAGTTGGTTCTACTCGTTATCAAGATCAACACATTCGAATTTTCTATAAAAGAAATAACTTATTAAAATCACGAATTGCTTTTAGTGTTTCTAGAAAAGTTGGAAATGCTGTTATCCGAAACAAAATCAAAAGAAGCCTGAGAGAAATTTTTCGTCAATCAGAATTTAAAAATAAAGGGTTCGACTCTCTGGTAATCATAAATCCAAACAGTTTTAAAAAAGAGGCAAATCTGCTAGTTTCACTAGATAATTTAAAGACTAGTTTCCAAGATTTTCTCAGCCAGGAGTTCAAGAATGCAGAACGATCAAAGTAGAGCAATTACGGCCGTCCTTATTTCAGGAGTTATTCTGTTTGCTTGGCAATTCTTCTTTGCTCCACCGAAGCCGACTACAGAAACTACTCAAATAGTTGAATCGACTCAAAGTCAGATTAAAACAACGACTAGCTCAACTCAAGCCACTGAAATGACCGACAAAGAAGGCAGTGCTGCCCCTATAGGGGCAACAGCTATCACCATCTCTAAAAATGCCTTTAGCTACACCATAAATGACTCTTTAACTATAACAGAGGCTACTTATGAAGGTATGTCAGCTTCTGAAAAAGTCTTTGAAACGAAAGAACTTTTAAACATTTCTCTCGTTAAAGAAGAAAGTTCTTTTTTATCTGTCTTTAACCTAAGTAAAACTTCTGAAGATAGCTTTAGTGCAGTTAATAATAATTTTGGCTTAACAATTACAGGTAAAATTCAAGATAATGGAACACTTGCTTTTGCTGTAACCAAGGAAACAACTTCTCCGATTAATAATTTACAACTAAGATTCAAATCAATACCTGGTGAGAATGATAACTACCAAATCAGAAGCTTTGTGTATTCAGGCACTGATCTCGAAACGATTAGCGTTGGATCTGAAGAAAAAGAATCTATGAATATTAGATGGCTTGGGATGGATTACCTCTATCATCTTTTTGCCGTTTCTTTTGATGAAAAAATTCCTGCAAATCTTACAACCTCAACAACAAATAATAGCTTTAGAACATTTGTTCCTTTAAAAGAAAACACTCAAAATTTTAATCTTATATTCATTAAGAAAAACTATGACCTTTTAAAATCTATTGGAAACAACCTCCACCTCTCAGTGGATTTTGGTATTTTTTCATTTTTGGCTATTCCGATTCTTAGAGGTCTTCAATTTTTTTATAATCTTGTGCTCAATTACGGGATAGCGATTATATTTCTCACATTTATTATTCGACTTCTTACTTTTCCGTTGCAGTACAAATCAACAAAAAGTATGAAGAAGATGCAAGTTATCCAGCCTGAACTTAAAAAGATTCAGAAAAAATTTAAAGATAATCCTCAAAGACTTCAAAAAGAAAGCATGGAGCTTTTTAAAAGGGCAGGAGCAAATCCGCTCAGTGGTTGTTTTCCACTCTTATTGCAAATGCCTATTTTCTTTGCTTTCTATAAAGTGCTTTATAACGCTGTTGAATTGGTCGATGCGCCATTTTATTTTTGGATTCATGACTTGAGTCAAAAAGATCCTTATTATGTGCTTCCCGTATTAATGACGGCGTCAATGTTCCTGCAGCAAAAACTGACCCCAACGGCCACAACGGATCCAGCGCAACAGAAGGTGATGATGATCATGCCCATTGTTTTTGGATTTATCATGAAGGATCTACCAAGTGGTTTGAATCTTTATATCTTTATATCAACGCTGATCGCCATTGTGCTTCAAATGGCAGTGTTAAAAAAAATTAAAGCCTAGAAATGAAAAGAATTTTTATTCTAATGTTTTCAATTTCATCCTCAAGCGCATTTGCTGCATGTGGCCCTATTGGATACTTTTCTATTTACGAGAAAGGGTCTCAAAGCTCAATCGTGATTGGAGGTGAAAAAATAAAAAACTTAACTGCAGAACAAGTTAAATTAATTTTATCTACTCATGGAACTTATTCTAGCATTTGCGTTACAAAACTAGGTGACGGTTCAATCAAAATTAATAATTAATCTTTTTCACATTTTCCGGGAATAACTCTATTCCCGGCTTTTCTTTAAAATTTATAAACGTTTGAAATTACAAAGAAATTTTGAGTACTCATTTAAGTTTTCCACATATTCACTGTGTATGGAAAAGTATATCAGCTATTAACAAGTTTTCTTTTCCACAATTCACATCAAAATGTGAGTTAAATAACCCAATTTCTTAAAAAATCTTAAGTTTTTTGCAGTATCAGAAATTATTCACAAGTTTTTAGATAATTATTAAAAATTTTAAAATTAATTTCACAATCAAAAAAAGATATCCGAACTTTAGTAATCATTTAAAAAAAAGTTATACAGTTGAATTTGAAAAGTAGAATTCTAACTAATTGAAATTTTGGATTTTTTAAAGTTATCCCCATTATTCCAGGTAATATATATTTCTTATTATATATAGTAATTAAGAAGAAATAAGATTACAGACTCTTAAGTATTGAATTGTCGTTAGAAATTAATAGAATGGCTTATATTTAAAAAATAACGAGTTTTATGAATTTAGAAGTTGAATCAGGAAAGTTAAAAGAAAGTATCAATAAGATACTTACTGTTATTGATAAAAGATCTTCTAGACCAATACTTTCAAATTGCTTGCTTAACTTAGAAGCATCTAAGTTAGAAATACTAGCAACGGACTTAGATATTTCAGCAAGAGTTAGATTAGATGTTTCCACATCTGATAATGGAAAATTCTGTATAAACTCTAAAAATTTTTCAGATATCTTGAGAGAGCTTCCAAGTTCAAATTTGACGCTGTCTTTATCCGAAAACAATCTTATGAACTTAGATTGTAATGATATTAATTATTCCCTTTTAATTACATCACCAGAGGAATATCCCGAAATTTCTTTTACAGGTTTAGAAAATTCGATTGAATTTAGTATCAATTCAGGAGTTTTATTAAATATTATTCAAAAAACATCTTATGCAATGTCGACTGATGAAACACGTTTATTTTTGAACGGTATCTTTTTTCAAAATTATGAAAATAAATTAAGAGCTGTTGCTATTGATGGCCATAGACTAGCAATGATCGATACAGGTGTTTCATTACCTGAAGCAGAATTTTTAAATACTGGAATTATTGTTCCTCGAAAAGGAATTCAAGAATTAAAAAAGATTGCTGAATCAACAGATGGTGATGTTAAGTTTTCAATTAATGATTCTTTTATGATTGCTAGCACAGGTGAAGATTATAATGTTTCTGTTAGGCTAATTTCTAGAGAGTATCCAAAATATCAATCTGTTATTCCTGCGAAATCTAATTTTACAGCTTCTGTTAACAGAACGCTTTTAACTGATGCAGTTAAGAGAATTAAAATTCTCTCTAATGAAACTACTAATGGGATTAAATTCTCATTTAGACCAAATTCTCTCGAGCTGAGCGCTAATAATGATAATTTAGGGCAAGCAAATGAAAAAATTGAAATCTCATTTGAAGGTGATGATATCGATGTAAGTATTAATGCTCGATACATCCTTGAGACACTTAATTCATTAGAAGATGAAAGTGTCGTACTTGAAATTAATAACTCTTTAAGCCCAGTAGTTATTAAAAGTAATATCGATAAGGAATTCCTAGGTATTATTATGCCGCTTAGGCTTTAATACATCTTTTCATGAAACAAATTTTTTTAGAAAAGCTTTATTTCAAAAACTTCCGAAACCTAGAGGAAAGCACTCTAGACTTTTCTCCTAAAATAAATTGTATTTTTGGCAAGAACGGAAACGGAAAAACTAATATTCTGGAAGCGATTTATTATCTTATTTACAGAAAGTCTTTTCGTAAAAAATCTTATTATTCACAATTATTAAATTTTAATGGGGAAAATCCAGAATTTATAATCAAGACTCTTTTTGGAAAAGGTGGAGAAAAACTTCAATATTCTTTAAAGGTTGATCAAAATGAGTCTTTATTTTTTCTTAATAGTAAAAGAGAAAAGAAAAAAGCTAATATTCATGCAATTATCATTAACCCTTTTGATAGCTTTCTGTTTTTTAATAGAACTTCAGAAAGAAGAGATTGGATTAATCATGCTTTGAGTGATGTTGATGAGGAATACAAAAAATCTCTAAGAGACTTTAACAAAGCTCTTAAAATGAGAAATTCGCTTTTGGCAAAATTTTATGGACCAGAAGATATTTTTCAGAAACAAACTAAGGTTTTAGACGAACAGTTGGCAAAAGCAAGTGTTGTTATTATTCAAAAGCGTAAAGAATTTCTTTCTGAGTTAAGACCAAAGATTGAAGAGAATTTTAAGAAAATTTTTAACACTCCACATCAGATAAAAATTCGTTATGTTTCTGAAATTGAAACCATGAATGAAGCTGAAGTTTTTCATTTCTATAATGATTCTGTTGCAAATGATCGCATGCAAAAGTCAACTAGGAGAGGTCTTCATCTTGATGATTATGAGATTTCAATCGATGATCAACCAGCTGGTGAGTTTGGATCAGTAGGCCAACAAAAAGTTAGCTATTTGAGTCTTCTGTTTGCATACGTAGGGTACCTTGAAGAGAGGGTGGGAATCTTACCAATCATGCTTATAGACGATATTTCGGGCGAATTAGATAGCGTATGCTGGAAAAATTTACTAAAATATCTGGAAACTAAAAAACTTCAGGTTTTTATCACGACGGCTAACGATGCTTTTCGTGAAGAGCTCTCTCAGATTGAGGGCGGAAATCGACTTTTGGTTGAAAACGGAGAAATCAGGGAGCTCACTTAATGAGTCAAGAAGAAGTTACAAATGAAGGTATTTCAAAAGTAAATACTGAATACACGGCCGATAAAATTAAAATTTTAGAAGGTCTTGAAGCAGTTAGAAAAAGACCTGGGATGTATATTGGAGATACAACTGTTCGCGGTCTTCACCATTGCGTCTATGAGATTGTTGATAATGCTGTCGATGAAGCGCTTGCAGGTTATTGTTCTCAAATTGATGTCATTGTTCATTTGGATAATTCTGTTTCGGTAATGGATGATGGTCGAGGAATTCCAGTTGGTCTTCATCCAGTAGAAAAAGTTTCAGCTGCTGAACTTGTTTATACAAAGCTGCATGCTGGTGGAAAGTTTAATGAAGATGATGGGGCCTATAAAGTTTCCGGTGGTCTTCATGGAGTTGGTGCTGCTGTTGTTAACGCTCTTTCTACTTGGGTAAAACTTGTCATTAAAAAAGATGGGAAAGTTCACGAAGTAACTTTTGAAAGAGGAAAAGCTAAAGAACCTCTTAAAGTTGTTGGCGAATGCGATAAAGATGATACAGGTACAACAGTAACCTTTAAGCCTGATCCAGAAATTTTTGAAGTTCATGAGTATAGTTACGATACTCTTTCTAATAGATTTAGAGAGATGGCCTTTCTTAATAAAGGTCTTAAAATTAAAATAACAGATGAGCGAGAAGAAAATAAAACGGATACTTTTCATTATGAAGGTGGAATTTCGGAATTTGTTACTTATTTGAACAGATCTAAAAATGCTGTTCATAAAAATCCAATTTATTTCATCCAAAGCAAAGAGGATTATGAAGTTGAAATTGCTATGCAATGGACTGATAGCTATTCTGAAACTTTAACTTCATATGCCAATAATATTTCAACTCCGGAAGGCGGTACTCATGTTGCAGGTTTTAAAACTGCTCTTACGAGAGTTTTAAATAGCTATGCTAAATCAACTAATCTTTTAAAGGGTAAGCTGAGCTTAACTGGGGATGATATGAGAGAAGGAATGACAGCTGTTATTTCTGTAAAACTCTCTAATCCTCAATTTGAAGGACAAACCAAATCAAAACTTGGTAGTTCTGAGGTTGAAGGTATTGTTAACTCCTTGATTGGAGAAAAACTAAAAGGATATTTCGAAGAAAATCCAAGCGTCGGGAAAATGATTATTAGAAAATCAATCGATGCTGCTGCTGCCAGAGAAGCTGCAAGAAAGGCAAGGGAATTAACTCGAAGAAAAACAGCACTCGACATATCTGGTCTTCCTGGAAAGATGGCTGATTGCCAGGAAAAAAATCCAGAACTTTGTGAAATTTATATCGTTGAGGGTGACTCTGCGGGTGGCTCTGCCAAACAAGGTCGAGATAGAAAGTACCAAGCAGTTCTTCCATTAAAAGGTAAAATCCTTAATGTTGAAAAAGCTCGATATGATAAAGTTTTAAAAAACGATGAAATAAAAATGCTTATCCAGGCGATGGGAACAGGGATTGGAAAAGATCATTTTGATGTTTCTAAGCTTAGGTACCACAAGATCGTTATTATGACTGATGCCGACGTTGATGGATCTCATATTCGAACGTTATTATTAACGTTATATTATAGGCAATTCCCAGAATTAATTGAGAAAGGTCATCTTTATATTGCTCAACCACCACTTTATAAGTTTAAAAAAGGTCGGATGGAAAAATATCTTAAAGATGAAAAAGAATTAGAGAATTATCTTTTAGATGCGAGTTTCGATAGTTCAACTGTTCATGTTGATAATAATGTCGTTGATAACGAAGAAATTAAGAAAGTAGTTAAAAAATATTCTTACTATAGCAATACGATTCGATACTACGATAAACATTATGATGGTGTTTTATTAAGTACACTTATTGAAAAAGATGATTTTGGAAGTGAGTTACTTGAAGACAGAACTAAAGTTGAAGCTTTTGTTGAGCGACTTAAAAAAGAAGTTAAACAAAAAGAACAACCAGAAGTAAAAGATTATAAATTCATAATTGAAGAAGATAAGGAGTTTTCTGGTTTTAAGATTAAAGTTTCTGTTGAATCAAGTCTTAGAAAAAAATCATTCACAATTACTAAGAAATTTTTAGAATCTGGTGAATACTTAGATCTTATTAATCATTTTGAAGGAATTAAGAAATACGTTCATTCAAATTTTAAATTTGTAAAAAATGATAAGAAAGATGTTGAAGAGTTTTTTACAGGTCTTGATGAATTTGCAACTTTCGTTATTGAAAGTGGAAAAGCTGGAGCATACATCCAGCGCTATAAGGGTCTTGGAGAGATGAATCCAGAGCAACTTTGGGAAACAACAATGAACCCAGAAAATAGAACTCTTCTTCAAGTTAAAATTGAAGATACTCTTGAAGCAGATCAGTTATTTTCTGTACTCATGGGTGATCAAGTTGAACCGCGAAGAGAATTCGTAGAGCAGAATGCACTTTCTGTTCGAAACCTAGATGTTTAATTTTTAAGGAATTGATATATGTCTGATGAAACAACAACTGACGGCCACGATCCAAATAAAGGTGTCTCTACCTTAGCGATTCGTGATGAAATGAAAAACTGTTATCTCGATTATGCGATGTCAGTTATCATTGGCCGTGCCCTTCCTGATGTCCGTGATGGACTCAAGCCTGTTCATAGAAGAATTCTCTATGCTATGCATATGCTCAATAACTATCACAATAGACCTTTTTTGAAGTCTGCAAGGGTTGTTGGGGATGTTATCGGTAAGTATCACCCACATGGTGATAGTGCTGTTTATAATTCTATTGTCCGTCTCGCTCAAGATTTTTCTATGCGCTATCAGATCGTTGATGGACAAGGAAACTTTGGATCTATCGACGGTGATAATGCTGCAGCTATGAGGTATACGGAAATTCGTATGCAGAAAATGGCTGAAGAGCTTCTTAAGGATATCGATAAAGATACTATCGATTGGGCTCCAAACTATGATGACTCTTTAAAAGAACCTGTTGTTCTTCCAACCAAAATTCCAAACCTTTTGATTAATGGTTCAACAGGTATTGCTGTTGGGATGGCAACAAATATTCCACCACATAATCTTTCTGAGATTATGAACGGCCTTATTACTTTAATTGATAAGCCGGAAGTTTCAGTGACTGAGCTCATGGAAATTATTCCTGGACCAGATTTTCCTACTGGTGGAGCAATTCACGGAACAAATGGAATTAAGAAAGCTTTCCACACTGGTAAAGGTGTTATTCAAATTCGTTCAAAGGCCGAAATTGAAGTTTATGGAAAACAAGAACGTGAAAGAATTATTGTTACAGAAATTCCTTATCAGGTTAATAAGTCACGGCTCATTGAAAAAATTGCTTATCTTGTAAATAACAAAGAAATCCAAGGTATTAGTGATATCAGAGATGAATCTAATAGACTTGGTATTCGAATTGTTATCGAGGTTAAAAGAGGTCAACCAGCATCTGTTGTTCTAAATAGACTTTATAAACAAACTCAAATGCAGGTTTCCTTTGGTACGATTTTCTTATCGATCCATAATGGTCAACCGAAAGTTATGGATCTTAAAACACAACTTCAGTGTTTTATTGATCATAGAAAAGAAGTCGTTGTTAGAAGAACTCGTTATGAATTAAGGAAAGCAAAAGAGAAAGCTCATATTTTAGAAGGTTTAAAAATTGCAGTTGAAAATATTGACGCAATTGTTGAAATGATTAAAAAATCAGCTGGACCTGATGAGGCTCGAACAAAATTAATTTCGACTTATTCGCTTTCTAAAATTCAAGCTCAAGCTATCTTGGATATGCGTCTTCAAAGACTTACAGGTCTTGAGAGAGATAAAATTCTTGAAGATTATAAGAAAATTATGGCTGAGATTGCTCGTTTAGAAGGAATTCTAGCCGATGAAAATAAAGTAAAAGACATTATTAAGACTGAGTTTAATGAAGTTCTTGAAAACTATGGTGATGAAAGGAAAACAGAAATCATTCCGCAAGAAGATGAAATTGTTCTTGAGGACATGATTAAGAATGAAGAAGTTATCGTTACAACAACTCACAAGGGTTATGTGAAACGAATGGCACTTGATACTTACAAAGCTCAAAAGCGTGGTGGTAAAGGTGTTAAAGGTTCGGGTAATGAAGCCAATGAAGATTTCTTTACAAATATCTTCACTGCTGAAACTCACGATACAATTATGTTTTTCACTGATAAGGGTATTGTCTTCAACCTTAAAGTTTATAATATTCCGGAAGCATCAAGAACAGCACGTGGAAGAAATATTGTTAACTTAATTCAGATTCCATCTGGGCAAAAAGTTAAAGAAGTTATTTCTATGCCTCGTGAAGCAAAAGATAAGTTCCTTGTTATTGCGACGAAGAATGGTCTTGTTAAGAAAACAGAACTTTCTGAATACATCCGAATTAATCAAAATGGTAAAAAAGCGATCAAGATTGTTGATGGTGATGAGATCGTAAGTGTTCGAATTGTAGAAAAAGATGACGATATTCTTTTATGTTCTTCTTCAGGAAAAGCAATCCGGTTTAAAGAAGCCGATTGTCGACCAATGGGAAGAATGAGCCAAGGTGTTAAGGGTATCAATATTGATTCTTCTGAAGCGGTTATCAGTATGATCGTTGTTGAAGAAGGAATGGAAATCTTATCAATTACATCAAAAGGCTTTGGTAAGAGAACTCCAGAAGCTGATTATAAAGTACAGTCACGTGGCGGGAAAGGTATTATTGCCATGAAGCTTACCGATAAAAACGGTGAAATTGTACAAGTTAAGCCTGTAACAGATAAAGACGATGTTCTTATTGTTACAAACATGGGGCAAGTCATAAGAACGAAGTGCTCTGAAATTTCTCTAGTGGGACGTAATACTCAAGGTGTTCGAGTTATTAGGCCTAATGAGGAAGAAAGTGTTGTTGCTGTTGAAAAAATTATCGAATCAGATGAAGATTCAGACGAAAATAACGAGGAGTAGTTTTCTACTCCTCTTTCTTTTTGTCTCTTGTGACTTTACGACAAGTATTCATAGAGACATTCTAAAAGCTCAGGAATATTTTCAGGAAAAAAACTACGAAGAAGCTATTCGGTATTATAAATCCGTAACAGATAAAAGAATTGATAAAGATTTAAAAATTAAAGTTTTTTATCAATTGGCAGAGATTTACTTAAACTATAAAGAGGACTACCAAGCTTCTCTTTCTTATTATCAGAAAATTCTGACCTATGATCCCACCTTAGTTTGGCAGGTAAAGGTTTATGAAAAGATGGGTGAAATTTTTCTTGATCATTTAGATAAATTTGATGAAGCAATTGAAAATTACGAAAAGCTTTATTCCTTCCAACCGCCATTAGAGAAAAATGATTTTTATTATTTTCGAGTCGGAATGGGATACTTTAAAGCTAAAAAATATAAGCGTGCCTTAAGAGTATTTGAAGATATTGGGAAACAAACACAACATTCATATTTTTTGCAGGCTCAATACCAACAAGGACTTATCCACTTTTATAAACAAGAGTGGCAACTCGCTGTGGATAAATGGGAAAAATATTTAAATTTCGAAAAAGACACTCAAAAAATAGTGAATGCTAAATTTTTAATTGCTAATGCTTATGAAATGCTTGAGGAATTGAAAACGGCATATAATATTTATTTTTCGATTCTTTCTGATTATCCAAACCCGAAAGTCGTTGAAAAAAGGTTGAAATCACTTTATGAAAGAAGAGTTTCAAGAAAGAGGTAGTTTTGGGGAAAATCAACACTAAACAATATTTAATTCTTTCAGTCTTTAATTTTGGAGCTTTTGTTTATTTAGTATTAAATAAAGACCTTTTGGCTTTGGTCGTTTTTCCCTTAATTTTGATCAATCAGGCTTCACTATACTTTGTTGGGAAAGGTCTAGTAGAGTCAGCAGCCAAGGGTGGAAACCTCCAGAAAAATATGATGTTAATAGGTTTAAAAATCCTCTCACTCGTCGCTATTGTGCTTGTTTTAAAGCAATTTAAAGAGTCATTTATCGCAATTATAGTTGTGTTCTTGATACAAACGGTGATTTTCATAAGTTCGCTTAAATCGGGCAAGAATAGCTAAATCTCGGCCTTATTTTTGTTGTTCAATTTCCTAAATAACCTGGACGAAACGCAATATTCATATTAAAAATGGATTTATTTTTCGGAGAAAGAATTGAAAAAGTTATTAACTCTTTGCGCAGTTTTTTTATCATCATCTGCATTCGCGGGTAGTGGTTATACTTTCCTTTCAGTCGTTGATAAGGAATTTGGATTACCACTTCACGTTTCAACGTTTATTTTAGTTGCTTTCATTATTGTTGCTCTTGGTTTTGTTTATCGCCTTAAGACAGCAGGAAAGTCTGATGATGCCCTCGTTATTCCTGATAAAGGAATTTCTTATAGAAATGTTATCGAGTATATGGGCGAAGCTATGTACAATCTTTGTGTTCAAATTATGGATGAGGAAAGAGCTGCACGTTATTTCAAGTTTGCTTGTTTTCTTTTTCTCTTCATTTTTCTTTCAAATATTATTGGATTGATACCTGGGTTTTCTTCACCGACTGATAATATGAATACAACCTTTGCTTTGGGTATCTTTACGTTTGTTTATTACAATATCAAAGGCTGTCAGGCTCAAGGTGTTGGAGGGCATATTAAGCATTTCATGGGTCCGATTTGGTGGTTGGCTCCATTGATTTTTGTATTGGAAATTGTTTCTCACTCGATTAGGCCACTTTCTCTTGCATTGAGATTAAGAGGAAATATTTCTGGGGACCATATGGTCCTTGCGGCATTCGCTGATATTTCAAATTATATTTTACCGATTCCAGCAATGGTTCTTGGAATCTTTGTTTGTTTTATGCAGGCATTTGTTTTTACGATTTTAAGTGTTGTTTATATAGGCCTCTCTACTGAAGTTCACGATCATGATCATCACTAGAATTAAGGCATAATTTTTTCTATTAAGGAGATTATCAAATGAAAAAATTATTAGTACTTGTTGTTTCTGTATTCTCTGTATCTGTTTTTGCTGAAGACGCTGCTACTGCGACTGCAGCTGCTGGATCTATGGCTCCTATTGCGAAAGCGCTTTGTATGGCTCTTGCTGCTATTGGTGTAGCAACTGGTCAAGGTAAAGCTGCTGCTTCTGCTCTTGAAGGTATCGCTAGAAATCCTTCTTCTGCAGAAAAAATGCAAACTCCTCTAATTCTTTCTCTTGCACTTCTAGAGGCAGTTGCAATTCTTGCTTTCGTTATCGCTCTTTCAATCTAATTTAAATTACATTGAGATAACATATGGGAGAACCTTAGGGTTCTCCTTTTTTATTTAAAAATAAGTTTTTAGATTTAAATAGGCATGATCACTGGAATCGATGAAATTAAGTCCAGCATAGTTATCAACTTGTTCAGCCTCAACATAATGAAGGCCCATTTCAATTCTCCAGCTTTCAAAGAAGCGCTGCGAATAATTCATATTAACAAAGAATTGTTCACCATACTCGATATCAGTAATGGCTGATAGAAACAATTCTTTGCTATTTAAATCATTAAAAGAAAATCTGAGTCCGACAAGAAGATCATTTTGAAAAAAAACATTTGTCGCAAGAATATCATCCATGCCATTGAGCGATTGGTATTCAAAGATAAAGGTAACTTCTCCACCATCTCCCATGGCTGTTGTAGTTTCTAGGCCCAAGGCAGTAGCGAAATAATCCTCACGAGTAAAAAGAGCGTTATCAAAGTTTGATTGTTTCCAATCAACGAACGCCATTTCAGTTTTGAAAATCCAATCGCCTATTATTGATTGTGAAGTAAGACCAAATTGTTGCTTATGGAAAAAAATGGCATCGAAAATAGGAACAGTTGTATTATCGATAAACTTAGTCCCAGTAAAAACAAAAGCTGGAATATCTCGATCAACATGATTGATATAACTAAAAGCTAGATCTGTCCCTCCAATGCTTGTGCTTAATTGTATCGCCATTTGATGGATGAAATTATCATCTTCAAAAGTTGTTCCCGTTTCATAAATTTGAATTTCATCAAAATCATAACCGGGTCCAAAAGCAGAGCCTTCGGTTGCAAGGATAGGGTCAGTGAAATATGGGAGATACATAAACTGTATACTGCTATCTCCAAAGAGGTACTTATAGCTAACAATCGGTTCACCGATTTTAGAAGGTTTTTGCAAATTACTATCGAAAAAGCGGGAGTTAAGGACATCGACCGGATGAAAAGCTTCTGTTGCTGACCAGTTGATCACTTGAAAACCAGCTTTTAGGATATGAGTCCCTGTATCAATGGCAATCCACATATCTTTTGGGATAGCAAAAGTTCTATTAGTGTCAACGGGATCTGCCTGGGCATAAAATTCAAGAAGAATTTTTAAGTATTGGACTTTTAGTTTTAAAGAAACATTAGTGTTGAAAGTAATATTCCTGTCTTCAACGACAGAAGTTTCCGTGGAAGGAAAGTATCTGGAATCAAGACCAAGATCGAGTGAAAACTTGCTAAAACTATAGGCTTGAGAGCAAATTAAAAAACTTAAGAAAACTCTTTTAAAAAGAGTCATTCAGGCCTTCTTTTTTAAGCTCTGAATTTTTAATTTTTTGACCAAGTTTTCTATTCTCCCACTCAAGAATAGATTCCTTCTTAGTCTGCTTGTTTACCATGTGTATCTTTTGAGCTCGATAAAATTCTTTACCTTTTACTTTGTACTTCTTAAATTCCGAAATTTGTGAACTTTTTAGAAGCTCTTTTCTTCTATTATAATAATCAACTTTAACAGAGTTTAAAAACTTCTTAGATATTTTAAGAACCTGTTTTGAATAGCCACTTCTCTTAGCTTTAGGCGTCCTTTCAATTGTCCAATACTTCTTATCTTCTGAAATGAATTTATATTTAAATTTTTCTACCTCTTGGCTTCCAAGGTCTTCATAAGAAAATTCGCTTCCCATGAAAGAGGCAGTCTTATTATTCGAATGAATTCTTTTAACTCGATTTAATGAAGGCATAAAAAGCCATTGATCATCATCGCCCTCTTTGTGAGTCCATGTGAGCATCTTTGTTCCTTCAACATCTTTAGGAAGAACAAAAATACTAAGTGATTTGTCTCCATCATTTTTTACTTCTTTGATTTTAGTTATGAGTTTTCGAACAATCTTATCTCCTTGAGCATTGATAAGAATCATTTTCATATTTGAAGTTTCTCCGATAAAGCCAGAATTTGCCTTATCCACTTTTTTGGCAATTTCTAAACCTTTATTCGCAAAAGAAAGACTACAAAGAAAGAAACTAAGAAAAATAATTTTAAACATGATTACTCCTGAGGATATTGTATTTTAAAATTAAAAAAATTTCTTGGCTAGAAAGGGCTTATTTGAGCAAAGTCTTAAGGTATTTTGCTGTTAAAGAATTTTTATTTTTAGAAAGGATCTCTGGGCTACCGACCCCAACGATCTCTCCGCCATTTCGACCACCTTCTGGACCGAGATCGATGAGATAGTCGGCTGTTTTGATAACATCGAGATTATGCTCAACGACAATAACGCTATGGCCGTGATCAACCATTTTTTGAAGTGAATCGAGCAGTAAGCGAATATCATTGAAGTGGAGCCCTGTAGTCGGTTCATCCAGAATATAGAGACATTTTCCTTTTTTAATTTTCGAAAGCTCCCTCGAGAGTTTAATTCTTTGAGCTTCACCACCGGATAAAGTAGGAGAGGGTTGGCCTAGTTTTAAATAATCAAGTCCAACTGATGAGAGAGTTTGAAGGGTATAGTGAATTTTCTTATGATTTTTAAAAAATTCAAGTCCTTCTCTGACACTCATATTGAGAATGTCATCAATATTAAAACCTCTATAAGTAATAGCAAGTACTTCTTCGCTATAACGTTTCCCTTTGCATTTAGGACATGGATTATAAACATTGCTTAAAAATGGCATTTCAAATTTTATAGAACCATTACCTTCGCATTCATCACATTGACCTCTCTTAACATTGAAGCTGAAAAATCCAGCATCAAGACCTTGAATCTTAGCTTGATTAGTATTTGCAAAAATATTTCTAATATGAGTAAAAATTCCACAATAAGTTAGCGGAATTGATTTTGGCGTTCTACCTATTGGGCTTTGATCGATTCTAATAATATCATCGAGTAAGTTTGTATTCTTTATAGAAGTAAAGTTTTTTCTTCTCGGATAGCGTCTGAAAATTTTATGTTTTAAAGCAGGAACAAGAATTTCATGAATTAAGGTCGACTTACCTGAACCACTTACACCTGTAATACATGTAAAAACCTCAAGAGGAAATAAGACATCTGCTCCTGATAAGTTATTTTGCTTAGCCCCTTTAAGTTCAATAAAATTTTGAGGTTTTCTTCTTTTTTTAGGTATTTCAATTTTCAACTTGTGAGAAAGATATTTTCCAGTGATAGATTCAGGAGCTTTTTTGATCGCACTGAGAGTGCCTTGAAAAACAATCTTACCACCAAGAAGTCCAGACTCTGGGCCTATATCAATAATATGATCTGCC
Organism: Bacteriovoracaceae bacterium; assembly: GCA_965217035.1. Taxonomy (GTDB): domain Bacteria; phylum Bdellovibrionota; class Bacteriovoracia; order Bacteriovoracales; family Bacteriovoracaceae; genus JAUHYH01. The sequence goes on along the minus strand of OZ244226.1, from coordinate 1,553,215 downwards.
TTTTTCATTGTTTCTTCATCATGTTCAACAACGATAACAGTATTATTTAAATCTTTGAGTCCTTTTAGAGAGTTAAGTAAACGATCGTTATCTCTTTGATGAAGACCAATGCTAGGTTCATCTAATATATAAACAACTCCACTTAAAAAAGAACCCAATTGAGTTGAAAGTCGAATTCTTTGAAATTCTCCACCTGAAAGAGTCGCCGCACTTCTATTAAGAGTTAGATAGTTTAGGCCAATATTTAATAAAAACTTTGTTCTTTCAACTATTTCTTTTAAAAGCTTTTGAGCGACAATATTTTTTTTATAAGCTTTTTGGATTTTTAAAATTTCGACATGAAAGTCAGAAATTTCCATGTCACAGAGATCGCTTATAGAGTAATTATTTACAGTTGCTGCGAGAGCATAATTGTTTAATTTTTTCCCGTCACAAGAGGAACAGTTTTCGTAAGTGATTAAGTGAGAAAGATTATTATCAACAACATTATTATGCTTAAAGGAAATATAGTTTTCAAAAAAAGAGAGAAGCCCATTAAAGTCTTTATTTCCATGAATTAAAGATTTTAAAAAAGTTTTTTTATAATCTTTAAGAGGCGAGGTTGGTTTTACTTTATTGTCTTTGAAAAATTTTTTAACATATTTTTCGAGGACGACTTCTTTCGAAAAAAACTCTTTAAGGGGTCCATCAAAGAGAGAGTTTTCAGAATCAAAGGTTAAAGATTGTTCATTGATAACCCTATCCCTGCCTAGTCCCTTGCATTCAGGGCAATAACCCCGAGGCGAATTGAAAGAGAAGAGAGACTCGTCTAAGGCTGGATAACTTTTTTTAGATTTTGGACAATAATAGTTTTGGCTGAAAAACTTTTCTTCATTTCCAACCAAAAGAATCAATGAACCTTTAGAGATACTTAAACAAGAATTTAAAGATTTTTCGATTCTGTCTTTAGATTCTTTTTTTAGCACGATTCTATCGACAACGAGATCAATATTATTAAATTTTTTAATATCGACTTTTAATGGCTCATCGATATATTGAATTTTTCCGTTAACTCTAATCTTGGTAAAACCCAGAGATTCATACCGAGTCAAAATATCTCTATGTTCACCTTTTTTGTTTTGGAGAATAGGCGCTAGAAAAACAAGTTTTGATCCTGTTTTAAGTTTTAAAATGTCTTTTAGAATTTTACTCTTATCTTGGGGAGTAATTTCTAAGCCAGAATCTGGGCTATGAGGAGTTGCAATTTGAACGAATAATAATCTCAAATATGTGTATATATCTGTTATCGTTCCAACCGTTGAGCGTGGATTGGCATTAGTCGATTTTTGGTCGATAGCAATGGCTGGTGAAAGACCTTCTATAGAATCAACCTTGGGTTTTTCCAGAGACTGTAGATAAGAACGTCCAAAGCTCGAAAGAGACTCTAGGAATCTTCTTTGGCCTTCTTTATAAATAGTATCAAAGGCAAGTGATGATTTTCCCGATCCGGAAGGACCAGTGATAACAATGAACTTATTTCGAGGAATCTCTAAACTGAGATTTTGAAGATTATTTGAATAAGCATTTTTTATAATAATTTTATCCATCATTCCCCAAAGCAGCTCTTAAGCTGTATAAGCATCCAAGATGTGAGGCTTTATTTTTACCATATAAATCAAAAGCTGTTCCATGATCAGGGGAGAATCTAAGAAATGGTAAACCTAGAGAGATATTAGAACCGTAAAGACCATTTGCAAGTTTGAATGGTGCTAAGCCTTGATCATGAGCCATGTAGACAAGAAGAACCTCTTGTTCATGATGATTGTGAAGTGTATCTCCGGAAAGTGGTCCAATAAACTCTTTGTCGGAGTATTGTTTTTGAAGAAGCTTAATGCTTTCAGTAATGATTTTATCTTCACTCCCAAGTAAGCCATTTTCACCAGAATGAGGATTGATACCAGAAAAAATAATTTTATTCACATTTGGTAAATAATCAATAGCAGCAATAGTTTTATTAATAATTAATTTTTGAGTAATGGAGCTTGAAACATTTTTGAGCGGTATATGATCAGTGACCAAAAGTGATTTCATTGTTGGACCGGTGAAGACCATGGCAATATCTGGTTTTTTAAAATATTTTCGAAAAAGTTCAGTGTGTCCATTTACGATTTTTCCTTCAAAGAAAATTTGATCTTTCGAAGTTGGCAATGTGAACAATACTCCTTTTGATAATTCTAACTTCTTTAAAGCTGATATGAGTGAATCGGTAGTTGGGTTAATATTTTCGGTGGTAAAAGAGCATTTTAATTTCTTCCCTCCAAATTCAAGAAAATCTTCACCGAGCTGATAGTTCCAATTTAACGCTTTAAGACTTTCTTCAAATGATTTTTTATTAACAAAAAACAGAATTCTTTCTGCTTCAAGTTTTGATAATTGGAGGTAAGACTTAAGAAAAACCTCAATAGAGATAGATTTTTCATGTCCTTGAGTTACATAAATCATTAAAGGAAATACTTAATAAAGTAGTTTTCTTTTTCGTTTGCGACCCATTTATTGATCGTATCTTTGGACTTCTTAATCATAAGTTGCTGGCGAAGTTGTTCTTTGTTTTTCTTAAAACGTGAAGAAGCGCTTGTTTTTTTGCTTTCAACATAAAAAACATGAACAATCCCATCAAGAACAAGAGTTTCACTTAAGCTTTTGGGTCTCGTCTTTTTTAAAACATTATTAATTTTAGGGTTTAAACTCTGACTTTCAAGAGTTAGCTTATTTGTCGCCATTTCTGAAAATTCGGAAGGGAGCGTTCCTGTTGTTCTGTATTTTTTCAAAATTTCTATAATTTTCTTCTTACTATGAAGTTTTAAAATTTTATCGTTTAAAGCAAAATCAACAACATTATAAGTAAGAGATGTTCCTCCGCTCGATTTGGCATCACTATAAAAGTTTTTAATTTCTTGATCTGAAACAGAAATAAGTGGTGCAATAATCTTAGAGTTAAAATAAGAAACTTCCATCATCTGCTTTATAAGCTCGAAGTATTCTTTGAAGCTTAAATTCTGTTGATCGAGATATGAAACAAGAAAATCTCTCGTAACACCTTGGGCTTTTTCAATTTGCTTAACTCGTCCTTCAACGCTTTCATCATCAATTACAATTCCAAGTTCAGTAAGCTTTTTTCGGATAACATAAACTTTAACCATCGCATCAAGGATGCTTTGCGTATTTTTGGATTTTTGCTCATAAACTAGAGAGGCAATCATGCTTCGTGCTTGAAAGTTTTTTTTAATTCTTTTGACTTCAGAAAGCGTGATGATATCGCTGTCAATGATTGCAACGACCTTATCAACAAGTCGCGCTTGAGCATTAAAAGACGTCATAAATAGGGCCACTAAAAGCAGCTTTATCATGACAAGAAGAGTAACAAATTATGAAATAAAGTTAAAGTTTGTTCTTAAAGACTTTAACTTTTGAAGATTTTTTTAAGGATGAGTAATAATCCTCGAGGATTTTATCTCGCTTCATGTCAAAAAGAATTCTTTTATAAAGATTTTTGTTGATTTCTTTGTAGTCTCGAATCCCAGTAACTTTAACAATATGGAAGCCAAACTGTGTTCTGATAGGTTTCGAAATGAAACCAACAGGTCTTCCTTTGATTGCTGCATAGTATTCAGGCGCCATTGATGTTGGAGGGAGAAATCCAATATCACCGCCACTTTGATTTGTTGCCACCTGGGAATGTTTTTTTGCAAGTTCTTCAAAGCGAACAGGTTTTTTCATTAACTGGCCATAAATAGAAGCCATGAACTCATATCCATTTTCAACTTCTTCTTTGCTAGGTACAGCACGAACCCTATAAAGAATATGACTTGTTCTATATTCCTTGTTGTTTTTATAATAATTTTCAACTTCTTTTTCTGTAACTTTAATTTTTGAAAATTTATCTTGAAGATCTCGAGAGATAAGAGCGTTATGAAGGATATCATCAAAACGAGCAGCGACATCAGGCTCTTTGTCCATCCTATCTGCTTTTGCTTTATCAATACCGAGCCTTCTATTTATTAAATCTTGAAGAACAGATTCTTTCGTAATCCTTTTATGACTTGGATACATTAATCTTTCTTTATATGCGTCTTCTAATTCTTGTTTAGAAATTTTGTAACCATTTATTTCTGCAACTGTTTCCGAGTAAGAATTAAAACTTAAAATTATTGCTGTTAGTAAAAATAAAATACGCATATCTGTCCCTCTGCCGTTTAAGTCTTATAAGTATTTATTATAATTACAATTTACGATTATACCAACAGATCACGAACGAGTTTAAAAATTTGCTCTCTACAATCTTGAGAAGTTTTATTGGTTTTATGGATAATGACCGACAAGTTTGGTTGGACTTTATATTTGTTGGGAGATTTCAAAAAGAAACTAGCAACATGTTGTTGGAATTCAGGATGATTTTCGAGGTAATTTAAGTCAAAACCAATGATAGTTTGTTTCATCTTCAGTTTTAAGGTTTTTACGCCAATTCTTTTTACCTCATTGGTTATTGCAATAAGATTAAGGAGGTTTTCTGTTGGTTCTGGAAGTTTTCCAAAGATATCGAGAAGCTCTTCACCTGTATCTTCTAATTGTTCAATTGTTTTCGCGTTTGATATTTTTTTGTAGTACTTAAGACGAGTTTGTTGATCAGCAATATAGCTATCAGGGAGGTAAGAAGAAAAGAATGATTGCACATCAACATTATCAACCTTTGAGTCTTTGACTTCTCCCTTGAGGTCCGAAACCGCTTCGTTGAGCATTTCTAAATAAAGCTCAAGCCCAATACTGTTGATATGACCAGACTGTTCAGCCCCCAAAAGATTTCCAGCTCCTCGAATATCTAAATCTGAGTTTGCAATAGCAAAACCTGAACCAAGCTCTGCATATTTTTGTAATGCTTCTAATCGTTTCGTTGCTGTATCTGAGAGCTTTCTATATTTCGGAATAACAAAATAGCAGTAAGCTTTTTGATTCGAGCGTCCAATTCTTCCTCTTAACTGATGGAGTTGAGCCAATCCAAAGTTTTGGGCATTGTTGATAATCATGGTATTGGCAGTTGGTATATCAATACCAGATTCAACGATTGTTGTAGAAACGAGAATGTCATATTCCTTATTATAAAAACTATAGATTCTTTTCTCGAGTTCTTTTTCTGGTAGTTGTCCGTGAGCATAGACAATCTTTGCTTTGGGAGCTAATTCGCGAATTTTATTCACGACTAATTCAATATCTTGAACCTTGTTATGAATGAAGAAGACCTGTCCCCCTCGAGAAAGCTCTTTTTTAATAGCTGATTTGATAGTGCTCTTGTCCTCTCTTATGACGTAAGTATTAATTGATTGCCTTTTAGGAGGAGGCGTTTGAATAAGAGAGAGTTCTTTAATGCCCAAGAATGATAATTGCAAAGTTCTTGGTATCGGCGTCGCTGTTAGAGTTAAAAAATCAGTATGTGTTTTTAAAACTTTTAATTTTTCTTTATGACTTACTCCAAACCGATGTTCTTCATCAATAATGACGAGACCAAGGTTTTGATATTTAAGCTTAGAACTCAAAAGTTTATGAGTTCCAATGAGAACATCAACTTTACCTTCGTTTGTTTTTTCAATAATTTCATTTGTTTCTTTTGTTGTTTTTAACCTCGATAAAAACTCTATTTGGACAGGAAAGTTCGAGAAACGTTCCTTAAAATTCATGTAATGCTGAAGACAAAGAATTGTTGTCGGTACAAGAACAGCGACCTGCTTTCCATCTTCAATGGCTTTAAACGCAGCTCTCATAGCGACTTCAGTTTTTCCAAACCCAACATCACCACAAACGAGCCGATCCATTGGGCGAATTTTTTGGAGATCTTCTAAAATATCATCGGTTGCTTGAGCTTGATCAGGTGTTAACTCAAAAGGAAACAATGAAGAAAATTGTTCATAGTCTTCACCTGGAGGTGCATAGGAATATCCTTGGAATGCTTCTCTTTCAGCTTGGAGTTTTAAAAGGTCAAAGGCTAGTTTCTTTACAGAGCCCCTGGCCTTCGATTTTTCTTGATTAAATCTTTTAGACTTTAGGTCTGCGAGTTTATGTTCAGCTGTGGCATCACCATACTTTTGAACAAGGTTTAAGTGATAGACGGGAACATAAACTTTATCATCATCTTTGTATTGAATAACGACAAAGTCTGAATCGTCTCCAGAAACAGCAAGGTTTTGAATACCAAGATATTTACCGACTCCGTGATTCTTATGGATAACAAAATCATTAGGCTGAAGAGTTGCAATTTGCTCAGCAAAGAGATCGTATTTTTTCTTTCTTTTCTTCTTTCTTCGCTCTTTTTTACGCCTGAAAATCTGGTGGTCCGATAGGACCAGTGATTCGTCTTGAGGGTAGTAAAAGCCTTCTAGTAAAGGAGATTCGCAATATTCAATTTTTGCAGGAGGAACATCATAGGTCTCAAGAAGGTGCTTAAACTTTTCTCTTGATTCTTCAGCTTCATAAAAGAAGTAAATACGATCAAGAGAATGATTTATATCCTTAATTTTTCTAAAAACTTTTTCCGTAAGGCTGAGCTCTGTATTCTCCTGATTGAAAGAAAACTCCTTTAAGGATTGAGAGTTAATATCCATCGAAGAAGAAATATCTTCGTTAAGTGATTCAGAAATATTTAAAGAATTGACAAAGAGAGACTTCAAGTTTTTAAAGATTTCCCTGGTGGAAAAATGAAAAATTTTATCTGGTTCAGGGAGTATAATTTCAGAATCATCTCGAGAGTTTTCTTCATTATATTCTGAATGAAGTTGATCTATTAAAACTTCAAAATCCCCCATTGAACTTTCAAAGTTTTCAAAAATAAAAAGAGCCTTATCCTTTAGCTCTTCAAAGGCACTTGTCTGATCTTCAAAGAGAAGTGGAAAAATATAAATATTATTTTCAAAGGGTTCACTGTCTTGAACCTTTTGAATAAGTCCTTTTCTTAAGTGCCATTTTTCTTTTTGAGCAGGTGGAGGTTGAGGAATATTCCTCCTGAGTTGGTTTACGTGCTCTTCACTGGTAAAGGAGGATTGAGATCCTGGAATAATGAGGGTGTCCAAGCTTCGGTCACGAATACTTTTGAAGGTATCAAGATCAATAGGATTTATTTCCTCGACAAGATCATCGAAAAAATGAATTCGATAAGGTCCAGATGAAGAAATCCAAACGTCTAGAATTTCACCTTTAATTGAGAACTGGCTTGGCCCACTTAATGCGGTCGTTTGAGTGTAGCCCAGTAAAGATAATTTATTTAAAAGAGATCCGTGCGAATATTCCTCATTTTTATTCATCACAAATCGTCCGCTTACTAAATTTTTAGGGATACTTAAGAGCAAAGAACGAAAAGTTGTTACCAAGATATCGAAATCATTAGAGTAAATAGTATTTATTTTTTCGATATGTTCATCTAGTTCAGCATTGGAAATGAATAATGAGTCGTATGGTGAGTGTTCAGGTGCGAGGTAAATCACTGAGTTTAAGTTTTTTGAGAGCAATTGATGGGTCTCTCTGGCAGATGAGTCTGATGCACAGACTATAATTTTTTTTGAACTTATATTTTGATTCCAAAGACCATCTTTTAAAAAATTTATTGAACACCATTGGGACAAAGGGAGCTGGTTGATAGTAAATTGACGCGACGATCCTTCTTGTGAAATCCAGTGGTTTGTTTTTATGAACAATGAATGCATAAACGTCCGAAAAATTCAGTTAAACAGGTATTTTCAACATTATGACTATCGTGTAACCTGTCGTAAATATAGAGTTCAATAAGACATTTTATAGGATAGCAGAACTCCAAACTAGCAAAGGAGCTTACCCAACTATGGCCACTGAGTCCATTAACATTTTTATACCAGTACTCGTAATGATGGTAATTGCTACTCTTCTTTTTGGTGGTGCTCTTTTAGCTGCACATCTATTAAGTCCAAAAAAACCAGGGAAGCTTAAAGAGATGCCTTATGAATGTGGGGAAGAGCCAGTTGGAACAGCTTGGTCACTTTTCAATGTTCGTTTTTATGTTGTTGGTTTGATTTTTATTATTTTTGATGTTGAGTCCGTTTTAATGTTTCCTGTTGCAACGATTTTTAAAAAGTTTAACGAAATGGGACAAGGAACCTATGTTCTTATAATTTTCCTGAGCTTTGTTTCGGTACTTTTGGAAGGGATTGCTTACTGCTGGAAAAAAGGTGATCTCGATTGGGTTAAAAGCTTTAAACCAGGTGAGCGAAAATGACGAATACAATTGCGGAATTCTTTTATCAATTTGAAGGTTTTCAATCTTTGGTTGAAGGGGTTAATCCATTTCTCGTTTCTGTTTTTATAATCATTGCCTTTGGTGCCCTTATCACTGTTTTTATGGCAACGGTTGGCGGGTTTGGAACAATTGCAGAAAGAAAAATTTCAGCAGATCTTCAAGCGCGAATTGGTCCTAACAGAGTTGGTCCTTATGGAGCATTTCAATTAATTGCAGATGGAATCAAAATGATCTCTAAGGAGGATATTTTTCCTCGAGATGCAGATAAGTTTTTATTTTACCTAGCACCTTTTATTTGTGTTTTTGGAGTCGTTTCAACATTTGCGGTTTTTCCATTTGGTTCTGGTATCGCTCTTTCTCATATGAATGTTGGGATATTCTATCTTCTTGCAATTAGCTCGCTTGTTGGTGTCGGAATTTTTCTTGGTGGTTATGCTTCAAACTCTAAGTGGTCAATGCTTGGAGGAATGAGAGGAGCCTCTCAAATTATTAGCTATGAAATTCCTGTAACGCTTTCGATTATGTCGATCATTGTCTTAGCAGGAGGATTATCTTTTGAATCAGTTCTATCTGGTCAATCAGGACTTCCGCATAATTGGTATATTTTTCATAATCCGTTTACTTTTATTGGCTTTTTCGTTTTCTTTGTTGGTGGGTTAGCAGAAACAAATCGTGCACCATTTGATCTTCCTGAGGCTGAGTCAGAGCTCGTTTCAGGTTATCACACTGAATATACAGGAATCCGTTTTGGGCTTTTTGCTCTTGCAGAGTATATGGAAATTTTTATTCTTTGTGGTGTTGCTGCGACTCTTTTTCTTGGTGGATACAATCTTCCGTTGGGAATTTTAAAAGGAACAGTTCCAGAGCAGCTTCTTCAATTCGGAACAATTTTCATTAAAACAGCACTTTTATATTATATCGTTATCTGGGTTAGATGGACTTTTCCTAGACTTCGAGTTGATCAGCTCATGACAATCTGTTGGAAGTATCTTACTCCGATGGCAATTTTCAACCTTGTTGGTTGTGCTATTTGGATGGTGGCTTTTGATGGTAAGTCGATATTCGATTTAATTGTTGGTCACTAAAGAGGTTTATAAATGTTTTTAAATATTTTGTTTTTAAGTTCTGCACTTTTAACTATTGGATGTGCGCTGGGAATGTTAGTTGTTAGAAATCTCATGCATGCCTGTATTTTTCTCCTGGGAAGTTTGATTGGAGTAGCTGGTCTTTATGCAACTCTTGGAGCTGACTTTGTAGCCGTTACTCAAATTATGGTTTATGTAGGTGGAGTTGTTATTCTTATGCTATTTGCAGTTATGCTTACGGGTGGAAAAGATTTTGTTAGCAAAACTCAGAAGCTTAAAAGTCTTGTTCCTGCAATGGGAAACAAAACGAGTTATATCATTGGGTGCTTAACCGCGCTCGTTTTTCTGCTAACTCAAGGTTACTTAGTTTCAAAACTTCTTGGAGCCGTTGAGCCGAGTGAACAAGTAGAAACTTTTAGTCCAACTGTTCAAGAACTTGGCGAATTACTTATTACGGATCATGTTCTTCCATTTGAACTTTCATCTGTTCTTCTTTTAGGAGCTCTTGTGGGAGCAGCGATTATTGCTCGACCAAGAAAAGCGAGACCTAAGTTTGATGAAGAGCCTGAGGAGCAACATTAATATGTTTGGTTTAGAGTGGTACTTAGGAATTTCTCTTGTTCTTTTCTTTGTTGGGTTAGCAGTGATGCTTTCTCGAAAGAATATCGTCGCTATTTTATTGGGAGTTGAGCTTATTTTAAACTCAGCAGCTCTTAACTTTGTCGCTTATTCAAGATTTGTGGCGAAGAATTTAGACGGTCATATATTTACTCTTTTTATTATTGTCATCGCAGCAGCTGAAGCCGCAGTTGGTCTAGCGATTGTTATTAGATATTTTCAAATCAACAATACAATTCATATTGATGAAGCTAAGGAACTAAGAGGCTAAGATGGATTATACGATTGCGAATGTTGCTCCAATATTTCTAGCTCCCTTTTTTGCATTTGCTCTTAACAGCATTTTAATTAAGAAAGCACCTAAGCTTGTTGATAAAGTTAGTGTTTTAGGGATTCTTGTTTCATTTTTTTATGCTTTAAGAATCGCTGTTGATTTCACGGGTATCTCAAATACTGACTATTACATTCATAAAGTTTTCACTTGGTTCGATTTGGGTCCAAGTTTTGTTATGAATATGGGGATTTATATCGATAACATGGGGGCCATCATGCTCCTCATGGTTACCGGTGTAGCCTCGCTTATTCATATTTTTTCTACCTGGTATATGAAAGGCGATGTCCGTTATGAACGTTTCTTTCTTTATTTGTCGCTCTTTACTTCTGCGATGTTAGGACTAGTTCTTTCCGATAATCTTATTTCTGTTTTTATCTTTTGGGAGATCATGGGATTTTGTTCTTACTCTCTTATAGGGTTTTATTTTGAGAAAGAAAAAGCAGGTTATGCTTCTATTAAAGCTTTTATGACAACAAGAGTAGGAGATGTCTTTTTTCTATTAGGTATTCTTGCTGTCTGGAGTGTTGTCGGAAGCTTTGACTTTGTTAGTATTTATAAGGCGATTAATGCAGGAGCTTTTGAGGGGCTAACTGTCATGGGTATTGCCCTTACGACCTTTGCTGGTGTGTGTATCTTCATGGGGACAATTGGAAAGTCTGCTCAGTTTCCACTTCAGGTTTGGCTACCTGATGCGATGATGGGACCGACACCGTGTTCTGCTCTTATTCACGCAGCAACTATGGTTGCAGCAGGAGTTTATCTTTCGTTAAGAATGTATCCGCTTATGGTGGCTGGGGACCTTTTAAATCTTATTGCCTATGTTGGTGGGATAACGGCCTTTGGAGCTGCGACTATCGCTATGATCCAGACTGATCTTAAGGCAGTTCTGGCATTTTCCACAATTTCTCAACTTGGGTATATGGTTCTTGGAATTGGGGTTGGTTCTTATAACGCTGCTTTTATGCACTTAATTACTCATGCAGTTTTTAAAGCATGTCTTTTCCTTTCTGCTGGCTCAGTAATCCATACTGTTCACACTCAAGAGATGCCAGAGATGGGTGGGCTTCGTCATAAAATGAAATGGACCTGGATTGCGATGTGGTGTTGTACCCTTGCTATTGCAGGAGTTCCAATTTTCTCTGGTTTTGTTTCTAAGGATAGAATTCTTGGAGATGCTCTTTATACGGCTCTTCACGCAGGACTTGGTTTCAAGTTTGCTATTCCAACACTACTTGGTTTTATTGGCGCATTCTTAACGCCATTTTACATGTGCCGAATGATGTTCTTAACTTTCCATGGAAAGCCAAGAGATCAACATATTTATGATCATGCACATGCAGAAAAGCTTAAGTGGAATCAAAACATTCCTCTTTTAATTCTTTCTATATTCACTCTTGGTGTTTTCTATGCTGGATCAGCGACAGGGCTTGGAGCAATCAAGCTTCCAGTTGTTAAGTATGAATGGTTTAAAACATTGGTTGATGCTCCAACAAATAATCTTGCTCGTTTTGAATCATATACAAATCAGGCTTTTAGCTTTGAAGACACACGTGAGAATCGAAGCATGGAAGAAACAATCTATGATAAAGAAACTATGAGTGGATATGCCGGACCGAACCCAGACAATAAAGAAGGGATTCACCATGCTCACGTTGAAGGAGCGACAGCTTCTGTTATTATTGTCTTTTTCTCAATTCTTTTAGCCTTCCTTATGTATATTAAGAACTCAATTGATCCTGGAAAGTTCGTAAGAATGTTCAGTGGTTGGGTAACAGCTCTCAAGAATAAATATTACTTTGATGAAATTTACATCGACGTGATTATTCAGAAGGGACTATTAAAATTTAATAACTTATTAGCTTTTATCGATATGGGTCTCTATGATCGTTATGCCATTGATGGGTGGGAAAAGGTTAATAGAATGCTATATCGAGCCAGTCGTTGGTTTGATGATAATATTGTTGATAATACCGTTGATGCTTTTGGCGTTCTTGCAAAAACAGGGCACGCCGTGCTTCGCGGTCTTCAATCAGGTTTAATACAAATTTATTTTATAGTTTTAATTATTGCGTTGGCGGTTATGACGGTTTGGATAAACTTCGTCGTATAGATAATAGCCTAAGTAGAGGAGTTCGCGCGTGAGTGCATTGTTAAATTACATTCTTTGGTTACCGGTTCTTGGGATTATTGCAATCCTTTTCACCCCAAAAGGTAAAGACCAACTTGTTCGTTACATTAGTTTAGCGACGACAGGTTTTACTTTTATTCTGACCCTGGTTTTATACTCAGGTTTTGATCAAAGTGTTGCGGGGATGCAAGAGCAGTTTTCAATCAAGGTTCCTTGGATCGAGCAATTTAATATCTTTTACTCCTTAGGTATTGATGGAATCTCGCTTCCAATGATTCTTCTTACAGGCCTTTTGTTTTTTATTTGTGTTTTAAGTTCTTGGACAATTACAAAGTCTGTTAAAGCTTATTTCGCATTAATGCTCATGCTTCAGTCATCAGTTTTTGGTGTCTTCATGGCGATGGATTTCTTCTTATTTTACGTTTATTGGGAAGTAATGTTATTACCAATGTTTTTTCTTATCGGAATCTGGGGGGGAGAGAACAGGGAATATGCAGCGATTAAGTTCTTTCTCTATACATTCTTCGGTTCAATCGTAATGCTTGTCGGGATCATCGCGCTTTACTATGCAACTGGAAAAGGAATTGATTCATTCAATATTCTAGCAATGCATGGTGGACAGTTTACTGATCTTACTGTGAATATTTTTGGAACAGAGTGGGCGTTTAATAAAATTTTCTTTTGGGCCATGTTCCTTGGTTTTGCTATCAAGGTTCCTGTGTTTCCTTTTCATACATGGCTTCCACATGCACACGTTCAGGCGCCGACTGCTGTGTCAGTTATCCTTGCGGGTGTCTTGCTTAAGATGGGAACTTACGGGTTCTTAAGAATTGCTTTCCCAATCTTTCCAGCAGCAACGGTTGAATACTCTACGATCATTGCCATCTTAGGGGTTGTGTCTGTACTTTACGGTGCTTTCTGTGCGATGGCGCAAAAAGATGTTAAGAAACTTGTAGCCTATTCTTCAGTTTCTCACATGGGATTTGTTATGCTTGGTCTCGCGGCGATGACAACTCAAGGGATGAATGGAGCCGTTCTTCAAATGTTTAATCACGGAACAAGCACAGCAATGATGTTCCTTATGATTGGTGTTCTTTACGAGAGATCTCATCATAGATGGATTGTAAGACCAGACGGATCAAAAGGTTATGGAGGTCTTGCGACTCATATGCCGAAATACACAACGATCTTTATTATCGGTATGTTTGCTTCTCTTGGTCTTCCAGGACTTTCTGGATTTATCTCTGAAGCACTTATCTTTTTAGGTATTTATAAGAAATTTACAACTATTACTGTTATCGCTGTTCTTGGTCTTCTTATTGGAGCGGCTTATCTTCTTTGGATGTATAAGAGAATGTTCTTTGGAGAAGTATCAGAATCAGTTAAGAGTTATAGCGATATGAATGCGAGAGAAGTTTGGTATATGGTACCACTTTGTGCTTGTGTAATTGTTTTTGGAATTTTTCCAGCTCCGATCCTGAATATTATGAAGGCAAGTGTCGGTCAGTTGGTTGAAATGATGGCTCAATACTAGGGAGTATAGACGTGACCGTAAGTTTATTAACACACTTATCTTTTTACCTTCCTGAGGCGATTGCCATTTTAACGATGTTAGGTCTTCTCTTTGTTGAAGCAGCTTACGGAATGGCCGAGAGGGGAAGAACCTTAGTTTATATTACAGGAATCATTGGAATGGTTCTTTGTTTCTTTTTACTTTCTGGGAACCTTGGCATTGCTCCAATTTCTCTTTTTGCTGACTCAGTTATTATTGATTCCTTTGGAACATCAATGAAGATGATCATGGTCATTGGAACTCTTGGTACATTTTTCATTAGTAATAAATCGACAGATGTTTATGACACTTTAAAATCAGAATATCTCATTATGGCGATCGGAGTTTTAGTAGGTGGTATGCTTTTAGTATCATCGACAAACCTGCTGACACTCTATTTGGGTGTTGAGACACTTTCGATTCTTTCATATGTTATGACATCTTTGAAAAGAAAAGAGAGCACATCTCAAGAAGCTGGAATAAAATATGCTCTTTATGGTGGAGTTACCGCAGGTATTATGCTCTTTGGAATGAGTCACTTGTACGGTCTATTTGGATCGATTAACTTTGCTGATCTTGCAGAGGGTGTAAAAACTCTTGAGGGAGTGAAATTTACAGCTGCGCTTGTTTCATTCTTATTATTTTTTGTTGGTATTGGTTATAAAATTGCTTGTTTTCCATTTCATATGTGGTCACCAGATGTTTATCAGGGATCTCCAATTCCTGTAACGGCTTTCTTTGCCATTGTACCTAAGCTTGCAGGTATTGCGGTAGTAACAAGAGTAACAATGACATTCTTTTCACCAGAGTCTGCTCTTGGTGAAGTATGGGTTATTTTCCTTCAAGTTATTGCGGCCCTTACGATGACGGTTGGAAACTTGGCCGCCTTAAGGCAAGAGTCTGTTAAAAGAATGTTGGCTTATTCATCAATCGGGCATGTAGGGATGATCCTGATGGGTGTTCTTGTTATGAATGAATCCGGAACTAATGCAATTCTATTTTACGGACTTGTTTATATGTTCATGACTCTTGCAGCTTTCTTTATCACTGGTTTTGTTGTGAATAGATATGGAAGCGATGATCATGTTTTCTTTAGAGGGCTTATTCGAAGCTATCCATTTTTAACAATTTGCTTTTTAATTGTTCTTTTCTCTCTCGCAGGGATGCCACCTTTTGGAGGCTTTGTTGCGAAGTTCAATATGATTTCTGCGGCAATCAATAGCAAGTTTTATACACTTTCATTTATTGCAGCGATTAACTCGACAATTTCTCTCTACTTTTATCTTAGATTGGCAAAAACAATGACTCTGGATGAACCAGATGAAGAAAGTGAAGAATTAACGGATTTTACAGTTCCTGCAAGAATTTACCTTGCGGCACTAACAGTTCCAGTTGTTGCATTAGGAATCTTTTGGGACAAAATTTATAAAGTATACTCAGCAGCTACTATAGCAATGGGTGGCTAAAAACTAGTCCTAAGACTCATTAAAACCTAGATTCTGCTATAATAAGTACATAGAAACTTATTAGAATACGCAAATGGCAGAAAAATATCGCGTTCAATTTAATAATGAAATTATTGGCCCCTATAGTGCTGATGAAATCAAGAAATTGGTAAGGAAAGGTTACTTTCCTCGTTTTATTCGTTGTAACCCAGTAACAGAAGAAAAGTGGTATAGTCTCCTAGATATACCTGGTTTTGAAGATCTGAGTGAGGAATCTGTCACTGAGTCTTCTCTTGTTTTAAAACTCAAAGAACAATTTGGTAATAAACAAGAAACAACTCAAATTCAAAAAAAATTAAAAAGAAAAAAAGATAAAGTTAAATCAGCAGAAATTAATACTCAGAAAAAAAAATATATCAAAGAAAAAGAAGATATTGATTTAAGTTCAACTTTAATTACAAAAGATACTTATGATTATCTCGAAGAGAATAAAAAGGGTATTGAAAAAAATCTGGAGAAGGCATTAAAAAAACAAGAGACAGAGCCGGAAGAAGAGCAAGAAGATCGAACTCAATTTTACAATGTAGAAGAAATTAAAAATGCACTTGTAGAAGCTGATGAAACAGAAAAAAAACTTGAAGAGGAAAAAGTTGAAGATCTAAACGAAAAAGAAATAGAAGAACTTCCAAAAAAGAATAAAAAAAATATTGTTACGATTTTAGCGATTCTTCTTATTATTTTATTTCTTCTTGATGATGACGGATCAACTAAGAAAAAAAATAACTCCTTTATAGTTCCAAAATTTTCCATTCCTGTACTGGGAAATGAAATTAATGATGATAAAGCTTTGAGCATTCTGGATGAAGCATCGGGCTTAGTGGACTATAAGCTACCAGATTTATTAAAAAGATCTCAAATTGCAATCAAGGCTGCTAGATTTAGTGAAAACGATAAAGTTTTGAGTTATCTTGCTAATACCTATGTTGACCTTCTTCCTTATAGTGAAAAAATAAGTTCTGATGGAGCAAAAGTTTTCAAAATTTTAAGTTATGTGAAAAGTTCTAAGGATTTAAAGAAACCAAGGTCTGTAAATTTACGAGCAAAATTTTTTCTTAATGTTAATAAACCCGATGCAGCGATTTATTTAATTGAACAGTACAGAAAATTAAACGATAAAATCACAGAAGGATTAACTTCTACTTATTTAAGAGCATTAATAAAAGTTGGAAATATTAAAGATGCTCGTAAAATTGTCAATGGACTAATAGCAAGAGAATCATTAAAAGTGCGCTCCTATCTTGCGATTTTAGAATATCTTGAGATTGAAAACAATTATGAGGACTACGGTTCAGCTTTTGCGAGAGCCTATAACGAATATCCGGATAGTTTAGCTATTATATTCCATGGAATACGTTATTATCTTTTTACAAAAGAAAATAAAAAAGTCCAAAGTCTCCTGGAGACTGTTAAGGCTGCAAGGTTTGAGTTTAATAGAGCTTATTATTCACAGTATCTTGAAACTTTAGGTGTTGTTCTGGCAATGTCAGGCCAATACAAAGAAGCTCGAAAATATTTTTCAAAGGCTATTGATATCAACCCTGAAAGTGAAATAATTGCGAAACTTTCTACACTAGAAAATAATGAGCAATATTCAGAGATAAGTCAGTTAGTTGCAAAGTCGAAATCAATTAATTATATCATTAAAGCTCGAAAGAACTTTGAAAAGAACAATTTTGAATTAGCGCTTACAAATGCAATTAATGCGACAGATATTTATCCTGATTATTTACCAGCTCAAAAATTATTAATAGAAATTCAAATTGAATATGGTTATCTTGAAGAAGCGATTAAGAGCTTAAATAAAATTCGAAAAACACCCAGGAGAAGCAAGAGTTTTGATATATTATTACTTAAGGCTTATGCCTATGCTTATAAATTTCGAGAAGGTTTGGTTATTATCCAAGAACTCAATCAGAAACTTGGGAATGATCCTGAATATGCAGAAGTCGTTGCTTTGTTTTATCAAAATAAAAAAGATCTTTTGCGCTCGATTCTTTGGTTACAGAAAGCAATTAAAATTAATCCTCTTCAAGAAAGTGCACTTTATAGACTTTCTAAAATATATCTCGAAAATAATCAGTTTGATCGAGCAAGAAATATTATTAATCGTTTAATTGATCTAAATCCTTCAAAGATTGATTACAAAATTTTGTACGCTGACATAATTTATGAAATTCAAGATGTTGATACAGGATTGGGATATTTAAGAGGCCTTGAAAAGGACTATCCTGATAATTCAAAAATTAAACATAAAATCGCCATGTTTTTTTACAGAAGTGGGCAAATCAAAAGTTTTGAATCTCTCAAGGCTGAAATAGGAAAAGATATTAATGCTGACTCAGAGTTATATTTATTTTTAATGAAAGCCGCTCAAGTAGAGCAAAAATATGGCGAAGTTTTAAAAAATGCAGAACTCTATCTTAGTCATAATAGGGCAGACCACAGTGTTCGTATTATTTTAGCACAGACTTATTTTGATCTTGGAAAGTTTGAAGAAGCTGAGGCTGTTCTTTTAGAAATTCAAGAGAAGATAAACAGCTATCCTAGGCTTCATTATCTTCTGAGTAAAGTAGCTATGCTTAAAGGGGATTCGGAGTCTGCAATTGAGTTGGCAAGAAAAGAAATTGCACTGAATCGGTTCGCTTCATATGGCTATATTCAGCTTGGGAATATTTATCGTCAAAATGAAGAATGGATTAAGGCAGAAGCTCAATACAAAAAAGCACAGAGGTTGGACCCAGACAATATTGAATTATTGAAAGGTTTGGCGGAAGTTAAGTTTCGGCGAAATCAACTAGAGGCAGCTCTTGATATCTTTAAAAAAGTATTAGAAACTAGCGGACAGGTAGAAATAGAGGTGCATTATCGAATTGGAGAGGTTTATCGATATTTAGGTCAATCGCGCTTAGCGATTGAATCTTACAAGACTTATTTAGAATTAAATCCTCAATCTGAAAATGCAGAAAAAATTAAATCGATCATCAAAAAACTAAAATAGGACTAGAAATGTTAGATCTGAAATTAATTGAAACAGAAACGGATTATGTGAAAAAAAACCTCACACGAAGAAGTTTCGATACTTCGATTATTGATGAAATTTTGTCCTTAAATTTAAAAAGAAAAACTTTTATCCAAACTGTTGAAGACAAAAAAGCAAAAATTAATTCTTTGTCTAAAGAAGTCGGTGGACTCAAGCGAGAGGGTAAAGATGCTGACGCCCAAATAAAAGAAGTTGCTACTCTGAAAAGTGTTATGCAGGCGGAAGAAGAAGGACTTCATAAAGTTCAAGAAGAAATCAACGAACTTCTTGCGACGATTCCAAATTTAATTTCTGATAATGTTCCAGATGGTGCTGATGAAGATTGTAATGTTGAGTTTAAAAAGACTGGTGATATTCCAAACTTTGATTTCGAAGTTAAAGATCATGCAACTCTAGGTGAAGAGCTCGGAATGCTCGATTTTGAAACTTCTGCAAAGTTAACGGGAGCACGTTTTGTCGTTTATAAAGGACTTTTAGCACGTTTAGAGCGAGCTTTAGCGAATTATATGATCGACTTTCATTTGGGAAAGGGTTACGAAGAGATCATTCCTCCGTTTATCGTTAATGATAAAACTCTTTTTGGAACGGGCCAGTTGCCTAAGTTTGAAGATGATCTTTTTAAAATTGAAGGAAGAGATTGGTATTTAATTCCGACGGCTGAAGTTCCTGTGACAAATCTGAAACGTGAGCAAAATTTTCCAGCAAAAGAATTACCACTTCGCTATGTTGCTTATACGCCATGTTTTAGAAGTGAAGCTGGTTCTTATGGAAAAGATACTCGTGGACTCATTAGAATGCATCAGTTTTCAAAAGTTGAAATGGTTAACATTACTGCGGCGGATGATTCTGAAAGAGCTCATCAGGAAATGGTTGAAAGTGCTTGCCAGATTTTAGAACAACTTGAACTTCCTTATCGTGCGGTAAAGCTTTGCACTGGTGACATTGGATTCGGTGCGAGAGAAACTGTTGACCTTGAGGTTTGGCTACCTTCTCAAGATAAATTTCGTGAAATTTCTAGTATTTCTAATTGTTGGGATTTCCAGGCTCGTAGGGCCATGATTCGTTATAAAACTGATAAAAAGCCAGAGTTTGCTCATACTCTCAATGGATCAGGTTTAGCCGTGGGAAGAACATTGGTTGCGATTCTTGAGAACTTTCAGCAGAAAGATGGAAGTATTGTGGTTCCAAAGGTCATTCGCCCTTATATGGGTGGAATTGAACTGATAAGCAAATAATTGTCATTTTTAAGCGTTCCTCGTATATTAGGGGAACACTTTTGCGGAGGACTGGCCGAGTGGTCGAAGGCGGTAGTTTTGAAAACTATTGAGGTTCGCGCCTCCGGGGGTTCGAATCCCTCGTCCTCCGCCAATTCAAGTAAAACTAACCAATCATCTTTATTGCGACAGCGTTAAGCGAGATCAACAAATTCCTCGTTCTCTATCATGGCCCTAAAACATCTCATTTATCATCGTTTTTTATTCACTACATACGCACCAAGACGAGAAGTGTCTAAAATCTAGGCTTATTTTTGTAAGGTTTACGGGATTATGGTTAAGGATCCTTGCGAAGTTTATAATTCTATAAAAGGAATAAAAATGAAGAATTTATTGATCAGTAAAATTGCGATATCGAATGAATTCAGTTGCAGAATTGGCTTGTACAGAGAGTGATTAGGAAGGTAAATTTTGAAGAGCTTTAACCTATTCATTTTATTATTTAATCTCGTATTATTGCCGGCTAGATCTCATGCCAGTTGCGATGAAATAGAAAATATTGCAGACAATCATGGCCTAGAAAAAATTACGATCAATGATGTTATTCAACAGGCTTTAGAAACTCATCCGTCTGTTATGAGATCAAGACTAAGTTATGAAAAGTCACAAGCAGATATTGAGATCGCTCAATCAGCAAGAGATGTTCAAGGAAATTTAAATTTAGCCTACGGAACACTTGAAAATTTTGCTGGTTCTCCAAGAGGTAATATTACAAGTTTTACACCTCGCCTTTCAACGAGTGTTTCTGTTTTTGATTTTGGTCTTGTGAGGAGCCAAATAAAAGCAGCAGAAGAAAGATCCAGGGCCGCACAAGCAAAAATTGAAAATTTAATGAATAGAATTGCTTTGGCTGCGGCTGATAGTTATATAAGTGTTCTAAGAGAACGGATAGCTTTGGTTTATAGTTTGAATGCTTACAATGATCTCTGGGATCTTAAAAAGAACCTCGAGAAAAATGAAAGAACATTAGAGTCTTATGATATAGAGCTTATAAAATCCAGGAAGCAATCAGTTTGTAATACTGTTCGAATTTTTCAAGGAAATATTAATAGGGCGAATAATTACTATAAATCTATCCTTGATTATTATCCTGTTGATTTTTTCCTCGTAAAGCCAGAAGCAATTTTTTTATCGATGGAAGAAGGTGAAATTTTGGAAAATTCTTTGAAGTTTCATCCGCTGATTAAAGAAAGTAACTTCAACATCAAAGGTGCAGAATCTAATTTATTAGCAGTTAAAAAAGAGCGACTGCCGCGAGTTTTTTTAGATGCTTCGATTAATGTTAAAGATGCTAGAAGCCAGGTTTTTGGGGATAAATCTCTTATGAGTGGTTATGTCGGTGGAAGAATTTCGATTCCTTTATTTGATGGAGGAAAGAGAAGAAATAAGGTGAAGAAAGCAAACCATGATCTTTCGATAGAAAACTACAAAAAAAATGAAAACTATAGACAGATACGAAGACAGGTTGAAGATTTAATTTTTGCGATTAAAAACTCAAAAGATAGAATTAAAGAATTAGAACTAGCCGTTGAATCGAATACTAAAACTTATGATGATATGCTTGCTGAGCTCTATGCAAGTGAAAAAGGATCTGATTTAACTCAAAAAATTATCAATACAATAGATCAGAGAATGCGTCTTTATGAATCAAAAGTGGACTTGAATGCTCAAAAACATATTTTGATTTTAGATTCTTATAATCTTCTTGCTCAACAGGGACTTCTTCTGAATTCTCTTTAAAAAATAAATAAAGTCTATTTTAAAAGTGAGGTTTCTCTATAACTTCTTTTAAAAATTTATAATCATTTTAAATGATTATAAATTTAGATTATTTAAGCGATGGTCCTTTTACGAGTTTTTGAGCATTATTAATTAAATTTAATTTGGTATTTGAAAATAAAATTTTGTTCATTTTTTTTGATGATACATTAAGTACTTACTTTAACTATCATCGCTTCCTGAAACGAAAAAACCGTCATAGGATTACCTATCAAATTAGTCTACTAATCATTTCAAGGATGTTTATGATGAAACGGAATTTTATTTTTTTATTTTTATGCCTATCTCTTGTGAGCTTCATAAGTAGCTCAAGTGCACGTGAATCTGTACCTGGCGAGTACATTGTAAAACTCAAAAAAGGTGTAAGTGCAAAACGATTTTTCACTAACTCTCGAATGAAAAGTATGATTCAGAAACGAAAAAGATTAAGAGTTAAAAAATCAAAAATTTATCGAATTAAAGTTAACTCTAGAGTTAAGATTTCTACAGTTAAAAAACTTAAGTCTCACCCAATGATTGAGTTCATTGAGCCTAACTATATTTATGAACTTCCAAAATTCAGAAAAGGAAAAGCATATAGCCTTAGAGAGCTTCCTAAGGATGATATGTTTGGTGAGCTTTGGGGACTTAATAATACAAAAGATACTGATATTAATGCACCGGAAGCTTGGGATAAGTCTTTTGGAACGAAAAAAGTTGTTGTTGCTGTAGTTGATACAGGGATTGATCTTTCTCACCCTGATTTAAAGGCAAATCTTTGGGTTAATAAAGCAGAATTAAATGGTACGCCTAATGTTGACGATGATGGAAACGGGTACGTTGATGATATTCATGGGTACGATTTTATTGATCAAGATAGTACTCCAGAAGATGGTCACAGTCATGGATCTCACTGTGCAGGAACTATTGGAGCTGTTCATGATGAGCTAGGCGTAGCTGGTGTTGTAAAAAATGCAACATTGATGGCTTCAAAGATTTTTAATGCAAGAGGAAGAACAACAGTAGCTGCTATTGTTGAAGCAATCACTTACTCTGCTGATAATGGTGCTCATGTAATGAGTAACTCATGGGGAGGCGGCGGAGCTTCTCAAGCGATAAAAAGTTCTATTGAGTATGCTAACGAAAAAGGTTCAATCTTTGTTGCGGCTGCTGGTAATAGTTCGAATGATAACGATAAAAGACCAAACTATCCTTCTAATTACGAGATCGATAACATGATTGCAGTTGCTGCTTATGAAGAAAGTGGTAAAAAAGCTTATTTTACTTCTTACGGAAAAAAGACTGTTGATGTAGCAGCTCCAGGGGTTGATATTCTTTCTACAGTTCTTAACGGTAAATATGCCAAGTATTCTGGAACATCAATGGCAACACCTCATGTTTCTGGTGTGGTTGCTCTTCTACTTTCAATGAATCCTGACTTTATTGGAGAGAAAGGTGAAAAACTTGTGAAACTTCCAGCTACTAAAATTAGAGAGATTCTTATTAAGACAAGTACTAAAACAGATGCATTGAAAAATATCTCTGTTTCTGGTGGTCGAGTTGATGCAAGTAAAGTTTTGAATGCTGTATCAAGATTAAGAAGAAGAAATTAATTATAAATTTGAAATATAATTAAAAATTAGGCCCTCTGAAAAGAGGGCCTTTTTTTATGCGATTCTTTTAATGAGGTGATAACCAAATTGAGTTTGAACTGGTCCTGATGTTTGGCCTACTTCAAGTGCGAAGGCTGCAGTTTCGAAAGGGGCAACCATCATTCCTTTTCCAAATTCGCCGAGATTCCCACCGCTTTTACCAGAAGGACATTTTGAAAAATCTTTTGCAAGCTCTTCAAAAGTTTTTCCATCTTCCAGTTTTTTTACTAAGTCTTGGGCTTCGTGTTCATGCTCTACCAGTATGTGCTGGGCGTTGATTTTATCCATAAGAACTCCTTGTTATATTTAAATAATTGAAGGGCTACCTTAATAGATTATTTATTATTTGAGAAAAATATTATGCATCTCGTTGTTTAAAACATGGTTGATAAAGGTTCTTTAGACATCTATTCGATCGCTTTTCATTCCGCTCATTCAAACTTATGGTTCAGATATTGGAGGTAATATGAAAAAAATAATTTTCATCGCTTTGGGAATGGTTTCATCAAGTAGTTTTTCACTTAATGTGGACTTAGAAAGATATATGGGGACATGGTACGAGATTGCTCGTTATGAAAATAATTTTCAAAAAAATTGTCTCGAAACAAAAGTTGAATATACATTGAGTAAAAACCAAAATTTCGTAAAGGTTAAAAATATTTGTAAACGCAAGAATGGAAAGAAAAAGCTGCAGGTTGCCCGAGGGCGAGCTTTTGTAACTGACAAGAGAACGAATTCTAAATTAAAAGTAAGCTTTGTTCCATTTTTTAAGAAATTTGGGCTTTTCGCTGGTCCTTACTGGATTATTGCTCTTGGTAAAGATTATGAATATGCTCTTGTGGGTCATCCTGAGAAAAAGTTCTTATGGATTCTTTCAAGAACTCCTAAGTTCTCTAAATTTCAATATCTAAAGGCTTTTACTGATGCGAGAAAGGCTGGATACGATGTATCAAGGCTTAAGCTTTCTCCAGTTTGGCAAGACTAAGTTTCCGACTGCACAAAGGAATCTTTAAAGCCTTTTCAATGTAATAGAGATTTCCTATACTTCACAGGCATACAATTTCACCATAATTGAGCTTACGTGGAGACGTGGGTGAGTGGCTGAAACCAGGCCCTTGCTAAGGGTCCGAGCGTTCTGCGTTCCGCGAGTTCGAATCTCGCCGTCTCCGCCATATTTGAATTTACTAAGGGTGATAGATACTTGGAATTACTAAGTTTTTATCGCCCGAAGTGTTTTTAGGGTTATGAAGAAGCTCAAAAGTTGGAGAAGGTATATATTCTTAATTGCCCTGATCTATTATGAAGTAAAGAAGAAAAAACGATGAAAAATGAGTCGTCAAAAGTTTCTTACATCTTCTTAAATGCTTAAGCCAATTCCTTGACTAAAATACTCAAGCCTCCCATTATCCTTCTAAACAAAGTCTATAAATGTCTATTATTTTGGACCAAAGAGGGGAAAACATGAATTATTTATCTGGAATTGTATTATTTTTTCTCGCTTTTTCGACATTCGCTAAGGAAGTAAATGTTAAAAGAGTGGGAAACAATATTAGGGTCTCATTTGATCTGTCTAAAGTGTCAGTGAAGCATAAAATGATCAGGGGAACTACCTTTAAAAAAATCGAAACTAAAACTTTATCAACGATCTCGATCCCTGGTGCTCCAGACCTTCCACTTTTTGGAATGTTATTAGAAGGAAAACCAAGGGATTTTTTAGTAAAAACTTCAAAAGGCGAAGCAAGAAAAATTAATAACTTTCTTCCTTTGCCTTGTCCTAAGAAGCTTCGATGTTCATCAGGTGGAGCAAGTTATAAACGAAGCCAGAAATATTATCGAGGTGACTTTCCAAAAAAGCTTATTAAGATAGATTATCTTGGAGATTTTAGAGGGAAGCATTATTCTAAACTATCAATTGTTCCTGCAAAATCTTTAGGAAGTAACAGTCTAATACTATATTCAAACCTCAAAGTTGAAGTTAGCAAAAAAAGTCGTTCAAGAGTTAGAGCATTAAAAACAAGTGCTAGTATCCTGAGAAAAAACCGTTCTTCTGGAGTTGATAATAGACTTCTTGTTGTTACACCAAAAGCTTTCAAGGCTGCAATGAAGCCATTTGTTGTTTGGAAAAGAAAACTTGGATTTAGTGTAAAAGTAGTTACTCTTGAAAGTATTGGAAATGATTCTGCAAAACTTAAGAAGTATTTTCGTTCTATGCTAAAAAAGAGAGAAACAAGTTTTGGATATGTCGTTCTTGTTGGAGATGAAAATGTTTTTGCAACGGAATACGTTTCTACGGGATCATCATCTAGAACCCCCAGTGACTTGAAGTATTTCACTAAAAGTGAAGAAGATTTTATTCCAGAGGCTTTCTACTCGCGGTTTGTTGTGGAAAATCCAGAGCAAATTAAAATTCAAACAGAAAAAATTATTAATTATGAAAAAGCTCATTTTGAGAATTTAAAAGGTTTTAGCCGTTCAATCGGAATTGCTTCTAACGAAGGAAATAGTCCAAGTGATGAAGAATACATTCAGATGATTGGTGCAGATATGGAAGAAAACCTGAATGTAAAACAAGCGAACCTATTCGAATCAGAACTAGGTGGAGAGATATCTCTTGAAGTTGATAAGCTCTTAGGCATTGGCGGCATGTGGATCACTTACTTAGGTCACGGAGATGGGTACAGCTGGCCTAACGGTGGTGGATTCAATATTCGTGATATTGAAAACTTAACAAACACTGATGTTCAACCAGTTATTATTGATGTTGCTTGCCAAAATGGTCGTTACAAACAAGGACACTTTGGAACAACTTGGGTGAATGCTACTGGAAACGGTGGTCAGCCAATTGGTGCAGTTGCTTATTATGGTGGAAGTGTAAATGTTGCTTGGCACCCGCCTGCAACTATGGCACTTGGGGTTGAAAGAAGAAGAGCTGCTAATAAGCTTACTCGTGTAGGTGATATTGTTATCGGTGGTCAGCTTTACCTCTTTGAAAAAAGCGGTAACGTAAGTAGTTCTAGAGACAATATTGCTCAATACCACCTTTTTGGTGATCCTACGATGGTAGTTAGAAATACTATTCCTAAGAAAGTGAAGCTAAGAAGAGAAGGTAATAAAGTTGTTGTAAGCAAAGTTTCTAGAGGAAGAACATCACCTCTTTCTGGTGTAACAGTCGTTTTCCACGATAATAAGGAAAATTTCGTAAAAGTTATGACTAACTCACAAGGTGAGGCTAAAATTCCTAGTGGTCAGCGATCAAGTGTAAGTCATGCCTCTTTTCATAGACAGGGTATGGTTTATTCAGAAATTAAACTTTAAAAAAATCATGAGCAACCTTCGTTTTTAAATACGAGGGTTGCTTCTCTTTATTTGTGCCAGTGTACAATTTTATCGGTCAAAAACCTCATCGCAAAATCAGTGATAATTGCCACAATTCCAATTATGATAATGCCGATAATAACAACCTCGGTAACGAGAAATTCACTTGCACTGAGAACCATATGACCTAATCCAGAGTTGGCAGCAACCATTTCTGCTGCAACTAATGTTGTCCAACCAAATCCAATTCCGATCCTAATTCCTGTTAAAATATCATAGAGTGTGCTTGGAAAGACAACCGATTTTATAATTTGCCACTTGCTTGCTCCTAAACAAAGAGCTGCTCTAACCCTTTCTTGAGGAATGGAAAGAACTCCAGCTCGTGTATTTAAAAAAATAGGAGAAAAAATAGCTAATGTAATTAAAATGATTTTTGAAAATTCTCCAATGCCAAACCAGATAATAATCAATGGAAGATAGGCCAGTGGAGGAAGAGGGCGATAAAACTCGATAAACGGATCAACTAATCCCTTAACATAGTCATTGAGTGCAACAAAAATTCCTATAGGAATTGCAAGTAAAGTTGCAATGAAGAGTGAAGCAAAAACACGGAAAAGACTTATTCCCAGATGTTCAATTAACGTTTTGTCTGCATAGCCTTTTATAAAAATATCGATTGTTTTTTTTAAAACAATTAAGGGAGAAGGCAAAATAACTTGAGGAATAATCCCAAATTCTGTTAGTGCAATCCATACAATGAGAAAGGATAAAACACTGAAAATCGATAGACAGATGACTTTCTTGTTGTTCAATTTAGGGAATGCTTGATAGATCTTTGCTGGGCTCATAGGGAAGTCTCTTCAATAATCTCAAGAATTTCATTTTTGAGGCTGATAAATCCAGAGGATCTTTTAATGTCTCGTGCTTTTTGACCAGAAATGTATTTCTTTGAGAAATCTAGATTATAATCTTTGTGAATTTTACCGGGACGAGGAGTCATAATAATTAGCTTGGTTGCCATGAAGAGAGCTTCTTCAATACTGTGAGTGATCATTAAAATGGTTTTATTCGTTTTTACCCAGAGATCGAGAATGACTTTCTGAATGTCCTGTCTCGTAATAGCGTCTAGAGCTCCAAGTGGTTCATCCATTAAGAGTATTTCTGGATCTGCAATAAGTGCTCTTGCTATTCCCACTCTTTGTTGCATTCCTCCAGAAAGTTCATAGATATAGTTTTTTTTGAAATCGTGAAGATCAACCCAATTTAAAACTCCTTCAAGTGCTTCTTCTCTCTTTTTTTTTGAAACGCCTTTGAGTTTTAGTCCAAACAAAATATTATCTTCAACACTAAGCCAAGGCATGAGAGCATTTCGTTGGAATACGACTCCTCGATCAGGGCCAGGTGATTTTATAATTTCATTTTTTATTCTAATTTCTCCAGAGTCTGTAAAAAGAAAACCAGCAATCAAATTAAGAAGAGAAGTTTTCCCACAACCGGAAGCGCCGAGAATAACGACAAATTCTTTTTCTGAAATTTTAAGATTGATATCCTTAAGTGCAGGAACCTCTAGGTTTTCATATTGAAGATTTATGTTCTTGACTTCAATCATTATTATAAACTTTTAATAATATCGAGGGCGATTTTATCTTCATAGGTTTCAAGAACACTTTCAATTTTTCCTTGTTCTTTTAAGAATATAGCAGTGTTTTTGAGAATAGCTCCCAGATCTTTAGTTGGGTGGTTTGATTTATTAGGAAAAATATATCCTTTAAGAGTTTTTGCGACTTTATTAGGAGAAGATCCAACAAAGTTTGCGATAGCAATGACTTTTTCGTTAGTTTTATCCCATGGATTTAAATTATAATCTTGATGATTTTCAATAAGGGTATTTAAAAACGCTTTTACAAAACCTTTGTTTTGAGCAAGAAAACTTTTATTGACAATAATTCCATCAAAGGTGGGATTGCCCTTTTCTGACATATCTTTAGAATTCAAAATAACTTTTCCACCAGTTTGAATTTCTTCTAGAGCTGGAGACCAAACAAAAGCTGCGCTTATTTCATTTTTTTTCCAAGAGGCCACAATAGATGGAGGGCTAAGATTTAAGATTGTCACATCTTTTGGGTTAATATTGGCTTCTTTGAAAGCAAGCATGAGGTGAAAGTGAGTCGTTGATCCAAAAGGAACTGCAACTTTTTTTCCTTTTAAGTCAGATATCGAATTTATGTCATTTTTAACAACAAGGGCTTCGGCTTCTCCAATAATTTCCATGACCCAAAGCAATTGAATATCAAGTCCCTGACTTAATCCTGCTGCAATAGGAGTAGACCCTGCGATTGCAATATCAACATCTCCGCTGGCCATTGCATTAATAACCTTAGCTCCGGAATTAAATTTTTTAAATTCAACCTCTTTCCCCGCGATTTTATCTAGTTTTCCTGAACTTATGAGATATTTCCAGGGGTTTGCCATGAGTTGATAGCCAATTGTTATTTTATTGCTATTTTGACATGAGAAAAATAATGAAAAACTCACTAACATAAGAAACTTATTCATGAAAACCTCGTTTATAAGAATATGTATTGATGAGCTATTGTCACATCAATGGAGTGTTTATTCAAAGTTACAAAGGATTAATTTAAGCTTCTTATGTTAGATTGAACTTAAAAATGAAAAATTTAAAGAGATTATTGAAACTCAATTTATATGATACATTTATCGTAAATTAGCACAGGGTATAGAGACTCAAGTGGCACATGAACAAGTGTGATCCAGTAAAATTAAAATTGAGTATGAATTATCTTTAGACTATCGGCAACGCACTTTTTTTCTGAAGTTCCAGACTCCTCCTTTTAATAAATTAGGGACAATGCTTTTTTCAATCATATTTAGGTTGCATTGCTCAAAGCTGTGCATATGGTTTTGATCAACGGCTTTTCTATTTCTAGAATAGCTCATAACATCTTGGCTATTCGGTGAATCTTCAATGCATTTAAGCTTTTCTTCATTGGTGAGCTTGGGATCCTGGCATTGAGTTGCAGCATGACCTAAGAAGAGATTATGTCCAATTTCATGAATAAGCTCATCAACAATTTTGTAATCAGTTGGATATTCGGTGCGTCCTTGGTTGGAAAGTGCCCAGGCTATCTCCATGGGGTACTCGGTAGCTGAAACACGACCGTAGGCTAAACCAAGACCATTAAATTGAGCTTCTGTGATTACGAGTAAAGAATCAAGCTTTCTTAGTATGTGTGAATATCTATTTTTGTATTCCTCATAAGCTTCCTTGAGAACATTGCCTCCGATATTCTCGTAGTACCAGAGGCGATGAAGTCTTTTTTTATCTGTGATGTCATTTAATGAATAGTCTTCTGGTAATTCTTTTTGAAGAGGGATAATAGTTGAATGTAAAATTTCAACTTCGAGTTTGTTTTGAGTGGCCATTCCGAATCGAACTTTCAATAAATCAGATATTTTTTGCAAATGATTGAGATCTATGGAACTTCCGTAATGAATAAGAGCAACATTAACGATTGGGCTTTTTCTTTTATGATAGCAAAATGGGCGCAATGTTTTTTCAAGAGAGCATTCTTCATTAAATTGAATATTTGGATAAGCAAGTGGAGAGAGGACTAGAAGAGCAAATAAAAACTTCATTTTTCATCCTTGAAATATGGTTTTATTTAATTGTTGCATCTATGAAATTATTGTTCAAAATGCAGAGGTTCAATTTCGATTGTTTTAGTCAACCTCGTATTAGAGTATAAGAATCAATTAAATGCAAAGTGAAGATTTTGATGTAAGTTGCCACCTATTTCATGCATAATAGAGTTCAATGGCTTGGTTGTTGCTCAAAACATTTAAGTTTTACTTTTGGTTACGTGGTTGGAAATTCGTTTGTGAATTCGACTATAGAAAATATCCTAAATTTATTCTACTAGGTGGTGGCCATACATCTAATTGGGACTTTGTTTATGGGATGGGAGCATTTGGTTATACCGAGTTTAGTTTGAATTTTACAATTAAAAAAGAATGGCTTCGATTTCCTTTTAAAACATTAATGAAAAACCTTGGTGCTATAGGTATTGATCGTGCAAGAAAAACAGGTGAAAAACAAACCGATATTTTGGCTCGAGTCTTTGATGATAGAGATGAAATTTGTTTATTAGTGACGCCAGAGGGGACAAGAAAAGCCGTTACCAAATGGAAGTCCGGTTTCTTTTATGTTGCTAAAGCGGCTGGTGTTCCTATTGTTCCAGGCCACCTTGATTATAAAAATAAAATTGCACATTTTGGTAAAGCCATAGAAAGTGGTAATGGATATGAAAAAGTTATGAAAGAAGTTATGGAGTATTATAAGGGAATAACTCCAAGAAAAATGGAAAACTTTAAGTTGGATGAGAGGTTTGTGTGAAATCAATTGAACCTTGTGGATCAAAGCCAAATTGTGTTTGTAGTCTTAATGAAAAATCTGAAAAGTCTTATTTTGAACCTTTAAAAATAAAAACGAATCCTATCCCTATACTTAAGAAAGTTTTTAAAAAGAAAAAGATTGAAATTGTTGAAGAGTCTGAAAATTATCTTCATGGTGTTGCAACGACAAAGATTTTTCGATTTAAAGATGATGTAGAGTTTTTTTATGATCAATCGGCAGAACTTTTGCATTTCAAGTCAAAGTCTCGAGTGGGTCATTCTGATCTCGGAACAAACCGTAAAAGAATTAAAAACTTACTAAAATCCATTAAAATTTGATTTCTTAGGTCAGAAAATTATCTTTTTTTTGAATCCGATTAAAAGACTAAGACTTATTTTTAAAAAGTTAAATTATAATCATAGTTGTCCAAGCTTAGAAAAACTAAATTTCACCTAAGCTGACTTTTATGCTCTACTACTTTCATCTTACAAAGAGAAACTTCTTAACATGGTTTATTGACAGATTTACCCTGGTACTAAAAACTGAAGTGTATTCGTTAGTTATATTCATGAAAAAGGAGTTTCTGATATGAATTTAATAGAGCAGTTCCACGCCGGTGGATTCTTCATGTACTTCATTCTCATTTTTGGTTTGTTAACAATTGGTTTTACGATTGACCGTTTTCTTGCTCTCTATATAAAGATTAAAAAAGCTCCAATAGATTTTAGAAAAAACATTTTAGGTTTTATTGCTGCTGGAGATTTTAAATCGGCTCAAGATTATATTGAAATGAGTGCTGGTGATACCAGTATTGGTCGTATTTCATCGACTGCTTGTAAACTGAGAAGAGCAGGTGCAGGAGATGAAGCTCTTCAGGCGCGAATGGATGAACAGCTTTCAAAAGAAATTTCAAACATTGATAAGAGAACCGGGTTTCTATCGATGTTTGGTAACGTTGCAACTTTATTTGGTCTCCTTGGAACAGTTACAGGTCTGATCAGTTCATTTGCTGGTGTTGCTGCTGCTTCACCTGTTGAGAGAGCAAATCTCCTTTCACAAGGTATTTCAGAAGCACTTAACTCGACAGCTTTTGGGCTTGTTGCTGCAATTCCAGCACTTGTTGCCTATGCTGTTTTTCAAAATAAGACAGAGAAAATTGTTAGGGCCTTAACTGAGTCAGCTTCGGAAATTTATCATGATTTTCTTTTCTATACAGAAAGTCATTCTTCTGATGAAAAAGCAGGTAATAATGTAACTAAGAAAAGTGAAAGTCAGACTGTTACAACATTATAGTTTTTAGTTTTGTAAAAATTTTAAATAAGGATATTTAGAGTGCAGAACAAAATAGGATTAGGGCAAAAAAAAGATCTCAATGCGGAGATAAATCTTACACCGTTTATTGATCTTTTATCAACATGTGTATGTTTCCTTCTGATCACAGCTGTTTGGATCCAAATTGGTACAATCGAAGTTAAACAAAGTTATGGAACTGAAGCCGCTTCAGTCACTAAAGAAACTTATGAACTTGATCTTGTTTTTAAAAATCCTCAAGAAGCTCGTTTGAACTTAAAAAAAGGCGGGCGAAGAGTAAAAACTTATAAGGCTAGGGGTGAGAAATATGAAGACTTACTGGCATCAATGCAAAGTATTCTTACAACTAAGATTCTTGCTTTAAAGAAAGGAAAAATTGAAATTTCCTCAGCAACTGTAACTCCACGAAGCTCTATTGATTATGGAAAGCTTATTGAAGCTCTAGATGTTCTAAGAAAACAGAAAATCGTTAATATTGGTGTATTAACGGCGAGGGGGCAATAATGATTCTTAATCATAGCTTAGTTTCAGCCAATGCTTTCGAAAAACACTTAGTTAATAGCAAAAGAAAAAAAAGCTGGGGCATGAAGGCAGCTGGCTTTACCTTAATGCTAACATCCATGGTTGATATGTTTAGTATGCTTGTTGTTTTTCTTTTACAAACCTTTTCGAGCTCTCCTGAAATATTAGTGACTAAAGGAATTGATCTACCTAATTCGACAACCCCTGCGATGGTGAGAGAAGCACCAGTTCTTGCAATCTCTAAAGACGGAAATATGTATTTGGATCAGAAGTTAGTCGGAGAAACAAAAAAGATTAGTAGAAATCCAAATGTTCTTTTAAATAAATTGAATCTTATTAAAAAAAACTGGTCTGTTTCGCATGAGACTCCATTTACAGGAGAAATCAATCTACAAGCAGATAAGGAAATTAAAAGCACGACTGTGGCTTTGATAATGGGGGTTTTGACGAGTAGTCAGTTCCAGTCTATTGAGCTTGCGGTATTGGGTAATCCATAAATGTTTAAATTATTTATTATCCTTTTGTTTTTTGTAGGAAATATTGGGTACTCCAAGGACATTCAGTATCTCATTCAGGAGATGGAAAAACTTAGAAGCTCATTAGATATTAATGATCCAGCACGAGTTGATTTAACACTTAGGTTAGCTGATCTTTATTTTGACGCTTCCATTAAAGAAGGTGGAAAAAATGGTAAAGTTGAACGGAAGAAGCAAAGGCTAAAAGCTCTAGACTTATACAAACATAGCTTGAATGGAACGGATGGAATTAAAAGAGCTGAGGGTCTCAATAGAATTAAAATTGAATTCCAGGCTGCGCGTTTATTAACAAGACTAGACGAGCATAAAAGAGCCGAAGCTTATTATAAAAGTGTTTTAAATAATAAAGAAACTCCAAAGAGAATGTTAGAGCAGGCTTCACTGGCTTTAGCAGAGTGGTACGAAGAAGATGGTCGGTTTAGATTAGCGGGTCCACTTTATAATCAAGCAATTAAACTATGTCCGAACATTACTGCTTGTAATTATGCTCATTATAGAAAAGCTTGGCTTCTTTTTAAGAATTCAAAGTTAACAGCTGGGATTCAGGAATTAAAAAAATCTTTATGGGTTTCAAAAACAGAGATTAGAGAGCCTTCGTTAATTGATTTGATAATGTTCATGTCTAACGAAGAAACAACAGGAAGGGCTGAATTAGAGTATATTGAAAAAATAGCGGTAAAACTTGATCGTCCAGAGCTTGTAAAGCAGTTATTAGAAGCTTTTTATGTAGCCGGTAATAGAAGAGCGGGATCTTTTATTTTAGCTCATGTTAATAATAAAGAACCTGACTTTTATAATGAAATTAGACTTCTTGAAGAGGTTTATGGATTTAGAGAATGGGAAAAAGTTGAAATTTATCTTGATAAAATTTCAAAGCGAACTTCTCTTGATATTCCAAAAGATAAAGAAAAATCAGAAAATATCAAAAAAATCTTTCGAAGATTTTTAGTTCAAGTTGATGCTGAAACGAACGTTACAGAAGATCTTTACCCTTACCTTAAGAGATCGATTGAATCTTATTTAACTATTTATCCTAATGACGACTTAAGAAGAAAGTTACAACAGGGATGGCTAAAAGCTGAAAAAGACATTTCGCGCAAAATTGAGTTTCTTGGAAAGTGGATTAAGGAGGATATAAATTACGATGTTGAAAAGAAAAAAATTAGAGAACTTAGGCAAACCAGACTTAGCTTAGCTCAGAAATTAAAAAAAGAAGACATTGTTCTTGAGGAAGCACTCGCTATTGCAGAGATTTTGAAATCAAGTCATGAAAAAGACGAATTCGAATATGTCGCCGCCAGAACATATTATGAGAAAAAAGATTTTAAGAAGGCAGAAAAACTCTTTTTGGGCTTAGTAGAAAGATCAATCGAAAATAAAAATATTACGAATTGGGCAGTCATGTCCCAAAACCTACTTCTAGATATTTTTAACTCTGAAAAAAGATTTGATGACATTATTAAACAGGTGAATTTTTGGGATTCTGGAACGCAAGGTGTTCAGTCTAAGAAGGTCTTAAGTGAAAAGAAGTCTATGGAAAAAATTCTCTTAGATGCAAGATTTGAAAAGGCTGCGAGTCGCTCCGAAACAAAAGAAAGCTTGGAATCATTTTTTAAGTTTTGTCTTGATGGGGTCTATTCCAAGAAATCTTGTCCGAATGCAAAAGTCTTGGCCATAAAGTTTAAAGATCAAGCCAAGCTTGTTGTATTGCTAGAGCGAGAAAAAGATTATCAAGCCTTGATGAACGAATACGAGTTGATGGGGTCTTATTCTAAGGCAGCATCATTGCGTGAAAAGAAAAATTTAAGCACTAAAGAGATTAACTACGATGAGTATTTTAAAATTGCTCTCCTCTATGAAATGGACCAAAAATGGTCATCTCAGAAACGAATTCTTAAGCAGTTAATAAAAAAAATAAAAAGAAAGAAATCAATTCCTGAAAAATATGAAATCGCTCTCTTTGTTGTTTTAAAAGAAGCAGAGCTTCTAGATAAAAAGCTATTGAGTTTTCCATGGAGCAAAAAAAAGAAAATTGAACTCGCTATAATGCTTCATTCGAAAAGCCCAGATTCTCAAACAAAGAAAATGATTTTAGCTGAAAAGAGTTCTCTTGGACCAGTGTGGTCTAAACTTGTTTTAGAAAAGCTGGAAAAAGATTATATAAAAGCAATTAATCTAAAATTTTATGGAAGAAACAGCCAGAGGCTCTTTAAAAGAAAGACCAGAGCGATTGATAAATTAGTCAAAAACTCTAACGTTTACCTCGAGGGATCTGATTCAGAAACAAGAATCTATATTCTAAGTATGCTTCATAATACCTATCAGGGAATAACTCAAGATATTCTCAATACTCCTTTACCTCCAGACCTTGACGAAGCGACATTAAATCAAGTTAAAGGGCAGCTTTCTGGAATGGCTCAGCCATTTGAAGATACTAGAGTCGGTTATGAATCATTATTAACAAATGAACTTGCCGGAATTACCGATCTTGAAAATAAGAAAAAAATTGAAACAAATATAGCAAGTACAACTCAAAACTATAAAGACTTGATTAAGATTGAAAGCTCTTATCAAAAAATTGCAAAAATCGAGAAGAATGAAATTGATGCTATGAAAAATGAATTATTATCAAATCCAGAAGATCAAAATACTTTAATGAGTTTAAGAGACTTTTATAAAAACTCAAATAACAAAAGAATTGAAAATTATTATTCAAATCGAATTAATAGTTTAAAGGTTCAGGAACGTTTATGAAGTTATTATTAATGACAATTATTTCCTTTAGCATTTCTGGCTTTGCAGAGAAGCAAAAGAGTAATGGAATTAAGTATAAGAAGTCCAAGAGGATTGACTTCGAATCCCTGTTAGTTGAAGGGGAGAGAAAAAAGCCTGAGATGTCTGTCGTTACAGGAAATATTGGAGAGAAAGACTCTGGTCTTTTAAAGTTTCGAGAAGATTTTTTAGACATGATGGCAAGTGATTTTGGGGAGAATGTTCAATGATCGCAGTAGAAACGAACACTGGTGAATTCATTAAAGTGCTCAAGGAAGTTAATTTTGGTGAGTTTGGATTTCACAATCAGTTTGGTTTTATCAGTAAAAAAAGAGCTGAAGAGAGAATTATTTCTCGTAAGCGTCAAGGTTATGATTTTACAAATAATGACTGGCATTGTTTATTCAAGTTATCTAATAAAAATAACCAATTCAGCATTGATAATACCGAGAACTGTGATGCGATGAAAACTAAAGATGGATGGTTATTAAACACTCCTCTCGGTAATTTTCGATTTGCAGAAACATCGACAGGTCAATTTGGAGCTCTTGAGACAGATAAAGAAGAGCCTAAAAGTTCTAAGTTGGATATTCTAGGGATTGCTTTACTTTTTCTTATTCCGTTGATTTATTTTTTTTATAATAATGAAAAAGTAGAGGAATTAGAAGAAGAGAAGGTGGTAGAGCCGATTACGGTGAAGATAATTAAACCGGCTCAAACAGTAAAAATTCAAAGACATGTGAATAGAAATCTTAAAGTCAAACCATTGACTAAGGCAGAGATCTCAAAAAGGGCCGTGAAGAGAAACCTTGGATTTTTAGGAATGGTTGGTTCCAAAGATCTTAAAAAGGTTACAGGTGGAATTCCGCAAGAGCTTAAGAAAGCAAGTGCTGGAGCTGGTAAAGGCGGAGATGCTGGAAGTGGTGGTGAGGTTTTAACGGGCGTCGGTAAAGGCTTGAGAAAAACAACTGTCGGAAATACAGGAGTTCAAGGTCTCGGAGGAATTGGGACGAAAGGCGCCGGCGGTGGAAAAGGTGGTTATGGAAATACCCTTGTGGCCAGTGGAAACGGAAAGGGAATTTCAGCTATTGCCGTTTCAAGTTCTGACGTTGTCCTTCAGGGTGGAATCAGCAGATATGCGATCAATGCAACGATTGCAAAATATTTGAATCAAGTTCGTCGTTGTTATGAAGCTCAGTTAAAAACAAAACCAAGTATTCAGGGTCTTGTTGAGATGAGTTTTGAAATTAATGCAAGTGGAATGTTGAATTTTGCAAGAGTTAATAGAACAACGCTTAAAGATAAACCAACAGAAAACTGTATCAGTAAAAAGATGATGACATGGGAATTTCCAAAACCAAAGGGTGGAGTCAAAGTTCCCGTCAAGTATCCGTTTATGCTTCGTCCAGTCGGATCTTAAAAGATAGGTAGAGAATGAAAAACATGAAAACAATTAATGCTTTGTTAGTTTTACTTATTTTTGGATTTTCATCCTGTAAAAAGGATCCATATCCAGAAACAGGGCAAAGAAGAGTTGATCCTATTGAGGAGGACAAAGAGCCTCTTCCTGAACTTTCAATGGCAGTAGATAAAAATATCAATCTGAAAGAGGGACGAAATCTATCTTATCAAATAAGAGTTGCAGTTCCTGATGAGGCTGAAGCAATTGTTTGGGTTGATAATCTTCCAAAAGGTGCTCAATTTGATGAAGAAACATTAATTCTGAGCTGGAAACCAGATTATTTTGCCGGGAATGAGCCAGGTGATCCATCTAAAAAAAGTGTTATTTATCCTATTACAGTTTGGTTAAGAAGTAGTCTTGATACTCGTCGAGCGTTAAGTGAAGAAGTAAACCTTGTTGTTCATGATAGACCAAGAGAAATAAAAATTAATACAAATGCCAGCAGTAATGCAACAGAGGGCTCTCTTTACGAAAACATTTTTGAAATTGAAAATACGGATTATCCAAACGGACCATTCAAAGTCACGACAACGGATATGCCGCCAAATATGGAAGTAATTAAAATCAATGAAACAAAATTTAAACTGCAATTCACTCCTGATTATTTTCATGTAAATAGAAAAACACAAGGTAGCAGCGTTTCTTACAATGGAAAAATTACAATTGCGAACCCTGCAAATCACTTAGAAACTAAAAAAATTACTATTAGAGTTAATGATAAACGATTAAAAAATAAGTTAGTTCTTCCTGCGAAAAAGATTGTTCAGGGTTTAGATATGAGCTTCCAGGTTGCTGCTTATGATCTTAATAAGGAGATCAGTCCTTCAGTTGTCCTTTCTTCATCTGAACCTCCATTTGGAAAGTTTGAGTATGATTTAGTCGAAAACAAAGATAATTATTCGAGTGTGTTGAATGTTCACTGGAATGATATTCCCCCAAAGTTTAATGGAACAACCCAACGTTTAAGTTTTCAATCTTGTGTTCTAAATTCTAGTGGAGATATGAGAAATTGTGAGTACGAAGAACTTGAAGTTGAAATCGTTGTTAGAGATCGTAAACCTCCTTTTATTAATCGAATGAATTGGCCAGTAGGTGAATTGCTTTATCTAAACTTCAATGAAACCTTTACTCGAAATATCAGTATTAATGATGGAGAAGATCCTCAATTAGATCCAGAGGTAAAAGTCTTTCCTGAATCCATGAGAAAATATGTTTCTTGGGAAGATGGAAGAATCCGTCTTAAGTTTGATAAGTCAGGTGTCTTTCAATTTAACTTAGTTGCAGAATCTGATTATAAAGTTTCATCAGCAGAAAGTTTTATTGTAGAGGTTTTTCCAGAAGATCGCTATAAAACATTACTTTTTGCAGATTCTTCTAGAGATCCAGAGGTTAAGTTTTACCAGGAAACATTTAAGAGCTTGAATGTTATGAATCCAGCGATTCAGGCAATTAATGAAAGAAATATTTCAGGAAGAGAGACACTTGTTTTAACGACGAGTACTTTATTTGATAAAAATACGAATAAAGAAATCTTTGAAGCGACTAAAAAAATTAAAAATATTGTTGTTGCCTCACCATTGATTAATAACCTTCCAAAAGAATTGTTAACTAAATTTATTGAAGAGTATGATTTTAGTATTATTGGTCGCTATAATGAGCTCCCGAATATGCCTGATCTTACGAAGATGAAGTTCATGAAAACTTCTCATTTTGAAAAATCTAAAGCGCCTATTGGTCTTAAGGGTCTAGCCTCAGAGGTTTCTGCTAATCCCCTTATTTTTAATGGCGGTCTTTATGATACGAACAAAAACTGCAAGGGCGTTTTAGGGATTTCTGAGAATGAAAATAACCCTTATGTTATCGGTGTTGTTTGTAAGCGAAGAAACGGTGGAAGAGCTGTTATCCTTGGAACTGAATGGGCAGACCTCAAAGTAGGGAATGAAGATAAGCAAATCCCTTATAAATGGTTTCAAACAATGTTAAAGGCAAATTTTTAAGGAAGAGTTATGAAAAGATGTATTATGAAAGTATTTATTCTCTTTTTTGTTCTCTCTAATTATAGCTTTGGTTCAACTGAAAGTAGTGAAAAAGGAACTCTTGATAAGAAATTAGATGATCTCAGGATTCCAACGGACAAAGTCACACCGACACTAAGTAAAGATAAGCTTTATATTGTTAACACCAGGTATTCAAGCCTTAGAAATAGGCATGAACTTACTCTTGGTGGTGCTAATAACTTTACAGCTGATAGTCATTTGGAAATGCAACAGGCTACGCTAAGTTATCGTTATCACCTTAATGAAGATTGGTCTTTTGGTTTAAGGCATGTCGAATACTATAATGACCTGAGTGATGCTGGGGAAAAACTTTTTAATGATAGTAAAATTGTTCCTGATACAGATTATGCTTTAAGCTCTCAAGAAATTTTTGCTAGCTATAATACGATCTATGGAAAGCTTCGATTTAATAAAGATACTGTTGTTTATTTTGATCAATATATTGCTCTTGGTTATGGAGAGGTCAAACTCGAATCAGGAGAAGTGGGAATGGGAATTCTTGATTTAGGGTTTGCTTTTTGGATTGGTACAAACTTCAGTTCAAGGGTTGGTCTTAAGAACGAATTCTATAAGCAAGATCAGTTAAGTGGATCAAGAAATATTCACAATGCTATGGGATATCTCGAAATTGGATATCTTTTTGGTGAGGGTGATCGTTTATGATGCGTATCTGGGTTCTTCTAGTATTATTGCCTAGTCTTGGTTTTGCGAGCAGCGAAGCCTTATTAAATGGTAAAGGTTCGGAGCTTAACTTTTCAAAGGAATTAGATTCAAGACCGAATATAACGCTTGATGACCCCTTTTTAATTCAGCTTTATGCTGAGTGGAAATCGAATACATCAAATCTTTCAAATGAGATTATTTCTCTTATTTTTAATAAAAACTATAATAAAGCTCTAAAAACTCTAAAGAAAAATAAACCCTCTAATAAAATATCTAAAGCGACCGAACTGTATCTCTTGTATAAACTTGAATTGAATCAAAGTTTTTTATCTCAATGGATTAATTATGCTGGAGATTTAAGAGAAAGCCAGCTAGCAATTGGAATTGATCAGACAGTCAATAAGGACCTCTCTCAAATTTTTAATCTTCAAGGGTTTGCGCTCACTGAAAGTGATGTGGAGAAACTTGAAGCTGTAGAGAATCTTTCTTTGAATACTAATTATTTTCTTCAAGGGCTAAGAGCAAACAAAAAAGATCTCAATCTTTTGAAGTGGATAGGAAAATTACCTGTAGATGATAAGGTCAGGCTCAATTTAGCTTATCGAAGTGTTTATAACTACGCTCAAAGCGGAAAACTGGGTGCATCTGGAAAAATTGTTAAAAGAGTTATTGAACCCTGGATCGAAAAAAGTGAGGATACTGAAGAAATATCAATTTATTATCTTACTTTAGCTCGATTACTCTATCAGGTTGGAGCTCTTGAGCAATCAGAGCATTTTTATAGTTTAATTCCACAACAATCAAAATACTTTCTTCAAGCTAGAACCGAAGTTTTATGGATTCATTTAAGGTCGAGAAACTTTTCTAAGGCCAAGGGGGAATTAGCGACTTTAGAGTTGGGATTATTTGATGACCGGTTTTACCCGGAAGTTTATTTAGTTAGTGCAATGGCAAATGTTATTTTATGCCAATTTAGTGATGCCAAACATTCAATCGATCGTTATATTAACGTGAATAAAGAATGGTCAAAGTTAATTGATAAAAACTTAAAATCTGAAAACCCTGAAATTGTAAGAATGAGTTTTAATGTTAAAAATTATAAAAAATCTTTAAAAACAATTAATTCCGAAATTGCTTTGCTTTCTAATATGGGTTTAATGAGCTCAGTGAA
Source organism: Bacteriovoracaceae bacterium (assembly GCA_965217035.1). GTDB lineage: Bacteria > Bdellovibrionota > Bacteriovoracia > Bacteriovoracales > Bacteriovoracaceae > JAUHYH01. The sequence goes on along the minus strand of OZ244226.1, from coordinate 1,511,756 downwards.
CGCACTGAAAGAAAGATCGAAATTTATTCAGTTTCAAATGAGGCAAGAAGCTTTATTGCAGTGGAAAAATAGAAAAAAAATTCTTGAAAACTCTCTCTATAGAATGAAATTTGTTAGGGTTGAGCTATTAAGTAAAATGAGATTACTCGCAGAGGGAATGCACAAAGAGCTTAATAATGGTAATTCTCATGTCTATGCTAGTAATAAGTTTACAAAGCAACAGCTTCAATTTCCAAATGATGGAGTTTTATGGAGTGATGAGCTTTTTAATATGAATGCTCATGTTAGAAATTTATGCTTAGAGGAATCGAAATGAAACAGTTGATTCTAGTTTTATTTTTATTAGTTAGCTGTAAAGGGAAAGAGTCCCCCTATGTCTATCAGGAAGAAGCTATTCCAATTGAAGTTGATGAGAGGATTTATCCACTCTCAACATTACAGCAAAGTAACAAGATTGATATTGTTCTAGTTGTTGATAACTCTGGAAGTATGGGAAATATTCAAAGAAACGTAGAGAGAAATGCGGAGCTTTTTTTCCAAGAATTTGCAAAAGACAAATATATTAATTGGAAACTAGGAATTGTTTCGACTGATAAATCAGAACGACCTTATCTTGGCTTTGATCAAGCTTTTGAATCAGAGAATTTTGACATGACTGATCCTTCTGACTTTCGAAGGGCTATCTCTACCTTTCAACAAGCTGTTGAAAGACTTGGTACTAGCGGTAGCGGTTATGAGTATATATTTTATAATTTTAGAAGGCATCTTGATAATTATAACAGTAGTTCCGGAGTGAGTTTTCAAAGAAAAAATGCTCATCTTGTCGCTATTATGATAAGTGATGAAGAAGAACAGAGTGGAAGTAATGGTGCTGATTATAGTGGCGATAATTTTTATGATGTTATGAGTGATTATATTCCCCAAGATAAAGTTTTGAGATTCTATGGCGCACTTGCACTAAGGGATTTGAAAGACTGCCGCAGTACGGGCGATTACTCAACTTATAAAAATAGCCCTTATGAAAAAGTTATCAATGCTTCTGGAGGATTTAATATTTCGGCTTGCACGTCTCAATTTGGAAGGGACTTAGCTGCCGTTGGAAGAGATATCGCGACGATTGTTGGGATTCCAAGCTTGCTTCTCAAAAAAAGACCAGTGGTTGATACTCTTAGAGTTTATTATAAAGATAAGCTTATTCAGCCGGGAGCTCAGCAAAAAGGAGGTTATTGGTATTACGAGGAGCGCACTAATACTATTAACTTCTATAATGTTGATTTTGTGGATGACCTCCAAAAAGATCATTTTCGAATAGAGTTTGATATTGATGATGGAATTGGTCGTCCAATAGAAACAACTTAATAAACTGTTAATTATCTTGAGACTCAAAAAACTTCTTTACATGTTTTTCTGTATCAAAGGCATAAAGAAGTGTTGTAATAGCTGTATTCATTGCTCCTATAATGGAATCAACTTCAAATGATTCTTCAAGATCATGATCATCTTTTTTGGTAGATCGAACTCATTTTCTAATATCGAGGTTTCCGTTAGAGTCTCGTTTAGAAAGCTCTTTTCGAATGATCGAAATGGCGCAACCGGCACGATTCGAACGTGCGACCTCCTGATTCGTAGTCAGGTGCTCTATCCAGCTAAGCTACGGTTGCATTTCGATTAGATATATTTGATAGCGCAGGATGCCGAGATCGTCAAAAATTAAAAATCTTTAATTTTTGTGATGAGTCTGGGATTTTCTATGAAAGGGTTGCTATTCCCTTGGTAGCGCTTAATAAGCTGGCTTCGGCGTTTTTCAAGCCGATCAACAGGGTCTTCCCTATGCCACCTTCTTAGAAATTTTTCCATATTATTGTTGATTTTCATATTGTAGCGAACTGCAAAGTAAAACATAGCACGGGCTACATTGCCTTTTGACTCTCTTGGGGGTTCAAAAACTGTCACTCCGCGAAATTTACCTTTTTTAGCACTAGAGCATCTATATTTCTTTATGTCAGTTGTTGGCTCTCCATAGGCATGATTTAGCCTTGCTGAATTCATGCGTGAACTACTTGGATAAAGAATATGAAGATCAGAGACTTTGTACTCTTTTTCTCCTGCTGGTCCCCCTGTATTAAATCGACTTTGCGGCCAAACATGTTCCGTATTTATAACTCTGTGATCAGGAATTCTATTAGGACCAATTGTTTTATCTCTAGGAAAGTCAGTCGTTGTATAATCATTTGTGCAATAAATATCTCGAACAACAAAGTTACCAGGGTTGGTTCCTTCTAAATGAATATGACCAAAAAGTTTTTTTCTTGCTTCTTTATAACTAAGTGGTTTGTGGTTTCGTTTTAGTTTTCTTTGCATTTCTTTTCTAAAACTTCGATTTAGGATTTTAGGTGTACTAGCATCAAGAGTTGAACAACTTAGAAGAAAAACAATAAGCAATAAATGTTTCATATCTTTACGATGCTAGTTGACGTTAGTTTCTGTCAAATTACAATAACTAACTTGATAAAGAGTAAGATGATTTAATACAGTCTTAATATGAAAACACTAATCATCTTACTGATTTTGTCGGGTAATATCTTTGGACAAAATTTTAATCCACCATCAAGTTCTTCTGGTTCACCAATTTTTTTTAATGGAGAAGTAGGCTTTAGTTTTGGAGATGTTCAAACAATTAACTTGTCTCCTGGAATTGGAATAAAGCTTGGTAATTTAGGTATAGGTGGCGGTCTTACCTATATAGAATCAACAGACAAAAGATTCACTCCTGAAGTTAAAGAAACAATTATTGGACCCAAAGCTTTTGCTCTTTATAGTTTAGGAAGCACTTTATATCTCAAGACTCAATATGAGCACCTTGAGTATCAAACAAGCGAGACAGGTACTGCTCGAGAAGAAACTCTACCCGCTTGGTGGGCTGGAGGTGGTTATAGAATTGGAAAAGGAGGTTTAGGTTTTTCTGTCGAGTTTCTTTACGATCTTATGCATGACCCAGATACCTCTTTAACAAGAGAACCTTATAAAGTTCAAGGTGGAGTAAATCTTGGTTTTTAATTAAAAATTTTTAAAAACTCCTCATAGCCTTCTTTTTTTAAATCTTTTTTAGCAATGAATCTTAATGATGCTGAATTGATACAATACCTTAGCTTTGTTGGTGGTGGGCCATCTTCAAAAACATGACCAAGATGAGAATTTGCATATTTCGATCTCACTTCAACTCTTTTCATAAACATAGAATTATCTTTTTTCTCATAAACATGTTCTTTTACTAATGGACGAGTGAATGACGGCCAGCCAGTTCCAGATTTAAACTTATCCTTTGAGCTAAAGAGTGGTTCCCCGCTTACGATATCCACATAAATTCCTTCAGCCTTATTGTTCCAATATTCGTTTTTAAAAGGTCTTTCAGTTCCATCTTCTTGAGTAACTTTATATTGAAGATCTGTTAATTTCTTTTTGATCATTTCATCAGACGGTCGTGAGTATTTTGTTGAATAATCTAAGTTTTTTCCTTTCCAATATTTATTGATGAATTGATCTCTGCCAGAGCCTTTTCGATAGGATTTGTATCTTTTAATTGATGCAGGATTCTTTTTATAAAAATCTTGATGATATTCTTCGGCAGGATAAAAGATTGTAAATTTTCGAATAGGGGTAACGATTGATTTTTTGAAATACTTCTGTTTCTTAAGGAAAGCTTTGGAGCGATTAGCAATCTCTTTTTGTTTTTCATTATGATAGAAGATCGCCGTTGTATATTGGTATCCCCTATCTACAAATTGTCCTCCATTATCCGTTGGATCTATATTTCTCCAAAAGACTTGTAATATTTTTTTATAAGAGATAATTTTAGAATCAAAAGTGACTTGAACAGATTCAAGATGTTTTGTTTTTCCGTATGCAACTTGTTCATACTTAGGATTCTCTATCTTTCCTCCCGCATAGCCTGAAATAACTGACCTAACTCCTTCAAGTTTTTCGAAAGGAGGTTCCATGCACCAAAAACAGCCTCCAGCAAAGGTCGCCTTCTCTATTTTTGAGAAAGCAGGGGAAGAGAAGAGAAAGAGTAAATAGATGTATTTAAGCATATATCCTCCATACTCAAATATTCGTATTTTATCACATAAGGGTTACAGCCTATAAAAAAGCCAATGAACAAAGGTAAAACATTGAAAAAATTAAGATTAGAGTTAGAATTGAGGTATGAGAGTTCTGAGTTTTTTTCTTTTTTTATCTTGCTCTGTCACTAATATCAATCATGATTCTAGCGGTAGACATTATAAATCGCTTAAAAAGTATTTAAAGAGTGTGAAGGCCTATCAGCTTTTTTCTGGTGCTGATGCTGAGGTGGCTGAGATTAGAGAGGGCATTTCAGACCGTTTAACAATAAAAAAATCTAAAACAATTAAAGGTCAATACATTCATCTCTATAGTTACTTACCAGGTGTTTCTGGAAATAGACGTTTAACTGTTTATTCTCATCCTTCTGAGGGTAATGTTCTTTTTATTCCTCAAGTGATTTTAATTGATGGAAAAAAAGGAAAAATAGTTAAAGTAGAAACGCAAGGAGTAATCAAACAAGGTAATCTGGTTTCTGGTCCAAAATATACTGTTGAAATGGTTTATCGCTTCAAAAAGAAAAGACCCTATCTTTTCATGGTTACTTCAAATCCTAAGTTTGCGAGGACCAAAAAACTGGAAGCAGATTATATTAGCCAATTTATGGAAGAAGGAATTTCTGGGGCTGGCGTCGGAAAATATTCTATCTATATTGATTAAACCTTAAGGTCTATTGTTTTTCCTTGTTCTGATAGTTTGGATTTATACTACCTTATTCCAAACTTTTTAGGACATGTCGATTTTTTCCCATTGGCCCAAAGCTTTATTGCCTTGAATAACTTTTCTTCTCCATAATAAACTTTTGCTAGTGTATTCGATCGCTTTTGAGAAATTTCAATAACTGCCACCGGATAATTATAATCATGCATGCTTGTGTACATTTTTTGGCGTATTGATATTCTCTTTAATGAAGAAGTATTTTTAACCATTTCGACCGTAAATACATGATTTGTCGTTCCTCCAGCTCCCCCTGACTGATAGTCTGTGATAGCATATTTGCCATTATAGCAATTTTTAGCAGCCTTAAGTACTTTTGTTGCAATCGAACTAAATTTTCCTTTAACGCTAAAAGAACTATTTTTAACTCTAGAGTTTTCAATATATTCATCATCTGTAAAATGAGCTTTCATAAGCGAGCAAGATACAAAAAGAACAGAAAAAGTTATAAGAATTGATAAGTTACGCATTATTTATCCTCGGTTTTATTTTTCTTCTTTTTTGTTAAAGCAGCTTGCAAGACCTTTTTATCTACTTTTAAGAATTTGTCACTTACTGCTTCAAATGCCTCTAGTCTTTTTACAGGATATTTTGAAAATAATACGCCACTAATAATTATACTGAGAAATAAAGTTAAAATTTTCATTTTTTAATCCTTCAAAATACATATTATACATTTTATGAAATAAAAGAATTCAAAGCAAACAGTTCTTTTTTAAGAATCTATATGATCCAAAAATCAAAATAAAGATCATTGCATAAAGGTAAAGTATTTGAAGAGGGATAAGGGAGCAAAGAGGAATGCTGGTCTCTTTTATTCTTTGGTCAAAAATTGGTTCGCAAAATTTGATATATGGCGGAGAACGGGGGATTCGAACCCCCGGTACGTTGCCGCACACACGCTTTCCAAGCGTGCACCTTCAGCCACTCGGTCAGTTCTCCTAAATATAATCCCAAATTGCATTTTTAGCTTCGTCAGTCTACAAACTCATGACCTGCGAGGTAGAAAGACTACATCTCGGTCTCTCGCTTTTAACTTCCTTGTAAAAATACAATTTTGAATCATATTTTCATAGCTTAAAACGATTGGTGAGGAATATTTTTAACGAAAATAACAGGTTTAGTCTAGTTGATGTTTTGATATTGCTCTCTTCGTTCTTTGAAGAACTGTGAAAGCATATTAGAGCATTCATAATGCATAATACCGCCTGTCACTTCAAAGCTATGATTCAATCGAGAATCTTTATGAGAATTATAGCCTAAAGAGAGGGCCCCACCTTTTGAATCATAGGCTCCAAAAATTAGCTTTTTAATTCGAAAACTATTCATTGCAGCCATGCACATTGGGCATGGCTCAAGAGTTACAATTAAAGTATGTTCATTCAGTCGCCAGTTTTTAATTTTCTCGGCTGCCGCTCTTAAGGCTAGAATTTCTGCATGAGCAGAAGCATCCTTGTTTTTTTCTTTTAAGTTATGTGCAGTTGAGACGATTGATCCAATTGAATCTATCACAACAGCACCTACTGGAACTTCACCTAAATTATAGGCTTTTTCAGCTTCGAGTAAGGCAGTTCCCATTAACCAATTAATGTCTTGAATGTTCAAGCTGATTTATCCTTTTGAAATTTTTCGTCGAGCTTGACCTTAGATCGAGTCTTCCAATTGAGCAAGAGTAACTTATAAGCTTTTTTGTCTTCTTCACTATCTAAAGCAAACTTCACTCCATAAGAATAAGGTCTACCAGGAATTGATCGAGAGCAAGATCCTACAATGACTTGGAAATTATACTTTTCAAAACGGAAATCAAAATCGAGTTCAATAATTGAACCAAGAGGGAAAGCTTCGAAAGAAGAAATACTTCCTCCTCCTCTTCTTATATCATTGAGGCGTGCTTCATGTTCCTCTTCAGAAAATTTAGTGTTTATTTTAATTTCTGAACGGTATCGATAATCAAATTCCCACCAAGAAACTTTCGGATAATAAACAGGAGAAGAGGCAAGGTAGATAATAATTCCATGAACAATAAGCATTAAAAAGGTCATTGATCCATGAAAGGAATATGCTTGAGCAGATAAAGATTCAAAGAAAAACACGAGAAGATTAGGAATAAGAAACAGAGTAAGTCCCCAGAAAGTATAAAGAAGATTGGAAAAAGCTTCGTAATAAAACTTAAAGAAAAAGAAATTTCCAATAAGGTAAGCTCCAAATTTGTAAATAGACATTGAGCTATAAAAAAATTCAAGTAGCAAATTGAGGTTAAATATCCCAATTAAGAAGAAATGAAGATACTGCGCATAGTAGTAATCTTGACGATAATTAAAGTTTTTACTTAAATTTCTCACAGTACTATTTTAATAGTAATTTTAATTTCCCTCTACTGAGCAAGGATATTATGGGCCTTAAAATTGAAGAATCTTGGAAAAATCAAATAGGAAGTGAGTTTAATAAGACTTATATGCTCAACTTAAAAAAATTTCTAATTCAGGAAGCTGAGAAAGGTAAGGTGATTTATCCAAATGGTAACAATATTTTTTCTGCCTTTAATGAGACAAGTTTTGATAATGTAAAGGCTGTTATAATTGGGCAAGATCCCTATCATGGACCAAGCCAAGCTCATGGAATGTGTTTTTCAGTGAAGCCAGGAATTAAACCACCCCCGTCTTTGAAGAATATTTACAAGGAGCTTCAAGCCGACATAGGGTTTAAGGCCCCAAGTCATGGTTATCTTCTTAGTTGGGCTGAACAAGGCGTACTTTTGCTCAATACAGTTCTGACAGTAGAGCGTGCGCAAGCAGGTTCTCATCGAGGAAAAGGATGGGAGCAATTTACCGATGAAGTTATCAGAGTGTTAAACTCTAAAAAAGAAAATTTGGTTTTTTTCTTATGGGGCTCACCTGCCCAAAAAAAAGGCTCAATAATTGATCAAAACAAACATTTTGTTTTAAAGTCTGTTCACCCTTCCCCGTTATCCGCTCACAGAGGTTTTCTTGGCTGTCGTCATTTTTCGAAGGCTAATGAGTTCCTGAGTTCTAAGGGTATAGATCCAATCGAGTGGCAATTACCTGAACTTGTTAAATGAAAATTGTTTTTTTGAATCTATTTATTCTCTAACTTATTGATATACTTAAAGTATGAAAGCATTAGTTCTACTTCTTTTCCTTTTGAGTCTCATTAATATTGTGAGTGCACAACGTGTGATGAAGGTGAAAGGGAGTAAAGTTTATTTTAAAAAGTCTGGCTATTCAGTAAAAGTTGGTGAAGAGCTTATTGTTTTATCAAGCGGAACAGATGCGGCTTCTATTGAAGTATTAAAAACTAAAAAAAATATAGCTGTTGGAAAAATTGTTAATGGAACAGTTAAAGTTGGATATCAAGTTCAATTAAGAAGAAAAGCAAAAAGGTCTCGTCACCAAAAAAGAAAAAATAAGAATTACAGAACTGAAATGACCATTTACGGTGGACTTGGTTTTTATCTTTTGGGCGAACTTGAATTTGAAGATGACTCAAAGTTTGATTTTAATAATCACATGGTTCTTCCCATTGGTTTTGAATTTTTCTTTTCTCCGAAGTTAAGCGGTTCATTAGGTCTTGTTTATGCTTTTTCAGGAGGAGGAAATCCAACGAATTTAACAGGAACGGACGAGTGGGATACTTCATATATAGAGTTCAATGGTGATTTAATCTATTATTTTAATGAACAATTTTATGGAAGAGGTGGTTTCGGTTATACAATCATGAACCTATCTGGAACCAATGAAGGAGATAGTAATTCTGCTTTAAATGGGAACTTTGATTTTGATATTTCTGGATTCAACTTTGGACTTGGTGGAGGAATTATAGTCAAGTTTCAAAAAACGATGGATTTAAAAATTGATCTTGGTTATAGATATGCTTCTCTTAATAGCGCAAGCTTGTCCTATCCGACTACGACAGATAAAGGAAACCCAAATCTCAATCAAAGCAATATTAATTTATCTGTTTTATTATCGCTTAAAATCTAGATTCTCGTGATTTAAAAGTTTTATTTTTTTATTGATTCCCGCGCTGAATCCAGTAATCGCTTTGTTTGACCCTAATACTCTATGACAAGGCAGTAAAATTAAGAATGGATTCTTTCCAACGGCAGCTCCGACAGCTCGAGATGCTTTTGGGGATTTTACGGCCTTCGCTATTTCTCCATAAGTTTTGGACTCACCGAAAGAAATTTTAGAAAGTTCTTTCCAGACTTTTTTCTGAAAACTCGTTCCTTGATCAAAATTAAGCATCGAGGATATTTGTCTTATATCTGGATTTTTATTTGAAAAATATTGATCAAGAAACTTTGTTATCTTTTTGGTTAAGAGTGACGACTTTTCTTGATCAAAGTTCTTGGGTTTTTTTACTGAAATAGCTTCTATTTTGTCTGTAGCAGTAATATAGAGGGTTCCAATAGGAGAGTCATATTTGGTCACAATTGTTTTCATCTTGATTTACCCTTAGCATATCTATGATGCGCTTAAAATTTTGGTTACTTTCACTTGTACTTATACCACTTTCTCTCTGGACGACCAAGTTTGGTTTTTTAGGATATGTCTTTGCTCTTATAACGATAGTTTCTTTTATCGTCGGTGTTGGGGATATTTTTCAGAAGAAACAAACACTTAGAAAAAACTATCCTTTACTAGGCCGTATTCGTTATGTCTTTGAAGCACTGAGGCCCAAAATTTATCAATATTTTGTTGAATCCGATCTTGATGGAAGACCTATTAATCGGATAAGTCGATCTGTTGTTTATCAGAGGGCGAAGAAGGCCAGAGATACAGTTCCCTTTGGAACGCAACTTGATGTTTATGAAGATGGCTATGAATGGATTAATCATTCAATGAACCCGCTTAATTATCATGAAATTAATCAGCATCCGCGAATACTTGTTGGTAATCATCAATGTCAAAACCCTTATAGTTGTAGCCTATTTAATATTTCGGCAATGAGTTATGGATCATTGAGTAAGAATGCAATCATGGCACTTAATAAAGGCGCTCAACTTGGTAAGTTTGCTCATAACACTGGAGAGGGTGGAATATCATCATTTCACTTAGAGCATGGTGGAGATCTTATCTGGCAGATTGGAACAGGTTATTTTGGATGTCGAGATAAAGATGGAAATTTTAATGAAGAAATGTTCGCTGAAAGAGCAAATATTCCTAATGTGAAAATGATTGAAATAAAAATTTCTCAAGGTGCGAAACCTGGGCATGGAGGGATTTTACCTGCAGTTAAGAATACTCCAGAGATTGCAGAAATTAGAGGAGTTGAAGCAGGGACAACAGTGCTTTCTCCTCCAAATCATAAAGCTTTTAATAATCACAAAGAACTTTGCGAATTTATTGCAAAACTGAGAGATCTTTCAGGTGGTAAACCAATTGGAATTAAGCTTTGTATTGGCAATAAAACTGAGTTCATTGAACTTTGTAAGCAGATGATTGAGAGTGATACTTATCCTGATTATATTGCTGTTGATGGAGCAGAGGGTGGTACCGGTGCTGCTCCGTTAGAGTTTACAAATAGACTCGGAACTCCACTTATTGATGGTTTAGTTTTTGTTAAAGATATCTTGGATGGTTTCGATATTAAAAAGTATATTAAGATTATTGCTAGTGGAAAAGTAATGACGGCTTTTGATCTTGTGAAGTTAACAAGTCTGGGGGCTGATATTGTTTATTCTGCAAGAGCAATGATGCTCGCACTTGGTTGCATTCAAGCACTTGAATGTAACACCAATAATTGTCCAACAGGAATTGCTACCCAGGTGAAAGAGCTTGCTGAAGGTTTGGATGTTACAGATAAGTCTGTAAGAGTTCATTCTTATCATGCAAATACTCTTCATGCTTTTGCTGAAATGTTAGGTGCCGCAGGAATCAAAGAAGTTTCAGACTTAAAACGTTCACTAATCTATAGAAGAAGAGATGATAATATTGTTAAGAGATATGATCAGATATACCCTGACATCCAATCGGGTTCACTTCTTGCTGAATCTATCCCAGAACGTTTGAAGTTTTATTTTTCTTAAAATTAACCTAACATTAAGATATGAGGTTATTACTAGTTTTTATTCTAGTCTTTTCTTGTACTGATTATAGTGAAGTTAAAGAAAGTATTTCAGGATCACATATTATTGATCCTGAACCTCTGGAAATAGAAAGCACAGAAAATCATACATACAATGTTGGAAAAGAAAAACTTACTGTTCTTTCAAAAGGTATTCAAACTTTTTTTAAGCTACCATTAATTGATATTGATGTGCTTTCTAAGTTACAAAAAAAATATAGATTTGATTCTTGGATTTATGAAGTGATTCGTAAAAAGAATGGACGTCTTTTAAAGCTCCATACTTTTTATGTTCCTTTTACTTTTAAAAGAGAAGAAGTTATCAGTCAGGCTAAGAAGTCAGGTTTCTTTTTAATGTATTCAGCACTTTACCCTGCTCCTCATTTAGAAAAGCACGAGTGTCCGATAATGGGACATAATAAGTTTATTGCTGAAGCCGAAGTCACAGAGTCTTATGTTCCTAAAAGTTTTAGAATTATTGATGTTTCCAGCTATAACGTGAAGTCCTATAATGGGTACCCAGAAAAAGCGAATTATTCTTTAAATAAAGTTAATGCAGGGACGTCTTTGGTTGGCGAATATTACTTAAGATTGGCGCTTTTTAACCAAAGGAAAAATAAAGTCATAAGCAATTTTATCGACTATCCGAATAAAATTATTATCTCGAAAGAGGACTCCCGTCTCATAAAAGGTTGTAATAACAGACAATATCAGCCAATTGAGGAGCCCAAGAAACCAGGGATTGACTCATTCAAGTTCGGGAATTAGTATGCAACACGGTAGCTTTAGCACTGGCAACTGTGTTTTATTGTGAACTCCGCCAGGTCGGGAACGAAGCAACGGTAGCAGTTTGCGCTTTGTGTCAAATGTTAGGGCTGCCATTTCCCCTATCCATTTGATACAAACATAAGACGATGAATTACGAAGTTCTCGCCAGGAAATGGCGTCCCTCTAAATTTTCTGAAGTGAAAGGGCAGGACCATGTTGTAAAGGCTATTAAGGGTTCTCTAAAGTCAGGGACCATTGGTCATGCTTACCTTTTTGCTGGGACTCGAGGAATAGGAAAAACAACTTTGGCGAGAATCTTTGCCAAGGCGATAAATTGTAAGAACCTATCAAGTGATTTTGAGCCTTGCCTAGAATGTAGTTCTTGTAAGTCACTTGAATCGGGTAATTCTCTTGATTATCAGGAAATTGATGGTGCTTCTCACAATGGTGTTGAAAATATTCGAAGCTTGGTTGAAACGCTTCCCTATCTTCCTACTGAAGGTAAATATAAAGTTTATGTGATTGATGAGGTTCACATGCTTTCTAATAGTGCTTTCAACGCATTATTGAAAAACCTTGAAGAGCCCCCGGCCCATGTTGTTTTTATTTTTGCGACGACAGATCCGGAGAAGCTTTTAGCAACTGTGCTTTCACGAACTCAACGCTTTGATTTGAGACCAATGTCCCAGGTAACCTTATTAGAACATACGAAAGCCATTCTTGATGCCGAAAGCATTACTATTGAGAATGAAGAAGTTTTAAAGTCAGTCTGCCAGGCTGGAAAAGGTTCTGTTAGAGATGTTTTGACACTTATCGAACAATTAAGAAATTTTTCAGGTAATAACCAAATTACTGAAGAAGGACTTCTTTTTAGTTTAGGATTGACGAAGCTTTCTGCAATTAAAAATATTTGTCGGGCTATTTATAAAAAAGATGTTCAGGAAATTACAAATCTTTTTAATGAATGTCTTAAAGAAAATATTGATATTGAAACTTTTGCTAATCAAATTCTTGATTTTTATTACGAAAAAATTCAAGAATCATTAAAAGCAAATCGTAATGTTTCTCGTTTAATTGAAATTTATCAAAAGCTGTCCGAAGACTTTAAATGGGCACTGAGCTCTTTTAATCCTGAAAACGCGGTTTTAATTTCATTACAAAAATCGATAATCTCTTCAATGCCTCAAGCATTAGATGCAGCCCCTGCCTCTGAGGTTAAAGAAGGTGAACCTGCTCAAGTTGAAGTATCGATACAGCAGCCGGCTTCAGAAATAAAAATTCAAGAATCTAAACCTGTGGCAATCAATGGTTTCGTTATTCAGGATTTTATTAACCATTTAAAGCAATCCAGGGCTGCTAGTGCGGCTAATTTAGAGCTCGGTAATCTATTAAGTTATGAAGATGGGTCTGAGGAAACAGAAGTTGTTATGGGCTTTGGAGAAAAAAGCCGTCTCATGTATGACTATTTTCAAGAGAAAGATATTTTTAGTAGTGTTCACTCTATTCTTTGTGAATACTTAAAAAAGGATAAAGAGAAAGTACGTTTGAGATTTGAAATTCTTAATGAAGCTCAGCAACAGGAAAAGTCTTTTCAAAGTCTTTCTGATATTTCGGAGTCGAAAAGGCAAAAAACAGAAGATGAGCTCAAACAGCAATTCGTAGAAACAGACCCTATAAAAAAAGCAGAGAAGCTTTTTGGGGCAAAAGTTGAAGACGTTAGAGTAAAGGATAGACTATGAAAAACATGAATCAACTGATGAAGCAGGCACAGCAGATGCAGGCTAAAATGACGACACTCCAAAAAGAGCTTGAAGCGAGGGAAGTAGAAGCTTCTTCTGGTGGGGGAATGGTCAAAGTTAAAGTAAATGGAAAGCAAGAACTTCTCGATATTAAAATTGATCCAGAATGCGTTGATCCTAATGATGTTGATATGCTTCAGGATCTTGTAAAGGCAGCTATTAATGAGGCCGTAAAGGACTCACAGGAAATGGTTTCTTCGGCGATGTCGAAAGTGACAGGTGGTCTCTCAATTCCTGGTCTTTTCTGATGTCATATAAAACACCTGAAGTTATTAAATCTGCGATAGAAGCATTTAAAAAGCAGCCGGGCGTTGGGGAAAGAACAGCAATGAGAAATGTTCTTCACGTCTTGAAATGGTCTTCAGCTGAAATTGAAAACTATGCTGAAACAATTTCGCGCTTAACTGAACTTAATGAATGCTCAACATGTCGAACTTTTTGTGATGGTGACCAGTGCAGTATTTGCACTGATGAAGAGAGAAAAGTTTCAAAAACTCTCTGTGTAGTCGAAAGTTATACTGACTTTCTTGCAATAGAGCGCAGTGAGAAATACAAGGGGCTTTACTTTATTCTTGGTGGTGTTCTAAACCCACTTTTAGGGGTAGGTCCAAATGACCTTCATTTTAACTTATTAAAAGAAAGGATTAGCTCTGAAGGGATCGAACGATTAATTCTTGCGATCAATCCTAGCCTTGAAGGTGAAGCGACCTGCTCTTATCTTAAAGATCTTTTATCACCACAATGCATTGTGGAAAGAATTGGTTTTGGCGTGCCGCTCGGTGGTTCTCTTGAATATTTGGACCCTCAAACCATTTCAACGGCACTCGATAATCGTACCTTGATGAGTTAAAATAAATTTCCTTTATCAATTGTAAGACTTTTTTAATCGCCATTTAAACTAATGACCTCTATTAAAAGGGCTACAAATACGCTCAAGAATCAAAATTAAAAGGAATCTATGTCTTTTGTTAATTACCACACAAAAGAGATTAACTGCAAAATCGTCTATTATGGCCCAGGTCTTGGTGGGAAGACGACTAATATTCAGCATGTTTATATGAAAACTCAGTCCGATGCTAAAGGTGAAATGATTACTTTGGATACAGATAATGAGCGAACATTATTTTTTGATTTTCTTCCTCTTGAAGTTGGAGAGATTCGAGGATTTAAAACTCGCTTTCATTTATATACTGTCCCAGGTCAGGTTATTTATGAAGCAAGTAGAAAGCTTATTCTTCGAGGGGTTGATGGAATTGTTTTCGTTGCAGATTCTCAGGTTGATAAAATGGAATCTAATATTGAAAGTATAAATAGTCTGAAAGTTAACTTGGAAGAACAAGGTTATAGTGTTGATAAGGTTCCAACGATTGTTCAGTTTAACAAGCGAGATCTTCCTAACATTGCCCCGATTGATGAACTTAGTAAAAAATTAAATACCCATAACTGGCCCGAACAAGAAGCGATCGCCGTTGAAGGCGTTGGTGTTTTTGAAACATTAAAGACAATTACAAAATCTGTGCTTCTCAATATTCGGGGCGGATTAGATTAAGGAGAATGGCTTAATGAAAAGATTTAATCATTTGACCATTAGACAATTAAAAACTCTGAAAGAGAAAATTTTAGCTGAGAAAGAGAGGATCTTAAACTCACATGCTGTTAGCGATGAAAAGTTTTTGATTGCTAAAGAAGACCAAAGCGATGATGTTGATCTCGCGAACTCCGATTATGAAAATTCACATATGTTGAGGATGAGAAATCGAGGAATTTTTTATCTGAAAAAACTCGATAAGGCTTTAGAGAAATTTGACACTGAAGAATATGGCTATTGTGAAGAATGTGGTGCTGAAATTAAATATGAGCGATTACTTGCACGACCAACAGCTGAGCTTTGCATCGCCTGCAAAGAAGAGTCTGAGATGGAAGAAATGAGAAGTCTTCAGGGGCGCCAGTCTAAGTCCTATACTGAGGTTGTGGACTTTGCCTCTAAGTAAACGTGGATAATTACGGAGAACATAAGCCTGTTCTTCTAGATTTATGTCTAGAATATTTGAGGCCTGAAACTTCTAAGCCTCATTCGTATCTTGATGCAACCTTCGGGGCAGGTGGACATTGTCTTTCATTTTTAAAAAAATATGATATCAAAGAAGCAATTGGTCTCGATCAAGATCAAGAGGCAATTGAAAATTCAAAAAAAGTTCTTTCGGAAAATCCCTTGGGCCTTCGTATCCAAATTATTCATACAAATTATGAAAAATACTTTGCTGACAAATCTAATGAAGAGAAAAAATTCGATATCATTTTAGCAGATATTGGAGTCTCTTCTCATCAGTTTGATTCAGTTTCTCGTGGTTTTTCATTTCGTTATGAATCTGAACTTGATATGAGAATGGATCAATCTAAAGAGCTAACGGCTAAAGAAGTTCTTAACACTTATGATGAAGAAGAAATTGCGAATATCTTCTTTGAATATGGTGAAGAAAAATTTTCAAGAAGAATCAGTCATCAAATTATAGAGCAAAGAAAAATAAAACCTTTTGAGACGACTAAGGATTTAGAAAATGTTTGTTTCCATGCTTATCCTAAAAAAATGCGCCATGGAAAAACTCATCCAGCAACAAAATGTTTTCAAGCTTTGAGAATATATGTGAATGATGAACTTGGTGTTTTGGAACGATCCATTCCTGGAATGATTGCAAGGCTTAAAGAGGGTGGAAAGCTTGGAATTATTTCCTTTCATTCGCTTGAAGATCGGATCGTGAAAAGAAGTTTTAAAGAACTTTACCAAAATGATCGGAAAAATTTTAAGATTCATACTAAAAGACCACTTATTGCTGATGAACAGGAACTATCAGAAAATCCTAGGTCAAGAAGTGCTAAGCTTAGAGTAATTCAGAAATTAATGATAAACTCATAAGGTGAGAAGAAATAATTTAAAAATCATTATTGGCATTTTTGTCTTTGGTATCATTGGTTTTACGCATGTTTATTTACGTATGCAATGTGTAGATGAGGACTATGCGTTAAATGAAATGAGGGGAAAGCTTAAAAAAGCAAACCTTGTTAATAAAGAGTTAAAGGCTGATAAGGCTAAGCTTCTCTCGGTCAAGAATTTGAGATCCTATGCTAAGCGGTATAAACTAAAAGTGCCGAATAGAGAACAAATAATAGTGATCCAGGATAATGCAAAACAGGCCGGAAATAGGAAATCCCACACTTCGATCTAAGACATATTTTGTCTTTTTCCTTCTTATTATTTCTTTTGTCGTTATTATTGCTCGAGTTTCCTATCTTCAATTTATTATTAAAGATGATTTGATTTCATATTCTGAAAATCAATTCATTAGAAAAGCAAAAATTTATCCAAATAGAGGGCAAATTTACGATAGAAATGGAAACCCTCTTGCGATTAATATTCAAAACTTTAATCTTTTTGCGATGCCAAAGGAACTTTCTCCCTCTAAAAAAGAGATTGTTAAGCTTGGGCGAATTATAAAAAAACTCAGTACTAGTAAAACAATTAATAAATTAAAGGGAAGAAATAAATTTACATGGCTTTTAAGAAATATTCCTTTAACAGATGAACAAATTGAAGAAATTAAAAATTTAGAAGGTGTCTATTACGAACCTATTACAAGTAGACTTTATCCAAATAATGAACTTGCTTCTCAAATTCTTGGGTTTGTAGGCATTGATAATAAGGGACTCTCTGGAGTAGAACATCGTTATGATGATGTTCTTCAGGGGAAAGAAAAAACAATTTCGTATTTAAGAGATGCTAAAGGTCGCTCCCTTAAGTTTGAAAACCTTACAAACTTTAAATCCTCAGAAGATATTTATCTAAGTATTGATAAAGAGATTCAAGGTGTTCTTGAAAAAAGTATCAAAGAGGGAGTTATTAGGCATAATGCTGATAGAGGTGGGGCAGGAGTAATTGATGCTAGGACGGGTGAAATTTTGGCAATGGCCAATTACCCAACATTTGATCCTAATAATAGAAAAGGATCAAAGGCCAGTTATCGAAAATTATCATTTGTTTCTGATCCATTTGAACCAGGATCAGTGTTAAAAACATTAACGATAGCTTCTGCTTTAGAGAATGGAATAGTGAACCCTTCGACTATTTTTTATTGTGAAAATGGTCGTTATAAAGTTAACGATCACACGATAAAAGAAAGTGCTAATCACAAGTTTAAATGGTTAAGCGTTACAGATATTCTTAAAGAAAGTTCTAATATTGGAACGACGAAAATTGCTTTTGAATTAGGACATAAAAAACTTTATGAGACATTTAATGATTTTGGTATTGGAAAGAAGACGGGTATTGAAGTCTCTTCTGAGTCTCGAGGGATTTTTCAAAAAGAAAAACGCGTGTCTAAACTAAGACTGAGTAATTTAAGTTTCGGACAGGGTGTTGCTGTCACGGGAATACAGTTGTTGGCGAGTTACCTTCCTTTTTTAAATGATGGATTTTTAATAAAACCCACTCTTTTAAAAAGGCATAGCAATCCAGAAAGAATTCAGGTTGTTTCAAAAGATACAGCAAATAAAGTTGCGAGAATGCTTGAAAAAACTGTGGAAAAAGGAACTGGAGAAAAAGCGAAAATTAGAAACTATAGAATTGCAGGAAAAACCGGAACAGCTCAAAAGCCCTCTAAAGATGGTGGATATGAAGGTTATATCTCTAGCTTTGTCGGTTTTCCGATTGGAGTAAAAAAACCTTTCGTGGCGTTTGTTTACATCGATACCCCAAAGAAGAACGGTTTTTATGGTAATGAAGTTGCTGCTCCGATATTTAAAAAGATCGCTGAGAAAGTCCTTTTTAAAAATAATGAGTTTGAGACACTTGCAAAAAACTTAGCTGAAACAAAAAAAGAAAAGGCAGATACATTGAACATAAAACAGTCTGCACAAAAGAGAGTTAAATCAGGTCAAATTCCAAATCTCATAGGTCTTGATAAAAAATCGATCTTAAAAATTGCAGAAAAGTATAAATTAAAACTAAAGGTTAATGGGTTTGGGGTTGCTTATAAACAATACCCTAAAGCTTTTACTCCAATGCAAGATAAAACAGTGAAGGTTTATCTGAAATCTCCGCATTATGAATAATCATCGCATTACCGAGCTTCTTGGCGGTAAAGAATTAGAAAAAAACTTTATAGTAGACGCAGAGTATGTTGATATTCAGTGGAGAGTTCAAGATTCTTCAGAGCGAGATCTTCTTTTCTTTAAGGGGAATCATATTAAGTATAAAAAAGAACTCTTAGATCGAAAAATTGGAGTTTGCTTTGTTGATTCGCAAGAAGTTTATAATGAGTTAGAAGGAAATAAGGTTCTTTTAAAGAGTAATGATTGGTTAAATATTCAAAATAGTATACTGAATGATTTCTATCCTGTTCCAAATAACTTAAATATCATTGGAGTAACGGGAACGAATGGTAAATCAACTGTTGTGAAGTTTATTGAGCAAATCTTTTTAATGAACAAAGAATCTATTGTGACCTGCGGAACTTTGGGACTTTTCATAAATGGAGAAAAGGCGAGCGACTTCTTTTTAACAACTCCCTCTTTTATCGACTGTAGAAAAATACTATATAAGTATAAAAATATTAAAAACTTTGCCTTCGAAGTAAGCAGTCATGCGCTATCTCAAGAGCGTTTTTATAAAATACCTTTTAATCAGATTGGCTGGACTTCTTTTTCTCAAGATCACCTTGATTACCATAAAACCATGGAAGAATATTTTAATGAAAAGTTAAAGCTGAAAAACTATTCATTGAATCCTTTTTGTATTCCCGCTAGAGAAGAGAAATTAAAAGAATTATTAAATGATCATGATTTTCAAGAAAGTCCTTTGATTAATGTTTATCCACCAGTAGGTCTTTTTTCGGTTACTTTTAATAAAAGCAATTATGAGCTAGCACTGGATTTATCTCAAAAATCTTTGAATAGAGATTTAAATATTGAACTTGGAGCAATAGAAACAGTTCCTGGGCGATTTCAAATCTATTCCTGGAAAGATAATTTTTTTATTGTGGATTATGCCCATACACCTGATGCATTAATTAATATTTGTTCAGAGCTAAAGAAAAGTTATGAGAATTATGAGTTGATTACTGTTTTTGGATGTGGGGGAGATCGAGATCGAGATAAGCGACCTAAAATGGCAGAAGCAGTTGAGGCTTATTCAGATAAAATTATTTTAACTTCGGATAATCCTAGATTCGAAGATCCAGTACAGATCGTTAACGACGCTCAAAAAGGTTTCAAAAATCAAAATAATCACTTGATTATTGTTGATAGAAAAGAGGCAATAACGAAAAGCTTTGAACTGATAAACAGGCCTTCCGTTGTTTTGGTTGCAGGAAAGGGACATGAGAATTATCTTGATATTAAAGGTGTTAAACATGAGTATTCAGATGCATCTCTTATTATGGAGTTAATAGAATCAAGAAATGATTAAGACAGAATTAATTTTAGGTTGTTCTTCGATAGATGAAGTTATCGGTAACCAGAAAGCTCTTTCTGATTTTTATGCAGTTGGAACAGACACAAGAAACTTCAAACCAGGAGAATTCTTTCTTGCCATTAAAGGTGAGAAGTTTGATGGTTTTCAATTTGTAGAACAAATCATAGATAAAACGGATCTTATTGTTTTAGAAAATAATAAAGAAAATAAAAATAAAGTCTTAGAGCTTTGCAAAAATTATTCAAAAAAACTTTTTGTTCTTGTTAATAACTCAATTAAATATACTCAAGAGTTAGCAAGTGCTCATGTTCAAAACTGGTTAAAAAAAAGCAATAAAGAGATTATTGCGATCGCTGGGTCAAATGGAAAAACAACTACCAAAGAAATGTTGTGGCATTTACTATCTTCTATAAATGATAAAAATGTTACCGGTACTTTAAGAAATAATAATAATCATCTCGGTGTTCCTTTTACTCTTTTTCAAATTACAGAAGATATTGACTTTGCTGTGGTGGAATATGGAAGCAATCATCCTGGTGAAATGAAGGTTATTTGTGAATGTAGCCATCCAACCATTGCAGTTTCAACAAATATCGGTGATACCCATATGGAGTTCTTTGATGACCTAGAAGCTGTTTTTGAAGAGGAATCATTGGCTTATCAATATATATCCCAATCAAAATATGGAAAAAAAATATTTTTCAAAAATAGTGATGATTTTTATCTTTCTAAACTTGAAAATTCTAGTTTTACAAAAACTTATGGCTTAAAGGGAAGCCCAGACTTTAAATTTGTATTTGATAGAGAGTCCCAAAGTATTGCTGTTAATGGCATAAAAATAGAAAATAAAAATATTCTTGGAGGTCATAATTTTTTTAACCTGGCCCTTTCTTATGTAATTGCTAATGAGCTTTATCCAGGAAAATCAAAAGAGCTCCTAGAGGCTTGCGCTCATTTTTCTCCTAGGCCTAATCGATCTGAATGGCGTAGATGGAAAACAAGTAAATTGTTTTTGGACGCCTACAATGCAAACCCGTCTTCAATGAAACAAGCTGCTTCTGAGTTTTATGAAGTATTTCTCAAGGATGGGCCAAAAGACGAGAATTGCTTGATGGTTGTGGGGGATATGAATGAGCTTGGGGAAAAGGCGCCAAAATATCATGAAGAGCTTGGAGAGTTTTTAACAAGTCTTGAAAAGGCTTCAGTGGTTTTTCTTGGACGATACAAGGACCATTTTCAAAAAGGATATAAAGGTAATTTATTGATATGCCAGGAAGGTCTTTCTCTGACTCCTGAGCAGGAAAAACAAATTGAATCTCATTCTTGGATCTTTGCTAAAGCAAGCAGATCTTTACAGCTAGAGTCGCTTTTCGCTATAAAGGAAAGGTCGACCTAAATTTTTCGTCGGGAAATAACATGCTGTATCATTTGCTTTATCCTTTAAGCAATCAATTCGCTATTTTTAACGTTTTTAGATATATAACCACGCGCTCTTTCTTGGCATTTATTCTTGGTGCGCTTTTTTCAATCGTTCTTGGAAGAAAGTTTATCAATTACATTCGAAAGAAACAGTTTGGACAAATTATTCGTGATGAAGGTCCTGAATCTCACAAGAAAAAAGGTGGAACTCCAACATTCGGTGGAGTTTTTATTATTGGATCTACTTTGCTAGCGCTAGCCTTTACTGGCAACTTTAATGTTGAGCCTATCTGGGCAACTCTGTTTGTTATGATTTCATATTTTAGTCTTGGCTTTTTTGATGATTATCTAAAAGTTTTAAAAAAAAATACAAAAGGTGTTTCAGCTAAGGGAAAGTTGTTATGGCAGTTTTTAACGAGTGCTGGAGTTCTTTATTATCTTCTTAGTAATAATGTAATCACTTCTGAACTTTATATACCTTTTTATAAATATCCCGTCGTAGATCTTGGATGGGTTGGATATACGATTTTTGGAAGTATTGTGATTGTTGGTGCTAGCAATGCAGTGAACTTAACAGATGGTCTTGATGGTCTTGCAATCGGTCCAATTATCACAAGCCTTATTACCCTCTGTATTTTATGTTATGTAGGGGGGCATTCAGAAATTTCAGAATATCTTTATATTCCCTACGTAGCTGACCTTGGAGAACTTGTTGTTTTTGCTGCGACTTTAATTGGTGCAGGTCTTGGTTTTCTTTGGTTTAATACTTACCCTGCTCAAATTTTTATGGGTGATGTAGGATCACTTTCGATAGGAGGGGTTCTTGGAGTTATGTCTGTCATTAGTAAAAATGAAATACTTTTAGTTTTTTTTGGTGGGATCTTTGTCTTGGAGGCAGTTTCTGTCATTTTGCAAGTGGGTTCTTTTAAAATGAGAGGAAAGCGTATTTTTAAAATGGCTCCTATTCATCACCACTTTGAACTAAAAGGATGGCCGGAACCTAAGGTTATTGTACGTTTTTGGATTATTAGTGTGCTTTTAGCCGTTTTTTCGATAGCAAGTTTGAAAATTAGATAGTGGAGTTTAAATGGAACAATATAGTGGAAAAAAAGTATTAATTGTTGGTTTGGGAAGAACAGGTTTTGTTCTCATTAATTTTTTCAATCAACTTGGATGCAGTGTAAAAGTCACGGATATTAAGCCGATCTTTGATCTCAATAAACCTGTTAAGAGGGTGAAGAAGATTAAGCCAACTCCTGAATTGATTTTAGGAGAGCATAGAGATGATGATTTTCTTGAGGCTGATCTTGTTATTTACTCTAGTGCAGTTGATCCCCATATTCCTCAATTAGAGCTTGCAAGAGAGCATGGAAAAGAAGTTTATTCTGAGTTCACTTTTGCTGCAAAATATTGCAATAAACCAATTATAGCTGTTTGTGGTTCTTATGGAAGAACAACGATTGCTCATATGATTGGTTATACCCTAAGACTTGATAAGAAAAATGTTTTTGTTGGTGGAACAAGTGAAGAGCCATTTATTAATTTTCACCTCTTAAAGGACAAAGAAGAAGTTGATTATGTTATTGTTGAGATTTCACCAGAACAAATTAAGAGCCTTAAATATTTAAAACCAATGCTTGTGGTTTATCCAAATCTTGATGAAATTAAAATACCTCCGATGTTTCGATCGGTTAGTGAGTATCTTGAAACATGTCTTTCAGTCGGTAAGTCTGTGGATGAGAACGGCTATCTTGTTATCAATTTTGATAAATTGGCAACACAATCAACTCTTAGCGAATTGAGAGCTCAACGTTATTGGTATTCAAGAAGATCATTTGTAAAAATGGGTGTTCTTTCGGAAGTTCAAGGAACACATTTTCACGAAAAAAGAATTCATTCTAATATTCATTATCATTCAGAATTTCGAGTGAACAAAATGAGAGTTGTTGGTATAAACAATAGAGAAAATATGTTAGCAGCAATCACGGCCTGTAAGGCTTTAAAGGTTGGTGATGAAGCAATCCAAAACTTTATTGAAAAATTTCCAGGAATTCCTCATCGTCTAGAGTTTGTAATCGAAAAGAACGGCGTACGTTTTTATAATGATTCCAAGTCTGAAAATATGAGAGATTTAAAGAAAACTCTGGAAGCTTTTAAAACACCTGTCATTCTTATCGCAGGAGGAAAAGACTCTGAACAAGATTACGAGGGTTATGCAGATATCATTGAAAGAAATGTTCGTGTTTTAGTTCTTGTTGGAGAATGCAAAGAGGCCATGAATCGTTCATTAGATGTTGAGATCCAGACCTTTTTAGTCGGGTCCTTTGATGAGTCTGTACTCTTGGCATACCAAAAGTCGAGAACAGGTGATACGATAGTCTTGTGCCCAGGGAATGATTCAACAGACGTCTTTAGGGATTATGTTGAAAAAGGAAATTACTTTAAAAAGTTAATTTATCAGTTATAGGTTCCCTGCAAATAGGAGCGTGTAACATCTCTAGTGAAGATAAAACCTTTAATACGTTTTTAATTTCTCTTTTCGTTCTATGCATGATTGGCCTTGGAATGATTTATTCTTCAAGTTATATGTTTGCGAAAGAAGAGTTTGGAAGTTCCTATCATTTCTTTTTAAAACAATTCATCTTTTTAATCGTTGGAGGAGGAGTTTGTTACACTCTTTCTCTTT
Source organism: Bacteriovoracaceae bacterium (assembly GCA_965217035.1). Taxonomy (GTDB): domain Bacteria; phylum Bdellovibrionota; class Bacteriovoracia; order Bacteriovoracales; family Bacteriovoracaceae; genus JAUHYH01. The sequence goes on along the minus strand of OZ244226.1, from coordinate 1,487,692 downwards.
CTAAATTTAACTTTTGGTATAAGCACAGTTTAAAGATAAATGTATTTTTTGGCTTTTTGATTTTATTAACTTTTATACCTCAAGTTGGTTTGGCGTTAAAGGGTTCTTCTCGTTGGATCAAATTAGGTTTTTTGGGTATTCAGCCAGGGGAGTTTGCTAAATACTCTATACTTTTGTCTTCTGTATATTTTTTTCATCAATTTCCTTTTTGGGATAAGAATCAACGAATTAAAAATTTAGTTATGCTGACATTTCCAATGATTCTTTTGATTTTTCAACCAGATTTTGGAATGTTTGTTCTGTGTATGGTGAATATTCTTTTTGTCTGTTTTATGAGTCAATTTCCAAGAAAATGGTTTTATTCTATTCTTCTTTCTGGGGTTATTGGAATGATAGGGATCTTGTTTGCGGCACCTTATCGTGTAAAACGTTTACTAAGTTATCTTGATCCATGGAATGACCCTCAAAATAGTGGTTTCCAAATTATTCAATCTTTTCTTGCTTTTGCATTAGGGGGAGTTTCTGGAGCCGGTGTAGGAAATAGTCAGGAGAAATTATTTTATTTACCAGAAGCACATAATGATTTTATTTTTAGTGTTATTGGTGAGGAAATGGGTTTTATAGGAATTTTATTTCTCATCACTCTTTTTGTATTCTTTATTTATACAGGCTTTAGATTGGCCTTGAAGTTACAAAACAGCACGAAATCCCTCTTTGGTATTACTGTGATTTTCTCGATTGGATTTCAAGCAGTTTTAAACATGGGGGTTGTACTTGGTTTATTACCGACGAAAGGGTTAAACCTTCCTTTCATAAGCTATGGAGGATCTTCTTTATTGGCGAATGCCATTCTGCTAGGTCTTTTCTTTTCTATATTAAAATCTGAAGGTATTTTTGGAGTCTCCAATGCAGCAAGTATGGGAAGAACTCAAAGAGCTTGAAGCCGTAGAGCTTCATCTTTCACAAGATCTCTCAAAATATACAACAATGAGACTCAAGGCAATAGGGGACCTTGTTATCGTTAAAAACTTAGAGAGTCTTAAAAAAGTTGTTAAGAGCTTAAAAAAATATAATTACAATTATATTTTATTGGGTTGGGGAGCTAATTCCTTAATTTCGAATAAAAAGAAGGAAATTTTTCTACAACTTGATCTTCCCTTTGATGAATCGGAATTAAAAGAAGTTAGAGATAATTATATTCTTCCTGCAAGTTTGTCTGTACCGCTTATGATGAGAGCTGCTTCCAATCTAGGTCTTGAAGGTTGGGAGTGCTTGACAGGAATTCCAGCTTCACTGGGTGGAGCTATCTATATGAATGCGGGAACAAAATTTGGTGAAATCAAAGACATTATTATATCTGTTGATGTTATGGATAAAGATGGAAAAATAAGAGAGCATTCAGATGTAGGGAATATGTTTAGTTATCGAAAGAACCATTTTGTAAAAGATGGGGATATTATAATAAGCGCAAAACTGAAACATCATGGCATTTCCTCAGAGGTTTCAAAACGTATAAAAGAATACATGAGGTATCGAAAGGACACACAACCGTTAGCAACTAAAAATTGTGGTTGTGTTTTTAAAAATCTTCCTGAAATAGGAGCGGGAATGGTTATCGATACTCTAGGACTTAAAGGGCTAGAGTTTAAAAACCTCAAAGTGAGCGATAAGCACGCTAATTTTATTGAAAACCATGGAGATTCTACGCTTGAAGACTTCAATGAACTCGTCGATTTAATCAAAAGTACTGTATTACTTTACACGGGTAAAAAAATTGAATGTGAGGTTCAATACAACTATACTAAAGAAAATGGTTAGAATTATTACATTATTTCTCTATTCTCACCTAGCGTTTGGGAGCATTGGTTCTTCTTCAATTAATTATCGTACGAACTTTGGGCAATGCCCTGCTAAAACAACAGGCGATCTTGCAATTGAACTTGTTACTAAGTTTGAAGAAAGTAAATCTTTAGCAGAACTAAAAAAATATATTATCGATCAGAAATTAAAAGAACGTTATTATCTTTCTTATTATAATGTAAATTACAATCCACTTGATCGAAAATTAATCCTTGATTTTGATTGCCCTGAGATTATTGCAAAGGTTCAAGTCTTTAAAAAGGATGGTAGCGAGCTTTATAATGCTATTTTGGTAGATACAGGAGAGGTGATCGATCCCAATTATGAAGTCTTTTTGAGAAAAGAAAATAAAATCAATTACACTTTACCCTTTCTTTCTTTGGACTATCAAAATATAAACGATAAGAGCATCAAAAAAGTTTCTGAATTCTTAATCGGAACTGATAAAAAAATAAAGGGAAAAATTTCAGAAATTATTCTCGATAAAAATGAAAACATCACCTTAATTATGTCAAATAAGAAAAATGCAGTCAGTGTCTTCATGGGAAAGAGAGATTGGGCAGAAAAAACGCAAAAGCTGTCTAAAACACTCAACTACTTTGAAGGGAAAGCGCAGCTTCCTTCCATTATCAAATTTACAAGTTCAAAAAAAATTGTTGTCAAGTTTTCACACAATTTATAGCATTAAATTATAAGGGGTTAACGCACCCTCTTACGGAAGGAGTCTGTTAAACGACTATAATTACAACAATTTGAGAAAGGAATCTCATGAATCGTCGAGCGGGAAAATCTGAAATCTTTGTAGCTTTGGATGTGGGAACAACCAAAGTTTGTACTATCATTGCGAGTAAAAAGAATAACGGGGCCATAGAAATATTAGGTGTCGGTACTCATCCAAGCTATGGATTAAAAAAAGGTTGTGTTGTTAATATCGACAAAACTGTAAAATCCATTCGCTGCTCTTTAGAAGAAGCAAAGTTGATGGCAGGGGTTAGTTCATTAGAGTCTGCTACCATTGGAATTGCAGGTAATCATATTTATTCATTCAATAGCACTGGAGCTGTTGCAGTAACAAAGAATGAAGTCGATCAAGATGATGTTGAAAGAGTTATCGATGCAGCTAAAGCGATCGTTATTCCATCAGATAGAGAAATTCTTCATGTTCTACCACAAGAGTTTAAAGTAGATAGTACCAATGGAATTATGAATCCAGTTGGAATGTTCGGCGTTCGACTTGAGGCTAATGTTCATATTGTTACTGGACAAACTACGTTGATTCAAAATCTTGTCCGATGTGTAGAGCAAGCTGGGATCAAGGCAAAAGAGATTGTTTTACAACCTGTGGCTTCTTCCCGTTCTGTACTATCAGCAGAGGAAAAAGAACTAGGAGTTGCCTTAGTTGATATTGGTGGTGGAACCACTGATATTGCCGTCTGGAAAGATTCTTGCTTAATTCATTCACAAATTATTCCTGTTGGTGGGAATCATTTTACGAATGACTTAGCAGTTGCCCTTAAGATCCCTCATTCAGAGGCTGAGAGAATAAAAATAAATCATGGATCAATTCTTTCTAACTCTAATGAAAATACGCAGATTACTTTGAAAGGTGTTTCTGGAAAAGAAATAAGTGATGTTAAAGTAAGCTTTGTTTCTAAAATTTTAAATTCTCGAGCAGAAGAGCTCTTTGAGGTTGTCAAAAATATTTTAAAAGAACAAAATCTTCTTCAAGGTTTAAATGCAGGAATTGTTGTGACAGGTGGTGGAAGTTTAATTAAAGATCTTGTTCCTTTCACTGAGTTTGTTATGGAAAAACCTGTGAAGCTTGGAGTGCCAGTTGCTTTTGGTGGCATGACTGATATTATGCAAGATCCAAAGCTATCGACAGTTGTTGGTTTACTGCTTGAAGCGATGAAAATTGATAGTTATGAAGCTCATACAGAGCAACCAGAGGAACTACCAAATAGAACTGAAGAAAAAGATATAATTACAAAGTTTAGTGATTCGTTAAAAAATGTCTTCAAAGAGATTTTTTAACAGAAGGGGGAAATGATGTTTGAAATAGCAGATAGTGAAAAAAAAGTACTTGGAGCCAAAATTGTCGTTGTAGGAGTTGGTGGAGCCGGTGGTAACGCTGTCAATACAATGATTCGTTTTGGACTCAATGGTGTTACATATTTTGTAGCTAATACTGACGCTCAAGCTCTTAGCTCAAATTTGGCTGATAATAAAATTCAGATTGGCGAAGAGATTACAAAAGGTCTTGGTGCCGGAGCTAATCCTGAAATTGGAAGGAAAGCTGCTCTTGAAGATTATGAAACTCTTTCAGAAGAAATTGAAGGAGCTGATATGGTTTTTATTACTGCCGGAATGGGTGGTGGAACAGGAACAGGAGCTGCTCCTATTATTGCAAAACTTGCAAGAGAACTAGGAGCTCTTACGGTAGGTGTTATTACTAAGCCTTTTACCTTTGAGGGTAAAAAACGAATGAGACAAGCCAACGAAGGAATTGAAGAGTTAAAAGATTGTGTTGATTCTTTGATTACAATTCCTAACCAACGTCTTTTGAGTATTGCAGGTGAAAGTCTTTCACTTGTGGATACATTTAGGAAAGCAGACGAAGTTCTTTTAAATGCGGTTAGAGGTATTTCTGACCTTATCAATAATACTGGTCTAATTAATGCTGACTTCGCAGACGTTAGCACCGTTATGAGAGATAAGGGAATTGCTCTTATGGGAACAGGAATGGCAACAGGTAATGATAGGGCTATTAAAGCTGCAACAGAAGCAATTAGTTCACCTTTACTTGAGGATGTTTCTATCGATGGAGCAACAGGGTTGATTGTGAATATTACTGGTAATAACTCACTTACAACTCATGAAGCGAATGAGGCGATGACTCTGATAATGGAAGCTGCAGATGAAGAAGCTGAGATTATTTTTGGAACAGTCATTGATGAAAATATGGAAGATGAAGTGAAGGTAACTGTTATTGCAACAGGACTTAACTTTGAAAAAAATAAATTAGCAGCTCCTATTGCTCAAGTTTCACAAGCATTACCAGTTGAAAATACAGCCATTGAAAGATCAGCCCCATCTCCTTCTCAAAGCTTAAAGGCTGCCGCTTCAGAGTATGAGAATGTAAAGACTGAGCAAACTGAAGAAGTTGCTTCCGCAGAAGAGGCTCCTATTTTTCAAGAAGAAAAAACTATTTCAAATAGAACAAAATCAATAGCTGAAAAACTTGGATTTATTAATTTTGATGAAAATGAGTTTGATACGCCGAGTTTTATGAAAAAAGAGAATGATAAATCGTTCGAAAAAGAAATCTAAATACAAAAGCCTCACGCTACTAAAATAGCGTGGGGCTTTCTTATCCTGACTAATTAATAATCATCACAAAGAACAGGCATTGCCATTGGTACGAGAATAGCTGTTACACCTTTCATTTTCTCGTAAGAATAAAATGCAACGAGTTGAACCCCTCCATCAGTAAAAGCAGTAACTGTATTGGAGATGTCTTTAGGAGAGAGGTCTTTTTGGGCGAGGATAAATTTAGCCATTTCACCTTCTGGCTCTCTATCTGTTGTTTAAAAAGTTTCATCAGGAATAAGCTCTGTGCTTAAAGCATCGTCCTGGTGATCTGTAAGGTGAATTTTACCGTCTCCACCGAATTGAGTATTTTGCCTAATTGTGTACAGTAACTCACCATCTATTGAGCACTGTGCATGGATTGTGACTTTTGCTTGAGCTCCTAAGCTCATTGTTAATAGGCCGCAAAGTAAAATTAGTTTTTTCATTTTTTCCTCGCATTTTTATTTTGATGCAGTGTTTAAACAACGAAATAAGAAAAAAAACAAGAAAAAAGAAACAAGCTGCTTTACGACGTTTCAAATACTAAAAAAATTACAGAGTTTTACGAAATTTTTAAGAGTTAATGATTTCAACCATAGGTTTATGGCCTAAAGAAGTATTAAGAATTTTTCTTATTTTAATTCTTAATTCCTCAGGATTACTTTTCTTAGAGCTATATCTATGAGCACAGTCTAAAACTTGTTGTTTCGTATTGGGATCAAGAGAAATTCCAATAGGGCGAAGTAAGGTGTCTTTTTTAGAGATTGAGACAATTAAAATACCATTTTCTGCTAATTTTCTTCGTTCTGAAATGACCTGAGGACCAACAATTCTATCATTATAACTGACCATCAAAGGCTTTGAAGGTTCATTTTCAATAATTTTAATCTCATTTTTGATTAAAAGTGATGCATGATTAAAAAGGAGGTAGCTATTTATTTGAGGATAGTTTTCCTTAATGAAATCGTGATGTTTTTTTAAGAAATAACTTTCTCCATGAATCGGAACGACAGAATGAGGTTTTACATTATCAAGGTAAATCTTAATATCTTCTTGACCCGGATGACCCGAACAATGAATAGGTTTATCAACAGACATAATGACATTAACGCCCATTTCTGTGAACTGATTGATAATTTTATAAACATGTTTATCGTTACCAGGAACTATGCTGGCACTGTAAATAAAAGTATCACTTTTTTTAGGTTTAAAATAAGGACTTTGCCCTTGAGCAATATTATGTAATGTTGATCTGAAATTACCCTGACATCCTGAAACTAAAAAAACCATATTTTCATTATTAGGGTTCACGTTTTCAATATCTTGAACTTCATATCCCTTATCTTGGATTAAATTGGCATTCTGGGCACATTGATAATACATATGCATTGCTTTTCCATAAAGAACTGGGATTTTATTATTTTCATTACAAATTTTGATGATATTGAGAAAGCGATAAATATTAGAAGGAAAAAAAGTGATAAACTGTCTTCCTCTTGTTTTTAGAATTTCAGTGAGATTTTGAATGACTTCAGTTTCCTCAATAGTCTTCCCTTTTTTTAAGATATTAGTACTATCTATAAAGGAGATAATATCTGTTCCTTTTGTGATTTCGTTAATTCTTTTAAAGTCAAAGTTACTTTCTCGATATTTCGTTAAGTTAACTTTGAAATCAGATGAAAATACCAAGCTTTTTGAATTATTTTTAACGATAAATCCAAGCGTATTGGCGGTAGAGTGATTGACTCGGAAGGATGCGACATCAAAGTTTTTAAATGAAGTTGTAAATTGATCATTGATAACTTCGATATCTAAAGAGGATTTTCTGTATTTTCTTTGAATAACCTTAGAAGTAAAAATTTCGGTGTATATTTTAAGCCGAGGCTTGAAGTCGAGCAGATGTCCTAGAGCTCCAATATGATCTTCATGACAATGAGAAATGAAAATAGCCTTTAATTTAGATGAATCAATGTGAAAAAAATCTGGAATTAAATAACGAACGCCAGTATGTCCTTCTCTTGGAAAGAGTAAGCCACTATCAATTAATATTGATTCATCTTTACCTTCAAAGAGGCACATATTTGAACCAATCTGTCCGAGTCCACCCAAGGGAGTAACTTTTATCTCATTATTGGAGAGAGGCATTAAAAGATTCTTCGATTTTAGGTGATTGAAAAAGTGGAGCAGGAATATCACTTAGGAGTTCTTTGATCCTGGCAGAAAGGATGACAGCGGCTGTGTCAGTTTCTTCTCCAACAATAAAGTCGGCGTATTGCCTTTGAGGGTCTAAAAACTTTTGATACATAGGACGGACTGTTTCGTAATACTGATCAATGACGGATTGAACAGAACGTCCGCGGGACTTGATATCTCTGTGAAGTCTTCTGGTAAAACGAATATCAGCATCGACTTGAAGAAAGCATTTAATATCAAGTAAGCTTCTAATATCTTCATTAAAAAGTGAAAAAATTCCTTCAAGGACGAGAACTTTGCAAGGGCCGATAAGAGTTGTTTCCCCACTTTCTCTTTTATTAAAATTGAAATTATAAATAGGTGCTTCTACTGATTGGCCTCTTTTTAGTTGTTCTAGGTGATCAACGAGGAGGTCCCAATCAAAGGCTTCGGGATGATCAAAGTTAGGTTTTCCAGATTCAGTAAAATGTTGCTTAGGTTGGATAGGCTTATAATAGGAATCCATAGAGAGAATTCCAATGTGCTCAGAATTAGCCAGTGCTAGGACTTTTTCAGCAAATGTTGTTTTACCGGAGCCTGAGCCCCCTGCAATTCCAATGATCATGGAACGGAACTATAGGCTTTGAGGCACAATAGCTCAAGAAACCATGTAATTTCACCACTATTTTTCAGTTTTTCTTTTTTTTTATCATTTTTGTGCTACATGTCATTTGCGTTTAAATTAACTTTCTTATTCAAGGAGTCAATCAATGAAAAAACTAATTATAGTAATCCTATCTTTAGCAAGCCTTAGCTCTTACGCAAAAAATGAGCTTACTGATCAGGTCTGTGGAAATCTTGGTTATATATTAGGGAATTACGTTCTCATCGCTGATGATGGTGATAACTATACTGTGAGAGAAGGGAAAATTAGTCGAAACTCTGTTGGACTTACAAGTCAGATGAAAATTATCATACAAAATCACGACTATAACGAATCTAATTATCCAAAAGTTTGTTTTTATAGTGTTGAGTCAGAGCGAATTGATAGTGATCAGCTTGATGTTATCGAACTTGGTGATATTCAAAAACGTGAATTTTTAAACTAATCTCTTAATATAAAGCCTCTTAGCTATTAAATTAGGAGGCTTTTAAATCCTTGTAATTTTTACCGACCATTTATCATTTCATGCTCATTTCGATAGTAGAAGCTCATGGAAAACCCGAATTATTACTATCTTAACTATCAGGGCGAATGGCCTCTTAATTTAGAATCTGTTCTGATAGATTCTCATGCTGCTTTAGGTGTTGAAGAAATGGCGCTTGAGGAAGCCGAGGTTGATGCGATTTTAGGAGAAGCGAGTTTTTGCGGTGGGGATCTTCCTGAAGAATTGATGGATAAACTAGAACTTGCTCAAACAGAAAGACCAAAAAAAATTTTTTTTGAAGACTTTGTTGATGCAAAAAAAGCGATGATATTTTTAAACCAAAACTTCCCTGCTGCAACCGTTAAAATTACTACAAAAAAGAATCAAGACTGGCAGAGCAATTGGCAACAGTATTATAAAAAAGTTGAGCTCCTGGGAGGAAGAATTGCGATTGTGCCAGAATGGGAAAAGAATCATGATGGACATGAGCTTTCTATTAGAATCATCCCTGGGCAAGGTTTTGGAACAGGAACTCATGAGACAACTCAGCTTTGCTTAGAGTGGATTCTCGATTTAAAATTTTCTCGTGTTCTCGACTTTGGATGTGGTTCTGGAATTTTAGGGATAGGAACACAATTATTGATGAAAGAAGCTCATTGTGACTATTACGATATTGATACTAATGCTCTTTCTAATTGTTGCGACAATATTAAGCTTAATGAAATTGTGAATAACTTCAAAATATATGAACCAAAAGAAAAAATTAAACTTAACTTTAATAAGTATGACCTAATTTTCGCTAATATTCTTGCGCCAGTTTTAAAAGAAGAATCAAAGCTTCTTAAATCATTAAAGTCTCCAATTCTTATTCTTTCTGGCCTTCTTCAAGATCAAGTTGAAGGTGTCATGAGTTTTTATAATGATCTTTATGAAATAAAAGGTATGAAGCAACGAGGCGATTGGATTTCATTGCTTTTAAGTCTGAAATGAGAGCACTTTATCTGAGGAATAATCAATTTGAAGAATACTCTGAGATTCTTTTGGAAAATGATGATTTTCATCATTTAGTAAATGTTTTAAGAGCAAAAGAAGGGCAAGAGATTCTTTTACTAAATGGAAGAGGCATAAAGGCTCAATCTATCATTGCTGAAATTCAAAAAAAAAATATCTCTTTAAAGATTTCAAAGGTTGAACAGGCTGAGAATATAGAGTCTCCCATTCTAGGTCTCTGCATCCCTAAAAAGGAATATTTAGAAAATGCTCTAAAGTCTTGTATTGAACTGGGGGTGAAAGAACTTTATCTTTTTGAATCAGACTATTCTCAAAAACTAGAACTTAAAGAAAGCCGAATTCAAAAAATATTAAAATCGGCTTATGAACAATCGAATAACGCTTTTGAGATAAAACTTATAGAGGCTGGCCCACTAGTTGAATTTGATTTCAATATTTTTGAAGAGATTTATTTTTTTAATTCTCAAGCAAGCAATATGAGTTCGCCAGCTGGGCAAGGGAATAAAAAGCAAATGGTCTTAATTGGTCCGGAAGGGGGCTTTTCGAGTGAAGAAATAGGATTATTGAAGAGCTTGAAGAACTCAAAAGAAGTTAGTTTGACGAATAAGCCAATAATGCGATCGGTCACAGCAATCCCTTTTGCTTTCGGGTATATGATGCATTGAAAGAATTTGTTCTTTATGAGATTCTAAATAAAAACAATGAACTCTTGAGGTTTTTTATGGATTTGAATAACAACTCATCGAGCGATACCAGCTTTCAATTTAAGCCAATCACAAAAGGTTTAGGTTTTAATAAGAAGAGTGACTTTGAAGAGATTAATATTCCAAAAACTCCCAAGGTGGCGGTGAATGACTCTCGAAGAGCAATCGCTCGTTCTATACAAAAAAACCTTCAGCAAGATATTAGAAAATCTCAAACTATAGCAAGCAGACCGACGCCACTTGGTGTTTCAGGTTCACAAAACATAGCGGTGACAGCTCCCAAAATTAAAACAGATCCTACAGTTGAATCTGCGCTTAGTCTTTTTCATAAGTTTTTTTCGTGGTTAGTTGATACAAGTTTGATTTTTGTTACAGCAATTTTTTCAACGTTATCAATTGAATACTTTGTGACAAATGCTTGGAATTGGAATGTAGTAAGTCTTCTTGAAAATTGGGTTTATATTACTGGCCCCCTTTTTTCCTTTTATTTTATTTTTTATTATTCAATTTTTTGGAAAACGACTCAAAGAACACTTGGAATGGCTCTTTTCGGTCTTGAGATAAGTTCTAAAGAAAATTCAGAAATTCATCTTAAGCAAACCTTTTTAAGATCTTTATTATCCTTTGCTTCGCTTTTTACATTTGGAATACTTGATATTCTTGGTCTAACAGATGCTCTGTCTTGGACAAGGGTTTCTAAAGCTTCATAAATGAATCTTGAAACTTTTCTTGAACAATCAAAAGGAAAAAGAATCGTTTTTACAAACGGTTGTTTTGATATTCTTCATAGGGGACATGTCGCTTACTTAAATGAAGCAAAAAAATTAGGAGATATTCTCTTTCTAGGCTTAAATTCGGATTCAAGTGTAAAAACTCTCAAGGGAGAATTAAGGCCTATTAATAATGAGCTTGATCGTAAGTTTATTCTTGAGAGCTTGAGGGCCGTTGATTTTGTTGAAATCTTCAGTGAAGAGACGCCTTTGAATTTAATTAATAAGGTAAGGCCTAATGTCCTCGTTAAAGGTGGGGACTGGGATATTTCTCAAATCGTTGGGGCACAAGAGGTTCAGTCCTGGGGGGGGGATGTTATGAGTTTAAATTTTGTAGATGGTTACTCCACCACAAATACTCTCGAAAAAATAAATAAATCTAAGTAAATTCAAATACTTAAAATCCCGAGTAAAAGACTAAAGTTTGAGCAAATTGCTCCGATATGTTTAGTGAGAAAGAAACTAAACTGCACTAGGAGTGTAAAAATGGGATTTAGAATTAAGTCGAATGTTGTGGCATTAGAAGCTCAACACCATCTAAAGCATGCGAGTCGGGAGCAAGCGAAAGAGTTTTCTAAACTTGCAACAGGAAAAAGAATTACAAAAGCAGCTGATGACGCTGCAGGTTTAGCAATTGCAACTCGTTTGAGATCACATACTAAAGGTCTTAAGCAAGCTCAAAGAAATGCAAGCGATGGTATTTCACTTGTCCAAGTAGCAGAGGGCGGTTTGAATGAAGCTAGCACTTTATTAACAAGAATGAGAGAAATTACGATCCAAGCTGCATCGGACACAGTTGGAGAAAAAGAAAGGGAATATCTTGATATAGAGTTTCAGCAACTTTCAGAAGAAATTGAAAGAATTGCTCAATCAACTTCTTTTAATGGGATTCATCTCATTAAAGGTGAAAATGAAATTGGAACAATGGACTTTCAAATTGGTAATTTCAAAGGTGAAGAGTATAAACTTTCATGGGATTCTGCAGATACCAACGCTACACTGACAGGACTTGGAGTCGAAGGTCTTGATGTGACAGAGAAAGGTAATGCAAGAGATGCTATCGAAGATATTGATAATGCGATCGATACTTTGAGTGGCTATAGAGCAAATCTTGGAGCAGTACAAAGTAGACTTCAATCAACAATTACAAATCTTGATACCCAAGTTATCAATCAAGAGGCAGCTCGATCAACAATAGAGGATGCAGATATTGCTGAATCTGTTTCAAAGCTTGCAAGTGCAACAATGGCTAAAGAGGCGAGCGCTAGCATTTTAAGCCAAGCGAATCAAATACCGCAAAGTGCTTTAAGACTTTTATAAATAAGGATCAGGAATAGTGGCAAAGAAAAGTAATATACTCGCTCAGAATTTTCAGCAAAAAGCAATTATCAGAACGCTTAAAGAAATTCGCGAGTCCAAAAAATTGATACTTGCATGGAGGATTTTTGGCGATGTGAAAGTTACTGTTCCTATAAATCTTAAAGTTGTCAGATCACATAGAAACGAACTTCTTTTTGAGGTTACTAAAGAAAACTTTGATGAACTTGTTAAGATCACAACGGGTTATGAAAAAATTAATTTTTATATGCCTGAAGGTAATGTTCTTTTTCAATCAAGGCTTAAAGAATTGAGTAATGATTTTTTTATGGTCGCTCATTTACCGGATAGAATCGTAAGACAAGAGAGAAGAAAATCATTAAGAACAAGAATTGACGAAAAAGATGTTCAAGTAGCTTTTCAAAAAGAAGTGAATGGTGCTCAAAGGTTTAACCAGTTTTTTGAAAAAAATTGCTATGATCTTTCAGTTGGAGGTTTGAGTTTTATCATGACTCAAACTGAATCAAAAATGTTTAAAATGGGAGATCGAATTTATTTTGCTGATGTCATTATTAATGGGCGAAGGATTGATGCTGATCTTGAGCTTGTTAATTTAATTCCGATAGATCCTGATCCACATAATAAGCTTGCTTATAGGGGGTTTAAAGCGTGTTTTCAATTTATTAGACTAACTAAGGAAAATAGGAACATAATAGATATATATGTCATGTCTAATATTAAACTTGATGAAACAGGATGATTTCGTAACGATTTCTGATGTTCATGTAGATTCGAAAACTGATCCTAAGTATAGGTTATTCTTAGACTTTTTTAAACATCCTGAAGTTATCGATACTGAATATATATTTCTTCTTGGAGATATTTTTGATGTTCTCGTTGGAGATTATAATGAGTATATTGAGGAATATCGGGAATTTTTTCAACTTTTAAACTCAGAGCTTTCAAGAGGAAAGAAAATAATTTGTGTCGAAGGGAATCATGACTTTCATTATTATGATGTCTTGAAGAAGGCCCTTACAAAAGAAAATTTAAATAAGATTAAATACTGTAAAGATAGAGTTGAAATTTATAAAGAAAACCAAAGATATTACTTGTCTCATGGAGACGAACTTGATTTTCAAAATCCTAAATATTTGAAGTATAGAAAGTTTATGCGGTCTCATGCTGCGAAGACAATTATTAACTATTTCATTGATTACAAGCATGCAATGAAGTTGAAAAGTAAAATGCAAAATAATTCTCGATTGATGCAAAGAAATTTTCAAGAAAAAACCAGCCGAGAGCAGTTTCGAGGATACGCTGAGTTTGTTAAATCGATGGGGTTTCAAAAGGTTATTCTTGGGCATAGCCATATTCAAGATGATTTTGAAAATTATTATAATAATGGCTATTTTCCGAACACTCAGAGTTTTATTCTTGATAGAGCAGGCAGTACAGAGCTTATAAAACTAAGTTAATTAAACTGAAATTAAAATGTATATTTGGAAGTCCTTTAAATGATAGATTCAAAGGACTTTTGATTATTAAATATTAGTTTTTTTGACTTTTTTCATTTTCATCGATGTTATTATCAAATTTTCCTGAAATCATAGTTCCTAAAACTATTGCCAGTACTGAGATAACCACACACGCAATAACTATCTCAAATGTTAAGTCTTCAATAGAATATAGCTGAGCTAATCCCCTGCTATTTTTCTTTGTTAAGCTTGACGTAGTTATTGGGCATGAACCAGTTTCAAGAGTTTCTACAAGTGATATATTTTGAAAATTTTCGTAGTCGTCTGGATCGATTTTAGCAATAACTATAATTGATCTTCTTTTTATATCAATTGTCATTCCAGATTTTTCAAGTAAATCGATATAATTTTTCGAAATTTTATTTTTATCAAAAATGAGCTCGAGAGTTCCATCGGTGCTGTTATAATTATTCGCTATTAAAACCCCATTTTCATGCAAAGCCTGTAAGCCTTGTCTCATATCAATATCAAGATTTCTAGCTTGAGCCAAGTTTGAAAATAACATTGTAAAAACGAAAAAAAAATTCAATACAATCTTCATTTTTTCTCCAAAAGAAAATTAAATATTCATTACTTCATAATTTTAATTGATAAAGATTTCCTATTAAAGGAAAAGGGATAATTTTACATATTCCAAAAAAAAGTGATTATTAACTAGACAGTTTTTAAAAAAATGAATGATTTCTCTAGTTTGCGATATCAATATCTTTGTTGAGATAGTTTTAATTTAGGATAACGGTGTCATTAATTCTGTTTCTTTCTTGATTTCAGAAGATTTTGTTAAAATCTGAATATTAGAAAGTGTTCTAATGTCTTTCTTAACTTTAACAGTGCTTTTTTCCACTTTAATAATCTGGTCTGCATTAATTGCAATTTGTGGAAGATGCGATATCGCAATCACCTGAGATTTAGATGAAACTTTCTTTAGTGATTTTCCAATGAGAAGTGCTGTTTCTCCTCCTATTCCGGTATCAACTTCATCGAAGAGAAAGATAGAAATAGAGTCTCCAACAAGAATTTGTCTAATAGATAAAAGAATACGTGAGAGTTCACCACCAGAGGCTATTTTTTCAATAGGAAAAAATCCCTCACCTGGGTTTGTTTCCGCCATAATAGCAATTTTATCATTTCCGTATTTTCCAAATTCTTTGAGTTTCGAAAAATCAACTTTAATTTGAGCACCTTTCATATTAAGCGATTGAATAGCTTTCGAGAGTTCTGTTGAGAGCTTCTTAGCATTTGTTTTTCTTTTTTGAGAAAGCTTGGTCGCGAATTCACTCATTTTGTTTAAAACAAGCTCAATTTTTCCATCGATTTCATCAAGGTTAGTCGCAATATTATCGAGTTCCTGTCTTTCTATTTGAAAGCTTTCAAGGAGATGGATAACATCTTCAATCGAGCCAGAAAATTTTCTTTTAAGTTTCTGAAATTTATCAAGTCGATCAATAATACTCTCTAAGTCTTCCTCTGATTCCTCTAGATTTATATCTGAAATTTGATAACTAAAATCATCGAGCAAAGCTTGGGCCTGCTCAAAGTTTTTAAGAGCTTCATTTGGAATAATTTCCATATTTTCAAGAAGAAGCTTTTTTATCTTGGCCATCAAAGGACTGAGGGCATTGTCACCTTCAAAGTAGAGATATTTTAGATTTTCTAAAACCTTCTCATGCTCTTTGACGTTCATTAATGAATCTTTTCTTTGAATTAAGCCTGTTTCTTCTCCTACTTCGGGATTTACTTCCTCAATTTCATTAATTTGGAAATTAAGATAGTCTAACCGTTGATCTCGAGAACTCTTTTTTTCTTCAAGTTCTTGTTTTTTATTTTTAAGATCACTGTAATCAATAAATTGGTTTTCATAATTCGTTAACAAATTTGTATTTCCAGAATAATGATCAAGAAGTTTAAGTTGGTATTTAGAGGAGAGCAGTTTTTGATTTTCAAACTGCCCAACAAGGTCAATATAGCGACTTGAAAAGCTTTGAAGTGTTTTTAAATTACACTGTTGAAAATTGATAAAGGATTTAGTTTTTCCATTAGCATAAACAATTCTCTTGAGAACAATTTCATTTCCATCCCCCGGATATCCTATTTCATGAAGAAATTCATGAACATGCTCACCAACAGCATAAAATGTTGCTTCAATAGTTGAAAATTCAGTATTTGTACGAACTAAGTTCTTATCGGCCCTTTGACCAAGAACAATTTGAAGAGCATCAAAAATTAAACTTTTTCCAGATCCTGTCTCTCCAATAATAATATTAAGTCCGTCACCGAATTCTATCGATTGTCTTTCAAATGTAGCAAAGTTTTGAAGATTGAGTTGAGAGAGTTGAATGTCTTCTTTACTCATTAAATTGTTCTCCGGTTAAGCATAAGCTTATCTTTAAGAGTATGAAAATAACTCTTTTCTGGGTTAAGGACGAAACAAAGGCTTCTTCTCGTGTCTTTTTCAACAAAGAGAGTTTCATTGAATTCAAGAGGACGAGTTACTTGACCATCAATAGTGACAGCGATTTCGTCTTCCTTGTTTTGAAGATTAACTTTGATCTGAGAGTCCTGAGGAATAACCATAGGTCTGTGGGTAAGTCCATGAGGACAAATAGGGGTGACGATTAAGCCTCCTACTGACGGATGAACAATTGGGCCTCCTGCTGCAAGAGAATAAGCAGTTGAGCCCATCGGAGAACTTATAATGAGACCGTCTCCAGAAATTTTAAAATTCATATCCTCACCGCAGTCCACATTAAGTTGAAACATACGAGCGATATTAGATTTACTAATAACAACATCATTAACAAATTTAGATTGAAAAACTGTTTTATCCGCTTTTTTTATGATCACTCGAAATAATCTTCTTTGGACTGTTTGATACTTTCCTTTAAGAATATTTTCTAGGCCATCAAACATTTCTTGGGCACTGAATTCAGTAATAAATCCAAGTTTTCCCCAGTTAACACCAATAATTGGAGTTTTAGATTTTTTTAAATTTCTACAAAGGCCAATAAGAGTACCGTCTCCTCCAAGAGTAAGAATGGCATCTAAGTCAGACAGATCATTAAAATCAACAAAGTTCAATTTTGAAAACTGAGAAGAAGAAATAATTTTTTTAAGCCTTTCTTCTTCAGTCGCGAGGAACGAAGTATTAACTTTTCTTCTTGATAACCATGTAACCAAATGGTCCAACATACTTTGGAATTTTGAATTTTTAATGGGACGGAGAACGATTCCAAGATTCTTAATTTTCATTTTTTAAACCTATTAACAATATCATCTACCGTTTTGTGGATATTATCAAAGGGCTTGCTTAGAAAGAGACAATTATATTCCTTCGCTCTAGTCGTGATTTGTTCTGAGCTATAGGCGCTCATAATGACGAAGCGCGACGGAAGTTCTTCTCTTTGAAATTTCTTAAGAGAGCCCTCCAAGATATCAAATCCACTGATATCATTCAGCATGAGATCTGTGATGATAATATCATAGTCATTAGAAAGAATCTTCTCGAGTGCTTGTCTGCCAAGAGTAGCGGTTTCAACATGATGACCTAGTTTTTGGAAAACTATTTGTAATGATTTTAGTATTAGAATTTCGTCCTCGATGATTAAGACGTTCATTTTATTCCTCTGTACAAACGGGGACAAGTAGAATGAAAGTGGTTGATCCTGGTTCTGATGATTGTAGGAGAAGATCTCCTCCAAGTTTCTGTGCCAGGGTTCTTGAAAGCGGAAGTCCAATTCCATTTCCGGTCGATTTTTTACTGAAAAAGAGTTGGAATATTTTGTCTTGCTCTTCTGGCTTTATGCCACGGCCATTATCAGTGATAAGAATCTCGACATAATTATCACTAATTACTGGACTTAAAATAAGTTTTCTTTCTCTTGGGTTAGGAAAAGCCTTTTTAAGCTCTTGCGTTGCATTGATTAATAGATTGAAAAGTATCTGTGTCAAAAAAGTAATATTTGTTTGAACTTTAACTTCTTTGTGAGCCTCTTCTGCATAAAGAATTTTAAAATCAATCAGTTTTAGTTCTGACTTGCAGAGAGTGTATACCTTTGACAAAATTTCATCGAGATTTCTCGTTACTTCCTTTTTTTCGTTAGAGAAAATATCAGTCATGCTATTGAGAATTTCAAGAGATCTATCAGCTGAATCGGTGATTTGTTCAAGAATTTCTTTTGGATCTTTTTCAATCGATTCATTCATCAAAAGATCAAGGCTCATTTTTATCCCAAAAATAGGATTACTGAGTTCATGTTTTAGAATATTGAAAAGCTCTCCAAGGAGCTTAATCCTTTGATAATGAAAAAGGTCAGTGGAGGTAAATCGATTTGAAGGGTTAGAGTACTGAATCTTTAGATTCGACCAGCTTGGAGTGAAAGATTTATCAAAGTTTGAATTATCTGAGTTCCCCGCAATTAACAAATTATTATCCATTATTGATATATAATAATCTAATTGGTAGAGCGTTGATAAATAAAGGTGTAAATCAGAGAAGATAATATTTTTTAATTCAATGAAATTAAGAGCCTTTTCAATAGCAAAAGAAAATTCATTAAAAACGTCGATTTCTTCATTTGAAGGGGGAATGAAATCATCCTTTGAAATGATCACAACGAGATTATGAGTTTTTAATGTAAAAGTTTTCGCCAGAAAACAACCAACAAGTTTTAACGATTTAGATATAACTTTATGTTCATAAAAATAAGGACTTTTTGATTTTTTTATAGCGCTATAAACATTATTAAACTCTCTTGAGTCAAAATAATATTTCTTAAGTCTATTAGATTTACCGAGATCACATACAAGAGATTTAGAACTCCCCTTTTGCAATAAAATAGTGATGAATGAGTGATAGGGTTTAAAAACTTTTAATTTTGAAAGCTTAAGAGGAAGTTCTTCTATCTTTTCAGATTGTATCAGTGTTTTGATAACGTCTTGATAGTATTCAGTTGAGTTTTTAAAAAACCTTTTAATATTATTCTTCTGGAGCTTTCCTTTGAGAAAGCTATTAATATTTTTTTGAGATTTCTTGATCCGGTCTTTATTCTTTTCGACTGCCGCCATGTTCTCAAGCAATTGGATTAGTTCATCTTTTTTTAAAAAATGACGATTTCCAGATTTAAGAACTTCGTACCGTCCTTCTTTAAGAGTATTGATAATCAGCCCTGCGTTCTGGTCACTTCGTTTCAAAGTAAGACCAAGTTTCAAGGCTGCAATCTCCTTCTTAAGAGATTTGTCCTCTATAAAAAGAGAATTTTCTCTGTAATTTAAAGAATTTAGATGCTCCCCGATCATTCAAAGCGATTTTATAAAAGAGGGGAAAGGATTACAAATTTATTGTGAAATTGTTCTGCTGTGAAAAGCTATTTAATAATTCAAAAATAACGGTCGTAAGTAGTTGAATATCATCAGCTTTTTTGTAGTAAAACCTCAAGATATCGTTGAATTGAAGGTTCCGACTCGATGTGTTGGTTAGAGCAAAACTGGTATAAATAGGCGCAAGGATTGGGTCAGTATTTACAACCTTGATGAAGTTATTGTTTGTTTGTCGGAGAATTTTTTCAAAATCATCAATTTCTGTTTCTTCGTGTGCGATACTCTTTAAGCTGGTCATTAAATTGTGAATCTCAATGAGAGCATTCATATAATTGCTTACTCGTTTTTGAGTAATACTTTCACCGTTTTGAAGAGGTCTAAGAAGTAGTTCTTTTTCTCTGAGATAAAAATTCCAATATAAGTAATACATAAAGAAAACGAGTTCATGGAATTCTGTTTTTCTCCAAGAAGACCTACTCCAGGTTTCTAATGATTGATCCCATCTATGACAAAAGTTTCGTTGTCCATAAAAAGTCTCGAAATATTTTAAAAAAGTATTAAAGCTTCCTATACTTAAGTCGCAGGCAATATAGTCTGCATTTGGCCCGTAATTAGTAGATCTCGCTAAAAATTCACCTTCATAGAGAACTGTCATTGGTTGATGATTTATTGCAAGAATATGAGCAAATTCATTATTTGCAGTGATCCAGTGCACCTTATCATGAAATGAAATATTCTTGATTTCTTTGAATATACAGTTTTGAAACTCACCATAGCTTAATAAAGTTTTTTGAAAATCTTCTGGAATGAACACCGTTACTGGTTTTTTCTTTTCTAGAAGATTGATAACCTTTCTCCAGAAAAACAATTCATCGTTGTTCGATAATTCAGGGATTATAATTCCAAATTCAGTTGTTTCTTCAGTCTTTTCTGATGGTTTTTGAATTTGTCTCCCTAGGCATATTGCTAATAAGGTATGCAGAGTAAAAAGGTTCATTTCAGTTTTGAAAAACTTAAGATAATAAACCTCCTCTTCACTTAAAACTCTGGAACTTTTTGAAAAACCTTTATTGTGAAAAAAAACATTGTCTGGGTCTATTTGTGAAATCAGATTTTTATTCAGATTGGGTGAGCCGAGAGAGTAAAATGAGTTAATTTTGGGAAGATTTAAAATATCAGATTTATCAACAAGTAAAAATTTTGAATTATTCTTTAAAAAGCTCCAAATACTTTCTTGCTTGTCAAAAACATAAACGAAATTTTGGTCTCCGTTAGCTTCTATTAGGCTTAATGTTTCCAAGACTTGGTACGCAAGTTTATTAGAGGAGCTACAAGCGAAAAAGTTATTCATTCGTCGCGTTCTCTGGGCCTCTTACGATTCTTGCTGGAGAAGCAACACTTTCAAGAAAGCCTGTAATTGTTTTATAACGTGCTTTCAATTCAAACAACATACTTTCAAGTGCATTGAAAAGCTCCATAGAGTTTTCTTCTGGCAAGGACTCAAGTTGAGTTCTGAGCATTAGATTTACTCCAAAAGTAATAAAGTGTGGAGAATCTGTTTTAAAGAAAGAATCAAGAAGCTTGATAAATGAAGCAATCTTTTCAGGTCTTCCTTTCATTTCTTGCAGGTTTCGAATGGCTTGAAGCAAGTTTTTCGATGATTTTTTTAAAACGTCTTGTTCATTTTGAAGATAGTTCTTAATCTCAAAAGCTGTGAAAAGATTAAAAATATGAGTTTCCCGAATACTTATCTGAGCATCATTCATTTGATTGTAGAAAAAGATACGACTCATATAGCTTGCGATATTTATGAGACTATCATCGCTCGGATTGATATGTATTTTGAAATTACCAAGCATATCTTCTTTGACTTGATAGATGTCGTTAAAAAGCCATTGACCTGAAATCTGTGGTTTTCCAAAGGTAAGGATGTCAACACAAGAGAGAAGTTCTTCAAAGACTAAATTTCGATCTTCTGTTTCGAGAACGAGATCATTCGAATGATAAGAGTATCCAGTATTCTCCTGTGGAAGGTTTTTAATTCTTACATGAAGAGAGGGAGTGCCCCATGTGTGTGCCATTTGCTTGGAAAGACCATCTTGGCAAATAAGTATATCGATCGCATTTACAACTGAGTCGAGGGCAGCAATATCTGTTTCTATAATAATAATTTCATCTCCGAGAGCTTTTTGGACTTTTTCAAGCATTGGGACTTCATGAATATTGCCGGATGTATGAATAAAAACTGGTAGATAACGATTTGTTGTAGAAAGTTTAAAGGCAATTTTATCTAAGTTCCAATCTGTGCTTGTGAATGTTGCTGAATCAAAAGCAACGATTTTCAAATCACTTCCTTGGGACTTTTTAAGATCTGTTAAAGCATTCTGAGCTTCTAAAAATGCATAGGGGTTCTTAGGCTCTATTTTGTTTGTAATATTTGTATTCGTGAGGTTTTTTAAAAGTTCATAACGATTAATCGAAATATTATTCAATGGATAAACTTCATTGATGTATTCTGCCCAATCATTTGTGAATAAAATATTTTTTGATTCTGAATAACGAACACCATAAAAATTATCAAATTTTAAAATTGAAGAAAGAGTACCACTGATTTCATCATTGGAGTAATTGAAAACGTTGTCCCAATGAGTTTGAGTAATCTCTTTAATATTTTCCCAAAGCTCATTAACAGCATGAAAATTGGGTATGACTTGACTCGATTTGACGCTTGCAATTTTTTCTCGATTAACAAAATGAAACTTAACTTTATCATCAAAAAAGAGTTCGACTTCTTTGTTGTTTTCCCAAGACAGAATATGGATTTCATGTTCTGGATTATCAGCCTGCCACTTAAGGGCTAAATTCATTGTCTGATATAGGTCTTGAATAGTTTTTAAGTTGATGAATAGTGACTTCATTAAATGGTCCTTTAAATTTTTTGAAATAGATTCCAAAAAACTGCTTCAAAATGATTGTTCTTAGATTTACTCATTTTTTCAATATTTTCATCTGTAAAACTGATGCTATTACTTAAAGTCGTTAACTGGGTGAGTAGCTCCATATCAATATTTGCAAGATATTTAGCGAGATTATTTTCTGCTTTATAGGTAAGGAAATTATAAAAGAAATTTTTGTTAGCTTCATATGAAGCTTTATGAATGAGAATAGCTGGCTTTTGACAAAGAGTATTTATGAATTTTTTATTAAGATAAAGATCATCATGGGGTTCAGAAAAGAATTCTAGACCCGGTGTTTCCGCAAATTGTGAGAAGTCTTGTCGGTAGTTCTGAATCATCTCGATATTGGGTTCAATTACAGTGATATTAATTTTTCTTTCTGCTTTATAAAGACGTTTAATAAGTTCATTAAGATGAAATCCGCCACCAAGACCTAAAATAATATGCTGTTCGTTTGAATAAATTTCTTTTTCATATTTATCACAAAAAATTTCTGCTTCTTTTTGTGGGTCGACTTTAGAATGAAGATGAATCCCATTGATAATTAGCGAAGACTTTTGTTGGGATGTTGTTCTTTGTTCTGTCATTTTCTTCCTTGAGCATTACAGTTCGTTAAGCTTAAATTTGCTGATAGCCGTACGGTTTTTGTATGCGTTACCGATTTCTGTCCTTATTTTAACAGAGAGTTCTTCGAGTTGCCTAATGATCTCTTTGTCCTGTTTTAGTATAGCATTTATACGACAGCATTGCTCGGGTGTTGCAATATTTGTGCAGTTTTTCCCTGCAATATCTATAAGGCGTTGTCGGTTTTCAAGATCAGTTTGCTCAGGTATTAAACCTTCTTCAACTGTTGAAAGAATTTGGCTAGATATAAGTTCAATTTTATCTAGCCAATAATCTAAATTATTTATTTGCTTCATTTGTCTTTAGTGATTTTACAGCCTCTGTCCATCCAGTGTAGAGAGTGTCGAGAACAGAGAGAACTCCTTCTAGGGGTTTTTTATCGATGTTGATATTCGCTTGAGTGCTACTGTGAAGAATATAATCGTAAAGAGTGCTAAGTTCTTTTGCGATATCTCCGCCAACATCAAAGTCTAAGCTATTACTAAGTTCAATCACGATGTCCTGAAGTTTACCTATATAAACTCCCTTGTCATTGATATTGTTAGTTTCGATTGCTTCAATTGCCTTCTTGCAATTTTTGATTGCTGCCTGATAAAGCATTAATAAAATCTGCTCTTTAGAAGCTGTCTGAACAGATGTTTTTTTGTAGGCGCCTAATCCATAGCTCATTTATATCTCCTTAGTTATCCTAACTGCGGTATAGCGGGTGCCCCTGCTCCAAGCCCAGCAAGTCCTGCACCTTGAGCTTTAAGTTGGGAAACGGTATCTTCGAGTCTCGCAAATTTATCTTTGAGAACTCGTTCCTTGTTTTTAATATATCTTTCTTTATTTGCAATTCGATCGTCGATGTCTCTTATATTTCTCTCAACTCCTCTTGTTCGAGTTGTTAGAAATCCACTTGGTCCAATAGCTCCATTAGCAAGATCACCTAGTTTGGCAAGCATCCCTTTGATTTGTCCTTCTTGGGTAAGCCGACCGACGAGAACTTCGGCGGTAGATTGATAATCTCTTTTAAGTTGTGATTCAAATTTGTCACCATCAAATTTTATGAGACCTGATCTTTGGAATGTAATTCCAATATCACCTGGTCTCATGCTTCCACCAGATGTTTCGATATAACTAAAAATAGTATTTCTTAATCGACTCTCTAATGTTTGTAGTGTGAGATCACCACCAAGAGTACTTCTCGTATCAGAAGTTTCATCAAGAGCATTTTGTTGTTTAATGAAGCTTAAGACCTTGTTAATAGTATCAATGATACTTTTTACTTTTTCTGCAATTTTTTCAACGTCAGCTCCAACTTCGATCGTAAATTCTTTTCCAGGAGCTGCTTGAAGTAAGTCGATTTGGAGGCCCGGAATTACATCCTTTGCAATATTTTCTGGAACTTCAATTTCAAAACCATCAAGTTTAATCTTAGCATCATGGCCTTCTCTTTGTTGATCAACATAAAGATCTTCTTCACCATCTACGAGGTAAAAGTATGGAAATGTTGCCTTGTTAATGTCACCAGAATCTTGTAAGGCAATGATTAGTCTCCATGGTTCGTCAGGATCAATACCGTCGTTAACAACTGTCGCGGTCATTCCGTTTTTGCGATCGCCATTAATAAGTTTGGCAATTCCATTAAGTGAGGCATTTTCTGGATTAATATAAATTTCTTTTTCTTCACCGTCTGGAAGTTCATAGCCAATATAGCCAACTCCCACATAAGTTTCGTCTGGATCTTCAACACCATTAGTGAAGACAGATGATTTTTGTGCAAGCCGAGTGACTTCAAATTGCCAGCTACCAGGATTGGCACGATTTTTATCAACAAAGATATCAACCAAATCGTTATCACCTGAAAGAACTGCGAGTTCTCGAAAGCTCCTAGGAGTTCGGTTTGCAAGAGCGCCACCTTTAAGTTCTCCAACAAAGCCAGAGAGTTCATTTAGCAAAGATTTTTTACTATCATATTCGGCCTTGCGCCTTTCCATTTTTTGAATAGGAATTCGTTCGGCATTAAGAATTTGTTGAACGATGTCTTTAGGTAGACCCGTCCCTATAGAACCGAAAGAGATAGTCAAAGAGCGTCCTCCATGATGCAATGCTGTTAGGTACTCTTTAAGAGTATCCTATGGTAAATTTTACCATATGCATCAGAGCCAGCAATGGGGAATATAATACGTTAAGAATTGCCCATTAGCGGCTGTTAGAAGGGAAATGCGGTTGGAAGGCCTGATTAACCAGACAAATGAACAGGGTATAATCTTGAGTAAAACACTCTTTTTTTTAAAAAGAGCATCAACTTATTTTATTTTTCTACTTTTTCCTTACTGGACTCTTTTTCTCAAGGAACCAAGTTTTCCAATTCTTCTTTTTGGTTTTTTACCCTATTCACTTTTTTTGTTTTGGCAGTGGAATTTGATTTCACGAGAAGTTGAATACAGGTTAAAAATTTATACTCGTTCGAATTCGTCGATTGATAGAGTACTTTCAAGAGTTATCTTGGGTTCTAGTCTTGCCGTCCTTTATTGTAGTTTGCTTGCTTTTTGTTCAGAAGGAGTAAGAGAAGTGCTTTATTGGTTTGTATGGATAAGCTGGGGAATATGGATTTCATGGCCAACGAGGAAAAAGATTCTTGAAAGTAAAATTTCAAATGATTTTTCAGAGTTTAAATTTCTAGATGGATTTGAAAAAACAGTTTTTATTCTTTTGGTTGCTGTTGTTTTAGTTTCTCTTCCAAGTTTACCGCTTTTTAATGGACTCGATGCCACTCAACTTTATCTTGATCCAGAAGACCGAATTCATGCTCAGTTCTGGACATTTGTAGAGATGTGCTATATCCCCTTTCAAATTCCGAGTAAGCTTAGAAATCTTTTTATTTATTTTCATTTCTATTTTTATTTTTTCACTTTAACTCTTTTTGCGATTTATTCTATATTTCGTTATATATATTCGAGAAGACTTTCTATTCTAGGTGTATTCGCTTTTGTATCAACTTGGTCTTTCTCATTGATTTTAGAACAAAGTATTAATCATGCCTTTGAAACTACAATTGCAATCATTTGGTCATGGGGTATTTTGTGGGCATTAAAGTCTTTTTCTTATAGAGCAGGTTTTTTAATCGGTTTTTTAAACTATTGGTTAGTTTTGATTGATTATAACTTTTTTATTTTTATTCCTATACAAAGTATTATTATTCTTTATTTTTTGAAGTTCATTAAGTCCAAGTGGTATTCTCGGCAATTTTTTAAATATACGATAGCGGGTAATGCTTTAGCTTTTATTAGTGTCCTGACTCATCAGAATATTGATCTCTTTGAGAACTCTTTTAAACTTGTTGCTTATTGGGATAATATGCAAGTTATTCTTATGAGAAAGTCTTTTTTTATCTTAGCCTTTATTGGAGCACTTGTTTTAATTTTTGGAAATATATTTGAAAATATTTATAAAAATAAAATCAAGAGGACTGAATCACTTTCACTTCTAATTGCGATTTTGTCTCTTGTTTCTTTTGGCATTGCGATTAATCCTATAATGGTCTCGAACTACTTTTTAATTTTTGTTTTCGTTCTTTTGTCCTTGGTGCCCTTGGATTTATTATTTGAGCGCTTAAATCAGTTGAGATCACAAAGAAACTTGATTTTCCTCATTTATATACTGATCTGTCTTTTGGACTCACATTTAGAAGGAAGGGTTAAAATTCTTTGGGAAAATCTCCAAAACTTATAATTTAGCTTTAAAATTGTGGATAAACCTTTAAAAACTGTGAATAAATGAAGTAATAAGTGTTAAGAGGGCTAATGGTTTTTAATTTACATGGAGTTAAGTGCTTGAAATCATTTGTTGAAATTAAAACGTATTATTTTTGTCAAACAAAGTTCAAAGCATTTAAAGTTTGTGGAAAACTACAGGAATATGTGTGGAAAATAAAAAAAATAGCAGTATTAAAGTCGGATCCTACAGAACTTTTTTCGAAAAATCCAGTGAAATAGTCAAGAAAATATCAAATTCTTTCATCTATGATCCAGGTTCTGTTAATCCAGAAACAAATATTATTTGGGACAAGAAAGTTTCAACTGAGATCGAAGAACTTTTTCTCGAGAGTGAACTCTCTCAGCATTATCATTTTTACTCGGAAGAAAAACCGGGTAAAAGTTTAACGCCACCAATTTTTCTTATTGATCCCATTGATGGAAGTAGAGAGTTTCTTCTGAATATACCCGAATGCGCTGTTTGTTTAAGTTTTATTGAAGATTGGAGTTTGAAAAACTTTGAACAAGGGGCTCACTTGATATGGAACTTTAGAACAAATTCTAGGGCCTTGATGCTTGTAGGTGAGGTTGTGCTTTTAGAGGGAAGTACAAGGCTTAGCTGGAAAAAAGAAGCTTTGTG
Organism: Bacteriovoracaceae bacterium; assembly: GCA_965217035.1. Classification (GTDB taxonomy): domain Bacteria; phylum Bdellovibrionota; class Bacteriovoracia; order Bacteriovoracales; family Bacteriovoracaceae; genus JAUHYH01. The sequence goes on along the minus strand of OZ244226.1, from coordinate 1,460,544 downwards.
CAAGGGTCTAGTGTCTCGCAGAGAGTGGGATGAAGGTTATTTTAAAAAAGCTATTCCAAATTTGGATTTAAAGCCAGTTGGAAGTATTGCAAATAAGCTTTCGCTTCTTGCTTTAGGTCAATGTGATTTCGTTTATTCAGGGTCTGATAAAAATATTTGGGATATTGCTGCAGGTAGTTTTATTCTCACACAGCTGGGTTACGCAATGTATGGACCTGGTGGTAGGATTAAAGAACTTGGAAGTTCTCCCCTGAAAGGACCCCTTCTTTGGTGTAAGGAGTCTGATTATGAAAGGCTTTCGAAAGAGTTATCATTATGAGTTTCAAGGTCAAAGATCATTATTACAAAAAGGCTAAGAAAGAAAATTTCTATGCTAGAAGTGTGTATAAGCTTGAAGAAGTAGATGCCAAGTATTCTGTTATCGAAAAGTCCGATCAAGTTCTTGACCTTGGCTATTATCCTGGTTCTTGGGTTCAATATGTTATTCAAAAGAAAGGTTTTTCTGGTCAGGTGCGTGGAGTCGACATTCAAGAAATTAATGAAAAATTAAACCTAAATAATAATGTGAAGCTTTATCAAAAAAGTATTCATGATATTCAATCTCTAGAGGAATTGGAGGTAAATGACCTTTTTGACGTTGTTCTTTCAGATATGGCGCCTAAAACAACCGGAGTGAAAATGGTTGATCAGCTTAAAAGCTTAGAATTAGTTGAAATGGTTTTTTATTGGTTGCCCAAGTTTTTAAAAATAGGAGGAAACGTTGTCGTGAAGGTTTTTGAGAGTAATGATGCTCAAGAGTTTTTAAGAAAACAACGCCCACATTTCGAAAAGATGGTTAACTTTAGACCGCAATCAACGAGAAAAGTAAGTAAAGAGTTTTTTGTGATTGGAAAGGGGTATAAGGGTGAATAAGATTTTATTATTCTTCCTTGTTTTTGCCTGTGCAAAACCTGAAAAAAAGCTTCCTCAAGTTCCCCCGATAAACCTTCATGAACTTGCAAGTGCGAAGTGGCCTGAAAATTATAGAAATAAAAAAATTGAATATGCTTTTAATAAAGAACTAGTTGATTATCTCAGAGATATTTTAATTCGATCAAAGAGTGACCATATTGCAGTTAGTGTTATTGATAATAATACAGGAGATGTTCTAGCCGCTGTTGGAAGAAATAATAAGGAAAAGAAAGACGATCATAACCTAGCTTTAAAACCTCTCTCTCCTGCGGCAAGTTTAATTAAGGTTATTACATCTGCTGATCTTTTAGAAAAAAAGGAAGTTAATTCAGGTACCTCTACTTATTTTCGAGGTAAAAAAGCAACTTTATATAAGTATCAGTTAAAAGATTATAAAAAAGGTAGAGAGGTTAATCTTTTTCAAGCATTTACAAGTTCAAACAATGTTGTATTTGCAAAGCTGGCAGCTCAGTACTCTAATGCGGTTTCGCTCTTTAAGACGGCAGAAGACTTCTTTTTTAATAAAAAACTTCCTGTGAAAAATGCAACACTGGATGAATCTTATTTTCCAGTACCTGAAACAGACTATATGTTTGCAGAATTAGCTTCGGGTTTAAACAAGAAAACAATGATGAGCCCACTTCATGCTGCTTATATCGTCTTTGGTATTATGAATGACGGAGTTCTCCAGCCGCTTAAGCTTTTTAGGGAAAAAAACGGTAGGACTGTGAAATCATCTCGTTCACAAAGAGTTTTATCAAAATCCTCAGTGGGTGATCTTGTTAAAATGATGAAGAGTGTCGTTACAGTGGGAACAGCAAAGTCTTTGACTCAGAAAACGAAGCGTAAGCTTAAAAGGAAGCTGGAATTTGGAGGAAAAACTGGTCGAATGACCGGTGGAGTACCCTATGGAACAAGAGATTGGCTTGCTTTCTATGTAAAACATAAGAATACACCGGATAAGGGATGGTCTGTTGCTGTTATGATCAATAATGAAGAACGATGGACAGTTCGTCCTACATTTATTGCGAAAAAAGTTCTAGAATATTACTATTCTCAAGTTATAAGCAAAGACAAGGTTAGTAATGTTTGGAAGAAAAAAGAAAAAGAAAAAAACATTTAAGGAAGAGTTACCTTCCTTAACAATAATCATTTTTGTAGTCCTTTTATTCAGATCGGTTTTTTTTGAACCTTATAAGATCCCGACAGGTTCAATGATTCCTACCTTATTAATCGGGGATTATATTCTCGTAAATAAATTGGCTTATGGGTTAAAGGTACCTTTTAGTGATTGGTTTTCAGATCCAACCTATATAACAGAACCAAAGAAGCCAAAGCGTGGAGACATTATTGTTTTTAAATACCCACGTGATACTTCCTTTAATTATATTAAAAGAGTCTTAGGTGTTCCTGGAGATACGTTAGAAGTTGTCGATAAAAAAGTTTATATCAATGGTGAGCTTATTCCTTGGGAATCGATAGATGGTAAGGAAATTATGGAAGATATGGATGATAAGTTTAAGTATTATTCCTTCGATTTCTATAAAACAAAAACGGGTGAACACGAACATGTGATTCAGCTTGATCAAGATAATTATTACTTAGCCAATTTTCCAAAGACAACAATTCCGAAAGATATGTTTTTTGTTATGGGAGATAATAGAGATCATTCGAGTGACTCTAGAGTTTGGAGTTTCGTGCCTTTTAGTCATGTGAAAGGAGAGGCCTTGTTTGTCTGGTGGTCAATGACATTACCATTTTCATGGCCTTGGGAAGAAGATCTTGATCATCCTCTAAAGTTTCGACCTTGGCGGATTGGAACTTCGATTGATTAATGGAAAGTTGGGTTAACTGGGCAATTCATCAAGTTGAAGCTGATTTTAATCGTTCAGCAGATACCCATTTAATCAAACTTGAGCTTCCGATTCTTACGAAAAACAATATAGATCTTTATTTGAAAGATGAATCTACTCATCCAACAGGAAGCTTAAAGCATCGACTTGCTCGTTCTTTGTTTTTGTATGGGTTGGTAAACTCTTGGATCAACAAAGACACAACGATTATTGAAGCTTCATCGGGAAGCACGGCCATTTCAGAAGCTTATTTTGCAAGACTTTTAAATCTTCCTTTTATTGCTGTTATTCCTGAAAAAACGGCTAAGAAAAAAATCGAAGAAATTGAATTTTATGGAGGAAAGTGTCACTTCGTAAATGGAACTTCTATTTATGACGAAGCGAATCGATTAGCAAAAGAAGTGAATGGTCATTATATGGATCAGTTTACTTTTGCTGAGCGTGCGACAGATTGGCGCGGAAATAATAATATTGCGGAAAGTATTTTTGATCAGATGAAAGAAGAAAGATATCCAGTTCCTAAATATATTATTGTTGGAGCAGGAACAGGAGGAACAAGTGCAACTATCGGTCGTTATATCCGTTATTCTAAAAATCGTTTTGATGAAAGAGCGAAGTTAATTGTTGCTGACCCAGAAAACTCTGTTTTTTATGATTTCTTTAAAACTGGTAATAAGAACTTATCTATTGAGCAATGTTCTCGCATAGAAGGAATTGGGAGACCTCGAGTAGAGCCTTCTTTTATTCCCTCGGTTGTTGATGAGATGATCCAGGTTAATGATTCTGCTAGTATTGCGATGATACATTTTTTAGAAAAGCAGCTTGGGAAAAAGTGTGGAGCTTCAACTGGTACTAATATTTTTGCTTGTTTTGAATTAATTGCCCAGATGATTAAAAGAAAACAAAGTGGCAGTATCGTAACTATGCTTTGTGATTCCGGAGAGAGATATTTAGACTCGTACTACAACCAGGAATGGTTGACTCAGAACTCCATTGATCTAAAGAAATATAGCGAGCTCATTGAAAACTTTATAAGCACAGGTGAGTTAAGCTAGCCTTTCGTATTCTTAATTTTTAACGACATATTGGCTATTCTCTGTTGCGCCACTGGTTTGGCGCGGTTTGTGGACAAAAATATTGTCATACAATTTTGCTGAGTTTATACATTTCCCATGAATGATTACTGTGGAAAAAAACTCAACGAGATTTTAGAGTTAAGAAGAAAGGCAAACTCTTCTTATTCTCTGAGAGCAATGGCACGAGATTTAGAAATAGATAGTTCGAATCTCAGCGCGATTATCAACGGTAAGAGAGGTCTCCCTCCTCGTAGAGCTGAATTTATAGCTAAAAAACTATCCTTAACTGCTTTTGAGAAAAGTCAATTTATCAATTCTAGCTACAAGAAAAAGTACAAACTTGATGAATTAAACTCTGGAGAGAGAGGCTGCCATATTGTCGATGAAGAACTTCATTATGATCTTATTGCAAAGTGGGAGTACTTTGCAATTTTTGAGCTCTTAAAAACTAAAAATGATAACAAAATAGATTGTGAGTGGATTTCAAAGAGATTAGGTATTTCTCAGGATAAGACTTGGAACGTCATTAAAACCTTAGAGCATTTAGGTTTCATATCTACAGATGAAAATAACTTTCAATTACTTGCTGAAAGTTTGGAAACGACTTTTGATGTTAGTTCTGAAGCATTGAAGACTTCCCATAAAGAATCTTTAGAACTGGCTGAAGAGAAATTAAACGAAGTTGAAATAATGATGAGGGATTTTTCCTCACTTACAATTGCAATTAATTCAAATCAGATACCTGTTATTAAAACTCTCATTAGAGAGTTTCAAGACAAGATATATAATTTAATTGATCAGAGTGATATGGAGAAAAATGAGGTCTATATGCTTGGAACTCAATTTTTTCCTTTAACCAAAAACGATAAAGAGGTAACAAAATGAAAATTTGCTTAGCAACAATTTTATTGCTTATTGGAGTTAACTCCCATGCAAGTAGAAAAGGAAATGGAGGAGATGTTGTTATTTGTTCAATTGATGGCAGAACGACATACGAACTCTTAGATTATTATGAAGGAAGGATGAATTATCAGGTAGAGGTAAATCTTTTAGGAGAGACAGTTCTTAAAAAAGTACTGAATACTTTTAAAGTTTTAGAGTCCAAAGGAAAAGAAGCAAGCCGAGGTCGTGAATACAAAAGACTAGCGAAACTTTTTGAAAACGAAACTGAATTTGTGAGAGAAGATTTAATTGATATTCCAGATCATGGAGATGTTTATTTGGAAGATCATTGTTATATCAAACAGGCTATCGTTCAGTATCCAGATTATGACAACGATAAAAGACGATACGTTATTGATGAAAGAATCTGGGAGAATCTTTCTGATAGTCAAAAAGCGGGATTTATTATTCATGAAATTATTTATAATGAATTAGTTGGTGCTGGTTATGAAGACTCAGTTCTTGCGAGAAGATTAACTTTTAAACTTTCTATTGGAGATCTTTCAAACTCAAGTTTGGATAGCTCTATTTATGGGAAAAATTCTTTTTTAGCTAAGAAATGTCAGTATACCCGAAGAGATTTTTTAGACGTATTGGATGAAATTGATACCGAGATTGCAAAAAAAGCATGTATTCAAGAGTTTTTTAGGTCATCGAGTAAAGAAAAGTGGAAGAAACTTAATGAAAAGACAAGTAGCCTTTCATCCAAAGATCTCCATCGCTTAATTGAGCTCATTGTCGAAATGAACTTAGTAAATAAAAGTTTTGTTAAAACTTTTATTTTCGGGATAGGTTCAATTTCATTAAATGGATTTAATTTTCAAAACTTAGACTATAAAAAAGAAGAAATACGTATTTTTATTGAGGAATTAGAAAATATTTACTTTTCTTATAATAACGATAACTTCAAAGAGAAAATTTATCCCTTAGGAGTGCTTGCTCAGTTTAAAGTAAATGGCCTCAGTGAAAGATTTAAAAAAGATGTTTGGGAAAACTATGAGAATTTAGAGCAAGCTTTGATGAAAAGGTTTAATAGATACAACCATCAAATTCTCCCGAGAATCTATTATCGTTATACAGCTTCTGCAAGTTCGGTGATCTTAAGATCTTATGGTGAAAAATCTTTAGAAAAGATTAAAAGTTCTTTTGATAGTTTTAAGATGTTTTACTCTAATCCCTTTCGTGAGTTCAGGGGTTATAATGAGTTATACAAAAGGTATTATGCAAGTCATGCAAGATCTTCTTATTTCACGGACTTAATCAAAAATAAAAAAATAAGAAATTTTTATAAAAAATTAATAATTCAAGAAGGAAGAGATTTTTGGTTAGGCCGTAAAAAAGTTTTTTATACAGCGAACTTTGTTGAATTGACTGCCTCTTATCCTAATGAACACTTAAATGAAATGAGAGAATTTTTTAATAATAATTTTGATCAAATATTATTAAAGAGTGAGGTTATGGGTCGTGATTTAGTTATTAATATTTCTGATGATTTTAGAAATAAAATTTATACGGCTTGGGACAATCTCTTATTAAGTCCTTATAAGAGGATTTTCTATCAAAAGGTACAAAGAATACCTTTTGGAACTAATAGGCTAGGGTGTCTGTTCCGTTATTTTGCAAGACGGCCAGAAGAACTTCCAAGGCTTTTCGATCATTTTCTCAAGAGGGCCGAAGCGGAAGGAGGCGATGGATTGTATGGACTCAGCGAAGCGAGGAATATAAACGAGTCACAAGCAGAGCAAATTGTTGTTTATCTATACTCAAAATATAAGCTTTCAAATTATGAAAAAAAAGCAGTCCTTATAGCGATTGGAAGAGCGAAAAGTTTAAATAAAGTAACAATTACTCATCTAGAAAGACTTTCTCAAACCTCCCAAAATGAAGTGGTTCGAGAGGGGGCCTTAAAAATCCTTAAAAATTTATAGTATCTTCAGAGAGTGTGTTTCCTTTTGAGAGCACACTCTCATCCTTCTCATTTTTAAAATGTGTCTTTTGGTCATTATAAAATTTTAACCTGACCAGACTTGTCAACAGAGCAAACTATTCTAAAGAAAATTTAAAAAATTTCGAAAAAATACCTATGGAATCTCGGATTTTGAAAAAAGGCTCTATTTTATTTCATGAAGGCGAAAAAAGCACTGAAATGTATTATATTGAATCAGGTTTAGTTGCAATTTTATGTAAAGAGCAAGGTGGAGAAGAGAACATCCCAGTAAACATTATTGGTAAAGGTAATTTTGTTGGAGAGTTTGCTTTTTTTGATCAAAATCCTCGGTCAGCAACCGTTATGTGTGTTCAGGACACCACGCTTAAAGTTATCGATCAACAAGTCATGCAAAGTATTGGTAAAAACGGCATTTTTATTATCCGAACTTTAGTCAATAAAATGCGTTCAATGAATGAGATTTTTACAGCTAAAGAAGATAATAATAAAGCAGCTTAATCAGAAATATCTTACAAGATTTTTACCTTCCCTTGGCATTCATACATACTATTTTCTGCTACAATGAGTAATGATTTAAGTAACTTATTATAAAGACGGAGTTCAAGTTAATGAGTCAATTAGTTGAAAAAGTGAATCAAGCACTCAACCAAGCAAAGAGTATTGTTTTTGGTCAAGATGAAATGCTTGAAGCAATTATTTGTGCCCTTGTTTGTGAAGGCCACCTTCTTATTGAAGGGATGCCAGGTCTGGGAAAAACATTAAGTGTTTCGACCATGAGTAAACTTTGTAATGTTGGTTTTAAGAGGGTTCAGTTTACTCCTGATCTTTTACCTTCAGATTTAATTGGAACGATGGTTTATAATCAAACAAAGGAAGAGTTTTCAACAAAGTTCGGACCTATCTTTACTCAGATTTTATTGGCAGATGAGATTAATCGATCTCCTGCGAAGGTTCAAGCAGCATTGCTAGAAGCAATGGCTGAAAGACAAGTAACAATCGGAGATGAATCATACAAATTAAAGAACCCCTTTGTTGTTCTCGCAACTCAAAATCCAATTGAGCAAGAAGGAACTTATAATTTGCCAGAAGCTCAATTAGATCGATTTATGATGAAAGTAGTTGTTGATTATCCTGATTTTGAATCTGAAAAAAATATTTTAGATCTTAAAAAAGAATATGAACAAACCTTTGAGCCTATTTTGAATGAAGACAGTTTAAAAAATCTGAAAGAAACAGTTGAATCAATCTATGTAGATGAAAAAATCAAAGACTTAATTGTTAGAATTACTCATGCAACAAGACCTAGTTCCGATCATTTTCCTAAAGAATATGAAGGAGTTATTACTGCTGGAGCTTCACCTAGGGCAAGTATTTGGTTGTTTAAAATAGCGAAGTTTAAAGCATTTTTAGAAGGAAAAGATTTTGTTGGTCCTGATCATATTATGTCTGTCGTGCCTGCTGTTCTTGGTCATAGAGTGATTCTTTCTTATGAAGCGATAATTGATAGAATTGATGTAAGAACAGTTGTGAGAGACATTGCCAAAAGCTGCTTATGAACTTAATTGAAATTGAAAAAGTTGTAGGAAAGATTCAAAACCAACTTTTTAAAAAGGCAAACAGCCAGTCGGTTGGAGCTTTCAAATCTCATTTTCGAGGCGCAGGACTCCAGTTTCGTGAACATCAACTCTATAACCCTGGTGATGACGTTAGATTTATAGATTGGAAGCTCTCAGCAAAATCAGTTGGAAAAACCTATATAAAAACATTTGAAGAAGATAGAAATGTTGAAGTCGTGGTAGTCATTGATATCGCAGAGACATTATTAATGGGTTATCGAGGTGTTTCGAAGTTGCAAATGGCCATTGAGTTGACATGTCTTTTATATCTTTTAACGAATATTACGAAAGATAGGGTTAAGGTTGTTGTTTTTCATAAAGAAATTACGCAACTACCAAGTCTATCAGGGAAAGAAGGGATTACCGTTCTTATATCCTTTTTAGAAAAAATTGGTTATCTGGATAATAACGGAAAAGTTGTTCGTGAACCCAGAGACTTTACTCCTGTAGATAAGAATAAAAGAACAAGCTTATTAAAATCCTTTGTTGCAAGAAAAAAGGAAGTTGTTTTCTTAAGTGACTTTTATAATTTTGACGAACTAAAAGATATAAAAAAACTTGTCTACAGCCGAAATTTTCATTGTTTTCGATTGAGTTGTCCGCTTGATAGAGCAGATAGTATTCCTTTTAGTTTTATTGGGACGGATAATTCAAAAAAATCTCAATATGTTTATAGAGAAAAAGGGAAAAAGACAAAGCAAATTGATGATGCAGGTAAAAGGATTAAAGAGGTTGATGTTTCTGAAACCTATTTAGAGAACTTTGTTAATAAAATTAGCGCATGAAAATTTTAATATTTTTTTATTTATTTACTTCGGGACTTTTGGCTAACACTTTGGAGATTGTTTCTGATAATGAAGTTCTTCATGGTGATCCTGTTAATGTCGTCATGAGAATAGAGGGTGTTTTTTTAGAAGAAGATCTGAATGAAGCGATAAAAAAATCTGAAAAAAAATTGGGCCCTTTTTATGTTTATAATATTGGTTTTGTTAAAAACGAAGAAGGTAAGACAATAATTGGATTGAACACTTTCTATGATGATACTAAATTCCTTGGTAATATTACGATTCAACTCTCTAAGCCACTAAGTTTAAATTTTATTAATCCAGAAAAATTAAACAGAGTAGAATTAAAACCCGAAGCGCAATTTCGCTATTATACGAGGTCTTTTAATATCCCAGGAGAGTTAAATTATTTGTTTTATATTCTTGCTGTGATTTTTTTCTTTATTGGTTTTGTTCTCTTGAAAAGATATTTAGATCACAAAAAAGCTTTAAGGGAAGAAAAAGAATACCATCAAAACTGGGTTAGAGCTTTCAAAGCTTGTTATAAGCGAGAGGATTATGAACGAATCTATAAAGAAAGAAACAAATGGATGCCGTTAGTAGGAAATATATCTAAAAAATTTATAAAAACATTAAATAAGCATCAGTATAAAAAAGAGTGGTCTCAGGATGATATGGCACAAGTTACTGAAGACTTTAATAAAGTTAAGGAAAAGTTAATAGAAAATGGAGTTTAAGTACGAATATCTTTTTTTGCTAGGCCTAGTCTTGGCAATTGTCTGGAGTTTAGACTTTTGGAAAGTGTTTAATCCTTCTAGGCTTTTTTATATAAAAAGAGAGAAAAAGAATGATGTAGGAAATCTATTGAGATTACTTATTTTTTCGATTGGTATCTTGGGAATAGGCTATTTGAGTTATTCATTAACTTTTCCAAGAAAGCCTCAAAGTTTTTCTCCGAATACAAAAGAAGTAAATGATATCTTTCTCGTTATTGATGTATCTCGATCAATGCTAGCAGAAGATCTTTCTCCTAATAGGCTTGAGGTAGCGAAGAAAAAATTACGTGAATTTGCAGCTTTAAGGCCTAAAGATAGAATTGGAGTTATTGTTTTTTCTGAAAAAGTTTTTACATTATTACCACTTACAACAGATGCTTCTTTGATTAATAGAGTTATGGGTCAAATTTCAGTTGGACAACTTGGTTCGGGAACAAATATTGGAGATGCATTGGGTTTGGCCGTTGCGAGAGCAGAGGCTAGCGAAACAAAGAATAAAATCATTGTTTTGCTTACTGATGGTGTTAATAACGTTGGAACACTGACTCCAATCGAATCAGCAGAAAAAGCTAAAGAGTTTGATATAAAAGTTTATACGATAGGTTTAGGTTCTGATCGGGATGCTCGAATACCTGTGGGAAAGGGAATTTTTGGAACTCATTATCAGAGAATTCCTGGAGGATCTATTGATATGAAAACACTTGAAGAAATTTCTAAAATGACAGGCGGGATAAGTTTTAGAGCTCAGGATGAAAATTCATTAAAAGACATCTTGATCGAAATTGAAAAATTAGAAAGGACGGAAATAAAAGTTCAATCCCAAGTTATTTATGAAGAATTATATTATGAATATTTATTTTGGGGTTTGATTCTTTTTGGGGTCGCAGAAGCTTCAAAGAGGTTTTTTCTAAAAGAGGTTGTGTGAGTTTTGTTTACTCAAATTATATTTATCTGGTTGTTGTTTCTTTGGCATTGATTGTCTTCTTTCTTAGAAAGAATGAAAAAAGCTTCTATGATTGGGTTTATGATAATTGGTTCTATGAAAGAAGTTTAACGAGCAAGTTGTCTTCGTTTGCTTTTATTTTAGCAATCGGGTTTTTGTTATTGAGTTTACTCGATCTACGTGGGGCTGAACAGAAAGTCGAAGGAGAGGTTTCTGACAAAAAAACCATACTTTTAATAGATAGTTCTTTGAGTATGCTTGCTGAAGATGTTAGGCCGAATAGATATGGAAAGGCTGTTTTTATAGCAAGGCATTTTATTAAAAACTCTGCCGGTCATAAGATTTCAGTTATCTTGTTTTCAGATACTCACAAAAAATTAGTGCCTTTCACCATGGATAGAGAGCTTCTAGATTCTCGTGTCGCTGCGCTTTCAGATATTGGAGTTTCAGGAGGTGGTACTGGATTAAAGCAGGCAATTCAAGAGTCAATTCAATATTTTGGAACAGGTAAGAAGAAATCGGCGGGAAATATCATTATCATCACAGATGCTGAAGAAACAAATCAAGGTTTTAACTTAGAAGTTCCTGAAAATATTACAGTTGCTGTTGTTGGAGTTGGAACTGCCAGGGGAGCTCCTATTCCATTGAGGGATGGTCGTGGAATATCGAGAGGTTTCAAAAAGCATCAAGGAAAGAATGTTACAACAAAATTAGACGAAAACTTTCTAAAGAAAATTGGAGAAGATATTAAATATTATAATTACTGGATCGCATCTAGTTTTTCGCTTCCAACGGATGAAATTCTTAATTTTTTTAATCAAAGTGTTGAAGATAGAAAAAGTAAAGATAATGTAACTATTCGACCGGTTTATGCTGAAGTTCTAATGATTCCAGGAGTGTTGCTTCTTATCTTAAGTTTTATTCTAAGGTTTTTTAAGGCATTTAATAGTGGTGTTGCCTTGAGCGTGGTTTTGATTATGTTTTTACCTCGAGTTTTTGGACAAGAACAAGAGGAAAAGCCACCTTCGCCAGAAGAAGTTAAAAGAGAAGAAGAGATTCAGAATTATTTAAATAAATGGAAAAAAAGAGAACTTTCAGAAGAAGAGAAACTTGATTTGGCATCCAAGTATTCACAGAATAAAGTTGATGATAAAGCAGATGTTATATACGAAAAAATCTTGAAAAATGAAAGTGTTAATGATCAAACAAAGTATGATCATTTCAATTGGGCGACAACAAAACTTAGAAAAAAAGAATTCAAAGAATCACTTAAGAATCTGAAAAATATAAAAAAGTATCTTGAGAAAAATCCCTCTGAAGAGAATGAAAAATTATTAGAAGATGTGCGTAAAAATACTCTCTTAGCGCTCAAACAACAAAAAAAATCAGACAAAGAAAAAAAGAAAAAAGGAGATAAGGGAGACTCTAAAGATAAAAAACAAAAATCTGAAGGACAAGAAAAGAAAAATAAAAAAGAGAAAAAAAATCAACAGGATAAAGGCGACAAAGATCAAGGAGATAGTGATAAGAAGAAGGAAGAGCAGGAAAAAAGTGATCAAGGTGACCAAAAGAAAAATGACAAAAAAAGAAAAAAGAAGCTTCCAGGTTTATTAAAACAGCTTTTGAATGATGATAGAAAGCTTCAAAAGCAATTATTGGATACATCAACAAATAAAAAAGATAATCAAAACAAGAGGAAAGATTGGTAATGAAAATCTTAGTCATATTATTGATAGTAATTTCAAATGTTTATGCTGGAAATATTGAAATTGTACCTGACTCAAGAAATATCATCGTTGGGGAAATTTTTGGAATAACAATGAAAGTTGAAACTCAAAGTGGAGACGAGCCTGAAATAACGATGGAAGGACGAGGTATTGAAATTCTTGAAAAAGAAAATCAAGGAGTTTCATCAACAACAACTTATATCAACGGAAAATTAAGTTCTAAGAGAGAATATATTATCCGTTACCAATTAAAGTCTAATAAAACAGGTCGAGTTAGCTTGATTAATATTACTGCAGACACAGGAAAAGAGAAACTAAGACATAATAGCCTATATTTTAGTTCTACGAATGAACCTCAGTATAATCGAAATATTTTTGTTCAAGCAGAACCTTCTAAAACTGTTATTTATGCAGGTGAAGGGGTTATGCTTCGTTACTATCTTTATAATAAAATAAATATTGCAACTTTTAATATTAAAAAGTTCCCTAGTCTACCAAGCTTTATGAAAAGGTTTTTGCAAGAGTCAACGAGACCAGAAAGAATTAACTTTAAAGGTGAAATGTATGAAAGAAGAATTCTTTATTCAATGGTTGTATATCCAGACAAACAAGGGGGAGTAAAAATCGATCCTTTGGTTGCAGAGGTTTCATATCCAACAAGAAGATCTAATAGTCCATTCAACTCTTTAGGTTTAGGAATCAGAAACTATGCAAAAAAGAGTTTTTCGAGTCCAGCGATTAAGGTGAATGTGCTTCCTTTGCCAGACGGAGCTCCTGAAGGATTTACTGGCTTGGTTGGTCAGCATGAATTTGATTTATCTGTTTCAAGGGATAAGTATTTGGTTAATGAGCCTGTTGAGATAAAGCTTAGAGTCAAAGGACAGGGAAATTTAGAAGATTATGATGTTCGAGAGTTAATAGAAAATGAAAATTTTGAGACTTTTGAAAACAGTGCAAATTTAGAAACAACAAATAGTGTTCTTTCGACTAAAACTTTTAATTTAACTTATCTCCCAAGAAAAGAAACAAAGTTACCGGCAACTTCTTTGCCATTTTCATATTTTGATCCGAGTCAAAAAAAATATATTTCGGTCACAGTTCAACGACCAGAAATTACTGTTCTTGGTGGAGCACCTGCTCAGGCCAAAAAGTTTCCTGTTAATCCCCAGAGTAAGACTGTTCAAAAATCAGCAGATCAGCCTTTGAGTCTTGTTTCTCCTGTTTTTATAGTTGATTCCGTTTTGGAATATGAAAGACTTCATAGGATTTTAAATTTCATTCTTTTTGCGATTATTTTGATGATTATTGCTATTGGACTTAAAGGAGCGCTCTCTTTTTTACCAGGAGATGATCTTTCAATGCAGTTAAGAGCATTGAAAAAATCTAATATGGATTATAAAAACCTTTATGATTTTCTTGATAAATTAGCCCCTAAAAAAGCTTCCGTTTATAAGAAACTTGATGATTCGACATTAACTGACCAAGCAAAGAGTTATTTTAAAAATTTGTTGAATAATAAGGAGGGAATCCTGTATGGTGGCAAAAGTAAACAGGATAGATCTAGCTTTAAAAATAAGTACTTTAAAGAGGCTTTGGAAATCATAAAAGGCAATCAAAAAAAGAATGAAGATTCATAATAGTTTTAAAGATTTTTACGATTCAGAACCTCAGAAAGAATTTGGAATTACAATTGGAAACTTTGATGGAGTTCACCGAGGGCATCAAAAACTAATTAAAAACCTTGTTGGAAAATCTCAAAAAAAAGAACTTGAATCAGTGGTAATGACTTTTTATCCGCATCCAAGAGAAATTTTGCAGAATAATTCAGATTTTTTAATGTTCAATGAGAAAGCGAGAAGAGAGTTTATTGCAGATCTAGGAGTCGATCATCTCGTTGTTATAAATTTTAATCGTGATTTCTCAACTTTATCTGCAGATGAATTTTTAAGTCAATATTTGTTCTTAGAAGATCGAATTAATCTTATTCATGTTGGGCATGATTTTTACTTTGGAGCAAATCGCCAGGGTGATTTTAATTACTTAAAAAAATATATTGAAAAACATAAAAAAAATATTTCACTTAGTTTTGAAGAAGAATTCAGTCCTCAAAACAAAACTATTTCATCAACTGAAATTCGCAGTTTAGTTAAAGAGGGTAGAGTTGAAGAGGCTAATAAGCTTCTAGGTAGACCTTATTTTCTAGAAGGTCTTATTGTGAGAGGAGATGGAAGAGGGAAGACACTTGGTTTTCCAACTGCAAACTTTGTTTTAGATCAGCGGTTTATTCTTCCTAAAAATGGAGTTTATGTTACGAAAACTTATTATAATACCATGGTTTATCACTCTGTTACTAACGTTGGAGTTAAGCCGACCTTTAAAGTAGAGAATTCAGTTTGTGTAGAAACGAACATCTTTGACTTTGATCAAGATATTTACGGTGAAAGCTTAAGGGTTGAATTTCATTTGAAAATAAGAGATGAGAAGAAGTTTTCATCGAGTAATGAGCTTATTTCTCAGATACGATCAGATGTTGATTTTTCACGTCAGTTTTTTAGCTAGGTAAATCTTACTCCTAAGCAGACTTCATTTCGTCAAATACCTGAAATTACCGAAATAATAATGAAGAAAATAAATTAGAGGGGCTATGTTTAGCGAAGAGTTTTTTCAATTAATTAGTAATTCTGGAATGGCAACTTATAAAGATTTGAAACGTATAAGTGTTACAAGCAGTAAAGATAAAGATGGAATTGGTGAATTTGGTTTACTTGCTCTTCACACTTTTGATGATAGAAAGTTTGCTAATTTCATGGCGGATAAGTTCAATTGTGAAATGCTAGAAAAGAGTGAGCATGAAGTTTTAGATTCAGTTTTGGAAAAGATGCCAAAGAGAGCATCGACTCGATATCGTCTTGTTCCAGTTGAAGAGACAGAAAAGAAAATTATCTTAACATCTTTTGACCCCATGGCTCAAAAGAATCTTCAAAATGCTGCAGATATCTTGGGGAAGCCCTGTGAGTTTGTTTTAACGACAATTGGTAATTTTAAAGAGCTTTTTGAAAGAGTTCGTATGACGGTCGATGAACTAGTGGATACCGTCGAAGAATTTAATGAAGATGAGAGTTCTCAGATTGAAGAAGATGCTGTTTCTCAAATCACAAGTGATGTTGTGACTTATGTTAATAGAATTTTGGCAGATGCCTTTGCGAAAAAAGCTTCAGATATTCATGTTGAACCGTATGAAAGAATTTTTAGAATTCGTTTTAGAACAGATGGTAACCTTGTTGAAATCGCACAGCCCCCCAAAAGTATGGTTGCTGCAATTATTTCAAGGCTTAAAATTTTGGCCAAATTAGATATCGCTGAAAAACGACTCCCTCAAGATGGGAGGATTAAATTGATTATTGGTGGACAACCTATTGATTATCGAGTTTCTTGTCTTCCGACTCTTTTCGGGGAGAAGGTTGTTCTTCGATTGCTCGATCAATCTAATTTACAGCTTGATATGACGAAACTTGGATTCATGAATCGACAGTTGGCTACCTTTAAAGACAGTATTCATAAACCTTTTGGAATGTGTCTTGTTACGGGACCAACAGGTTCAGGGAAGACAACAACTCTGTACTCTGCTCTTTCAGAGCTTAATACTCCTTATAATAATATTTCGACGGCAGAAGATCCTTGTGAATTCAACTTAGAAGGTATTAATCAGGTCAATGTTAGGAAAGATATTGGTTTAACTTTTGCTTCTGCGCTAAAAGCTTTTTTAAGGCAAGATCCAGATATTATTATGGTGGGAGAGATTCGGGACTATGAAGTTGGTGAAATTGCGGTAGAAGCTGCTCTAACTGGTCACTTAGTTTTTTCTACGCTTCATACCAATGATGCACCTTCAACCATTACAAGACTTTTAAATATGGGAATTGAGCCTTTTCTCGTAGTTGCTGCTTTAAATGTTGTTGTTGCCCAAAGACTTTGTAAAAGAGTGTGTATGGAATGTAGGAAGCCTGTCGAAGATGCTGAAGAAAAACTTATTTCAGTTGGAATGGATCCAGAGTCGGCTAAAGAAATTACTGTCTATAAGGGAGAGGGTTGTGAGAAATGCGGTGGATCCGGTTACAAAGGAAGAGTTGCGATCCACGAAGTTTTACCCTTATCTCCAAGAATTAGAGAATTAATATTAAAAGACGCCAGCGCTGAAGAAATCAAAAGAATGGCGATATATGAAGGAATGAGAACTTTGAGAATGAGTGCCTTAATTAAAGTGGTCCAAGGAATTACAACCTTGGAAGAGGCTGTGGCTAACTCTGCATCAGATAACATCGTATAGGTGAAATTATGAGTGAAGCAAAAAAACTTGATGAACAAACAACTCCAACAATTCCTCAAACAAAAACGATGCAGCAAGGAAAAACAGAGGCTGGGCAGATTAAAATTCAACAGCTCTTTAAGTTGATGGTTGAGCAAGGGGCTTCCGATTTGCATTTGACTGTTGGCTCGCCTCCGGCAATCCGTTTAAGTGGCGAAATTGTAAGAATTAAAGCACCACCACTTACGAAAAAAGAAGCAAGGAGATTAGTTTATCAAGTATTAAGTGATAAGCAAAAGATGGAACTTGAAAAAAACCTTGAACTTGATTTTTCTTTTGGAGTTAAGAACTTAGCACGTTTTAGGGGAAATGTTTATTATCAACAAGGTTCTTTGGCAGCAGCCTTTCGTTTGATTCCATCAGTGATTCCCGATTTTGAAGCTTTGAATCTTCCACAGGTTCTGCTCGATATGACTTCGGTTTCTTCTGGGCTAATCCTTGTTACAGGCCCTACGGGTTCTGGTAAGTCAACAACTCTAGCTTCAATGATCGATAGGATCAATCAAACAGAATCAGGGCACATTATCACACTTGAGGATCCTATAGAGTTTGTCCATCAGCATAAGAATTGTCTCGTGAATCAGAGAGAAATTGGAATGGACTCTCATACTTTTGGGGCAGGTTTAAAAAGTTTACTTCGACAAGATCCTGATATTATTCTTGTTGGAGAACTTAGAGATGTCGAAACAATAGAAGCAGCTTTAACTATTGCAGAAACAGGGCACTTGGTTTTTGGAACACTTCATACCAATTCAACTGTTCAAACAATTAACAGGATTATTAATGTTTTTCCAGCTGATAAGCAGGATCAGATACGAAGTTTACTTTCTTTTGTTCTTCACGGCGTTATTGCTCAGCAACTTCCCCCCAAAAAGAGTGGTGGACGGCAATTGGTACAAGAAATCCTGGTTCCAAATATGGCAATTAAAAATTTGATTAGAGAGGACAAGATTCATCAAATCTATTCTCAGATGCAAGTTGGGCAAGATAACTCAGGAATGACAACGATGAACCAATCGCTCTATAAGAGCTATGAGAAGGGAATTATTACCAAGGAAACTGCTTTAGAATTTTCTAATAATCCCGAAGAGATGACTAAGATGTTGGGTATTAAATCAGACTAGATTGATCGGGCATAGGATTTTTTTAATGGGTGCATTTAAATACGAAGGACTCAATCGCGAGGGTAAAAAAGTCAACGGCTCAATTGAGGCAGTGAGTGCTCATGAGGCAAAAAGGCTTTTACGCCGTCAGGGTGTTCGCGCGAAAAAAATTCAAAAGCCTAGTATTTTTGAAGTCGACTTAGGAATGATGTTTTCTGAGAAAGCAGGTCTTAAAGGTTTTTCCGATGAAGATCTGACAAGATTTACGAAGCAACTTTCTACTTTGATTAATGCGGGTGTTCCGATTCTTCAATCACTTGAAATTCTTCATAAGCAAGAGAAAAATTTTTCGCTGAAAGCTTCATTGATTCGAATCACTCAAGCTGTGGGTGATGGAAAAAGCTTGTTTGAAGCGATGGAGACTGAAAGATCCTTTGATAAACTTTATTGTCATTTAGTTAAGGCAGGAGAAGTTGCTGGGATTCTTAATGAGATTCTTGATAAGCTAGGAGAGTTCCTTGATAAAAAAATCGCGCTTAAAAAGCAAATTAAGTCAGCGATGACCTATCCAACGATTGTTTGTATCGTTGGAGTTGTTGTTGTTGCAGGTCTAATGACTTTTGTTGTTCCTCAGTTTGTAGGAATGTTAACAGAATCAGGTCAGGAAATTCCTTGGGTCACTCAAGCTGTTATTGATACTTCTGTTTTTTTTCAAAGCTATATTTTTCATATGTTTGTTAGTGCAGTCTTGGCAGTGGGGGGAATATTTTATGCAAAAAAAACTCCAAAAGGAAAAATTGCATTTGATAAAATAATGATTAAACTTCCACTTCTTAATAGCATTGTTATTAAGGGGAGTTTATCAAGCTTTTCTCAAACTCTTTCAACGATGTTGAGTTCAGGAATTTCGATCATTGATGCTCTTGAAATTTGCTCAGAAACAATCGATAACTCAGTTATTTCTAGAGATATTAAGAGAGTAAAAATGGCGGTTGAGAAAGGGAAAAACCTAACTGAACCTCTAAAGAGAATTGATTACTTTCCAGATCTTATCACTCAAATGATTTACGTGGGTGAGAGTACAGGTAACCTTGACGATATGTTAAAAAAGGTTGCTGATGTTTTCGAAGTTGAAGTTGAGGGAAGTATTCAGGGAATGACCCAGCTGATAGAGCCATTAATTTTAGTAGGACTTGGAGGGGTTATTGGTTTTGTTCTTATTGCAATGTACCTGCCAATTTTCATGTCAGCTGGTGGAGCATAGAACTTGCAACTTAAAGTTGGCAAATTGGCTCAAGAATTATTCTAAAAAGTTCAATAAATCCCACTGTTTGCGGTGAATTACCTTTGTTCTTATAATTAAAGACAAATTCGAGATTAAAAAGAAATTCATTATCCTGGAAGGAGGAACGTATGAAGAAATTTCTAAGAAGCGATTCAGGGTTTACCTTGGTCGAGCTAATGGTCGTTGTTGCCATTATTGGTATTTTAGCAGCAGTTGCGATTCCTAACTATCGAAAGTATCAAGCAAAGTCTCGCCAGTCTGAAGCAAGAATTCAGTTATCTGCTGCTTTTGCGGCTGAGCAATCTTATCACGGCGAGTACGGTGGTTATCATTCATGTTTAGATTTTATGGGGTATGCTCCAAATGATAATGAAAGAGCTCAAATGTATTTTACAGTTGGGTTTGATGCTGCAACAGTTGCAGGTACTCCTGATCCAGGTGCAGCTGGTTGTGACAATTCTGGTACTCTAAGTGCAGGTACTGGTGCACTTCCTACTCTTGCTGAGTATTATGTCGGTCAAAGAGCTCTCGGGGGTGTCACTCAAGGAACTTATGTTGCGGGGGCTGCTTTTACTGCAGCTGCAGTTCAGCCAACTGATGCAGCCGATGGGCGTCAGTCTTTTCAGATCGCCGCTGTCGGTGGAGTTTCAGCTGATGCTGATGCAAATAGTGATGCTGACTTTGAAGATGATGGTTCTGAGTCTAGCGTGCTTTGGATTAATCAAGATAAAGCAATCAACGTTGTTCAAAACGGATTCTAGATCATTTTATATTCGCATCCTCAAGTTTCTTGAGGATGCGTTCTTTAAAAAGAGGATCATCCTCATCCTCAATCAAAACTTCTAATTCTTTTTTTAATATTTCTTTGTTTTTTTGAGTATTGGCCAATAGTTTCGCGATGATTAACTTCGTCATTTGTTTTGCTTTAGTGCTTTTTAGAACTCTACGAAAAGATTTCAGAGCTTTGTCATATTGCTTATCTTCAAGGTAAAAATGATAGCCAGCATAAAGATTAAGAGTATAGTCTTCGGGGAATTTTTCGAGACCGCGATCAAATATAAAGCTCGAACCTTCAATATCATCTTTTATGATAGATAAATAAAGACCTCCAAATCGATAGACTTCAAGAAACTTGGGATCGAGATCGGTCATGGTTTTAAAGCGAAGAAAAAGCCACGAATTGAGATCATTATTTTTATAGTGCTCTAAATCGGAATCAATTAAAGTTTTGATCCATAAAAGTGAGGTAATCAGTCTTTTTTGACCAAGATTTATATAAAGAAGCTTCTCATTAAAATTATATTCTCTAAGTTGAGGGTTAATTTTAGGAGGAAGATGCTTAAGATTAAGAGATAGAAAAACACTCGTCGCAAAAAAAAGACTTGTAAGTAAAAATAATATATTTGTAGAACGGCTCATCTATTAAGTAGAATATCATAAGTGCTAGAGGTTAAAAATATTTCTAAAATTTTTAAAGGTGATTTGATTGAAAAAGAGAAAAAAGCTCTCAATCAACTTTCATTTAAGTTAAGACCTGAAAGTATCACAGGTTTTCTCGGTCATAATGGCTCAGGAAAAACAACTCTTATAAAAATTGTTATGGGTTTTATTCGGGCGACGAGTGGTGAGTTTTACTTCAATGAGAAAATGGGAAAAACAAAAAAAGAAATTTTTTCTAATCTTGGTTATCTTCCGGAAAGACCTTATTTTTATCCTCATCTCTACGGAAAAGAATTTCTTAAATATATGGTGAATCTTTCCGGAAAGGATTGGAACAGAGCTCAGGGTTTAATAAAGAAATATGGGGAAGCTCTGGATATTGAACATGCTTTTAATAAAAAACTAAAAGGGTACTCGAAAGGTATGCTTCAAAGGATTGGTTTTCTTACCAATATTATTTGTGAGCCCAAGTTAATTATTTTAGATGAGCCTCTTTCAGGACTCGATCCCATTGGTAGAAAAGTTTATAAGGATATTATTACTGAGGTTAATAACTTGGGGACAACGATTTTTTTCAGTAGTCATATTGTTAATGATGTTGAAGAAGTTTCAGATCAGCTCGTTGTCATTGAACAAGGTGGCTTGATTTATGAAGGATCTTTGGTAGATCTTCATAAATCACAAGAAGCGAATGATTATGAAGTAAAGTATTATCTTAATGAAAAAATTCAAACAAAAAAAATTCCAGAGAGTTCTCTAGATGAGTTTTTAAAAGAAATACAAGGAGATTCAGGTAGACTTGTTGAGGTTTCCCAGCAGAAGCCAACATTAGAGCAAATTGTTTATCAAATGAAATCATGAGAAATCCAATTGCTGTTATAGCTCAATATACTTTCAGGGAGTATTTAAAAAGCAAGGTGCTTTTGAGTGTTATCTTTTTAAGCATTGGATTAATGCTTGCTAGTTTTTTAGCCGCCGAACTTACTTATAAAACACTTCATAGAGTTGTGGCAGACTTTGGCTTTGGCTTGGCAACACTATCTTCAGTTTCTATGGCAGTTTTCTTGGGTGTTAATCTTATCTCTACGGAAATTGAAAATAGAACTCTTTATATGATTCTAAGCAAGCCAGTTAGCCGGATTCAGTTTTTTTTAGGGAAGCTTATAGGGCTTTCTTTGATGAACTTGTTGAACGTTTTTATTCTTGTCGCTCAGACTTTTTTAATGATGGCCATCTTTGATGGAACTATTGATTACTTATTTTACTATCTCATTGTTTTTATTTTTCTTGAGGCAACTTTAATTCTTTCATTATCTGTCCTTTTTTCACTTTTTACTAATCGTTATTTGGCTATTTTCTTCGTGGTTGTTCTCTATATCGTAGGTCACGCTTTGGATAATTCCATTCAAACCAGAATGGCGGAAGCGCTTCCATGGCTTAAGATGATACTAGAAATTTTCAATATCACTCTTCCTATGTTTTATAAGTTAAATTTTAAAGATTATCTTCTTTATGATGTCTCAGTTGATAATTTAAATATTCTCGGTTCTATGATTTACGGAATTTGTTATATAAGTTTTATCAATCTTCTCAATTTATTTATTTTTAATAAAAAGGATCTCGATTGACCGAGGATATAATAAATTTTTATGTGTTTTATATTGGAGCAGCTTTTGGAAGTTTTTTAAACGTTGTCATACACAGACTTCCTATAAAAAAAGACTTAGTCTTTGAAAGATCTCACTGTCCAAAATGCAAAAGACAATTAAGCTGGTACCACAATATACCTCTTTTTTCTTATTTGTTTCTTTTTGGAAAATGTGCTTTTTGTAAAGAAAAAATCAAACCACGTTATTTTGTTGTGGAGCTCCTGATGGGCTTAGGGGTTTCTTTTCTTTTTATAAAGTATGGAGTGAGCTTAGAACTTTTCCTGTTTTGTGTTATCTGGGCCATTTTTATTTGTCATTTTTTTATTGATCTTGATCACTCGATTTTACCAGATTCTTTAAACTTCATTCTTCTTGCGGTGGCATTGATAATGGTGAGTCTAACGGGAGAGTGGAAGCTTTCTTTGATTGGAGCAGCTATTGGTTTTGGTGGAACCTTCGGAATTACTCTTTTGTTTTATTATTGGAAGGGAAAAGTAGGAATGGGAGGAGGAGACATTAAGCTCTATGGAGTTTTAGGTCTGATCTTGGGACCATTGGGGATCTTGCAAAACATTTTCTTGAGCTGCTTTCTTGGGACATTCATTATGATAATGCTCATAGTTTCTGGGAAAATTAAAAAAGACCAGCCTGCTCCCTTTGGACCATCGATACTTATTATTGGAAGTTGGCAGATTTTCTTTCCTGACAATTTTACTCAGTTTATGGTGTGGTTTAATGAGTTAGTTCTCAGTTTATCAACATTCTAAATAGTTGAATTACCGTATTTTCAAAAGATATAATTGAGAGAGCAATTAACGTGAAAAATTAAAATTATTTATGGTGAATTAACCTTATGAACATGCTTTCTTCCTTACTTAGCGGTGGAAACATTGCGGGTCTCGATATAGGCCAAAGTGCTGTTAAAATGTGCTTGCTTAGCAAGGGGCGTAAAGGCATGTATGCGTTGAAAGCTTTTGGGTTTGAAAAGCTAAGTGAGTCAGCGATTTTTGAAGAAGAAATCAATAACAAAGCTGAAGTGATTGAGGCAATTCGCTCCAGTATGAAAAGTGGAAAAGTTGCGACCAAAGATTTCTGTTTTGGACTTACTGGTTCAACTTGTGTTGTAAAACTAATGAAGGCTCCAGAAGGAAGTCGAGAAGATATTGAAGATTTTATCAATTGGGAAGCTGAGCAGTTTATCCCGTTTGGAATTGAAAATGCAGAGATCTCAATGCATATCATGGATAAAAAAAATGAAGATCAACGTGATGTCATTATGGCCGCGGCTAAAATTCCTTCTATTATGGATTATGAGACTCTTTTTAATTCGGCAGGAGTTAAGGCTAAAAAGATTGATCTTCAAGTACTCGCATTGATTAATGCTTTTGAATATAACTATCAAGAGTACTTGAATGAATACCGTAAGGGAACTCTTCTCATTGATTTTGGAGCTCAAGGGACTAAAGTTATCGTTTATAAAAATGGAGCTCCGTTATTAGCAAAATCTATTTTAGTTGGTGGAGTTAATGCAACCGAGGAAATTCAAAAAGAAGTTGGTCTTGATTTTCTCGAAGCTGAAGATCTCAAAAAAACTAAAACAGAGTCTGGTAACCCACCTCAAGAGGTGATGAGTGCTGTTGGAAAGGTCGTTCAAAGTATTCTTACGAAAGTTTCTGATGCAGTGACTTTTTATACATCAGCGAGTTCAAAAGATAGAATTTACCATTGTTTTGTTACTGGAGGGAGTGTTCAGTTACCGGGTATTTTTGAAGGTCTTTCATCTTCGCTCGATTTATCGATTGAAGTAATGGATCCCTTGCGGAGAATTCAACATAAGGGACTGGATGAAAAACTTGTTGAATATATTACTTATTGTGGAGCCTCTGCTATTGGGCTTGGTTTGAGAAATTTTGATTAGGAGAAACCACCATTGATTAAGGTTAACTTAAAAGCTACAGGGAAGTCGACTGCCTCGGGTGGTAACGAGTTTGTTGCTAATGTTGATTTTAGTGGACTTAATCTCAAAATGATCATTATCTGTGTAGTACTTGGTTATGGCCCTGGTTTTCTTTATTTCAATGATATTTGGGTAGAAGAGCGCTCTGTTTTTGAAACTCAATTGAAGCAGCTTAATACTGTTGCTGCGAAATTAAAGGAAGAACAAAAAAGTATGGCAGATTATTCACGGCAACTTGAGGATTTAAAATCTAAAGAAGCTTCAATTAAAAAGAGGCTTAATGTCGTTAACAGCGTTATAGAACGAAGAAATAATCCAATGAAAATTATGCTGTATATTTCCGAAAATATTCCGGAAGATATTTGGCTAAGAGAGATAACAGTTGAAGGTATGAAGTTTAGCTTGAAAGGAAATGCAATTTCATTCAAGAGTATTGGAAAGCTGAGAGAAAGCCTTGAGCAATCGATTTTCTTTGGTCAAAGGGTGACTCTCGATGATTATAAAAGTAAAGATATAAAAGGTTCACGAGTCCAGGAGTTTACCCTAAGCGCGTCGATCGTAAAGTTTGAATAAAAAATGGATGTATTATTAAAAATTCTTCCTTTCGCAATCCTCCTCATGGGAGCATACGGAACCTATACTGATTTTGAATCTCATGAAGAGAGGATAGAGTCTCTTAGGGGGCAAATAAATGCGAAGAAAATGCAAAATAAGAGGTTAAAGAAGAAAGTAGATGAGGTTAAGGATTTTATTCCACAGATTAATTCTGTCGAAAAAGCAATTGCAGATTTTGAGAATCAGATTAAAGAAATTAAATTCAAAATTCCGCCTCTTAAAGTGAAAACGGATATTCTTGACGAGTTATCGGTTGATGCCAAAAAACTAAATATTCAACAAGTAAGTTTTAAACCGAGCTATGAAATAGAAAACTCAGGAGGAATTTACTTTACAAATGCTCTTGAATTTCAAGCAGAGGGAACCTATCTGCAATTTTTAATTTTCTTTGAAAAACTTTCTCTCGCGGAGAGAGTTTTCAATATAAAAAAAATAAAAATAGAGGATAAGGCAAAACGTAAATCTGGTAGGCATAAACTTATTCTTGCGAACGCGATTATTGAAACCTTTCATTATAACGAAAACTATCAAGAGAAAAAGGAAGACCTTAAAGGAGGAAAGAAAAAATGAAATATATGCTCATTATATTAGCTTTATCTTCATTTTCTGTTTTTTCTCAAAAAAGGTTTATTGAAGACAACACAGCAATAAAAAATGCTCTTAAACTTCGAGACCCTTTTAAGGCACCAAAGTCACAGCAAGGTCAGGGAGAATTGGAAACGAAACTCAAAGAAGGAGTTTTTAGTAATCTTTTACGGCCAGATGCTATCGCATTGGAAAATGTTAGAGTCAAAGGTATTTTGATGGGAAAAAAGAGGAGAGTCATTCTGACTGCTGGGGTGGGAGAGAAGACTCCTACATATATGCTTTCAGAAGGATCTTTAATAGCAAATGGAACAGTTGAGTTAAAAGCTATACTACCTTCTGGTGTTATTTTTGTCGAAAAAGTAACCAACGTTTATGGTCAGACAGAATACCTCGAAACAGTAGTTCCTATTTCAAAATAAGTTTTCTAGAATATAGATATAACCTTACGGAAGAGGTACATCCCATGCGTTTTAGAATTGTCCTGTCACTAATTCTATCAATATTCATCTCAAGTTTTGCTTTGGCAGAAGTTGAAATTTCAAAAGTTAGTTTTGTCCAAGACGGCGAAATTAGCAAGTTAATCATTTCAACATCTGGTCAAGTTGTCGCTGAAAAGTTTCATGTGATTGATAACAAGCAAATTCTACTCGATTTTAAAGGTGTGAAGGCTGAAAATAGAACATTGAGAGCAATCGATACTTCTGAGTTTTCAGGAAGTACTGTATATATTTCAGCATTTAGAAAAGAGCAAGTTCCGGGTGAAATACGTTTCGTTGTTCAGTTAAGAGATAATGTCCAGTCGAGATTAAGTCTATTAGAAAACAAAGTAATTCTTGATATTGAAAATCGTTTTGGTGTTTTTGCAGATAATTCTGATTCTACCTTAGATGAAAAGACTGAAAATAGTAGAGGATTAAATATACCAAAATCTAATAGTGTTCAAGACATTCTTGATAATCTTACGCTTGCAGGTAATAAGAAATATGTTGGTCGACGAATCACGATCAACGTAAAAAATCTACCTATTACAGAGCTTCTTAATATGATTGCAGATACATCTGGTTTTAATATTATTATTGATGCTGATGTAACTCAAAGACCAAATATGACTATTTCTCTTACGAATACTCCTTGGGATGAAGCACTTGATACAATACTTAAACTTAATAAGTTAGTTGGTGCTAAACATGCCAATATTCTACAAATCAAAACTGAAGAAAAGGACATAGCTGAAAAAGAAGCAGCAGTTAAGGCAGAAGAAAAACGAAAAAAGGCTGATCCGTTGGTTACAAAAGTTTTTCCTTTAAGTTTTGCAAAGATAACAGAAATTATTCCAGTGCTTTCAAAATATAAAAGTAATAATGGTGAAACTTTAAGTGATGCAAGAACAAATAATCTTATCATTAAAGATACAGTTGAAAATATTGAGAAGATGAGAAAAATTATCGAACTTCTGGATACACCAACTCCACAAGTTCTTATTGAAGCTAAGATAGTTGAAGTTGAAGAAAGTAATCTTTTTAATCTTGGTTTCAGTAACGAAACAGGTGGTTTGCAATTAGATTATAATGAAAGCGGGGCGACAGCGACTTCTTCAAGTTTTACTTTAAATCCAGCATCAGGATCTATGAGTGGAACCTTGGCGGTTTTAGATGATAAGTTTAATCTTAACTTCCTTTTAAATCTTCAAGAGACAGAGCAAAATTTAAAAATTATTTCTTCTCCTAGAGTTGTTACTCAAAATAACCAAGCAGCAACAATCAATACAACGGAAACTCGAAATAGAGAATTAGGCTCTATCCCTGACCCAGGAGGTGGACCACCACTTCCAAACATTGTGACGCTAAATGCGAGTCTTTCACTTGAGGTTACTCCACAGATTAGTAATGATGGTTCAATTGGTCTTGAGATCAAAATTCAAAAAGATGACTTTGGTGCGGTCGATGAAGACATCATCGCAAATAGCTTGAATACAAATGTCTTAGTTGATAATGGATCGACAGTTGTTATTGGAGGTCTTTATAAAACAAGAAATAGTGAAGAAGAAAGAGGAATTCCATGGTTAAGAAAAATTCCTCTTTTAGGATGGCTATTCAAAAGTGGTTTAAATACTGAAGAAACGAGAAGAGAGCTTGTTGTTTTTATCACTCCAAGGATTATTAAAGCCGGCGAAAATATTCAAGCAAGCATAGAGTAGGTTCTCTGTGAGTGATAGTTTAAACAACCTACTTTCAAAATATTTAAATCAATACAAAAAAAATCCGCGAAGTAGAGTTTTTGCTCCACTCGCGGAAACTTATCGAAAAATAGGAATGTTGGATGAAGCACTTAAAACCTTGAAAGAGGGGTTAAAATTTCATTCAAATTATCAATTAGCTCTTCTTGTTCTTGGGAATTGTTATTATGATATGCAAGAGTTTAATAAGTCTTATGAGATATTAAAGCCGATTACAGAGAAACATGTCGATAATCTTAAGCTCTATCAACTTTTTGCCGAAGTCTGTTTAAAACTAAGTCTTGAAGATGAGGCTTTGAATGCTTTTAAAAATGTTTTATTCCTTAACCCTTATAGTGAAGAAGCTGCAGTTAAAGTAGCAGAACTAGAAGAGTCATCAAAGCTTAAAGAAAAGTTTGAAATTATTCATGATGAAAGCTCACCCCTAGCAATAGAGCAAACAGTTGAAGAGGACTGGGTTGCAATCGATCTTTCACAAAACGAAACAAATGAGACAGTCCAAGAGCCACTCAGTGAAGAAGACCAGCTTGATAATTGGGCGATGAATAAAGATAACTTAACAGATAAAGAACCAGTTAAAGAACTGGTTAAAGATTCAATACCTGCAGCAGATGATGGTGTCGAATCTGTTTTATCAGAAGAAGATGAGCCTTTTGTGACCCATACTCTTGTCGATATTTATATTGCTCAAAAACATTATCCAAAAGCTAAAGATCTTCTCGAAAAAATCATTGAAGCCGATCCGAATGATGAAAAATCACGAAATAAGCTTGAACAAGTCATGGCGAAGCTTGGCGATCAACCTGAAAGTTATTATAAGAGACTTGAAAAGAAGTATTTAGGCTTTCTTGCAAAAATTCGAGCAAGAGCAGAGATATATACAAGAGCTTAATTTGAAAATTCTGATTATCAATGGACCAAATTTAAACCTTCTAGGAAATAGAGAAAAATCTCTTTATGGAAACCTTAGTTTGGAGCAGATCCAAAAAATAACTGAAGAGAAATTAAAGGGGCAAAATATTGAACTTGATTGGTTTCAATCTAATTTCGAGTCAGAAATTATTGAAAAAATTCAAGAGTTTCATGGTTCTCCTAATCATAATGCTTTGATTATTAATCCAGGAGCTTTTTCCCATACAAGCCTCGCAATTAGAGATGCACTAAAAGTAGTAGGAAAACCTATAGCAGAGGTTCATTTGACCAATATTTATGCTCGCGAGAAGAAGCGTCACTCCTTATTGACTGCTGAAGCAGCAGATTTCATAATGGAAGGACTTGGTGAAAAGGCTTATTATGCCGCGGCTTGGTATATCCTTACTGAGCTTTCATCTTAGGAGAGAGGATGTATAAAACAAGTGATTTTCGTAAGAACTTAAAACTAGAAATTGATGGTAAGCCTTATGTCATCATTGATTTTAAACATACAAACCCTGGTAAGGGTTCAGCATTTGTACGAACAAAATTAAAAAACCTTGAAACGGGTCAACTGATTGAAAAGACTTACAAATCGGGTGTTGATTCTTTTGATAAGCCAGATCTCGATGACAGAGAAATGGAATATACTTACGGCGATTCAGACGGATTTAATTTCATGGATCAGAAAACTTTTGAATCAATTAACTTAAATTTCGATGTCGTAGGTGATGCGAAAGATTTTCTTCAAGAAGGAATGAAGGTGGATGTCCTTTTTTATAATGAAAGGCCAATTTCTCTAGAACTTCCAAACTTTGTTGTTTTAAAAGTAGCAGAAACAGATCCTGGTTTAAAGGGGGACACTGCAAGTGGTGGTTCGAAGAAAGCGATTATGGAAACGGGACTTCAGGTAAATGTTCCGCTTTTTATAGAAGAAGGTGAACTTTTAAAAATTGACACTCGAACAGGTGAATACGTGGAGCGAGGCAAAGCTTAATGGATTTAAAAAAAATTAAAAAATTTATAGATGTAGCGAAAGAAGGACAAGTCTCTAAACTTAGCTATGAAAATGATGGAACAAAACTCTCTGTTTCATTTGAAACAGGTCTGGCGGCTGCTCCAAGAGTTGCGGTTCAAGCACCTATAGCGAGTCCATCTAATGCTCAGAAAGAAGCATCCATTGATAACGATCATGTCATAAAAGCCCCGTTTGTTGGGACATTTTATAGCTCTT
Source organism: Bacteriovoracaceae bacterium (assembly GCA_965217035.1). GTDB lineage: Bacteria > Bdellovibrionota > Bacteriovoracia > Bacteriovoracales > Bacteriovoracaceae > JAUHYH01. The sequence goes on along the minus strand of OZ244226.1, from coordinate 1,430,542 downwards.
CGGGCCCAGGTGAACCAGCTTATGTTAATGTCGGAGATAGAGTGTCTAAAGGTCAAACTTTATGCATTCTTGAAGCTATGAAAATCATGAATGAAATCGAAGCAGACACTTCTGGGACATTGGTAGAAATTTGTGTCGAAAACGAAAGTTTTGTTGAATTTGATCAACCACTTTTCAAGATTTCAAAAGACTAAAATGTTTAAAAAAGTACTCATTGCTAATCGTGGAGAAATTGCTATCAGAGTGATGAGGAGTTGTCGTGAGTTAGGTATTGATACCGTTAGTATTCACTCCACAGCAGATGAAAACTCTTTACATGTAAAAATGGCAGACGAATCAGTTTGTATAGGGCCTCCTCAATCAGCCCAAAGCTATCTTAATATTCAAGCGATCATGTCTGCGGTTGAGATCACAGGTGCGGACGCTATTCATCCTGGATATGGTTTTCTTTCGGAAAGTACTGAACTTGCAGAAATGTGTGAAAAATATGGCATTACTTTTATCGGTCCCAACGTGAATGCTCTGGACATGATGGGTGATAAAATTCGATCAAAACAAATAGCAAAAGATGCCGACGTTCCGATTCTGGAAGCAATTAATGTGGAAGACTATGGACCAGAAGTTGAAAAAGAAGTTAAAAAGCTAGGCTTTCCTGTTCTTGTCAAAGCCTCCGCTGGTGGTGGTGGAAAAGGGATGCAGATTGTTCATAAAGTCTCAGATTTGCAACCAACCGTTAAAAAATTAGAGAGAGAAGCAGAAGCTGCCTTTGGAGATAAAACTCTTTTCATCGAAAAATATATTGAGAGTCCTCGTCATATTGAAGTACAGATTTTAGCAGATCACCACAAAACAATCCTCCATTTAGGAGAAAGAGATTGTAGTGTTCAGCGAAACTACCAGAAGGTTATAGAAGAATCTCCTTCCTTGGTCTTGAGTGAGGAACAAAGGAAAAGTATTTGCGCAGACGCTATTAAATTATGTAAGGCTGTTAAATATGATTCAGTTGGAACTGTTGAATTCATCTATGACATGAAAGATAAAAAATATTATTTCATGGAGATGAATACTCGAATTCAAGTAGAACATCCTGTAACTGAAGAAAGATGTAAGATTGACTTGATCAGTGAACAAATTAAAGTAGCTGCTGGTAAAAAATTAGAAATTTCGCAAAATGAAATTGAGTTTAATAATCATGTAATTGAATGTCGTTTGAATGCAGAAGACCCAACGACATTTGCACCTTCTCCTGGAAAAATTGATCATTATCATCGGCCAGGAGGGATGGGTGTTAGAGTAGATGATTTTATATACTCTGGTTATCAGGTGCCTCCCTTTTATGACTCTATGATTTCTAAAATTATTGTTTCTGCTCCAGATCGAACACAATGTATTAATCGAATGAAAAGAGCTTTAAAGGAAACAATTGTTGGAGGAATTAAAACCAATATCGATTTGCATTTAAAAATTTTAGACAGTAAACAATTTCAATCAAATAACTTCTCTACTTCTTTGATTAAAGAGCTTTTAAAGAACTAGAGCAATTTAGTTTTTAACCACAAAATTCACTTGAAACTTTTTCTCATTGCGAAATTTCATTGAGCTTAACCGGTATAATTACAATAAGATACGCAGGAGAAAGAGATGAAAATACTCAACTTGATTGAGGAGTTTTCTGAACACAAAAAAAATAAAAACATTGAAAATTGTTTTCAATGTTTGATGAAATATAAAGACTTTGCTTCAAAGTTTAAAAATTTCTCATCATTTGAAAGTTTCGATATAGATGATGTTAAATCTAAAAAGGTTTCATTCCTTTGGAATCAAATTAAATTTGAAAAAGCTTTAAGTGAATATAATTTCAAAGAGTTATATGAATCTTTTGACGAAATTTATAAAATCTACTTTGGTGAAACAAGAGAATTAAATGAAGACTTCTGGGAAAATATGTCTTCAATGCTTAAGTCGCATAACTCTAAAATATATGAAGTAAATATCATTAAACTCGAAGTTGAAATAATTAAGGAGATCATAACTTCATATAATTACAAACTACCAATCCCAGTAACTAGAAAAGTTCAAAAAATTATAGAGTTATGCTTGATAGCTTCGAAAGAAAAAAGAGTTTTAAGAACTCTTAATAAGTACTTTCATTTGATAAAAGAGGAAAAGCTTGAATTAACTTATTACCAAGCTTTTCCGGAGTCGAAGAGTAAAAATCACTTTGATAACTTTTATCATAAATTGAAAAAAAATGAGCTTAACAGAGACATTAGAATCGATGTCCTCGTGGATAAATTAGAAGTGCCTATCAGTGATAAGTTAGAAAAAAAGACTCGATATATTACACAAGCACCGCTTGAAGATTTTTTCTCATACTTAGTTCCTTCAAGAACGTTAACTCAAATCAGTGTTGTTGAGCAATATATTTCTGAATCGAGATATAAAGAAGCTTTAAATGAGCTTGAAAACTATTATAGAACTAAGGATTTGGATACAAATTATCATTATTTAAAATCGTTTATATCTTATCGGTTGAATGGAGCTCTTCAGGCTTTGAGAGAGATCCAGAACCAAGATATTGAATCTATTGTTTTAGCTGATAAAGAGTTTTTGTCATTTGTTGCACGCTTGAGAATCGAAATACTTGTTCAAGGAGAGAACAAGTGAAAATGAAACGATTGAACTTTATAGTTCTCTCCATTTTATTTGTATTCCTGTTTTTTTATTATGTTTTATGGCAATTCGTTTCTAGCTCTTTTTTTGCAGGGATAGCAACTCGATTGGTCAATGAATCGATACCTACAGAATATCAAGATGCGATCAAATTTGATAAAATTAGAGTTGGTAATTTTCCGCCTCGGATTATTATTGAAGATATCTCTTTAAAGCTTGAAGACAAGTTCAAACTAGAAAGCCTTAAGGTTCAAGCTGAAGAACTTCAAATTGGTATTAATGTTTTTTCTTCTTATCGAGATAAGTTTTCCTTGTCACATATGAAGCTTTATAATGGCTATGTTCTCGTGAAGCCTAATCCTAAAAAAGGTAAGAAGAAAAAACAGTCTACAATTGAAAAGAAAAAAAGCCAAAGAAAGGAGTTAAAAAACCAAATCAATGAATTTGTTCTAAAAAATATGAAAGGGTTTGATCTTGGAGAGATTATAATTTCAAGATTTGAACTTGAAAAAATGTTTCTTCAAGTCAGCGATCAAGTTTCGATGTATGTGCAGAACTCTTCTGTTGAAACGTATAGAGAAAAGATTTTTACGGAACTAAACATTGAAGACTTGCAGGCTAATCTTGAAGACCTTAAAGGACTTTCTAGTATCAGAATGAAAGGAGTTCTTGATAAAAGTTCTTACGAGATTGAATATTTAAAACTCGCCAAGGGTTCGAGTATTTTAAATCTTCGTGGAACAATAAAGAAACCATTCGAAAAGTTGAATAGAAGCTTTTTTGTTAATTTTTCTGGGGAGCTTGTTCCAAACGAGATATCTCAAGGTGGAATCATTAAAAATTTAGGTCTTAAAGGGGTTGTTAAGTTTCAGGGTGAATCACAAGGTAGAAGGAAAGTAGAAAAAATTAACTCTGTTTTAATTTTTAAAAACTTCAAAAGTAAGTATTTGATACTGGATAAGGGAGTTGGGAATCTTAGCTTTGATGGCAAATCAATCAACTTGAACAAGCTTAGATTTGAATTGGGAAATGGAGAGGTCCAGCTCAAAAAGAAAACAAGAATATTTGATTTCGAAACGAAGACTCTTTTAGATGATCCAATAAAAATTGAAGTAAAGTCTATACCGCTAAAAGAAGCAATTATAGCAGTACCCTCAGTCTCGAGAACTTTATTTGGTAATGCGACTGGAGAAATTTCATTACTGATTAATAAAAAGAAAGTAGAGGTTACACATGAAAAACCTCTCAGAATTACAAATATAGGTTTAAGAAATGAAAAACGAGAGGTCTTTAAAATAAGCAAAGCACAACTAGATAAATCAAATTTCACCTTTGATCTTAAAGAGGAATACTTGTCGATTGATGTAGCCGGCAATCTTTCTGGAAAAAAACTATTAGCAAATGGAATTTTGAGGGAAGATAAAATTGATATTAAAACGAATGATTTTTATATTAACTTCGATAATGTTTCTCATTTAGGAAATCTTGATATCGAAGGCTATGGGAAAATGAGAGTTGATGCTCTTGGTGATATTGAAAATCCGAAGCTCGATATTAAACTCGATCTTGATAAGTCATCTCTTGCTAAATTTTATATGGGTAGAATTAGAAGTAATCTTCTTTTGAAATTGTCAGGAGGAGCTCTTCTTATAAAAAAACTAAATGGCGAAATTGGAACGGGAAAATATTCTCTAAAGGGAGAACTCGATTTTCCCAACCAGAAAGTAAATGTTCGAACTCGTTTTAAAAATTTTAATATTGAAGGTTTTCGAAAAAGTCATGGGCCGGCTCTTGCTGGAATAGAAGAAGAGTATTGGGGTTATATTAGCGGAATGTTATCTGGAGAGTATAAGTTTAAGGGTGGTTTTGATCTTGAGAGCTTGGATATAACTGGGACTTATCTTTCCGATGACCTAACTCTTTTTAAGGAGCGAGTGAATTCTTATAGAGCAAATCTGAGATTTAAAGATATGAAAATGCGATTATCAAATGTTGAGTTTGATATTGGGGATGGAAGTGTAGAGGGAGGTTATAATTATGATCTTAAAAGAGAAATTGCAACTTACCAGTTTGAATCAGATAAACTTAATACAAAAGATCTAACTTATTATCTTTCTCATGGACTTGGTTATAGTTCAAAAATTAAGTTGAATGTTAATGGCTTTAAAGGAAAGCTCAGTGATAAAATGAAAATTGACGCTCTTTTTTATGATTCCATAATGTCAGGAAGACCAGTGAAGGATTCTAAGTTTGTTTTTGATAAAAATGAAAAACGAATTGTTACTAAGGCAAACTTCTTGGAAGATGTTGTGAAACTTGATTCAAACATCGATTTAACAAAGTCAGACCAATTGCAAAGAGTAAATTTTTCATTAGATGTAGATATACCCCACTGGAGTTATATCTTAAACTTGATTTCGTCCTATGATATAGAGGATCGATTTTTAGAGGGTAAACTCGTTGGAAATGTTGAAGGAGACTTCAATGTTAATGATTGGTCTCAAATGAATTTGATTGGAGGTATCCAGTTATTCAGTTTTGACCACCCTCAAATAGATGTCAGTTCGAAAGGTGAAAATATTGTTTCGATAAAAAGTGGAAATATTGAAAAATGGAAATTTAATATTGTCGGAAATGATAGTGAGGAATTTATCAGCACTGGGAACGGAAGAATTGGAAAGAGATATAAAATTGATTTTCGTTCACGGTTTATCTTGGACAAAATAAACAGAGTTTTAGGATCTTTGTTTAATTTAAAAGGGAATGTTGAATTTAATGGTGGTGTTGCAAAAAACGGAAGCACAAGTCCAGAGGAATTCATTTTTAAGCTTAAAGGAAGTGATGTTTCTGTTAGTCGTGTTGGATGGTTTACAAGTCTAGATAATACTTTTTTCGAACTGGAACTCGAAGACGAAAAACTTAATCTCAAATATCTCCAATCTAAGTTGGGTAACGGTGATTTAAAGATGAGTGGTGTAATCGATGATCTAGGATTAGAACCAGATTTTAATATCAAATATGAGTTTGATGATGCTGTTGTTAGTATAAATGAACGAAGTTTTCTTGTTGTTAACGGAACCGGAGGGTTAATTGGAAGTTCTTTTCCATATGCACTTTCAGGAGAAATGAGAATTATTGGTGGAGAGGTTTTTGATGAATTTGATAAATTTACCTCAGATGATTCAAATTTCTCTTTGAGCAATAATACTCGTTATACTCCTAAAGCAAGGGAAAAAATGAGCTCTGGTTTATTAAGCTTAAATTTAAATACGGCAATAGAAAAAGAAATTTGGTTTCGAAATTCTTTGGTTGATTTCAAGATGATGGGTGGACTTAATATCACAGGAACAAACGAGCAGCCATTACTTTTTGGAAAGATTTTCACGAACTTAGATAAAGAAAACAAGGTAACTATTAAAAATAATGAGCTTTTTGTTGAAAAACTCATTATAAATTTTGCTGGCAGCGAAGATTATACAAATCCATTGGTTGATTTTTCATCTAATATGAAAACTAATGATTATAAAATTTCTGTTCAAGCCTATGGACCCGCTAAAAACTTAAGTATCGATTTTTCGTCTGATCCATTCTTAGATCGACAAAGCATCCTTTCCCTTATGGCATTTGGTTATGTTGAGCAATATTCAGAAAGGTTAAGCGAGTCTGATAGAGAAAGTATTTCTTCGGCTGGTGTTGGGAGTTTTCTATTTAACCGTCTCAAAATCAATGAAACATTGAAAGATAATCTAGGAATTACTCTTAATGTTGGAACAGTTTTTCAAGAGGATCAAAGGAGTCTACTTCAAGGGCGCACTCAATCAGGAGGAACGGGTGGTGATGTTCGAACAGCAACCAAAGTTGAGTTGAATAAGAAAATAACAGAAAACGTAGACCTTTCTGTTTCGAGTGCAATTTCGGGAAGTATTGGACAACAACAAAGAATGAATCTTAATTATACGATAAATGAAAATGTAAGCCTTGAAGGAGTTTATGAACTGACAACAGATCAAGATGGTGAGGAGGGAGGACAAGATACTTCTGTAGGCGCTGATGTTAAGTTCAAATGGACCTTTAAATGATGAAGTTTATAGTAGGATTTTTATTCTTATTTTCTTTTGAAGCATATTCATATGTTATCAAAGAGGTTGCTATCAAATGTGATGATAGTCGCACATGTAATTTCTTTAAGAAAAATATATCAATCTTGAGAAGAGATTATTCAAGTAAGGAAGATTTTTTCAAACTTCTTAGAATTTTTTATTCGAAGGTTGGGTATTCAAGTTTTGAGTATATTTTAGATGAATCTTCCAAAGGTGCTAAGCTTGAAATTTCTATCAAGGCCAGCAAGACAATCAAGGATATTTACTTTGATGTTGATGACGATGAAGTAAGTGAATTATCAATTTCTTCAACTCTGGAAATTGATGAAGGGGATTATCTCGATTGGTACCGGCTTGAAGAAGATGAAAAGAGGATGTTGAGAAAGCTTAAACTACAAGGTTTTCCAGATGCTAAGGTTACGAAAGAAATCGTTGAAGTTGGGTCTCACGATGTTGAAATCTATTTCAAAATCAATGCTGGAGATCCTGAAATTTTAAGGAAAGTTACGAATTCATGCAAGGGAAATTATATAAAGAAAATGATTTCTAGTTATTTTAAAGGATTCGAAGGAAAAGTCTTCAACAAAGAGAACGTCATACAAGAAATGAAAGTTTTTGAGTCTGATCTTCTTGGTCAAGGCTATTATCTTAGTAATGTTCAGTTCAAAGCTAAAAAATACCAAAAGAATGTTGATGTTGAAATCAGCTGTGGCAATACAGAGAGAGTGGTCCTTTCGATTAGAGATGAAAATGAATTTTTTGGTAAAGAAAATATTTATATAAGTTTACGAGAGTATTTTCAAACAACACAACGAAGCTTTTCCGAAAGTGATTTGAAAAGAGTTGTTGAAGAACTTTACATTCAAAAAGGTTTTTTTAGGCCTAATGTAAAAATTAAAAACAAAATTATCCGAAGAGATGGTGGTGAATTTAATCAAGCCAAAATTGTTGTAGAGAAAACAACAAGATTGCGAGTAACTGAGGTTTTGTTTAAGGGAACGAATTTTTATCTTGAAGAAGAGCTACTTGATTTTTATTTTGAAAATGCAAGTGATCTTTCGTCTGCAAATTACTTAGATGAAAAATATTATAATCTTTTTACTCAGATTTTGAAAAATAAATATACCACCGCTGGCTTTGTTGATACTTCGATCAAGTTTTATATCAAGACACTGTCCCCAAAAACAAGAACCGTTCTTTTTGTTGTCAATGAGGGGAGCCGCTCTGTTGTCCGTGAAATAAAAGTTTCAGGGAAAAGAGTTCGAAGCCTTAGTAATCTTAATGTGGGAGATTCTTTTAATCCGTTGATTTTTGGTACAACTTTAAATAATTTTCTGTCAGAGGTTAAAAATCAAGGATACTTTTTTGCTGAAATTAATAATGAAGATGATAGAGAGGTGGTTCGCTATTATAATGGTAATCGAGAAGTTCGGATTAATGTTAAGCTTTCGAAAGGTGTTCGCTCTAAAGTCAGAAATCTCTTAATATTTGGAGTTGAAAAAACTCGAAAATCTGTTGTTAGGAGAAAGCTAAATTATATTTATAAGAGTTTTTTAACTCCTAATCTCGTTAAAAATATTTATTCGGATATTGCCTCCTTGGGGATATTTAAAAATTATAATGTAACTTTTCTTAAGGGAGCTAAAAATGAAGTTGATATTGTCATTAATGTTGAAGAAAAAGATTATGGAGTATTTGAGCTTGCTCCAGGTTTTCGATCTGACTTAGGAGCAAAGATTTGGGCAAGAGTTTCAAGAAGCAATCTCCTTGGAAGGAATCAAACTCTTTCGCTTACGGCCCAGACAAATTATCGATTAAGTCTTAGCGAGATTGATCAAGACAGAACTGATAGGAAGTTTTTAGAGTATCTTGGACGGATCAATTATATTTCTCCTGACTTTTTCAAAACCTATTGGGATTACTTTGCCTCGATCAGTGTGAGGCGAATGAGATTTTTTAGCTTTGATGCTGACATTGAAAAATTTTCGAATACTTTTAGAAAAGAGATTAATAGGGATATCTCTGTAAGCTTTACTCATCAGTTGGAAAACATCGAGCAATACGGGGCTGATCCGGCTACAAACCCAGAGGATAATGATGCTTTTCGTATTGGAAGTATTACACCGAGCTTAACTTTAAACTTTTTAGATGAAAGTAATCGAATCATTCCAAAGAAAGGAGCACTCTTTCAGGTTTCTTGGGAAATTGCTAAACCAAGCTTTCTCTCACAAGAGGAAGAGGATCTTTCCATTAATTTCGATAAAAAGGTTTTTAGAAATCGTTTTTATATTCCTGTTTCGAACAGTTTTTATATTGCCTCCTCGGTCTCTGTGGGGATTCAGACTAACCGAGGAGGGACGAGGATTCCCGCAATTAAGGTATTCCGTCTGACTGGAGTTGATATCGTTCGTGGTTTTGCAGAGGATGAAATCAATATTGTTGATGATGGCAATAATCAAGATATTGGTGACATCGATGTTACCGGGCGAGCTTTTATGTCGAACTACAAAATTGAACCTCGATATATAATAGATGACTCTATGATGCTAGGCTTCTTTTATGATGCTGGAAGTGTTCAAACTGACGTATACCGCCCTTTTGACGTTCGTTCTTCTATTGGGCTGAGCTTTAAGTACGTCACCCCAGTTGGAACTTTGGACTTCGACTATGGTTTTAAATTGAGTCGAAGGCGATTTTCTGATGGGAGTCGAGAGACGCCTGGTCGGCTTCATGTCTCAATCGGCTTCTTCTAGGTCCTTACAAGAAGTAAGCATTCGCGCTGTGAGAGTCTTTTTCCAAAATTTTCACTTTTTTTAGTACAGAGCGACACTTGAGTTAAGAAATTAAAATTTAAGGCCTGCGTCAAGCCGTCAAGGTATTGACTTCGCTCAGCACTTTTCCTATAAAGAACCACTATTTCAAGTTAAAAAGCTGAGGAAAAACTATGTATACTCAAAGAACTTCGGGACTTACCAAAGAGCAGGCTGCTGGTCAAAAGAAGTGGTATGTCATCGATGGAACTGACAAAATTGTTGGAAGACTTGCTACTGAGATTGCAGATCTTCTTCGTGGAAAAAAGAAAGCTCAGTTCACACCTAATATTGATACTGGTGATTACGTTATTCTTACTAACTGTGAGAAAGTTCGTTTTACTGGAAACAAATTAGAAAACAAAACGTATAACTGGCATACTGGTTATATTGGTGGATTAAAAACAAGAACTGCTAAAGAGCAATTAGAAAGACATCCAGAGCTTATTATGATGAAAGCTGTTGAGAGAATGCTTCCTAAAGGTGCACTTGGTAGAAAACAATTAAAGAAGTTTAAAGTATTTAAGGGTGAGAATCACGATCACGAAGCTCAAAACCCTGAAGCTTATACTCCAAAAAACTAAAGGGTTCATAAGTTATGGCAGCAGAAAAGAAAGCTAAAAAATCTTATTTAACTCATGCAGTTGGAAGAAGAAAATCTTCTATTGCTAGAGTTTACGTAAAGCCAGGAACAGGAAAAATCACTATCAATAAAAGAGAAGTGACTGACTACTTTCCAAAAGCAACAAGTCGATATGTTGTTAATCAACCACTGAAGCTTTTATCAGTCTCAGATCAGTACGACTTCAACATCAATGTTAAGGGCGGTGGATTCACTGGTCAGGCTGGTGCAATCAGACTTGGGATTGCGAGAGCGCTTCTAAATATCAATGAAACGAATAGAGGCGATCTTAAAAAAGCTGGATTCCTTACTCGAGATGCTAGAAAAGTTGAGAGAAAGAAATACGGTCTTGCTGGTGCGAGAAAATCTTACCAGTTCTCAAAAAGATAGAACTTATTTCATTTTTATTTATACAAAAAGGGAAGAAGCGATTCTTCCCTTTTTTTTTGTTATATTATTAAGCAATGACTAAAGACATTACTCATATTTCAATTCGAGGCGCGCGAGTTAATAACCTTAAAAACGTTGATATTGATATTCCGTTAAAAAAAATCACGTGTTTTGTTGGGCCATCAGGTTCTGGAAAGTCTTCTCTAGCATTTCACACCTTATTAGCGGAGTCTAAGAGGCGTTTGATGAATTGCTTTCCTAATGATTTGAAATTCTTTAGTGAAAAACCTCCGGCCGTTGATGTCGATCATCTTTCACCTGTTCTTCCGGTTTTTGGTCTTCCTCAAATAAATCCGATTAAAGGGGCGAGAACGAATGTTCTAGACAGTATCGGTCTCACTCATCTTCTTCAAAACCTTTGGTATTATATGAGTGAAGAGTACTGTGATAAGCATCATGTTCCGCTCGAAACTCTTTCCTATTCAAAGCAGTTTAAAGAACAGATAAAATATGATGAAAGCTCTATTACCTACTTTCTGCTTCACAAAGTTCAGTATTTAAAAGTTTTTAGTAATCAAATACTTCCTTCACGAGTTTATGATCCAGAAACAGAAGCGATGGTTCCTTTCGATAAAGAAAAAGAATATTGGGAAATTTGTCGTTGTCGAAAAGGAAACTTTGATAAACTTGATGAAATACTCTCTGGGGTTGAGGGAAGAATTTCAAGTCTATACATTCATGAATCAAAAGGAATAAAACTCCAAGAGTGGAATCCTTCATTATTGAAGCAATGTCCGATTTGTTTCTCTCCTTCTAAGGTAACCAAGTCAGAAAATCTTTTCTCTCCTCATAATGCTCTTGGAGCCTGTAGTAGTTGCAATGGCTTTGGTGCAAATCTTGTGATTGATGAAGATAAGTTGATGGATAAGAGTCTTTCAATTAATGAAGGTGGCGTTAAAATTCTTAAACATAAAAAGTTCTCAAATTTGTCTTCTAAGTTTAAGACAGCTTGTAAATCAAAAAAAATAAGCTTCAATAAACCTATTTCCCAATTAGGGCCCAAGTTTAAAGAACTCTTCTATAAAGGTTCTGGACAATGGAGTGGTTTTGATAAAATGGAAGCTTATATGGAGAGGAAAAAATATAAACCAGGAATGCGTATTCTTCTAAGAAGAATTCAAACAGAAAGGTTATGTGATGAATGTGATGGAAGTCGTATTAATAAACTCGCAAAACGATTTTATATTGATAAAAGCCTTTCAAATCTTCCTGATATTACAAAGCTAACCATTGGTGAACTTAGCTTAGAAGTTTCAAAAATAAAGACAACTAACAAAAGTATAAAGTTTGTTCTTGATAAAATAAAAAGAACCTTAGACACAGCGAAAGAGATAGGCTTAGACCATCTCAATTTAAATAGAAAAACAAAAACTATTTCTGCAGGAGAATATCAAAGAATTCTCCTGATAAAATACCTCTCTTTCGACGGCACTGATAGCTTATTTGTTTTTGATGAACCTAGTATTGGACTTGATAAAAAACAACAAAGAAGTCTTTTTAAGGGTTTAGAAAGAATTAAGGCTCAAGGGAATACAGTTGTTTTGGTCGATCACTCCCCTGAATTAGCTAAGAAGTCTGACAAGGTTATTTGGATGGGGCCAGAGGCTGGTTCTGAGGGTGGAGAAATTATTAAAGAGGGGAAGTTTCAGGAAAAAAGGATCAAACACAATTTTACCAAGGTAAAAAGAAAATTGAATCCAAATGATCTTCAAATTTCTGAGCTTGAAGTTTATGGAAAAAAGTATAATAAATTTAAATTTCCTCTAAAGAGTCTTATTTGGGTACATGGTGAAACAGGAACGGGTAAGTCTTCAGTTTTTAATGTTGTTCTTAATGAGCTGAATTATAAATTGAAGGGAGAATATCTTTTTGATCGAATAGGAAAGGTTAAAAAAATAGCTGCTAAAGAAGGAATGTTAGAATCTGTTCTCATTGTTGATGCTAATTTGAATCGCTATACAAGTAGAAGTACCGTTGGAAGTTTTACCGACCTAGCTAAACCAATGAGAAGACATTATGTTCAACAACCAACTTCTAAGGCTTTGGGATTAAGCGAGGGGCACTTTTCTCCAAATTCAGAGCTGGGACGTTGTCCAAAATGTGAAGGCCGAGGTTTTGAAGTTATTGAAATGCAATACCTTGAGGATGTGATTCTTCCCTGTGAAGAGTGTAAGGGACAAAAGCTCAAAGAAGAATATGCAAGTCTTACGGACGGGATTTTAACTGTATCAGAAAGTTATCAACTTCCGATTGCTCAAGTTTTCGAAAATATTTCCTTAACACCCAAGTATAAAAGGATCCTTTCTTATCTTAAAAAATTGAAACTTGATTATCTTTCGTTAAGTCGAAACATGACAAATCTTTCTGGTGGTGAAAAACAAAGAATTTATCTTCTTTCTAAGTTGTTAGTCGATTCTAAAAACCAATTAATATTAATAGAAAACCTTTCTTTTGGACTTTCAGAAAGAGAGCTTTTTGCAATCTTAGAGTTTTTAAATGAATTATCGACAATGGGAAAAACAATTGTTTTGATTGATCATAATCCTAAGTTTAAAGAATTCTGCGATTGGGAAGTTCATTTCGAACATGGTGGAAAAATAACATCGAAAAAAATAACTGACTAAAGAAGTTCGTTTTTAAGTTCTTCAAAGTTTCTACCGATAGAAAAATTGGAGGGCAGATGAAAAACTTACTATTTTCCTTGGTTATTCTTTCTTTTAACCTCGTTGCTCTTGATCAAATCATACAGTCTCGAGTTTTTAATAAAATGACAAAAAACTCTGATGCAGTCGTACGCGGCAAGGTCCTTGATATTGAGTTAGGTTCAAAGCAATCTTTTATTTACTTCAAAGTTCTTGAGGCTACAGGTGTTAAGCCTGAAGAAATCCAAGATTCTTTGATGAAAGTCTATTTTCCAATTACTAAAAAAGATTACGAGGTTGAATCTGAAAAAGGTTTAAACTTTGTTGCTGGTGAAGAGCTGGTTGTATTCTTGAAAAAGAATAAAGGTCGATATTGGCTGTATAGAGAAGGTTTAGGCAAATACAGTGTTCAGTGGGTCGGTGGTAAGAAGTACCTTGTCTCGAGTCTTATAAAGCGAAATAAAGATGGTGGAGAGATCACTCTTGCTAGCTTTTATAAACTTGTTATCTCTGTCAAAAATGTCCCGATGAAGTGGTGGGAAAATAACGAATTTGTGAATAAAAGTTTTTTAGAAAAAAGCCTTATGACAACGGATTTAGATCAAAAAAATGAAAATCTGGCTAGGGGAATTGCTTCAGTCGAACCTTCGTTAACTCGTCATAGTAGCCGTTCTCCCGCTGTTTCACCCGTTGAGAATAGTGAAAAACCTGTTTCTGTCTTTTGGCTTGTTCTCTTGCTGGCAGTTGTTGGGGGCGCCGCAAGATTGATGTGGAAAAACGGTTAAGTTGACTATTTCGAAGACACTATTTTAAGAAAAATTAATTTTTATCTTTTTGGCTAAAGAATCTAATTTCGTTACAATAAACGAGAGATTGACGGTTACTAGGAGATTGAATTGAAACCCCTTTTTCTCGCTTTTTTGATTTCTAGCTTTAATGTTTATGGAAATTCACTTTTAGAGCAAAGAACATTAAAACTAAGTTCTAAAAAAGCTTCTGTTTATAGTGATTCAGGAGTTTTCTTTTGGAAATCAACAATGAAAAATACAAAGGTAAAATCAATCCGAAGTTTCTTTTCAAAAAAGAAGGGGTATGAAAGATATGTTGTCGATTTTTCAACTCCAAATATTCCAAGCATCTATGGCCATATTGATGAAAAAACAGGAAAACTTTTTTTAGATCTCATTGATGCTTCGCCTGATAAAAGTATGAATCCGGGTGTATCTGGAAAGTTTTTAAAATCAATTGATATCTTTTCGTTAGATAAATCTAATACTTCCCTTGAACTGAGTTTTAATGAGAAATATGGTTTTGATATTTTTTATCTCAATTCTCCGGGGCGTCTTGTTATTGACGTTAGAAAATAATTAAAAAAAGAAGTTAAGCTATGGGTGAAAATGAAAACACTGTCACCATGAAGATTAGTGGTGATAATGGTATTAAAGGTAAGCTTCCAGAGGAAGTCGTTGTTATTCCAATATTAAACAGTCCGATCTTTCCAGGGATGATTGCACCGATCGTGATGTCGCAAAATAAATTTACACCAGAATTGGATGATTATATTGCGAAAAATAGTTATGTGGCCCTAAATCTGATTAAGTTTAGAGAAGGGGAAGAAGACGAATACGAAGAGGAAGAGGTTGAAGAATCTGTAAGTGAAGGGTTTTCTCCTGATTTGAATTTTTCTGAAGATGTTTTTGAAGAAGAAATCGATGAAGAAGATATGGAATCTGTCCCGATTAAAGGGAACGATCTGTATCGTGTCGGTATACTTTGCAAAGTTGTTAAGAAGTTAAAATTACCAGATGGCTCTGTAAACCTACTCGTTCATGGATTAAAAAGATACAGAGCACTTGAATTTACTCAAGAGAGTCCACTTTTAAGATCTCGAATTGAAGTCTTTGAAGATGTATTAAATCAAGATGAAGAGCTTGATGCCTATACAAGGTCTGTAATAAATCAAGTTAAGAAACTTAGTGAGATTAATCCCTATTTTAATGAAGAGATGAAGTTGGCTATGCTCAATTCTCCATCACCAGGTTCATTAGCTGACTTAGTCGCCTTTGCTCTTTCTCTTGATGTACCTGAGGCTCAAGACTTCTTAGAAACTCTTGTTGTTAAGAAAAGGTTTGCAAAATTACTTGTTTATTTAAAACGTGAACAAGATGTTTCTGATATTCAAAAGAAAATCACAGACGAAGTTAACGACAAAGTTAATAAATACCAGCGCGAATATTATCTCAAAGAACAGTTGAAGATTATTCGAAGTGAGTTAGGTCTCGATGATGACGATAAATCGAGGGACCTTAAGAAATTTAAAGATGCGATCGACGAAGCGAATATGCCAGAAGATGCTAAAAAAGCAGCTTATGATGAACTAGATAGACTTCAATCAATTCCTGAATCTTCTCCGGAATATACAGTTTCGCGAACTTATCTGAGCTGGCTTACAGAACTACCTTGGAACAAGAGCACAGAAAAAGAAATTGATATACCTGAAGCTGAGAAGATTCTTGAAAAAGATCATTATGGTCTTGAAAAGCCGAAAGAAAGAATTCTTGAATTTTTAGCGGTGAGAAAGCTCAAATCTGATTATGACGGAACAATTCTTTGTTTTGCTGGTCCTCCAGGGGTTGGTAAAACCTCATTGGGAAATAGTATAGCGAAAGCACTTGGTCGAAAGTTTTATCGGTTCAGTCTTGGTGGAATGAGAGACGAGGCAGAGATTAAGGGGCATAGAAAAACTTATGTCGGAGCCATGCCAGGGAAACTCCTACAAGCTCTTAAGCGAGTTCAAGTTAATAATCCAGTTATCATGCTAGATGAGATTGATAAATTAGGAAGTTCTTATCAAGGAGATCCATCATCGGCACTTTTAGAGGTTTTAGACCCTGAACAAAACAAAACCTTTATTGATAATTACCTTGATATTCCTTTTGACCTTTCAAAGGTTCTTTTTATTGCTACGGCAAACTATATTGGAGAAATTCCAGAGCCATTATTAGATAGAATGGAACTTATTGAATTAAGTGGTTATACATTAGAAGAAAAGCAAACGATTGCTACGAAATGGGTAATACCAAAACAATTAAAGAAGCATGGTCTTAAGACTACTGATTTTTCTTTGAAAAAAACAGTATTAACTAAACTCATTCAAGATTACGCAAGGGAACCAGGAGTTAGAACACTAGAGCAGTTTATTGCGAAACTTTGTCGTATTGCAGTTCTTCAAAAAGTAAAAAAGAAAGGGCGGGCTAAGAAGTTCAACCCAGAACTTAAGGAACTTGAGAAACTCTTAGGACCTCAACGTTTTGCTAGTGATAAGCTTGAGAAGGCAATGAAACCGGGAGTTGTCACTGGTTTAGCTTGGACTGCTTACGGTGGTGATATTCTTCAAGTTGAATCAATTCCATTAATGGGGAAAGGGTTTAAGCTAACGGGGCAGCTTGGTGATGTTATGAACGAATCAGCAACACTTGCTTATAGTTATGTGAAGTCGATGCTTCAAGATGAAGAACCAAAGAAAAAGCCTTCTAAGAAAAAGGTTGAAGCAGAAAATGAGGATGGTGCCGACTTTTTAGCTAATCATGAGGTTCATCTACATTTACCTGCTGGAGCAACTCCGAAAGATGGCCCAAGCGCTGGGATTACAATGGCCTTAGCTCTTTATAGTCTTGCTAATAATAAAAAGATCCGTGGTACGCTTGCTATGACTGGAGAATTAAGTCTTACCGGACGTGTTCTTCCTGTTGGTGGAATTAAAGAAAAAGTTTTAGCTGCTAAAAGAGCAGGAATTAAAGAAATTATTCTTCCAAGTGATAACGAAAAAGACCTTAAGGAAGTTCCTGAACGTCATAGGAAAGGATTAAAATTTTACCCTGTAAAGAGCTTTGATGAAGTTTTGAATGTTGCTTTTAAAGCAAAAAGATAAAAGAGACTTACTGAAAGCAATTAGCCATTTCAGGAATAAGATCTCCGTTTTCTTCATAAACAGCTTCACAAGTTGAATGGACGCTTTTAAAGTCTTTTAGATAGGAGTGAATATAGAAATCACTTTCATCTATAACTTCTTTCATCATCTCTTCCCATTCATAAAACTGCATATAAAAGAGTGGTTTTTCTTTCCCAAATGTTACATTGAGTTCAGTGCCATAAGAGAAATCAAGACTATGGATAGGATAAGTTCCTTCAACTCTGGAAGGGCTTGCAAAACAACCTTTAAGATCTTGATTCTTAGGTCCGTAAGTCCACTGAAAGCCCATATAGGAGGCTGGAATTCCTTCTTCGTTTGTACACTTAAAGTAGATCGTCCTTGTTAGATCCGAAGAGGAAGCATTAAAGGCTAATAAGAAGAAAGATAAAAAAATGACTGTCTTCAAGGTTTAATCCTTAGTAAAGATGCTAACAAGTGTTTCAAATATTCTATGGGCTGTTTAGATAGGAATCAATCTAGATGAGGATAGCCTGTAAAAAGGTAAGAGGTTTAAAGAGATTATTCTATAAGAAGATCTATGATTTCGAAGGAATCAGAGTTTAATTCGTTAATATTGAAATTAGTACCAATAAACTCATTAATCCCATCTGAACCATCTTCTAACATGGTTTTTCCATTTCCTGCGAATAAGGAGTTTAAATTTCCCTCATGAAACAAAAAGGCTCTTGTTTCCCAAATATTTCCTTCAGTCTGAATATATCTTTCTAGACTCATGAAATCTGGATTAGATCTCCCTCTTTTGAATACTTCACTGATATTAAAAGGTGTCATTTCTTGAATTTCATCAAAGGTCATCTTTTTCAAATTAGGGAGTTGTTGTTCAACCATGCTAGCTGCCAACCTATATTCTTCAGTTTCTTGAAGATTTTTTATAAATTGAGGAATATCATCCCATGTCGCCGCAAATAAATTTTTATGATCTTTAAAAACTATAATTTTGAAGTTGTTTCCATTTCCAATAAGAGTCCTGATATAATCCTCAGGATAACCAATTATCTTTAAGGCTTCTTTATGGTTTTTTGCATTGATAATTGTTTGAATTCCAGAGCTATCCATAAAAAAAACAATTTTTCTGTTTATGTCATCCGACATTTGTTCAAAGTGTTTAGCCTGACTTCCTTTTAAGATTCTTGCAAAGAAATTGTTTTCAATTTTGTACTTATAATAAGATCTAGAGCTTCCCTCTTTTAGTGCGTTACTAATTTCAGAAATACTATTTAAGCTTTTTCCTTCTCCTATTTTTTTTGTAACTTGAGTGCAGGCTAGAATATTTGAGATATAAAGAAAGCAAGTGAACGATATAACTAATAGAGATATATTTCTCATGTTACTCTTTCGTCTTTATATATAATTGATCTTAACGAAAGAGTTAAAAGGAAGTTTTTTACCTAGCTATCCGCTAGGTTAATTTTGAATAGAGGCTTTGCTAGAATTCGTCTGAATCATATTCAGAAACAACTGCATGAGAAACTTTACCGGCAGCGATTTCTCTAAGGGCCGTAACAACTTCTTTGTTTTTGCTGTGTACTTGTGAATCATCACCGTCTTTCAACTGTTTAACTCTTTTTGCTGTTAAGTGAACCAGTTCGTACCGGTTTTCAACTTTTTCTAAACAGTCTTCAATTGTAACTCTTGCCATTGCGCGTTGCTCCGTAAAATTCTCTTTATAGGAACTCATAAATAATAATTTTTAGCCTTTTTTGTCAAGAAATCTCGGTCATTTAGCCGATTTATCTCAGTTTAGTCCTTGCAAAGAGGGTTGAGATGAAAACTGTTGTGCTTGTTTCTCGTTGCTTGAGAAAACATGATAATTATTATGAGCTTCATTTTAGAGGCTGTTTGGAGGGAGAGGTTATTAAGTTGATTCATTTAAGAACCTCAAAGAAGTTGTTTATTGGCTCTGATTATATAATTTGGTTAGGAGTGGAGATGATCAGAAATGGAGTGCTTTGGGGAAAAGCTCAAAAAATACGATGCCTTGATGATCTTAAAATAGATCTTTAATCGATTTTTACGTCAACATGATCACCAATCATAAGAGAGTTAACTTCAAAGAATGTCGGTAGTTTATCAGCATTATTAGCCGATAATTGAGCAATCGCATGATCTTTTTCGGAATGGATGACCTTAATCTGCCCGATTTTTACTTTATAGTTAATCCTTTCCTGGCGCTTTTTACTAAAAGGATTTGTTCTGGAAATTAAACGATAAACTGACAGTTCTGTTCCTGGTTGGAGTCCTTGTGAACTTCCCATATTAACATAGTAGTTTTTTTTCAAGATTTCATTTTCAATTCCCATTGGGAATTCTTGGGAAATACTATAAATCATAAAGTTTTCAGCCATAACAGATGTTGAAAATAATGTTATAGCGATTAAAAGAGTTTTCATGCAGGACTCCTTACTCATTTGCTATAAAACTAATCGGACATTTAAGCGGAAAATCTTACCCTCTAAATAAGAGGGTAATTATTGCCGCCTATAAGTGATAATAGCTATTTAGAGTTCTTAATCTCATAGTATTTCATAGCATTGTTGACTAAAGAAGACGGTTTATAATTATGAATCTTGCTGTGGTGAAGGATATAAGTTTGTGAATAAAACTGCATAATCCAAACGACATCATCAAGAACCTTTTGCTCAATTTCTTTCATAAGCATTTTTTTTTCCAGTCCATTTTCAAGAATTGAAACCTGTGAAATCAATTTATCAACATCTGCATTTTTATAATAAGAAGCATTGATTCCGGGAGGATGATTTTCTGAATAAAGAAGTTGAAGAATATTTTCACTATCTGGATAATCTAGTGCCCATCCATCTTGCCAAAACTGAAGTTCACCTTTTTGAGCTTTTTGAAGAAACGTTGGAAAATTATTTGCGACAATTTTTATTTTAATTCCAATTTTTTCAAGTTCAACTTTGATAAACTCAGCCTTGTTGAGAGTAGAGTTATCGTTACTTCTGGTATCAAAATTAAAAACAGGAAGACCTTTTCCATCAGGAAAACCTGCTTGCTTTAGAAATTCCTTAGCCTTCTCTGGGTTATAGCTATAAGGAAGTTTATGATCTTTATCATATCCGAAAACAGAGGGGTGATAGATTGAATTTGCTTTAATTCCTGTATTATTAGTGAATTTTTCAATGAATTTTGGAAAATTAATGGCATGAGCAATGGCCATTCGAAGATTTTTGTTTTTTCCAAGAATTTTGTCTTTCATATTAAAAGAGATCCACCAGTAAGTCATACTCGGAGTTTTTTTCAGTACAAAACCTTGATCACCAAATTCTTTTTTTAGATTTCCTAATTTATCGAGGGCTACATCAAAATGTTCTGTCGTCATCGGAAAGAAGTCGATCTTATTTTTTAAAAAGTTTAGCCAGCGTGTTTGGGCTTCTTTCATAATTGGGAATTCAAAGTTCCCAGATTTAGGATATTGAGAATTATGATAATCATCGAAAGCTTTTAACTTAATTTTGTGAGATCTTTGAAGCTTTTCTAAGTAATAAGGACCCGTTCCAACTTCATAATTTGTTAAGTTATTTTCAAGTCCCCAAATAACTTCTTCTGGAATGGGAGTAACAAAGGCCATGGCCATAGCATAAATCATTTGAGGGAATGGTTTTAACAACTCAATACTAAATGTAAAATCATCGATGATCTTGATACCTTCGATGGGAGTTTCAAACATCTTTTTTAGGTCATTTCCAACTGAACTTCTGAAATCATTGATCCCTTTTACTTTTCCATCAAAAAGCCAAAAACCTTGGCCTTTGGTGGGAAGGAAAGCAAGGCGTTTGATTTGGTTAACAAAGTCTTTCGCCATGACAATACGTTTTTTGTTTTTAATCCATTTTGTTGGATGGTACTTGATTCCTTCTTTTATTTTAAAAGTATAAACAAGTTGATTTTCTGAGACTTTAGGCATTGATTCCGCTAACAGAGGGATGATCTGGTTTTGGTTATTATAATCATATTGATAGAGAGTTTCGTAAATTTGATAAACAACTTTTAAAGAAACGCTGTCAAAGGCGACAGCGGGATCCAGTGAGGAAATATCACTCGCAAGTGGCATAATAATTGTTTTTTTATTACTTTGATTTGATTTAGTACAAGAGAATAGAACGAATAAAAGTAATAGGTATTTCAATTTATAATTCCTGTTTTAAATGATTTAAAAAAGTATCGTAATCAGATATTTGTGCCGATCCTTGAGTCATATCTGGCTTTCCGCCTCCTCGACCTTCGATTTTAGAAAAAATATCTTTCGTTAGCTTTGAAAGGTTAGTTTCTTTATTGGATTTATTTGTTCTCAAGATAAATGCAAATTTATCATCAGTATGTGTATAAAGAAAAAGAACATCTTTTGGAAATTTATCGATGAAGTTATCTGACACTTTTCTCAGCTCTTTTGGTGAAGAATCTATTTTTGTAACAAAAAGGCGACAGGATTTTAATCCGATCGGATCAACGAAAAGATCCACGCTCTGGGAGGAGCGCTTTTGATCTTTCAAAGAAATATTAATCTTGTTCAGAGTTTTTTTAAGCTTGATAAATCCAGAAACTTTTTGAACTTCATCTTTATTATTATCCATTTTCAGTTCTTCAACCAAGCTTTTAGAAATTGAAATTCCAAGTTCTTTTTCTAATTTATTATTTTCTTTTTCAATATTCATGAGTTCATTGATTGTATCGGTGAGCCTTGTAGGAATAGCAGTTGGTGTCGTGCTGAAAAGTTTAGCAAGTTCACTTACTTCATTTCCTTTTCTTTTGCTGGCTTTAGCGTTTGTAATCAATGTGACCTGTTTGAGAATTTCATTTAATTCTTCTTGATAAGATTTTGCTTTATCACTGGTATAGGCAATTATTCTTCTTACGCCTGCTGCAAGAGCTGATTCTGTGTATATCTTAAATAAAGAAATCTCTGAAGTGTTTTCAACATGAGTTCCACCACAAAGTTCTGTGGAGAAGCCTCCCATTTGAACAACTCGAACATCATCACCATACTTTTCACCAAAAAGGGCCATGGCGCCAGCTTTGACAGCTTCATCTTTTTTCATGATTTGGTCTTTCACGGGTATTGCAGCTTTGATTTCCGAATTTACGAGTTCTTCAGTTTTTGCAATCTCTTCATCGCTTAGCCCAGAGTCATGGGTAAAGTCAAAACGAAGCATATCTTCGTTTACATAAGATCCGGCTTGCTTGATATGAGAACCAAGGGTTTTAATGAGTGCAGCCTGGAGAAGGTGGGTAGCTGAGTGATTACGAATTGTTCGATTCCTTAATTCTTTATCAACTTTAAGTGTATAAGTGCTTCCCACTTCTAGTTCATCAGCATCTTCTACTAAATGAACATGAAAGTTATCAATTGGCTTTTGGGTGTCTAAAACCTTTATTGAATCGTTAATTGTTCCTTTGTCGCCGACTTGCCCTCCGGACTCACCGTAAAAAGGGGTCTTATCGAAAACAAGAGCAAAACCATCTCCGAATTTTTCCTTTGCAATAAGAGTTCCTTCATCTTTTAAAGTATCATAGCCAGTGAAAGAAGTTTCTCCATTTTTTTCTTTAATCGAGTAAAATATTTGAAGGTCGTTAGCATCTGCATGAAACTTTTGATTTTTCTTCGATTGTTCAACTCTTTCACTCATGAGTTTTTCAAAGCCTTCTATGTCTACGGAGATGTCTTTTTCTTGAAGAATAGTTTCTGTTAGGTCTAATGGGAATCCATAAGTATCATAAAGCTTGAAGGCAACATCTCCAGGCAAGGTTTTAACTTTCAATTGCTCAATACTCTCATTGAGAATTTTAAGTCCATTACTTAAAGTCGTTCGAAATTTATCTTCTTCTTGTTTTAGAGATTTTTCTGCGAGAACTTGATTAACCTTATTTTCAGTATATTCTTCTCCAAGGGCTTCAAAAACGACAGGAACAAGCTTATAGAGCGAAGATTCTGTGAGGCTTAATTCGTTTGCATGACGAACAGCACGTCTAATAATTCTTCGAAGGACATAACCACGACCCTCATTAGACGGCATCGCACCATCAGTAATAAGCATAGTAGAAGATCTTAAGTGATCAGCAATAACTCTGAAGCTATTTGAATATTGAGGATCTGAGTATTTCTTTCCAGAAAGTTCTTCAAGTTTATTAAAAAACGAGGAGAACAAATCTGTATCATAGTTCCAGTGAACGTTTTGCATAACAGCTGCAAGTCTTTCTAGTCCAGCTCCTGTATCGACACTTGGTTTAGGAAGATCCGTCCGAGTTCCATCTTTATGTTTCTCGTATTGCATAAATACTAAGTTCCAAACTTCAACACATCTCTCTTCATCTTTCATAGGATGATCAAAGTCACCTGAGGCGTATTTTTCTCCATGATCATAGAATATTTCACTACAAGGGCCGCAGGGACCGGTATCACCCATTTCCCAAAAATTATCCTTATCACCCATTTTAAAGATTCGATCTTCTGGAATATTTTGTTCCTTGATCCAAAGTTCTTTTGCTTCATCGTCCGATTCATGAACAGTGACATAAAGTTTGTCTTTCGGAATTTTGAGTTCTTCCGTGAGAAACTTCCAAGCAAAGTTTATAGCTTCGCTTTTAAAGTAATCACCAAAAGAAAAGTTCCCAAGCATTTCAAAAAAAGTATGGTGTCTCGCTGTGAAACCAACATTTTCAAGATCATTATGCTTTCCGCCTGCTCGAACACATTTTTGAACAGTAACAGCTCTCGGATAAGGAGGAACTTCACGACCAGTGAAGTAATCTTTGAATTGGTTCATTCCAGCATTAGCAAAAAGAAGAGTGGGATCATTGTGGGGAATCAAAGAAGAGGAGGCGACTTTGGTATGACCTCTTTCTTCAAAAAACTCAATAAATTTACTACGAATTATCTTCGCTTCCATCGTTACTCTCTTTGGCTAAATACTGTTCAATATTTTTTACAATATAGCCTTTAGAGAGTAAATGCCTTGAAAGCTTTGAATAGAGTTTAAACCGCTTTTCTCGATCTAATTCTTGTATTTGAATATTGTGAAAAAGAAGTTTTTTGGCAATGTGTTCACGAATCATTTGGGGGATAGTGAGTCCTAGTTCCTTATAGGTTTGATAAATAAACTCCTCTGTCACCGACAATCTCTCTTCTTCGCATTTTTGAAGAATATAATGCGGCCCCTTTTTGTTTCTTGCGTAGTGTCTAACTCTACCCTCTAGGTAATTTTGATCATTTAAATAATTTTGAGATTTAAGTTTTTCAAGAGTTTTTTCGACTTCATCATGAGGGTAACCTTTTTCCAAAAGTTTTTGAGTGATCTTATAGGTGGAGTAATCACGACGAACAAGGAGTTTAAGAGAACTTGAATAACAGTCTTTCATACTCTTCTATTAAACTCAATTTTTTGAATTCAGCCAAATAATTTAGACTTAAATCCAGAATTTTGTCATAATGGAATGCATCTAATTTATTTGCTCGTGTTCAAGGAGGATATATGAGAATTATCACAGCAGTATTAGCACTTACATTGTTTGCATCAACTCCAGCTTTTTCTAAGAAAAGAAGATCAAGTGGGAAGTATGGACCAGCAGGTTGTGGTCTTGGTGCGATGTTACTTAAAGGAAAAAAAGGACTTTTATTCAACGTTCTTGCAGCAACTTTAAATGGAAGTTCTGGTAACCAAACTTTTGGTATGTCGACAGGAACTTTAGGTTGTAAAGGTGACTCAAGAGTTGCAGCAATCAATTTCATTGAAACAAACAAGGTTTTTCTTGCCAATGATATCGCAAAAGGCGAAGGTGAAACGGTTAATGCTTTCTTAGACCTAATCAATGAAGATACAAAATCAATCGATACATTACGTTCAAACTACGATGATATCTTTGCAAAAAATTCTTCTTCTGAAGAAATTTGGGAAAAGATCGAAACAGTTTTATAAGAAAGTTATTTTAACTTTTCTTTTAATAACGATCGGGGGGCTAGGATTAGCTCCCCTTTCTTTTGCTCAAAAAGATTTTTCATTATCTCGTGAATGGTTACTTGCTGGAAAGTATGAACACATTCTTTACAAGACTTATGTCAGTCAAATAGATGATCCTAGATTTTTTATTGCGTCAGATGGAAAGAAAAACCCTCAATCAGAGTGGAGGGCAACTTTTGAAGCATTTAAAAAAGGGGAGAAGTTCTGCCAATACCCGGCAAGACTTAAGTTATTCCAAAAGAATGGGTATCAATTCAAAGCAGACTTATCTAAATGCAAGGAATATCAATTTTTTTTGAAGCAAACTAATGTAAAAAAAATTTGGGTAGTTTTTGCTTCTTATTATGTTAACAATCCTGCCTCGGCTTTCGGTCATACTTTTTTACGATTTCAAGCTAATGATAAAAAACCTTCTGATCTTTTAGATTTTAGTCTTGATTATTCCGCAGATGTTCCTCCAGGGGAAAATGCGTTTTTATATGGAATTAAAGGAATTGCAGGGCTTTATACTGCAACTTATAAAATTTTTCCTTACTATTGGAAGGTTAGAGAATATCGAGACGGAGAATCGAGAGATCTTTGGGAATATGAATTAAAACTAACCAAAGAAGAAATAGAGTATTTAATGGCTCACTTGTGGGAATTAAAGACCGTAAAAAGTGATTATTTTTATTTTTCTGAAAATTGTAGTTATCACATTCTTGGATTGATTCAAGCGACAGTACCTCAAAGAAAAATTTTAGATCCTCTTCATAAAATTGTTATTCCTATTGATACTCTTTTCGCGCTTTCAGATAGTGGTCTTTTAGGAAAGAGGAGATTTCGTCCATCAATTTATTCTCGCTTAGAAAAGAATTGGAGCTCTTTAAACTCCAATCAAAAAAAACAATTTGAAACTTTGGTAGATGAATCAGAGAGGATTCTAAAAGTAAAAGATGTCCAGGTTTATGATACTTTCATTGAATACTATGATCGAAAATATTATAAAGCATTGCTAAATGATAAATCTCAAGAAAAAGCTTTTAAAAATAAGCTCCTAAGTAGAAGAGCTCAATTACCCCTCAACAAGGCTAAGCTCTCCTATAATAAGGCTGATCCAGTACGAGGTCATAGGGCCAGAAGATTTACGATAGGACTTGATTCTGATGATCGGTTTATCTTTCAACATAAAGCAGCTCTTCATCAATTAATTGATCCAAGTTTTGGTTATGGAAAAAATTTTCATATGGATATGGGAACAGCTCAATTTAAGTTTAAAGATGATATTGAGGTTCAACGGCTGGCACTTTTGAAAATACGTGCTTATAAACCTTATTCATTAATTAATCGCGCTATAAGTTGGGATCTTGACGTAAAGCTTCAGAGAAACTTGATTAAAGAAAAGCTAGAGGGAGTTTTGAATTTTTCAGGAGGAGTTGCCAAGCAATTTAATGATCTTCTTTTCTATCTTGGTGCTCACTTAGAGACTCTGAGTTTTAAGGGGTTTTATCGAAGAGGAGATTTGGGTTATGGACCCAAGCTTGTTACTCGTTATGAATATGAAAGGTTTAGCACAAGTCTTGAATTCCAAAATCTTAATTTTAAGAGCTTGAATGGTAATCTAAATAAGATAAATATAGAACTCGGATATCAAGTCGGAAAAAATTGGCTGGCCCGATTACGCTACGAAGAGTTCGACAGCGTGGAAGTTTCTGAATTTATTTTGTCTTATTATTTTTAAAAATTTTCCCCCTTATCTGTATTTCAGAACATGATATAAATAGAAGTCCGGAGGCTGTATGCAGTGGAAAACTTTCCTACTTCTCATCATTATCTCTTGCTCGAAGGTTGAAGTTCAAAAAAATACTTGTATTGCAAAGTTTAAAAAAATTGAAGCACTAAACTTTTCTGAAATTTCAGAAAGAGAGTTAGTAAGTCACGATAATGATATTCGTCTAGTGAGTTTAGATTATGGAAAATCGCACTTTAGAACCTTGAAAGAATTAGAGCAAAATGATTTCTCTTGCTTTGCCAGTTCATTGATAAGTTTTTCTTTTTCTAAAGCGGTTCTTAATGAAATTACTCATTATCCGGTCCCAAGACAGGAAAAAATGATAAAAGATTTAAAGCGTTATATAAAATTTCGAGTGGATGCTAAAGATAATACTCTCGAACATAATCAGTACATATTTGGCCTTTTAAGAAAAATTTCAAGGCAAGGTTTTTTCCCTAGAAGCAAAAATCGAATTATTCTCAAGATGCGTGAATTGGCTGATAAGTGGGATAAAATCAAAGGTATTCAAGATAAGCAGAGAGCTAAGCTTCAAGAAGATATTCTTTATCAGGTTTCGAGAGGGCATATTTTAAAAATTTTAGAGAGAGGATAAAAAAACGAGTAGTCCATTCGGACCACTCGTTTTATCAGAATTATTGAAGCTTCTTCTTAGATTTAGTCGCGGTTTTTTTGGCTTCTTCTTTAGCCTTTTCGTCCACTGCAGGGATGGCATCGTTAACTGTTTCGAGACCATATTTTTGAAGAACGAGGCTTTTAATTTTTGCAAGTGTTTCAGGGTTCTCAGAAAGGAATCGTTTAGAGTTTTCACGTCCTTGACCGATTTTTTCATTTTCAAAAGAGAACCAAGCTCCCGCTTTTTGAACAATTTCTTCTTTAACAGCAAGATCAAGTAAATCACCTGTGAGTGAAATTCCTTGGCCGTACATGATATCAAACTCAACTTGTCTAAACGGAGGAGCAACTTTGTTTTTAACAACTTTAACTCTTGTTCTGTTACCAATAACTTGGTCACCGTCTTTGATTGCAGCAATTCTTCTAATGTCCATACGAACAGAAGAGTAAAATTTAAGAGCATTACCACCGGTCGTCGTTTCTGGGTTACCGAACATAACACCAATTTTCATTCTTAATTGATTAATGAAGATAACAGTACAATTAGATCTTGAAATAGATCCTGTTAATTTTCTAAGTGCTTGTGACATAAGTCTTGCTTGAAGACCCATGTGTGCATCACCCATATCACCTTCAAGTTCAGCTCTTGGAGTAAGTGCAGCAACTGAATCGATGATAAGAAGGTTAACGGCTCCAGAACGAACAAGCATGTCTGCAATTTCTAAAGCTTGCTCGCCACTATCTGGTTGAGATATAAGTGTTGCCGGAATATCAACACCAAGCTTCGAGGCGTACTGAGGATCGAGAGCATGCTCAGCATCGACGAAAGCAACTGTTCCGCCACGTTTTTGGCATTCAGCAGCGATGTGAAGAGTTAGTGTTGTTTTTCCTGAAGATTCAGGTCCGTAAATTTCAATGATTCTTCCCTGTGGAATTCCACCGATACCAAGGGCGATGTCGAGTCCAAGAGAACCTGTTGGAATAGCAGCAACATTTTGCTTAGCTTCTTCACCAAGTTTCATGATTGAACCTTTACCGAATTGTTTTTCGATAGTGCTCAAAGCAAGGTCGAGTGCTTTTTTCTTTTCAGGTGTGTTTTCAAAATTACTAAGTGCCATAAAATAACTCCTTCTTTTAAGCTAGAGCTTTAAGGCGAAAAAAAGCTGCTATCTTTATTGGCTAAGGTTAATTGTCTTTAAAGTATCACCGGTCTATGGCCTCGGCAATGAATATAAACTATGCAAAGGGAGACAAAAAAATGACAAAACTAACAGTTGGAAAATACTCAGGGAATCAGTGAGAGGATAAAATAACTGCTTAATCCAGAATAAATTCCTGCAATCAAATCATCGTGCATGATAGCGTTGATTTTTTCGCTCTTATCGAAATAATTGGCAGGAAAAAGCTTAAAAATATCAAAGATTCTAAAGGTCACAAAAAGAGCGATAATTTGGAAAAGTAAGATTGTCTCTGTTCCAAGAAATTTTAGAATTAGCGCTGCGAGTAAAAAGCCAGAAACTTCGTCTTGAACGACCCACTTTGGATCTTTTTCTCCTTGGCCGAATTTTTTCATATAAAAATTAAGAATGACGTAGCTCAAAAAAGTCAGTCCAAGAAAAAAGCCGATCGCGAGGTCCAGTTCTACTACTTCAAGGGTTAGGTAAACGAGAGGTATTGTTGCAAGGCTTCCTGCTGTCCCAGGAGCGATAGGTGAAAACCCAGAACCGAACATGGATAAATATAATCTATACGTTGTTTTAAGCAAGATAAGCTTCCTTGTTATTGAGCACAAATTATCTAATAATGTGTGCTCCATGGAAAGAAAAGAGTTTGAGAGCGAATTCTATCTCAATTTTGAATTGCTCGATGTTATTTTGACGAATCAGTCAGCCCTCGATTCCGCGTCATTTCTCGGCCAAGTTAAAAACCAAGATGATGTTCTTAACTTTTTGAACGGTTATGGAATTGACTTGGATAATCCGATTGAGCAGGCTGAACTTTTTGGTAATTACCAAGAAGCTCTTCAATTCATTAGAAAGTTTTTTTTAAAGACAGGAAGAAAAGAAGGCTTAGACCTTAAGATTCCTAATGAACTTTTGGGTATTACTGATATATCAAAACTTTTTCTTCTTTCGACAGAAGGAATTAAAGATAGAGACAAAGTTGAGCTTAGTCTTTGGGCTGGAATTGTATTGAAGGTTATGCACACGATTCTTCATGTTGATAAGGATCTCAGATATAACTACTTTAATACGATTCAAACTCAAATTTTTGATCGTTATTACAAGTATATCCATCGTGATTGGATGAACCGGCTTTGTTTGAGAACTCCGGATAAATCAAAGCTGATACCGATTAAAGCTTTTGAAACAAAAGCTAAGAAATCAAGAGAGAGTGTTATTATTAAATTGCTCCACAAAAAAGAGAACGTGGCAGAGGAGCTTTTTGATCGGGTTGGGATTCGACTTGTGACTTTCGAAAGGGCCGATTCTCTAAAAGTTCTTTGGTTTCTTTTAGAAAATTTTGTTGTGATTCCACATAATATAAAACCGAGTCGTTCACATAACTCTTTGATTGATCTCGATAAATTTAAAAAGTCTTATAATAATTTATATAAGCAATGTCTTAAAGGAGAGTTATCTCCTAAAGAGCTGACAAAGAAATTTCAGGAAATTGCGATTTCAAGTGAACCCGGTATTAAAAAAGATCCTAAAGCGGCTAATAATCGTCATTCCCTGGAGGAGTATAGGGCCATTCATTTCACTTGTAGGCAGTTGATTAAATATACCAATCCTTTTTATCATCAATTATCAAAACTCAAGAAGCTTGCAGCTGAAGATGAGAAAAATCCGTTATCAAAGAGTGTACAAAAACTCGATACTTCTAGTATTTCAAAAAGCATTCGGTTCTTTTATCCCTATGAGGTTCAAATAACGGATTATAAAAGCCATAAGAAAAATACGGAAGGCGAAGCTAGTCACGATGATTACAAGGCGGCCCAATTACGTTCAGCTATGATTCGGCTGTTTAAGCCATTATTAAGATATAAAGGGCAGGATCTTGCTTGAAGTTTAATCAATTGGCTCGGCAAGTAGGCTGATAATTAAATTCTTCTTCTTTCTTTTTGAAAGTTTTTTTCCCTTTGTCATTTCTTCAGCGTACTTTATGAGTTCGGCAACACTGTCAGCATGTACATTGAGTCCAGTTGGTTCGATTGATTGAATTGTTTTTCTGGCTTTAATAACCTTAACGATTTGACCGTTTCTCAGCACTCTTAGGACTGGTTCTGTTTTTTTACCAAAAAGACCTGAATAAGCGATGTTGGATCCTAGAAGAGATAGGATGAGAATCATTTCTTTCATAGCGTACTCCTTATGCTATTGAGCATACTGCTCACGTTCGCTGAGTAATGTAGTATAGTTTTCTCGTGTGAGTAAAGTAAGTAAGAAGAAATTATAAAGTCAGTGTCAGAGTGACTCTAAAAATTGCTTAGCTTTTGATAAAACTCTCTATTTTAGCGTTTATCTGCTTAGGAAAGTCGATTTGCGGCACATGACTTCCATTTTTAACCATAAAGAGTTCTGAGTTTTTTAGGTTGTCATGGATAATCTTTTGGTAACTTGGTGGCAAAACTTTGTCGTTATCACCAACAATGACAAGCGAAGGCTGCGTGATAGTGGGTAAGTGAGGTAATAGGTTCGTGTTGGTCATTTGATTTAAAAGTTGAAAAAAAATGTGAGGTCCAAGTTCATTTACTTTTCTTAAGTAATATTTAACGAAGGAACGAGGAACTGTTTTTGTGTTAAAGCCCATAGTTCTTACAACTTCAGTCGTAATAAAATTTGTACTTACAATCTCCCAAATTCGATTAAAGCTATCTGGATACTTTTTAGATGTTTTTGTTAAAAGAGGGATGAGAACTTTATTAAATTCATTATTCATCAAAATATTAGAAACATCGAAAACAGTACCGCTTATAAGTGAAAGATTAATAACGCTTTCAGGATATTTAACAGCATAATTAACACAGACATTAACTCCCATGCTATGACCAGCCATGCAAACTTTATCTATATGAAGAAAATAGAGAAGTTCATTGAGATCTTTTGAAAATTGATCAAGGGTTAGGAGCTCTATATTGTTCTTTCCTGAAGATTTAAAATGTCCTCGATAATCATAAGAGAGGACTGGATAACCTTGCTTATGAAAGTAATTCAGTTGAGGTTCCCAATGTTTAAAATTACAAACAAGACCATAATTAAAAACAATAACTGGTTTTTCTTTTTTTAATGAAGGGTTAAAATTCAAAATATAATGAATGGTCTCTTTATCTGATGTTGTAAAATAGCGAGACTCAAAACCTTGGTACATTTTAATCCAAATAACTTGTTAATTGACTCACAAGATTAATGAGCTCTGGTTTATTTTGCGTTTCTTCAAGTACCTGACTTGTGAAGTTTCGATAAGAGGTGTATTTGATATTTTCAAAATCAATAATTTGAAAACGAAAGTGTTCCATTTCAATTCGATCGCCCTTATCAACAACAACCGGAAGCTTTGATCTTTTTCCATTATGAATTAAGTAATGATCCCCTCGATCAATCTGGAATAATAACTTCCCTTCTTTGATCTTTATGTGAATCTGTGGATAAGGGAAAAAATCCTTTTCGATGAAAATCATACCTTCAGGTCCCATTGTAATAGAATTTCGATTAATTTCTCTTAGTCCTAAGTAATTGGGATCCTTGGCATGTTCGAAATTTAAACTAATCATCTACTAACCCTTATATAAGTATTATATATACTTATTAATATAATCGTTTTCATAGAGATTAAAAAAGCGGGCTTGATTTTCCAGGATCTCTCTATTGACGCTAAATTGCTCAAAATCTTCAATGACATTATCAAATATCTCATTATCTTCTAAATAATGTGAAATTCTTCTTTCTAAAACAAAACCTGACTGTTGGGCCCCAAATAAATCACCCTCGCCTCTAAAGGCGAGATCATGCTCTGATATTTTAAAGCCATCATGTTCTTTCTCAAATGTTTTTAATCGTTGAAGTTGGGTCTCATTGATTTTTTTCAAATTGACTAAAAAACAAAATCCGGGTTTTCCACCACGACCAACTCGACCTCGTAATTGGTGAAGCGAACTAAGACCAAAGAGTTCTGGGTTATAAATCGCCATGACAGTCGCATTAGCAATATGAATTCCAACCTCAATAACAGTTGTACTAATCAAGATTTGGACTTTTTTTTCTCTAAATTGATTGAGAATAGCAGCTGAGTCTTCACTATCCATTTTTCCATGGACTGCTGCGATTTTATAACTCGGGAAGAATTTTTTATATTCTTCTAAAATTTCTTCGAGCGAATGAGAATCACGTCTTTCTGATTTTTCAATATTAGGAAGAACGATATAAACCTGTTCTCCCATGTCGACTCTCGTTTTTAAAAAACTGAGATATTTATCGATATTTTGATGATTGACGATTCGAGTACTAATTTTTTTTCGGTTTCCAGGCATTTGTTTAATAACTGAAACATCTAGATCTCTAAATTGAGTTAATCGCAATGTTCTCGGTATTGGAGTCGCTGTCATGAGAAGACAGTGAGGAAGAACGGCTTTATTAATAAGTGAAATCCTTTGATTGACTCCAAATTTATGTTGCTCATCAATAATAGAAAAACCGAGATTTTTAAACTCTACTCCTGCTTGAAATAAACTATGAGTTCCAACAGCAAGAGTGGCTTCTCCTGAGGCTATTTTTTTTAGAACCTCTCTTTTTTCTTTTGTCTTTAAAGAAGAAGTTAAAAGGATTGTTCCAGGAATAATATCTTTTAAGTTTTGATAATGTTGTTTTGCTAGGTTTTCTGTTGGCGCCATGAAGGCAACTTGAAATCCTTTATCAATCATCAATTGAGCGCTTATTTGGGCAATAGTCGTTTTTCCACAACCAACATCTCCTTGGACAAGTCTTGAAATCGGATATCCTAAGTTAAGATCATTCATAATGTCTCTGAGACAAGAATCCTGATCATCTGTTAATTCATAAGGGAGAGTTTGAAGGATTTCTTTATATTTTTTTGGATCAATTGAAATTTTATCGACGGTTCGAGAGTTCCGAACTTCTCTTCTGATCATCGCTTTAAGCTGATCGAGAAAAAACTCTTGATATTTGATTCGTTTGAGTGCTTGGGGAGGTTTCATTTGATCGTTTTTATTATGAAGAGCAAGTAAGGAATTTTTTAATGTCTCTCGTCCTGGAATTTCAGGTATTGTTTCATAAAGCTCGACAGGAATTTTAGCAATCAATTTTTCAATGAATGTTCCTTTTACTTTATTAACTGTCGGATAAAAGATCTTATCCTCCTCTTCAATTTCATTGTCATTGAATTTAGGATTCGTAAGCTGGACAGAGGCTCCAAAAAAACCAACGTTTCCTTCTAGGGTGATTTCAGATTGGTTTTGGAATTTAGTTTTAATTTTACTGACCATATTAGGATAAGCATTAAACCAAGTCACTCTAAAGGCACCTTTATCTGTCATAAGGAGAGCGTTGAGGTTAAACATTCGAATCTTACGTGCAAATATTGGACGCGTTTTTAAGTTTTTTAAATGACCTGAAATTTGTACATAATCATTTTCTTGGCAATCTTCAGGAAAGGGATCTCTTTTAACAGGATAATACTTATGAGGAAAGATCCATGCGAGATCAATTAAACTTTGAATACCAACTTGTTCCAACTGCTCGACGCTTTTAGGGACTTTTTTTCCCTTATATAATTGTCTTATCGGTGATTGCCACGTAATGCTCTTCACATTCTTCTCCTCAAGTTCGTCAAACTTCACCTCTCAACATCTGCGACGTATCAGAGCATACGCCTCGATGTTTCGGATTTGTTTTCCTGCTTGAGAAAAAGAATTTCTTGAGCATTGTTTTGTTACTTGTATTCGACATTCTCGACTTCGTAAGAGATATCACCCTTTGGAGCTTTTACTATAATCTCGTCTCCTGATTCTCTTCCGATGAGTGCTTTTCCTAGAGGGCTAGAATATGAAACTTTTTCTTTTGATTCGATCGCTTCATCTTCTCCAACAATTTGAAATGTTTGTGAAGCATCTTTTTCGCCATCATAAATAGTGACAATAGCACCAAAAACAATCTTATCTCCAGAGAGTTTAGATGTATCAACGACTTGGCTATTTGCAATCTTGCTTTGAAGCTCAGCAATTCTTCCTTCATTATGCCCTTGTGCTTCTTTAGCTGCATGATATTCGGCATTTTCTTTTAAGTCACCAAGAGCGCGAGCTTCTGCTAGGGCAGTCTTGATTTCTTCTCGATCGACTTTAATAAGTTTTTCGAGTTCTTCCTCAAGTTTTTTCTTTCCATAAACAGTCATAGGTACGTTCATATTCATCCTTATTTTTTAAAAAGTGCATTGGCAGCAGCTAAAAGGTCATCTTTCTTATCTTTTACACCTACTCCATCATTAAGCTTGAAGTAATCGCAATAGTTTGATTTCTCTTTATCGGTGATTCTATCGGCTATTGGCTCTTTGCATTCATTATAGGAGTTTTTGTCATAAAAACTACACATCAAGCAGCAGTGTAAATAAGCATTGCAGTGATCGCAACTATCAAGTCTTCCGAGTTTCGAATCTGGAAAGTCAGTTGTTTTATTGCAACTATAACAAGTAATATTCACAAGCCATCCTAGTAATTTTTTGTGTATCCAAAATTTATCCCAACTCCATTTTTTTTGCCATTATTATCCGCAAATGGTGAAAAATAGATTTGAGGTCGATTTCGTTTATTGTACTCATCAATGGAGCGAATGAGATTTTTCTCGTTTTGATAAAGCATTGTTTTAGAAACAAATAAATTCACAAGAATAATACCGAGCCCCGTTGCAACAAGTGTATTTCGACTAAAAACTCCGTCTTCATCTTTTTTTTGCAGAAGTCCCGCAATACTAATTCCAATCCCGACAGTGCTGATAGCTGCACTGCTTTTACTAGGTTTACTATTTTTTTGATAAAGCTCAAGGTATTCCTTAGCAATAGGGTCTCTATTTAAGTAAAACTTGAGACCATCTCCTCGAACCGAAGAACTTGAGTCGACTAAGACCTCTTGATAGTTGATATAAGCTACACGACTGCATGATTGGGCTGCCCAAATTTTTGAGCTATTCAATAACAAAACAATTGCGATCAAGAATTTCATTCTGTCTGTGGCCTAAGCTTTCCGCTTATTTAGCAAAGCGTAAAAGTATTTTAACATAATAGTAGAAAGGAAAAAGGTGTAAATAAAATATATGGATTTGGTGAAAACCGGGACAGGCCTTACGCGAACTATAAAAAACGTTGGGCGTCTCAGAGAAATTTTATCTGTTCTTGCAACAAATGGTTTTGATGAATTTATTCTCCAAACAAAGTTGCATGAAAAAATAGGATTCGTTTTGCCTCGTGCGCGGCTGAAGGTCGCGATTTCGGAAAAGGGTGGAGAAGATCTTTGGACTTCTGTTGGCTATCGCTTAAGAAAATCATTCGAAGCTCTAGGACCTGGTTTTATTAAACTTGGTCAATTGGTTGCATCAAGAGAAGATCTTTTTCATCCTGACTTCATTCAAGAAATGAAGAAACTTCAAAATGATGTAGCAGCAGGAGCTTTTAGTGATTTTGACAAAGTCCTTATAGATAATCTCGGGGAGAGTTATCAATCGCTCTTTGCATCGTTTGATGAAAAGCCTATTGCGACAGCTTCAATAGGTTCTGTTTTTAGAGCGAAACTAAAAACAGGAGAAGAGGTCGTTGCAAAAGTTAGAAAGCCTAATATTAAAAATATTATTGATACAGACTTTGATCTTTTTAAGTTGATTGTTTCACAAGTTGAAAAAATCAGTGATGATTTCAAATATCTTGGTCTTTCTCGAATGTTAGATGATTTTCATCGTACCGTTTTACTTGAATTAAACTTTATAATTGAAAAGAAAAATCTCTTAAAACTTAAAAACAATGCTGAAAAAATTGATAAAAATAAAATTTTAAAAATTCCTAATATTTATGATGACTTCTGTAGCGAAGAAGTCCTAGTAATGGAGTATTTTGACGGAAAATCGTTTAATGAACTAGGTAGAGATGAAGTGACAAAAGATCTAGAAGAAAAATTGATTTCCTCTACAAAAATGTTTCTTCATAATTTATTAGCAGATGGTTTTTTTCATGCTGATCTTCATGGCGGGAATTTCTTACTTCTTAAAGATGGAAATATTGGAATCATCGATTTTGGATCGGTTGGAACTCTTAGTAAAAAAAATCGAGGGTCTTTGATCTCTCTTCTTTATTCTTTATCTAATGATAATTATGAAAATTTAGTATATGAATTTTTAGATATTGCAGAGTATGAAAAAATACCGAATTATCAATTATTAACTCGTGATATTGAACAAAACCTTGGACCCTTTGTTGGTCTATCTGCTCAAGAGTTGAATATAACAGAAATGATGACTGCTATTATCCTTACTCTAAGAAAACACCAACTTTTTCTTCCACGAGAGTGGTTTATCATTTTTAGGGCCATAACAACTCTAGATGGAGTCGGTAAATCGTTAGGGCTTGATTTAAATATTTTTGAAATTATTGAAGAAGATACAGAAGATATCGTAAAACTTCTGATTTCTAAGGATCAACTAACTGAAGAAGGCGTTTGGTTCGCAAGAGATTTAATGAATTCTTTCAGAATCTTTCCAAAGCACATGACTTGGTTCTTTAAAGAAATTTCAAAAAATAATTATGCTCTTGAAATAAAAAGTGACTCTTTTGCTGAAAGTATTAAACAGATGAGCAATGCTCTTTATTTTTTAGGAATGACTCTTTTGTTTTCTGTTCTATTTTTCTCAGGTGTTTTTCTAGTAAAAGACACGGTTATTAATCATATTTCAGATATCCCTAGAATGACCGGGTTCCTCTGGTTTATTTCCTTTATCATTCTTGTCTATATGGTTTATAAAGTTCCTAAATCAAGAGATTGATCTTAAATGCCAACTTCTTTTGGCGAAATTTTGAAAAGTAAAATTTAAAACAGCCTCTTAATGAGTCCTTTGGGGCAAAAATTTACAAATGATAAAATGGGATAAGGGACAAATTTACTTATAACGATAGGAAATTGATGGTTTTTAAACGGATCTTAACATTGCTAGTGCTATTTAGCCTATTGCTATCATGTAATGGAGGCGGAAATAGTGATTCTGATAGTTTCCTCGGAGTAGGAGAGTCTAATGGTGATGGTCTTGGTAATTCTGCTATTTCGTTTACG
This sequence comes from Bacteriovoracaceae bacterium, assembly GCA_965217035.1. Classification (GTDB taxonomy): domain Bacteria; phylum Bdellovibrionota; class Bacteriovoracia; order Bacteriovoracales; family Bacteriovoracaceae; genus JAUHYH01. The sequence continues at coordinate 1,392,571 of OZ244226.1, read as the reverse complement.
CCAACAGCTTTAAACTTTGGTGATATCGGATTGTCCAATACCTCAACTAGCAGTGTAACGATTGAAAATACCAGTGATCAGACAGTCTTTATTTCAAATGTACAAGGTGAAAACTCTTTTTTTCAAGTTGTCGGAGGTAATTGCATTGGTGGACAGATCTTCCCTGCTGATACCTGTACTGTTTCTGTTCAATTCTCTGCAATTACAGGTGGCGATCATGAAGGGATTTTAAGTTTTAACTATGGAACAAGTTCTGGGTCAACTTCCTTTACTTCAAATCTTAGTGTTGAAGGAAGTGCAGGAGTTAATGCTCCAACAAACTATTCACTTTCATCAGTAACAGGAACGACTGTTACAATTAGCTGGGATGATAACTCAACCAATGAAACAAGTTTTGAAGTTAATCGTTGTGATGGAACTTCTTGTGCGTCTTCTTTTGTAACGGCCTTTACTGATTTTACTGTAGCCAATGCGACTTCATATACATTTACTGGTCTTACTGAAGGAAGTTATTATAGATTCCGAGTCAGGGCTATTACAGGTAGTAGTCAAAGCTCCTATCTTGAAGGCGCTGTGATGCTTACTTTTGGTGGGATTTCAGCAGTTCTTGATAACGGAGCAGGAACAACAGATCTTACCAGTCTTGACTGCCGAACAGAACCAGCTGGAGCCTATGTTTCTCTTTCTTGGAACTCAGTCTCTGATGCTGTCAATTATTTCGTTTATGATGTAGCAGGTGGAACAAATACACTTTTAAAAACAATTTCAGCTCCAGTGACATCTGCAATCGTTACAGGCTTGACCATAAATACTAGTTATAATTTACTTGTGACAACTTCTACTAGCGGTGGTTTTAATTCTGAAAACTCTACCACGACTTCTATAACAACAACGGACTACCTTCCCTGTATTGTTCTTGGAAAAGATCAAAATGAGGGAGGAGCAACTCAACAAGGATTACAATACCCTTCTGCTGTTCGAGTTTATGGTGGAAAAATGTATGTCGCTGATCGAAACAATCATAGGGTCTTAATTTGGAATACTCCACCAACGAGTGAAAATGATGTTCCAGACATTGTCCTCGGGCAAGATAATTTTTATTCGAATTATATTAATAACACTCCTAATAATATCGGAACTCCAAGTGGACAGTCGATGAATTATCCTTTTGGTTTATGGGTCGGAGATATTGGAGGGACAGATCGCTTACTTGTTGCAGATTCAAGTAATAATAGAATTCTTATTTGGAATACATTACCAACTTCGAATCACCAAACTGCTGATATGGTTTTGGGACAAGCCAATCTTATCACAACAACGGCTGATGGAGGAGATGTTTCGAGAGGTCTTGATAACCCTTATGATGTTTGGTCAGATGGAACTCGAATCTATGCTGCCGATAATGACAATAATAGAGTTCTCATTTGGAATAGCTTTCCAGCCTCAAATTTTGCGGTTCCAGATGTTTACTTGGGGCAATCATCTTCAACTGGTGTTGCTGCAGGATGTGGATCTGATGAGATGAACGATCCTCATGGTGTTTGGTCAGATGGGACTCGATTAATGGTCGCAATCTCTAATTGTCATCGTGTTGCAATTTATGAATCTATCCCTGCTACTGGAACAAATCCAAACCCTGACACTGTTCTAGGGCAAACATCACTTACGGGTTCAAGTACAAGTGCTGCTGCAGATGCAATGGATAATCCAAAAAAGGTCCGCTATTTAGGTGGAAAAATTTATGTAACAGACTACGATGAAAATAGAGTTAAAGTTTGGAATTCGATCCCTACTCCAGGTAACCACGGAGTAGCCTCTGACTATGTACTTGGTTTATCAAATACAGGTAATGGAGGGGGGAGTCAGCAAAACCGTTTAGATAACCCTACAGATGTGGAAGTATCAGGATCAACGGTTTATGTAGCTGATTATGATAATCATAGAATTATTGGATACAATACCATTCCTAGCGGAGATGCAACAAATGCTGACTTTTCTTTTGGTCAATTTGCCTTTAGCGCTGAGGTATTGAACTCTTCCGAGGGAGCAACCGCAAGATCTTATGATCAGCCTGAAGGAATGGCCTACGATGGAACGCAATTCTTTGTAACGGATCCTGATCGCGACAGAGTTCTTGTTTATAATGGGATCCCTAACTCTTGGAATCAAGATGCAGACTTTGTTATCGGGCATGGAAACTTCACTCTGATTAATGGAGGAAGAAATCAAGCACAAATGAATGCGCCAAGAGGTCTTTGTATTGCTGGTGGGCAATTGTGGGTACCGGACTATAATAATCATCGAGTCATGGTCTTTGATCTTCCGATTTCATCTAATTCGCCAAATGCAGCAGCCGTTCTTGGTCAAACCAGTTGGACAGCGGCGACAACAGGAACCGGTCTTGATCGACCAAGAAATCCTATTGCTTGTCATTATGATGGAACCCGATTTTTTGTTGTCGATCGAGGTTACGATAGAGTTCTCGTGTGGAATTCACTCCCGACAATGACAAATGTCTCTGAGAATCCCTCTGCTGATTTTCAACTTGGAGATATTTCTAATAACACAACAACACAAAGTGGTTTAAGAGACCCTTGGGGGATTTACTCAGATGGAACCAAGCTTTATGTTGCTGATGCTGCTAATCACAGAGTTATGGTTTGGAACTCATTAACTGGAGTTGATGATCAGAACGCAGATTTTTATCTTGGAGGGAATACAAACTGGACTTCGAGAAATGGGTTAGTTTCAGCAACGGGTTTAAATTATCCTATCGATATTGTTGGTGATGGATCAACAGGAGTTTATGTTTTAGATGCCTCTAACGGAAGAGTTATGAAGTTCGATAATCCGGTGGCGACAAATGATTTCGCCTCTACTGTTCTTGGTAAGGCAAGCTTTACTGATACGACGGAACCTGGAAATCAAAGCTTATCTTTATCAACAAGTCCACGTTCAATTCTTAAAATTAATAATCGATTATTTGTTTCAGATTTAAGGCATTCGAAAATTATTGCAGTTCCTCTTGCGCCTTAAAGTTTAAAATCCATTCCAAGATAAAGACTGAGACTTGTAAGAGTTCCACTGTTTTCCATAGTTTCGTAATTAATACCTCCGAAAAGATTTGAATATTTTTTTAAGGGGTATTTATAATATGTTCCAACTCCAAAACCTGTAAAAGGAACAGTACTACTAGAAGTATTGAGGTAGTATTGCGAACCAATGGCTTGAACACACCATGTTGGTTCTACAATATCAATATTATTGAGAACGGTTTGATGATCCACTTTCAATTCTGTTTCGTTTTTGATGAGTCTTCCTTTTAAAGCATAAATATAACGAAAGTTAAGAGCAGACCCTGAGCTTTCAGAACCAAGATTCATCTGCCTAAAACTGAATCCTAATGCTGATTTTTCTTTGAGGGCGTATTGGATAAGAAGCTCAAGACCGGGACCAGAAAGATTTTCAGAATTAGTTGAGATCGTTAGTTGGGTATAAGTTAAGCTAGGAAGTATTGAAATTCTCGATTGAGTTGTTCTACTCGTCAAGACCTGATTAGCAAATAAAGAACTGTTCACAAAACTGAGTAAAAAGATCAAAGGTAAATATTTCATTAAATAAATTATACCCTTCAATTAATGTAAAGAGAATTTTTCCTTATGTTTTTCTAGAAAGCCTTAAGAGATAATATTTATAAGGGTTTATAAAAATAGAGAATTATGATCAAGAAAAAGAAGAATCGAACAAAAAGAAAAATTGAGATGAAGGAACATATTCTTCAACAAAAAGAAGTTTATAAAAACGAGCTCGATAAAAAGATTCAAGAAGAAAAAGAGTTGTTAGCAAAAGAAGAAAAGTCTTTATCAAAAATGGAGTCCAATCTTGTCGACGTTGAATATGGAGTTGAAACTTTAGAGAAAGAGTTAAGAGAAGTTCAAGCAAAAAGAGAAAGTCTTAAGAATAAAATAAAAAAAAGAGAATTAAAAATTAAGGAACAGATTCTGAAACTTAGAGAAGAGAAAGAATCTATTCTGATAAAGATGGAACAATATGATAGTTTAAGTCCTTTTTCAGAAAAAGGTTTAGAAGAAGAACGGAAAAATATTATCCTGCTTAAGGAGACTGTTGAGGCGCTCAAGGTTGAAGAGTCAAAGAAAGAAAAAATTGTTTTAAAACTAATTGAAGAAGGAAAACAAGTCTCTAATAAAATGGGCAGTTTAACAAATGAACTAAAATCACTGACATTAAACAAGCAAATCTTAGATCAAAAAGAAAAAGATCTCCATTTTTACATGGGGAAATCAACGAAGAAGATTAAAAAACAAAAAGAGGAAGTTCGCTACCTTAAGGGGACAATAAATGTCTTAAATGAAAGATTAGACAAAGGGTCTGATCTTTTAAATAAGGCACAAGAGAAAATAGAAAAGGCTGAAATAGAGAATACTCAGCTTAGAGAAGAATTAAAGGTTTATCAGACTCAGGATCAATTTCTCTTGGAATCTATTAAAAGAATGCAAACAGATATTAAAGCAGGTGAAGTTTTACACAAAACCTTAATGGATGAAGCTTCGATTTTAGAGCCCAATGTCTATGCCAAAGAAAAAGAGCTAGCAGAGTTGAATTATAATCTCTCAAAAAACCTTGAGGCATCTGAAAAAACTCAAGTGAAATTAACAGAGCTAGAATTAAGAAATAAAACTTTAGAGACTCAACTCGTTGAAGTAAAAAATAAAATTGAAAAGAGTATTTCTGATCAAAAGGAAATGAATCAAAGAGTAGAAATATTAACTATTAATATAAATAGTTCAGAAATAGCTTTTGAAAAGTATCAAGAGACTTATAATATGGAATCGAAACAAGTAGAGAAAATTGATTCATCGATAAAAGTTCTTGAGACAGAAAATCAAAATATCCGTAAAAAAGTCGAATTAATTCAATCGAAAGTAGAAAAGGTAAAAACTCAAAAAGAAGAAGCAAAAACGAGAAAAAAAGAACTATTAGATCAAAGAAAAGCTTTCGAGCAAAAAGAACGAAGACTTAATCTTGATCTGAAAAGGATTGTTGATAGTGCTTCAGAAATGATTCATAAAGATAAACCGATCTCTTTTAAGAAGTTACGTTCTTATATTCAGGACAGTATTAATTTTGATGAAAAAGCTGTTGAAGCAATTAGAAAAGATAAAGGAAGTTCTGATCAACTCAAAAAAATATTCCAAACGATTATTAATAATGAAGTGTATTGCAAGTCAGTGACATTAATTGAAGAGTCGATGGGAAGTTATTCACTTTCTATCGTTGAACCTTTTGAATCAATTAATACGATAGCTGAATTATTAGAAGAGTCTGGAATCAATACGGTAGAAACAAAAGAGAATAGTTTAGAAATAGCCTTTAATATCAATAGCTTAGGTGCTCAGCAAAATTTTCCTCTTTAAAGTGATCGACTGAATATCGCACTAAGAAATTCGATAAGTTAAAAGATGCGAATATTTATATTAGTCTTAATGATTTTTGTGACAGCCTGTGGTCAATTACCAGTAGAGAAACCAAGTTTGGTTCTTAAGCACGATGCAGTTATTGAAGTCGATGGGCAGGTTAAGCAAGTTAGAGCGAATGAGAGTTTTGAAATAGAAGATGGTAAAACTATTAAAATTACAGCACCAGGTAAAACTCCTTTGATATTTTTTCATGCTAAACGAGCTCAGAAAAGCGCAGTTGAGCTTCCTCGTTTATCTGATTTAACTTTAAATGATAGACTCAATATTTCTCTTAATAGAAAACTCGATGATCTAATGCCGCAAATTCAAGAAGTTCAACAACTTATTTTAAGAGAAGATTATAATAATGCGATCTCTAAAGTTCGAGATTTAAAAATGAAATATCCAGGGATAGCTTATTTATCCTTTCTAGAAAGTGCTTGTTATCAAGTTCAAGGAAGAGAGTCCGAAGCTTTAAAAATTCTCAGTGAAGGGTTAGGAATTAATCCTGAGAGTAAGGAAGGCAAGGCCATGTATCGCTCTATCAGTGGAAGGGAGGTTCGATGAAATCTCTACCATTTGGTATTCTTGGTGTCTTAGCTGTTATCTATTTGAGTCTTGAAACAAAAAACTCTGCTATTTATTTGAGTGCTCATAGTTTTTATATTGTTTTCTTGGGAACGATTGCAATCTTCTTCTTTGCAAATCCATTCAATAATATAAAGATGACTTTTAAGGCAATTAAAGAACTTTTTGAAAAGGATAAATCATCTGAGGAAGTCAGATCTATGGTGCAAGAAATTGCTTCTAAGAAAGGTCTGAATGATCATCATAAAATTCCACTGGTTAACTATGCTTTAAAGCTTTGGAAACAAGGCGTAGAAGCAGATATGGTTGAAACACTTCTTATTGAAAAGAACGAAGAGATCGTAGCAACAACAGAACTACCAGTGAGCGTTCTTAAAAATCTTTCAAAATACCCTCCAGCCTTAGGAATGACTGGTACAGTGATGGGGATGATTAGTCTTTTTGCTAATCTCAATGGAGACAATAAGGCGATGATTGGTGAAGCACTCTCTATTGCTATGACAGCGACTTTTTATGGTCTTATGTTTGCAAACTTTATTTTATTACCTTTGGCAGATAGACTTCATATTCGTCACAAGGCTATTACAAATAGAAATGATCTTTTTTTAACAGCATTATTAAAGATTAATCGATCAGAACCTATAAGTTTTCTTGAAAATCTTAACTTGGAGCAAGCGTATTATGAGCAAGCCGGTTAAGAAAGCGAGAAGAACTAATCATTACGAAAATTCTGAAGGATGGGCCGTGTCCTACTCCGATTTATTAATGGTTCTCATGTCATTTTTCATTATTTATTTCAATTTAAATGACGTTGGAAAGAATGATCATATCCAAAAACTTGCTTTTAAACTCATGAATAGTGATGTTCTAAAAGATCAAAATTTTGTTGTTAATCCAGAACGAAAAATAGCGACTAAAGATATCGGAGAGAGCTTAAATATCAGTTTTAATAATTCAAAAAAAATTGAGAAACCAATTTATAAAGAATTTATCATTGATCTACCTCCTAATATTTACGATATTGGTAAATATGATCTTTCTCAATCAGTCGTACAAAAGCTTGAAAGTGTTTTCAAACTTTTGGAAGAACATAAAGAAAAATTAGATGTTTACTTTATTGGCCATACTGATTCATTGAAATTTAAAGAGAATAAAGAAGTGATTAATAGTAATTTAATTCTTTCAAGTATGAGAGCTGCGAGAGCAGTAGAATTTGCCATTAAAAAAGGGTTTGATGAAAACCAAGTTTTTGTACAAGGCTTAAAAGCAAGACCTAGAGATACTCGTTCATTGAGCATAAGGTTGGTATCAAGATGAAAAGCATAATAATATTAATAGCATTATTGATTAATACGAGCTTTGGCTTTGATCAACTTTCAGATAAAGAAGCTTTAAGGGGTGAGATCACAAAGAGATTAGAGAATGTTTCCAAGATCTTTGATAAAAATGCAAGAGTTGATGTGAGTCTTAAAATTACTAAAAGAAGAAAGAAAGTTAATACAAAAAATCCTTTTTTACTTTCAATAGATAGTAATAAAAAAGGGCAAGATTATTATATTTCTAAAGTATCAGCAGTTGTTTTTACTAAATATGATGAAAATAGCTTACCGAATACTCTGAGAGAGAGAATCAAAAATATTTTAAAACAATACTCTAAAAATAATGAAATGAGTTTTTCTAGTTTCTCAGAAGAAAGTGTTGGTTATTTCTCGAATGTGAAACCTTTTGAGTTGTCTTTGATTCTATTGATGAGCCTAAGCCTTTGTTTTGGAATTTTTGCTTTCTTTAGATCTCAAAAAGGAAGTGTGAGTCATATTGGTAAAATCGTTGAAGAAGGAATCAATAAACTCTCTAATTCTCTAGAGCAGCTTAGTACAACGCCAGAGGTAAAAACAGAAACAACACCTTTTAATATCGAAGTTAATTCTGGAAAAGATAGTTTCCTCATTGATGTTTCCTTGGAGTCTCTAGAGGAAGTTTTAATGGATTGTTATTGGTCTCATGAGGATAGCTATGCTGCTTATTTATGGGATCGTCTTGATATTCTGAGAAAAGGACAACTAATTGAAAGAAATAGAAGACTTTCTGATTATGGAGCCTATCTACAATCAGTTGAACAGAATAATAAAAGGCATGTCTCAGATTCTTATTATATCTCTCCATTGCCTTTAGCTTCGATCGATAATGAATCTCTCACAAACTTAGTTGAAAAGTATAACTCTCTTTTTCACCTCTTGCCGAAGTTAAGGATCGATAAGCTTGATTTGAGTGCGCTTAAGAAGAAAGAATTTTTTCTTAAAAAGTATTCTGAAGAGGATACTCAATTCGAAATACAGAATATTAACTGGGAAGAATACAGAACAACTCAAACGAGAGCCTTTGAAAGTATTCAAGTTTTTGAGTTTAAGGACTTTGATGAAGAAGAAGAGTTCTTTAAAGAAAATGGGCATGATGTGAGTTTGTTGAAAGCTTTTCCATCACTTTCTTGGTTAACTCTCTTGCGAGAGGATGATATCGATGAAATTCTTTCAAGTTATACTGCTAAGCAATTAGCGATTGCGTGGCATGCACCTCAATCAGTTCTAGAAAAACTCGAGTCTTGCTTACCTGAAGAAAAGTTAAGTCTTCTTAAAACTTATAAAGATAATTTAGCCTCGAATAGAAGTAACTCTGTTTATAATCAGATTATGGTTCAAGTCGCTGAAAAGTTAGACAAAAGAACCTCTCTGGCAGCCTAGCAAGTATTCAAATCATTGCATTCTTTATGGACGCGACGCGTGTACTTTACTTGATTAATTTACAATGATTTAATCTTTATTAATTTTAGATTATAGAAAAGGTGGATTATGAAGCGATGTATTGTGTTTCTTTTGTTTATATTTTCTACAAATATATTAGCAAACGATTTGGCGAGGGCCCCTAAGAATTTCTCTAAAAATGGTTCCCATTTTGTTTTTGTGAACTTCAAAAAAGCAAATTATAAAATTACTTATGATATTGAAAATAGAGAAGCTGTCGCTGAATCTGAAATTCTCTTTTTCATGCCAAAAGATGGTTTTCCTCTTTTTGATCTAGTGCCTAATCAAGCTGAAGCAAAAATTCTTTCTGCAAATAAATTTGAAAGTGTTGAGCTGAAAGAAGTAAAACTTACGAGTCGAAAAAAGAGAATTTCCACAGCTTATAAAAGCATCTCTAAAAAAATTAAAAAGGGTGAATATTCTTTAAAAATTAAAAGTAAAATCACGGAGCTTGTTACTTTTAGACAAAATAGTGTGAAGTCAGCCTTTTGGATGTCCGACTTGTCTGATCGAAGCTTTTTAGAAAAATATCTACCGACAAATCTAGACTACGATAATTATCAAATGAATTTTAATGTTCATGTAAAGGGAACAGATAAGAAGCATATTCTGATGATTAATTGTTTATCAAAAAGGCGTAGAAGGTCTAACCAATTCTCAGCAAAATGCCCAAGTCATTATAACTCTTCAGGACTTTATTTTCATTTATTTCCAGAGGGAGCTCATAAAGTCACAAGAAAAGATTATAAATCAATTAATGGCCGAATTGTTAAAGTCGTTTCCTATGGAGAAAAAGCGGATAGGTTCTTAGAAGCCTCTTTTCCAATTCTTGAAGAATTAGAAAATGATTACGGTGCATGGCCTTATCCGTTTTTGATTGTCTATGGTGCAGGCTTTGGAGGAATGGAATACAATGGAGCTACACGAACATCGATGCCTGCTTTAGGGCATGAACTCCATCATACTTATTTTGCTAGAGGGATTCACCCCGCTGGTGGCAATGGGGGATGGATCGATGAAGCAATGGCATCTTGGCGTGATGATGGTTATCCTTCACGACCAAGCTACGACACCAAAACTAAAATGGCTGGGCATTCAATGTATAGAAGAGACACAGATCGGAATGCTTACAGTCTGGGAGCTCGTATTATTGCTCATTTCGATTACAAGTTTAAAGAGAAAGGTGGAATGAAAGCTTTTATGAAGAACTGGGCCGATACAAAAATGTTTTCATCAATGACCACTCTCGAGTTTCGAAGAGATTTAGAGCAATATTTTAATGTGAACCTTAAAGACTTTTTTGATAAGTATATTTATGGAAAGTCTAGGTTTGGTGGCCCTGATAAGCTGAACAAAAAGTTGAAGTCAGAAACTTTAAAAAAGATGAAGGTTTATCATAGACCTACCAGCAAAGAAGAACTCATAGAGTTATTATAGAGCTAAATACTGTCTATTCCATTGATCCAAATATTATTCAAGCCTTGGTCTCTTTGAAAAAGACCAAGGTAAGATATCTGGTCAGGTTTCGCGTTGAACTCTTTTGGTGCAGCCCATAGATTCCCATGATTTCTCGCTTGTTCGAAAAGTTCTTCGGGAATGAAGTGTTCATGAATGATATTTGCAAGATCTTGCCCTTTATCTTTTAAAAAGTAGGCATTTATTTTTCCAAATTTTTTATATACAAAAAGTTTTGCTGATTTTACTTCTAGCCATTCTTGCCAGTCTTCTTCTTTTCTTATGAACATTTGAAATTTTTTCATTTTTTTTTGATAGAGAAGCTGAATCGACTCAAAGTCTTCTTTGCTGATTTCCTCTTTATTTATTTCAATGAATTGAGATGAAGAGTTTTTCTGAAGATATTCATATTGTTCGTGCTTGAGTTCAAAGCCCATTTTGTAATAAATCTCAGGATCGCCACTCCAAAGGATTTGGATATTTTCTTTTGGATCTTCCTCGAGCAAAGCCCTGAAAAAGTTTTTGAAAATTCCTTGACCTTGATACTTGGACATTACGGCAATTCCGCCCCAAAGTGAACAAGTCATTCCGTTCTCAAAGGTTCTTATTTTGCGTCCTATATGCGCTATAACCTGGTTTCGAGTATCACAAAGCAAGTAGCAGTTATGGAAATTTTGAAGGTTGAAGAGTGGGTAGAAGTCGACTTCAAAGGAGTTTCCAACGTTATAACCAAATTCTTTTTCAATTAAAGCCAGAGTCTGACTTTTTAGCTCGGGTTTTTCTTTTAAATTTGTCAGGACTAGGTCCTCAATGTTCATACTTTTATAATAGCAGGGAAAGAATTTCCATCAAGGAAAACCTCCCTAAGAGAATCCTTCAATTTTCACGATGAGTTTAATGTGAAGACTTTGAACTTCGCCAGCCTTAAATGAGTTGAGGTTGAAATCATCAGGAGGATGCGCAATGGGATTACGTATCAACACCAACGTAGCGTCAGTGAACGCACAACGGAACCTCCGAAATACTCAAAGAGGTCTCCATAAGACTCTCGAGCAGTTATCTTCGGGTTTTCGTATCAATCGTGCTGGTGACGATGCCGCAGGTTTAGCGATCTCTGAGAATTTGAGGGCTCAAATTCGAGGATTAGGTCAAGCTGAACGGAACGCAAGTGACGGTATCTCGCTAGTGCAGATCGCAGAAGGTGCTCTTGCCGAATCATCTAACATTCTAATTAGACTTAGAGAGTTGGCTGTGCAGGCTGCATCAGACACGATCGGACCAACAGAGAGAAAGTTTCTCAATGTTGAATTCGAACAGTTAGTTTCCGAAATGGATCGGATAGCTAATTCTACAGAATTTAACAATGTTAAGCTTCTCAATGGAACAGGAGCTGTTCTCGATATTCAAATCGGAACGAGAAACGATCCTATCGCCGACAGATTAACATTTGATGCTTCGGCAGCTGATGTTAATGTTGCGGCACTAGGACTGAATCTCGCATCGGTTGCGGATAAAATTTCAGCTCAGAATTCGCTCGCAGCGATTGACCAAGCAATCATTACAGTTTCTGGGGTTCGTGCCGACTTCGGTGCTCTTCAGAACAGACTTCAATCAACGATCAATAATATTTTGATCAGTATTGAAAACATGTCTGCCGCGAACTCTCGTATTCGTGATGCTGACATCGCTAAGTCGACGGCTGAATTGACGAAAAACAACGTTCTAATGCAAGCGGGTACTTCGGTACTAGCGCAAGCGAACAGAGTAACATCGTCTGCAATCGGGCTTATCAACTCGGCTTCGCAAATCTAAGCACTAGCAAGTCTGTAAGGCACTAGTGCTTGGATGGCCCTAAAGAGCCATGCCAAGCAAATAGTTGAGTTGTTTTTGTTGAGTTGAACTTTAATTAAGTTAAACGATCCTGCATAAGTCAGATGGTGAGGTTCGTCCAATCCACTGATCATGAAGTTGTAGAGGGTGAAATCTCTATAGGTGTAGAAGTATGTGCAAAATTATTATTAACAAATTGATCAGAAAGATCGCTAAGCATAGGAGGTGCATATGAATAGCGGAGATTAATTATGGGAATTAGAATTAACACCAATGTGCCATCGATTACGGCACAGCGGAACTTAAAGATGACAAAACGGAATCTTGATAGCAATTACAGTAGACTTGCATCGGGTTCTAGAATTTCCAAGGCAGCAGATGATGCTGCAGGGTTAGCAATTAGTGAGAAACTTAAAGCACAAATTCGAAGTATGCGACAAGCCAGAAGAAACACTGAAGACGGGATTTCAATGGTTCAAGTTGCCGAAGGTGGGCTTAATGAAGTTTCTGGGATGTTAATACGAATGAGAGAGTTAGCGATTCAAGCAGCTTCAGATACAGTTGGACCGGATGAAAGAAGGTTTACTGATCTCGAATTTCAGGCATTGAAAGGAGAGATTGAAAGAGTTGCACAATCTGGAGAGTTTAACGGTAATAAACTATTAAATGGTACTGGTGGACTCATTGAAATTCAGATTGGGACGCGAAACAATCCATTTGAAGACCGTATTCGGTACGATTCTTCTTTGACAGATGCCACGGTTGGATCGTTAGGTGTCTCAGGGGATGAAATCTCTAGTAAAGAAGGCGCACAAAATGCATTGGCCACAATCGATAATGCGATTTTATCGATCAACGGTTCTCGTGCAGAACTTGGTGCTCTTCAAAACAGGCTAGTGACCGTCACGAATACGCTCGATATTAACGACGAGAACTTCAGTGCTGCGAACTCACGGATTCGAGATGTTGATATTGCTTCCGAAACCGCTGACCTAACTAAAAACAATATCCTTTCACAGTCGGGAGTAGCTGTGTTAGCTCAAGCAAACAATGCTTCCAGTCTTGCACTGAAACTACTAGGTTGATTTTGAGATATCATTCACTTCAATCTCTACATACCCCCGAGCAGAATTACTTGGGGGTTTTTTTTTATTTCTTTTTCCCTTTACTACGTATCCTGCTCCGTTAATATGACTTAGGTATATGGTCTCTCGGACTCCTGTCCTCAAAGTATTTTTCTTTCTCAAACACAGCTTATTACTCAAGTAATTTAAACCGAGATGATTTAAATGAGGAAATCGCTTAGAATAGAAGAGTGGAAGAAGTAAAAGACAAAAAGACTATTCTTGTTCTTGGAGCATCCTCTTTTTTAGGTGTTAATCTTGTAAGCTACCTTAAAGCGAGTTACAAAGTCATTGGCACTTATTATAACAATCCAATTAAATTTAAAGATGTTCTAACTGTACGTTTAGATATTTTTAACAAAAAAGCATTAGATAAGTTAGTTTTTGCTTTTAGACCTGATATTGTTATTTATTGTATTGGTCAAAATTCTCTTTCAGCTTGTGCTCAATATAGAAATCGAGCAGATGCTTTGAATACTTCAGGTGTTGTTAACACCGTTTCTACAATTGAAAAATATGGAACAAAGTTTATCTACTTTTCGAGTCCTTATATTTTTTCAGGTGATAAGGGAGGGTATACGGAAAGAGAAACACCAATGCCTTCTACCGTTTATGGAGGAACACAAGCGAACTCTGAATTTTATATCCAGAAGAACTCTTTAAATTATATTATTTTTAGAGTGTGTAATATGTTTGGTCGTTCTTATAATCCAGCAAAACCTAATTTCTTAGAATTTCTTGAAAATAAGTTTTTTTATCATCGACCTTTTTATTGTGATAACTCCGTTAGAAATGGTTGGTTTAGTGTGCTTTTGATGGCTAAAATTGTTGATATGGCGCTTAAGAAGGATGTCTCCAATAGGCTTTTTCAAATAAGTTCAAATGAAGTTTTAACTCAATACGAGTTTGCAAAGATTTATGCTAAAACTCATAAGTTTGATCACTCTTTTATTTCTCAAAAACGTCTCCCTTTCCCATTAGATGAAAAGAAAGCGATTGTTTCAGGGGTAGGAAATTCAGAAGAGTTAAATTTTTCTATGAGTGTTCAGAACTTATTGAGTGTTTTTAATTTAACAATTCCGACTGTGGATGCAATGTTGCACAACTATTTTTCTATCCATGGATTAAATATCAAAGCAGCGGCGGCTCCGACTCAGAAGTCAGAGATTAAGTATATTTAGTTTTTGATCAACTCTTTAATAGGGATTTTCCCAAATTTACCAAGAGAAAAGACTTTAAGATCTTCAGTCTTAAAGAAATCATTTTTATCTGAAGTCATTTCTAGTGGATAATGAATGACCTTTTCAGCATTTCTTTTTTGAAACTTTAAAAACAAATCTGCAGGGGTTACAATATCTGTTTCTGTTAAGGGAGAGAAAGTATTTTGCATAAAAGTAATGATTTTTCCAATTTTGCCTTTTTTAACTTTCTGATTCGTTTTAATGAATTTTTTTGAAACGCCAAGTTTGTAAGCTGTGTTAACAGCGAGATGGCTGCAATTGTTAAAAATTCCGGACCAAACATAATCAATCTTCTCATTATTATAATAAAGCTTATTAATTTCATTTAAGTAATCAGCGGCAGTTTGAATTTTGCTTTTATCAAACTTCATTCGAGCACAAACAAGGTCACGACCTGTCCCAATTGCGATGTCTGTTCCAATTGAAAGCATGGCCACAAATTTCTCATAATTTTCTGTCCCGTATCTAAAATTATCAAGGCTGATATAGGGATCTTCTTTTCTCTTGAAAAGATTGCTGAGATCAAAAAGGCTATCTTGGGGACCATAAACGATATAAGGGGGAACTCCTGATTGGATTAAAGCATCAGCAAAACCCTTAACAGGGAGCTTGCTCGCTTTTTTATGATATTCTATTCCTTCAAAGATTCTTAAATCTTTAGAATTATTAATGATTTTGGCTGCTTCTGCGACTGTAAAGCTATTCGGCTTTTCACTAAGGTTACCCCAGAGAGTAAGATTTCTTCCTGGAACTGCTACCCAGCTTACATTTTTGAATCCAGAATCAAGAGTGATTCCAACCCCTTCGTGATTTGAGTTTTCATGGCATGGAATAACTTGTGGGAAATTTTTTGAATAATCTTTACATAGGCCATGTACGTAGAAGAAACCATGACCTCCAGAGCCCCCGACAGCACCGTATTTGAAATTAATCTGACTTCCTGCGCAGAATTCAAAATAATTTTCAGAAGCGAAAGTATTAATTGATAAGAGTAAAGCAAATAAAAGCAAACTTCTCATGTTAACCCCTCAATAAATGAACACCATATTATATCCACTTATGAGAAGCTGTAGGGGATATTTGAAATTATTTCAGATCAGTACGGGTACTTTGGAAAAAATTTCAGACATTATTGTGCTGACTGACGAATAAATTCAGTGAGATAGTATTTCACAAGAGTCGTCACGTTTACAGCTTCCCCTTGAAAAGTCCATTGGACTTCATTAAAAGGGCCCATTTTAGCGCGAATTTCATGGGTAGTATTTTCACTAGATGTTGGGTTGGTGCTCGTCCTTGCTGGGTAATAGCCAGAAGAGTTGCTAACAAATCCAAGTGAAATAACATCAGATGCTGTTCGAGAAATAATAAGCTTTAAAGAGTTTCTAAAAAGCATGAAATCGTTAACGGTATTTGAGATCTTAAACATCTTAATCGATTTATTATTAGTGAAGTCATTTCTTAAGTGGTTAAACTTAGTTACATAAACTTCGAACAATTCTTGAATTTCTTCCATTAATTCAATTGAAGCTTCTTCAAGTTCTAGTGTTGGATCAACATGATTGTTAAAATTAACAATTCCAGTTTCATCCATGTTGATTTCTTCTAATGCAAGATTCTCAATCCACTTCGTGTTGAGATTAGTTAGATTTTCTCGAGTTGTTTCCATACACTAATTTCATCGTCTGGAACGTTTAATGTCAAATATAGAGGGGTTATTTAAGAAAGATGGTCCGACAGAGCCTTGAGTTTCGCGCCCCTTCAAAGAAGGTGGGCGCAATAAGTAGTTACGTTAGGCTTCCCATTTATCTATCAGTATTCATAACAGATAATAATAGTCGGGCATGCACACGGCAACCAGTGACAGCTCCCGAAAGAGTATTTGTAGGGCGAAACACACATTGGTCCGCCGGACACCTAATATCTATTATACCCTAAAAATGGATTCGCAAAGAAAAAAAATCAAACTTGTAATAATTAAAAAGACTTGCCTAAAGTGGAAATTTCCGACCTCCCAGACAGGCCCTTTAGAGCTGTATTACAATATAAGAAGACATGAGAGATTCTGGACAAGCACTTTTGGAATACCTTTTGCTAGTGGCAATTGTGACCCTTCTTTTAGGGCAATTAATTAGTGTTGCTTCAGATGAAACACAGGGAAAATTCGGAAATTTGGCTCATATTTTGGCATTAAATTTGTCGACAGGGTCCTGTGATCAAGATTGTTTTTTTGGTGGCTATAAGAATAGGCATAATGAATAAAGAATCAGGACAAACATTCATCGAGTATCTTTTACTTACGCTAGTTTTAGTGAGCGTTATTTTTGGCATTGTTCGTTCTGACCTTTTTCGAGATATTGTTGATTATGATGGCGAACTTATGCAAGGGTTTTATAAGCGAATGCGCTATTCCTATCGGCATGCTCTCCCTGGAAACAAAAAAGTTCCAAAAGTGCCTACATACACATCACCGACGCATGATTCTTAT
Source organism: Bacteriovoracaceae bacterium (assembly GCA_965217035.1). Taxonomy (GTDB): domain Bacteria; phylum Bdellovibrionota; class Bacteriovoracia; order Bacteriovoracales; family Bacteriovoracaceae; genus JAUHYH01. The sequence continues at coordinate 1,375,573 of OZ244226.1, read as the reverse complement.
TTTAATGAAGAAACAGGTCAGTCTCGGTTCTTTGCACCTAACCAGGGTTACCCAGAATAGTTTATGAAGAATTTAATTAAAAATCATGAAGGGCAAGTAACGATTGAGTTTATTTTTGCATTCAGCTTTACAGTGATCTTTCTCGTGTTTTTTCTTCATTATGCTTTTAATTATACAATTGGCTATATTGCTCATTATGCGACTTTTTCAGCCTCTAGAGCCTATTTAAGCCATGATATTGTTTCTCGGAGTCCTGGGACAAGTTTGAGTGAAGCAAGAGATTATGCGAATAAAGAGTTTGAAAACTATAGCTTGAAAAGCTTTGGTATTAAGTCCTCAAAAGGTTTGCAGTTTAATAACCCCGATAATGGCTTCATTTATGAATATGTAGGTACTTATTTTAGTTTTTCTCCTCCCTTTGTTAAAAAAAATGATGATGGAGAGGACTTAGAGTTTTTATCGGAATCGTTTTTAGGTAAAGAACCTTCTCGAGCGGAATGTGCTTGTCGAATTCTTGAACGCCTTCAAGGTTTTAGCTGCCAGGGTGGTGATTTTGATTTCAGTGTCGAAGATGAGGTAACTGTTTATGATAATGGTTGCTAAAAAAATATTAAAAAAAGAAAAAGGTGTTGCCTTTTTTGAGTTTATTTTCTTTTTGCCCTTGATGGTTTTATTAATGGGTCTTTTAGTGAGTATTGGTAATTCTATTAACGGAGCCATTAATCAACAGAAAGTTGCGCGTTCTTATTTTTACGCACGTGTCGCTAATAATTCTATGTTTCCCATGCGTAATGACCTTTCTAATCAGAGAGATTGGCAAAGTTTTGGAATGTTTTTTATTGGATGGCGAGAGACTTCAGACGGCGCCTTTCCTGTTCAGCCTTGTTATAAATTCAGACTTCCTTTTGAAGGAGATGAGGAGTCTTGTAAGGATTATGATGAAAACTCGACTGAATATGTCAGGGTTGGAACGGTCTATGGTGCTTGTGGAGCGACTTTTGTTCAGGGAACTGATGGTATTCCAATTCGAGCTCCTCGTCCGGGAGCGACTGATTTAGTCAGTTCCTATCATAGCTGCACGATTAGGGAGTAATTCTTTCCCTAAATCCCTATTACCAGTGACATTTCGTACAATTAATATGGGAGAAATGTATGAATTCACGAGCTTTTTCACTCTCTGTTTTGATTGCGGGTATTGCTATGTTTATGGCTTGGTCTTATATCGATTCAGAGGAGTCTGCCTTAATTAAAAAATATGGGAACTCACAACCTGTTGTTGTGGCCAAAGAAAATATTCGAGAACTTGAATTAATTGATGATACGAAAGTTCAAGTTATCACGGTTCCTAAAAAATTTATTCAACCAGGTCATATTAAAAGAGTTGAAGAAGTTTATAATACAATAGCAGCGACACCGATTAAAAAAGGTGAACAAATAACAAAACCTCGAGTTACTCAACCAGGATCTCGTACGGGTCTTGCCAATCAGGTGAGTGTTGGAAAACGTGCTTATGCTATCAATGTGAGTGATTCTCAAGCCGTTGGAAAACTTATTAAACCTGGTGATCGAATTGATATTCTCTCGGTTATCAACTACGCACCAGGACAGCTTGATAAACTCAAAGTAAAAACTGTCCTTCAAGATATTCTTGTTCTTTCAACGGGTTTAAAAGTTACTAATGAACTCCCCCTCGCTTATGTTGAACGAAATGAAGAGTTAAGAAGATTGAATCTAAACCGTCATACTGATTACAATACCGTGACAGTTGAACTTTCACCGGCTGAAGTCCAAAAGATGATTTATATTGTAAATGCTGGTTCTAAAATACATTTAAGTTTAAGAAATAATGACGACAAAACAGTTGAGAGACTTCCATCAACACATCTTTTTGATGTTCTTGGAGAGGATCAGTATGAAGCAAGAAAGTACTATAAAGATAAAGCTTTTGAAGCCATAAGAAGAAGAGGTGGTCGTCGTAAATGAAAGCCTTGTTAGTTTTACTTATTCTTATTTTTCCTTTTTTCTCGTTCTCTCAAGAGAAGAAGGTTGAAACAAAAGAAGTCAATGTTGCGATTGGAATCGATAAGATTCTTGAAATTGGATTTGATTTTAATCCTGATCTTAATATTGGTGATCGTTCTTTGATGACGATTAAACCTGATCTTAAAAGAAAGCAACTTGTTCTTATTGGAAAAAAACAAGGAAATACTTCTTTGACTCTTAAGGATCAAACAGGAGAAGAGAAAATTCGTTATATCGTAAGTGTTACAGCAAATGATCAATCGAAAGTCGTGCAAGAGTTAAGAGAACTTCTTAATGATGTTGAAGGTCTAAAAATAGGAATTAAAGGAGGAAAGGTTTTTGTTGGAGGTTATATTGTTGTTCCAAGTGATATTGGAAAAGTAGGAGCTGTCCTGATTAATTATCCTGAAGTTTTAAGACTTGTCGAAATGCATCCTCAAACTCAACAGATTATTGCCAAGAAAATGACAGAAGAGTTAGCTCGGTTTAATTTTAAAAATGTTTCAGTCCGAGTTGTGAATAATGCTTTTTGGGTAGAGGGTGTCGTTGGAAGTGAAGGAGAAAAGAAAGTTGTTGAAAGTATTACAATTGCTTATCTTCCAGATAAAGTTGAAAAATTAGCAGCAAGTTCTGATCGAGTTGTTGGCGCTCAACAACAATCAGATATTTTATTTTTTCTTTCAGTGAATCAAGAAAAAGCAGCTGAACCAGATCCACTTAAAAAACTTGTTAAAATTTCAGCACAATTCGTAGAACTTTCAAAAGATTATAGCAAGATTTTTGGATTTAAATGGTCTCCTTTGATGTCGGATGGAGGAGCTAGCGTAAATATAGGAAGAACAAGTGATGGTAATGTCACATCGAATACTAGTAATACCTTTAGTGCAGTTATTTCGAACCTTTTTCCTCGAATTCAATCATTAAAAAATGCAGGTTATGGCAGGATTCTTCAATCAGGAGTCGTGGTTGCCCAAGAGGAAACTCAAGCAACAATTAATAAAACAACAACAACTCCTTTTAATGCGGGTTCAGGTGAAAATACCATTGCAAGAGATCAAAAAATTAAATTTGATTTGGCTGTTGTTCCAAAGATTAAACAAGATGATGTAATCGAATTAAACCCATTAAATGTTGTTGTTTCTCTTCCAAGTGGAACGAATGCCGATGGACTTCCTATAACGACTGAAAACAATGTTAAAACAATTCTTACTGTAAAGTCTGGGCAATCAGCGGTTGTCGGTGGAGTCGTTCAAAGTCAAGATATTACAGGTTATGATAAAAATGATCCAGCACCTCTTACTAATGATCAAGCACCGAACGTACTCTTTAGGTTTTTAAGATCAAAGTCTCATAATATTTCTAAAAATCAATATGTTGTTTTTGTTACTCCTGAAATTATTAAATCAGCATCGGCTGATACAGCAGAAGTGAGAAGAAAATTTAGGAGAAGAAGATAGTGGCAGGTCACATTATTACAGTTATTGGTGCAAAAGGAGGAGTTGGAAAGTCTTTGCTTACGGCCAATCTCGCTTTTGGCTTTTCAATGGAGAATCGCCAAAAGACTTTACTCCTGGACTTTGATTCGAAGTCTTGTGGTGATCAATCGGTTATCACCGGTTTAAAATCTAAAAAGACGTTAAAAGATCTTTCTGAGTTTTCTGGTGCAATTGATCCGCGGACGGTCAGTGGTTATATTGCTCAACATAAGGCTGGAGTTCACCATATTTCTATGCCAAAAGATCCAATTGAAGCAAGCCAGGTTAATTCAGAGGGATTAGGGAAATTCTTAAAAGCGATTACTCAATTATATCCTCTTACTATTATTGATGCTGGTTCAGAACTTAACGATTTGTCGGCTAAAGCTTTAGAATTCTCAACACTTGTTCTTGTTGTTGTTTCAACAGACCTTCTTGGAGTTAATCAAACGAAGCGTTTTTATAGTGAACTTCAATCTATGATGATTCCCAAAGATATGATCCAGTTTGTTTTTAATCAAGCTCAAAAAGGTCATCCCGTTTCACCAGAGGTTGTCTCCAAACAAATAGGGAAGCCTGTTTTTGGAGTTATTCCTAAAGATGATGGAAATTGTGCTCAGTCACTTTCTCGATCAACTCCATTAGTGACATTAAATAAATCTGCAGCTTTTTCTAGTGGGGTTTTAAGCCTTGTTCGAAAAATAAAAAATAAAAACGTCCTTAAATCTTTGGCAAGATTAAACAAAGGACAAATTCAGGTTAGTGCAAAAACAGTTCAATCTACAGGACCAGTTAAAGCGGGTTCAAAGACAAGCCCGTCAGTTCGTAATAAGTGGAGTGAATTAAAATTAAGAATATTGAGATCTCTTGTTGAGGATATGGATCTTAAAAATAAAAGTTATGATGATGATCCTCAAACACTTGTCGTTCTTAAAGAAAAAACAAAAAAGAAGGTCGTAGAGCTTTTAAATAAAGAAGATACTCGCGGAATTGTTGATGGAAGAGAGTCCATGAATCAAATCACGAAAGAGATTTTGGATGAAGCTTTAGGACTCGGCCCTCTTGAAGATCTTTTATCAGATAAAAGTATTTCAGAGATTATGGTTGTTGGTCCTGATAAAATTTATTATGAACAATCTGGAAAAAATAAACTTTCAGATATTACTTTTTCTTCAGATAAACAGGTTCTAAGAGTTATCGAAAAAATTGTTTATCCGATTGGTCGTCGGATTGATGAAAAAACACCTTATGTTGATGCTCGTTTAAGAGATGGATCAAGGGTTCACGCTATTATTCCACCAGCAGCAATTGATGGCTGTACGATTACCATTCGAAAGTTTCCAGATCAAAGATTAACTTATAAGGACTTAGTTGATAGCTTTGGCTCAATGACTCAGGAGATGGCTGACTTTTTGAGGATTGCTGTTGAATCACATAAAAATGTTATCGTAAGTGGTGGTACTGGTTCCGGTAAGACAACTTTGATTAATATTTTAGGAAGTTTTATTCCTTCTAATGAGAGAATTATTACTGTCGAAGATTCAGCAGAACTTGATCTTCCTCAAGAGCATGTTGTTCGTCTTGAGACAAGACCTCCGAATCTAGAAGGCGATGGGGAAATCAGTATCCGCCTTCTTGTTAAACAAACATTGAGAATGAAGCCAGATAGAATTGTTGTTGGAGAGTGTAGAGGGGGAGAAGCTCTTGATATGCTTCAAGCGATGAATACTGGTCATGAAGGATCTATGACGACAGTTCACTCAAATTCACCTCGTGATTGTATGAGTCGACTAGAAACACTCGTTCAATATGCAGAAGCAGGGCTTCAGCCAAAAGCTATTAAAGAGATGATTGCTTCAGCTGTTCATTTAGTTGTTCAGCAAACACGACTTGAAGATGGATCTCGTAAGGTTATGAATATTACTGAAGTCGGAGGACTCCAAGGAGATGTCATCACGCTTCAAGATATTTTTGTATTTAAGCAAGATGGAATTGATAAGCGTGGGAAAGTGCGTGGAAAATTCCAGGCAACAGGTTTTATTCCTAAATTTGTCGAGGAACTTGAGAGAAAAGGCTATAAAATTCCTCGTGGATTGTTTAGGAATAAGGAGTAAGTTTGGGCTTAGATTTTTTCTTTACAACTATTCTTGGAAAGAAAGGTGTCGTAGGACTGATAGGGCTTATTTTCTTCATTTTTACTTTCAGGCATTCTGAAGAGCTTTTTCAATGGATTGAGGATAAGACTTTTGGAACAAGGGATTTTATTCTTAGTAAATCGGAACTACTTTTTTATAAGATTGATCCGAATAAAGTGACATGGACATTATTAATTTTCTGCCTTGGGGGAAGTGCTTCTCTCTTTGTTTCTTTTAGTTTTCTGGTGAATTTTTGGGTTGGAGGAATTTTTGCTGTCGCCTTTATGATCCTAGGTTGGCAAATTCCAAAACCAATAATGAATTTTCTAGTGCAGAGAAGAAAAACAAAGTTTCAAACACAAATGGTGGATGGTCTCAACCTCGTTTCTAGTGGATTGAGAGCTGGTCTTTCTCTTCCACAGTCGATGGGAATGGTGGTTGAAGAACTTCCTAATCCAATAGCAGAAGAGTTTAATCTCGTTCTTCAACAGAATAGATTGGGAGTTTCTTTAGACGAATCTCTTAATAATATGAATGACAGACTTGATCTTGATGATGTTCAAATGTTTGTTTCTAGTGTAAATATCTTGAGGGAAACAGGCGGGAACTTGCCTGAAACCTTTGATACAATTGCTGATGTTATTCGAGAAAGAGTTCGTTTGCAGCAAAAAATACAATCATATGTCGCTCAAGGAAAAACTCAAGGGACTATCCTTTGTGCGATGCCGTTTGTTCTACTAGCGATGTTTACGATTTCAGATCCTCAAACGATGAAAGGAATGTTTACGACCGGAATAGGAATCCTATTGTTATCTATATCAGTGGGGCTAGTTTTTCTGGGTGGATTTTTTATGTCTAAAATTATTAAAATAAAAGCGTGATATCCGTTAAATGGAGAGGTTTATCCAATGAAAAAGATGAGTATGTTACTAAGTTTTTTAATCCTATTCAGCTTACCCTTGTTTACTTTTGCAGGTGTGAATTTAAAAAACGGGAATTATTTTATTTCCTATAATGATATTGTTTCTACAAGTAAGGGAATTACTCTAGGGATAACGAGGACCTATAACTCAAAATCAACGAAAGAAGGCTGGTTTGGTTATGGTTGGGGAACTCCATACGAAGTAAGACTTGAGCCTTCACTAGATGGTTCAATTATTGTTTATGAAAATGGGACAGGTGGCAAAACACGTTTCACTGTGAGCGGTTCAGCGGCTCAGCCAAAAGTTTCTAAAGCTGTTTCAAAGATTTTAAGTTCTATTAAAAAGAAATCGAAACTTACAAAGTCATCTGAAAAAGAACTCAAGTCAAAACTGGAAAACGATAACTTTTTTAGGCACAAAATGGCGAAAGCGTACGGAGTTAAGGCTATTGTTGATAATGGAACCGTTATGACTTCGCATAATTATGGTTATCAAACTCTAAAGGTTATTAAAAAAGGTTATCTTAGAGAGTATGAAAATGGTTTAACTCAATTATTTAATAAAGATGGACTTTTAATCGCGAGTAAAGAAAAAAATGGTTATAAAATCTCTTTAAAGAGAAATAAAAAAACTAAGCTTGTAGAAAAAATTGAAGATACAGCAGGAAATCAAATTTTTGTTTCTTGGAACTCAAATAGAAAAATTAAAACTCTTAAAACAAAAGGTTCTAAAAAAGCAATTTTTAAATATTCAGGTAAAGACCTTATTAATTCAGTTGATATTAATGGTTTAAGTTATACATACAAATACGATGCTTATCATAACCTTACAAAAATCACTGATGATAAAATTAAAAACAAAGCTTTTGCGAGTATTGAAGTTAAATACGCACCGAAAACATTTTTTGCTTCACAAGTTAAGAAAAGAAATGGTGAAGTTTCCAAATATATTTATGAGTCAAATAAGAAAAACTCTGATTTACATTATTGGACAATTGTAGCGAAGACAGGAGTCAGTGGAGAACCATATGCTAATAAGTATGAGTATGAGCATAAGCTTCGTAAAGACGGATCTCAATGGCTTTATAGAACGAGTTTTCTTACGGGAGCAGACTATAAGAAAAAGAAGCTTTCGGGAGGAATCTTAAGAGAAACGATTAACAACCAAAACGAACAACCTGTGAAGATCACTCAAGGTAAGAAAGTAACGGATTTTAAATACGACAATGGTTTCATGGTTTCTAAAAAATCAAATGATGGAACTTTTGTAGAGCTTGAGTATAACAAAAAGTTTAAGAAGGTTTCCAAGATCAAAAATAATAAAGGCTGGACAACTTATGATTACAATAAAAAAGGTGAGTTAAAGAAAGCCGTTGATAAATCAGGAAGAGCAGTACTTCTGGTTTATGATGTTGGCGGAAGAATCTCTAAAATGGTTGATCAGTTTAAAAAGAAGAAAAATATTCTTGCCTTTAAATACAATGCTCAAGGAAAACCAAGAGAAATAGAAATGCAAGGTAAGGGGAAGATCCTCTTAAAGTACGATAATTATGGACAGGTTAAAAAGATTGATTCTCAAGGGAATCGTGAGATCGCGAGTCAGGTTTCAGATGCCTTCCAAAACCTACTGGCAATAGTAAGACCAGCAGGGGTTAACCTAAGTCTATAAATAAGGAGTGAACCATGATTAAAGGATTAATTTTAGCAGGAATGTGTGCCATGGGTGGGCAGCACGGGATCACTCAGAGTAACAATCCGACAGTCGCTGGTGAAATTGAGATTGTTTCAGAGCTCACAGATTGTAATTGTAACGGCCAAAGCATTGTTGAATGTTCTGCGAGATATAGGGGAAAGGATGGAAAGCTCTATAAGCTCGATGCTAACGGTGATTACGAAGCCATTGACGGTTAGAGATCGTCTACTTTTTTGACATCTTTTTATTAAATAATCAGATTTACTGTATAAACTTGAGAGCTAGGATCTCTCAAGTACTCAATTTTACTTCACTTTTCTTAGTGTCAGCTTTTGGCACAACCTTTGCTTTATAGTTCAACAGATTGTTTGAATTTTTAACGATTCCAAAGGTAGGAGGAATTATGAAGCACATCTCTATTTTTATTATCTTTTTTGCGCTCTTAGGACTTAAAACATCTGTCGCCATAGAAACAAAAAAGGCAATAGGAACATCACCGGCTCATGCAATGAATGGTGATCGTCTCAATTGTCCTTTTTACGAAGACCATTCCAGGGAGAATGAAAAGAAACCAGAAGAAGATAAGAAAAGATTTATTGCTAATAGCAATGAAACACTTGATAATGCTTAATTGTTACTAAAGTCATAATCATCAAAGACTTCTGTTTCTGCCTTAGCTTTGTTGGGATCATCATCGAGGTGTTCATTGATGATCTCAACAACAGACTCTCTAATCTCTGTATTTACTTCCGCTGCTTTACTTTCAACTGCCTCCTGAAATCCAGGAAGACTCTCTTTAACTTTTGGAAGAAATAACTTTTTTAAAGACCTGTATGTTTTAACAATAGCGGGGTTTGCAACTTTATACACATGATGGAAAACAACTTTGTTTTCACTGGTAGGAATTGAGAGAATAAGATAACAAGAAAGAAAACTCACAATAAAACCTATCGCTTTAAACATTGGTAACTCCTTCATTTTCATGAATGACTGGTGAGGTTCTAAGTTTTAGATCGACTTGTTGTTGAAGATCATGAAACAAGAAACAATTAATGACTTCATGGTTCAGTTTTAATTGGTAAAACATTGTATTTTTAGCAGAAATATCGCAAGGAGGATCCTTCTCAATTTTAGGAGCATTAAGGTGCATTATAAAACCAGCTTCTTCTTCAATAGAGCTAATTGTTTTTCCAATAACGATATTTAATGCTTCTACTAGAACTCCTCGAACAAGATCAGAGAGAGAGGAGTCTGAACAAGCAATAATACTTCCTTTAAGATTTCCTGATATTTCAAAAGAGATAAATTCTTTTTGATCTCGAGGAATTTGAGAGAACTTTTTATTATTCACAATTTGAAAACTAATCTCGGGATTAAGAGCAACAGTTTCAGGAAAATAATCCATGACTCTAATTGGCATTAACGATCCTCTGTGTGAATTTTGTAAACCTTTTTCACAGAATCAATAAGCACTGATTCCTGAATAGGTTTTTGAATAAAGTCATGCGCTCCTGAAGCAATTGCTTCTAAAACAACTCTTTCTTGAGAAAGCGAAGAAATCATTACAACCTTAGTTTTTTTGAATTTGTCCTGAATTTTCTGAGCGAGTTCAAAACCACTAATCTTAGGCATAACAACATCAATGATGGCTAATTGAACTGAGTTTTCATAAATAAACTGGAGCGCTTCATTGGCATTAGAGAATTGCCCTGTCACTTCAAACCCATATTGAGTGAGTATTCCTGAAACTTGCTCACGAGAAAACTGTGAGTCGTCGACTACAATAATATTAAAGGCTTCTTCCGGGTTACTCGTCACACAACATCCTTTTATTAGAAACTTAGTTTTATTCTAATTTTTAAAATTTCGCTCTACAAGCATAAAAAATTCGTATATAAGCGTAGAAAATAGTCGGACTCTAAGGAGAAGGCAATGAAAAAAGTTAGGATCCTTCAATTAAAGCACGTACAAGAACGTCTTACCCAGTTGAAAGAGCAGGATATGGTTGCAAGACCTCCCAAGGGCTGGATTCGGTTTATTCGGGAGGCCCTTGGGATGAGTTCTAAAGCTTTGGCTGCTCGAGTTGGAGTCTCTCCGACAACGATGAGTGAGACTGAGAAGGCTGAGTTTGAAGAAGGGATTACAATAAAAAGATTGAGGCGTGTCGCAGAATCTTTGGATTGTGATTTAGTTTATTATTTCTTGCCCAAAAAGCCGATTCAAGATTTGATTGAAGAACGAGCACGCTATTTAGCTGAGCAAAAATTTAGAAATATTCAATCTTTTGTCGATCTTGATAAATCACTTATCCCCGAAGACTTTATTGAGAATAAAATTCAAAAAGAAGTTGAAGAGCTAAAGTTTAGTCGAAAGCTTTGGGACTAGCGACTTTCTTCGACTATTTGACGAAAGGCCCAGTCAGACGATTCTAAATGTTGATAAGTGGAGATATCAAGGTGAAGTAAGTTGATATCCAGCATAAGTTTTGCAACCTGTAGATCTACCATGTCCCATTTCGCTTCATTCTCAGGTAAGAGTCGGTTAACTTCTATTAATAATGAATGTATCTTTTCAGGGCTTAGGTTTTTTATCTTTGTGATTCCCATTTTTTGATAGAGAAATTTTGCTCGTTTAGGCAAATAAGTGTTCACCATCGTTATCTTTTTATAATAATGTCCAAGAAGATAAGAGAAAGTATTTGGGAGATTTATTCCCCAAAATGTTCCGAATCCATGAATAAGAAACTCGGATGCAGTGTAAGTTCCTCCGACAAAGTGGTAATAACCTGATCTAAAAATCTTTTCTAAATATTCTTCTTTTCTACTGGTTGGTACAATTTCTTTTTCAGGCCATCGGTCAATTAAGTCGCTTAGTTCATCATGATATTTTTTCATTTGTTGAATATAGGAGTTCGGTATATTGAGTCCTCCAATTGAGCCTGGAGCATAAAATGGTGAGGATCGATCGGGTCTCATAAGATTAAGAGCTTTAAATTCTTTTAAGATATCAGCATGGTTAGGGATATCACCATAATACTTATTTAAAAGATCGGGAGTGACATTAAAAAACTCTAGAACATCATTATGACCAAAAACGCTCATGATACGCAGAGCTTGAGTTTTCGAACCCCTAGGATTTTCCTGTGTTTTTGTGACATTTAAAGCAATTTGATAGACATCAACATCAGTTTTTTCCCAAAAACGATAAGAGTCAGATGGTTTTTTGGCTGTAGGAGTAAGTCTTGAAATTTGATGATAAAAAGCAACAGATTGTTTTCGAAGTTTTTCATTACGAATGAGAATATCTTTGAGATTTTCTTTTATTCCGTCATTCCCCAAAGCAATATTAGTACCTTTAGGGCGTGTCTTCAAAGTTAGAAGGGTCTGAGAAAATGTAAGGCCTTTTAAGGTCATTTATCTTGGCCATTGATCATAATTCTACTTTCATAGATCTATGAAAACAACAGAACGATTATTTTTAACAAACACTATGTGGAAAAAAATAGAACCTCTTTTACCAGCTGAACGTGGTCGCTGCGCTCGTCCCTCAAAATGTAACCGAACAATGCTTGAAGGAATGATTTGGAAGCTTAGAGTCGGTTGTCCCTGGAGAGATCTCCCTGTTGAGTTTGGTCCTTGGCAATCAGTTTACACTCGTTTTAATCGTTGGTCAGAATCAGGAATCTTCCAAGAAGTTTTTGTTCTGATTAAAGACAAGTTAACAAAGCAAAACGTTGCCTTGGATTCAAGTATTGTTCGAGCTCATCAACATGCTCATGGTGCTCGAAAAAAAATGGTGATCAGAAGATAGGAAAAAGCTCAGGTGGTCCCACAACAAAGATTCACCTTTTAACAGACAGCTACGGTAATCCGGAGATCATTAAATTAAGTCCAGGCAATATTCATGACATTGATACCGCGTATGAATTTATTGAAGAGTTACCCGATCAAGTCGAGCAACTTCTTGCTGATAAAGGTTATGATGCAGATTTGTTCAGAAAGTCACTCGAAGCGAGAGGAGTAAGTCCTGTTATTCCAGGAAGAAGAAGTCGAAAGAAGGAGATTGTTTACGACAAGGAACTTTATAGAGACAGACATGTTGTCGAGAATTCTTTTTGTAACTTAAAGCAATTTAGGTCGATTGCAATGAGATTTGAAAAGCTTGCTCGAAACTATATGACCATGGTTTTACTGGGAGCGATTCTTATGTGGAGTAAACTTTGAAAACACGCCCTAATGAAATCTCCTCTAATATTTCCAAAAATTAATTTTTGAACAAATTCTGTAAGCCCAGCAACTTTTTCTAAGGCGTTTTTCCATAGAGAGATAATATAATCTCTTTTAGACTGTCTTATTATCCAATCTCTAAAACGGGTAAAGGACTCTATTGCATCTGACTCTTTTTTAAAGAAATCACTAAGTATTTTAAAGAGGTTCCCCTTGAATGTGACTCTGGCTTGAGGAGCGGTATCTAAATACTCATATGGCCTTAGAAATTTTTCAAAAGCAATAATGCTTGTATCAGTGAATCGGATATAAAAATCAATTTCATCCTTAGTTGTTTCGCTAGAAATCTCTTTAAGGAATAAATAAAGTCTTTTATTGTATTTGAGATTTTTAGCATTCGATGGAACTTCTTTAAACTGGGCGATCAATTGAGAGATCTCATTAGATCTTGAAATATCAGCAGTACCATTTTGAATTTGAGTTAAAAATCTTTTTATTTCTTCAAAGCTCTTCTTTAATTCTTTTATTTTTTCTAATCCATCCAAGCTCATTGTTTCGTAATTAGGAACAAATCCTTTTCTTTCTTTTTTAACGTAACGAAAGCTGGTGCTAGCAATATCATCAAGGACTTCATCAAAATAAAGTTTTCGAAAATATTCCGATTGTAAAAAAGCTAAATTATTGTCCTTCACATAATTGAGAACCTGCTTGATTGCTTGGTTCTCCGGATCTTCAAGAATTTCTTGTATGATTTTTTGGTAGTATATGAATTGAGATGAATTTGGAGGAAATTCATCGATTAGAAAATAAGCGAGCCTTATTCGATGGTAGGGGTTAAGGTTTTCATTAAAAAGATCTCTTTTTGCAGCTTCCCAGGTAGGTTCAAGAGAGAAACTTGATTGGTTATAGGATCGGTGAGAACTTTGAACTCGTTTTGGAACCTTTTTGATTTGAACGATAGATTTACAAAATCGCGCAGGGTTTAAGGTAGCCTTTACGTTGAAAGAGCAAGTAAAAAGGCTAAGTATAAGAAACTTATAGGCTTTCATCCCATTAATTATATCAATCTCTAGAAATTTTAACCTTGTCAGGCAATCTTGAAAGGGTGTAAATTCAACAAGGTTTATTGACGCGTATAAGCAGGGCCATTACCCTGAATTGATAACGATTTATCTTGAGGAAATTAGTATGAAATCAGTATTACTTTTAGGTTTATTATTCACTAGCTTTAACTGCCACTCGCAAAAATGGTCTTGGGACAAGTTCTTTAGTATTTTTGAGCCTACGAGTACAAAAGGTAAGCCGTCAAAACCGGTAACACCTCCAAATCCGGTAACGCCTCCAAATCCGGCTCCAGCGCCAGGCCCAAGTGTTATCCATTCTTATTATGCAGGGTTGATAGCTAATGATCTTCAAACTCGAGTAGAGGGTGAAACGATAAAGGAAACTCTTAGTAGAATTATTAATAGCGCTCATATTGTTGCTAAGGGATCAGTAGATCAGCTTACAAGTACTTGTGGTGAAGACTCAGGCCAGAACTGTAAAGAGCTAAGAAGTGTAAGTTATAAATCTGCAAGACAAAATCTTTTTGGAAGAATTCATCTTAAAGGAAAAGATTTAGATACTTACAAAGTTAAAGATATTTATTGCTTACATGAATATACAAAAGAAGATTATAAGGACTATCCAGGTAAAAAAGTTTTAGGACCAGGAGTGGCTCCTTGGCACGAAGTTTTTAATGCTGAACATGTGTGGCCTCAATCGCGTTTCGTTTATGATCCTGAAACCGATAGTTTTAGCAAAGCAGGTGGTCAAGAGAAATTTGTTAAAAAAGGTGATATGCATATTCTCTATCCTTCAAACCATATACTTAATAATCTTAGGTCAAACTATGAGTTTGGTGATGTCGTTACTTTGAGTGATGGTTACCATAGTAGAGTTAAATCTATTGAGAATAAATGTCCAAAATCAGGTGGACCATATAGCCAGGAAAAATGTGATCTTGAGTTAGCTTGTATAACAAAGGTGCGTCTCGGTTATAGTAAAGATGATAACCAAACCATTCGTTTTGAGCCGCCAGCAGAATCTAAAGGAAACGTTGCTCGGTCTATTTTCTACTTCTCTGTTCGTCACAATCTTCCAATCAGAGACATCGAAGAGAAGACGCTTAAACAATGGAGTCAAAATGACCCTGTCGACGAAATGGAAAAAGAAAGAAATGAAGAAATCTATAAAATCCAAAATGTTAGAAACCCATTCATCGACATGCCTGGATTAGTAGATCTAATCGATAATTTTTAATTCTTAAACGTCTAAGTGATGGAAACATTTTAGCTTCGAAATGCCTTGACAGTTGCCCTCTTCAATCATAGTTTCACTCAACTTTGAAACTTTGAGGAGGGTTTATGAAATTAATTGTTTTACTATCACTTGTTCTAACTTCTGCGGCTTTCGCACAAACTAAGAATGCTCGTTCAAATGACGTTGCTTACAAGTATGAATTAGAATCTGATGGAGATCTTTTTAGATACATTAGAGGTTCAAATCAGCGTTGTCAGGTGACTAACAACGTTTCTAGCTACAAGATCTCTCGACACAAAAACGACGCAGCTGTGATTTATTATGTTCGTTATGGAGACCTTTACTACCTAAAGAACACTGATAATGGATATGGTTCTTGTCCTAAGGCTGTTAAAAAAGTTCTTATGGAAAATGTTAAGAAATACACTGTTGTTTCTAACACAAACACTAAGATCGTAAACATCGCTTTAAATCACTCTGGGAAATTAGTTGCTTGGGGTAACACAACTAAAGAATTTGAAGCTTATAGAGTAAACAAATACGTTAATAACACTTGTTACGGATCTAATGGAAAAAGCTTCAAAAGCTATGTTGCTTTCGCTATTACTTATGGTGGACAGGTTATTAAGATTAAAGGTCAGTCTTCAAGATCTTCTAAGACAACTCAAGAAACTTATTACTCAGTTCAAGATTTCAAGAAAAAGCAAAACGTTTGTAAGTAATTTAAACAAACATATGACTTTCAAGGCCCTCTTTTCAGAGGGCTTTTTTTTACTCTGTAAAATTTACTCTCGCATTGTGTTGATCCCTGTTCTGTGGATATGATCTTACCACTTAAAAAACAATTAAATCTTAAGTAATAATTTTTAGGAGGCTTTTATGAAATTATTAGTAGGACTTTTTGCTGTATCTTTAGCTGTTGGATCTTTTGCACAATCAAAAACAGGTGCTAAGAGAGTTAAAGATAGATCTAAAGAGATTAGAAGTATTGAATCTTTAATCTCTAAAATTAATGCTCATGGTGGGTGTCAACCGACTAAAAAGATTAAGAATGGTGAAAAAGTTAATGCTCCAAGAGCTGACTTTGGAGTTGAAAGACTTCTTCATTCAAACTGTAGTGGAACAATCAAAAAAGTGAGAAATGGTAGCAATAAAAGTGTTGTAATCGATTCAACTAGATGTAAAAACGTTATCATCGGTTTCAACAAAGAAAACGGATACTTTTCTCAAAATAACAATGAAGGGACAAGAATGTACCAATTTGATTACTCAAAAGGTGATGTTGGTTCAGCTAGTCTTACAATCTCTCCAAAATCTCTTAGAAGAGGAAATGATACTGTTGTAATCGTTGCTTCTAACTCTGGGAAAACTTGTTCTTACTTCGAAGCTAATTTCTAATCAGATATTAGTTCAGGAAATAAAAAAAGCCCCCGCTTCGGCGGGGGCTTTTTTCTTTATGCGGCCCTGAGTGCGCCTTTTTTCTTGTCTTTCTTCTTTTTTAAGGGTTCCCAATTATTGAGTGCGAGCTCAAGAACTTCCATTACGTTTCTCACCGGAACAAAGTTGATTTTCTTTCGATACTGTTCTGGGATATCCACAAGGTCTTTCTGATTTTTCCAAGGGATAATAATAGTATTGATTCCTGTTCTCATCGCTGCTAGGCATTTCTCTTTAATCCCTCCAACCGGAAGAACTTTTCCTGTCAGAGTAATTTCACCAGTCATAGCGATATCGCTACTGATAAAAGAACCAGTTAGAACAGAAACAATAGCTGTTGCAAGCGTAATACCTGCACTTGGTCCGTCTTTTGGAATTGCTCCAGCTGGAAGATGGATATGAATCTCTTTATTTTCAAAAACATCTTCATTAATACCGAGTGTTTCCGCATGACTTCTTATGAATCCCATTGCTGCCTGTGCAGACTCCTTCATTGTCTCTCCAAGCTTTCCAGTAAGAGTGATCCCCTTACCTTTCATCGTTGTCGCTTCAATTTGAAGAATTTCTCCACCAGCTGAAGTCCAAGCAAGTCCTGTCACAACACCTATTTCATCGTACCGAGTCTCTTCCTCATGAGAGTAAGGAGCCGGTCCTAAGAGTTCATTAACGGTCTCTGCAAGAAGATGAGTTTTTGCGTTATCACCCGTTGCAATTTTCTTAGCAACTTTTCTGCAAAGTGATCCAATTTGCCTTTCAAGATTTCTGAGTCCCGCTTCTCTTGTAAAGCCTTTAATAACTTGTACGAGAGCTTCATCAGTAAACTCAATTTGTTCGTCATTAACACCATTCTCATCTTTTTGCTTTGGTACGAGATAGCGCTTTGAGATTTCTAATTTTTCTTCTTGAGAGTATCCAGAAAGTTGAATAACTTCCATTCTGTCCATAAGTGGTTCTGGGATATTCTGAAGAACGTTCGCTGTTGCAATAAACATAACGTTTGAAAGATCATAAGGAACGTTGACATAATTATCTCTGAACGTAATATTTTGTTCTGGATCAAGGACTTCAAGAAGGGCACTTGAAGGATCCCCTTTATAATCTGATCCAAGTTTATCAATCTCATCAAGCATGATGACTGGGTTTACAGTTCCTGCTTGTTTCATCGCTTGAATGAACCTTCCTGGCATAGCACCAACATAAGTTCTTCTATGACCTCGAATTTCTGATTCGTCTTTCACCCCACCGAGACTGATTCGAACAAATTTTCTACCAGTTGCTCGTGCAATCGATTTTCCAAGTGATGTTTTTCCAACACCAGGAGGTCCAGCAAAACAAAGGATAGGTCCTTTTGTTTGTGCTCCTTTGAGTGAGCGGACTGCAAGGTGTTCAAGAATTCTTTCTTTGATTTTGTTAAGATCGAAATGATCTTCATCAAGAACTTCTTGTGCGTATTCCATGTCGACAATTTCTTCGCTAAGTTCTGACCAAGGAAGATCGATCATCCATTCCATATACCCTCTGAGGATATTTGATTCAGATGATTCTGGATGCATTCTTTCAAGTCTTGAAAGTTGTTTGAAAGCTTCTTTGGCAACTTCTTTTGGAAGGTTTTTCTGATTGAGTTTTTCTTTCATCTCAGTGAACTCATCAACTTCTTCGCTATCTGTTAAATCAGAACGAATAGATCGAATTTGTTCTTTGAGAAAGTCTTCATGATCAGATGTATTTTCACTATGTGTTTTTAATTTATTTTGTGCTTCAAGGATCTCTATTTCTTTTGCAAGAAGTTCATCAATATAGACGAGGCGGTCTTTTGGATTTTCTGTTTCCAAAATAATTTGTGCTTCCGTCACACGTAGAGATAAATTTGAGGCAATAAGATCGGCAAGTCTTCCAGGATCTTCAATGTCTTCAAGAACCATGAGGATATCAGGACTCAAGCTCCTTGAACTTTGAATAACTTTCTCAAGTTTTTCTTTTACATTTCTAACAACTGCCTGAATTTCCGTTGATTGAGGATCAACTTTGTCGCATTCCACTTTAGAAACTTTGACCTTATAGAAAGGAGAAAGTTCTTCATATTGAAGAATTCTAACTTTGTTCAGGCCTTGAACAAGAATCTTAATTCTTCCATCAGGAAGTTTTCTCATTCTCATAATCATAGCAACAGTCGCAACATCGAAAATTTCTGAAGGGTCAGGATTTTCGGTTTGGATATCTTTTTGACTTGATAAAACAATCAATCGGTCAAAATTATTGATAGCCTCTTCGACTGCTAGAACTGATGACTCTCGCCCTACGAACAATGGCAAGATCATAAATGGGTAAACAACAATATCTCTTACAGGGAGTAGCGGTAGTTCGTCTCGAAATTCAATTTGATCGCCGCCTAGATTAGATACCATGAATCCTCCAATTCCATGAGTTGGCTGTATGCCAGCAGGTACTTACTAAGAGATGATCGGGAAAAAAGGGATGTGCCTTTAGGAATTTTTTGCCTCTTTTTTGATTGATTTCGATTCAAAATTGTCAGCTTTTAAGGCGTTCACTAACATGATAATAATAAATGCAAAGAGGAGATAAAATGCCAAAAAAACAATGCGGCGTAGCGTTATTAGCAGCGGGAAAAGGAACTCGATTAAAGCTTCCAATGCCTAAGGCAATTGCTCCACTATTGGGGCAAACTCTCATTGATTTTAGTCTTCAGGAACTAGCGAATTTTAGTTTGTGGAAGGGTTATGATTTAAACGTTGGTCTTGTTTTAGGTCACGGAAAAGAGCTGGTAGAGGCTCATTTGAGTAATAATTATTCAGAAGAGTTGAAAGATAAAAAGATTGAAGTAGCCCATCAAGCAGAACAGAACGGAACAGGTCATGCACTTCAATGTTTTTTTAACGATCTTCCTCATTATTGGGATTATGAATATACACTTATCAGTTGTGTCGACACTCCTTTGATTATCAAGGAAATTTACGAAGAAATGTTCCAACAGTTTGAGAGAAATGCTGACCTTCAAGGTGTTGCCGTTAGTTTTGAAACTAATCCTTTTGGATATGGAAGAATCAAAAGAGAAGACAAAGGTTTTACCATCATCGAAGAGAAAGATGCCAATGCTATAGAGAAAGAAATTCGAGAAGTAAACTCAGGGCTTTATCTTTTCAAAACATCTTATATAAAGAAGTACCTTGGAAAATTAACTTCAGATAATAATGCGGGAGAATTTTACTTAACAGATCTTTTTAGGGCTGATGAGTTTGTTAAAGCATTGCCTTATAGAAATGATGATTATTTTCTTGGGATCAATGATCCCACTCAACTAGAAAGAGCGGGACTTTTATTAAAAGAAAGAAAAATTTCAGCATTTCGAGATAAAGGTGTCTATATAGAAGATTCAAAAAGCTTATATATAGACTGGGATGTAGAAGTTGAGGCGGGGAGTACGTTATCAGCAAATACTTATCTTAAAGCAGGAACTCGAATAGCTGAAGGTGCCGTTATCGAGTCAGGGACATTTTTGAAAAACTCAAAAATTGGAAAGAATACCAAAGTCTTAGGTCATTCTTACTTAGAAGACACAATTGTCCATGAAAATGCTTCTATTGGTCCTTTTGCACGATTAAGACCAGGTGCTGAAATTGGTAATGAATGCAAAGTTGGAAATTTCGTAGAGATTAAAAAGGCCAAGCTAGAAAAAGGTGCTAAGGTGTCGCATCTTAGTTATGTTGGTGACGCTACAATAGGAGAGAACTCTAATATTGGTTGTGGTTTCATTACTTGTAATTATGATGGGGCTAACAAGCATTTTACTGAAATTGGCTCAGGTACTTTTGTTGGTTCAGACTGCCAAATGATTGCACCTGTAAAGATTGGTAATGAGGCTTTTATTGCAGCAGGTTCAACGATTAATAAAGATGTTCCTGATGGTGGATTCGCGATTGCTCGAGGAAAGCAAGAAACCAGAGAAGGTTTAGCAAAAAAGTATTTAAAGACAAAGGATAAATAGATGTGCGGAATTGTTGGTTATGTTGGATCTCGTGATGCTGTTGAACCTGTGTTAGAAGGGCTTCAGCGCCTCGAATATAGAGGTTATGATTCAGCGGGAATTTCCTTTAAAAATACTTCTGGAGAGTTAGAAGTGATTAAAAAAGAAGGAAAGCTTGAAAACCTAAGAGGTGTTCTCTCTAAAGATAACCCAAAAACATCAATTGCCATTGGACACACGCGATGGGCAACGCATGGAAAAGTGAACGATACCAATGCTCACCCTCATGGGAACGAAATTCTTTCTATTGTTCATAACGGTATTATTGAGAACGCTTTTGAATTAAAAGAAATCTTAGTCAAAGAAGGTGAAAAGTTTTATTCAGAAACAGACACTGAGGTTTTTCTTGTTCTTCTGACTAAAATTTATAGAAAAAGTGGAGATTTAAAGAGCTCAATTATTGAAACCTTTAAGCAAATTGAAGGTAACTCTGCAGTTGTTATACTTAGTAAAGAAGAGAATAAACTTTTTGCTATCAAAAGATCGGCTCCGCTCGTCTGTGGAAGAAAATCTGGTAATAACCAAGGAGAATTATTTTTATCTTCTGACCCTTACGCCTTGGTTGGTTATGTTGATCGTTTATTTTTTCCAAGCGATGAAATTCTTTGTGAGCTAGATCCCGAAAATGCTTATATTCATTTTTATGATCTAGAGGGTAACGTCTCTAATGAATTTCAAAAAGAAGATAGAAATGTTCAACAAACGCTTTCAACAAAAGGGGATTATGAACATTTCATGTTAAAAGAAATCCATGAACAACCTTATCTTATTAAACAGATTGCGAATTTTTATTCTTTAAATGAGGGGAAGGAGCTTCTAGAAAGAGTTAAGGGTAAGAAATATGACCATATTCATATCATTGGCTGTGGTACAGCTTGGCATGCTGGGCTCGTTATTAAGAATATTCTTGAAAGCGAATTGCGAGTTAAGGTCAATGTTGAACTTGCTAGTGAGTTTAGATATCGAAACCCAATTATTTCTAAAAATGAATTAGCTCTTTTTATCAGTCAATCAGGAGAAACAGCAGATACCATTGCTTGTGCCGAACTTTGTAAAGAAACAGGATTAACTCTTTATTCTATTGTTAACGTAAAAGGTTCAACTCTTTATAGAATGAGTGATGAAAACTTTTTAATTCATGCTGGTCAAGAGATTGGTGTTGCGAGTACTAAAGCTTTTACTTTAATGGTCTTGGTTGGGACTTTAATGACTCTTTCAATGAAAGGAGAAGATGCAGTTCCTCATCTTGAAGCCGAGTTGAATTTATTAAGTGATAGAACTGAGAGTCTTTTGGGAAAAGTTGAAGAGATAAGAAAAGTAGCTCAAGAGATTTATAAAGATAAAGGGTTTATTTTTACAGGAAGAAATACTTATTTTCCGATCGCACTTGAAGGAGCTCTCAAGTTAAAGGAAATTGCTTATGTTCATGCTGAAGGCTATGCCGCAGGAGAGCTTAAACATGGACCTATTGCCTTAATTGATGATCAAATGGTCAATATCTCTATTATAGGAGATGAGCTTTTTGAAAAAACACTTTCAAACACTGAAGAAGTAAAAGCAAGGCGAGGAAAAATTCTAACAGTAGGGATCAAAAATCACCCTAAGCTTGAATCGATATCAGATTATTATATTCAGCTAGACTTTGAAGGACTTCGTTATTTCAGTCCCGTTTTTGCGAATGTGGTAATGCAAGTTCTCTCTTATTATATTGCAAAAGAAAAAGGAACGGATATTGATAAGCCTCGAAATCTTGCGAAGTCGGTAACTGTTGAATAATGGATTTATCTAACTTAAACGAACCACAAAAGAATGCTGTTCTTCATAACGAAGGTCCCATGATGATTCTAGCGGGAGCTGGTTCTGGTAAGACGAGAACACTCGTTACGAAAATCCAATACCTACTCATGGAACTTAAGATTCCTTCTTTTCATATCCTGGCGATGACTTTTTCAAATAAAGCTGCAAAGGAGATGCAGGAAAGAATTCGTTCTTATACAGGTGATCAGTTTGGAAATCTTTTCCTTACAACCTTTCACTCTTTTTGTGCTCGAATTCTTAGAACAGAAGCTTCTTATATTGGATTAAGCCGTAATTTTACGATTTATGATGATTCAGAAATGTTATCTGTTATCAAGGCTATTATGTCTCGTCGTGGCCTCTCTCAAAAAGAAATTAATCCAACCGAAATAAAGTATTTTATTAATAGCTTAAAAAATATTGGTTATTTTAAAGACTGTGAAGATTACAATGTTTTAGGGGATGAATGGGAAGTTGATAAAGATGATCTTTTCTTTGATATTTATGAGGAATATGAAAGAGAACTTCATGCTTCGAATGCTGTTGATTTTGGTGGCTTGATTGTTGGAATGGTTGAGCTCTTTTCAAAGCATCCCAAGATACTTGAGCGTTATCAAAATCGATTTAAATACCTTCTCATTGATGAATACCAAGACACTAATAGAGCTCAGTTTTTACTTTTAAAGCATTTAGCAGGTACTTCCGGAAATATTTGTGTTGTTGGTGATGAAGATCAATCAATTTATTCATGGCGAGGAGCCGATATCCACAATATTCTCGATTTCGAAGAATATTTTGAAAACGTCGAGATTGTGAAATTAGAACAAAATTATCGCTCTTCAAAAAACATCATCGAAGCAGCCTCTTTTGTTATTAAGCAAAATACACAAAGGAAAGGTAAAGAGCTTTGGACTGAAAATCCCCAGGGTGATTCGATTGAAGTTGTTGAATGTATTGACGATACAACTGAAGCAAATTTTGTCACTGAAAAAGCGATGTGGTTGAATGCACAAGGTATCGCTTTAAGCGATATGGCGGTTTTCTATAGAAATAATTCTCAATCACGGATTATAGAAGACGCGCTCCGAAGGAAACAAATCCCTTATAAAATTATTGGGGGGATTAAATTCTATGATCGTAAAGAAGTTAAAGATGCTCTCAGTTATTTGAAAGTGATCAACAATTCAAAAGATTCTTTGTCTCTTAGTCGAGTGATTAATTCACCTGCAAGAGGTATAGGAGCCGTAACTCTTAGAAAGATAGAGACAGAAGCAATTAAGTTAGGACTTTCTTTGTATGAAATGATGGTGAAAATTCAAACGAATCTCGAAGAATACAAACATCTTCGATTATCAGCCAAAGTAAAGGCTGCTATCAAAGAATTTGTTTCTACCATTGAAGAAGTTAAGATGATGGATAGTAATGGAGAATCTCCTAGTTATTGTCTTGAAAAACTTTTAGAAGAATCGGGCTATCTGCTCAACCTTCGTTCTGTAAAAAGCTATGAAAATTTAGCGCGAATCGATAATCTGAAAGAACTTATTAATGCCGTAAAACAATACGAAGTTCTGTCAAAGCAAGCTGGAGAAGAAGCAAGTATTGGTGGTTTTCTTGAGACTGTAACATTGGATCAAAACGTTGATGGGGATGAAGAGTTTACTGATCAACTTCCTCTTATGACGGTTCATAGTTCAAAAGGCTTGGAATACGATCATGTCTTTGTGGTAGGTGCTGAAGAAAATCTTTTTCCTTCCATCATGAGTTTGGAAGAAGGTGAAGATAGGCTTGAAGAAGAGAGAAGACTTTTTTATGTTGCGATGACTCGAGCGATGGAAAAACTTTATATCTCTTTTTGCAAGAGTCGCTTACTTTGGGGACGTGTTCAGTTTCATGAACCAAGCCGTTTTTTATTTGAAATCCCTGAAGATTATTTACAATGGCAATTCATTGGAAAGAAAGGAAGTCAGCGCAGCAAAAAACCTAAACCAAAACCTCAGGGCGTTTATTTTGATGATAGCGATGACTTCAATCAAGAGCCGGATAATTACTTTGACGCATCGAGCTCTGTTGTCTACAATGCGAGTCACTCCGAAGACGTTTATTCTGAATATACAGAAGGTTTAATGGTGAAGCATGGCCTTTATGGAGAAGGGACAATCGTCAAAAGAGAGGGAGTTGGCGCCGATGAAAAAATCACAATCCGATTTCGAGAAGGCTCCACCAAGAAGTTTTTATTAAAATATGCTCCCATTGAGATTTTAAGTTAATGAAAAAAATTAATATCAATTCAGATTTAGTAAAGCATGTTGGTCAACTCGCAAGACTTGAATTAGCTGACAATGAAATTGGTGATTATGAAAAGAACTTTAAAGAAATTCTCTCTTATATAGAGACTTTAAATGAAGTGAAAACAGAGGGTGTTGAACCTCTTTATAATCCGCTGACTGAGTCAATGGAACATTATAAGGAAAGGAACGATGAAATCGCTCCTTCTTTGAAAGTTGAGGAGGTTCTGAAAAACTCACCTGATCAACACAACCAACAATTTAGAATTCATGCGGTGATTGAGGATCAATAATGTTTTCAGATATTTTTGAAGCTCATATAAAATTGAAAAATAAAGATGTTAGTTCTGTGGAATTGACTCAAGAGTGCTTAAAGAATTTAGGAACGAATCCTAATAATTCCTTTATCAGTATTACGGCTGAGCGAGCTCTAGAAACAGCAGAAAAGGTAGATGCAGAAATCTCTAAAAGCGGTGTTAAATCTTATCTTCACGGTATTCCTTATTCACTGAAAGATCTTTTCATTACGAAAAATATCCGAACAACTGCTGGTTCGAAAATGCTTTATAATTATATCCCTCCTTATGAAGGGTACGTTTCTCGAAGACTAAACCAAGCAGGAGGAATTCTTGTAGGAAAAACCGGATGTGACGAATTTGGTATGGGATCGAGCAATGATAATACCGCCTATGGTCCTGTTACGAATCCGATTGATTCCAATTACGTTCCAGGAGGCTCTTCTGGTGGGTCAGCCATTTCTGTTTTAGAGAAATCAAGTTATTTCAGTATGGGAACAGATACAGGTGGGTCAGTGCGATTACCTGCAAACTTCTGTGGTCTTGTTGGTTTTAAGCCAAGTTATGGAAGGATATCTCGATATGGTCAGATCGCTTATGGCTCGAGTCTGGATCAAGCCGCTCCTTTTGGAAATAGTGCATTTGATATGGCCATCATTTTAGATCAGTTAACAGAAAATGATCCCAATGATTCAACCCAAGCACCTTTAGGAAGTACTAAAAGTGTTGATTATCTCTTAAAAAATAAATCAAAATCCTTAAAAGGTTTTAAAATTGGTTATTATCCAGAGTTTATTGAAAACTGTAGAAGCGATGTTCAAAAAAATTTAAAAGAGAGTCTTGATAAAATTAAAAATCTTGGGGCTGAGTTAATTGAAGTAGAGCTTCCACATTCGAAATATTCAGTTGCTGTTTACTATATTATTGCAACTTCAGAAGCTTCATCTAATCTCGCAAGATTTGATGGTATTCATTATGGTCATAGCGCTAAAGGACAGTCAGGTCTAGAGCAAGTTTATATCGCTTCTAGAACGGAAGGTTTTTGCGATGAAGTTAAAAGAAGAATCCTTCTTGGAACATTCTGTCTTTCCTCTGGTTATAGTGATGAATACTTTAATCATGCCTGTAAAGTAAGGCGTCTTATAAGGGATGATTTTTATAAGGCTTATGAAAAGTGTGATTTTGTATTTTCTCCGGTTTGTGCAACCACCTCATTTAGGCGAGATGAAGACTTAACACCTCTTCAAATGTATATGACCGATCTCTATACAATTCCTGTTAATTTGGCAGGGCTTCCTTCTATTGCATTACCCAGCGGAACCTCGTCTGAGAACAAAATGCCGACTGGTTTTCAGTTGATTGGAAAGGCTTTTGATGATGAGAGATTACTTAGCTTTGCTCATAATTTTATGAAAGGAATGCAAGCATGAGTTATGAAGCAGTTTTTGGAGTTGAAGTTCACACCCAATTAGCAACGAATACTAAGGCTTGGTGTAATTGTGAAATCAAAGTCAATGGTTTCGAGAATCATTATGTCTGTGAAATCTGCAGTGCTCAACCAGGAACTTTACCTGTCCTTAATAAAAAGTCAGTTAAATATGCTCTTCGCCTAGCTCACGCTCTTGAGTGTAAAAAAATAAATAGAGTTTCTTATTTTGATAGAAAGAACTATTTTTATCCTGATCTTCCGAAAGGATATCAGATTACTCAATACCATACTCCAATTGCTGAAAATGGTATGCTTGAAGGTGTAGAGATTGAAAGAATTCAACTTGAAGAAGATACAGGGAAATCAAGTCATGAAGGTGAAAACTCATTAATCAATTTAAATAGAGCTGGAACTCCACTTATCGAGATTGTTTCAAAGACTATCGAAGGAGGAGATGCTTCTGTCGTTCTTAATTATTTAAAGAGTTTGCATCAAATTTTAAAGTATACCGGTGTTTCTCATGCAAATATGCAGGATGGAAATTTTCGGTGTGATATCAATATATCCTTGAGAAAAAAAGGTTCTAAAGAGTACGGAACTCGGACAGAAACGAAAAATCTTAATAGTTTTAGAAGTGTCGAAAAAGCGATTGAATATGAATTTGAACGTCAAAGTAAAATTTTAGATGCCGGTGAGAAAGTTCTCCAGCAGACCCTCCTCTTTGATGTAGAAACACAAAAAACAAAAGTTTTAAGAACGAAAACTGATGCAGATGATTATCGTTATTATCTTGAGCCTGACCTTCTTCCTTTAATAATAACAGAGGCAGAAATCAAAAAGGCTAAGGATGACTTACCAGAGTTACCAGCTCAGAAAGTAATACGTTTTCAAAGTGAGTATGAGATTAGGGAATATGATGCCGTGATTATTGCTCGATCTTTAAGTCTCGCGAATTACTTTGAAGAGTGTTGTAAGCATTATCAAGGCGATAAGAAGAAAGTTGCAAATTGGGTTCTAGGAGATCTTCTTGGCCTTGCAAATGAAGCTAATATTGAGTTTGATAAGTTAAATAATATTACACCTAAGAGTCTTGTGAATCTTATGGGTTTTGTTGATCGAGATGAAATTTCAGGAAAAGTGGCAAAAGATGTTCTCTTGGAGATGTTTGATACTGGAAAATCTGCCGGTGATATTATTGAAGCAAAAGGTCTTAAACAAAACAATGATTCTTCTGAGCTTGAAACTATTGTCAAAGAGCTAATCGAGAAACATCCGAAAGAGGTTGAAGAACTGAAGGGTGGTCGAGATCGAGTTATGGGCTTTTTTGTAGGGCAAGTTATGAAAAAGACGAAGGGACAAGGAAATCCCAAAATCACTAGTGAATTAGTGAAAAAACTATTAGGGCTATGAATAAAAAAACATTTACCTTTGCTTCTTTTTTGACAGCATTTGGAATTCTTTTTTTAGGTTCATTCTATGCTTGGGTTATTTCTCAGTTTAACCAAGCGAAATTCTTTACGAAAATCAGTTATTATTTTAATAAAAATTTTCCAAACTATGAGCTTGAAGTCTCTAATATAGATTTTAAAGTTTCAAATAAGTTACGCTACAGAATGGAGAACTTTTCTGTAAGATCGAAAACGAGTGGAAATATTTTATTAAAAGCACCAGAGTTAACTTTAGATATCCCAGTCGGAGCTTTTCTTGGTAATCGAGAGATTCGATTAAAGACTAAAGGACTTCAAGTTAATTTTAAAAATTCAAAAAAACTAAAATCAGTTTTTTTTGCTGATCAAGAAAAGGAAACAACTATACAACTTGATCTTCCTCAATTAATTGATCGGAATAAGGTTTCTTTTAAGGCGACTGATCTTCAGTTAAAAATTAATGATTCAGACTCAAAAACAGTTTTTGAAAAAGTTTTTTTCAAGAACTTAAATATGTCTCATTACACAGCTTTTGAAATAGATGGAGGTGTTCAAGATGGATCTTATCGTCTGTATGGAGAAATCGACCTTGGAAATTTCTTAAAATCTCGAAATATTAAAATGGAATCTTATCTTACCTTCAAAGATTTTAATGAAACGAGAGGCTACCTTAATGATTTAACCTTTAAAGTGATGACGAGTCCTGCTCCAGAGTCCTATATTTTTAAATTAACAGGTCTAAGTGATAATGCGAAAGGTGACATTCTTATATCTGCTGATTCACAAAAACTTGTCATTCGTTTAGATGACTTTATTACGACAGAGAAATTAGTAAAGGATCATCTCTATATTGATAAGTATTATACCTGTTCTAAGTCTGAGAATACTAATATCGATGGAACATTATCTTTTCATTATGAGCAGGATATTTGGAAACCGAATCTCACATACCTTGGCGATTGTATTCAGGTTACTCATAGAATAAAAAAAGGAAATGCTCTTTCCTATCTCTGGGATTTAAAGTTTATTGATGAACAAGGAATCGATTTAAGATATGAGGTTAAAGACTTTCTTTTTAATCTCAAGTCTCTTGAAAATGTTAAGCTTACGAAAGAATATTTAGAGTTTAGTAATAAGCATAACCTAACTGATCTAAAGAATCGTCTTCCAGGCCTTTTTAAAATAATTCAAGGGGTTGAAGATATTGGTTTCCCAATTCAGATTATAGTAAAAAAAATTGATATCGATAAAATTAGTTATAACCTAAAGGCTGAGGGAACGGTTGCATTGGATGGTTTAACCTTTGAAGACATAATTCTAAGGAAAGAATCAACAGCGAAGGCTAAAGGAAGTTTAATCTATTTTTATCCAGAAAATAAAACGAATTATAATTTTGACCTCAAAAAATCTCCGGCCAGAGTTTTAGAAACTCTTTTAGATGCTCCAGGTATAAACCTAAAAGGACTTATTTCTAAAGGAAGAATTTCACAACAATTTGAGGAAGATAATATTGAAAAAGCATTTGATATGACAATAACAAATGGAGAGTTTGAATGGGTCAACCTACTAGAACTTTTAAATAAAAATATTATTGATGCAAGTGATAAAAATTTTTCAAAACTATTAATTGAGAAAAAATTTAAAAGATTATCTCTTATGGGGACTAATATTAATGGTGATTTAAAAATAAATTGGAAATATAGCCCTGCAACAAAGAATCGCTATCAAAGATCAGGTCAGTTAAATTTTATTCAAGGAAGTAAGCAATATTCTTTTTCAACAATGTTTGAAAAACCTTCGAAAAAATTAAAAAAATATATCCTTAATAAGTTTGGAAGTGATCAAATCAGTTTTAAACTAGAAAAAGATGAAGATTTCAAGATTGTTCAATGAAAAATAAAGCAGCAATAGATATTGGTTCTAATAGTGTTCAGTTCTTAGTAATCGACGAGAACAGAAAACAATTATTCAGAGAACAATATGTGACAGGTTTAGGAAGGGGAGTTGCAAAGAATGGTCATTTTGATGAGGAGTCAATCAGGGATACTATTGATGCTTTAAAAAATTGCCTTTCTGTTTGCAAAGATCTCTTTGTTGAGTCTCGTAATATCAAGGCTACTGCAACAGAAGCTTCTAGAAAGGCTAAAAACTCTAAGGATTTTTATGCCCAAGTTTCAAGAGATTTGAATCTTGAAGTTGAAATTATAACAGGAGAAAGAGAAGCCTACTTAAGTACAAAAGGACTGGTTGAATTTGGTGAAAATACTCAATCTGATGTGCTTATTGATATTGGTGGAGCCTCTACTGAGCTTACTCTTTTTAGTCGAGATCCCTTTGAAATTATTTCCTCAATCAGTATTCCTTTAGGATCAGTAAAGTTGAAAGTTCTTTCAGAGAAAAACCAGACGGCAAAAGAATTTTTAAAAGGCTACGACCTTTCTGCTTATCAATCGGAAGAGATAATTGGAATTTCTGGAACGGCAACTTCTATAACGGCAATGAACTTAAAGCTAAAAGAATTTGATGAAAGCAAGGTTAACAATAAATTACTTACATTAAACGAAGTGAGTACCATTGCTGAAAACTTAATTAACCGTTCATCTGAAGATATTCTTTTGGATTTTCCATTCCTGGGAAAAAGGGCTCCAGTTGTTGCCTACGGAACTCAAATCATGGCAAGTATCATGGAAATCTTGGGAGCTAGCAGCGTGCTCACTTCGACGAAAGGTCTCGTTCACGGTTCTATTTTAACGATCTAAATTAATCCTAGGAGTTTTACAGCTTCAAGAATATGATTCTTCTTAAAAGGCTTTTCTATCTCTTTGTCCAATTTGTGAAGGATGGACATTAAAATAGCTGCTTTTTTACTTCCTTTGTTCGTTAGAATTATTGATATTCTACGAGCATCATCATTATTAAAAGCCCTTCTTATCAATTTAAGTTCTTCTAATTTTGTTATTGATTGACTAACAACTGATTTGGAAATACCTAAAACATGGACAAAGTCTGTTGGCTCAAGATCATTTTTTTTCTCTGTATATAAGCTTGATAAAAGTTAACATTTTCTTCCTTGAGAGAAATATTTAGCTTTCTTTTTATATTTTCAGCAGCACGAGTGACAGAGAATAGAAGAGACTCTTGTGTGAATTTTTCAATTTTCATGGTTGTTTATCCATTAAATAGTTTAAGCTTTAAACTATTCTTAAAATATCTTTTATTGAAAAAGAATTTTCTCAGTTATAAAAGTACTATATGAAAATCACAAGAATTATTTTAGTTTTATCACTCTTCATTCAATCAGTTCAAGGTAAAGTCGCAATAGCTTTTTTTAAAGTTTATAAGCCTGATGGAAAGATTTTGCAGTTGGAAAAAGACGGGGTTTTTTCTCATGTTGCAATCTCGATAGAGAAGGGATGGCTTCATGCTTACCCTAAAAAAGGGGTAGAATTGATCAAGAACTTTGATGATATTGCTTTTAAAAAG
This sequence comes from Bacteriovoracaceae bacterium, assembly GCA_965217035.1. Lineage (GTDB taxonomy): Bacteria > Bdellovibrionota > Bacteriovoracia > Bacteriovoracales > Bacteriovoracaceae > JAUHYH01. The sequence continues at coordinate 1,344,603 of OZ244226.1, read as the reverse complement.
TTTGATGTAGAAATTCTTGATAATAAATCTCTTAATATTCCTATCGCAAGTTATCAAAAATATTATGGACTTCCTTATGATGATAAATATAGCTGGGATGATTCAAAAATTTATTGTTCTGAGTTAGTTGCCAAAATTCTTAAATTTCAACCCAGTCCTATGAGTTTTGATTCGAATATATGGGGAAAAGAACATCAAGGAAAAGGGGAAATGGGTATTTCTCCAGATGAAATATATGATGAAGCTTTAAAGCATGGATTTAGAAAAGTGAATTAAATGCTGATATTAACAGAAATGAATATTGTTGATTTTTTTATAAAAGATGATGAAAAAAAGAATATAAAAGATGTTCTCATTATTTTAATCGGATCAATTATAATGATGACCCTAAGTAAAGTCTCATTTTATTTACCATTTACTCCTATACCTATAACGGCTCAAAGTTTAGGAATTCTTGTTATAGGCTCTAGTTTTGGTATGAAGAGAGCCTTTTTTTCTAGTGTTGTCTATGTTGGAAGTGGATTGCTTGGTGCTCCTGTTTTTTCCGGAGGTAAATACGGTTTGCAGGCTCTTATGGGACCGACTGGAGGTTATATAATAGGCTTTATTGTTGCTGCCTCACTTATGGGGTTTTATGGCGATCGATGTAGAGATAGAACATTCCTAAGTTCATATTTAATATTTTTTTTAGGGCATTTTATAATTTTTACTTTTGGAATTATTTGGCTCGGTCTCTTCGTTTCATTAGATAGAGTACTTGCCCTTGGTTTTTATCCTTTTATTCCTGGAATGATTATAAAAACGGTTTTAGCGGGGACACTAACTCCGTTGATATGGAAAAATATTAACAAGAAAGATTTTAAAGAATAACAATTCCACGATCAACAAGTTCTGAAGCAATGTGAAGAATTTTACTCTGAGCTTTTTCAGCTTCTTGTAAACTGGTTCGTCGACTTCTGAAAATTTTGTAGGCCATCTCAGCCTTTTCTCTTTTTAAAAGTCTAAGGATTCTTTTTTGATCGTGAATTTCTAAATTGGAAAGACTGATACCAATGACAGGAGCACTGGCGTAATCAAAGATCGTCTGTAAAGTTGTATCATCGGCATTGAGTAAATCAACGAAAGAATAACTTTTTGCCTCAAGTTCTTGGGCCATCAGTGGGTTTTTGGTACGAAGAGCCTCAATTAAACGAGTTCTTTCTTCTTGTGAGAGATTTTGAAGGATTTGAATCGCTTGGTTTTTTCCATCGATAAAGATCTCGTTTTCATTTCTTTTCATTTATAATTTCCTTTTAGCTGTGTCTTCGTTCTTCTCGATCGATTCTCTCTTGAAGATCTCTCATATATGCATCTTGTCTTTCATTTTCTTTTTCAATTTGAAGTGCATGTTTCTGTCTTAATTCGTTATAGACAGATTCATTACGTGCTCTTAGTTCTTCTAACTCTTCGTTATATCTATGTTCCTCAGATTTAAGTAATGATTGATACCGTTCTCTTAGTTTTTCAAGAGCAACATCACCATCAGATTTCTCTCGGCTTAATTGAATTCTATAATCTTGCTTGAGCTCCTCAGATTCTCTCTCATGTTTGAGTTTGATTTTTTCCATATACTTAGCATGTGTTTGTTTTTCCTTGGAGACCTCTCTTGCATTAGCTCTAGCTAATTCTGATCTCATTCTGTTCTGTCGCATGCTCGATCTGTCTACAGACATGGTTTAACCTTTCTCTTTTGTATAGCTCTGATTAAAATGGGCTATAGTTTTACCTTTAATAGGCAGCTACTACTATTTTACGGTTCGTGCTGCAGTGGGTACAAGAGGGCAAGGATGGAACTGAAAGAGTCAGAACTCTTTACAGGACAAGATTTTGAAGATTTCACTAACTGGTTGAATCTTAAAGATTTCTCAGGACAATGGGGGGGAAGAGTTCAGCAAGAACTTGAGAAGTTTTATCTGCTATTTCTAACAGAACTTGATTCGCTCGATCAGTACCAACTTAAAAAAAAGATCGTTCATCAGACATTTAATGAACCTCTGAAAAGATGGTTTCAGTGGTTTATTGATAAGCATTTAATTTTCATCTGCCTTTCCGGTAAGCTCCCTCTTTATCATGCTATAAAATTATTAGAACTTGATAGTTCCAGTTTTTTAAAAACGATTTATCTTCATTTTAAAGAACTCGATATTGCTCTTGATCAGGAACTACTAACAGAAGAGCATCTTTTTAAAAATCAAAGCATAACGTTGAAGGATCTTTGTAAAAAAGAAGATCAGTTTTTTAGAATTGAAGAATCTTGCATGAGACATCCTGTACATAGCTCTCTCGACTTCACTTTTTATCCTGAATGGAAAAAGGCTTTGAACAGATTAAGATCTTTAAACCATAATAAGGCTAAAAAAATTGAAATGGATAAAGATAATGTCTTAATGAACTTTATCTATGAATTTGCTATTATTTTTACCTCTATCGCATTTGCTCTTGGTGTTTTTAAGATTGGAAACAAGTTTTATAATAATTATCTTGCTAGTAAAATTGAAATCTACGAACCAAGTTTTTTCTGGCTTGATAAAGAATCTTCTTTTAAAGCAAAAGAAGAAAAGCCCAGCAAAATAAATCTTGAAAAAAATGAAATGGAAAAACTAGAAATTAAAGAAAGCAAGAGTAAGCCTTTCATTAGAGAAAAAAGAGAGACGCCAGAATCAGAAGTCTATGTATTAAGTAGTGAAAATATTCCAAAAGATTTTAAATATATCTCGGAACAAAAATCACGTTATGAAGAAATTGATAAGGGTGGTTTTCGCGATAAAGTTTATGGTCGTAAAAAAACTTATCGAGTGATTCTAAACTCTGTAGAGATGAAACGTTTAAAAGAAAAAATTAAAGATATAACTTTTCGATATAAAACTAAGGAATTCGGAAAAGTTGCCCTCGGACAAGAAATACCTGGAGGAAGTTATTTTAATCTCTATGTGAAGGATATTGAGTTAAATGATTTTCTAGAAGAGGTTGTAGGATTGGATACTTCTTCACGTCTTTATGTCAGTAAAACAAATAGGGCCGAAGCTCCAAAAGGATACGAAAAAGTTTTCATATGGATTAAGTCTATTTAGATCCTGTAGTGAAGAGGCTGTTATAAAAATCTTCACCAGGTCGGTCTATAATGCCTTTTTCTTCAAAGCTTCCTGATTCATTTTTAACCCATTTATGAGCATCTTTGTCTTCTAGGAATTCATTAAGGTCAGAGACTTCAGCTTGAATAGGAGCTGAATAGTTTCCAAGGATTTTATTAGTATCCTTTTCACGAACTTGATTATACTGGGCAATTGTATTCTGGAATTGGAAAACTCCCATCATTGCTGCTTTTTGATTTTCAAGGCCAAAACGGATTTCATCAACGGCATTGGAACTTGAAAGAGATTGGTTTGAAGCCATTTTAGACTTTAGCTTTTCATTTAGCTCATGAACTAAGGAAACTTTGTAATTATCAAGAATAATATTAAGTTGCTTTTTTATGTCTTCCGGGTTTGAAAGCCCTTTTAAAAGGCTTTTTTCTTTGTCTGTCAGAAGTTTAACCTCTAGAGAGTTTAATAATTCATCTTTATTATCAAGCTCTTTGAGTTTGTCTTTTTTCCTATTGAATTCAGTCATCACAGACAGTTTTAATTTATTAAAGTTTTCCATATCTTTTTGATTAATCATTTTTGCACATTTTTTTGCATCTAATGCTTGTTCATTACAAAACTGATTGAATTCATTTACTTGATTTTCAAAATAGCTTGGGTTTTCTTGTTGGAAAGCATTGTAAGCATCATAAGATGTTAAATTAGAAAGTGATTGAATATTTTTTTCATCAGGGTTTTTTCCGGTGTAGTTTTCAACTCCTTCGACTTGAAAAGCATAGCGGCTTTCCCCTGCATCTTCAAAAGCCTTTAATCCTTTCTCAACCCTTGAGAGAGCATCTCGATATTCTCTTAAACGTTTTTTTAATGCACAAATAGATTTCTCAAAATCTTCAGAATTCCAATTGAGTTTAGTTCCTTTTCCTTCAAGATCAGTACAAAGAGTTTGTCTTATCTCCGAATCACATTTTGCCCATAAACCTTTTAGAGTGTTTTTTCCTTGAAGTTCTTCTAAGGCTTCTACGATTTTTCTCGTTTCTGATTTTCCATCAGAATTTTTGGCTTGTCGCTTTAAGCAATACCGAGCTTGAGTCATGTGAATATTATTTACTAAGTAGTTTTGATAGAGGTGCAAGAAAGTTTTTTGATCAACGATCTTCAGACTTCTTTTCCTTCTCATTTCGGGACTTTGATTAAGAGCATAATCTCCATAAAGACCTTTCATTAATCTATCATGAAGATACCTTCTTATAATAGGAGCTTTTTTATCTTTAACGAGTTTAAGTTGAGAAAGTCCTAGATCTTTTTCGAGAGCGAGTATTCCTTTATCGGAAACTGAACCGAGAAAGCATTTAGAGATCTTATCGAGTTCCTCATCATCAATTTCTTTTTCTAAGCTAGAACCCTGTTGTTTTACACAAGCTTTAAACTTTGAACTCTCGGCCATGTCTTCAAAGATCGTTATTTCCTTCAGACTAGAATAAACTTTTGTATAGTCGGACTCTTGAGCTATTAAAGAAAAACTAAAAAGAAATAAGAAAAGTTTCATGGAATTTTTATCGGCATATTAAGGATAAGAATCCAATACTTGAGTTAATTACATTGAGGAGTCAGGTAAAGAGAATAAGTACTTGAGTTCACGAAGAAGTTTATGGTTTTTTCCAAGATGAACCCATTGTCTATAATAGCCAATAAGAAGAGCAGCCGTAAAACCATAGATCACACCTGAGTGAACAATCTTTCTTACGAGGCCAGTATGGTGAGCTCCACCGAGTAAAAAACCAATTGATCCGAGTGTAAGAATAAGGGCCGTCCAAGGAATCGTCTGTCTTTTTGCCAATTTTGAAGAATAGATAAAACGATTTACTTTCTTTATATACGGTTCCATATTTTCTGGAAGTTCTTCAAAAAGTTCTCGGAGTTGATTTTTATCCTGGGTCGTTAAGGTGTTGTGAATGTTTTCAACCAGTCTTGCGACACCAATGAAATAAAACATGACGAAAGCCTCTACGAAAATAAGATAGATCATCAAGGGAATCGCCATTTGAATATGGCTAAACTCAACTGCGATATAACCGTGAGCTGATCCAATAATCAAAAGAATCCCAAATAACATCACTGTTAACAAAAGTCTTAGTATGTGCGCCATTAATAAACTCTGTAATGAATTGACTAGTGTTCACCCTTCTACCATAATCCAGCCAATAAGAGGAATACTCTATGGCAGAAAAAGAAATAGACAAGCCTGTTTCAGGAATCTTAGTTCCAATAGCAATCGTTTTGGGCGGAGCCCTTATTATTTGGGCCATTACAAAAATGCTGAGTTCGGATACAGGTTATAAAAGACTTGTTGAAGAATTACATTCAAAAACCTTCGGAAACCGCTGGGTTGCGGCTTATGAGCTTTCTAAATATATTTCTAGTTCTCAAATTCCCGAAGAAGATATCCCCTGGTTAGTTGATCAACTCTCGACTGTCTACGATGAGTCGCCAGATCCGAGAACAAAAAACTTTATCATCCTTGCTTTAGGTGCACTGAGTCATCCAGGAAGGGCTCGCGTTTTTAATAAGGCCCTCACTGAAGATGATGAAAAAGTTTTGTTTAGTTCAGTGATGGCGATCGGTAACCTTGAATCATCAGAAGGTATTGATTTCGAACCAATGGTTGAAATGCTTTCGAGCAAAGATGAAGGTCTCGTTCAAGTTGCGATTCTTGCTCTTATTAATCATAATCAGATCCAGTCAAAACAAAAAATGTTGACACTAATGGCTTCGGCAAACCAGATAATCAGTTATAGTGCAGCTTCCGGAGTTTTGGCTTTTGGTGATGAAAGTGCGCTGCCTATCGTCAAGGAAGTTTTTATGCTGACTCCGGGTGAAAACTATGATGAGTCTCAAGTTCAGGCTTTGCAATTGAATGCCCTAGCAGCTTTAGAAAAATCAAAAAATTTGAATAAAGAAGTTCTAAATTTTATCGAATCTTTGTATCAATCAAACGTCGGATTAGTGATCAAAACACGGGCCAAACAACTTCTAATAGAGTTGAAAAAACCCTGAAATTACACGATAATGTGGATAACTGAAAACCCCCGTTTACAGCAAATAAATTAGTTGTAGAAAGCGAATTAAGTCTTTATAAATTGAGGACTATTCAATTTCAAAAGTTAAGCGTCAGAGGTACGTGAATATGGCGACAAGACAGAACATCAATCGAAGAGAATTCTTTAGTTACCTATCTATTGGGTGGATAACTTTTGCTGCAGCAGCAGGCGGAATGCTCTCTCTCATTTTTAGATTCCTTTATCCAAATGTTGTTTTTGAGCCTGCAATGGATTTCATTGCTGGAACTCCAGATGATTTCAACGATGGTGTTGATGAAAGATGGAAAGATGTTTTCGGTGTTTGGATTTATAAAAATGAAGGGAAATTAGTAGCGCTTTCAAATATTTGTACTCACTTAGGTTGTGTTCCTACTTGGTTGCCAGCCGAGAGGAAGTATAAATGCCCATGCCACGGTTCTGGCTATTATGCGAATGGAATTAATTTTGAAGGTCCAGCCCCGCGGCCCTTAGAACGTTATAAAGTTAGCCTTGATGCTCAAGGTAGAATCATAGTCGATAAAACAAAAATCTTTCGTTATGAAAAAGGTGAATGGAGTTATCCAGATGCCTTTTTGAATGTGTAGGTTGAGGTAGATATGTCTAAAGATAGTTTTGCTAAAAAGGTAGCGAATACACAGGTCTGGAAATCAATTTTCAGACATGGTCCACCAACGAACGCAAGAAACAGAGCTTCTGTTATTGCTGGTAACGTTTTTCTTCACCTTCATCCAATCAAATTGAAAAAATCTGGGGTTCAGTTAGGCTACACATGGTGTATGGGTGGATTAACGTTTTTTGTATTCTTGGCTCTAACAGTGACAGGAATTCTTTTAATGTTCTATTACCGTCCAACAGCGGAATATGCATACAACGATATCATTGCACTTAGGGAGCACGTACCTCTGGGGATTATGCGAGAACTTCATCGTTGGGGAGCACACGCAATGGTTATCACTGTGTGGCTTCATATGTTCCGAGTTTTTATGACGGGATCATACAAGCCACCAAGAGAATTCAATTGGGGAGTTGGAGTTATTCTTCTCGTTCTTACGATGCTTCTATCATTTACGGGATACCTACTTCCTTGGGATCAGCTTGCTATTTGGGCGATCGCGGTTGGATCAAACATGGCAAAGGCTACTCCTTTTCTAGGTCATGGGGGACCGGGAGCTAACCTTGCTAAGATTGGTGACTTTGTTCTTGTCTCTGATAAAAACGATGTTCGGTTTCAATTACTCGGTGGACGATTTGTTGGTGAAGCAGCACTTCTAAGATTCTATATTCTTCACTGTGTTTTTATTCCAGTTGTTGTCGCAGGACTTATTGCTGTTCATTTTTGGCGAGTTAGAAAAGATGGAGGTATCTCTGCGCCATTGTAGGGAGAGAAAAGGAATTTCATGAAATCATTAATCAACCTCATTGCAGATCCAATTTACTCTTTCTCGATTGTTATCGTTTTATTTTTTCTTGCAATAAAATACATCCGATTTGTGGGTTCAAAAAAGTTTTTTTGGATCATGACAGGTGCAACAACTCTGTTTACAGTTTGGGCTGCGCAGGACAAAAACTTTTGGGCCATTATTACTTGGCCAGATAATATTCCGATTTCAATTCTTCTCATTTCTATGGGTTGGTTAACTTGGTATTCAATTTATAAAGCCGTTAACAATGATATTAGAATTGAAGCAGGTGGACCACCTCTTGAGGGAACACCAGAAAATCGCGAGAAAGTTTGGGCATGGCCTAACCTTGTTTACACTGAGCTTTTTACGATTATTTTAGGAACGGCTTTTCTTGTTGTTTGGTCGATTCTTTTTAAGGCACCATTAGAGGAGCCTGCAAACCCAACATGGGCACCAAACCCAGCGAAAGCTCCTTGGTATTTTCTTGGTCTTCAAGAAATGCTTGTTTATTTTGATCCTTGGATGGCAGGGGTTGTACTTCCAGGCCTTATCATTGTTGGCCTTATTGCGATTCCGTATATTGACATGAACCCTAAAGGAAATGGCTACTATTGCTTCGAAGAAAGAAAGTTTGCAATTTCTTCATTCATGTTTGGTTGGCTTGTTCTTTGGATTTTCCTCATCATTATTGGAACTTTCTTAAGAGGACCAAACTGGACTTTCTATGGTCCGTTTGAATATTGGGATGCTCACAAGGTTGTTGCAGCTAACAATATTAACCTTTCAGAGATTTTTTGGATTCAATGGTTAAATATGCCATTACCAAAAAGTATTGTTCTTCGTGAATGGCTTGGTCTTGCATTAGTTGCAATTTATTTTGTAGCAACACCATTTTACTTAACGAAAAAACTTTTTAACTTCAAAGGGAGATTTGGAAAGTTGTTAAACGGTGGTCAACTTAGAGGTTACTTAAAAAGCATGGGTTATATTCGATACAGTATTTTATTAATGCTTGTTTTAATGATGATGACTATGCCGATAAAAATGTATTTACGATGGTTTATTAACTTGAAGTACTTAGTGTTTATGCCTGAGTTCGAGTTTAATATCTAAGAGGTTTATGAGAAATGAGTGATAAAAAACATGAACCAGGAATGGCTTATAATACAAAGTTTTTAAATAAACTTTTTGCTGTTTTTTCAGTCCTATTCTTGCTGACAACTATCTGGATGGTTTTAGACGATTATATTCGTCCTTGGAAAGCTGTTCAGATGAAAGGTTTCGAAGTTAAAGAGCAGGTACTAGCTGAGAAAATTATCGAGGAAGAAAAAAGTATTGATAAAGAAGAGCTTGAAAAAATTAACGCTGATCTTGAAAAAGCAAAAAAAGAAGTTGAGGCAAAACAAGGTGAGTTGAAAGCTCTTGAAGAAGAACTCACGAAAGTTGAAAAAAATATCTATGTTCAAAATATGACGAATGGTACTCATGGAGCACTCGCCGGAGAATATCAGTTCAAGTATGAGCATTATAAAATGGATAAAGAGCTTAAGAAGGCTGCTCCATACAAAAAGAAAATGGAAGAGCAAAAAGCTCTTTTCGAAGCAGGGAAAGATGACCTTAAAACTTTCCAAGAGCAAGAACAAAAAATTAAAGATCAGATAAAAACAATTCGAGGTGAAGTTGCAGCCTTGGAGAAAAAATCAAGCCAAATCACTGGAGCGAAAGAGCGTCTTTTAGTTGCAAAGAAAATGACTGCAAAAGATCCTATTTTCTTCTTAAGAAATGCTCCTTTTATTGATTACCTTGATCCAACAGTAAAAATTCAACAAATTGTTCTTGATAATCTTACAGATGATCGATATTTCGTTCAAACTAAAAAAGTTGATCGGTGTACAACGTGTCACATGTTTATTGATCAACCTGGCTATGAAGATAAGCCACAACCTTATCGAACACATCCTAAGGTTAATACACTTGCAGCTGGTGTAAATTCAGCTCACCCAATTAAGAAGTTTGGATGTACATCATGTCACGGTGGAGAAGGACACAGAGTCAATGACTTCAATGCTCCTGCTCACATGCCGAACGATATGGCACAACAAAAGGAATGGGAGAAAAAATATAATTGGCATGAACCTCATAAGGTTCCTATTACCATGCTACCAAGTAAGTACTCTTACGCTTCTTGTACAAAATGCCATAGTGCTGAGTCTCGAGTGGTTATGGGAGATAAACTTAATAGAGGTAAAGAACTTGTTCAATCTTACGGATGTTACGGATGTCATAAGATTGAAGGTTGGGAGCACCTTAAAAAGCCAGGACCAAGTCTCTTGAAGATTAATGCAAAAGTCTCTAAAGAGTTTATTAAAAACTGGATTTGGTCACCTCATACTTTTAATCCAAACTCACGAATGCCAGCTTTCTTTGGGCAATCTAATAATAGTGAACCAAAGTTCATGAAGAAAAATATTGTCGAAGTTAATGCAATGGCTGAGTACCTGGTTGCAAAAGCGAAAGACTATAAGCCCTTTAAAAAGTATACAAAAGGAAATGCTGAGAAGGGTAAAGAGCTTATCCAGACTGTTGGTTGTATTGGATGTCACCAAGTTGAAGGTATCGATGAACCATACAGCAATGTTAAAAATATGAGAGGTCCTTATCTCGTTGGTACTGGCTCCAAGGTTGACCCTGACTGGCTTGTTTCATGGTTGATTAAACCTTCTCATTATCAAGTAGATACAGTCATGCCTTCTTTTAGACTTTCTGATAAGGAAGCGAACGATATTGCGACTTATTTACTAAATTCTAAAAACAAAAAGTTTGCTGAGTTAAAGTTTCAGGAAATGGACAAAAAGATCAGAGACGAACTTCTTGTTGCAGACTATTCAGCTTTTATTCCTATTAAAACAGCGCAAGCAAAAATTGAAAAACTTTCAGATAAAGAGAGAACGATTGAGCTTGGCCGAATTACAATTGGTAAATATGGATGTTATTCATGTCATGATATCGATGGGTTTGATCCGAATAGACCACCAATTGGCCCAGATCTTACTAAAGTTGGAAGTAAGCCAATTCATCAATTTGGTTACGGACAACAAAAGCAAGTTGGGCATACAAGGCATGATTGGTTTTCAGCTCATTTAAAGAACCCAAGAATGTGGGATATTGGTGTACCTAAACCATTTAAAGATTTAAATAGAATGCCTAACTTTTATTTAAAAGATGCTGAAATCGAAAACATTACGACTTTCCTTCTCGGCCAAGTTTCTGATTATATCCCGATGGCAGGTAAGAAAAATTATAACGAGAGAGAGCTTATTGCTGAACAAGGCCGAAAGGTTGCCAATAAATATAATTGCCAAGGCTGTCATAAAATTGATGGGCAAGGTGGATGGATCAAGCCTGCTTATGCAGATGATGAAAATGCTGGACCTCCATGGCTTGTTAAAGAAGGGCATAGAGTTCATACAGATTGGCTCCATACTTTCTTTCAGAATGTTAAGCCTATTCGACCTTATCTTAAGATTAGAATGCCTTCATTCAACTTCTCTGAAGATGAACTCAATAAGCTCGTTGATTACTTTGTAAAAGATGCTGGCCAAAAAACTTTCTACAATAAAGATAAGAAAGTCGTTTGGGAGAAAGGTGAAAGAGAAGCTGCTGTGAAGCTATGGAATGAACTTGCTTGTGTCACTTGTCATACAGGTGGATTTAATAATGAAGAAGCTCAGGGACCAAATCTTCATTATGCTCATGAAAGATTGAGACCAAGCTGGATCAAGAAGTGGTTAACAAACCCGGTTGCGATCCAAGATTATACGCCAATGCCGCAGTTCTGGGATGAAGGACAGCAATCTGCGGTTGAGGGAGTTCTTGGAGATGATCCAAAGAAACAAATAGATGCATTAACAAAATATATTATTGAACTTGGTCAGAAGAAGGGATCTTCTCAATACAAATAAGGAATTAGTTTATGGCAGCAGGATATAAACTTTTAAACCCAGATCATGTTGACCCACAATTTGGGAAGGCAACTCCTGGAAAAATTGCAATGTGGCTTTTTCTTGTTACGGATGCGATGTCGTTTTCGGGATTTCTACTTGCTTACGCAGTTTTAAGAGGCTCAAAAGATTGGCCAACACCAGCGGATCACCTGGGAATTACTCTATCAGCGATTGCAACTTTTATTCTGATTTGTAGTTCTGTTTCTATGGTTTTAGCGATCGATGCCTGTCGATTAAAGAATAGAGAAAAAATGCTCCGATGGTTACTTGTAACGATTACAGGTGGAGCGATTTTTCTTGGTATTCAAGTTTATGAGTATCAACACCTTGTTCATCTTGGGATTACTTTAGATCACTTTATAGGTGGACAAAATCTTTTTGGTTCAACTTTTTATATGGTTACTGGCTTCCATGGTCTTCACGTTCTGTCAGGTGTTATTTATTTGATATGCGAGTATGTGAATGCTTATAAAGGAAAATATGATAACGGAGAATACAAGCGATTAGAGGTTTTAGGTCTCTTTTGGCACTTTGTCGATCTTGTTTGGATTCTTGTATTTACGTTTATCTATTTATTGTAGATGAGAAAGCTTTTACTTTTTTTTCTATTCTTAACGGCTGCCGAAGTAATGGCTTGCCCATATTGTGCAGGCGCATCGGATGCTTCAGATAAAAATACGTGGTGGATACTAGCAGTATTTATCGCTCTTACTTACATTCCTTTTTACTTGTTGTTTAAAAAAGCTTTCAAGAAAAGGAATAAGGAAGCAGAAAAACAGTGAAATTTTTAATTGGATCCACAATTCTTATTACTTTTGCACTCATTAACTTGGGCGGATTTGTTCACAATACTGGTTCAAGTTTAGCATGCCCGGATTGGCCTCTGTGTTTTGGCCAAGTGATGCCTAAGATGGAGGGTGGCGTTCTCATTGAACATTCTCATCGATTACTTGGGGCTCTTGTTGGTTTTCTTTCAATTCTTATTAGTTTTTTCTCTTACAAAAAATATGGTCAATCAAGAATTTTTAAGTTTAGTCTCTTTGGACTAGCACTTGTTGTTTTTCAAGGAGTTCTTGGCGGGCTTACTGTTATTTATAAACTTCCAACGATTGTTTCAACTGCACATCTAGCGACATCAATGATTGTTTTTGGAGTGTTTATTTATCTTTATCATTTGGTTCAAACAAGTGAGACAGCCAAAGCATTGGCTGCTGATTTTGCAGATGCAGAATCAAAAACTGAGAGCTTTGAATCAAAAGGAACTTGGAATAAAAGTATCCTTAAGCTTGTTTCATTTGGGCTTCTTTTTATCTATGGTCAAATGATTCTTGGGGCTTCAATGAGGCATCTTGGTCTTGGTTCTGTATGTGGCACAGGCTGGGAAAATGCTTTTGCTTGTTTTGATCTTGTTCTTTTTGAAAAAAGTTGGTTTCCTAATTCATTTCCTGCAGCTCTTCATATGGTGCATAGGTATTTCGCTTATTTTATTGCTATATTTGTGATTTATTTTGGATTTGTTGGGTATCGATCGATTAAGACATTTGAAAAGAAAGTTCCTTTTCAAAATGCTTTAAAAATTAAACTTGTTCTTCTTCCTATTATCATTGTTCTTCAAGTTAAGCTTGGTCTTCTTGCAGTAGCGACAAGTCTTGGAGTAGGTGCAACGACATTACATTTAACTGGAGCAGCTCTTCTTTTTGCTTTGACTTGGAAAATACTTCTTGAATTAAGTTATTTAAAAAAACATGGAGTTTTTGAAAATCAATCTTATGACAAGTTGGTTGATTATTTCTCAACGATGAAACCAAGATTATCCGGCTTAGTTATCTTTACTGCTGGGATCGGAATCTATCTAGCAGGGGAGCCTGTTACCTTTACAAAAGTCCTAGGATCTCTTTTTTCTATAACCCTACTCGTTGGTGGAGCTTGTTCTTTAAACTGTTGGATGGAAAGAGATATTGATAAAAGAATGGCAAGAACGGCGGATAGACCTATGGCCGCTGGAAGGATCGGACCTTTGTTTGGTTTTTCTGCAAGTGCAATTATTTGTATGATTGCTGTTATTTTAATTTTTTCTTGGGTAAATGCTTTGACGGCCATTCTTGGTGTTGTTGCGATGATTACTTATCTCTTAATGTACACACCTGCGAAACAAAGAACAGCTTATGCTGTTTTTCTTGGAGCTATTCCAGGAGCACTTCCTCCACTAATGGGACAAACAGCGGTGACTGGAGATATCCAACCAATAGGTCTTATCCTTTTTGGAATCCTCTTCTTATGGCAACTTCCACACTTTCTTGCGATTTCGATCATGCATAAAAAAGATTATGGAGACGCAGGAATTATTGTTTTTCCGAATACTATTGGTGATAAAAGAACGGCGTTAAGAATGTTTAGTTATGCAATTCTTCTTGTCGGAGTCGCATACTTACCAATTTATTTAAATATTACGCAAAGCTCAATGTATACAATTGTGACAGCAGTTCTTGGCGTCTTTTTCTGTTTATATGCATTTAAGGGTTTAAAAATAACGAATGAAAATATGGTAACAACTTGGGCACGAAAGTTCTTTTTTAGCACTCTTGTGTATCTTCCAGTTCAACTGGGAATCCTTGTTGTTGTCTTTAATAACTAAGTTAGAGGAAGAACTATGAGTTTTATGGAGATGATTGCCCCACCAGAGATCATTACGACTAACGGGCATTTGATTGATTATCTTTTTAGCTACACCACAGTGATGAATATTATTTTCTTTTTCTTTGTTTGCGTGGGGTTATTTGGATTTTCTTATCTTTATTCACAAAAAAGAAGCCCCAAAGGTGAATACACTTACGGGAATAAGAAAAAACAACAGGCCATTGTTGGTTACCTGATAGGAGCTTCAGTTTTCTTATTAATTGATATTAACATCACGAGAATGTCTAACGATGACATGTTGAATGAGTTTTGGAATTTTCCAAAAGCAGATGAAGAAGTTGTGAGAGTTGAAGTTCTTGCTCAGCAATGGATGTGGAACTTTAGAATGGCAGGAGCTGATGGAGAATTCAATACGGCGGATGATGTTCTTACGAATCATGAACTTCATCTACCAGTAGGGAAAAAAGTTGAGTTTCGAGTAACATCGAAAGACGTTATCCACTCTTTTTTTATTCCTAATGCTAGGCTTAAAGTCGATGCGATGCCTGGAAGAATTTCTAGAATGTGGTTTGAGACAACTAAAACAGGTGAGTTTTCGATTGCTTGTGCTGAAATGTGTGGAACACATCACTATATGATGCAAGGTCGTCTCTTTGTACACACGGAAGAAGAGTTTAATGAGTGGTATAACGAAGCTCAATACTTAGCAGATGTAGGAAATGATAATGATAATATTGATAACTTCTGGGGATGGAAGTGGGAGAGTGAAGAATGACATACGTACATGGTAAACACGCAGCCCCAAAAACGTTTTTAAGCAAATACGTTTTTTCTTATGATCACAAGGTAATTGGAAAACAATTTCTTTGGTATGGGATTTTCTTTCTTTTCGTTGGGGGCTTAATGGCTCTAATGATTCGATGGACGCAAGCTTATCCAGGAGAAGCTTTCCCAGTTATTGGATCTTTTCTTTTTCCTGAAACGGGAGGAGTTATTCCTCCTGATACTTATGCCATGCTTTTTACATTGCATGGAACGATTATGATTTTTTATGCTATTACTCCGATTCTGATTGGAGCCTTTGGTAACTTTTGTATTCCATTAATGATTGGCGCAAGAGATATGGCATTCCCTCTCCTGAATATGCTTTCATTTCATATTGCAGCAGTTTCAGGAATCATTCTTTTATCTTCTCTGTTTTTCCCTCTTGGAGGTGCGGCGGGTGGATGGACCTCTTATCCAACTCTTAGTACTTTGATTGGATCGGCTGGTTCTGGTCAAACACTTTGGTGTCTTGCAATCTTTGTTCTCGGAGTAAGTTCAACAATGGGAGCAGTCAACTATATTACGACTGTTATTTCATTCCGTGCACCAGGAATGGGCTATTTCGATATGCCGCTTACGATTTGGGGTCTTTGGTTAACAGCGATCCTGAATGCTATCTTTTTGCCAGTTCTTGGAGCGGGTGTTCTTCTTCTTATCTTTGATAGAGTTTTTGGAACAACCTTTTTCCTCGCTGGTGCAGCAGCAACAAGTGGAACAGGTGATCCGATTCTTTTCCAACACGTTTTCTGGATTTTCGGTCATCCTGAAGTTTATATTTTAATTTTACCAGCTTGGGGGATCGTTTCTGATATTCTTTCTTTCTTTTCGAGAAAGCCAGCATTCGGAGCGAAGTCGACTGCCCTTGCAATGACAACGATTTCTATTCTTTCAACTGTTGTTTACGGGCATCATATGTTTACGACTCAGATGAGTCCTCTTCTTACACAAACATTTATGACCTTAACAATGACGATTTCAATTCCTTCGGCAGTTCTTTTTGCGAACTGGCTTGGAACTCTTTATAAAGGATCGATTCGATTCGACACACCTATGTTATTTTCTCTAGGTGTTGTTTTCGTTTTTGGCCTCGGAGGTTTGACGGGTCTTTACCTTGGAACAGTTTCTACTGACCTTTATCTTCACGATACTTATTTTGTTGTTGGTCACTTCCACTATACGATGGCTGCTTCGGTTCTTCTTGGAGGCTATGCTGCCACTTATTTTTGGTTTCCAAAAATGTTTGGACGCATGCTCGATGAAACACTTGGAAAAATTCACTTTTGGGGGTCAATGATTGGCCTTAATGGAATTTTCTTTGGAATGATGGTTATGGGATTCGCTGGAATGCATAGAAGACTATATAACCCATTCGTTTATGAGCACCTAGAGAAGCTTTTACCAATTTCAACAGTTGTTACATGGTCTGCAATTTTAATGGGGTTTGCACAGATTCCATTCGTTATTAATTGCATCATCTCTATGAGAAGTAAAAAGCAAGCTCCTTCAAATCCTTGGAATGTTGGAACACTTGAGTGGACACTTCCGTCTCCACCTATTCATTACAATTTTGAAGAGATTCCTACAGTTAAATGTGGACCGCATGAATTTGGAAATCCTAATCTTCCAGAAGGAAAAGATTTTCAATATCAAACAGAGGATCTTATTAAGGCATAATAATGACAACAAAGAGTGCTGAAGCCATTCAACAAAAAGAAGCAAGCCAACTTGGCTTCTATATTGCCCTTGTTTCATGGGGAATGCTTTTTGCCGCTTTGTTTTTATCTTATGCTTTATTTCGATTTCAAAATACTCAATGGCCGCCGATGGGATTTGAAAAAGTCTCTCTTATCTGGCCTTCACTGAGTACTTTGTTTATCGCAATAAGTAGTCTTACGCTTCACCGTTATCAAAAATCATTTGAGATGATAAAGAGAAATGATGCAAAGTTTTTTCTTTGGGGAACATTAATTCTTGGAATTGGATTTCTTGTTACTCAAAAACTTCTTTGGCTAAGTCTTGAGTCTTCAGGACTTATGACGAGCTCTGGAATTTTTGCATCAATATTACATGGCTTTACTTGGATTCATGCAGGTCATGTTGTTCTTGGTCTATTGGGTCTTTTTTACCTACTTAAAACCCTCAAGGTTGAAAATCTTGGGCATGTTCAGTTTGAGAACAAAGTAGAAAATATTATCAAGTTCTGGCATTTCTTAGGAATAATCTGGGCCTTGATGTTTGTTGTATTGTTTTTAATTTAGTTGAGGAAGGATATTAGAATGAAACTCTTAACATTGTCTTTAGTCGCAATTCTTTTTTCATGTAGTAAAAATGAATTAGGCTTCAAGAAGGGAAGAACTTTTATTGGAAATCAGCAAGTTTCTGCCGAAGTTTTAACTCTTGGAAAGCATGTTTATCTTGAATACTGTGCTGCTTGCCATGGAGAGAACGGAGATGGAAATGGTCCGGCTGCTAAAGGATCATTACCACCGCCAAGAAACTTTAAGCAAGGTCTTTATAAGTTTGGTTATTCTGCAGATGGTGGACTTCCTTCAGATCATGATTTCGTAAGAATCATCCAAGGGGGTCTTAACGGTACTGCAATGTTTAAGTGGGATATCTCTAAAGACCAGGCATTAGCAGTTACTCAATATATTAAAACGTTTGCTCCTCAAGTTTGGGAAAATAAAGATAATGAAAAAGGTATTAAAGTAGAGTTATCGCCAGACCCATATAGCTTAGCGAGAAAAGAAGCAGCTATCATTAAAGGAAAAGAAGTTTACCACATGGTAGCGAACTGTCAGACCTGTCACCAGGCTTATATTAGCAAAGATGAATTCTCTAAGTTGAATGAAAAGTATAATGGCGAAAAACTTTCAGCAGATGATTTTGAAGCTGATTTTTATCAGTTGAAAATTCAAGAATCTGAATACTATTTTTACGACAGTGAGGAAAGATTCGCTAAATATTTACCACCTGATTTCACATGGCACGAATTAAGATCTATCAATAATGTAGAGGATATTGCTTGGAGACTTGCTGCTGGTGTTACTGGGTCTGGAATGCCTGCTTGGAAAGGAACGATTGAAGATCATGAGATCTGGGCCGTTGCTTATTATGTTGATTCACTTATGAAGCTTAAGAAGAACAAGGAAGCACGTCGTAAATTAAAGGAGACTTTAAAGTAATGACAGCTGGAACTGTAACTGCTGTAAATACTCCGAATCCAATTCAAAAACTTGTTATGAACAAGTGGTTTTGGATTTTTATAAGCCTATTTCTTTTTGCTTATCCTATCTACAGGTCGATGAATAGAGTACTTCCACCAGATCTTCCGGTTCTTTATACTCTTCCGGAGTTTAAGTTAACAGACGAGAATGGAAAAACATTTGGAAGTGAAGAACTCAAGGGAAAACCTTATATCGCAAACTTTCACTTCACTTCATGTCCGACATCTTGTCCTGAGATAATGAAGGCGACTCAAAAAATTCAAAAGAGGGTGAGAGGTCTTGGAACAAAGGTCGCAATTGTTTCTTTTACAGTTGACCCTAATACTGATACTTCAAAGGTTCTTTTTGATCATGCTCGGGAACTTCATGCTAATCCCCATGTTTGGAGATTTTTGACAGGTCCATTTAAAGAACTTGAAAATATTATTATGGGGGGATTTAAGTTTGCAATTGGAGCAAAGCAACCCTTCAATAATGTTTACGATATTGCTCATGCTGAGAAATTTGTTCTTGTTGATGAGAAAGGACAGATAAGAGCTTATTATTCAAATGAAAAAACTGAAATAGATAAAATGATGATTGATCTTGGTTTATTAATTAATAAACTGATCCATCGGAGGAGTTAGTTATGGCGACGGAAGGCGCTTATAAAAGTCATTTTAAAGAATACATGATTATCTTCGTAGCGCTTGCAGTGCTCACGGCGATTGAGGTTGTTATTCCAGAGTTGAAACTTTCTCAGCTCTGGCATGCTGGATGGCTAACAGGTTTGGCCCTTATTAAAGCAGGACTTGTTGGCTGGTATTACATGCATCTTAAAGAAGAATACACTTGGTTAAAAATTATTGCCCTTGTTCCGGTTTCTGCATTTATTTATGCAGCGGTCGTTTCATTAGAGACAATTGGTCGTTAGGAGAGAGAGATGGAAAACCCTACTGAAGTAAAAGACAAACCAGAAACAATTGTAGAACAAGAAGCTTTAAATACCCAGCCGAGTGAGCATGATACATCACTCGTGACTGAAGTTGCTGAAAAGCCTTATCATCCTATCTTTCCAGGAATGGATGTAGAAAAACCAGAAGCCTATCAATCTAAAGTTGGAACTTACTGGTTACTTGGCATCTTGATTGTGATCTTTTTTGTTATTAAAAAGTTCCTCTATATCCCAGACGGCGACCGTCACGGAAAGTAGTTTTTCGACGAGAAAAACTCCCTGTTAGGACATTATAAATATAGAGTTTTTCTTTTGTTGCAAAAATAGCAAAGTTTTCTTTGGCAACAACTTCTCCTGGTTTATTCACATACTCAATATTAATTCTAAATCTCTTTGAATCGATGGCTACGAAATACGGTGGAATATAAGCTGCAATAACGTTTTTATTTCCGGTGATTAAAACCTCTTTAAGATTAAGATCAGAGAAGTATTTTCTTTTTATTTCATTCCCATCAGATAAATAAAGATATTCTCCATGAATTGTTACGAAGCGCTTATCTGCAGCAGCGGTCTTTGCCATCCCTTCAATACTTTGAAGGCGACGAGATTTTAGATCAAAAAAATCAGAGGCAATTAGGTAGTCTTGCCAGTAAACCCCAACGATATCTTTATCAACTTCGATTCGAGGTTTTGTATCTGGATTAAATCGAGGAAATGATTTCTTTTTTGTTACTTTCCCATCTGAAGCAAAGAAAAGTTCCCCAATCATTCCACCAATTAAGTTATCTTTTGCCTTTATATGAATAAATTCCTTTTTATTGTACTTATCATCAAAGGATGTTGCTAAAAACCCGGTGCCATCTGTTACGATCAAACTAGAATCATTAATGACTGCTCCTACTGTAGAGCCATTTAATAAAACTTCTGAGCTTGGATCAATTCTCTTTTTGAGTTTAAGAGAAACAATTTCCTCTCCATTACTCGATAAAAAATAATCACCAATAAATGCAAGAGCGATTTGAGATTTACAAACGAGTTTATCTTTTACATTTCTTTCAACAAACTTTTTAAGAACTTTACCTTTTTGATTGACGACAATGAGCGACCCTTCTTTGATTTTGCAAGATTTGATTTTTTTCTTTTGAGCAAAAGCAAATGAGTTAATGAGGAAAAGTCCAAAAAATAACTTAAACACTGAAACTCCTTATTTTGTGGGTAAATTGTATCGAGAGCGATAAACTAGTGTCAAAAGCACAGCGTGAGGAATTTATGAATTCATCGATTGTTTATCCAATGTTTACTCTCTTTGTTTTTACTCATCTTGTTATGATTTACATGTTTGTGACTCGAGTAAGGGCCGTTAAAAATGGTGAAGTAAGCGCGAAGTATTTTAAAACTTATGATGTTGGCGAGGTTCCTCGCTATATTAAGCAGGCCTCAAGGCATTATACAAACTTAATGGAAGTCCCTGTTCTGTTTTATATTGCCTGTGCGATCCTTTGTTTCAAAGGAGAAGCAAGTGATTTTCAACTTGCTTTAGCTTGGGCTTTTGTCGCCTTGAGAATTTTGCATGGTATTGTTCACATGGGATCAAATAAGATTCTTCCAAGAGTTTTATTTTTTGCTCTAAGTTTAATGGCAAATTTTGCTCTTTGGCGAGAAGCGTTATTTAATTAAAGAACTCAAAAGTCTCAATCGTGTCACCTTGATTGATTTTTTCTACGTTTTCAAAGCCCTCCGTGACTGTTCCGAAGACCGTGTATTGTCCGTCCAGATGTGGAGTGTCGGCTAAGCAGATATAGAATTGCGAGTCTGCACTATTAGGATCTTGAGCTCTGGC
Organism: Bacteriovoracaceae bacterium; assembly: GCA_965217035.1. Classification (GTDB taxonomy): domain Bacteria; phylum Bdellovibrionota; class Bacteriovoracia; order Bacteriovoracales; family Bacteriovoracaceae; genus JAUHYH01. The sequence continues at coordinate 1,323,513 of OZ244226.1, read as the reverse complement.
CATAGCAACTGTTCCGGTCTTATGAGGACGAGAGTTGAACTCAGCAGCGAGCTTTTTCCCACTTCCTGAAGTTCCAGTCCCTGTTGGATCTCCGGCTTGAGCAACGAAACCAGGAATGACTCGGTGAAAAACAATCCCATTATAAAAGCCTTCAGAGATTAATTGGGTGATTCTTGCAACCGTTTTAGGAGCTTCATTTGGGAAAAATTGAATTTTTACAGATCCATTTTGGGTCTTTAATAAGGCATGAGCGTTTGATAAGCCTTGTTCATTTGTTTCCATGAATAACTCCTTTAAATATATGATTGAAGGATGATCGCTCTTTTGATGAATATTGACAACCTTGCCCAAGTCTCCTAAATTACAACTTCGTTTTGCAATGTACTGTGGGGGTGTAGCTCAGTTGGGAGAGCACCTGATTTGCATTCAGGGGGTCGCAGGTTCGACTCCTGTCATCTCCACCATTCATTGTTTATGTCCATGGGTCTGTAGCTCAGCTGGTTAGAGTACGTCCCTGATAAGGACGGGGTCGCTGGTTCGAGTCCAGCCAGACCCACCATGGAAAACAAAAAGCCTCACCTTTGTGTGGGGCTTTTTTGTTTTTACCAAAGTGTTTTGTTGGATTGAGTTTGGTGATTCACGTAAGGTCGCTAAATAATTACGCCAAGCAATTCAGTTATTATAAAGTTTTCAAGTACTCGAGCAAATCATAGCGCTCTTGTTCCGAGTACTTTTTCATGAACGAAAAATAATGGCCTTGGTTCGAATGCCCAATTCTTTTTGTATAATAGTAATTTCTATTACCTCTTTTTGCCTTTCTTGTTGCTCGAGAAAGATTTCTTGGAAGAGTTAATCCCATATTTCTTTGATCAAATCGATATTTTTCACCAGCTTGATACATAGAGAAGACCTGAGGTCTACTTTCAGGTTTCACTAATAAGTGGTAGAGAGTTGGAACAGACCCATTATGAAGATAGGGGAAGCGAGACCAAATACCCCAGAGTTGTGGAGCAATATAACCTTTTTCTTTTCTGTAATTGAGTTTTAAGATATCGCTTACAGAACTTTTTTCGACAATTCTTAAGAACTCATCCATTCCCGAGAGTCTATCACCATCTGTTTTTATAATTGAGTGTTTTATAAGTTTAGGTTTTTTATAGATAGGGTATCCTTGGGGATCTCTAATGTGTTCTCCATGGCATTGTTTGCAATCTTTCCTAAAAATTTTTTGCCCTCTGGCTAATGAGAGCTTTTTAATTGAGAAAGGATATTTAGGAGGCAAGAAGTTGTGAAAAATATTTTCAACAACATTCTCGAGTTTCGGAAGGATATTTCTTAAGTGATCTCCACTATCACTCGCAAAGAGTTCCGCTCCAAACTCCCAGCCAACATGATCTCCATTAAACTCACCGCTTGTAAAAATTCCGGTTTTTCTTTTTTCTTGAAGTCCCCAAAGATGAGGAACTTTGACTTCACCATTTGGAAGGTCTGGATAATCCATCCCAAGGTCTTTATAAAAGAAGGTTTGAATAGTTGCATCAGGAACAAGTCCTCTTGTTTGATTCGAAACTTTTTTATCAAAGGATACCTTTGCAAAATGCATAGATGTTTTATGAAGTCTTTTAAATTCTTTTGTTCTTCCAGTTAATCCCCAAAATTTTTGAATAAAATAAGTGTCACGTCCAATAAGGTAAGGATCAATTGTTTTATTGCCTAGTCCTGGAATGAAAAAACCCGCAGCTTTTCCACTATGACAAGCTGTGCACCCAAGGACACCAACACGAAGATGTTTGTATCTTACGTCAAAGAATCCAACGATTTTCTTGTTAAGGAGATTAAAACCGTATCGATCTTGAAAAATTTTCTTTTGGACTTCCTTGATTCCCATTTTTTGAAAAGTCGTAATGAGTTTTACGAGGTCAGGAGAGATCATCATACCTCGACCATTCTCAAAAAAATGAGTTTTCAGAAACTGCTGAGAAGCTTGTTCGTGAAGTTTTTGTTTTGACTCGGCTCGTAAAAATGAAGACAAAAAGAGTAAACAGACCAATGTACTTTTCACTAGTAGACTAAACAAAACTTCTTCTTAAGTGTCAAAACTCAAGGTAACCAGATGGCACCGGAATAAAATTTGGCTCCAATAAATAGTGTTTGAAATTTTTTGTGCTGTTTGTCTTTCATAGTTGAACCCTGCATCTCTATCAAAAAAGTCTGGAACATTTATTGCTCTAAGTTAAATCATATAAAGACTAGTTTAAGGAGGGACTATGATTCGCTATTTACCTATTTTATTAAGTCTGCTTTTATTTTGGAGCTTAAACTCCGATGGTTCTGACCAAATGGGATTTACTTATTCTGGACAGCCAGATGAAAGCTTAAGTCTAGAAACCGTAGCTTATGAGACTCGCTATAGAGAAAGAGTTATTGAAGATACTTGTTATAGAAGTGAGCCATACCAAGAACGAATCTGTCGGAGAGTGACTCGATACCGACGGGTTTGTCGACGTGGAGTAGATAGAAGAGTTTGTCGGACTGAGCCTGGTCGGAGAGTTTGTCGAATTAGAAAAGGCCGGAAAGTTTGTTCGGTAACTCCTGGAAGGAGAGTTTGCCGAATGGAGCCAGGAAGAAGAATTTGTCGTGATGAGCCTTATTATGAAAGAGTTTGTCGTTACGAGACTCGTTATAGACAAGTTCCTTATACTTGTAGAAAAACGATAACTGAATCGTACCAAGTGCAAGTTGATCATTACGCAGATATTAATGTCATTTTCGAAGGAAACTCTAGGGAAAACCATGAGTTCTCAGTGACTCTTGGAAACAACTTAAATGTTGATATTGAACAGGTTAACAATACTAATGTTCTGGCCGTCCTTGTAGACACAGATAGAAGAGTTACACGCGGAAATAGAAGTTCTCAAGTCGATATAACGTTTAGAATCAAATTTATGAGAAAAGGTAAATTCCTTTTTAGAAATTTTAATTTTGAAAATGGAACGCTTTCCAAAAGAGATAAAGCAATTTATCTGGATTACTCAAAATGGGATAATCAAGCCTTTGATGTAAGTTTAGTTCTGCATAGAAATAATAAAGCTTATTTTTCAAGTGTATTTACCTCTGGTGATGATGCGATACAAGTAAATAGAAAAGATCAGCTTGTCGTTATTGATCTCAAAACCTTGGGTCTTTCAAAAAAAATTAAGAGGAGAGATCACGAACTTTTTCTTACACTGACTCGGAATATTGCTGGTGATATCTTGACCCCAAATTTTCGAAATGATGGAAAATCTTTTCGATTACCTTTGATTGTTCAGTAGTTCCTAAAGTTAAGCAGGGCTAAGTTCAGTCCTGCTTAATTTTTACTGTAAGTTCTCTATTTAAACTTGTTTCATTCCTGACACACAGTTTGTTAAATGTAAGTATTTAAGGACTTGTCCAAACCTTTAAGCTCGTTTAAAACCTGATATATCTTCGCAATCAACTTAAGGAGCTGATATGAGAATTTTTGTAAGTATGATGGCCCTCTGCTTTGCTATGAGTGGCTTTGCACAATCAGTCTGGTTCGAGAATTTAAAGAACGGACAAATCCAAGCAACTGGAAAAGCGTTTAAAGGAAGTCAATCTTCTTATCAAGTAAATTTTTACAAAGGTAGCAAATTCCTAAAGACAATCAACACAAATAGAGGCGGAACCTTTAGTTACACCTCTCCATCTAAAACATTTAAAAATAATGATAAAATGGTTGTTAGAGTTCTTAACTTTTATGGAAGTGGAAAGCATTTCGAAAAAAGTTGGACTTACAAGGGAGTTTCTCCTGGTAATGGTTCGATTTGGTTCGAAAATTTAAAGAACGGTCAAATTCAAGCGACTGGAAAAAAGTTTACTGGAGAACAATCTTCTTACCAGGTCAATTTTTATAAAGGTAGAGATTTTCTAAAATCGATCAATACAAGTAATGGATCATTTAGTTATACTTCTCCATCTAAAACTTTTAAAAACAACGATAAGATGTTTGTTAAAGTTCTTAACTTTTATGGAAGTGGGAAGCATTTCGAAAAAAGTTGGACTTATAAAGGTTCTTATTCCGATATTTCTGATGAAAAAATTAGAAATTATGCAAATCAACAAGCTAGAACTGTAGCGAACAGAGTTGCTAACACTTATGGCCTTAGAGAAAACTTTAAATATAACTTTGTAAAAGGTTTCTGGTCTGGTTATCAAGAATTCCTTCGTTTTGCTGATCCAGGTGAGCCTGGTTATGGGTTCTATAGAAGAGGTTATCTAGTTGGTTTATCTGAAGGTGGACTTGCAGGAGCAAGAGCTGGAAAAATTGACGCGAAAAATAATGCTGATAAGAAGGGACTCGTTGATGCAAATGAACGCTTCCTTGCTGCTGTAGATAAAGGTGAACCAGACACTACCGTTATAATTCCAAATCTTGATTCTTATAATGGTGCGAATTTAAGACCTGATGTTCCTTCTGTTTATGATCATCTTGATGATCTTCAGGGCGACTTTAGCAGAAGACTTAGAGAGTACTATTGGGAGTATGACGGATTTAGACTGATTGATTTTGAGATACGCTGGAAACTCAGATTCGTTTACGATTCTAGTGGTAAATACAAATTTCTTGATACTTACTTTAGAGGTGAATACGCTTATGGAGAGTGGAGAAACAATCGACTAGGTGGAAAATATGATTACAATATTTATAATAAATTAGATGCTGATCAGAAAAGATTTTTCATAAGAAACTTCAAAAACATTTACGATAGAGTGATTGATGAAAAATTCTATAGAGTAAGAAATAGGCCAAACCGAAAAGCATTCATCTTTGGAGAAGGTTACGGTTTTCAGACAGGTAAAAAAGTCGTTCGTGACAGGGGTTATCAAGATGGTTACCAAAAAAGCTCTAATGAGAGTTCTATTATAATTTATAAAGAGAGTTTTCCTGGGTTCTATACGGATGCTTTCAACAAAAGAGTTGATTACTTAGCTGCAAACCCAGCGCTGATCTTGAATGATATTGTATTCGTTGGAGAAGTTTTCCCTTCAGGAACAATGGAATTAGTTGTCAGAAACATTGTGAACTACGGTGGTGTGAACTTTAAAGGAGCTCCTTCTCTCAGAGGTTCTGGTGTGACGCAAACTAGTTCAAAAGCGATTGAACTTGATCGTTTATCAAGTAATCAAGGTCAAGAAATTAAGAGTGGAAATATTCTTAAGATTAATTCAGATGTATCTGTTGGGTCGGGAGGAGCAATTTCTGTAAAGCTTGGAGGAACGACTAAGAACGTAAGTTTTAAAGTTTCTTGGAATAATGTTTTAAAAAATGCTTCGCTTAACTCTTCTTTGAGTGACTCTCAGAAGGAGACATTAAAGAACTATATTTTTAATACAATTAAAGCTGAGTGGGATTCTCAAAGAGGAACATCAAGAAATGACTATAAAGATGGTAAGAATTCATTACTTCATCAAATTGTCTCGTTCGTGAATGCAAACCCTGAAGCTCGTGGTTACTTTAGAAGTCTGTCTTCAAAGATTGACAAGATACCACCAAGCAAAGTGGCTTCTATCAAGTTCACTTTGAAAGCTCGAAAGAAAGCATTTAAAAAATTAGTTAAAAAGTTACAATAATCTTCCGAAGGCTGGGGGGAAAATCTCCCCCCAGCCTTTCTCTTTGCGTTAATCTTGACCATTCTACTTATTTTGCTGCAGCGATCCTCTCATGTTAAATTATTGATATGGGTATAAAGCTCTCACGATATTCGCTATTTACGCTTGCGTTTATAACTCTCATTAATATCAGTGTTTTTTATTTTAGAGAGGCGCTTCCTGATAATTACTTTTCAATATCTAGTGATTCCAATGCTTTTAATTTTTTAAGTTTCTATCTCACGACTTTTTTTAGAGCGATCGGTTTTTATCTTGGCCCTTTTATGGTTGTGAGCTTTGTTGGTTATTTAGTTTGTTATCCTTTTTTCTTCAAGAAAAGCGAAAAGCTATCAGATCTTTTTATTATTTTTTCAATTATTGCAATTTCAGCAATAGGAACTTTTTTCGTAGAACCAGCGATGGTAGGAGAAGGGCTTCAGTCATTTTTTAATTTTTATGCTTCAGTTTCAGTGCTTGTCATATCTTTAATTGCTTTTAGTGTTATTTTTGTACTTGGACTTTCAAACTGGTCTTTTAAAAATACTGTTGATTTCTTGAAAAGCCTTTTTATCTTATTCAAGACTGGTTTTGGTCGAGCAAAAAGTTTTTTCTCTACCTATACTAATAAGATAGCTCATTTCATTCAAAATCCAACAGAACGTATTTTCGTGAAAGTCTCAGAAAACCTTAAAGGAAACAATAGCCTTGAAGAGATGCTAAGCATTGATGAAGAAGAGGATTACGAATACGAAGATGATGAAAAACCAATTGATAATATATTCAAAGGTGATCAAACATCGACTATAGCTGATGCAGATTTTGCCGATCAAGTAAAATCAAAAATAGAAATTGAGATTGACTTGAAGGAAGAGAGTCAGAGAGAAGCTCCCTTTGAAGTGGTTGAAACTCAAGCGACCCCAGTTACTAAAACTAAAAAAATTAAAAGAGTAAAGAAAACTAAAGAAGCTTATCTCTCTCCTGAGACTCTTATCGAATCAATAGATCAGAATAAAAAACGTATAGTAGGACCAGATCAAGCCTATTTTGAAGAAATAATTTCTCGCTTAGAAGATAAATTGAAAGAGTTCAAAATTAACGCTCAGGTTATTAATGTTTTAAAAGGACCTGTTGTTGATACATTTGAGCTAGAGCTTGGGCCAGGTGTAAAAGTTTCTAAAGTTACGGGAATTACAGAAGACCTTAGTTTAGCTCTCTCAGGAGCGCCGATTCGAATGATTTTTCCTTTAAAGGGAAAAACAACAATGGGAATTGAAGTACCTCGTAATCCTAGAGAAATCATTTTTCTCTCTGATGTTCTTAAATCTTCAGCTTTTAGAAAAAGTGAAAATCGTCTTCCAATCGCAATGGGAAAAGATGCTTTTGGAGAGTCGAAAGTTGTTGATCTTGCAGGAATGCCACATATGCTCGTTGCTGGTTCAACGGGTGCAGGTAAGTCCGTTTTTATTAATACTTTACTTGTCTCTCTTTTAGTTAAGTTAACACCTAAGCAAATGAAGCTCGTTCTAATTGATCCCAAACAATTAGAGCTTGCTCTTTATTCTAAACTTCCACATCTTGCTCTCCCGGTGATGACGGAACCTAAAACAGCCTCAATTGCTCTTCTTTGGGCTTGCCAGGAAATGGAGAGACGTTATTCAATTCTCAAAGAAATGGGAGTAAGAAACGTTGAAGGCTTTAATAGTAAAATTAAGCGAGTCGGAAGAGAAGATCTCAATCGGATTCAACATCTTTATGAAGATGCTAGTGATGGTTTTGAACTTCCTTATATTGTCATCATCGTTGATGAATTTGCTGATCTTATTCTCAGTAAGGTTGGTAAAGATATTGAAATCAATATATGCCGTCTTGCTGCGAAAGCGAGAGCATCAGGAATTCATCTCGTGCTTGCAACCCAAAGACCATCAGTTGATGTTATTACGGGTCTTGTGAAGTCTAATTTTCCAACACGAGTCTCATTTCGAGTAAGTTCTGCAGTTGATTCAAGAACTATTCTCAACACAATGGGAGCTGAGAAGCTTCTAGGTAAGGGAGATATGCTCTTTAAGCAAGGAATCGAAATGGAGAGGCTTCACTCTGCTTATGTCGACGAAGACGAAATTGAAAATCTTGTTAAGAGTATGTGTAAAGAAGAGCCGAAATTTGACCAATCAGCACTCTCTTTTGTTGACCAAGCAGAACTTGGTGAAGTTGACGTTAATAATATCAGTGATGGAATCAGAGTTCAGCAGACCTTTACGGTAACTGATAGCAAAGACCCTCTCTACGATGATGCTATTCGCATTATCTCGGAAACAAAGTCAGCCAGTGCTTCTTTTCTCCAAAGAAGATTGAAGATTGGTTATAACCGAGCAGCCAATCTTATTGAGCAGCTTGAAGCAAATGGAGCCGTTGGACCTCAACAGGGTTCAAAGCCAAGAAAAGTTCTTATTTGAACTGTCGACTCTTTAGACAGTTTATAATGATTACTCACTCTTATCTTTATTTTTAAATTTCAAGATACTCTGGATTATATCTTTATAATTTGGAGCAATTTATGAAAATTTTTATTTCACTTATAGTTACCATTCTTTCCTTGAGTTTGTTTTCTCAAGAGCTTACAGAGGCTGAAAAAGATAAAGCCAGAAAGAATGGCCGTAAGCAAGCACGGCAGTATTTGAATGGAAAATGGGAAACATTAACAGAGGGAGAAAATCGACGACGATCTCTTTATGAGGGATATCGAGCTGGTGAAAATGCTTTACTTACAGACCATGAAGTAAACTCTGCAAAAAGAGAAGGCCGTGCACAGGCGGTGCAAATAGTAACTAGAATTAAAAATAAGACCGACTACAAAGCAGAAGCGAGTGCTCTTGCTTATGATATTGTCTCAAAGGCTTATAGGAGGGCTACATTAAATGGTTCAGGGTCTCCTACAATTAGTGAGGACCCAGGAGTTTTTCCAGTTCCTAGTAATTTTTTAAGTCCCAATGGTTTTAGAAATTTTGTATCAGAAAATAATTACTCAGGTAATCATATTGTTGATCATATTTCTGAATATGAAGAGATTTTAAATATTTCAGTCTTAAGAGTAGAAGATTTAGAAAATGCCAACTACAGTAACAAGCTTTACTACCTAAATAGTTCTGATGTTTTTAGTCACTGGAAATTAAAGCAGGATTGGTACAACTATTACAGTAGTTATGATGAGAAGGCTTATAATATGCGGTATCACTTTGAAAGTGCTTTTAAATCAGCCGCAACAAATTTTCTTAATTCAAAAAGCTATTATTACTCAAAGGATTATGGAGCTTATAATCACGCTTATCAAATTTCTGCTAATAAAACAAAGGCACGGAAGCAGAATGAGGTAGGAAGATCTGCTTTTAATAAGACTTTTAAAAGCGCAGGACTTGTTTCTCATTACCGAACAAAAGTGAGAGAGCATTATCCAAACGAAAGAATAAGTAAAATTAAAGATTTCAAGGAGAATGCTCATATCGAACTCAATGGAAATGTTTTAAGACTTGATGGAGCTTTTATTCCTGGTGGATCAATGACTTTAAAGCTTGGAGCAGGAGCCGTTCGAAATATTGGTGAAAAGAAAAGTGGAAAACTTACCTTTGTGACGAGTTCTTCTTCAGAACACCTTCAGCATAACGGTGTTAAGGTTTCTTTTGAACTTGAAGGTCTTTCAAAAAGTTCTAAAAAAACTGCAGAAAATGTTATTACTGTAAACGATGGTTTAAATGTTGATAATAATGAGCAAGCAAATATTATTTTAAAGCTTAATGATCCAGGAAGAAGTAGAATTTCAACCTACTTATTTGAGAAAAAATCAAGTCTTTATGAGCTTCTCGCTCTTGTTATGCAAGGACAGTATGAAGCAAATGAAATTTCTAATATGCTTATTGAAGAGTTTAATAAAGCAGTAAGAGAGAAGAATGCGATTTATAAAAAAGACAATGAGAGAATTACAAGAAAAGAAACTCCCAGGTCAAAATTAGGAAAACTTATTTTCAAGTATGAAGAGACAACGGATGCTTCAGCTAAAGCGATTATTAAAAATATAATTCATGATTTTAGAGGAAATAAAGCGATTCAAGCTGTTTACTCTAAAACTCAATGGCAAATTAAATCTAATTCGAAATATCATATTAAGCGTGAGCTTGTTCAATTCTTTGAAAGAACTGTGGGAAATGATTAGATAAAAAAGGGGTCCTTTCGGACCCTTTTTTAGTTAGCAGAAGCTTCTAGCATCCAAATTTCTTTTTCTAAAAAAGTAATCTGTTCATCGACGAGAGCTGTACTGGCTGCATCGCCATCAACGATTTCTCCAAGATTTCGAAATTCACTGAGCAAGAATTTAAAGTCTTCTTTTAAAGATTGAAAAAGTTCAGCTGTTGTAAATTTAGTACTTGGATATTCTTCAATCCTTGTATTTTCTAGAATTTCTTTAAGAGTGACGTAAGGAGTTCCCCCAAGTTGGATGACTCTTTCTGCGAGGTCATCATAGAGAGTAGCGAAATGATTGTAGAATTCCTCTGTTTTGGTGTGGATTTGATAGAAGTGAGGTCCTTTCACGTTCCAGTGAAAATTGTGAAGCTTTGTGTAAAGAACTTGGGCATCAGCCACCAGGTAGTTGAGTTTTTCAATTGTTTTAGTCATGGTTTTCTCCTTGTTTATCTTGCTAATGAGCTTATGTAGGCTTCGTTGTATCGTCTAGCTGAAATATTAACAACAGATTGTTTCTTAAGTAGTTGAAATATAAAGTTTTTTATTTTTGTTATCATTTATGTCACCCCTTTTGTTGTTAGTAATATAGGTTATTTTTGTAATTAATATAAATATATTGATTATATAGGGTGATAGCTACCAACTATTAAAGGAACCCTTCTCTTGCCGCCTTATATTCCTCGTGATATCAAGCTTTTACGAAAATATTCGTCCTGTAATTTGGTTCGTCTGAGAAAATAGTTTTCTTAGCCTGGGACGATTAGAAACAACGACCAAGGAGAAATTCATGTCGAAAAAACTCGAACTCAAAACGATGTTAAAAGCCGGAGCTCACTTCGGACACCAAGCCGCAAAATGGAACCCAAAAATGAAGCCGTATGTTTACGGAGAAAAAAACGGGATCTACATCATCGACATTGCACAATCTGTTGATCTTGCGAGCAAAGCTTATGAATTCATTAAAAAAGTTTCACAAAGTGGGAAGTCTGTTCTTTTTGTTGGAACAAAAAGGCAAGCTTCTAAAGTTATCAAAGATGTTGCTGAAGACTGTGGAGCATTTTATGTTTCTAATAGATGGCTTGGTGGGATGCTTACAAACTACAAAACAATTGCCCTTTCAATCGATAAGCTTAGAAAAGTAGAGAAGATGAAAGAGAATGGTGATTTCGTTCTTCTTACTAAAAAAGAGCAAGGGAAAATTAATAAAGAGGTTGAAAAGCTTGAAAGAAACCTTGGTGGAATCAAGAACATGAGAAAGCTTCCTGGAGCAATCTTTGTCGTTGATCCAAATGCTGAGAGAATTGCTGTAAACGAAGCAAACTGCCTTAATATTCCTGTTGTTGCAATCACTGATACTAACTGTGACCCAGACGGTGTTGATTACGTCGTTCCTGGTAACGACGATGCCATTAAATCAATTACTCTTTTCACTGAATACTTTGGAGCTGCTGTTTCTGAAGGTTCAAGCAAAGCAACGAAGAAAGCTGATACAAAAGTAGAGAAAGATATTTCTCTAGAGAAAGAAATTCTTGAAAAGTACGAAAAAGATATCGAACTTAAAGAAGAATTTGCTGAACCAGCAGAACAAGAAACAACTGAAGAAAACTAATTCATATTTGAGGTAAAAAATGAGCATTTCAGCTAGTGATGTAAAAGAATTAAGAGAATTGACTGGTGCCGGGATGATGGATTGTAAAAAGGCACTTTCTGAGAATAACGGTGATAAAGAAGCCGCTATTGATTACCTTAGAGCAAAAGGTCTTGCGAAAGCAGCCAAAAAACAAGGAAGAATTGCAGCCGATGGTCTTATCGGTACATTTCTGACAACAAATGGACAAACGGGAACACTTGTTGAAGTTAACTGTGAGACTGATTTTGTTGCTAAAAACGATGCCTTCAAAGAATTCGTATTCAATCTTTCTAAGCTTGTTGCAGAGAATGGAATTACTACTGGAGATGATCTTCTTAAAACAACTTATGGCCCTGAAGGAACTGTTGAAGACGAGATCAATAACCTTACCCTAAAAATCGGTGAGAAAATTGCTTTTAGAAGACTTCACACTACTAATGTTGCGGGGACTGGTGCGGTTGGTTCTTATGTTCATACAGGGAAAATTGGTGTTTTAGTTGAAGTTGAAACTGATAAAGACCTTACTTCGAACGATTCATTCAATAATGCAGTAAAAGATATTTGTATGCATGTTGCTGCTTCTGATACTCAGTTCATTAGAGCTGATGAAATGGATGAAGAATTCAAAAATAGAGAAGCTGAAGTTTATGCCGCTCAGTTAAGAGAGCAAGGTAAACCTGAAGATATGATTCCAAACATTGTAAAAGGAAAGCTTAATAAGTTAGCCAGCGAAGTTTGTCTCCTTAACCAAAAGTTTGTTAAGGACCCAGATCTTACTGTTGAAAAATTTCTTTCAGGAGTTGCTAGCGAAGTAGGTGGAACAATTACTGTTAAAAAATTCACAAAATTCACTCTTGGTGAGGGAATCGAGAAGAAAGAAGACAATTTAGCGGAAGAAGTTGCTAAGATGACTGGTGGTAATTAAGAAAGGTTCTTCAAAGTTTTAAATAACTTAAAGAGGACACCTTTAAGCGTGTCCTCTTTTTTTATAGGAAGTCTATGTCATATAAAAGAGTCTTATTAAAAATTTCTGGAGAAGCTTTGGCTGGAAGCCAAGGACATGGGATCCATGGTGAAACTCTTGAGAAAGTTACAGAGCAGATTGCCGAAATTCACGAACAAGGTTTTGAAATTGCTATTGTTGTTGGGGCAGGAAACATTCATAGAGGAGTTGCCGGAGCTCTAGGTGGTATGGACCGAGCAACATCTGATTATATGGGAATGGTTGCAACGGTTCTAAATGCTTTAGCTATTTCAGATTCTCTTGAGAGAAGAAATGTTTATACACGAGTGATGTCTGCAATCGATATGAGAGAAGTTGCAGAGCCTTATATTCGAAGAAGGGCCGTCAGACATTTAGAGAAAAAACGTGTCGTTATTTTTGGAGCGGGAACAGGTAATCCATATTTTACGACAGATACAACAGCAGCTTTGAGGGCTAATGAAATTAATGCAGATGTCATTTTAAAAGCGACTAAAGTTAATGGGATCTATGATAAAGATCCAATGGAGCATAAAGACGCTGTTATGTACGATGAGCTCAGCTACTTAGATGTTATTAATAAATCAATAAAAGTCATGGATACCACTGCTGTTACCCTTTGCATGGATAATAAGATGGAGATTATCGTCTTCAATCTTTTTCAGGATGGTAATATACTAAAAGTCCTTAAGGGTGAAAAAATTGGAACTAAAGTTAAATTATAGGAGATATCAATGATTGATGAAATCAAAATTACCTTAAATGAATCAATGGAAAAGGCACTTAAGTCTTTGAGTAGTCAGTTAACAAAAGTAAGAACCGGTCGAGCAAACCCAAGCGTACTTGATGGTGTAACTGTTGATTATTACGGAACAGCAACTCCTATTGCCCAGGTCGGTCAAATGAGTACTCCTGAGGCCCGCTTGCTTCAAATTCAACCATTCGATAAGGGATTAATTGGAGAAATCGAAAAAGCAATTATCAACTCTAACTTAGGTCTTACTCCTGCTAATGACGGAAACCTTATTAGAATTACCTTCCCTGTTTTAACGGAAGAGAAGAGGAAGGATCTTGTTAAAACTGTTAAGAAGCATGGGGAAGATACAAAAATTGCCATTCGTAACTTCAGAAGAGAGCAAAACGATGTTGTGAAAAAGTCTGAAAAATCGAAAGAAATTTCAGAAGATGATTCTAAGAAGTTTCAAGGTGAAATTCAAAAAGTTACAGATTCTTACGTTGCGAAAGTTGATGATATGATCGCCTCTAAAGAAAAAGAGTTAATGACTATTTAATGAAAGAAATGCTGAAAGACGTAGCCATTATCATGGATGGTAATGGAAGATGGGCCAAGAGTAGAAGAAGGCCAAGAGTTTGGGGGCATATCCGTGGCGCACATGTTGTTTCTAATATTGCGGAAAGAGCAAGTGGTCTCAGTTTGAATTCTTTAACCCTTTATGCGTTTAGCACCGAAAATTGGTCTCGAGCAAAAGATGAGATCTATTTTCTCTTTAAATTACTTGATAAATTTCTTGATAGAGAAAGAGTAAAAATCCTTAAAAATAATATTAAGTTTAATGTTTTGGGAAATTATAATTTTCTTCCTGAATCTACCCTGAGAAAAATAGGGGAACTGAAAGAGCTTACAAAGGATGCAGAGGGTTTGAAATTGAACTTTGCATTTGGTTATGGCGGTCGACAAGAGATTATCGACGCTACAAATCGTTTTATAGAAAAAAATCCTGGAAAAGCGATCGACCTTGAATCACTTGAGTCAGAGTTGTATGAGAGTAAATTTTCAGATGTTGATCTTATTATTAGAACTGGTGGTGATCAAAGAATTTCAAACTTTCTTCTTTGGCAATCAGCATACTCAGAACTTTATTTTACGAAATCAGCATGGCCAGATTTCAGTGAGAATGAGTTTCAAGAAATTTTGGAAGAGGTATCGGAAAGAGAAAGACGTTTTGGCGGAGTTGGAAAAGATTTAATTTACAAAAAACAAAAAGATATCGCTTTAGAACAATCAACAGATTTTAAAGAAGAGGTTAAGTCACTTGAGCTCTAATACAAGTAAAAGAATTATTTCAGCTTTAGTGATTGTAGGTATTCTTATTGGTGTACTTTTCTTGGGACGCCAGGTAACTCAACTGTTTGCTTTTGGGTTCTGGGGAGTTTTAATTACAGATGAAATTTTAGCAAATTTCTTAAAGTTTGAAAGAAAGTCGAATGAGTATATGTTTTCTTTTACTCTTTACGGAATACTTATTGCTTTATTTTTTGCGATAGAAGACCAAAACTTTTCTAAGCTTCTTCTCTTTTTAAATCTCATCCAAAATGTTTATCTTCTTTTCTTCTTATTCAATGCTCGAAATCACACGTTAAATCTCTTTCGTTCTTTAAGAGAAGTCAGATTCCTAACAAGCTTTTTTGTTTTTCTACCAGTTCATTCTGTTGTTTATTCTATGAGTAATACTCAATGGATTCCTATTTTTATTGGTCTTATTCTGTTAGTGGGTTGCACTGACACAATGGGATGGCTTATAGGCAAAAACTTTGGAAAAAGAAAATTATGGCCAGCTATTTCGCCTAAAAAAACAATTGAAGGAGCTTTAGGTTCATTAATATCTGCACCTTTATTACTATTCCTTTACTGGGGGATATTTGTAGGAAAAGCAAGTTGGCACCTAATACCAATATTTGTTGTTTTGACAATTCTAACGATTATTGGCGATCTCGTGCAGTCTAAGCTTAAAAGGCGTTTTTCTCTTAAAGACAGTTCATCATTGATTCCAGGCCATGGAGGCGTTTATGATCGCTCTGACAGTGTTTTATTTGTAGCACCTTTTTATTGTTTATTTGTTTCTTTAGTTGCCTAAATTAATCGAATAATTACCCCAGATCGGATTTTCACACTCTTTATCTTTCTAGAGAAGAATAATAAAATAGAAAGTAATGTATACACTATTGATATTTCTTGTTTTCCTCAGCCCTCTCGTTTTTTTTCATGAACTAGGCCATTTTCTATTCGCTCGTCTTTTTGGAGTAAGAGTTGAAATCTTCTCCATTGGGTTTGGAAAGAAACTTGCTAGTTTTAAAAGAGGGGACACTGAGTATCGTTTTTCTTTGATTCCACTGGGTGGTTTTGTAAAAATGTTTGGAGACGACCCCCTTAGAAAAGATGAGATTGAAGAATCAGAAAGAGAATTTGCCTTTAATCATAAATCGAAATGGGCCCGTTTTTGGATTGTTTTTGGTGGTCCGCTTGCAAACTTTATTATGGCTTTTACCATTTATGCTTTTATGATTTGGAACGGAGAAACTGTTTCTATTTTCAAAATGGGACAAGTTAATCCTGATTCAAAGATAGCAAAGTTTGGATTTCAAACAGGTGATACGCTTTTAAAAATTAATGGTGAAGATCTCTATACTCAAGAAGATTTTGCATCGATGAATGATATTAAAAATATTTTTGTAGTTGAAAGAAATGGAAAAAATATCGAAATAATTGCAGATATTAATGGAGAGGACTTCCTTAGAGAGTATTATATTAATACTCAGAGTCTTGAAGAGCCTATTTTTATTTCGAAAAAGAATGAACAAGTTTATATTTATGATGAAAACCCATTGCCTCAGAAATTAACTTCTTTACAGGAATTAATAGAAAGAAGGCCAGAAACAATTTTTTTATTTAATGAAAAAAAGGAACTCATTAATAGTTATAAACCTGGAGAAATGGGTTTAGAAGAGTTCTTGTGGAGTCGAGGCTATTATAATCTTGGTTTGAAGGTCAAAAATGTAATCAGTGGATCAGCTGCAGAAAGAGCAGGTTTACAAGATAATGATATTTTTATTGCTTCCGGTAATGAAAAGTTTTTTCGTTTTTCAATCCTTAGAAATTATATCCAAGCTCAGAAAACTGCGGAGACTGAATATTCAATCATCAGAAATGGTAATCCTTTTAATGTAAAGATTAGTGCTGAAGAGAAAAATATGGGTGGTACTAATTTTTATAGTGTTGGAATCGAAAGTTCTGTAATGCTTCACCAGACGCCTAAAAAGTTTATTGATGGGAAACCTCTCTTTAGGTCGTTAGTTTTAGGCTATAGGCGTACTGAATTGAAAATGCTTCAAACCTTTGATGGGTTTAAGAAGATTTTCTTTTCTAGTTCTTCTGTTAGCCAAATCGGTGGTCCGATTACAATTGCTAAAGTCGCGACAGATTCTTTTGATAAGGGGTTATTTTATTTTTTCCGATTGATGGCGATCATGTCTATAAACCTTGGGATTATTAATCTATTTCCTATTCCTGTGCTTGATGGAGGGCATATTCTCTTTTTAATCGTTGAGCTCTTTAACAGAGGTCCTCTTTCTCGCAGAAAGATGGAAATGGCACAGCAGTTTGGCTTGTCACTTTTGCTACTACTGATTATGTTTGCTTTATATAATGATTTTACGAGAATTTTTATATAGGTAACCTTTTTGAAAAATATATTTATAGATGCAAGCCATTCTCTTACAGTGGGTCTCCTTGATGAGTCTTGGAATTGGATAAAATTTGAAACAACTGATCAGTTACCTTCTATTACTCTACATCAATCAATTAATCAAATTATAGGTAACGAATCTTGGGACAAGATTGATCGTTTTTTCTTTTGCAAAGGGCCAGGTTCTTATACTGGCTTGAGATTAATTGAAGGTTTAGAACAATATTTAAAATTTGAAAAAATTAAATGCCATGATTTCTATTCTTTTGAATTAAGAGAGATTTTAGGTTTAAAAAATTCTTTTTTGTATTCTGCTTTTAAAGGTCAATATCTTTTGAGCAATAAAGAAAACATACTCTATAATCTAGAAGAGATAGATGAATCTTTAGATTATTATGGTGAAAAGCTTGATGAAAGATTCAACTATAAATCGATTCTCGATCTTATAAAAAAAGAGTCGAAAAAAATATTCCCCTATATTAAAAATAATGAATCTAAGAAAATTTATTATTTCAGACCATTATCAGAGGAGTTTAAGAAGTGAAATTTTTCTTAATTTCATATTCTAAAATTTTTCTCATACTTATAATAATAGGTCTTATTACTTGGGTTTTTCCACCATTGGGTTTATTGCTTCTCCTTTTCCTTTTTATTGTTCTTTTTATTCTTAGAAAGAAAAATTTTCTTCGAGCAAGTTTAGAGCAATGGTCTGAAAAAATATTCCTTTCACCTATTTCTGGAAAAATTCTTAAAATTAAGGAAGGCGATCAGATAGAAGTGCTTATTAAAGTGGGAATTTTCTCGGGGTGGGGTTTTTATCTTCCTGTTAAATCACGTGTTCTTAACTTTATGAGAAAACCAAGAGAGCGAGAGTATCTTCCTCTAATAAGCAGAAAAAAAGAAAAATCTCTTGAGAAAACAAGTTCTACTGTCCTAGAATTTGAGTCCCATCGGTTTTATTACTCTGTCGAGTTTTGGAATAGAAATTTATTTAGTCAACTCACTCTTAATGTTGATACAGGAGATATAGGGGTTTCTGGAGCCTCTATTGGGGTTTTCTTTGGTGGTGGTTTGCTCAAACTAGTCCTTCCAGGTGATTTTAAACTTTTAATTGAAGAGAATATGAAAATAAAAGCTGTTAAGACTTTGATAGCTAAGTTATAGATTATATATGGATAAAAACGATCCTAAAGCGATACATTTTATCTTACCCAATCTATTTACCGCTCTTAATATTGGATGTGGTTTTTTTGCAATTATTTTTGCTTTCAAAGGCCAATTTTATCAGGCATGTTTAGCTATTGGTATCGGTGCAATCTTTGATCTTTTTGATGGTAAGGTTGCGAGATGGACAGGAACTCAGTCAGCTTTTGGTGAACAGTTTGACTCTCTAAGCGATTTGATTTCATTTGGGCTTGCACCGGCATTAATTTTTTATATTCGTTTTTTATCTGAATCAGGAAGAGCAGGGATTATTCTTGCTTTTATTTATCTTCTTTGTGGTGCTCTTCGCTTAGCGCGGTTTAATGTTAATTTAGATAAAGTTTCTTCTGATTATTTTCAAGGGCTTCCTATTCCTGGTGCGGCGTTGGCGCTTATTAGTTTTATTCTTTTTTCACTTGAAACTCAATTATTACAAAATAGAATTTTATGTATGCTCTATATTGGCTTTTATGCCATCTTAATGATTTCAACCTTGCCTTTCTTTTCACTAAAAAAGACTTCATGGATTAGTAAGCATAAGAAAAAAGTCTTTATACTTATTCTTTTAGTAGCAGCCTCAATTTTGGTATACGAAGAAGTTATGTTATTTGGTCTTATGAATTTGTATGTTATTGGTTCTATCCTCGCTTTCCTTGCGAATCGTAAAAAATTCAAGCAAGGAATTATTGATCTCGATGATGAAGAGTTTTCTTCTTAATATTCAATATAAAGGCACTCGTTATTTTGGCTGGCAAATCCAAAATAAATCTCAAACTCCTACAGTCCAAGGAGAGCTTGAAAAGGCCATAGTGAAAGCTTTTAAGGTCAAAAACTTTAAAACGTTAGGAGCTAGTCGAACTGATAGAGGAGTCCATGCTCTCAATCAATATTGTAAACTTGATATTGGTTTAAACATTGAAGCTGATTCAATAAAAAAAGCACTTAACGATCTTTTACCCGATGATATTTTTTTAAAATCTGTTAGCGAATGCTCTTCTGGTTTTCATCCTATTTTTGATTGCGAAAGAAAAACTTATCAATATCTTTTTACTGATAATAGAGAGAGTATTCCAGTGATGTTTAGAGATCTTATCCACTTCACACCATATGAGTTAGATCTGATCTCTATGGAATTAGTAGCGAGCAAGATCTTAGGAGAGCATGATTTCATAAACTTTCAGTGTAAGGGAACTGAAGTGGCAACGACTATACGGGAAATATATTGCTCAGAGATCAAAAAACTCTCGGATTCGGAAAATGCTTTCGGCTATAACCTGAAAGATGTATGGGTTTATTCAGTTGAAGGAAACGGTTTTTTGAAGCAAATGGTTCGACTTTTAATGGGTGGGATGCTCAATGTAGGACGTGGAAAAATTACTATCGATGAATTTGCTTCTATCCTTAACGCAGAAGAAGAGAAACGAGCGGGGAAAGTGGTTGGTCCAGAAGGCTTGTACTTAACCAATGTAGTCTTTAAGGTGTAGTGCGTCGCATTTTCAACCTTGATTCAAGTAGTTTTTTTTAATAAAACTCTTATTTATGGCCCGCTTATATTGCTGAGTAGGGTCTTTCATGATAGTTTCAGCGCAAAATTAGAGGAGTTTATAACAATGTCTTATACAGTTGAATCGGTTAATGATTGTACTAAAAAACTAGTATTTTCTTTTGACTCAGTAGATCTAAGTAAAGAAATTCAAGTAGCACTAAAAGAAAAACAAAAAACGGCAAAACTTAAAGGTTTTCGACCAGGAAAAGCCCCTCTTTCAGTCATTCAAAAATTTTATGGACCTCAAGTTGAGAATGAGGCTCTTTATAGTTTTGTTTCTAAAGAGTTTTACAATGCTGTCCAAGAAGAGAAGCTTCAACCTATTGGTTATCCAAAGTTTGATAATACTAAATATGAGTCGGAAAAAAACAGTGTAGCATTTGAAGCGACTGTTGAGATCTTTCCAGAGTTTACAGTTTCAGGTTTTGAAAAGTATTCGTTTAAACGTGAAGATGATTCTTTCAAAGATGAAGATATTGAAAAAGTAAAAAAGCAATTGCTTGATACAAAATCAGAAGTTACAGCGATTGAAGATGATTCTGTAACTCTAGGAGAAGGACATTTCGCGGTTTTTAACTTTCAAGGTGAAAAAGAAGATGGTGAAAAACCAGAAAGCATGAAAGGTTCTGAGTATTTACTCGAAATCGGATCTGGGCAATTTATTGAAGGCTTTGAGGCTGGAATGACTGGAATGAAGAAGGGTGAATCAAAAACTTTGGAACTCACTTTTCCAGAAGACTATCATGCTGAAGATTTAAAAGGTGCGAAAGTTAAATTCTATGTTGAACTATTAGAGATAAAAGAAAAGAATACTCCTGAATTCACAGATGAACTAGCTAAGGAATTTAACTACGAATCAGTAGATGATTTCACGACAAAAACTAAGAAGAGAATTGAGACAGAAAACAAAAGAAAGTCTGATGAAAAACTTCATCAAGAAATTCTTGAAAAACTTGTCGCAGATAATACATTTGATGTTCCCGAAGCACTTATTTTTCAACAATTAAATGCTCTTAAAGAAGATACAAAACGTGGACTCATGCAAAGTGGCTTCAATGACACAATGATGGAAGAGTACTTCAGCAAGTGGAGCGATAATCTTAAAGATAAGGCTGAATTTCAAGTACGGTCTGGGCTCATTCTTAATAAACTTGCTGATGAGTTTGAAGTAAAAGTGGACGATAGTGAACTTGAAATAAAGTACAAAGACATGGCCGATATGTCAGGCATGACGATCGAGGAAATCAAAAAACTTTATGCAGGAAACGATCAAGTTAAGAACAACCTTCTTTACGCACTGAAAGAAGAAAAAACATTTGATCAGTTGAAGTTAAAGTTTACTGTTAACTGATTACTAAAGTCGATTTCTTTCGTAGATTCTAAAAACTTACTATAATAATTAGAAAAGCATCTAACAAAAGGATTTGTTATGTTACGCATCTTTTTACTTTTTACGCTAACTTCTAGTTTCGCTTATACAGTTGAGTTTGTAAGAATAAATGGAATGAATCTTCAAATCAATAATCAAGAAGGATCTGGAGAAACGGATTTTTTTAGAGTAGATGCTCATTCGTTTCTAAGATCACATGATAGTTTTGACCTTTCTTTTGAAGATGATTTAGCTGTCATTAAGTTTTCTAATCATGACTTTAAAATAGAAAAAATTCCTACCCCTCTTATTAAAGCGCAAGGTTTAGATATTGAGAATCTTCAAATCTTTTATAGTGCTATTAGTGGGTTAAATTTACTTTTTGATCAAGTCATTTTTGAAAGAGAAACAGCTCTTAACTTCTTTGATCTTAAATGTCCCAATACTCCCAAGTTTGGTTTCGATGAAATCATAAACTCATGTCTTGCGGAATCGAAAACAAAAGGAGAATCCTTTATTTTTGATCTCGACAAAGTGAAAAACAAATTAAAAGATGTTGATCTTGCATTACAAGATGGGAATCTTTCTTTAAAAGGAAGATTAAGACAAGGAGTTTTTAAAGGAAGTTTTTGGGCGATAGGTAAAGCAGAATACCTGAAAGAGAAAGAAACAATTAAAGTGAAAGTGGACAAAGTAAAATTAGGTATCTTTTCAATTAAAAACATACTTTTTTCAGTTTTAAAAAGGAATCAAAACAAACACTTCAAAGTAAAAAAACCATATCTCTATATAAAATTATAAAAATAAAAAAAGAAGCCCTGTCGTTATTTTTCTTTTATTAATTATTGCCCAATAAGATATGAGGCAAATAAGAGGATTTAAAGGTCTAGAAAAATAACTGATCTGACTTGCTTGTTTTACAATCCAATCGAGACTAGATAAAAAAAAATCATTCAAAGGAATTTCTCCAAAGGGATTCCAATAACCGATGAAAAGCATTGGGAAAGACAGACTTGCCAAAAGAGAAATGATATAGCCAGATAAAAAAGAAATAGGATTAAAACAAAAGTTTTCAAAGAATGAAATGAAAACCTGGCCTAAAGCGATTCTTGTTATCAAAGGTTCCTTATCATTTGAAAATATCAAACCAAGAAACAAGAAACTATAGCCCCAGCTAAGGGGAGAGAATTGAAAGCTGCCAATAATAAAGTCTACAAGGAATACGAATAGGAAAATATGAAAAAGCTGAAGTTGATAAGGTGATTTTTTATTCCACAACCATAACATCTTAATTGCAGCAATTCTTTTCAGAGAATAAAAGCCTTCTAATTGTAAGCATAGCAACCAAAATATGATGGAATACCCTCTAAGGACTTTATAGGAAAAGATAAATTTTAAAAGCCAAAAGATGGGGAAATAATGAAGCCCCGAAGGAGTAAAGAGATGTAGGAGATTAAGGTTTTTAAAATTGAGATAGGTTGAATGAGAGAGTCCTTTTCTAACCCCTAGATTCAATGAGTTTTCTAGTGCGCCTTGTTGGCCTTTTTTAAGCTTTTCCTGAACTTTAGTTTCAAGGAAGAGAGGTAGCTCTGTTTTCTTCTTGATTTTGAAGCGCTCAATATTACTCTTTTTACATTGATAGGAAAAAAGAGTAAAACTGACGAGCAAGACTAGTAGCGTCCTAATATGCATACATTTCAGATAGCCTAGAAGGACTGTGAGCAGAAGAGAGTTTTCTCTTTTTTTATTTTTGAAATTGGATAACTATGCTTGAAGCGACCTTTGTAAAAAATGCAGTTCAGAATTTTTTAGAAGAAGATGGTTTTTATAATAACTATCAATATATGAGAGCTCTTCCAGCTGATATTGTAGAAGCTCAATTAAAATTCAAAAGTGAAATGACGGTTGCAGGAATTTCCACTTTTTTTGAATGCTTTAATTCTTTTCTTGATAATAAGATCCCTTATAATGAATATCTTGCTCTCGAGGGTAAAGATGTCAGACCTCAAAATATTTCTTTTAAGATTCCATTCTCAGTTGGGCTCACATTAGAAAGAGTTGCCTTGAACCTCCTCAATAGGATGTCGAGTATTGCGACGACCACTAGAAAATTAAGAAATACTTTAAAAAATGATATTCAAATTCTCGATACAAGAAAAACGACTCCGGGGCTAAGAGCTTTTGAAAAGTATGCTGTACTTGTTGGAGGAGGAAAGAATCATCGTTACAACCAAGTCGATGTTTTTATGGTTAAAGATAATCATAAAAGCTTTTTTGGTGGTTTAAAAGAAGCTGTCGATTTTTTTAAAGAACAAGGTCTTTTTTATAATTCGATGATTGTAGAAATCCATAGTCTTACTGAATTAGAAGAAGCTTTAGAGCTTGGTATTCGTCACCTGATGCTTGATAACTTCAATGCACAAGATCTTGATAAGGCCATTACAATGAAAAAAGAAGGCATTACTTATGAAGTTTCTGGTGGGGTTAACTTCGAAAATATTTCAACTTTTGATAAAGAGGGGATAGATGCCTTGAGTGTTGGAATGCTAACTCAAAATCCTTTAAAAGTAGATATTTCACTTAAGCTTAATAAATGAAAACCTTGAATTACGATGTCATTGTTATTGGTACTGGTATCGCGGGCTTAACAACTGCGATCAAGTTGAGTGAAAACGAAAATCTCAATATTGCCATCATTACCAGGGGAAAGAAACCAGAGGAAAGTAATACTTATTGGGCGCAAGGTGGAATCATTTATATTAATAAAGATGATCAATACCTTTCAAATGATGTTCAAGCGGCTAGTCAAAATACATCTTACCAGCCGGCAATAGATCAACTTATTAATGATTCCTCTGATATCGTTAAAGAAATTTTAATAGAAGGTGCAGAAACTCAATTTGCTAAGGATGAATTAGGGGAGCTCAAGTTAACTCAAGAAGCGGCTCATAGTATTCCTCGAATTCTTTATAATGGAGATGCAACAGGAAAAGCCATTGAAGTTTCTCTTTTGAACTATCTTTCAACTTTAAAAAATGTTGATATTCAAACTGAAAAAACGGCCATTGATCTAATTACTCCTTCTCACCATGGGGTTGAAATCCAACAGCGTTATGAGGAAAACAAAGTTGTTGGAGTTTATGTTTTTGATCAAAGAAACTCTGAAGTTGATAAATACATGGCGAAAAGAGTTGTCCTTGCGACGGGCGGAATCGGATCACTTTACTTGCATCATTCAAATAGTGAAGCGGCAAGAGGAGATGGTCATGCAATGGCAAAAAGAGCTGGAGCAACGCTCACAAATATGGAGTATATCCAATTCCATCCAACGACTTATTTTGGTTCAAGCTCTGATCGAAGATTTCTTATAAGTGAAGCAGTTCGTGGAGAGGGCGGGAAACTTGTTGATAAGCATGGAAATCGATTCATGGAAAAATACCATCCAGATGCTGAGATGGCGCCAAGAGATGTTGTTTCTAAAGCGATTATCACTGAGATGGTTGATAATAAATGGGATTGCGTTTTTCTTGATATCACTGATAAAGATCGAGATTGGCTTGAAGAGCGTTTTCCAAATATTTTTAAATATTTGATAGATCGAAAGATTGATATGAGTCGCGATTTAATTCCTGTTGTTCCGGCTGCTCATTATACTTGTGGTGGAATTAAAACTGATCTTAGAGGAAGAACAAATTTAAAATATCTTTATGCTGTTGGTGAAGTTGCTTGTACCGGACTTCATGGTGTAAATCGATTAGCATCAACATCGCTACTTGAAGGCTTAACCTGGGGTTATAAGGCAGCCGAGGATATTCTTAAAACAATTCCAACCCACGGAAACTTTTATAACTCTGAACTAATCCAGAATTGGAAGCTTTCTTCTGATGAACTTGACCTGGCCCTTATCAATCAGGACATTGCGATTATCAAGCAGACCATGTGGAATTATGTTGGAATTAAACGGTCTAAAAACCGTCTTCATAGAGCGAACGCTATGATCTCAGAACTCTATGAACAAGTTCAAAAATTCTACCGCAACGCACAGCTTCATGACCAATTAATTGGTCTTCGAAATAGCATTGAAATAGCCTTTGTTGTTTTAAGCGCTTCGCTTAGACGCTCTGAGTAGTAAATAGTTTTATTTTATTTCTACCATGATTGACAGATAGCCCCAATCTTTGGGAAGAGAAGGCAATGAATTTAGATAAATCACTTTACTTTACCTCTTTGGGTTGCTCGAAGAATCTGGTCGACTCTCAGGTCATGCTTGGGTATCTCGGACTCGATGGTTACGAGGTGACTCAAAAGCCTGAGGAGGCGCGAGTGATTGTTGTGAACACTTGTTCGTTTGTTGAAGCTGCTAAGCAAGAATCTATCGATACAGTTCTGGAGCTTTCAGATTATAAAAACGAAGAGTATGGAAATTGTGATGTTCTGGTTATGTCTGGATGCATGGCCCAGCGTTATTATGATGATCTTGAAAAAGCGATGCCGGAAGTTGATCTTTTTATTGGAACCGGTGAATACAATAAGATCGCACAGCTCATCAATGCACTCGATGACGGAAAGCTAGAGAAAAAATCATTCGTTGAGATTCCAAAATTTATTCATACTGAACTTGATCCAAGAATTAATACTTCTCCTGGGCATATGGCATGGTTGAAAATCTCTGAAGGGTGTAATCGAAATTGTACGTTTTGTATTATCCCAACACTCCGAGGGAAATTGAGGTCTCGTTCTGTAGAATCGCTTGTAAAAGAGGCTGCTGATCTTGCCAAAAAAGGTGTTAAAGAAATTAATATCATTTCTCAGGACTTATCAGATTATGGAGTCGACTTAAGTGACTCAGATACACTTTATAATCTTTTAGCTTCTCTTGAAAAAGTAGAAGGGGTTGAGTGGATTCGTCTTTTTTATTATTATCCAGATGATCTCTCTGAAGATGTGATGGAGCTCATTTCTCAGTCTGAGAAAATTTGTCGTTATCTTGATATGCCTGTTCAGCATTTTTCTTCAAAAATTCTTAGAAGAATGAATAGGAAAGTAACAACTGAGCGGATGATGGAGAAGATTGACCGCTTAAAAATGCATGTTCCGGATATCGCCTTAAGAACCTCTGTGATTGTCGGATTTCCGGGAGAAACAGAAGAAGACTTCGAACTTTTAAAAGAAAAGATAACAGAAATGGAGTTCGATCATTTAGGTGTTTTTAAATATTCGGATGAAGAAGGAACGCCTGCTGTTAATCTTAAAGATAAACTCGATCAAGAAATTATAGACCAACGATTTGAAGAACTTTATGAAATTCAAAAAGAAATTTCATCAAAGAAACTTCAGTCTTATGTGGGAAAAACGTTGAAGGTTTTAGTTGAAGGGGCTCACCCTGATACAGATATGTTAATTAAAGGGCGTCATGCGGGACAAGCTCCGGATATTGATGGTTGTGTCATTATTAATGATGGTTTTGCTTATCCAGGTGATTTCGTCAATGTTGAAATCACAGAAGCACATGATTACGATTTAGTTGGAAGAATCATTTAGAAAATATTAGGGATTGAAATGAAGTTATTAGTTTTATTAGGATTATTTGCTCAAACAAGTTTTGCAAATTCATCAGTTCTACCAGGAATGACTATCTTGTTACCTACAACAAAAAAGAAAGCTGAAATTGTAGCTGGTCGCTCAATTAGTGAGAATCGCATGATGGCTTCTAAGCCTCAATACCTTGTTGAAAAATGTGATGAAGCAAAGACATTCATAACAAAGCGTCTTGCCATGCAAGGGATTGTGATCGAAGTTAAATCAAGTCTTGGAGTTAATCATACTTCTAGCTATTTAAGAAAACCAAATAATCACTATCCTGATTATGATTTTGATAAAAAGCTTGTAAAGCAAGAGTTTTTTACTGAATTTGGTTGTCGAATTTCTTTAGACCTTAAAAGTTTAAAAAAACAAAATATTTATCTTGTTTCATTTGGGGAAGGAAGAGGTCGTAAGATTCGTATTCTGGCAAACACTTTCTACAAAAATGAAGATCGAATTGTTGGAGTTTTTGTTGAGTCTGCTAAAAGAGATAACTATGTTATTGGAAACAAGCTTAAAGTTTATCTTCTTCAAGCTATGAAATAGAAAAAATTAATCCCAAAATGGGTTATCAATTTTTAAAACTTCTTTTATAAGTCTTTCCACTCCAAGGGCTATACCTGAGGAGTGAGGAAGGCCTTTTCTCATGCTTCTATAAAACTCATTAGGTTCTGGAAGAGTATAGTTATAAGTTTTTTCTTTTTCTTTATTTTGAATAGCGAATCTTTTCTCTTGTTCTTCGTAATCTGTTAATTCGTGAAAGCAATTTGCAATCTCCACACCATTTAAATAAAACTCAAAGCGCTCACAAACTCTCGAGTCTTCTTTTTTGAGTTTACTAAGAGCTGCAAGAGGAGCAGGAAATTCTTTTAAGAATAAATACGGATATTCCTTTAGTTGAGGCTCTATCTTGTTGAGAAAAAGTGCCCAAAAACAATCGTCCCAGGTTTGTAAATTAAGAGAAGGGATATCGGAAAAATCTTTTAATAAAAGATTTTTTAAATCATCAAAATTCAAGTAATTCAAAATATCAATTTTAGTTATTTCTAAAATAATTTCTTGAACTGTCCTTGTTGTGTACTGTTGAGTCGAGCTCGTTAAGTGATCGACAAGCTCTTTTATATCGGTTTCAATTTTTTCATAACTTTCAAAAAGCCGATACCATTCCAGCATCAAAAACTGAGGGCGATGAATTTCAGATCTGGGTTCGTCACGAAAACAATAGGAAATATTAAAAACCTTATCGAGTTTCTCCGTCTCATAATTTGAAAGCAGTTGCTTAATTTTAAATTCGGGAGATGTTTGGAGATAAAAATCAGTCAATTTACGTGAATTAACTGAGGAAACTTGAAAGGGATGAATATGAGTCTCCATTCCTGGATTTTCGACCATTGGTGGTACGAGAACTTCGACAAATCCCTCTTTAAGAAAGAAGTTCTTAATTTTCTGGATGAATCGAAAGCGCCTCGTTAAGATACCTTCTGTCATGAATGCTAGTATATTGAGCGATTTACCAAAGTCCATAGGATCAACAGGTTTTGATAGCGTTTGTTTGGGAATCATTACTGAAATTAATAAAGAAGACCACTTTCTCTTTATTCATCGCGGTTTAAATGTACCGAGCCATAAGGATCAGCTAGCTTTTATTGGTGGTCATCATGTCGAAGGAGAAACTGACCTTGAAACTGCTAGCCGGGAATTTGAAGAAGAACTTAATATTTCCCCAGACTTTATTGAATGGTATGGAACAGGATCTCTCGTTTTTACGCGTCAACGAAAAACGATGTTACCGGTTTACCTTAGAGTTGATTATGAGGAATTAAGAAAATCTCAATCAAACGGTGAGTGGGACTTCGCTTGCTTTTATCCTTTAAAAAATTTACTCAATGAGTCAACTTGGAGTTATTTTAACTACCATTATAATGGAGAAACTTATCCTGTTTATCTATTTCCCATGGATTTCGGAGAAAAGCCTAAGCTAATACCCGATAATGGCCAGGAACTTGAGAGTTTTATATTATGGGGAGCTACCGCAAGAGTTGTCTGGAACTTTAAAAACTACCTATTAAATAGAGGAAAAAATGGAAGTCTATAATATTGGTGATTACGCCGCTTTTGGATCTATGGGATTCATGGTTCTTAGCACCTTAATTATGTTTCTTACTGGAAGTGGCACTTCGAAAAAGGCTAGGCCGGTTGAAGCAACAAAGGTTACTGTTAAAGAAGAGGTAAAAGTTGAAACTCCAGCAATTAGTTGGACTGAACGTTTGAATAAAGGTCTTTCGAAATCTCGTGTAGAAGTGTGGACAAAAGTGGGAAATCTCTTTGGTTCTAATAAGCTTGATCAAGGCTCACTTGATGAAATTGAAGAATTGCTTTATTCAGCTGATATGAGTCCAAGAATTGTTGATGAACTCATTGAAGGTTATAAGACTGAGGCAAGTAAGTCTGAAGCAGGGTTTGAAAACTTTAAAACTTGGACCTTTGACTTTCTGAATAACAAGCTTAGTCCCATTCAATCGAAAAGAAATTCAGAACTTTTTAAATACGACAAAGACAATCATAAAGAACTTAAGGTTTTTATGATTGTTGGAGTTAATGGAGCGGGAAAAACGACGACTATCGGGAAGCTTGCAACAAAGTTAAAAGCTCAAGGGGCTAATGTTGTAGTTGGTGCTTGTGATACTTTTCGAGCAGCTGCTGTTGAGCAACTTGAAGTTTGGTGTAAGCGTGCTGACGTTGAGATGATTCGGGCTAAAGAAGGGGCTGATCCAAGTGGAGTGGCTTACGACACTTTGGCAAAGGCAAAGAGTTTGAATGCTGATTATTGCTTACTTGATACAGCTGGAAGACTTCATACAAAGTCGAATCTTATGAAAGAGCTTGAGAAGACAAAAGGTGTTCTCAGTAAGCTTGATGATTCGGCCCCTCATGAAGTTCTTTTGGTTATTGATTCAATCACAGGTCAGAATGCTTTGGCACAGGCTGAAGAGTTTAATAAATCTTTGAATCTGACCGGTCTTGTCCTCACAAAATGCGATGGTTCTTCTAAAGCTGGAAATGCCGTTTCGATCGTTAATAAGTTAAAAGTACCAATAGCATATATTGGCGTGGGAGAGTCTGTTGAAGACCTTGAGGTCTTTCAAACCGATGAATATCTTCAAGCTTTATTGGGGTAAATGTATTTTATTTTTTCATCATGTCGCATTGACGAAAATGGGAATTTTCACTAATCTGAATCAATGAGTATCGAACCTACCGAAGTAATGGAATTTGATATATTTGGACATAAAGTGCGTTTCACTCCGCAAGCGGATGAAAGCGTCAATGCACAGGAAGTTGTTGAGCTTCTTACGAAAGAAGCAGAAGCAATTTCTCAAAATGGCTACCAAGGTGATGGGCGGACAGCTCTTCTTGTCGCCTTAAAATTAGCTAACGATAAATTACAACTAGAAAAAGATTACCAGAAAAGCCTTGAGGAACTTCAATCCTCTATAGGCGATGCAATGAAATTTATCGATAAGTTTACTGTTTTAACTGATTCAACTGTTAATCAGTAAACCAGTCCCTTTTTATTCTTCGGTATTTATATAGGTGTAAACGTGAGTATCGCGGAACAGAAAAATATTCTTAGATCTGAGTACAAGTCAAAGATCCAAAAATTTGTTAATTCTGTTGATTCAAAGAGTTTATCGGAAGGAATTCAATCAAACCTAGATAATTTACTAATGAGCCTCAAGGGAACAAGTTCGTTTGGTGTCTATTCTCCCCTGAAAGATGAGGTTGATTGGAGACCGTCCCTTTCAAATAAAAACTATACACTTGGATATCCTGTTATTGATAAAAAATCGAAATCAATGGAATATTTCACTTCAAAAAACTTGGAAAGCGGAATTGGAATTAGTCTTTCTGAAGAAAAAAGAGGTGAGCGTGTAGAGCCTGAAGCTTTGTTAATCCCCGGATTGGCCTTCGATGAACAAGGCTATCGCCTTGGGCGTGGTGGAGGCTATTACGATAGACTTCTTACAAATTTCAAAGGGGTAAAAATTGGTATTGTTTACTCGTGTTCTTATAATGGGGCGCTACCGCGGCTCGAGCATGATGAACCTGTTGACTATATTGTGACTGAGAAGGCGTTAATTAAAGTAGAGCGTTAGCGGAAGAGGTGAAAAAATGGATGCAAATTTAATTCTTGCAGGTGTAGTAGGATTTGCGATAGGAATCTTGGTTCTTTTCATTGTTGTTAGTAATGACAAAAAGAAGCGTGAAAAGAAAGGGGACGATATTATTCGTTCGGCAAAATCAAAAGCAAATGAGATTAGACAACAAGCAAAAGGTGAAGCGAAGGCGATCATCAGAGATGAAAAGCAAGGTCTTGAAAAAGAATATCGTGACAAGAACAAAGCTCTTAATGATCAAGAGAGAGTATTGTCCAAAAAAGAACTTCAGCTTGAAAGAAAAGAAGAAGACCATCAAAAGAATGTCATTCGTTTGAAAGATAAAGAAGAAGACTTAGAAAGCGAGAAGAAAAAGCTTACTGAGAAAGAAGAGAAGTACGATCGAGTTGTTGGTGAGTATACGGAAAAGCTTTCAAGTGTTTCAGGTTTAAGCAAAGATCAAATTAAAGCAGAGCTTGTTGAAATTTATACAGAAGAAGCAAAGCTTGATGCTGCTAAAGAACTCAAGAGAATTGAAGAAGAAACTCAAGAGCAATCAGAAAAGATGTCGAAGAAAATCATTAGCACAGCAATCCAAAGATTTGCTGGTGAGTATGTCGCTGAACAAACGATCTCTTCTGTTGAGCTTCCAGATGATGGAATTAAAGGTCGACTTATTGGTAGAGAAGGTCGGAATATTAGGGCTTTTGAGCAAATTTGCGGAGTTGATCTTGTTATCGATGACACTCCAGGAATTGTTGTTATCTCATGTTTCAATGTTGTAAGAAAACAAATAGCTAAAATGACCATTGAAAGATTGATTGCTGATGGACGGATTCATCCAGCAAAGATCGAAGAACTTTATGAGAAATCAAAAGTTCAGATGGAATCTCAAATGAGAGATCTTGGTGAAAAAGCTCAGATGGAGATCGGCGTTCATGGAATGCATCCAGAGATTTTAAAAATGCTCGGAGCACTTAACTGGCGAACTTCTTATATGCAGAATCAATACCAACACAGTCTGGAAGTTGGATTTCTTTGTGGGGCGATGGCAGCAGAGCTTGGTCTTAATGTTAAGCAAGCGAGAAGAGCAGGACTTCTTCATGATATTGGAAAAGTAATGGATGCTTCGATTGAGGGATCACATGCAATGGTTGGTGCAGACTTTATTAAGAAATATGGAGAAGCTCCTGATATTGTTCATGCAGTACGTGCTCACCATGAGGATGTTAAGCCCGAAACGGTTCTTGCTCACCTTGTAATGGCGGCTGACGCTCTTTCTGGAGCGAGACCAGGTATTAGAAAATTTCTTAAAGAATCTTATGTTTCAAGAGTTT
Organism: Bacteriovoracaceae bacterium; assembly: GCA_965217035.1. Classification (GTDB taxonomy): domain Bacteria; phylum Bdellovibrionota; class Bacteriovoracia; order Bacteriovoracales; family Bacteriovoracaceae; genus JAUHYH01. The sequence goes on along the minus strand of OZ244226.1, from coordinate 1,291,337 downwards.
CCGATATTGAAAAAATTGCAAACGGTTTTGATGGTGTTCGTAAGAGTTATGCGATTTCAGCTGGTAGAGAGATTCGAGTTCTTGTTGAAAACGATAAAATTAATGATGAGAAAACAGTGGTGCTCTCAAGAGATATTGCTAAAAAGATTGAAGAGGAAATGTCTTATCCTGGTTCAATAAAAGTTTCTGTTATTAGAGAGACCCGCTCTGTAGGAATCGCGAAGTAATGAAGTTCTTAATAGCTTGTTTACTATCTATTAGCGCAGCCTATTCTCAAGGTGGAAGCTTTGGTGGTGGAATTGTTTTAGGGAATCTTACAGGATTTTCTGGAAATAACTTCATTGATAAGGATATTTCTATCGATGGAGCATTAGGATTTGATGTTGATGATGAATTTGAATTCTATGCAACATTTTTGATGTGGAAGAAAGGAATTGCCCAAATAGAGACAGTAAAACTTGATCTTTATTATGGAATTGGTGCTAAATACGAGAATCATGATGATGAAAGTGATTTCTTTTTTGGGCCTCGAGTTCCAGTAGGACTTTCTCATCGCCTTTCGAATGTGCCTTGGGAGTTTAATTTTGAAGTTTCAGGTTTCTACGCGCTTATTGAAGATACTGACTTTGATTTAGAGTTTGGATTAATAGCTCGGTATTACTTTTAAGGATCATTATGAAAAAGTTTCTTCTAGTAAGTTTAGGGATTTTCTATAAATATATTGATGGAGTTCCTCACGTGTTTCTTCAGAAACGAGACGAAGAAAGTGCTTTAAAAGGGAAGTGGGAATTTCCAGGTGGAAAAATCGAGTTAGGAGAAAGCCCCGTTGATGCCGTCATAAGAGAAATCAAAGAAGAGGTTGGAGTAGACCTTGAGGCAAAAGATGTGGCCCTCTTTAAAATGGCTCAACACGAATACTCTGAAATAAATGTTATCCTTTATACATATGTAATTAAAAAATCTGTAGAACTAAAGGATTGGTTCCCAGTCGATCTCAATGCTTCCTATCTTAATAATATTCCAGAAGCAAATCATGAAATTTTCAGTGATTTAGAAAAGTTTTTTGGAAAAGATGAGAAGAAGTTTAAGGACTTTGAAACCAGCTTATGGCATCTCTCGTAGAATCACTGAGTCAATTTTTAATCTATATTGGACTTGGTCTTGTTTTTTTCTTCCCTGCTGTTTCACTTAAAGAAACTGGAGTAGGTTTTGGTAAACTCATCCTCTCAGTTTGTTTTGGTTCTATTCTGACAGCTGTACTTATTTGGACAATCTCTTCTCTTGAAGTTCCGAGCTTTAGTTTATTGAGTGTTCTTGGAGGGGCGAGTTTTCTGATTGTGCTCAATTATTTCTTGCTTGATAAAACTCAAGAACCAAGAGGAATAAATACCATTATTTTTATTATTTTTGGATTCCTTTCACTCTTGGCCGTTATTTTTTATAAACAGTTATCAGTAGAGTCACTTTTTATTTTTTTGAGTTTTTTATTTGTTGGATGTACGACCTTTGCAATGCTTTTGGGGCATTATTACTTAGTTGTGCCCAAGCTGAGTGAGCGTCCTCTGATTATTCTTCATTATTTATTATGGGGAATAATGGGGGCTAAAGCTTTGCTTTCTATTTATTCTTATTTTGGAATTGAAAGTGGGCAAACAGATATGTGGGACATGGTTTATATCTCGATGAGAGTTCTTTGGGGATATTTAGCAATTGGAGTCCTTTCCTATTTTAGCTTTCGTCTAAGTAAAATGAGATCTACTCAGAGTGCTACAGGTGTACTTTATGTGATAGTGTTCTTTATGATTGTTGGAGAGCTCGCTTCTTATTATCTTTATAATTCTAAGGGCTTATTAATATGATCGTTCAATTAACATGTACTGAATGTGGTTCAGGAGTGGAATTTAATCCTGAGCAATCGGCTAATAAGGTAGAATGTTCTGTTTGTGGAACTGTGCATGATATTAATGTTACACGCGAATTAGAAGATGAAGTTTTAAAGGTTTGCCCTTGTTGTGGTAGAAAAGACTTTTATAAACAAAAAGATTTCAATCGCAAAATAGGTGTTGTGCTTTTTATCGTCGCTGCAATTCTTTCAATTTGGACTTACGGTATTAGTTTAATAATTGCTTGGTTAATCGACCTTCTACTTTTTAAAAAGGTAGGTTGGATCGGAATTTGTTACAAATGCGATACCATATTTAGAACTCCAAAAAACATTGGTGATTTATCGGACTTTAATCACGAGATGAATGATCGGATAAAATACTCCGATCATGACTTTCAAGGAGAGCCTCTGGATCACTAACCTTGTAATTTCAGATACTTAGAAAGGTTAAATTTTTTTAAAATTTTGGAACTAATTTTACACGGCCCTAAGACATGCTATAATAGGCTTAATAGCAATTTGAAGGAGATTCTTAAAATAGAGCCCCCATCGAAAAATTTCTTTAATATTCCCCTTGATTCAGTAAAGGATAGTAACTCAATTTATGCTTATTGAGACATCTGAGATTATTTTATTTCTTGCTGGGCTTGTTCTTTCCGGAGTTTTCTCTGGTTCTGAAGCTGTACTTATGTCTATTCCTCTTGAGAGGGCTAAGCAAATTATTGAGGAAGGTGGTCGAAGAGGAAAAGCTTTTGAGTTTATGGCCAAAAAACCTTCAGAACTTTTAACAACGATCTTGGTTGGAAATAACGTTGTTAATATCTACGTTGCTGCTTTAGCAACTTCAATTGCTACGAGAATGTTTGAAGACGCTATTGCTGTCAGTGTTGGGGTTACAACATTTGCGATTCTTATTGCGGGTGAAATAGTACCGAAGACTATTGCTCGCTCGAAAGCAGAAATACTTGCATATCCAACCGTTGTTTTTTTGAAGTGGGTTTATAGACTACTTTTTATGATTGTTTTTCCATTGTCTTTTATTATTCAAAAAGTTTTCGGAAAAAATGCACGTCTTAATGGCCGAGTTATTACTGATGATGATATTGAGTTTATGGTCAATCAAGCAGGTAAAGAAAATTCAATAGATTCCAAGCAAGTCGATCTTCTTAATTCGATTTTAGAGTTTCCTAAAATTAAGGTTAAGGATATCATGGTTCCTAGAAATAAAATCTATGCAATTGAGAAAGAATCAAATTTTAAAACAGTTCTAGAGCTAGTCAGAGAAGTCGCCCATAGCCGTTATCCTGTTTATGATGATGATCTTGATCAGGTCTTAGGTTTTCTCCACGTGAAAGATCTTGCATTTGTTGGCGTAGGAGAAGAAAAAACCTTTGATATAGAGTCTTATTTAAAAGATCCATTTTTTGTTTTTGAAAATATGAAAATCAATGCTGTTTTTGATCATATGAATAGGAATAAAGTTCACTTAGCCTTGGTTAAGGATGAAAACAATGTCATTGTAGGGATGATCACTCTCGAAGATATTATGGAAGAAATTTTTGGAGAAATTCAAGATGAGCATGATACTGAAGATGACGGTATTCCAAGACTCGAACAATCTCTTGATGCAGAAGGATTGGTCGTTCCCGGAATTATTTCTCTTCGAGATCTTGCGTCTGAATATGATATAAAAATTCCTCTTAATGATAATTACTCAACATTGATTGGTTTTATTTTAGAAATGATCGAAAATAATTTTCCTAAAGAAGGGCAAGTTATTCTTTGGGAAAATTATAGCTTTGAATTGACCAAAGTTGTCGGATCCAATATCGAAGAGGTTACAGTCAAAAGTATTGAGGATGCCGCTAAAATTAAATATTCGTCTGAAGCTATAATCAAAAATGGGAATGGTTCTGAAGCAGAGACTCTTATCGAGAAGGCTGATGAGCTTCCATCCAATTAATTACCAAAAACTTGAAGACAAAGACCATTCCCGGTAACCTATTAATATGACTGATAAAGTATATTCAATTGCTGTTATTGGTGGTGGCTCAGCTGGAGTCATGGCCACTATAAGAACCGTTCTTAATAATGACGAAACTTTATTTTTTCCTGGAACTCCAAAAGATAGAAAGAAGTCGAGAGAGAGATGGGTTAAGAAAGTAGAAAATATGCCAGCTCATCTAAAGTATGAGAGAGGAATTGAAAATCCAAACAATGAGTCACTAGAATGGCTTTCTGAATGTAGTCTTAAGCATAATTTTCATTGGAAAAAAAATATAGGAATAACTTCCCTTAAAAAAAATGGCGAATTCTTTGAGCTTATTGATTCTAATGGTGAGAATTACAGAACGAAGTTTGTTATTCTTTGTACAGGAGTAATGGATACTCAACCAGAGATTAATGATTCTATAAGAGATATTCTTCCTTATGCTAACAAGCAAACAGCTGATTATTGTTTGAGATGTGATGGACATCATGTTTACGAAAAAGAAGTAAGTATTATTGGGCATTCGAATGTTGCTGCATGGACTGCTTTTATTCTTCATGAACGTTATAATGTTCCGAATATGACAATTATTACGAATGGTCAGAAACCAGAATTCTCTGAAGAGTCAGAAAAACTGATTAAGCTTTATAATATTGATGTTTATGAAGAACCTATCCACCAAGTTCTGGGAGATCCTAAGTCAGGAAAACTTGAAGCTTTTATTTTATGTTGTGGAAGGACTGTTCCTACTGAAATGTGTTTCATATCTCTAGGAATGATTGTCTACAATGAACTTGCAAAAGAGGCTGGGGCTGATCTTGATGAGAGAGGCTTTGTCGTCACGTCAGAAAAGGGAGAATCGTCGGTTCCTGGTCTATATGTAGCCGGTGATTTAAGAGCTAATATAAAAAAGCAGATTTATACAGCTTGGGATACAGCAGTAGATTCTGCCGACGCAATAAACTCTATTATGAGAAAAGAGAAAAGAGATCGTTTGCTCCAAGGTTTATAGTATGAGTGATGACGAGAAAAAAGAGTTCGACCCTGAAGTAGACATTAAGTTTACAGTCGATGCTCAGGTTCGTGAATATTTTAAGCAACAAGGGGTAATTGAAGAGGAATCATCTAAAGATGAAGATAAAGCATCAACAATTGATTTAGCCTCTCAATCATCAGAAGAGATTAATAAAATGTCTTTGGAGTTAAATGAGAATGTTTCCGAAGAAGAGCTTGAAATGGATTTGAAGGATATTTCTTTAAAGATGGAAATTCCTGAAGATATTCCTTCTGCTCCAACAGCTTCTCCAGAGCAAGAGATTGTTGTTGAAGAAAATCCACTTCCGAAATTAGTATTTTTTGACTACAGAAGTGAGTTTTTTGCTTACCTCGTAAAAGAGCTTGATGAAAATTTAAATTACAGGATTATTGAAGAGTTTGAAGCGCTACCAAGAGAACTTCAATCGGGAAGCAATATTGTTTTATTTTTGAACTACAGCGCTTATCCAAAACTTTGTTCACAACTTATTCCAAAAGTGAAAAGCAAGTTTCCATCTATAAAAATAGCTATCGTTGCGAAGAACTTAACACCTGAAAAAGTACAAGCTCACCAGAATTCACCCGAGGGTGTTCATGAGTATCTTAGCTTTCCATTTTCGAGAGATGATTTTTTCCGAGTTATTTCTCAGGAAGACTAAAAGAAACCTTGCCTTTAACTCTTGCTCGACATGAAAGTCGATAGTTGTCTTGTTCAGAGAGTGATCTAGCTTTTTTAATAGTATCGACAGTGTCTTGTTCGATTGTTTTAGGTTCCCTGAGGTTTTTTGCACCCTCTTCAATTTTTATAAAGCAAACCCCACAGCTTCCTGCTAGGCAGCCATGAGGGAGGTCGATCCCTTCTTTCAAGAAACCTTCATAAATAGTTTCTTCGTTATCGATGCTAACCTCTTGATTTTTTGAGAGATTTAACACAGTGTGCATGTTCCTTTTACTCCTTAAACTCTATAAAAATTCTACTTAAACAATCAAAAATAGACTATCTCTATATAAAGGATTTTTTGCATGGCAACATTTGAAAGCATCTACTCAATGGGACACGAACAAGTTGTATACTTCAGTGATCCTTCTTGTAACCTTAAAGCTATTGTGGCCATTCATAATACAACTCTTGGACCAGCCTTAGGTGGAACGAGAATGTGGAACTATGCTACTGAGGAAGAAGCACTTGTTGATGTTCTTAGACTTTCAAAAGGAATGACTTATAAAGCTGCTGTTTCTGGTCTAAATCTTGGTGGTGGTAAAGGCGTTATTATTGGTGACCCTAAGAAAGATAAATCAGAAGCACTTTTTAGAAGTTATGGGCGCTTTATTGAATCATTGAATGGTCGCTATATAACAGCTGAAGATGTTAACGTTACAGTTGATGATATTGAAAACGTTTACGTTGAAACAAGCAATTGCGTAGGAGTTGCAAAAGTTCATGGTGGTTCTGGTAACCCTGCTCCTTATACAGCGCTTGGTGTTTTTAGAGGAATGGAAGCTGCTCTTACTAAAGTGAATGGAAAGCGTTCAGTAAGAGACAAGATCGTTGTTATTCAAGGAGTTGGAGCAGTTGGTTTTGAGCTTGGAAAACTTCTTGATAATGGTGGCGCAAAAATCTTTTTTACAGATATCAGTAATTCAAATATTGAAAGGTTTAAAGAAGCTATTCCTTCTGCAGAGTTGGTAAACCCTGATGAAATCTTTGATATTGAATGTGATGTTCATTCTCCATGTGCACTTGGAGCTTCTATTAACGATGATACGATTGGAAGACTTAAGACAAAGATCATTTGTGGTGCTGCTAATAACCAATTAGCAGAAGACCGTCATGGAGATGAACTTAAAAATAGAGAGATCCTCTATGCTCCTGATTATCTTATCAATGCTGGTGGCCTTATGAATGTAAGTATTGAATTTGAAGGATGGAGTGATACGAAATCTCGAAGAATGATTGATAAGATCTATGATACGAGTCTCGATATTTTTAAACTCTCTGATGATGAGAATATTGCTGTTCATACAGCAACTGATCGTTTAGCAGAAAGAAGAATTGCTTCGATTGCAGAGATTAAGACAAGTTTTTTAGGAAATGTTGGGCATCGATTCCCAGGTCGAAAGAATAGACACAATTTCGTACACTAGAATCCTGAAGCCATAGAGAGGACAAAGCGACGGTCTTCGCGACCTCTGATTTCAGCTTGGCTTAAATCAACAGCATAGGTTGTGAGGTCCCAGTGAACCCTTTTACCTTGAATCCCAATTCCTGCAGAACCAAATCCATCTCCATAACCAAAGCGAAGAAAGAACTTTCGTGCGATATCAAATTCGATACCTGCAAGTAATTTTCTCTTTTTTGAAATTGCAGAGTATTGATCAGTAAGGTCTTTATAATTGATTTCCATATGAACTCTCATCGTTTTTCCAATTTGCGGAGTTAGGGAAAAACCAAGGTCATAAGTTGTGGGGATTTCTGCTAATGTTGTGCTGCCTGCTTGGTCAATATCCCATTCTGTACTGCCGGCATTTCTCATCACCCCAGCGAATGTTGGTAACCAAGTCCATGGTAGGGTGACACGAACACCAGCATTTATGAACAAACCACTTGCTTCAGAATAGTTCTGATCTGAGATGTCGACAGTTTCTGAGGCGGTAAAATCTCTCTGTAATTGTCTTCGATTTAAAAGAATCCCGCTTGCACCAAACTTCACAACTCCACCAAATAGGGAAAAGTTTAAAGCAGCTACCGGGCCGTGATCCCTTCTTTCTGCAAATTCAACATCGGAGGATGTTGAATCAAGATTTGCTCTTGCTGTCTGAGAATACATATAACCAATCTGGAAATAACGAGTTGTTAAATTAGGAAAGAGATTAACTTTCGCATGACTGAGATTTCCTGGATTATTTGCAAGATTATCTCGAACACCTCTGGCCGTGAAATTATCTTCTAGCTTTCCAATAACATCCCCAGCATTTCCTTCAGTAAGGTTGATAAACCCTTTGTTCAACTCAAGGTGAAGATTAGTTAGATGGAAAGTTGTTTTTCTTACTGTTCCGAGTCCGGCAGGGTTATAAAAAGCAGCATTGGGGCCGTCTACTTTGCAAATAAAAGCATTACCCATTGCAAGTGCTCTAGCTGAAGTAATAAATTCGGGAAAGGGTGCATCCTCAAATTCTAAAATTGCAAAAGTGTTCATTGAAAAAAAACTCAGCAAAATAATGAATAAAAATTTTATTGTTTTCAAATTTGTTTCATCCAGACAACGTGTTATACATGACTATTTTACCTTTGAAATAGTGTGTCTATATATTAGAGGAAATGTTTTCCCGACTCCTCTGGTCAAGCTAGGGTTTCTTTGAAAAAAGTCGATAAAAGTTAAGAACGTGTTAAGTGCAAACTTTTTTGTCACTTAATTGTCTTGTAAAAAAACGATGGGTTAAGCCGCGCTGTATTCAAGCCTAATCTGAGTAAAGAGGAGAGCGCTATAATTAATACTTGAGTTATGAGATTGATTAACTATTTATTTTTATTCATTCTTTGTGTCTCCTGTTTCGAAACTGATGAAGAGGAATCTGGCACAGTTTATGACGGGCATACGCAGTCAACTAACTTACTATCTGTCGTAAATCCAAATGATCCAACTTATTACGTAGAGGGAGAAACATTTTATGTTGTACTCTCATTTCCAGGAACAACAACTGTAATTGGAGTTCCTGATATCACAATTGATATTGGTGGAAATTCTCAAACGGCGACTTTTTATGATCAAGGTGAAGATTCATCCGAGTTGTGGTTTGAATGTACTGTTGGGGCAGGAGATTTTGATTCTGATGGAATAGGTGTTACTCCTCTCATAAACTTAAATGGTGGAACAATTCGTTATCAAACCACTTTTGATGTGAATACAGTTTTTACTGATACAGGAGCATCGAACTTAAGAGTTGATGCTATAACTCCAACGTTAACGACTACCAATGTCCCTGCTGGTGATACTTACGAGTTTAACGATGCACTCATTTTAACATTAGACTATGATGAAGCTGTTTATGTTTATGGTGCTCCAAGAATTTCTTTTGATCTAGGTGGAGTCACTCAATATCTTAACTACGCTACTGGTAGTGGAACTTCAACATTAACTTTTTCTGAGGCAGTTGATGTAGTCGGAGGAACTCCTCGAATAGGAATAGATGTAGGAGGTTCTACTCTTTATGCTGATTATCAGTCGGGAACAGGCACTACAGATCTTTTATTTCGATATACAGTGGGGACAGGTGATACGGATATAGATGGTATTACTTTAATATCTCCTTTTGAACTTAATGGAGCCACCATAAGGGACTCTGGTTCAAGAGATGCTTTTCTGACGTTTACAAGACCAAATACTTCTTTTGTGAATGTTGATGGAGTGGCTCCTGCTGCCCCGATTTTTTCAAGCTGGAATCCTGAATCTCCAAGTGATAATACAACTCCATTCTTAAGTTTAACAACGGACGCTTATGCAACGGTCACTCTTTATAGTGACGCTAGTTGTTCTACTGAAATAAAAAATGATACGGCCAGCTCAGGAGGAACAATTACAATGAGCCTAAGTTCGCTTTCTGTTGGAATAAATTCAATTTGGGTTGCAGCAACTGATTTAGCTGGTAATCACTCAGTTTGTTCTGCAAGTTCATATGATTATGAGGTCTATCAGATTCCGGAAGGGATGGGTTGGTTTCAAGCAATAAATACGACTTTTGGAACTGATTTAAATCAATTAAACACTCTTTATTCAATGAGTTGGGATACCTATAGGCGCTATGATAGTTCATATTACAGCTATTCAACATCAAACCCAGAAAGGGTAACAGTTCTCCAAAGTGGAGATTATAAATTATCTTTCAATTTACCTCTTGATTTAGCTTCAACAGCTCAGAGAGCAACAATCCAAGCAACTGTTCTTGTGAATGGAGTCGTGCAAGATGAAGCTATTTCAGAGTCTAATTATATTAGAAATAGTAGTGGTCATGATGAAACATCGACTTCAATGACAATTCTGTTAAATGATCTTAGTATAAATGATTATATTGAGGTTCAAGTTCAAGGAAGAACAGTCACTGGAGTTGTTAATACATTAGAGGCAGCGTCTTTGCATCTTGATTACATTGGGGATGATTCTGTTTTTTATGGAAAAGCGACACGGGTGACTGGCGGAGCTGACCTTAATAACTCTGCTGATTCATTAGAATGGAGTCAGGTAAAACTCTCTTCGTCTTTTACTCATTCAGATTCATCGAATCCTCAAAACATTACATTGACTGAAAACGGAGATTATTTGGTTTATGTAAATGTTCCCATGAACTCATCAGTTGCAAGAGCTGCTGTAAAAATCTCAGTACAGGTTAATGGAGTTACTGTTGATGGGGGAGTTGCGGCTCAAGGTTATATTCGAGCTACTTCAAATCATAATAATACAAGTGTTCACTGGTCAGGAGTTCTTAATGGTTTATCTGCTCTCGATGTCATTACGGTCATAACAGAACAAGAGGCAGTAGCAGGGACAGTAACTGTTCAAAGTGGAAAGAATGCTTCTTTATTGATTCATAAGGTTGAAACAAGCACGAATACAATTGCAGTTAGAGGGAATAATGTTGTCGCAGGGACTAATTGGAATCAAAATTCAATAAGCTCTGTTCAATGGGATATTCAAGATACCTATGATGCTACATTTTTTAATCACGATCCTTTTAGTGCAAATCCTGAAAATATAACGATTCAAAGTAATGGAGATTATTTACTCATATTCAATGGTGCTTTTACTTCGACTGCTCCAAGAGCAAACTTAAAAATTCAAGTTTATGTCAATGGAGTTGCGGTTTCTGGAGGAATTGGCGCAAGTGCTTATATACGAGCTTCAAGCGGTCATAATGAAGGGTCCTCAGCCTATTCACACTATCTAAAAGATCTGAAGATAGGAGATATCGTTACGATAGAGTCGATAAGAGAATCAAATAGCGGGACTGTTACAACGATTGTTGATGCTCGACTCTTTATTATTAATTACCCTTTTTAATTTCTTTTTTGAACAAGTTGTCAATTTCCTCTTTTTGGCTTTTGAGTATTTTTTGATCGATTGATTTGATTGCTGAGATATAAACTTGATTAAATTCTTGCTTCGAATGATCAAAGACTCTTGATTTTTTCATAATAAAACTAAGGAAGTTTTTATATGACTTCCGGACAGAATAATCTCTTCTCTCTACAATGTATTCAAGATAATTAATCCAGTTTCTTGAATAACTATTAAGTTTTCTTTTATAGCTAGGACTTTTAGATTTCCCTATTACTTCAAGGTCTGTTTTGATGCTGTAAAGAACCCATTGTTCAAATTGACAGAGTCTTCGTTTTTTTGAAATAAGGTTTTTGATTCGATCTTGAATGTTTTTTTTCTGAGGTTTGTCCTTGATATCTTCAAAATTTAAAAGAAACTTATAAACTTCGGTTTTGAGAAAGATTTTAAGACTCAAAGGATCAATTGAGTTTAAAGATTCATTGAAATTCTTTGTAAATGATTGAAGTTGTTGGTTTGTTTCAAAGTTGGGAACACAGTCGACCAACATCTTGAGCTCAGTAGGTAAAATTGAATTAGGAGTAATTCTTTGAGAATAAAGATTTTTAGAACTCAAAAAACTTATAACCAGTAATAATTTAATCATTATAGATGAAGACCTTTGAGTCATAACTCATTAAAAGCTCATTGCCATTTTGGAAGAGGCTTAAATCGCCCATAAAACTCTTCTCTATTTTTTCTGACTGTGTTTGAGGATTAAAGAAAATTAAATCGTAAGAGAGTGGGGTCTCTTTTGATAGAAAGAGCTTTCTTTTCGTAAAAGCAATTTTATTACTTTTTTCTATGCAATAAATTCCTCCTAAAGAATAACCTTTAGAAGAGTATAATCTTTTTGCTTTGTTATTATTAATTGAGTAAATACTAACTGACGATTTTTTTTCTTTTGAATACAGGAGAGCTTCCTTAATATAATTTTTCCCTTTTAGGTAGCAGATCCTAAAGTCTGATTGCTTGGTAGTAGACTTAAGAAGTATTCTTTTTTTCTTTTTAGATGAAATAATGACTTCTTGTTCAAGCTTTGGATTAATTTGAGAATAAATGAGATTGAGATTGGAGTCCATACTAACCTCTGGTATATAATAGGAATTTCCAAAAACTCTTATTCTTACCTTTCTAAAAATTTCTTTTGTAGCAGTGTTAACAACACTTAAAATTCTTTGTTCTGGATCATAAAAAGAGATCCATTGAGTTCCGAGATGAAACTGTGGATTTACCCCTTTTCCTATTTTTGTCGCTTTCTTAGCACCTACACTTGCAAGCCAAATATTATTAGGTTTTCTTATATTCATAATAGAGAGATAATCGGAGATTTCTTCTATCAATATTTTAGAATAATCTTTAGAAAGAAAGGCGTTATAATTAGTTTGGCCAACAATACCTTTAACGAGAGGGAAGGACTTGAAACCTTTATTCATAACGAATTCACCCTTGGCATTGTTAAAATAATATAAATTCTTAGAGTTTATGAAGGCTTTAAGGTTTTCTAAACGATATTTAGGTATAAATGGAGTTATCTTTGAATATGATAATTGGATAAGAAAAATGAAGAATAAACTACTGATATAGCGCATAAAGACTCCACTTTCTTGTTGGATGAGTTTTTTGATAGTTATTTACAGCATTATTAATGCTTTTCCAGTTGTAGCTTCTGACATCAATCATTGAGTCAATCGAAAGATTAACAAGTATTGAACTGGTGAGTGCGCGTGTTCTTGCTTTTAATCCTCCAATAATAAAAGGGAGTGGTTTACATTGATTGATTGTTCGTCGAGAAAAGAAACGAGGAAGAAAATCTTCGGCACATCCGATACCATGAACCAAAACATTTTTTCGTCTTAAAATTTCTTTAAGTTGAGTTAAATTATAAACCTTACTATCTTTGAGTTTGTACTTTTGTTTTAGCGAGCGATGAAAGGCCAGAGAGAGTGAATTATTCTTATAAGAGAAATATTCCATCCGAGACTTGTTCTTGATAGTAATGAAGTTTGATATTTTTCTACCATTTAAGTAGATATCAATTTTACATTTATCAATACTGCAGTTTTTATTTTGATAAGTGATGTGACAACCTTGAGACTTTTTTAACCCTAGAGAACTTAGTTGGGAGTTTCTCATAAAAAGACATCTTGGTTGATACTTCGTTACTTTATTATCTTTTAAAATTCTACCAATGACATTTGTTGCTGAGAGCTCTTGAGAAGGGTTTGTAAAAAAAGCGACTTTATGACAAATTTCTTCTCTTTGAACTTTATTAAAATAGCAAGCATATGATCCCCAAAGATTTTCAATGCTGAATTCTTTGGCATGTTTTTCTAAATTTAGGATGTGATCTTCAAAGCACTTTGTTTTATTTTTGTGATCGTAATAGACATAGTTGTTTTTTCGATGATTTTTATTGTAGATCGATAAAACTCTACTGGAGTTTATGATACCTTCATTTCTGACAGAAGCAGGACAATCTGGTGCAATTTTTTTGAAATTAGAAAGATTGTAATTTTCAATGAGTTCTCGGCAGTTCTGTTTAGGGAATAAAGAGTTTGTATAACTGTTGTTAACGGTAGAGCAAATAGAATCATCGGTCTGCATTTTATCAAGGCATTCATGGTATTCATTCCGTGATAGTTGTTTTGATTTTCCAAGAATATCTGTGCAATAAGGAGTGAGGAAGTTTTTCCACTGGATGGGCGATTTCTTAACTAATTTGAAAATATCTTCACTTAAGTGACTTCGACAAAAATCGGTATCATTAGAAGAGTTGTATTGAAGATCTTTAATAAGGTTGAGTTGAGAATATGAAAGTATCTTTTGAATCTTTTTTGACTTTAGATAGAGTAATCTTTCTTTATTATTCTGGCTTGATTTTTTCTTTTTAATTTGAGTGAAATTGAGAATTTTTGAAAGATGATAAAGATAATTCAAGTAGGGAGATTTTTTGAGCTTAATAAAAGACTGCTGACATTGGGAAAGACTGTCTTCTAAATCAGACTCATTAGGTAATGAAATTTTAGGTATAATACTTTCAATACTTGATTTTTTTATAGTATTAAAGAGACTCATTGTCTCTGGGCATTCATCTTGGGCAAGAACCTCAGCAATTATTTTAGAATCGATAATAATCTTTTCTTTGAAACCTGATTTCTTATCTTTACGTTGTCCAAGAACATTTGATCTTTTGCCTGGTGTTTTCTCAAGAAGACCAAACCAGAGTTGTTCTAAAAAATCGCATTTTTGACTTCTAAATGATGAAGAAAAAGTTTGGTTCATTTTTAAAAGTTTAGATTGAATATAGGAATGATCTATAGAGTATTTGAATTGCTCAAGCTTGAGATCCTTTCTTGTAGAAATAACTTCTTTTCCCTGGAAAGATTTGCGGTTTTGACTTTCTCTTTGTTTTGAAACTTTGATTAAAGTTTCAAAAGACTCCAAAATACCTGGAGTATTTGAGAGTTCATCAGAATAGCCAAATAGAGAAAGTGATCCAATACTAATTAAGAATAGGGTCTTCTTACTCAACAGACTTTGAAAGAATCTGAGCAATGTCTTCAACCTGAAGTTCCTCTGTCGATTTAATAGTTCCTTTAGATGAATTGAAATTGATCATACAATAGGAGCATGCGGTAGCTAGTTTAGGAGCTTTTGTTTCTCCTATTTGCTCAAGACGGTTTTCAGCTAAATGCTTTCCTTCATCAAGTTCATACCACATATTACCACCACCCATTCCACAGCAGAGTGCTTTGTCTTTATTTTTCTCCATTTCAGTAATCTGAATACCGGGGATAGATTTAAGAATTTCCCTTGGCGCATTGTACTCACCATGATGTCGGCCGAGATAACATGGATCATGGAAAGTAAACTCTTCAGAAACCTCTTTTTTAGGTTTTAGTTTTCCATTCTTTAGTAAGTCAGCGAGAAGTTCTGTGTGATGAACAGTTTCGAAGTCACCGTCTTCAAATTTAGCGTACTCTTTACCAATTGTATGAAGGCAATGAGGGCAATGAGTAACAACCTTATCAAAACTGTACTGTCTCATGTTTGCAATATTTTCTATGGCCACTTCAAAGAATGTATATTCATCTCCAAAGCGTCTAATTGGGTCTCCATTACACTTTTCAGTTTTCCCCATGACAGCGAAGTCGACTCCAGCCTTTTTGAGAAGTTTAACTGTATCTTTAACAACTTGTTGGTTTGAGGCATCATATGAACCAGCACATCCGACATAATAGAGATAATCAATTTTTTTACCTTGTTCTGCGACAGGTACATCTAGGCCATCGGCCCATTTAAATCGATCGTCTTGAGCAATTCCCCAAGGGTTCCCGTTTACTCTGATTTTATTAGCAGCATCTGCAGCAGCAGGAGGGAGATCTCCAAGAGTAAGAGCTTTATATCTCTTAAGGTCCATGATTGTGCTTACATGTTCAATATTCATTGGGCATTCTTCAACACAAGCACCACAAGTTGTACAAGCATCAAGTTCCGAGCTTCCGTACAGACTGTTTTCCCAGAAGTCGTAGTCTTCAGTTTCTGGATTGGCTTCAGTCTCATGCAATTTATCTCTCATCTTTGTGATAATAAGTTTAGGGTCGAGAGGTTTTTCAGCTTGGTTCGCTGGACAAACTTGTGTACATCTTCCACATTCAACACAAGAAAGAGTATCGAGTCTTTGCTTCATGCTAAGTTCGGAGAGTTTTCCAAGTCCAAATGTTTCTTTTGTCTCATCCTCGAAATCCATTGGCTCAAGAACACCAGCTCTTCTCGCCGGGGTAATGAGTGCAGCTACTGGAGCAAGAACAAAGTGAATAAACTTGGAGTATGGAATTGAAGCAACGAAGAACATGGTATTTGCCATATGGATAAACCAAAAACTTCGAAATGTGTAGGCCATTGCCTCATCACTTAAACTAAGTGAATCAAAGAAATTAGCGAATACCCAACCAACAGGGCTATACATTTTTTCTGCAATTGGCATTCCTGTACCGCTAATTCTTAAGCCTTCAATAAGGTAACCAAGAACGACTAGAGCAACAAGCATTCCGTACATGAAAAGTTCTTGCTTAGGTTTTGTTGCTTTTAAGTAATCGGGCTTGTCGATATATCTTCTCTTATAAGCGAGTCCAAGGCCAAGGAGAATTGCGAGACCAGCAATATCAGCAGCAAAAGAAACAATAATATAAACAGGTCCTTTAAAAACCTTGAAAGGAGTATCGTAATGAATCGCAACTAAGTCAGTCGCAATCCAGAGAATTAAAAAACCATAGTAAATGAGAGAGTGGAATATGGCCGGAGCAGTGAATCTCTTAATTTTTCCTTGGAAGAACATTGTCGACCAAAAATTAGACCAGTTAAACTTTTCGGGAAGGAGTTCCTTAAAAGACCGACCTTGAGAAACAAGTGCGTACTTCTGATAAAGACCTCTAATAAAAACAAGTACTGAAGCAAAGAACATCGCATACATTGCGTATTTGAACGAAGGGGGAATGTTCCACATTATTTCTCGAGAAGCGTTTAAATTCATTTTGTTTATTCCTGCCTTGGGATTCCTGGTAATTATTTGATATTATAGATGAAAAGTCTCAGAAAATGAAAACTGTTTGGCATATCATACCGATTCTATTTTGCTTATTTCACATTGGATCAATGGTATCTAAGGTGAAAGAGTTTCGTCTTTCTCAAAACCTCGTCCTCACCATCTTGGGCTCCTATTTAATTTATGCTTTCAATATTAATTGGGGACGATATTTCATTCTATTCTCGCACCTGATTTTTGTTTTCTTGATTTTTAATGGGAAAAAATCAAGGTCACTTTTTATACCGTTGTTTGGTACCTTTATCGCTCTTTTTAATTTTCCACTAGGTTATTCTATTGTTGGAGCTTCATCGCTTTATTGGGTTTTGCTTTACTCCAACACTAAAGGCTGGCGACTTGAGCTTCGCTATTTTTCTTTAATGATTTTTTTAGAAGTGATTTTTCTAATGTTTAATACGGTTGGTCTTTTTTGGGCAATTTCTTTCCTTGCTTCTCGTTTTTACGGGTCAAGTCTGTTGAATCTTATTTTAGTTTCGGATCATATAAAAGATGAATAAGTTTTTATTTTTTCTATTCTTTTTAGGTTGTTCACAAGTTCATCGTATTGGATTGAAGGAGCATACATTTTCAGAACAACCTCGAAAAATAGTATGGTTGCAAATTGCTGGGTTTGATTTGAATCATATTGGTTTATTAAAATTTACAAATTGGAACAAAAGTCGAGGTTCTGTCTTAACAAATTTAATTTGTACTGGAAATACGTGGCAATATGATCTCTATGATTTAAGGCCAACAGCCTATTCTAGTATGTATTCTCAAGTGACAGGAAAGAATAACTCAAAAGGTAATAAATGCGATGATTATTCTCAAAAGCCTTACTGGAGAATACTTGCAGAAGAAAAAGGGTTTGAATTTTTGCTTGTTGAACAAGGGGCAAAATCGAAAGAAAGCTTTCTTAAAGGACAATCTTGTCCAGACAGTAAGAATTGGTTTGAAGGTGGAGTGACTCTTTCTCGATCTGGTTTAAGAGCTCAAAAGCAAGAAGACAACTTCCATTATAGTGAAAACAGAGTTCTTGATAAGGGAAGGACTTATTATGATCGTTCTTGCAAGAGCAAGAAGTGCTATACGAGTCTTTATCAAAGTATTTCTTCAATCGTTGAAAATACTCTTAATAAGAAAAAGAAATATATTATTCATGTGAGAGACTTTTCATATCAAAAACTTCTTGAAAAGGGCGATTATAAAAATGCAGCCGAAACTTTAGTTGATATTGAGCGTGTCTATCAATTGTTTACTGAAAGATATTCAGAGTCAGATGTATTATTTCTTGTAACTGGGGTGAGTGGAAAAATCCTTCAATATCCGAGAGCAGGGAAAAACTGGAAAAACTTTGAGAAACGATCAAAAAGGTTAGCGAGTAAATCATCACTTATGTCCCCAGTTCTTTCAGGAGGGGGAAGAAGTGAAAACTTTTGTGGGATTTATAATCAAAGTGAACTTTTTAATAGACTCTTCTATGTAAAGAAAAAATTCAGAATAGATATTGGTAATTAATGGATCTTAAAGACTTTAGAGAAATAATACGAGAAAAACCATTGCTTGAAGACGAGGCTCTAAAAAATCCGTTAGATTTTCTTCAGCTATGGATTCAAGAAGCTATTGATTCTGGAATCAGGCAGCCTAATGCCATGAATATTGCGACAGTTGATAAGGATGGTAATCCACAGTCCAGAGTTGTTCTCTTAAAAGAAATAGTAGAAGGAAAACTTGCTTTTTTTACCGATTACGATAGTCCCAAATCGAAAGAGATTCTCAATCATCCCAAAGTTGCTTTAAATTTTCTTTGGTTTGATATTAACAGACAAATAAGAATTTCAGGTTCAGCTTCTAAAACAAGCAAAGAATATTCTGAGAATTATTTTTTATCTCGCCCAAGAGACAGTAAAATCGCAGCGACTATTTCGGATCAAAGCCAGGTCGTATCGAGTCGTGAGGAGCTTGAAAGAAAGTATATAGAATTTGAGAAGGAACATAAGAGAAAAGAAATACCTTTACCTGAAAATTGGGGCGGTTTTTTTATTGAGCCAATATCTTTTGAATTTTGGCAGGGCCGTTCTGGACGTCTTCATGATCGATTAAGATATGAGCAATCAGCTGGTAAATGGGTCGTTAAGCGGTTAAATCCTTAGCCTCCACAAGATACTCTTTTTTACAATAGTCACATTTAATTTCAAGTGGGCATTCATTTAAAAGTTCATCTTTATTTGATAGTGAATTAATTCTAGAAATAAATCGTTCTTTATTACAATTACATCTGAATTTAATTTTTTTAGAGTCAAGGAACTGAAATTTTGTTGAATCGTCGAGCGCGAAGTCTGTGGTCTGGATGTACTCCTTGATATTTAAGCTCATCTCAGATCCTGGGAGTTGATGAACAAGAATAAAGTTATATTCGTTTTGAAAAATAAAATGAGATTCCATTTGATAAGATTGAGTGAAAATTTGATTTAAAATTTCAGCCGATGTTTTATTTTCAAAATTAATCAAAGAGGTATAGGGAATATTATCGGGAGGAGAAAACTTAGTTAGTTGACATGTTCCTGTAAGTTCTTTACCGGCTTCGTTGTAGTTTTCAGGGAGAATCAAAATACGAGTGGATCCCATTGCAGATGATTCGAGTTTGAAGTGCAAGTCAGGAGAACTACAGTCAATATAAACACCTAAAGACTCCTCTTCTTTGAGAAAAACGACTAACGATTGAAGAGAAAGTATAAGGTCTTTAATGAGAGGTTTTGCCAATTCACTAACGCCATGAGTAGTAAGAAGTTCTCTGACAAGCTCTTCTCCTTGAAAGAGGTGGATTGCAAGGTTATTGGTGTTGTCGAGATAGGTATACAAGTTGTCTTTATCTACCATAAAATATGGCCTCACTATGTTAAATTTGTGCCTATATTATCAAACCCAGAGCTTATACCAAGAGTTTTTTTTAGCCAATGATGATTGTCTCTTTATTGCTCCTGGTCCAATTGAGGCTGATGAAATTCGGAAGAAACATGCAGCTTTGAAAGTGAAAACGATTGCAGAGTTTCTTCGAGGTTTGACTGAGAATATTAAGCCAACCAGAAAGTCAGAGCTTTATCACCACTTATCTTTAGTTTGTAAAAAGATTTCACCAAAACTAAAAATTTCTGAGTTTGATGAAGTTTTTAAATGGTTAACAGATATTAGAAATAATATTTCTGATCAAAGTGTCATGAAGGAGCTTTATTCTCTTTTTGAAGAAGAACAAGCAAAGCTTCTAACTTTTTGCTCTGAAATTATTGATTCTCAAGACTATTGGGACGAGGCAAAAGTTTATCGTTATTTAATTGAAGAAAACCATGGCTTAAAAAACCAAAAGATACTTTTCATAGGATTTAAGCATCTTAGTTCAATTCAGTTAGATTTTTTTCAAAGTATCAGCCAAAATAATGATATTTATATTTCTTGTCCTCAGAGAGTGCACCAGGACTCAGAGCATAATGATTGGGTTCAATGGGGAAGTTTTGATAAAGTTGTGGAAATCGATAATGCTTTCGATCGTAAGGGAATTGTTATCTCTATTTCTCCTGCGAGGCTTCCTAAATACTTGAGAAGTAAAACAGCTTCTGAATTATGTTTTTTTTCAAGAAGTTTTAAGTTATCAGATATTAGTCTATTTGCTCAATTCCATGCTGGGCTAAAGGCTCAAGTTGACTTTTTTGACTTAGAGTTAGAATGGGTTGAAAAGAAGTATTTACCACTTGTGAGAGGTGGAACAGATATTTCAGTGTTTACCAAGCATTTAAAAGATGAGATTTTTAAAGCAAAAGAGGATTGGATTCCTAAGCGTTTAAAAATTCTTTTAGAATTAGAGAACTTAGTTATTGAGTCAAAAGAGCTTACTGATAGCTTGGTCTCGATAGATGAATTTTTTCTTAAATCATTTCTTAATGTTATTGGTTTAAACTTGCCTAGAATCTCTTTGGTTTCAAATTCTCATAATAAGAAATTAAAGAATGCTCGTTCAGCAGAATTTAATTCTTCCCCTAACTGCTTGGGGTTCGTTGATCAGGATTTCCTCCGTTTTGATTATAGTTTTGATGCTATGCCAATCGAACTCAAAACGAAATTAGCTCAACTTGGTGTGATAAAAAGAGCTAAAGTGGAAGAATCTTATAACTTGAGTCTTATTGAGGATTTTCTTTCTGAAAATGAAAGAGTTTTAATCTACGAAGAAAGCGAGGAATTATCAGATCTTTTTGATGGTTATAACAAAGAACAAGAATCAATAAATTCCAAGATTATTGATCACGAAGATTATTTAAAAAAAGAATTTATAAGAAGTAAAAAAAGTTATTTCTCCGCATCTCGACTTCAAAGCTTTTTGGATTGTCCACGAAGATATGAGTATCAATATCTTACTAATTTATTAAGAGTTGAAATTCTAGATGATGAAGTTTCTGCTTTCGAAAAAGGGAATTGGGAACATCTATTAATTAAAAATTACTTTGAAGACGAAGATAAAAATAAATCACCAGAGATTTACATTGAAAAAGAGCTTGTAGACTTACTAGCAGAAAAAAAGCTTCCAGCAGGAGAATTAGAAATATTGAAGGCTGATTCTAAGAGAAGAGTTTTGAATGGCATCGAGTTTGTTAAGAGCCTTCAAAGAGATTTCCCCAAAGGAAACTTCTATTTTGAAAAATCGATTGATTCGGAGAACTTCAGAGGAAGCATTGATCTGCTCATTAATTTGGAAAATACGGTGATCGTTATTGATTTTAAAAGGTCAAAAGGAAGTATCCCTAGCTTTTCAGAGATTAAAAATTTTGAATCAATTCAAGCGCTTGTTTATCTTAATCGATCTTCTGTAGAGAAGGACTTTACAGGAGGCTATTTTTGTCTGGATACGCCAGAGGACTCTTTGTTCTTTGGGACTATGAAAGAACTTTCAAGTTTTAGATATAGGTCTTTGGATTTTAATTTTTTTGCGAAATATCCTGAGTTTGAATTTTCTCTTATGAATAAAATAAATGAAAATGACGATTTTAATCCAGATCCTAGAAGAAAACAAATGTGTAATTATTGTGATCTGAGGAATTTATGTCCAAAAAAATAAGTATTGAACAGAAAAAAGCGATTGAAAGTCGAGGAGGAACAGTCCTTTCAGCAGGAGCTGGTGCGGGAAAAACATTTGTTATTATTGAGCATATTATTGATTTACTAGAAGTGAGAAAAGAAGAGAAGAGAAGTGAGGGTTTAGAGCATTTTCTGAGTTCAATCATTGTGATCACTTTCACCAAGAAAGCAGCTAGAGAGCTCAATAAAAGAGTTGAAGATAAGTTTAAAAGTCTTTCATTAAAAGATAGTTTTTGGGGGAAAGTATATAGTTTAAGGAGTAATCTATTTGTAGGGACTATTCATTCGTTTTGTTTCACTTTATTAAAAAATTCACAAAAACTAGATTTCGGTTCACTTGAAATAGTTGACGAAGGCATGATCAAGCAGATAATCAGAGAAAAGATTTTGGGTTATCTTGAAAATAAACCTGAAATTTTAAACTTTTATAGTTACAAAGATATCCAACATTCTTTAGAAAAGATATTTTTTGATCCTAAGTTAAGGCTTTCTTGGGAAGAAAAGATTCAAGATTTTTCTCGAGAAGAGTTAATTACAAACTTTTTTAATCTTTTTCCTATTAATTTGAACTTTGAAATTACGGAAGAGAAGAAATTAAAGTGGATCGATTTTGTTTACAGCTTTAAGTCTGTTTGGTCTGAAGAAAACTTGGTGAAAAGGTTTGTGTCAATTAATGATTTGTTTTCGAGTATAAGAAGACTACCAACACCAAGTAAAAAATTAGTGTCCGATGAAGTTAATCAATTTTTTCAAGAAATAAAAGAAATGAAGAGCTTTTTAAAGGACTTTACTGAATCACTTAATCTTTTTGAAGGAGAGATAAAGAAGCAATCATTTATTTTGAGGGATCTTTTCATTGAAATTAATAAAAATTACTTTGTTGAAGGTAAGATTTCGTTTTCTGATATTGAATACTTAATGCTTAAAGAAAAACCTAGGCTTGAAGTTCAAATTACAGAAATAATCATTGATGAGTTTCAAGATGTTTCTGATAATCAGTTTCAAATTTTTAAAAGCTTAGTGTATGAAGACTTTTCTAAATTGTTTGTCGTTGGAGATAAAAAACAAGCTATCTATGGATTTCGAGGAGGTGAAGTTTCTGTCTTTGAATCTCTTGCGAGTGTTACATCAAACAATCTTAAAATGATCGATAACTATCGTTCACTTTCTAATGTTGTGAATTTTAATAATCAATTATTTAAAGAAGAGTTTCCAGATGAATTATTTCAGAATCCTCAGAACTTAGACGAAGGAGAGGTTATTATTTATGAAGCTTTCTCTGAATTAGAAGATCGAGATCTTAAAGATGTCGAAACAGAGGGACTTTTTAATGTTTTGAAACATAAACTTGACTCTGGCCGTGAAGAAATTGCTCTTTTATATCGCTTCTTGGCTCCTTCACAATCTTTAATTAAGCGGTTAATGGATGATAGACTTAGTTATAATTGTTCTTTGAAAATTGAAAAATCAAAGGATCCTATTCTCTCTATTCTCAAACATCTTTTGTATTCTATTGTTGAAAAGCAAACCCCGAATAATGCCTTGTTTTTTATCAAAGGTTATCTCGAATATCTTTCAGTTGATACTGAAGGTTTAAAAGAGGCCGTTAAGGATTTTCATGGCGTGATAGACCTCTTGGGTTTAAGTATTGCTTGGTCTCGTTTTTGTTCTCGTATCGGTTTACTCTATGGCCATGGGGATGCTCTGTTTTCAGAGCTTAACCAATTAGAAAGATACTTTGATGGCTCTCTTCGTAAAATTCTTTATGCGCTAAGAGATGGTGAAGATGAAAGAGTTCTTATTGATGTTTCTAATAGCACATCTAAAGCTAAAATTCATTTAATGACAGCTCACTCTTCAAAGGGACTTGAGTTTGAAGATGTCATTGTCGCAAATGTATTAACTAATAGTAGAGGAAGAAGTGATAAGCTTGTCCTTGGGGATACTCCTCAATCTTTTTCATACATTAAGGATACAAAGAGATTTTTGACTCCGTTATTCATGTTAGAAAGACAAGAGGGGTTGTTAAAAAAAGAGAAAGAATCCTTAAGACTTTTTTATGTCGCTTGCACTCGGGCTGTAAAGTCCCTAAGCTTTATTATTGTTCCTGATCGCTCTGATGAAGTGTCTAATAAGGCATGGGGAGCCTATCTCTTAAAACAGATCGACTCAATTTCTTGCTATAAAGTAGAAAAAATTATCATAGATAAAATAAAGTCAATCAGTGGAAGTGAACTTTTCCATGAATTAGATTTTCAAATCGTTTATAATCCAAATACTTATCTTCTGGGGGTTTTACCTGAAATTTCAGTTGCTCGCCTTTCTTTACTCAAGATTTGTCCTTACCGGTTTTATTTAAAAGAAGTCTTAGGACTTGATGAAAAGATAATCTTCCCGGATATGAAGTCAGATTCAGAAATTTACTCTTCTGCAGAAAGGGGAAGTGCTATCCATAAAAAGATTTCTGAATATTTTTTGGAAGGAAAGGAATTGAAAAAAAATGAGTTCTCTTACTTAATAGAAATTTTGAAATCTTATACTGATCATAACTTTATTTCAGAACAAGAAATAAAGTTTCAGGTCGAAGGACGAATGATTAGTGGAACCCCTGACCTTGTTGTGGTTGATGGGCAAAAAGTGGAAGTCTGGGACTTTAAAACAGGCGCTCATTCACTTGAAAAAGATAAAATTTATCAGGTTCAAATAGCTCTTTATTTGTATGGCTGGATGCAAGTAAATGATAAAAAGTATAATCAAATAATTTCAAAAATTATTTATCTAGATGAGGAAAAGACGGTTGAATCGAACTTTTCGAGTTACCGAGAACTTGAGTCAGAAATAAAAGAACTTATTAGTCGCTCCTTTCATTATGAAAAAATTTATCCAGATCATTCCAGTGATTGTCCTTGTATGAATTTAAAGCCGAGAAAAGAACTTTTATCAGTTACACATGATTCTTGATCAGTTTTCGGTCTGTGTTAAGATTAAAAAAGGCTAACATATCAAAATTAAAGAAAACGGATCGTGTTATGGGGAAATTTCAAAAGATCTTAATTGTATTTTTTATTATTGTGTTTCCAGCTTTTTCATTTGCTGCGGAAGATAACACCGTAGACTTCGAGTGGTTGGATGATGATAAAGAAATTTATGTTCTTCAGAATAGAAAGTATAGAAAAGTTAATCGCTTTAATCTCTCGTTGCTTGGAACTATTAATCTTTCTGAATCGTTTGTTGATACTATTGGAGGAGGAATTAAAGCAGCTTACTTCTTTGGTGAAAATTGGGGAATTGAATTAGCTCTTGGAATGGGTTCACAATCTGAGAATAATTCCTTTAAAGGAGTTCGAGAACAAAGTGCTCTCGCTTTTTATCGAGCGATTAAAAGTTATACAGCGGCAAGTTTTGTATGGAGTCCATTTTATGGAAAATTTAATACATTTAATTATATCTACTATCTTGATTGGTTCCTAAGTGTAGGACTTGCAAATATTTCGACAGAACACAATGGTAGAACGTTTACACTGACTGGAACGCAAATCGGAGATGGAGAACAAATTCTTGAAACTGATAGCTCTGCGGGATTAACATGGTCGACGGGGCTTTATTGGTATCTCAGTAAGATGTTAAGCGTTCGTTTTGAATTTACAGGTTTTCACTTTCAAGCAGAGAGATATACCTCTGGTGCTGTTGGAGTTGATCCTGAAACGAATGATATTTGGTTTCACAATTATAATATGAGCGTCGGTCTCAATTTTATGTTTTAGGAAGAAATAGGAAGAACACGGATGTTCAGAATAATAGGAAGTTTTTTAATTCTTTGCTCATTCTCAACGAGCCTTCATGCTCGAAAGAAACTTTCTCGAGAAAGAGTTCTGGAAATTTATCGAAAAAATATAGTTTATGCCTACGACAAAGGTTTTGATTATTCAGCCATTGCTTGGTTGAAAGAATACCTTTATATCTCTAATGGTATTATCCCAAACCAAATGACAAGGTATATAAACAGAGCAGTATTAAAAGTTGGTGCTAAAAATTTTCAAGGTTTGAATCTCAAAGTTTTAAGAAGAGGTCGAGGATCTGTCTTTCGATATATTACTGCTAAAAAACTTTTTGCTCTTGGAGAATATCAAGATGCAAAGAGTGAACTTAGGAGAATTAACGCAAATAGTACATTTTATCCTTTCGCTCTTAATTATCTAGCTGTTATTAATTATCTTGAAAAGAAATATTCACGCTCTCTCGAATATTTTAAAACATGTATCAGTATTTCTAAAAAAGAAATGAATAAAAAGCATAAAGGAAACTATATTTTTAAGCAATATAAAGTAAACAGAGATATCTGTATTGCTGGTAAAGCTAGAGTGTACTATGCACAAAGAAAGCTTGATCAAGCGGATTTTCTATATCTTGACCTTGATAAGGGATCAATTGTATGGCCAACGATTTTAATCGAAGAAGCTTGGAGTAGCTATTATGCTGGAAATTACAATAGAACCCTTGGAAAACTTGTTACGTACAATGCTCCTCTGCTTCAATACTTCGCAAATCCAGAGATCTACGTCTTAAGAGCGATGAGTTATCTTAAGCTTTGTCTTTATCCTGATGTCGGTAATGTTGTTGAAAAATTTTATAGTCGATTTGAACGTTTTGCCGGAAAACTTGAAAGAATTCTTCAAAGAAACCAGAAAGGTAAAATCTATTACTATAATCTTGTAGACGCTTATCGGAGTATGAAAGATCAAGAACTCAGAAATGTTTTAAAAGGTATTTATAAGTCACCGAATATCAAAGCTTTTATAAGCAATGTAAAAAATGCTGAGAAAGAGAGAAATCGAATTTATAAAATAAGAAGTGGAATCATAAAGAAATCATTATTAAGCAATATTAACGATTTTATTGTTACTCAGAAAAAAGTTATTGGTATTGCTACGAAGGCGAAGCTTCAAAAGCATGCCTTCGATTTAAGAAAAGCTTTTCAGGCTATGAGTTATATGAAACTTGAAGTTCTAGGAAGAAGAAAAGAGTCTCTTTATTTTGATAAGAAGCTCACTGGTAAGCGAGGAGATGTTCGCTACCTTGATAAGAATGACAAACAATATTTTTGGGATTTCAATACAGAGTTCTGGTCAGATGAATTAGGAGACTATGTCTTCACATTGCCATCGGAGTGTCCTCGTGAAAAGTAACCTCCTTTTAATTTTGTTTTTTTCGTTATCTGCTTTTTCTCAAACAGCTTCGGAAAAGAGACAAAAAATTATTAAAATTATCAATGAAGAGATAAAAGAAGTTAACCGTCTCTCTCGGCAATATAAGCAAAAGAATCCAAGTGTTCTTTTTAGAAAGTCTGAATTGTTTCTCGAGAAAGGTCGAATTATAAAAGAAATTGAAAATGAAAGATATCTCGATATTCCAGTTAAGAGAAGGAGAAAATTAAAGAAGAAAAATTATTTCAAAGAATCTTATTCATTGTTTTTGAGGGCCCGTTCAGTTGCTCAGAAGCTATTAAAAAGTTTTCCTGGTTATGATCGCTCTTCAGATGTTTATTATATTCTTGGATTCAACGAAAAGGAATTTGGCTCCAATAAGAAAGCTCTCGAGTTTCTTTTAAAAGCTGAGAGGTACGCAGCTCCAGGATCTAAGTCTAAGATTAGAGCGCAAAATGCGCTAGCTGAAATTTACTATAATCAAAAGAAGTATCGTAAAGCCATTAATTATTATGAAAAGAATCTTCAAATTCTTAAAGATCGTTGGTGGACAAAGGATGCTTATAATCTTTCATGGTCACATTTTCGAATTCGAAATTATGAACGTGCGATTGAGTTAATGAAAAAAGTAGAAGATCTTAGTCAAAAATCTCAATACATTGATATGAGTGGGCAAGTTGAAAAAGATATTGGGCTTTTTTATGCTGAATCTGGGAAGATTAAAGAAGGTGTGACTCATTATAAAAAATATAACAAAGATTATACTCTCGAGCTAATTACGATTGCGACTTTCTTAAAAGAACAAGGGAAATACGCACAGGCTCTTTCTGTTTTAACAGAAGCTTTAAAAATTAGTAAAACAGATAAAAATAAAGTCAAGATTCTTTTAGCGCGAATTCAACTTTTTGATAAGTATGAAAAATCCAATTATCACCTAAAAGACTGTATTGCTCTTTATCGTTTAACAAAAAACTATCAACTAACAAAAGATCAATTTGAAATTTTTAAATATCAATTAAAAAGACAAGTAGGGAAATTGCAAAATCAAATTGCAAGCCCTACTTATAAAAAGTCGAAAGCTGTTACGAAAAGAAAAATTAAAAACGTTGTAAGCTATTTAGCTCTCTTAAAAGATTTAGAACCTCAAAAGAAAGATGATACAAATTTCTATATGGCTGAGACGTACTATCAAGGAGATTTCTTTGATAAGGCGATTGATAGTTATCAAGCAGCTTTTAAAGAGGCGAGCAAGCGCGGTGATAAGAAAATTATGAAATTGTCCATGGAAGGAATGCTTTCGGCAATAGGGCAACCAAAGTCAAAATTTAGAAATAGGGATAAATATATTTATCCTGTTTTTAATAGTTATCTCGCTTACGATTCTCGATCAACAAAAGCAAAAGAAATATACAAACGTCTTTATCGAAACCAGTATGAAAAAAAGAATACTGTAGAGATGAAAAAACTTCTTTCTAAGTATGCTAATCTTTATCCGAAAGATATTAAAAACCAAGAGAAAATGATCAACTCTTTGATCGAGCTTTATAATCAAAAGAAACAAGCAGGGCAATTAGCTCTTCTGATGTCCGAACTCTCTGGTGGAAAATATAAGATTTCTTCTAAGGCGAGGAAAAATCTCTTCTCTGTATATCAAAAAATTGAAATTAAAAGAGTTGAACAAAGCTTAGCAAAAGGAAATTATAGTAAAGCGATTGAAGGATATTTAAAAATTTATTCTAATAAGAAATCCACTGCAAAGGCTAAGGCAAATGCTGCTTATAATCTTATGGCAATTTCTTTAAAAGGGCTAAAACTTCAAGAAACTTATAATTGGGGTTTAAAAGCTTCTAAACTAATGACTGATAAAGACTTTTATGCTTATCGATCTTCTTTTCTTTCGGTTAGTAAGTATCTCTTCGAGAGAATGCAATTTACTGCTTCCGCTGATTTATCTCATAGAAGTTTAGGAAAGATTTGTAAGTCTAAGACGAAGTTGAAACAACAGTTTTTTAATAACGCTGTTATTAACTATAGAGCTTTTGGAAATGTGAATAAAATCAAATCTTTAAGAAGGCTTGTGAAAATTTGCGGGCTTCCTACGAGTTCACTTGTTCTACTCGATAAAGAAGTTTTAGGACTTTATCTCTATGATCAAAAGTATGAGAGCTTGGGACTTTATATCGGTTCAATAAGTGGAAATAAGGAATTACATCCTGAGTTAGCAATGTATTCAACGCTTATTTATAACTACTATAATGATAAAAAAGTCTTTTATAAGTTAAAAGAATGGCAAAGAAATATTCAAAATTATTACAAGTCGAGTCAAAGACAAAATAAGAAAGTTCCTGTTATTGTTCTCGATGCAATCGCGAATTTTAATATGGGCTCAATTCAACGACTAGATAATCAGGTTGATAATATTCAGCTCTCTTTCCCTGAAAAGGTTTTTAATTCAAGATTGCAAGGTAAGCTTCAAAAACTTAATGCTCTTACGGCAGAAGCTCTCAAAATTCAAAAAATTGGATCAGGTAGAGGGATTGTCACAGCCTTCGAAATCCTTGTTTCTTCTTATTTAAAGGTTGCCGAAGAGATAAATAGTTTTGAGCCAAAAGGTAAAAGTCCTCAATACATAAAAAGTTTTAAGAAATCGATGAGACAGCTAACTTCTCCTTTATTCAAAAAAGCTAGAGATTTTGAGAAGCAAGCACAGAGAGCAATAAGTAAAAACGAAATATTAACTGAATATGAAAGTCGTTATAGAAACTTCAGTTACAATGTTAAAGATTCACTTAAGTTTTATGACTATGAGAGGTTAGGAAGATGAAACAATTAGTTTGTATACTCTTAATTGCCTTATTTGGGTCATGCGCTAGTAATGAAAAATCATCTTCACTTAGTGAGGATTTTAAAGTGACTAAAGAGTTGCCTTATAAAGGTGATTTTGAAAAAATTATTTCTGAAAGATCAGGTTTTTTCAAAGAAACAACTGATGGGCTTGAAGATGAACCTTTAAATTCAGATGATATTATCGACATTACTACTAATTGTAGAGATAGAAATTTTTCCGATGGGCTTGAAGCCGCTTCGAGAATTTATGGACGCTATAAAAAGTGGCCAACTTATTGGAATGCGATCGGTATTTGTTATTATCTGAATAGCGACTTTTATAAAGCAAAACTTTATTTCAATAGAGCGCTAGAGGCGAATACAAAGTATGCGCCGGCTCTTAATAATCTTGGACTGCTTTTGATTAAGAACTCAGAGTGGGAAGCCGCTTTATTAGCTTTTAAGTCAGCATTAAAAAGAAGTCCGAAGTCACAGGTTATTAACTATAATATTGGTCGTCTTTATCTTGCCTATGGCCATGGTTCCAAAGCTTTAAAGCATTTTATAAAAATTAACGACTCTCAATTTTATCGAGAACGTCTTGCTCCTTTAATGGGAGTCGCTCATTCGCTAGCGGGACAGCACAGTAAAGCCATCAATATTTTGGAATCACTCTATCAAGAAGAGACATCAAATGAATTAGTGAAACTCTATTTTGCTCATTCATTAAAAAGTACTGGGAAAAGAGCAAGAGCGAAGAAAGTTCTTGGAAGTTTAGCGATTGGTTCAAACAATGCGAACTATCCGCTTTATTATGATCTTAAGAGAGGTTTGAATTAATGAAGTTTTTAATACTATTATGTCTTTTAATTCCAAACTCATTTGCTCAAAAAAGAAGTAAAAAGAAAAGAAAAGTTATTTATAAATATAAAAAGTTCGAGAGTTTTGATTTTGAAAACATTTCTGTAGAGGGTGATACAACTTCTCCAGGAGATATTTCTGTAAACCCGAGATTTAGAGTCAAATTCAAAAATAAGCTACCGGAAAAAAAGTCTTTTAATACCGAGACCTTAGACTCACTTGATATGATACAGTAAAGGATTGTGTTGTAATTAATGAATGAACAGATAGACCTCTATCAATTTAAAGGCCAGTCGAAAGACATTAGAGTTAACTCTAAACCGTTAGCTTTTGGACGTTATCTTATTGGTTCGATTGATACCTGTGGTATTCAAATTAGCCATCCATCAGTTAATCCAATTCATGCAGTCTTAGAAGTGACTCCAAACGGAACTAAGATTTATAGTCTCAATGCAGAGAGCACAGTTCTTGTTAATGGGGATAAGGTTCCAGTTGCTGAGTTAAAAGAAGGTGACACTGTAAAGATTGGTCAAGCGGTTTTAGATTTCGATAAATTTGATAGAAGTTTTAAATTGCCAACTGTTCCAACAAGTGAAGTTCCAAAAGGATCTGTTCATAGTAAAACTAAATCGGTTATTACTGAAGAATCTGTAAAGGCTCCTCACCTTATTTATCCTTTTGACCAAGATTTTAATTTTGAATCAAGCGAATATATTTTTGAAGATAATGATAATATCTATCCAATCTTTAAGTATGATCTTGACCAATATGCAGTTGAAGTCATTATTATTCATAAGAAAAGAATTTTTTCTGTCGATTATATTCCAAGCAGAGAAGGAATGTATCGATTAGCAGGAGTTGAGCGAGGGGCGAATGATATTCGTTATCCTTATCTTGGAGAGAAAGATACGACAGATTTTGTAGAATGTCGTGGAGGGTCCTTCTTTATCAATAAACTTCAAGATTATAGTATTCAATTATTTTCAGATAATTCAGACAAGTTAGAAGGTTCAACGATTCATCTTGAAAGAAATGATGTGGTTAGTTTTCAGAAGGGTGATCTTTCAATTGTTGTAAGAAATGTTGATTCGCCTCCTCACGTGGCTGCTCCTCCATTGCTTCCGAGAGATAAATCATTGCTTTCAATGATATTTCTTGCTTTTCTTCTTGTAACGATTCCAATGTATTTCATCTTTAATCTGGAAATTGATAAAGAAAAAATTGAAAAAGAAAAAGCACCTGAGAGAATTGCAAAAATTCTTTATAATAGACGAAAGTTTCAAAAAGTTGTCAAAACAAAACCAAAACCTCAGCCAAAGGCTGTTGAGAAGGCAGCTCTTAAGCCAAAACCAGTTAAGAAAGTAACTAAGCCAAAACCAGGGCCTAAGATCAAGACACCTAAGAAACCGGTTAAGAAAGGAACTCCTCCAAAAAAGGTAACTAAAAAGCCAACTCCAGCTCCGCCAAAACCAAAGGCGAAGTCTAGACCCGCTCCTAAGAAGACGTCAAAAAGCGTTGGAAAGAAAAGAACGAAAACAACAACAAAGTCTCCAACTCCAAAAAAACGTGGAACAGTTGATGTTTATAGAAACAATAATTTTAAATCGACTATTAGCTCTATCTTAGCTAAGGGTGGTGAGTTTAAAGGAATTAAAACTCAAGGAAATAATGCAGGTTCAGTGAGTGCTGCAACTTCTGCGAGTGTTGCTGGTGGAGGCGGTGTTTCTAGCGCAACAGTTTCTGATAAATTAGGAAGTCCAACAGGATCAAGAGATGGTGTTCAGACTTTCTCAAGTGGAGCTGAAGGTTTAACAGGAACAAAAACTTTTTATACAGCAGGTATTCCGTCAGAAACTGTTATTGTTGGCTCAATGGATCCTGATATTATTAGAAAAATTTTAAGAGATCATATTCCGCAATTTAGATTTTGTTACCAAAAAGAACTTGATAAAAATAATTCAAGAACTCAAGGTGTTGTGAAGATGGTTTTTACTATCGGAGCCTCTGGATCAGTTTCTCGTGCAGGTGTTCAGGGAGCTTCGAGACTTCCATCACCAGTTAAGAGATGTGTTGTTAATGTTCTTCGTGGTATTCAATTCCCTAAGCCTCTAGGTGGGGGAACTGTTGAAGTTAAGCAACCAATTAACTTCTATCCAAGAAGCAAGTAATTTTTTTTGTTTATAGGCAGATTTTCCCTCTGCTGTCCCCCGTTAAAAGCTAAGTTTAAGATATTATTAAGGATTTAATTTTAAAGAGGAGTGAGTGCCATGGAAGGTCAAGATCCGAATCTAGTTGAGCAAGGAATGCAAGTTGGTGCAGAGCCAACATCCTTTATCGAGCAATTAGTTTTATTCTTTCAAGATGGTGGTGTTTTTATGTACATCATCGCTGTTATCTGGGCGATTGGTTTAGTGATCGCATTTGATAAGTTTAGAAAGCTGAAATTCGGTTTTGATGTTGACGGGGCTTCCTTTATGAATGAACTTCAAAGGTATGTTCTTTCTAATGATATTCAAGGAGCGATCCGAGTTTGCTCTGGATCGATTGCTGCTCTTCCAAGAGTTCTCAAAAGTGGACTAAAGAGAGCTTCTCAATCTCCAGCTCAGGTTCAGAATGCTATCGATGCAACAGCATTAGAAGTGATTCCAAAAGTTGAAAAGAGGCTAGGCTACCTTTCATTAATTGCGAATATTTCAACTCTTCTTGGACTTCTTGGAACAATCTTTGGTCTTATCCAGTCATTTGCTGCTGTTGCTGCTGCAGATCCTCAGCAAAAAGCGGAACTTTTATCAAAAGGTATTTCTAAAGCGATGAATACAACAGCACTTGGATTATGTGCTGCGATTTCAATAATGGTGATTCATGCATTTCTTGTAAGCCGTTCAGAAAAAATCGTTAATGAGATTGATGAGTTTTCTGTAAAGCTTCTTGATCTACTAGGAACTAAAAACGAAGAGAACTAATTATGTACTCAATGCCTAGTGGCCGAAGAAAAGGTAAAAATGAAAGTAAAAGACTGAATCTAGTGCCGATCCTAGATTCAGTCTTTATTCTCATATTCTTTCTCTTACTCTCTGCGAGCTTCTTAAAGATTTATGAGATTAATAGTAATGTGCCGATCATTTCGAGTACACCACCTCCTCCAAGTAAGAAAAAGCCTTTGGCCCTTACGATGGAAATATCTCCTCAGAGGTTAGTGATTAAAACAGGAGAAGCCCCTCAGAGAACAATTAAATCTTTCTCGTTCAATGAGGAGGAAGATAGTTTTCCTTATGAAGAGCTTCATAGTTTTATGTTAGATCTCAAAAAGAGGCACGTGTCAGAAAAAACAATCATTCTTGAACCTAATACAGAGGTTGAGTATGAAGTTATTGTAAAGATCATGGATGCTGTCCGAATGGTCAGAAAAACAGATGATGCGATCTTTGAAAAAGATAAAGATGGTGTTGATGTCAAAGTAGAAGCTCTTTTTGACGACATCATCTTTGGAAACATCACGAGCTAACGGAAGTTAATATGGCAAGAAATAGAGCGATTCGAAAAAGAGGAAGAAGAAAAAAACTAGAATTGATGGAACTCGATATCACCTCCTTACTTGATATCCTCGTCATTCTTCTTGTTTTTCTTTTAAAGAGTTACTCAACTTCCAATATTATTATCAATGTCCCAGAAGGAATTACGTTGCCAACTTCGGCTTCAGAGTCACCCAATAATGAGGGTGTAATCATTCAAATTTCTAAAGAGAAGATTTGGGTAAACTCTACTGAGGTTGTTGATTATGCAAATGTTCCAAGCCGTTCAAAGGTTTATGGTCATGGAGGACGTCTTGTTGTTCCTCTTTATGATGAGCTCATTAAAGTAAAAGAAGGAATTGAGCTTACAAACAAGCAAGCTAATATTGATAAACCATTTTCTGCTATTACTAATCTGGTTGTGGATAAAGAGATTAAATATATTGAAATCAAGAGAATTCTCTATACCGCAGCTGAAGCTGGTTTCAAGTCATACAAATTTGTTGTTCTATCTGAAGAGCAGTTCTAGGTAAAGAAGAGCCTCGCATATTTCAGCGAGACTCTATCGATCATTTTAAAGATTTTTGTAAACTTCTTTAGCCAGAGTTCTTACTTCCTCTCGTGGATCGAGGTAGGACATTTTTCGAACTTTCTCCTTTAGAGAAACAGATGCATTATCTGTATTATTGACGACTTTTAAAGCAAGTAAGGCAAGTTCCTTTGATTCTTTATGGATACTCTCTATATCTTGTATTATATCTAATGCAAGTTCAGAGGATATCTTTATATGACTAAGAATTTTAAGAATATCCTTAGAGCGTTTGTTTGGTATATATTTGTAAGCTAGATAAGAAAGTCTTTTTACTTTATGTGGCTTTATTTTTGAAACTTTAGAAATAAAGTTCAAGAAATAATAAGCTCCCCGTTCTATTTCTGGCTGAGAAAGAGTCATAAGGGTATCGATAAATCTTTCAATATTTTTTTTATCAGTAAAAAGATTATCGTAAGCAGGATTTTTAGAAGAGATTATATCATAGTAAAAGCTTTCGTGAGACTGTAAGAAATCCTTAAAATAGGTAAAAAACATTTCATCTATTTTTTCTCGATAAGGTGAATTGATATTGTTAAATTTACCAGAAGCAATATTCCATAAATAAATAAAGTTCTTTTGTGCATTCCGGATTTTTACTTTTTCTTCATAGTGTTCTAGTAAGGAGAAAATTTCTTCAATAAGTTCAGGCGATTTTATTGTTGTATTTATATTCTCTATAAAAAGTCCAAGAACTCTTCTAGGAACAATTCTTTTTTTTCCTGTTAGGTTTCGGAAGTAATCAGAAAGTCTTGCTTGAATATAAGAAGTTTGAAATTTTTTGCTGAGTAAAATTTTAGCAAGAGAGATATCTGAAGTGATTGGAAGGTGATGGAGATTCATTGTGACATTATGTAAAAATTTTGTGGAAAAAGTGTTTTCATCACTATAAAGAATTTTTAAAATATCTGTCTTTGCACTTTCAAACCCTGGTTTATTATAATAAAAATAAAGCGCTTTCAGAAAGGGAGATTCTTTTTTTAGAAAGTTAATTTTTGGCGAGTGATAATAGGTGAATATAAAAATAGGACTCTTTAGGTTAATATAATCTTGACCTTTAGCATTTATTAAACTGGGAATAGTTGAAAAAGTATCGGGCGTAATTCTGAATACTTCTCGATTTTCTTTTCTCCACATTTTTTGAAAAACTTTTGCCCACCGTGAAGCTTTTAATCTTTTTGCTAGTTTTAAACTTGAGAAATTTCCTATGTTTCGGATATGGGTCGTTTCTGTCATAAGAGAAGTTTGGCAAAATGTTTTCCCCCAACCTTTATAAGGTACGTTTCGTATTTTGGTTTCAAAATTGCCAACTTTGGCAATGCAA
Organism: Bacteriovoracaceae bacterium; assembly: GCA_965217035.1. Lineage (GTDB taxonomy): Bacteria > Bdellovibrionota > Bacteriovoracia > Bacteriovoracales > Bacteriovoracaceae > JAUHYH01. Next base: position 1,255,311 of record OZ244226.1, on the reverse strand, counting down.
TTTTTCTTTAAATGATCATCAAAGAATCTTTTTGCAATATAAAAACCAAAATCAACTTTGTTATTATGCGTATAGTTGAGCATTAAGTCATAATGGAGAAAACGTACTTTACGAGAATTTTTATGTTTTAAATATAAAGCTTGATTATATAAAGCTTCATGAAGAACAAGTCCCGCTTTCTGATTTATATCAAGTCTATCCCATATTGTTTTATTAATTGTATAAAATTGAGTGTGATCATCGAGATTGGCATTTTGAATTGCAAGTTGACTAATTTTACAAAAATCTTCATCTATATGGAGCTCTCCATGATCAGGAATATCAGGTAACTCATCAGTTGTGAAAACTATTTGCTTATCAAAGTTGTTGATCAAGTTAACAATATTGTCTCCAAATTCCTGAAATCCATTCCGCAATCTTGTATTTCCCATTCCAGAAAATTGAGCAATTTTAAGAGCTATTTCTTGATAATTTTGCCCTTCAGGGAAAATTATATCCTTTCCAGTGTTGGCTTTTCCCTCGTAATAATCGACTAATTCAACGGTTTCAGGCTGACCTGGGTATTGACAAATGACAACATCGCCCCCATTTCCTTCTTGGCCTGTATGAGCAAAAATCTGCAAGTTTAAAAAGAAAAATACTTTTAGTAAGATAAAAATTTTCATAACCTATTCCTTTTAAGTTAATGGAAAAAAAGAACAACTCAATTGATAAACCTCATTAGTGTTGTTTTTAGACCGAATTGATATTTGATTAATTTCTTTTCTTAATTTTGTTATTTTTTGAACAATTTCTTTGTAATCTTTTGGATTAATAGCAACAGTAAGACTTGATTGATCTCTTTTAGAAAAGTCAACAGAATCAATTTTTTCTATGGCTTTTTTTAAAATTTGTTTTTGATAATTCTTGCGAGCTTCATTCGTATTTTTTTCATTAACCCATGTATTATTCTCTTTGATGAGAATAATATCTGAACCGTTTATTTCAATAAAACCTAATCTTGTGAGTCTTCTTATGGCCATCTCTGCTTCATATTTTGAGAGGCTTAATCTAGATTGAATCCATGCTAGGTCCTTCTTTAAACCTCTTGTTTTTAATAACTCCAAAATGGCAAAATAAAACCAATCTGAAGATAGTGCGAAAATATCTTCCTGAATTAAATGAGCATTAATTTCATTTTGATTGAGCAAATCTTCTTTATAAAAAAATTTTTGAACTTCACTCGCAGTGTACCCGAGGGCTGAGCCTGCTTTATAAGCAAGCTTTAAACTGAGTGTTCTTTGGTTTCTCATAATTTTGGATAAGTATGACTGGTCAATATCAAGAAACTTCGCAAAGGCCCTTAGGCTGTATTGAGGGTTTTTCTGGCATCTCGAAATAAACTCTTGTTTCAGAATTTCTGTAAAATCTTGGATGTTATCCATGAGCAAGATTTATCACTGAGCGAATCTCATTAACAAGGTTTTTTCCTCAAAGTGAGGACAAATGCCCTCATTCTTTTAGTCCTTGATTGCAGAGAAAATCAAAAGATAACGAAAGATAAAACCTTATCTTAATTTTCTGAAAGATTAATTTAACGAAAGTTTAAATCTTTTTAGGTAAGTTCGTTAAGACTTCTAACGATTTCAGACTTAGGCTGATTTCCTACTAAAGTACTTTTTACTTCTCCATCTTTGAAGAAAATTAAAGTTGGAATCCCTTTTATCCCGTACTTTTGAGCAAGTGCTTGAGCTTCATCGACATTAACTTTTACGATCTCTGCTTTGCCACCAACCTCTGTAGAAATTTCTTCTAAAATTGGGGCTAATGCTTTGCAAGGACCACACCATTCGGCCCAAAAGTCTACTAGGACGGGCTTTCCTGCACCGAGAACCTCAGAGTCAAAATTTGCTTCGTTTACTTCTTTTAAATTAGCCATGGTAATCCTTTTAGGGTTCGTAAAAAATCTTTGCTTAGAATATCGCATTTGCTATGAATTGATAAGTTAACAACAATGGACACAGTGCAAAAACTACTTAAACGTTTCCGGGTCGATCTCTATTTTGAGCGTTACCAAAAGTCGCCAGTGCTTTTCAGAGCGCGACTCTCTCGATTGGCAGCTAAAGCAGTAGACTTTGGCGTTTTTATAGTTTTTTTATTTGTTCCTGGACAACTTGGTTTAATTCTTGGGCTGACTTATATTGCACTTGCTGACTCTCTTTTTGACGGAGAATCTCTCGGGAAAAAAATCCTTGGGATTCGCGTGATTGATCTTGAAGAAGGAACCGCTTGTAGTCCACGTCAATCGTTTGTTCGAAATATTCCGATCCTTATTCCTTTTCTTTTTTGTTTTTTTGGTGATTGGGGATGGGTTGTTACGTTACTTTCTTTGTTACCTCTAAGCATGCTTGAGGTTTATCTTGTAATGAAACTGGATTCCTTTCATCGAGTGGGCGATATTTTGGCCCAGACAAGTGTGATTGGAAACGATCCGCATTGTGAAAAGCACCAGGAACAGTTAAATATCCAACCTTGGGAAGAGCAAGAGCACAGAGTTCCAATACACTAGCGCTTTCAAAATTAAGTTTTTACTGCCTCGACGAATCTTTGCAGTGTTTTCGTCTTTTACACGGCTTTAGGCTCACCTCCTTGTAAATTCCTTAATTTTGATTGCGCAAATTAAGTCTCGTCGGTAGGCTCTTTCATTATGAAAAAACTTCTTATCTTTGATCTCAGTAATTTTATATTCCGAGCGTTTTTTGCTATCCGCCCGCTTCATACACCCGATGGAACACCTGTCAATGCAGTTTATGGAGTTATGAACATGCTCATAAATGCTATTGAGGAGTTACAACCGACCCATTTATTTGTTGCTCAAGATCATAAGGGGGGATCTTTTCGGAATGAAATTTATGATGACTATAAAGCGAACCGAGGTGAACCACCTGAAGACCTTGTTCCGCAGTTTACAATAATTGAAGAGCTTATTGATAAGTTTGAAATGCCTAAACTTCGACTCAAAGGTTACGAGGCTGACGATATCATTGGTTCAGCAGTGACTCAGTTTAAAGATGACTTCAGTGAAATTCTTATCGCTTCTAGTGATAAAGATCTTATGCAGTTTGTAGATGATAAAGTAAGAACTGTTGATACCATGAGGAATAAGATTTTTGGTCGCAAGGAAGTCATAGACAAGATGGGAGTTCCGCCAGAGCAAATACGTGATTATCTTTCTCTCGTAGGAGATTCCTCCGATAATGTTCCTGGAGTTAAGGGGATTGGGGCTAAAGGAGCTGCTAAACTTTTAACCGAATATGGGACACTCGAAAACATCTTTGAAAACGTTAATAAGATTACAAATAAGAGAGTTCTAAATGGGCTTACCAATCATAAAGATGATGCCTTTTTATCCAAGGAACTTGTTACAATTGATTGTTCATTAGATTTAACTTTCGTAGAAGCAGAACTAGAATATGACTTTAATCCAACAGTCGAGCTAAAAAACTTTTTAACTGATTTAAATTTCAAGAGTGCGATTAAAAAGCTCTATGAAAAAGCAGAAATTCTAAAAAATAATAAAGAAGCAAACTCTTATAATCTTGAAACTCCAGCTAACAATACTGAGTCTAGTGAATACCCTTATGCGAGAGAGACTGTTGTCGACTTCGTTCTAAAACAATTTGAGCTCTTTTTATCGAATCTAAAGGCTGCTCAAAGCTTAGCTGTTGTTAAAGATGAAGACTGGTGGTCATTTACAACGGATAATATTTCATTTGTTTATCAGATTGAAGATCCATCTCTTGAAGAACTTGCTTTAAAAACGTTTTTAAAAAAAGACATCAAAGTTTTAGCTTTTCAGCCCAAGGATTTAATTAAACGTGCTTGGGATTTTGATATTGATTTTTCTAATGAAATTATCGATGTTCCGATGGCCCATTTTAATATTGATCCAGATAAGAAGAACACTGAGAAGTTCATGGTTGAAAATGTTCTTAATATGGAATTAGTAAAGAATGACCTTCCTGGAAATGCTCAAAAGAAGTCTCGCGCCTTATGGGAACTTTGGAAACGATTTGAACCTCAACTTGATGAATTAGAAGTTAAGAATATTTATTATGAAACTGACTTAAAGCTCAATCCAATTCTTGCAGAGATGGAATATGTTGGAATCAAAGTGGATAAAAAGGTTCTTTCAAAACTTCATAAAGAATATTCTGAAAAGCTTGAGAGCATTGAAAAAGAGATCAAGAAAATTTCAGAAATGGATGACGTGAATCTAAAAAGTCCTAAGCAAGTTGGAGAAATGCTTTTTGAAAAGCTTGGACTTCCAGTAATAAAAAAAACAAAAACAGGGTTTTCAACAGACCATTCAGTTCTTACGAAGTTAGAAGAAATGGATCTTAATCCTGTTCCTGGATTGATTCTTCAATTCCGAGAGATCGACAAGTTGCTCTCGACTTATATAAAGACACTTCCTGATCTCGTTGATGAAGAAACAGATCGAATCCATACTAATTTTAATCAAACAGGGGCAGCGACAGGGAGATTATCTTCAGATAATCCAAACCTTCAGAACATTCCTATTAAAACGGAAAACGGTCGAAGAATCAGAAAAGCTTTTATTGCTGATAAAGGGTTTAAACTCTTGGCTGCTGACTACTCACAAGTCGAGCTGAGGATTCTTGCTCATTTCTGTGAAGATCCCGTAATGTTAAAGGCTTTCCAAAATGGAGAGGATATTCATGCTCAAACGGCCTCAGAAGTTTTTGGAGTACCTCTAAAGGACATGACTCCGGAGATTCGATCTAAAGCAAAAGCAATTAACTTTGGTCTAATCTATGGACAATCATCTTTCGGTCTTTCGGAAACCTTGAATATCTCAAGAGGAGAGGCGAAAGAGTATATTGAAAATTACTTTATGAGATTTAATAAAGTAAAGGCCTTCCTCGATTCTCTTAAAGAGAAATGTGAGAAGACAGGATACGCAGAAACTCTTATGGGAAGACGGAGACCGATTCCTGATATTCGATCAAAAAATCGAACTATGAAATCTTTTGCAGAAAGAATGGCAATCAATTCTCCTATTCAGGGAACCGCTGCAGATATTATTAAGCTTGCCATGTTAAAGATTTCTAAAAAAATTGATGAGTCCTTCGAGGAGTCTAGAATGATCCTTCAGGTTCATGATGAATTGATCTTCGAAGCTCATGAAAGCGAATTAGACGATCTGAAAAAACTTGTCGTTGATGAAATGGAGAGTGCGGTTAAGCTCAAGGTCCCACTCAAAGTTGATGTTGAAGTTGGCGATGATTGGTATGCTCTTTAGTTTAGAATCAAAGCGAGTCCTTAGCCTTATTAAAAAGTGCAAAAAGAGCTGTTTTTGCACTCGAACTTTGATTGAAGTGTGCTTTATCATCTGAAAACTCATTATCAGTTGTAGAGCCCCATTGGCAGTAATAATTTCATACTTTATTGAGAAAAATCAGCAACTACGGTAAGATGCAATGCGTTCAAAAAACATACGGATATGTGCATTTATAGGGAGTTTGCTATGAGAAAAGCAATCTTGGTTGTGCTTATCGCTTTTAGCGCTGGGCAATTATCCGCAAAAGTGGGATTGGATTTAGATAAATCCTCTACTGAATCGATGAAAAAAGATTCTAAAACAAAGGGTTTTCTTCTTCACAAAGAGAAGCACCACTCGAAATTAACTCCAGTGGTTGATAAGAGTACCTTCAGCGTTGTTGAAATGGGCTCTTGTGAAGTTAAGATTGACCAACGTCCGAACTCTGGTCCTGAGAATAGGAAATACAAAGTTTGGGTTGGTTTAGAATATAGGCTTTGCCAAAAAGTTGATTTTTATCAAGCCAAAGATGTGAGTTATTTCGGAATGATTCATAGAAAAGGTATTTATGATAAGGACGATTACAGAAAAACTCGTTATATCTCTCAAGATGATGATGAGGCCGAGAGTAAGTCTTTTACGGTTGGGACTGTAAACTTTAAATCTCTTTCTGAAATCGAAGTTGAAAGAAATAAGATCTACCAGTCGATGAACTCAGAACAAGCTTCAAGCTCAACTGCAACATTGGCTTCACTGGATAGAGATGAAGACATTCTTCGCAACGTTCTGGAGCAAACACTCAGTAGATGTGAAGCCCATAAAGAGAAAATCTTAAAGAACGAAAATAGGAGTAACGAAAACTTTTGCGAAGAGTAAAACCTCTGGAGGGTTATTTTGCGCAAATTAGTTATCGGGATTTTTTCATTACTTTCAATTAGTCTCTTTGCAGAGAATATAAAGATGATGAACGTGAAGGTTAAATACGGTCTTATCTCGCAAAAAGGTAAAATTGAACTTCGAGAAAACTCTAGTAAAACAGGTTTTGATAAACTTCTTTTTGAGTTAAAATCTGGTTACGACGAAGACTATTATATCTCAAATCTTAAAAATAACTTTTATGGACTTTTTGATTCCGGAGCTTTCATTTCGATGATTGCAAATAGGCTAACTGATCAAGATATTCTTATTTTAAAAATTAATAAAGAAAGCAAAACAAAAGATAAAACTTTTTTTGAATATGAAGTTGGTGTAATCAAAAAACTTGGAAAAAGCCAAAGAGAACCACATTATAATGTTATTGACTTGAAATCTGTTTACGATCATTCATCGGGTAGGGTTGATAACTACATCATGAAAGGTGGAAAAGTAGTTTCTAGAAGCTTCGATACAGCTCGGTTTGTAATCAGGGGTTTAAGCAATATTAGAATTTCTTATTTTGAAATCTACAATGGGAAGAAATTAATTGAGTCAATAGAGCTTTCGAAACAAAGGTCGATTGAACTTTAAGAAGCTTTGCTAATTGGAATAACATTATCGTCTTCCTCTTCTACATCATGCAAATTAACAACATTCTCTTTTTGCGAGTTCCATTGTAATTGTTGAATTTGTTTGAGGGCTTTATTATATTCATCGGCCATATCTTGGAAGTAATCTGTTTTACGGAAATGTGTTGATTGAAGAGTGTGAACATTGTCGAGATCTTCTAATTTCTGAATATACTTTAATTGGTTTTTGAGATTTTGAAGGGGTCCGGCAACCTTATGAGACATTAGAAGTCCATAGACCACAAGAATTCCAAAAACGATCCCTCCACAAATAAGAAAGACTTTATTAAGTGAGAGAATTTGGCTTTGAAAAAAGTTGTAGAATTCTCTTTTCTGATCGAAGTTGAGCGATTCACCATAAGCGTTGAATTTATAGAAAATAAAAATATTGGCCCCATAAAGAACCAAATTGATCAACAATGCAGTACCAATTACCATTTGGATGAAACTGCCCTGAAATTCAGGATTTATATAGTATTTACGTTTCCAAAATGAGGGCCTTTTGGTGCTTTTTTCGCTCATAACTCTATCTGAATCGGAATTTGTACTAATTTCCTTAATTTAACGCTTGGCGTATCATTTTTATTGGTTATCTTAAGCCTTCGTACCCTTGACATAAATCTCACCCATACTATCTTAAGCTCGTTGAATTTTTATACAGAGATAGTCAGTTATAAGGAGGACCCCCATGGGCGTAAGACCGTTACAAGACAGAGTTTTAATTAAGAGGCTCGAAGAAGAAACAAAAACAGCAGGTGGAATCATTATTCCAGACAACCACAAAGAGAAACCAGCTCAAGGTGAGATCGTTGCTGTAGGCTCTGGTTACAGACTTAATGATGGAAATGTTCGTGCTTTAGATGTTAAAGCTGGAGACAAAGTTCTGTTTGGGAAGTACTCAGGAACAGAGGTCAAAGTCGAAGGTAATGAATTCATCATTATGAAAGAAGACGACATCCTCGGTGTTTTAGAATAAGCAAATTATAAGGAGTATATATAATGTCAGCTAAAGAATTAAAGTACAGTGAGAATGCAAGAAACCTTATTCTTAATGGAGTAAATGCTCTTGCTAACGCAGTTAAAGTTACACTCGGACCTAAAGGGCGTAACGTTGTTATCGAAAAATCTTTCGGGGCACCAGCGATTACAAAAGATGGTGTTTCTGTTGCGAAAGAAATTGAATTAGAAAACGCATTTGAAAATATGGGCGCACAACTTGTGAAAGAAGTTGCTCAAAAGACAAATGATGATGCAGGTGATGGAACAACGACTGCAACAGTACTTGCGCAAGCAATTTATAGAGAAGGTGCAAAACTGGTCGCAGCTGGTCACAATCCAATGGATCTTAAAAAAGGGATCGACTTTGCAACAGGTAAAGTTGTAGCGAAACTTCAGGAAATGTCTAAGAAGATCGACACAGAGGAAGAAATTGCTCAGGTTGGATCTATCTCTGCTAACAATGACGCTGAAATTGGAAAGCTTCTTTCTGAAGCTATGGCGAAAGTTGGAAAAGAAGGTGTTATTACGATTGAAGAATCAAAAACTGCAGAAACAACTCTTGAAGTTGTTGAAGGAATGCAATTTGATAGAGGTTACCTCTCTCCATACTTCGTTACAAATACAGAAAAAATGGAAGTAAACTTTGATAATCCAAATATTCTTATCACTGATAAAAAAGTTTCTTCTATGAAAGATCTTCTTCCTATCCTTGAGAAGTCTGTTCAAACAGGGAAGCCACTTCTTATCATCGCTGAAGATATCGAAGGCGAAGCGCTTACAACTCTTGTCGTTAACAGGCTGAGAGGAACATTAAATGTTGCTGCTGTTAAAGCTCCTGGTTTTGGTGACAGAAGAAAAGAAATGCTTAAAGACATCGCAATCCTGACTGGTGGAGAAGTGATCTCAGAAGAGCTTGGAATGAGTCTTGAGACTGCTGAGCTGACTCAACTTGGTTCCGCTAAGAAGGTAACGATCGATAAAGAAAACTCAACAATCGTTGATGGTGTTGGTGATAAGAAAGAGGTTGAAAACAGAGTTGCTGCCATCAGAGCGCAAATCGAAGAAACTTCTTCAGAGTACGATAAAGAGAAGCTTCAAGAAAGACTTGCAAAAATTGCAGGTGGTGTTGCTGTTGTTTACGTAGGTGCTCCAACAGAGTCAGAGATGAAAGAAAAGAAAGACAGAGTTGAAGATGCTCTAAACGCAACAAGAGCTGCTGTTGAAGAAGGAATCATCGTTGGAGGTGGTTCAGCGCTTATTCATGCTTCAAAAGTTCTTGAAGGTCTTGCAACTGGAAATGAAGAGCAAGACTTTGGTATCAGAATTATCCGTCGTTCTGTAGAAGAGCCACTTAGACAAATTTCTCAAAATGCTGGTCTTGAGGGATCTGTTGTTGTGAATAATATCCTTAATGCTAAAGAAACAACTTATGGATACAACGCTCGTGAAGATAAGTATGAAGATCTTGTTAAAGCAGGGATCGTTGATCCTACGAAAGTAACAAGATCAGCACTTCAAAACGCAGCGTCTGTTTCTGGGCTTATGCTGACAACAGAAACAATGATCGCTGATCTTCCTAAGAAAGATGATGCTCCAGCAATGGGGGCTCCTGGAATGGGAGGAATGGGTGGAATGCCTGGAATGATGTAATTTCAATCTGAAATTGATTCATATTTGAGGGAGGCTTTATGCCTCCCTTTTTTTGTAAGCTGACCCCAGAAAAGGGTCAGCTTGTCTCCCAGAAGACACCCTGAAACGTTTTTTCAGGTACTTAAAGTTGGCACGAGAAGTGCAATATAGTTAATTAGCAAAAGAAGAGAAGGAATCTCTTTTTTAAACGAGTTCAAGGAAGAACATCATGTTAACGCCTGGAAGTTTTTTTCCATTTAAAAGCTTTCCCAAAAAGTTATCTACATCGTCGAAGAAAGCGATCTCACTTGTGCGACTCAACGAGGGCAGGAGTCCGAGTTGTGGTGTCTCGAAAAGAGACTGTCGAAGCAGGATGCGGAGACAACTAGGAAGTAAGCCTCCGCGACTGAATCGTCTTCTCCTTGTATCTAAGCTTTTTGTGTTTGCTTTAGCTCTTTTGTTAATTTTTAGTACCAATGGATGGACTTTTAATTTAACGACAGATTTTAGAGAGGGCTTTTATTGGCAAGAATTCCCAATTGCTTTAAGTGTTTTGGATGATCCTGCCATAGATTCTCAAAAGATTGACGATCTTCAATGGGCTCTTGATGAAGCGATTCAACAGTGGACATTAACAACGCCTGATTTGGATTTTTGGAGAATGGATGCTCCTGTATCAACTGGAACTTCAGGTAAAAATCTTGTGAGATGGGATCAGAATTTTCAGCTCAACACAGGTTTACAAGGATCGCAGTACTTAGCTGTTACGGTAAGAAGGGCAGTTATCCCTCTTATCGCTCAAGTGGAAATTCTCATGAACACGCTTTATCTCAATCTTCCAAAGAGTGATCTCGTAAAAATTTTAGTACACGAACTGGGTCATACTATAGGGTTGGATCATTCCGATGATGCAAGTTCCATAATGTCTGCTGCCATAAGACTTGGACCCTATAGTAACCAGTCCATAAAACTCGATGACGTTGCAGGGGTTAGCTACATTCACACCGAAATGGGAATGAGACAATCAGGCTCTAGCTCAGATCCAGCATATTGGGAACTCTTGAGTTCCCAAGAACAAAACTCAAGTACTACCCTTCCCAGCTGCGGCACAATCGAGGATATCAACCGGACAGGAGGGGGAGGAACGGGATCCTTTCTCGTTTCTTTTCTCTTCGGTTTAATGATCATGCTTTTGTTCGGGAAAAATTTTCATCTCGGGCTTCTTAAAATCATCGACTAAGTTCTTTTATCCGATAAAGTTCATATGAAGAACTACTCGGATATCATTCTCTATTTAGAAATCTCAGGAAAGAAAAGCCATAATTATCTTGGTCTAGCGAAGGCATTTGCTAAACAAGGGATGACTTTAGTCCCTGTTAACTGGGAACAAATGTTTCAATTTAATAAATTAAACAAAGGTAGCAAAACTCCAGTCATTATTTTTACTGATGGAATGCAATCTAAGAACTGGTTCACGACAACTCGAAAGAATATTTTAAGAAGGATGGTAACGTCTGATAACTTTTCACTCTTCCATTTTACGAGTTTTCCCCAATTAAACTTCTTCAACCATTCTAAGATCAAAAACTACCTCAAGGTTGATCTTCCTATTTCTCACAAGAAAATAGTTGAAATCCTAGCGTTAACAATTTCAGGAAATGAGTTCAGTTACTTAGAAATTCGCTAGAATTTTTCTAGAATATTGCTGTGTGTTGCAAATTGATCTTTGAAGAAGAGTTGAGATGCGGTATGTATGCACTGTGAGATATTTACTGTTTGTCTTAATCATTTCAAGTACAGCTTTTGGACGAAAGCCTGTTCCGGCTTCTCGGTTTGAGCAGCTGACAGGTAAAAAGCTTACTAGCGACACAAAGTCTATGTGGGATCAACTTTATAACCGATCTCAGTTTGTTTACGGCAAAGCACCAGCCCGATTCATTTCACAGAATTATCATTTTCTTCCCTACGGTTCTTCTGTCCTCGATATGGGGATGGGAGAAGGAAGGAATGCTGTTTTTCTCGCGAAAAAAGGTTATAAAGTTACGGGAATCGATATCAGTAGTGTTGCTGTAAAAAAAGCACAACTCCTTGCTAAGGAGTTTAAAGTTAAAATCAAGACAGTGGTTGCGAGTCTTAATGATTATGACTTCGGGGAAAGTGCTTTTGATTCTATTATTTGCTTCTATTATGTTGATCGTTCTTTAATAGAAAAAATGACAAAATGGTTGAAACCAGGCGGTCATATTATTTTCGAAGCTTTCAATATTAAGCAAAGAGCAAAAGAGGCAAAGAAAGCAGCCTCTGAATCTTATTACCTAAAAGATGGAGAGCTCTTTGATCTGTTTGAAGGTTTTAAAATTCTTAAATTTGAAGAACCACTTCATCTCGATAATTACACATCAAGTATCATCATTCAGAAGCCCAAGGATTAATATGAAAATTTCTCTTTTTTATCAAAATGTTACTGTTCTCGATTATGCATACCTTGATGAGCACAAAGGGCCTATCGGTCATTCTCAATATGTTGATGTGGAATTCATTGGTAAGACGAATGAAGAGGGAGTGGTTTATGATTTCTCCCATGCGAAAAAAAAGGTAAAAGAAATTATTGATAGAGACTGTGATCATAGGTTTGTTGTTCCGGCGGATACTGTGCAAGAGGACAATAAGAAATTTAAGTTTATTTATGAATATGGTTATTCGGATACATCATTAGAGTACTGGGGACCCGAAGAGGCTTTTTGTGCCATTCCTTTTGATACAGTAACAGATCAAACCCTTACAACTTATCTAGAGCAAGTCGTTATGAAAGAGATGCCTGATACAATTGCAGCCGTGAAACTGACTTTAAGAAGTGAAGAAGATCTCAATAACTCTACTTATTTTCATTACACTCATGGTTTGAAAGAACATTATGGTAATTGCCAGAGACTCATCCATGGTCACAGAAGCACTATTAAAGTTTTTATTAATGGAGAAAGAGATCCTGAAAAAGAGGCTTTACTTGCTCAGGAGTATTTTTCTTCTAATATTCATTTTTGCTTATGGGAAAATGTGGTCAATAAGGAAGAAATTCTTAAAAATGAAGAAAAGAACACAGTCATAGGTCGGCTTGAGAATACTCCCGTTGTCCATATTCGATACATTTCAAATCAAGGGGAGTTCGAAGCAAAAATTCCTGGAAATATTGTCTATATGACTCCAGCTGAAACGACTGTTGAGAACTTATCCATTCATTTTTGTCAGTTAATTCGTGATAAGCATGCTCGTAAGGGTGAGAATATTCAGGTTCTTGCTTATGAAGGAATCGGAAAAGGAGCTATTTCGACAATGATGTGCTAGGCTTTTTATATGGGCCGGTACGCGCTGTTGGTTATAGCACTAAGTTTTCAGTTATTCTCTCAGACTCGAAGAGATGATTTAAGTTTTATGACTAAGGTTCGTGATGTTGATTCTAAAAGCAAATCGATGCTTTTAGAATCAAAGAATTCTAATATTAAATTTTTTAAAAGGAATGACGAAGTTTTTTTCTTTAACGAGTTGAATCCTAGTTTTAAATGTCGAGGGATTGTTCAAAAAGGAACTTTCAGGCAATTAAAAATTCGAGTTCCTGATTTTTCAAAATGTTCAAAGTATGTAGGAATGGTTAAAGGGTCTTATTTAAAAATTAATAGTAAAGACTTAGCAATCAATTTGACGATGGCAGAAGAGGTTGTTGATATTCTTCTAAAGAAGAGAATGATTCTCAAAAACAAGATTTATCGTCTACAAAATCGGATGAAAAATCAAGGTCAGAGAAAAGAAATTCTTGATACTGAGTATGAATCTAAGATGAATGCTTTAAAAATTGAGTGGAAGGATGCTATCGAAAAACTAGGATTAGATGATAAGGATGCTGAAAAGGAAATAAACTTATCAAAGATGAAGCTTCAGGATATAGATTCAAAGTTAAAATTATATAATATTCAAGACCAAAAAATTCAAAACTCTAAATGGTCATTGAAGTATGATGTAGAAGATATTTAATGGTCAATTACGAAATCACAGATGAATTAATTTTAGAGATCAAAGACCATTTCGTTGATTATCATGCCAAAATTCTAAAAGATCAGAAAAATGATGAACTGAGATTGAGAGTGAGAACTCTGGAACAGGCAGAAGAAGTTCTTAAGCTTATCGATTTTGTAAAAAACTTCTATAAGGATTTTGAAAAACAGCATCCTACTTTTATTCCTGTATTCGAAAATGACTTTGAAATGACTCAATTTTTGAATGATGAAAAAAAAATCATTAGAAAATGTTTTGTAGAGCCTAATCTTTTTCGAAAAAATGATTATTTTAATCTCTCTGTTGAAGGAGAGTTTCAAGAAGGTTTAATGCCTTCTTATTACGATTATTTTTCAAAGTGGAAGGAAGAGATTTTTGAACAGCACAAGAAGACTCAAGAATTCCTAAGGCAAACAAGTAAGATCAATATCCGTACTAATAAAGTGACTTGTGGTTGCAGTGATTGCGTGAGTCTCTTTAGAACCAGAGTCCGAGAAAGTATTTTAGAAAGTGTCACGGAGAAATATAATTCTCTTGAAGAAGAACTCTATGATGATATTTTGAACAGTACTATTGATAAAATTTCTCATAAGATTACTCGTTATATTCGTTTTGTTGATAAAGAACTTAAGAGTTGTCGTTATTCTTTGAGAAAATCGAGTTATAATAAACTTCATACAGATATAAAGAAATTTAACGAGAGAAAACTTGCTTATAGTTCAGAAAATCAATTAACAAAAACTTATGGTGAGAAGTTAAAAGCTTTCTTAATTAGTGAGAGTCCACATATTCAGCCTGATTTTTACGATGAAAAAGATTTTGAAAAGTTTTTCGATCGCTTAAAAATTAAAATTTGGAAACCTGGTTTTGTTGTTAAGAAAGAATTTCTTAAACACACTGAATCTTTAATGGCATTAAAGAGAAAAGATATCTCTTCTACAATTTTAAGAAACTATCTTGGTCAATTCTGGCATTACTCAGACGCAAGAAAATTGAATAGAAAAGTGATCTATCATATGGGGCCGACTAATTCAGGCAAAACCTATCATGCTTTACAGGCTCTTTCGAAGGCTGAAAAAGGTTCATACTTAGCTCCCTTGAGACTCTTGGCGAGTGAGGTGTATGACAAGCTTACTGATATGAAAGTCAATACAACTCTTCTGACGGGGGAAGAAGTCATTGAGAATCCTGGAGCGACTCACTTTTCTTCAACGATAGAGATGGCAAAACTTCAACAAGACTTTGATTGTATTGTTATCGATGAGATTCAAATGATTGGTGATTACCAAAGAGGGTGGGCTTGGACGAGAGCACTTGTACATATGAAGGCCAAGGAAATTCATCTGTGTGGAGATCCAAGTGCTTTGGAACTTGTGCAGAAAATCTTAAAACTCACGGGTGATGAATTAGAAATTAAAAACTATACTAGAATGACGGATCTTAAAGTAGAGCCAAACTCAACAAAACTTGAGAGCCTTGTTAAGGGTGATGCTCTTATTGTTTTTTCAAGAAGAAATGCGCTTAAGCATAAAGTCGAATTAGAAAAACTTGGGCATAGAGTTTCTATTGTTTATGGAATGCTCAACCCTGATGTTCGAAGAGAACAAGCACGCCGCTTTGATGAAGGTGAGACTGATATTATTGTTAGTACTGATGCAATTTCGATGGGTATGAATCTTCCCGTTCGAAGAATTGTTTTTACTGCTTTTTCAAAATTTATTAACTCTCGAGAACATCCCTTAACTGATAGTGAAATAAAACAAATAGCAGGTCGTGCAGGGCGTTTTCAGCGTTTCCCTACAGGATTTGTGACCTATCTTGAACGAGAAGTGAATACAGGGGGAACAGAAAAGCTAAGAGATGCTCTCAATTGTGAACTCGAGATGAGAGAAATGGCAATGGTTGGTCCAGATCTTGATCTTTTTCTAAATGTTAATAATGCATTAGGAGAAAACTCTTTAAGAACTCTTCAGTTTTCTGAGTTTTTAAGGCTCTTTTATACTATTGAGTTTTCAAAACCATTTTATTGCGTTCGACTTGATGAAATGATCGAAATTGCAGAAACAGTTGAAGAGATTAACGAGCAGACGAACTCCTTGGATCATTCTGAAATTTTTGGGTTTTCTTGTGCACCGGTGAATTTAGGAAATATTGATCATGTTCAATATTTTCACTCGATTGTGAGTCGTTATGCAGCTGGGCAACCGATTTATAATGAGATGATCGATACAACATCGAATAATATCGATTACCTCGAGACAGCAATTAAATGTCTCGAGCTTTACCAATGGCTGGCGCGTCACTTTAGTAATAAACATTTTACTTTTGATGATATAGAACTGCATCAAAATAAAGCAGAAGCAGTCGAAAAGCTTAACAAGCTACTTTCTGATAAGACGATAAAGTACTATAATCCTTATCAACACAATCGATCTAAGAGAAGATTTGATAAAAAGAAAGGTGATAGGAAGGGTGAGACTAAGCGAAGCCGTTCGAGAAATTCTAGAGGGAGGAGACCTCCCAAGCAAGATGGTAAGCCTAAACGGCGTCGACGTCGATAAGTTTTTTTTTGAAGAAAGATCAACTCCTGCGAGAATTTCAAAACTTCAATTTAGTAATAAGAAAAAAAAATTTCCAAAGAATTTAACTTCAAACGAAAGCAAGGCTTATGCTCTTCATTGTTTTGCAAATCACGAACTTCTTGCTATTGAAATCATGGCGGTTGCGATCGCTCGATTTAATAAAGAATTTGATCATCCTGGATTTATTCAAGGAATTATTGGATCGATGAAAGATGAGCAGAAACATCTTCAACTTTATATTAATAGGATCAATGAATTAGGTTATGAATTTGGTGACTTCCCATTGAATGATTTCTTTTGGAAATACGTTGATCAAATAAAAACTCCTGCACAGTATATTTCTCTGATTTCTCTAACCTTTGAATCTGCAAATCTCGATTTTGCTTACTTTTATGCAAAAAAGTTTAATGAAATCGAAGATGAGAAAACAAGTCGTATCATGATGGAGGTTTATGAAGACGAAATTTCTCATGTTCGCTTTGGAGAATATTTTCTTGGAAAATGGAGAGGAGATAAAGACCTCTGGAATTATTATCTTGAAAATTTAATTCATCCTATAACTCCAGCGAGGGCGAAAGGAATAGAGTTTAATTTAGGCCGTCGCCAGAGAATTGGTCTGAATAATGAGTTTCAAGAAAAACTTCATTCATTTGATGATAAATTTCGAATTACAAATAGAAAATGCAATATTACTTCGAACCCCTAGAGATTCCTGGCAAACTAGTTTTAGATAAGTTTAGAGGGCAATTTGAATATCTCTTTTTTTTTCTTGAGCCCAGCAAACCTCTTGCGAGCTTTTATAACTATTCCGAACCATATTTAAAATATTTAGAAAAAGAATTCTCTCTTAAGCCAGAATTGTTATCTCATGAAAAAGGAAAGGTAAATTATTGGTATTTCGAAGATCAGAAACCAATATTCGATAAAATAGAAATTTTCAGGATGTTAAATGAATTAAACCTTTGGGACCATGAGATCTATGTTGCGAATTCAAAAAATGACTTGAGACAAGGTGGTTATTTATTGAAATCTCCGTTTGGTTTTTCGGGCAGAGGGATCAGAGAGTTTAATACTTCTTTTGAGTATCAATATCCTATTTTAGTTGAAAGAAAGCTCAACAGAATAAAAGACTTTAGTTTTTTTAAAGATAAAAGCTTCAAATTTTATCAAAATTTTATCGGAGATCAATACAATTATACAGGATCTTATTTTTGCCAGAATGAAGTAATGGATTTTAAGGCATGGTTTTTGAGAAACGATGTGAAATATCCGGAGATTGAAAAATTTGAAAAAAGATTGTTAAAACTTGATCAAGTGCTTTTTGAGAATGGTTTCTCAAAATACAATATAGATTGTTTTCTTTATCAAGAAGATAGCGATGTAAAAATTCACTTCGCTTGTGATGTAAACCTTAGAAAAACGATGGGGTATTTACTCTATAAAATCTATGAGATGTACTTCTCTACTGAGCCTTTTATTCGGTTTGAACTTTCAAAATCCCCTCCCAATCGACAAAAAGGTTGTTTAGGACCTACTGAGAATCTTCCTTTTTATATCACTTATAACTTTGATTTTGTTTCGCTATAATATTCTTAATGTTTAATAAACTAAAAGATTTGTTCAAAAAGAAAGAAGATAATCCGGATGAATATTTGGATTTTAGTAACTACTCGGATATTGAACCAGAGCGGCTTCCTGAAGATAAAACAGAAATTACTGAGAATAATACAGAGGACAAGCTATCTCTTAAAGATCGTTTAGATGGATTTCTTGACCGAGGGAAATCTTCAAATACAGAAATTGAAAAATTTGAAGAGGGAAGTAGCAAAAAGAAAACTTTTGTTAGATTTATTCTGATTTGCTTAATCGCAATTTTAATTGCAATTGTTATCGATGATACTCTTCAAGAAGATATTCCTTCGGTTCCTGTACTAAAGAAAAGGTTTAAATCTAAGAAAAAGAAACCTTTTGAGAAAAAAACAGTTCCGGTAACAACAACGACTTTGGCGCTAGGGCCTGAGGGAGAAATAGAGAATATTTCAACTGAAGAGCTTGAAAGTATACCTGAATCTAGACCAATTATTGATGCCGATCTTTCAGATGAATTAGTAATAAATAATAAAGATGATGATTTTTCAGTGGAAGATTTCGAGGAGTCGGAAACAGACAAACCAACTAAAACTGTAAAAGAAGAAAGGTTTGCTCCAACGACGACTTTAATTGAGCCTAATTTTCAACAAGAAGAAGATAATATATTGGAAACAACTAGCAAGACGAAGCCTGAACCTTCTGTATCGACAGGGCCAACGAATGAAGAAATAACTAAAGCAGAACTCGAACGGGTTGAAAAAGATCTCGCAGAACAAGGTGATGATGAAGAGATTACGAATCTTGCTGATCTTAATGTTAATTATCTAGCGAGTGGGTCCGGTCTTGTTTATAATTGTGCTGGAAAACACTGGGCCTGTATAAGTAAACTTAATTATACCAAGTGTAAGAAGCTAACAACTCTTAATCCTAAACGGTGTCAAGTATTCAAAAACTACTCAAACCGAATAGAATGTCAGGAACAACAAATTAAAAAGATTAATGCAAATACGAAAACAGATTTCTGTTATTAGGCAGCGTCTTTTTTAAGTTTCTCAAGATCGTTAATAAGAGTGATATAAGTTTTATCCTCATTGTTTTCAGTGTGTTGATCCATTGCCTTAATGAACTGTTTAACAAGAAATGGATCAAACTGAGAACCTGAAAATTCATAAAGTTCATCAAAAGCAACTTGGTGACCAAGTCCTTTTCTATAAACTCTTGAAGAAGTGATTGCATCATATGTGTCTGCGATGAGAATCATTCGAGAAAATGCCGGAATCTCTTCTGCTTTTAATTTTTCTGGGTAACCATTGCCATCATAGCGTTCATGATGATGACGGGTATTGATTGCAATTTGTTCAAACCCTTTAAAATCTTTGAGAATTTCATAACTCATTTCAGGATGCCTTTTCATGACTTCAAATTCATCTTCACTGAGTCGGTCTGGTTTTCTTAAAAGGTTATCTGGAATCCCTATCTTTCCAATATCGTGAAAAAGGGCAGAGAGCTCTAATTCATAGCATTCCTCTTTAGACATTCCTAGGTGATGACCGAGGACCAAGCAATATTGAGCCACTCTTAAGCTGTGGCCATAAGTATAATTATCTTTCATATCAAGAGCTTTTAGAATACTTCTTGCTGCCATCTCATAGATCGTCAAAGTTTCCATAGGGACCGATTCAAGTCTTTTTCCAACTTGGTTGAGAATGAGACTATCATCTTCTCTTTTTATGATATGCAATTTTTTTACTTTATCGCTCATCCCATCCTTAAATTAAAAAATTATTGAGAATAGACCCATCAATATCTCTCATCGGTTGTAGAGCAAAAAAATAAAAGATAATATTAAGTTGGAAAAAAATATGCTTTACCTGATTGATATAGATAAAAAAGAAGCCGAGAATATCTCTAACTCACTGAAATTAATAGAGAAAAAGCTCATATCATCTGATTCTCTTGCAGAGATTAGAACGAAGACAATTTCGAGGACTGAGCCAGTTATAGTGGTTTTTGGGCAACTTAGTGAAAACCTAATTACTTTGCTCAGGAATGATTCGAGAATCGACCTCTTTCTTTCTTGGGGAAATCAAGTAGATTTTAGTGAGTTTACCCTAAAGGCAGATAATCGATATCTTGGAACTTGGAACGGAGAAGACAAGAACTCTTTTCAACAAGTATTCGGATTATATCGTTTTTTGAAAAACCAAAAGCTCAAAGAAAGTTTTTTTACTGGAAAGATAGAAGATCTTTCAAAGGAATTGAGAAGTATCGTTTCTCTTCTGGAGAAAGAAGTTTATTACTCAAGAGATCGATACAAAAAAGTTAGAAAAAAATTAGAGAAACACATTGGAAATCTTAAATTTTCATCAATTTATAAAGTCGGTTTGAATTCAGGATCTGAAATTAATGAGATATTTGAAAAAGATGGAAAAACATATTGGGTTTCTTTTTCAACATCGACATATGCTGCATCAGCTGATTTTATTCGAGAATTAGAAAATTTTCTTAATACAGATTCATCTTTCGATGACTTCACAGGAAAGGTTCTTGATTTAGTTGAAAAAAATCATTTTGATGCTTCAAACCTGAAGACATTTCTTTTAGAAATAGAACAAGGGTCTCTCAATAGCAGAGGATATCTTTGGGGAGATTATTATTTTTTAAGTAATAATAAGAAGAATATTCATTTTCCTAAGTTGATCCCATTGGAAAAAGAATTTCTTGATAAGGCTCAAATTCAAATGAGTCTTGAGAGAGGTGAAAAGGTGCTTCTTGTTTCTCCTGGTGTTTTGAAGAACTTTGATCATGTCCGTGATCAAGATTCACTTGTGAGGTTTTGTCTTTCTCATATTGAGAATGGCAAAAATGATTTACTTGATGAATTAATGATTGAATTAAAAATGAAGTTTAATGATGATTTTTTTGAAAATGATAGTTTTCTGACTTATATGGAGGTTTCTTCCAATGCGATTCTTGCTGTTGATTAATATCTTTTTATCGAGTTATGCGTATTCAATGTTCCAGTCTTCGGAATGTATTAATAATGATTTTGAAACAAGTGTTTCGAGAAAAGGTGCTGCCTTTGGTTTAATGAAATACCAATTCAATATTTCAAAAAAACGTTGTGTCATTAATCTTAAATATAAAGATGTTTTAAAGAGCGAATGGACCTTTGATATTTGTAGAGAGCCAATTCACCTAAAAGTTCATCAGTACTTCAGTGAGAAGGTGTATATTAAGCAAGGAGATTGTTTTGATAACTCCAAGAAAACTTTTTGTAGAAAAACGAAAGAGTTTCTAGAGCTCATTCAAAAAGAAGGTTTAATTAATGCAAAAGGAGAGAGAAATAGTCTCGAAACAGAACATGGAAAAGTTTATTGCGGCTATAAACTTTTGAAAAAGCATTTAGAAGATGGATCAATCTTTATTATGAATGGGACTTCAAATCCTTCTCTTTTCGAAACAGCAGATCTTTTAGATGTCCTTCCCAAAAAAGAAACAATTGAAAAGAAAGTTGAAGTGGTGAAAGAAGCAATCGTTAAAAAGACAGAAGAAATTACTGACAAAATAAAGAATAACGTCTCCAATGGCCTAGAAGAGGTCGGTAAAACTCTCGAGGAAACGGGAGAGAATATCAAGAAAGGAATCAAAGAGGCTAGAGAGGAACTAGACTCATTTTAGAGCATTTTCTAAGTCTGCAATTAAATCTTCAATTGCTTCAATTCCGACACTTAAACGAATCATTGTATCAGAAATTCCCAATTTCTTTCTCATTTCTAATGGAACAGAAGCATGAGTCATGATGGCCGGATGATTCGAGAGACTTTCAACGCCTCCTAAAGATTCTGCTAGTTTAAAAATTTTAACTTTCTTTAGGAAAGATCGAGCTTCTTTAAGGCCACCTTTAATATAAAAAGTAATCATTCCACCGAAACCACTCATTTGCTTTTTAGCTAAAGCGTGATGAGGGTGAGATTTCATTCCTGGATAAATAACTTTTTCGACTTTTTTATGTTTTTCAAGATATTTCACAACTTTAATTGCATTCTCTTCATGTCTTTGCATTCTGATCGCAAGAGTCTTTAGCCCTCTAAGGACCAGCCAGCTATCAAAAGGAGATTGAGATGGACCAATCGAGTTTTGAAGATACCAGAGCTTCTCATGAAGTTTCTTATTGTTGGTCATCATAGCTCCACCAACAACATCACTATGCCCATTAATATATTTTGTAACAGAGTGGATAACTAAATCAGCACCTAGATCCAAAGGTTTTTGGAAATAAGGACTCATAAAAGTATTATCGACAATAAGAAGAGTTTTTTGCTTTTTACAAAGTGTTGCAATCTTTTTGATATCAGAAATTTTCAAAAGAGGATTGGTTGGAGTTTCAAGCCAAAGAATATAAGGTTTTTGCTCTTTTAGTTTTCTTTCAACAAGTTTCAAATCCGTTGTATCAATAAAATCGAAATCGATCTGTTCTCCAAAAACAGTTCTCATGAGTCTGTTGGTTCCACCATAGACATCATCTCCGCAAAGGATTTTAGCATTCTTCGGAGCTGTGTGAAGAATCAGGGTAACTGAAGACATTCCACTGGCCGTCGCTAAACAGAATTTCGCATTTTCGAGTGAGGCTAAACATTCCTCAAGTCTATCTCTTGTTGGATTATGGCTTCGCGTATATTCATAGCCATAATGCTGTCCAGGAGACTTTTGAACATAAGTTGAAGTTTGGTGAATTGGAGGCATGATAGATCCTGTTATCGGATCTGGATCTCCCCCTACATGAATCGTTTTCGTTTCAAATTTTAAATCTTTAGATTTTGCCATTACATTAACCTGACGCCTTCAGGAGGCAGTAATTTTTTAACAGAAGCAACAAAGTTTTCATCAACTTTCGGAGTTGGGTAATTATGTTCTTCCATCCATTGATTATTATAGATCTTACTGAGATATCGTGATCCCGAGTCAGGGAGAATCACAAGAATTTTTTCCGGTTTATCGAGAGACTTTGCATATCTCAAGGCACCGACAACAGCGGCTCCACAACTTCCACCACAATAAAGACCTTCTTTTTCTAGAAGTTCTCGAGTCATGGTGAAGCACTCTTCATCTTGAACAACGACAAATTCATCAATAATTTTGAAATCTATATTTGAAGGAAGAAAATCTTCTCCTAATCCTTCAAGCACATAAGACTTAGCCTCAATCATTTCTCCTGTCTTGTGATAATGAGCAAGAATAGATCCTTCAATATCAACTCCGACAGATTTCAAATTAGGCATTTTAGATTTTAGGTATTTTGAAGTCCCGCAAAGTGTTCCTCCTGTTCCGACTCCGGCAACAAGCGTATCGAAATTTCCTTCTGTTTGTTCAAAAATTTCAGGACCTGTACTTGTGAAGTGAGAATCAGGATTGTCAGCATTATGGTATTGGTTAGCATAAAAAGAGTTTGGAATTGACTCTGATAAAACTTTTGCAACACTATAATAAGATCTTGGATCTTCTGGCTCTACATTAGTCGGGCAAAGAACAACTTGGGCGCCCATCGCTTTAAGGGCATCAATTTTTTCTTTTGATTGCTTATCTGCCATTACAAAAACAGCTTGGCATTCATTGACGGAAGCGAAGAGACAAATTCCGACTCCAGTATTTCCACTGGTTGCTTCAACAATCGTACCACCTTTTTTGAGAAGGCCTTTATCCATCGCTTGTTGGCAGATATGTTTCCCAATTCGATCTTTAATAGAACCACCTGGATTCATGTATTCCAGTTTTACATAGATATCTGATTCGACACCTGTTGCGACTCGGTTTAATTTTATGATAGGAGTATTTCCGATAACATCGATGACTGAGCGATTAAATTTTTCCATATTGACTCTTTATAGCAGATTATTTCAAAGCATCTGTTATTTCATATGACGCAGCAATTGTCGAGATCCTTGCTATAATTGAATAGACAGCCTCTTTAGCCTTATGGTCGTGTCCTTGATGAATTTCACTGATACAGAACTTTTGATAAACCATCCCTCGGCTATTGAGATTGCTCTCAGAGTCTTTTAAAGGGTTGCTCCGCATAAAGCCTCCAACACTCCGACCACCGACTAGATATATTGTGATTTCAGCAGGATTCCCATCGTGGGTAATAGCTGTTTGAATACCTTCCTGAATAATAACGGAATCAAATTTTTTCTTATTTTTTCCAATGTCCATTTTATTTCGAATCTTACGATTCATATTTAAAACTTCTTCAGGGCTATCAGCTGTCATGATCCCCATCCCATAAGTGCCTTGATTGGCTTTTATGAAAACCTTTTTACTGTCAGTCATTTCAGATTGAAGCTCTTTGACCTGGTCAGAGAGTTGCTCTAAGCCGGCTTTTTCAAGAAAATCGATATCGTTAACAATTCGAAAACGTGCTTGAATAAGGTATGGATCAACGGAGAAGTGGTCACAGAATTTTTGACAAGCATCATGATAATGACGGAAGTGTTCTGTCTTTTTACGATAAAACCATCCCATCTGTGCAGGAGGTTTTACAGGTGTTTCTATGGCTGCCCAGTCTAGATTAATTGGATTGGATTGATCGTTATTAAGAATGACATATTCAATTTCTTCTCCTGCGACTGTGAATTTGTTATCAATAACTTTAGCAAGAGAGATTGTTATATCATATTCAGATTTTGATTTGAGTTGAAGTGCGTCCTTTCCTTCCATCAGGTCTTCATCTAATGTAATGACATTTGTTTCAAAACCAGCTCTTTCAACAATGGTTTTGAGTGCATGAAGGTGATCAAGATAAAAAAGATTCTTCGTATGAGATTCAGTTAGGATTGCGACTTTCTTTATACCTGGATTCGTTTTGAAAATTTCTTGTTTGATACGATCAACAGCAATGTTTTGATCGAGCATGCAAATATTATTGAAGCCAGCCGGATAGAGATTATTGTCGACAGGGGCAAATCGAGTCACGCTTTCACGAATATCAACACTACTATAAAAAGGAATAGGGAGTTCTTTAGAGATAGAGCAAAGGAAATCATTGATCTCATCCCAGCTCTCTGTTGCAAATTGTTCGAACTCTGCTTTAGTTTGAATCTTGTAGCTCATATTTCTTCCACTCTTCTTTGAGGTATTGAATCTGTTCATTGAGATCATTCGAGATAATCTCGCCAAATGTTACAATATTCTCGAAGTCTTGAGAAATATTCGCAGAGAGCTTTTGCTCATTGTTGATATAATAATTAATGATGCTTCTGGCCGGAGATTGGTCAGGAATAAACTCCACCTCTTCTTTGAGTCTAGTCAGATTACTTTTATTGATAATGGCGAATGTGTTCGATTTGGCAAAATTTTTATTCTCTACCATTGCTTTCACTTCGAAGTATTTTTGCTGATCAGCACTCGTCACCAAAAACCATGAGCATTTTTCTGGATTAAAAAGCTGTTTTTGGAGCTCTAAGGTTTTGAGAAATTTATCTCTCAGTCCATACATAATAGAGATAGAGTCCAGAAATTCTTGAATAAAGGTTCCTCCAGTAACTTTCTCTAGATAGCTAAGAAGTTTTTCAATTCCAGACTGAACAATGGCTTTGAATAGATTAGCTCTCTTTTTTCTTTCTTCCTTAGCGTTTAAGTGAGTGAGGATCTCCATAAAGGTTTTATTAAAAAATGAATTAATCTTTTGAATGCTTTCAAGAAAGTCGATAAAGTGACCTCCCGGAGCCGTATCAAGCACGACAGTGTCATAACTCTCATTAGCAATAACCTCTTGAAGCTCGACTAAGGATAGTATCTCATTCATACCAGCATAATTAGACATGAGAAGTTCAAGAATTCGGTTATCTGGAAGCTCTTCTTTTTTAAGGATACGAGCAAAAATTTTTCTGGGTTGAATCACTTTTATCGTGAAGTTCTCCAGAGACTGTTGGTCGATAAAATCTTTTAATCGATGAGAGGGATCAATTGTTAGAATAAGAACCCTTTTTCCCGACTCTGCTAGGCTCAGGGCTCTGCAATAAGAAAGTGTTGTTTTTCCTACTCCTCCAGTTCCACAAAAAATTTCTAAATGACTCATAAAAGATTCTCCAGAGAGGATTCAGATATTTTATGAACCGTTTCAAAGAATGATTGGCCAGGAAGCAAAGGCACTTGGGCCGGTTCATGACCTTGAAGCATTTCAAGCGAAGCGACTTCTCGCTCTCTATACTGTGCTAAAAACTTAGAGTTATGAAGGTCTTGAATGTGGCTGATCGATTGATTGATAAGAATCTTTGTAGGAAATTCATAAATCTTTTGAATTTCTTGATAAGTTTCAAGTGTTTCATTGGCAACAAGTCCTTGAGGGAGAGTTGCTAGGTTTATTTTAAAGTTTTCAGTTTTTTCGAGAAACTCGATCAATTCGACGCAATCTTGAAATAAAAGTCCTGATCCGAAGATTTCTCGGAACTTATAAATGGCACTGAGAAGTGTAAGACCGTGTCCACTTGCAGGACCATCTATAATATAGACTGATTTGGGATTGTCTTTAATATACTTCATGAGTTGTCCCATAAAGATGACATAGTTGAATCCAGGGATGATGTTAATCAAGGATCTAAAAAATGGGGCTCTGACAATAAACTGTGCGATGGTCTTAGAGTTAAACTTCATCCCGATATAGTTTTGGATCGTTTCTTCGAGCTCTAATGTGACTAAAGGAAGTGAGATTTCTTTAAGATAAGACTTGAGTTCCTGGAACTGTTGTCGCTTTTGCTTGTTCATAGAGGAAGAGCTAAAGGTGACGTAATGCACGTCAACACTCTGTTTCTTTAACGATTCAGCAAAGGCTAAGCTAAGAGAGGTTTTCCCGACTCCTCCTTTTCCCGTGAAGAGATAAAGTTTTCTAGGAGTGTTATTGCTCATGAGTTTCCTACATAAAAGAGTAAGTCAACGTGACCAGTAGCTTCATATAATGCCCAGACAATGAAGGTTGGTCATCATACTTTAAGCGAAAGGGTAAGTGGTAATGGAGCAAGAATCCAGTTGCGAACCTCTGATTAAGATAGAGATCCATGCCTGCACCGAAATTGAGTCCCATTGTTGTATCGGAGTCCGTATTTGTTAATGTACTTCCAATAAAGCGATCAGCTTCAGGCCAGTAAAGACCAAGGCCTCCAAGAATATACGGAGCAAATGAATCAAAATCATAAAGCTTTGCCTTGATAGCAGCATTTGCAGAGCTCAGTCGAATAGACTGTCCACTCAGAGTGAATTCATGAGAGTGAATATTTAACTGGAATTGAAAAATATAAGATGCTCTATAATGATAAAAGAGATCCACAATGACTTTTTCTTCTCCAAGATCACTGAAGTCTCCGAAAAGATAACTTTGACCAAAAGCAAAAGTCACAGAATGACGGAGGTAAGCTGGTGGAGTTGGGTCACTTGGCATCGATGGCGCAGGAATCGGTGTGGGGGTCGCCGGCGCTGGTTTTGGCACAACCTTTCTTTTTACCGGTTTATTATTTGGATTCTCTATAGAGTAGTTCTGTGCAGACGAAGTGGCAGAAATAAAAAGCCCCGTCACGAAGACGAGGCTTAAGATATTTTTGGAAATTCTTAAAGGCTTTTTCACCTTAACTCCTTAAAAACTTAAGACTAAAACTAGTTTAGTTTAAAGTATTTGGAGTTTCAATTCCTGTGTTGTTGATGTTGTTGAGGTAATTCGCAACTTCTGGAGCTGGAACTGCCACTTCTTCTTCAACAAATTTTTCCTCAGCAGCATGATTACCGATGCCAAGATTTTTCTCAAGAGACTTGATGTATCCAGAAAAGATCCCAGTTTCAGATCTGATAACACGCTTAAGAAGTTCAGTGTTCTCAGGGCCCTTAGACTTCTTTTCTTGATCAAAAAGAAGTTGAATCTGAGTCGTGTAAGTGATGTCTCTTTGCGTCTTGTTATCAATAACTTTGATTTCATTGCCTTCTCTAATAATTTGGGCAATTTCCTCAAGAGTCACGTAACATGACTGGTGAGTGTCATACAACTTACGGTTCTGATACCTTTTAATGATTCTGACTTTTTCCATAGTACATTTCCCCTCAGTTTGTTAATCAAGTTAAATAAAGCATCTTGCATTAATCCTTAATGCTAAGCTCTAAATAACTCGTCATATTGAACGCATCGTGTTTCTACGACGGTTGGCCATTGATGTCAACCCAGAGGGTCAAGTATTTTTGTGCATCTTGTAGGTTATTGATATCACGCAATATTACGCGTTGAAAAAATTACCCTATCAGTCCCTTTAACTCATGGTTTCGAGCTTCAAGACCGATTTAAGTCTTAAGGAGCTTGTAGGATGCGGGTTTTATCTAAAATACTTTTTCAACTTTTTACTCTTTTTGCTGTGATGCTACTGTCGTGCTCCAGCCCTCAACGTAACTCGGAACTTAAAATTCTTAGCGTTAAGTTTCCAGATTGCGCTAGCTGCAACTTTTCTGAGTTTGGTGAGGACGAATCATATATAGAGTCCGTTCTGAAATCTTATCACGCTGCTAAAACTGAAGAGGAAAAATCTTTTTTTACCCAAGATCTTTATTTAAAGTCTAATGTTTTTGAAACTCGACTTGAATATGACCGCGTTGTGAAATATCAGGCAGCTCTTCTTACGCTTAAGCCCAATGATCTTTTTCTTCTGAAAAAATATTCCTTAGGACTCATCAGAACTGGGAAATTACCAGAAGCCCTCGATTCACTTCGCAAAGCTTATGAAGTTTCCACTGAAAAAGAAGATAAGGTGAACCTTGGTCTTCTTATGGGGAGTCTTTACGAATCAGTTGATAAGAGGCTTGAAGCTCTTGCAATATACGAGATGGTTTTGAAAGTTGATTCTAATAATGCAGAATCTTGTACTCGAGCATCTAAAATATACCAGAAGACAGATCTTAATGCTGCAATTGCTAAGCTAAAAAAATGTCATATGAGTAATAAAACTGCTAAGTCAGATCTTAGTTTTCAACTTGGACGAGTTTATCTCGATAGCAGTGATTTTCTTACAAGTGAAAGGTATTTCAAGAGATCATATGATGAGAATAATGGACAATCTAAAGCTCTTGCCGCTTTAGCCGTTATTTATGATGAAAAGGGTAAGAGAAAAGAAACTCTTAAGCTCTTTGAAAAGCATTTAAAGAAATATCCAGATGATTATTTAATTTTAGGACGAATTTTAGACTTTCATATTTCCCAGAGTGATTTTAAAAAGGCCCTTCCTTACCTAGAAAAGATGACGGATTTGAACCCAAGCGAAACAGCAATCAAGTTTAAGCTTTCTTATCTTTATAGAGAGGTTAAAGAATATAGAAAAGCAATTGGAACCCTTGAAGAAATTGTAGCTCTTGGAGGAGATACCAATAAAGCCTTCTATTTTTTATCGGATATTAACTTTTCTATTAATCAGCCTGAAATTGCGATGATTTATCTAGCAAGAATTACTCCAGAGAGTCACTTCTATTATGACAGTACACTCAAACTGATAAGTACTTTGAAAAAACTATATCAGGCATCAAGTGGAGATCGTTCTAATAAGTTTGAAAAAAGATATTTGGAAACTCTTTTAGATAGAAAACAAAGGATTGAGCCAAAGTCTGATCTCTATTTTGAACTAGTAATCAGTGAAGCTCTTTATTGGGAAAACAAAACGAAATTGAGTCGATCTTTGGCTTCTCTCGAGCAGGTCAAAGAACATGAAAAATTCTCAGAAAATCATAAATACTTTTTAGCATCGCTTTATGAGAAAAAAAATGATTATTCAAACTCTGATGCAATCATTCAAAAAATTCTCGATGAAAATCCGGATAACTTTCATGCATTAAATTTCATTGGCTATTCTCACCTGGAGAGACAAAATGGAGATCTTCAGAAAGCTTATGGTTATCTAAATAGAGCTTTTAATTTATCTCCAGATGATGGTCATGTCCTTGATTCAATGGGATGGTATTGGTTCAAAAAAGGAGACTTTTCAGAGTCTTTAAAGTTTCTATTAAAAGCGCAACAGAAACTTCCGAAAGATCCAACTATTAATAAACATGTTGGACAAGCTTATATGATGCTTAAAAAGCCAAGCAAAGCGACGAAATTTTTCAGAAAAGCAATGACTCTGACGAGAGATTTAAGCCTTGTTAAAGAGCTTCAAACTTTTATATCTAGTATAAAGTTTAAATCAGATCGTTTACCAGCTTCAATAGACTAGTTATTTCCAATGAAATGCATCCAAGCTAAGATGTGTTAATGAGAATCACTTTTACTCTGTTTTTTCTTTTTAGTTGTACGACTCTGGTAGACCGAGGACCGATTACTCGTTCGACGTTTAAGCAATACCTATCAGGAGCTTGTCTTGCGGGAGAGGGAAAAGGGAGAGTGGAAGTTGGTTCAGATGACTTCTCCTTTGATTACGGTTCAATATTTGAAAATCAAACTTGGATGCTTAGTGTGGATGTGCCGTTGAGAGGAGAGGAAGTTCTTCAGGTTCAAAAGGCAGGAAAAGGTTATCTTTTTGAGGGGTCTTTTTACCATCTTCTTGCTGCTGGTTACGAAGAAATGGGCCGTAAAAAAAGACATTACAAAAGGGAGTATTTTCCCAAATTTCTTCAATTTATGGGACAAACGATCTTTCTTTTGAAAGATTTTAGAGAAAAAAAGCCATCCTGGGGAAAATCTTACTTTGATAAAAGGTGCGGCTCGGCCCCGGTTCAAAACTGCACCTTTCGTTATAAAGGTCGTGATATAGCTGTTTCCAGCAACTCTCTCAGAATATCGAAAAAGCTGGATAATTTTAGTCTAGTATGGAATTTTCGAGGTTTTTCGGATGATCTCAATGGGCACTTTGAGAGCAGTGAGCTAGTGCTTCAACGAGGAAATGACTCGGTCATGGGAGTGAGTTTTTATCATGATAACTGCCAGAGTGAGACCACTTTATTGTAAGCTCAATAATATTGAGTATTAAGACACAAATGGGTACACTCATAGAGTTACAAATGAGTGTAAACAGGAGTTCTTTATGTTTAAACTTTGGAGTCTTTTAAGCTTCGTTTTATTTTTTACAGTTTCATGTACTAAAAATAAGAGGACAGCGAATGGAGAAAAAGTTCTTTATATTTCTACGCCAGCGAAAGTAAAGGGTTTTGACCCTAATGAGGCGAGCGATCTTTATTCGGGCAACGAAGTTGCTCGAGTCTATGAAGGCCTTCTTCAATTTCATTATTTAAAACGACCTTATAAATTAGTTCCGAATCTTGCGACTGCAATGCCTGAAGTTTCCACTGATGGTTTAACTTATACTTTTAAATTAAAGAAAGGCGTACTCTTTCATGACAACGAATGTTTTCCCGAAGGAAAAGGTCGTGAGATGACATCTGCTGATGTTGTCTATTCTATTAAACGTCTCGCTGATCCGAAGCTTCAGTCAAAAGGTTGGTGGTTAGTAGATGGCAAGATTGCAGGTCTTAATGAATGGAGAGAAAAAAATGCGGATTCTGCAAAAGTAAATTATGAAGAGATCATTACAGGCGTTAAAGCGATTGACTCACACACTGTTCAATTTAAATTAACAAAACCTTTTCCACAGTTTCTTTATGCTTTAGCGATGCCTTTTACTTATGTTGTTCCTAAAGAGGCTGTTGAGAAGTATGGAGCTGAGTTTCTTAATAATCCAGTTGGAACAGGTCCATTTTTTACTGGGAAGTATACTCAAGGCAACAAGATTACTTATATAAAGAACCCTAAGTATAGAGATGAGTTTTACCCTTCTGAAGGCGAAGCAGGTGATGAAGCGAAGGGATTACTAAAAGATAAAGGAAAGAAGATTCCACTTGTTGATAAAGTTGTTGTTTCAGTTATTACAGAAGAGCAAACAAGATGGTTGAACTTTCTTAAGGGAAAACTTGATACAATGACGATTCCGGCTGAGCAATTTAACCAAGTTATTGTTCCTGGGAAAGGTTTAGCTGAAGATTTTACGAAAAAGGGAATCAGAGCAGAGAAAAAAGTTGGCCTTGATGTGACTTACAATGCTTTTAATCATGAGCATCCACTTTTCAAAGATAATGTTAAGCTAAGACAAGCAATGTCTGCAGCTTTTGATAGAGATAAAATTAATAAGAACTTTTTCTACGGAATTTCTGTTCCGGCTCAATCAATTGTCCCTCCAAATATTGCGGGACATATTAATGGTTATGCAGGCCCTTATCAGAGTTTCAATCTAGAACTTGCTAAAAAGCTTCTAAAAGAAGCTGGTTATCCTGGAGGAAAAGGTCTTCCAGAAATTACTTACCATTATAAGTACGATACAAAAGGTCGTCAGATGACTGAGATGTTCCAACAAATGATGTCTCAAATAGGTATTAGAGTGAAACCAATGGGAGTGACTTGGCCGGAGCTTATGAAACTTGTCAACACTAAACAGACAATGATGTTTGGCATGGCTTGGGGAGCTGACTATCCTGATGCGGAGAACTTTCTTCAACTTCTTTATAGTGCAAATAAAGCTCCTGGATCGAATGGTTCAAATTTTCATGATCCAGAGTTTGATAAAATGTATGAGAAAGCTTCTATTATGGGAGATACTCCAGAAAGGACTGCTCTCTATGAAAAAATGTATAAGTTTGCTTCTGAAAAAGTTCCGCTTATCTTTGGTTTCCATAGAGTTGGTTATGGACTTCTTCATAGCTGGTTAAAAAACTATAAATTTACAGAGTTCAATCATGGTATTGCGAAGTATTTTGATATTGATTCTAAAGCTAAGACTGAAAGTTCAGACAAGTTATAAGATAGCATGCAGTTATTACAATATGTTTTACGAAGACTCCTCTATTTGATTCCAGTAATCTTTGGAGTGAGTTTTGTAATCTTTTTACTCTTTAATGTCGTTGCGGGTGATCCAACACCATTATTACTTGGTAAAAACGCGACAGCCGCCCAAGTTGTCGAACTTAGACATCAACTGGGTCTTGATCGTTCGATGGCTGCTCAATATTTCGATATTGTTAGAAGTGCATTTACTTTTGACTTTGGTCGTTCGTGGGCAACAAAGCAGTTAATTTCAGAAGTGATTGCAAATAGAGCTTATCCGTCTTTAACATTAACTGTTCCTGCATTTCTTATTTCTACAATTCTTTCAATCTTAATTTCACTTGTAGTCGCTTATTACAGAGGACGAGGAATTGATACATTTATTCGAGTTGTCTGTATTTCACTTATGAGTGTTTCGAGTCTTGTGTATATCCTCTTTTTTCAATGGTTTTTTGCTTTTAAACTAGGCTGGTTTGAAATCTCGGGTTATGAAGAAGGGTTTCCTAACTTTTTAGCCTATACGATGCTGCCTGGAATTATTTGGATAATTCTGTCGTTAGGTCCTGATATTCGTTTCTTTAGAACGATTATTTTGGATGAAATTTACCAGGATTATGTACGAACAGCCCGTGCTAAGGGGCTTTCAGAGATTACGATTCTTTTAAAGCATGTTCTTAGGAATGCCTTAATTCCTGTTATTACCTATGTTGTTATTCAGATTCCTTTTTTAATTCTTGGTGCTCTTCTCTTGGAAAGTTTCTTTGACATTCCTGGCCTTGGAGGAACGATCCTTCAGGCTATTAATTCTTCTGACTTTCCAGTTATTAAGGCCTTCGCAATTCTCAGTTCGATTGCCTATATTATTTTTAATTTAATTACCGACATTCTTTATGCGATTGTCGATCCGAGGGTGAAGCTAAGCTAATGAGTGATCAGGTGACGAAATCATTATGGGGAACTGCTCTTCAGAAAATTTTGAAGGATAAAGTTTCCGCCCTTTCATTGGTTATTGTTATGCTCTATGCGCTGATTGCTCTTCTCGTTTCATTGGGACTCATTGCTAGTGATTGGTCGACAAGTGTTGGAGCTGAAAATATGGCGCCCAATGCTGACTTTTGGTTAGGAACTGATTTCTTAGGAAGAAATGTTCTGATGAAAGTTATTTATGGGACTCAAGTTGCGATGTCTGTTGGATTAGTATCTTCATTGATTGCGATTCCAATTGGGATCACTCTTGGCTCAGTTGCAGGATATTTTGGAGGAGTTGTTGATGAAGCAGTCGTTTGGTTTTACACAACCTTTTCTTCTATTCCTACTATCATGCTTCTTATTTCTATTTCTTTTATCCTGGGAAAAGGAATTACCTCGGTTTATATTGCGTTGGGGCTAACCTCTTGGGTTCATCTCTGCCGTCTTGTCAGGGGTGAGGTGATTAAGCATAAGAATAGAGATTATGTTCAGGCCGTTACTGCTATTGGTGGAGGTCATGGGAAAAAACTCTTCAAACATATTCTTCCTAATATTTTTCATATTGTTATTATCAATGCTTCCTTACAATTTCAGGTTGCAATAAAGTCAGAGGTTATTCTTTCTTATCTTGGTCTTGGTGTTCAAGAAGTCCCAAGTTGGGGGAAAATGATTGATGATGCGAAACAAGAGCTTATTCAAGGTCATTGGTGGCAACTCGCTGGAGCGACGCTTGCGATGTTTGTGATTGTTCTTGCTTTTAATATTTTAGGTGATGCTTTGAGAGATGCTCTCGATCCGAAGCTCAAAGGCAAGGATTCCTAATGAGTTTGTTAGAAGTCAAAAACCTTACGGTAGAATTTCACACTGAAGAAGGGATTACTCGAGCGGTTAATGGAACTTCTTTTTCAATTGATCCCGGTCAGACAGTTGGTCTTGTTGGAGAATCTGGTTCAGGTAAGAGTGTTACGGCCTATTCGATCCTAGGATTGATTCCAAGACCTCCGGGAAAAATTATTTCTGGAGAGATTCTTTATAACGGACAAGATCTCTTAAAATGTAGTGAATCAGAGCTTCGTCATATTCGTGGAAATGACATTAGTATGATCTTTCAGGAACCAATGACAAGTCTTAATCCTGTTTTTAAGGTGGGTTATCAAATTGCTGAGTCATTGATTCTTCATCAAGGGATGAACAAAACAGACGCTTGGAACCAAGCTATTAAACTCATGGACCAAGTCGGGATCCCTGATCCAAAAAGAAAGGCTCATGCTTATCCTCATGAGATGTCGGGGGGCCAGAAGCAAAGAGTTGTTATCGCAATGGCTATTGCTTGTGATCCGAAACTTCTTATTTGTGATGAACCAACAACAGCATTAGATGTCACTATTCAAAAACAAGTTCTTGATTTGATTGGAAATCTTCAAGATGAATATAAAATGGGTGTTCTTTTTATTACTCATGACTTAGCAGTCATTGCGGATATTGCAGATGATGTTGTCGTTATGTATAAGAGTAATCTGGTTGAACAAGGGAAGTCTAAAACCATCTTTGAAAACGCTCAACATCCTTATTCCAAAGGACTTTTATCTTGTCGACCAGGATTAGAAGGTAATCCCAAAAGACTTTTAACGGTTTCGGACTTTATGGATGATAGTGGAAATGAGATCAAAGTTTCTGCTGATCGTATGAAACCTTTTAAGAAAAATTATGAACATGATGAAGAACAGAACCCAGTTCTTTTAAAAGTTAATAATTTAAAAACTTACTTTCCAATTAAAGCAGGTTTTTTTAGAACAACTGTTGGTTATGTTAAAGCGGTTGATGATGTTAGCTTTGAGTTAAGAAAAGGAAAAACACTCGGTCTGGTTGGAGAGTCGGGTTGTGGAAAAACGACACTTGGAAGAACGATTTTACGTCTTGAAGAGCCTACTGCAGGTACGGTTGAATACGGCGATACTAAAATTCACGATTTGAGCAAATCTGAGCTTCGTGATATTCGGTCGCGACTACAGATTATTTTTCAAGATCCTTATTCATCATTAAACCCAAGAATGACGATTGGACAGATTCTTACAGAGCCAATGGAAATTCATGGAATAGGAACTAACGCGAAGGAAAGATTAGATAAAGCAAAATATCTTATGGATAAGGTTGATCTCTTACCATCACACCTTTCTCGATATCCGCATATGTTTAGCGGTGGGCAAAGACAGAGAATCGCAATCGCGCGTGCTCTTGCTTTGAACCCTGAATTTATTATTTGTGATGAATCGGTATCAGCGTTAGATGTTTCAGTCCAGGCTCAGGTGCTAAATCTTCTCTTGGATCTACAAGAAGAAATGGATTTAACTTATATTTTCATTTCACATGATCTGAGTGTTGTGAACTTTATCTCTGATTATGTAGGGGTTATGTACCAGGGTAAAATAGTCGAGTATGGAACTGCTGATGAAGTCTATCATAATCCAAAAATGGATTACACAAAAAATCTTCTAGATGCCATTCCAAAAGGCATTCCCAAGTCCTAATTATTGAGCTCTTAGTAGCATTTCGAATCATCAAATTAACCTGAGTAAATTAGTATTTCCTCCGAATTTTCCGATACTTAACTTAAGAGTTTCCTTTAAGGTCAAGGGATAAAAATTGGAAAAAACTTTTAAAATTAAGGATTTAGCTTATTCGGAAAAAGAAGTTCGTAAAATTTCGATTAACGATTTAACTGTTGGTAAAATTTGTGCAGGCTATATTGTTCACTTTTTCCGTTCACGGCCTAATCCCGTAATCTTTGTTCATGCGGGAGATCCAATCACAAAAGAAACAATTGAAAGGTTAGAGAAGAAAAAACTTCAAACTTTAAACATTTGTGAAGCTTACGATCGTGCTACAAAAGATAGGCTGACTTCACTTTTAAATGAATTGAAAGAAATGAAATTTGAAGAAGAAAGAGTGTTTCATGCACAAGAAATTATTAAAGAAGTTTTAGAAATTTGTTTCTATGAAACAGATGGTAATCTACTCGATGTAATTCTTTCTTTTCATGAAGTTTTCTATTCTTTTCCTCAAGATCTAACAGAATCATTTTTTAAAAATAGTACTGAGGACTATGTTCGCTGTACTGAGCTGGCCTTCTTTTCAAGTTTTATGTGTCTTGTAATGGGGTATTATGACTTTGAATTTATGCAAGATATTTATCATATGTCCTTTTTGCTCGATATTAGCCTAAATAATAATTTATCTTTTGAATTGAATCATGCTCGAGATTTAGAGCGAAGTCGGAGTCAAGCAGGAGTTGAGTATTTAAGCTTTCGAAGTAAAAATGAATTAAATAAGTTTAAAAGTCATCCTGAGAAGTCCTATAAGCTTGCAAAAAGTTTAGGAAATATTTTTCATATAAGGTCACTTCATGAAAATATTCTTAATCAGCATGAATGGGGAGATGGAACAGGTTTTTTTTCGAAAGGACAAAAAGACTTCTTTGACTGGGAAGTGATAATTGCTTTTTCAGATATTTTTATTGGGAAACGAACAACTCATTTTCATAAAGGTGATGCTAATAAAAAATATGGTCTGAGATTAAGAGATCTTAGATTAGAAAGAAATTCAAGGAAGAAATATTTTATTAGATTCCTAGATCGATTAGAGAAGTATTATAGAACTTTTGATAAGACAGAGGAAGAACAAACGGCATGAGTGATGAAAGAAGAAAGTTTATTCTTCTAAAAAGTTCTGATGAAGGGACTGAACATATTGTTGAAATTTTCAATGGCGAAGTAGTGGAGGCAGGTGAAACGAGTGACTTCATTTTGGCAGAGAGTTTCGAACAGGTTAATGAGGATCATCTTCTAAAGCCTATTATCTTAACATCAGAACCAAAAAATTATACTCATTTTTTGAAAGGGAATGGGGAAATTGCCCTTGATACAGATCTTCTTGAGAATGAAATTATTAAAACATTGGTTTCGAATTATGCTAAAAAAAAGAAGGGGATTTATCAGAATTATATTCTAAGTAATTTTTTGGAATATCAAAACACCTTTAAGGTCATTGATTTCAGCAGACTTGGATTTTATGCCGATATTATCCATCTTGAGGCTCATGAAAATGATTTTCATCCCGTCAAAATTAGAACTTTTCTTGATCTTACTCTTCTCTTCTTTAATTATTTAACTCAAGAAATGAAAGGAAGCTTTCCGGTTGAAATTGATCTTGGAAGAAATGATGAAGACTTTGTTCTTTCAATTAATCTCAGAAATCAAGGAATAGAGAAAGAATCTTTTTTTAAGATGTTTCATCCTATTGATAATAATACGAGTGAAAAAAATCTTTTAACACTTATGACCTCTTCCTGTGATCTTTTGGATATTGAAGTCGATAGAAATACAATTAAAATTACAGGGTTTTGGAATAAGGCATTTGACAAAAAACACAATTCTATTATTTTTCTTTTTGATTTAGATCGTTCTGAATATCAAAAAGAGGAAGAAAACAATTCTTATAACCCTGAACTTCTTTATTATGATAAAGAAAAACATTATGGCCGATTAAGAAAGATAAAAGAAAAAGATCTTCCTTACGATGAAAGCGAAACTCTGAATTATAATAATCTTAAGGTTAGTGGCAAAATTTTAGAAGAACTTGCTCTATTTACTAAGAAAACTCTTAAACCTCAGTTCTTGAGAGATTTGACTGTTGATAGCTTAAAGCATGTTCTTGAAGGATTTCCTGATCAGAAAAAGGTTGTAAATTTATCAGATGAGGATTGTGAAAAAATTATTTTCTTACTTAAAGAACTCTCAAAACCGGGTCAGCTCTTACAGAAGAAAAATGGATTGCTCGATGATAAAAATTTTTTAGAATTTTTCAGTCAAACGAATGAGGAAGATTTTCTAACGAGGGTAAAAGGATTTCTGGAAGAGGAAGAACCTTATTTAGTTGCTAAAGAAACTCTAGAATCGAATGTGGATAAATTAGTTGGTGAAATTTCGGCGGAACATCTTGAAGAGGAAATAGTTCGCGTAAAAGGGAAAGCAAATGACCTTGAAGATACGATTATGCGAGTTTTTAATTTTAATAGCGATGAGGAGGGAAAAGACCACTGGCTAGTCAAAGGACTTTCGCAATATTTATCAAGAGAAGATTTTCCAGAGACAGAGCTTGAACAGAAAGTATTCTCTTTTCTTGAGAAGGTTCAAAAAGCTTCAGAAAGTAAAAATATTAACGACATGAAACCAAAACTCAAGGAACTTTCAGAGGATTGGCATGTAAAATCTTTAGGTGATGTAAAAGAAGAGATTAGCGAGGTTGTAAGTCTTCAAGTGAAAGAAGCAAAAGATCCTGGTGATGAAGCGATTGAAGCTTTATCTGATCTACTTTTAAGTGAAGAAGACCAACTTGGAGGAGAGGACGTTCTTCTTAAAACGGCAAATGAAAAATTAAATAAAGAAAAAGATTTCTATAAACGAACGAATGAAAATGACAAGAAAAGAATTGTTCAATTAAGAGAAGAAATTGAAAAGTTAAAAGAAACAATTCGTTTAAAAGATCATGCGTTAAGAAAGGAAAAAGAATTTCAAGAATTAGAAATTGATTCTAAACAGACTGAGAAAGTTGATGAATCTCGGTTTCAAGAATTTAATAAAGAAGCTAAAAATAAAGATAACTTCGGAGACCAGAAGAAAATCCAGCAACTCTTAGCGAAGGCAATGAAGTTAAACGAAGACCTCTTAAAAGCAGAAAAAATGATTAAACAAATGGAAGCCGATAACAGAAGACAGCAATCTTTCTATAACAAGGAGCTGGATAAGGCTTTAAGAAAATCTCAAGCTGCTCAAAATATTGCTGACAAAGCAAAGTCGGGCCTTATTCGAGTTGCAAATACTAATCAAAATGAAATCAAATCACTTAAGAGAAGTCTTGACCGAGTTCAAAATGAATTGATGACGAGTAACGGGCAGAATATGACCCGAATCAAGGATCTCGAAAAGCAAAACTATACTCTTAACGCCAACAATAATAATATAAAATCGAAATTTGAAATCGTTCAATCTAAATATGAGAAAATTTTAAAAGAAAAAGAGACCAATGCGTCAGCGGATAAGCAAGTTGATCCTGGAAAAGTTCGAGCAATGGAATTAAAGCTTCAAAAAGTTCAAGATCAACTTAAGCAATCTTTGACTCTTGGTAAGGGACTACAAGGAAAAATTAAAAACTACGAATTTCATGAGCAGCAGACAATGCAAAAACTTAAAGAGTATGAGCGTTCAATTTCCAATATGAAAAAAAATGAACAGAAATTATTAGCGGCAACGGGAAAGAAAATAAATCCTCAAACTGGAGAAGTAGAAGGAACAAGCACGACAGGTAAAGGCGTTATTGAAAATAGAGATAAATTAATTGCAGCTAATAATAAGGTCCTTGACCTTAAGAAGAGATTGCATGCTGTTGAGAGAGATAGAGATAATTTTATGAGAAAGCTTAAGGCCCTTGAGAAGCAAGGTGGAAGTAAAAATCATGGATCCCCTGTCGACTCAGTTTCGAGGCAGCAACATGAACGCCTCGAAGAGTCTTTTAAGCAAAGAGGGGAAGATTTCAAAAAAACAACAATCCAGCTTGAGAATTCAAGGCAAGAGGTGAATCAGCTCAAAACCAAGGCTAGAGCGCTTGAGGCAGAAAAACAACAACTCGTTCAAGAAATCGAAAAACTAAAAAAACGCAATGCGGCATAAATCCTCTCTTGTCATTTCCAGACCTTAGCGTTAAAAATAATATTCTTCTATGCCGTAGTGGTGGAATTGGTAGACACGCTAGACTTAGGATCTAGTGCTAACGCGTGGGGGTTCAAGTCCCTCCTACGGCACCATCGTTCATAAAGCATGGACTCTACACACTTCATGGTGGAACACACCGCACTCAATCCCTTAAGAACAGGCATAAAGAACTTTTAACCGGTAGTTTATAAAGCTCTTATATCCGTAAGCACGCCTCTGCAGCTGCTTGCAGACATTGTTAAACCCCTCGGTTCTAGCATTGGTCAAGCGATTTTCAAAGTAGTTAAGAATCTCTTCACGCCAGTTCATGAGCGTTCTTCTGAGCTTTTTAAGCTCAGGAATTGAACTAAGGGCAAGAGAGTCTGTGAGGTTTTGCAGACTCTTTCTTGCACGCTTAACTCCTTTACAACCATAAAACTTATGAATCGATTCTTTCACCCAGTAAATCTCATTAAGTTCTGGGTACTTTTTTAGCTCTTTTTGGAACTGTATTCTAGTCCAGTAATCCATCTTCTTGGAGTCCATGAGCAAAAACTTTCTAAGCTTTAATTTTTTACTTTTAAATTCTTTGTTTCGATAAAGATCAAGAATACGATTAGGAAGTCTAATAACGTGGAACTTATCGGCTATAATTCTCGCTCTTGGAAAAAAGTCTCTGGCAAAACTGCGGTAAGTTGTTGAGAGATCCATGGTAATGTTTCTGACGTTTTCTCTTCCAGGGATATAAGCGAGAGCTTGCTTTAACTGCAATGATGTTCTGGTGGGAATTAACTCTTTAGCTTTTTTGTTATTGTGATCGACAATCAAAGTGACAAACTCTCGTCTACTGTACTGTTTATTACGTATGAAGCTATGCTCATCGATTCCAATACTTCGTGGCCATGGATTGTTTTTCTTTTTTCTCCATTCAAGTTCTAGTTGTCTGTAATGTCTTTCATAGATCGTTTTATTACCAAGTTTAAGATGCTTCCTGGCAGCTTTCATGTTGGCAAATTTATCGCAAATGTAGAGAAGGTTTCGTTGCAGGCGCTCAGTAATTCGAGCATGTTTACTAATCCCTGGGATAGTTTCAGTAGTTACTTTTTTACATCCACAGCATCTAAATCGCTTCTTTTTGATTTTGAGAATTTTAACTTTTCCGACATAGGGAGCATCTTTAATGATAACAGTCCTTCGATCATGAACTTTTGAGCATTCTAGTCCACAGTGAGGGCACCATAGAGATTTGCTCTTGGACTCACAAATAAAGATGATTTCTTTCTTGAATTGAGCGAATCTTACTAATTTTAGTTTCGGTAACAGAAGAAATTGAGTAAGTTTTGAGTTGGGCATAAGTGTTCTCCAGTTAAAATTTTGAGTGGTATTAAAATTCTAACCGGTTGAATTTCTTATGCCTGCTTATTTAGAATTGATGCGGCGAGTACACCTTGAAGTGTGAAGACCGTTAAAAACAAGCTTTTCCGAGCAAAAAATCGAAACCATTTAAATTTTATAGAGTTACCAGCTATCCATTGATTAAAATAATGCATGTGGTATGTCTCCCGTACTTAGAAAACTATCAGAATTGTGAGTGAAGAACTCACGGAAAATATTTGATTAACGAGTGGATAACTCAAAGGAAATTATGATGAAGACATTCATTTTAGGAATAATCATTGTCGGAAGTCTTTCGAGTTTTTCTTTTGCTGCTCCAAACTCTCAATCTATATCAAATATTGAAACTCAAGACAGCTTATTAAATCTTTTGTATAGCTCTGAAACAAAAGAGCTGTTACTAAAAGAATTGTGTACTCACATAGGAAATATACAAGTTAAAGCACCTGTTCCTATAGTGAACTTGCTTGGAGATAACCCTTCTATTTGTGATAATAAAGAATATATCCTATCAAGTAGAATCTGTAGTCTTGCCAGTACTGCTTTATTTGGAATGCTTAGAGAAAAATTTCCAAACATAGACTTTTATACCGTACGAACTAAGGATATGTGGCTAAATTTCTATCACGTTTTTATCGTTGTTGATAACTATTACCCAGACGGAGATGACCTTATTATTGATCCTTCATATACGCAATTTTTAATAGATAAGAATAATATTGACACTATCATAAATGATTTACATCCCATTTTTGCAGGGAGATATTCTGAGCTAGAACAGTTACATAATATTTATGGTAGAAATAACCCTGAGTACTATTTGAATACGGGTTTTTGGTTCTAGAGAAATAATCAGTCCTTGCTCGGAAGAGCTGGGACTTTAAAAAGAAGAAGTAAAAAGTCGAATAAGCCTGGTTTTAAAAACAGAGTTTTTCGAGCAAGAACATAAAAGTACAGGAATAGAAGGCGAAAGCCGTAAGAAAAATATTTAGTTTATGATCATTAAAATAGGAGAAATAATTGTGAGAAAGTTATTAGTAACGTTAATCATTTTGATTGGATCGGCATCGAGTTTCGCACAGGAAGCACTGATGCTTAATTACTATAAAGGGAATCAAATAACAGCTGAATATTTAAAGATAAACACAAGCGGTGAAGTGTTTATTGGAAAAAGAACTTGCTGCCCTCCTAGAACAAACTGGAATCTTAAGGACAGTCTTTCTGATAGTGAAAAAGAGATACTCATCTCCTATATTGAAGAGTTGTCACAAGGAAAAATTAAAGAAGAGAGTCACCAAGGTGCTCTAGGGGAGGAATATGTTGATATCTCTGTTGTTCACGAAGGGGAAAAAGTTGTAGTAATGAAGAGTAATTTGGACAGCCTGATGGTTAATGAATCAGAAAGTACGAATGATATTCTGTCTTTTTTAAAAGCTTTTTTGGAATAAACTCTAGTTAAATAACCAGCACTATTATCGAATAACAAACAATTTATAAAAAAGCTGAGAAACAAAACATCTCGGCTTTTTTACTTTCTGTCTTTAAAAGCATGTCTTGAAAGTCATTTGTTGATGAACGATAAATCTGAGTTTAACTGCTCTTTTCTCATCTCAAAAGAGAATCTCTTCTCCTCTTTAAGTCTGACCATTTCCTCGGTTTTGATTCTGTTTTTGATCGAAAAAAGATAATCGATAAAACCAAAAAGCTCAGCGAATTCATCTTCTATGAAGTAGTCCATTCCAATTTCATCAAGGTTTTCTGGTAAAGGCCTTTGAACTAAGGCTTGAAGCTCTCTTAATTCTTTTTATTTTTAATATTCTTCTTGTGATGTAATTTTCAATAATCTCTCCTCATAAAAACAAGAAGGGATTATAAGTGATTTAAAGCCTTTCGTTCATTTTTGTTCAGGAAAACTATCGAGTTTCTGAATACAGTTCAATGAAGACCTCCTTTCCGTCTATGCGCTAAATTCGATCATCAAAAAATTCATCAATAATTCTGGCATCTTGGCACTTTTGATTAAAAATCTCAGTTCCAAACTCTCCGACTAATGTGCACCATTACTCATAAAAACATCTAATTAAAATACAAGCTTTTCCGAGTAAAAAATCAAAACCATTTAAATTTTATAGAGTTACCAGCTATCCATTGATTAAAATAATGCATGTGGTAATGTCTCCCGTACTTAGAAAATTATCAAAATTGTGAGTAAAGAACTCACGGAAAATATTGAATAATGAGTGAAGCTTAGGAGTTA
The DNA here is from genome assembly GCA_965217035.1 of Bacteriovoracaceae bacterium. Lineage (GTDB taxonomy): Bacteria > Bdellovibrionota > Bacteriovoracia > Bacteriovoracales > Bacteriovoracaceae > JAUHYH01. The sequence continues at coordinate 1,211,403 of OZ244226.1, read as the reverse complement.
ATAATGAAGATTGTATTGTTCTTTTTTATATTTAGTATAAACTCGGTTTTTCTATTTGCTCAAGACAATATGAGTAGAATCATGAACAAAAAAAGCTTGTACTGCTACAATCAGGAAGAAGGTATTTATTTTGAAATTATAGAGTCTAGAGATCCAGACTCTGGAATTCCATTTTTTGCACTTATAGATCAGACTGCGGGTATCCATAATCCAGAGAGAGATGAGATTATGACAGAGAGTAGAGATGGGTGCTTTGTAAGTGTTAATATGCCTTTAGATAGATATCCTGGTAGAGTGATGGGGTTTGATTCAGGAAGACTTTCTTTTGACTTCAATGTTTGCGAACTTGGTGATTTTCAAGCAAGCACAAAAGCTTTAATAGATAGCAATGGAGTCGATATTCCTCTTTCATGTTCAATTCAGGATCAAGAGAAAACGATCGTTTGGGAAAAAAGAACTCCTTGGTGGCGACGATGGATGCTTTGGGATTTTGTTAGAGAAATGGATGAAGCTAGTTACCGTTAAAGCTTTCTTCAAAATGAGATGAATGTAGTCTTTCTTTATAAATCTAAAAAAATGAATGAAATCTGGGCGATAAGGCTCGGACTTAAATAACAAAAAAGAAATATTGCTCGAAAAAACTAGGCTTAATGAGCAGAAACTATAAAGACGAAAAATAAAAAAGCGAAAGCAAAAATTAAAATATTATATTAGTGAAATAGATTTTGAGGAAAAAGTTATGAGGAAAAAGTTATGAGGAAAAAGTTATGAGGAAAAAGTTATGAGGAAAAAGTTATGAGGAAAAAGTTATGAGGAAACTTTACGTGATCTCACTTATGCTTTTGACGAACCTTTCTTTCTCTCAAAAGTTGGTTCCTGAAGTGAATCGTTATGCTGAGGGTAGAAAACCAATACCTCAATATATGGACTGTGATATCGAAGTATCTTTTCAAGATATAAAAACCAAAAAGCAGGTTGCGGTAGTTGAGAGCGGTATAAATGGAGTTGATATATTATTTAGCAAGTCGAAAAGAAAAAAACAGTTTACAGTATTGTCTTTTAGCTATGTTGCAAAAAACGACGTTTCAGAATTGTTTGAAAACCTAAAGCTTCATATTTATTTATTAAGATCTAAAAAAACTAAATTGTTTTTCTTGATAAAAGATTATAATGGGAAAGTCATTCATAAAGACAAATTTCTATATAGAAAATCAAACGAAATCAGTCATAATGTTCCTTATTATCTTACTGATGATGAATTTTATATTGAAACTAAAAAAGTTATGAAAAAAGAGAAGAATTATCAAGTTGAGTATTACCTAGATTGTCGCAAGAGGACTTATCATCCTAATTTGAAGTCATGGCCTTATTACAATTAATTAAAACTCACTTTAAAGCACTAATTAAATAAAAAATCTAAGTTTGAGAAGACTCAGACTTGAAGAGTAAAAATTAAATTTGCTTGCAAAAAAAATCGAGCGAATACAAAAAGACAAAGAAATAAAAGGTGAGAACCAAAATTTTAATATTTGGTTGTTGAACTAGTCTACATTAAGGATTTTTTTAACTTATGAGAAAGTTACTTTTCTTTATATTAATTTTCACAGGGTTATCTAGAAAATATTGCTCAGGATAATGCGCATGGTAATATTCTGTGTATTTAAAAGTTACAGAAATTGTGAGCAAAGAGCTCACTGAAAATATTAGTTAAATGAGTGAAAGCTTGATGATAAAATTATTATTGGGATTGTTTACATTCAAATCTCTTTCTCTTTTTGCCGGAGATTTTATAATAAAAGAAAAAGCTGATGAAGTTTATTTACGGTTAGTTTCTGATGTAAATTCACAAGAAATCTTATGTAATAAGCTTTATGCACAAAAGGAGCAAATTGAGTTTTATTCTGAGAAGACTGATACTAGTTTCAAGTCGGAATGCTATTGTAGGAGCAACTTTTGCGAGTTAGAAATAACATCTGCTTTACCAAGTCGGTTTCTTCGCTCACGCAAGGGTATCAGCTTAAGTCGGCTTGGGCCGAACTGTACTAGCCATGTTCTTTATGAAAGTGGAGTTTCGAGCTACAATAGATATGCTACAAGAAATGAACTAGGCTTACTAATAAATTCAAACAACTGTCGAAAGTTGGATGATGAAGAGATAGCAGAACCAAAAGATATTATAGTGTGGAGAAGTAAGACTTTTTTTCCGTCAAGCAAATCACCAAAAGAGATTTATCATACTGCAGTTTTTATTTCGGATAAACTTATTTATACTAAGAATGGAATCCATAATTCATTTCTCGAGATCGTATCTTATAATAAGATGTTAAAACCCGATTATTCATATGCTTCGCTTATTTATGATAAGCCTATCGATAGATACAGATGCTCCTATGAAAACATCCATGACATTGAAAGCCTGAGCAGAAAGAGGGTCTATAAACTCTATTATCGAGCAATATCTGAGCTAAAAAAAGCAAAGAGAAAGCTTAATGATTCTCAGTATAAAAGAACAAGTAAATGGAGGCTTGAAAAACTGAAAACTCACTTATTAGAAACTAAAACTAGCTTAGAAAGAACTATACCAAAGCTTATCACTTTATTTGAACTTGAGTATTCTTTGAGTACATTTCCTACAGATGCTCAAACTATATTAAAAGATAATAAAGTGATAGCATATTTTCTAGATTATATTGAGGAAAAATATAATTTAAAAAACTCGAATGACTTAAAGAATTTTTACAAATCTGAGTTTTATAGCTTTTATCAAAAACTTGATTCAATTAGGATTCAAAAAATGTGGGATAATTAAGGTTAGTAAAAAAATTAAGTTTGAATCCATTTAAGTCTAGGTACATAGCCAACACAAATATCGAAGAACAAGCAATTTATAATCAAGCCGAGATGTTTTTATTTCTCGGCTTTTTAACTTCCTATTTCATCAAGATTTTCTGGTAAAGGCTTCTGAACTAAGGTTTGAAGCTTTCTTAATTCTTTTTCGTATTTTTCTGGTGATACAATTTTCAATAGTCCATCCTCGTAAAAAATAAGAAGAGATTGTAAATAATTACAAACTGTTCGTTTATTTTATTCAGAAAGCTATCGAGTTTCTGAACACAGTTCAAGGGAGATCTCCTTTCCGTCTATGAATTAAATTCAATCATCAAAAAATTCATTAATAATTCTAGCGTCTTGGTACTTTTGATTAAAAATCTCAGTTCCAAGCTCTCCGACTAATGTGCACTATCATAACTAGTTCTCGAGCCGCCACGCTCTGGGTTCAGGATTTCAAAAAACTGTGTATCCACTTCCTTTTTTGGGATAGGATTAAAGAATTTAATATTCTGAATATAGCTAAATCCAGACTTTTCGAGCACTCGGATAGAAGGCTTGTTTTTAGGACTTGTAATAGCAACTATCTTATCTAAATTAAGATTTTCGAACCCATACTTCACGAGAGCACTTACTCCCTCAGTTGCAAAACCTTCTCCCCAATATTTCTTGATTAAACGATATCCAATGGACGGAGCATCAAATTCTGAAAGTTGTTTAAGCATAAATCGACCGACGAAATCCCCTGAGTTTTTATGATCGACGGCCCAAGTGCCCAATGGTGAGTTTCTTTTATTGTCCTCAATCAGATCGAGAAGTCTTTGTTTTGACTCCTCAAATGAAAAGGTTATTCCTGCCGTTAGAAACTTCATGACTTCTTTATCGCTGTCTAATAACGATAAATTCTGAACATCAAACTCATTAAAGTCTCTAAAAACTAATCTTTTAGATTCATAGTTCATCCAAAGAAAAATATAAAAAAAGAAGTCATTTGTAACCCAAATTGATAATTCATTAAAAACAGCGTTTTTGGCATACAAATAATAATTTGAACTATTCAGTCTCCTGAGAAAAATTCATTATTTTAATAGTTTACGACATCTTAAAATCTTATAGAGCTATTCGTCACGAACGACTGAAGAACAGACTTGAACTGAAGGTATCTTTAAAGCAAATCTTCTAGCTCTTTAATTTTTCTTGAGTACGTTGAGATTTTTTTATTTTCCATTTTTTACATTGCTTAAGTACTTGAACTAATGAGTCCTTTCTTGCTTCAGTTGAAAGCTTTAACTTTAACCTGGAGGTAATTATGAAGAATCTATTTCAAACTATTTTATTAATGACATCGCTCACATCTATGGCTTCGCGTATTTCTCGCCCAGAGCTTTGTCAAAAAAGAGATTTTGAAGCGATCAATCAAGCATTTATAGAGTTTGAAGAGAGTGGCTTTGGAGACCAACTCTATGATAAAGGCATAGGAACAAGAATTGGTGACTGTAATGATATTTATTCACTTCTGAAAATTGCGAACTTCCAACATAGACAAAATGCTCCAAAGCCTTCTTGCGCAATCATCTTCATTTTCGACCAAGAAATGAAAACTGATCAAGCACGTTGGGTTTTGGATGAACTTGGGGGAATTTTTTATCGAAATACTTATAATGATGAAATAAACCTTTTAGACCTTTAAAGCTGGGATGATATAAACAATATTTGCATTGAAAATATTAATTTTTCGATCTCCATTTTTGTATTTTTAAAAGAATATGTTACTGATGTATAGAAATTTGGTGGACCCAGTTGGAATCATATTAATTTGACTGGTACCACTTTGGTGCTATTTGGACTTTTCACTTGGCTTAAGTGCACCTTGCGCTGAGCTAAGTTATTGCTTTTACCGTAGGTAATATTGGTATCTATTTTGTTTGAACTTTGAGTGAAAGTAGAGAATTGGGAATTACAATACAGGTTTATTAGGAGAACATATGAAACATTTTTTAACCATTGTACTATTATTTTTTAATTTTAGTACTTTGGGTATGATTTTAGGGCAAACTGCTCCTCAAAAAGCAATAAAGCACTATTATCCAGATGGTACTACTGAAGAATCTCTGTTTTCTTCTAAAGGAGAAAAAAAGAATCTTTTAGTCGTTCATGGTTTTTCACATTGTCCTTGGTTTAAAATATCTATTCATCATTTGAGAAAAATTCAAAAAGAAAACCCAGATACTTATATAAAACTTCTTGTCGCGGACAATAATCAAGCTGAAATTGATGACTTTATTTCTCAATATCATGGGAAGATACCTTTTACCATTATAACCTCCTTGTTGAATGATGGGGATTCTATTTCAGTGGCAATGAATGCGAGTGCATCCGCCTCTGTCTTTATTTTTAATGAGAAAGATAAACTAATAGAGAGATACGAAGGTGCTCCTTTACCTAAAACTCATAGCTATTTGGGGAAAATATTATCTAAATAAACTCTTAAAGGATTGCAATGAAAAAATATATTTTAACTCTAGTGCTGCTCAACTCTGCACTTTCTTGGTCATGCGAACAATCGAAACCATACACTCTAAGCATAGAGATGTTAAATAATGCAAAAAGCATAAAAGGAATTACTCTTCCTAAAGGGTTTTGCTTAAAAGGTTTAAAAACAGAAGGACGAGATATCTCCCATATCGACTTCTCTAAAACCTCGGGCTTGACTATTGATATGCTTAATCAAGCTCGTAAAATTTCAGGAGTAAAACTACCTGATGGGTTTAATGTTTCTAACTTAGAAACAAAAGGAAAGAACTTCTACCTTACAGATCTTTCAAACTTAAAAGGCTTAAATGCAAAACATATTAATCGTTTGAAATCTCTGGCAGGAATAAAGTTTCCTAAAGACTTTGACTTTTCAAAAGTCTCTTTGACGGGAAAAAGTTTATATAAATCAGACTTATCTGGAGTTAAGGGACTTACAGCAAAAAGTCTAAGTCAAGCTAGTTATATTGGAGGAGTTGTCTTGCCTAAGGGGTTTGACTTTGACGGTTTTAATGCTCCTCATCTTGCTCTGGACTCTGTCGATCTAACTGAAGCGAAAAACTTTACCGTTGAATTTTTATCTCAATCACCTTCTGCAACAGGAGTGAAGCTTCCTCGTGGTCTTGATATGAAAGGTTATAGGCCAAAAAGAATGCACTTAATTAATACGGACTTTTCTCAAGTTGCAAATATTCCTAACAAAATTATAAGTCTTTTTGACACAATTTCATACACTATTCTACCTCCTTTAAAGTTTTCAGATATCGACTTTAAAGGGAAAGATTTTTATGGAATAAATTTCACTGATACATCAGGTATTCATTCACAAGACTTAGAAGAAATGAAGCAAATACCGACTACTATTCCAGAGGGAATAGATATATCAAGAATAAATACAACAGGAATGAGCCTAGACTTTGTCGACTTCAGTAAAGTAAAAGGTCTTAATAAGAATCATATTAACAACTCGTCTGACATTAGCTGGATGAGCTTTCCGGAAAACTTCGACTTAAATGGAGTTTCTTTTAAAAATAAAACTCTTTTCGGACTTGATCTGAGTAAGACCAAAAATTTAACATGCAATCACATCAATGAAAGTAGTGGACGTATATTTTATCTCGTATTTCCGGATAGTTTTAATGTTTCATGTATTAACTTCTCGAGAGATATTCATTATGTAGACTTCTCTAAAGTAAAAGGGATAACTGCAAAAAAATTATCACAAGCTATTAATCTTGATAAAATATCCTTACCTGAAAACTTTGATTTTACAGGTTTTGATGCAAAAGGCACTCGAATGATTCGCATGGATTTAACTAAAACTAAAGGAGTTACTGTAAAAATGCTTGAGGAGCTGGATAGTTTAGTGGCTACGAAACTACCACAGATGAGTCTTAAAGGCTTTGCGCCTAAGAATAAAAATCTATGGAAAGTTGATTTTTCACTTGTAAAAGATTTAGATGTGAAAATGCTAGAAATGGCAAGCTCATTATCTCAAATAAAACTACCAAAAAAATTTGACCTCACTCGTTTTGATGCAAAAGAAAAAGATATCAGCTTTATCGACTTCTCTAAAATCAAGTAGTAGTCGCTCATAAATCACTAGAAAAACGATCAAGCGTTAGCGATTTATAAAGGCTGAGAGTTTATTCTCGGCCTTTTTTATTTTATCTATCTGGGTTCTTTTTGCTTCTCTGAGCTTAGCATGCTCTTCATTTTTATGAAGCGCAACTGTGGAAAGAAAATCAATAAAACCTTAAATCTTTCCAAGTTTTTCTTCAGTAAAATATTTCGTCCCAACGTCTTGAAAATTTTCTGGCAAGGGTTTGGCGCTAGCACTTGAAGTTTTATAGTATTTCTTAGTCATCAAGTAGTAGTGAGCAAGTAAGAGCTGCTGCTATCTCTGTCATATGTTCTTGCATTTCTTTTTTCGGGAGTGCGCTAATTTTGGGAATAGCAATTTCGTCAAAGTATTTCTTAGCATCCATTCCTTTCATGTAAGCTTTAGCCAAAATCATTTCGTTATGCAGACGTCTAATGGGGTTTGTTATTGTTTCAGAGGAAAGTTTAATGAGCTTAAGTACTTTCTCGTTTGAATCAGAAAACTTTTCGAGAGTTTCTCCAATGTACTGCAATTGCAAGAGAACTTTTCCAAAATTTTCAATATATGAAGATCTTTGAGAAATATTTCGATTAGTAGCAATATCTGCAAATGTTCTAAAAAATGTCTCTTCCGAATTATTTTGAACAAGGTCATTATACACCTCAAGTGTACTAATCGCTTGATCCATCCAGTGGCCATAATGCTTACTTTTTTCTATGGCGGAAAAATCATTGGCATGATCACCTAAATAGTTACCATACCACCTTAAATAGGTTCCCCAAAGATGTGGAGGAAGTGTTGAGCCATTTACATCGTTTGACTTCATAATTACATTTAAAAAATCATTTTGAGTCCACCTTTCGAAATAGCTACCAAAAACTCCATTCATTTGACGATTAAAGGACTCAATCGCAATAACACCTGACTGTAGGTCATTTATCGCTCTATTGTAACGAGCTTCTGATAAAATATCTTTTATTTGAGAATTTCCGAGAGAGTTTGAGTTAACTCTCAAGTTATTTAAATCTACTGATTCATTTAATTTCTTTGCAATTTCAAGTTTCTTAAAGTTAATGCGATTTATTTGAGTGTTGTAATCGTTTCTCGAGAGTAAACCTATGAGGTCAGCAGATTCAATTAAAGAGAGTTTATGTTCTTGAGCTTTCTTATTCGCTTGGAGAAATGCTACTTCAAGGTTGAAGGAACTATCACTACGGTTAAATGAATTGATAAGCTCATCTGTTAGTTTTTCCAACTCTTGATAGTCAAAGGATTTGATTCTTGGCAAAATTCCAAGTCTAACAGCTTTATCAAGGTTATTTTTTGGAATACGAAATAGTGCCATTTCATCTGCAAGAGGTACAACTCCATAAGATTGGAGTTTTAACTTAGTTCCTTTTTTTCATAACTTTTCGTAATTTTCCACATATCTATTATAGCTAGAAACATACTGAGAAACTCCAAGCTCATATGAATCATCTGGAATCATACCAAGATAGTATTGATTCAAGCATTTTAATGCCAAAGCAATATTCTGAATACTCCCAGAGCTTCCATTTAGGGCAAGTTCGAGAGAATTTTTACAACTAGCATACACCCCATTGGTAAGCGATATAAGAAAAAGTGAAATAAGTGTTTTCATCCTCATTACGTAAATATATCGGATAAATATTGATCAAAATTAACCTATACCCGAGTAAATTGTTCAGGTTTTAAAGGCTAAGTATTTCACCTTGAAGCTTTGTATGAAATGAATTTTCAACGTGCAACTTCCAAACAACTTAAAAGTAATAAGAAATTGCTTTTTACAGGCTTAGTCGATTTTTACTTCCATACTGAAAGAGTTTCTTCTCTAAACCGCCATTCAGATTTTTTACCATGACATTCACTATTTAAAGCTGAAGTTTTATGAATCACTTGTAGAGCTACAAAGTGATCTCGGTGAGTTTATGGAGGAGCTATTACAAGAAGCGAACGAATCAAGGAAAATGCTGTAAAGGAAAGAACTTCATCTAAAGCTTTTATCGCGAGAGTCGGACTCCAATAAATTGATGAAGATTTGATTTCAAACTTATTTTTTAAATTATTTTGTTCTATAAGATGTTAATTGTTTCTAAATAGTAAAGTCGAGGATGTTTCACCTCGACTTGAATTCTCAATTTAAAAACTACCTACATGCATAGACTGTTTCAGAAGATGTTTTCTCTCGAATAATAATGCAAGAGCTAGTTGACGGACGACTAAAGAAATGTACATCTGCTTCGGTAGCGATTGATCCTGTGAAATAAGCGAGTTCTAAGTTTTGTTTCTTAACGACATCAATAATTTTATCAGGAACCCCTAATTCCGAAGCTTTTGTGAGCGTTCCTACAGGAAATTCGTTTGTATCAACATAGAATTCAACTTGAGAGAATTCTACGTCGTCTTCGTCAAAGTCCTCGCCTAGAGTTAATAAAAGATAATTTCTAGCGCATCCAGAAAGACTTTCGAAACTACAGTCATCATCAATGCCTACAAGCTGAAATTCTTCGGTCTTTTTCAATGCATCACTTATATCAGAAATAACAGATGAACTCACTTTTTTGGCTTGAACCTGAATCATTAAAAAAAATGTGCTTAATACAGTTAGTAATAAAAATTTCATAGATTAATCCTCTCTATAATTTATTCTCTTGGTTTATAGTCAAAACAATTAAATATAATATACAATGGATACTTAATTCTTTTTTATATTCCTTTCATATTTACATACCTGTCTAAAAAATCGACATCGCCTAAATTTAAAATTTTTAAAGTATATCGTGAAAGACGACCTCATATCTACTTGAAATTGCTTATATGGTACAAGTCAACACTACACATAAGTATTCTTCACCATGTAAATAGTGGGTTAATAAGGCATTAACGGACGATTTATGATTAGCGTTTTCGATTTCTTCAGTCGTCATTTTAAGTTCAATTTTTCCGTCCATTTCGAGTGTGAAAAATTAGCTGAATGTTTAAAAAATTCTTGAAAGATACTTGCTGCAATTTGTAATAGTGTAGTTATCAAAATATTTATCAAATGTTTTTTTTAATTTTAAGTATTTATTATTTTTTTTGGGAAAACGATTTTTCGTGATATCAAACCCTTGATACTCTGCGATCTTAGCAAGTGATCCTTGATTAAAAATCAAATCTCCAAGGACAGGATAATCATCAAGTGGTATTATTTTGTTGATAGTTGTTCCATAAATATTATACTTTGCTTTTATTTTTTTTATATTTTTATTATAAGCAAGGCCTATAAACTCAGATTCAACTTTATACTGATTCTCAATAAAAAATTGCTCGAGATGATTTCTGGTCGCAAGTAATGAAGCTCCCGAGTGAACAAAATCGATGAATATTATTTTTTTACCACTTTTAATTATAGGAGATAAAAAATTATCGAAATGAGTGAATAACTTATTTATTTGTTGTTCTGTTAAAAACCTACTAGAGTTTTCCAAAATATCATTCATTGGATTAGAGAAATTATGAAATCTGAACTTACTTAAAGGTAGTGTTGTCGTATAGTTGATTCCGATCTGTTTTTTTAAATATGTTGTAATTAGAGTTGGGCTTCTCCCTAAGCCGACTAAATGACATGAAGAAGGAGGACAAATCTCTAATATTCTTGATGAAAGTCTTTCTAATTCTGGAAAAGTCTTACTTAGTAAATTTTCATGAGATATCGGATTTCCGAAATTTTCGGTGATATTAATAAGAAAAAAAAAATTAAAACTAATTTTTTCATATAGATTATAATCGGCTATTAAAGTTAAATTTATTATACAGTCCTTAGATAAGGAAAAATTTACCTAAAAAACTAGTAAACGGTAGCTAAATTACTCGACAAAGCTAGCTATTAAAAGTCAAAGTCGGAAAAATACCATTTCTGACTTTTTTGTACCAAAGTAGAGGCATAAAATTCAATTATCTCCAAAGCTTAAGTCGTAACTTTTTTACAACTTAAGCTTAGGAGATTTTTGAAACATGAAATGTGTAAAAAGCACTAAAAAGCCAGGAGAGAGCGCCGGCTTCGGCTTTTTTTATTTGGTTTGAATCTTCTTAAAGTTTTACGGTTCTAGAACGCACTTGTGTTTATTCTGATCATTAGCGATTCCCGTAATTTCTCTCTCAAAGGTGATTTGTCCATTTTTTGAGACAGTAATGGCCCTAGAGTCCACATCATTATAGCAACCTTCGCAGAGAGTGACTGTTCCAGAACTATGTTTTGATACAGTTGCTTGTTCAAGGTCTATGTAGGCCAGAAGATTGCTTTCATCGTTTCTAATTTCTAGATACCTCTCACGAAACATTATAATCTCGATATTATACGTTGTACCCGGAACATCATAAAAAGCATCAATACATCCATTTTCACCCGATGTGGTATATTTTCCTTCTAGCTCTACAGCAAAACCTTTGGCCCTTGGATTTGCGAAACTGTTGATTGAAGTAAATGTGATCAGTATTAAAATAATTGCTCTCATGATGCTCCCCAGTAACTTTAATAGTTTATGTGACGCATATATACACTAAGATTTGCAGGAATGATTAAACTGTGAAAAACATACATTATTTAGGTCATCAAGAAAGGTTAAATGGATGAAATTGCTTATTTTCTTTGTGTCTTTTTTTATTTTAAATATATTCGAAACTTGGGCTGAAGAAAAATCAAAGTTGATAGAGCCTGCTTATGATAATTATGTCCATCTCTTTGTTTCACGCTCTCCATCTCCGATGAACTGGGAAAGCCCTTCCATGCTTGCAGTGAGCCTTTTAAAAAATGCAATTTCAGGGGCAATTGGAGCTCGAAGAATAACAGTCGGACACGTAAATCTAGAGGTTTTTTGTAAAGGAAAGAAAACCTATATGGGAATGCATTATAGGGATAAGAAAGAGGCTTTAAAACTTCTCTTTAAAGATAAAACAGGTCTTGGTTTTGTTTTTCACAATATGATTGGTCGTTACGATAACAAGGAAGACATACGACTTGCGAAAGAAGACTTTGTTAGAGGAAAAACTTCTGTTCTCACTTTCAAAATAACGAATGAGAAATGCCAACAACTTGAAAAGTATTCGAAACGTTTTCAAGACACTGGTGAGCAGTTTAATTATGGGTTAGTGAATAATTCATTCAAGGGACCTTCTAAAATTGAGATGGGAAGTATTGTTGATTTATATCCTCAAAATGAAAATGGGATTGACTTTGGAGGTGGATGCTCTGCTTTTGTGATGAGTGTTCTTCAAGAAATGGGTATTGATGATATGGATTCAATTAACCAATGGTATTCAAAAGTTAGAGCTCCTGAATTCTTGGTTGGGCAACATTCCGATCAAATCTACTTAAAAAGAGATGAAACAAAAGAATTTAAGAATCTCAATATAAAAACAGGAATCAAAGTTTCTCTTTTTAAAGTCATGAGAAAGGGGAAGACCTGGGCCAAGCCTGAAGAGCCAGGTAGAGATATTCTCTATTATTCCCCAAATAGAATGTTTGAATGGATCCGAAATATTGTGCCGAAACTTACTAAGGGATCTCAGATCTTAAATGGAAGTGTAGAGAAGATTATTTCTTCACCTAAAAAACGTAAGCAACAAGCTTATCAAATAATTATTGATCACTTATAAAAATAAAAAATTCGGATTTTCCACCGGCTTTCTAATACCAAAAACAGATTGGCTTTTTAGTCTTCTTACATAATATTATCATTAAATTGACAACCTTCGGCTGCTGTCAGTGCATAAGCATTAGTCGAGCCGGCATTAATAGTAATACTTCCAGACATTCTTGTTCTATTAAAGCGAATTCGTGTCTCTCTGTTTGCCCTTGTCGATCCTTCAAAAATACAAACCGTAGTAAGAAGTCTTTTTTTTGATTTCATTGAAATATTTATAAAAAGTAAGGTGTACAGTTCTTACGGCGTTTCCTAAAATAAAATGGTGAAGAAGTTACTTTATATTGAACCATTTCTGACTGGCTCTCATAAATCTTGGATTGAAGGGTTCGCTCATCATAGTGCTTTTGATGTTGAAACATTAGGTCTTGAAGGTAAGTTTTGGAAATGGCGTATGAAAACTGGTGCGGTTCAACTCGCTGATGAGTTTTTAAAGCTTACTGAAGCCCCAGATCTTATCATTGCTTCCGATATGCTTGATTTAACGACCTTTCTTAGTCTCGTTCGTAAGAAGCTAAAGGATATTCCTGTTGGGATGTATTTTCACGAAAACCAGATGACTTACCCTTGGTCTTCACATGAGAAAAAAGGTTTATCTGAAAAAAAGAAGTTTTTTGGCCATATCAATATTATGTCGGCTTATGCTGCCGACTTTAATCTATTCAATTCTCGATTTCATAAAGATGTTTTCTTCAAGTCTATTTCTGAATTTGAGCAACGAAGTCCAGGAGAAGAAAGAATTGATCTTTTAAATCCCATAAAAGAAAAGTCGCATGTCCTTCCTGTTGGCTTAGAGTTAGACGGCTTTTTAAACGAAAGAACACAAGAAGAGATTCCTGCAATTCTTTGGAATCATCGGTGGGAAGAAGATAAAAATCCCGAAGACTTTTTCCATGCCTTGCTAAAGCTTTCTCAGGAAGAAATTGACTTTAAATTGATTGTTCTTGGTGAGAAACAAGCCTCTTATCCTAAAATATTTAGCGATATTGAAGTTTCGCTTAAAAAACATCTTGTTCATATTGGTTATGCTCATTCACGAGAACAGTATTTAGAACTTGTAAATCAATCGAATATTCTCTATGTGACTTCTCATCATGATTTTTTTGGCATTAGCGTTGTTGAGGCTGTTCAAGCTGGTTGTTACCCGATTCTCCCGAAAAGACTTGCTTACCCAGAACACTTAGAGGGCAAAAGACATTTCTATGATTCTCCAGAAGAGGGCTACAAGAAACTTAAATTATGTATAGAAGAAAAATCCTATCTTGACTTTGAACCAATAGATCTTTCTCGTTATGATTGGAGGAGCATGGCCCCGCATTATGACCAACTTCTCAATTGTCTAAGCTTTAGACGGCCGTAAAGTATTAAAAGTTTCATCTTTAAATTATCGACATCTTAATTGGCAAAGAATTTGCTTTTATACTTATTGGTAAAACTGTTGAAGGAATCAATAGGAGTTTGATAATGGAATATCAATTAATTTTAGATTTTACTCGTTTTCTCTTTTTTCAATTCTCACTTTTATTCATTGTGCTTATCTGGGGACGCTTTCGCTCTCGTGATCTCGCTGAAGCTTATTCAAGAGCTTTGAAAGATTATCGAATTTCAGGTGTTTTAAGTTATCTTGAACTTAAAACACAATTTGGAAAGTTCTCGACTCGATCAATTCATCGATTAGTTGAAGACAAATCAATGCAAGGGGAGTTAGAGAGAAGTTTATGCACGCATATCTACAAGGCATTAGAACTTCATCTGAAAGATGTGGAAAAACTTAAAAAATATTCAATATTTAAAAATCGTATCTTTGAAAGATTGGTCAGTCTAAATCTCTCAATTCTTGAATTCGAAAATCCATCAAGAGCGATAAAAGAAATGCTTGAGGTTAAAGAAAAAATTATAAGCCAGAATATCTCAGTTGATAATACACTCGTAGTCTTAAATACTTATAGTAAAAAAACATATCTTCATGTAATTTTGAATCAGGTTGATCGGGATAAATTAAGTCTTTTGCTTTTTTCATTCGAAAAAATGAAAAATGAAGATCTTAAGAAGAATTTTGCTAAGATTGCTTTTCAAAAAATACCAAATTTAAAACATTATCTTATTGAGATATTAGAGGAGTCCAAGAGTTCATCTTTAAGATGGCAAGCTCAACAATATCGCGTTCAACTTTTTAAAGAAGACTTGACCGTGAGATTTGCGAACTAAAAAAGGCAGCCCAAGAGCTGCCTTTTTTTTTATGTAAAATCGTTCTTATTGAAAATTCATTGAGAGACCAACGGAGAGTGAAGAGAAGCTATCCTTAAGATTGACATTTGCTTCGACATTTCCAACAACATTAGTAAAGCCTTCAAACGGAAGGTTTCCGGAAATTCCCATAGCAAGAGAGCTTCTGAAGATATAGTCATCTCCAAGTTCAACTAAAGAAAGTCTCATTGGCAAAGAAACATAAGGGTAAGCTGGATAACCGCTGAAGCTATAACCTTTAGAGACAATAGGAGCTATTCCAAAATTAGTAACGTTTTGATCATTATTTCTTTCTCTTTCAATAAATCCCCTGGCTGCGATTTTTGGTTGATTTTCGAAATCTGGATAGAACTCATAGGTCGCACCAGCAAAAAGAGTTGAAATATCTTCTTTGGATACTTGGAATCCAGCATCAAAATTTAACTCACTTGTATAGGTGTGTAGGTAACGAACTTGCAAACCTTGAGAAGAACCATTACTGAGCCTTCCCGTGTACTCCGTCGATAAAATTCGAGCTTCTGTTTCTAATGGATGGACTGAAATCCCTACATTGGATGCAAAACTAGGGATGGCCAATAAACTAAGACATAAGAGAATGAATCCTTTCATCACAACACTCCTTCTGAGACAATCTATATGAACAAGTTTAGCAGCTTCCCTAGAAATATCAAAACCTTGACGCGGTCAATCAATAGCTTTTTAATTGACTATGGGTAGTTGTGGCATTATTTTTTTAAAACTCAGTGGTGACCGTAGTTCAGTTGGTAGAGCGCCAGATTGTGATTCTGGTTGTCGTGGGTTCGAGCCCCATCGGTCACCCCATTCAAAAAGCCTCCTTAAACATTACAAAACAATTTCATTTCTAAGTTTTTAAAATTACTACAAACCTAGATTCCAGTACTTACGGCGTTCGTTTTCTAGAAAATTGCATTAAGATGCACGAGGTTTCACAAGGTTGGCTACCGCTATTTAACCAAATTCACCTTTTACGGGACTTGATTTCTCTTTCGAGAGCAAAAGTCTCGTGAGAGGTTTTAAAATTTAAGAATAATTCAAAGAGCCTAATAATGGAGTTGTTGCGGACTATCTTGAGCAGAGTGTTGATGAACTTTGTTTTGGAGAGTCCAGAAAAGAGAAAGCAATCGAAGAGTACAACGACGAGATTAATGCAGGAGTTTTTGAAGTCGTTTTGAGGAGAGTGAAAAAATGAAGTTTATAATATTACTGTTAGTTATTATGGGTTGTGCTAGTGGCAGCTTGAAGTATGATCCACCTATCAAAATAGAGAAGCCTATTAATAATAAAAAAGTAGTAAATCTAGATTGCGACAAAGCTTGGTCAAAGCTCGTTGAGAAGTTAAGTGAAACTTCATATAGCACAGATCATTTAGATAAAGACTCTGGATTTATTAATCTTAATTTTAGTGTGGATAATCTAGAAAAATATGTCGATTGTGGTCGATTTTTAGGGCATTTCAAGAATATAAAAATTGATCAAAAAATAGATTTTAATAGAGCTTCTAAATATGCAGAGTACTACCAAGAAGAAAACGGAAATGTTTTTTCTAGCGCAGAGAGAATCTAGTCTTAAGGGGGAAGGTTAATATTTATTTAAAGAGTCAGGGTAAGAAAAAAACGAGTCTAAAAGTCAATGTTAAATATATTCTTGGAGTTAAATTGGCTGTAAGACATATGGATAGTAATTACCGTTGGAGTGTAATGCCTCATGCTTATAATATCCCATTTTCAATAGTTTCATTAGGTAAGTCTTCTCGCGGAAAAGTTCTTATTGAGTGTTATTCGCGAGGAGAGTTAGAAAAAGTATTTATTGATTTATTTTCAAAATACTAGCTAAGCCAATAATTAAAAATCCGAGCATTAGCAATAAAACTCCCGCACTCTTTCTTTTAAAAGATTTAGGGCCATATTTTTGAAATGTTTGTTCACCTCCTCCAAATCCTCCAGAGGCCATTGACCACATTTCAGAAAACCCATTTGCAAGTAACCAAGCTCCCCAAATATCGAGAGTTAGTCCAAAAGTCATTGCAACATTAGTCGGCGTGCAGGCAATTAAAATGCATACACTCCATAAAACTAAAATAAATGTAATACATAATATTCTGAGAAGTTTATGGGTGAAAGAGCAAGAACTACACTTTCTCCAGTCGTTCGAGATGTTACTACTGGGTAGCCCCTTTCCACATGAGATACAACTATCCCAAACAAAGCTCATAATTTTTACTTCCTCTTGGATTTAATTTTATTTATATAGTTTAATAAATTACTTTTGTAGCTTGGTTGGATATCAATTATGTGCCTATATAACCCAAGCATTTCATTTAAACATTCTTTATTGCCTTTTATAAAATAATGATGAATTAACACTTTTAGCCGATTTTTTTGTTTAGAAGAAATGCTAAGTTCATTCATCTTGTTTAAGTTTATACCTGTTACCATTAATCTATTGTTTCGTGATAAATATCGAGTTTTTTGAGTATTTATTTTTAAGAAAGTATTTTTAAAGTAAGTAGTAATAAATATTTCGACAGCCTTTAGAGCTTCAAAATTATTTGATGAGAAAGCAAGGTCATCAGCATATCGAGTATAAGTAACTCCCTTAGATTCGCTATATCTTTGAATTTCTTGGTCATGCTTTTTCATAACGAGGTTAGAGATGACAGGTGAGCATACTCCACCTTGTGGAAGTCGAGATTTATAACAACATAGGTTACATACAACTCGTGCTGTTTCGTTATCAATAGGAAGTTTTTTTAAAGTACTTAAAACTGTTTGAGTCTTTATACTTGTGAAAAAATCTTTAAAATCCATGCATAGGAGATAAGAGTTCCCTAGATGCATCGAGGCATTTGTTTTTATTCCTCTCGATTTTACAAAACCATGCGCACTATCATGAACATCAAAGTTATAAAAAAAATTCTTTAATAGCCATTTTTGAATAGATTTTAAATGTTTTCCCGGAGACTCTATAAGTCTGTCTCCTCCATTCTTTTTTATTTGATAATAAGACTTGTAATGCTTATTTGAGCGACGGGCCATGTTCAGTAAGTATGCTTCACTTAATCCAATGTCTTTTGCTAATTTTTCCATAATAAAAAGGGGAGATAAGCATTTTTTACTTAGTAAACGCGAGGATTTGACGATTTTTTATTTGAGAATCAAATAAAAAATTGGAAGAAGACTCGCAGCCTGTATGAAACACAACAAATGTCGCAGAGAAACTCTGGACTTTCTACTTTCGCTTTAACTTTAAATTTTAATGTCAAAATCGTCTAAAAAATGCTTTCTCCCAAAGTGGTTAATATTATACTTTTTTCCATGTATAGAGTTTATAATTTGAGACCTTAAGTCATAGTATTTTGTTTTCAAGTGATACTTTTCAAGACGGTTTTCGATGATTTCTTTATGTCCAAAATCCGATAGTGAGTATTCTTTAATCTTTCGAGTTTTTATCATTTTGTTTTTTACGCTTATGATCTTTTTTTCTATCAATATATTTATTGCTGGTTGAAAATCTCGCTCAAGGTCAAACCCTTTTATTTCTCTGATTTTTGCCTTTAATTCTCTCGTCTTTATGGGTTGATGGAGAGCGACTAAAAATTGAATAAGAGTACTGAGTTCAAAAATATTATATTGCTTTGGAGGAAAATCTTTTTTTATTCTCTTTGTTTCTCTGATGATTTTTTTTGTGATTTCTTCAATCTCAGAATCTATTTCATTAAACCATATAAGTTGGTTTTTATTCGCTTTGCTTTTTATTAAATCTAGGGGGCCCAGTTTTATAAAGCTAGAGACACCTTTGTATTTTATATCATTAATAATTATTACTCTGTTAATTAGATCAGGATTGATTACAAATGCTCCTAACTCTGCATAAGTCGAAACTGTACTTAACGGAATAACAACCGAGTTAACCATTCCCACAAGACTTTTTTCAAGCTCTAGGAGATTTATTTTTTTTAACAAGTCAGGGAATAGCCACTCTGGGTAAACAATAAAGCAATCATCATGATTAGAAAATTCTTTATTAAGCTTTGCTCGTATTGAATTTTGATTGCTTGTGTTTTGACCACAAAGAAATATATTAATTTTCTTTTCTTCGTAAGACTTAGATAGGTCTTTTGAAAGATCTTGAATCTCTTTTAAGCTAGTGTTCATTTCAGTTATTGATGTTACCGATTAGTATTCCAAATGGAATACTGCGAAAAAAGTTCCAGGATGGTTGGCCATCTTAGTGATTTAACTCTTGGGAGTAGTGAGTATAAGCTTGAAAAGCACTCATTTTTGGCTAAAAGAGGGCTAAAAACTGCTCATTTATGTCCGTTTTTAAGTGTTTTTTTAACAAAAAAGTAATGTTGATTTTTGGAGTTGTTGTGTTGTTTTGTTCAGGCTTTTTGAATAGGTGACCTTTGGCTTTCTTTTAAGGGTCAATAGAGAGATTTCAGCGATTTAGAGGGGAGCTATCAGCCACCCCCTTGACTGAAATGATTTACTTAAAAAATTATTTGAGATTTCAGTTAAGTAATCTTCTTGATGTAAATTGGTAGAAAGCAATTTGAAACAAAATCAAGAAAAGTATTAACCCTGTGTTTGTTAGTGGAATTCCTTTTATCTGGATATAAGATTTATCAATGTTTTTGATAGGTACTTCGAAGTCTTTTTCTTTAAATATTTCTAACTTGGCTCCTAGGCTTATTGTACCTGTTTTACCCTCGACAGTCTTACTAGGGCGTGTTTTCAAAGTTTACTCCACATAAGAATCGCTCCCAGTAAAACCATGGTCATATAGTTTCGAGCAAGCTTTTCAAATCTCATTGCAATCGACCTAAATTGCTTTAAGTTACAAAAAGAATTCTCGACAACATGTCTGTCTCTATAAAGTTCCTTGTCGTAAACAATCTCCTTCTTTCGACTTCTTCTTCCTGGAATAACAGGACTTACTCCTCTCGCTTCGAGTGACTTTCTGAACAAATCTGCATCATAACCTTTATCAGCAAGAAGTTGCTCGACTTGATCGGGTAACTCTTCAATAAATTCATACGCGGTATCAATGTCATGAATATTGCCTGGACTTAATTTAATGATCTCCGGATTACCGTAGCTGTCTGTTAAAAGGTGAATCTTTGTTGTGGGACCACCTGAGCTTTTTCCTATCTTCTGATCACCATTTTTTTTCGAGCACCATGAGCATGTTGATGAGCTCGAACAATACTTGAATCCAAGGCAACGTTTTGCTTTGTTAACTTGTCTTTAATCAGAACAAAAACTTCTTGGAAGATTCCTGATTCTGACCAACGATTAAAACGAGTGTAAACTGATTGCCAAGGACCAAACTCAACAGGGAGATCTCTCCAGGGACAACCGACTCTAAGCTTCCAAATCATTCCTTCAAGCATTGTTCGGTTACATTTTGAGGGACGAGCGCAGCGACCACGTTCAGCTGGTAAAAGAGGTTCTATTTTTTTCCACATAGTGTTTGTTAAAAATAATCGTTCTGTTGTTTTCATAGATCTATGAAAGTAGAATTATGATCAATGGCCAAGATAAATGACCTTAAAAGGCCTTACATTTTCTCAGACCCTTCTAACTTTGAAGACACGCCCTAGGTTCGACTTTGTAAATTGAGAGTTGGAAGCAAGAGAAAAATAGGACAACGAAGAGAATAGCTAAGCTCGCAAAGAAGGTGCTCTTACTTGCTTCTGCAGTAAGGATTTTTTCTCTTTCGTCTCTTTCTTTAAAGAATAGAATCTTTTTAAGAACTTCTTCTCTTAAGGGCTTTGAGAGAATGACTCTTACAAAAAAGATCATGGAGATTACGCAGTAAAACATTAAGGCAAAACCGGCGAGGTTGTAGAGTCCATTTTCATTTGGCCCTTCGAGACTACTGGCCCACCAAGCAATGAGAGAAATTACAGGAAGGCCAATTGAAAATATTTTAAATAAAATTGAATCTATGGGTTTCATTGAATCTCCTTTTCAAGGTAAAATATGTCCTTAATATCTTTTTTAAAATATATACTGAGTCTGAAAGCTAGTTCCAAGGATGGGTTGTACTTTTCACCCTCGATAGCATTGATAGTTGCTCTTGTGACATTTATCTCTTCCGCTAGACTAGATTGAGAAAGTCCTTCTGCTTTTCTGAGCTCTTTAACTTTGTTTTTTATTAACAATGAATGCTTTTTCTTTCAGTGACTTTAAGCTGCCCCTCAGCCAGTAATATGAGGAATTCCAATAAGTTAGGTGAGCCCCATCGGTTACCCCATTTTCCATGCTAAATTTAATTCTTGCGTCGTCAAAGCATCGATTCACCTTCGATCAGATACCAAAACGTATGCTTCCTCAGGATTCACTCGCTTTTCCTGGCCAGAATCAAATTGTGGCTAGGGGAAATTTATGTGGTTTGGTTGGGAGTGAGTCTACCCTCTCAATTAGATAGTCTAAATAGTCGTGAAATTTTATCTAAATAATGAAAGCAATTAAAAAATAAACTCTCTTTTTTCAGTTTAACTATGGAGACTCGATCTTTTAGGGAAATCCTATTTTGTATGCTTGTGTCTGATCTCATTTTTTCTTGAAATGCATTAAAAAATTTTTGAGCCTGATCTTCATTTGCTCGAGTTGTTTTCTCCTGGAATAAGATCCATTTTGGAACAGAAGAGTACTTCTCAAACTCTGACAATGCCATATACTGATAAAGGAGATCAAGAGAATGAATACGAATGATACTTACATCTTTTGGGTTTAAGTGATATTTCATTGCTACTTTTTTATAATCTTTAGGAGAGAAAGGTGAAATACCTATCGGTTCTATTCTAATATCGAGAGATTTTTGATTAAAGAATTCTTGTAGGTGTGCAGATGCTGACATTAGGGCGTCTCCAAAATCTGCAAAGTCTATTACCTTGATTCTTTTTCCGTTATAGGTGCTAAGATCGCCGAGTATACTTTCAAAGTGTTTGAATAGTTTTTCTTTCTTCTTTGGAGATAATGGAGAAAGTGCATTTTTATCTTTTACAGCACTACTATTAGAATCAATTGAATGTTTGAAACCAGATAATGGTAGTTTTTTTAAGTTATCTCCCTCCACGTTTTCAATAAAAATATTGATAGGCACAGGACTTCTTCCGAGGGTTATCATTATACAGTCGTCTTGAGGGCAACTGTCGAGGATCTCAATTGCTACTCTTTTGACTTCATCATACAAGTCATCAGGAATAATGAGGGGATCAGAAAATAGACGCGATGCTATTCCAAGAGTAATTAAAACTAGTAATGAGATTCTCATATCATCTTGTCGACATTTTGAGGTTGTATCTGAAGCGCTTGCTCCTCGTGACTTTCTGTTGCCACTAATAAAATAATTACAATGATTTTAGATAGTTAGATCGCTGCTGTCGATCGGCTACACTCTTTCATGAATTCAGAAAAATCTATCCAGTGGGAGAGTTTCTCGATCGTAGTTATTTTCAGAGATTTTATTTCATCTTTTTGGGGGTAATGTTTCTAAGATTTTTCTTTTGATAAACATCCAAGCAGAGACAAAAGGATTAAAATGATGATGCCATTTTTCATTCACTGATAATGCAAGTGGAGATAGGGAAAAACGAGTTATGCTTTGAGTTGAAGAGATTAAGTATTTCCAGGAACTTAGAATTAGCGAGATTACAAAGATGCTATAAAGTTTACTGGGTCTCATTGTAGCAAAGGATTAATCATCATATATAAGACATGAATCAGCTCACTAGCATAAATTTGGAGTATTTATGAGAAAATTACTTTTGTTAAGTTTACTAGTTTCTGTTTACTCATGTGATAGTGGTGATGGTTATAAGTTTCAATCTCTACCACAAATTAATCCTATTTCGGCTTGTAATCCACTTCAAAAAGTTAATAAGCCACAAGACATCTTTACTCTTCAGATTCTTCATATGGCCGACCAAGAAGGAAATATTAATGCACTAGAAGATGCTCCTAGGGCTTCTTCAGTCATGAACTCATTGAAAAATACTTTTGAAAATACTGTTATTGTTTCTTCTGGGGATAACTTCCTTTCAAGTCCTTTCTCTGCAGCGAGTAGTGACGAAAAAATGAAAGATCTCGTTGGTGGAGAAAGAGAAGAGGGAAGAGGCACATTCGGTCGTGCGGATATTTTAATCAACAATGCTTTGGGAATTCAGGTTTCTACTATTGGAAATCATGAGTTCGATAAGGGAACACAAAGACTTTACGATCTTATAAAGGCTGATAAATCTTATCCTGGTACATCTTTTCCATATTTAAGTTCTAACTTAACTTTTGTCGGTAATAAACTGAATGAACTTGTCGTTGAGAATGATCAAGAAGCTTCTAGTCTTGCGAATGGAATTGCTAACACAACAATCATAACAGTGAATGGAAGAAAAGTTGGGTTCATTGGAGCAGTAACACAAAAGCTTGCCAGTATTGCTAATACCGATAATCTTGTCGTTACTCCAGAAGTAAAAGATTCTGAATATAAAAATCTTGCAGCTGTTATTCAGTCGCATGCTGATAGACTTACAGAGAAAGGAGTTGATATCATCATCGTTCTTTCTCATATGCAGCAGCTTTCAATTGAAGAAAAGCTTGCAAGCCTTCTCAAAAACGTTGATATCATCGCAGGAGGTGGATCAGATTCAATCCTCGTCGATGAAAACGATAGATTGAGAACAGGTCACAAGGCTTATGGAAAATATCCTCTTTGGAAGAAAGATGCTTCAGGTAAAGATGTTGCTGTTGTTAATACTGATGGGCAATATCTTTATATTGGAAGACTGGTTGCTCATTTTGATAAAGAAGGAAATCTTGTAAAGAATCTTCATAATAATTGTGAAAGTGGTGCATTTGCCACTGATAAAGAAGGAGTTGCCCTTTTAGGGGATACTCCTGCAGATCCAAAGATTGTTGAGTTAGTGAATCGTATCGAGGCTATTATTGGACCGAAAACTAGTAATGTGATTGCGAAAACAGATGTTTTCTTAAATGCTGAGCGAACTAATATAAGAAGATCTTTTACTAATTTTGGAAGTATTGCTGCTGATTCTCTCGTTTGGTATGCAAAGGAATTCTTTAACATTGATACAGTTGTTTCTATTAGAAATTCAGGTGGAATAAGAGCTTCAATTGGTAGAATTGAAGCGCTCCCTGGGAGTACAGTTGTTGAGAAGCTTCCGCCATTAGAAGGTAAGATTACAGAACTAGACATTGAGAAAGCTCTTGCTTTTGATAATGGCATAAGTATTATAAGCCTCACCGGTCAAAATATTATTGATCAGCTTGAGTTAACTCTTGGCTCTGATTATGAAAGAGACGAGACTGGTAATCCAAAAAATCCGCTAAAGCTTGTGAAGAACGGAATGTTTCCGCAGGTTTCTGGAATGGATATTAAATATGAGATTTCTAAAACGAAAGGATCTAGGCTTGTTAACTTAGTTCTCTCTAATGGGGACAAACTAGTCGATGACGGAACAGTTGTTGCGGCGAACCTCGACAAGCTCTATAGGGTTGCAACTCTATCTTTTTTGGCAAATGGAAATGAATCAATATTTGGTGATATTCCTTCTGAGCAATTAAATCGAGTTGACCTTCAAAAGGCTACTCCTGTTAAAACAGGGAAATTTAATTTTGCTGGTACAGGAGGAGAGCAAGATGCCCTAGCAGAATATATGAACAAAATGTATTCTCAAGCACCCTATAAAGACTAAATTACAATGACTCTAATAAGAACTCTTCTTACTCTTGTTTTATTGAGCTGTAGTAAACAAGAAGGATTTCAAAAAACTATCGATTACGATTCTTCTGGGGGTAATCTGTCTCTGAAAGAAGTTTTAGAAGTGACGACAACAACTCTTACCATAAAACGTAGAGATCCTGTTGAAGTGAATAAGTTTGTTTTAAAAGCTTTTTCAGAAATGAAAGATACCTCTGACTCTGGAGGGTCCTTGAATAAAGATTTTATTGAAAGATGTGTCATGGAAAAAACGGAAACCTATTATCGAATAGGATGTGATGGTCTAACTTTCGATTATTTTGCTGCTATTATAGGGGAGATTCTCTATATCATTCAAGATGGAGCATCTGTAGAGAATAGGATTGTTTTTCAAATAAAAAATGAAACAATTGAAAGAATAACTGATCCGCTTCCAAATATCTTTACTATAAAAAAAATGGCTGAGTTAATAAATATAAAATTTGGCATAAGTGAGTATACAGAGGAAACGATTAAGGCAATTGCTCACTCTCATTATAGAACGATTCTACCTAAAAATAGCGAAGAAAAGATGATAATTACTTCGGGCGAATTAGGTCGCAATGATCGTAGCTACCAACCCTTAGCAACGATTGAGTGGGATGGGATAAGGCCCAGAATAAAAGTTATAAAGTAGCCCTAATTATTAGTTTGTAAATTTTTTTATCGGAATGCCAAATGCTGTTATTTCGGCTATTCTAGAAAAAAATAATTTTAAAGGAAATAATGGTTTTTTCAGATTTCTTGTCACCTATAACAAAACTTGAAGATTGGTGCGGTCAGCATGGTCTTGAGGTTAGATCAGCTAAGTGCAGAGAATGTGGCAAAGAATTAGAAACCAATATTCCTTTTGCAACTAAAGAGTTACGTGGCCTCTATTCTGATACCTGTGAATGTGGAAATACGAAAACACCTTTTGTTTTTATTATTAAGGATTTATAAGTTCGAAACCCCATGTCTTAATTTTCTTTGCAAATTGATCTGATATAACTCCAAGTCTTAGAGCTTTTTGAATTTTAGAGTGGTTATAGTCCATACCATCTTTATTTCGCCTAAGATAGAAGTTGCCTGATTTATAATTGCTATAATGATCTTCGCTAGCATTACCTTCCTGTTCGACTCTTTCTAAAAGTCTTTGGCTGAGCTTTTTTATGACTCTTTTGAGTTCCCTGCTATCTCCATCATATTCACTTATAAAGAGACTGACTCTGCCGTTTTGTTTATAAATCTCGTAAACCATTTCAAGATCATCTGGTCCAGAAATATGACCAGCAAGCTTTGTTTTCGATGCATATTTAACCATATGTAGGTGTCCAAGGATTCGCTCTCCATTTTTTGTTCGCGCTTTTCTCAGGTGCATATTTTGATTGGCATGGTGAGTGCTTAAGTGGGAAATAAGAGCATCGAAATCAGCGAGAGAGGGGCTCTCAAATTCTTCCAGTAATTTTAAATTTTCCATTTAGCTGAACTCCTTTTCAGTATTGTTCTTAGTTGGAAATTATTTAGGACCTAGCTTGCTGATCAAGGCTAAATCTGTTTTCTATAGGACCATTTTCGCATTCAGTTAATAGCCTGTAAGGCCTGATACAGGGCCTTTTGGCCAACACTTGCTTACGAGCGAAGTGAAAAGGTCGGGTATTGAACAGAGTTATCTTTGATGGTTTTCTTTGCTCAAAGCTAATCTTGGTAAAAATCTTCTCGGGTATCTCGTCGAATTGATTGAGATTCTTTACTTGAAGATTAGGTGAGTTCAATGAGTATTTCTTGAGAGAAATTCTACTTATTAAATACTACTTACAAGAGAAGCTATAAGTGATGTCATTAAAGGTTAAGTTTGCTTCAATGTCTTCGATATTTGAACCAGATGAATAAACTTGTTTTTTAACGACGTAGCCATCAGAACCAAGATAAACAAGTGGAAAGAGTAGTCCAATTCCTCTAACAACAGAATTTGAAATGCTAATAACTCCAAGAGTGCTCATTATTTTTCCGTCTTCAAGAGGAAAAGCTAATGCAATTAAAACCTGGTTATCGAACAAATTGAAATCAATTGTAAAATCATTTTTATCTGAAGTGACTTCTCGTTCTTTTCCATCACTGGATTTAATGGTGCAATAATGGCTATCAAGAGTTTTTTCGACCAATTTCTCTAGCTTAAAATTAGGGCGTGTCTTCAAAGTTAGAAGGGTCTGAGAAAATGTAAGGCCTTTTAAGGTCATTTATCTTGGCCATTGATCATAATTCTACTTTCATAGATCTATGAAAACAACAGAACGATTATTTTTAACAAACACTATGTGGAAAAAAATAGAACCTCTTTTACCAGCTGAACGTGGTCGCTGCGCTCGTCCCTCAAAATGTAACCGAACAATGCTTGAAGGAATGATTTGGAAGCTTAGAGTCGGTTGTCCCTGGAGAGATCTCCCTGTTGAGTTTGGTCCTTGGCAATCAGTTTACACTCGTTTTAATCGTTGGTCAGAATCAGGAATCTTCCAAGAAGTTTTTGTTCTGATTAAAGACAAGTTAACAAAGCAAAACGTTGCCTTGGATTCAAGTATTGTTCGAGCTCATCAACATGCTCATGGTGCTCGAAAAAAAATGGTGATCAGAAGATAGGAAAAAGCTCAGGTGGTCCCACAACAAAGATTCACCTTTTAACAGACAGCTACGGTAATCCGGAGATCATTAAATTAAGTCCAGGCAATATTCATGACATTGATACCGCGTATGAATTTATTGAAGAGTTACCCGATCAAGTCGAGCAACTTCTTGCTGATAAAGGTTATGATGCAGATTTGTTCAGAAAGTCACTCGAAGCGAGAGGAGTAAGTCCTGTTATTCCAGGAAGAAGAAGTCGAAAGAAGGAGATTGTTTACGACAAGGAACTTTATAGAGACAGACATGTTGTCGAGAATTCTTTTTGTAACTTAAAGCAATTTAGGTCGATTGCAATGAGATTTGAAAAGCTTGCTCGAAACTATATGACCATGGTTTTACTGGGAGCGATTCTTATGTGGAGTAAACTTTGAAAACACGCCCTAGGACCAACTACTAATCTTCCGTTTCTTAACTCTGGAAACTTAGAGGTATGATTTTCATCATAGGTTAGATTTCCAATGATCTCTGTACTGTATGCACTAAATCCTAAACAGAACGTCATAATGAGCATTATTAATTTCATAAAGTTTTCTCCCCTAAATATAGAACCAAGAGTATCACGGCGACTCGATGCAAAAAAGAATCTTGTTATAAGCCTGTAGAAATTACTTGGCGTAATAGTTTAAATGAAGTCTGAGCATGTCTAGTTGCTCAATTTAGGCTTTCTTGGGAAAGTGAAGAAATGATTAATTTTGTAAATACTTATGAAAATCTTCCTGAGGCTTTCTATGAAAGAATCAATCCTGAAGATTTTCATAATCCAGAACTTATTCTCTTTAATGAAAAACTTGCGACTGAACTTGGAATTAACTCTCAAGGGGTTTCCGAAAAAGAGCTTGCTTGTATTTTCTCAGGACAAAAAATATTAGCTGGATCAGTACCCTTAGCCATGGCTTATGCGGGTTATCAGTTTGGGCATCCGGTACCTCAATTAGGTGATGGTCGTGCCCATTTGCTTGGAGAAACTAATGGATATGATATTCAACTTAAGGGAAGTGGAAGGACAAAATTTTCTCGTCAAGGTGATGGAAGAAGTGCTTTAGGTCCTGTTTTGAGAGAGTATATTGTTAGTGAGGCGATGCATAGTCTTGGAGTACCGACAACTCGTGCTCTTTGTGCTGTTAAGACAGGAGAGGACGTGCTCAGAAAGGATGGACCTGAACCAGGAGGAATCCTTACTCGCGTTTCCGCTTCTCATATAAGAGTTGGAACATTCCAATATTTTGCTTTTAGGAATGATCTTGAATCTATTAAAACCTTATTGGATTATTCGATAAAAAGGCATTATCCCAAACTTAGTGATTTAACTGATTATAAAGAAAAATCGGTCGAGCTTTTGAAGGCTTTTATTGAGAAACAATCTGAGCTTATTGCTAAATGGAGTTCACTTGGTTTTATTCATGGAGTTATGAATACTGACAATTTTTCTTTAGCCGGGATTACAATCGATTATGGTCCTTGTGCTTTTATGGATAATTTTAAGTTTGAGAAAGTTTTTAGTTCTATCGATAAAGCAGGACGGTACTCATTTTTTAATCAGGTTCCCATTGCTCAATGGAATATCCTTAGATTTGCTGAATGCTTATTGCCTTTAATCGACGAGAAGGAAAATGTAGCAATTAAATTCGTGGAAAATGAAATTGTTGGTCTGCTTGGAAATTTTGAAGAAAAAAGAATCTTGCGGTTTGCTGAAAAAATTGGAATCAAAAATTATCAGAAATCAGATAAATCTATCATTCTAAGTTTTTTGAAATACCTAGAAAATGAATCTCTTGATTTTACTCTCGCTTTTAGAAACCTTAATGATTTATTTTTTGGAAAAACATCTTTTTACCCCGAAACAAAGGAGCTTGAAGATTTTATTCGCCAATGGAAGGAGCGAGTATCAAGTGTCGATCATTTACATGGAATCAATCCAATCTATATTCCGAGAAACCATCAAGTTGAAAAGGTTATTGAAAAGGCTTATCAAGGAAATTTTGAATATTTTTATAAGCTTTTAGAGGTAACTTCAAGTCCTTATATCGAGATTGAAGAATATAGTCATTTTTCTCAAGCTCCAAAACCAAACGAAAGAGTTTATCAAACATTCTGTGGAACTTAATTAAAGAAAAGAGCAAGCTAATTCTAACTTGCTCTGAAATTAAAAATTACTTAAGCAACGTTTCTTTGATTTTTTTTCCAAGTTTGAAGTGCTGGTGTGATTTCTTTTAGAACGTCTTTTACTGAAGTTCTCTCAAGCATTCTGTTATAATAAGCAGTGATGTTCTTGTAATCATTAAATGGTCGAATTTCATTTGCATAAAATAAACCTGCAAAAGCTGAAATATCAGCAATTGTGAAGTTATCATTTATTAACCAGTTTTTTCCTTCAATTTCTTTATCAAGTTTTGTGTATACCGCTCTTATATGATGATCGGCACGTGTAATCGCTTCTGTATTTCGAATCCCTCTGTCTTTTGTTTCTTCAAAACGAAGTGTTTCTATAGAGTTGTTTAAGTAGAGATCGTGAAATCGATCATAAAGTCGTGCTCGGCGACATTCATCTTTTCCTTCTGGAAAAAGTCTCGTTCCTTTTGAGTAATTTTGATCGAGCCATTCAGCGATAATTGTTGATTCAGGAATCTTGTGACCATCATCAAGCTCAAGAAGAGGAACTTTTCCGATAGGATAAAACTTTCGGTATTCCGTTCTTTCTTTTTCATCGAAAAGATTTGTAATCTTCCCTTCATAATTAACCTCTTTTTCGCGAAAGGCAATCATCGTTTTGATACAATAACTTGAAACAGGGTGGTAATAAAATTTCATTTAATTCTCCTCGTTAGTGAATTGGTGTGAAGAGTGAAGTATAGAGTGGTGGTGGACAGAAACAAGTGGGAAATTATTGAATCAAACTCTATCTGATTACTGACTAAAATCCTTTCATGGAAAAACGACGATTATTAATGTTTTGCTGGATTAGGGCTTACAAGTTGTAAGGAAATAAAAAAAATAATTCGCATCTCTACTTTTTCATAAAAAAAGTTTAGTTACTTCTTCTTGGCTTGGCATTGCCGGAGCGGTTCCTGATCTCGTTACAGAAAGACCAGCAACTGCATTGGCATATTCGATAGCTTTTCTGAAATTATCAGGGAAGTGAATCATCCCAGAAGCGAGACCTCCATTAAATGCGTCTCCTGCTCCTGTCGTATCAGTAGGAATGACTTTTGTCGCTGATACCCTATAAAAGAATTCATCATTCTTTAAGCGAGAATTATTTGAAAAGTCAGGATTATGAGAAACAAAACATCCTTTGTCACCAAGAGTGAGAACAATAGTGGGAACTTTAGCTTCATTGCAATAGTGATGAATCTCTTTATCACTTAGTTCCCAGTAATTCTCTGGAAGTTTCTTATCGTAAAGATGTTTCATGAGGAATGAAAATTCAGTCTCATTTGGAGTGAGAATATCGGAGAGTTGAACGAGGTCACTTGTGATGTTTTCATTAATCGGAGCAGGATTAAGAATAGTCGTAACACTATTTTGTTTCGCTATTTTAAAAGCTTTAGCAGTTGTTTCTAAATTGCTTTCAACTTGTGAAATTAAAACTTTGGATTCTGTGATCTTATCTTGGAATTGGTTTAAATGATCTTCAGTAAGAAAGTCATTTGCTCCAAGGGCGACGACAATTAAATTTTGAGCTGTTTCATTAATAATAATAGAAGCAGCACCCGTTGCATGTTCTTTATGAATCTCTAGTTCTGCTGTTAGATTTTTCTCATTATTAATAAAATCGAGAACACTTTTTCCAAATAGATCATTTCCAACTGCACCAATAAATAACGTTTTGACTCCTTGGCGATTCGCCGCCACTGCTTGATTAAAACCTTTTCCGCCCTCGCCAGCTGTGAAAGTTCCAATGCGAGATTCTCCCGGAGCTGGAAACTTGGGAGTATTAAAAGCCAAATCTTGTACATAACTTCCGACAACTACAATATCAGTCATAATAATTCCTTATGATTTTGCTATTAGTGTGATGGCACCAAGATAAAAAAGAAACATCAAGCCTAAGAATATCTTTGCTTTTGATTTGGCACCTTTAAATTCTTTCCAGATAAAAATTCCCCAAAGAGCAGCAACCATCGGAGCACTTTGTCCAAGTGCATAAGAAACAGCAAACCCAGTGACTTTGCCGGCGATAAGGTTTGAAGCTGTTCCTATGGTCCATATAATTCCAGCAGTAAATCCCCAGGCATGCCAAGTTGGTTTGCCTTCAAAATAACCTTTGAAAGAAACAGGTTCTCCGTTCAAAGGTTTCAGCATAAAGTATGTATTGAAGAAGACAGTGGAAATCATAGTGGCAAAGGCAAAAAACACCATACTGGTGTATGGAGTGAGTGTCCCTTCTCCTGGTGCCATCGATGCTGCAGATAATGGGGCCCAAGTACTCATAAGAATCCCTGCAGTTAAGGAGACCCATAATCCTTTTTTGCTATTTGATTGTCCCCCTAAGTTTTTATAAGCAAGGGCACTACAAGAAATGGCTAAAATAGCGAGAGCCACTCCAGAGGAAAGCATAATGGGGTTTCCTTTAGGATCAATAATATAAGTGAGAATTGTTCCGCCGACTAAGGCCATTCCAATTCCAACAGGAAAAGCTACAGACATTCCTGCAATAGAAATTGCAATCACGAGAAGGATATTGGCGATATTGAAAAGTGTTCCAGCGAGTAGTGCATAACCGATTCTTGAGCCATTGGCATTCACAAGGTTTGAAAAGAAAGCAGTTTCTCCTCCATACCAAGAACCCAAGGTAAAAGCGATAATCAAACTTGTGATAAAAACACCCGCAACGTAATCCCAATAAAGAAGTTCGAAGCGAACCTCGCCAGCTTTTTTAAATGCGTTAGCGAAGGATCCCCAGCAAGTCATACAAAGGAGCATCAGAAATAATGCTAAGTGATAAGAATTAGGTGTAAACATGCTTTTAATTTAAGGGGAATACTCAAGTATTGTCACGAATTTATATGAACTTATATATTTATTAGAGCTTAAATAGACTGATTTAAAGTTAAAACGGATAGCGTTTTTTAAAGCTTTTAACTGTTCTTCTAAGAATTCGTTGGATTGGATTGAGTTTGATTGGTCCATCAGAGTATCCCCTCAAATACTTCGGGAGAACTTGCATCTTCTTTTCATTATATTCGTAGTTGAGAAGATCGACTTTACCGAATCCACGAATGAAAATCGTTCCATCATAACCATTAAAGATATAAGTCACTCTTGATTTATCCATTCTTAATCTTGAAATAGAATTGTCATTAAGTGGGATCTTTGAATAAAGGTCATCACGTACGAAGAAAGCGTTGTTTAAATTACACCCAACAAGTTGATAACCTTTCTCGTTTGCTAACCTTGTAAGAGCTTTTACGCTACTTCCCTGATTTAAAGTAAAGTCATCCTCTTGATAGAAATCAACTTCGTTCGGAATCGTTGGATTAAATTCAATGATTACAAGCTTTGGTTTATATTGATTAAGATTTTTCCAAACATGGTAATCATTTCCATCAATATCAATTGAAAGAAATTCAAAGTCTTGTGGTATAGATGTTTGGGAAAGAAGAGCGTCAATTTGGTTTTCTGGACTTTTTCCAACATAAGAGTTCAAAGGGTGAACGTTGACTTTACCTTCATAGTTAGATTTTAATGTTCGAAACTTTTCAGGATCACCTTCTACAAGTACCGCCGAAAAGTTATGATTTTGAATAAATGGTGCCGTGTTACTTCCTAGCTGACCATCCCAAGCTCCAATTTCAACACACCAGCGGGCTTCGTTATTCGTATCGAGCGATGAAACTAAGTTTAGAATTTCCTTGATGGTGAAGTCTTCACCTCGATTGGAGCCTGACTCATTCGAAGTGATATCAGAGTTGAATAATTCTAAAAAACTTTCTTCGTTCATTGAAAACCTTGGTGATCTTACAATAATAAATTCTTGCTTTTACTTCAACTTAAAATCTTTCAATCCAGCAAAGGCGTTGTTTTTAAGCTCTTTTGGAGGAGCTTTCTTTTTTGATTTTTTAGGCGATGAGTTTTGAACAGGATCTTTGCCACCTTCTGATTTAAGAGATAATCCGACTCTTCCACGTTCGAGATCAATACTAACAACTCTTGCCTTAACTTCCTGTCCTACTTTTAGAACTTCAAGTGCATTTTCGACAAATCGATCGGCCATTTGGCTGACATGGATGAGGCCATTTTCTTTTATTCCGATATCAACGAAAGCGCCAAATTGGGTGATATTTGTAACGATACCTGGATACCATTGTTCCTCTTTGAGGTCATTAATTGAAGAGATATCATTTCTATACTCGAAGGACTTGAACTCTTTTCTAGGATCCTGACTTGGGGCTAAGAGTGATTGAACAATATCATCATGAGTATATTCACCAAGTTCCTCTCTTACCTCATTGTCTTTTTGGAAAATAGATATCTTTTCTTTGTCTTTCACAAAATCTCTGAGTGCAAGATTCTTTTTCTGACACCAATTTTGAAGAACATTATATCTTTCAGGGTGGATGAATGTTCCATCAAGAGGATTGACTCCATTATAAATTCTTAAAAAACCCGCTGATTGTTCAAAAATCTTTTCGCTAAATCGAGTAACCTTCAGAAGATCTTGTCGGTTTTTGAATCCACTAATCTTTTCACGTTCTTTTACAATATTGCTGGCAACAGCAGGAGTAATCCCAGAGACAAAAGAAAGTAGGGGGGCACTTGCAGTGTTAAGGTCAACTCCAACATAATTTACACAGTTTTCGACAACGGCTTCGAGAGACTTTTTTAATTTAACTTGGTTAACATCATGCTGGTACTGGCCCACGCCAATAGATTTTGGATCTATTTTTACAAGTTCCGCAAGTGGATCCTGAAATCTTCTCGCAATGCTTATGGCACCTCTCACGGTAACATCTTTATCTGGAAATTCTTTTCTTGCGATTTCGCTGGCTGAATAAATACTGGCACCATCTTCGTTTACTAGCATGGCTTTAACCGAACCAGTTTTAACTTGCTTAACATTAGCCTTAAGAAATTGGAGTGTTTCTCTGCCATAAGTTCCGTTACCTATAGCAATATGTTCAATATTTAGCTGATCAATACAAGTCTCTATAATAGTCTTAGCTTCTTCCGTGTGATTTTTAGGAGGATGAGGATAAATCACCGTATCTGCTAAAAACTTTCCTGTATTATCAATAACAGCAACTTTGCAACCTGTTCTCACTCCTGGATCGATTCCTATAACTGCTTTTGGACCAAGATAAGGTTGTAGCAAAAGATTCTTAAGATTAACCCCAAAGACTGAGATTGCAGATTCATCTGAAATCTTTTTTAATTCACTTTTAACTTCAAGAGAAAGACTTAAATGAATTGAAATCTTATAAGCTTTTCTTATGCACTCTTTGATGATCTCTCCGCAACCAAGTTGGGACATTTTAAATAAACTTCCCTCTATTAAATTAAGGGCCCATTCTTCATCAAAGTTTATATCAACTTTAAGAATCTTGAGAGAAGCGGCTCTGCGAATCGCAAGAAATCGATGTGTAACTTTAGCACTTTTGAGGTCATTGATTTTTTGTTCAAACTCAAAGTAATCTTGAAATTTAGGAGTTTCTTTGATCTCATCTGCCTTAGCTCTTTTTGAGGTTTTAAGAGTTGCTTGTTTCCAGTATTCTTGTCTGAGAGTTTCTTTCAGTTCCACATTATGAGCGATTTCTTCAGCAATGATATCTTTAGCACCCTCAAGAGCTTGTTCAAAACTTTCTATTTTCTTCTCTTTGTTGATAAATTTATTGGCTTCACTTGTTTCGATCTCACCAATTGAGAGTTGAGAGCTTTTAATAATTTTTGCTAGAGGTTGGAGACCAGCTTCTATTGCAATTTGAGCCTTTGTCTTTCTTTTCGTTTTATAAGGAGCATAAAGATCTTCAAGAGTAGACATTTGTGTGCAATTGAGAATTTTTTTCTCTAAATCAGGAGTGAGTTTTTCCATCTTTTTAATTGTTTCAATAACAAAACTCTTTCTTTTTAGAAGTTCAACTTCAAGTTCATAATGCTCCTTAATGGAGCTAATTTGAACTTCATCAAGTCCTAAAGTTTGTTCTTTTCTATATCTTGCGATGAAGGGGATAGTGCATTCTTCTTCAATAAGAAGTTTCAGAACTTTTTCAACGAGGTGAGGTTTCAGAGAAAGATTGTTTGCGATTGTTGAAGCTATTTGTGATTCCATCAGAATAAATTATAAGGATTTTTTTTACTCGTCCAGAGTAATTTATGATGACTGTGCTTGGAGTTATGATTATTCTTGTTTAGGATTTTCTATCATTTTCTTAACTTGGTAATAAAACCCAGTTATGATTGTGAGGTAAATGAAGGAGCATGTGTACTTTAGCAATATTTTTCTTTTGATGAGAGTGTTCATGGCCTCTCAGAAAATATATGGTGAACTTGATTATCAAAAACTTTAGTCGAAAAGACATATTCACCAGTAATTGATTATAGCTTTGAATAAAACTTTTAGAATAATATTTATTCGACGAAGCTTTACCAAAGATTTTCGTTATTTTGCTTGGGAATAATATATCACTGTAAATAGGTTAAAGGTTTTCGTATTATTAAATACTTAGAGATAATAGGCTCCATTTACGCTTAGACTAAAAATTACATGGAGCATTGAATTGGCTCTTGTATTTTGTTATTAAAGCCTTAAATTTAAATAAATTTCGAAGGCATCAATTATGAAATACTTTCTTACCCTTATTATTTTACTTTCTTCTTGGTCTGCATTTTCTCAATCGAAAGTTTCCTATAGGTTTGAAGTCTCTATCTCTGATGAGTGGACTGATTGGGAAGAGCAAGCTGAAGAACTTGCTGAACAAGGCTGGCTACTTGAAGACAGTGATGAAGGTCTCTTTGTGGCTTCGAATAGCGATATTTCGATAGATGAACTTCCTATTTCATTGAACATTGCCGATTTTGAAATCAGAATTTTCAAAACAGCGAGATCATTCAAAGTTTCACTTGATTATATTTATGGTGATTATGATGGAAGTGCGAAGTCTTCCGCCTATCTTTCGACGGGTGCTGCAAATATTATCGATTTAAGCGGCGGGGAGCATGCGAGTGGCTCTTGGAGTGTCGACGCTAAAGCAATCGTTTGGCTCAAAGAATA
The DNA here is from genome assembly GCA_965217035.1 of Bacteriovoracaceae bacterium. Lineage (GTDB taxonomy): Bacteria > Bdellovibrionota > Bacteriovoracia > Bacteriovoracales > Bacteriovoracaceae > JAUHYH01. The sequence continues at coordinate 1,174,838 of OZ244226.1, read as the reverse complement.
ATTACTTTTTAAGTCTGAAAGTTATTGGATAAAGAATTTCAAAGTTTGAAAACTCAGATTTTCCAAAGCTAAGTTTCTTTAATCCTTTGTAAACACATTGAGTAACACTTTTCGGAAGCTTAGACTTTTTAGTTCTCACAACTTTCTGAACTTTCCCTTGAGCATCGAGTGAAATCTTATATTCTAATTTTCCCTTCTTGGCTCTTCTCGCCCGGGCCCTCTTGAATTTTTTTAAATAAGGTTTGTAGCATTTCTTACGAGCAGTAGGAGCATACCCATCGAGAACATCTTTGAATTGTAACGGAAGCCCTCCACTGTCATATCTCGTTGGCGGAACCTTTGGATTTGGTTTATAGCTCGAACAGCTAATAAATAAGAAGAGAATTAAAAACTTCATTAATACTTTAATCCTTTGAAATCAGCAGTACTATGGCGTTCTCTGAGCTGTTCGTTTTCTTCGCCCCAGGTTTTTGTAATAATTTTTGCTCGTCTGATAGCAGGTCTTTCAGCCAGTTCGTTGGCCCAGCGAACAATATTCTTGTAGCTATTAACTTCAAGAAACTCTGAAGCCTCGTAAAGATTGTTAATAACAACTCCTCCATACCAAGGCCAAATTGCCATATCAGCGATTGTATATTCATTACCCGCAACAAATTTATTCTTAGCCAGTTGTTTATCTAGAACATCGAGTTGTCTTTTAGCTTCAAGAGAAAATCGGTTAATAGCATATTCAATTTTTTCAGGGGCATAATGATAGAAGTGACCAAAGCCTCCTCCTAAAAAAGGAGCACTTCCCATTTGCCAGAAAAGCCAATTCATTGTTTCGATTTTCTGAGTAAGATCCGAAGGGAGAAACCTATTAAATTTTTCAGCAAGATAAACAAGAATTGATCCCGATTCAAAAACTCTTACAGGTTTGTTTTCACTATAATCGATAAGAGCTGGGATTTTAGAATTTGGGTTGATATCGACGAACCCACTTGTAAATTGATCACCCTCGAGAATGTTAATTGTATAAGCATCATATTCTGCTTGAGTCACACCGGCTTCAAGAAGTTCTTCAAGCATAATATTAACTTTGACACCATTGGGAGTGGCTAAAGAGTAGAGTTGAATAGGGTGATCTCCTCGAGGAAGTTCTCTTTCTTCAATAGCCCCACTTGTTGGTCTATTAATATGAGCGAATTTTCCTTCGCCCTTTACCCATTTCCATATTTTTGGCGGTTCGTAACTCATTATTTATCCTTGTATTTTCGATTAAGTTCTTTACTGCTATGATTCTAAGCCATTTATAGTTACAGTCAATCCTAACAGTTGAATTGTATATATTGGGCTTGTGAAACTTGAAGCAATTAACAAACTGGTTACGAACTAAAAATCAAATTATCGTCAATAAAGATATGGGTTATCAATCAGTAAGTTTTCTTGCGAACCAAGTTTTTAAGGAGACTAATATTTACAAACTTTTTGTAATGATAGTTATAGGCAATAGGGCTTCTCGTAAAATCGTTGAGAAAATTGGTTTTAAACAAGAAGGATTGTTAAAAAAGCAATTTCTAATCGAGGGCAAAACAGTTGATGAATGTGGTTTATGGTATTTTTCCTGATGAAGCTCTACAATAACTGAAAATAAACTCTTTACCGGAGGTAAGCATGGAAGCGAGAAAAGTAGTCATTGTCGATTCGGCACGTATCCCATTTGTAAAGTCATTTACTCATTATAATAACGTCAGTATGCAAGAAATGATGACGGCCGCATTAAAAGCACTTGTTGATAAAACGAATCTTAAAGGAAAGATTATTGATGATGTTGCTCTTGGCTCTGTCATTATGAATTCAAATGATTGGAATTTTGCAAGAGAATGTTCTCTTGGTTCTGGACTTTCTCCTGAAACTCCCGCTTATGATGTCCGACGAGCTTGTGGAACGGGACTAGAAACAGTTTGGTCAATCGCAAATAAGATAGCGATGGGACAAGCTGAAGTTGGTATCGGTGGCGGTTGTGATTCTAATAGTGATACTCCCATTACTTTTCAAAAATCATTTTCTAAAAAGATGATTAAACTAAACTCCACTCGTGGAACGACTGCAAAAGTAAAAAAACTTCTCGACTTTAGACCTGCTGATTTTAAACCTAAAGTTCCTGCAGTAACAGAACCTCGGACGGGTTTGAGTATGGGGGAACATTGTGAACTTATGGCTAAAGAGTGGAAAGTCTCACGTGAAGAACAAGATCAACTTGCTTTTGAAAGCCATCAAAAAGGCGCTGAAGCTTATGAAAAAGGTTTTTATAAAGATCTTGTTCATGAATTTCAGGGACTCAATAAAGATGCTATTTTAAGACCAGATACGACGGTCGAAAAACTTGCTCGATTAAAGCCAGCTTTTGATAAAACAGGAACTGGAACCTTAACAGCTGGGAACAGTACTGCTTTAACTGACGGAGCTTCTGCTGTTTTACTTGCTTCAGAAGACTATGCTAAAAAAATGGGCTGGCCTATTAAAGCTTATTTTATAGATGCACAATCAGCAGGAGTCGATTTTGTTAAAGGTGAAGGGCTTCTCATGGCACCGACTATTGCTGTTGGTAAACTTCTTGAACGCAATCAATTAAGTTTTAATGATTTTGATTTTTTTGAAGTGCATGAAGCCTTTGCCGCTCAAGCCCTTTGTACTTTTAAGGCCTGGGAAGATGAAAAGTATTGTAAAGAACGTATTGGCCTTAATACCGCTTTGGGGCCTATCCCTCGTGAAAAACTTAATATTAAAGGAGGAAGTGTTGCCACAGGACACCCTTTTGGGGCGACAGGTGGGCGAATCGTAGGAACACTCGCAAAGATTCTTGATGAAAATCAAGAGGGTAGAGGTTTAATTTCGATTTGTACCGGTGGTGGAATGGGAGTTGCTGCAATTTTAGAAAAAGCCTAGGGATAAATCCCCAGGCTTTACAATATTATTTAGAAATAAAAAGAAGTGTAATCCTTCGATCTTCATCACTTGGATGTTGACCAACACAATAGATCATTGTTTTTCCTGATCCATTAACATTTCCAGCTCCAGCACAAGTTATTTGACAGGTACCGTCTCCTCCATTACTAACGCAGTTTTCAAATTGACCAGAAACAAAGCCGTTGGCAGGACTATTCACATCTGAAGTTGTAAAATCAATTGTGTCAAACAAGCTTGAGGTCGTAAGACTTGTTCCACTTAAGGTATTCAGAATCATTTGATGGTTAGAACTATCCGAAGTGAGAGTCATTGTTGCTGGATGTGTTTCATCTCCACCTGATAAGTTTTCAAAATAAAATCCAATGTATTCACCATAAGACTCAGTTATATCTGAAATCGCTCCCTGAGGAACTCCAATGATATGGCTTTCATCACTTTGACCGACATTCGTCTGAACGATTGCGACTCCGGCAGCAGTAAAGTAAGCATTGATATTACTCGTTTGAACCATTCCTCCGCTACAAGTCCCAATAGTTTGAACAGATGGAGATCCTAATAAACTTGATTTCGTTTCGAGGTCAAATTGATTTGTAAAAGTCGCTTGACCAGAACTTGTATCCCAACTGATATCTCCAAACCAATCTTTAGTACCCGAAACAATATCTCCAGATGTATAACCTCGTCCTCCAATAATCCAGTTCGCATCAAAGTTTGATGATGGACAAGAACCAGCACTGACCATCGGTACAGTTTCTCCATTCGGATCTACGGGTTTTAATAAAAAGGCGACGCCTGGAATTTCTACAGCATGAGCCTTTTCACCAACACTCGGCGCACTTGCACTTCCTGTTGCTGATGCAGAAGCAACAGTTAATTCAATAAAACCATTAGATAAAGTGGAAGATGTTGCAGAAATACTGATAGTATCTCCATTATCTTCGGTCACTTCAATATCGTATCCTGCAGTTGTTTCGGTTAATGTCCAGACAGATCCCGGTCCGTTATAGGATTGTGATGTACCATTAGAGTCATCATCTCCACAAGAGATGAGAAGCGACATGAGACACAAAAACAAGATTTTTTTCATAACTACTCCTTTAATAAATGAAAAAATTAAAAATTTTAGTATTTTATTTATCGGGTTATTTAAAGATGAAAATTAAATAAAGATTTCATAAAGAAACTTTTTATCATCAAACCTGGCAACCTTTTCCAGTCAGATAACTAAAGTGGAAAAATTTCAAATAATCATTAATCTAGAAGAATGAAGAAGATTTTAATCCTTCAAATGCGACCAGAAGATGAGACTGCTCAGAGCGAGTTTGAAGCGATTATAAGAGCAGGTCAGATCAATAAAGCCCAAGTTGATAGAATCAGAGTTGAACGATTAGAAGTAGAAGAGATTAATCTTGATAAATTTAGTGCGATTATTGCTGGAGGAAGTCCGTTTGATGTTAGTTTACCGATTAATGAAAAATCGAAAACTCAGCTAGAAGTCGAGGCGTTTTATAAACGACTCTTCGATAAAGTTATTCCGAATGACTTTCCTTTTTTTGGGGTATGCTCAGGAAATGGTTTATTGGGAAGTTATACAGGAACTACTATTTCGAGAAAGTTCTCTGAACCGGTGGGGCATGTTCAAGTTAAACAGACAGAGGAAGGAAAACAAGACAAGCTCCTTAAAGGCTTACCTTTAGAATTTACAGCTTTTGTTGGACATAAAGAAGCTTGTGAAGAAGTTCCAATAGGAGCGATTTTACTCGCAACCTCAGCCCCTTGTCCTGTACAAATGTTTCGCATAAAAGAAAATATTTATGCTACACAATTTCATCCAGAGGCTGATGAAGAAGAATTCCTTTTGCGAATTGAGGTTTATAAAGATCATGGTTACTTCCCTCCGGAAGAAGCAGAAAGTTTTAGAAAGTCGATTAAGGGAGTAGAAGCTCCTGAAGCAAAAGAGATCCTGAGACGTTTTATTGAAAATTATAGTTAGACAAGGCTTATTCAAAAATTGGGAAGATTCCTCAGAATTGTTTTAAACTCTTGTTTCTTATCGTTTTAGTGGGATTATCGTTTTAATGAATGATTTTTTTTGAGTTTATATAATTTAACGATGCTCCATTTTTTTATAAAAATCCTCCATCACAACAATACGCCTAGGGAGGTAATGAATGAAAAACTTAATGTTGTTACTCTGTTTAGCTTTTAGTCCTTTAGCTTTGTCTCAGGATTATGGGATTACAATTGATGAGGTTAAGCAAGCTCAAGAAAACTGGGGAAAAGGAATCGTCAGAATTGGAAAGGTATTCACTGACGGTGGTGACTACAAAAGCGAAGCTCTCGATCACATCATGAACTCTTACGACTACCACAAAGGAGTCGTATTGTTCAAGCCAACTTTGGCTGCCAAAGTTCCTTTCAGACCAACTGTTGAAGGAGCTCTCTCTTATTTTGTTGGTGGCAATAAGCGTTTTGCTGAAGATGGAGGTTTTGCCATCAAGCCATGGACAAATGTCCGATTTGATAATCATAATATTATCACCTATGGCATGAAAGCCATTGCCATGGGCCACTACTACTTTACAGACACCTCTGGTACAGAAGTGAAGGTTGAGTACACTCTTGGTTTCATCAAGAGAGGAAATGAAGTCAAGATTACGATTCAAGATTCTTCTCTTCCTTACAGTCCGTGATGTGAAACTCTCAGGGCAGGATTTTTCCTGCCCATTTTTCTTATTAGGATGTGCGCATGAAAAATTTAATCTTACCCTTTTTCTTGATTTTTTCTTTAAACAGTAATGGAGATTCAGAAGGTTTACCGTTTCTAGTTTATGATCAAATTAATAAAAAAGTTTATTCAGAAAAAATATCTGATAAGAAATATAAAAGAGTTTTGAAAAGAGCTCTGAGAAGAGCTATTAGAGAGAAAGAAAAGTCAAATGAATTAAAAGAATCATGGTTAGTTATTGGATTTGGATCAGAGGCGAGAATTGGTTTCCTAAACTGGAAAAAGTCTTTTGAGATGGCCATGGAGTTTCATCTAAGGAGACTGAAATGAAGTTTCTTGCTTTTTTCTTCTTAAGTTTTGAGCTGTTTGCTTTTAAAGTTCCAGAGAAATGGCAGAATCTATCCGGAGGAGTTGAAGAGTCCTTTTTTTTATCGAATCTTTCTGATCAAATTCAAAGCCATAATAAGACTTTAGAAGATCTTCTTGATGAAGTAGACGATAGAAAATACAGGCTTGACCGCTATGATCTACAGTTTGGATTGAGTAGTGAAGGTGAGTTTGGTGTGTTGTCTGTGGGAGGGGAAGGAGCGGTTGAGTTTATTTGGCAAAGAAACTTATTGGATGGCGATGCTGGTGATGATATCGACGAGCAAAACTGGATTGAAAGAACGATTGAGGTTGATTGGACTACACAATCTTCAGATATTGAAAAAAGTTTAATATCTGAGACAAATAAGATCGTTGATCTTTCGAAACTAAAACCTCGTCTTAGAAAAAGAATCATTCGTAAGTTTAGGAAAGATGCTGAAAAGTTAAGAAAATCAGTGAAAGAGCTTGTTTTGATGCCGCGAGTAGGGGATTGGTATATCGGAGGTTTTTTTCAAAACTATAATTTCAGTAAAGGTTTCTCTTTGGGAATAGTTGACCTTGGTTATGATCTCAGAATTCGTTTCCGATTTAAAGTGAACTCTATTCCACTTCTTTACAGAAGTGTTGAAGACTTTAGTCGAAAACAAAAGAAGCTTAGGGCATTGATGCTTCGATTTAATAAAATGGGTAAAAGCTCTTCAGGGATTCATCATCAGTTTCGACTAAAAAGAGTTTGGGCAATTCATGATAAAAGTTTCGATTTAGATCTTGGTCTTGTCAATCTCGGTTCCACAAGAGGACTTCAAATAGAGTATAAAAGATTGGATGATGATATAGCTCAATATTACTTTGAGGAATTCCCATCTATCAGTAAAGGACTTTTTTCTGTTGCGAATGCTGTTAATAATAGGTTTGTTGCTCAGTTTGATAAGAAGTATATTGAAGACAGACCTAATGAACTCTCTCTTCATCAAATAAGAATGAAATATACAGGAAGCCTAGAGTTTGGAATTGAAATTTTGACTTTGGGCAAATCTAAAACTCTTGAATTCCATTATAAGAGGTAATATGAGAATAGTAATTATAGTCTTCTCGTTATTTAGTAGCTTTATCTATGCTAAAAGTCATATTGAGGATCCCAGAAACAAAAAAGGTTTTTACCTTAAGCAAGTTGATTATAGACATAGAGCAAATTTCTCTGTCTCACTTCCGGGAGTTCGTTTAAGGCTTAGACCTTTTTACGAGTACCGTTATTCAGCCGGTAAGAAAAAGATTGTGGTTAACAAAGAGTAATTACCACCAGAATCCACCTAATTCATTGCCGCTATTGATAGTTCTAATAAGCTCTTTCTTTTTGTTCTTGTTTGCTTGTTGTTCAACTTCTGTTTCGCGAGTCATATGTGCACAGCTCACTGCTAAGAATAAAGCTAAAAACGAGAGTGATTTTATTAATCTTTTCATGACTAAATCCTCCTGTTTAAAATTTTCACTTTATATTTTAAAAAAGAATTTGATTTTTTTGTAATAGATAATACTGAAAGATCTATTTAATAAAACGAATACAAAGAGTGTATCTATCTGTTTTTATTATGTTTGAATTTTCACTTTTTTCTTGTCTATCCGAAGTTTAGCGAGTTCATCCAGCAGTCTATAGAGTCTGTTAATAAGTGAAAGAGACAACCGAGACCGACGGTTTTTACATATATGTTTGGAAGAAATAAGAAAAATAAATAAGCACCAGCCGCCCAATAAGTATGAAGCGGGTGGAAGTTTAGGCTGCAGCGATTGGGGGCAAAAATTGGAGTTGCAAGTAAGTGATCGAGATCAATTATCATCGTTGTAATAAGTGTAAGAGCAATTTTTTTCCAATTATTTTTAGATATTAAAGGAGCGATGAAAACTGGCGCAATGAAATGAAGAGAGTAATGAATCAAGAGTTGGCTGATAGACATTAACTCTATCTTAATGACTTTTAAGGAAATGGGGAAGGACAACCCTCCCCCAACGAGACTTTATTTTTTTTCTTTTTTCTTTTTATCTTTCTTTTTTCTATTTTTATCTGTTTCAGCAGAGTGATGAGAATGATCTTCGCCTTTTTCTTTGTGATCTTCGGCTATCCCTTCTCCACAAGCTCCACAGTGTGAATAACTGTTAATTGCAAAAGTACTCAACGCTAATAAAATTAATAATTTCATATAAACCTCTTATTTCTTTTCAATGATAAAAAGCATTTCATGTCTTTTTAATGGAGGGAGAGTGTAGGGAGCATTATAACCAGCATAAATAGGATCAGAAATAATGGTATAGTTTCCTCTCTCTTCAAGCCATTTCTTAAGTTCTTTAGATTTTCTTTCTCGTTTTTCTTCTCCCGCGAACCAAGAGAATGTATGAGAGGCAATAATTTGAGCGGGAACTTCTTCGATTGTTACCTTCGGGTTTGTTGGCTGCGGGATACCTGTCTTATAAAACTGCGAAGGAACCATGAAAGTCATAATTCTCTTTGTTCCTTTTTTTACATCAGTGACAGGAGCAGTCATTGCTATTTTTACTGAATCTGTAACTGGAGCTGTCATTGAAATTTTAGTTTTAACTTTGTTTTCTCCAGAAATATAACCAAATAAAGTCATGAAAGCGTCTCTTCTCGATTCACCTTTAGAGATATCGTAAGTTGTACTTGCAACAAAATAAGATTCGTATTCTCTAATTTGGAAGTTATCTTCCTCCAAAAGAACAGAGTATTTTGGTGACTCGATTGCTGAAGCAATTGATAAATTTATCATTAATAAAGTAAAAATTAATCGTTTCATTGAATCCTCCATTGTTTATTTGGAATTTGGAGGTTACTAGTTTTGAAGGTTTGGCTCAATCAGTCTTAGAAATGTATATTTAAACAAATCTTAGATTTGAGATTATCTGGGCCAGAGCGACCCAGATTTTAAGAAGAGAAGATTATTCCATCGGCACGCAAGCCATATCTACGAGAGTTTCTTCTCCTTCAGACTCATGACTTAGTAGAGCGTAGACAGATTCACCATCAGCATTTGCAATTTCTTCATAATCCAATGTGAGCTCTATTTTTCCAACTTCTCCATCAATCTCGGCGATTGCCGATAATGTGGTAAAGTTACCATCTTGTCCAACAAAAGCATCTATATCGACAACTGCTTCAGGACCATTTCCATCAGTCGTATCGATGGTCATTCTTTTTACGGCGTCATTTCCAGTTTCAAAGATTTTAAGATCAACTTTATAGCCATCACTGATTCCTTGGCAGACAGCTTCAGGTTGTTCATCCGCGAAAGTATTGAGAGAGATAAGAGTTAAAAGCGTTATTAAGATTTTCATAGGTCCTCCATTTTGAATTTGAAAACTTTATAACATGGCGCACTAGTCGACTCAACCTCTCTTGTAATAACTACTCAAGTCTTTGTTTTCAATGTTTCAGGATGCTGAAAAGTGAGTGCCGTCTAATGTATAAGTGGCACGGATTTTATGAGATTTTTTAAAAGTGGAGCATCATGTGAGTTTGAATTTTTTTCGTCTTATTTTCGGTCGTTCCAATTGTTTGAATCGCTTCATTATAAGCTAGGCCAAATCGGATTTTGTTGCCTTTCAAGTAATAGTTATAACCGATGAGATTTCCTTCATATTCCCTTGTTGTTGTATTCGAGAAACGGTCCCAAGTTTCATGGCGAACGTAAAGAGAATGTTTTTCTCCAAAGAAATAATCGAGTAGAGCATAAGAACCATCTGAGCTTCCAGAATCGTTGCCGGCATCGAAGTCATCGACTTCACCGTCGAAGTCAAAATATTCAGCAATAAATGTAACAGCACCATGCTTTAATACGAGTTCAATATTTGTGAGGCTTCTATCAATTTCTGTATCAGGATCGGTTGAAGCCATTGCCTTGTAAGCAATATCACTCAAATTGAAATGACCAACACCCAGAGAGAGATATCTTTCATTTCCAAGTCCAGCTTCTTTAAGTTTTCCAGGATTATCCCCCATCAAGTAATAGCGAAGTTTTGCTCCGATCATAGGTCCTTGAGAAATAAATGAATTCGCTGATCCACCTGTTGCATCTTCGAAATCATTTTCTCCAATCCCGTCACCTATAACGAGTTGGTATACAAGGCTTTTATCGAGAAGTGTTCCGTTAAGTTGAATGTTTGTCGCTCGTCGTGATTCAGAAACGTAATTTGAAGCGTAGTCAGATATCGCCGATCGTTCGAGATAGATAAGTTTCGATGAACTTACTGTTTGGGAAAAAGACATATCAACTTTTGCTCGAAAGAGCCTTAGTTTTGCAGACTCTGTAAGTGGAATTTGAATATAACCATCACCAAGGATGAATTCTCCCTCTCCTCCATCAGCACCATGATTTGTTTTATCATTTCGGAGATCGAAATAAGTTTTCCAACCGTTGTAAAAATTGGTTTGTACCTGGAGTCGCGTTCGTCTTGCGAATAAGTCGACATTTTGAACATCATTACCTTCATCGTCAGAGTACTCTGCAATTCCTTGAAGGCGTACGCCAAGCCGAATGCTTTTTAAGTTTGGAGTTCCTTTGATTTCGGTTCCCCATTCAGCGAAAGCAGAAGTTGAGGTTAAAAGAAAAAACGAAAATTTAATTAGTGTATTCATGAGTGTGAGAATAACTCACACATTTTAATTTTAAAAGAGTGTGCCCGATAGCCAGACATTGAGTTGCGCAGTCTTAAGGCTAAAGCCATTGGCGCGGTACAGTCTAATGAAAGGTTGGATTGTTAAGTACTTGTTAAGGGTGTAAGAATACATCAAATTAAAGTTGTCATTTCTGTCAATTTGGAAATCACTCTCAACAAGTCTTTCATTAATCCAGTAAAAAGCAGCAATAGAGCCAATTTCATCGTTGATTTTATAACTCACATACGGAGCCAAAAAGGAACTTAGTTTTGTGTCACTGTTAGGATCTTTTCTTCCTTCATAAAATTTCATTCGAAACCAAACCCAAAGTGACCCTGAAATTGAATCTGAGAATTGATAATTTAAAGAATTAAACCCACCAGGATTAAACATGAGATTATCATCTTGAACGTCACGGTCTCTCATGAATGGTAAGATTGTGTTAAGATTGATATTTGCCGAAAATTTTCCACTTGAAAAGCTTCCAGCGTAACCAACAACGGCACTTTCTGGATCGATACTTTCTGCAGAATTTTTAGAGTGATTAATAATAAATCTTGGGTTGAAAACAAAACGGTTCTTTTTATCTTCAGTAAGGTTCCACTGAAAGCTCACTTGGTTCCAAGTTAAAATATCTCTCGGGTCATTGTTTCCTTCAGAGTCAAGATTGAAGTTTCCACCATCCGCTGATGGCCCAAGGAATTCAGAGAAAAAGTTAGCTGTATCAGGAGCAACTTTTTTAAAGAAGTTTGAGACTCTTTCTGTTGATTCAAGACGGTTGATGCTGTCTTGAGTATATCCAGAAATAGAGATTAGAAAAATCAGTAATAAACGCACTTATTGACTCCTTCAAGCTTTTCAGCTTGAGGGAGACAATAGCGCAGTACAGCTTTCGAATAAATTAGATAATAGAAATGAGAAGATTCGATTTTATCAATAAACCAGTTCACTTCTGTGAATAATTTACAGTCTTAGATCGTTTCTTTTTTCTCGACGTCTCTCATTGCGGTCTATTTCGACCTTGTCTGTCGCTGGAAAACGTTTTTTGAATTCTTGAAGATTTTGACCATCTTCACTCATTTGAGCACAACTCAAAAAAAACGATGCACAGATAAGTGTCAACAAAGCTTTCATAAAACCTCCTTTCCTTGGTTAAATATTAGAAAAAGAGGAACATTTGATAAAATGTATAAAAATAAGGATCTATATTGATTTACTTAATAGGCTGTCAGATAGGGGCTTGAGCTCAAATAGAGGTGATTTAAAGAAGATCGTTATTGTCAGAAATTCCAATAAAGCTGATTCAATTCAACAAAGGATTGCATGTAATCTAAAAAAGAAATCAACTTCTTTTGCCTGGCCTGTGCGAGTTTTTGCTCTCTCATATTTAAAACAAAAAAGTCACTGTTCCCATTATTGAAGAGCTTATTCTCAGCCTTGAGCAGCTGCTGAGCAAAGTCAACTTCTTGAAGGGCGTTCTTAATAACCTCTTTAGACATTGTGATTTTATTTTTTATCATCTGCGCTTTGGCTATCGTTGTTTCCTGCATGAAGCTTTGAGTGGTATTCAAGCGTTTCATTCTCGCTTTTTCTTTAGCAATAGCACCTTTTCCTAGGTTTCTCTCCAGTGGGATATCGAGACTTAGCATAATTCGATTTTCTCTGCCTTCTAAAGAAGATGAACCTTCTCCTCTGTCTTCTGTAGACTCTACTCGAAAGTTTAATTCAGGAAGAAGTGAGTTTTCTGCAAACTCGATAGATCTTTCGATTTCTTGTCTTTCAACTTCAAAGTTTAAAAACTTAGGGTTTTTTAATAACCTTTCCTCAGAAAAACTGATATCTTTTTCAAGCTTATCGACAAAATTACTCCATTCTAGTTCTGGAATTTGATTAGAAAGGGGAGCTTTTGGTTTTCCTTCATCATCTCTATAGAATAAAGACAGTTCAATCGCTAAATTATCGAATACCTGTTTTGCTTTCGCTCTTTTTGAGCGTCGCTCAGTAATGTATTGCATATTCTCAATAATTTGAATTTTCGCAAGAGCTCCTCTTTTATACCTTCTTTTCAAATTACTTTGTCTTTTTTCAGCAACCTTTAGAAGGTCATCAAAAATTTGATAACTCTTTCCAGCGATAACCCAACTCCAATAAGTGATAAGAGCTTGTTCTTTGACCATGTTTTGAGTGACTTCAAGTTTATTGCCTGCTTTTTCAAGTTTGAGTCTTGCGAGTCGTTCTAAGAATTGTTTTTCATGCATAAAGCGATTTCTCAATAATGAGAACTCAGCCCCTATCATGTATTCACCTTCATCGAGAGTATCAGCTTTACCTTCGTAAGAAGGGAAGAGTCCATCGGATCTTCGAAATCCTCCATAGAGTTTTGTATTAAAGGTTCGAAAAGGTTTTACAAGTTTTAGGCCATAGATATTCCCATCATAAAATCCATCGACTCGAGTATCAGCTTTTCCCTCTAGTCTTAAATCAAAAGCACCTTTTTTTTCTCGTAAAGATTCTCTTGCTTCAATTTTACGATATTGTGCTTGGAGGATGAGGGGATAATGTTTTGTTACTGAGCTAATAATTTGCCCAGTACTTAGGATTCCAGCGAAAGTTCCAGTCGAATAGAGCAAGAGGATTAACCACTTCATTTTTTATCTTTCTTTTTATCTTTTACTTTACTGCCGGTAACGTATGGGTTGGATTCTATTGAAGGGGGGAATCCATTAAGCTGCCGCCAAAGCTCATAGCCGATCTTAACAGTATCAAGTAAGACCCAGCCATAAGCTCGAGTTCCTTGACGAAGATAAGTCATATCGGGCCAAGGTTCTTCTTCTGTGGGTTCAATAAGAACTCTGAACTTTCCATTCTGCTGAACTGAAGGGTCAACACTGAAAACTCGACCTCCAAAAGTACCAACAGCAACAGAAGGCCATCCACTAAACTGTACCGCAGGCCATCCTTCAAATTGTAAACGAACATGCCGGCCTGGATAAACCAAAGGCAGATCGTTTCCATTTATAAATATTTCAGTAGCAGGCTTTGTCGTTTCTGGGACAAATGTAACAATATAATCACCTTTTTTTAAGAAGACAGCTCCTGTTCCAGGTCTTACTCGCAGGATTTGTCCATCTCTTGGAGCGCGAATCATTTGATTTTGTTGTTGAGAGAGTTTTACTTCTGCTTGAGTAAGCTTTGCAGAAATTTTAGCTTCATCAACTAAATTCTTCTTGTAGGTAATAAGGGCTTTCTCTTCACTGACTTTAGAGGTAAGACCTTCTTCGAAAAGCTTTTTTTGTCGTTTATAATTATTACGAGCAGTTTTTGTAGAAATTCTAGCGGCTTCATATTGTTGGAGAACAGCATCTCTTTCACTTTCTAATCTTTGAAGAAAATTAGGGTCATTATCGATGATTTGAACAATCGGATCCCCTTTCTTAACCTTTGAACCGTCGACCACATACCATTCATTAACGAGACCACTTACTGGTGCATAAAGATCTTGAACCCTATTAGCGGGATCAATCGCTGTGACTTGGCCTTCTCCACGAGAAGTTTGCTGCCAGGGAATGAAAGCAAGTATGAATATAGTGAAAATGCAGATAATGATGAAGATATTAGCGCAAACTTTTAACCATTCGGGCTTACTTACCATTTTTATGGTTTGAAAATTATCAACAATTCTCTTTTGCCGAGATCTCAAGTTCTACTCCTAGCTTCCCTGAACGATTTGTCCGTCTTTAAAATGAAGATATTCATCAAATTTAAACTCAGGATATTCATGATTGCTGATCAATATAAGTGTTTTATTTGTTTCAAAGATCTTCTTTAAAAAATTATTTCTTCTTTTTGGTCCAATTTGATCAAAAAATCTTGAGACAACAATGACATCTGCCGGACTCATAAGAAGTCTTGCAAGTTCCAATCTATAAATTTGATTGCTCCATAAAGGATAACCACTTGATTGGATTTCTGTATTAAGACCTTTTTTAAAATAATCTTCAACAACTTCAAGATTACAAGTTCTAAGAGCCTCGCGAGCTTCACTTCTCGAATAATCAGGATTACCAAAACTCAGATTATCTTGTATTGTTCCTGCAATGAGATATGGTTTATCAACAACATAGATATGATCTCTTAATGCTGGGAGAGGAAGCTCTCCGAAATGTTGTTCTCCGTAAAATAAAGAACCTTGACTAGGACTGGTTACTCCTTGCAAAAGTTCCATAAAGATAGCGCTATAGGTGTAATGAGAAGAATGAATAAGATATTTCTTAGATTCTTCAAATGTTTTATGAAATTCATATTTGGAATTTTCAAGATTTACGACGGTTTTATTAAAAACGATATTTCCAGTGGCAATTGATTCTTCACTTTGATAAAGATTTTCTTCTTTTGGAATTTCATAGAAAAGAGCAAGCTTGTCGGCAGCAGCATATAAATCATAAAGAGATTCGATATATTTATGAGCTTTGGTAAAGGAAGCAAGGATAACTGTTACAACAAGTTCCGCTGCAACAAGCTGGCCCAAAGAGAGCTGTTGAGCAATAACGAGATATCCTCCAAGTCCTAAAATGAGAGCACTCATAAACGAATAGAGTAGGAGTAAAAGAATATGCTGTTGAAAGATATGCTTGAAATGTTTTCTTCGTTTTACGATATAGTCTTTAATTTTGCTATCGGCTCTTTCAATTATTTTTTCTCTTTTTAGTTGAGACTTTCCAAAGGACTCTAGCTTAACAATTTCATCTAAACTGAATCCCATTTGGTATTTTGCTTTGGACTCAGCAACGGCCGTCTCAAAACCTGCCCGAGCATAATAATTCCATATCAAATAGACACAAATAATAAGTATGATGTCAAAAACGAGAAAGTAGGGGTGATAGAAAGCAAGTAAAATCAAACCAACTGTTGTTTGCATGACAAGAGAGACTCCGCCTGTCAGAAGAGACGTCATACTCTTTTGAATTGTCATAATATCAAAATAGCGATTAACGAGATTGTGACCTTCGTGCTCTTTAAGTTTTTTAGATGAAGCATCGAGAATTTTACGAACAATGTCTGAACTCATTCGCGCAAAGAAATGATGCTGGAAAGACTCGATTGTAAAAGTTTGAAAAGCATTTAAGCAACTTGAAAATAAGAGCAATCCTAAAAGAACAATACTCAAAATGACGAGAGGTTGAAGAACAACTCCAAAGGTTACTGTGTTGATAAGAGCTTGTACGGAAACAGGAAGAGCGAGCATCAAGAGACTGACGCCAACTCCATAAATAATAGCGGTCATAAAAAAAGAAGTCTCCGGCTGGAGAATAATTTTTAATTTCGCCAGAATTTCACTATACCGAATTCTCTCTTTCATTAATTATCCGAGGACTTTTATGATATATATCTATGACATCATACAATACTGAGCAAAGTTAACCTCTTAGACAATTTATATATATTTAATCGATAAATTATCACAAGTCCATTGATCAATTTTTTGGTAGACTAAATAACTCGACAATACTTATTTTAAGAGGCTTCTTTTGCTGCTCCGTTGCTCAAAATTTTAATTTCAATGACAATAGAGAAGTGAAACTTATTATTGCTCTATTCCCCTTGAGTGTCTTAGTCGCTCATTCTTTCGAATATGAATTTGCCAAAAATTGCAATTCGACTAATAACTATCTTCAAAAACAAGTCGTGAATTTTAAAAATGGGAATCCAACCTTCTTTGGTCAATATGAAGATTGTGATACATCGACCTTGATCAGTAAGGCGAATAAAGACAATATCAAAAAAATTTCTGATCTCACAGATTCAACTAGTCTTTGCATCTATGAAAGCATGAAGGCGAATAAGCTAAGAGCAAGGTTATCTAAGAAAGGAAACAATATTGGAACACGATATGCTGTTTGTCCTGGAAAATCCTCTGAGGCTCGCTTGAATGCTAAGAGGAAAATAAAAAACTCTGCTGGAAAAGTTTATCAATCACCATGTCTTACAAAAGAGCTCCATGAAACGATTTATAAAACATTTTTAACAGTAAGTGATTGCGTTGGTATTGATAAAGGAGTGTACTTTTCTATGGTTAATCATGAATCCAAATTCATACCCAATATTGGAAATAGCTTAGGAGTTTATGGTATAGCACAATTATCCTCGATAGCTGCTAAACAAGTTAATATAAACCATAGAATCAATAGAACCAAAGGGAACAAAGATTTTACCTTTCTTGAGAAGGATTATGAGAAAAGACTAGGTTACAAGGTATCTGAAAAAGAAAACGCTTGCTCTCGAATTAGAGGAACATTAAAAACTCCTTTTCCTTATAGAAGTCTTACTGCATGTGAAAGAAGCGCATTTCCCAAAAACCCTTTGAGGTCAATGCTTTATGGGGCTCTCTTGCATAAGTATTATGCGAGACTTGCTGAAAAGTATTATAAAGAACTTTTTACTGATGATGTTAAGAAAAAAGTAAGTAAATATCATGTTGTAAAAACGATCACGAAGTATATCTATAATGGTGGACCCGGAGGGGTAAAGCAGATCTTGAGAAATTATTTTGTCACGAAAAATGCTAGAGAAGACGGTACAAAAGTAAAGTTTGCTGATAAACGAACAGGTAAGAAATTTACTTCTGTAATGAAGGGGGGATTCTCAAGCTTTTCTTCTGAGATCTTTAAAAATGAACTTGCTGATTATATACGATACACAGGTAAATTTCCTGATGTTTATGGTGGATCCAAAAAGCTTCCTGCTGCGACAAGAGAAAAAAGAAAAAGGAATAAGCAAAGAGAGCTTGGAGGATATGTTAGTAAAATTGATAGCGATAGGAAAAAGATCGAAGAAAAACTTGCAGCAAAAGGATTAAAAGTAAAATGTGGAATTTAATTTTTATCTTTAGTATTACTTTTTCTTTTAATTTACTTGGTGACCAAGCTATAGTTAGTAAAGTCAAAGGTAGTTCGAATAAATCAGAAAAAATTATTCATGTTGAAAAAGAATTAAAAAGTCTAATAAAAAAGCAAAAAGATCTTCAAAGAGATTTTAAAAAAACTAAAAATGAGAAACTCTTGGATCAGGCACTTGATCTAACAACTGCTATTGTCAGTTTGCAACAAGTTTTGGAATTAATTAGAGAATATCCAAGTTGTAATGATTCACTTTTCATGTATAAAAGAAACTATCGTCATTCTAAGTCCGATTCGTTTGCTGATCCTGTTTTACAAGAAGGATATGAAATACTTCAATCAATGTGTAAAAAAGAAGAATAAATGGCGATTCTACTCTATGCCTCACTCCTTGGCTTCCTCTATTTTTATATTTCATTAACCGTTATCAAAGGTCGTCGTTCTAATAAAGTTTCACTTGGACCTGGAAGCGATAACGAAATTCTTCACCTCACAAGTGCTCATAATAATTTTGCAAGTTATGTTCCTCTATTTTTAATTATGCTTTATATTCTTGAGGTTAATGGAGCTTATTCAGTGCTCATCCATAGTTTAGGAGTCGCTTTTCTAGCAGGAAGAATTCTGCACTTCTTATCTATGAAAAATCAGGAGAAGACCTTTGAGAAAAGAGTCTTAGGAATGAAATTGACCTTGTGGCCATTAATCATATCTTCTGGATGCTGCTTTATTCTTTATATAAAACCTTTATTATCATGAAGGTTCCTGAATCAGAGTATTCTTTCTCTTATAGTCGTTCTGCAGGAGCAGGAGGTCAGAATATTAATAAGCTCAATACTAAAGTCACCTTAATTTGGAATATTAATGAGACAAGTTTAAACTCGAGAGTTCTTGAGCGCTTTAGAAACTCTTTCGGGCAATTCATAACAAATGATGGAGTTTTTAAAGTTACGAGTCAAAGATACAGAACTCAGTCTAAGAATAAAAAAGATTGTTTAGAAAAGCTTAAAGAAATGCTGAATTCAGTTCGTTCAGAACCTAAAAAAAGAAAAAAAACTAAGCCTAAGAAGGCTGCGATCGAAAAGAGATTAAAAGACAAAAAATCTAAGTCTGATATAAAAAAGAGTCGTAAGAAGTTTGATTATTAAAACTTAAAATCTCTGTGTGAATATCATTCTATTATTTTTGATATCCTCTACATTATAATTAAACTTCGTTAATCCAAATCGATTCTCATTAAGCTTTCTAATGAGATCATTTTTTAAAATGATCTTCAGTTGATGAGCATGATGATTATCAGGCGTATCTAGCTTTCTCAGAGCAAGTTGCGCTACTGACAAATAATAAGCAGGAATTGATCCTATTCTCATGATTTTATTTTAAGGCTAAGAATAAAGAATCATTGATAATTCAATCAAAATAGTCTGATTTCAGAGAGATACAATAAATTTAAAAAAAAGCTAAAGTTTCTGGGGTTTTAGGCAGCCGCCAAGAAATTGTGGCAGAAATGGCAAAGTTAAGATCGAATTAATTATTTCTCGCCCGAAGTCTTCTTGAGTTGCTTGATATCAATTTTAGTGAGGTTAGAGTCTTGCTCGAGCTTAATGATAGGCTCATCATCAGCAACTGGCTTACAATTCTTAACCTGTTCTTCAGTTGTGTAGCCAAACTCTTCCATATAGGTATCTATCGAGAAAGTTAATAAGAGACTTGAGAGAAATAAAAAGCCGAGCGTCGGACTCGGCTTCTCATCGAGGGATAACTAAATTAAAGGTAGTGGGTTAATTAGTCCTTTTTGACTCGAACTTTCACCCTAGAATTTGATTGCATAAGGTAGGCGTTGAATAGCGCCATTCCAAATAAACAAGTCATTAATGCAATCATTTTTCTCTCCCTTTCAATAGTGTTTAGGGGTGGGGACCCCGTTACCTATTATAAAAAGCAAGTGTGATGCCAATTGAGCTGTTCTTAATTTTGAGTAGACATAAGTTAGCGCCAATTAGCACCGTTCAAAATGGCTTACTTGGACCCTTCGCGCCTTGTTTTGACGAGATGCCAAATATTAGTCACCAAGATATAGCCGTTTGTAATAATGATCGGCCATGAAGTTTTTAGAAGAAATCCATAAACGATAAAGCAGAAGCATCCACCAGAATTAATAAATCTTAATTTTTTAATGTCCTTCATTGAAAAAGAAACCATTAAAAGTGCGGAGGCGATATAGCCAACCAGTTCAACGTTGTTAAATTCCATAATTATCCTAATGTTAGTTGTGTAATTTCACTTCCAACACCCATGCGATTGGGTGGGCCCCAGAATCCTGTTCCTCGATTCACATAAATCCACATTCCATCATGATCATAAAGTCCTGCAAGATAGGGTTGCACGAACTTAGTTATGATATTCCATGGGTAAGCTTGGCCTCCGTGCGTATGCCCAGAAAGTTGAAGATTAATATTAAGAGGATGAGTATAAGGAAAGCTTCTTGGGCGATGAGTGAGCATAATTGAATAAATTTCTCTGTCTATTGCACCTAAAGCTGCCTTTGGATCAAATTTATATTTTTTTGAAAATCGAGGAGCAATAAAATCATTTGTCCCTGCAATACAAATAGGTGTGTTATTAAAAGTGATTATTTTATTTCTATTGTCTAAAACCTCAAATCCAAGTTTGGGTAAATATTCCATCCAAGCATCTATTCCCCAATAAAACTCATGATTTCCATTGACGTAATAAATTCCTTGTCTTGATTTTAAGTTTTTAAGAGGTTCCAAGTCATCGGCAAGAGCTTCTGGAGTTCCATCAGCGATATCCCCAGTAATAACGACGATATCAGAATCGAGTTTATTGCATTCCTCAACAACATACTCAATAAATGATTTCCCTATTGAGGCACCGATATGAAGATCCGAAATTTGAGTAATTTTAAAACCAGAAAGAGCTTTATCTTTCTCCTTTAAGGGAACAGAAACTTTTTCTATTTCAGGGTTGTAAGCTTGATAGGCTCCTACTGTCGAAACAGCACCGATTACTCCGTAACCAGAATAAGCAAGATTCTTTTTTAGAAACAATCGTCTCGATGGATTATATTTCGATTCATTTTTTTTCCACTTTTTTTCCAAAAAGAAAAAAAGAATTCCATAACTAACAACAATCCAAGAAACTCCTAAAAGGATATAATTAATTCCAACAAGAGTCCCTATAAATGAAGTATAGAGCTCCGGTTTTATTCGATACATAAACCTGAGAACAAGAGGTGCTAGAACGAGAAAATCCAAAGGGTATAAAAACTTAGTAGAAAGATTGAATGGAGTTAAAAAATAGTTTTTTAAAACCTTTCTACAAAAATACCATAGAGCAAAAATAAAAATAGGGGCTAAAATTGTAAACCAAGTCATGACTTATCCTATCCTAAAATTTCCTCTATCGAATCAACTATTTTCTTATCCAAGTCGGAAAGAGAAATATCAAGGTTATTTTGAATCCATTCCTTCAAATCTAATGGAAGTTGAGTCCGAAATGATTTTTGGTAGATTTCAGGAATTTTGATAGCAAGAGCATGAAGGGCATGACGCGGTATTTGCATGAGATCTCTATCAGCAGGCTGCTCGACTTTATCCTTAAATCGAGTAAAGACTGAAGGGTCTCCATTATAGAGCTTGTCACCTAATAAGGGCATTCCATAATGGGCTGCATGAGAGCGAATCTGATGTTGCCGACCTGTTCGAGGTGCTGCTAGGCCCAGGATGTAGCCTTTGCTTCTCTCTAAGAAGTAAAAATCTGTATGTGAAGCTTTTCCTTCTGTAGAATTCTCCTCATAACAATGCATATAAAGTTCAGGAATAAATCCTATTTTTTGACCGAGTCTTTCATGGGCACTAAATGGAAATTGATTTTCTCGTTTTTCATGAGCAATAAAGAAATAAACTTTTTGAACTCTTTTATTTTCAAATTCATTAACAAGCCTAGCTGAAGATTTCGCTTTTTTAGAAAGAATAATAACACCTGATGTTTCTCTATCAAGTCTATGCACAGAGTAAACGGGAGCTCCTAGTTGAGCTTCTAGATAAACAGTTGCGCAATAAAAGAGATGTTTTCCTGTTGGGTGAGTCGACATAAAGGGAGGTTTATTAATCACAACAACGTCACTATCTTCATAAACAACTTCAACTGTTTCTACTTGAGGAACTTCTTCGCCATTCCAGATTTCTGATTTAAGATCCTCTTTTTCCGTTGTAATATAGACGACTTCGTGTTCTTTCACTTTAGTCGAAGGTTTAAGTTTATGATCTCTACCTTCTATTCGTATTCGTCCTTCCTCTATAACTTTTTTGATCTGCTGCCTAGAGAAAGTTAAAAAATGGATTTGGAGAAATTGATCTAACCTCTTATTTTCATTTTCAGAGTTGACACTATAGGTGACGTTATAACTGTCCTTCGTGAATTTTTTTGTTCTTTGTGACATCGAAGTTTAATACTTCGTTTTAATCAGATATTGCAACATTCTTATGGCACCTTCTTGTCGATAGCCGTACTTGGCAATCAAATTATTCACAATCATGTCGATTTCATCGAGAGCATCTTTTTTAAGAGCTCCTTTTTTGTCGTCTAAGTAATAAACCAGGTTTTCGCCAACACGCTTAATAACCTTTTTTTGCTCATCTCTAAATGATTCTTTTAACGTCTTAACAATGTCAGGGAAAATATCAGTCATGACAATATCTGCACCTGGATTATCTATGGAGAATGCTCCGAGCCTTGAAATAATATGTGATCTGAAATCTTCAGACTTATCCTTGAGCTTTATATTATTTTCAAATTCTTTAATAAAGTACATATCACTTTCTTCAAATTTTCCTGTTACTTTATTTTTTATTTTTTCACCTTTTATATGGGCCGTAACTTGATAAATATATTTCGAAATATATTCTTCGTATGAACGATCATCAATAAGTCCAAGACAATCTCTTAGTTCTGAATCAAAAAGATCAAAAACATATTCTTCAATGAAGTTAATAAATTTAATCGGATTATGATAATCTCCTTGAGGTGCAATACTAAGAAAGTCAAATTCATTTTTTCTCTGAATAAACTCTTTTAAATAATCAATAACTTCAGCAAAAGTAACATATTTATGATTAATAGAGAGATCATAAATAATTTGTTTGATTTCTCTCGGTGAAATCCCAAATTTTCCTTCGTACATTGGGTCGTTATAAAACTCTTTTTTAATTTCTTTTTTATTAGCAACTAAGCTTTGTTTTTCTTTGAGATTCATTCCTTCAGGTGTGATATTCAAAGAAATAAATAAAGCTTTATCAATAGGGCTGAGTCGCGAAGCAAGAATCCCTAGCTTTTTATCTTTAAAGTTTTGATTTTGAGGTTTCCTCAAGCGAGTCATTACTGTCCAAAGACAGAGGGCTTCAATACTATGCTGTTCAAAATGACAACGGTCTTTTAAGTTCTTGATTTGCTCGACATAAATTTTCTCTTCTTTTTTATAATCAAGCAGATAAGGAACTTTTATAAAATTAAATCTTCCCCGAAACGAATTATAGTCAGGATGCTGTTTGAAGGCATTAAAATGAAGTTCGTTGGTTGTTCCTACAAAGAAAATATCAAGCTGGCTTATAATTCCACCAAGGTTGATCGTCCCATTCTCCATAGTTGTCAAAAGATATTTAAAAGCATCAATAGGTCTTTTGAGAAGATCTGAAAACTCTAAGACTCCTCGATTGGCCATGACGATCTCACCATTAAGAGAGAATAAGTTTTGTGATTGCAAACTAGCGGGAAGAGAAGCAAGTCTTCTGTCCATTGTGATTTGTTGGATTTTCGCATCTACATGCATTTGGGGTTCAATCGTAACGGCACTTTGTGAAAGCTTTTTATCGATATAAAAACGTTCAACTCTGATGTGCTTATAAACATCAAAATAATTCCCTTTATAAGACTTTAAAAGAGAGTCAAAAATAACTTTATTTCTTTTAGAAAGTTCACCATTGTATAAAAATGACTTTTGAACGGATTCAAGAAGGGGAGAATTATCTCCAAGAGCTTCATTAATGAGTTCTCTTCTTTGGTCAATAGGAATTAAAAGTAGCGGATGATCTTTAAGATCCGAAGTCAAAATAGCACTTATATCTTTTTCCTCAATATAGGCAAATGTATCAAGCTTTGTTTTACTAGCCTCTTGTCCAAAGCCTAATGTTCCTTTGGTGTAGTTATCCATGGGGAAGATCCAGCTAAAGGTATAAAGTGCTCCTTCATCAAGATGGCTATATTCTTCTCCTGCTCTCATGATTTTATTAACAAGACTTGTTTTAGAAGAACCATTAGGGCCAACTAAGAGAAGAAATTTATTATTAAATCCCTCTTCTGTAAAATTAGTTAAATTTCTATAAATAAGTTTTTGAGTTTCTTCTTGTCCTTGAACCGCCGAAGATTCAGGATGATCTTTCTTGAAAAGGTTAAAGGATCCATCTTCATTTTTTCCGAAGAAATCAAACATGTCTTTGAAATAGATACATGATGGTCGACATTCTCTTTGAGGAAACTTTTGAAAAGCGTTCATATACTCTTCAAAAGAAAGAATTTTATCCGAGACATCTTCTGATTTTACTTGCTTGATCCAGTCCATTACCTTGCCTTTTGTAGTAGATCATACCTTCTCAATATTATAATCTAAATCAGGATAACATGGCGATGCAGCACAAATTGAAAAACCGACTTATTTTAACTGTTATTTTTTTGTTTCTACTACTCATCATTGTATGGATTTTTAAATCAAATGAATTTAACTCTGCTAAACAAGAAATCAATGCCTCTGAAAATTACGATTATCTCCCTTATTTTATAAAGGCGGGTGAAAGATTAAATCATTTTTGGAGTTCAGGTTCTTATCCTGGCTTAGGCGAAAAAGTCGATACCTGTGGAGAACTACACTGGGAAAAATTAGAAACAGGAGAAGATTATTTAAAATGCAATCCACAGCTTTTACAATGCTATTTTTCTGGACAAATTCCTAACGCAAAAAAAGATTTTGAAATTGAATTCAATAATAGAAAAGAAGTCATAAAACTTTTTGCTAAATATCCTCCTGTAAAAAATCTTTCTCGTAAAAAACGTTATTACCAAACTTTAAGAAATTACTCATTAGAAGTAACTCTTGTCTTAAAATCAAATCCAAAAGTCAGTTACGTCATCAATTTAGAGAGAAATTGTAATGAAACTTATTTGCCTAAACTTGAATATTCCCATTCTCAAGAAATTTTCAAAATGAATGAAGAAAAAGGTGAGCGAGATAATGTAAAAAAGTGGAAAAATGAAAAAAATATTTTTATTGATCAATATTTAGTAAGCAAACATGATGTCTTTGAATGGAAATCTTTAAATAATATGAGAGGTTTGGAAAAAGATATTTTTTCTTGGACCGAGTATGCCGATAATCTTACATTAAATGAAATGAAAGATTTTTGTCATGATCGTGGAAAAAAACTAATTTCTTCTCGGGTTCATGATGCAGCCAGTTTTTATCGAAATCTAAAAGAAAAAGAAGGACTTACCAGCCTTTTCGCTTGGGGAGATCGCAACAAAGGACTTATTTCTCCGCGCGCTGATTTTAATGATCATTATGATAAGAATGATCATGTGAAAGAAAGGACTTGCACAAAAATTCCAATAAGTGAGTGTAAGGAACGTTTTCGAACTTTTGAAAGAGATAATATTTCATGGATGGGTATTTATGATGTTATGGGAGGTCTGCTAGAAGCCGTGGATAATCAAGAAGCTCCTTATTTTAATATTAATGCTTCCTCTTTTTATTTTGATCGCTTTAGTCCATGGCATATCCTTTCCCATCGTTTTCATTGGGACGGGAAGGCTCACAAAAATAAGAACTTCCGATTTGACAGCTCTCTTCTAGGAAAGAAAGGAGATGAGATTATTAATGAGAACTTGAAGGTGGGCTTTCGGTGTATGAGGGTGATTCAATGAAGTTTTTAGTATTTTTTCTATTGAGTACTCCTTTATTTGGAAGTGAATTTTCTCTTATCTCAAACAAAGTACAAAGGTTTCTAACTGGTACTTTCCAAACAAGCATTCCTAAGAAAAACTTTGAGTTCTCAGGTTCTGATTTAAATACTGAGTTAATGTTCGATGTCTATATTGAAGGAGGGCAACAGCGTTTTTGCCTCTATATGAGAGAAACAAAAATAAAGTTCTATCAATCAAAAAAGGAAAAGAACTGTCTTGGAGAGACGATATTTGAGTTTGATTTAAAGTCTAATTGGGCATGGACTTATATTTCTACTCGATACCTTGGAAAAAACATCATGACTCTGAGGTTTGTTGATAAGAAAAGTGAAAGTTTTTTTGATATTCGATTCCCTAATATAAGAGCCGATAAAGAATTAAATCCTAAGCTTTGGGATAATCCAATTTCACAATTTCCTTTTGGTTTTGCGATTTATTCAGCTAAACCTGAATTCGATTAAGAGTTTGATAAGAGTCGATAAGAGCTGCATGGATTTTCATATAATCGAGCTCTGTAAAAGATTCATTAGTTGAAATTCTTACGGATCCACGAGCAAGTTCTTCACTATAGCCTAGAGCAACTAAACTCTCTGGGGCATTAGGATAATTATCTGAACAAGCAGATGAGGTGGTGACAAAAATATCCCTCGATTCCAATTCGATTTGTATGGCCTGACCATGAATTCCTGGAATCGCTAATTGGGTTGTATTAGGCAATCGTTTGCATCGATCTCCAAAGACAACTAAACCTTCAATTTTACTTTTCAAGGAGTTCTCAAATTCAATTTTTTGTTTTTCAACATTCTTATAGGATTCAATCGTTTTATTTAAGTTTGAAAGTAAGAGAGCAAGACATTCAATACCAAGATAATTTTGAGTGCCTCCTCTTAATCCTTTCTCTTGGCCACCACCATAAATCAATGGCTTCAATGTTTCAGGATTTTTAGCAAGAAGAAGTCCTGTTCCGGTCAAACCTCCAAGCTTATGGCCAGAAATAACAGCATAATCAATACCTGATTGATTAAAGTGAAAAGGAATTTTGCCAATAATTTGAGTGGTATCACTAAAGACAGGGACATTATATTTCAAGGCCCAACTTACAAATTCTTCGAGATTAAAAATGATTCCAGATTCATTATTGGCGAGCATTAAGCAAGCGAGATCAAAGTCTCCACTTTCTGGGAAAACAGGATTGAAATTTTCAAATGAAAAAATTTCTCGTTCGAAGCCATTGCCAAAAATCGCATTATCGACCACAGCATGTTCGACAGGAGAACAAAGAATCGAATTATATTCTTTATTATTTATAGAGTGAAAAACTTGAGAGACAGATTCAGACGATCCAGAGGTGAAAATAACTTGTTCTGGTTCAGCCCCTAAAGCTTCAGCACAAATCTCACGACATTTCTCTAAGGCTTGATTGATATTTTGCCCTAATGAGTGAATAGCATTGGGGTTCGCAAACGGACCTTCAAATCTTTCTTTTAAATATTCTTTAACAGAATTTTTAAGAGGATATGTTCCATTGTAATCAGCGTATATCATTGAGTTACCGCGAACATATTATTAAGAGCTTTTTGAGAAAATTCAGCAGTTTTTTTATCAACCTTAATAACATTAATAGGATTATTCTCTTTAATGGCTTGAAGACTCTTCAAGAGCCATCTGGGTCTCACTCGGTACATTGTTGTACAAAGACATTGATAAGGAGAGAGCGAAGTAATCGATTTATCAGAGTATTTGTGATTTAAACGGTTAACGAGGTTGATTTCAGTTCCTACCGCAAACTTAGAACCTGAGGGAGCGGATTCAATCGTATTAATGATATATGAAGTTGATCCAGCAAGGTCAGCTTTTTTGAAAACTTCATAGCTGCATTCAGGATGTACGATAATTTTCCTATCAGGTTCTTGTTCTCGGATTGTATCAATTTGTTTTGCTTGAAAACCTTGGTGAACTGAACAAAATCCATACCAAAGAATAACCTTGGCCTTCGAAATTTGCTCATCAGTGAGCCCACCATTCATCATAGCAGGATTATAAACAACCATTTCGTCTAAAGAGATTCCCAAGTCTGAGCATGTGTTTCTTCCAAGATGTTGGTCAGGAAAAAATAAAAGTTTTTGACCTTTTTCTAAGGCCCAAGTAATAACTTCTTTAGCATTACTTGAAGTACAAATTGCACCATCATTCTCACCAACAAATGACTTCAAAGTTGCTGCACAATTTATATATGTAATCGGGACGATTTTTTCAGAAGTTGCTCGCAATAAGTTATTCCAGCAGCGATCGATCTCTTTTCGGTTTGCCATATCTGCCATAGAGCAACCAGCTTTCATGTCGGGAAGAATCACGACCTGCTCATCTGTTGTTAGCATGTCAGCCGTTTCGGCCATGAAGTGAACACCACAAAAGATAATATATTTCTTCGAGAGCTTTGAGGCTTCTCGAGAAAGTTGAAGAGAATCTCCAGTAATGTCAGCGAATTGAATAATGTCATCTTGTTGATAATGGTGACCAAGAATCACAAGATCATCTTTCAATTCGTCTTTGAGACGGTTTATTTCTGTGAGGACCTCAGCATCGTTAAATTCCTCTCTATTAATAGAGGGAAGATGAGATTTAAGGTCTTTTTCTTTATAGAGATTCAACATACTTGAGCGGAATGATACAGTTTCTTACCTATAAATGACAAATATCGTAAATCTTTGACGGACAATGAAACGATGCCCTAGAATTTTAGTATAGGATGTACCAAATTTGTCGGGAGGACATAAATCATGAAAATCATTACAGTTGCCAATAATAAAGGTGGTGTAGGGAAGACGATGCAGTGTTTTCAACTTGCTACTTACCTAGCGCACAAAGGTAAACGAGTACTCGTGATTGACCTCGATTCTCAAGCTAATCTCAGTTCAACTCTTGGGGTCAATGTAAATAGAACTTTAATCCCTGAATGGTTGATCGGAGATGTCCCATTTGAAGATATTATTGTTCCAGCTGAAGGAGAGTATGACTGCTTTGAAAATATCAATGTTATTCCTTCAAGCCGCCATCTAGCGAATCTTTCAAAGCTTCTTATTCTGTCGGAAAATGAAGTTCGAAAAGATGCCGGTCGAAAAGAGAGACTTTTAAAGCTTAGACTTAAGCCAGTATCTTCGAAGTATGATTACGTCGTAATCGATACTCCGCCTGTTTTAGGTGATGAACTTATTATGTCACTTGTAGCGAGTGATCATATTCTTATTCCTACACAAGCTCAGGACTATTCAATTGATGGTCTAGAAGAGCTCATGGATACTTTTGAGATTATCAAAGAGTCTGAAAATCCAAAGATGAAGTTCTCTATTATTCCTTCAATGGTTAACTCCCGAAGAAAAATTGAAAGATCACGCCTTGATGAACTTTCTGATATGTTCAATGTTGCTCCTCCAATTAGAAATCTTGTTGAAATGCAAGAATCTATCTCGATGAGTAAGCCAATCTATATGATGGGAAAAAGATCGAAAGGGAAGCAAGATTATATCAATCTATGGGACTCTCTAGGACTTAACTAAGGAAAACCTGCATGGCTAAAACGTTTGCGAAACGTGTATCAAAGCGAAATAGAAAAAGTGTCGATCTCACTTCAAATCTTGATCTTAGTATTCTCAAACTTACTGACGAGAAGCTTCTAAGAGGAGCGGAACTTGAAAAAGTAAAGCTCAAAGATATTGTTGTTCGAAAACAAGTTCGAACCAAATTCAATGATGAATCAATTATAGAGCTCGCTGATAATATTCGTGAAAATGGATTGATTCAACCACTTGTACTTCATAGAGAAGGACGAAAGTTTGTTCTTATTTGTGGAGAGCGAAGATTTAGGGCCATGTCGACTATTAAGGAGATGAAAGAAGCTCCTTGTTTTATTTTAGAGAATAAGACTGATGAAGAACTTATGGCGATTCAGTTCTCTGAGAACTCTGCCCGTGAAGCTCTTCATTATATTGATCAAGCTGATAGTATTCTTGCCTATCAAAAAACAACGGGAGCTTCTGAAAGAAAAATTCAAGCAGCTCTTGGAGTTTCAAAGTCTGAAGTTCATCGTTGCCTTTTAATTGGAAAACTTCCAAAGTCCGTCAAAGAAGCAGCTAAGAAGTTCAATATTGAGAAATATGTTCTTTTAGAATGGCAGAAAGTAAAAGACACTAAGTTAAAAGCACGAGTGAAAAGAAAAATTTTATCTGGTGATCTTATAAAACGAGCAGAACTTAAAGTCCTGCTTGGTAATGCCCCATTGAAAAAGACGAGTCGAGTGAAGAAAGGTGCAAAACTTCCTAAAGCAACAGCCTTCCTTAAGGGCAATATCGAAGATCAAATGGATTCTTTGGATTACCAAACAAAGTTAGAGTTGAAAGAACTCCTCGAGAAAAGCCTGAACTAAGATTCAACAGTTTCAACGATGTTTTGAACAATTTAAATGATTATTAAATCTGCTTATAGAATTCTATTGCCTGATTCGGATTTACACCGGTTCATACCTTTTTCATGGTAAGTACTACGTTGTATCTTGCGACACTGTTTCTTTAGCTTTGAGCCTTTTAGACAAGCAGATATTTTTTGAAGAGTAGAAAACTCACAAAAGAGCTCTCGAGTTTCTCTGTCGTCTCTAAGATTGATACAATCGTAGTTATATAAAAGACAATATCTTCTCAGACCATCAAGTTTTGAGTCGATTTCATCCATATAATTATCAAGTTTAATAATCGATGATTTATTGAAAAAGCCAAAAGATTTTCGAGAAATCATATTATTAATAGCAAACCGGATAAAATCAAATGAGTTTTTAAGATCTTTGTAATGCTTAATTACTGCTTCACCACTGATCAACTCGTCTAGAATAAAATCAAATTTATTCTCTGCTCCTCTACTATTTGATCGATCTCGACGACTCCATCTTCGAGGAGAATTTTCTTGTGTCCGTTGAGAATCGTAAATATCATCACTTCTTCCGACAACTTTTGAATAGTCTCCAGGAGAAACTGAGATAATAGGAGGAAGCTCTTGGTTTTCTCTTGAATTCAGATCTGTTTCAATCTTTTGCATAAAACTCTGAATTGTTTTTGTAAGGGAATCAACCGATGAAACGCTTATACTATCAAACAAACTGTTTATTTGGTGTTTTCTTTTCTCAATTAATTCAATGTCTGTGAGTTGATGGCGAATATTGCCTTTAGGAATGTTTTCATTACTCTCGAAAGCCGTGTTCATAAGAATTGTAATAGAAATATCGTCTTGCTCAGTTTTTTTACTTTTGTTTTTCTGTAAGTCTATAGCGAGGTCAGTGTATTTCTTAAGGTTTTCTATTTTTATTTCTTCACCTTGCTTGATACGTTCTTTTTGAAAATCAATAATAGCTTCTCCCAAACTGAATGATATATTTTTAGATAATTGAGAGGAACTAGAGTTACTTGATTTTTTGTGCTCAATTAAGGCGATCAGTTCATAACCTTCAGAAACGGACTTTATATAACTATCCCCACAAATTTCAAAAAATCTTTTCATAGGACTTTTCAAGAAAAAGTTTTTGGCACGATCATTTAAGGTATGGTTTTGAAGATGTCTATGTCTAAAGATTTTAAAAGTGAGTAAGTGAAGTTGAGTTTTCTTCGAATTTGTTTTTTTCTTAGCAAGGCTCAATCCAAGAATTTTTCCAAGAGCAAGATTTCCAGAGAAGGTTTTATTAAATTCTTCAATCTTGTTAATGGCCTTAATACTATATGAAATCTCATAAGGGGTTGTAATAACTTCTTCTTTGTCTTTTCCAAAAAAACAGTTTTTAAGAATATTTTTTTCAAAAGAATTAAGACCTGCACCGAGTGAAATTGGCCCACTAAGGTTTTGAACAGGTATAATATTTTTCTGTAAGCCTGAATAGGCATTGATAGATATTGAAAAAATAAAAAAAAGTAAAGAGCTGCTAATCTGTCTCACTATAATCTTCCTAACTTGGGAAGTGCTTCCTGTTTATGATTATTCTTTTAGGAATATATATAGAGATTTCGTTTTTTTAAAGGTTACTGTAAAATTTTCTTATCTCAAACTGTCCAATAAATAATCAGTTTTTTTTAAACTATGTAAATATGAGTGAGAAGAACTTCTGATCAAACCTTATAGGTTAAAATTTCGATGTATAACATATAAAGAGGAGAAACACGCCCTATTATCAAGAAAGTTACTGTAAAAACTATAGGCATTGTTTAAAAACTTAGCATCTTGTTGATCTCTAATCTCTCTCATTTTGAATAGAATTGGCCCTTTCCTTGCATATTTACAGAGTTAGGAGGGGAATAGATGTTCGGTTTTAATAGAATGATTTTACTATTCTCATTCACTTTTTTAGTGAATTTATTAGTTCAAAATGAACTTTTTGCGTTTGTCGAACAAGAGACTCCTTCCTATGTCATTCCTGAAGAAATGATCATTGCAAACAACACTAACTTTCAACAAAAAAGAAGATACGAAGAGTTTAATCAAAGGCATGCTACGCTCTTTAATAGAGTCAACAGCCGTTTGCAATTCTGGAGACAACAAGACCAGTGGGCAGCGAAATTTGGCTTTGAAGACTCTGGTTTCTATTTTGAAGAGGCGAGGAGAGAAAAAACGGAAATAGTTCGAAATGAATTTTTCCGTTACTTTCGTCGTCAATCTCGTCAACCGCTAAGAGATCAAATTGATGAGTGGAGAAGAGGGGAAAATCGAGATGATATCATCGATGAAAATCGAAATATCACTAACTCGGAATCTGTTTTTGTTTATGATAATTATAGTTATCAGACTTATGTTGATAAAAAAGAACAGAGATCGGAAAAATTAAAATCAAAGAATGATAAAAAGGTCAGACTTTCAAGGAATTATAGACTCCGGTTCAAACCCAGATTATTTAAAGGTATTTTAATTACTCAATTCGATAATCCTGTGGCAAATATCAACAGTGTCATCGGCGTTAATGAAGAGATAGAAGTGAATGTTTCAAGACATTTTAAAAAGATCGGGCTTTATATAGCAGGAAATTTCAATTTTGGTGAAAAAAGAACACTTTTAAGTGTGGATAAGACTTTAAGACCTGGTTTCACAGTGCGTCTTTCTACCCAGGAAGACAAAATAAATAATGTTCGATTTGAGGATCAAACCCTTCTTTCTTTCAATTTTTATACAAAATTTTAAAGATTTTCCTAGCTTCTTTGTTTAGAATATGAGGATTAAAAGAACTTTGAGGAGAGTCATTGATGACTGATATTGCCAGTAGCCCGTTATTTCAAGATGCCCTTTTTCAATTAAAGTCTGCTGCTTCAACCGGGGACATTGATCCCAATATTGTTGAAAGACTTCGCCATCCAAAAAGAGCGATTCAGGTTTCCGTTCCTATTCGTTTGGATGATGGAACAGTGAGAACTTTTGAAGGATATAGAGTTCAACATAATATGACTCTAGGTCCAGGGAAAGGGGGAATTCGCTTTCATCCTGCTGTTGACCTTTCAGAAACTGCGGCGCTTGCTATGCTTATGACTTTCAAATGTGCTCTCGTTGGTCTTCCTCTCGGAGGAGCAAAGGGAGGGGTTCGAGTGGATCCAACCAAGCTTTCAAGACAGGAACTTCAATCGTTAACAAGAAGATACGCTACAGAGATTGGTCCTTTTATTGGACCGACTCATGATGTCCCAGCTCCAGATATTGGAACGGATGCTCAGACAATGGCTTGGTTCATGGATACCTATTCTCAGGTTGGAGGTTATGCGGTTCCTGGAGTTGTTACAGGTAAACCAATTGCGGTTGGCGGGTCTTTGGGGCGTGCTGATGCCACAGGCCTTGGAGTTTCTTTTTGTATCCAATTTGCTTGTCAGAAATTGAATTTAGAAATTTCTGAAAAAACAAAAGTTGCAATTCACGGTTTTGGTAAAGTTGCAGTTCCCGCTGCTGTTGACCTTAGTAAAAATTTTGGGGCGAAAATTTGCGCGGTCTCTGATGTTTCTGGAGCGATCTATAATGAAAATGGACTCAACCTCGAAGAAATTATTGAATGGACCAAGCAAAGAAACCTCCTTCATGATTATACAGGTGAATGTGAAAAAATTTCTAATGATGAGCTCTTAGAGCTTGATGTTGATATTCTTATCCCCGCAGCAATTGATAGTGTTATTACAGAATCTAATGCAGATCGTGTCAAAGCTAAGATCATCGCAGAAGGAGCCAATGGTCCTGTCACAAAAGAAGCTGTTAAGGTGATTGTTGCTCGTGGAGGATTTATTATCCCAGATATTCTCTGTAATGCTGGTGGTGTTATTGTAAGTTATTTTGAATGGGTCCAAGGTCTTGCACAGCATTTTTGGGACTTAGAGCAAATTAATAAAAAACTAAAAAGTGTTCTTAAAGATGCTTTTGAAACTGTTTATGGGAATCAGAATAAGTATGACGTTGATATGAAGTCGGCGGCGATGATTTCATCCTTAAACCGACTACAAAAAGCTATGCGGCTTCGAGGTATGTGGCCTTAGATTTTGTGCTAAATTTCCTTCTCGCTTTGTTCTTCTTGCTAGAAGAAAATTTTTCTACAAAATCTTATATTTCGAAAGTGAAAAATAAGATTTAAAAATTCTCAAAAAACTAATGAGTCGTTATTTCTAAGAAATGCAGACTTATATTAATTCATTTCAAGTTATTGAGAACCAATTGAGAACCTTTAAAGTTTTTGGATATTCAACAAAGGGAATGCCGGGTCTTGAGGTTGTTGGTTTTGGCAAGAATAACCGTCTTCTTAAAGAAAAAATAATATATTTTACGAAATCTTGTGGAATAAAAGTCTCGAATCGTCGTTACGTGATTTGTTTAGAGGATGAAGACTCTAGAACCTTGCAGGTTGATCAAGTTTCTTGGTTTGAAATACCTACACTCATTCTTTTTTGGGCCCTCGCTGATGTCATTCCTT
Source organism: Bacteriovoracaceae bacterium (assembly GCA_965217035.1). Taxonomy (GTDB): domain Bacteria; phylum Bdellovibrionota; class Bacteriovoracia; order Bacteriovoracales; family Bacteriovoracaceae; genus JAUHYH01. The sequence continues at coordinate 1,140,234 of OZ244226.1, read as the reverse complement.
TAAAAAATATTCATGAATGCTTTGCAAGTGGAAAAATTAAGGCTGATGGAAGTTTCTATTTCCACTCGATAACTCCTCAATTTCAATCTTTATGTTTGGAAAAGTCTGGAGTTTTAATAGCAGAAGATTCTGATGATTTCATTAAAACCATTTCGTTAAGTGAGATCATAAAAGAGGGGAGTGAAGATAAAAAGTATGACCAGGTCGTTTGACCTGGTCATAAATTATTTAGAATAAGTTTGAGCGTGTACCTTTGAGCTTTGGAAGTTTCCACTTTCCGTGGTTTCCAATCATCTTTGGTCTTCCAAGAGGAATCTCCATAACTTGACCACTTTTAAGAGTGATAAGGAGAGTTCCTTTTGGGATTCTTCTTTGATCGTCCATGAATTGAATATAACGATCTCTATATTTTTTTAGAGTCATCTTTGCGGCTTGGATTGTAATCATTCCTCTATTATTAACGTTGAACTCTTGAGTTGAGTCATCACCTCTGATCGAATCACCATTCTCGATAGTAGCAATTCTTCTTTTTTTAGTTCTTCCATTTAAGGCTAATGTTATTGATTTTATTTTATGTGGGAGTGTGATCCTTCCACTTAAATCAAAGGTTGCTGCCCAGTATGCAGGAGGATTAAAGAGATTTTTTGGAGCGCCACATTTCGTTCGTGAGCTTTGGGAATAGCAGTTGAAGCTAAACTTTAAACCTTTCACCTGTGGGATAAATTTACTCCAGTTGATTCGAGGAATCCTTGGTAGATCGGACATCTTGTAGACTGTGCCATCAAGAATGTTTTGCCCGATTTCCCAAAGTTCTGTTCTGATTTCATCAAGGGCCTTAAGTTTTTTCCTGAAATAAGCGACCTCTTTTTTATCGCTTACAACAGAAAGCTTATTTAAGTGTTCTTTGATGGCAATCATATTATTTTCTACGTCTACGAAAGAGTAGTAAGTACTTTTCAACATTGCATGATCAATATCAGTCTCAGTATTCTCATAATCAAAATATGGGACAAGATAATATTCAACAGGAGGAGCTGAATGAAAACCAAAGTTTTCAAGGTAATAGCCAATACCTTCTAAGACATCCTGAAATGAATTCCTTCCACCGTTAAAAGCTGCTGCCAGTTTTCCTAAATGTTGAGGACCACCCCCTCCATTTGCATGAAACTTAAGAGTCGCTTTTTTACCGATCTTTCGAACAGCATTTAAGAAGTTATTAATACTAAATCTTGCACCAATACCTGTTGTTTTTGGTGGATTATTATTGTTGTTATTTTGAGAGGGTTGCTCAATCAAGTCATCAAGTGGTTGATCTGTAAATTCTGTCTCTCTTGCAACGTTATTCCTTGCTGCATTCCAATCGTCATCGTCCCAGTCGTCATCCCAGCCGTCATCCCAGTCGTCATTATTATCGTCATTGTTATCGTCATTGTTATCGTCATCCCAACCATCATTACCGTCATAATCATCTCCATAACGGCTATCAGGTGGATTCCCAATTTCAAAAGATGCTCTTAGATTTTGCTTTTGTTCTTCAGTTAAATCACTAACTGTAAGTATTGCAGAAACAACACCTTGTCTTCTTTGCCAAGCAACGTAATGAGTTCCACAGTATTTTTCAAATTTTTTATATTCACCATTATCTAGCATGGCCTGGTAATCTGCTTTAAGAGTATCATTCTTAACCATTTGACGACCAAAGTTTGATTTTACCTTTAAAACAAGATTTAAAGTTGTATCATTGAGCTTGAATTCTTTATCACCACGAGCATCAAGTTTCATTCCAGGAAGTTTTCTTCCACGGAACTTTAGTTGAGCGGCAATAAGCCCTGAGATACTTAATAGGTTATGCATTTCCTCTGTGTCTTGAATGAACTCAATATCGAATGAAGTCTCGGGAACTCCTGCAGAGCTCGATGAAATAGTGTCGAAACCGTCAGAGTCATCGCTTGTATTACCTGTTGCTGAGGAGTCTGGGTCATAGGCTTGAAGCTCCTCTAGGCAGACTTTTTTGTATTTAAGAGGGAAGTTCTTATTAACCCCTCCTCCAAGGCGAACATGAGTTGTTCCACCGTGATACTCAAGCTTGTTCCCAATTCCATAATCTTGGGCATTACTTGTTTCAATGAAAAAAATTGTTAAAGAAAGAAGAACAATTAAGAACAACGTGTTTTTTCTTGGCATTGAGTTTCCTTTAGTTAACTTCCTCTTCAAAATTCAGTCCGATTCGAGAGAGAAATTCGTGTCATTTCTGCCCCAACATATGATTTCTTACATAGTATGGGAAACAGAAAGTATTTAATGTAAGGAAATGTTAATAAAATGTGAAGCGATAAGCGTCAAATTGATAAAACCTTCGTTAATTCGATTTCAGACGTCGATGATTCTTCTTTTCCTGTAAGACACTGTGGAAAAGGTGTAAGACCCACTTGGCCATTGGTGTAAGTTGTGACCATTGGTTTCTTGAAATCTAACAGTTCTTTTGCAGCAAGTGCACCCATTTCTGTCGCAATGAGTCTATCCATTGCACTTGGACTTCCTCCTCTTTGAATATGGCCAAGGATACAAACCTTGGAATTGATATTGAAACGATTCTGAAGCTCGCTCTGAATACTGTATGAGCGTCCTTCATTCCCACCTTCGGCTACGATAAGGATAGAGCCTTTCTTGCCTCTCTCTTCACCTTTTTTAATCTTATCTGCGATTTCTTTATAGGGAATTTCATTGCCAGGGACAATCACGTTTTCGGCTCCTGTGCAAAGACCGACTTTGAGCGCGAGTGAAGCTGAGTTTCTTCCCATGACTTCAATAAGAAAAACACGGTCATGGGAGAAAGCTGTGTCTCGAATTTTATCGACAGCCTCTACAGCAGTTTGTACTGCAGTATCATGACCAATAGTATATTCCGTTCCAGAGATATCGTTATCGATAGTACCCGGAATTCCAACAACAGGGACATTGAAGTCGTTATGAAGAGCAAAAGCTCCCTTAAAAGAACCGTCTCCGCCAACAACACAAAGACCTTTGATATTTTCTTCCTCTAGTTTTTGGGCAGCAGCTTTTCTGAATTTCTTTTCATGGAATTTTAAACAGCGTGAGCTTTGGAGAAAGGTTCCGCCGCGTTGAATGATATTTCCAACTGATGATGCGTTGAGATTGAGAAAATCCTTATTGAGAAGTCCACTATAACCTCTCTGGATTCCGATAACTTCGTGACCGAGGTAGAGCATAGTTCTGGTATAGGCTCGAATCGCACAGTTCATGCCAGGGCTATCACCACCGCTAGTTAAGATTGCATATTTTCCCATGGTTTTATTTTACTTAATTATGATAAGGATGTCCCGTTAGAATTGTATGGGCCCTATAGATTTGTTCTACTAGAACTAATCGACAGAGCTTATGAGGCATCGTTAAAGGTGATAGAGAAAGGGTGTTGTACTTAGCCTTCATTTCTTCACTAAAGCCAATGGCTCCAGAAATAACAAAGACAATAGACTTTGAGGTCTTTTCGTTCTGGGTCATCAAGAAGTTAGAAAACTCAAGAGAGTCTTTGAATGTTTTGCCTTTTTCCGTCAGCAGAAAAACCTGTGAGGAAGTGAATTTAGTTAGATAAGTTTCGATTTCTTTTTGTTCTCGAGTAACGTCTTCGGCAAAACTTTTTAATTCAGTGACATGAAGTTTTTTTAATTGTTTTGAATAATGAAGTTCAAGGTTTTCGAGATTTTTCTCTCTATACTTTCCGACACAAACAATTTCAACAGCTCCAAACATTAGAAGTAGTTTTTAAGATCATCTTCTTTCTTTTCAGTCTCACTAGCAGGTGTTGCATGATAAAACTCGTTTGGAATATCGATTTGAGGGTAAGTCTTCCAGAGCGTATCAAGATCAAAAATATCTCGAGTGGTCTCTTGAAAAACATGAACAATGATGTCGCCAAGATCAATTAAGATCCATTCTCCCTCATCAGTTCCCTCAACACTTTTAAGTTTGAGTTCTTTATCTTTGAAAACTCTTGTGATTGCATCGGCAACAGCTCCGGCTTGAACCTTGTTTTCAACTGATCCAAGAACAAAGTAATCAGCAAGTGGATTTAGAGTCGCAGTCTTGTAAATCTTGAGATTGACGCCTTTAAAATGAGCAAGAATCCAAGCTGCAGCTTTTGCTGACTTTAAAGTGTAGTCTTCGTTTTCCGCGAAGATCTTTGCTACTTCATTTTCAATATAAGCATTTTTACTCATTTTATTCTCCGTCCAAAGCTAGGAACATTATCTCTTTTAATGTCTCAAGGTTTTTTCCTGAAACTGAGGATATCGCCAATACTTTTTTATCTGTTTCTTTTTCCATGGCCATGATGAATTTGTCTATTTCTTCTTCTGACATGGCGTCAATTTTCGTTAAACAGATGATTTCTTTTTTATTTCTAAGGTTTTCACTGAATTTTAAGAGCTCAGCCTTGATGATAGAATAACTTTCCACCGCCTCATATTCATCAATAAGCATTGAGCAATCGATTAAATGCAGATAAACCTTGGTTCGTTCAATATGTTTTAAGAACTTAAAACCTAGACCTTTCCCTTCTGCTGCGTCTTCAATAAGTCCCGGAATATCGGCAACCACTAAAGATTGTTCTCGAAAAGCAACAACACCAAGATTGGGTTCAAGAGTTGTGAATGGGTAGTCAGCAATTTTTGGTTTTGCAGCAGATATTACAGAAATTAGGGTTGATTTACCGGCATTAGGAAGACCGACAAGAGCAATATCAGCAATTAGCTTGAGCTCTAGCTTTACATTAAAATGTTGTCCTGGTTTTCCATCTTGAGCGTACTGAGGGGTTTGATTGGTAGAGGATTTGAACTCCATATTCCCAAATCCTCCTCGTCCTCCTTGAGCAAGTTTTTGCCGAGCTTCATTATGAGTAAGATCCGCAAGGAGATCACCTGTTTCTGTATCAAAGATCATTGTTCCAACAGGAACATAAATAATGAGATCCTCTCCTGACTTTCCATCGCATTGACTACCGCCACCAGGTTCACCGTTTTGAGCAAAGTAATTTTTCTTACCTCTAAAATTTACCAGAGTATTGAGTCGGTCAGTTGCTTCGAAATAAACGTCACCACCACGACCACCGTTTCCTCCATCAGGTCCACCACGAGGGACAAACTTCTCCCGTCGGTAACTGACACAGCCATGACCGCCATCACCTGATTTAATTTCAATTTCTACTTCATCTATAAACTTCATACAAAAAAAAATGGAAGCCCTGAGAGCTTCCATTCCTAAAATATAATTAGTGTCTTACTAATTTTTATGCAGAAACAACAGAAACCATTTTCATGTTTCTGTTATAGTGAGAAAACTTCACCACACCATCAGCTAGAGCGAAAAGTGTGAAATCTTTCCCCATTCCAACACCAGCACCTGGATGGAATTTTGTTCCTTTCTGTCGAACGATGATGTTTCCAGTTGCAACTGTTTCACCGCCGTATTTTTTTACACCACGATACTTAGGATTCGAGTCACGTCCGTTACTAGTTGAACCACCTGATTTCTTATGAGCCATAGTTCTCTCCTAAATTATGCCTTTTTTGTTTCTTTTTTAGCAGTTTTCTTTGGTGTTGCTGTATCGACACCACCTTTTCCATCATTAACTTCAGTGATGAAAAGACCTGTATAATGTTGTCTGTGTCCGTTTTTCTTAACATACTTACCAGGCTTTCTAGTAAGGACAATTTGCTTACGAGAACGAGCTTGTCTGACGATTTTTGCCGTAACTTTTGCTCCAGCAACTGTTGGAGTTCCAACCTGAATATTGTCACCACCGGTAAAAAGAACATTATCAAAACTTACTGTTGAATCAACGTCTCCCTCGAGTCTTTCAACATCAACAATATCACCAGCTTTAACTTTATATTGATGACCATTTATCTCTACTATTCCGTACATTTTTAGCTCCTCAAGGGCATTTAAATTGTTTTGAACTCCTTCAGATACAGATTTCACGGCGAGATGTCAAATTTAGAAATCTTAATGTTCGAAATCTCAACAATTAAGGGCTTGATACCGAGAAGCATCAAGAGAATTTATTGTTCACTAGTAAGGATTTCGGACTATGAGGCTCTACTATTTTATAATTTTTACTTCGACTCTTCTGTTTGTCCTTTCGGCTTGTAAGCCAGAGGAGCTTGTTGAAATTGCAGATGCTGCTCATGCTTGTTACCTAGAAAATGCCAATACTGGTCAAAGGCTTTGTCTTGAGATCAGGTCAGCAACAGTGACAAAAGAAGAGATTGAAACAACTTGCGAGTCATTAGGGAGTGATCCCACTGGCCATATTTATGAAGATGGAAAGTGTGCGACGTCGGCAGCTGTTATTGGTCATTGTCGTGCTGTTGGTAGTGACGCTATTTCTACAATTTATTTTTATTATCCTGAATATGATGAAAGTGGTGCTCAGGAATATTGTGACAATCTCGGATCACCTTATTCTTGGGGGCAGGAAGATTCTGCAATTAGTCTCATTCACGGTATTCATGCTGAAGAGGAACTTGAAGATAGTGTTTCTTTTGAAGATCTCGTGAATGATCAAGTAATCAAATTTCCTTAAAGAGAAATTCTGGTCGGTAGAAGGTGTTCCTTCTTTCATTATAACTTCTTTCAAGTTCTTTAACTTTGGGAAAAGGAAATTGATCTGAGGTTTTGGTCATAGAGAAACTATCTTTGTGGTACTGAAAAGTTTCAGGATAAGTTTCAGCTAAGTATTCGAATAGATTTCGAGTTTCTCCATTCTTTAAAAGAATTTGATCGTTGACTCCCACTGAACTGTCTTTAAGCATAATGAATGCCTTTCCATTTAAATTGAGATTAGAATGCATTTGCCTAAGAATTTCATACCTCTTATCAGAGTAAAAAAACGCTCCAAAGACATCTGTCATGAGATCGTATTTTTTATTAAGTAAGGGTGTGACCTCCTCTGCCAGTCCTACGTGATAGGTGAAATTTAAAGACTCAAGGTGCTTAATTATTTGTTCCCGTATTTCAGGAGTTTCATCATAAAGTCGAATAGAGTCATCGATCTTGTATTGGAAATCATAGGGTAGTTTAGTCAAGGTTAATCGTGGGTGAATTTTTTTTATATCGAGCGGGATGCTTGCTTTACCAGCAAGTTCAAGGAGTTTTTCTCCTCGTCCTCTGATCGAAAACTCCCTATTCCAAAGATCATTAAATTCATTTTTTATAAACCAATAGCTGTCGAAACCACACCGAAATAAATGAGAAGACCTGTAATATCAACGATCGTTGTAATAGCAGGACTTGCTGCAACGGCAGGATCGCCCCCAAAACGTTTTACTACCAAAGGAAGTCCAGCTCCAACCATTGCTGAAGAAATAATTTGAAGAGCAATCGCGATTGAAATAAGCATAGCTATAAATGGAAGAGAGAAACCTTCTGGAGTTTCAATATAAGCAGAAAGATAAGCAATTTTAATAAAAACTAAAATCGCCACACAAATAGAAAGCAAAAAGGAAATTCGCGCTTCCTTGAAAACAATTTTCAACCAATCAGTGTCTTTTATTTCTCCAAGAGCAGAAGCACGAATAACAACTGTCGCTGCTTGAGAACCAGAATTACCACCTGTTGCTGCCATCATGGGCATGTAGAGTGCCAGAATAATTAAGCTTTCAAGCATTCCCTGGTAGTGGTGAATAATAACTCCTGACACAAGTCCGACGGCGGCAAGGCAAACAATCCAGATAACTCTTTTTTTGAAGTGATAAAGAGTTGAAGTGTCCATATAACCGATATCATCTTCGGTCGGAACAATCCCCATGAATTTTTCCATGTCCTCTGTTTGCTCGGCACGAATAATATCGAGAGCATCATCATGGTGAACAATACCAACAAGTTGTTGGTAGTCATTGAGAACAGGGATGGCCACAAGGTCATACTTTTCAATTTTATTAGCAACAGACTCTCTGTCTTCATAAACGGTTGCAAAAACAAAGAGTTCGTTGATGAGATCTTTAATCTTCTCTTTAGGATCGGCATAAAGAAGATCTTTTAAACTTAGAATTCCTTGAAGTTTCATCAGGTCGTTTACAACATAAAGGTAATAAATCATTTGTTTAGAAGGGGCATCATGTCTTAATTTTGCAATAGCTTCTTCAGCTGTGCTATCGATTAAGACAGTTGCAAAATCTGTATTCATAATCCCACCAGCCTTTTCTGGTGGATAAGCACTTAAGGCAATAACATCTTCACGGGTCTTTTTATCAAGATAAGGAATGAAATCAGTTTGTTCATCAATGCCTAGTTCTTGATAAAGATCGGCCCTGACATCAGAGAACATGTTTTGAAAGATACGCGCAAACTTAGCGTGGTTCATATGTCGGAAAATTCTTTGCTGAGTTTCTAGGTCGAGTTCGGAGGTGATTTTACCAAGAGTTTCATAGTCGAGAAGATCGAAAAGTTTATTAATCTCTTCATCGCTTTTTTCTTGGAGAAACTCAACGACTTGAGCGACTGGCATCTCCGTTAACATTTCTGTGAGCTTCTCTATATTCTCTTGTTGGACTAACGACTCGAGAATATTTGAGGGCTCATTTTCATTTATTTGATCCACATATTAATTTTAGTAAATAAGTATTGATTCAGCGCGAACAGGCAGTTTATTCAATGGTTTCGCCAAGTTGGAGACGATAGGTTTTCAATAGCCTGAGGAAAACACTATGGGCGGAAAGCAAAGAGATGATCAAACCCACCTTCCCATCGAGGATTCCAAGCTGGAGAAAGTAGTGACGAATAAATCGAGCAAAAGGTTTAATAGCAAACTGGTAAGGTCGGACTTTGACCTTCCCAAGACGGTCACGAGCTCCGAGAGTCGTGTAATCATCCATTTTTTCTAGATAAATTTTTAGGTTTTTGTAAGTGTAATGATTCAAAAGGTTTTTTAATCGAATTTTTTCGCCATGGAAATCGAGTCTTTCATGAACTTGTTTCTCTTTAAAGCTTGCCTCATTCCTATTGAAAATTCTGACGACCCAATCATTTTGCCAACCTGAAAATAAAACTTTGGTGTCCATAAAGTAGTTTTGTCTACGAATTTCAAAGACAGACTTCGGATCATTGAGTTTTAATTGTAAGAGTTCTAGTTTTAACTGGTTACTTAATTCTTCATCCGCATCAACCCAAAGGATCCAGTCATGTTTTGCTTCTTTGATGGCGTTAATTTTTGTTTGAGTAAAGCCTTCCCATTTCACCTCAAGAAGGCGGACATTAGAAAAAACTTTGGCGATTTCCTTGGTACGATCTGTACTCCCAGAGTCGACCACAAGGATTTCATCGACATGTTCGAGGGACGCCAGGCATCGAGAAATATTCGATTCCTCGTTCTTGGTCAATACTAAAGCGGTTATTTGCATTACATCCATAGTTTCTTATTGTATTATAAGGAACTTATGACGATAGAAGAAGCCCTTCAGCAGCGTATTTTGGTTATTGATGGTGCCATGGGAACCATGATCCAACGCTATAAGTTAGAAGAAGAGGATTATAGAGGTGACCGCTTCAAGGATTATCCTTCCCCGTTGAAAGGGAATAACGATCTTCTTTCATTAACAAAGCCTGAAGTTATCTCTGAAATTCATGAAAAATACTTGGAAGCTGGTGCTGATATCATCGAAACAAATACTTTCAATTGCACAAGTGTTTCGATGGAAGACTATGACATGCAAGATATGGTGATTGAGCTGAACACTGAAGCCGTAAAGCTTGCAAAGGCTGCTGCTGAAAAGTTTAGCACTCCAGAAAAACCAAGATGGGTTGCAGGTTCGATTGGTCCAATGAATAAAACGGCTTCTCTTTCTCCTGACGTTAACCGCCCAGGGTATCGAGCTGTTAACTTTGAACAGCTAAGGAAATCTTATACTGAACAAGTTAAAGCTATGGTTGAAGCGGGAGTTGATATTCTCCTAGTTGAAACTGTTTTTGATACATTAAATTGTAAAGCAGCCTTGAAAGCAATTGCTGATTACTTTGAGACGACGGATAAGAAGCTTCCCGTCATGATTTCTGGAACCATTACCGATGACAGTGGAAGAATTTTATCAGGTCAAACTTTGGGCGCATTTATGTACTCAGTCACTCACTTTCCAATGTTATCAATCGGATTAAACTGTGCTTTTGGTGCAGACAAGATGGCCCCTTATATCGAGGAGCTTTCAAATATAGCCCCAAGCTTTACTTCGGCTCATCCCAATGCAGGTCTTCCTAATGAAATGGGAGAGTATGATCACACCCCTGAGCATATGGGAGAGATCATTGAAGGTTTTTTGAAAAAAGGACACTTGAATATCATTGGCGGTTGTTGTGGAACAAGTGACGAACATATTAAGGTTATAGCTCAACTTGCAGAGAAGTATTCGCCGAGAACTGTTCCAAGTTTTGATCCAAGCTTTCAAGCCAGCGGACTCGAACCGCTTCAAGTTTTTGAAGGAAGTAATTTCATCAACGTTGGAGAGAGAACAAATGTTACAGGTTCAGCAAAGTTCCGGAAGCTTATTGAAAAAGAAGATTACGAAGCAGCTTTAAGTGTTGCTCGTGACCAAGTTGAAGGTGGAGCACAAATTATCGATGTGAACATGGATGAAGGGATGATCGACTCTGTTGCAGCCATGAGAGAGTTTCTCAATATGATCGCAAGTGATCCTGATATCTCTCGTGTTCCTGTTATGATCGACTCTTCGAAATGGGAAGTTATTGAAGCAGGTCTTCAATGCATTCAGGGACGTGGAGTTGTGAACTCTATCTCTCTTAAAGAAGGCGAAGAGGATTTCATCGCAAAAGCGAAGCTCATTCAAAAATATGGTGCTAGTGCTGTTGTTATGGCCTTCGATGAAGAAGGACAAGCTGATACTTACGCCAGAAGAATCGAAATTTGTGAAAGAGCTTATAAAGTCCTCACCGAAAAAGCTGATTTTGATCCTGCCTCAATCATTTTTGATCCAAATATTCTTGCTATTGCGACAGGAATTGAAGAGCACAATAATTACGCCGTTGATTTTATTGAAGCTACTCGATGGATTAAAGAGAACCTCCCTCATGCAAAAGTGAGTGGAGGGGTCAGTAACCTTTCATTCTCATTCAGAGGAAATAATATTGTCCGAGAAGCGATTCATTCTGTGTTTCTTTATTATGCAACAAAAGCAGGAATGGATATGGGAATTGTTAATCCAACGATGTTAACAATTTATGAAGATATTCCTAAGGATCTTCTTGAGCATGTCGAAGACGTTGTTTTTAATAGAAGAGATGATGCCACCGAGAGACTTATTGAGTTTGCTTCAAAAGTTAAAGGTGAAGTTAAAACCAAAGAAAAGGACCTTGCGTGGAGAAAGGACACTATTGAGAAGAGACTTGAGTACTCTCTTGTAAAAGGTGTTCTTGATTTCATTGAAGAAGATACAATGGAAGCGCTTGAGAAATATGTTGAACCTATTAAGGTTATTGAAGGACCTTTGATGGGGGGTATGTCTGTAGTCGGGGATCTCTTCGGTGCCGGAAAAATGTTTCTTCCACAGGTTGTAAAAAGTGCTCGAGCGATGAAGAAATCAGTCGCTATTCTTGAACCTTATCTTGAAGCAGCAAAAAATAAATCTGATATTAGTCGCGCAGGAAAGATCCTGATGGCAACGGTTAAGGGAGATGTTCATGATATTGGGAAAAATATCGTTGGTGTTGTTCTCGCTTGCAATAATTATGAAGTGATCGACATGGGTGTTATGGTTCCTTATGAAAAAATTCTCGATAAAGCGCGAGAAGAAAAAGTCGATATCATTGGATTGAGTGGTCTAATTACTCCTTCACTCGATGAGATGGTCACGGTTGCAGAGAAACTTGAAGAGGACGGTTGGAAAACACCTTTGATGGTTGGTGGAGCGACGACTTCGAGAATTCATACGGCCGTAAAAATCAATCCGAAATATTCAGGACTCGTTGTTCATGTTTCAGATGCTTCAAGATCAGTGACGACGGCGGGAAGAATTCTTGGTCATCACGATAAGTATCAAGAAGAACTGACTGAGCAGTATGAAAAATTAAAGATGAATCATGAAAGAAATAAGGAAGTAAAAAATCTTATTTCAATTGAGCAAGCTCGAGAAAATAGAACAAAAATAAACTGGGACGAATTTGAAACAATGACTCCAGAGTTTACAGGACATAAAGTTTTTCAAAACGTTACTGTAGAAGAGCTGATTCCTTATATTGATTGGACACCATTCTTTACGACTTGGAGACTTCGTGGACAGTTTCCTAAAATATTCGACGACGCTATTGTCGGAGAGGAAGCCAGAAAACTTTATGATGATGCTCGATCACTTTTACAAGAAATCTCGATTCGAAATCACTTAAAACCCCGTGGAGTCATTGGATTTTATAAAGCAAATACAGTTGGTGATGATGTTATTCTGAAAGACGAAAACGTCACGTTTAATATGCTTCGAAGTCAGAGAAAAATGACTGAAGCAAGTTCTCCAAATTCATGCTTGGCAGACTTTATTGCACCCGAGTCTACCGGGAAGAAAGATTATATTGGCTGTTTTGCAGTGAGCTCTGGGGAGGAAGTTGAAGCTCTTTCTAAGAAGTATGAGAAAGAGGGAGATGATTATAATGCAATTATGGTTAAGGCCCTCGCTGATAGAATTGCGGAAGCCTATGCAGAATACATGCATGAGAGAGTTCGTAAGAAGATCTGGGGTTATGCTCCAGACGAGGCTTTAACGAATCAAGAACTTATTAAAGAAAAGTACAAAGGGATCCGACCGGCGCCTGGTTATGCTGCTTGCCCTGATCACAGTGAAAAAGAAAAAATCTTTAAGTTGATGGATGTTCCTGGAAATATTGGCGTTAATTTAACAGAGCATTTTGCGATGAACCCTCCATCAAGTGTTTGTGGTTGGTATTTTTCGCATCCGCAATCAAGATATTTTAATGTTGGCTCTGTTGGGGACGATCAGCTTGCTGATTACGGTAAGAGAAAGAATATGACTCCTAAAGAAGTAATAAGGTGGCTCTAATGAAAGGTATAATACTCGCTGGTGGCTCTGGAACGCGTCTTTATCCAGCAACTCATGCAGCCTCAAAGCAAATTTTACCAATCTACGATAAACCCATGATTTATTATCCACTTTCAACTTTAATGTTAGCAGGCATTAAGGATGTTCTCGTTATTTCAACTCCTGTTGACCTTCCTAATTTCCAAAGACTTTTGGGAGACGGTTCTCAGTTTGGAATTCAAATCAGCTATGCAGAGCAACCAAGTCCTGATGGGCTTGCTCAAGCCTTTATCATTGGTGAGAGTTTTATAGGGGACGACTCTGTTTGTTTGGTTCTGGGAGATAATATTTTTTATGGAGATGGCCTTCCTCGAAAACTTAAAATTGCAGCTTCTCAAAAGAATGGAGCAACAGTCTTTGCTTATCGAGTAAGGGACCCTGAAAGATATGGTGTGGTTGAGCTTGATGAGAATAATTTAGCGATATCCATTGAAGAAAAACCAGAAAAGCCGAAATCTCATTACGCTGTAACAGGCTTATATTTCTATGATAATCAAGTCGTTGAACTTGCAAAGAATCTAGAGCCTTCTGCTCGAGGAGAATTGGAGATTACTGATCTCAATCGTAAGTATCTTGAAAAAGGTTCTTTAAAAGTAGAGACACTCTCTCGAGGGTATGCTTGGTTTGACTCTGGTACTCACGATAGTCTTTTAGAATCTTCAAACTTTGTGGCAACTGTAGAAAAAAGACAATCTGTTAAAATCTCTTGTTTAGAGGAAATCGCCTATAGAAATGAATGGATTTCTAAAGACTCCCTTATTAAACAAGCTGAGCTTCTAAAAAAGAATCAATACGGACAATACCTAATGGCGGTTGCTAGAGGTGAGCTTTAAATGTTTGAAAAAACTCCTTTGGTAGATGCTCTTCTTTATCGACCTCCTGTATTCAAAGACGAGAGAGGTTCTTTTACTGAAAGTTTTAATAAAAAACATTTTTTAGAGCAAGGAATCAAGGAAGAGTTTGTTCAAGACAATCGATCGATATCTCAAAAAGGAACAGTTAGAGGACTTCACTATCAAATGGGAAGTGCCGCTCAGGCTAAGCTTGTCGGAGTCTTGCGGGGAAAAGTTTTTGACGTGGCGGTTGATCTTCGAAAATCATCACCTACTTTTAAAAAGTGGTATGGAGTTGAGTTGAAGGAAGGAGATGGTACTTTCTTTTACGTCCCAAGAGGGTTTGCCCATGGTTTTGCTGTTTTAAGCGACAAAGCAGAGTTCTTTTATAAATGTGATAACTATTATAATAAAGAAATGGAAAGAGGTATTATCTATAATGATCCTGAGCTTTCAATTGATTGGAAGACCGACTTAGGAGATCTTATTCTCTCAGATAAAGATAGATTGCTCCCTTCTCTTAGTGATGCAGAATACTTCCTATGAAAGTTTTAGTACTTGGTTCAAATGGACAAGTTGGCCAATGCTTCAAGAAGCTTGAAAGTCAAAATACGAACAAAGAGTTTTTCTTTTTTTCTCGCTCAGAGCTTTCAATAACAGACTCTGAAAAATTAAGAGAAAAAATTTCCAAAATACAACCAGACTTTATTATTAATTGCGCCGCTTATACTAAAGTCGATCAAGCAGAAACGGATAAGGAACGTTGTGAGTCTATAAATTGTGATGCTGTGAAGACTCTTTCTGATATTGTGAAGGAGTTTAATTCATTTCTTGTCCATTTTTCGACTGATTATGTTTTTGATGGAACAAAAGGAACTCCTTATAATGAGGCAGACTTCTGCAAACCGATTAATTTTTATGGAGAATCAAAGTTTCGAGGAGAAGAAGCGATTAGAGAGTCGGGTTGTGCTTATTTTATTTTTAGAACCTCTTGGGTGTATTCAGAATTTAGTCATAACTTCCTAAAGACAGTTCTGAGACTTTGTTCTGAGCGTGATGAATTGAATATTGTTTCTGATCAATTTGGAAGTCCGACTAATGCCAATGATTTGGCTGAAGCTGTTTTAGAGATTCTTGATAAAGAAAACCTCCATAAAAAATGTGGAGTTTATCATTTTACAAATGAAGGGAAGACTTCTTGGCTTCATTTCGCTCAAGAAATTAATAAAATCTGGGACCTTAAGACTGAAATTAAGCCTATTAAAACTGAGGATTATCCAACTGATGCTAAAAGACCTCTCTATTCGGTCTTGAACAAAGAGAAAATAACATCAACAATGGAGATAACTCTTAAACCTTGGAAAGAATCTTTAAAAGGATTAAAAAATGAGTTCTAAGAATATTATTTTAACTGGATGTGCAGGTTTTATTGGTTCAAATTTTGTGAATACAATTGCCAAAAATAATTCAGATTATCATTTCACTGTGATTGATGCTCTCACTTATGCAGGTCGTTTAGAGAATATTGAACAAATCTTAAAAGACTTTGATCATGTTGATTTTCTTAAAGTCGATATTAGAGATGGAGAGAAAGTCGAATCGACTTTTCAAAAGATCAAACCAGATGGAGTTATTCATTTCGCAGCTGAGTCTCATGTTGATCGATCAATTGAAAATCCTAATATCTTTGTCGAAACAAATATTCTGGGTACTTTGAATCTTTTGAATTCTTCTCTAAAAATTTTTGAAAAAGAAAAATCTGCTTTTCGCTTTGTACATGTGAGTACTGATGAAGTTTATGGATCTCTTTCAGAGACAGATCCTGCTTTTACTGAAAAAAATCCTTTAGCCCCTAATAGCCCTTATAGCGCAAGTAAAACAGGATCAGACTTAATGGTAAGAGCTTATTTTGAAACTTATAAGCTTCCAGTCATGACGACAAGGTGTTCAAATAATTATGGACCTCTTCAATTTCCAGAGAAACTGATACCGTTAATGATTTCAAATGCTCTCAATGACAAAAAGCTTCCAGTCTACGGAGATGGAAAAAATATTCGAGATTGGATCTTTGTGGATGATCATAATAATGGAATTTGGGATGTCTTCCAAAAAGGAAAGGCCGGTGAGATTTATAATTTCGGAGGCGATTCAGAGAGAAGGAATATTGATGTTGTGAAAACCATTCTTGATATTTTGAATAAGTCGGAAGATCTTATTGAATTTGTTGAGGATCGAAAAGGTCACGATTGGAGATATGCAATCGATTTTACAAAAGCAACGAATGAACTTGATTGGAGACCTTCTGTGACTTTTGAAGAAGGAATTCAAAAGACAGTCAATTGGTATCTAGAAAATAAAGGCTATTTGGCTTAATCGTCCTGACTAAGATCCCAGAGTTTCTTATATTCGCTCTGATTAGCTAAAAGTTGTTGATGATTTCCGGCTTCGATAATCCGTCCTTCTTTCATAACAACAATTTTATCGTAGTTTTGAATCGTAGAGAGCCTGTGGGCAACAGCGATAACTGTTTGATTGCCAGCAACTTCATCTAAAGCTTTTTGAACGATCCTTTCTGATTCATTATCGAGAGCTGAAGTGGCTTCATCAAAAAGATAAACAGGGGCACCGGCGAGAAAGGCACGAGCGATTGTAAGTCTTTGGCATTGACCTCCAGAGAGTTTTAAGCCTCGATCTCCGATCGTTGTTTCAAGTCGATTTGGAAGCTTATCAATGAATTCTTTAGCGTATGAAACATTAATAGCTTTTTCTATTTCGTCTTCGCTGTAATCCTTACCAACCGTTAGGTTTTCTCTGACTGAGTCATTAAAGAGAAAGATATCCTGGCTTACAAGTGCAAAGTTTTTACGGTATGACTTTAATTCAATCGATTTAATATTTTTATCATCAATAAGGATTTCACCTTGTTGAGCCTCATATAACCTAAGAACTAAATTAATAAGTGTCGACTTTCCAGAGCCAGAGAGTCCTACTAGGGCAACTCTTTCTCCTTTGTTTACTGTTAAAGAAAAGTCTTTAATGACATCACCTTCTCCATAAGAAAAAGTAATATTTTTGAATTCAATTTTAGATTGAAAAACAGAATGCTCTAGAGTTCCTTCATTTGGTTCGTTTTCTTGGTTAAGAATGGAGAAGAGTCTATCGCCAGCAGCTTTTGCGGTATTAATTTTAACATTGGCACTTGAGAATTTTCTTATTGGATCCATAATCATGGCCATGACTGTAATGAATGAGACAAAAGCTCCCGTAGTAAGGTGTCCTCGCGCAATTCTATGATGAGCAAAGATAATAATGCCCGCAAACATCAGGGCACCAACTGTTTCAACGAGTGGATGGGAATGCTCTTCGACAGAGATATGCTTTTTACGATTCTCGATATATTTATTTTGCGACTTATCAAATCTCTGATTAACGTAGTCTTGAAGGTTAAAAGCTTTAACCATCTTTTGTCCCATCACACCTTCGGTAATATTTTGAGTCATTTCCGCTAAATTTTCTTGAAACTGAGCTGCGTAGACCCTCACTCGAGATCCTGTTTTATTAAAAATAATGAGAAAAAGAGGAAAGACGATAAGAATGGCTAAAGTGAGTTGGTAATCCTGATAGAGAGCGACTCCAAAAAGAGCGAGAGCAGTCAGAGGTTCTCGGACCATATCGAGAGCGTGCTTAAAAGACTCAGAGAAGATAATAGTATCAATCGTCGTCTTTGAAAGCATATCCCCAGATTTTTGCTCGCTATAATAAGAGACAGGAACAGAATGGAGTTTATTATAAATAAGCTTCCTTAATTCATAAGTGATTTGCTCCATCGTCGTTTTCATTCCATAAAAATGAAAAAATCGAAAAGGATAGTTAATAAGGGCGAGCCCGAAGACGATTCCGGCAAGTTTTAAAGCATCCTCAAAAGAAGCTCCTGCTCCGAATCCTTTATCAAAGATAGGCTTCACTAAGTAACCTTGATACGCTTTAATGGCCGCAAGCGGGATTGAGCATAAAAAAGCAAGAATGGCCCTGTTCTTATATTTCTCTACGTATGGCCAAATTCTCTTCAATTGTTCGAACATGAGTTTTTAATCTCCGAGTTAAGTGATCATTTTAACTTTTCTTAGAACATGAGTAAAACAACGCGACGCAGCCAATCTCCCCATTCAACTTCCTTGGTGATACTCTTTCATTTATGAAGATTTTGGTAACCGGTCCTTATGAAGAAGATTACAACAGGACCCGCATTCTTTTAGATGGTTTGAAAGCTCGAGGCCATGACATTAGAGAGCATCCTTTAAAAGATGATCCTGAGTTACTTTTTAAACTCTCAAAAGAAGTTGATTTTGTTTTTGTTCCTTGTTTTATGCATAAGTATGTTCCTTTCATTAATAAAAATGTTGATTGTCCTGTTATTTTTGACCCTTTGATTTCGAAGTGGGTAACAAATGTTTTGGATTATAAAAAAGTCGGGCGTTTTAGTCTGAGAGCTTTAAAAGATCGGTATCGCGATCATCAAGCAATGAAGCATTCAGAACTTATTATTATCGATACCTATGAGCGAAAGAAGCTTTTCCAGGAAATGTTTGATCTTCCAGATGAAGACATTAAAGTCGTCTATGTTGGTTCGAATACCAAAGATTTTTTTCCGATGGAAAGACAAACGAACTCAAGTTTCGAGGTTGGGTTTGTCGGTGGATTTATTCCACTCCAAGGCGTTAAAAAGATTGTTAAGGCCGCAAGAATTATGAAAATGGAGCGAGTACGTTTTACTCTGATAGGAACAGGTCATGAATATGAAGAAATCAAAAGACTTGTAAAAAAAGATAATAATATCAATTTGAAAGGGTGGATTCCTTATAAAGATCTCAATAAAGAGATTAGTCGTTTCGATCTTTGCCTTGGTATTTTTGGAGATTCAATCAAGGCTTCTTCAGTGATTCCAAATAAGATTTTTCATTATGCGAGTTGTGAAAGACCTATTCTGACTATGGAGTCAGAGGCTATTAAAGAACTATTTACCAATCGGAAGGATATTTTCCTTTGCAAGAATACTCCGGATGCGATTGCGAGTGAAATTAGAAGAATTAAGAGCTCTCAAGAAGAACTAGAATATGTTTCCAAGGCGGGGTTTGAGCTCGTTAATACATCCTTTAACGAATTAAAAATAGCGCAACAGTTTGAAGAAGCAGTTAAAGATGTTCTTCAATCTTTTGAAGAATAGTTTTTCCTCTTTTTACTTCTGAATGATATTTTTTCAAATGTTCAAAACCATTTAAAGCAATCTCTTGAGTCTCTTTGGGATGATCAAGATGATATTGGCAAAGGTCTTCCAGATCACTCAAATCATCCTTACAGAATAAAGCACTCTCTTTATGAACAAAATCATTGGGAATATCAATCTGCATCTTTTGAGAAAGCATTAGAGTTTTAACGGCCGGAATTTCCCAATAACGAACACAGTCCCAACCTCCTCCTCGAAAATTAAGGGCAATCTTACTTTGAGCAAGTGCTTTGAGGTAGAGATTCCCTTTATGAGGAAAAGTTTTGAAATCTATTCCAAGAGTACTTCCATTTTTCCGACAGTCGAATTTGTCTTGAATAATCTTTAAGACTTCAGTTCGAATGGGGTGTGACTCTGTTGCCCAAAAAGTCACATCATATTTCTTTCCAAAAATACGATTATTAAAATATTCAAGATGATCAAAATTATATCCAAAAGGCATTGGAAAAACATTTTCAGGATATTTTTCATCGAGCAACTTTTCTCTTTTAAAAATGAAGTCGAAAGGTCTTTTTGAAGTTACTTTTTGATAAAGTTCAGGTGAACCGAGACGGTCTAGATCTCCTCCGATTTCAGGTCGATCTCCTCCATCAATAAAGCCCACTGGAACATTGTCTGCAATCTTGGGAAGGAGCTTTAAGTAGTGATTGAATGCTTTAGGGTTACAGGTTGCTACAATGACAGCATCGATCTTGGCTTTGTTAAGTTGTCCAAAAGCTGAAGGTAAAATCGAATTTTTCACGTAGCCAAAGTTTTTAGGGTATTCCTTCACAGAAAAGTGAAACTTCTTGTTCCAGGGAGAGTCTATAACTTGCTCAATTCCTAAAACCTTGCATAGCCCGTTATAGGCAATATCTTGGAGATAATCGGCTTTTTTAGAGTTGATATATAGAATCTTCATTGAAAATTAAGTGTAATCGATTTCAGCTCTTTTTTAAAATGATATGGAAAACTCTCAAACCATAGCAAAACCTCTTATAAACAGCTATATTAGAGATCTTGTTTATGAGCGATCAATTAGTAAATGTTATTCTGTGCGGTGGGTCAGGAAGCCGGCTATGGCCTTTAAGCCGACCGAAGTATCCGAAGCAGTTTGTAAAAGTCTTCGATGGGAAATCATTATTACAGCTAACAGCGCAGAGGAATGCAAAGATTGCAGATTCTTTCATTATTGTTGTTGCAGAAGATATGCTTCATCATGCAGTCAATCAACTTGAAGAGTTAGACCTGTTCAAGGAAAAAAACTTTCACTTTCTATGCGAACCCGTTGCCAAAAATACTTTCCCTGCGATTTTATTAGCAGGTTTTCACGCTAATGATAACGAACTTCTTTTTGTGACTCCTTCGGATCATGCGATTGATCAACTTGATCAATATGAAGACTGTATAAGACAAGGAATGGGATTAGCTCGGGAAGGTCGTATTAATACTTTTGGAATTAAACCCACTTCACCTCATACAGGCTACGGCTATATAGAAGCTTCTGGGAATCATATTATCTCATTTAAAGAAAAGCCTGCGAGGGAGATTGCTGAAGAATATCTTTCAAAAGGTAATTATTATTGGAACTCAGGAATGTTTCTTTTTTCGAAGGAAACAATTCTTAATGAAACTAAAGAAATTGATTCCAAGATGTTCGAAAGTGTTGAAAATGTGTTTAATGCCGCTTCTACAGCTGGAAGAATCACTTCTTTTCCTAGAGACGTTATGAGGCAAGTTGAGGCAGAGAGTATTGATTACGGCTTGATGGAAAAAACAAGTAAAGGTTCTGTTGTTGAGTGTAATATCCCTTGGAATGATCTAGGGAACTTTGAATCTCTTGCTAACTATTTAAAAGGTAGCGAGCAGAATATTCTTCATAATGAATCAAAGAATAGCTTTTTCTTTACAGATAAAAAGGTTGTCTCGTTTGGACTTGAGAATGTTATCGCCGTGGAAGATAGCGATACTTTATTCATCGGAAATATTAATGAATCTGAAAAAGTAAAAGAAATATATTCAGAGATCAAGCTCAAGAGGGAAGAAGAGCTTCATACCAAGGGAATGGAACATAGACCCTGGGGAGCTTTCTATAATTTGGTTGATGATTCTCAGTATAAAGTGAAAAGAATTGATGTTTTTCCGGGAAAGACTCTCTCGTTACAAAAACATTTTCATCGCTGTGAGCACTGGGTGGTCGTTAAAGGCGAGCCAACAGTTACAGTGGGAGACTCCTCAAAGGATTACAAGGTGGGTGAACATATCTTTATTAATCAAGAAGAAGTTCACAGATTAGAGAATAAAACAAATACAAGTGTTACTATAATTGAAGTACAACTTGGAAGTTACTTAGGAGAAGATGACATCGTTAGAATTGAAGATGTCTATGGAAGATCATAATGGCAAAAATTAAAGACCTAATAGCTGAAGCAGATAAAACTCTTTTTTCGATTGAAATACTTCCTCCTTTAAAGGGTGAAAGTATCAATGAACTGTTTGAAAGAATTTCTCCGCTTATGGAATTCAAGCCAAAGTTTGTTGATGTGACTTATCACAGAGAAGAGTATGTTTATAAGCAAGCGACAGATGGTTTATTGGAAAAGAGGGTTGTAAGAAAAAGACCTGGTACGGTTGGTATCTGTGCCGCAGTCATGAATCGCTTTCAGGTTGAAACAGTTCCTCATATTATTTGTGGTGGTTTTTCAAAAGAAGAAACAGAGAATGCTTTAATTGATTTAAATTTTCTCGGAATCCATAACGTTCTTGCTCTGAGAGGGGACGCAATTAAAAGTGAAGTTCGATTTGTTCCTGATCCAGAAGGGCATCATTATGCTGACGGACTTGTTCGCCAAATTATGGATATGAATAATGGAAAGTATCTTGATGAAGATATGAGAAATCCAAACCCTACAGAGTTTTGTATTGGAGTTGCAGGCTATCCAGAAAAGCATTTCGAAGCACCTAATATGTTATCAGATTTAAAGTTTTTAAAAGATAAAGTTGATAACGGAGCAGACTATATTGTAACGCAAATGTTTTTTGATAATAAAAAGTATTTTGAGTTTGTTGATAAATGTCGAGAAGTTGGAATTAATGTTCCAATTATTCCAGGACTAAAGCCAATGACAAGTAAGAAACAATTAAATTCCTTACCAAGCTTTTTTCATATTGATATCCCTGAGGATCTTTTCAAGGCCGTTGATGCCTGTTCGACTCAAGATGAAGTCAAAAATGTTGGGGTAGAATGGTGTATTCAGCAATCGAGAGAATTGATGGAGAAAGGTGCCCCCGTCCTTCATTATTATTCGATGGGAAAAGCTGAATCTATTCAAAAGGTTGCGGCTGCAATCTTGTAATGAGCTCAAAAGTTTAAAGCGATGGAAATTTGATCAACGCGGTGCTCAGGCTTAGACTTTAGCTCACTTTTTCCTTATGCTTAACGTTAAACACTGTTTAACGTTAAAATTGAAAACCGTTCATGAGCGAGTTGATATTGAAATTCATTGAATCTGAAAAGATTGCACCTCTCTTTGATGCCATGAGGCCTTTCTTTCACTTTATGACTCTTGCGTCTCTTTACCTGCTTGCGATTTCAGGCTTCGTTTCAATCTCTGCGATGGCCGGAACTCATCTCTTGATTCTTCCTTCTGTTATTTATTTCAGTCTTGTTTTTCTCAGAGATGGAGACCTTCCTTATCCAAGAGCTGGAGTTGCTCTTGTTGCTTTATTTAGCTTTGGAGTTATTTCTGTTTTTGTAAATTATCCAGAGATGAAAGATCCTTTCTATTCGATCAGAAGTTTGAAATATTTTCTCGCTGGAGCTCTTTCAATTATTCCTTACGCTTACCTTTTAAAAGATCTCAAGATGAATGATAAGCATCTTAAAAGAATGATTAATTTATTCCTTTTTACTGTGATAGCGGCTCATCTTTCCGGTTTTATTGCAATGAAAACAGGATTTAATTTCTTTAGACAAAAAACAGTTACCGATACGACTCGAGCGATGGGTCTCTTCGGAAATATCATGACTTATGGCTATGAAACCAGTTGGCTTGTTATTTTCTTTAGTGGCGTTGCCTTACTTAAGAACAAGCTTTATCAGCTCGCTAATAAACCAATGTTCTGGTCGGCATTAGTTCTTTCTTATATTGGTCTTTACCTTTCTTATTGTCGAGGAGCTTTGCTTGCGACACTTATTGCAATCCCATTGCTTTTCTTTTTCCTAAGAAGAAGAATCTTTGCAATTTCAGCATCATTAACGGGAATGGCAATTGTTATCCTTGTTGCTGCTTCGATAATGGGAGGCTCGGGTAAATCTCGCTTTCTTATGGGGATGAAAAGCGATAGTAATATGATGAGACTTTCTCAGTTTCAAGCAGCTACTATGATGTTTTTTGAAAAACCAATTCTTGGAATTGGTTATAGAGAATTTGCAAACAAATCTCCGGAGTTTAAAAAAGATCACAATATAAAGTATTCTTGGTTTCGAAGTCATACCCATAATAATTATCTTGAGATTCTCACAAATGCAGGTTTGATTGCTTTTGTTGCTTTTTGTTTCTGGATCTATTTTTGGGCAGAAGACGTTTATCTCTTTCTTGGAAAAGAGGGGAGAGTTGTGATTACAATTCTTATATCATTTCTTATTTCAGGATTTTTTCAAAGTACCATCATAGATGGTGAAAATATGTTTTTTATGATGAACTTATTCGCCATGTCGATGGCACTCGTCATGACAAGGAAAAAAGACTCCCAATTCAGCCCATCTAAGAACTGATCATCTTCGTTATTCCTTGCGACGTACCAAAGCGTACGCCTCACTCACTCCTCATCGATAAGTCCTTATCTGAACTCAATTGAAAGCTTTTATAAAGATTGAAAATATTTGATCGTCTTAGAGAGTCCCGATTTTAAATCCACCTTAGGTTCCCAATTCAATTTTTCTTTTGCGAGAGCGATATTAGGCCTTCTCACTTTAGGATCATCACTTGGTAAATCGTGAAAGGTTAATTGGCTGGAACTTTTTGTCATTTCTAAAACAATCTCTGCAAGTTCTTTGATTGTGAATTCACCTGGGTTTCCAATATTAACTGGTCCAGGCTCAGAACTATTCATCATCGAAATGATGACATCAACAAGATCTTGAACATAACAAAAGCTTCTGGTTTGTGATCCGTCCCCATAAATCGTGATATCTTCTCCCTTTAAAGCCTGGACAATAAAGTTAGAAACAACTCGTCCGTCTTGTGGATGCATATTAGGTCCATAGGTATTAAAGATGCGAACGACTTTAATATCAAGGTTATATTTTCTCTGATAATCGAAAAAAAGAGTTTCCGCAGTTCTTTTTCCTTCGTCATAGCAAGCTCTGATACCGATAGGGTTTACTGAACCTTTATAACTTTCTGGCTGAGGATGAACTTCGGGATCTCCGTAAACTTCGCTGGTAGAAGTCTGAAGGATCTTTGCTTTATTTTTTTTGGCGAGCTCGAGCATATTATAAGCTCCCCAAACAGAAGTTTTCATCGTGAATATTGGATCAGCTTGGTAATGAATAGGACTGGCTGGGCAGGCTAAGTTGTAAATCTCATCGATTTCAAGATCAATAGGTTCTATAACATTATGATTAATAAACTGGAAGCGATCAGAATTTTCAAGATCTTTAATGTTATCAAGGTTGCCCGTAAAGAGATTATCTAAGCAGATGATATGATGACCTTGAGAATGAAGATCTCGGCAAAGATGACTCCCTAAAAAACCAGCACCACCAGTTACAAGTATTTTTTTCATTGATTTTTTCCTATCGAGTAATATTGAAATCCATAGTTTTTAACAGTTTTAGAATCAAAGAGATTTCTAAAGTCAAAAATGAGTTTATTTTTTAGAAGGCTTTTTATTTTTTCAAAATCCGGAGTTTGAAACTCTCTCCATTCTGTTATGGTGACAAGAGCATCAGCATCTTGAAGGACATCATACATATTGAAGACTTCTTCCACTTCATGAGGAGTTACTTCTTTGAAGTTTGCTCCTGCACAGGGGTCATAAAATTTAATAATAGCTCCAGCCTTTGAAAGTTTCTCAACAACATTAAGAGCAGGCGTTTCTCGAACATCATCAGTATTGGCCTTGAAGGCAACACCCCAAAGAGCGATTGTTTTTCCTTTTAAATCATTATTGAAGTGGTTAAGAATTTTCTGGGCAATATAATTTTTATGATCATCATTTGTTTCGTCGATGACTGGGACGAGTTTTAAAGGAACATCAAATTTTTTCGCAGAAGCTTTTAAGGCCTTAACGTCCTTAGGGAAACAAGAGCCTCCATAGCCTGGACCAGGATAGAGAAATTGACCACCAATTCTTTTATCCGAACTGATTCCTTTTTTAACTTCTTCTATATCGGCACCAGTTGCATCACAAAGTCTGGCGACCTCATTAATGAATGACACCTTGGCAGCTAAAAAACTGTTTGCTGCATACTTCGTCATTTCTGCAGAAAGATTACTCATCATATAAATAGGATTACCTTGACGCACAAGTGGTTTGTAGAGTTCTGCAATTATTTCGCCTGCTTTTTCATTCGTAAATCCTAGAACAATTCTATCGGGATAAAGAAAATCTCTAACAGCTGAACCCTCTCTGAGAAATTCAGGATTGTTAACAACTTCATTACTGACATTTTTCGATTTTAAGTATTCCTTAATTTCTGTATTTGTTCCTATCGGAACAGTCGACTTAATGACAATAACAGCATTTGTTTTCGTCTCAATAACTTGATCCAGAGCAGAGTAAATATATTCAAGGTTTGCTTCTCCACTTGGTAAAGAAGGAGTTCCTACCGCAAGAAAGACTGCTTCTGCTGTTTTTACACTTTCATAACTCGTATCGAAATGAAGTCTTTTCTTTTTATAATTAGATTTCAGGTAATCACTGAGACCCGGTTCATGAATTGGACTGATACCTTCTTTAAGTTTATCGATCTTTTTTTGATCGATATCGATACAAGTGACATCGTGACCAATTTCTGCAAAACAAGTCCCACTAACAAGACCTACATAACCAGTTCCTATTACAGATATTCTCATTTCTTACCTACTGAATTTTCCAAAAGTTTTCTTTCCAGCTCTGCTCTGAAGTTAAGTAATTAAAATTCTCTTCCCACTCATGTTTAAGTCTTGGGAGGTTTAAGAGGAGTCGTATAAAAGTGAATCCAAATAAAAGAAGGAGTTTAAAGAACTGTTTATGGTTAAGAGAGCTTACTTCTGTTCGATACTCGCGATAAACTTTCATTTTCTTTGAAGGAAAAGCAGAAAAAGTATTAGAGACACGTATTTTACCATGAACTTCTTCCTTCTCCTTTAAAAGAAATGAAGGAATTAAATGACCTCTAAGAGTTAGGATATTAATGAGAAAAGATAATAGGTTTATTCCTTTTTCTTTTTGTTCTTGATTTTTCTGCGCAATAACTTCTGTTTTTGAAAACTTACCTAAAGCTTTTATGATTTTAGAGTTTCCTTCTGGTGTTGATTCTTCTCTTAAAGAACTTGGACCTAAAAGGACTTTTTCCATCGCCAGGATCAAAGCATAGGCATGATCGTAGGAATAAGACGAAATCTTAGCACCGAAGGAAAGAATAAGATCAAGCGTCGTTTGAAACCAAATACTACTTGGCTTGTGAATAATTAAGCTATTTATTCGGTTTTTAAAGTCGTAGAATGTTACCCAGGCAGAACTTTTAGATTCAAAAGGTTCATGCCATAGCCAAATTCCTGGAACTGGAATTGTTTTAAAGCCGTCTCGCTTTAGTCTCACACCATATTCAATATCATCTCCCTTTATAAAGAATGGAAGAGGGAAACTTGATTTTTGTACAACTTTTTTTGGAAACGAGAAAAGCCACCATCCACCATAGTCCACTTCTTTCAATTGAGTGAGTTTATCGAGATGAGGTTTTTCATTAAGATCAAGTTTGTCGTTAATAGAAGTAATGAAAAGTGTCGACTTGTCGACGAATAGAGCTCCTTGTTCACAGGTTTCATTTGGTTTTTCCAAGTTGACCATAGCACCACAGATAGGGGAGTCTTCGATGGAATATTCATGCCATCTTTGAATTCTCTCAAAAACTTCAGGGCATATTTTAACATCATCATCCATAAAGACAGTATGTGTGATTTCTTTAACTTTTAGAGTCTCCGATAATCCTCTGGAAAATCCACCTGCTCCGCCTAGATTGTCTTGAGGGATATAGGTGATTCTCTCTGAGTTTTGAAGATTTAAATTACTGGCATTATCAATAACAAAGAGATGAACATTGAGATTATTGAAGATTGAAGACTTCTTAAGAAGTTCTAGATTTTTTTTGAGATAGTCTTCTCTATTAAAAGTACAGAAAACGATGCCGAGACAAACTTCTCTTTTTTTAAGGCTCCTGGTTTCCCATGATCCTTCTTTTTCAATTTGGGCATTTCCTTCACTCTTGATTTGATAGCTAAGTCTCGAATCCAATTCACTTTTTGAAAAAGGCACAGAAATATTTATTTCAGCAAACTCACCAAGATCAAATGGTTTTGTGCAAACATGCTCTGTTGTTCCATTGGAAAAATTCCTAGAGATAACAACCGAACCTTTCCCTTTGAGCTTTAACTTAAGATCGATGCTGTTGAGTAGAGTATATTTCTTCCAATAGCTCTCAAAAAACGAATTATAAAATGAATCATAATCTTGGGAGTTATCGAGAGTCGGCAGGTCTCCATGTTCAACTATTGGAAACGAGTGCATTGAAAGATCGATACGGCTAATAGCGTTATTCATGGTTTAACCTTGGAATTAGAACTTTAATTAATACAAAAAATGCTGCTTTTAATCCAGGTTTGAACGGAATTTATTTTTTTAAGTGGAAGTTATAAAGTCCTTGTAACGCCCAGTTTGCTGTGTAGAGTGATGATTTCAAAAGGCCTAAGTTTTGGCGCTTGTAGAGTAATTTAAAATGTGGAGCAACGAGCTTATGCTTGCCCGAGGTAATTGACCCCGAAAACACTCGGTAATGGGCCAAGGTTTTGTTATTACCAACTCCATATTTACAATTCTTTAGGACATCTAGCCAGAAAGCATAATCATCCTTAATACTTCCTAAGCTTTCATCATAAAAGACATTCGGTGCAGCTGATCTTTTAAAGAGCCCAGCAAGCTGTCCGATGTGATTTGACCAAAGATTATCCTTATAGGTGAGTTGAGCACGGTATTTATTGATATTTTTGATAAATTTTCCGTTCTCATCGACCATAGTGTAATTGCAATAAACGAGATCCGCAGAGCTGTCCTTTAGAAGTTTGATTTGCTCGTTTAGATATTCTGGTTCCCACCAATCATCACTATCAAGAAAGGCGATATAATCACCAGAAGCTTTACGAAGTGCGTTGTTTCGAGTTTTTGCTGTGCCTGAGTTTTGAGGGTTTTGATTAACCTTAATTCTTTGATCTTCGCCAGCAAGTTTATTCGCTATTTCGAGGCTATCATCTTTAGAGCAATCATCCATAAGCACAAGCTCCCAGTCTTGGTAGGTCTGGGTCATAATAGATCGGATGGCCTTCTCGATAAAGCGAGAGCCATTATAATTGGGCATAATGATAGAAACTTTACTCATAATTACTAGATAGGCTTAATGGAGTTCTTAGTCAATTGAGTCGCAATAAGATGGTCATTTTTAGTCATCTCTTTTATGCTTAGTGCAAATGAATGAACAGAAAGTGGTTATAAGCGAAGAGAGCTATTATGAAAGAATCGCGAATGACCTTATTGAAATTATTACTTCAAAACCAAGAGGGATTATTATTTTAGGTGGGGGAAATTCACCAAGAAAGATTAATGATTTTATCTCTCATGAATTGGGAAAATCAGAAGAATTTAAAAACCACTTTTTCAAAAATTTTAAAATTTTTCTCAGTGATGAACGGTTCGTCTCTTTAGGTGATGAGCTTAGTAATTCAAAAATGCTTAGAGAGACATTAACGGGAGAGACAACTTCTCTCATTTCGATGAAGACTGATTTACCTTTTGAAGAGTGTGTCTCTGAGTATCAAAATCGATTCTCTGAGTTATCATCAGACTTTCCTATTGTTTTTTCTCTTTTAGGTGTTGGGGATGATGGGCATACAGCTTCTTTATTCCCTGGTCAGTTTGGTAAAACAGATCAATTCGTTATTGATGGAGGGGTTGGACCAGAAGGAGAACGTCGAATTAGTCTCTCTCACAAAGCTCTCTTACTCTCAGAAAAAATTGGTTTTATTGTGAATACTCAGACGAAATGGGATGCTGTTCATAATTCAAAATCGATTCAACCCTTAGTGAGTTCAAAAACTTTGTTCTATCTCTCGGAGGGAATCGAGTGATTGCCGTGACTTCAAAATCATTCTCTAAAAATAAAGAACTTATTTCTGAACTTAAAAAAGTTTTTCCGGATGAGGAATTACAACTTCAATTCGGAACAAAAGGATTAAACCAAGAAGAGTTGATTCAGTTCCTTCAAGGTTGTGAAAGGGCTATCATTGCGTTGGAAGAGATTAACAAAGATGTTTTAATGGCTTGTCCTGATTTAAAAAGAATTTCAAAATTTGGAGTTGGACTTAATAATATTAACTTAGAGGATTGCAAAACTTGTGGTGTCGAAGTTGGTTGGACCGGAGGAGTGAACCGTCTCTCTGTTGCCGAGATGACCTTAGGTTTTATGCTCGGTCTTTCTCGAAATCTCTTTCAAGCTTCATTTGATATGAAAGAAGGCAATTGGAATAAGAATGGAGGATTTCAACTTTCTGGTAAAACAATTGGAATTATTGGGATCGGTCACATCGGAAAAGAAGTCATCAGACTGTTAAAGCCCTTTGGCTGTCAGATTCTTGTCAATGATATTATTGATCAAGATGATTATTATAAGAAGGTTGATGTTACATTGGTAAGTAAAGATGAGATCTATGAGCATGCTGATATCATCACGATTCATACTCCTCACACAAGTGAAACTCAAAATCTTTTTAATAGAGAAAGTTTTGGAAAGTGCAAAAAAACGCCTTATATTATCAATACAGCTAGAGGAGGGATCGTTAATCAAAATGATCTGATTTGGGCCCTCAATGAATCTTTAGTTTCAGGAGCAGCTCTTGATGTTTATGAAGTCGAGCCTCTTGATCAAGAAGAAATCTATAAGAATAAAAAAATTATTACGACTCCTCATATCGGGGGGAATGCCAAAGAAGCTGTTCACATGATGGGACTAAGTGCCATTGAAAACTTAAAAGGTTCTAATATAAATGTCTAAATTTGCTCTATTTTCTCATAATATGCCTAGTGGTTACTCAGGTGGAAGATATCACTCCTGGGTAATGGCTGAGGCTCTTGCGACTCAAGGTCATGAAGTTGTTTATTTTTCGAATTACTATCCTGAGTGTTATACGGACTTTATTGATTATCCTCATCACTCAAAAATTAAGTTTTTGAAATCTTCAATGTTTTTTGAATCAAAGCCAGATACTAGTTTTGATTATGTTGTACTTATCCCAAATGGAAACAAAGACTATTATTTTTATCTTCGGGCTGAGTTGTTTTCCTTAAAATCAAAGGCTAAGTTAATCCTTCTTAATTTTGAATCAGGTAATTGGTTTGAAGAAGTTTCTCCTTATAAAAAGCCATTTAATCATTGGATTAATTGGCAAAAGCTTTGCTCCTCAGGTGCGATTGTTCTCTCAAGTAATAAGGAAAGTGAGTCTTACGCTAGGAAGTTCTATAATCGTTTTAATGCTAATATTGCTTATATTAATTCACACCCCGCTGTTAACTCAAAAGTGGCAAAAGAAGTTTCTAAACTAGAAATTGTAAAAAAGAGGCAACTCGTTTTCTTTGTTCGATTAGCAGATGCCCATAAAGGTGGAGGAGATCTTTCTGAGTTCTTCTGTGAAGACTTTAGAGGGTTCTCATTTGTTTTCTTTGTGGGAGTGAATTCTATTGTTCAGGAAGAAAAGATAAAGTTTTTTGAGATGGCCCATAAATACGGGATTGAAGTGAGTCTTTATTATTGCTTGTCTGATAAACTAAAGTTTCAAGTTATAAAAGAATCATCTGCAGTTGTGTTCCCTTCTTATTTTGAAGGTTTTGGGTACCCTCCTGTGGAAGCGAGGGCACTTAATGTTCCAACCATTTGTTACGATCTCCCTGTCTTGAGAGAAGTTAGTGGCGATGATCTTTATTACGTTTCTCAAGGAGATAAGAAGGCATTAGTTTCAAAAACAGTCGAAGTCATTCAAAAAAAATATGAAAGAAAAAATGCTTTCCAGGGCATAGAGGATTATGGGGTTGAGCTGACTGAGCTACTAAAAGATCTAAAATTTGAAATGAATCCATCCGGAAGCAGAGTTGCAATTCTATCTCTTAGGGCGAGTCTTTATAAATTGTTTTATCCTATCACTCTTCTTAAGCGAGAAGTTATTGGAATATTAGAACGAATATTTAAAAAGGTTTCGAGCTTAAAGTCTGACTTAAAGAAGGTTTCATGAATTTTGCGTTATTGGGGTATGGATATTGGGGGAAAATTTGGGAGAAAGTCTTAAAGTCTCAAAATGAAGTTTCTTTAAAGAATATCTACACTCCGAGACTCGAAGAAGATGGATACTTCACAAACGATTTAGACAAACTTCTCTCTTCTGACCTTGATGCTGTTATTGTTGCAGCTCCAAATCAACACCATTTTGAATTAGTTAAGGTTTTCTTAGAGAGAGGAAAACATGTTCTCTGTGAAAAACCTTTAGTTTTAACTAAAAAAGAAGCGATTTCTTTAGATGAAATCGCAAATCAAAATAATGTGAAATTAGAAACTAATTTTACCTATTTGCACTCGCCAACAGTTAAGGAGATGAAAAAAAATCTTCATTTGATTGGAGACGTTTATGCAATGGAATCTTATATTGATGGCTTTGGTAACTTTTATGAGAATGAAGACGTTTACAGTGTTCATTGCCCCCATGTTCTTGCGGTCACTCTCGATTTTTTTCCAAACTTAGAGTTTGAGGTTTCTACCGATAATTTAGTTTTTTCAAAAAGTAATACTGTTGATGTCGGTATTATTAAAATGAATTCTGGCGACTTAAAGATTCGTCATCATTCGAGTCTTCGTGGTATTAAGAAAGAAAGAAAGATCGTTCTTTTTGGAGAAAAGGGAGTTCTCGAATATGACGCGACTTCTGAGAAGCAATACCAGCATCTTCCTTATAGTGGTGAGACTTATAAACTTGATAAAGGTGAAGTCATTAGTCTCGAATTTGATGAATCACAGAACATAGGTCACTCTCTATCAAAGTTTGTTAGAGTTATTAAGGGAGAAGAAGAGCCTAATAGCGAGCTTTCTATAAAAGTTTCTCGGTATATTGAAATAATCATGAAATCAGTTGATAGGAAATAGAGGATGGATACAACGCACTGGGATTTACCTGAGTTTAAAGAAGAGGAGTTCTTTGGAAAGAAGAACAAATACTGTGTTTGTATTCCTGTTATTAATGAGGCGGATAGAATCCAAGATCAATTAAAAAAGATGCTCGAGCTCAAGTCTTTTGAAAAGGTTGATATCATTATTTGTGACGGAGGAAGTACCGATGGCTCGGTGACTCCTGATTTTTTAAAAACAGTTAACGTCAGAACATTATTAACGAAGACCGATAAAGGAATTGTCGGAGCTCAATTAAGAATGGGATATTCTTATGCTTTAAAGCAGGGCTATGAAGGAGTTATTACGATGGATGGTAATAATAAGGATGATCCTGTCGTTATTAATCATTTTGTCACTAAGCTTGATGAAGGGTTTGATTATATTCAAGGATCTCGTTATATGAAAGGTGGCCAAGCAATCAATACACCTCTTATTCGAGACTTAGCGATTCGTTTGATTCATGTTCCAATGATTCGAATAAAGTCAGGTTTTCCTTTTACTGATACGACCAATGGGAATAGAGCTTATTCTAGAGATTTATTACTTTCTAAGCTTATCCAACCTTTTAGAGATATCTTTTATCATTATGAATTTTTAGTTTATATTTCGATGCGAGCAAATCGTTGTGGTTTTAAAGTGACAGAAGTTCCAATGACGAGATCTTATCCAAAAGGAAAAACTCCGACTAAAATAACTTTTTTTAAAGGGAACTTTAGAATCTTGAAGAGTTTATTTTGTAGTTTTTTCGGATTTTATAATCCGAAGGAAATTAAATGAAAAAAGCTATCTCAAATATTGCATGGTCTTTTGATGAAGATCTTGAAGCTTTTGAAGTGTTAAGAGATAAAGGGTTTCAAGGAATTGAAGTTGCTCCAACTCGAATCAATCAAGATATTTTTAATAATATTAAAGTGTATTCTGAGAAATTTATCGAACAGATCTCTCGCTTTGATTTAAAGGCTGTTTCAATGCAATCTCTTCACTTTGGACAAGCTGATTGTCAGTTATTTTATGATGAAGAAAGTCGAAAGAAGCTTATGGATCATACGAGAAAGTGTATCGACCTGGCCCATGAATTATCTATTCCTAATCTTGTTTTTGGATCACCTAAGAATCGTAATATTCCTGAAGGTCTAGAGGAAAAAAAAGCGAAAGAGATTGCTCTTTCATTTTTTAGAGAACTTGGCGATATTCTTAAAGGAAGTGAATGCTCTATTAATATTGAGGCTAATCCATTAGTCTATGGGACTAATTTTTTAAATGAAACTCAAGCTGCTTTTGAGTTTGTTGAGGAAGTTGGACATTCGAATATCAATCTAAATTTTGACTTAGGAACCACGACAATCAATCAAAATGATCCCATTCAGCTAATAGAGAAAACCTTTTCACGAATCAGGCATATTCATATTAGCCAGCCTATGCTTGAGGATATAAGCACACCAGAGATTGAAGAAACTCAAAGAGAAGTTTTAGAAAAACTCCGTTCTCTTAATTACTTACATTGGATTTCTATCGAGATGAAACCCAATCTTAGAGAAAACAATCTTGAAACTGTCGAATTTGCTCTCGATAGAATTAATAATCTTGCGAATTGATGAATATTTCATTTGAACATTCTGATTGGTCTGAAACAAGCCTTAGCTTAAATTCCTGCATTCCGAATGATTCTTCTGGCATATGAAGATATTTCGCACGCATTAAATTTTTATCATCGGTACACAATTTATCGTTATTTGAAGATTTCTCTTTCAAAAGTATTAACTCTTTAGAAAAGGTATTCTTTGTAAAATGCCCCTGTGCCTTCGAATACGATCGGAGATTATAATTCCAAATCATTAAGGATAAGATAAAAATAGCTCCATTCGCAATTTTAGATTTGATATTAGAAGTTTCTCTAAGCTTTTGAAAACTTTTTACTAACAAAAAAGCACAAATGATTCCGACGACAGGAAGGAGGTATCTAATAACTAAAGTATTAATATGAATGACTGAATGTTGTTTAAAAATGAAATTCCAGCTTAAAACAGAGAAAGAAATACAGAGAATGAAAAGATTTTTTCTCATCTCCTTCGATCGATAAAAGAAAAGAGATATGAGAACTGCAATGAGAGCAGGACCAGAATAGAAATAATAATCGATGAAGTGCCTAAGTAAATACTCAATATATCCTTGATCCCCAAGGATGGTGTCCAAATAGGATGTTCCCCTGGCTGCTTCATTTGTTCTCCATTTGAGAGTATCCAACTTGTCTTGAAAAGCAGCCTGGAATCCACCGATAACAGTAGAGTTGATTAGAAACTTAAAGATAAATGAAGCAATAGAAGCACTTCCCCAAATGAAGTTCTTCAAAATGATGTCTTTATAGGTTTTTTCATTAATGAGACTAAGTCCAAAGAGAATAATATGAGTTGAGACGACATACTCAAAAGAGCTTAAAAGATTAAAGAATAAGCAGACCCATATGAGGAAAATATTTTTCTTACTTTGAGAAAGTACGGCCATCAGTAAGGCCCCATAGCTAAAAATAAGAGATAGATCATAAACTTGATGAGTAGAGAGCATCCAGAAAATTTTATTCAAGAGAATAAATAAGCAAGCTAGAAAAGCAGTATTTTTTCCAAGAAAATATTGGATAAGAAAATATAAAAGAATAATACTTACAAATACAATGAAAGCATAAGCTAAGCGGACTTGAGGTAAGCTCTTTAAGCCGGCTTTGTAAAAAGTTCCAGAGAGTATATTCGTGAGTTGTGGGAAATGGGTGTAGTACTGATAATCACAACATTCGTTATTTGATTGTTTTTGGAAGCGAGGATTAAACTTGTGATGAAGAAAGCCCTCGTCTGCAAACTTTTTTCCGGCTACCATTGAAAGCGAAAGACTTTGAGAATCTCCAAATTTAAAATGAGCTGGTTCTTGGAGTTTTACTAGATTCAGTAAAAAGACAATGAAGAGCGTGCTGATCGCAAAAACGTTGAAATACTTATGGATAAAGCTCATATTGAAGCGGTGCACCTTTCTCGTCTAAGAAGTTGAAATAATGTAAGCTAGTTTAATTGATCCCTGACATGCTTGCAATGAGAGTCCTGTGAAGAGTTATGATGTCATTATTATTGGAGGAGGTTTTTTCGGCCTGTACTTAGCGAAGTATTATGCTGAAAAAAAACAATCGGTGCTTGTTCTTGAAAAAGAAGAAGACTTCATGAAAAGAGCTTCTTTTAATAATCAAGCTCGAGTACACAATGGCTATCATTATCCCCGAAGTATTATGACTGGAGCGCGTTCCAAGGCCCTTTTTCCTCATTTTGTGAAAGAGTTTGAAGACTGTGTCGATTCAAGTTTTAAAAAATATTACGCCATAGGAACTATTCTCTCAAAGGTTACAGCGAAACAATTTAAAGCATTTTGTAATGTGGTAGGACTTCAATGTGATTCAGTAGGAAGTAGAACTAAAAATTTATTTAATTCCGATTTAATTGAAGAAGTTTTCGAAACACAAGAATTTGCTTTTAATTCTTTATCATTGAAGAAAAAAATTCTTGAAAAATTAAATGATCTTAATGTCACTCTCAAAACTAAATCAGCAGTTGAAAAAATTTCTCTTTCAGATGATATGAAAGAAGTTTATGCCGAGGGGGAATTTTACAAGTCGAAAGTTCTTTTTAATGCAACTTATTCCGGAATCAATGAAATCAATGAGGCTGCAGGTGCGGAGCTTATTCCCTTGAAGCATGAAATGACAGAGATGTGTATGGTTGAAGTCCCTGATGAATTAAAAGGAATTGGAATTACTATTATGTGTGGTCCTTTTTTCTCAGTTATGCCTTTTCCAAGTCTCAATTGTTATAGCTTTTCTCATGTTCGTTATACTCCTCATGCTGAATGGTTTGATCATGAAGGAGGGCGTTTAGAGACTCATCCGAAAACAATTATTGATAAGAGTGAGTTGACCTCTAATTGGAAGAAGATGCAATACGATGCCGCCCGATATATACCGATTTTGAGAGAAACTAAATACTTAGAATCTTTGTGGGAGACAAAAACAGTCTTACCTAAAACTGAAAAGAGCGATGCGAGACCTATTCTCTTTAAAAGAGATCATAGTGTTAAGGGATTTCATTGTATAATGGGAGGGAAAATTGATAACGTATATGATGTTATTGATGAAATTGAGAAAGAGAGTTAAATAATGAATGAGAACTTCATTTCAGTTATCTTAGTTGCGGGAGAAGACTACTCCTCACTTGAGAAAACTCTCTTTGATTTAAAATCCGCTCTTTCATCTCAATACTCAGACTATGAAATAATTTTAGTCCTAAAGAGACGTGTCTATAAAATTACGAAAAAACTTAGTCAACTTCACGATCAATTTGAATCACTACGATCTCTTATTATTTCAGATCCGCTATCGAGAGAAATTGAATATGCAGCTGGAGCTGAGAATTCAATCGGTGATATTGTCGCTTTTTATAATTATGAAGAATGCTCTATCGACTCTTTAATATCTGCGATAGGAAAAATCTTAGAGGGAGATGATCTTGTCATTGGAATCTCTAACGTTCAAAAGGGTTTATTTTATAAGTTCTCAAGTTATTTCTTTAGGAAAATTTTGGCCCGCTATGCCGATTATTATATTCCTCAAAATGCAACTGAGTTACGAATCGTAAGTCGAAGAGCTTTAAACTATGCGATCGGTAAGGAAAAATTCCTCTACCAGTTTTATTATAATCTATCGAAGACTGAATTTGAGACTCAAACATTCGATTATAAATCATTAAAAAAAAGCAAAAGAAGTGCAATAAGTGGTTTTCGAGAAGCCATTAGAGTTCTCGTCTTCAATTCTACTGCTCCGTTAAAGTTCATCAACTTCATAGGACTTTTCGGTAGTTTTCTTGGAATTATGATCTCTGTTTATTCTCTTCTTGTTCATGTCTTCAAAGATAAGCCAGTAGAGGGATGGGTTTCGATAAATCTATTTATGTGTTCTCAACTCTTTATCATTTTTATTATTCTTTTCTTTTTTGGAGAATACCTCGTGAGACTTATTGAAACCTTAAAAAGTGGAAAAGAGTATGAGGTCATCTCTGAAAAATATAGTTCTGTCGCTAATGATCGCTTCAAGAGAAATGTTACAAGCTTTTCAGAGTAATTAGATTTTTAAATAACCTAAGTTATATTTAATAAAGTTTTTAATTCGACTTACTTTTTCAGTAAAAAAGGCAAGTCGTTTAACAAATTCTTTCTTTATGTCTTCCTCTGTTTTACCCCACTTAAGCATCAATCCTAAGATAGACTTAAGATCTCTCGTGATACAAATCCAGCTCGTTCTTTTTCTGTGTTTTTTTTGAGTTTTGATAAGGATAAGTTTTGCTGAAGATTGTCCTTGCCCTCTCATTCTTTGAAGGAGCCATTTTAGATTCAATCGAGATTTTCCAGCATAATGATACATAATGGCCTTTGGAGTATAGACGAGCTTATATTTCATTTCTAAGGCCCTGGCATTGAGAAGCGATTCCTCGCAACCTGCACCGTCTTGTCCAACTCTTCCGAGTTTCTCTGAAAATCCGCCTGATTTTTCTAGGAATTGAACATTCCATGCTGAGTTGCCACCTGGAACATATTCACAAAAGACTTCTTCATTCCCACGATCATAATGCCCATAGAAAACTTCAAAAAAAGAAGGAAGCCAATTGGGTTTTATAGGATCATAATCAACAATAATTTTTCCACCACAAGCCGCTAAACTT
Organism: Bacteriovoracaceae bacterium; assembly: GCA_965217035.1. GTDB lineage: Bacteria > Bdellovibrionota > Bacteriovoracia > Bacteriovoracales > Bacteriovoracaceae > JAUHYH01. Next base: position 1,101,814 of record OZ244226.1, on the reverse strand, counting down.
TCATGAGACTCAAAGAGATGAAGAAAAGTTTCAAGTAATTCTAGGGAGGCGACACCATCATCATCTAGGTAGTAAACATAATTCGATCGTGCTGTTCTCCAACCTGTGTTTCTGGCAAAGGAAAGCCCTTGTCTTTTTTCAAGGATATAATGAATTGAATAATTAGGGTTTTCGATTTGAAACTTTTTGACTAAATCAGCTGTGCCATCTGTCGAGTTATTATCAACAATGATGATTTCAAAATCTTCAGGCTTTAATGACTGTTGAATTAATGACGCAAGACTCTTATTGAGAAAAAACTCTCGATTATACGTGCAAATAATTGCGCTCATTCTTACCATATACAGAACCCTGTTGATTCATTAGAATATGGCTTAATTTAACCAAAATATCTATGAAAAACGCGAAAATCCTTATTGTTTGCAGACCTTTCGATTTTATGAATCATCGATTTCATAAGTCTCTAAGCTTCTGTTTTGTCACGGGTGAAGAGGATCACCTGACTCATTTTTATGAGGATGTTTATAAAGAGATTTATTACGAGGAATCTTTAAACTTGAAGAATCTTCCAGAAAGAGCAAAGTCCATCCCAGACTTTGTTGCAGAGCAGAGTTTTGAACGGTTAAAAGTTCTATTTACCCCAAGCAGTGATACGCATTGCAAATTATTCGAATATCTAGAAGATGAAAATTTCGAAATCCGTTACGCGATTCCAAGTCTTGAAAATAAAAATGAGAGAGCTTACGAAACTCTTAAGGTTCGAGGTGTGGATCCAATAATTATTGAATATAATTCAAAATCAAGTAGAGATCTTGAGAGCTTTGACCCAGATGTCGCTGTTAATGCTAACGATTGGTCAACTGAATATAGAACGATTGATTCTCTCTTGAAGAAGCAAGGAAAGATTCCTTATTTTGGTCTTCAAGAAGGACCTCAGGATTGGCATTCGAAAATTAATGGAGTCTGGCCAAAGAAGTATTTAAATTGTGATTGCGTTCTTTCACAAGGACCAGTGACTTCTCGCTATATCCAACCTCAATTTTTCTCTCATACAGGAATTGCGAAGACAGATGGAATTGAAATTCATCCGCTACCAGAAGAACCAAAAGTTTTTATCAATTTGAATTTCACATATAATAATTGGGAAGTAGATAGAGATTTTTGGTTAAAGAATTGTATTGAAGCTTGTCAAGAATTAGAGCTTGATTATTTGATCTCCCAACATCCTAGAGACAATGGGACCATCAATGATCCCAAGCTTGTATCATCTTCAGCTTATAAAGTGATTGATCAACTTCTCGATTGTTCAATTTCAATAAGCCGTTTTAGTACGATTCCATTAGAGACATTGAAGCTGGGACGGCATTCTATTTATTTTAACCCACATGGGGAGTCTCCAAAGTCCTATAACGAAGATAAAACCAAGGGAATCAGTAGAGCTTATGATAAATCAGAATTAAAGGCTGCTTTAGAGAATCATATCAAAAATTATAAGTTTAACTCTGAGTGGGCACTTGAATCTTTAACTTATCATGCCTCATTACAGGATAATCAATCGAGTTTAAGAGCAATCAAAATATTGAAAGGGTGTAAAAGTAATAAGTTATCGAGAAATCCTCAGAATGATGTTTTGAGCTTTGGAAAAAGACTTCTCAGTTTATTTACTTAGCAGCTTTGTAAATACCGTAGACAAGTTTCATGACTTCAAGAGCATCTGTGGAAGTTCCCATTTTAAGCTCCGACTTTCCTGAAATGGCATTATAGAATTCTTCGACTTCTAATCTCCAAGAATCATCTTTATCAAAATAAATTTTTTGTTCTCTTGGTTTACCAAATGCTGAAGCTTGATCTTCGAATTCTTTTTTCGCAAAGGTTATGCATTCTTCTCCGTAGCTTCTTGTCGATGAGAGAATTCCATCAATTGTAATATAACCTTCTTCTAAGTAGAGATCGAGATGAAACTTATGCTTCCATTGAGTCGCACTTGAGTGGAGCATGGCAACCTTACCTTCGATTGATTTCATTAAGGCAAAAGCATTATCCTCCATGTCGATATTCTTCCAGTAAGAATTCTCGACAAAGCTTTTGATTTCAGAAAAATCTCCCATAAAGTAGCGAAGGAGATCGAGCATATGAATTCCTTGATCAAGAAGAATTCCTCCTCCAGATAGGTTCTTATCACTTCTCCAGTTTCCTTCAAATTGATTTCCGCCAGCTTTTCCATAAGTTCCTCTGGCCCAAAGAATTTTCCCAAACTTTCCAGATTCAATCATCGACTTGGCTTCCATGATCGCGTAATGGAAGCGATGGTTGAAACCAAACTTTAAAATGGCATGGGTTTTCTCTTCAGCATTTATCATCATTTGAACGTCTTCTATGGTTCGTCCAGGAGGTTTCTCAGAGAAAACATGAATATTTTTCTCAAGACAATAACTCACAATTTCAGGAATCGCGTTATTAAAAGTGCAAACGAAAATTGCTTCAGGTTCACATTTCTCTATGACTTCTTTCCAATCAGTACTAAAGAAAACATTATTATCAAAAGGAATTGTTTCTTTGATATCACAATAACCGAGAAACTCGAATCCACCATGGATATCAATTTCTTTGAGACGGATCTTACCCATCTTTCCCATTCCGATAATAACTGTCTTCAACTTATTCATTATGCTTTCTTTTGAGCGACTAATCTTACGTGTGAACTAAGGTTGTTTTTTTGAATAAATGTTTGAAGTTCTTCGATTGGAACCATGTCCACGAGATGAGTGATGAGTGGGTCAGTACAATGCCCAAGCTCAACTGACTTCTTTACAATCTCAGCATCCAGTTGACCAGGTGTTGTGACTTCTTTGATTTCAAAACCTGTTTTGGCGAGAAGGTTTTTTATTCCAGCGATAGATGGAAGAAAAATATGATCAAGAGGAAAAATACTCTCATTAGAGCTTTTTAAAGCAAGAATATCGAAACCTGTTCCTGATCTAAAAGACAGAATGAGAATTCCGTCGTCATTTAAGTTATTTCTCAATCCAGATAAAAATTCCTCTGGGTTTGTTTCTCTTTGGATAGCATCCAAAGCAATAACAACATTATGATTTGTTTTAGGAAGATCTTCACATTTAATGGGAGGAAGGCAATTTTTAAGAGACAGACTTGAGAAAGTTGGTGAGTTTCTTAGAAGTTCTATCCAGCCGACATTTCGACTTCCAATATCCAGTGCTGTTAAATTTTCTTTTTTACCCAGGTAACGGAAACATCGACCTTCAATCCAATCAACATAAGACTTCCAAATATGAGATCTCAAGTTCGTCACGTTGGATTGGTATTCTTCGCTGGCCCTAAACTTTGCAAGTTCAGATTCTTGGAAATATTTATGAACAATATCTTGAGAAATCTCTGCATCAAGTTTTAAATTCTTGTCGCTGTCTAATGAGTAACTGAGATTTTTTCTCTTGAAGAGAAAGTTATTTGAATGACTTGTAATTTGATTCTCTGCAATAAATTGGCTTGCCAGCTCTTTTTCTTGAACCAGTATATCGTTCGGGTGAATATTAGAATCTTTGACTTTAAAGTCGTAAAACTCGTAGCGAATCATGATTTGTCCCTATTTTAATCAATGACATGTTAGTTCAAAAAATATACTTTTTACACATGAATATTTCATTTGAAGACCAGAATATCATTGTTACAGGGGCTTCCCGGGGGATTGGGTTAGCAACAGCAAAAGCTTTCTTGGATAGCTCAGCGTCATTTGTTTTGTTAACTGGAACGAAAGAGCAAGCAAGTCCTGAACTTCTTTCGGTTCTTGAGCCTTATGGTGATCGAGCTGCTTATCATTGTTTGGATTTTCTCGGGTCTGATATTTCAGAACAGATTGATCAAATCATTACTAAGTATTCTGATTTTGATGTTTGTGTTAACAATGCTGGGATTAATAAAGTTGAAACTCTTCTAGAGCTTAATGAAGAAAACCTAAGAGATGTTCTTGAAGTAAACCTTGTTGGACCTGCTTTACTAACATCAAAACTTGTAAAAAGCATGCAGAAAAAAGGTTATGGGCGTATTGTAAATATCGCTTCAATTTTTGGGCAGGTAACTCGGAGTGGAAGAATGAATTACTCTTCTTCAAAGTTTGGTCTTATTGGGCAGACAAAAAGTACCGCCCTTGATATGGCGAAAGACAATATTCTTATTAATGCAGTAGCCCCCGGATTTATTGAAACAGAGCTGACTCGTAAAACTTTAGGGGAGAATGGTATTGCAGAGATGATGAAAGTTGTTCCTTTGGGACGATTAGGCAAACCTGAAGAAATTGCTACTGGTGTTCTTTTCTTGGCTTCAAAAAATAATACTTTCATCACAGCAGAAACATTGACGATTGATGGAGGTTTTCTTGCAACTTAAAGATCTAACAATACGTTCGTTAACGGGTGATTATAAAATTCTCTTTAAAAGATTAGAGGAGTTCAAAAGCCTTGATCTTGATACAAACTTTACTATTGTTGATAGAAAAGTTTATGACCTTTATAAGAACATACCATTTTTCTCAAAGATAAAAGATCCTATTTTTATCGATGCTGCTGAAGAAAATAAAACAGCTGATATGGCATTGAAGATAATCGAAAAATTACTCGAAAAAGGAATTAAGAGAGGGCAAAGAGTTACGGCCATTGGTGGAGGTATTACTCAAGATGTCTCAACCTTTGTTTGTTCAATTCTTTTTAGAGGCGTGAAATGGAACTTAATTCCAACAACTCTTTTGGCTCAAAGTGATAGTTGCATAGGAGGTAAGAGTTCTTTGAATTTTAAATCCTGGAAAAACCTTCTCGGTAATTTCTATCCGCCAGAACAAATTATTATCTCAACGGACTTTTTAGAAACCTTAACTGACAAAGAGGTTCGCTCAGGAATCGGTGAAATGGTAAAAGTTCATATGCTCTCAGGAAGTGATGCTACGGATAAAATGGATGGCTTCCTTCAAAATATTGATGATTCGAAGGTCATGGAGCAGGCGATTCATAATTCTCTTCTTTGTAAGAAAACACTTATTGAAGAAGATGAGTTTGATACAGGGTTAAGATTAAAAATGAATCTTGGTCATACTTTCGGTCATGCGATTGAAGTTGCGAGTCAATATAAAATTCCTCATGGTCTTGCCATTAATATTGGGATTCTGATTGCAAATAAGTTTTCACTCGAAAATAATCTTATCAACTCAGAGACCTTTGATAAGCTTGATACTTACGCGAGAAAAAATTTAAAGGAGAGTGATTATACTTCACTCGATTTTGATGTTTTCTTTAGCGCTTTAAGAAAAGATAAAAAGAATAAATCTGAAGAGTACGGCTTCATCATCCCTACATCTTATGGAGAAGTCGAAGTGAAGTACTTCCCAATGAATGAGACTGTTGATAATCAGATATCTTCTTATATGAAAGATGAACTTGGATTATAAATGCGAGATCTTGGAAAAGTTATAGCTCATTTACCCGTTAGAGGCGGATCAAAACGAGTTCCTCGTAAAAATATCAGGGAGATCAATGGAAAGCCTATGATGGCCTATGCTATTGAAGCGGCTTTGAATTGTGATTCACTTGATGAGGTTTATGTTAATACTGATGATCAAGAGATGCTTTCTACAGGTGAGGCACTTGGAGCTAAAACTTACCTAAGAGAAGCCCACTTAGCGTCTGATCAGGCAACGAGTGATGATTTTAATTATGACATCATCAAAGAGTTAGAACCTCAAACTCTTGTCATGATTAATCCTGTTTGCCCCTTGATTGATTCAAATGATATTGCTTCTGCTATCGAAGAGTACAAGAAGTCTAATTGTGATACTTTGATCACGAGTTCTAAAACTAAAATGCAGACCTTTTGTGATGGGGATCCCGTTAATATTAGACTCGATGAACCTCTTCAGCCGACACAAAATAACCCAGAAGTTCATACTTTAAATTGGGCAATTACAATTTGGGATGCTGAAAAGTTTAAAGAACGTTATGAAGCAACAGGATATGCTTCTCTTGGAAGAAAAAGAGTTTTGTTTGCGATCGATCCTCTTAAGGCAATTAAAGTGAGCTACGAAGAAGACTTCAGTGTTGTTAAAAGACTTCTAGCAAATCTCTAGGTTCATGTATTTATCTAACCAGCAATGTAAAAGACATTGGTGAGTTGACTCAACAATTCCGTAAGACTTTGAAGGAATCCAGAAGTTTAAATCGCCCATGTTTCGAGATTTATTATCTTCTTTCATTCCTGAGAGAGTAATAATGGTCATTTTTTTGGAGCGAGCGACTTCAATGGCCTTGATTATATTTGGAGAATTTCCTGAAGATGAAATCGTCACGAGAACGTCACCTTCATTAGCGTAGCGATTAAGCGGGTAAGCGAAAACATCAGTGTAATCGATGTCATTTCCAATCGCGGTCATAAGAGAAGATTCATTGAAGCAATGAGCTTTGATCTCTCCATTCTTTGAAGCGTCCGCTGACATGTGAGCGGCCATGGCTGCACTGGCTCCATTACCAACAAAATACATATCTTTATTAGCATTTTTGAGATTTGTTGTTATGTCAGACCACTTTTGAAAGGCCTCCTCTTGGGAAATTGTATTTGTGCCTTGTGTTGTCACCATTTCCTTAAGGACGTTAGTGATTTGATTAGTAAAATTCTCGTAGTAGTTTTCCATAAATAACCTCTGATTCTATTGGAACGATAGCATAAGAGTAACTATTGGGGAACAGCTAGGATAGGGGCTATTGGTGATTACTGATCGTGTAATTGTGGTTTATATAGGAAACACCCCAATGGAGAGTTTCACGATTTTTGACTTGGAACTCATACACAATATCTCTATGCAAATAACTTGAGCCAGAGTGGATAGGCATAACGAGAATATATTTTCCCGGAGCTAAAGAGAGATTAGGAATATCAATTGTTCCCTTGATCGTTCCCATTGTTTTGTTATCGAACTTAACCTCTGTATTTAAAGAGGAGAATGCTGTAATCAACAGTCCATCATCTCGATAAATATTCACAGAGATATTCAAATCAACAATCTCTGTATTGAGGGAGAAGGTATAGTTTATCCTTGCAGGATCGCCCGAACGAACCTCTTGAAGCGGATTGTTCTTGGGATCGGTTAGAACACATTGAACCTGGTCCAGTGTCGGAGACTTTGGATAAATAACCCCGTAAAGATTACTTTTCTTAATTTCCTGGACGTTAAGAGAGCCTTTATTCTGGTTTAAGAACTCGTGATATTTGTTCATGACAGTTTTGCTATCTCCATCCTCCATAGCTTTTCCATGTTTGAGCCAAATTGCTCGCTTACAAAGCTGAGTAATATAAGTGTCACTGTGCGAGACGAGAATAAGAGTTGTTCCTTCTGATAAAAGGTTTTGAAGGTGGGTTTTACATTTATTTTGAAAATTCGAATCACCAACAGAAAGGATTTCATCGACTAATAAAAGCTGAGGTTTAAGATGAACAGCAACAGAATAGCCTAAACGAGCATACATTCCAGAGCTATAGGTTGAAACAGGGCTATCGATATAATCCTGAAGTTCAGAGAACTCAACAATCGAATCAAAGATATTTTTTAGTTCATTACCTTTAAATCCAATCAAAGAAGCAGCGACATTAATATTATCTCTCCCACTGAGATTACGATCAAAGCCAGCTCCGAGATTAATAAGGGACTGAATTGAGCCATTTCTTTCAATATTTCCAGCTGTCGGTTCAATGATATTAGCAATAATTTTTAAGAGAGTAGATTTACCACTACCATTTGTTCCAATAAGACCTAAAGATTCACCAGGCTTAAGATCAAAGGAAACATCATTGACGGCGTAGAACTCATCTTTTCTTAGTTCATTTTGAATGTCGTAGCCAGCAACAATTTTTAAAATATCAAGAAATGAATGAGCTGCATTTCGATAAGGATGTCTGAAGTATTTCTTGAAAATGTTTTGAGCACTGACAATATTCTTCATTACAACCTTTCACAAGAAAATTTAAAAGTTCTTTTATAAACAAAGACTCCCAGGACAAAGAAAACAAAAGAAAGTGAATAACTAATAATTGTAAAGAGATCAAAACTAATAGGATTATCTGTAATAAAAAATCTTAAATTGCTTATGATATTACTAACTGGGTTGAAATCCATTCCTCCAATTTTAGGAGCAGGGGCAATGACCCCACTGACAAACATCATAGGCATGATCAATATTTTGGTTATTTTTTCGATATCTTCTAAAACTGAATTAAACGGAGCAAGGCAAAAACCTAGACCAATTCCTAATAAGATGGGTGTGAATGAAGCTATAATGAAAAGAAAAAAGAATAATGAGAAACCTTCTAAAAAGAGAGCAAGGATACAAACGATTGATATCCGAATGCAGTGATAAAAACTAGCTTCCATGAGTGCCAACATAATGAAGGTTCTGTAACTAATACTTCGACTCTCAACAATTGATGCATGTTTTTTTAGCAGGCTAAAAGGAATAAGTAATCCATCAGAAAAAGATTTCCAAATCATAAGTCCTGAAACAGCAAAGAGACTATAAGACATTCCACCTGAGCCAATAGAAAGCGCTTGAGATTTCTTTAAAAAAACGAAAATAAGAGCATAGAGCAATGGATCAGCAATATCCCAAAGGATAGCAAGCTTTGAATTGGTATAACTGCTTTTTAAGTTATTGATAAAAAGCTGTTTGGAAATTGTTTGATCCTCTCGGATAGAGCTAGTTTTCATGACTCACATTGAGCTAATTTTCAGTTTATTGCTAAATATTAAAAGGAGAGCGGTTTTATGGCAATTATAATCATCCTTGAGAACTTATAAACCTTACGGCTTCCTGCATAATTATCTTTGTAAGCTTAAAAAAATGCGTTAAATTATGTGGAATAGAATTTATCGATTCTCTATCACGGCAATAAGGATTTTTAATGGGCCAAAGTAACGTTCTTTGTGTAGACCTCGATTACACTTTGATTCGATCAGACACTCTCTACGAGGGGTTACTTAGGCTTATCAAGAAGAAGCCTTATCTATTACTCGTTATTCCTTTCTGGGTCTTAAAAGGAAAAGTCTTGTTTAAGAACAAAGTTTTTGAACAAGTCGAATTAAGTTATGAGCTTTTTCCTTATAGGCAGGAAGTTCTTGATCTTATTTCAATCGAAAAACGTAAAGGGAAAAAAGTTTATCTTGTCACGGGAGCTGTAAAAAAAGTTGCTCAAGGAGTGAGTGAATATCTCGGAATTTTTGATGGTTATCTCTCAACTGATGAAACAGTTAACTTAACAGGCGAAAATAAAAAGAATGAACTCGAAATGCAGTTTCAAAATTATGACTATATTGGAGATTGTTCTAAGGATTTAAAAGTTTGGTCAGGTAGTGAGAAGAGTTTTTTTGTTGGAAATCAAAAAAAATATAAGAAGCTTAAAAGAAAAAAAACTGATCTCATTCATCTTGAAGACTCAAAGTCTAAAAGCTTTTTTAAGGTTGCTCTAAAGCAGATGAGAGTTCATCAATGGGCAAAGAATATTTTAATTTTTGTTCCTGTGGTTGCTTCTCATAATTATTTTAATCCGATCATTATTTCTAAGTCTATTATTGCTTTTTTCTCTTTTTCTTTAACGGCATCTTTTGTCTATCTTTTAAATGATCTCTTGGACTTAGATGCAGATAGGAGACATGAAAGAAAAAAGAATCGTCCATTAGCAGCTGGCAGTATTTCGATTCCAATTGTTATTGTCTTAGCGATCGGTTTGCTAATAACATCTCAAGTCTTAGCCTATTTTGTTAATACATCTTTTCAGTTAATTCTATTTGGCTATCTTTTTCTAACGACTCTCTACTCATTTAAATTAAAAGAAGTGGCCATGCTTGATGTTGTTGTTCTTGCAGGGCTTTTCACCGTGAGACTCTTGAGTGGTCACCTTGCTTGTAATATCGAGATTTCACACTGGTTATTGATTTTTTCTCTTTTTCTTTTCTCTTCTCTGGCATTTCTTAAACGTTATGCAGAGCTTAGCAAGAAACTTCCTTCAAAGAATCAAGCGATTCATGGAAGGGGCTATTACGCGACTGATAAAACGATTACTTCTCAGTTAGGAACATCTAGTGCGATGATGTCTATCCTTGTTCTGTCTCTTTACTTGAGCAGTAAAGATGTTCTTATTATGTATCAATCCACGTATTTTCTTTGGCTGTTAATCCCGATATTCATTTATTGGCTTTCACGTTTATGGTTACAAGGACATAGGGGAGAAGTTAATAGTGATCCTGTTGTCCATGTCGTTAAAGACAAGGTCAATTGGTTACTTGGTCTTATCGCTTTTGTATTTCTTATTGGGGCAAAATGGATCAAGCTTTAGTTTACTTTTTAACATCTTACAGCTGGGCCTACTGCTTTGAGATTCATGGTGAAATCAAAGTTTCAGAATTCAATCGATGTACAGGTTTTCTTGTTAGGCAATTTAATCGGCTTCCATGGCATATTCGAATACCGCTAGGTCTAGTTTTCCTATTTTTAAATTATCTTATTTTAGGAAAGCCTTGGATTCCTTTCCATCGTCAAGATATTGAGGTCAGAGTCAAAACTCTCAAAGAGAGTAAACTCGATAAACTGATTGTAATTAAAGATGCTTTCCGTTTTCTCAAATCTCTATTGACCTTAGAAATCTACCAAGAAAAAGTAGGCTTGCATGGATAAGTCTCAGAAATATGAGGCCATTGTTATCGGTTCTGGTCCTGGCGGAGCAGTGACGGCTGAACGATTAAGAGAATCTGGAGTTGATGTTTGCTTGTTGGAAGCTTCAGGGATTGAAGATAATAAGAAGGCTCAATTTACGACAAAAGAAATGGAAAAGATGTATTATAGTGGAGGGTTAACTTTCTCCTTCGGTACTCCTAAAATTCCATTTGCGTTGGGGGCGTGTGTCGGTGGAGGTTCTGAAGTTAACTCTGGACTTTATCATCGAGTTCCCTCTGAAATTTTAAAAGAATGGAATGATGTTTTTGACCTTAGAGTTACTGAAAAAGAATTGGAACCTTTTTATAAATACTGTGAAGAAAAACTGAATATATCAACCATGCCTCAAGAGCTCATGAATAAAGCTTCACTCAAGTTAGATGAGGGGGCAAGATCTCTTAATTGGAAAAGTTTAGAAGTTCCTCGTTGGCACGATTACTCGCAAGGTGATCGTGGTGTTCGTAAAACAATGACTGAAACTTTTATCAAGTCCTATATTGATAACCAAGGTAAAATTCTTACTCATCACAAAGCAACTAAAGTTCTTGAAACAGGAAATGATTGGAAAGTTCATGTTGATAATGGAAAAGGAGAGAATCAAGTTCTTCGCGCCAAGTATGTTTTTCTCTGTGCTGGAGCGCTTCAAACTCCAACAATTTTACAAAATAGTGGGATTACCAGAAACATAGGGAAAAGCTTACAGTTTCATCCAACTATAAAAGTTCTCGCTGAATTTGATGAAGATATTAACTATGAAGGAATGGGCGTCCCGGTTCATCAAGTGAAAGAGTTTTCTCCAACGATTAGTTTTGGTTGTTCTATCAGCTCACGAGCTTATCAAGAATTAATCTTGCTCGATTATCCAGATATGAAAACGAAGTTAGAAGATCGAAGTTGGAAAAAAAGAGCGATCTATTATTCAATGATCAAGCCCGAAGCCAAGGCCAGAGTTAAAAAATATCCTTTCTTTAAAGAATCGATTATCAATTATCAACTTTCTCAAAATGACTTGAAAAATATCAGATCGGGCTTAAAGGACTTGATAAAGCTCTTATTTGCAGCGGGAGCTAAGAAATGCTTACCCAGCATTACTCATTTTGAAACTCCAATAACTAAAGCCTCTGAGATTGGTGCAAGATTATCACAAATAAAAGACAAGGATCTCCAGCTTATGACGATTCATCTTTTTGGGAGTTGCCCAATGGGAGAGAATAATGATCTTTGTCCTCTTGATTCCTATGGGCAGTTGAAAGGGTATAAAAATATTCAAGTCAATGATGCGAGTATGATTTGTTCTGCACCTGGAGTTAATCCTCAAGGCGCTATTATGGCATTTGCAAAAAGAAATATTGATCATTTTCTAAAGGAGAATGGATATGAGTAGAGTAGCTATCGTAACTGGAGCGAATGGTTGGCTAGGCAGTCAACTTGTGACTTTATTAGTAAATGGCTATTCGGAACATCCAGAACTTAAAGAGTCTCAGTTTGATGAAATTAGATGTCTTATCTTACCTGGGTCAGATCGCACAAAATTAAATAAGTTCGGAGAGAAAGTTAAAATATTCGAAGGAGATATTAGGAACAAAGAAAGTATAAAAAGTCTTTTTGAATCTGTCTTTGCTCCGACGATCTTTCATACGGCAGGAATTATTCACCCGAAACAAGTCAAAGAATTTTTTGAAATTAACTTGGAAGGAACAAAGAATATTACAAGCCTGGCCATAGAGAACAAGGCTAAAAGAATGGTGATTGTCTCATCGAACTCGCCAATTGGTTGTAACCCAAGCAATGATCATCTTTTTGATGAAAATAGTCCTTATAATCCTTATATGGGGTATGGAAAGTCCAAAAAACAAATGGAAGACTTTCTTTTAACCCAAACAGATGAACTCGATTTGAAGATTATTCGTTGCCCATGGTTTTATGGACCGAATCAACCTGAGAGACAGACATTATTTTTCAAAATGGTTCGAACAGGAAAAATGCCTATTGTGGGAAGCGGAAACAATAAGAGATCAATGAGTTATATCGATAACCTTTGCCAAGGACTTCTTTTAGCTGGAATTAAGGATTCTCCTTCAACGATTTATTGGATTGCCGATAAAAATCCCTACACAATGAATGAGATCATTTCGACAATTAAAGACTTACAGAAAAACGATTTTAAGATGGATGTTTCTTCGAAAAATTTCAAGTTACCTTTTATAGTGGGACAAGTTGCTGAGCTGATTGATGGAGCTTTACAATCGGTTGGGCTTTATCATCAAAAGTTTCATGTTCTTTCTGAGATGAATAAGACAATCGCTTGTTCAGTTGAGAAGGCCATGAATGAACTCGACTATCGACCTCAAATTGCTCTCAAAGAGGGAATGAGGAGAAGCATTAGCTGGTGCTTAGATCAGGGGCATCAGATCTAATTGAATATAGACTGAATTTGTGCTTCAATACTGGCTTATTAGCTTTGAAAAGGAATAAGTTTGGCCAAGCATTTAATAACAGGTGGAAATGGTTTTGTTGGCTCATTTATCGCTAAAAGATTATTGGCGATGGGTGAAGAAGTTGTCGTCATTGATACAGTTGCCGACTCTGGCATTGATTCTAGAATTAAATTTTTCCAGGGTGATATTCTCAATAAACAAAATATAGAAAAAGCAATGGAAGGTGTTGATTATGTTCATCATAATGCTGCTCTTGTCCCTTTAAGAAAAGCAGGAGATTTTTTTAGGAGAGTTAATGTTGAGGGAACTCAAAATGTTCTTGATGTTGCCAAAAAATTTGGAGTGAAGCATTTCTCTCATATGAGCTCGAGTGCGGTTTTTGGTAACGTCACGGAAGAGAGTTGTCCGATCGGAGAAAATCCTCCTCATTTGAAACCTATCGAAATTTATGGTCAATCAAAATATGATGGTGAAAAAATTATTATTAATGAAATTGAAAGCAATTCCGATATTACTTGTTCTGTTATTAGACCAAGAACAATTATAGGAACAGAAAGGCTTGGTATTTTTCAGATTCTTTTTGAATGGATTAGCGAAGGTCGGAATATCTATATTATAGGTGACGGCTCGAATAAGTTTCAATTTGCCCATATTGATGACCTTGTTACTGTTAGTATTAACTCAGCGATGCAAGGGAAGAGCGGAATTTATAATGTTGGAACAGATTCTTTCGGAACTCTAAGAGAATGTCTTGAACATCTTTGCAAGCATGCGGGTACGAAGTCTAAGGTAAAGTCTCTTCCTGTCTCATTGGCCATTGGATCTTTATGGTTTTTTGATAAACTTCGTGTCTCTCCTTTAGGTCCTTGGCATTACTTAACTTATCATAAACCTTATTATTTTGACGTTGAGAAGCCAAAGAATGAACTTGGCTGGGTCCCAAAGGCCTCAAATGATGAAATGCTTGTCGAGTCTTACAATTGGTACCTTGAGCATAAGCATGAGGTTTCTAAAGGTTCTCATGATAATAAGTCGACACATAAAAGTTCGCTAAAGCAGGGAATTTTGAGTGTTTTGAAAAAAATATCTTAATGGTGAATAAGGATGTCTCAAGTCGGTAAATATCAAAACCTTCTCACTATTTTATCAATTCCTGTCTTACTTTTTTTATTTGTAAGTTTTCCAGAACTTCATGAGCCCTACGTTTGGGGGAAAGTTTTAAAGTTTAAAGACCCTAGTTTGTTTGCTAAGGATTTGTACCTTGACTCAGTCGCAATTGCGGGACCTTACAATAACTATGCTTATGTTTTAAGTTGGTTTCCCTTATCATTTATACCCTATGTACTCTATATTTTTTGGCTTTCTTGTTTTATTGGATACTTTTTTTGGTTAGAAAAAATCATTGAGCACTTTAAACTCAACGTAACAGTACTTAGTAATAGAACTCTTGCTTATCTTGTTCTGATTGTGCATGTGCTTACTATTAGACTCAATGGTTGGGGGGGATTCCTTCTTGGCGACAATGAGATTTTTTATAGCATGCTCAAGGGACAAACTATAGGGATTATTGGGAGTCTTTGGGGACTTTATTATTATTGGAGAAAATCTTATACCAAGGGACTTTTCTTTGTGTCTCTTTTTGGTTTTTTTCATATTAATACTCTTCAACATTTCCTCATTATTATGGGAGTTGATTGTCTTTTTCGTTCTAAAAGAGAAATTATCAACTTCATAAAAAGCTGCTTGATTGTTTCTCCTCTTGTTATTTTAAATTGTATTCCATTTATCAAAACAGAGTTTTTAGAGACGAATGAGCCTCTGAGTTATATTTTCGCCTCTGGGTATTTTAGACATCCTCACCATCTTATCTTATCAACTTGGGAAGCTTCAGACTTCCTTCCTTTTTTAAGTGTTTTTATGATTGGAATCTTCTTCTTTTTTAAATTCTTTAGAGATACAAAGGATAAGAAAAGTTTGATTCGATTCTTTCTTCTAGGTATTTTTCTTTACCTTATTTCATTCATTTTCATTGAAATTGTTAAAATAGATATTATTGCCAAGTTTCATTTCTATCGCTATGTCGTCTACCTAAAACCTTTCTTGTTGATTTTTATTCTTAATGGACTTTTAAAGAGGTTGCCAGGGATAAAAAAGCTGTCTGCTCCTTTCGCCATTCTTCTCATTGCACTTAAGTTTGGTTTTTATAAAGATACAGGACTCACATTTGAGATTCCTTACTCTGAAAAGTATGAGAAATTTGCGAATAAACACAAGAATGCTGAAATGTTCATTGTTCCTCCGCTTTGGGGGCATAATGATATTGCTGATTTTTTATTAACAACTAAAAAAGCAATTTATTTTGATTTTTCTCGCTATCCTTTTATTAAAGGTTTTGAAAAAGAATGGGTTCAAAGAGTAAGAAATTATGAAATTAACAAAAATATTTACCCTGTCTGGGACCCTGAGCTTACAGATAAACAATATAAACAAGTTCAATTAATGCTCCAGAAAGCAGAAGAAAGATATCAACACTAACCAAGGCAAGTTTTTATGGCAATTATGGGACGTTTACCTGATATTGAAAAACATTTCCAAGATAATCAATATTTTAAAGAAGCTTTCGCATATTTTTCTGAAGTACTCACTCCAAATTCAGAAGCCGCTCAAAGAATTGAAAATCTTGAGATGAATGCTTTCGATAAGTTTTCGATTACCGATGAAATTTTTGCTATCGAACAAAAATTTTATTCGAAAGCGCGAACTGATTGTTTTTTAGAATCTCATAAGAAATATATTGATATTCAAATGATTGTTACGGGTGAAGAGTTGATGGAGCAAGTTGATTTCTCACAATGTACCGTAAAGACCTCTTATGATAGCGAGCGAGACTTAATTGTTTATGAAGACAACTCAGAGATGAATAAAATCCTCATGAGAAGAGGGGATTTTGCTATTTATTTTCCGAATGACGTCCATTTAGGCTGCCAATCCTTTCAAAAAGAGACTCTCTGTACGAAAACTGTTATAAAGATGCCTATTAAGTTTTTTTAGGATCGCATCTTTATGCAGCTTGTTAAATTTTTAAATCCTTTAAAGTATTTCAAGTACGCAAAGAGATTATTATTGCTTCCGAGAGAAATATCTCTGCTTCGATTAGAGGTCGATTATCTTAATCAGGCCATTTCCAATGAGCGATTTCAAGCTTTAAAAAATAAATACCAAGGACAACGTTGTGTGATCATCGGTAATGGGCCAAGTCTAAATATTGAAGATCTCGAAAAGCTGAAGAACGAATATACGTTTGCTTCCAACAAGATTTTTCTATGCTTTGATGAGACTGAATGGAGACCAACATTTTATAGTGTTGAAGATACTCTGGTGCTTAAGCAGAACGCAGATCTTATTAAAAATGTTGAAGCTGATTATAAACTATTTCCAGACTTTACTCTTTCGTCATTAAAATATGATCGAGAGAATATTGCCTTCAAGTTTAGCCATAAAAATCCATTCCCAAAGCTTCCTTATTTTTATAATGATACAGAGGAAATTTTTTACTGGGGTTCCACGATCGTTTATACCCAGATTCAGTTAGCCTTCTATATGGGCTTTTCAGAAATCTATTTGATTGGAGTCGATTATACATACAATGTGCCATCAAAAAAGAAGGGTAAGAATGTTCTGGTCAGTGAAGGCGAGGTTAATCACTTTCACAAAGATTATAGAAAGCCAGGTGAGAAGTGGCATATTCCAAATCTCGAGTATCACGAGAAATCATTCGAGCGAGTAAATAAAGAAGTAGAACAAAGAAATATAAAGGTCTTTAATGCGACTCGAGGAGGAAAGCTAGAAGCATTCCCTCGAAAAGAATTTGATGAAGTTTTTAAAGGTTAATTATGAACTATGACTATTTAATTGTTGGTGCAGGTTTTTATGGAGCAGTGATTGCTGAACGCATCGCTACTCAACTGAATAAGAAAGTCCTCATTGTTGAGAAACGTGATCATATTGGAGGAAATTCTTATTCTTTCAAAGACGATGAAACCAATATCGAAATCCATAAATATGGATCTCACCTTTTTCATACATCGAATGAAAAAGTTTGGAACTACTTAGGGCAATTTACGGAGTTCAATGATTATCAACATAAGGTTTATACAACTTATAAAGATAAGACTTATTCTATGCCGGTTAATCTTGATACGATTAATAGCTATTATGAGAAAAACTTCACACCTGATGAAGCGAAAGAGTTTATTGAAGCTGAAATTGAAAAGTGGCAAATTGAAAATCCTTCGAATCTAGAAGAAAAAGCGATTAGTTTGATTGGTAAGCCTCTTTATGAAGCTTTTATTAAAGGTTACACTCAAAAACAATGGCAAACAGAATTAACAAAGCTTCCGGCTAATATTATTACCCGTCTTCCGGTTCGTTTTAATTATAATAATCGTTATTTCAAGGATAAGTATGAGGGGCTGCCTGTTGATGGTTATGGGGCCGTTTTCGAGAAAATGCTTGATCATCCAAACATTGAAGTAAAACTTGGAACGGATTTCTTTGAAATGAAAGATGAAATTCCAGAAGGGATAACGACTATTTACTCTGGTCCAATTGATCGCTACTTTGACTTTAGGCATGGAGTTTTAGGTTGGAGAACAATTGATCTTGAAAGGGAAGATGTCGATACCGATGATTATCAAGGAACTTCAGTGATGAACTATGCTGAAGGTGAAGTACCATTTACTCGAATTCACGAGTACAAGCATTACCATCCTGAAAGAGAGCAAAGTAAGGACAAGACGATTATTTTTAGAGAATTTTCAAGAAAAGCCGAAAAAACGGATGATCCTTATTATCCGATCAATACTCTGGAAGATAAGGAAATGTATGCTAAATATCTTGAGGAGACTAAAAATGAGAAAAATGTCATTTTTGGAGGACGTCTAGGAACTTATAGTTATCTTGATATGCACCAAGTTATTGCAATGGCGCTTAATACGTTTGAAAATAAGATTCAATGATGAATTATAAAGAAATAGCAGAAGAAGTTTTTGATATTGAAAGTGAAGCTCTGAGTGGGGTTAAAAACCTCTTAAGTGATTCCTTTATCCATTCAGTTGAAGCCATCCTTGAAACGAAAGGACGAGTGGTTGTTACTGGAATGGGAAAATCTGGAATCGTAGGGCATAAGATTGCAGCATCCTTGTCATCGACGGGAACTCCTGCTGTTTTTCTTCATCCTGCGGAAGCTTATCATGGTGACCTAGGTATTATTAAGCCAAGTGATATTATTCTCGCAATTTCTAATTCAGGTGAAACGGATGAAGTGATTAAGTTACTAAGTTTCTTTAGAGAGAATGGTAATAAAGTTATCGCGATGACTGGAGAAGACAATTCGACTCTTTCTCGTCATGCCGACTTCTTTTTAAATATCAAAGTGACAAAAGAAGCTTGTCCGCTGGAACTTGCCCCAACAAGTTCAACGACGGCAACGATGGTCATGGGAGACGCTTTGGTCGTTGCTTTGATGAAAACTCGTAGTTTTGAAAAAGAAAATTTTGCGAAGTTTCATCCAGGTGGTTCTTTGGGAAGAAAACTTCTGAACACAGCTGAAGATATGATGAAAAGTGAAAAACTGCCAACTGTCTCAGAAGAAGATAATTTCGAATCAATTATTAGTTCTATTGGAAATGGCCGTTTAGGCTTAACAGTTGTTGTTGATCAGAAATTTTCTATTCGAGGTGTTGTGACAGATGGTGATATCAGAAGGGCGATCAGTGAGCATAAAGAAAAAGTTCTTTCTCTCAAGGCGAGTGATCTTTTAACAAAGAATCCGATCATCGTTAAAAAGAATACAAAGCTCGTTGAGGTTGAAAAAATATTTTTAGATAAAAAAATTACGGCCGTTCTTGTCTCTGACTCTGAGAAGTTAGAGGGAATTCTTCATCTTTATGATTTATAAAAAGAGGATAATTTAATGATTGAATCAATCCCATTTACTCTTATTGATATTGGTGCCTCAGGAGGAATTCAAGAGAGATGGAAGTCTTATTCTAATATGATGTTTGTCGGCTTCGAGCCGGATGAAAGAGACTGGAAAAAAAGAGTCAACTCAAAAACCGAGAAATGGATCAATAAGGCTGTCTATAAAGATAGAGGTGAGTATAAGTTTTATTGTTATCGAGCACAATGCAATAGTTCAATGCTTAAACCGAATTTTTCTTTGATTAATAAATTAACCTATGAAAATGCTGATTTCGAAGTCGAGAAAGAAGTTTCTATTGTTACCGATTGTCTCGATGAAATTTGTCCTGAAAACTCGGTGAAGCCTCATGTGGTAAAGATCGATACACAAGGAACGGAACTTGCTATTTTACAAGGTGGTTCCAAGCAACTTGATGAAAATATTCTTTTGGCAGAGATAGAAGTAGAGTTTCTTCCTCTTTATGAGGATCAGCCTCTTTTTTCTGAAGTTGAAAGTTTTATGCGTTCTAAAGACTTTGTGACTCTTGATCTCGGTAATTTTCTTTATGTGAAAGGAAAGAATTCCTTTCAATTTTCTGGCCGAAAAAGCCATTTGATTTCAGGAGATGCTTTATTTCTAAAGAAGCCGGAGGTTTTGATTAAAAAATCCTCTCAATATGGAGAGCACCTTGTTGGTCTAATTCCTGTCTTGCATGCTTATGGCTATATCGACATTGCTTTCGATATTTTTTCAGGAATTAAAGAAACAAATCCAAAGCTTTATGAAGAGCTTTCTTCCAAGCATGGTGATTTGATCACATTAATTGAAAGTAAAAGTTCTCAACGGCCTTGGTTAAAAATCTCAGAAAGAAAATATTTTAAGCTTAGATCTTTTTTCGAGAAACGAATTAAAAATAGAAAAGCCAATTGGAATTATGGTCTTGGGAATCGTTCTTAAGATAAAAAGACTGTTTGAAATTGCTTCATTACTGATTCAGGTGAAAAATGTTCTGAATAAGCATCCCACCTTTTATTTTGTAAACTTTCCTTTTCTGTATCGATTTTATGAAAAAGTGAGATAAGCTCTTCCTTGTTTTGATAAATGAGCCCTTTATCTCCAAGAATTTTAAGATGATTAGGTTCAAAACCTTCGACTCCACGACCTCCGAAGGTTAGGACTGGCCTATTGTGAATTGAAAATTCACCAATCGCAATCCCAAACGTTTCACCCCTTAAACGAGCGTGAATCATAGCATCACAAGTATTGATGAATTGGGCTTTTCTTATATTATCACTCGTTCCGGGTAAAAAGATAATTCGAGGATGGCGTTTTTTTGATTTCAAAAAAGAAAAAAATGATTGAGAAGGATTCATAAAGTCATTCGTATTCATAAGAATAAAGTAAATATTTTCACTATTCTCTACAGTTTCTTGAATCGCTTCATGGACAAAGTCGATATCAAAACTATTAGGTCCACCATAACGAGCTAAAACAGTGGCTCCAGGAGGTATTCCAAGTTCCTCTCTCAAATCTCCTTCTACAGCTGGAAGATTGATCATATGAGGTACAAAAGGGGATTTTCCACCAGTCATTTCATCACTTAGCCATTTAGAGACATAGGCGTAAACATTTCCATGAGGTTCAAAATACTTAAAAACGGTATGAATAACAGTTTTTATATCTTTTGACTCAACACCATCGATAACCCCTTTTTTAATAGCATAAAAAACATCAACCTTTTCTTTCTTGAGTATTCCGTCGATCTCTTTCTTATCATTATAAAGAAAAACGGGAAACCGCTTACGAAACTTTTCTAAAGCGTGAGCCTGGTTTTTACCGGCCCCGCCTTTAGGTGAAATTTTATTATTTCTAGAAATGATAATAGCTTCATGCCCATAGAGTTTTTCACAGAAGTGAGCATAGTCAAAAACTGCGATTTCAGTTCCTTGAAGACAGATTTGATTGGTGTGAAAAGCAATTTTCATTTTAGAGATTTTTTTCCCATTCAACAGCTGATTTTACAATTTGATTGAGATTATTCCGTTTAGGGATCCAATTAAGAGTTTTCTTAAGTTTGGAACTATCTGCAATAAGGCTTGCAACATCACCAGCTCTTCTCGGTCCTTCGTTGACTTTGAAAGGGTGAGAAGAAACTTTTTTAACTTCTTCAATGACTTCTTTTACAGAAAATCCTTGGCTATAACCACAATTAAAGATATTACTCTCTCCGCCTTTTTCAAGGTATTGAAGGGCCAAAACATGAACATCAGCAAGGTCTTCAACATGGATATAGTCTCTGACTCCTGTCCCATCGGGAGTCGAGTAATCATTTCCAAAAATTGTTACATTTTCTCGTTTCTTGTTGGCAGCCTCTGAGCAAATTTTAATCAAATGAGTGGCATTATCTCCACGTTGACCAAGTTTTCCACTGGCCTCTGCTCCTGCAACATTAAAATATCTAAGTATAACAAAGTTTAAATCAGAAACGCTCGCGACATCTTGAAGCATTTGTTCTGTCATTAACTTCGAATAAGCATAAGGATTTTCTGGCGCCGTTGGTGTTTTTTCAGTGACTGGTTCTGAACTCACATTCCCATAGACTGCAGCAGTGGAAGAAAATATAAAGTTCTTCACTCCATTCGCTTTAGCTCTGTTAATGAGTTTGAGAGAATTAATTGTATTATTATTATAATATTTATAAGGCTTCTCAACACTTTCCGGAACAACGATGCTGCCTGCAAAGTGAAGAACACTTTCTATTTGTTGTCCTTTAAATATTTTATTTAAAGTTGCTTCATCTCCGATATTCCCCTCGATAAAATCACAATCTAAAAGAGATTCGGAAGAGCTATTGGAAAAATCATCAACAATGAGGATCTGATAGTCTCGTTCTTGAAGTTTTTGAGTGACATGAGACCCTATATAGCCAGCACCTCCAGTAACTAATACCTTTTTCAAAACTAAGCCCCTAGATACTCTTTAACTGTAGAGATAACTTTATCTTGTTCTTCTTTTGCTAGGTAAGGGTGCATTGGTAGGCTCACAACTCTACTCGCAGCCGTGTCACTTGTTAGATAATCTTTGGCTCCATAACCCATTTCCATATAAACTGGTTGCTTATTCATCGACATTGGATAGTGGACAGCTGTTGGAACACCTTTCTCTTGAGCAAATTCTCTAAACTTATCTCTGTCATCGAGTTCAATTGTGTATTGAGCATAACTTGAAGTATTTCCATCGAGAATCTTTGGAGTTTTGACTAGACTGGACAGATTCTCGCTATAGTAAGCAGCAGCAGCCTGTCTCAACTCGACTTCTTGTTTATAAATTTTAAGTTTTTCTAAAATAATTGCCGCTTGGATGCTATCACAACGACCATTCATTCCAATTCTAATATGATGATAAGCTCTTGGGCCCCCATGTTCCTTAAGCTCTCTCGCGATTTGGGCAATCTCGTCATCATTGGAAAAGAAAGCTCCCGCATCTCCATAAGCCCCTAAGGGTTTTGCTGGATAAAAAGAAGTTGTCGCCATAGTAGAAAGGTTGCAAGAGAATTTGTTCTTATAAGTTGCTCCATAGCTCTGGGCCCCATCTTCAATGACTGGAAGATTATGTTTCGCTGCAATTGAATTAATCACATCCATATCCGCGCATTGACCATACAAACTTACTGGCATGATTGCCTTTGTTTTGTCAGTAATGGCAGCTTCGATTTTAGAAGCATCAATATTGTAAGTATCAGCATCGATATCAACGAAGATTGGAGTTCCATTAAGTAATGAGACAGCACCAGCTGTTCCAAAAAAACTAAAGGCTGGAACAATGATTTCATCGCCTGGTTTCATTCCAACAGCTAAAAGCGAAACCAATAAAGCGTCAGTTCCATTTCCTAGAAGAACACAGTGTTTTACACCTGCATACTCTGCGAGTTTTTCTTCAGCCTCTTGAACTTCTGGTCCATTAATATAGCGGCCATGTTCAAGAACTCGCTTAATAGCTTCATTAATTGGGGTTTCTATTTTCTGGTACTGACTCTTTAAATCTATAAAATTCATATTGTCCTCTAGATGTGCTTTTAAGGCTTATATTTATCATTTTTATGCGGAAAGCTGTACTAAAAAAGGGCCCTGTGTGTTAAAAAAGCTTATGCTCAGGTTATTCAAAATACTGCTTCTAGTCATACTAGATTTAGGGTCTCTTTACACGAGTCTGTGGCTTATGCTTCAGGTTGTTTATGAGCAAAACATTACAGCTGAATTTTTTCAATTGCATGTCTATGCTTTTAGTTTTTTGTTCCCTCTCTGGATCATTATTTTCTATATTGAAGGCCTCTATAGTTTGAGGATTCGATACTCTGGACTCTCTATTGCATTGATTCGCTCTATGAATTTCAATGCAGTGATCTCATTTCTATTCTTTTACCTTTTACCGTTTTTCGAAATCACTCCGAGATTTAATCTTGTTGTTTTTATGCTGATTTCTCTCGTTGTTTTATTTGTGATTAGAAAATTAGCTTTCATGATTTTAACTCTGCAAAATCTTAAGCTTAACGTTTGCTTAGTGAGTGAATCGGATATTGAGAAAGATCTCAAAGAGTTCTTTGAAAATAGACCCTATTTGGGATTTCAGATCTTGAAACATATGAAATGCTTCTCACTAGAAGAAATTCCTAAAGAAACTCATTGTGTCGTTGTGGACAGAAATCTTTTTGATAGAAAAGGTTTTAGGAGTTTTGTCGAAACAGAAGTAAAAACAAAACGTCATCTCATTGAACTGAGCAAGTTTTATGAAGAGAACACGGGTAGAATTCCTGTCTCTGTTATAAACTCTTCATGGATCCTAGAGCATTGTGGTTATAAAAAGTCTCGAGTTAACCTTGTTCTTAAGTGGTTAATGGATAAGCTTCTTTCTTCAATTCTTTTTATACTTCTTTCTCTACCAATGCTTCTTGTTTCGCTTTTAGTTCTCATTTTTAAAGGAAGACCGATTCTTTATAGCCAAATTAGAACAGGATTAAACAATAAGCCTTATCGAATCTATAAATTTCGAACAATGGTTAATAATGCTGAGAAAAAAGGAGAAGCTCAATGGGCAGATCCTAATGACTCTAGAGTAACTTTTCTTGGTAAGATTCTTAGAAAAACACGTCTCGATGAGCTTCCTCAGCTTTGGAATATATTAAAAGGAGATATGAGTTTAATTGGTCCCAGACCTGAGCGTCCAGAAATGATTGAAAATAAGTTAGAGAAACTGACTCCTTTTTATAACTACAGACATATTCTTAAGCCTGGAGTTACGGGTTGGGCACAGGTAAACTTTCGTTATGGTTATTCGGAAGAAGATGCGATGACTAAGCTTCAGTACGATCTTTACTATATTAAAAACCAATCGCTCTGGTTAGATATAAAAATTCTTCTTAAAACAATTAAGACTGTTCTCGGAGGATTTGGACATTGAAAGTTCTGCATATTGGGACTGAATTACAGTGGCGTGGAGGAGAAAGACAAATTTATCTTCTCTCTGAAGCGATCAAGAAAGCAGGGTTTGAAAGTATTATTGCTTTTCCTAAGCAATCGAGTGCACTTAATCGCTTTAAAAAATGTGGATTCCAAATCATTGAAATGAAAGGAAAGGGAGGATATCACCTTAGAGATGCTCTTTTCTTGAAATCTTTCTGCGAAAATAATCATGTTGAAATCATTCATACACATAGTGGGAAGGCGCATAGTTTAGGCTATCTCATAAAAGTCTTAGGTTATAAGGGAAAGCTTGTTGTTCATCGCCGAGTTGCTTTTCCTATTCGAAAGAGTCTTATGACTAAGAAGAAATATCTCTCCGAAAAGGTTGATCGCTTTATTTCTATCTCGGAGGCCATTAAGAAAGATCTTATTTCTTATGGTGTTTCTGAAGAAAAAATTCAAATCGCGAGAAGTTCAGTTGATGATTCTAAGTTTAACGGATTAAAAAAAGATGAATGCAGAAAACGATTAAACTTACCAACGGATATTCCTTTGATTAGTATCATAGCCGCTCTCACTGAAGAGAAAGGTCATGAAACGTTATTTGAATCTCTTTCTAATCTTGATAAGAACTTCCTCTGTCTTGTAGCAGGTGATGGAAACTTAAAAGAAAAACTTTCTCAAAAAGTTAAAAGTCTTGGTCTTGAGAATAAGGTTAAGTTTTTAGGTTTTCTCGAGCAGCCTGAAATTTTACTTAAGGCGATTGATATTTTGGTTGTGCCCTCAAAGAGTGAAGGGCTGGGTTCTATTGCTCTCGACGGTTGCTTAGCTGGAAATCTTGTAATTGCTTCTAATTCAGGAGGTTTGCCCGAGATTATTAAAGACAAAAAAACGGGATATCTTTTTCCGGTAGAAGATAGTGCTAAGTTAAGAGAAATTCTAGAATCAAATTTGAATACAAGTCATTCAACTCTTTTGTCTAACGCAAGAGAGCATGTGAAATCTCTTTTCTCATTAGAAAAAATGGTTTCGGATACACTCTCAGTCTATAATAAACTAAAATAAGAAGAGTTTTACTCTTTAAAAAAACGACCTTCTAGCTCAATACAAAGCGCATGATAGATCGGAAGATGAAACTCTTGAATTTTATGAGTGATATGATGAGGGGCTTTAATTGTTAAGTCGGCTATTTCTGAACAGGCACTTTCTTTTTCTCCTGTTAGAGCAATTGTCTTAACACCTTTTGCCTTAGCGCATTTCAAACCATGGACAACATTTTTAGAATTTCCAGAAGTCGAAATTCCAAAAATAACATCTTGCTTATTGGCTAATCCCCAAATCTGCTGAGCGAAAACATATTCAGAATTACAGTCATTTGAAAAAGCACTGATCGAAGCATGCATTGTAACTAATGAAATTGCCGGTAAACTTCCTTGAAGTTCTTTAGGAAGCTGAGGATCAATATCTTTAAAGAGTTCACATTCTTCATTATTAAGCGGGCGTTTCAAGAGAAAGCCTTTTTGAAGTTCACCACAGAAATGTTCGGCATCAGCCGAAGAACCACCATTTCCCATTGTTATGAGTTTTCCCTGGGTCCGAAAAGCTTCTTCAATCCAATCTGTCGCAGTGATAATGTCCTGCTCAAGATGGGTTAATTTAGGATACTCTTTAATGACGTCAGAATATATAAGATTCATAGCTAGATATTAGCTCAAGATCATTCGGAAGTCATCTAGGGTGAGCTTTCCGCTAAAATCCGCTTGATCATCATTTCCAAGTAAGTCTTTAAAAAGTTCTTTTTTCTTTTCTTGGAGTTCTATTACTTTTTCTTCTACTGAACCTTTAATAATAGGGCGATAAACGGTAATGTTTTTCTTTTGTCCAATTCGATGAGCTCTATCGATCGCTTGATTTTCAACAGCTGGATTCCACCATGGATCCATAATAAAAACGAAATTGGCTGCAGTAAGGTTGAGGCCTAGTCCTCCAGCTTTCAAACTGATAAGAAAAACTTTTTTCTCTCCAGATTGAAAGGCATCAACTTCTTTTTGTCTTTTATTGATAGTGTAGGAACCATCAATACGAGAAAACTTCCAACCTTTTTCTTTTATTCGAGCTTCAATAATATCGAGATATTTTGTGAACTGTGAATAAACCAAAGCTTGGTGATTCTCTTCCAAAACTTGCTCGAGATTATCAAGAAGAAAGTCGATTTTTGTCGACAGTGTTTGACTCGATTGAGCTTGCCAAAGACAAAGTTGTCTTAATGTCAGAAGATCCTTAAGGATTTGGCCATACTTCTTCGAATTGGTATTAATATCGAATCGATTTCTGATTTCTTCAATTGTCTTCGTATATTTAACTTTTTCATCGGATTGAAAAGTTAAGTAGACAGTTTGCTCGAGTTTATCAGGAAGATCTGTAAGGACTTGAGATTTTGTTCTCCTGAGAATGAAAGGCTTAGCAACTTCTCTTGCAATAAAACGAGCATCTTTATTACGTTTAAAATAGTTGAGATTTTGAAGGTTTCCCCATACTCCAGGAACAGCAAGGTCAATAATATTATAAAATTCAGTTAGATCATTTTCAACGGGTGTACCTGTGAGACAGACACGAAATTGAGCTTTGAGTTTACGTGCAGCTTGAGCCCCGATAGATTTCATATTTTTTAGTTTTTGAACTTCGTCCATCACAACAATATCCCAATCAAATTTGCCGAGAGTGGAATCAATTTCTTTTCTTAGAATTCCATAACTCGTAATAATGACTTGAGAATCATCAGGAATGACTCTTTGATCTGCATAATAGAGAGTTGGTCTGATCGTTGAAAATTTTTCAAATTCACTTTTCCAGTTCATTAAGATAGAAACCGGACAAACAATAAGAACTTTTTTCATCGACCCCTTAATCGATTCTAGAAAGCTGATTGTTTGAAAAGTTTTACCAAGACCCATATCGTCAGCCAGACAAGCACCTAGCTGAAGTTCTTGTAAGAGTCTTAGCCATTGATACCCTTGAGTTTGATAGGAACGTGGGGATCCATTAATTTCTACGGGGAAATCATAACCTGGCAAACTTTCAATATTAAGAAGTTTCTGGCAAATCTCAACTTCTTCAGAAGTTAAGAGGTCAGAACCAGAAGAATGATAAAGTTGATAAATATCAAAAAGCCGACAACGGTTAAGACTTAAGTGAAAGCGTCTTTTTCCATTCTCTGCTAATTGTCCTTCTGACCCCGCTTCTTGCAGATATTTTTGAACGAGTTGCAAATAAGTTTGATCTTCCTTGGTGAGAAGAATCAATTTCTCATCATCGATATAAGTATATTTCTTATCCTTTAAAGACTTTATTAACTTGATTTCATCTTTAGTCAGTTCAAAAGAAATATCAAACCAGTTCTTTACTTGGTAATCCCTAGAGATTGATGTTGTTGTTTTCCAGCGGTGAACTTTCTTTTTATTAAAGAAAAGTAGAACTTCAATTCCATCAAGTCTTTGAAAAAGTAAAGGAAGCTTATCTTCGAGCGATCTCATAGGTGACCAAAAAATAAGATGATCTTTTTCGGGGTGGAGTAAGGTCGCACCTCTCAATGAAGAAGGACTGAGAACTTCATAGAGAACTTGCAAGGCCTTAAAGAGTTTCTCTCCATCCAGTGAATATAGCTTTTCTCTATGAGATTCATAAAAATAGAGTTGATCTCCCTTGAAAAGAGGTTCCACATATTGAAGAAAGGTTTCTCTCCTTCCTACAGTATAGCTAAACTTTTTGTAGTCTTTCTCTCTTTTCATATAAGCATCAAGAAAGTTATTCATTTCAATCTTTGAAGAATATTCTTTTAAATATCCTCCATCATTAATCAAAATTGAAAGGAAGAGAGGAATTTCAAGGTTCTTATCTTCGTCCTTTAAGAACATCTTTATTTCGTAAAAGTTTTTACGAGTACTTTCCTCTATCAGAAATTGAATTTCACAGTTTTGAGGAGTTGATTCAATGAGTTTTTCGTCGAGATAGACTTTTACTCTTTCTTTTATTTCTTGAGACTGACTTAAAATAAGAAAAGGATCAGTGTAGAAATTATTTTTTTCTAAATCTTTTATAAAGCTTTTTATATCTTGAGGGATTTCGAGAACTTCTCCTGTTTCCCAATTGAAAAGATACTGACTTTCCAGGATAGATATTTTTGAATAGATCTCTTGATCGAATAGTTCAAACTCAATAAGAAAATTACCAAAAACATCATTTGAAAGAACTTTCCCACTATTCGTTTTTAAAGTGATTCGAAGTTCTTGGTTACTCCAGTCTTTTGGAGTAGGGAAGTTAACGACTTCTCCATCTGTGAGTTTAAATTTCAGTTGAGTATAATGTTGTCCTTTACTTCCAACAAGTTTCCTCGAATCTTTGATGTACTTTCCAAATTGTTGAGGAGCAATTGCACTTTCATCGAAAACGGTATCGACTTCCCCTTCAGAATGAGATTCATGAAGTTTTTCTTCAACAATAAGAAAGTGAAGAAAGAATGCAGCGGAATGTTCGCAATGAGAGTCTTCAGTCCAATTTGAGCAATTACACCGACTCGTTAGCTTTTTATCTCTAAGACTGATTCGTGTATTCGATGTTTTATTTTCAAGCACGAGTCCAGAAATAGTGAAGTTATTCCAATAACTCCCTTTGGAAAAACTAGGTTTAACATGAGAGTCGAGAAGAAGTTGAAATCCTTTTTGAATATTAGGCCATGAAAAATGCTTGCGAGCTGCTTCTTCAATAACTTTTGGGATTTGTCCGGATCGCACGTTACCTCTTAACTTAAGATATCAACTAGATTAATTTAGCCAAAAGTTTATTATATCAAAGTTTTGAACATAGAACTAGTGCGATGATTTAAACAAAAAACTGTATCAAAAAGATTAGATTCTAGACACCGAAGGCAAGAGTCTAAGGTGTGGTGTTTCGAGAGAAGTAGCTAACTCGAAGGTGAAGCGAGTCGCGGAGGCTTGCTGTTTGTAAGTCGCACAAGCGAGCAAGCCTTCGACGAAGAAGATGACTTTTTGAGCCAGTTTTTTAGTTATCGATATACGATTTGAGAAGTTTGGCTCGCGATGGATGGCGAAGTTTTCTAAGGGCCTTAGCTTCAATCTGTCTGATCCGTTCTCTGGTAACAAAGAAGTCTTGTCCAACTTCTTCCAGAGTATGATCTGATTTTTCACCAATTCCAAATCGCATTCTTAAAACTTTTTCCTCTCTTGGAGTGAGAGTCGAAAGAACTGATCTTGTTTGTTCCGAAAGCGTAACACTCATAACAGCATCTTGAGGGGAGATAATTTTTTTGTCTTCAATGAAATCACCAAGTGAACTATCTTCTTCTTCTCCAATAGGAGTTTCGAGTGAGATTGGTTCTTTCGATATCTTGAAGACTTTTTTGACTTTATCAACGGAGAGATCCATTCGCTCCGCAATCTCCTCAGGAGTTGGCTCTCGACCAAGCTCTTGAACAAGTTGCCTTGAGGTTCTTGCAAGCTTGTTAATTGTTTCAATCATGTGGACAGGAATACGAATCGTACGTCCTTGATCGGCAATTGCTCTGGTAATAGCCTGTCGGATCCACCAAGTCGCATAAGTTGAGAACTTATAACCACGACGGTACTCAAACTTATCAACGGCCTTCATAAGACCGATATTCCCTTCTTGAATTAAGTCAAGGAATTGAAGGCCACGGTTCGTGTATTTCTTTGAAATAGAAACTACGAGTCTAAGGTTCGCTTCTACTAGCTGAGCTTTTGCTTTGTCGGCTTTTTCTTCACCTTTAACGATAATTTCATAAACATTTTCAATATCTTCAAAAGCCATTCCTGCTGTCATCTGAAGTCTTTTGAGTTTTCTGATAATGTCTTCTTGATTCCTGATGAGTTGTTCAACCTTACTATCTGTCGTGTAAAGTTTTCTTGCGAGTCTTCTTTTGAAGGCATCGTCATCAAGAATTTTATTATAAAGCTCTCTATAAGCAGTATCTGTTGTAACTTCTAAGAATTTATAGATTCTATCTTGCTGTCCGTAGAGTTCTTTGAACTGAAGATAATAAGATTTAACCGGCTCAGTAAAACTATTGATAATTTTTCGATTAAAAGTAAGTTCAACAAGATCATCTGCCAATTCCTGGACATCTTTTTCTTGAGCTTTCGTTAGTTTTCTCAAAGTTCCATCTTCGTTAACTATGTCTTTTAGAAGATCTGCAAGTTTATCGCAAAGAATGAAAATAGTTTTCTTCACTTTTTCAATCTGACCTTTAGTCGATTCATCATCAAGACCACGAACGAGATCTTTTACAAACTCATTCTCTTCTTCAGCGGCAAGAACTTTATCTTTAAGCTTTGATATTTCTTCAAGAGCATGAGCTGAGTAAACACAACTTTGAACGATTTCTTTTTCGCCTTCCTCAATTTCTTTCGCGATCTTAACTTCTCCTTCACGAGTCAAGAGAGCAACAGATCCCATCTTTTTAAGGTAAAGTTTAACAGGGTCAGTTGAAGAGCTTTTGAGTTCTTTTTTCTCTTCTGCAGAAAGAGTTTCTTCGATAAGTTCGGTTTGAGATAGTCCTGTTGACTCATCATCATCGTCTTCTGAAGCGACTTGAATCGTGATTTTTGAGTCTTCGATTTTCGCAAGAATTTTATCGATCTCTCCTGAAAGAATAATGTTTGCGGGAATACAATCATTGATGTCTTCAGGAGTTAGAAAAGATTGATCTTTTCCTTTCATAATCAGCTTGTTGAAATCTCTTGAGACAAGAAAGGTTTTTACTTGGGCCATGAATACCTCTATTAAATTTGAACTTCTTTTTGGTTTTTAACGAGAAGAATTTGTTTATTAAGCTCCATTACTTCTATATCGATTCTTTCAATTTCGATTTTATCAATTAAGTTGGAACGTCTATTCATAAGATCAACTCTTCTCATTTTTAGATTTTCTACCTCGACCTTTTTAGCAAGATCAGCGATCAACTTTGGTAGATCATCTTTATTTGTTTTAGGTTCAGAGCTGTAGAGACATGAAAAAACCAAATTCTTAAAATGCGCAGTAAATTCTCGTTCGTTGATGAGACCAACAACGTTTTGAGAATAATTTTCTTTTATTCCGTCGCCTTGATTTTTGGAAAGTTCTCCCCAGTCGCTAATAAACCTTTTAGTTTCATTATTTCTAGCAAAATCAAGTATTTCTGTAAATCTTGACTCGCTGCAAATCATTGGGTTATTCAAGGCCGTCTTTAAGATCCATTGATCAATTTTTAAGTCAATCTCAACACTCTTTGTCTCTTCTTTTGGGGTTTCAAGAGAGTTTTTTGGGGGATTTGGTAAATTTCTTTCCTTGATAAGGGGAATCTCTTCAGTTCTGGCATGATTCTTGACCGGCTGAACGAGTTTTGGGGGCGCATTTTTTTTCAAAAAATCTCTATAATTTTCTAGCAGAGTCTCGTAACTAGAGGTCAAACCTAGTTTTTGAGCGGCTGGAAGAAGTCGTTCAGTGGCAGGCATTGTTGTTTTTAGAGGAGAAAGGATTTTGAAAATTTCTTCTAAGGCTTGGAGTTTTAGGTCAGTGTTGTCGCCAAAACTCTTTGAGCTTGCTCTTTCGATTTGAATATCGACAAAGTTTTTTGCTATTTCGAATCTTTTTAGAAACTCAATCTTTCCAGACTTTTTGAGGAATTCGTCAGGATCATTATGAGGAGCAAGGTCGATTTTTTTAGCAAGAACTCCAAGTGCTAAAAGCTTTTCATTGACTCTTTCACCTGCTTTAAAGCCTGCATCGTCTTCGTCGAACGCAAGATAAACCTTAGCCGCTTGACTCGCAATTTGTTGTGCTTTTTGATCTGAAAGTGCGATTCCCATGATCGCGACAGAATTGGTAAAATCTTCCTGATTTAACGCTATCGTATCCATGTACCCTTCCGTGAGCAAGATGGACTTCATGTCCCTGATAGTATTCTTTGCAAGATGGAATCCATAAAGCAGGAACTTTTTATTGAAAAGAAAAGATTCCTTTGAATTTAAGTACTTGGGAATCTGATCGTCCCTTATAGCACGGGATCCGAAGCCTCTCACTTGGCCAGAATGATCCCAGATGGGAAAGATGACCCTATTTCTGAAGGTGTCACTGAGTCCGTATTTTGTTTTTTTTATAACACCAATTTCAAGAGCAATATCAATAATTTTTTCTTTAGGGTGTTCTTTTTGAATATTTTCTAAATATTTTACTGCTATATTTTCAGGAGGAGCAAAGCCAAGCATGAATCGATCTCGGATATTTTCTGGTATCTCGCGATTCTTTAAAAAATTGGTATAAGCTTTTGGGTTATTTTTAGTGGCGTAAGAAAAATAAAGTTTCTCTACACTTGCAAGAACTCGAAGTCCCATCGCATAACGAGGATTTTTCTTTCTTCTCTGTGATTCATTATCCTCAACTTCTATTCCTAAATTGTCGCCAATCTCTTTAATAGCTTCGATAAAGTTCTTGCGAGAGAACTTTTCAACAAAGCTAATAGCATCACCAGCTTCTCCGCAGACGAAACATTTGAAGAGTCCTTTACTATCATTGACCTTTAAAGAAGGATCATGGTCATCATGAAAGGGACAAATCCCTTCATGGTTTGCTCCTCGTTTATTAAGGCTAATATAGCGTCCAACGATCTGGGTGATCGGCAAGCTTTTAATATGTTCTTTTAGTTCACTGACTTGCATTGAAGGATAAGTGCCTTGATTGGAATTTCTTTTTTGAGGAATATTTTTTCAAATTTAGTTTGGTATTTAGAAAGTACGTTATCTTTACCTGATTTATAAAGATCAAAGGACTTAAAGACTTCTACAAATTCCTTCCCATGAGCACCTTCGAACTTTTCAAAGACTTTAAGCATCCATTCAAAGTATCCATCATGATCGGTCTTGATTATGAAATAACCATCGACCTTAATCGTTTTGATGGCAGTTCGAAGAAAGTTCTCTTGAATCAATCTTTTTTTGTGATGTCTTCTTTTTGGCCACGGATCAGGAAAGAAATAATAGAGTTTATCGATTTCGTTTTCAGCAAATAAAAAAGAGAGTCTTTCACCTTTTGCTCGGAGGTAACGAAAGTTTTTATTGCTCATTTTGCTTAATTTTTTTGCGAGGTTAAAGCTTCTTTTAAATCGGTAATCCATTCCAACAAAGTTTCTATCTGGATGATCGATAGAGTAGTCTTGCATGAAGTGACCATAGCCCGTTCCTATTTCAACATCGAGAGGAGATTCATTTCCAAAACATTTCTTTGCCCACTCATCTTTAAGTTCTTCACCTTCTTTATCTCGAAGAACAAACTCATCAAAAATTTTTAATTTTTCGTGATAGGGATTATCGTGTTTATATTGGAAATCGGGCTTAAAGCTATGATCAGGATCTTTCTGCGGTAAATACATGAGACTCATTGCATACCACAGAAATGAAGAAGGCGCCATGTTGTTGTTGCGATGTGTTGCCTTAACACATCATAACTCTCACATGGCACCTACGGCTATTTAATTAGCTTAGGAGTCGTAAAGCATTTTGCTGACTCGTTTGAGTCTGAGCAAGAACTGAAGTCCCTGCATTTTTAAGAATGTTCAGACGAGCATTCTCGGCACTTGCTTCTGCATAATCTAAGTCTCTGATTCGAGAGTTTGCTTGTGACATACCTTCCACTGAGTTTTGAATATTGTTTGAAGTCACTTGCAGTCTGTTCTGCATAGCTCCAAGTGTTGCTCGCTGTTCGACAACTTTTGAAATTGCATTGTCGATCGAGCTTAGTGAGTCTTGTGCTCCAGATTTCGAATCGATTGAATTCCCTTCCACTCCGAGGTTTGATGCTGATGTATCCATTTTAGAAGTATCGAATTGGATTCTATCTTGAAAGTCATCATTGTTGATCCCAACTTGGAAGTCGAGAGTTGAACCTGAACCATCAAGAAGTTTATGTCCATTGAACTCTGTTACTTCTGAAATTCTTTGAATTTCCGAAGAAAGTTGTTGGTATTCCATATCAGTGAAAGATCTCTCTTGATCACCAATTGTGTCCGAAGAAGCTTGGATTGAAAGTTCTCGCATTCTTGTAAGCATGTTAGATACTTCCCCAAGAGCACCTTCAGCAACTTGAACCATTGAAATACCATCATTCGCATTTCGATCGGCTTGTCTAGCACTTCGAATGTGTGATTGGAGTTTTTCACTGATTGCTAATCCAGCTGCATCGTCAGCTGATTTAATAATCCTTGAACCTGAACTGAGTTTTGCACTTAAGTCATTACTCTGTTTTGTTGTTTTCCCTAGTTCTTTTTGTGCAGTAAGGGACGCTACGTTTGTGTTAATTCTGAAACCCATTTCTAATCTCCTCTAAGCATGAGATCCTCCTTAATGTTTGGCTTAATAAGTTCGCGACCGTGCAAACCTTTATGATTAACTTGCATACTTAGTCGGTCGAGCATCAAAACACTTTAGTAAAAAGTTGTGTTTTTTTGTTTACTGTTGAGTCGTTTTGTCAGGTATTGCTCTTGAGCCAGTCCTCTAGAATAAGAGCGGCTTTCTTTTGAAGTTCTTCATTTCCTTCAAGTTCACTTTGGATGTGTTCTTTTATTTTTTCTATTTGTTTTCGATCTAGATTTTCCCACATATCGACATGTGGTCTTCTTCTAGGTCGGGAAGGAGTCTGCTCCTTCACCTTCCTTTGTGCACTCATGTGACTGTCTTATAGTTCAGCGTCAGTAAGCTTCGTTCTTTTGCTTACATTGCTCATGTGCTCTTCGATAATTTCATAGAGCTCAAGCTTTGTTTCTCTAGGATCCATTCCTTCAGGCATAACCGAGTAAATGACTTCACCGTCTTGCTCTGTAAAGATGTACCAACGGTTACCAAGTTGCTGAAAAAGAACATCACTTTCCTTAGCGATTCTAGAATTAGCTTTTGCTTTAATAATTTGGCTCACAGAAATCCTCCCTGTTGATTAACCTTATGCATGCTCTACGGAGCCTTGAAAAAAGTTTTTTAGCACGAAATACTTGAGGGAAAGAATTTCACCTATTGACTGAGCTCTTCTCATTTTACCCTTCAAGGTTGTTAATGCTCCTTTGCAGTATTTTTCTTTATACAGCTGCAGAAGCATTGCCTACTTGAAGAACAAAATGATTTGAGCCTAAGTTGTAGATATGAAAGTTGTGTTAGATAACCATTCTGGAAGAATCCGTCTCTATAAGAGATATATAGAGAATGATACTGCCTTATTGAGCTATTTACTTGCAGAGACTCCTTGGGTTGAGCGAGATATTAAGATGTTTGGGAGAATTTATAAGCAGCCAAGGCTTCTCTATTATATGGGAGATCCAGAAGCCTCTTATATATATAGTGGAGATCTCTATAACCCAGGTGATTGGGACTTAGAAGTTTTTAATATAAAAGAGAGACTGGAGGAGAGTTTCTCTTATTCTTTTAACTCCTGTTTATTGAACTATTATAGGGATGGACAGGATTCAATGGGGTGGCATCGAGATAATGAGCCTGAATTGAAAAAAGATCCAGTGATCGCTTCATTAAGCTTGGGAGAAACAAGAGAGATGTGCTTCAGGAAGTATGGGGAAACTAAAATCGAATTTAAGATTGAGCTCGAGTCTGGTGATTTGCTTTTAATGGAAAAAAATCTTCAGCATCATTGGGAGCATTCTCTGCCTAAGCGAGCTCATAAAAAAGAAAGAGTAAACTTAACCTTCAGGAAGATTTTTGCTTGAGAACAAAAGTTGAAACGCTTAACCCAATCACTGCAAGCATTCCAATTAACCAAAAATTTGGATAAACAGCATATCCACTGCTTGTCATGACAATTGCGATAGTAAGAACGCAAGCAATCTTCGCTTTTGGTTTTATGACTCGATTGTGATGCCAGTCTTGGACCAAGGGACCAAAGGCAGGCATGTTTAATATTTTCTGTTGTAACCTCGGAGAACTTTTCGAAAAAAGGTAGGCAGCAAGAATCATAAAAGGGGTTGTTGGAAGCACGGGGAGTGCTGCACCTATAATTCCAAGAATAAAACTTAAACAGCCAAGTGTTATAAGAAGTGATTTGTGAAAGCCTTTCATGAATTACTCTTTGTCTTTAGAGATTTTCTCTAAGGACTTAACAAGAGCATGATAGTTTGAGGGGTATTTATACCGAGAAGAATCGACTTTATTTACTTTTAACCACTCATACTCTGTGTGTTCATTGCAGATTTGTATATTCCAGCGTGGGCCGTGGTAAAAGTAGACTTTCTCTTGAACTTTTCGGTTTTTACGATCATCAAAGAAGAATTCAGTATCAAGGTCTTGCACATGTGATTGAGCGGCTTGCACATCAATGCCTGTTTCTTCGGTCAGCTCTCTATAGGCTGCTTCTTGAAAGCTTTCATTTCCATCAACAGAGCCCGTAACGTTCTGCCAGAAGGCGCCTCTTTCTTTATTTGTTTTGAGAATTAAGACTTCAAGCTCTTTTTCAGGACTTTCAGTTAAAATAACGACTTGGACTTTTCTCTTCATTTTTATTTATTTAAATGGCAATCACTAACCATCTGGTTATAATCCTACC
Organism: Bacteriovoracaceae bacterium; assembly: GCA_965217035.1. Taxonomy (GTDB): domain Bacteria; phylum Bdellovibrionota; class Bacteriovoracia; order Bacteriovoracales; family Bacteriovoracaceae; genus JAUHYH01. Next base: position 1,064,592 of record OZ244226.1, on the reverse strand, counting down.
ATGGATACTCAAACTTTTATCTACAACGTCGCAAAATGTCTACCTGGACTGCTTTTCGCTATCATTATTCATGAGGTTGCTCACGCTTATGTGGCGAAGCGCTTTGGTGATGACACGGCTGAAAGAGCTGGGAGGATTAGTATGAATCCGGCCGTTCATCTTGATATGTTCGGAACTGTGATCATGCCAGCTTTATTGATTTATTTTTTTGGGTCTCCTTTTGGTTACGCAAAGCCAGTTCCAATTAATCCTAGAAACTTCTCTGATTATAGAAAAGGACTCTTCTGGGTGAGTTTTGCTGGGCCTTTGTCTAATTTTGTAACAGGAACTTTATCGGCTTTTTTACTTGTTTGCGTTGTTAATTACACAGAAGAAGCATTCTCCTACAAGAATGTAATAGTTGAGATTTTACAGTTTTCAATGCTCATTAATTTCGTTCTTATGGGATTTAATCTACTACCATTTCCACCTCTGGATGGCTCGAAAATGCTAATTGCGAAATTAAGAGGAAACTGGGCTTATAAGTTTGAACAATATCAGGGCTACTTGGTTTATGCTTTTTACGGATTAATGCTGTTAAGCTTAGTTGGGGTGCCAATTCTCGGTTATCTTATTTTCCCTTTTCAAGCATTAGGCGTTCTGATCACTCGATTCTTTTTTATGATCATGCCTGCCTGATTTTTGCAACGAGTCGTGAGATAAAAGATGTGTGTCTTCTTTTCTTTTGGTGTACAGGCCACTGACTAAAATGCTAAACTAAAATTCGTTATGAGTCGCGACATTTATGTTCACATTGATCAGTTTGATGGTCCTCTCGCTCTTCTTTTGTATCTCGTACAAAAAGATGAGATGGACATCCAAAATCTCAATCTTACCCAAATAACAGGGCAATACCTTTCTTATATCAATAAGATGAATGAATTAAACTTTGATGTCGCCGGAGAGTATCTCTATCTTGCATCGATCCTTATCTTTTTAAAGTCCGAGAAGAGTGTTGATTCAGATGAGAAGCAAAGGCTTCTTGATGCTGAGAATGAGCTTCATATTGAAACACGTGAACAATTGATCGCGAAACTTCTTGAGTTAGAAAAATACCAAAGAATCAGCCAAGGACTTTGGAGTCTTCCAAAGCAAGGTTATGAAATTTATAGCCGACCGAAGCTCGATAAAAAGCAACATTTTGAAGTGTTATTTAAAGAAATGGATATGAGCCAACTGACAAATCTTATGATTGATATGATGAAACGTCAGAAGCGAAAAGTTCAAGTGATTAGCAAAGAGCGCCTTTCTATTAAGAAGAAACTTGTGAGCTTGAAAGAGCTCCTTTTTAAAGGAAAGAAATATATTTTTAAAGATCTTATTCCTGAGACAGACAATAAACTTCAAGAAGTTGTCATGACTTTTATCTCTCTCCTCGAGCTTGCAAGGCTTAGAAAAATTGAAGTCTTTCAAGCTGAAGATTCAAAAGAGATTTATGTCGATGTTGTGAAGTCGATGGAAGACTTTGATGTAAACCAAGCAGATGGTTTTGATGCAGAGGATGCGCAATATAAGCCAGATGCGTCTGGCGCCGATTCAACCGATATGGCTGAATCGGAACAAACACCTGCACCTGAAACATTAGCAGAGACAGAAGTCACTGCCCCAGTACAATAATAGGTTAGTTATGGAAGAACAAACATTAGAGAGCGTAGAAATTGTCGAAAAAGCAGTAAAGGCGAAAGATATCATTAATCATGAATGGGATATGGGGGATGAAGCTGAGGAACAAGCTCTTCGAGAAAAAGAGTGGAAAGTTCGCACTGGCCTTAATGAAGAAACTCTTCAAGGGGCTGTCGAAGCTCTTATTTTTATGAGTGATAAACCTCTTTCTATTCAAAAAATTAAAAGAGCAATCGATGAAGATATTCCTCTTCGTTTTATTTACGATTCAATCGAAAAACTTCAAGAGATTTATGATAACTCTAAACACGGTCTTAAACTTATGGAAGTGGCTGAGGGGTATCAATTCAGAACTAAAATTCAATACGGTAAATTTATTGCCAATATTCATAAAGCTCCAACTATCACTTTGAGTCCATTATCACTCGAAGTTTTAGCGATCATTGCTTTCAAGCAACCAATTTCTAAAATAGAAGTTGATCAAATGAGAGGAGTGGATAGCGGTCACCTTATTCGTGGTCTTATGGATAAACAACTTGTGAAGGTAATTGGTCGCTCACAAGAGACAGGTCAACCAAGTTCTTTTGGAACGACAGATGAGTTTCTTGAGCTTTTCAATGTGAATACTCTTGATGATCTTCCATCGATGCATGACCTTCAGGAACTTGTTGAAGAAAATGCGATTGGTGATATTGAGAACATTAAAGAACTTGTAAAAACTGAAGCAGAGAAGTTTAAGTTTGATGATCTTTCTGAACTTGATGCAATTAAAGAAAGTATCAAAAACATTAAGGCTGATACTGAGTTTACGAAACAGTTGAAAGATAATTCTAAGAAAGCACGCAAAGCATTGCGTGCCGATTCAGCGGATGCTGAATCAACAGAAGGGGAAGAGGAAGTTAAAACCGCTTTTGATCTTCTTGAAGAAGCTGTTTTTGAAGCAATTGAAGAAGTTGAACCTACTGAGGAAGGTGAGTTGATCACAGAGCAAAACCTTGAAGCTCTTGAAGAACAGCTTGCTGAGTTAGAAACGTCAGTTTCCGCTGACGCCAGTCCATCCGTTGAGGATGAACAACTAGTAGAATCAGAAACAGAGCGGTTATTTGATGATGAGCAGGATTTATCAAATGCTCTTGAAAATGCTTTTGACGAGATGCAGAATAGGGCTGAAGAGGTTCGCGCTGTTGAAGCCGAAGCTGAGGCTGAATCAGAAACTGAGGAAGAGATCCAAGACGAGCTTTCAGAATTAGATGGCTTTGAAATCGATGACTTAAGCAATATTCAGGAAAAACTTTCAGATCTAGAAGATTCTGACGAAAAAGACTTTTCATAGTCTTTTTCCTAATGCTAGAAGCAGACATTCACTAAGTAACTGTCGGGAGATAGATATGACTACACCAGTTCGATTACAAAAATACATTGCAGATTGTGGAGTGACCTCAAGAAGAAAAGCTGAGGATCTCATTGTTGCTCGCCAAGTGAAGGTAAATGGAAAAACTGTTTCTGAACTTGGATCAAAAGTTATTCCAGGAGTTGATCTTGTTCAAGTTCATGGAGAGACAATTGATATTGCAGCTCTTGAAAGAATTTATATTATCCTTAATAAACCTCGCGCCATTATGTCGACAGTATCTGACCCAGAGGGAAGAAGGACTGTTGTTGATCTTTGCAAAGGTATTAAGTCGAGAATTTATCCTGTTGGTCGGCTCGATTATCACTCAGAAGGTTTGATGATCATGACTAATGATGGAGATCTTACTCAAAAGCTCATGCATCCAAAGTTTGAAGTTACTAAGGTTTATGAAGTGAAGGTTTTTGGTGTCATGACAGAAGGTCTTTTGAATAAAATCCGTGATGGAATCCATGATGGAGGAGACTTTCTGAAGCCGATTTCTGTGCGAGTGATTAAGCAACTTGCAGGAAAGACTTGGCTAGAGTTTAGATTAAATGAAGGAAAGAATCGAGAAATCAGAAGGCTTTGCGAGGCTTGTGGATTGACTATTGATAAGCTTAGAAGAGTTGCGATTGGAAATCTTTCATTAGATGGTCTAAGTCCTGGTGATTTTAGAGTGCTTACAAGAAAAGAACTTCTTAAATCTATCGGCCTTAACTCTAAAGGTGAAAAAGTTAAAGATTTTGATTATGTTTCGCCAAAGAAAACTGTTAATAAAAGAAAAAGACAGAGATTTAAAACTTCAGCTCCCAAAGCTGATGATCAAAGTTTCGTAAAGTTTAGAAAAGAACATTACTTGGTAACAGTTAAAGCGAAAGAACCTCTGAAAAAGGTAAAAGAAGATTTTATTCAGTTATCGTAAATAACTGTTTCACTCGTATAGAGTTTTTCAATGACTGAATCAAAAGAAGATTCAAGTGCTTGTTCAGCATAAGCAATATCATCCTCGCTTTTTACAAAAGTTGAAAAGTTGGATTGTTTAACCAGGGCAGCAAGGACTCTAACAGTTTCCTCTGTATTTTTGAAAAAATTCTCTTCTTTCTCTGTATTTAAAAGTTCTACCAAATATGTATTTAAGCTTTTTATAAGTCTTTTTTGTTGCTCCGTGAGACCTTCAGACTTGATTTTGATAACCATTGAATCTTTGAATGAGAACTGTTTCATGGGATACCCTTTTTTTAATTGCTTCCAAGCAAGCGTACTAAAATCTTTTTCGGCAAATCTTTTAAAAATCTTAATAATTCACAGTACTTGGCAGTGAAAGTCAGATTAATTGTGGACAAACCTAATCAGTCACTGTAGTCTCAGATCAAATCTAGCGCGGGGTGGAGCAGTCTGGTAGCTCGTCGGGCTCATAACCCGAAGGTCGTAGGTTCGAATCCTATCCCCGCAACCAATTATTTCAGCTAGATACAACTCACTTAAAATTTCAAAAACCAAAATGCGTCCACCTCATTTGATTAACTTAAGCTTAGTTGCTTTATCGCTTTGCATACCAATCCAAAAAGTCTCGGCGACTCGTTGAATGGCACCTGCAAAACGATGGGTATAATTAGGGGTAGTTTTGGAATCCTTATGGCCGGCAATGTCCTGAATGGTCTTAGCATCGATCTGGTTTTGAACCATCAGAGAGATCGAAGTGTGCCTCAGGGAGTGTAGGGTAATTGGTGTGATCCCTGCCTCCTTTACGTCCACTCGAAAGACTCTCTTATCGAAATTCTCATGACAAATAGGTTTCCCATTCTTATTTTGAAACAAAGGATCACTTAGTTTGATGTTCCTCCGTTTAATAAGAAAGTTCATCTCTCGATAAAGCTCCCTATTAAGAGGAACTTCTCGCTTGGAGTCCCATTTGGGTTCACCATAAGTTTGCTCCATTCGGTTCCATTGTCTTTGAATATTGATCACTCCTCGTTCAATCTTAAGATCCTTCGGCATCAATCCCCAGCATTCACCTGATCTAATGGCCGTGTTTAACAGTGTTAAATAAACAACGTAAATCCATCTTTTAGGTGACTGAACGGGGTATTTTTCAGCGGTGAAGTCTAAGAATTGTTCTACCTCTGAAGATTCTAAGAAAAGCATATCAGGCTTTTTACTGGTGAGCTTCCTTAAACCATGAGCAGGATGGAAGGGAATTCTTTGACTCTTAAAAGAAAAATTAAGAATCGCCGTGATGATTTCAAGATTGTTATTCACTGATTTAGGTTTTAAACCTCGATCCAGGAGTTCAACTTGAAGATCATAAAGCAAGTTCGCATTAATTCTTTCAGGAGGGAGATGACCGAATTCTCGAAGAAACCAACCTAAGACTTTTTTGGCCCTCATCTGATGACTCTTGCTAAACTGAGAGCCACGGATTTTGAGCCATCGTTCAGCTTCGGTTTTAAAAGTTAGATCAGGGAGTAATCCCATGCCGGTTTTCTTCTTAACCAAGAGATCTTTCTTCTTGTTCAGAAGAAACTCTTTAGCTTCCTTTTCTTTTTCAAAGCTTAGCTGGTGTCTTTTGCCTCGCTCTCTATAACGAACGCGATAACGGATCTTCTTATTTTTTAGGATAACTTTTTTAATTTCCATACTTACCTCTCTAATTTTGGGAGATAAGCCAGGTTTTTAAGACATCTCTATTAATTAACAAACGACCTTTCAGTTTAATAAAAAGATCGTCTGGGATGTTTCTCATCGTAGACCTATATTTCCAATCGTAAATTGTTGAAACCTTTCGTTTTAACAATTCAGCAACTTCATTAGGTCCTAATAACGGTTTTAAATTTTCAAAGAGCAGTTCAATTGCATTTTTCCTACAGACCATACCAAAAACTCCTTTTATGGTTAAATTCTTTCTCTTATGTCTTTACTTTTTACTTTCTTACTCAAAAATAAGCGCGCGGAGTAGACTGACTCCCTACTCGTAATAACTTTTAGTTGTGAGTGGGGAGTCAGTCTACGGAGCGTGCGCGCATCTAATAAACCTAATGACTTAGGAGGAGTCAAAATAGGGCTTGGGGACAAGATCGCCAGCCCGTCGCCTAGGGTTCGCCATCTTTATATTGAGGTAATTCAATAATTCTGGAGACTCATAGAGGTCAATATCACTTGATAAAATTGAGGGGAGATAAAAAAGCCTTACCTTATCTTCAAGGTTTTCTTCTTTCTTAAGGAATTCCTTGTAACGCTCTAGATGATTCCTTCTCGCAAATATGAAAATGACCTTGCTGTCAGGGATTACTTGAAGCTGATGATTAATTCGCTTCTTTATTCTCGACGAGCCAACCAGTCGAAAAATGAAATTCAAGTAATAATCCTCCCCTGAAAGAGAAAAATAAGAATCAGGATTGTAGAGGTTTTGCTCGAAGCTCTTTTCGTATTGCTTAAACTGAAAACAGTCTAAGGGTATTAAACTGTTGATGAGGTAAATGATCTCAGAAACGACCGCTCCTTGAAATAGGTCCTCACCGGGGGCGAAGGACCTATTTCCTGTCGCTAAAATCTTCCTTCCTGCTTCTTTTAGGTATGCGTATTTTCTAGAGGAAAGAGGATGATAATATGATCCAACAATTTCAAACCTCTCAGCTTGAAGAACAATCTTACTCATCCATTTTTTAGAAACAGTATACTTGTTCTCTTTTACAAGATTATCAAGATTGAGAATTTTCCAGCTGACTAATGGCTCAAGGTAACTGAGCACTTTCTTACTTATAACTTTCATGACGAATATATAGAGCAAAGGAGATGCCAGTTTTTGCCATGATGTGTAGTTCGTGATTTTAGGGTCTTATGCGATTTGCTTCGAATAGAAATTTATTCAAATGAATTCGTGTTCATCTGAATAAACAAAGTGTTCTGATTTTAGAACACTTCTTACATCTTTTCTATCTGCGTTAAACGTGTTTACCGTTAGAATAAAATCGAGCAGCTAAGACCAAAACTAAATAAATTGAAAAGATGGTGAATAGTTGTTTCATGTCTGTTTGGTATTTAAAAATTAAGATATAGAGTCCAGCAAGCGCCAAGAAAAACATAGCAAGAAAAGAGAAAAAAGGACTCGATTGAGTTTGGTTTCTCATTTTAAAATTCGAATAAGCCATGAGAAAAGAAACAATAATAAAGGTGATGCTTCCAAATTCGAGAATTGATTGGAGTCCTCCTGTTAGAATAAAGAGGTAGGAGAGAAGACACATTAGGAGAATTGAGTTCTTCGGAATATGATTATCATCTCTTTTAGATAGGAACTTGGGAAAGACGCCATCCTCTGCTATGACAGACATCAACCTTGAGGCTCCATAAATTGTTCCGTTGATTGCACTTGAAGTTGCTAATAAGGCTCCAAACATGATAAGCCCATAACCCCACTTTCCGAGAGTGTATGAGGCGCCAGCAGCTAAGGCGAACTCTTTGTCTCTAATTAAAACGTCATTTGGTATATTCAAAAGAGCCCCTAAGGAGAGTATTACATAAAGGAAAATGGCAATCCCGATCGACCAATAGATGGCAGTTGGAACATTTTGTTGAGGGTTATCAGCATCATTATAGGCATGGATGACAAGCTGAAACCCTTCATAGGCAACAAAAGTGATAGATGCAACAGTAATGAGACTTTGGATAGAAAATCCCGAGTAGTAGCTTTCAACATCAATGATTTGGTTATGTTCAAAAATAAAGAAACCAGAAATAATAAGAAGGATTACAATTTTTAAGTAGACGAGTATGTCTTCAACTCTACCCATCCCCTTAACGCTTGAATAGTTGATTAATGCAAAGAGGAAAATAATGAAAAAGGCAATACATTCTTTGAGGTAGACGAAACTTGTGTTGAAAAAAGTTGCAAAATAACTAGAAAATGTAAAGGCATATAGAGCAAGTGTACTTATATAACCGAAAACAATTAACCACCCTATAGCGGAGCTTGCGAATTCTCTTTCTGGAAAAGTTTTTTTGAAGAATGAATAAGTGGCACCTTCATCCTTATAATAGATAGCCAATTTTGCATACGAGTAAGCAGCACATAAGGCGAGCAGCCCACCGAGGAAAATTGCTAGAGGGGTTCCTGCTCCCACCATTTCAACAGAGACTCCAAGAATGGAGAATATCCCTCCTCCAATCATTCCTCCAAGGGCAATGGCGATGAGTTCTATTTTTCCGAGTGGCTTGTTGCATTTCTTTCTTTTCACTATTTCCTTTTAGTTAGACGTAGGCTTCGTTTGATTTTTGTTAAATGATCTTGAAACCTTTCACTTTCGAACTTTGGTTTATAAAATGCTATAATTCCAGTATCGAGTTTCTTAGTGTCACAAGTGATTTTTTTTAATGAACCTTGTTTCAATTCATCTTTTATTGAATTCTCTGGAAGAAAAGCGAAGGTGTTAAACCTTATTAAAGTTTCCTTGATGAGGTTGATGTCATCAATTTCTGCAACACGAATAGGGTGAATATTTTTACTCTTTAAGAGGTTGTAAACTCTGAAATGTAGGTCAGAATCAGAGGTGAAGTTTATAAATCTTTGGTTCTGAACTGTTTCGATCCCTTTCTTCTTATTTAGTTTTGCATACATTTTTTTATTGCAAACCAGGCTAAACTGCTTCGTTCCCAATGAGAACTTTTCGTAATTCCCTTTTGGCGCAAGTTGAGTATTTGTGGAAAATAAGAGGTCAATTTCATCATTATTGAATGCTTGAACAAGAAAACTGTTCTCTCCCTGATGGATCTTCACCGTATAATAAGGGTCTTCAATAAGATCAAAGCAAAGCTTAAGTCGCATTTCTTTGGAGAGAGTTGGACAGAATCCAACCTTTAGCATTTTGACATCAACATGTTTATGATTCATAAGACTTTCAAAGAGTTCTTCAATTGCTGGGAAAAACTCATCGAGCTTCTTGAATATGATTTTCCCTGCAGAGTCTAGAATCATCTTTTTTTGGTTTCTATCAAAAAGATTAACTCCAACCCTCGCTTCAAGAATTTTGATCTGCTCGGATATCGACGAGGGTGAGACATTTAAGAGTATACTGGCCTTTTGAATACTTTCTTCCTTGGCGACAACCCAAAAGTAGAAAATATGCTTGAAATTAAGGGATTGGAGCATTCTGTTTTTCCGAATTAAAAGTTCTTAAAGTTCTGATTTATTTTATTCTGAAATCTACGATAATACTAGAGTGTCACGGAGCGGCAGAAAATAACCTCGGGTCAGTGGTTGAAGGACTCAAGAGCGATCTATTTAAAGGAACTGAGAGTTGGGATTCTCAAAAGTGATTTATATTCTCGCTGTACTTGTCGTTATCTTAACGAGACTTGATTTATCGGATACTAACAAAACTATTTCTCCCAAGTTTAAAGAGGGAATAGAAAAAATAGGTAAAAGTGGAAAAAAAAGAAAGAAGAGAATTTAGAAAAAAGATTTTAAACGCGTATAAGGCTTCAACGCTAAGGTTAATAATTGCCTTTGATGAAGCGAAGTTCATTAATTTACTTCATTCAGTGAAGAAAGAATTTGTTGAGATTACAAAATTTTCACAAGAGGATTTTGATTTATTTCTTCAAGAAATAATTACTTCAAAAAAATTAATATATTTACGAGCAGATAGAGTTTCAAATTATTTAAATAACATCAAAGGCGTAAAGCAAGATGGAAAATTTTAAGACTAACTTTTCAGCAAACTTAATTAAAACAACAGAGTACTTTCGAAGAGACGCTCTAGCAGGAACTATTACGGGAGTTATGGCGGTTCCATTAACCGTAGGGATTTGCCTGATGTCAGACTACCCCGTAATGGTAGGGTTACATACCGTAATTTTTGCTTGTGTGATCTCCTTTATCTCCTCCTTGATAAAACCGGGGAACTATGTTGGAACGCCTGGGGTTGCTGCTGGTCTAGCACCAGCTCTAGCCTTGGGAGTAAGTACATTTGGCGTCGCAAATATGCCTTTTGTTATTTTTCTAACGGCAACTTTTCAAGCTATCGCTTGGAGATTTCGATTAGAGCGGTACATTTTGAGACTAGTACCTCACCACCTTGTTGAAGGGCTTCTTGCTGGGGTAGGGATCAAGATCGGTTTGAAGTTTGTCCCTTTTCTTTACGGTACTGTTTCAGAGAGTTCATCATTCATATCATCTGACCGAGCTCTTATTGTCTTGATTTCTTTGGTGTCTTTAGGGCTTTTTGTTTACCTATATAAAAAATTTCAAAAGGATATGCCTGCCATTCCTTACTTTGTCATTATGCTTATCGGGGTAGTCTTAAGTTTTGTAATTAGCTTTCCAATGTTAACGATTGATCCCGTACCTTTTTCGATTAGACCTCCACTTCCGGATTTTTCTAACCTTGATGCGCTTCTTGTCGCTAAAATGGTTGGATTTGCCTTAATGCTTGGGTCTATCGATGTGATTGAGCAAGTTATGAGTAATGTTGCTATTGAGAAACTCGATCCGCTTGATCGAAAGTGTGATTCTAATAATAGTCTTTTTGCTATTTGGATTGCGAATATGGGTGCCACTTTCTTTGGTGGAATGACAAACCTAGATGGACTTGCCAAAAGTACAACTAATGCTGTTGCGGGAGCTGTGACCAAACTTTCAAATTTATTTACGGCTTTTGTTTTACTGATGGTTGTTCTTTACCCATCTGTACTTTTGTATATTCCTAAGTTTGCGCTTGGTATTATTATGGTTTACTCAGGTTGGAAAATGATTTCAAATCTAGCCCATGTAAAAGCAAGTGGTAAATATGCTTTACTCGAGGCAGGTGTTTGTGCTCTAGTTGTTTTTAAGCTCGGTATTTTTGAAGGGCTCCTCATTATGCTTGTGATTCATGCAGCGATTTATCAAATGTTTTCTGGGCGAACATCTGAAAAAGATGGAAAATTACTGGCTCAATTTACAGAACTTTTTAGAGGAGATGAGCATGCAAGTACCAAAGAAAAAACAACCTTAACACCTGTGTGGGATAAATGGGTCGAAGCTCTAAATGATCACAATATTGATAATTTGGTTAATCTTTATGATGAGAATGCAGTGTTTGCCCCTGAGTTTTCGACACGAATTAGGAATACTAATCAGCTGATAAAGGATTACTATAAAGATTTATTTGAAAAAGATGATGTCTTTGTAAGTGTCTTGGAACTCGATTCTAAGGTTTCAGATACTAAAAAAACTGATAGTGGGACTATTGGTATTGGCTGGAGAGAGCATGGGATTGCAAAAACTCACGTCATTCGATTTTCTGCTGTCATAAAAAATGGAAAGATACTAGCTCACCATGCAAGTATTCTTCCATCTGGTGACGTTTCAATTGCACTATATTCTGAGCAAAAACAAGATGCTTCAAAGTTTATCTTTTAAGAGGTACTGATTGAACCCAAATAAAATTTTAGAAGAACTTCTGATAGGAAATGAACGGTATGTCTGTGGAGAGACCCAGAATTTGATACCAAGCAAAAAAATGAGGTCCGGGTTGGTCGAAGGGCAAGCTCCAAAGGCAGTTATCTTGACCTGTTCCGACAGTAGAGTTGTACCTGAATTTATATTTGATACCAAAATAGGTGAACTTTTTGTTGTAAGAGTAGCAGGAAATATTGCCAGCAAAAGTTCTATTGCAAGTATTGAATATTCAGTGGCAAGTTTGGGTGTTCGGCTTTTAATTGTTCTTGGGCATCAAAACTGCGGGGCTGTAAGTACTGCACAGAAAAATAAAATAGAACTTGGAGAAAACCTCAATCACCTAATAAGTCACATTGATCCGGTTATTAAACATTCCCAGAAATGTAGCATAAATGAACTCGTCAAACTTAATGTTAAAAACACTGAAAATAAACTAATTGAAAATTCAGTAATTCTAAAGAGCAGTTTTGAATCTGGAGTATTAAAAGTCGTAAACGGATATTACTCTCTAGAGAGTGGACTTGTGGAGATTCTTTAGTTCTCTTTATTTATAGGCAGTAATAGATCTTCAAGAAAGTAGGCTGTTAATTGAGCTCTTCCTTTCAATTTCGACTTATCATATATAGCTGTTGATTGAGCTCGAGCTGTTTTTTCTTTTGTCCCACGAACTTCAGCAATTTCCTTAAGACTAAAACCTTTAATTAACAAGAAAGCAACTTCTTTTTCTGATTTACTTAACTCCCATTGAGTCAACTGCAGGTCAATTGTTGAACTAAGACCTTCTAGATAGGACTTAGATTGTTTTTTAAATTTCTTATTTTCCTCTTTCAGTTGACCGGTAATTTTCCTTTCGTTCTCAATGGATCTCTTTAACAGAAAAGAGCTTTTAAGAAGGTAAAGAAAAGAGAAACCTGCTATGAGTGCAATCACTCCCTCAATCGAGACATGCCACCATGTTACTCCTTCCTCGAGATCAGTGATTAGATCAAAAAGGGTCAGAAAGCTTATTCCAAACATAGAAAATGCAAGGAAAACTCTCTCGTTAGACTTCATCATAGTACCTAGTCATCATATTCTTCATCATCGTAGTAATCATTATAATATTGGAGGCTGTGCTCATTTTCTTTTTCGCCTAATTGTAGGCTATATCCAAAAAGAATCAAAGTTCCTTTCTCTTGATCAAAACTCTTTATGAGGGTAGCAGAAAAATAGAAAATACTGATCAAAAATGTAACGAGAGCAATGGGGGACCTACTCTTTATTCCCTCTTCTCCCTCGATACTTTCCTTTTGTCCATCTAACATGGAGCTAATCATTCCATCATTATGTCTGAGTTGGTGAAGTATTACCCCTGTAATATGAAGCAAAACAATTAGCAGGAAACCATGGGCAAGAAGCTCGTGAACCTCCTCAAAGAACTCCTTAAAGGTCCCTGTGACCATAAGCAAACCTGTCCCTAAAAGGCAAAAAGTTAATATAAACATCAAGATGGCCGCAAAACTAGAGGCTGGATTGTGACCGAGCTCTCTTTTGGAGTCATTTTTAAGGATGCCAAGAAAATACTTTTTAAGCTCGATTGGAGAGAGGTTAAAATGAATAAAACGAGCATATTTTGTGCCCATAGCTCCCCAGGCGACTCGAAGAACGACCAAGGCACTCATCAGGATTCCAGAAATCATATGATAGGCATAAAGGCTGGAGTCATCATCTACTACTTTCCCTATAGTAAATGAGAGAACAAATAGGGCTGCAAAGACCCAGTGAAATGCTCTAGTCGGTAAATCGTAAACGAGAGTTTTATCCATTTTCTTCTCCTTATTTATTAATATTCTCGGCTGATCTGACTTTATTTGCATTGAGCTTTTGCCCCAAAGGTCGATTTTTCAGGAGGTTAGGGCATTTGCCCATCGCTAAAAATTAAAAGTCGGACGATAATTTAATCACCGATAAACAAAGGAGATCAAATGAAAAAATCGCTACCAGTTATTATTTTACTTTTGTCCTTTAGCGCTTTTGCCAAAAAAGATTGCACGGACCAACCGAAGGAAAAATGGCTCAAAATCGAAGAGTTTCAGTCTATTGTCAAAAAGAAAGGCTTTAAAATTCGGAAGTTTAAACAACCCGGTTCTTGCTATGAAATTTATGGCAAGGACAAGGATGGGAAAGAAGTAGAGGTTTATTTTGACCCAACTTCTGCCAAAATTGTAAAAATCGAATTTGAGTAATTATTATTAAAAAAGGTGGCCAAAAAGTGGCCACCTCAAACCGAAACGAATCGAAACATCCCAAAATAGATCGAACTTAAAAACTCAGGCTTATCTCAAAGTTTAATGTTTTTAATGACTTATAACTTTTTGAAGTTATTAAGTTTTTTCTAAAAGTACGCTAAAACCTCGTTTTAGCCCTCATAACCCGAAGGTCGTAGGTTCGAATCCTATCCCCGCAACCAAAAAAATCAAAGAGATTCATAGGTTGAATGAAAATGGAAACAGAAGCTTAAAATACAGAACATGATCAGACTGGATCAGAGTTTAGGCTTAAGGTCACCTTGTCCAGAGATGAAGACCCCAGATTGGGAAGCTTTTACAATATAGAAGGAAAGTTCGGGGCAGTAGCAAACGAACGAGAGCTCCTGCCCAAGACATCAATAATTCTTGATATCTTCAAAGTTTTTATAAAACGTCGTCTCATTTTTCTATGCAGAAAAATGGAGTGTTTATTTTTCTCTTATGACTAATATTAACTTCTAGCGAATACATAACGAGCTTTTGGGAGCTCTCTTCTACTGCGAAATAAGCCCGTGTCTCTCTCCGGTCAACTAGTCGATATTTTCGCACCTCGCTTTCTTCCTTGATTCGAAAGCTAAAGGATCTCATATTTTCTTCCATTCTTCGAGTAAGGGTTCGTCTATCTGTGTTTAAATAGCCTCCTTTGAAGTCTATGTCTAGAAAATCAGATGTCTCATTTGTTTTCATCTCTTGTCTTTTTAAACCTAAAAGTTCTTCTCCAAAAGACAATTGAAACGTATCAGAATCTTTCGTTTTTCCGGTGTCAGGCAGATTATACTCACAAAGAAATGAAGTTCCAGCAAGACGATTAAATGACATATTTTTTAATGAGAAAAATTTATTTAATTGCTTAAAAGGACTTTCTCTATCAGGAAAAATACTGCTAAAACGAGAAGAGAGGATATTCTTTCTTAACAAAAGACTTTCTGATAAGTAACTTAATTGAACGCTTCTCTCTCGATTATCTTCTGTATCAATGATTAATGCTTCTTTTCTCGACCAATCAATATTCTTAATAGTAAAAAAGTTTGCTTCTTGATTAACATTATTAATAAGTATTTTATTAGAAAGATACTTATCTAAGAAATTTTCCATACTATCAATTTTAAAGTTTTGGGTTTTTACAACTTTTGCCTTTTTAGGAATCCATTTATAATTTCCTGTAATCGAGCTGCTAAATGAAACATTCATATTTTCATTAACAGTAATAATAAGTTTAATGTATCTTATATCACATATTTCAGGTCCAGAACTACGCTTAAGGCGCCTATAAAAAGGTATGTCGAAAATCTCTCTGCAATTGTAACGATTAACAAATCTTAGTGTATAATCTCCTGGTTTTCTTATCTCAAGAACTCCATTTTTCCCGTTTTTTTTCCAAAAAGTTTCCCCACTATAATGAAGATTTATCTCTCCATTCTTAAGTTTTATAACGCGGAATTGACCAATTCCAAGGTATTTCCATTTCTTAACAAATCTCCTCGTACTACGACTCCTAGGTTTAGTTGGATACTCAGCCTTTAAAGAAAAATCCTCAAAGCTCTTGTACTTCTCTAGATCCTTCATCTCAATATAAGGAGAAGGAGGATTAAAATCAAACCTCGAAGCCTGAGCATGATTTTGATTTTTGAAAAATGCTAATATCATAAAAGCAATCAAGAATTTAAAAGTGGAATTAAATGTTTTCATACTGATTTCCTAATTATAAGGCCCTATTATTTTTTTATGTAATTGTAAGCTATCTTGGGTTTGCAATAAATGTCCTGAGTAATTTTTACAATTAGATCAATCGATTCTTAGTCAAATGATAAAAATTTTATAGACCTACTTCGTAGCCAGCTATTATTAAAGCTTCAAGTAATCGATCAAGACTATAAAAAGTATTACGTACATAAGATTTCTCATAGTTGAGACTCCGTTTGTTTAACTGAAATTTTTTCTTGGGTTTAAATTTCTGGTATGATTTCCTCGCAAGGTTGATCACCTTTGTCGGATATGGTCATGAAAGTGAGTATTTTTAGCCTTGATAAAAAAATGAGTAACTAATAAAAAAAAGATGTCGAAATAGTTAAAAATGAGATTTTTAATTATTCTCTTCATTTTGTGCTCTTTCTCATCTACTGCCAATGATGAGTACTGTAGTCGTAGTCTATGGAGATACTTTTACGTAGATGAGCATTTTTATACAAATTTTTATATGGATGAAGTACTCGAGCGTGCAGCTGAGAGATCAGGACTTGAAATCGATCTTTTTAGAACTTTTATCGAAAATGCTAACGAAAAACAGCTAAAAAAACTAGATGAAGTCATTAAATCAATGTTTTTTTCCGATACGTATCTTCCATATCAAGCAAGAAAAGATTTTCAAAGGATTTTTAATCTAATTAGGGGAAAAGACTCATTTTTGATTAACTGGATCCGCAACTTCGATATAAGAAACGTTTTTAAAAGAAAAAATATAAAATCCGACAGTGAAACACTTATCATGGACTTTTTTTACAAGAGAATCTTAGAAAAAAGTATCATTGAAACCTTAGAAGAAATGAAGGTGTTTCGAGGAAGAGAAAATTTTAAGAAAAAGTTTCTAAAATCATATTTTAAATATGAAAAAAAAATATGGACTGCAATTGATCTCCAAATTGAAACGATCTATCTACTTTTTCATGGTGCTGCTCCATTTTTACCTCGGATTGACTTTTTAAGTTGGACGAAAGTAAACAAAAGCTTTATCGAAGAAATAAAAAAAATCGTCAAGACAGAAGGTATAGAAGCAGTACGCCCTATATTAATTGAAAAATATGGGAAAGTCGCTCAAGTTGATATCATCTATAATCGAATTCAACGTACTTATAATTCTTATGCTCTTCCAATTATATTTGCTTCATTAGGATTTAATTTTTATAAACTTTATCAAGCGCAGCTGGAGTTAAAAGAATCCACTCGTAAACTAATGGAGGAGATAGATACGAAGCTAATAGAGGAATCTGATAGAAACTTTTTTTCCTTGATCGAACAACTAGAAATTAAATCAGGAGAAAAAATTGACCTTTATAGCGATTTCCTACTTGAATTAAGAGTCAGAAAATCAACTCTTTACATCGCAAAGTATTTTTCCAAGAGTTCCTCTGAAGAAGAAGGAGAAGCTGCTTTAGAAAAAAAAGATTTCTTCGGAGATAAGGCCACGACAAAAGAAGATGAGATCACTATTCTTATCGAAAGAATCACTTCAATCATAAAAAAAGAGATACCATCTGACCGCCAGCTTAACGAAGAATTAATACGCTCTACAGTCACTTCTAACTATTATTGAAATATTAAGAATAAGGCTTGTTAAGCCTATTCCAGGTTTTTTTTAATTGTTTAAGCTATCACCGATTTCAAAGTTAGTTTCTCTCATTGACTGTATTCTATTTTTCTTATCTTTGATGACAGCTTTAATTTTTTCCATTTGAGCTTCTGTTATTTCAATACTGTTATTAGTTAAAACCATTCCTGTCAAACCAACAACGAAAGGATTAGTTATGAAGAAATCTACAAGGGTTTTCATTATTTTTCCCTTTCCCTTTCCCTTTCCCTTTCTTGGCAATTTAGCTTGAGTCTTCGGTTGAAGATTTAGAACTGTTTTAAATAGTGCAAAGAGTGTAGAGCCTGCAGTAATACTATAACCAACGGCACCAGTCGTAAGTTTTTTCTTCTCTAATTTCTCAAGTTGAGTTTCTAGTTCGAGAATAGCATCTCTCTCTTTGGCAATTCTTTCAGTTTCGGCTTCGTAGAATTCTCTTAGCACCTCTGAGGCCCTTGAGTCACTTTGCGCTTGAAGTGAAGAAATAGAAAGATTTAAAACTAAAATTAAAAATAGAAATTTCATTTTATGTTCCTTTTATTATTCGTATACTTAATTATTTTTTAACCGTTCGACTTTAACTTTTGAATTATTCGGTTTTTTTCATCAAGACTCGAATTAATTCTTTTTAAAGTATCATTAATTTTCTTTTGGATTTTTTTAAGGTCATTAACTGTTATTTCAAGCTTGTCTTCCGTTATGTTGTATACCTTTATCCCTAATAGCATTGTCAAAGATCCGAAAAGAAGGCCTCGTTTAGCAAATTTCTTTCCTTTCTTTGCTCTTTTTATAACTTCTTCCATGGGTTCTCCTGGGTTTCTTTTCTCAACTGATATAAGACCAAAGATAGACCCGAAAACTAAAAAACCAGATAGCGAGATTGTTACCGCTGACACTGTTCCTATTCCCTCTATATTCGCTTGTTTCTTTTTTAAGTTCTCGAACTGAGTTCGGTACTCTAAAAGAACTTTTCTTTCAGCTTCTAGTTGCTTTTGTTCTGCCTTCAAAAGACTCTCTAGAATATCAACATTTGCATCCTGTGCTTGCAGGGGAGAAAAAGAAAGTGATACTGTCAAAATAAGAAATAAAATTTTCATTTAAAGCCTCATCGTTTTTATAAATACATGTAAATTAAATGTATCAGTGTTTAAGATAAATAAAATCGTAAATGAAAACTTTATAAATATTGTCTAAAAATTAGACATATCGATGATAAGTATTCAATATCACGTTGATTAATTGATAGGGCTCGAATGAGCTCGACTTTTGGAAGATGAGCTAGAACTTTGATCCTAATTCTGATGATAGCTCCACTAGCAAAGGACTGTTAAGTTTATACTGCTGAAATCGAGCTAATTAAGTTTTAGATCAACATAAAGTGCTCGATGATCAGAAGTAAACTTTTGGTTCTTTCCATATTTATATAAATCAATGACCCAGTTTGAAGCAGACCAAGTATGCCCTTTAGAGGTCATTACGTGATCAACTCTACATTCTGGAAAGATAAGTCCCTTTTCGACATTACATGCATCATTTTCGCTTGTATCACTGTTTCTTAGAAAGCTAATTTTTTCTGCATAGTCAAAGCTGTCATTAAATCTTTCCATTAGAGTTGAATAACCTTTATCACTAGGTTTCAAATTAGTATCAGCTGCAAAAAGAATTGGAAGTTCCGTTTTTTTTGATCGCTTAATCAGCATTTTTGCTGACTTATTCTTGTTTTTATCTGCATTATCAAAGTGAGAACCAGCAAAATAAAATTTTCTTCCAGTCTCTCTATCTTTGAGAAGAGTATATTGAACTCTTCGAGGTAGGCTTATTTTCCAGCCAAAAGAAAATTTCCCCCATAAGGGACCAAGCCAAAATCCGTTTTTTGAAAGAACTTCAAATTTATCCTTTTTAACAAAAAGAGTAGGGTCAGGATATCGGAAGATAAGAAGTTTTCTGAAAAAGATGGGTTTATATTCTTTTAATCTTTTTCGAAACCACCTTAATTGAATTGGTAAAAGAACTTCCTGTAGAGAAATGAGATCTGGGTCAGCTCTCTTGATAGTGTCAAGAATCCAATGTTTTCTATAGCGAAACTTATCATATTGTTTTTTATTACAAAGAGAACATGTTGTATTAAAAGTCATCACTCGTATTTCTGCGGAGGCTTCAAATCCAAATATTAATAAGATAAATAATAAAATTTTCATAAAATTAGAATATTCTATTTTTAGATTTGAAGTTTTAGGGGGACGTTAGTGATACTAGAGCTAACTAGTCGAAAAACTTCTATTTATTTTGAATTTAGGCAAAATCTAAAAGGGTAGTATTTATGGAGATAAGCCCCTCGGTTCGTTACCTCTATCTTTTTTTGATTCAAAACTGCTTTAATTCAAAAAATTTTCATTTTTCACTAGGGCGTGTTTTCAAAGTTTACTCCACATAAGAATCGCTCCCAGTAAAACCATGGTCATATAGTTTCGAGCAAGCTTTTCAAATCTCATTGCAATCGACCTAAATTGCTTTAAGTTACAAAAAGAATTCTCGACAACATGTCTGTCTCTATAAAGTTCCTTGTCGTAAACAATCTCCTTCTTTCGACTTCTTCTTCCTGGAATAACAGGACTTACTCCTCTCGCTTCGAGTGACTTTCTGAACAAATCTGCATCATAACCTTTATCAGCAAGAAGTTGCTCGACTTGATCGGGTAACTCTTCAATAAATTCATACGCGGTATCAATGTCATGAATATTGCCTGGACTTAATTTAATGATCTCCGGATTACCGTAGCTGTCTGTTAAAAGGTGAATCTTTGTTGTGGGACCACCTGAGCTTTTTCCTATCTTCTGATCACCATTTTTTTTCGAGCACCATGAGCATGTTGATGAGCTCGAACAATACTTGAATCCAAGGCAACGTTTTGCTTTGTTAACTTGTCTTTAATCAGAACAAAAACTTCTTGGAAGATTCCTGATTCTGACCAACGATTAAAACGAGTGTAAACTGATTGCCAAGGACCAAACTCAACAGGGAGATCTCTCCAGGGACAACCGACTCTAAGCTTCCAAATCATTCCTTCAAGCATTGTTCGGTTACATTTTGAGGGACGAGCGCAGCGACCACGTTCAGCTGGTAAAAGAGGTTCTATTTTTTTCCACATAGTGTTTGTTAAAAATAATCGTTCTGTTGTTTTCATAGATCTATGAAAGTAGAATTATGATCAATGGCCAAGATAAATGACCTTAAAAGGCCTTACATTTTCTCAGACCCTTCTAACTTTGAAGACACGCCCTAAATAATCCTTGCAAATTTTCCTTTATTACATAAAATCAAACAAACGTTTGAATCAAACAAGGGTTTAATAATGAAACTTTCTATCTTATCGATTTTATTAGGGATTTCTTCTGCTTTATGGGCTAAGTCTAGTGCAAAAGTACTATTCAACGAAGACCAAATCAGCCAGTACATCCTGAAAAATCCGCCAAGTTTACAGCAAATTGAGGCCAGTTACCTTGGAGCTCAACAAAAAGCTTCCAGTATCAGGGATGCATTAACATTAAGACTAGAAGCTGAAGGGAGTCTTTTTCGATCAAAGGAAAGACCTCTTAATGGCTTTGATGGTGGAGTGACTCAAAGAGCGACTGAATATTCTGTTGGCTTGGTAAAGCCAACTCAATATGGGATGAATCTTGGTGTCAAAAGTTTTGGAAGTAAGATCACAAATCCTTTTATCACCGATGCAGCAACTTCGGGTGTTGGAGTTGAACTTTCTTTGGACCTTTTCAAAGATTTTTTAGGAAGAAGTACAAATTCAAATCTTAAGAAATCTGAATTTGAGATGAAGAGAGCTGAGCTTGAAAAAAAGATTGGGATAAAAACCTTTGAAGCGAATTTAAGAAAACTTTATTGGAATCTTGTTGCGATAGAAGAGAAGAGAAAATTGTTAAAATCTCTCGTTTCTTCAGCTGAAAAACAATATAAAGAATCAGTGAAACGAAATAAATCTAGAGTTGCCGATTCTGGAGAGGTTGCTCGGTATCGATCACAACTTTCAAGTAGAAGGTCAAGTCTACTTTCACTGACTTACCAAAGAGGAGGAATCATAAGAACTCTCAAAGAGCTCATTCCTGAATTAAATGGACGTAATATTACGATTGGAACGTATAGTGTTCCTAAGACAATTAAAGATGTTATTATTTGTTCTGCTAAAATTCGTTCATTTCCTGAAGCTCCTGAGCAGTTTACCCCTTATGATGAGATTATCAATTACCTAGAGCAAGAAGAAAGATACGAGAAAAAAATTGATGATACGATAAATTCTCCTGATATAAAGCTCGTAGGGTCCTATTTTGATATAGGTCGTGATATTGGATTTGATGCTGCTAGGGACACTCTTTCTAGTGATGGTCGAGCGAGAAGAAGTATTGGAATTCAAGTTTCAATTCCCATTGGTGGCAGCAAAAGCGAAACAGAAGATATCAAGAGAAAGCTCACTGATAACTTGTACCAAGCTGAAATGAGAAGTCGGCTTTATAAAATCAAATCCTATCACACTGAAACAGCAGATATTATTAAAATTCTAAAGCAGGTTGTTGATAATCAGAAAGAGACAAATCTTTACTTGAAGAAAAGTTTGAAAGTTTCGCAAAAGAAATACAAGCAAGCGAGAATAAGTGTTCAAGAGCTTATCAGCGAACAAGACTCTCATTTACAGTCTCAATTAGATGAGATCGATACAAACCTAACTGTTATCATTACTTTAATGGATTACTTTGCGGTTTTTCCGGATTTTCCGTGCAAGCTTAACGGAGTTAAATTATGAAAAATATATCTAAATTCTTTATTGAAAATTCTAAATTAACAATCGTTCTTTCCATTGGGCTTGCAATTTTCGGTTATGAAGGTTTGAAAACAATGAACGCTGAAAGTTATCCCGCAGTTTCCTTTGCAACAGCGACTGTTGTTACTGTTTATGATGGAGCAACAGCAAGTGATATTGAGACTAAAATTACTAAGCCACTTGAAGATGAGATAAGAGGCGTAAACGGTCTTAAAGATGTTCGTTCAACTTCTCAAGCAGGTCTTTCTACAATTACTGTTCGGGTTGATATGGACGATCCTAAAGTTGATGTCGATGAAGCAATGGACGAAATTCAAAAATCAGTAGACAGAGTGACCGATCTCCCTAAAGACCTAAAAGATCCTCCAAAGTTTACCGAGCTCAAGAGTGATGAATTTCCAGTAATTGAATTAGCAATTACGGGAACGAATGAAAACAGAAAGAGAGATCTTATTGCTGATCGACTTAAAGAAGAGTTTGAAGATAACCGCTCTGTTAAAGGTGTTCGACTTGTTGGTTATAAGGAAAGAGCTTTTGATATATTTCTTGATCTAAAACGGTTAAAAGAAATGCATATTTCGGTAACGGAAGTTTTAAATAAAATTCGAAGCCGAAATACAAATACTCCAGGGGGAGCATTGAAAAGTATTTCTTCTCAACAGCTTGTTCGAGTTGAAGGAAAAATCAACTCAGCTGAAGAAATTAAAAACATAGTCATTCGTTCAAATTTTACGGGAAGCACTATTTTCCTAAAAGATGTAGCAAAAGTTTCAGACTCAGAAGAGGAAATAAAAACTTTGACTCGTTATAATGGACAAGATTCAACTCTATTAATTGTTAATAAGAAAGCAGGTGCTGATACGATTCAAATGGTTAAAGAGTTAGATACAGTACTTGCAGATTATATAAAAAGAAATCCTGATTATATTTTTAATGTCTACGCATCAGAAGGTCAGAAAGTCAAAGACAGAGTAGATGTTCTTTCAAGTAATGCGATTACAGGTCTTATTCTTGTTGTTGTTTTCCTTTTCTTCTTTCTCCCTGGAAAAATTGGAGCTGTTGCTTCACTCTCTCTTCCACTGGCTATGATGGGAACTTTAGGACTTATGCCTAATTTTGACATGAATATTGATGCAATTACTGTTCTCGCTTTGGTTATTGCACTGGGAAT
Organism: Bacteriovoracaceae bacterium; assembly: GCA_965217035.1. GTDB lineage: Bacteria > Bdellovibrionota > Bacteriovoracia > Bacteriovoracales > Bacteriovoracaceae > JAUHYH01. The sequence goes on along the minus strand of OZ244226.1, from coordinate 1,041,473 downwards.
GATGGTTGATAATTCAGTTGTCATTAGTGAAAACTTTACGAGGCTTCGAAGAGAAGGTTTATCGGCTCTTGATGCTGCTTCGAAATCAATCGAAAGTTTATGGTTACCAATTACAGCGACGGCCTTCACAACCATTGCCGCCTTTCTCCCAATGCTTGTTACAAAAGGAGTGATGGGGCAATTCATTAAATGGATTCCGATTGTTGTTACAATTGCTCTTATTCTTTCTCTATTAGAATCTTTCTTTTTTCTCCCTATGAGACTGACTTGGGCAGGAAAGAATATGAAGTTTAAAGATGAGGGGAAAGACTCGGATTGGTTTGTAAAATTTGAAAAGAAATTTGAGAAATTCATGGCAGTAATCGTGAAGCGTCGATACATTGTTTCGTTGGTCTTTGGAGCCCTTGTTGCTTTTTCACTTTTTATGATGGTGGGAGCGAATCAATTCATTCTCTTTCCTGCTGATCAAACTGAAATTTATATTGCCCGAGTAGAAATGCCAAAAGGAACTCGCTTGGAAGAAACTCATCGAAAACTTGAAGAGCTAACAAAAGAAGTTAAAAATGTTCTTCAAGATGATGTTATCCACATTGTTGCTAGAGCAGGGGCTTCTACAATGGGGCCAAGTGACCCAAAAGCTCAAGAAGGGAATAATATTGGAATGCTCACGCTTTATGTAAGTGAGTATGCAAAATATAACCGAGTTTATACTGATGTCCTAAAAGATCTTAAAACGATAAAGCCAGACTATGTGGAAAGTCTTTCTTTTGAAGAATTAGTAAATGGGCCTCCGGTTGGTAATGCTATCGAAGCCACATTCCGTTCAAACTCGGAAGAAGACCTCAATAATATTATCTCAAAGATTAAAGAGAAAATGGGTACAATTGATGGTGTTGAAAATCTTAAGGTAAATGACATTATTGGAGATGATGAAGTTTTCGTTGATATCGATTATGCTAAAGCAGCAAGAATTGGAATTGATGTTGCTCAAATCGGTTCAACTCTTAGAGCAGCTGTGTCAGGGAATAGAGTATCAAATGTGACTCTCGATAATAAAGATGTTGATCTCATTGTTAGGTTTGCTGAGAATAATAGAGTAGGTGTAAAGGATTTAGAGAATATCATTATTCTGGATCCGAAAGGGAACTTAGTACCTCTTGGAACAATCGCTAAATTTCGGGTTGAAAATGGAACTCCTCAAATTAAAAGATATGACTTTAAAAGATCAAAAACTCTCACAGGGGATGTTGATACAACAAAAACAACATCAATGAAGGCTAATCAAGTCTTAATGAAAGAGTTTGAATCCCTAGAAAGTGAATATCCTGGTGTTAGTTTAGTATTTGGAGGAGCTCAAGAATCAACAAATGAATCAATGACTTCTCTCTTTTCTGCATTAAAACTTAGTTTAATCGGAATTTTTGCACTTCTTGTTTTCCTTTTTAAATCTTATTTAAGACCAGCGATTATTATGACAACGATTCCGCTTGGACTTCTTGGATTCTCTGTAGCCTTTTTTCTTCACGGTCGACCTATTTCTTTTCTAGCATTGATTGGAATAATTGGACTGGGGGGAATCATTGTGAACTCAGGAATTGTTCTCATTAGTTTTATTGATGAAATGAGGGCCGAAGGAGAACTGACACTCAATGAGATTCTTGTTCGAGCTTCAGGAATGAGGTTAAGAGCAGTTTTTGTCACTAGCTTAACAACGATTAGTGGTCTTCTTCCTACTGCTTATGGAATCGGAGGTAATGACGCTCTGTTAATTCCGATGACTCTTGCGATGGCATGGGGACTCACCTCAGGGACGATCCTTACCCTTGTTTGGGTTCCAGCAGCTTATGCAATTTTAGAAGACTTTGATGGTTTTATAAGAAGGAAGTTTAGTAGAAAAAGTAAGGTTGATGAAAGATCTGCTCCAGCAGGTAAGGCGGTTCATCCGTAATGGATACTCAAGGAACCAAAGAAAAAATTCTAGAGGTAGCGAGTGAACTTTTTGCCAAAAAAGGTTTTGGTGGAACATCCGTTAGAGAAATTGCTCAACAAGCTGGAGTGAACCTTGCAGCGATTAATTATCATTTCAAGAACAAAGACAATCTTTATTGGAAAGTCTTTGATTATAATTATGATTGGTTGAAAACGGGAATTGAGAAAATTGGTGAGAAAGAACTTTCAACTGTCGACTTAGCTTATGAAGTCTTTGATTTCTTCATCAATAGTGGAGCTATGATGATGAATACCTTTAAGATTTTCTTATCCGATAATATTAACAAGCCCGAAGAGAATTTGAGCCTCGACAACAGTGAGCGTTTTGGTCCTCCGGGTCAAGAGGTTTTTCTGAAAAGCATTCAAAAAGACCTAGGAAGCGATGCTACTGATGAAGGAATGAGATGGGTGATGAAGATGACTTTTTCTCAATTATTCCATTTTGGCGTAGTTCTTAACACAACCCTGATGAAGGAAAAGTGTAAGACAGAAGAGGACTTCAGTGTGGAAATTGTCGCGGATGCCCTAAAACTGTCAGTTGAGGCCCATCTGCAATTTGCTCGAGAGAATAAAGATAAATTCCCTCCTCTTTAGACTTATAATACTCCACTCTTTCTGTTAGGATGACCTAATACCTAACATTCGGTGGATTATGACTACTATTAAGAATATTGCGATTGTTGCTCACGTTGATCATGGTAAAACGACACTCATTGATCAGATCTTTCAGCAAGCTGGACTTTTTCGACAAGGTGAGGAAGTTTCAGAGCGAGTTATGGACTCCGGTGATCTTGAAAAAGAGAGAGGGATCACAATTACTGCGAAGAACTGTTCTATTAATTGGAAAGATATAAAAATTAATATAATTGATACCCCTGGACACGCAGATTTTGGTGGTGAGGTTGAAAGATCTCTAATGATGGTTGATGGGGTCTGTGTTCTGGTTGATGCTTCAGAGGGACCGTTACCGCAAACTCGTTTTGTTCTTCAAAAAGCCTTAGAGAGAAATCTTAAGGTGGCAGTAATGATTAATAAAATTGATCGATCAGATGAACGGCATCAAGAAGTAAAAACAGAGATGGAAGATTTGATTCTTGATCTCGTTACTGAGAACGAGCTTGATGATTACGATATGGATATCCCATTTTTATATGGTTCGGGAAGAGATGGTTATGCGAGTGATGATGCTTCAGCGAGATCTGGTAATTTGAATCCACTTCTTGATCTTTTCGTCTCGAATTATTATCCACTTCCAAAAGTAGATCAAGACAAACCTTTTTCAATGTTAGTTACAAATTTAGCTTACTCAAACTATCTTGGAACTTTGATGGTTGGAAAAGTTTTATCAGGAACTGTTCAAAAAAACTCTCAAATTAGAATTTTTGGAAAAGAAAAGAAATCTCAGTTTAAGGTTTCTGAGATTCAGATTTTTAAAGGTCTTACGCAGGAGCCGGTCGACTCAACTTCAGCCGGTGAAATCGTAAGTCTTGCTGGATTTAAGGATGCGGAAATTGGAGATACTCTCTCTGCGCTTGAAGTGGAAAATGCCCTGCCGAGAATTGAAATAGAACCTCCAACTGTTTCTGTGAATGTTTCAGTCAATACTTCTCCTGTGGCAGGGAAAGAAGGGGAGTATTTAACAAGTCGAAAGTTAGAGGAATTCCTTGAAAAAGCTTGTCGGAATAATGTTGCACTCAAATATGAGACAACAGAAGATCCAAAGATATTCAAATTGAAAGGTCGTGGAGAGCTTCAACTTGCGATTGTCTTTGAAGAGATTCGTCGCGAGGGGTTTGAATTGATGGTTGCAAGACCAAGTGTCATCTTCAAAGAGGAAAATGGTATCGAACTAGAGCCTTTTGAAAAAGTGGTACTGGATGTACCCGAAGATTCAACTGGAGCGGTGACAGAAGCACTTGCTGAGAGAAAAGGGATTATGAGTCATATGCAACCTTTTGGTGAAGGAAGGGCCAAGCTTGAGTTTGAAATTCCTTCGAGAGGAATTATTGGTTTCAGAAATCATTTCTTAACTTTGACTCGTGGACAAGGCTTGATGAGTTCTTATTTTTTAGAGTATCGAAATCATCTTGGGAAAATGCTTGCAAGAACTAATGGGGCTCTTATTTCTGATAGGGCCGGGAAAACAACACCCTATGCTCTCTTCAATCTTCTTTCATCAGGTAAGCAGTTTGTAAAACCCGGCGAAATTGTCTATGAGGGTATGGTAATTGGAGAGCACACTCGTAATAACGATCTTAATGTAAACTGCTGTCGGGAAAAACATCTCAGTAGTGTAAGAACAGCAGGTAAGGACGAAAATATAATTCTTCCTCCGATTAAGGAGAGATCTCTTGATTGGGCCCTTGGATGGATTGATGATGATGAATGGGTTGAAGTCACTCCTGCAAATATTCGAATTCGAAAAAAAGTTCTAGCTGCGAATCAAAGACACGTGAAAAGATAATCTTACTCGGACTCTTCAGTGTTTCTTTGGTCTGGATCGCCCTGTACAATTTCTTTCGCTTCTTCTGCTGCTTGGGCTTCAGCTTTTTCAGTCTCTTCAGCTTTTTTTGCTTCTTCTATTTTTCGAGCTTCTTCCTTTTTTAATTGGTATTCTTCTTTTTTACGCTCTTGTTCTTCTCGGTCTTGTTCTTTCAGTTCTGCTTTTTCTTGAAAAAGATAATCCTTTATTCTCACTCTAAGTCTTTGAGTGTGTTCATCAGCAACAAGATTAATGAGTCCTCTATAAACATTTGGAGTACTATTAAATTCGTGATTTTCAGATATAGGAACAATCGTCAAGAGCATCTTTACAGGAGTTTCTAATCGAAAAACAGTGTACATCGGAATATTGCTTAAGCATTCAAGATAAAGTTCCTTCTCATTGACTCTAAGGATTTTTATATCCCTTTCCATTTGAAGGACATTACCAGGATTATTCCCGTGAACAAAACTAATTCCTTCAGGTGGGTCGTTCGCTTTTTCTTTGAGAACTGCAGCCATTTTTTTTACAAGATCCCAATTGAGTGGTCCTCCATCAGAAAGGACTTTATCGTAATTAATAAAAGTCATCAGCTCATCATTTACTTTTGTTGAGTTGAAGATTACGAGATGGGGTTCATAACCCTCAGCTGTTTTGACCTTAGAAACAATATTTTTTAAAACATTGTAATTATTCACGTCAGGATCATAAGAGAAAACAATAAGATTAGGTCTATTTCTTGTTATCTGAAAGAGCTCACTGTGAAGAGATCCTTGAAAATTAATTCGATAAGGAAGGTGTTTGTATCTGAACTCTCTATCTGTAAATATCTCGAGCATATTATCAACAACAAGAATTCCAACTTTTCTATACTCTTCTGGTGTATAGACTCTTAAGTTCTTTGGAGTCCAAAGTTGAAGAAATTGTTCGATTTCTTCTGCTGTGATGACACGTTTTTCTTTTTCTTCTACTTCTTCTTCGGGGGCAGGGCCAACGACTTCTTCTCTTAATTGATCTTGTTCTTCTTCAGAAATATATTCCTCTTCTTCAGGCTCAAGCATCGGAGATATTTGAGCTGCGAATCTCGTATTATTAAGAAGATCAAAATCTCTAACTCCTCTTGCGATAAAACCTTGTTTTTGAACCTTTGAAGGGAGAACCCTCCGAATTGTTATAATATCCCCATCAGTAATGGGAGAATTTGTTTCAATCCCAAAAGCTTCAGAGTCAAAGGAGACAATTCTTAAGTCTTGAATAAGAATAGCGGGTTCTTCAATATCTGCAGTTGAAAATTGGGGGGGAATGGCCCAGGCAGGTTTCCAATAATGAATAACTTGGAAAATCATTGCATCGATTTCTTCACCTTTATAATAATTAAGCCTTAAGCCTGCTAGTAAAGCTCTTGAAATAATTTCAGGTTTAGTGAGTCTATCATGAATTCCAACTGTGCTAATTAACTTTGTTTTAGTTTCTGATCGAAGTAATTGAGCTAACTCCATGAGTTTTTCTTCATTAAAGGAGAAGTCGAGAAAAACGACCGAGTAATTATCATGGTAAATATCATAAAATAATTTGAGAGGAGAGAAGCATCCTCTTTCATTGAATTGTTTGAAGATAGGTTTCTTATCGTAATAAGAAGTCATGACTCTTTCTTGGAACTTTTTCCAAAAAACGGAATCACTTCCAATGTAAAGAAATTTTAATTGAATTTCTTTCTTTTTTTGATCTTCTTCTGCCATTTGCCTTATTATAACGCAAATTATAATACGAAAAAACAATCAGAAATAATCAGGTAATTAGAGCTCAACCATCATTTCCAATAGCATCGACAGGGCATCCGGCAAGAGCATTTTCACATTCTTTCAATTGTTGAGCTGATTCTGGTTGAGCTTTAACATAAGCATGCCCATCATCGTCGTTCATTTCGAAAAAATCAGGAGCTTCCATAACACAAGCATCACAGGCTATGCATTGATCATCGACATAATACTTCCCGTCGATGTTTTGCTTAAACTTGTTAGTTTTATCAGCCATATTTACTAGATTTGAAGGATATCGCCTTTAATACTAGCATTTTCTTCCATTTGCTTTAAAATCTTCTCGTTAATCTGACCACCAAGATTACGACTGATATTCATAGCTTCTGTTTTAAGTTTATCATCTTTGTCTTTAAGGTCATTAGTAGTAAAAGCTTTTACTTTTTTAGCAATCAATTGTTCTGTCGCTTTTTCAACTGTTGCAATTTTTTTAGAGGAAATATCATTGAAAGTTGAAAGATCAACATCAATTGAACCTGCTTTCAAGTTGTATTGATCTATCTTAGTATTCTTTAAAAAAGTTAAACCATATTTTTTCTGAATTTTTTCAACTTCTTTAATTTTGTTTTTTGAAAGGGCTTCTTTCACATCAGAGATAATTTCCTTTGCGAGTTTGTTTGTTTTTTCTTCTGTATTACTATTTTGAAGGTGTTCTCTCGTTAGTTGATTTTGAACATTTTTAAACGGAGTTATTTCTCCTTCTCTGAGATCATCTAGTTTAATAATGTGGTATCCAAATCTAGATTGAATAGGTTTAGAGACCTCACCTTTTTTTAGGGAGAAAGTCATGTCTTCAAATGGTTTCACCATTCGACCTTTTCCAAACCAGCCTAGGTCCCCACCTTTATTTTTTGAAGAATCTTCTGAATACTTTTTAGCCATCTCTGAAAAATTATCAGCCGTCGTTTCTTTTGCAATTTTCTCGATTTCGGCTTTTGCTGCTTTTTCATCACGCTTATCAGTCGTTTTTATAAGGATATGTCGAGCTTTTCGTTCAGCTCCTTTTGTGTATTTTGAAATCTCTTTATTGTATAGATTTTCAATTGTTTTCTTATTTGATTCATCTTTTAAAAACTCATTAATTTCTTTTTGCGAAACCTTAAGATATTTTTTTAAATTAGAATTTCTGAAATGAACGACATGTGCTTCAACTCCATTATTCTTTAAAGTAAAAATTTCCTCAGCATAGGAGTTTGAAATAGGATAAGAAGTAATCGAAGTGTTGATTCCTCTAATTCTTAAATTATTTGAAGTTTCTTCTTCAAACTCTGCAGTGGTTATCCCATTTGCCCTCAAAAGAGTGCGGTATCTTTCAACATCGAATTTTTCATTGGTTTTGAAATAAGGGAGATCTTTAATCTCTTTAGCAAGTTCTTTCTCTGAAGAGTGGACTCCAAGATCATCAGCAAGTTTGATCAAGAGTTTTTGGTTAACAATAATATCTCGAACTCGTTTCTCAACACCAAATGTTTCAATTTGTTTTCTGGTTAGGGGCTTTCCTCCCGAAAATTGAGAGTAGAATTGTAATTGTTGATTATAAATACTTTGCCACTCACGAACTTTAACCGGTATTCCATCGACACTGCCGATAGTATTTGAATTTCCTGTTACTGAGCCTGGGGCCCCATCATATCCAGTAAAAAGAAATCCTAGAATAATGACTGAGACGAGACCGAGAACAAGATAATAACTCACTTTTTGCTGCAAAGTTTTCTTCATTGGTAATGACCTTTATGAAAGGGTTTAAAGTGGAGTAATTTTAGCTTAAGAAGGCCTTGCACGTAAAGAATTCCCTTCGTTATCTGGCTAACTCTAATTGTCAAAATCAAGGTGATTCGGGATAATTTGTATGACTCTCTAATCACTTGCGCGTCGTGCCACGAAGGTTTTTTATGAAATTGCCCGAAGGGGAAGTTGGGAAACAACGAATTTTGCATTTTAGTTTGGTTTTTGCCTTCAGTCTTTGGGGTGTGATTAGCTTTAATCTCCAATATTCGATGAATTCTAAAACTCTGTTTGAACGTCTGATCCTGGAGTCGCTTGCGCCAATTCAGGAGGGAATTGTAACAAGCCAGAATATTTTTCAGAAAATTTTTAATAATTATCTCTATATTGTTAATAGTCGGAAGGAAAACGAGGTACTGAATCAGAAAATTCTCGATCTTGAGCAAAGATTGTTTGAGATGAAAACCGTTGAAGCAGAAAACGAGAGATTGAAAAAACTCATGAAGTTTGGAGAAGAAATTAAGTATGAAAAAGTTCTTGCTCAGGTTATTGGCTGGGATAGCTCTGGTGAGGTTTACTCGTTAAGAATTAATAAGGGAAGCTCAGATGGAATCAAGAAAAATGCAGCTGTTATTAACTCTCAAGGACTTATTGGTATTGTAACAAATGCAAGCTCGAATTATTCAGACATAACAACGATTTTAGATTTTAATAGCAAAGTCGATGTTCTTGTTGAGAGTAGTCGGACTTATGGAATTCTCGAAGGGGTGGGACAGAGACTTTGTCGGTTGAAGTATATTACAAATTCAGAAGCGATTGAAGTTGACGATATCCTTGTTACCTCAGGTTTTGGTGCTCTTTATCCAAAGGGAATTAAAGTTGGAACTGTAACAAAAGTTATTAGTAATGAGTATGAACTTACTCAGAAGATTGAAGTCAATCCTTCTGTCAATTTTAGTAAGGTAGAAGAGGTGATTGTTCTTACTCATGAAATGGAATTTAAAGAAGGTCAAAATGAGATATACCCTCAGTGATTTTAGTTTCCGCTTTTTTTTGACTGTTCTATTACTCCTTCTTTTAGAGATCATTGGTGCGACAGTACTTCCTTCTCTTTTTTCTTATCATTATCGCTTTTTCTTTTTAGGTGTTGTTTGCATCTATATGGCACTTGAAATCCCATCTTCTTTACAGCCATATACACTCTTAATCCTATGTTGGGTTCACTCTATATTTAGCGTCGAAGGTTGGGCGATAAATTGTTTAATAGCTCTCGTTTTAATGGTAATTCTTTCGGTTATTAAGGACTTGATTCAGTTAAGTACCTATTTTAGTAAAGTTTTTTTCTATTTTGTCGGTCTTTTCTTTTGGGATCTTCTAAGAGTTATCATCATTAGTCTCAAGTCTAATGCTTTTGATGGGTTCCTTGTTTTAATAACTGATGACTTAATTGCCAATTTAATACTTGCTTTAATTACCCCTTTCTTGCTTTTACCTCTGACTGGCATCTGGAAGGTTTATAAATCGATAGAGACTTAAAGTGTTTGCAGAAGAAGAAGTTGTAAAGTCCCATTCTAATCGCGGAAGGCAAATTTCCTTATTAATAGTAGGAATGATGGCTATTCTCTTTTCGAGGCTTTGCTATTTACAGGTCTTTAAAGGAGAAATTCTCCATGAGTATTCAGTTAAGAATAGATTAAGAGAAGAGGTTATTTGGGCTCCTCGCGGAAAAATTTATTCAAGGAATAAACAGTTGATTGTTGATAATAACCCAAGGTTTGACATCGTTGTCACTAGACAATATCTACAAAATAAAAAAGAAACACTTAAGCGTTTATCAGAAATAATTAATCTTCCTTACAAAAAAATCAAGGCTACCTTAGATAAGTATTCGACCGAGCCAAAATATAAGCCGATCATTGTTAAGAAAGATGTTCTTTTTCAAGATCTTGCAATGGTTGAAACTCTTTCTGATGAGTTACCTGGTGTGAATGTTCAAATTTCTATTGCCAGAAATTATATTGATACAGAAATCGGAGCTCATCTTCTGGGTTATATTTCTGAAATCAATAATACTCAACTTCCGAAATACCGAAAGAGAGATAATGTTGATTATCGCTTAGGAGATTTCATTGGCCAAAGTGGCGTCGAACAGCAATATGACTCAATACTTCGTGGAGTTAATGGTCTTGAGTATGTTGAAGTTGATGCTCTAGGAAGAAAGAGAAAGTACATTAATACAGATAATTTATTCCAAGGCATTGAAGACATTTCTTCTAAGCCTGGAAATAGTATGGTACTGACGATAGACAGAGATCTTCAAAAGGTTGCTTTTGATTCTTTAGAAGGAAAATCGGGAGGCGTCGTTGCAATTGATGTCAAAACAGGAGAAATTCTGACTTATGTTTCAACCCCTTCTTTTCGCCCTTCTGAATTTAATCGAGGGATTGATCCAAATTACTGGAAAAGCTTAATCAGTAATATTGATCGTCCTTTGAGAGATAAAGTTATTCAAGAGCATTATTCACCTGGCTCTACTTTCAAAGTAATTACTGCGATAGCTGCTCTTGCAGAAGGAGTGATTACTGGATCGACGGAAGTTTCTTGTAATGGTTCTTTAAAGTTTGGTCGAAGGAATTATCACTGCTGGAAACGTGGAGGACATGGTGTTGTTAATTTAACTAAAGCGATTAGAGAGTCATGTAACGTATATTTTCAAAAAGTTGCTCTTAGTTTAGAAATTGATCAATTAGCTCATTATTCATCTTTACTTGGTTTGGGAAAGAAAACAGGTATTTCATTACCTCGAGAAACATCTGGTTTGATTCCAACCAAGGAATGGAAGAGAAAGTCTAGGGGAGAAGAATGGCAAAAAGGTGAAACTCTCTCTTGTGCCATTGGACAATCATATATTTTAACAACTCCACTTCAATTAGCGATTGCATATTCAGCTCTTTCAAATGGTGGGAAGGTTTATAAGCCCTTCTTAGTAAAGGAAATTTTTAATGAACAGAATCAAACAATTAAAAACTTCACTCCTGAAGTTATATCCGAGCTTAATCTTCCAAAAGAAATCGTCTTAAAAATAAAAAAGGGACTTTATGAAGTTGTGAATAAAAAAGGAGGAACAGGCTATTACTTAAGAGATTATGGAACTCTATTAGCAGGTAAGACTGGAACTTCTCAAGTTATTCGGGCGAAGGCTAAGGATGTTTATCAAAAATGTGAAGAGATGCCCTATGAATATCGGCATCATGGGGTGTTCGCAGGCTTTGCTCCTGTTAATGATCCGAAAATTGCAATTGCTGCTGTCGTTGAACATGGTTGTCATGGTTCGACCGCAGCTGCTCCGGTTGTCCAAAAAATAGCGACTAAGTTTATGAAAAAGTATTATCCTGAAGAGTATGAGAAGAACAAGCAAAAAGAAGAAAGGAACTTATTATGAAAAATTTCTCTTCAGAAATTTTAAAGAAATATGATATAAGCTTTTTTCTTGGGATGTCGGCGATATTCTTTTTTGGAGTACTGAACCTTTATTCTGCAACTTTCAATCATTCGACTCAAAATCTATTTCAAACACAAATTTATTGGTTTTTTCTTTCGCTCTTTGTTGGATTCATTATTAGCTTCATCCATCCAAAAACACTTTTCAGATATTCTTATCATATTTATTTTTTTAATCTTGTTGCTTTGCTTGCCGTTCTTATTTTAGGAAAAGTAGGGATGGGAGCTCAGAGATGGTTGGCAATAGGTCCATTGAGAATTCAACCCTCTGAATTCATGAAAATAGCATTAATTTTTGCTCTTGCTCGTTGGTTTGCCAAGAATTCATCTTTTGAAGAGACAAAAATAAAAAGTATCATCCTTCCAACTATTTTAACAATCTTTCCTGCTGTTTTGATCATGGCCCAACCGGACTTGGGGACTGGTGGTATTCTGATTCTTATTTTTGCAGTAGTTGTTTACTATAGAAAGCTTCAGTGGAGTTCGATTTTAAAAATTGCTCTTATTGGACTTGTTTCAGGTTGGTTCATGTACAAGTTTGCGCTTAAGGATTACCAGCGAAAACGTATTCAAACCTTTATCAATCCTTATCAGGATGCAAAAGGATCTGGCTATAATGCGATCCAGTCTGAGATTGCAATTGGTTCAGGAAGACTTTTTGGAAAGGGTTATAAAAAATCCTCTCAGGCCTCGTTGAATTTTCTTCCTGAAAACCATACGGACTTTGTTTTTTCAATTTTCAGTGAGGAACATGGATTGTTTGGAGCTTCGTTATTGCTATCACTTTATACTATTATTCTATTGCGGTTTGCCTGGCTAGCCCGCTCTGTGAAATCGATGTATGAGTCTATTTTTTGCATTGGTCTGATGGCACTCTTTTTCTGGCATACATTCATCAATATTGGGATGGTTTCAGGAATTCTTCCTATTGTAGGCTTACCTCTGCCGCTTATGAGTTATGGAGGATCGAGTCTTCTGACTTTTGGTATTGCCATGGGTTTAGCAACATCAATTAGCAATTTTCGTTCAATCTTTTAAAGAACTTGTCTTCCTCAATGAGTCATGTTAAAAAAGTATTATTATAATACTAGCCTCTTCAATACTAAGGAAGGTATGGATACTGTCTCTGAAATAGGTTCATTGCTCAAAAAGATCTATCGATGTTATTCGCAAGAGGTTTTAAGTTATCTACAAGATAAGGGGTTTAGTGATCTTAGACCTAGTTTTCTTGAAATTCTTATTTATGTTTCACATTCGGAAGGTCCAACTTTAAAAGAAGTTGGAGAGGCTTGTCGATTAAAGAAACAAACGATGACAAGCCATGTGAATGAACTTGTTAAGCGTGGTTATTTAAAAAAAGTAAAAGGTGTGAGAGACAAGAGAGAGCAAAATATTTATTTCACAGAGCTTGGAGAGAAATTTCGAATGACTTTGAAGGGTGCCACTTCGAAAGTTGATGAAGATTATAGAAAAAAAATCGGAGAAATCGAACTCCTCAAAGTTAAGAAGTCACTCAACGAACTTTATAAAAGAATTAATTAAATGGAATAATTGTACTAAGGTTGATCTTGTAAACGATCATTGAAGTTAGTACGGCCGCCGACAAATAGAGCACCCCTTCAACAAGTCCCATTCCAACAGAGTTTTCATGACTTATTTTGTGTCCTTCTCTTTTGTAGACCTTCTTCTGTTTGATTGAAAAAATCTTATAAAGAACTTTGACAAAAACGGGTATGAGGATAGAGCTAAGCAGTATCTTTAAAAGAATTCGAATGGAATAGGAGCGTATATCGTAATGGTCTTGATCAAAAGCGAGAATTAAGATCAAGGTATTCCCAATAAGAAAACCTGCATAAGAAAGAGCAAGTCCCATATTTTTTTGAATAAGTTGTTGATTAAAGTTAAATATTGAATAAAAAGGAAAGAGTTTTGTTGTAAATCCAAAGATAACCATTGCATAAAGCCAGAGCAAGGAAAGAATAACGAGCGAGTTTTCTGCTTCAGAGACAATTTGCTTAATAAGAAGGGCAAGTGAAATATTCATTGCGAGATTAATAACGCTATAACTAAAGTTTTCGCGTTTCAAAATTTCATCAGAATAATCAAATTTATAGAGAATAATACTCTCTGTTAGATAAATTGAACTTAAGTAGAGCGCGATAGTAACAGTCGCCATAATGAGCATATTTAAGATACCGACTGGGAGTGAGTAGAAGTAATTAAACTCTAGTCCAGAAAAGATTAAAGTTATTCCTAGAACTCTTGAAAGGTAATGGAGAGTATTTGAAGGATTTGTAAGGGGATCAAATATTTTCTTGAGTTGTCTCTTTCCCGTTGGATAAAAAATATAATGGGCATATCGATAAAAAAACAAAAGGAGGCATGTGAATGCCACAAATAAAATTCTTAAGATAAATCGATCGAGTATTTCTTCCATAAATTAGTAATTATAGTTTATTTTTAAATATTCATTAAATAAAGTCTTCAGTCGCATTGCATTTAGCCCATCTCGATTAGAGGCTGCCTTTATAAACTTTTGAGTGATCTTTCCATCTTTGCCAAAATCATTGCTTTCACCATGGAAAGGAACTCCTTTTTTTTCGTAATCAAGCAGTTTCGTAAAAAAGGTTCTTGTTGGGTTAAATTCTTGCCAACCGAAGAGACGAGGAAAACTTTGATAAGCTCGATAGAACGCCCAGGTATAATCTCCATCTTTGAAAATCCATCGACCAAACTGTCTATTTCCAATAAAAAGTGAGCCAGGAGGCATTGGAGTTGTTTCAATAGACCCTCCGAGTCTTTTTCTAAAAAGTGACATCCCAATAAACTTTTTACTGTAATCGGCAAAAGAGCGTTTAGTCCTGACGACAAATTCTCTTGGAGGGTGAAAACCATAAATAATTTTATATCTTTGGTAATAAGTTTTAATTAAAAAACCTTTTGATTGAGTTTGAATGAGAATAGCTTCAGCTGGAGTTCTTTGAATAATTTTTTCAAGATCTTTAGATCTCCGTACGTATTCAACTCCTGAGTTATCAGGACTAAAAGTTTTCGATAGTGCGAGGTAACACACTATTAATATTGAATAAAATATCGTTTTATTCATTGTCCAATTATAGCATGAATCTTTTGAGAAAGAGTTTGATCATAATTGTCAAGAAAACAATGCACTCGAGAGACAGCATGAGCACTTGAATATTTACTAAAGAGGTCAGTTGCTTCGCTAATATTTATATGACCTTTTCCATATTGCTTGACCACCTTCATTTCGAAGTCACCACTAATTGCTTCGTTACTTGTGTAGTATTTAGAGAGTCTTCCTTTAGATTCACAGAGAATATAATCAATTTTTTGTTCTTTTAAAAAATTGAGAAGCTTTTCTTGCTTTGGGAGATCAGTATCTCCAAAAGCCTCAAAAATTTTGGGAGGAATTCGATTTTTTACAATCCTTTGGGCCCAAATATTATTACTTGCTCGAAGAATCTTTAGAAGATGATGGTCATCATGTTCAAGATACTTATCAATTTCAGCAGGAATAATATATTCACCATCTGATTGATCAAAATATCGATACATCATTTTCTCAAGACAAACGGCCCGATAATGAAAATAAACCATGATAAACATATGGAATCGACTGAGAAGAAAATCATCAAAAGTTGTTAGGGCCCTTTCTGAAATTCCAAGATAAGCGCAGTCATTTTCAATCGCAATATGGAGATTATCGATAATCCAATCAAGGTCATAATTTCCGTAGCTGACTCCACAATAATAAGAATCCCTCAGGAGATAATCCATTCGATCACAATCCATTTCACTTGAGATCATTTGATGAAGAATAGGAAAGTAATTTATTCCTTCAAAAATAAAATAACCATCATTTTGAGTTTTTCCAAGGATCAGCTCTGCGACAGCATTATAATCAACACCAAGGCTTTTATGGACCTTTTCAAAACTTTCAGTAAAAAAACTATCTACGATTGCTTTAAGCGTATAATCTTCATGGGTTGCTTGTCTGTTTGAATCTTCAGAGGCAAATCGTTTCGGAAGCTTTAATTCTGAAACTTTTGGCATAACAGCTTCTGTTGTATGGCTCAAAGGAGCATGCCCTATATCATGTAAGAGTGCCGCTAACTTAACTGTACTTCGGAGTCTTTGAATCTCTTTATTTTCAAGTCTTCCTTTAAAAAGCTTGTCGAAGACAAGAGTTGCAGTTTGCATGACTCCTATCGAATGAAGATAACGTGTGTGAGTGGCACCAGGAAAAATATAATCTGAGAAACCAAGTTGTTTTATATTTCTTAATCTTTGAAAAAAAGGATGCTCAATAACAAGATTTTCATCTTTTTCAATTTTGATTGAGCCGTGAATCGGATCTCTAATTTCCATTTATTGAAGATCTGCTTTATTATCTTCCAGCCACTGAGCAATATCAGTAGATTCATGTTTCGGTATATCATTAATATAAAGACAAGGAACGGTTCTTTTTCCTGTATCTTGCATTAATTTTTCTGCATGCTCTGAGTTTTCCATAATGTTTCGGAATTCAATTTGTTTGAGTCCAAGTTCATTGATTTTTCTTAAAACAATCTGGCAGTAAGGGCATTGGTCAAAATAGTATAAAGCTAATTGGAATTTCATTTAATTTTCTCAGTCTTTTGACTTAACAGGCTGGCTTGCATACTCAGCGTCTTCGTCATAATAGTTCTCGGTATCAACTTCCTCTGGTGAATCGAAGTTGTCATTATAGCCCCAACCATATCCAAAATCTCCATCGGAATCTTGTTCATCATCAGGATTGTATTCGTCGGATAAAAGACCTACTTGAGGTTCAGACTGTTTAGATCCTTCATTGAAGTCTTCAGCTTCCTCTTCGGTATCCGTTGTCTTCGCTGCTTCGGGTTCACCCTTTGGGTAAATATCCTTCGAAACGACAAGTTTTGGTTTTTCTTCTTTTTCTTCGACTTTTTTCTTAGCGGGTTTTTTCTTTTCGGCTTTCTTTTTAGTTACTTTCTTTTTTTCTATTTTTTTCTTCGCAACCTTTTTCTTGGTTGCCTTCTTTTTTGTTTTTTTCGCAACTTTCTTTTTTATGGCCTTTTTTTTGACCGCTTTCTTTTTCGTTGTTTTTTTCTTCGCAACCTTTTTCTTGACTGCTTTCTTTTTTACAGCTTTTTTCTTAACCGCTTTCTTCTTTGCTGTTTTTTTAGAAGACTTCTTCTTGGTCGCTTTTTTCTTCACAGCCTTCTTCTTCGTCACTTTTTTCTTTTTTGTCGTTTTTTTCTTTTTGACCACGCTCAAACCTCTTTTCAAGATATCTTTGATCACATGAGCCTCGGCATTTTTAGGCACTACTTCAAGCTCATGAATAATAAGTCTTAATTGTTGCCACCCAGTATAGTCCTGGTCCCGAATTTTTCAAGTTTTTATCGAAAGATCTGACTAAAAGGTTGGCCTTGATCCGGAATAAGCGGATTGGCTAATGGACCAGGGCTGTTTTGCGAACCGCCACCCTCATTATAAAGACCTCTTGCCTTGTAATTTTCATAAGTATCAAATGAAATAAATTTAGTTGAATAAAAGTTCCTAAGATCTCTCATCTTTCGTCCTGAGAAGGGATTTTGTGTTTCACCAGCAGAATCGTAGCCTCGGTAGCTTCCCGGAGAATAAGCACTAAAAATGAACTCGCTGCTTGGGTCTTCTACCACCATTTGATCAATCTTTTCATCAGCTTCTTCGTAATAATCAGGTTTTATAAGATTGGGATTATCAATATATTCTCTAAGGAGTTCAGAAAAAGGTTTAAGGTCTCCACAATCAGAATTATCGATAGGAGCTTCGTTTCTTCCGAGATAATAGAAAGCAAACTGACCCGCAATAGACTTACAGGAAAGTGGTTCGTTTGAGATGATACTGGCAGCTTCGTCGGCAAGGCTGACATCTGTTTCGTTGGCATCGGCTTGGTTTCTTAAAAGCTGGGCAGTGGTTGCCAAGGTTTGCATAAAAGTTTCGATAGAAGGTTTTTGCTGGACGACATAAGTTTCAACAGCAGCTTGGACATCATTGGCATTAGCATAAAGATAATTGGGTCCATAAAGAGGAGCAAAGACCTGCATTCGGTTTTTTTCAAAAGCGAAGCTATTTAACTTCAAACCGTTCTGTCCATTAAGCTTATTAGTAGAAGGGATAAGATAGTTTTGAGCATCATAACGAGTAGGAAGTCGTACTTTTGCGATAGCTCGCTCCACATCATCGTTAGTTATCTGAGCTGTAGCATTAATATTTCCACCAGTTGCAGAGAGATTTCCAACAAACTTTTTAAATTGTTCCTTGTTATAGAGTCCAACACGATAACGATCAGCAATTGGCAAACTCATAATGTGAATATTCGAATCGTAATAGCGATCTGGGTCGCCAGGATCTAAGTCGTAATGCATATTCGGGATTGCAAACTTTGGAAGACCTGCTCCAAAGTCTCCACCTATAGGTTCATCTTTGTTTTGCACCCAAAAATCAGGGAGTTTCGGCAGAACACCTAAGATACTATCAATACTTCCCGTGTTAGAAGGTTGGGGGACAAGCCCAAAAACATAAGGAGAGCTTCTGTGTTGATTTCCACTTTCATCTGTCGCGGTTATATAACTCCCAACTGTTTTGAAAAATCGAGGGCCTATTCTACCCCCAAAAGGTTTTGCAAGTGAGTGAGCCGATAAAGTTAAGACTTTAGATAACGGATTAAAAAGACCATTGAACCTCGATTGTCCCCTGACTCCATAATAAGTCATGACCTTTGGATTCTTTATATAGCCAAGGGGGTAGGCTGGAACTGGGATAGCGACCTTGGTCATCTGACAACCCGAATCAGCTCTTTCATCAGGGTTACTCTCATTGAGTGGAGTCATCTGGGTATAGAAAGTGACATAGTTTACAGAGTAAAGTTGTAAATCAAGATAGTATTTTTGCCTGGCAGGTGAAGAGGCAGGGATGAAAGTATTACTTAAACTTTTTTCTCCTCCTTCAACGGTTGCAGGAGTGACTCCTAGTTCAGAAAAAGTAAACTGATCTTTGAGCTCTCTATTCTTTTCACCACCAAGGTTTCTCCAGGCGGCATAAAAAGCTTTGACGGTCCTTTCGTTGGCAACATCATTCTGATTTATAATCTCCTGGATTTGTTTTGAGCAGTTAGCATTAGAACCCTCGCAGATATTACTGACATCAGGAGCCTTATTAACAAAAGCTTCAAGATTTCTGATTCTAATAGCAAGTTCTAAAGCTTTTGGAAAAGCTCCTGGTCTATCTCCTCCAACATTAGGAATCTCGCTAACAGTTTGATCAGCTGCTGAGCCCATCCCATAGGCCCATTGCCGAGTGACTTCAAAGTTAATCTTGGAGGCATCAGAGCATCTCGCTGCTTTTGTTCTTGCTAACTCATCAATAAAATCTTTCCCAAAGTTTGCAAGCTCTTGCTGGGAAATAATTTCATTACTCATTCTTGGAATACCGGGAGATTTAAAAATTCTGCAATAACTATCTCCTCCTAGTTGAATACAAACAGAAGGAATATTATTCAAATCAATTGGATCACTCGGATCGGTCGAGTCTTTGATCGTAAAGTCCATCATACCATCAGGGATAGGCTTTGATTGTGTAAAAGTCGGATCTTCAACGACAGGAGCATTGAGGTTTCCAAGTACGTAATACTTGAACATCCACTCTTTATAGACATTCCTCATTTCCCAATTAAGATAGGCAATGTCGGTAAGCTGTCTAGCCTGAACGGCAGCTCCAGAGAAGGCACCTGCATCCACCGCGTTTTGAAGATTGATTTTTGCTTTGACGAAAAGACCGATATTAATAACGAAAGCTACTGCTGTAATAAAAAAGACTACAGTAATTGCCAAAAAAATACTCAGCTGTCCTTTGCTGTTTTTTATGATTTTTCGCACACTTTAGTTTAACGCTAGAAGTCTATCACTGTAAATATTACCTTTGAGATCTTGAAACTTGGCAAATAATTATGGGCACGGTAGAAACACAGACCTTAGACCAGAAATGCTGGTGATGACCTCCGAGGAGTCGATGAAAAATCGTTTAGGGCCTTGGCAAATGAATGTGGATTTGACTAACCTTGTCACAAGAATCCAATACTCGTTTACCAATCAAGATTTACTGTATCAGGCAATGACTCATACGTCGTTTGCTCATGAACAAAACCAGGGCTCGCTTTCCAATGAACGTCTGGAGTTTCTCGGTGATGCCGTTCTCGATCTTTTTGTTACCGAAAAATTAATGGAACTCTTTCCAAATAAAAAAGAAGGAGAACTTTCCAAATTGAGAAGTGCTATCGTGAATGAAGAAGCTCTTTTTGAACTTGCTCGTTATTTTAATATTGGGCAATGCATGTTTTTCGGAAAAGGTGAAGAAAAGTCGGGAGGGCGAACCAAGAAAAGAAATCTTGCTCGCGTTTTTGAGGCTCTGCTTGGGGCTCTTTATCAAGATGCTGGATTTGAAAAATCCAAGACCATATTTTTTAAAATGATTGAGGACTTCGAAAAAAATATAAAACCTCTTTTTAACGAAAAAATCCTCAAATCATTTGATCCTAAAACTAAATTACAAGAAGAAGTTCTAAAACGTTTTAAAAACCCACCTCGTTATGAATCACGAGATAAAGGAAATCAGGAGTTTGAAGTTGAACTCTGGATTGATAATAGTCTTATTAGCTCAAGTCTTGGACATTCAAAAAAAATTTTAGAAAAAGAATTAGCAATACAAGCTTTGAAACAAAAATCATATTTAAATGGAGAAGAACATGCTTCACGACCAACATCCTAAGAATAAATCAATCATGGTGAGTCTTTTGGGAAGACCAAATGCTGGTAAAAGTACGTTAATTAACTACTTACTTGGTTTTGATCTCTCGATTGTGAGCAATAAACCTCAAACGACGAGAAACTCTTTTCATTGTACTTTTACAGTAGACAGGACAGAAGTTATTCTTGTTGATACTCCAGGTATTCACCAATCAGCTCAAGAGATGAATATCAGAATGAATGGCCAAACGAAGATGTCGCTTGATGGTGTTGATCTTAATCTTATTCTTATTGATGGGAGTGCTCTTGATATCGAAACTGAGTATAAGACTTTTCAAAAGGATCTTGGGAAAGATCTTTCCAAGTCTTGGGTTGTTTTTACGAAGTCTGATATCGCAATGGAAAAAAATTGGGATTCTATTTTTGAGAAACTTCAAGCAATTGATCCTAAATTAGAAAAGTATTTTATTATTAGCGCCAAAGATGGAAGTGATGTTCATCTTTTAACAGGAGCACTGTGTGATGAAGCACCTTTTGGGCCTCATCATTATCCAAAAGGTGATGTTTCCAATAAGAACATGCGCTTCTTTGCTGCTGAGTATATTCGCGAACAAGTCTTTCGTGCTCTTAAAGAAGAAGTCCCTTATGAAGTGGCTGTCGTTATCGATGACTTTCATGATATTGCGAATCCTGAATCAAAAACCAAGGCTAAAATCCTGGCCACTATTCTTGTAAACCGTCCAAGCCAAAGGGCCATTGTTATTGGGGCTAAAGGTTCTATGGTTAAAAGAATTGGGGCACTCGCAAGAAAGAAAATCGAAGCTCTAGTTGGTGGACAGGTTCATCTTGTTCTTCACGTTAAAGTTTCTCAGCGATGGTTTAAGAATAATTTTGTCTTAGAAGAAATTGGACTTCCAAGAGTTCAAAGCTCTAAACGAGTTTGGAGGCGAAGATGAGTCGGTCAACTCCAGTTATTTCTCTCATCGGGCGACCGAATGTGGGGAAAAGTACGATTTTTAATCGCTTGCTTCGAAATTCGACCAAGGCGATTGCTTTTAATAAACCTGGTGTCACAAGAGACAGGCATTACGGAATTCTTCGCTTTGATGGAGAAGACCAAGATGCTCTTTTGATTGATACTGGTGGGTTTTATCCGGAATATAATGATCCAGATGAAAATCTCATGTTCTCAGTCATGGCCCAACAGGCTCGACTTGCTATTAGAGAGTCAGACTTAGTTCTCATTGTTGTTGATGTTAGAGAGGGGCTTCTTCCTTTCGATGAGGCCATTGTGAACTTTACTCGAAAAGAGAAGAAAGATCTTTGGGTGGTTGTTAATAAATATGATACGGATACTCAAGCAGGTCATGAAGCTGAGTTTTATTCGCTTGGAGTTGAAAATCTCTTCCTTGTTTCTGCAGAACATAACCGTGGACTTTTTGGACTTAAAGATAAAATGTTCGAGTTTTCTCAAGAGTTTGAGAAAAACCAAGCTTTAGAAGTGAGTGCAGGGGTTAAACCTAATTATCCACTCGCTGGGAAAGTAGCGCTTATTGGAGCTCCGAATGCTGGAAAGTCGACTCTTTTAAATCAACTCATTGGTTGTGAAAGAGCGGTTGTGAGTTCGGTGGCTGGAACAACAATTGATCCTATTGAAGGATTTATGGATCTTAACTTCGAAACTGAAGCGAATCTTTTTGATAAGAATCAATTCTTTTTCAAAAAAGATGCCGTGAGTTTATTGGCAAAGCTTGAGGAAGAATTTGAGCAAGAGTTTGAAGAAGAACAAACTTCAAGTGAAGAGTTGATTGAAGACGAGATTGAAAAAGAAACTGAGCTCACTCAACCACTTCGCTCTGTCATGATGATTGATACCGCAGGTATTCGTCGGAAAAGTCATATTGATGAGGAAGTTGAAGCTCAATCGGTCTTTCGATCACTTCGTGCTATAACTGATTCTGATGTCGTCATTTATTTAATAGATGGTGATAAAGGGATTACTCATCAAGATAAAAAACTTATGGGAGTTGCCATTGATAAAGGGAAATCTCTAGTCATTGCAATCAATAAGATTGACCTTAATGAAGAAGTTTTTTCCAAGAAAAAAGAAAAGAAAGAATACCTTCTTGATTTTAAGTTTGAAATTCCTTGGCTTTCTTATTGTGAGCCCGTTTTTCTTTCAGCTAAAAATGGTTGGGGAATTACTCGTTTAAAAGATGAAATTAAAAAGCTTCTTCTCACGAGAAAGAGATATATTCCGACTGGACCATTGAATAAAACTTTAAATCGTTTATTTGATCAAAACCCAGTTGCGATTAAAGGGAATTATCATACCAAGCTCAAACTGAAGTATGCAGCAATGGTAAAAGCAGCTCCTCCAACGTTTCTTCTATTTACGAATCGCTCGAAAGGAATTCCTGTTAATTATCGAAGGTATCTTGTGAATGGAATCCGGAATCAATTCAATCTTCCGAATACTCCTGTGCATGTTTTATTTCGAAAGGAACAAGCACAAAAATAATTTTCTTAAATGTGCTTAGGTTTAAGGAAAAGTTTCTTTGACGAAAAAGATAAGTGCATTTAAGGAAATTATCACCAGGTCTGATTGAATGAGACTATGATAGAGTACGCAAAACCACTAAGATCAGAAAAACCAATTTCTCCTGCAGTTGTTGCTTCGTAATCTCTTGTTTCTCGATCAAAGAAATCTACTGCATGAATGAGGGCCTCAACTCCAATATACTTCTCTTTGAATTTTACAGGGAATTCAGCCCCAAAGCCGAGACCGAGACCGAGACCTCCACCAGAGAGTCTTTGATCTCCAACTTGAACATTGTCTGTGAACTTCACAACTTGATACCAGTATTCAAGCCGTAAGGTGAAATACGGATTGGAATAAGTAAAAGGTGTACTAAGGTCAGAAGTGTCGAAGTAATTTCTATAACCAAAATAAGGGCGAAGCATTGTGATATTAATAGATCCAGGTCCACGTGAACCGGTATGCTTAAGGGTTGCATTATTAATTTCCATGTTATGATTGGAATAACCTACACCCATGACAAAAGAAGTTGTGAAATCAATAAAATAATTTAGCGTTAAACTGAAAGAGGGATGACGGTCCCGATAAGCAGTTCCTCTATTACCAGTGAAGCTTGTGATTCCTGTTCCAATATCAACAGAAAAGAAACGACCATATTTGTAAAAGCGCTCATCTTCAAAAATCTTAGAAGTATCAAGTTCCTCTTGAAAATTGGTAAAGATATCACCACCAACATTAACATCATCATCAAGTGATTGAAGAATCTCATCCGAAACTTCGGACTGAGCATTTGCACCAAGGGTGAAAAGCAACAAAAGAAATTTACAAATAAAAATGAACCGCTGCACTAAGAAAATTGTAGCCCACGGTTTCGATATTTGTCGAGGAATTGAGGCGGTTAATGCTAAAGCCAAACTCAAAACTAAATCCGATACTCTCGATTCCAGGGATATGGAACTCTGAGCCCATAGTTCCATCAACTTGAAAGCCACTTTCGTCATCTTTCCTTAATGCTGCGAATAGACCAGAAGCAAAGAAGTTTAAGTGGGGCTCGTCAAAAATGAGTTTATAAATCTTTCCTCCAAGGCCATAGTCAACATTGTCTTCATCGCTTTTGATGGCCACAAGAGCTCCGTAGGCTAGGTCCCGAGTCTTTTGAAATTTAAAGGAAAGCGCAGTGAGGTCTCCTTGATATTGGGAACTAAACCCAATCCCAGTTCGTCCCATCATATTAATAGCATGGGAATTGAGGCTAAATAAAAAAGCTACTAAGAAGAAAAATAATTTGCGCATTGCTTGAATTCTATAGGACAAAAGGCTTTTTTGACAATATTTATCGGGCAAGATTAATCTAAATTCAGTATTTTAATGTCTAAAAAAATCCTATTGAGGAGCACTCATGGCGAAAGCTAAAAAAGCACAAATTGTGGACCCCTCTGAAGTCCTAAGTTCAAACTCAGAAGATCTAAAAAAGTATGTACGACTCGCTATTATTGGTGCGGTCGTTGTTGTTACAGCGTCGGTTGGAATTGGAATTGTAAAAAAACAAAACAAGAAAAAAATCGAAGAGCAAGCAACCATTGTATTTCAGTTTAAAGATGGAGCTTTAAAAAACTTTGAAGATAAAAAAATAAAAGAGGAAGAGTTGATTAAAAGTGCGGAAGCGGCAGCCACTCAACTTTCAGATACGGCAAGTTTTTTTCCGGTTTCTTCAACTATTTTTACGAAGTTAAGAGAGAATAAATATGATATGAGCAAGCTGATTCCTCTTTTCAAAACTCTTCAAGCAGGAACGAGTAGCAAGAACTTAGCTTATTATTATTTCTCAAATTATTTGGCAGTTATTTATGAGGATGCAAAGAACTATGGAGAAGCTCTCATGGTCCTTAAGGCTCTTGTAGATTCTCCCTATAAGTATGAAGAAAAACTTTACTTAGATCTTGGGCGATTAAGTTTTTTAAGCAACGATCAAGCTGGAGCTAAAAGTAATCTCAATCATGTTGTAGAGAAGTTTCCTGATTCGGATATGGCAAAGATGGCGAAACGTTATCTTGCGAAATACGATCTTGAAACAACTACTAACAAAGAAGCAAAAACAGATGAGGAGTAGTCTTCTTATTCTTTTCATTTTTTTCTCATGTTCAAAACTTGAAAAAGTTTCTGAGTTAAAAAAATATTTTAATAAACCTGTCCAGCAAAAGAGATTTTTTAATCTTGCTTGGAATAAAAATCTCGACCCAAAGTATAGAGAGGGTAATCTTCCAATTGGTTGGGTTACACCTGCGATTGATAACAACAGGCTCTTTGTTGGGGATCTTTCAGGAAACCTGAACGTTTTTGATAAAAAAGTGGGACGACGGGTTCACTTCACAAAAGAAGAAGGGGCTATCCAAGGAAAACCTTTGATTCATAAAGAGATGGTTATTTATGGAACTTCAGAAGGGAAAATTGTTGCTCGAGACAAATCAACTCTGAAACTCATTTACAAAAAGAAGCTTGGCTCCTCGATTGAATCGGAAGTCTATCCTTATAGAGGGAGACTCTTTGTTCACTTAAGAAATCATACGATTGCTGCTCTCGATATTAAGACGGGTAAGATCCTTTGGAGTTATAAAAGGGCCGTACCCTTTTTAACAACACTGAATAGAGTTTCAGTTCCTTTAGGTTATAAGAATGCAATCATTGTTGGTTTTGCTGATGGATATCTTGCTTCGCTTTCAATTCATGATGGTCATATTCTTTGGGAGAAAAAACTTTCTCTTGCAAAAAAGTTCCTCGATATTGATCTTTCTCCTGTCATTGTGAAAGGAACAATTTGGGTTGGTTCGCTTGGTAGTGATTTTTTTATTATTAATCCAAAAAACGGTGTAACTCTCAGAAGACTTATGCATAAAGTTGCGACCCCTCCAATTAAATATGGGAAGAAGATGGTTCTTCTTACTGATGATGGTGAATTATTAAAACTTGATTACCTTGGTGCTGTCGAGAAGAAATATAAATTGGCTGAGGCTGGATTTAGTTCCGCTATCGTATGGAAAGATCATATTGTGGCTTCAACTTTTGATGGCACACTTGTTGCTCTCTCTAAGGATTTAAGCAAAGTGATTGATACCTATTATTTTGGATATACCTATTCTTCGTTATTTGGCTTTATAGAGGCTGATAAGGAGAATCTTGCTGCCTATTCCAGCAGAAACAGACTTTATGTGTTTAAATAAAATTAGGGGGAAAAATGAAGTGTTTTAGTATTTTATTCCTGGTTTTATTTGTGGCATGTGGAGAAAAAATCGGTGAGGAAGAGCAAGCATTAGAGCTTTTAAGATTTGAGGTTACGGATGCTAGCAGCACTCTTGATGCGACTGAAACCAACCTTCTTAAAGAATTCTGCTTAGCTCTCGATAAAAAAGCAGAGCATCCACAAACATCTCAAACGAAAAAAATTAAATATAACTATAGAAACTGCTCAGGTCTTGCCTCAAGTGATGAGTTCCAAGTTGAATATAAAGAAGATGAATTTCAGATAAAAAATGATGAAGGTTATTCTGAATATAATAATGATAGTTTTAAAATCCCGGTAACTAATGAGCATTCTAAAATAAAAGCTCTTTGCGATCTTGCAGAAGCAGGTTCTTCTATTCCTAAGTATGAACTTCAAACAAGTGGAATAGCTGTTCAATATAACGTCAGACAAGATGTAAAAGAATGCTATTACAATCAAAGAAAATCTTCTTTCAATGAAGATGGAATTTGTCTTGATATTGTTGAGGCAAGAAAAACAGACCCTCAGCAAACGCTTTATGATGAAATTCTAGCCCGAAGATCTTTCGTACTTTTTAAGGCTTTTTCGAGTCAAGGTTCAGGAGTTCTGAAATATCAATTACACATGTTCGATACCTGTCCGAATTCTGCTAGGAATAAAAGTACCTATGAAGAGATTTACCTAGGGCCGTAAGGATTTGTTAAAGTGATTTTTCGATACTAGAGGAAGGATCCGATAGTAGAGTGCATAAATCTAGGAATGGGCTTGAGGGCCAATTCTCTCTGCATGGAAGCAACCCCTGATATTTATTGTATAATGATATAGAGCGTGGGCCACTATATATTGTAGTTGTGACAATTTTTTGACGAGCTTTGTGCCTATATCTTGTGTTGACGAGATTTTAAAATCTCATATTATGAACTTATCCCTTACAGTTTTTAGTGGATCGGACATTTACAAAAGGAGTTGAAGTGAAGGTCAAACGTTTATTTACGGAGCAAGGAGAGTCTCCTTATGCAAGTTTCGAATTTGAAAAGCGGACCAGTGAAATCAGAAATACAGATGGGTCCAGCTCTTCAAATATGGAAGTAACTGTTCCGAGTACCTGGTCTCAAGTGGCTACCGATATCATTGCTCAAAAATATTTTAGAAAGGCTGGGGTGCCTCAGACCAATGAAAAAGGTGAAGTCATTCTCGATGATAAGGGAAATCCGATTTTAGGATCGGAAACCGATTCACGCCAAGTGTTTGATCGACTTGCTGGCTGTTGGGCCTCTTGGGGACATAAATATAATTATTTTGACTCTGAAGAAGATGCAAAAGCTTTTGAAGATGAAGTTCGTTATATGCTTGCTAACCAAATGGCTGCACCAAATTCACCTCAGTGGTTTAATACAGGTCTTCATACAGCTTATGGGATTACTGGCAACCCTCAAGGGCATAGCTTTGTAGATCCAAAAACAGGAAAAGTTAAGAAATCAAAAAATGCTTATGAGCGCCCGCAACCACACGCTTGTTTTATTCAGTCTATTAATGATGATCTTGTTAATGAAGGTGGGATCATGGATCTCTGGACTCGTGAAGCGAGGCTTTTCAAATATGGATCAGGAACAGGAACAAACTTTTCAAATATTAGAGGAGACGGAGAGTCTCTCTCTGGTGGAGGAAAATCATCTGGGCTAATGTCTTTCTTGAAAATTGGAGACAGGGCTGCTGGAGCCATCAAATCAGGAGGAACAACTCGTCGAGCAGCAAAAATGGTTTGCCTGGATCTTGATCATCCTGATATTGAAGACTTTGTTCTTTGGAAGGTTAAGGAAGAAAGAAAAGTTGCCTCACTCGTGACTGGCTCTAAGATTTGTAAAGAAAATCTTGAGAAGATTTTCGAAGCGATTTCAAGTTCTGATCTTGATAATGATAAAAAATATAAATCGAAGTTTAACTCCAGTCTTGCGAAAGCAATTAGAAAGGCTAAAAAAGAATACGTTCCGATGAACTATATTTCTCGTTGTCTCGATCTTGCAAAACAGGGTTTTACAAAACTTGAATTTGAAACTTTTGATACTGATTGGAACTCTGAGGCTTACGCTACTGTAAGTGGGCAGAACTCAAACAATTCTATTCGAATTCCAAATAGCTTTTTCAAAACGCTTGAACAAGATGGTGATTGGAACCTTATTTCAAGAACGACTGGAGAGGTTTGTAAAACAGTAAAAGCTCGTGATCTTTTCGAAAAGATTAATGAGGCGGCTTGGCAGTCAGCTGATCCAGGCGTGCAGTATGACGATACGATTAATGAATGGCATACATGCCCAAATGATGGACGAATCAATGCTTCGAATCCATGTTCGGAGTACATGTTTCTCGATGATACAGCCTGTAACTTAGCAAGCTTAAACCTCGTTAAGTTTCTTGATCCTGTTACAAATATGTTTGATGTCGAAAAATACATCCACGCTTGTGAAATTTGGACAACAATTCTTGAGATTTCAGTTCTTATGGCACAATTCCCTTCCGATAAGATTGCAGAGTTAAGTTACAAGTTCAGAACTCTTGGACTTGGATATGCAAACATCGGAGCACTTCTTATGAGGCTTGGTCATCCTTATGACTCAGAAGAAGGTCGCGCGATCGCTGCAGCTTTAACAGCGATCATGGGTGGGACGAGTTATAAAACTTCAGCTCTTCTTGCGAAGGAGCATGGACCATTCCCTGGTTATGAAAAAAACAAAAAAGAAATGCTCAGAGTTATCAGGAATCATCGTCGAGCAGCTCATGCAGTAGAGGACGGAGAATATGAAGCCTTAACAGTAAGACCTGAACCCCTTAGCAAATCATTGACTCCAAAGTATTTGCACGAAGCTGCTCTGGTAGCGTGGGATAGAGCTCTTGAGCTTGGTGAAAAACATGGATATAGAAACGCACAAGTGACGGTGCTAGCGCCTACAGGAACAATTGGTCTTGTCATGGATTGTGATACGACCGGAATTGAACCTGATTTTGCGCTTGTTAAGTTTAAAAAACTTGCTGGTGGTGGATATTTTAAAATTATAAACCAGTCCGTACCTGTCGCTCTTTCGAACCTTGGTTATAAAGAAAATGAAATAAAAGACATTATTGACTATGCAGTTGGACGAGGAACATTGGTAGGTTCTGAAGGACTAAGTCATGCAAGTCTTAGAGAAAAAGGATTTACGGATGAAAAGATCACTACAATTGAGAACTCCCTGGCTAGCGCTTTTGATATTACCTTTGCTTTTTCTCGTTTTTCTCTTGGCGATGAATTTTTAACAAAAACACTTAAATTATCTGAAGACAAACTCAACGATCCAAACCTCAATATTCTGAGTGAAATGGGCTTCACTTCAAAACAGATTGATGAAGCAAATGATTACGTTTGTGGAACTATGACAGTTGAAGGTGCACCCCATATTAAAGAAAAAGACTTGGCGGTTTTTGATTGTGCTAATAAATGTGGAAAGTATGGGCAAAGAGTAATTTCATACGAAGGTCATATTCGTATGATGGCTGCGGCTCAACCTTTCCTTTCTGGAGCAATTTCAAAAACAATCAATATGCCAAATGAGGCTACGGTAGAAGACATTGCGAAAGCTTACAAACTCTCTTGGAGCCTGATGTTAAAAGCAAATGCTATTTATCGAGATGGCTCTAAGCTTTCGCAACCACTGAATGCTCAAGCTTTTGAGGATCTTGTTGGTCTTCTTGATGAAGGCTATGATGAGCTTTCGCAGACAGAGAAAGTGACGGCCGTTGCAGAGAAGCTTGTTGAAAAAGTTATTTATAAAGAAGTTTCTCAAAGAAAGCCGCTTCCAAATATGAGAATCGGTTATACTCAAAAAGCGAATGTAGGTGGGCACAAAGTTTATCTGAGAACAGGTCAGTACACTGATGGTACCCTCGGAGAAATTTTTGTAGATATGCATAAAGAAGGTGCTGCTTACCGATCGTTAATGAATTGTTTTTCTATCGCAATTTCTCTTGGCCTTCAGTATGGAGTTCCTCTAGAAGAATTTGTTGATGCTTTTACATTTACTCGTTTTGAACCAAATGGAGTTGTTGTAGGGCATGACAATATCAAGATGTCGACATCTGTAATTGATTACGTCTTCAGGGATCTCGCTTGCCGCTATCTTGGAAGGCATGACCTTGTTCACGTTAAGCCATCTGACCTCAAGTCAGACGCTATTGCAGGCGAAGACAGAAATGATGAAGAACCACTTCTTCAAATGATTGAGAAGTCTCAGGAAGTCCACCATGCAGATGGGACTATAAGCGTAGACACTCAAAAGGTTTACAGCAAAGAGGCTAACTCAGAGATGATAGCTGAACAAAAGAAACGCCAAGTAGCCAAAATGAAAGGCTATGAGGGTGAGGCTTGTACTGATTGTGGAGCTTTTACATTGGTCCGGAACGGGGCTTGTATGAAGTGTGACACGTGCGGTGCAACAACGGGATGTTCCTAATATTTTCTGGCCGGAGCTAAAATCTCCGGCCAATCCTTGTAACTCCTTAATATTACTCTAATAAAACATTTTTTCTTTTCCTGATCAAAATGATACGTTTTTCCATAATCTCTTAATTTTAACTCACTCAGGAAGCAGTGGAATTGGAGAGCTCATGGAATCAGCTTTAAAGAAATTTCTTTTTATCCTCGTCGTTTTGTTCTCGGCAGAACAGCTCTTTGCATACAATACAAAAGTTTTTTTTAATAACGATAATACCAAAAGCTATGTTGATCCATATAGAGAAATTCTAAAACCTGGGTCAGACTTCGAACAGGTAATGATAAAAGAGATCAACTCTGCGAAAAAGTCGGTCTATCTTGCTGTTCAAGAATTTAATTTAACCTTTTTGGCCAAGGCTCTCGTTGCTGCTAAGAAAAGAGGTATTGATGTAAAAGTCATGCTTGAAGATACTTATAACCGAAGCTTTGCACGTATTCCAAAAGCAAAGTTTAAAAAATTAAGTCCTCACCTTAAAGCTAAGGTTTTTGAACAGCTTAAGTTTCTTGATAATAAACCAAATGCTAAATCAATTGATGAAATTAAGATCTCAAATAAAGAAATTATTGAGAGAGATGCTCTTCTTATTCTCAAAAAAGGTGAAGTCCCTGTTAAAGATGACAGTCGAGGCAAGCAAAAAACCTCGAGTTTAATGCACCATAAGTTTGTTGTTATTGATCAGAAAGTTACAATCGTTTCTTCTGCAAATTTTACTAGAAGCGGTACTCATGGAGATTTTGATAAACCTCATTCAATCGGTAATGCGAATGCAATGGTCGTTTTAAAGT
The DNA here is from genome assembly GCA_965217035.1 of Bacteriovoracaceae bacterium. GTDB lineage: Bacteria > Bdellovibrionota > Bacteriovoracia > Bacteriovoracales > Bacteriovoracaceae > JAUHYH01. The sequence goes on along the minus strand of OZ244226.1, from coordinate 1,010,040 downwards.
CCTATTCTATCTCAAAGCATTTCACTGAAGAGTTCAGGTTGATGTGGAAGGGTATTTTCAAGAAGCATAAACCTTATCGTGGAGTGAAGTCATTTCGCCATGAGGGAGGGGGCGTACGTGTTCAATTCTCGCCGACTCGTGTTTCTAAACTTGGCTGGGAAAAGTCTACCAATGCAACTATTTCAAAAGTAGTAAAGAGAGCAAAGAGAGAATTTGTAGCAAATCTTTTTAATTTTACTTCTCAACCGATTTCAGATGCTCTCGGAGAAACAAAGTATAAAAATCCTCGAATGGATGTTGAACTTCTTATTGATCCAACATTTGCAACTCGATATTATAGTGGTTTGCTTGATATGTGGGGGTTAGAGTTAAGAAACTCTCAAAATTGCAAACTTCAAGATGATAATAAAATATGGAAAAAAAGAGTAAAAACAGGTGGAAAACCTATTCTTACTCATGGAGATAAGCTCCATCATAAGTTTGCTGTTATCGATCGAGAAATCGTAATTTTTGGTTCTCATAATTGGTCAGATTCTGGTAATTACACGAATGATGAATCGTTATTGATTATTAAGAATCGTTGGCTCGCGAAGCAGTTTATTCGCGAACACAATAGGCTTTTCAGAATGGCTAACCTTGGTCCAAGCAAATCTCTTTTACAGAAGATTGCTGACATTAATAGAAAGTGTAAGGTTAGAGGGCGTAATCGACGTCGTCATTAAATGCATCTTGAAATTTCAAAAATTGATCCAAGCAATGAGGAGCAACTTTTAGCTCTTGAAAGATGGTGGAATGATAAAGAACTTATAGAGCTTACGACTCTAATGAAAGAAAGTTTTGTTCATACCAAAGAATCTATTGAGACATTACAGAAACAATTTCAAAACCAGGAACAGATTGATCGTTTTTTTATGATTAAATGTAACGATGATTATGTTGGCTATTATTCCATCATGATGGATCCGGAGCATCTATTCGTGAAAGAAGAAGGAACGAGTTGGTTAGGTTTTATGATTGGAGAGCGTTCTTATTGGGGGAAAGGAATTGGAGAAGAGTCTATGAAGCACTTCGAACGAGAGTCGATCAGACGAGGAGCAAAAAGGATTGAACTTGGAGTATTTGATTATAATGATCGAGCTAAAAGTTTTTATAGAAAGATTGGTTTTAAAGAGATTGGAACCATTCCTGGGTTTACTTTTTATAATCAGCAGTTGTGGGATGGTATTCGAATGGAAAAGATTCTTCTTTTAAAATGAAAAAGACCTCCAGGAAAGTGGAAGTCTTTTAAATTATCGATTGGATCAATTGTATTATTTTACAACTTGGCATTCTCCCTTTTTGTTTTCAAAGCAAGCTTCTGCTGAATCATCAGTATCGGTACAAACACGGATCTGACCCTGGCTTGGTTTATTATAATCAACTGTAAGTTCAGCAAATGTATTGCCATAATTAGGACTTTTCTTGTTTTCAAATTTATAGAAATACCATGTCGAGTTAATATGCTGAAGAGTTTCTAATCCACTCCAAAATTCAAGCTTTACATTTGTTTGTTCTATGTCATAAAGGCTTTTTTCATTGATATTCACCTCAACCTCTAAGTTGTCAGCAGTACCTTATTATGCTGGCAGGAGATACTCCATTGATATTAGTGCACTTCCATTTCTCAACAACAGGAGTTGCATAAGAGTTCATAGAAGCAATCGTTACAGCGAAGATAAAGATATTAATGATCTTTTTCATTTTTCTCCCTTACTTAAAAATAAATAATTTTTTGGTATTGTTTCAAAATTAGGGCGTGTTTTCAAAGTTTACTCCACATAAGAATCGCTCCCAGTAAAACCATGGTCATATAGTTTCGAGCAAGCTTTTCAAATCTCATTGCAATCGACCTAAATTGCTTTAAGTTACAAAAAGAATTCTCGACAACATGTCTGTCTCTATAAAGTTCCTTGTCGTAAACAATCTCCTTCTTTCGACTTCTTCTTCCTGGAATAACAGGACTTACTCCTCTCGCTTCGAGTGACTTTCTGAACAAATCTGCATCATAACCTTTATCAGCAAGAAGTTGCTCGACTTGATCGGGTAACTCTTCAATAAATTCATACGCGGTATCAATGTCATGAATATTGCCTGGACTTAATTTAATGATCTCCGGATTACCGTAGCTGTCTGTTAAAAGGTGAATCTTTGTTGTGGGACCACCTGAGCTTTTTCCTATCTTCTGATCACCATTTTTTTTCGAGCACCATGAGCATGTTGATGAGCTCGAACAATACTTGAATCCAAGGCAACGTTTTGCTTTGTTAACTTGTCTTTAATCAGAACAAAAACTTCTTGGAAGATTCCTGATTCTGACCAACGATTAAAACGAGTGTAAACTGATTGCCAAGGACCAAACTCAACAGGGAGATCTCTCCAGGGACAACCGACTCTAAGCTTCCAAATCATTCCTTCAAGCATTGTTCGGTTACATTTTGAGGGACGAGCGCAGCGACCACGTTCAGCTGGTAAAAGAGGTTCTATTTTTTTCCACATAGTGTTTGTTAAAAATAATCGTTCTGTTGTTTTCATAGATCTATGAAAGTAGAATTATGATCAATGGCCAAGATAAATGACCTTAAAAGGCCTTACATTTTCTCAGACCCTTCTAACTTTGAAGACACGCCCTACAGATTGAATGCGAGAGCTCTGAATTTTTTACTTGTTAGTGTAAAACAAGTAGTCGCTTTATCGAACAAAAACTATTTTAAGAGATTTTTGAATCTTTTTGAACTTTGAATAGAAACTCCTCTTAGTTTTATTTAACTAAGAGGAGAGAGTCTATTATTTAAATTTGAATTGTTTTCTCTGCCGCAAACTTCTTATCATACTTACGAACTTGAGGAGTTCTGAAGCGCACTTTTGCTTTGTATTCACCTTGTTCTTTCGCTTTGAATGACTTTTTATTTTTTAGCTGGCTTAACTCTTTGCCATTAAAATACCAATTAATTTCAACTCCTTTCAGATTTGGAGTTCTTAGGACAACTTGGTCTCCTTCTATTTCTAGAGAATCAATTATTTTTACTCTTTTAAAGAACTCATGCCACATGTTCTCAAGATCAATAGCACAAAACTTTGGAGATCTCATATCTTTCATAAGACATGTTCTGTCTGTTGGTCTATATCCAACAAAGCGGCCATTGTAGTTATAATTGGCAAAAGCTTGAACATTATTTTTCTTAAAGTCGTAAGTATCTGGATAAGCATAAACATTCATAAAAGCGAGAACGTCGTCTCCGTCGCCATTAGGATCTTCAACTGTGACAGTGACTTCTCTTTCTTTATAAAACTTCAATCCATAACGGAAGAAGCTTCTGTCTTTGGTGAAAAGTCCTTTGTATTCAACTTTTTTCCCATTAACTTTAACATTCACATCTTGCAAGGATTCCCATCCAACACTACTCATTTCTAAAAAGAGATGATGGTTTCCTTCCGGAAATTTGTATGTTCTTTCGTATTTGTTATTTTTTAGAGGTTGCCATATATAATCTCCTCCTAAGAAAAGAGCTCTATGAGGTGTGATCTTTCCACTAGCCCAATGGGCCCATTTGGGTTTCGAGTTTCGAGGTGTGAAGTTTGCACCGCTATAAACTTGCCCTCCATCATACTCTTCCCCTACATTTCCAAAATTATGACCAAGTTCATGACGAAGAACCATACTTCCGCTTGTGAGAGATCTTGTCGTGATCGCATAACGTCCTCCAAGCCCTCCATAGAAATCATCATTAGCCATAATGATAGGATAGTCAGCTGGAGCTGGTGCAAGACGAAGCGCTTTTTCTATTGCATTTCTGTCGCCAGGTAAAATTCCTCTTTTAGATCCCCTTGGTGAGCGATAAAGATCAAAGGCTGTATTTTTACGTGTTGTATCAGTAATTCCAGAGTCTTTTGAAGGAACGAAAACAGCATAAACATTAAAGAGAGGAAGATAGGATGAAAAAGTATCAACTTTAAAAAGATCATCAGTCATTCTTTGAGCATCTTTAAAAAATTTAGCTTTTTCGGATTGAGTATAACCATCTCCAAGAATTGTCAGTACAATTCTATTTCGGTCAGGACCCTGGCTTACTAAGGTTTTAACCTCTGTTTCATCCACAGGTAGCTTATTATTCCCTAAGAGTTTTTTGTTATACTTTTTGACCTCTTTCAATTGATATTTTGATTGCGGGAAAAGAATCTCCTGATAGTGGATTTTATCTTTCTTTTTAATGGGTGTTTCGCTTAAGAACTCAGGAATATTTTTCAAGAGAACTTTTTTTCTTATTTTTAAATTTTTAACATGTTCAATTACAATGACTTTAGATCTTTTCTTTGTGTAATTATAGAGCCGCTTTACCTTCCAAGCTGCAAAAGAAGAGGAAGAAAAAAGAATAGAAAAAATCACGAGATATTTCATAGAATGCTCCAAGTATAGGTCTAGCCTTGATTTTAGCTTTCTGGAGTCTTTTAGTCCATTTTAGCAAGAAAGTTTAAAATGTTTTGTGCAATGCTTTCTTTGATACCAAACAGAATAGAGATTTCTTTTGCACTCAACTTCTTAAGTTCATTAATAGGACCTTCTAGCTTTGATAAGATCTTTTTGGCAGTCACTTCTCCAACTCCTTCAATTAGAGTGAGATCTGAGCGAATTAACTTTTGGTGTTCTTTTTTGTGATGAAGCCTTCTAGAGAATCTATGAGACTCATCGCGCATTCGAACAATGATTCTAAAAAGTTCGGGTGATCTTTTAAGAATAAATGGATTCTTTCTTTGAGGAATAATCAATCTTTCTTCAGTTCGAGTGATTTCTTTGTCCTTAAATCTTGATTGCATTGAAACTTTAGATTTCGCGATACCTATAACAGGAATATTAATGTCGTATTCCTTTAAAACTTTAAGGAAGACATTAACTTGTTGAATTCCGCCATCAACGATAAAGACATCTGGAAATGAACCTTTTTTGATTCTTCTCTCAAGAACTTCTTTCATCATCGCAAAATCGTTATTCCCCTCTGGTCGAGTTGTGAGATTATATTGTCTATAAAGATTTTTATCTGCTTTTCCATCAATGAAAACAACTTTAGAAGCAGTAGGCGAAGAGCCTTGCCAAATGGCTACATCATAACACTCTAGCTTTCTAGGAAGTTCATCAAGTCTCAAAAGATCTTTTAAATGTTGAAGACCTTTAAAAACTCCAATTCTATTTTCCTCACGCATACGTTGAGAATTTCGAGCGTGTTCTTTTGTCGCCACAACAAGTTTTTCTAAATTCTTATCTTGGCTTTTAACTTTTATTTTATGACTAAGATCTTCATTAAGGGCACTTTCGAGAAGTTCATGTCCTGTCTGAGCATCAAGAATAATAATCTTAGGAAGGTTCATTGAATCTCTGTAGTATTGAAAAAGAATCGCAGTAAGGTCATCTTCAAAGTCTTCTAAATTATCGTAAGTATTTATGAAGTTTAAATTATTATGACCAATAAGCAGCGAGTTTCGAATTGAATAAATTGAAAGATCAATCTCTTGTTCTCCATAATAATAAGCAATAATATCTAGATCCTTACCGGGGATTTCAAGTTCAACTTTTTGTGATGAATAATGTTTTTGATAGCTGTATATTTCATCGAGCGAGTCTCTGATAATAATTGCTTTTTCAAACTCTTCCGATTCTGAAAGTTTTTCCATTTCTTCAGTGAGAAACTGAATAAGTTGTCTTTGTCCTTTTGGACCTTTAAAAAAAGCGACTGATTGTTGGATGAGTTTGTCATATTGCTCTTTAGAGATTTGATCAACACAGGGAGCTGAACATTGGTTCATTTGGTAAAGTAAGCAGGGGGTTTTTCGAGAATTAAATTCGGAGAGGCTACAATCTCTTAGCTTCAAAACTTTTGTCAGAATTCGGATAATACTTTTAAGGTGGGTTCCTTCTGGGAATGGGCCATAAACAACATGTCCCTTTTTCCTTCTTGGTTTTCTAGTGTATTCCAATCGAGGAAAAGCTTCATTCGTATTGATTTCGACATAGGGATAAGTTTTCCCATCCTTTAATCTGATATTATATTTTGGCGTATGTTTTTTTATGAGGTTGTTCTCTAAAATCAAAGATTCCATTTCAGTGTTGGTAATAATGAATTCAAAGTCTTTAGTATTTTTAACTAAGTGTTCTGTTTTAATGAATTTCTTAGACTGATCGAAATAAGTTTTTACTCTTTGTTTTAGATTTTTTGCTTTCCCAACATAGATAATTTCATCTCGTGAGTTCTTCATGAGATAGCATCCCGGTTGTTTAGGGAGTGTGTTGGCTTTATGCAGTAAATCTTTATATTTGGTCATTAAAGGCCTCTAAATACCCTTTTTCGTGACAATTCTTACTAAATTCTAGGGTTTAACTTTACGGAAAGCAAAGAGATCGATATTGTACTAAAAATTATTTAAGGGAATCTATGGCCACTAAAAAGAAAACAACGAAAAGAAAAACTAAAAGCAGTGCACAATCTATAAATGACCAATGGGTTGAAGGGATTGCGACTTCTGAGGCTGATTCTCGTTCTTATTCAATTAAGAATAAATTTGAGATTGGAGAAGTGATTGATCACAAAACTTTCGGTAGGGGAGTTGTGAAATCACATATTGATAATGAGAAAATAGAAGTTATCTTCGAAACAGAAATCAAAACTCTTGTTCACGGAAAATAAGTACATTTAAAATTCTTATATAAAAAAAGCCTTCGAATTTCGGAGGCTTTTTTATTTTTAAAAGAATAAATTTTTATCTGAATGGTGCGAATGGAGGTGTCGCATAAGGAGTGTTGTAAAATGGCATTCCATTAAATCCTGCCCCTCCGAAACCAAAGCTGCTTGCACCAAAAGCTCTATTTCCATAATATTGGGCATCTCTCATTCTCGCTTGTTGCTGAAGTTGAGTTTGCTGTAAAGCACCTTGTGGATTTTGGAAGTTTCTTTGAGAGACTCCAAAGCCTGCACCCCAAGCTCCGTTACCCCAACCGTTTCCTCCCCATCCAGGCTGCCCCCAGGCTCCGCCGCCGCCAAACCCGCCGAATCCTCCAGCTCCAAAAGCTCCACCTGCTCCCCATGGGTTACCGCCTCCAATCCCGCCGAAAGCTCCGCCATAAGGGAGGTGACCATTAGCTCCGGCCATCCAGCCAGCTCCGCCAGGTCTGTAGAATCCACCTTGTTGCCAAGGGGAACCAAAACCAAATTGACCACCAGGGAGTTGACCCCCAATGCCAATATTAAGACCAACCATTCCACCGAGACCACCATATGGATTAAAGCCACTGACTCCTTGATTGAAACCGAGGTAAGACTGTGGAAAGAGTGGGTTATAACCTAAGCCATTCTGGAAGGTGTTTCCTCCAAAACCAAACCCTCCAATTCCCGCGAAAGCTCCTAGATTATGCCCATTACATCTTGGAGTTCTTGGGTCAGTATATCCAATAAGAGGAAGTCCTCCTGGAGATCTAACGTTGGCATTTTCAGTCGCAATATTATTATTAATGGTATCAATTGAACCTGTGTAAGAGTTGTAAGCTGTTGCACAAGCTTCTGCTCCTGCGCTTACTGCATCTGCTGAAAACTTAGCACCAAAATAATTTGATCCAAAATAAGCGAGTGGGTTTAGAATTGAACTGATAATTCCAGCTGCATTTCCACCTCCGCCACCTCTTCTATTTCTTTTATTTCTTCTTCTTTCCTTACGAGCATCACATTCATCACAGTCTTCTTCGTAATAGTCAGCAAGTAGTAATTCAATTTCTGCATTACTCAGACATCTTCCTCCAACTGAACAATCTGTTGATCCTGTTCCCCCGTTGAAGATAACTTGATTCCCGGGGCCTATTGAAATTCCGGCAACCCCGTTAAAGCAAGAAGCCTTCTTTTTTACGAAACTTGCTTCAAGACAACTTGCTCCACCATATGAGAAAAGGCATTTCTGAAGCTTCTTTTTCCATTTCTGATATCTTTTCTGACGACTTTTAACGAAGATAAGAAAACCTCCGCCCTTTCCTTTCGAAAAGTACTTATCACGAGCCTTTAAAAATTTACGGTATTCTCTTGAGCATTGTGCCGGGATAGAGGTTCCACCAACGACAAGCCCACCACCGATATCAACATTTCCATTTCCGCAGTTAAGCCCTCCGTTTCCATTACCGTTCACACCCGTGAGACAATTCGGTTGTCCTAGAAAAAGTCTTCTGTTTAGGTTTTCTCTTTCTTTATCTAATGTTGCTTTAGAAACACAAGCGTCTTTCAAGGGTTGTAAAATTCTAATATAACCACCTTCTGATTCTTCAACACATTTTACATCTGAGTAACAAACATGTTTCACACCATTTATGGTTTTAGTAATTTGTTGTCCGAATTTTACTTCTCCGCCATATTGACCTTCACATTGGCGAATAATCGCGTCTCGTTTTCCATATTGTTGTGAATAGGCATCGGAAATGATCAGTGAAATCAGTGGTAGTAATAGAAGGCATAACTTAGTCATAAGAATTTTCCTTTTTGATTCTCCGATAAGTATTATATCTTATATGTTAACACATTTTCTTTATGGAAAAATTTGCAAAAGCTTCTAATCCGAGTAAAGGAGTAAGGGATTGTACACTCCTCCGCCTTCATCTTTTAAGCCTGACTATTCTATTTTTTTAGAATGGGCAATTTTTCTCTTCTTGATACTTATCGGTATTTATTCCGCATGGGTTATAAAAAATGAGAAAAAAAATTACAAAGAAGATGCTCACTTTATAGTTCTAGGCCAAATTAAGCTACTTATAGCAAATTGGTGGGGATTAAAGTCAAAAAAAGTTGATGAACTTGTCTTTCACAGAGCGGATACACGTTACGACTGGGAAGGAATTTTTCTTCTCAAAGAGCTCGAGGGAAGTGCTCAAGTAGTAGCAGAAGCTTATTTGAGAGAACTTAAGGTTGAACTCGACAATAGTTATGAAAGTTTTGCTGAGACCAAAAAAGCAGAATATCTTTTTCGAAATTTAAAATTTCGAGAAAAAGTTTCAGACTTTTATCGCTGTGAAGGAATCGGAACTCAGGATCAGACAAAGCGAGTCTACCTTGATCTTGTTGTTTTTCAATTAAAAGACAGTAATCAAAAGTATATTTGTTCGAGTATGAGTTCTGTTCTTAATGGTTGTGTTGAGGGACCATATTTTGAAGAAGCTCTGGTGAATGCTAAGCTTTCTTGAAAAAGGTAATCTTTATTTTAAAAGTTAAGTTGAGATAATTTTATGAAAGTTGTTCCAGAAATCTATTGCACTGACTTAGAAGTGACTCGCAATTTTTATCTTAATGTTCTTCAAATGGAAGTCAAATATGAAAGGAGTGAGGATCTTTTTATCTACTTCGCAAGAGAAGGAATTGGCATCATGGTAGAACAGTTCGATTCGGCTGATCGCAAGTGGATAACGGAAAAACTAGAGAAGCCTTTTGGAAGAGGAGTTAACTTCCAATGGGAAGTAAGTGAAATCGAAAAGTTTTACGATCATATTTTGAGAGTTCGTAAAGAGTCTATATATCTTGAAATAGAAACGAAAGAATATAGAAAGAACAGTACTATAATTACCCAAACACAATTCATTGTTCAGGATCCGGACGGATATTTATTTCGATTTTGTAATTAAGCTCTTTTAATCGAAAACTTTCTAAGTTTATCAACTAAGAAATCGATCAACTCCAAATCAGTCGCGTAAACTTCTTCAATATCATCATTACTGAGTAGGTAATCTTTGATTCGAAGAGCTACATGGTGAAGTGATTCCATGAGGTAGAGACCGGAGATATTTTCACCGCTGAAAGATTTAATGATCTCTTTTCGAGCATGGTTATACATTTCAGTTTCAGTGATGTCATCAGGGATGTCCTCACCAAACTTTTCTTGAACTTCTTCAATTGCTTGATCTTTAATATCCTCATCCGTTGAAAAACTTACTCCCAATTCCGTCGCAAGCGAATCGATAAGATCAGCTCTTTTATCGATCGGAAATTCCGCTATATTAGCTTCTTGGAGATGGCTGAGAATGTATCGCCCGAGGGCCAGCAGTGTATCGAAGTCCGTTTTCATTTTTGACCTTTTTAGTGTCTTAAGATTTATTCATGTGCAGTGTATCTCAAATAAGAGCAGTCCTACAACATTAATTCAGATTAATATTCTACTTTTTCTTGAGCTTTTTCAGAACTTTATCGAGGATCTCCCTTTCTCCCAGTATCACAAGCAATACTGCAAAAAGTGAGAGAAGTGCTGAAGCAACAGAAATAAACAAAAGTAATTGTTTTAACTTCCCAATTTGGAAAAACCAATCAGGTTTGAAGAATTTAGATCCGCCATAGGGAGCAAGGATTCCAATGATCACTATTTTCAAAGTTCGAGGATTTATAAAAGAAGACCAGTTCAACTGAAGGAATTTTTTTAAATAAGCAAGCTGAATGGAAATACTTAAAAATGAGGAGAGTGATAGTGAAAGAGCAAGCAAAGCATACTTAAATTCGTTAAGTGATTCATATTCGCCTTTGAAACTAAAGTGATTCATAAAACTATAGGCAATCGTAATATTAAAAAGAATGGCGAAAATGGAAATGCCGACTTGAACTTTTTCTTTATCAACTGAATAAAAAAGGGGAATCGTTATTTTCTTGATTCCCTCTAGGGGAATAGCGAGCGCGTAAAGTGAAAGTGCAACAGCTGCTTTCGAAGTGTCCTTGCTTGTGAATTTTCCTCCTTCGAAAATTAAACTCACAATCCAATCACTGTAATAGAGAGTGATAAAAGCGACGGGAACTAAAAGGGCAAGGGAAGTTGTTAAAGTGGATTGAAAAATTTTCTTCGCTTCCTCTTTTTGTCCTTTTTTCCAGGCATCGGCAAAATAGACGAGATGGGAGCTTCCAAGTGAGACGGCCAGAACTCCTGATGGAAATTGAAAAAGACGAAACCCATAATTAAGCCAAGAAACAGCTCCTACGCCTGCTCCTGTGGCAAGGATTGTATTTACAAGCAGATTGATCTGATTGACTGAAAAACCAACAAGTCCGGGACCCATCTTTTTTAATATCTTCTTTACTCGTGGAGTGAGTAAGGTAAATGTAGGGACAAACTTAAAGCCAAGTGAGATCGTTTTTGGAACTTGAAGCAAGAATTGTAAGCTTCCACCAACTAAGATTCCGACAGCAACCGAATAAATTCCTGGCATTTCTTTTTTTACAAAGTAATCGGTCAAAAAAAGAATGGATGTAATGACAGATACATTCAAAAAAGCAGGTGTTACTGCAGGAAGAAAGAAAACTTTATGGGTATTAAGAACTCCCATCAAGAGAGCTGCCAAAGAAATAAAAAAGAGAAAAGGGGCAACGATTTTGACCATGCTTACAGTAAGATCAAACTTTTCTGGGTCATCAACAAAGCTTGGTGCAAACCAAGTGACTAAGTTCTCTGAAAGAAAAAAAATAAGAACAGAAAATAAGCTTGTGACGAGGAAAAGACTCCAGAAAGCAGAGCGAAAAAGCCGAAGTTTTGATTCCTCATCGTTTTCAACTTTTGCTTCTGTGAAGATAGGAACAAAGGCAGCGGAAAATCCACCTTCTGCAAAAAGATCTCTCAAAAGGTTAGGGATTCTGTAAGCGACATAGAAAGCATCGGTCATTCCTGACGCACCGAAGAATCTCGCAATCAACAGTTCTCTAACGAGTCCGAGGACTCTACTAATAAAGGTGGCTAATGCCAGTTTTATCGATGAGAGAAGAACTAATGCTTGACTATTTTTCACTATATTTCCATTATGCAGTATCTATCTATTTATTTAATTGAGAAACAGCTAAATAGTTAAAATTATATTTAGTTTATTATTAACCAATAACGATTAAAAGGTGATTTTTATGGATGCGGCGATGAGCTTCTTTAACTACAGCCCCATAATAGCCGGCTTTGGCTTTATGTTCGCAGTAGCAACTTACATTAAAATCAAAGGTCAACCAGCGGGTAACGCGAAGATGACTGAGATTGCAGGGCTGATTGAATCAGGTTCAATGACATTTTTGAGAAAAGAGTACACGTTACTCGTTGTGTTTCTTGGTGTTGTTGCTGGACTGATTGCTTGGAAACTCTCTACCGCAACAGCGGTTTGTTACCTCGTTGGAGCTTTTGCTTCAATGCTTTGTGGCTTCATGGGAATGAAGGCTGCTACAAAATCAAACGTAAGAACAGCACAAGCTGCTGCTGAACACGGACAAGGAAAAGCTCTTTCAGTTGCTTTCTTTGGTGGTTCAGTTATGGGAATGACAGTTGCTTCTCTAGGACTTCTTGGTGTTGCAGTTGCTTATAATACTTTAGGACTTGAATTCATTACAGCTCTCAACGGTTTTGCAATGGGTGCTTCATCGATTGCTCTTTTCGCAAGAGTTGGTGGTGGTATCTATACGAAAGCTGCTGATGTTGGTGCTGACCTTGTTGGAAAAGTTGAAGCAGGAATTCCAGAAGATGATCCTAGAAACCCTGCAACGATTGCTGATAATGTTGGTGATAACGTTGGTGATACAGCGGGCATGGGGGCTGATATTTTCGAATCTTATGCAGGCTCGATTATTGCAACAATGTTCATCGGTTCAACTCTTGAGTTTGCCGAGGGAGCAGTTGCTCTTCCTTTAATTGTTGCTTCTATTGGATTACTTGCTTCTGTTCTTGCAATTCTTACTATGAGCGTCCTTAAAAACTCTGATCCAGCATGGGCGTTAAGAATTACTCCAATTGTTGGTATTGTAGGTCTTTTTGCAGGTTCTTGGTTTGTTGTAGATTCTATGGCCTTTACTCAATTTCCTACAGCGATGGGTCCATTCTATGCAATGGTTATTGGATCGCTTGCAGGTCTTGGAATTGGGTTTGCTACTGAATATTATACTTCTGGTGATTTCAAGCCAGTTCTTCGTGTTGCTAAAGCAGGGAAAACTGGACCTGCAACAAACATCATCGCTGGTATTGCTGTTGGTATGTACTCTTGTATTATCCCTATCATCATCATTGGTGCTGCTATTTATTTTGCAAACGATTTCTCTGGTCTTTACGGAATCGGTATTGCTGCCGTTGGGATGCTTGCAACAACAGGTATTACTATGACAGTTGATGCTTACGGACCGATCTCTGATAACGCTGGTGGAATCGCTGAAATGAGTGAACTTGGACCAGAAGTTAGAAAAATTACAGACGGTCTTGATTCAATTGGAAACACGACAGCTGCAGTTGGAAAAGGATTCGCAATTGGATCTGCTGCTCTTACAGCACTTGCAATGTTCTCTGCTTATTCAAGTGCTGTTGGACTTGAGTCTATTAATATCATGGAGCCTAAAGTTGTTATCGGACTTTTCTTAGGTGGAGTTCTTCCATTCTACGTTGGTGCGAACACAATGAACTCTGTTGGTGCTGCTGCTCAATCAATGGTTGAAGAAGTAAGACGACAGTTCAGAGAAATTAAAGGAATCATGGAAGGAACAGGGAAACCTGATACTGAAAGATGTGTTGCTATCGCTACGGATGCCGCTCTTAAAGAAATGATCGCTCCAGGTATGGTTGCTGTTCTTGCTCCAATCGTTATTGGATTTGTTCTCGGGAAAGAAGCTCTTGGTGGTATGCTTGCTGGTGCAACTGTTACAGGTGTTCTTCTAGCACTTTTCATGGCCAATGCTGGTGGTGCTTGGGATAACGCTAAGAAAGCAATCGAGCAAGGTCACGTTGAAGGTGAAGAGAAAGGAACTGAGGCTCACAAAGCCGCGGTTACAGGTGATACTGTTGGAGATCCATTCAAAGATACTTCAGGGCCAGCGATGAACATCCTCGTTAAGTTGATGTCGATCGTTTCTCTTGTTATCGCTCCACTTTTAATGTAGTTTTGATAATTTTAAATTGAATACATTTGGCCCTCTGTTTATCAGGGGGCTTTTTTTTGTGCGGTCTTGTCATCCAGTTCATTGTCTTCTTTAATATCTTGGTAACCCCACCAGGAGATTCTTTATGACTAAGCCATATATTCTTGTTTGCGATGGTATGGACAAAAATGTCTTTGCTGACCTTAAAAATGATTCAAACTTCGAAGTGTTTCCAGAGCCTAAAAACTCTCAAGAGGTTATTGCTGAAGAAAAGAAAAAAGCGTCAGCTTTAATTATTCGCTCTGCCACAAAGACGACAAAAGAGTTTCTTGCTGATTGTCCTAATGTGAAATACATCATCCGAGCTGGAGAGGGAACAGATAATATTGATAAAGCTTACTGTGAAGAGGTTGGGATTAAAGTTTCGAATACCCCAGGAGCGAATAATAATTCAGCGGCTGAACATGCAGTAGCTTTAGCTATGACGCTGCTTCGAAAAACGGCTTGGGCCAATGAATCGATGCAAACAGGGACTTGGGATAAGGCTTCGTTCACCGGCAATGAACTTTGGAATAAAAAAATTGGTGTTGTTGGCTTTGGTAGAATCGGACAACTCTTTGCTAGAAGGATTTCGGGCTTTGAGCCAGAGATTACTTATTTCGATCCATTCATAGCGGAACACAATATTCCATATGACAATATTAAGAGAACAGAAAATCTTGAAGAGCTTTTTAAAAATAGTGATGTGATCTCTGTTCATGTTCCGCTTAATGATCATACTCGCAATCTTGTGAATGCGACCTTACTTTCAAAAATGAAGAAGGGAGCTGTGTTAATAAATGCCGCTCGAGGTGGAATTGTGAATGAAGTTGACTTAGTTACGACTCTTAAAGAAGGAAATATATCAGCTGCTCTTGATGTCTTTTCTACTGAACCACTTAAAGAAAAAACTGAACTCCATGGGCTTTCGAATCTTATCTTAACTCCTCATCTTGGTGGGAGTACGGAAGAGGCTCAAGTAAGAGTAGGTGAAATGGCCGTGAATCAAATCCGTGAGTTCTTCAATAATAATACTCTTCTTAATGAGGTTAAGGCATGAAGCCAGAAGACATTTTAAATTTTTGGTTCTTAGAACTCGAGACCAAAGACTGGTATAAGAAAGATGATAATCTCGATAAGGCTATCAAGACTCGATTTGAGTCTTATCACCAAGCGTCTCACAATGGAGAGCTAGAAACTTGGCGTGAAACGGCCAAGGGATCTCTTGCCGAAATTCTTGTTCTCGATCAATTTTCTCGAAATATGTTCAGGAATACTCCAGCTGCTTTCGCCTCTGATGAATTAGCTTTGAAATGCTCTGAACTTGCGATTGAGAAAGGTTTTGATAAAGAACTTTCTGATACAGAACGCGCATTTCTTTATATGCCTTATATGCATAGTGAATCAAAAGAAGTTCATGAGAAAGCGATGGAGCTTTTCAAAGATCTGCCTAATATGAGTTATGAAATTGCTCATAAAAAAATTATCGATCGATTTGGACGTTATCCTCATCGAAATGACACTTTGGGTAGAGAATCAACAGAAGAGGAAATTGAGTTTTTAAAACAACCAGGGAGTTCTTTTTAAAAATCAGAAATAGCCGTTATTGATTTTCTTTATTTGCTAATTGAAACACCCATTGATACTTTATTTGCCAAATATGTCTAAGGAGAAGCTTGTGTTAGGGAAAAAGGTTTTTATTTTTCATTTTCTGTTTATTTCACTGACTTTAAGTGCTCAACAAATAATCCACAATGATTTCAATATAAAAAAAATTAAAAACTTAGAATTCAATAATAATGATTTCTCAGACTTTTATCGATTAGATTCAATTATTGGAAATGCTCGCTTAATTGGAGTGGGGGAAAGTGTTCATGGCTCATTGAATTACTTAAAGTTTCAGTATAAATATCTAAAGTTTTTGATTCTCAAAAGAGGAATTCGATTAGTTTTCCTTGAGAATCCTATCAGAAGATCAATTCCTATTTCTCGTTATGTGAAAAGTTGTAAAGGGAATATTTCTGATGTTTTAAAGGCTCTTTATTTTCCGAGTGCTGAAGATGAACAATTTTTAAAGTGGCTTTGCCGGTATAATTCACGAGTTCCTAAAAAGAAAAGGGTTTCAGTAAGAGGATTTGATACATGGGAAAGACCTTGGGAGTTGCAAAGAAAGTTAGAAGATTATTCATCTTTAGTTAATTCTCTTAAATTAAAAGAAGGGCTCTCATTAATGAGAGGCAATTGTGTCGCCCATGATGACAGACGAGATAGTTGGGAACACTTCAGAGAAAATGACCTTCCAAAGATTAGAGAGTTAAAGCGGATTCCAGTAAAAAGATATATTCCTTGTAAGAGAGGTCAAAGAATAACTTTAAATTTCTTGTTAAGAGCTAAAAAGCAATTAATTTCTCGGTTTGGAAAGTGGAAATACTATAATGCCTTGACTCTTATTAATACTTCAATTGCTTGGCATGACGGCTGGGACTTAAGATTAAGAGATTTTAAAAAAGGGTGGCTTGCTAGGGACAAAGCACAAGCTCAAAATATTTTTGCTATTCTGAAACAAGAGGGAACTTTTAAAAGAGCCGTTGTTCTCGCTCACACTTCTCATGTGAACAAAAGAGGAAACTTGGCTGATTGGTGGAAGCTTGGAGGTTTGCAATCTGCTGGTTATTTTTTAAGGAGAGAGCTTGGAAAAAACTACAAAACAATTGGTTTAACAGGATATAAGATTGCAGGTCTTCAGTTTGAAGACTTCTTTTCGACCCCGAAATCGAAAGATTCCTTAGATCTTTACTTAAGAAGAAGAAGTGATGGAAAAAGTACTTACTTTGTTAATGTAAAAGGGAAAACAGCAAGTAAAAAAGAAAAATGGTGGCTCCAAAACGAAAACCACTCATCTCATTATGTCGATGGTGTCTTTCTCAATCCAAAGGTTCACTATGACTTGTTGGTTTATTTTGATTATTCTCCATTACCAGAACCTAGAGAAAGAGGAAACTCACCTTTCTACCCTTAGTTAAAAGATGAGATTCTTTAAGAAGTTGTTGAACTTAGGTAAAATTTTATTTGTCCAGCTTTTACAACCCTGTGAACTTAAAGCCTCTTTGGAAAGTAGTTCGGATATTTTATTCAGTTCTATTCTACTTAATGTATCGACTCCATCTTTGGTGAGATTAAACTCTTTTATATAAAGGTTTTTTATCAAATAACGGAAGTTTTTATATTTAATGCCTTTAAAATCAGCAAAAATTGGTAAAATTTTAGTTCTAAGGACTTCAAAGAAAACAATAGTAGGAATATCATCGGGAGCACTTTGTATTGCTTTCCTAAAGCTATTGAGATCTTTGATATTAAGTATGGAATGGATCCATTTATCCGCACCCTTTAAATCATTGACATTATTTTTTATTTGCAAAAAACTATAATCAAAATCTTTGAAAAAGGCGATAGCACTTTCCTCGTTCTTTCTTTTAAAAAGCTCGTGAATCATAAAGAAGGTTCTATCATAATCTTTAGTGTAGAGTTCTTCCGCTTTTAAAAGAAGCGTTGAGTAGTTATCATTTTTTTGAATAAAATAATTTTTTATTTGAGAGTAATTAACATAATTTTTTCCTGTGAAATAAGATATTGCATTCCTGATATCTGATTGAGATCTGTAACGGAATTTAAAAAGTTGATCATTTTCGATGATTTTAATGCTCTTCATGAGAGGTTTGTCTTCATAAAGATATTTTCGAAATTTCTCATACTCCCTATAGTCTTGCTTCCCTAAAAATTTAGCCATTCTTTTTTTCGCCTTTAGATTATAGAGAGCACTTACTAATAATTGCTTTAAGATAGGTTGTATTCCAAAAGTGGCATAAAGAGCATATTTGGGTAGACCTAAGGTTAAAAATACAACAGGGAGAACATTTGTTGCAATGAATCCAATGATAAAGGTAAGCGCAACAACTCGATTTTTCATTCTGATTCTTATGCGAGTACCTTTAGGACTTATAAAAGGAGAGTTTTTAAGTTCAAACTTTAGTTTTTTAATGATTTTTCTTAGATTGATCTTACCCTTGCTCGAGGTCTCGACCGAAAGATAAGTCTGAGTTCGAGCTATAAAGTTTCTGGCGAAAAGACCTGATTGTTTTTTGATTTCATTAAGATATTTTATTTCATCTAGATTATAAGCATAATATCGATTCATGCTTTTAAAATTTTCTTCTAAAATTTTGTAGTGAATCTCTAAAAGGTTCTTTTCGGTCAAGGTGAATGGGTCAAGTGAAGCATTTTGCTCATAACGACTTAGATATTTATTTGTTAGCTCTAAATAGAATGTTTGAATTTCATCTTTTTGTTGAATATAACGCTTTTCTTCTAATGTTAAATTGAGGGGCTCATAATAGGAGCTCGGATAAGAAAGAGTGAAAACTTGGTTGATTTCGTCGAGTTCTTTTTGAAAATCATCAGGTTCCCCCGCTATCGCTAGGTTTTGAAGCAAGTAAATGATCAATAGAAGTTTTCTCATACTATATAAGGACTGATCGGTATTTAGATTGATTTTCTATAAATTTAATAAAATGAACCGTCAAAGTTTTAGACACATGTTACTAGGCTGTAGACTTTTTTACAGATCATGAAGGCTAAGTGATTAAAATAACGAATCTTTCAAGTTGGCATTCTTCCTGCAGTATAAAAGCTATATGTTTCTTTTTTAGACAAGGAGAGGAGAAATGAAAACAACAAGACTTAGCTCTTTATTTTTTATCGTATTCCTAGCATTAGGAGTATCGTGCGGAAATAGAGACCAAAACAGAACCTTCGGTGGTTCACCTTTCGTAAACCCTGCGTTCCCTGGCTTGCAGGATGGAATTCCATTTGCACAGAAGTTTCAAAGTCTCATCACACATCCTAATATGATTTGTGTTGGAAATGCACCACGAGTTACAATTGGCTTTCAGTTTCAATCGACTGGTTTTGGACAACCACAAGTTGTCGGTGTTAACAATGTTAATTTAGACTTGAACAATCTAAGTGGAGTCAAAACTCTTTATGTTGGTTCGACCCCAGAAAGAGATGTCGTTGTCGTAAAAGACTATGGTGTCACTAAAGATGTTATTATCAGTCTTTGTGATCTTGACCTTTGGGGGCCAGCAATCACTAATGTTCAAATTTATGGAGAGTTTTTCGGATCTCCCGCTACTAGCTGTACTGTCAATCAAATCTCTGAATTTAACTTCGGAGTTATTTATCCACAATCATCTCAACCAATTATCTTACAAGTTGCTCCAATCAATGGATCATCTCCTATAGAAGGGATTTGTCCATTCGATTTCTATAGTGAGCAAATGTTATAACCCCATCCCTCTCCGCAGTCTAAAAACCCCTCAGGATTATTCTTGAGGGGTTTTTATTTCTTATAAAATTGTTTCAGACCAGAGAGTATTCCATCAGCATAGTCATTAAAAAATCTTTGATTGTTTATCTTAGAAAGTTCTTTTTTATTGGACATAAAGCCAGCCTCCAATAGAAGACCAGGTCTTTTTGAAAGAGCAAGTACATAAAAGTTACCAGGTTTAAATCCTCTATCTCTAATTTTATATTTTCTTTTAATTTTCTTTGCAATATTTTGGTGAGTGAGTTTCGCGAGTTCTTTTGATTTTGTTGATGTTAGTTTGATAGCAAGATCAATGAGAATTTTATTTACTAACGAGTCCTCAGAGAAACCAAGATTTTCAGAGTTTTCCAGCTTCTTTACGGCAACATCATCGTGATTATCAAGGTAATAAGTTTCAAACCCTCTAGCAACTTTGTGTTCAGAAGAGTTGAAGTGGAGAGAAAGTACAAGGTCTACTTTTAGATCTTCCGCTAGTTTAGCTCTCTGTTCTAATGAAATATTCACATCCTTATTTCTGGTAAGATATACCTGAAAGTAAGGACTTAATTTCTTTTTGAGAACTTTAGAAAGTTTCAAGGTCAGGTCTTTTTCAAGCTGGATTCCCTTGGTTCCGGCGATTCTTCCTTTTGCCCCATAATCTCTTCCTCCATGCCCTGGATCGATTAAGATTTTTGCCCCAAGAGCTGAGATGAATAAATAAGGAAAATGAAGAGATATTTCATACTCTAAAAGTACTTATTTTTTTTGATGTTGACGATTTTATGTTTCGGAAAATAATACGAAAGAATTTCTCGATAGTTATAGCCTCTTTTAGCGAGTTCAAGAGCACCTATTTGGCAAAGACCTACTCCATGTCCATATCCTCGACCACTGAGATGAACCTTTTTTCCTTTAATTTTTATGGTGTAATTATTAGAGGGAATGAGAGAACGTCCTGACAGATTTCTTAATTTTGGTTTTGAGACTACTTGAGTTTTACCTGAGTGAAAAATCTTAGTAGAGCGATTAAACATATGATCATGAAAAGAATAGATGTCTTTAGTATTCTTTTTTAAACTCATATCATAGATAGCCGCCCCAAATTTCTTTTTGTAAATTTTTTTGAGTAATCTAGCAAACTTATCTGTGTTCATTGATTTATTCCACTGTTTTTCACCATGATGAACACAGAAGGGGCAAATGACCGATTTATATCCCTTTATATGACCACCCCAAACATCAGAAGGAAGGAGAGTTTTTCCTCCACACTTAGAATGATAAAAAATAGGCTGAAGTTCTCCAGTCGAATTTACAAGAATTTGTTCCGATGTCGATCGTGATGCTTCTTTTGTATTTCGACTTTCATCTTTAACAGTGCCGTTTACTTGATGCTTTTCAGAGTTCTCTAAGTGAAAACTTTCATTCGAATTATTTTTCATTTTGAAGTAAGCATAGGTTCTTGCTGCAACAGCTTGGGCCTTAAGTGCTTCGATTGGCCAGGCTGCATTCATTTCCTTGCTAAGCAATAAGCTGATATACTTATCCATAGAAGTCTTCATGATCAAATCACAAGATTTACTTCTTGCTTTTGATTCTATAAGAAGCTCTCCTTCATAGAGATTATTTTCCCATTTAATAATTTGATTATCAGTCTTTAGGGAGGCAAGTAGATTTTTCTTTTTTAGAGATTTTGTTTTTTTATTACAATTGAAAACGACAGTTTTGAGACCTTTATATTTCTTTATCTTTTTTTCATGCTTAAATCTTCTTTTAAGATTGTTTCCGCGAATCTTTACTTTTTTTAATGATTTTCCAATAAGAACTTTTACTTCAGGAAGTGTACTTGAAGCTAAGGGAGAATAGAGTGTTATAAAAAATAAGCAGATGCTGCAAATAACTCGCATGTAAACTGTTCCCTCCTAGAACTTCGTCTTTATAAATTTTACGTTAAGAGAACTACTTTCGCCAATGCTCTATAAACTTATCATGAAGAGAAAAGTTTATAGCTGTTGACTGTTTTGATCTCTTTTACTGGTCCTTCTTTTCCTACTCAAAGAATCCTTATTGATATTTGAAACTGCAAGACGATAGAGAATTTAGTTTGTTGCTCAAACTGATAGAAATAAGCTCAAAGGAGTAAAGAAATGTCCTGCAAGTTAGATTTTAAAATTGAAAATTACCTTGAATACCAAGGAAGTCCTGAAGAAGTTGCCAAAAAAATTGATGAATGTGAATTTTGTGGGGCAAAGTTACTTCTTAGTCATTTACCTGACTATGGGAGTTTGTTTGTTCAGGAGACTTCGAGATGTCTCGACTGTGGTGGTGTTCATAAAAAAGTACTTCATGCCCTCAACTAATGTTGAGGGTTCTTCTCGCTAAATGACAATAATTTAACATTGAGTTGACGCGTTATTTGTTGAAATAAGTTACAAGGTTCAATAGGATTAAACCAGTATTTAATCCTTCTCAACACACTTTCAAAAGGACCTTCTATGAGATTTCTAATGTTGATTGCATCAGTTGCGTTGCTCTCTTTTTATTCCTGTATGGGATCTGTCTCTAAAGACAGCGTAAAAAAACTTCTTAAAGAAAACCCTGATATTTTGGCTGAGGCCATTCAGGCAAATCCAACAGTCATTCTTGATGCTTTTAAGGATGCGGCTCAAAAGGCTCAAGAGGAAGCTCGTAAGAAGAGTGAAGAAGAAGAAAAGAAGCAACTTGAAGAAAGATATGACAACCCGATTGTTGCTGAAATTCGTGATGATGAACTCTTTAGAGGTGGAAAAAAAGATGCTCCTATTACGCTCGTAGAATATTCTGATTTTCAATGTTATTACTGTTCCAAGGGCTTTAAGACAGTGGTAGAGCTTCTTGAGAAATATGGAAATAAAATTCGATTTGTCTTTAAGCATTTACCAGTTATCGGTCAGTACTCTCGTAAGTGTGCTGAATACTATGAAGCGATCAGGCTTCAAGATCCTAAAAAAGCAATAAAGTTTCATGATGCTCTCTTTGCTGAACAACAAAAAATCAGAGAAGGAGGAGAGAAGTTTCTTAAAGAGGTTGCTAAAAAAGTTGGAGCTAATATGTCCAAACTTAAAAAAGACCTTTCATCTGAGACCGTTTCAAAAAGAATTGATGCCGATGCGGCGGAAGCCAGAAAATATGGCTTTCAAGGAACTCCAGGGTTTCTCCTGAATGGTATTCCTGTTAAGGGAGCTTATCCGACAAGCTACTTTGTAGAGATCGTTGGCGAACTTCAGAAACGTGGAAAACTAAAGCTATAAGGACTTTACGGGATTAATTTAAGCTAAAAAAAAGTTGTCATTCAAAAAAAAGTAAGGAAAACTTTATTTAGATAGCTATTTTTTACTAACCTTGTGTCTCAAAGAGGAGAAAACATGAACAAGAAAGAATTAATCGAAGCTGTACTTAAGGACAAAGCTCTAAATCACTTCACAAAAAAAGATGCAGAGACTTTTGTTAATGCTTTCATCGATACAGTTAGAAAAACTGTTAAAAAGGGTGATGACGTATCTTTAGTTGGATTTGGAACTTTTACGAAGGTTCGTAGAGCTGCTAGAACAGGAATCAATCCTGCTACTGGTGAAAAAATTAAAATTAAAGCTAAAACACTTCCTAAATTCAGACCAGGGAAGGCTTGGAAGGAAATGTTTTAGTATCATTTTACTACTAAGACGTATAATGGGGTGTCGTCGAGGCACCCTTTTTTTTACCTAAAAAGAAATCCGACAGTTTTACTGTGTCATTTTTTTTACATCAAAATCATCTATTTATGGAAAATTTTACCTACCAAAGGGCTTAAATGGTTAAATTTATATGGAGCCTCCTGCCCGATTGATTCAAATTTTGCCTATCAACTATAATTAGAGAGTAGTGAAGGGGAAATATTTTCGTTTCCCATTTAGAAAGGTTTGTTTTTAAACAATTAAAGGATTTCCAATGGCAGAGGAAAACAATGAAAACGCACCAGTAGAGACAAAGGCAGAATCAGGTTCAAAAAGCTCTCCCTTAGTTGTTCTTTTGATTGTGTTAAATATTGGGACGCTGGGATTTGTAGGTTTTCAGCAATTTCAATTTATGAAAAAAAGCTCAGAGGAACCAAACATTAAAGATGTCGTAAATCAGATGATGAATGAGCGAGGAAGTGAGGATAGTCAGTCTGAGCTAGTTACTGAAAAAAGAGAAGAAGGTAGCCTTCTTCCTTTAGAAAACTTTACAGTGAATTTGGCTCAAGGGGCAGGCCCACGAAGATATCTCCGAATGAAAACTGTTCTTCAGTTTAATAAAGAAGCTAAAGATGAGGAATTTCAGGCAAGGAAACCTCAAATAAGAGATGCCATAATCAGTATCTTGAACTCTAAAAAGCCTGAAGATCTCTTGCAAAGAGAAGGAAAGCTCTTTCTTAAAGAAGAGATTAAAAATGCTGTTAATTCATTCTTGGTTAATGGAGCAGTCGTAGACATTTTCTACGTAAGCTTTCAAATTAACTAGGATTGATTTTAGAACGGACATGATGTCCAGATGAATACTCCCAGGAGGGGAAAATGTCACAGGTTTTAAGCCAAGACGAAGTTGATGCTCTATTAAATGCTGTTAACGATGATTCTGATGTCGATGAATTAATCAGTGACGGTGATTTTGGTGAATCAGAGCTAGAACAAAACGTACAGCCTTACGATCTAACTAATCAAGATAAAGTTATCCGTGGGCGAATGCCTATCCTTGATATTATCTATGAACGATTCATCCGATCATTTAGAGTTTCTCTTTCAAATTCATTAAGAAAAATTTCTACCATTTCAATTATTTCAACTGACCTTTTAAAGTTTGGTGAATTTGTAAACACATTACCTATTCCAAGTTGTATGTGCTTAATGAGACTTAACGAATTACGAGGGCCTGCTTTGATGGTTTTTGAATCAAAACTAGCTTATGCGATTATCGATGCTTATTTTGGTGGATCAGATAGACCTTTTACAAAGATCGACGGTAAGGAATTTACCCAAATTGAACTTTCATTCATGAAGAGAGTTATGGACATGGCGATCAATGATCTAGAAGAAGCCTGGGCTCCAATTCATAAAATTAATGCACAATATGTAAGAACAGAAATTAATCCACAATTCATTGGGGTAGTTCCTCCTTCTGATGTTATCATTACAACAACCTTTGAAGTGGAATTTGAGTCTGCGATTGGAACGATCATGGTCATTATTCCATATTCTACAATTGAACCAATTAAGCACAAGTTAAGCTCTAGTTATCAAACGGATCATGATGTTGTTGATACTCTTTGGACGAAAAATATGTCAGAGCATGTTCAAGATATTACTTCAGAGACAGTTGTAAAGCTCGGAGAAACTGAAATCTCAGTTTCTGATCTATTAAGCTTAAAAACGGGTGATATCATTCCTTTGAATAAAGATGCATCTTCAGAACTCGATCTGGAAGTAGAAGAAGTAAAAAAATTAAAATGTATATCTGGAATTTATAAAGGTAATCGAGCAGTACAAATTACTCGAAAGCTGGAGGAGAGTTAATCATGAGCGAAAACACAAATCCTGAAGAAAACACAGTTGAGGAAAAAGCATTAGAAAACATTGGCCTAGTCGATGATGGTGTCCAGACAGGTGATGATGCTATTAACAAATTAAAAATTCAAAATCTTGACTTTATTCTTGATATCCCATTGAAAGTGAGTGTCGAGCTAGGAAGAGCAAAAGTTGTTATCAAAGACTTATTACAACTTGCTCAAGGGTCTGTTATTGAACTTGATAAGCTTGCCGGAGAGCCATTAGAGGTTTTGGTAAACGGAAAAGTTGTGGCGAGAGGTGAAGTTGTAGTTGTTAATGAAAAATTTGGAATTAGGCTTACTGATATTATCAGTCCAGTTGAAAGGATTGAGACCCTTAAATAGGAAATTATAATGAAATTATTTGTACTGTTATTATTTGTTTCAAGTCTGGCTCATGGTACTGAGACAATTAAGAAGATTAGTGAGGTGAAATCAGGAGAGGTGACAAAACTGATTGTATCTCTTTCTGGTGATCTATTAGAAAACCCTAAAATTAATAAAACGAAATCAATGATCGAATTCTTTATTCCTGGAGTTAAAAAGAATTCAACGACTTCGATTCACATTAATCCATATCATGGGATTAAAGTGAAAGATTCTTCAAAAGGGACAATTATTTCAATTCCAAGAAAAGTGATCAAAAAATCTAATATTTCTGATGTTTCTATAAAGCTCAGTAAAAAAAGCTTAACGGCGATTCTTCCCTTAGTGAAAGTTCAAGCAAAGAAACTAATAACAAAGACAAAGAAAACTATTGAGAAGAAAGATGTTCAAAAGGTTGATAAAAGCAATCTCGATTATTTAATTGAGGACTTCAGAAAGACAACTGACACTCATGAACCTATTCCTTTTAATGAAGATCGAGTGAATGTCCTCTTAGAAGATAAAGTTAAGGCAGAACAAGCAGCTCAAAGCAAAGGTGAAGTAGTCTCGAGTACAAAATCTGAGGCAATAAAAATTGATGATCTTAACGATGAAACAAAAGGCTTCCAGAGCTATCTTTTGAAACTAGTGATGGTTTTGACTGGAATTATTGGAGTCTTTCTTCTTGTAATGAACCTATTCCGTAAAAAAGTTCTTGGAAAGAATAAAATGGGATTCTTAAATAACTCAAAACTTGTCGAAGTTGTTGGAACAACTCATATTGCACCGAAGAAGAATCTTTTACTAGTAAGAGTTCATGATCAGTTCTTACTTCTTTCAAATACGGATGGAGGAATTAACTTCTTGTCCGAAATAAAAGATCAAGCAGGTCTCTTAAGAATGGGAGAGAAGGAGATTCTTGGGACAAACTTTGACGGAAATCTTCAACAAAGTAATTCAGTGGAGCCTACTACAATCGTAGAAAAAAAGAATATATATGAAAGTACACCAACTTCGAGTAAACAAAGTTCTTTTTCAAAGCACTTTAAAAAGAAGTTAACAAAATCTCGTTCAGTTGAAAGAAGAGTATAATGTTAAGAGTATTAAAAACTTTATTCCTTTTATCTCCTACAACGGCATTAGCTCAAGCTAATAATCTAAACCTTGCCGGTCTTTCTATTAACTTTGGTCAAGGCGTTGACTTTGCTGACACTCTACAAGTTGTTCTTTTATTTACTGTTCTAACTCTTGCTCCAGCAATCATTATTCTCTGTACTTCTTTTACAAGAATTATCGTTGTTCTTTCCTTTATGAGGCAGGCTGTTGGTACTCAAAACATGCCGCCGAATCAACTCGTGATTGGTTTTGCTTTGTTCTTATCAATCTTTGTTATGATGCCTACTGGGACGAAGATTTATCAAAATTCTTTAAAGCCTTATACAGAAAAAAAGATAACGACAGGGCAAGCTCTTTCGACTCTTGAGTATTCTTTAAGAGAATTTATGAGTAAGCATGTAAGAAAAAATGATATCAAGTTATTTTATGATGCAACTTCAACAACATTACCTCAAACAATTAGTGATGTACCTATTCATTTTTTAATTCCAGCTTTTATTATCTCAGAGCTTAAGACAGCCTTTCAAATAGGCTTTCTTCTTTATATACCTTTTCTGATTCTCGATATGGTTATTGCCTCAGTTTTGATGGCCATGGGGATGATGATGCTACCTCCAATACTCGTTTCGTTACCTTTCAAAATATTGTTATTCGTTCTTGTTGATGGATGGCAACTTGTAACGGGATCAATTTTAAAGTCCTTCAACTAGGGGAAATGCGTGAGTAATGATTTAGTTATCGAATTAACACAACAAGCAATTAAGGTAACATTGATGTTGGCAGCTCCAATGCTTATAGGAGCAATGGTTGTTGGTATTACCGTTTCTTTATTTCAAGCGGTCACTCAAATCAATGAACAAACACTTGCGTTTATTCCAAAGATTGTTGCAATTATGGCTTTGATTATTATCTCTGGACCATGGCTTATTGAAACAATGACAAGTTATACCGAAGAACTTTTTATTAGTATCCCAGAGGTGGTAAAAGTTAAATGATAAATATATCAATCCTCGATTCAAGTGAATTATTAGCATATTGGCTATGCTTCTCTCGTTGGATCGCGATTTTGATCACTATTCCCATCTTTAGTGAAAATGCTATTCCTGGTACGGTGAAAGGATTATTTTGTGTTGTACTAAGCTATGCTCTTTTTCCATTTGCGGAATCGGCAATCATGAGAGATATCGCTTATACAGGAGAGCAAAACTTTTGGTATCTAACAATTTATTATGTCATAAGCGGTCTTTTGATTGGTTACTTAGCCAAGATGATAATGACTATCTTTGTTTCTGCGGGATCGCTCATCACTCAACAGATTGGTTTTTCGACAATTACATACTTTGACCCAAGTTATGCTGCACCTATTAGTCCGCTTGAACAGATGATTCGCTGGACATTGCTTATTATGATTATTTCAACGGGCGCACTTCTTCCCATTTTCAAAGGTGTTGTTCTCTCCTTTGAGAGTTTTTCTCTTTATAAGTTTGCAGTTTCCCCAAAGACTTTTGAGTATTTAAATATATTTTTTAAAGATTTAATTAAGATGGCATTACTCTTGTCAATGCCAATTCTTGTTACAAACCTTTTAATTAACTCAGTGCTTGGTATTGTGGCTCGATTTGTCCCTCAGATGAACGTTTTCATGATTAGCTTTGTTGTTAATATTGGTTTTGGATTGATGGTTTTTTATTTTATAGGACAGGAGTTTTTCTATTATAGCTATCAAATGTATGTGGAAAAACTTGGAGATTGGTTTAATTTCGTAATTTAAAGTATGGCTGAAGAAGAAAACAAAGACCCAGCAGAAAAAACAGAAGATCCGTCCCAGTATCGGATTGATGAGTTTCGTCGTAAGGGACAAATTGCTTCCTCGAAAGAATTAACTAGCGTTCTAATGCTGGCAGGAATTTTCTTTTGTCTTATTTTATCAAGTGCCTATATGTTCGATATCATCAAAGGCTATCTTGATTGGCTTTATAAATTTGAGCTTGCTAAAGTGTTTGAAAGAGAGACCGTTCTTGTTATTTTGAAAGAATCTATTTTCACTCTTCTAAAGGTCGTAGCTCCAATATTCTTGACTTCTCTTTGTCTAGCATATCTAACACAGGTTATGCAGTTCGGTTTTATTTTCTCTACCGAAGTTTTGAAATGGGATTTTAAAAAAGTAGATCCTATAAGTGGAGTAAAGAGAATTTTCTCGAAAAAAATGATTTTTGAAACTTTTAAAGGATTATTAAAGTTTGCAATTGTTATTGCTTTAACTTACATGGTTGTTGAACCTCTTATTAAAGGTTTTATTGGGTTTCTTGATTCTGATATGAATGTCGCCCTCGACTTCACAAAACAACTTTTTGTGAAACTTGTTTTTACTCTTCTCATTGGACTTCTCATAATGGCTGCCATGGATTTTGCATGGGAAAAGTATCAATACTCGATCAAGCTAAAAATGACGAAAGAAGAAGTTAAAAGAGAGCAGAAGGATAAAGACGGAAATCCTGAGATAAAACAAAGAATTAGAACAATTCAAAGAGAAATGGCAAGAAAGAGAATGATGAACGAAGTAAGAGAAGCTGATGTTATCATTACTAATCCAACACATATTAGTATTGCGATTCGTTATGATCGAGAGAATATGCATGCACCTAAAGTAGTAGCAAAAGGCTCTGATCATTTAGCTCTTAGGATTAGAGAATTAGCAAAAGAAAATAATGTTCCTTTAGTTGAAAATGTTCCACTTGCAAGAGCAATTTATGGAACTGTTAAATTAGATGATTTTATTCCACGAAATCTTTACAAGGCCGTGGCTGAAATCCTTGCATATGTTTATAGAAAGAAAAGAAGCAATAAGGCAGTTGCTTAAAGGTTATTATGGAAAATATTTTTAAAAGACTTAAAGTTTTATCTGAGAATACTGACCTTGCAGTAGCAATTGGTCTTGTACTCTCTCTTGCAGTGATAATTGTTCCAGTTTCCCCTGTCATAATGGATATTTTTATTACTCTTATTTTAGCCTTATCGATTACAATTCTTTTGCTTTCTATTTATGCTAAAAGACCATTAGATTTCTCTGTTTTTCCATCTGTTTTGCTGATGGCAACGTTATTTCGCCTTACTTTAAATATTGCATCGACTAAAAATATTCTTCTGAGAGGAGGAGATAGTGGTTTATCAGCGGCAGGACAAATTATTTTCTCTTTTGGAAATTATGTTGTCGGTGGAAATTATGCAGTAGGTATTATTCTTTTTATTATCATTGTCATAATTAACTTTATTGTAATCACTAAAGGTGCAGGAAGAGTTGCAGAGGTTGCAGCCCGTTTTACATTAGATGCAATGCCTGGAAAGCAAATGGCGATTGATGCAGATCTAAATGCGGGGTTGATAAATGAAGAACAAGCTAAGAACCGAAGAGAGGAAATTGCTCGAGAGGCTGATTTTTACGGGTCTATGGATGGTGCTTCCAAGTTTGTTCGTGGTGATGCAATTGCTGGTATTTTCATCACAATCGTCAATATCATTGGTGGAATTATTATCGGAGTTGGGCAAAACAGCATGAGTTTTGCTGACGCCGCAGAGATTTTCACGCTCCTGACAATTGGCGATGGTCTTGTTGCTCAAATTCCCGCTCTTATTATTTCGACAGCTGCAGGTTTAATTACAACAAGAAATACAGACAAGTCATCTCTTGGTAACCAAGTTTTTGAACAATTCAGTGTTCAACCGAAAGCTCTTTATATAACAGGTGGGATCTTGGGACTTTTTTCACTTGTTCCAAATTTTCCTGCTCTCACTTTCATCGGAATGGGAGGGGCTATTGCACTTTGTGGCTATTTCCTTGAGAAGAAAAAAGCAGAAGACCAAATTCTTGAAGCTAAGAAAGCTGATCAAGAAAAAGAAGACCAATCAGAAGATCTTGAGAGTCTTCTTAATCTTGAACTCGTAGAACTTGAAGTTGGGTATGGACTTGTTAACCTTGTCGATTCTTCTCAGAATGGAGATTTACTAGAAAGAATTAGTCAAATTAGAAAACAATTTGTGACGGATTGGGGAGTTATTATCCCGTCAGTTCGTATTCGTGACAACCTAGAACTCAAGGCAGGTGGCTATGTCCTTAAAGTGAAAGGAATTACAATCGCAAAAGGTGAGCTCGTTCCTGGACAATATTTAGCGATGGATCCGGGTACGGTTATTGAAAAAGTAGAAGGAATAGAAACAATCGAACCTGTCTTTGGATTACCTGCTGTATGGGTTAACGAAGAGCTTAAAGATGAAGCTCAGTACAATGGCTATACGGTTGTTGATCTGGCAACTGTCATCGCAACACATTTGACTGAAATTTTAAAAGCTAATATTTATGAACTTTTCGGAAGACAAGAGCTCGTTAAAGTTCTTGATAAGGTAAAAGAAGAGAATCCAAAGATTGTGGAAGATCTCATCCCAGAGATTCTTCCATTCGGAACTGTTTTAAAGGTTTTACAGAATCTTCTAAAAGAAAATGTTTCAATTCGCGATATGAGATCAATTTTAGAAGCATTGGCTGAACATGGAACACGTTTTAAAGAGAGTGATCAACTTACAGAATATGCTCGTCAAGCATTAAGAAGATCTATTACTCAAAGAATTCAAAGTGAAGAAGGAGATATTCCTCTTTTTACTCTTGATCGAAATCTTGAAGAGCTTATTATTGGAAGTATTGCAGAGTCTCAAGATGGCCCCATGTTAAATCTTGATGCAAAAACAACTCAGAATATACTTTCGAGTTTAAATGAGAGAATCGAACAGGCAACAAACCTTGGTGAAAGAATGATTGTTCTTTGTTCACCTCTTATTAGAAGGCATTTCAAGGCCTTAACAGAGAAGTTTATTCCTAATTTAATAGTAGTCAGTCATAACGAAATCAGCCCTGATGTTCAGATTAGATCATTAGGTACAGTGAGGGTATAAGAAATGTACGTTAGAAAATTTGAAGGTGAAACATTAGACGAAGCTCTAAAAGCAGTAAAAAGTGAACTTGGACCCGAAGCCATTATACTTAAAACGAATTCCTTTAAAGGCCTAAAGGGGTCATTGAAGAAAAAAAAATATGAAGTTACAGCTGCGATTTCAGAAGAGGATTATACTAAAAAAGCTAAAATTGACACCTTATTGGATGAGGAACAAAAATCTGATTTTTATTCAGGCTCTTCTAAGAATATTTCAAATGTAATAAATAGCTATGGCAATATTTCTTTGAACAAAAAAGTGAATCGAGTTGATTCATCTAAGACTGAAAGTAACGAGGGATCTCTGAGTGACTTTTTGGGAGAAGAAGTTACTCAAGCTCCAAAAGAAAACATTCAACCTCAAATTCAAGCTGATATGAAAATTCAAATGAATGAATCTCAAGAACAAGTTGCTGCTTTAAAGTCTCAAAATAATGATTTAAAGAGTCAGCTTGGTTCACAAAGTCTCGAACTGAATCAACTTCGTTCAGAGATGAGTGATATGATGGATCAATTTAATGAGTTCAAGAGACTGAATAGCCCAGATACAAAAGCTGGAGAACTGAAGAATATTCTCAAGTCCTTTGACCTATCTGATAGCTTAATTATGAATGTTTTAAGAAAAGCAAATATCGAGCTTAGTTCTGAGCAAATGGAAGATGAAGAACTTCTTTACGATATTACTTTTCGAGAAATAAGAGAAATTATTAAAACAAAACCAGCTCTTTTCTCCCATGCAGAAGTATCGAATCACGGTGTGATTACGATGGTTCTTGGTGAAGGTGCAACAGGACAGACATCGATGTGTCTTAAAATGAGCTCTATGGTTAAAAATAGTATTGTTTTGACTTACGACACTGAAGAGAATGCTGAAAAACAAACTTTCTCAAATGCGATGTTAGGTATCAAAACTGAAAACTGTAAAAACCTTCAAGAATTAATAAGTAAACTGCGAGAAAATATTGACCTCGGTAAAAAAGTCTTTATTGATATAAACTGCTGTAATCACAAGAAAGACCATACTAAAAAGATTACTCAAGCAATTCGCACTTCTTTTAAGGATGTGGAAATTTTGCTGTCTCTTTCTGCGATCCATTCTAATCTATATAATAGAAAGGTGTGTAATAAGTATGCCGGCATTATTGATGGATTAGTTGTTTCTCACCTTGATCAGTGTTTAAACCTTTCGAACCTGATTAATCTTCAATATGAGACGACGAGGCCTTATATCTTCTTTGGTGTAGGCAGAGTTGTTCCGAGAGATATCGAAGAAGCAAGTGCAGATCATTTAATATCAGAAATTTTTAACGTTAGAGATTAATAATTTTTTTCTTACAGGGAAGTGAGAATGAGCAAAACCAGGGATTGGTTAAATACATTTCGAGACACCGGGCAGAGGATCATTAGTCAAAAGGTTAAAACGATTGCAGTTTTATCCGGTAAGGGAGGAGTGGGAAAAACATCTTATTCTTTAAGGCTCGCAAATGATCTTTCAAAATCAAATAAAAAAGTTCTTCTTATTGATTGTGATTATAATCTTTCGAATACATTACTTAAATTAAATACAAATACAAAAAGTCGTTTTGTTTCTTATCTTGAAAGAGAAGCAAATCTTTACGATTGCATGGTTAAAATTAAAAACTTTCATTTACTTCCGACTTGTAATGGAAATATCGAGGTTTTTGATAAAAAGTTTAGAATCCAAAATGAGATTATTAATATTGTTGACCAGTGTGAAAAACATTATGACTTCATTATACTAGACTGTCCTGCCGGAATAGCTAAAGAAACTCTAAATTTAGCAGCTTTTTGTGATCTTCGGCTTATCATGATTACTCCTGACAAGTCATCGTTGGCAGATTCTTATGCGTTAACGAAAATCCTTATTCAAAGATA
Source organism: Bacteriovoracaceae bacterium (assembly GCA_965217035.1). Taxonomy (GTDB): domain Bacteria; phylum Bdellovibrionota; class Bacteriovoracia; order Bacteriovoracales; family Bacteriovoracaceae; genus JAUHYH01. The sequence goes on along the minus strand of OZ244226.1, from coordinate 976,779 downwards.
CGGTTCTGATCTTAATCGCTTTGTTCTCAACAAAGTGAGAGATGAGACTGTTTTCAATAAAGTTTCAAAAACATTTCATAATACATGTTTAAAGTTCATGAATGAGGAAGCTTATTTTTTAGGATATCTTCCTTATCTTGACGTAAATCCAAAGTACTTTGATCAGGATTTTATCTTTGGGGAAAATAATTCTCTAAAGGAGAACTGCCTAAGGATCACTCAAAATTTGTACGAAATAGTCTTTGAGGCTAGTGAAAGGCTGCCGTCAAGTCTATTGGATTCAACCAAGAAGACTGACGAGGAAATCGACTTTTCAAAAATTGGATTGGGGGCTATTTGATGTCAGTTATAACGCAAAAACTTAAAAAACTCAAAGATTATCGAAATACAAAAGATCCAGAGGTTAAAGATAGGATTATCATTGAGTATGCTCCGTTAGTTAAGTTTATAGCCCAAAAAATTGCTTCAAGACTTCCTTCGAGTATTGAGCTAGATGACCTTATTTCATGCGGTGTTATTGGCCTTATGGATGCTATCGATAAATTCGACTCTTCAAGGGATAATAAGTTTAAAACTTATGCCGAGTTTAGAATCAGGGGAGCGATATTAGATGAGTTAAGAGCTCAAGATTGGGTTCCACGATCTGTAAGAGAGAAAGCGAAAATTCTTGAAAGAACGTACGCTAAGCTTGAGAGCGAGCTTGGAAGACCAGCAACGGATGAAGAGATGTGTAATGCGCTTGATTGTAGCATGGATGACTTGCATGACATGATTAATAAAGCGAAGTCTGTTTCTCTTCTTAATATTGATGATGCAAACTCATTCAGCAGAGGTGATAAAAAACTCATGATTAACCTTGCTGAAGGAAGAACAGGACTCAATCCATACAGTGCTGTTAGTTATAAAAATATCCAAACAAAAATAAAAGAGGGAATAAAAGCCTTGCCAGAGAAACAGAGGCTTGTTCTTTCTCTTTACTATTATGAGGACCTAAACCTCAAAGAGATCGGTCAGGTACTCGATGTAACTGAATCAAGAGTTTCACAGCTTCATACTCAAGCAATCTTGAAATTGAAATCAAAAATTCAAAATGATCTTGGAGACTATGAAGATTTAGCTGCTTAGAAAAACTGACTCTCGGGCTCTGGTATATAATAAAACTTCATATTTCATACCTTATTTATAATAATTAAATTAATGACTTAGATGAATGCGTAGTCTATCTACGCCCGAGGGGCACTAAAATGAAAAAAGTTTATGATCGTTCTTTTAGAATTCTTGCAGCATTATTTTTATTTGTAACTGTTGCAGCAATTGGGTTCCAAACTTATCTCTATTTTAAAAATTATCAAATATATAACTTTCAAGATGTTAAAGATTCAATTTTAAATGATTCAAAAATTGTAACAAAGAAAATAAAGAAAATTGGTGCTAAGAAATTTGATCTTTTTAAGGTTTCAGAACGATTTAATACTTTTCAAGAACTTGATGAAAAGATTGAATATTTTTCAAAAAAATTAAATTATAAAAATGATTTTGAAGGTTCTAAAAATCTGAAAAAATTATCAAATGAAATTTCGAAGATCAATCTAAGTAATAAAAATATTTGGAAAAATTATACTGAAAGCTTTCTCGCTTACAATAAATATATAAAGAAAAATAAATGGAGAACTTTAACTCGAATAAGTAATAGAATTAATATTCGTTCTCCTAGACAATTCAGTTTTGAGAAAGATATTAATTATCTTCTAGGAATTAATTTAAAAGACTTATCTCTCGCTCAAGATGTTACAAAAAAATCAAGTCTTGGAATTACTCAGAAAAAATTAATCTTAGACAAAACTGATAATCTTATTATTCTTACAAATTTATTAATTGAAGAAAATACAAAGGCTTCAAAGGTTAGAAATGCTTATCTATTAACACTAAGAAATTTGGAAGCCTGGTCAAATTTTTGGTCAAAAAAAGGACAGCAGTATCTGGGGGCTCCTAGCTATGTGGGAAAAGTATCAGCTCAGTTTTTTGGCTTGAGTATTATTATTCTTATACTTGCTTTAGGTCTCTGTCTTTTTATAATGAGAAAGATATTTATTGGATTTAATGAAAAGTCTCAAAGAGAGATCATTTTTTCTCTTGATAAAATTATTGTTAAGGATGACTTAAGTTTTATCACTTCAAAAGAAGAAGAATTCAAGAATGCTGTCCAGACGTTAAACAATTATGTTAAAAGAAGAATGAGCTTAGGGCGGATCTTTCAAGAAACGATTCCGTTCCCATGTATTCTTCTCGATGAGAATCTCAATTTCAAATGGTTTAATCAAAACTTTGTAGAGCAGTTAAACTTTACTGCAGAGTCTTTTGCATCAGAGAGTATGAATTGGGACAAGATAAAAGAAAATTTTCTTTTAGAAGGTCATGACCCAGTAATAGAGGCGATTGAGGGTAATGTCGCTGGTATTTTTCAAGTTAAGTCATCACAAGAGAAATCTTTTCAAATGTATATTAATCCCGTGAACTATAATAATAAAAAATATGTCATGATTATGCTTTATCCTCTTCTTACAGTGGAAGAGACAATTAATATTCAGGTTAATTCGACAATTGAACCAATCAAAAAAGCAGTTGAAGCTTTAGCTGAAGGGAGTTTTAATTCTGAGATCACTCAAAGCCTTAAGGCTGAATTTGCACTTGCGAATAGAATGGACCTATGGACAAATTTTGAATCTTTATCACATGACTTAAAAATGCAAAAAAAATCTTTCGATAAAGAAATGCAAAACTTTGAGAAGGTTACGATTGAAGCCTTGAATAATAGTGAGTATACGACGGAGGTTTTAAACTCATGCAAGAATGAGGTTGACCAACTTCAAAATAGTTTTGGAGCTCTGAAATCTATTATTGTAAATTTCTCTTCAGGGCTTCAAGAAACAATTCATTTGAGTCAAAACATTTTTTCTAAGATACATCTCTATACGAGTAATTATTCTGACAGCATAAAGAAAGATATTGATCTTGATAAAACGATTAAAAAGCTTATTAACTGGGGAATCCCTTCTATTTCTGGATTTAAGACTGAGATTAAGTCTTATCGCGATCAATTAAAGTTAATAGGAAGAGCGGGGACAACTGAAGCTCAGAAATATCTTGATAAACAAGAAAAGTTATTACGAGACACCGATTTATTTTTTACAAAATTTGAAATGTTTCTTGAAGACTTGAATAAGTTATCTAAAGAAGAAAGCAACTCTGACTATGAACAAATTGAAGCTCTCAAGGGAATAGTAGAGGGAGCGAATGAAGAGATTAAAGAGCGAGTTGAATCTCAAGAAAAATCTGAAGAAAAACTTGTGGAACTTATGAGAGGTTTCTACTTAAATGTTGTAAAAATTCAAAAAGCCTATACTGCCTTAGGACAAGAGCAGAATAACGAGATAGAAATTCAGCACTAACTTTTCAGAGAGACATGGCGAACCTTGTCTCCGATCTTAAGTCGTAAAGCTGTTGCAGCAACGTCAGAGATTGATATCTTTTCATTTTTTTGACTTATCGGTGATAAGCAACATCTGAAATTGAGAGGATCAATTAATGAAATAATAACCTTTTCTTGATTTTCAAATTCATCCTCATCTTTAATTTCTTCAACTATAGAAACTTGGCTTTTCTTTATGCTTCTGATGTTATCTACTTTTGTTTTTACTACAGGACCTGATTCAAAAATACCGACAAGCCCACATTCTTCAAAACCTTCTTGGTTCAAGATTTTGAGCGCGGGAACAGTGTTTGGATGAACTTTTCCAACAACTCTTTGTGCTTGTTGAGGGAGAAGATCAACAATAATTGGGTAGTCAGGAAGAAGTTCCTCAATAAACTTTTTATTTTTCATTGTAAGATAATCAGCTTTAGGAAAATCAATTTTGAAAAACTTTTTTCCTATTGCTTCCCAGAAAGGAGAGTGACCATGCTTGTCAACTCTTCCTCTCATTTCTGCAATTACTTCATTTTCAAAAAAAGTTAGATGGTTTCCCATGTAGAGGAAACGAGAAAGAGAAAGGAAGCGACCATTTTGAGAGCTTCTATAGTCAGGAGAAAGATAAAGGCTACAGATTTCAGCAGGGCCATCATAAATTTTTTCAACATGAAGAGTGTTGAGCTCATGTTCAACGTCAATCATTTCTGAACTCATACGTTGTTTTTCACGCCGATAAAAATAAAAAGGATCAAATCCTCCAATCTTAGAGAGAATTCCTGAAACTCCTATAATTTTTCCTTTAAAAATATCTTCCATGACAAAAAGATAGAGTTCTCCTCCTGGGCGATCCTTTTCAACGTGTTCGAAACTTCTAATAGAAAGAGAGATTCTTTTTTTTAAAACTTCAGCATCCTTCGGGAGTGAAGTTAGTCCATGGCCTGCGTGTTCTAGTAAAGCTAAAAGGTCGTCGAGATCTTTTAATTCTATTGGTCTAATAACTAGCATTTAATCAATCTCTCCAAGAGTCTTTTCTATTATTTGAATAACTTCATCGATATGGTGTTCTTCAATTGCTCCCATTGGGATAAGCATTCTCACTCTGATAGGAGAAACTCCAGCAATAAAACTGGTAACTCCATTTTTAAAGAGGTTCATTGTGAATTGTTTCGATTTATCAAGATCACCTTTATAAAGAGTCATCGCAATCATAGCTCCGACTCCAAATGGGCCTTCAATTTTCTCTGGAAGTTTCTTGCTGAGTTCTTCAAGTTTTTCAGCAAAGTAATGGTGAATTTTATTAATTTTACCATCTTTTCCGAGATAGTTATTTTTGATCATTTCACTAATAATGAAATAACTTGCATTGATTGCAGTCGAAGAAGAGGTAAAAGTTTGACTTATGAGACCAGGTCTTGGTTTGTGATCTTCTCTGAAAAGAGTCGCGCAAACTTGGCTCATCTTTCCAATGCAAACCATATCGATAAACTTGTCCATTTCAAAGTATTGGAAAGCGAACAGATTTTCGGTTCGTCCAAAGGTCTGAACTTCATCATCAATAACTGAGATATTATTTTCTTTACAGATTTTGAAGAGAGATTCAAAAAAATCTTTATGCCCTGGCCACGATCCATTTTCCCCTTGAATGAGTTCGCATATGATCGCGGCATGTTCTCCTGGATATTTTGCAATGAGGTCTTTGAGAGCTTTAGTTGATTTTTCAATACTACCTTCATGATCGGTATAATCGTAAAAAGGAATATAGTCGACATTGATCGTTGGAGGAAGTCCATCTCTATATTTAGCTTTGTCAGTAATTGCTGCTACAGACATTGTTCTTCCATGAAAAGCGCCTCGAAAAGCAATCACTCTTCCAGCAGGTGATCGCTTTTGAAAAACCATCTTGAGAGCATTTTCATTTGCCATAACTCCGCTAGAGGTTAAAAAGCAATGATCAAAACCCGCCCCACTAATATTCGCTTGTTCAAGAAGAAGAGACAAAAGTTTTTCACTATCTACATTTTGCTGAAGGTTACCTTGCATAACTGTATTTGAAAGCGCCCCATCAATAAGTGAATTCATTAAGCCTGAATGATTGTGCCCAAAGTAATGAACTCCAATTCCCGTGATGAAGTCATACTTTGTACTCCCGTCAGCAAGTTCGACAAATGGTCCACAACCAAATCCACTACCAACATAATCGTAAAAAAGTTTTCCTCCTCGTTTTTGCGAAAATTCTTCGATCATTTTTTGGTAAGCCTCGTAAGATTCATCAGAAATTGGTCCCCTTAACTGATTCACATCTTTTTGATGTTCATGTAAAGCTTCTTGAATGAGCTTTTTGGCTTCTTGAATTCTCGAATCATTTTGAAACTTTTGAGCTTGAGTCATAACACACCTTGTAAATGGGAATTATTTATAATTCCCTGCTTAAATTCTTTAGGTTATTATAGTTCAAATTTTTCAAATTGGGGTCCTTAAATGAGTGAAAATTCACAAGCATATTTAGAGGTTGTTAAACATTTTGACTGGGAGTCGACCGATAAAAAGACTTTTAAAAAGTGGTATCGGATTCTTAAGCTTGGTAGGCTAATTGATGACAGAGCTCCCAATTACTTGAAGCAAGCTTTAGGTTGGAGTTATCATGCTCCTTGTGCTGGGCACGACCCTATCCAGCTTGCGATCGGACAGACCTTTGATAAAAAGACGGATCATCTTTTTCCTTACTATAGAGATATGGTTACGGCTCTTTCTGCAGGTTTAACAGCTACAGAAATTATCCTGAATGGACTTTCTAAGGATGCGGATTTAGCTAGCGGTGGGCGACATATGTCAAACCATTTTGCTAAACCTGAATGGAATATCCATAATGTTTCTTCTTGTACTGGAAATCATACTTTACATGCAGCAGGTGTCGCGAGAGCGATGAAAACTTACGGGCACAAGGGAGTTTCAATCTCTTCTCAGGGAGAGTCTTCCGTCTCCGAGGGTTATTGCTACGAAGCGATTAATGGGGCTAGCCGTGAAAAACTTCCTGTTATTTTTGTTTTTCAAGATAATGATTATGGGATTTCTGTTCCCAAGGCTGATCAAACAGCAAATGAAAAATGTGCTGATAACTTTAGCGGGTTTTTAAATTTAAAGATCATTCATTGCGATGGAAAAGATGTGCTTGATTCTATGAATGCAATGAAGACGGCAAAAGACCATGTTTTAGAATATGGAGAACCCGTGATCGTTCATGCTATGTGTGTAAGAATGGGGAGTCATTCCAACTCGGATAAACATGAACTTTATAGAGATGAAGAAGAAAGACAAGCAGCGATCGATGCTGATCCTATTCCTAAATTCTTAAAAGCAGTTAAAAAACATAAAATTCTTTCTGATAAGGATATCGAGAAGATTGATCAAGAGTGTAAAGAAGAACTTATGAGCGCTCACAAAGAAGCTGTGAAATCACCTCACCCAACACCTGAATCAATTTGGGATTATGTCATCCCAGATGCTTACGACACTGGAAAGTTTCCAGAAGGAATTCATGAAGAGGGTGGAGAAGCTATCAAGTTTATCGATGCTCTTAATGGAACATTAAAAGAAGAGTTTAGACATAACCCTAATGCTTTTATCTGGGGTCAAGACATGGCCAATAAAGATAAAGGTGGAATCTTTAACGTCTCAAAAGGGATGCAGCAAGAATTCGGAAAAGAAAGAGTTTTTAACGGACCCATTGCTGAAGATTTTATTCTAGGAACAGCAAATGGATTTTCTCGTTTTAATAATGATATCCGAGTTGTTGTTGAAGGCGCTGAGTTTGCTGATTATTTTTGGCCAGCAATGGAGCAACTTGTAGAGTGTACTCATGACTATTGGAGAAGTAATGGAGCATTTGCTCCCAATGTCACTATTAGGATTGCTTCTGGTGGTTATATTGGTGGTGGGCTTTATCATTCTCAAAACATTGAAGGGACCCTAACGACTTTCCCTGGAATCCGAGTTGTTGTTCCTGCCTTTGCTGATGATGCCGCGGGCTTATTAAGAACAGCGATGCGCTCTGAGGGACCAACAGTTTTTCTTGAACCTAAAGCTCTTTACAACTCAAAAGATGCTATGACTTATGTTCCAGAAGGTTTTGAAGTTCCTTTTGGTAAAGCAAGACTAAGAAAAGAGGGGACGGACCTTGTTCTTTTAACTTACGGTAATACTGTTCATCATTGTTTAAGAGTCGCTGAAAAATTGAGTGATCAATATAGCATTGCTGTTCTCGATCTTCGTTCATTAAGCCCTTTAGACGAAGAGTCCATAATTGATATAGTTAAACAATGCAGCCGGGCGCTTGTTGTTCATGAAGATAAAGTTTTTGGTGGTTTTGGAGGCGAAGTCGTTTCTCTGATTAACGAAAAAGCTTTTGAATATCTTGATGCTCCAGTTAGGAGAGTTGGTTCGACTTTTACACCTGTCGGTTTTAATCGGATACTCGAAAGAGCGATTCTTCCAGATGACGAAAGAGTTGAAAGTGCTGTTCTGGAGCTAATGAAGTATTAGTTGATCATTTTGGTTTTTCATGGTCAGCAATAAGCTCTTACTCGATGAGAGTCGCTTCTAAATTGGTATAATATTTAGAGTTATATCATGCGGAAGTTTATCAGTTTAATCCTCATTTTCTCAATAGCCGGGCACGCTTCAGTTTGCAATCTCTATACAATTAAAGAGAAAGTTTTTGAACAAGCTAGAATTATTAGAAGAGTTTCAATTCCTTATCATCTAAAAGTTTTGAAACATGAAATTTCAGGAGCTCCTTTCCATGAGATTATTGGAGATTATCTTTCAAAAGGTGTCGCCCAAGGTGCCATTAACGGAAAAATGCTTGATCTATTTTTTGATAAACTTAAAAGCTCTCGTTATGTTCAAAGAGATCTGCTCCAATCAGGTATCCTTGATGAAATGAGAATAGGTTTAGAGGATTATAAAACAGGTTATGAATTATTTAGAAAGAATTTAAAAGAAATAGTAACCAAGGAAAGCTTTAATGCTCGAGTTCGTCGTCAGATATCTCGAAATATTGAATATCTAGAGAAATTAAACCATATTGATGCAGCTAAAATTTCAGAAATTTTAAAAAAGACGAATTTAACTTCAAAGAACGATGTTGATATTTTCTTTAATCTTATCTTAATAATGGATACTTATTGGACAAAGGATCGTCGATTTTATTTAGACAATTTTAATGAAATCTTTGAAGCGATTAGAACAGGCAACTCTGAAAATCTTGGAAGAAAACAATATAAAGCCTTCAAGCGATATAAAGATATTGAGTCTAAGAGTTATAATTTTAAAAGAAGAAGACAAGCTTATCATGAAGATGCTGTCAGAGCTGATAAAGAATTTAGAGAGTTTCGAAAACTTCGAACAATGTGCAGGACGAAGAAGCTAAACACTTTGGGGTCTTCTCACAAGAGGCTTTTTAAATGGTTTTCATATGTTGGAACAGTCTTAGCAATCTTTGTCGGTTTTAAGATCTCGGGAAATTGGAGTAAGGAAGAAGGAAAGAAGAAGTTTCTAATGGAGACAGTATTAAGTCTTATCTCGATGTGGGTTGGAGCAAAGGCAACAGCTTCTGATGAACTTTCAAACTCAATGAAGGCCCTTATATGGTACGTGAAAGGTTATATTTATAATTACGCTGACAGTGAAACTTATGCGGCTTTATTTGATAAGTCAGTTGGAAACCCAATGCTACTTGATGAGAAAAGATTGCAAAGTGTCATTTCAGAGTTAAGTAAGGACAAGGATATTGCTGAAATTTTTAGACGAATTGACTCGGCAAAAGATCCTCAAAAAGAAGCGAAGCTCATTCTAGAAGAAAATAGAATTATTGTTGAGGGAACTGAAGTCAGTACTGATGTTCTTGATCTAGTCATAGAGGGAATGAGTGAGAGAGTCGCTTATGAAAAGGGAAGAGAGAATAATCCAATTAAAACCGGAACAGAGGCAGGGGACAGGCTTGTTTTTAACAATTATTTTACAGCGATCGGTAATGCCATTGCCTTTGGTATTTCAATCGTTATCTATAGAACTTTTTGCAGAGGTTTAACTTTTGGACCTCATACCGTTGGTGGGGCCCTTAAACCTCTACAGGCGATCGCGATCGCTTCAGGTATCATGCTCATTCATAAAATTCTTAATGCAGGTGCTTACTATCCTCTGAGGAACTGGGCCATTGGACCAAAAGAAGAGGAAGAAGTTATCGAAGAGGATTAGATATTGAGCTCAACATCGAACTCAATAAAACCTTTGTAGTGGAAGTCCTTTTTAGGAAGTTTGTTGACCTGAATGAAGGTATTTATAATAACATTCGGATGCTTTTTTAAATACTCAACGAGGTTTTCACTATTAATTCTTAATTCAGTACAATTTCCTCTTCCACAAGTAGCTGGTGTTATCGAAGTATACTGACTTTTAAATTCTTGATGAAAGCTTTCTTCATGAAAAATTCTTGAAATATTAGCATTCGGAAGTTTTTTAAATTCAGCTAAAATTAAATCTCCAAAAAGAGTTGTTTTCTTAATATGTCTTGATTGATTTAAATACTTCTGAAGTTGTCTGATATTTTTATGATGCTTAAAAATATAATAGCTAGATATACTCGCATTATTGGGTCTCTTCTTCTGAGAATGAGCAGCTAATTGAAAAACGTCATTCGAAATCTTCTTTGCTTTTCCAAAATTTTGGAAAAATTCTTTCTCTTTTTTAAGAAAGATATCTTCATCAACCTCTTTAATTTCTTGAATAATAGCCCCTTGTTTAAGAGGTTCTAGGTTAATGAAAAGACTTTTTATAAAAGTCATTTTAATTCCTTCCACCATACTTAAGCATCTTGTTCCATGGTCAATACAAGTATCAAGAACAAAGAAAATTCTTTTTAGTTTCACCGATTTTATATATTCAAAGGCTTCGGGAGGAATACTCAATTCAGCTTGAGCTTGAATTTTATTTCTCTTGAAATATTTCACTCCAAGTTGATAAACAGCTTCCTTTAAAGGCTTTGTTATATATTGAAGTAAATTTTTTCTCTTCGGATCCATTTCGATGACGTCACCATAGCTATAAGATCCTACTCGCTCTGGCATGAGCGGATACCGCACGGTAAATGTTTTTCTCAATCTCGCTCGATAATCTTCTGAGTGAGAGAAAGGAGTAACGGATTCCTTTCTGGAACAACCTAAAAGGAAAGCAAAAAATATTAATAGAATGAACCCCTTCATCATGAGTGCCCTATCATAGAGAAAAGTTGTGGGCACCACCACCCTCCTTAAATATTTTATACGGTGCATTCTTTAGAAAACAATTTATGATATCGTTCAACAGCTTTCTAGGCGTTCATGTGGGAATTTGATGATTAAATATTTAAAATTATTAGCTTTTTTAATAAGCTTATGGATTAGTATGCGCGGTTTTGCTGCTTATTATGACACTCTTCCTAAAGGGGTGAGAACCTTCGTTTATAGGAATGTTAAGGCTAATAACGTCAACTCTTCTTTTAATCAAAAAGAATCATTAACTCCCTATCATTTTAGCTTTCAGATTGATGCTGAAATGCTTTCCAGCATTTCACAAACAGCAGATGCAATTGATCTTTTAGGAGAAATTTCTCAAGAGCAAAAGGGCAGACTTTTAATTGGTCGGTATGGGATTTCTGGAAGCGCTGATGTTCAAGTTGATGGATTTGGTTTTGGTTGGGGGCTTTCGAATAGAGTGACAGCCTATGGTATCCTCCCTTATTTCACGGCAAGAGTAAATATTGCATACAATAGATTGGAGAGTAATAATTTTCAAGAGCTTGGTGATGATCTAAGTAATAATACCTCAGATGAGATTCAACAATCAGTTGGATCTGCGATTGATCAAATCCCTGACGTTGATGCACCTGTCATCCAATATGCTATTACTCAAGAGTTGGGCTACAAAGAACTGGGAACCTGGCAGGCAAGTGATTTTGGTGATCTTGAACTTGGGTTAATGTGGAATTTTATAAAAGAAGACAATTGGGGAACTTTGCTTGCGGCAGGGATTGTGGCCCCAACAGGTAGAGTGGATGATCCAGACTTACTTCAAGACTTTGCTTTCGGAGATGGGCAATGGGATATCTTTTTGGAATTTGGAGGAGGGTATTACCTTGGAAATGACATTGTTCTCAATAGTTTCTTCCGATACACTTATCAACTTTCATCAGAAAAAGATTTTCGAATACCAGAGTCTCTAGATAACACATTATCAAATGTTAAAGGGAGATTTGATGAGAAGTTAGGAAATATACTTCTCTATCAGATCAATTCAGAAATGATTATAAATGATTGGATTAAACTTAAAGGTGGTTATGAGTATCAATTTAAAGAAGAAAATGCTTATGAGTCTCAATATAAACTGGGCAACGGTATATTAGCTTATAATACTGATTTTGAAAGACACATAATGAGGCTTAACTTAGAGTTTAGCTCAGTTAAACTCTTTCAAAATAAAGAATTTCTTCTACCCGGAGAAATAATTTTTGGTTATCAAGACATATTTTCTGGAACGAATACACCAAAAGTAAAACAGTATGAAATAGAATTTCGAATGTTTTTTTAGACTGAATCCTGCTTAACTCTTGTTCCTGTTTTTTATTTTGATATGATCTATTTATGGCTAAGTATCTATTTTTACTATGCTTCATTTCAGTATTTGTTTGGTCTCAAGAAACAGTTGATGTGAGTAACGAGCCCCCAGAAAAAGAAAGGGTTATAGAGAATTCTTCTCAAACTTCTGAAGCATCAGAGCAAGTTATTAATCCGGAAGAAGTTCTTCCTGATCTAGCAGCAACAAACTTTGAAGAAGCTTCAGAAAATATTCCATTGCCGGAAGTTGAAGAAACTAAAAAGTCAGAAGAAAAAATTAAGGAAGAAGAAGATGAAACTGATAAAGCTGTAGTTGGAGGGACTTTAGAGGAAGAAAAAGCCGAGAGGCAAGTTAAAAGAATTCTTTATAAATGGAATCCGCCTCAAGGGGTTGATGTTAAATATTATATTATTGAGGCTTATGCTGATAACCAATTAAAGAAGCGTATCAAAAAAGGGAAAGCGAGAAAGAATCAAATTGTTATTAAACTTTTTGAAGACGAAGTCCTTTATATTCGAATTGCAACAAAAGCTAAGAATGGTTTGATATCAGATTTTTCTAATCTTTCTAAGGTTGTTTATGATCCAAAGATTGAATTAAAGGAAAAGAAGAAACTTCCTTATGCCTTTGGTTTATTTTATGCAGTGAGTACAGGTTCTTTTACTGAAACTGTTTCCACGGGGGATGAAGCATCTCTCGATCAAAACTCACCACTTACCGTTGGAATTACTTCAAGCTATAAATTCGATCCTGATTGGACGCTCTACTCGAGTGCTTATATTTCTTACTTTAGTGAGGCGGAAATTCCGAGAAGCGGAAATTCTACAGCGGAAACTCCACCTCTTGAGATCGGTATAAATAGTTATGCACAATCTAAGTGGAAGCTTCTTGGAATTGAAGGACTTTATTATTACGCTGGCCTTGATTTTGAAATTTTTCAAACTTTCAATACGAAAGATTTTGCTTCAGGAGATCCTCTCGAGTTCAGAGCTCAAAATATTTTGTATCTGACAGTAGGTTTTCAAAAAAATTTTACAATGCTTAAAAGGTTTTCTTTTGTTAAGTTTAGCCTTTCTCCTACCATTTTATCTTCTGGATCTGACAATGCTAACGGAGAGTCATACACAGGGCTTAAGTATATTTTTTATCTTCACCATACTTTGAAAAATCGTTGGGGAACAGGATTCTTCTTAAAGCAGCATGTTCTTTCGGGAGCAGGTGACTTAACGGTTACTCGATATGGTATTAATGTTAGCTATCGATTGTTTTAAAGATTACGTTAATTTCTTTCGATATTCTCTCTTGTAATTTATTATGCTGGGGAGCAATCCATAATCCCTTTTTTGAAGCACTTTCATTAGAAGAGTAAAAAGATACAAGAGTTTCAATTAAAAGTTTTTCTTGGAAGAATTCGTTCGGACAAGAATAAATTAAAAAAGGCAAATTGAACTGTTTTGTGAAGATTATTTGGGCTTTATCGTTTTGGATTTGATTTGTTTCGAAAAGACCCTCTGAGAGATAATTAAACTCACTCTTTAATTCGTGATCTTCTTTGAAAATATAAACCAATGATGAAACCTGAGAATCAATAGCATCAATAATTGAAAATTTAAGAGAATTATTCTTCATTGTGAATTCTATCGAGCACACCATTTATAAAAGACTTTGCATCTTTGTTTCCAAACTCTTTAGCAAGGTCTATGTATTCATTGATAACAACTTTTCCTGGAGTTTTTTCAGTTAAGAATTTCATTTCGGTAATTGCAAGAATAAGGATCGTCTTAGTGATATGATCAACTCGATCAAGACGCCAATTTTTAATATTACTTTCAATTAATGATAGGATTTCTTGAAAATTAACACTCGATTTTAGAATTAATTCAGAGACAAAGTCTTCTTGATCGGTCGGAAGTTTTAAGCTCTTTTGAAAAAATTGAATCTCTTTTACAAGCTCTTCTTTTTTTATTTCGACAACGTTATTGTTAAAGACTTTATTATAAAAGAATTGAAAACCAAACTTTCGTCCGGCTGAGCGCTGTTTCATAGATTTGGTTCCATAAAATCATTAGAGAAGTGGTCTTGTTCAAACTTAAGATCTTTCACAAAATCATCAATATTTTCAAACTTTTTATAAACAGAAGCAAAACGAACAAAAGCGACAGAGTTTAAATGTTTTAAGTGCATGATCACGATACTACCAATCAAACTTGCACTGACTTCGGTTAAATTAAGTTCTACTAGTTTCTTCTCTACTGAATCGATAATATTATTAATTTGTTCAGGGGAAACAGGTAACTTCTGACATGCTTTTTCTAGGCCAGAAAGAAGTTTCGCTCGATTATATTCTTCTCGGCGACCATCTTTTTTTAAAATTCTTGGAAGCGAAACTTCAATTGTTTCATAAGTTGTAAATCGGCGTTCACATTGCTCATTAAGGCATTGTCTTCGTCTTCTAATTGAAGACCCTTGCTTGATCAGTCTAGAATCGAGCACTTTTGTATCTTTATATTCGCAGAAGGGGCACTTCATTAATTACATTCTCCCAATGTGTAGTTTTTTACACCTTCGCACTCAGCCATACAAGGGTTACTGAATTGTTTTTTATCACTACTGCAGACCGGCTGATACTGCATTGTGCAAATACAATTGTTATCAACTTCTGGAAGCTGCTCTTCAGTTTTGGGAGTCTCTTGAGCTTGGTTACAAGCTAATAAAAAGAGTAAGACGACTTTATGCATAAATAGGGAACTCCTGACACAGTTTACTGATCGTAGTTTTTACCTCGTTATGGATATTGTCATCCTCTGGATTTTTAAGGGCCCTTTGGATGCAATCGGCGAGGATTTCCATCTCATTTTCTTTGAAGCCTCGAGTTGTGATGGCTGGTGTTCCCATTCGGATTCCAGAGGTCACAAAAGGGCTTCGAGTATCACCAGGAACCATGTTTTTATTTGCAGTAATTCCAACTTTTTCAAGGATAAGGCCTGCATCCTTTCCAGACATATTTACGGAGTTAGTTTTAATAAGAATAAGATGATTATCTGTGCCCTTGGAAACAATATCAACTCCGTGATTCATAAGACATTGAGCAAGGACTTTAGCATTTTTCACAACTTGTTCCTGATAAGTTTTAAACTCAGGCTGGAGAGCTTCATGAAAAGCTACTGCCTTTGCTGCGATAACATGTTCTAATGGTCCGCCCTGAGCTCCAGGGAAAATAGCCGAGTTTAACTTCTTTGCCCATTTCTCTTCATCGTTTGCTAGAATGATTCCGCCTCGAGGGCCCCGAAGAGTCTTATGCGTTGTTGAAGTCACAATATCAGCATAGGGAAGCGGGCTAGGGTGAACGCCAGCTGCGATTAATCCTGCGATATGGGCCATGTCGACCAAGAGGAGAGCATTGACCTTGTCGGCGATTTCACGGAATCTTGGGAAGTCCAATATCCTAGCATAGGCAGAAGCGCCAGCTATAATCATTTGGGGCTTTTCTTTGATCGCGATTTCTTCGACTTTATCGTAATCAATTGTTTCAGTATCAGTTTCAACTCCGTAGAAACAGGTTTTAAATAATTTTCCCGAAAAGTTTACTGGAGAGCCATGGGTGAGGTGTCCCCCTTGGCTTAAGTCCATTCCCAGAATTTTATCACCGGGCTTCAGGCAAGAGATGAAGACGGCCATGTTAGCCGATGAACCTGAGTGGGGTTGAACATTCACATAATTGGCATTGAAGAGTTTCTTCAATCTCTCTATGGCTAAAGTCTCTGATTGATCAACGAACTCACAGCCATCGTAATAACGTTTTCCTGGATAACCTTCGGCGTATTTATTAGTGAGGACGGAACCTTGAGCTTCCATAACGGCTTGTGAGCAATAGTTTTCCGAGGCAATAAGTTCGAGTCCTTCTTTTTGGCGTGTTTCTTCCGCCTGAATAATTTTGAAAATTTCAGGGTCAGTCTTTTCTATAAAATTCATAAGGACTCCTTATTCAAAGGTTTTAAATATTAAGGAGGAATTGGTTCCTCCGAAACCAAATGCATTATTCAAAGCATATTTGAGCGATTTTTGTTCCGCTTTATTAGGAGTGTAGTTTAAGTCACACTCGGGGTCAGGCGTATTTAAGTTTATCGTTGGAGGAATTGTTTGATTTTTCAGAGCAAGAACGCACGCTACACTTTCAAGTCCTGCAGCAGCTCCAAGTAAGTGTCCGACCATCGACTTCGTTGAACTTATATTGAGTTTATAAGCATGGTCTTTAAAAACAGTTTTAATCGCTCTTGTCTCTATCTTATCTCCTAGAGGAGTTGAGGTTCCATGAGCATTAATATAATCAATTTCTTCTGGTTTGATGTCGGCATTTTGTAAGGCCTTAGTCATACTTTGAACGGCGCCAGCTCCTTCTTCATGAGGGGCCGTAATATGAAAAGCATCGCAACTTGATCCATGACCAACAAACTCTGCAAGAATTGGAGCGCCTCTTTTTTGGGCTGATTCGAGTGATTCTAAAATAAGAACGCCAGCTCCTTCACCCATGACAAAGCCATCTCTTTCATTACTAAAAGGGCATGAAGCTTGGGAAGGATCAACTTCTCTTTTCGAAAGAGCTTTCATGGATGCAAATCCTGAATTCGTAAATTTTGTCAGAACGGCTTCAGCTCCTCCAACAATCATCGCTTTTTGATTTCCTGAAATAATTTGAAGGTATCCTGCTTCCAGAGCATGGCCACTCGAAGCACAAGCACTCGAAATAGAGTAGTTAATTCCTTTAACTCCAAACTTTATTCCGATCAGTCCGGTTGCCATATTGGGAATAATGGCTGGAATCATAAAGGGAGATGTTCGTCCACGCGATCCATTGACGAACTTATGGTGTTCATCTTCAAGGTAAGGAAAACCACCCATTCCAATTCCAAGAATGCATCCAATCTCTTCTTGGTTATAAGAGTTTCCTATTTCAAGTTTTGCGTTTCTTAAAGCTTCTTGAGTGGAATGAAGCGCGAAGTGAGTAAAGGTATCAAAGCGTCTTTGTTCTTTCTCATCTAAAAGCTCTGAGTCAATTTTGAAATCTTCAGAAACGAATGAAGCAATTTTACAGGGAAAATCAAACTCGAGTTTATTTTGGAATCTTTCACCCTTAAGCGTTTTAATTCCTGATTTACCGGCGACTAAATTCGTCCAAAATTCTTCGGCATTATGCCCAAGGCTAGAGAGAGCGCCAACACCTGTGACGACGACTCTTGTTTTTTTCGATGTATTACTGGACATCCTTGGTTTTGAGGTATGAAACCACATCTCCTATGGTCTTAAGTTTTTCAGTATCATCTTCTGGAATTTCAATTCCAAATTCATCTTCCATTTTCATCATGAGCTCAACCATATCAAGCGAGTCTAAGTTAAGATCATCAATGAAGTTTGTAGCTTCAGTCATTGTTGCAGTATCAGATTTAGTCGCATCACCTACTAAATTTACAATTTTCTGCTGTAATTCCATGGTTATCTCCAGATTAGTTTTTTATAAATTCGCTCAAACTATTGAATACTTTATTTAAATCACTTTCTTCTTCAAATGAAAATACTCTAAACTCTTTATTTATCTTTTTTATGAGCCCTTTGAGGACTTTATTTGGAGAAACTTCGATGATTCTTGCATCAGAAGGTAAGGCATTGACACTCTGCAACCATTGAACTGATCCCGGGATTTGAAGTAAGAGATTTTCTTTAATTTTATTGGCATTGGTACCAGCTTGATAGCTCTGGGCATCGACGTTTGCTGTGTAAGAAATCTTATTTGATTCAAAGTTAATTTCATTAAAGAAATGACTCATTTTCTCTTTGGCTGGCTCCATAAGCGCAGAATGAAAAGGCGCTGAAACTGGAAGCTCTACAAAGCGAGCACGACCCTTGAAATTATCCTGAATGTGCTTTACGGCATCGTCACATCCTTGGTTTGATCCTGAAATAACGACTTGATCGGGGCTATTTATATTTGCAGGGGAAACGATCTCTTTTGTTTCGCTACAAGCTTTTTCGATAATATCAAGAGGGACTCTGAGTACCGCAACCATCTTTCCGGTTCCGAGTGGAGTCGCTTCTTGCATGGATCGTCCACGAAGTTGAGTTGCTCTAAGAGCATCTTCAAATTTTAAGGTTCCGGCAGCAACAAGAGCGGAGTATTCTCCAACTGAATGCCCCATTACATTTGAAACCTTCAAGGATTCTTGTTCGAGAAACCTATTAAGAATTTGAAAACAGATTGTACTGTGATTAACAATTAGAGGTTGGGTAATTTCTGTTTGTTTGATTTTATCTTCAGGACCTTCAAGCCCAAGTTTTTTAACATCATAACCAAGAGTTTCGGAGGCAATGGAATAATGTTCTTCCGCAATGTCTTTAAAATCAGAGCTGAGAAAACGTCCTCCCATTCCGACATATTGCGAACCCTGACCCGGAAACACTACTACGATAGAGCTCATAAGCACTCCATCCTCTTCGTCAAAGTTAAATTTACTCCCTGCGGAGTACTTAACTTGTACGTCTCGGTCATTAATTTAATTTTTTCTTGAATCTGAAGCACTTCTGAACCTATCAGTCTTTTTGTTTTTTTAGAACTCGATTAAAACGGCACCAGAAGTTAATCCCGCTCCAAAAGCAGCAAACATAATCTTATCTCCGCGTTTAATTTTTCCATCATTTAGAGCTTCATTTAAAGCGATCGGAATAGAGGCTGAAGATGTATTGGCATATTTATGAACATTAGAAATAACTTTTTCCATTGGATATTCGAGTCTTCTTGCAACGGCTTCAATAATTCTTTGATTGGCTTGGTGAGGAATAAACCAATCAATATCATCTCCAGTGAGATTATTATCTTGAAGAATTTTCGCACAATGAGCAGCCATCGTTTTTACTGCATTTTTAAAAACAGTTTGCCCGTCCATCGAAACATACTGACGTTTTTCTTGGTAAACCTCAATCGATCCTCTTTCTACAGCTCCACCAACCGGAAGAATGAGAGATTCTTTTTTACTTGAATCACAACCAAGAACACTGTCAACGATTCGAGAATCACCTTTATCTGTTGCGGTGAGAAGAGCCGCTCCACAGCCATCTCCAAAAAGGATACAAGTTTGCCGATCGTCCCAATTATTAAAACGTGAAGTCATCTCAGTTCCAATTAAAAGGATGTTTTTGTAAACGTTAGTCTGAATAAGAGCATTGGCCATGACTAGACCATAAACCCATCCCGTACAAGCCGCATTCACATCGATACAAGGGCACTCAGATGTGATCCCTAATCTTTCTTGAACAACAGTTGCAGTGTTTGGAAAGTTATAATCACCAATAGTATTCGAAACTATGATAAGGTCGATATCATTGGGATCCATCTTGGCTTTTTCTAAAGCTTCTTTCGCGGCTTCAGCAGACATATAACTTGGAAACTCTTTGTTCTCATCTGCAATTCTTCTTTCTTTAATACCAGTTCTTTCTGTGATCCATTGATCGTTCGTATCAACTCGTTTCGCAATATCATCATTCGTAACAATTTTTTCAGGAGTGAAGTGACCAGTTGAGAGGATCTTTGTTTGGAACATATGAGCTTCCTTTTTAAGTTTCAAAAATTTTAACATAAAAAAACCTTCTCGAAAGAAGGTTTTCTTATATAAAAATTTGAAAAGATTATTTAGGCTTCAGTTTCTTCTGTCTCGTCTTCTTTTACTTTGATTGCGAAAACTTCTCTGCCATCATAATGCCCACAGCTTGAGCAAGCGTAATGAGGTCGAGTGATAGCCCCGCAATTTGAACAACGGCTTGTTGTTTTAGCGTAGAGTTTATGGTGTTGCCCAGCTCTTCTGAGACCTTTACGGGATACACTGGTTTTCTTCTTTGGAACGGCCACGAGGTCCTCCTAAATGCGTTTAAAAAAGTGTTGCTAAGTTACTCCTTTATGCCATGAGCTGTCAATAACAGTTTTATGGAGGAGAGTTGACTAGAAATTTTTCGATTTTGCATTTTTTATAGGCTTCCTTGAATTTCGATAATGCGCTGCGTATCATGTTCATATTATAAAAAAATCAACATCCAGAGCTCTGAGATGAAAAATCGAGGGAAAAATTATGAAAGTGTTCCTATTTAGCCTTTTTATCATGGGAAGTGCTGCTGTTAAGGCTCAGATTATGTCAGATCTACGCCAATTTGCTTGCGGAGATAATGAGGTGGATGAGAGCCCAATCACAAAACTTTGCTTGTACTATTATAAATCTGATAGAAGAAAAGCATTTTATACTTTTCAAAAGGGCTTACAACTAGGGCTATATAGAGTGAACTCTTCAGAAACAATTGGTTCTTCTGGAGGTAGACGGGGAACGAGAATTATAGAACAAAAATTGATTAAAGTTGATGAGAATGGCTCAGATATTAATGGAGCTGAACCCATAACTCTCAATTTAGAAGAAAGTTTCGATATAATGAGTGATAGTGCTGACAAGCACACGGCCACTGGTCAGGATGCAGAAGGCGCTGAATACCGCTTTATTTATTATCAGCAGTGACTATGAATGACGAAAGAATTTTCTATATATTCTTGCTTTGAGCAGAGTTGATGAAAAAATTCACTCTGATTTTGGATAAAAATTAAAGTTCAGAAAAGTTTGTTCGTGGACAGCTTCTTTCACGCTGGCCTTTCCTTTTTTCATAAAATAAAGCTCATACATTTGACCTGCTAAGTAGAGCTCTGTTTCTTCTTTATAAGCTTCATCATTTTGAAAGTTTTCGTGAATGAAACAAAGAGAGGCTTCGTACTCAAGCTCCTGTTCGATAATCTTGAGGTCCTGAACACTTTGAGTGAGGTATTTTGCTGAGAATTTATAAGTAAGAAGCCCAACATCCTGAAATGTCGGAACATTTATCTTTTTAAGACTCCCAGTTATATTAAGAGTGCTTTTGGGTAAGTATTCGGTTTCATCAAGCGAGGAATTCTCATTGAGCTCTTTAAGAAGCTCTAAAATCCAATCTTGAGACTGGTCTGCGTCAATATCATAAACGAGATCTCTTTGAATTCTTCCTATATCGATAGCGGCAGTTAATTCTTTCATGGTCTAACGACCCTAATGATTGAAGACTAACCTTGTCAATGAAATTCGTCGAATGCTAAAATTATCGGTGAATAGTGTCATTTACAGGCAAAGGAGTGTCCGGTGAATCATCAAATTTCAGAACTCAATGTAGCTCTGTTTTCCACCAACATGAGAAAGATTCAAAAGCTATCAAGTACTCTCAGGGAGCTTGGTGTTTTTGCTTCTTTTTATCAAGATACTCCATCGCTGATTGCTCACATGAGCAAGAAGTCTTGTGACTTAGTTGTTGCGGATTATGATTCTTTTCAACAAGTGCATAAGCTTTTCAATATTCATCCCAAGGTCACGAGTAACGAAACTTTGATTTCAGTTTATTCAGAAAAGAAAGCTTTTAATTTTTCTGAAGATTTCTGGGAGCTTTCAAATTATAAGCCGGTTAGTATGATTCTTGGTCTTGCCTCTTTAAGAAATCAATTAATAACTTCTCTTCATTGGGTCCATGTCAATTCTGAAACCCAAAATCAAAAGAAAAGTATTCAAGATAATTACAAATCTTTAAAGGTGCGGTTTGAGGACCATTTAGCAAAAACTGAAAAGACACACCTGTCTTATGAACAACTTCGGAATGTTTCCGCGATAGTGAGAGGAGTTTCTTCTCAAACGATTCGTGATAAGGAAAGTTATCTCATAGCACTCTCTAAAATGCTTGAAAAGTGGTCTAGTATCTCAAAATATTCTTTTTATTCGTTAAATTCGAGTCAACAAAAGCTTATACCTTTTGATTTTACAAGTGCGAAGTATAAAGCCCTTCCCCAATTAAGAATGGGAAAAGCTTGCGAGAGTGGTATTGAAAGGTTTGCTCAAGAGATGGCCTATCAAGTTGCTTTTGATGAAATGGGGATGACGACAGTTGCCCTGAGAATTGAAGGTTCAGAAAAAAATCCAGAGATTCTTTGTTTTCTTTCTTTTAATCAAAAAGATTTTACAAAAGTTGATGATCAATATCATTGGAACCTTTTTGAAACTCTTTTAAGTAATCTTTATAGGAAAGTCATTCTTCAAGACCTTGAAGAAGAAGTTCCAAGCCAATTCCTTCCTGTTTGGGACTTTCTCAGTGTGCTTGATCAAGAAGGAGAAAGTGAAGAAGAGAAATATCTCAATATAGATCTTTCCCAGCTTAATCATTTCATTGGAAAGAAATCGAATAGAAAGTTCTACTGGAAAACATTTTTTAATGATCTTCTCATTCAACTTTCTCAAGTTTGTGGGAGTCATTCTAAGATTTCAACGTTTGGAACAATGGGAGTTTTAATTGCTCTTCCAGAGGGAGAGCTTGAAAAATCTTTTCATTCTATTAAAGACATTCTTGCAAGCTTCGAATATTGGTCTTATTTTGCTGACAATAAACTTGTGATTCCTCAATATGTGTATCCAGATACTTACCTGATTCCAGGAAGTTCTTCTCTTTTCATCAAGAAGTTTGAACTTTTGAATCCTGGAGTAAATTTAAAAATGAACTCACATGAGACAACGATCCGTTCTTAAGATTTTTGCTGAAAGACTCGATCGAAATTTAAAAAAGATTTATGAGCGAGGAGATCAGAAAAAATTAATTCCAATGCTAAAAGCAAATGCTTATGGGCATGACCTTGGTCTTATTTCAGAATTTATTGATCAAAACTATGATGACTCAATGATTGATACTCTTGGAGTTGCTTGTTTAGGAGAAGCAGAGTTTCTTAGAAAGGTGATGAAAGTTCAGAAACGTCTTTTTGTTTTTTCTGATTTTGAGATTGCAAAAAAAGAAAACCAAGAATTTATGCAAGATTTCGGAGCAATACCTGTTATTAGTTCGATCCGAGATCTTAAAATATTTTTAAACTCCTTCTCTCAGTTTCCACTTGTTTTGAAGTTTAATACAGGTATGAATCGTCTCGGCATTACTTTTGAAGACCTGGAAGAAGTTATAAATCTTTTAAAGAAAAATGATAAGCTTGAGCTAGAGCATGTGATGAGCCATCTCGCTTGCTCTTATCTGGTCAATCATCCAATGAATGAAAAGCAATTAAAAGTTTTTCAGAAAATATTAAATGAATTAAAGACAGCTGGAATTATTTGGAGAGAAAGCTCTTTATTCAATAGTGGTGCAATTGAGCAAGGTTTTGAATTCGATCGACTTACTCATAACAGACCGGGAATTATGATTTATGGTCCTCAATCAACAATGAGTAAAGAAAAGCTTTGGGATGGAGAAATTATCTCTAACTTAGAAACTCAAATAATTGAAGCTCGAGAAGTATCAAAGGGAGAATTTGTTGGTTATGGGGCAACTGAAGTTTCAAAAAATGGAACTTTACTTGTTTTACCAATTGGCTATGGAGATGGGCTTCTTCCTAAATTACAAAATTTTTCAACTAAGCTCGAATCAAAGAAGGTGATTTTTCTTGGAAGAATCAATATGGACCTTGCTACAGCTTGGGTGGAGGAAAAAAATCCTGAAAAGTATTTGGGAAAAGAGTTTATCCTTTGGGATAGTAATCAAAATCAATTTAATGCCTTAGTGAAACACTTAGGGACCCATCCTTATGATGTGTTCTGTTCTATCACATCGCGCGTGCCACGAAAATTTTTGTTAAAATCGTAAGTATATGGAATTAGTAAAAGCGCGAGTGCTTGATTCTCTAGAATCCGTTGGTGGGTCACTCATTAGTTTTATGACTGGACTAGGGAGTTTTGTTCTTTACACAAGTCAAATTTTTTATTGGACGGTAAAAAAACCTTATCGATTTAAACTTTTCTTTGATCAAGCCTATTTTATCGGGAACAAGTCTCTTTTTATTGTTGCATTAACCTCTTTGTTTTCTGGTGCTGTCATGGCCTATCAAACTTATTTAGGTTTTGCTGTGATGAATGCCTTCTCTTTAGTAGGACCGATTGTTTCATTAAGTCTTGCCAAGGAACTTGCTCCTGTCTTTTCTGGCCTCATTGTTGCCGGCCGCTGTGGAGCTGCGATGGCAGCAGAAATTGGGAGTATGAAAGTGACGGAACAAGTTGATGCTCTTGAAGTTATGGGGATTAGTAGTCAACAATACCTTGGAGTGCCTCGTATATGGTCTGCGATGCTTTCAGTTCCTTTACTTTGTATGGTTTTTCTCTTCGTGGGTAATATTGGTTCTTACTTGGTAGGGGTTGAGCTTTTAGGGATTGAAAGCGTGAAATACTTCGCGAAAGCTCCTGACTTTATGGATATACAGCATATCTTCGAAGGACTTATTAAGGCGGGAGTTTTTGGGTTTATGATTGGCCTCATTGGAACCTATCATGGTTTTGCCGTTAAAGGTGGAGCAGAAGGAGTGGGGCGAGGGACGAACTCAGCTGTGGTTTGGGGAATGGTCACAGTTTTAATTTTAGACTTTTTTCTTACAAGCATCTTAGTGAAGGTTTTATATTAGTATGGAATACGCAGTTGAATGTAATAAATTAGTAAAAAGTTTTGGAGAGGATACAATCCTCAATGGACTCGATATGAAAATTCCGAAAGGAAAAATCACAACAATACTTGGATATTCTGGAGCTGGAAAATCGACATTCTTAAAACATATTCTTGGCTTATTAACACCGACAACTGGAAAGATCGAAGTTCTTGATCAAGATCTTAGTAAAATGGATGATCTTGCCTTAAGAAATTTTAGAAAGCGCTTTGGGATGCTTTTTCAATATGCAGCACTTTTTGATTCAATGACGACTTTCGAAAACATCGCTTTTCCCTTGAGAGAGTTTACCAAAATGAAGGAAATAGAGATCAAGGATAAAGTTGAACATCTTATTGAAGCAGTTGGGCTTGTTAAAGAATCAACTTATAAACTGCCTTCGGAGTTATCGGGAGGGATGAGAAAAAGAGTAGGGCTTGCTCGAGCACTCGCTCTTGAACCAGAGATTATGTTATACGATGAACCGACGACTGGACTTGATCCTATTACTACTAAAATGGTCAATGATTTAATCAAATCAACTGCTGAAAAGAATAAAGAAAAAAAACTTACCTCGATTATTATTTCTCACGATATTCAGGCGACCTTGAAAATATCAGACTATATTGCATTCCTCGAAAGGGGGCATATCCTAGAGTATTGCTCTACTGAAGAGTTCAAGAAAACTACCCATCCAACGATAAGAAAGTTCCTAGATTTAACGTCACACTGAGGTGTGTTAGTCTATAAGTACTTGTAAAAAGGAAGAATCTTGAAAGAAGTCAAAGTCGGTGCACTGGCGTTAATCGCAGGCACATGTTTTGTTTTAATTGTACTTAATATTACTAGTAGCAAAACTGGTTTTGGAACCTATTACGATTATTATGCTAATATTGAAGACGCTACAGGTATTTTTGAGAACAGCGTTATACGCGTCGCTGGTATTGAAGCTGGTTATATCAAAAAAATAGAACTCAATGATGATAAAGCAAAAATTACTTTTGGTGTTCAAAAGCGATTAAAAGTGACTCAAAACTCAACATTAAAAGTTAAGACAGTTGGATTTCTAGGAGAGAAGTATCTAGATCTCTCTTTGGGAGTCATTGCACCTGAAAGATTACCGGAGGGTTCAGAGGTCAAGGTTTTAGAAGGTGCTGGCTTTGAAGCTCTTGCAGAAGATGCAGCTGAAATAGCAGTCGATGTTAAAGAGATAACTCAGAAAGTAAAAGAAGCCTTAAAGAGTGATACTTCAGACAATATCGTAAAAGATATTATTGCGGATCTTCAAAAGACGATGCAGACCGTTCGAAAAATTGCAGAGCGAAACGAAACGAAAATTAATGAGATTGTTGATAATGTTGGAGATGTTTCAGCGAGTCTTGCTTACGAACTTGATAGCTCTCAAGAAGGGTCTCTTTTATATCAAGTGAGAGATATTGGACCAACAATTAAAAATCTCAAA
Source organism: Bacteriovoracaceae bacterium (assembly GCA_965217035.1). Taxonomy (GTDB): domain Bacteria; phylum Bdellovibrionota; class Bacteriovoracia; order Bacteriovoracales; family Bacteriovoracaceae; genus JAUHYH01. The sequence continues at coordinate 950,658 of OZ244226.1, read as the reverse complement.
GCAGCTTCAGAAGATATAAAAGCAATTGTTGCAGATGTTTACGCAGGAAAGGGAACAGTCGGAAAGCTTTTACGGGATGACGAAACAATCGAGCAGGTGAACTCGACTCTTCGAAATGTTAATCAGCTTGTGAATCGAATCAATAATATTGAAGCCGACCTCGCACTTTATACAGGAGTGAATTCAGACGATGGAACTAGTACCACATTTGATGTCGATTTATACCCAGCGCCTGAACGTTTTTATCGTTTAGGTGTCGTTGTGAATGATTTTGGCCCTGAAGTTTCGGAGACAAAGAGAACGACGACAACTCCAAGTGGAGGATCTTCGTCAACGGAAACGACTGAAGAGGTTAACGAAGATGCGATTAAATTTAATCTTCAAATTGCACGAGTTTTTCAAAGATTTGTTTTCCGAGCTGGTCTTATTGAAAGTACAGGAGGAGTGGGAGTTGACTATCTTTGGAAAGAGCAAAGCATGAGATTTTCTGCTGAAGCTTTTGATTTTGCGAATGATAACGGTGCAAATCTACGCCTTATGACGGATTTTAAAATATGGAATATTATTTATAGTAGAATTAGTCTTGAAGACGTACTTAACGATACAAGAAGTGCAACAATCTTTCTCGGTTTAAAATTTACAGATGAAGATCTTGCTGCATTGATAGGATTAGCTGCAAATTGATGAACTCGAAATGGATGATAAGAACAAGATCGAACTACTTGCTAGGACCTATTAGCAAGGAGAAGCTTTTAGAGCTGATTGAAAATGGTTCTATTCATTTGGATGACGAAATTTGTTCAGGAAATGGCTATTGGTTTTATTTAAGAGAGAAAAATCTTTTAGATAGATATGTTTACTCAGAAACGGAGCAAGGTTTTAATCCAGTAAGTGAAGCCCTGAATGAGATGAGGATGAGACAATCTGGTGCTACTCCAAAAGCGAAGACTAAGAAACATGATTTTCCGAATGGAGATGTTTCTTTTGAAGATACGAACCAACGAGTGATCACCCAAGTTATTCCAATTGAAAATATTGATAAAAAAGGTGAAGTTCTTGAGGGTATTAAAAGTCCTGAATTCAACAATGATGAAGATTAAATGCTTTCTTCTCATTTCTTCGCTTTTTGTTCTTAGTTCTTTTTCTCAGGAAATTTCAAATAACAATATCAAGAGTGTCTATCCCGCTATTCAGCTATCTGATGGAAGTATTAAAATAAACTATTCTCCCTTTGGTTTTTATCTTGAAAGCAAGATCCCTCAATTAGAAAGAATTGAATGTGAGAAAAGTTTGGAAGAAGTGATTGGTTATCTTTATTTCTTTTTAAGAAGTGTAAAGAAGAGACAAGAGCTTAGAGAAAAATGTTCTAATTATAAGCTTGGTAGGAATTATTTCGCTTCAGACTATCAAAAAGGATCAAATACTGATCTTGAAAATATTCTTAGGTATTACTTTAAGCAAAAAAACCAAAAAGATTTAACAATTGAAAATTATTTCCAAGTTATTCAAAAGTTAAAGACTTATAAAACATCGATCATCCGTGAAGTTCTTATTTTACATTGGCATTTCTATTTTAATAGATTGGATAATGTTAGGATTCATTTAAGAAGAATGGTTTCATCTGATATTGCTGAATATCTTATTGATTTAGATTATCGAGTTGAAAGAAAGATTGTTAATGACAAAGATGGCAAAATTCGATTGACTCAAATTTTGGATGAGCTGCTCACTCTTGCGAATTCTCGACTTGAGAGCGTTATCTTTGCGACCTTGGTTAGTTATCTTTCTAAATTTGATTGGGGAGAAGTTTCTAAAGATATTCAAGACAAAATTCAGAAAAGTTATAGCTCTTTAGAGAAAGACGATATACGGCTCTATATTAAAAATTTCCGCTGGGGACAAGTACTACCCAATAATTGGGGAGAAGTGGTGTTAAAGAAATTAGGAGAGGATGAGTTAAAACAATATCTTCAAAACTTCTGGAAAATTCCCGATGAGCTCAAAACTGAAAACCTCGGTGTGCCTTTCTTGGAATTTTTATTCAATCCAGAGAATAGGAATTCAGTTCTATCAAAATTAAGAGAGATAAGATTTTCTAAAAATTTGAAATCAAAAAGATATTTCTATGATTTAATAGGGTCTTCCGTATTGAGTGGAAAAAGATTTAAAGGAGAGATTATTCTTCCTGCTAAATCCTTACAAGAAAAGAGAAAGTTTTATGCGAGACAATTGATCAAGAAGCGTTGGCCCGTTTATTCCTTATATCATTTAATGGCGATGGGCGATTTAAAGAAACGATATTTAAATGATATCTAAAGAAAAATACTCTCAACCTTCTTTCTATCATTTTGCAGAAAGCTCTATCCAACTTTCAAACTTTGCTTATGAAAAAAATAAAGAAGCACAATTTGCTTGTGATGTTTTTGCAGGTTGTGGAATCGTAGGGAGAACCTATTATGAAAAGAATCCAAACTTAAAAAGTCTTTATTTTATAGAATTGCAAAACGAATTCGAGACTCATTGGAAAGAGAATTGTTCCAGTTTAAAAAATATTAAATTCTTGCAAGGAGATTTTAGAGATTTCTCGGATCATAAGTATGACTTGATTATGGCAAATCCTCCATTTTTTTCTGAGAAGTCAAAAAGAACTCCATTTAATGAAAAGAAAAAGCATTGCAAAATTCGAGGCTTTGAATGGTCGGATTTTTCAAGTTGGGTAAAAGGACAAATGCAAGAAATGGGAGATTTATTTGTTCTTATTCCTCTAGATGAAGATGAAAACTTTAAGGAAAAAATGAATTTGATGTTAATCGAGAGTCGAAAACTTAATGCAAAAGAGTGTTTAGTCCATATGAGATTGAATATAAAGTGAGATGAAGCTCTCTTTTAAATCATCAGGTGTTCCTTCAAATAGTTTTTCAGCATTTGTGTAAAGAGATTTAAATTTTGGATCTCTAGGGTTGAAGAGATCTTGGATCTTTTGTTCTAAAGGTTCTCTAGGAATATTCATCTGAATCTCTTCAAAGGCTTTCTCCGAAAAGATAAATCTAAGTTGCTTTATTTTATTCCGATAGTTTGGGTAAAGAGTTTCAATTTTTTTAAGAATCTGATCACCAATCTGCTTTAAATGATGAGCATAGGCAGAGTGATTCACTATTATATATAGTGTTTCTTTAAAGATCCTTTGGGGAAGACTAACTGAATAGAGCTTTTCCCCAACAATATTCTCCCAATTCCTTAATAATATTAAGGTGTCGACATCGCCTCCTGGACGATAACGATGCTTTGCAAAACTTTTGTTGAGTATCTGACCGAGATCTTTTAACATGCCTTAAGATATGAAGCTTTTGTTGTTTTTGTCGATTCTTTTTTGTTCATGCAGTTCTTATAACTTAACTCGTCGAGTAAATCCTTTTAAAAAGTATGGGGTCCAATCTGTTAGTGTTCCTATGTTCTATAATCAAACGAACCTCAGTAATGTTACTCATCATTTCACAAGGTATTTTACGCACTTGCTCTATGAGTTAAAGGATATTGATGTGAAAGAAGCTTCTAGCAAAAATGTTGATGCCTACCTGGTAGGAGTTTTGAAAAGTCCCTACAAAATGTCACAAACGTTAGCTGGTGATGCCATTAGAGATGTCTCCGAAGTCGCGCCAGTCGCTGTTAATAATCAGATCACTGGAGCAACAAGAAATGCAATTGTTCCAACTGTTTCTATTCTTAACTTAACACTGGATGTCTACTTAATAAGAAAATCTGCAAAGTCAAAGGGGATGGTCTACATGATTCGTGAAAAGAACTTTCCTGAAATGGCGGAAAAAAGCGACGCGGTTATTTTGAAAGAAACAATTGTTATTAATCGTCGTTTTGAGCGAGAGATCTTTGATAAAGAAAAGAATGGAAGTAATATTATCACTTCGGATAACTCAGTTATTAATATGACTCAAAACCGAGGAATCCTAGAGAAAACGATTATCGAGGAAGCTCGTAAGGCTGCTGCCAATTTTAGGAATATCATTTTTTATGCCTTTTAAAGGAACAATACTCGATTTTTATAAAAACTATTCATCTCATGAGTTCAATGAGGTCAATATTTTAGAAGTGAAGGATCCTTTTTGGGCCAAACTTCTTAATGATTGCTTAAGGAAGTCTCAAGGGAATCTTTGTTCTCGCTGGGGAGAGGATTTAACAGAAGAATGGGTGAATGAAACCTGGTTTGATTTATCTCTATTTGCTGATACTAATTCTTACTTCATCTATAATACTGAGTCGAGTTCCAAGAAAGTCCTTGAGCTGATAACAAAAATAGAACATCCATCAGAAAAAATCTTTCTACATTTTGCCAAAGAGCCTAAAGGTTTCTCTAAGTCTCTTTCTGGAGAGTTTAATATCTTTCAGGTGAAAGAATTTAGTTTCTGGGAACTGGATAAGCTTTTGGAATTTTTCGGCTTAATATTAGAGAAGTCATTTTCTCCTGCGATTAGACAATACTTTTCCAATTGGACTATTGAAAGGAAAAGAGAAATTTATGACCAACTCAACTATTTATCATTGGTTTATGAGGATGTTTCAAAGATTTCTCTTGAGCAAATTAATGATGTGCTTTCAACTGGAGATTTGAACCCTTTCACTCTTTCTGATTACTTAAGCCAGAGAAGAATCAAAAGTCTTTATTCAGACCTCTTAGAAAATCTAAGAAACGATAATTGGGCCAGCTCTCATAAGGTCGTTACATTTTTAAGAAGTTTTGTTTTGAAATCAACTGATACTAAGTACAGCGAAAAGAAATCAAAGCTGAACACGTTTGATAAAAAAATCCTTGCTGTTCAGCAAAGCTATCCATCCAAAGAACTTTCGTCTTTATTAAAAGATCTCTCTCATTGGGAAATTCAAATAAAGAGAAAAGACAAGTCCTTGCTTAAGGACTTGCAATCTCGGCTTATCGATCTAGTGTAGAAAATTGTTTTTCAAAATGCGAAAGCATCATATTGATTTGAGCAGAGCACTCTGCCTCGGTACAACGTTCCTCAAGTTGCTTGAGAATCATTTTTCCTTGATCAGCTTCTTTTTTGCCAAGTCCGATCATGGACCTTAGGTCGTTTAGAAGACCATTAATCTCGGAGCGTATCTCAGTCAGACTAAGGGAATCTAAAAGAGCTTCATATTTCCTATTATTCTCTTCAGCGGTTTTGAGTTCTTTAAATTCTACAAGTGAAATGACGTTCTTTTTGTTCATAGAAAGCTTATAATTCGAGAGGTTGCAGGCTGACAATGGTGAATGAGGGCAGTGAAATATTTATAGGACGGAAAAGAAAAGAGCACAGAGTCAAAAACTCTGCGCTCTAAAGATATTACATATTCTTATTGAACCATTCTTTCGATCCTTTTGGATCAGGCTTCATAGAGTCAGCCCCTTCGGTCCAGTTGGCAGGGCAAACTTCACCTTTTTCAGCAGTAAATTGGTAAGCCTTAAGTAGTCTTAATGCTTCATCAACATTTCTTCCAACTGAAAGGTTGTTGATTGTTGCATGCTGAATAACGTCATTATCATCGATAAGAAAAAGTCCTCGCAACGCAACGCCGTCATCAGTAAGAACTTCGTAATCTCTTGCGACTGTTTTATTAAGATCAGCAAGAATAGGGAAATTTACCTCTCCTAGGCCGCCTTCATTTCTATCTTGTTGAGTCCAAGCGAGGTGAGAAAAGAAAGAATCAACCGAACTTGCGATAAGTTCGCAACCAGCATCTTGGAATTTCTTTGCAGCATCTGAAAATGCAATGATTTCAGTTGGGCATACAAATGTGAAATCTAATGGGTAAAAGAATAAAATCTTCCACTTTCCTTTGTAATCTGAAAGCGAAACAGTTTTCTCCTCTCCATTGACGAGTGCTGGAGCAGAAAAGTCTGGTGCTGTGTTTCCTACTAAACGAGACATAAAGTTTTCTCCTGTTTTTATGTTTTAAGGTCGGCAATAGCCCGAGTTTGACAGTCAGTGTACAGAGCTTCTACATGAATTACAATCAACTAAAATCTATCGTTACATAGGCATAGGCTATACTTCCTAATTGATAAATATAGTCGGAAAAGGGCATTTTACCCTCACCTGAGAGGCGGAAAATCTTGTATTATCATGAAGATCTGGAAGAATTAGTTAAATTTTCAGCGCCTTATGGACGATAAGAAATATAGTGCTTGAAAGTTATCAATCCGGGTTTTTGAACTCAAAAGGGGTACAAATGTTCGATCCGAAGGCCTACATTCCCAATCCTGTTGTTATTGAACAAACTGCTCGAGGGGAGAGACAGTATGATATTTATTCTCGTCTACTCTTAGATAGAATTATCTTTTTAGGAACAGAAGTTAACGATACTGTTTCTAATCTCTTGGTTGCTCAAATGCTTTTTTTAGAGCAAACAGATCCGCAGGCTCCGATTCACTTCTATATTAATAGTCCAGGTGGATCAGTTTACGCAGGTCTTGGTATTTACGATGTTATGCAACACATTTCTTGTCCAGTTCATACTTATTGTTTAGGAATGGCTGCATCGATGGGATCTCTACTTCTTCAAGCAGGACATCCTGGTTGTAGGAATGCACTCCCGCATAGTCGAATTATGATTCACCAACCGCTTGGTGGTGCAAGAGGACAGGCGTCCGACATTGAAATCCAAGCGAAAGAAGTTTTAGATTTAAAGAAACGCCTTTATGATATCTACGTTCATCATACAGGACAGAAATTTGAAGATGTTGAAAAAGCTTGTGACCGTGACAACTATTTAAGTCCGGAAGAAGCTGAAAACTTTGGGTTAATTGATAATGTTATTAGACCTAAAGGTAAGAAGAATGATGTTTAATTCCGAAAGGGGATTGGAATGACCAAAAGAAACTATGGTAGCGGACAAAGTGGAAGTTTAAACTGCAGCTTTTGTGGAAAGTCGCAGAAAGAGGTAAAGAAACTCATTGCGGGACCGGGTGTCTATATTTGTGATGAATGTATTGAACTTTGCAATGATATTATTTACGAAGATCAAGTAAAGTCAGTTCAAAAAGCGACACTTGATAATGTGCCGAAACCACATGAGATTAAAGAACACCTTGATCAATATGTTATTGGTCAACAAAGAGCTAAAAAGATTATTTCTGTTGCTGTTCATAATCATTATAAAAGAATCGCTTATAAACCAAATGGGAAAGATGGTGATGGAGTAGAGCTTGCGAAGTCAAATATTCTTCTTGCTGGTCCAACAGGATCCGGTAAGACCCTTATTGCTCAATCGCTAGCGAAGTTCTTAAATGTTCCTTTTGCGATCGCTGATGCGACGTCTTTAACAGAAGCAGGATATGTTGGTGAAGATGTTGAAAACATCATTGTAAACCTTCTTCAGAATTGTGATTACGATATTGATCGCGCGCAAAGAGGGATTATCTATATTGATGAGATTGATAAGATCGCAAGAAAATCTGATAACCCGTCTATAACAAGAGACGTTTCAGGTGAAGGTGTTCAACAAGCACTTCTTAAACTAGTGGAAGGAACTGTTGCATCTATACCACCAAAGGGTGGGCGTAAACATCCTCAACAAGAGTTTTTACAGATTGATACAAAGAATATCCTTTTTATCTGTGCAGGAGCTTTTGTCGGTCTTTCAAAAATTATTGAAAACAGAAAAACAAAAAGACCTATGGGCTTTAATAATGAGACGACAGAGAAAGTGACTAATTCGACCATTGAACAACTTGGCGGAATTGAGCCAGAAGATCTTTCAAAGTTTGGTTTGATCCCTGAGTTCATTGGACGGCTTCCAGTTAATGCAATGCTTGAAGAATTGGATGAAGAGGCACTCGTTCAGATTTTGACAGAACCAAAGAATGCTCTTGTAAAACAATATAAGAGATTGTTTGAATTTGATGGAATTGAAATTGAATTTGAAGAAGAAGCACTTATTGAAGTTGCGAGAACAGCGCTGAAGAAAAAAACTGGAGCGCGTGGTTTACGTTCAATTCTCGAACAGACCATGCTAGACGTGATGTACGAGATTCCAGCTAATGAGAAGATTGCAAAATGTGTGATCACTAAAGCTGCGATCGAAGGTAAAGAGCAACCGAAATTGATCGAAGGTGAAAGAAAAGCCCGAGAGAAAAAGTCGGGATTCGATACCGATGCTGATAAACCAAAAAGCAAAGACAAAGATATTGAGAACGCCTCTTAGAGGCGTTCTCTGACCTTCCTTTTGTAATTCTTATATGATTATGAGTTTCCAATAAAAAATCTCTAGGGAAAAAAAGGCTAATGCACCTCGTTTTTGACCGGTATCCGGTTTCACGGGACAATAATATTAGGACAACAAAAGTAATCTAGGGAAGGATTACAGTTAATGCGCAGGAGGTGCTATGTCTGAAGGAAAAACTTCAATCGCCCAAAAGAAATTTCCTCTTCTCCCTCTCCGGGATGTTATCATTTTCCCCCACATGGTTGTGCCACTTTTCGTTGGGAGAGAAAAGTCGATTGCTGCTTTGGAAGAAGCTGCAAAAACAGGAAATGAACTCTTTTTAGTTACTCAAAAAGATGCAAGCGTCTTAAATCCTGAAAGAGAAGATGTTTATGATGTTGGTGTTGTCGTCAATGTCATTCAAATGCTTCGACTTCCAGACAACACTGTTAAGGTACTGATCGAAGGAAAGACCCGGGCGAAAGTTGATACCTTTGAGTGCACAGAGAATGGTTACACAGCGACTGTTACAGAATGTCCTGATGAAATCGATAATGAAGTTGAACTTGAAGCAGTTGTAAGAAGTGTGAAAAACACTTTCGAACAATATGTGAAACTTAATAAAAGAATCCCACCTGAGCTTCTTATGAGCATTTCTGCAATTGAAGAAGGTTCAAGGTTAGCGGATATTGTTGTTGCTCACTTAACGATGAAGATTCCTGAGAAGCAAGAGCTTCTTGAATGTTTCAGAGTTGAAGACCGACTTCAGAAACTTCTTGGTAAGATGCAAGGAGAGATCGAGATCATCAATGTTGAGAAGAGAATCCGTTCAAGAGTTAAGTCTCAGATGGAAAGATCTCAGAAAGAGTACTATCTCAATGAGCAAATGAATGCGATTCAAAAAGAACTTGGCAATAGAGATGATGGAAAATCTGATCTCAATGAGATGGCTGATAAGCTTGAAAAGAAGAATATGCCACAAGAGGCAAAAGAGAAGGTTGCTAAAGAGATTAGAAGACTTAAGTCAATGTCTCCAATGTCAGCTGAATCTGCTGTTGTCAGAAACTATATCGATTGGATGTTGAATCTTCCTTGGTTAGAGTTTTCTGAAGATGATAATGATGTGAAGAAAGCTCGTAATATTCTTGATGATGAGCACTTCGGTCTTGAAGATGTTAAAGATAGAATTATTGAATATCTTTCTGTTCGTAAGCTTGTAAAAGGTGAAGGGCGTGGAACGATTCTTTGCCTTGCAGGGCCTCCTGGTGTTGGTAAGACATCAATCGCGAAGTCTCTTGCAAACTCTATGAATAGAAACTTCGTTAGAATCTCACTTGGTGGAGTTAGAGACGAAGCTGAGATCAGAGGTCACAGAAGAACTTATGTTGGAGCAATGCCAGGTAAGGTTGTTCAAGCTCTCAAAAAAGCGAAAACAAGTAATCCTGTAATTCTCCTTGATGAGATCGATAAGATGAGTAGTGACTTCCGTGGCGATCCAAGTTCAGCCATGCTTGAAGTTCTTGATCCAGAACAAAATAAAAACTTTGCAGATCACTATGTTGAAGTTGAGTATGATCTTTCAAAAGTCATGTTCATTATGACTGCAAATGATATTTCAAGAATTCCAGGACCTCTTAGAGATAGAATGGAAATTATTAATATCGCTGGATACACTCCGTACGAGAAGAAGCAAATTGCTAAAAATTACCTTATCAAGAAAGCTGTAGAGAATAATGGTCTTGATGATTACTCTCTAACAGTTAATGATAAAGCACTTCTTAAAGTAATTGGATCTTACACGAGAGAAGCTGGTGTTCGTGACCTTGAAAGGCAGGTGAACACAATAGCAAGAAAGATTGCAACTGAAGTTGTAGAGAAAGAACATGAAACTGGTAAGAAGTTTAATGTCACAGAAAAAGGCGTTGAGAAATACCTAGGACCTGTGAAGTATGAAAATGACGATATTGAAGTCGATAAGACAGAAATCGGTCTTGTTAACGGTCTTGCTTGGACGTCAGTTGGCGGATCTGTTCTTAATGTTGAAGTCATCACCGTTCCAGGAACTGGAAAGATTCAAATTACCGGTAAACTTGGAGATGTTATGCAAGAATCTGCTAAGGCAGCTCTTAGTTATGTAAGATCAATCAGTGCTCGACTTGGCATAGATCATGAATGGTATAGCAAAAATGATATTCATGTTCACGTTCCTGAAGGAGCAACTCCTAAAGATGGACCTTCAGCAGGGATTACGCTTGCGACGGCCTTCACATCTGCTATTACAGGAATTCCAGTTAAGCAATGTGTAGCGATGACTGGAGAGATCACCTTAAGAGGTAGAGTTCTTCCGATCGGTGGATTGAAAGAGAAATTATTAGCTGCAAAACAAGCTGGTATTTCTACAGTCATTATTCCTCAAAAGAATGCGAAAGATCTGATTAAGATCCCTGACGAAATCAAGTCAGGAGTTGAGGTGATGCCAGTATCTCAAGCTGAGGATGTTCTTAAGTTGGCGCTAGACCTAACGAAACCAGAAGAGTTCATGAAAGTTGTTTCTGCCAATCTTACGGTCATCGAAGGTGGTGAAGCAGCTGATATGAGTAAGGTTGCAAACTGATCACGCTAAGTAATAAGCAATCGAGCACAGCTCGATCATTCGAAGGAATAGATTAGTTGTGCTCGAGCGATAGCGAGAGATCTCGAAGGGGCAAGGACTGGGAAGGTCCACGTCTAAACCAGTCACTACAAATTTTTATAATCACAAGGCCCCAGCTTAAGACTGGGGCTTTTTTTTGACCTTATGCATTCAAAAACGTTTTCTTTGACAGCTTTCTCGCTTTAAATTAAATTATTCGAACTATAAAAATGTGGGCGTTTAGCTCAGCTGGGAGAGCGCCACCCTTACAAGGTGGATGTCGGCGGTTCGATCCCGTCAACGCCCACCACTCACTTAAAAATTTTAGACCATTTTTAAATGAACATCCTCTGTAGAAGTTTATAAAAATGGGAAATTTCTTAAAAGTTTACAGAACTCGAGACTCTACACACTTCATGGTGGAACACACCGCACTCAATCCCTTAAGAACAGGCATAAAGAACTTTTAACCGGTAGTTTATAAAGCTCTTATATCCGTAAGCACGCCTCTGCAGCTGCTTGCAGACATTGTTAAACCCCTCGGTTCTAGCATTGGTCAAGCGATTTTCAAAGTAGTTAAGAATCTCTTCACGCCAGTTCATGAGCGTTCTTCTGAGCTTTTTAAGCTCAGGAATTGAACTAAGGGCAAGAGAGTCTGTGAGGTTTTGCAGACTCTTTCTTGCACGCTTAACTCCTTTACAACCATAAAACTTATGAATCGATTCTTTCACCCAGTAAATCTCATTAAGTTCTGGGTACTTTTTTAGCTCTTTTTGGAACTGTATTCTAGTCCAGTAATCCATCTTCTTGGAGTCCATGAGCAAAAACTTTCTAAGCTTTAATTTTTTACTTTTAAATTCTTTGTTTCGATAAAGATCAAGAATACGATTAGGAAGTCTAATAACGTGGAACTTATCGGCTATAATTCTCGCTCTTGGAAAAAAGTCTCTGGCAAAACTGCGGTAAGTTGTTGAGAGATCCATGGTAATGTTTCTGACGTTTTCTCTTCCAGGGATATAAGCGAGAGCTTGCTTTAACTGCAATGATGTTCTGGTGGGAATTAACTCTTTAGCTTTTTTGTTATTGTGATCGACAATCAAAGTGACAAACTCTCGTCTACTGTACTGTTTATTACGTATGAAGCTATGCTCATCGATTCCAATACTTCGTGGCCATGGATTGTTTTTCTTTTTTCTCCATTCAAGTTCTAGTTGTCTGTAATGTCTTTCATAGATCGTTTTATTACCAAGTTTAAGATGCTTCCTGGCAGCTTTCATGTTGGCAAATTTATCGCAAATGTAGAGAAGGTTTCGTTGCAGGCGCTCAGTAATTCGAGCATGTTTACTAATCCCTGGGATAGTTTCAGTAGTTACTTTTTTACATCCACAGCATCTAAATCGCTTCTTTTTGATTTTGAGAATTTTAACTTTTCCGACATAGGGAGCATCTTTAATGATAACAGTCCTTCGATCATGAACTTTTGAGCATTCTAGTCCACAGTGAGGGCACCATAGAGATTTGCTCTTGGACTCACAAATAAAGATGATTTCTTTCTTGAATTGAGCGAATCTTACTAATTTTAGTTTCGGTAACAGAAGAAATTGAGTAAGTTTTGAGTTGGGCATAAGTGTTCTCCAGTTAAAATTTTGAGTGGTATTAAAATTCTAACCGGTTGAATTTCTTATGCCTGCTTATTTAGAATTGATGCGGCGAGTACACCTTGAAGTGTGAAGACCGGAACTCGAGTTTCTTTGGTTATAGTATTTTGGTAGTTCAGAAGGGAACGATCTCGTTACAAAAATCTCCGTCAATCCAAAAGAACATGAGTTTGTTTATCTTGATATTGGAAAGTTCACGCATGATGGAAAATTCAAAGCAGTCTTTTCGAGTATTTATAAAACGGATCAAGGAGAACTTTTAGCTGATTCTGATTTTCTTCAAAGAATTGAATATTCTGGGAGTCGATATATTATTAGAAGAATTTCGAGTAAGAAACTGATGATTATTTTCTAGGCTAGCTTTAGTATTATTTTAATGAGTGTTGTAGGGCGTATCCTCAACGCTTAAAATTTTAGACTTTTATTTTTAGAGGAAAATGTTCCACTTAAAAAGATTTAAAATTCAATCTTGGGTATATTTCAAAGCTGGAAGAACTAAAGTAGTCTGACCGTTCTTTAGATCTTCTTCGGCTAATGGTAGTATGGCTGCTGCTGTGACTTGCTGTCAGGCGAGAGCGAAATTTGAAGAGATTTACTTTGGTGCTTGGATCAAAGAAAAAGAGCTTAAGAGCAGAATTCATTCAGCAATTACAAATCGCATAGATGTGAATAAGCAGTTTGCATGTAGAATTTTTCTAAGCTTTATGTACGCTTAAGGCAACGGTATTGATAAGATTCACTGTCCAAAAAATCGTCACCGTGTAATTTGTGGGTAACAGAAAGATAAAGGTTTCAAATTAAAGTTATAATTTGTCTACAGGTTTAAAGGGGAGTCTTTGATGAAGAAAGTCATTTCATTATTTATTACATTTTCGATTTACGTAAATGCAGCGGATCTTCAGTTGAAAAACGGGACTTACCAATGCAAAACACTGGAAGGGAGTGAAAAGACTACTAAAGTATTTTCTTTAGGAGATAAGTTTAAAATAGATCTCCCCGACGGAAGTGCCATTTTGTTTCCACTGAAGCGGGGAATTTTTCTTAGTGCTGTTGAAAAAGATGAACAGGGAAAAAAAGAATTTATCAACTACTCCAGAAGAATTGATAACCAGACATATGAAGTTGTCTCAGAAACTCTAGGGCTTGTTCCCAGTGAAGTAGGTCTTACTTTGGTTAAAACTGGTAGATCCGAGTTAAGAGTAAATAGCTCGAAGCATTTTACGTTAGATCAGAAAGTAGCAGAAGGTATATATCATTCGATAGAATGCAGCTACAGTGCAAATTAACGAGGTAATAGCCTTTTTCATTGCTGATACACCCCGTTCTTGCCTCTTAGCAAAGCGATAAGGCTTTAAATCATTATTAGTAAATTTCGTCCTTTAAGAACTCATTCCAGGTCTTTTAATCCCAGTGTTGTCCAAGTTCACTGATTTTCGCATCAGGGAGTTTGTTGCCTTGAGAGTCCAACCAAGACATGTTTGTGGTTGTTTTTGGCATAAAATACCTCCTTTTCCTACAAAGCAGAATTTAATAGTTAAAGGGACTAGAAGATGTTTCTAGTTCTAGAAAAAATTCATAAAAAGTGTGAATAAAGCCTGATAATTGAAGTGCACCACTTAAGCTTGATTTTTGGGTGCATGAATCCCTTAGTCTATGAAGTGTAATCTAAAGGACTCTCATGTCTTTGTTAAAATCGAATGGTGTAATTGTTACAAAAAAGCTGCGGCGAAGCATTTTTGTGCTATGTTCAGCAAAGTTAGGAATTTATATTTAAAGGCCATACTTTTGGCATTAACTTAATGAACAGTAGTTCGATGGAGATTAAAATGAAGAAATTATTATTACTAAGTTTAATCGCTGCAAGTTTTAATGTAGCAGCAGACACAATCAAGCTTTTATCAGAAGGTTTTGAGGCTCAAGATTCGATTAGAACTACTGGAGGCTGGAGTGGTGAAACTAGTGGATTTGGAACTTATCGAACTTATGTTAATAGCGAAGAAAATGGAGTAGTTGGAATTTATTGTTCTATTTATCCTCACATACCTGGGAGTGATGAAGATAATTCATCTGGGGAAATTGAGTTGCTAGATCATGATGTGACACTTGAAAAAATTAGTTATTACAATTGTGGAAAAATTACAAATTTACTTCGAGAAGGAAAAGATGTCGAATTCGAAATTAATGACAGCAACGAAATTGACACAGGAAGTATTAAAGGGCTGTAGATCTCTTAAGGCTAAGGACTTGTTCATTTAGATTTAGAAAAGTCTCAGAAGCTAAGAGGTTATGTATAATTTAAAAATTCTAGGATTATAAATTCATGTCAATTCATAGAGGCTGGGAGCATTTAACCAGCCTCTTTTTTTGCTCATCAAGTTTGTTTTTCTGAGATCCGTAGAGAAGCTCTTCAATCGAAAATTCAGCTGCTGTCGGTGGAGGTGGGGTCAAATTGAGCTTCTAAATAAAAAAGACTAGATAATAAACAATTTTTTAAATTATCTAGTCTTAAAAACTGTGTTATCCAAAATAAGTATGATTTGCTAATTGAAAATATGACAGAAGCGATTAAGCTTAAAAAACACTCACCCTTTTAAGTTTGTAGTTATAATTTATAAACTAAAGAGAAAAAATCGTTTTGTGAATTTAAGCAAGATTTTTCAATTAAGTGCTTTGGAAATGGAATAGTCTTTTCCTGAGTATTTTTCTCTGTTTAGTTGTCATTAAGATTGGAATAAAACTATATTCCTTTCTAAATCCTTTTATCCTTTTATCCGAAAAAAACCTATCGAGGTTTTTTCAAAAAGGAGAATTACTATGAAAAAATTCACTGTCTTTGTTTTCGCTTTGTTTTCATTGTCGACTTTTGCCAACGGTGACGGATATGCTTGTAGGACCTCTAACGGTGAAGGTGGATATGATTATTTTGCTACTGATAATGTCGCAGAAGTAGTTGGGCTCGGAATGCTAGGAGTTGAATGTTCTGGTTGGTTTTGTTTAGATCACGGTGGAGCTAATGGATTTCAGGGACTTTGCACTGCCCAGTTTAGCGATGGGCAAGTTGTAGGAATAGAGTATTAGACTTAAATATTTATAATCAACAAAAAATAATGGTTCAGAATGGTCTCTGGGCCATTATTAAAATCATTGGTCTTGTACAAGTGAATTTAGCCTTTGGTATTCTTCTCGAGTTAGATTTTCTTTTATTTTTTCTCTAAAAGCGACCTCGTCTTGTTTTACTTCCTCTGACTCATCATCTGAAAAAATAACCACTTTTTGAGCTGAGTTCTCCCGTTCGCGCATGATTTTTTCAAGCCTATTATGTCTTTCTTGATAATATTTCTTTTCAAAAGAAGCCAGTTTTTCTGCTCTTTCAGGCGAAAGGTCGAGCTCTTCTAAGTAAAATCTTTCTAAATCCCCGCCGTAGTTCTCATGTACAATTTTGCTCTTAAGGTGAAAGAAACTACTTTCTTGTGCTATTCTGTCTTTGATTTTTTTTTCTTGCCTAGTATTTATATTCTTTTCTAAAGAAGCACCAACTCTCTTTTTTATAATTTTTTCTTTGTTTTGAGCTCTTCTCTTTAAATTATTGCCAGTGCTTTTAGCAAGCGAATTGTTCTTTAAATATTGCTTTGTGATCTTTGGTTTTACTTCAACTTCTTTTTTTATTACATCATTCTTTTGGAAGATAACAAATCCTAGTGCTATTCCCATTAATAAAAAAACTCTCTTATCCATAATAGTTGAATTCCTTTTTACGAAAAATCACTCTTTATATCCTTTATATCTTCGAAGTTTTCTTAATTAAACTGAAGTCATCAAATAAAAAATCTGAAAAAATGGAATAATCTACCTATCTCAGGTTTTAAATAGTGCTATATCTTAAAAAAATCTATAGAAGCATTGATAAAATTTCATTGAGAGAATCTTTATTGTAAGAACCAAAACAATAAAGGTTGTTTTTAAAGACGTGGCATTTATTACAGACCTTTAAAAAAATAACAAACGCCGAGAAGAAATTCCTCGGCGTTTGTTATTAGCTAGTTATTCAATATTAGATTTTTACTAATTTAGTTGTTTTGAAAGAAACTTGAAGTACAGCGCTTTAATGTAACATTTTCAGTTAGGTCATTAACAGCGTCAGCATAAGTGTAAGAAATCTCGTTTCTTCCTTTATAATGAGCATCATAGATAGATTGTCCATCAGCGCCATAAAAATAACCATCTTGATTAAGGCTATTTAAAATATCTATTGCTTCACCTCTGTTTCCTGTAAAACAAGCTGTTCCTTCTGCATCATAAAAAAAGCTATCTCTACATTTCCAACCATCACTAGAAAGAACATTTTTTATACCATATTCGTTCTTGCAAAATACTTCCGCTGTCGCAGAAAGGCTGCTGAAAGATGTCAATAAAGTTAAAGTTAAAATGACTTGTTTCATATTTTACTCCTAAATTGATATTGTCTCAAAGCTGCTCTGTTTCTTCTCTGACAGAGTTTGGAATTCAATTAAAATTGAACTCATCTATAGCATGAAGATCCGTCACGAAAAAGAATTTATTTAAAGTATATAAAAGTTTCAGATTTTTTTATTGATTGGGAATCTCTGAGTTATTTCGATAAGAGGACTTCCCGATACTTTTTTGCTCGCTTTATCTTTGCAGTAGGAATCGAGTTCAGCAAAAGCTTTAACTCAATGAATTTGTGTGAAATTTTGTTACTTTTTTAAATATGAAGAAATCTTCATATTTCTTAACAATCACTTCATTATTTCCTGGCATACTTTTCTTAGATCCTTAGTGGGACGTAACTTAGAAAAGGAGACAAAATTGAGAAATATATTAATCGTTGAGGATAATTGGGATTATCATTTTTTACTAGATAAAACTCTTAAAAAATCAGGTTATAAAACAGTAAATACTTTTAATGGCTTGGAGGGGATTAATATATTAAAAGAAAATCCCGAATTTTTTGATCTTGTTTTACTAGATATCATGATGCCTGTCATGAGTGGTGGAGACTTTTTAAGAGAATTTGAAAAAATTGAAGATACAAAAAGACCTTATGTTTGTGTTTTGACCTCAATTCTAGATGATGCTCTTTTAAAAGAATTTGAAGGAGCTCCGGTCATCGGCTATTTCCCGAAAGATTATGATTTGCAATCATTAGTAATAAATATTGAAACAGTTTGCTCTCGCAAAAAAACAATCAGACAATTAGCTTCGGTTTACAATATAAATGAAGTACTAACAGACTTTGAAATAATTAAAGAGAATGATCACGAGATCCATCTTGTAAGTAATATGGATATTCCTTCGAACTCAATCATCAAGCTCAGGAGAAGAGATAGCAGCTTTCTTTTTAGAGTGGAGACGGTTCGAATGGTGAATGGAAAAGCTTCCATTCAAGGAAGGCGACTTCACGATTAAGGGAAAGAGATGAATAAGATATTAGTAGTTGAAGATACAAAATCGATTCAGGATCTCTTAAGAGCAAAGCTTGAGCGTGAAAAGTTTGAAGTAATTACTGTTGATAATGGTAAGGAGGCAGTCGCTGAAATTATCCATGATTCAGAAATTAGTTTAATTTTATTAGATGTGATGATGCCAGTCATGGATGGAAAAGAATTTCTTAAGAAGCATTTTCAAATATGTTTTGAGAATAACATTAAAGTTTGTATGTTAACAGCTCTTGATGATGAAGAGAGTATTAACGAATGTTTAGAGCTAGGAGCCGTTGATTATCTTGTAAAACCTGTTGATAATGAATTACTTCTAGAAAAAATCGATATTATTTTGAGCGATAATCATGGAGGGCGATTTGCCTCTGTGAAAACAAACTTAGGAATTGAAATTTCGAAGGGGGATGATAGAGGTGAAGGAAGAATGTTTTATCTTTCTGAAAATCGCTCGATTTTTAATACTGAGTTGGAGTTAGAGACCTCTGACGTTGTTACTTTAAGAAGTCAAAAATTGAGCGAAATCATTGGTTCTGAGTTTGTTGTTGTTGCCAGAGTTTTGCTAACCAAGAAGGAAAAAGGTGAAAAAAATTATCTTGTTGAATTTGTAGGTCTCTCTGAAAGTCGAATGAAACGAATTAGAAGTCTGACAATTTCAGGCAGTGAATTAGTCGATTGTTAAGATTACAAGGAGAAAGATAATACGAATGCAAATGTTTAGAAATTTTTATACGTTTCCGATAATGGCTATGATGAAATATCCTGTATTAGTCGTTGAAGATAATCGACATTTATTAGAACTTATTAGCCGAGCCTTGGAAAAAGAGTTTGAGGTTTTTCTTTGTGAGACGGGAGAGGAGGCTTTCGAATTTATCGAAAGTATTGAGTTTTTTTCTGTTATTGTTGACCTCAACCTTCCAGGAATTAATGGCCATGAGCTTATTGCAGAAATAAAGTCAAAATCAACTATACAATCTCCATTCCTAATAATGATCTCTGCGCGAGATGATTTTAATTCAAAGTTAATGGCTGTTTCTTTAGGAGCGATTAGTTTTATTGAAAAGCCATTTGATATACGTTATCTCCGTGGTGTTCTTACGAATCTTAGAAATCACTTAGAAGAAAACCAGATATCGACTACGGGTTATGGCGAAATTGGGTTTAATCCGATTCTTAATCAGTATTCCTTGAATGGAACTAAACTTGTTTTAACTGAAGCTGAAAGGAAAATCCTTGAAGAACTTATTAGAAATCAAGAAGAAGAGGTTGCGCGCGAAAGATTATTTTTGATAGCGGGAAATCATAAAGATGAAACAAACTATAGAGTCGTCGATTCTCATATTAGTAGTCTTAGGAGAAAAATAAAAAACTCTGATCTGGAGATTAAATCGATCTATGGGAAAGGCTATAAAATAAAAAAAGCATCTTAAATAAGGAGAGTTAATGAAGTTTAATCTTTTGTTCATAGATGATGAAAAGGATATTTTGAACGCTTATGAAAGCCTTATTGGTAATGATGAGAGATCAAATTTTAGCAAGGTAGATAACTTATTAGAAGAGTTTGGAATTAATAATGATAAGAAAGAAATCTACAATGATAATTATAGGTTTTTCTCTGCATCTCAAGGTAAAGAAGGCGTGGCAATTGTTGAGGAACAACAAAGGAGTCGAGATCCTATTAATGTTTGTTTTGTTGATTTTAGAATGCCCCCAGGTATTAATGGAAAAGAAACTATTAAGTTGATTAGAGAAGTTGATAAAGACGTTGAAATAGTTCTTGTAACGGCTTATTCAGATATTGATTTAGAAGAAATTGTTAATTATGTCGGTACTCCTGAAAAAACCTTGTTCTTGAAAAAACCATTTGATAATAAAGAAGTTCGGCAATTGATTTTAAACTTGACTAGAAAATATTTTGACTCAAAAGTTCGAGAAAGTTTTATTTCAAATGTTACTCATGAACTCAAAACTCCTCTCGCATCAATTTTAGGTTATTCTCAACTATTGTTAGAAGACGAGTTGAGTGAAGAACAAAAGAAATTCTTAAATGTTATTCTAGACAATGCTCTTTTGATGAATGAGCAAGTAGAGGACTTGCTTTCAACTGCTCAGATGGCTGATAAGAAATTAAAATTAAATAAAGGACAAATTAGTAGTAAAAATATTTCGAATGAAATCAAGCTAACAATGAGTCCTCTCTTTAAAACCAAGGAGGTCAGCTTAAGAGTGGAATGTAGAGATTCTTTTAACTTTTTTGCGGATTTAAATAAAATAAAACAATGTCTTATTAACCTTTTGACGAATTCTAGAAAGTTTACATCGAATGGAGTGGTCTCTCTTTTGTTTTATAAAGAGGCAGGGAAAGGGGTTATGGAAGTTTCTGATACCGGTATCGGAATAGCTGAAAAAAATTTAAAAAATATTTTTGAAAAATTCTATAGAGTTGAAAATGAACATCATAATACACCCGGATTAGGGATAGGTCTTTCGATTGTAAAAAAAATAATTGATGCACATGGCATGCAAGTGGAAGTATCAAGTGAGTTAGAAAAAGGAACAAAATTTAAGATTTGGATAAATGAAATTGAATCTAAGGAGATAGCTGCGTGAAGGGAATTGTTTTTAATATTTTTCAAAAATTTGTTGAAGAAAATATTGGAGAGGAAGAATGGGAAGATGTTTTAGAGGAAACAGGTTTTGATGATGATGTATTCGTAGCGCCTAAAACTTATAAGGATGAAGACTTTCTTAGTATAGTCACGAAAACAATCGAAAAGTTTAAGCTAGTTCCTGAGCAAGCAATTCATTCATTTGGAAAATTTTCCTTCCCTATCCTCATTTCTAAGATACCTGATCTCGTGAAACAGTTCGAGGATTCTAAATCTTTTCTTAAAGGGCTTGATTCTATTATTCATATAGAAGTTAAGAAGCTTCTTCCAGGAGCAGAGACACCGAGGTTCTTTTATAAAGAAATTGAGGCTAATAAAATTCGACTAGAGTATGTTTCAAAAAGAAACTTACCTAGTTTTGTCACCGGACTACTTGAAGGGCTTGGTGAGTATTATAATGAGAAAATAAACGTAAGTCTTCTTGAGAGTAAAGAGGGACGTTATGTTTTTGAAGTAGGGTTTAGTGCAGGATCACGAAAAGAAAATTCAGCGGCTTGAAAAAAAACTCAATCGAGAAAAGAAAGCTCGGGAAATTTTAGAGCAAGAAATTGAAGAAAAATCGAGAGATTTATTTATCTCTTATGAATATACAAAAAATATATTGAACTCGATTAATAATCTAGTACTCATTACTGATGAGAGTCTAATAGTTGAAGACTTAAATCATTCCTGGGGAAAGAAGATTCATGAAGAAGTCATAGGTAAAAGCTTTTCTTCGCTCTTTAGATTGCTAAAAGGTGAAGAAAGTCTTAATAAAAAGATATTAGAGAATCAATTCTATGATTCAGAGCTGTCTTTAAAAATTATGAATCAAATTATACCTGTCTATGTTAAGGGAAGAAAAATAAAACTTCGAGATAATACGAAGTTTGTTTTTACATTAACTGATTTGAGTGAGAAAAAAAGAATCGAGGCGGAACAGAAAGAGCTTCAAGAAAAAATTATTAAAAGTGCTTATGCTGATGGCCTTGCCGAAAGTGCAATCTCGGTACTTCATAATATTGGTAATATTTTGACCTCTTTGAATTCAAGAGTTTCAGATGAAAGAGAGTTTAGGGATCTCGAAAAAACGTTAAAGCTTTTTAATATTCTTTCTCAAAACTGGGATAAGGTAGATTCTTCAAAGAGAAATGAAATTTTTTTGGCAACAGGAGAATCATTTCAAATGTCTCTTGAGAGAATTAAAGATTTGTATCAGTTTTTCTCTACAAAATGTTCACATATTTCAAATATAATTACTTCCCAGCAAAAGTATGCAAACTTAAAAGAAATCATTAGAGTTAAAACAGACCTCAAGGAAGTGGTTGAAGATTGTCTTTCAATGGTAGAAGACTCAATCAAAAAAAGAAATATTCAGATTCATATTTCGGATACTCAGCCAGCGTTAGTACTTGCAGAACGAGTAGGTTTGGCTCAAGTCGTTTTAAATTTATTCGTAAATGCAATTGAGGCAATTGATGAAAAATTAAGGCATCAAGAATCAGATGGGAATTTAATTAAGATCAAATTTGAAGAGAGTAATGATAAAGTCTTTCTTCGGATTATAGACAGTGGAATTGGAGTAGAAGAGAAAATTCTATCAGAACTTTTTGGTTTTGGGTTTTCTACTAAGGAGCGAGGGTCTGGCTTTGGACTTCATAATTGCTCCAATTATATGACAAATAATAAGGGCACAATCGAAGTCAAATCAGAAGGAAAGTTTAAAGGTGCAGAGGTCATCTTAGACTTCGAGAAAGCGGCTTAGTTAGTAAGCAATCTGAGTAGTTCAGTCCTAACTTTACTAGTATAAAGAGATTATCTTAGAATATAGGATACTTTCCAATAGTCGAGAACTAGCAATATTCAAATGAGTAAAGCGCTTTGTCTTTTTTAATTTGTTTCTCTTCGAAGACTAAAGCTTTGTGGCCGTGATAGAAGAGATGGACAGGATTTGTCATCATGTTTTCGGGCCATTGATCGATGCGATCGAACATTCAAAAGGGGTCTTTTCTTGAAGGGTAGCCTTTGAGGCTACAGGGCGGGTCTCAGCGGTAAAAACGATAAAGTATGGAAAATATTCACGGCGCGTTGCGCAGCGACAGCAACTCCTGTATCTTTTGACTGCTTTTAAGCGGGAGCAAACTGTGCGTAACTTATTGGTTTTTATAACTTTTTTTCAAGCTATTTCATCATGGAGTTCTCCCAGTTCTGTGACTTTGCAAGACCTTAGATTTTGCCCTGGGCAAACAGTTAAAAATGAATCTCTCCACCCTTATGATTTAAAAGATAATGGTCAGGTTTGGAGAGTCGGTAATAGGCGTTGGAATGAATCCTGGGAGCGAAAATACCAACAATGGCTAGATACCAAAACGATTGATTCACATTTTTTTATGGATCTGGGTATTCCAACTGATTGTGGAGAAGCTGTTATATTTCTGAGAGCAATTTTTTCTCGAATTCATAATCTTCCAGCGAGCTTTAAGGGGGGAGAGTACGGTCATTATAATAAAACTTGGGCCAGGCTTCCTACGGTAAAAGTTTGGAGTCCAAAAAACTGGAAAGAAGATTTTAAAAAGGATAAAAGATTTCAACGAGCGATTAAAGTTTGGGGTCTTAATACAGGCACTGTTCATTTATATAGAGACCTTTATCCTATAGCGCTATCGAATTCAGAAAGTACTCCTTCAGATGCACTTAATGCTGGAGTTGTTTATTTAACAAGCGGTCATGCTGAAACTCTTATTAATAATAGTCAATCTAGAGTGAGACCACTCAAGACGATTGGTTCTTCTTCGCCAAGAGGGATGAGAACACTTGATATTCGTATATTTTCTATTAAAGAACCCGATGGGCTAGAGGAATCTTTAGAAAAAAATAAAATTCCTAAAACGGGACTGTATCGTTGGAATTGGACTGTGAGTTGCAATGGAAAGTATAAAAAAGTTTCTGATGAGGATATGCCTTATTATTCGACTGAGCAGTTTGATATTAATTGGGAATCAGATAAGCCAAAGTTTTTTAAAATGAATGATTATCTTTGGTCAGATATTGTTCGAAAAGAAAGACTTTCGAAATCTCAACAAGAAAAAGAAATAAAAGAAGAAATAAAACAGCTCATTTCTGATATTGAGATTTCTGTAGATGGTCGAAAGAAAGATGTCGAGAAGGGATTAAATGTTAGTAAGCAGAAAGGGATTAGTAAGCTTTCAGATGTTTATCATAACGAGGCTCACATGAAAGATCCTGAAGAAGGAATCTACGATCATTATATGATTGATGATTATGGACGCTTTATCCCTATGAATGAAAGAGCTGATTATGAAAATAATGAGCCAGATATTAGAAATAGAATTAATACTTATAATTTTTATAAGAGTCCGTTTAAGCCTTTAAATAAGAATCTTGAGAGTTATTATTACGAGCATTCTAGTCCGAATAGAGACCATCGACTTATTGTAAAGTGGATGGATATTAAAGATCTTTTCAATTTGACTGAAGATAAGGGAAAAGGTTTTAAGTTTGAACTTCTTGCAAAGAAAATTAAATTTGGTGACAAGGATATTTCTTATCTTCACTTTCTTGAAGCGATTCAATCCGGGATGGCCTCACCTCAACCTTGGGACGATTTAGGAAAGAGATGGGGAGAGTATTACTTAAAGTATCAATATAAGTCGGTTCTGTTTTTTGTGAAGATGAAGTTGGGCCATCACAGTCTTACGCTTGAAGATTTATCAAGTACAAATCTGGATGCTCCAACGAGCAGACGTTTAGAAGCCTATCTTGAGAAAGAATCCTTTCTCGTGGAGGAATACAGAGTCTTAAAAAACAGGCTCGGATACTAATTCCTTATAATTCTAAATATTTAGCTTTTTATAAAGGCTTAAGACTTCTTCTCTTCTTATTCATTTTGCCAGCTCGTCGTAGATCTTCTATGATCCACTCGATGAAAAATCTTCTGAAGTTCGTTATTCTCAACCTCTTTCTGAGCCTATCGAGTCTTGCTCAAGTCAAAGTATGGATTGATTACGATGTTGCTGTTGGAAAAATTATTAGAGATGTCGATGATGGTTATGCTCTTTATCATGCTCTCGAGTCAGAATCTCTTGATATAAAGGGGATTTCAACAGTTTTTGGAAATATTAAAAGTTCAAAAAAAATGGTGAAGATTACTAAGAATATTCTTAGACTTCACAACCGAGAGAGTATTAAAGTTTATCAGGGTGCAAATTCTGTGAAAGATCTAGGTAAAAAGAACGATGCGATATCAGCTCTTATTTTGGCCCTGGAAAAAGAACCTCTCACGATTTTAGCGATGGGACGCCTCACTAATATTGCGACTCTTGCAATGCTCCGTCCAGATTTAATCAAAAACATTGAAGAATTAATTGTTATGGGAGGAAGGCAGCCTGGGTATAACACACCTATTGGTGATAAAGAAGTTGTTTTTTGGGATGCCAATATTGATGGAGATTTTGATTCAGTAAGACTTCTTATCGATAAAAAAGTTAAGATAAGAATGATTCCTGTCGAAAGTATGAAAAATAGTATTATTGCTAAAGAGCATTTAAAGCTATTACTCAATTCTTATTATCGTCATCGCTGGCTTGCAAAGCGTTCTCGAGTTTGGAGGCTTATTTGGAAGTTTTTTCCAAAAATGGATGGTTTTATTCCTTGGGATCTTTTTCTTGTAAGTTATCTGACTCACAAGAAAGATTTCTCCTGTTTAGAGAATATCCCTGTCGGGTTAGTTCGCTTAAAGAATGATACAACATTCAATAAGAGTGGAGAGAATGGAGAGTATAAATACTTTCTAACTGCTTCTCATTTAATTGATTCTGAAAATCTGGGTAGTTATTGTTATGCGATCAAACCTGGACATGTCATGAGAGTTTTAAAGTCTTGGACTAGGAAGCCTTAAGTAACTCTTGCTGCTCTAAAGGAAGAGTAAAGGAGAATATTGATCCTTTTCCTTTCTCTGACTCAACTGATATTTGGCCGTGATGAGTTTTTACAATATCATGGCAAATAGTTAAGCCGTTTCCTGTTCCCGTGTTGAGTTTTTTTGTTGTAAAGAATGGATCAAAGATCTTTGAACGGATATCATGATCGATCCCGCATCCATTGTCTTGAATTTGAACAGTAATGAAAGATTCATTTTCAATAGAAGAGATAATGACTTTAGGATCTTCGACTCCTTCTACAGCATCAACCGCATTAGAAACAAGATTTTGAATAAGTTGTTGAATTTTCCCGCGATTAGCTTTTATAAAAATTCTGTTTTCGACATTAAACTCGTTTTTGATCTTAATTGATTTGGCACCGTGAATATCTTCGAGAAGACTTATAGAGCTCCCAACAACCTCACTGAGATCTAAAATCTCATGAGACGAGTTATCACCTTCAGTAAAGTCTTTGATCCCTTGAACGATATTTTTTATCCGTTCAACGCCCTGGTTAATTTTAGCAAAATGATCATGATAAGATTCTGGACTATTCTCTAAGTTCTTTTGAAGGAGATAAACAAAACCTTTAATAATCGCGAGTGGGTTATTGATTTCATGACCAATCCCTCTAGCAAGTTTTCCAAGCGAAGCGAGTCTTTCACTTTGATGAATGATATCTTCTCTTTCGATTTGTTCCGTAATATCTTGAAAAACTCCTCGGATTTTTGTTATCTCTCCATCCTCTCCGATCACTGCTTCTCCTATTGAACGAACCCATTTATGATTTCCTTGGGCATCAATGAATTCAAATTTATCATCAAAGCCTTTTCCTTGTTCAATACATTCTTGAACATATCGAGTGATTCTTTCTCTTTCATGAGGAGCATAAAACTTAATAGCATTTTCGGTATGATGTTTTTTTCCAACTTCAACTCCATGAATCTTATAAACTTGATCAGTCCATTGAGTTTGCATTGTTTTTATATCGACTTCCCAACCACCAAGGTTAGAGAGCTCTTGAACAATTTCAAAAAGAGAACTGAGTTTTTCGTTTTGCTCTTCAAGAGATTCAATTTTACTAAGGTCGAAATGCGTTCCACTGAAGAAATGAGGTTTTCCGTCTTCATCTCGTGATACGATTTTTCCTTTAGAGATAATCGGAACCCAACGACCATTTTTATGTTTCATCCTAAACTTGACTTCATACTCATCGCTTTCGCCTAAAAGATAGGATTGAAACTGTTCGGTTGCTTTTACACCATCATCGGGATGTGTGAGAGTTTGCCATGTCGTGAGATCTTCGGGAAGCTCACCCAACTTATAACCAAGAATACCGAGCCACCTTTCATCATATTGAACTTCATTTGTTTTTAAGTTCCATTGCCAGGTTCCAAGATCCGAAGCTTTTTTTATAAGGCGAGCACTCTCATTTTCTTTTTGTTCAGCTCTTGTTCTAACAGAGAGGTAATAAGAATAAAAACAAGCACTGATAATTCCGAAATACATTAAATTTTGTTTTAAAATAATATCAATGATTGAAGTGTCAGTATGAAGAGTATAAGCAAAAAAGGGAAAAAGAGCTGTTAATGTTGCGTAGATAAGATTCCCTTTAAAATCACTTAACATGACGGCCATGAAAAGACCGAGAGCTTGAAAGGAAAACCAAGTCGGAATAGGTTCTGCTTGACTCGGTTCAAATGAAAACAATGAGATGAAAAAACAAGCGAGTGAAGGGATAAAAATAATTGAGTTATGTTTTACGACGAAAGAAAGACCATAGGAGATAAGTAAAGCTCCTAAAAATAAGCAGCTTTCAGTAAGTTCAAAATTTCGACTTCGAAAGAAATGAAGCCCATCCATGAGTACGAAATAAACAGCGTAGGTAATTGTAAAATATTTTAGAAGTGTAGACCACTTTTCGTATTGTTTATGCTTAGTTGCTTCTAATTCTTTGAAAATATTATCTAAAAAGCGGGACATATTTCTCCAAGGAAAAGGTGCCCTACTATTTTACAATGAGAATGAACTGGAATCAGGTCAGTATATTTTTCCGAGAAATATTAAGAAAGATTCAAGGCTGCTTGAATCATTTGGTCAAGTTTTTCTTGCTTCTCTTCATTTGTAATTGAGACTTTCGTTTCGATGATGTCACTGACAGTGAGAATACTAAGCGCTCTACAGTTCTTTTTGGCCGCTAGAGTGTAGAGCGCCGATGACTCCATTTCTGCAGCTAAAACATTATGTTCTCTCCAAAGGCCGAACTCATTGGTGCGAACCGGATAAAAAGTATCTGAAGAAAGAATATTTCCAATATAGTGTTTAATCGATTGAGACTTAAAGTGATTATGGGCCTGAAGAAGCAACTCAAAATCAGCGGTAGGAGCAAAGTCAAGGCCTTCAAATGTTCTTTTATTGATTCCAGAATCAGTAGAAGCACTTTGAGCGATGACGACATCTTTTAGCTGAAGATCGGGATGGATAGCTCCACAAGTTCCAATTCTAATGAGTGTTTTGCAATTATATTCATTAATAAGCTCATTAAGATAAATCAGAGTCGAAGGAAGTCCCATTCCTGTAGCCTGAATTGAAACACGCTCTCCTTTAAAGAGACCAGTGAATCCCCACATTCCTCGAACTGTATTAAACTTCTCAGAATTCTCTAAGTAATTTTCTGCGATATATTGAGCTCTAAGAGGGTCACCGGGAAGGAGAACCTTCTCGGCGATTTGACCTTTATCTGCATTAATATGAAGCGACATCCTTCAAGTCTATAACCTTATTGATCGATCGTCCATCCATTGCTCTAACGTGAAAGAGGGCTCTTTTAACTCCTAAAGTGTTCTCAAATGGAATTCTATAGCTAAACTTAGTTGATTTTGGCTGGCAGACTTCACTAACCATTTTTACTTGTGGAAGTACTGAGTAGGTGTCTCTTCCGTTGTCTTTTATTCGAATTTCCTTAAGTTCAAAACAATCGCTTGGATTAACTCCCTTGATGTAGAGATAATTATCTTTGACCTTAACATCTTTGACGTAGGCATAAAGATAATCATCAATTTTCTTACTTTTTGTCATCGAAACTTTAAGCATTCCTCGTTTTGATGTTTTGGTTCTCGGATTAATATAAACTTTAAACTTACGAGCATCTAATTGTCCTAGCTCTATTGTCATTTGAAATGGAACAATTACCTGTGGACAAAAAGTATCACCGGTCACCTTGTGAGCAGAAACGAAGATGAGAATTTTTCCATTTTCTAGTTTTGCTCTGTATTTTGGACTCTGATAACAAAGGTTGGGGAGATAACCAGTAATGATAACTTCAGAGTTATCGTTGCTATCAAAACCAAAAGGAATGTAAGCATTAGTGATCGGAACAAGTCGACTTTTTTCTCGAGAAATGTTTGATGCCATAAGGCTTGTCGAAAATAAAATAATTGTAAGTACTTTGAGTAAGTTCATGACTCCTCCTTAAAGAGATCGATGAATAAATGATTAATGGCATAGTAAAAGTCTTGAAATGAATGAGATATGACTTAAATCAGGTCTTATAAAATTTCTAGTTTAAAAATCTCGTAATAATTAGGGTTGTCTTTAAGGAATTGATGGAAGGTAAAAAGGTCAAGACTTATAACTTTTGAACCTGAAAGAATAGTCGCTTGGAAAGATGCAGGCTCTTTACCAAAAAGCTCTCTCACTCCAATAATATTTGCAAGAGGAACATTTAGAGTTGTTCTATTCTTCTTTAGTTTTATTAAACCTTCGGTAAGAAGATAGGCAAGACTTGGCGTTTGGTCTTTGTAGAAAAGAGTCGTATCTTTATCGTAAGTATATTCTCTAAAAAAAAGTTTTAAAAACTGAATGTCGTCCTTGCGTAGTTCGAATAAGACTTTTTGTAAACTCATAGCCCTATTCTATCTTCGATTTTAATAATCAAAATGATGTGGGTCATAAGATTTATGAATTTAGAAGGTCGGATTAGCGAGTTCGAGTAGAGCTGATTCATTGTCTACGATAATTTTACGGCCTTCATAACTAATATAGCCATCATCTTTGAATTCCGAGAGGGTTCTAATGACTGTTTCGGTCGCAGTTCCAATCATAGAGGCGAGTTCTTCTCGTGTAAGTCTAATGTCGATGAGAGAGTTTCCATTAAAATCAACCCCGTGAGACTCTTTAAGAAGCAATAAAAGTTCAGCAAGACGTTCTCTAACAGACTTTTGTGTCATATTAGCTAACTTAATCTCTGAAGCTCCGAGGTCTTTACTTAATTTCGAAATCAAATTAGTTGCGACACTTGGTTTTTCTTTGATCGTTTTTACAATGTACTTCTTGTCTATGAAGCAAATGGAGGTATCTTCTACGGCAGTCGCACTTGCTTGATAATTGCTATCCGAAAAAATACTTCTATGACCAAGAACATCACCATCACTGGCTATTCGAATAATAATATCTTTCCCTTCGGGACTTGCTTTATGAACTTTCACATTTCCATAGCTTATGCAGTAAAGACCATAAGGTGGTGTTCCTTCACTGAAAAGAGATTGCCCCTTTTTATATTTGTTAGTGACTTTATATTGGCTGAGTTCATCGAGATCACTCTCTTCGAGAGCACAGAAAATTCCTTTGCTTCGAGAGTCACAATCTTTACAGTGTTGAGGAAGAGGTAACTTTGTTTTCGTATTCATAGTCTGTATTCTTAATTAGCAATCCTATGGGATTGGTGTCAATTCTTTTATGAGTTTTTTAACGCTATCTGGAACATTCAAACCAGAGCTCCCTGTAAAGGAGAAGTTAACTTGATTCATAAACTCATTATAGCATTTTTTGCCATATGGCGTCTTATTGAATTTATCAAGGCATTCCATCAAATATAAGTTATCGACAGAATAAAAATTATGTTCAAGCCTATTTTCTAGACTTCCAAGGTAATAAAGAACTTCAGGGGTTTCCTTCTTCTCAGCTTCATGCAGATAATGATGGAGTCTTCCTAAAAGGTGTTTTAAACGGATTCTTTCTGACTCAGAGACAAAAAGTCCTATTCTTTTCTCAATAAAGACTCTGGCATCTTGAAAAAGAGTTGTTGGGCGTTTGTATTTTGGAAGATTCTTTAATTCAAAGATCCAAGTTTTCAATTTCCAATTCCAAGGTTTTTTTAGGCCTTGCTTGAGTCTCGTTTGATAGCGCGAAATAAGTTTAGCAGGAGAGTTATAGACTTTGAGAAAAAGATTCTGTTCTAGTTCGAAGATATCTTTTAAGTTTTTGTCATTAACTTTTTTGAAGTACTTATCAATTTGCATTTCAGCCTGCGCATAGTTACGAGACATCATATACATCTCTATTTTTTCTTTTCTTTCTCCTTTAAAAGGAATTGGAGGAAGCTTTCTATCCATGCGGTCAGATGAATGGCAATGAAAGCATGATTTTACTAAACCTTGATAAGTCGATTTCCTAAAATTTGTATCAGCTCCCTTAATTCGACAGGAGTCTTCGAGTGATCTTAAATTTCTTTTAAAATTTCTAAAGGCGACACTATACCCTTGGTTCTGCGAAAAAATGTGTTTTCCAAGTGGATCAATATTGTTGTTGATTGTCTTAAAAATTTTCTTAGGATTAGAACATTTCTCATTCTTGATAAGCTTTTGAAGTTCTAGCATATTTTTATAAATATGAGTCATTTTCTTAGAGATGTCGGATGCGTAAACCGTAGATAAAGATAAGATTGTTAAGATAAAAAGCGTTCTCATAAGTTCTCCCTTTTATACTTGAATTATATGAGATTAATCATCTGAGACACTGACTTGGGTCATGTTTCTGATATTAAGTCTCCATTACGATGGACTTAGAAAAGCCCCAAGGAGGTAATTATGGGAAAAAGTATTGTCATGTTTCCAATGAATGATGAGGTTTTGCAGAATAAACTGTTTGAAGGAATAAAAATGCACGGTTTAACCTCCGAAAATCTGACCTTTCTTCATGTTTTTAAAGAAGTGCGTTATCCATATATTGTTCCTCCTTATGTCTACCCGTCTGAGAAAGAGCGATCTGAGATCAAAGAGACTGTCGAGAATCTTATGAGAGAAATGGTTTCTTCGAAATTAGGAGATGCTTCTCATTGTGATTTTATTTGTCTTTTTAGTGAAAATCCAAAAGAAGAAGCTACAAATTTTTTAAAACAAAAAAGTTTCAACACTGTCATTTGTTCAACTAAAGAAAAAGGAAATTTAGAGAAAATTTTTATCTCTTCATTTACAGAATATATGGTTAAACATTCTCCTTTTGATGTTCTTGTCTTGAGATAGCCATGAAAAAAAATAAGATTGTTCTTTTTTACACACCGGAAGATGAAGAACTAACCAAGGTGATGCATAAAGGTATTGAAGAGTACTCCCTTGATGAAGCCAATGAAATCGATGTGATCACTTATGTAAAAGAATTTAACTTACCCTTACTGGAATTATATTCTTTTCCTAAGGCAGGACTAGAGGAATCAATCCTTGATGCTGTAAAAAAAGATTTTCTTTCAAAGTCATCAAGACTTGAAAAAGCAAAATTTAAGATCATATTTACAGATGATGTCAGGGCTGAATGTCTAAAAATTTTAAAATCAAATAAATATGACCTAGCTGTATGTACAATTAGAAAAAGAGATGCTGTCCAAAAGATTTTCAGTTCGTCTTTCATTGACAATATCATCGAGAGATCATCTACTGACCTCCTCGTAATCAAATAAGGAGCTAACATGAACATCATTACTGCTTTTAAAGGAATAGATTCAAGTCCAACTTTGGCCGTTAAAACAGAGAAAAAGTTTTCTCGTTTCAGAAATTTATTGGGGAATGATACAGAGATTTCTGTGACTTATTGGGCTTACGGAAAAAAGAAAGTTTGTGATGCTAAAGTTAACGCTCACGGTAAAGAATTCTTTGCTAAGGCGCATTCAGACAGCTTTGGGAAAGCTCTCTCTCTTTTAAAGCAAAAGATCAAAGCTCAGATCATGAGAGAAAGAGGCTTGTCAGCAAAGCGGTAGGCTAAAACTTTGTAAGAGTTTTAGAGGCTTCCATTCTTGATAGGACACTCTTCATGTCCTATCTTCGCAATAATTGTTACCAATTCTTTTGGTCAGGGATAGATCAACGCTGTACAAGCTTACGATAAGCTTTATTTTATAGGCACCAGCTAGTTGCTATCTGGTGCCTTCTTTTTTTCCATCAAATAAAGACATGCTGGTAAAACAATAAAGTCAGCGATCAGAGCAATAATAAGAATAAAAGCAACCATAATTCCAAATTTTATGTTTGGAATATAAGAACCAAGAACAAAGATAAAGAACCCAATAGCAACAACGAGAGTTGTGAAAAAGAGAGAAGGGTAAGTCGTCGTAATAATTCTAGCGATGGACTTTCTGTAATCCCAACCTTTATTTGTGAATCTTTGAAACTCAAAAAGAAAATGAATACTATCATCAACTGCTACACCGAGACAGACACTAGCGATAATAACTGTGACGGTATCAACTTCAAAACCTAGTAAGTAATAGAACCCTCCGCCGATAACAAGAGGAAGGACATTCGGAATAAGTGTTAATAAACCTAGAGAAAGCGAACGAAGTATAATTATCAGAAGAAGCGTAATCGAAGCAATCGCTATTAAGAAAGACTCCACAAATGTTGTCACAAGATGAGGAGTCAGTTGATGAAATAATGGTGTCTTTCCTGTAATTATTGCTGTAAGGTCAAGCTCTTTTGCTTTACTATGAATCAAATCGAAATACTTCTGCGCTGTTTGCGAGTCCTTCGTGTTCCACCAGAATGTCATTCTTAAATAACGATTATCAATGCTGACTCTATTATTTAACTCTCTTCCTTGGGGAAGATTTAAAGAATAAAAGAAAATTTCTTCAGCAACTTTTTTTCTATTTTGAGGGATAACATATTGAGATTCATCGTCGTTATTCAATGATTTATTAGTCTTTTTAATAAAATCTGTAAGAGAAAGGGTTTTACTAATATTGGGATTAGAAACCATCCATTTCTCAAAGGCTTCAACTCTATTGAGAAATTCTGGTTCTTTGATTCCATCTTTCGCTCCTGAGTCGATCATGATCTCCATTGATGTTGCTGCTCCAAGTTTTTCTTCTATGAGGTTGTAATCTGCAACTATAGGGTTACTATTTTTGAATTGAGCAACCGGATCGAGGTTAACTTGCAGTAATGATGAGAAATAAAAACTTATAACCCCTACAATTACTGTAATAAAAACAATAGATTTTTTATACTTTTCAATCCAGTCTGCGAGGCGAAAAGAACTTTCAGGAATAGCGATGTCTGAGTCGTCTGTATTTTGAATGATTTCTTCTGTAGGTTTTTGCTTGATAAGAAGTAAAATAGGTCCAAGAATCCCATAAGTAATCAGCCAAGCAAAGAAAACTCCAAATCCTACAAGAATACCAAGTTCAGCAACCGGAACAACTCTTGCCATAGCAAAACTAAAAAAACCCATGGCCGTCGATGCTGTTGTCAGAAGTGTTGGATAAAAGTTTTTATTCATGCTGAATTTAGCGGCTTCAATACTGGTATAACCATTTTTAAGGCAAAGGAAATAAACAGTTAGAATATGAATTGCATCTGCTATCGTCACAGTCATTAGGATAGTGGGGGCTACCATAGTCATCATATTAACTTGAATATCGAGATAACCTCCAAAGCCCATCATCATTAAAATAGAGGTTGTGAGAACGAGATAGGGGAGAAAAACACCACTTTTTCTTCTGTAAATATAAATAAATATCAGAGTGAAAAGAAGATAAAGAAGAGGAACAAGGAGATAAAGATCGGCAAACGAAGCTCTTCTAAACTCATCAACGATAGCAACATCGCCAGAGATCATGAAACGATAGTCAGGGTATTTTTTTTCATACTTCGCAATAAATTCTTTGAGGTGTTTGGTTAAGAACTTATAGTCGGGAGTTTCATCAAATTCAGGTCTTAGTTGTGCGATTAAAAGAGTTGTCGTGAAATTTTCATCAATCAAGTAGTCTTTCAAGAGCTTGTCATTGATAATTTTCTCAGAAAGGTCTTTTATCTCATTATCTGAAAAACTTTCTCCTTCAAACCTTTCAGCAAGAGGGAGAACTGTAATTTCATCATTCTCTGATTGAACAAAATCGTAATTAGCGAGTGAATCAACTCTTATGATATCCGGAGTTTCCCATAAATCATTTGTAATTTTGTTAACCAAAAGAAGACTTTTGTTATTTAGAATTCCTTTTGGATTATGGATTCCGATAACGAGTCCGGCATCGTTTCCAAATCTCTTTTCAAACTCTTTATAGCGAAGCATTAGGGGATCATCTGCGTTGTACCAGACGCTATAAGAGAAATTTAGTTTGAGGTAAAGAAAGCCAGGGATTGATGCTAAAACAAGTAAGGTGAAAGTGATAAGAGTTGTCTTGGGATTTTTGTAAATAATATTTAAGATTTTTTGTTTCATGCTTTTTTCTCTAATATTTCAATTTGGTACATTTGAACTTTTTCATTATTGATAGCTTCTTGAAAGTCTTTAGTAATATCCTGATACTGAGAGCGATCGGTATCAGGTACACGTAAGTAATAACGAGAAACAATACAACCTTTTGAAGAGAGTCTCTTGGAGAGTCCATTCAAGTGGTTTTTTTCAATATCACCTGAAAGATATGAGGGGACATTACTCATTGAGATAAAGTCTATTTCCTCAAGACTTTCGCTGGCCGTTAGAAAATCACCTTGGAGATAGTGAAGTTTAACATTCTGGATATTCTTTTTTATCTCATTAAAAGAATTCTCTTGGGCCTCATTTATATTTCCAACAGGATCAGTAACAATTCCTCTTAGGAGTAATTGAATGAAAAAACTTTTTTGGGCAAGGTCTTGACTAAATAGTTTTTTAAAAGCCGTCGAGTAATAATCAAAATAAGAGTTCTCAACATTCTTAACAACAAAGTCACCTTTATAAAGTAGGAGATTAAAGAGTGCCTTATTGCCAATAATCGAAACAATAATATTCCATCGCCACCAAGGGAACTCTGATTTAAAATATTGTTTTTGTTCCTCCAGGCTAGAGAAACCAAGGGCCTTTTCGCTATGTTTTCCGAGAACTTTTTTAATAACTTTGCTGAATTTGATAAAGGTTTTTTCCCACTTCCCTTCATAGAGTAACGAATTCCAGCGAGTGAACTCAAAGTACTTCAGAAGATAGCTTTTCGCTTCAGAAGATAAGTCAAATTCTTGAAACCACTTCTGACGTTCCGGTGTATGATTCTGAGGTTTATAGGGGGCATATCCCCAAAATTTTAAATAGTTTTCATAACTTAGGTTCTTAAAGCATTCAGCGCGTAATTCTGACAGGTAAAGTTGAGGCTTTGAAAAATCTATCATATACAAGTCAGAGGTTTCTGAATTAATAAGCGGCAAGCACCTTGATCCAGAGCCACAAATAGAGAGTATCTTTTTTGGAAGCCTCTCTTGTGAGATCGATTGTTCAAGAGCTGTATCCTCATTCGCCATTGAATAATTAAGGTCTTCAAAATATTTTTGTGCCATCATTATATTATAAGGGTAATCTGGCAGATTGGGAGTTTTTTTGTGCTTTATATGACTGAACATTTAATAGAGGCAATCCAGATTAATTGGAGAAGATCTAAGCTCTATTCTAAGCTTTCTAACGGTAGATCGCACTTTGTTTCAATTTTTTTGATTTCTTCGGAAACTCTGACTTTACCACTCAGTCTCCTTTTGGATTGTATTGCTAAGTTTTGGCAATGGAGAGGAGTTCCTGTTCTTGTTCACGAGTTTATTCCAATGGATGAAACTCCTGATTATAAAGATTCCTATCCCGATGATGTTCTTGTTTCAGAACAATTGCCTGATTATAAGTTTGAAGAATTTTATCGAAGTTTATGGGATGCATTTAAAACTTTTCAATACTCCAAAATGAGTGAAGCTTTTGAGTTAGCGATGAAGCCTCTTGAAAATTATCCTGGATCTTATTGTATGTTGAGGCATTTGTTAGAGTCGGGTTTAAGATGTGCGAACTTAGCTGAAAAGCATGTTGAAACAGCCCATGAAAAAAATGTCGCTTCTCCTCATTGGTTTTGTCTCTATTTGATTTTTACTCACATTTTACCATTGAAGTTAGGACTGTATTTAGACAAGAAAGCTCATGCTGTTCAAAAGGAAGGTATTCCGATTATCTATCAGGATGTTCCTGCCATTTCTCCTTTTCCAGAATCTTATTAAAGGCTTTTCTTTAGAAGGTGATAGCGATGAGTTTCGATTAAGCTATCTAAATGAGTAAGAAATTGAAGACTATTATTATCTTCTCTAACCATGGCTCCAATAAACTTTTGAAGCCCATCTTTTTTAGCTTGATCAAGGCAGTAATGAATCAAAGCATTTCCTAAATTTGACTTCCTCGCAGCAGGAAGAACAAGGATTGTTTTAATAACTAAGAATTTTTGATCTTCAAAGGAATAGATCATTCCGAGGTCCTCGCCATCGGGGTTTTTCATAAGAAAGACATATTTCGCATTTTCAGTTTTTATAAAATTTATAAAAACTGAATTGAATTGATCTTCAGTGACTTCGTCATACAAATAGCTCTTGGTAAAAGAACTCAAATTCATTTCAAGAACATTTCTAATTTCAAAATCTGATTGAGTATCAACTTTTGTGAAATAATAGCCTCCATCAATTGCTTTTTGATAATGCTTTTGTGTGTATTTATGAAGAGGATAAAAATCGTTATAGAGAGCTGATAGATAACCCATATCTTTTTGAAAACCGAGTTCTTGAAGATCATTAAAGTACTGCAAAGGCGCATGAGGTTCCCAACGGAAAGTATGAGTTGTTTCAACTGACTTTAAGCGATAGCCAAACCAAATACTGAAATCAATCGGCCCCAAAACTTCTTTAACGTTTCTGTCTTGAAGCCAGCTTTCAGCTGTTTTAATGAGTTTTGAGATAATATTATTTTTTTCAGGATGAGAGAGGTCGTACTCTAGACATCCAATGAAACCCTTAGATTTATCTGGATTATAGAGATTGCAGCTAATTCTCCCTACAAGTTGCCCATCAATTTCAGCAATAAAGAGCTCTTTTGTAAGATTAGTCATTTTAGAGAAAAGTAATATCCAGTACTGACCTGGTGGTAAAGTTCGCTCATGATCTTTATTAAGTTTCCTTGGTAAAGTAGAAAAACTTTCTAAAAAATCATTGGGATTTTTTGTATTTGAAAATGAATGAATACTAATCATTAAGAATTCTCACTTCACCTTTTGTGGCATTAAGTTCGACTTCATCGCCTGATTTTAATCTTTCGAGGAGTCCACCGCTTACTCCAACAATAGTAGGGAGTCCAAGTTCTCTTGCGACAACGGCAGAATGTGAAAGCAAGCTTCCCCTTTCAATAATAAGTCCACTGCAAGAAGGGTAGAGTGGGACCCAACCAGGATCAGTTCTTGAAGTTACGAGGATTTCACCATTTAAGTTTTGAGCTTCTTCTATTTTGGTTGCGACTCTTACGCGACCCTTGATAATTCCAGGGCAACAAGAAACACCAAGAAGGACATTAGGATCATCAGAAATACGAACTTGGTTTTTAAGAAGATCTCCACTATTTAAGACACTATTATCTCTTAAGCTCATACCAACTGATCCGTAAGTAATAAATCTTTCTGGCGGATCGGTTGTTTTAAAGTATTCCGAAAATTCCTCTTTTCTCATTTGAACAATCTTTTCGATTTGATTGCTTGCAGCTGAACCACGATTGAAATCAAAAATCTCATCAAGATGAAGATAATAAAAATCTTTTTCTTCGGTAATCATCCCGAGTCTTTTATAATGATGGGCCATCGCACGGAATACTTTTCTTAGAACACCAAAAGATTTTGTTCGGAGAAATCTTAGGTTTTCTCGATTTTTGACAGCTCTTCTTGCATTCTTTAAAACCCAAAAGAAAACAGTTTTTTTAGCTCCACTAATGTGCGAGCTTACAAGTTTTTCGGCTTCTTTTCTAATCTTCTGTTCTCTTTCTTCCATCTCTTTGACACTATAGTTTTTCATCCTCAGATAGTTTTGTAGGTTAGAGTAAACAAATGTCGGATTCTCTGTGAGATCTTGTTCTTCAAGTTTCTGTTCATTGTGACAACGAAACCCGTAACGGAAGAGATAATCACTTATTCTGGCCTTAAGGTCTTCATGTGAGCTTACAAAGAGCTTTTCATGAAGAGATTCTAGTTCACTATTCAAAATAAAGTCTCTTTGCTCTTGATTTTGGTCGACCTCGCTAGCGATTTCCATGAGAACTTTCGTTGGCATCGTACTTTCAAGACCTCCTTCTCCACAAAGGAGATCATTTTGTAATGTGGTGAAGTCTTGTTCTGTTTGAATCCACTTCGAAGTAAGTTTTTTCAGAACTCCAAAAAATATCATGACAAAGATGTCATTGAGTATGGGTGTTTCCCAATTGTAAATGATTTCTTGGTTCCAGCGTTTGAAAGATTGTTCTAGGGATTTTAAAGATCTTTTTTTGAAGTCTGTTGCGTTATACTCATCATAGATTTTAGTGAACTTTTTAACAAATTTTTTTCTTCTTGATTCGAAAGAAAAAAATTTAAAAGCAAGATTGAGTGAAATCGAAATCTTTTCTAATTTAGAATATTTAGGGATATCATTTGTGAAGTTGAAAAGTTTTTGATGATCTTCATGGAGATCTTCTTTTACTCCCATCATTGTTTCCATAAATTCTTTATTGTTTGAACTACTAGGAAGTAGGAAAAGAACTTTGTACCAATTCAATAGATTATAATAAACATGACCTCTTATATAACCAAGCATGTTCTCGAATTGCTCGTCATATTGTTCTATATATTTCTCCGGAATTCCTATCACTCTAAAGGTTTGGCGGTAAACAATGGCATAACTCTTTGATGTCCCGGAGTAGGTGAGTGGTAAGGTTACACCGCTGAAGCTTTCGACAATATTAGAATTATCCCAAAGAGTTGGTTCATCTCCATTGATTTCTTTATCGTAGAACTCTGGAGGTGGAAGGTTTGTGATTGGTCTCATTTGCAAGAAGTAAACAGTTCCATTTTCGATGGCCCATTCAATATCCTGAGGAGCTTGATTGATTGTTTCGAGTTGAATTCCCTTCTCTGCAATTTTAGCAACTTCACTTTCTTCTAGACTAGAAACTTCTTGGAGATTTTCAGGAACATCTTCTTCAACTAAGCCTGGTTTAGATCCTTCTCTCACAAGTTTTGAGGTTTTCTTTATTATATTTGATTCTAGTTTTTTTTCTTTTCGAGAAAACTTATAATGATCAGCATCTAACAAACCACTGACAAGACCTTCCCCTTGTCCATAGACACTATCAATAATTAGATTGTCTCTATCGAGTGGATCGACAGGATTTCTTGTGAAGAGGACTCCCGATTTTTCAGAATTGATCATTCTCTGGATAACAACACCCATGGCTATATTTGAAAGGTTTAATCCATTCTTCTTTCTATACTCTAGGGCCCTTTCTGTATAAGCACTGGCCCAGCATTTTCTAATGGCGAGGTTTACTTGTTCATGAGTCTCTTGAAAAAGAAATGATGAGAACATTCCTGCAAATGAATGATCGCTCGAGTCTTCGTCAAGGCCACTTGATCTTACTGCAAAAAGTTTATTTGAAAAATCATTGGTTGCGAGAATCTTTTCAATTGGTTGATACAAATTATTAGGAATTTCATTTTGAGAGAAGAGATTTTCGATTTCTTTTGTTTTTTCAGAAAAAGAAAGATTTTCATATTTAGATTCATCAAATTTGATAAATTTTTTGTACTCTTGAAAAAGAGTATTCGTAACGACAAAGAATTCAGGAACAGTAATGTTTTGTTGAAAAAGTTTTGCGAGGTTATACCCTTTTCCACCACTTTCTTGAAGGTGATTTTCTAATGAATCGCTTTGTTTTAACAACATTTTCATAAATTTATCCAATTTTTAAGAGGAATAATCCAAAGTATCAAAAGTAAGTTAAGTGTTATGAGTAATTCTGTAAGTTTATAAATATTAGGTTTTGAAAAAAGTATAAAATAACTGGCAAGCGCTAGAGTACTTGATATTCCAATCGGTTTTAGAAGATTTAAACTATTTGCAAAATAACAGCTGATTGCCATTAGAATGACAGTTAAGAGAATTGTTATGGGAAGGCCATAAACCTTTAAATAGGTTTTTAAAACTTCGTGAGCATTGGGGTTAAGTTTTCTTCCTATTTCGTAACTAAAAAAACCACCAAAGACCATAAAAGAGTAGTTTACGGTATTTGTAATTTCTGAATCTGGATTTAATGTGGTCGCAATAAAAAGCACAAGAGGCACAATAATAATTTGATGAGTAATTGCATAGACTAGAGGGTATTCAGCTAATTTCTCTCCTAAGAAAAATTCTTTATACATTAAGAGGAGCCAAATAAGAGTTATCATTAACCAGACTCCGCCTGTTTGGGAAAGAGCAAAGGTACAAATATTTAAAACAATTAAAATTGTACCGAGAATGGTAATGCCTTTTAGGACAGATTGGGCAGAGATGAGTCCCTTAGGGAGTGGTCTATCTGGGTTTGCGATTTTATCTTTTTCAAAGTCTTTTATTTCGTCCATAAAACGTAATTGAGTGAGAAACATAAAAACAATAAAAGAAACAAAATGAACGAGATTAGTTTCAACTCCAGTAAGATAAAGCCCTGAATAACTAAAACCATAGCTTAGAAGAAGTTGTGGAATGATAGGAACTCTTTGAAGAATAAACTGTAAATAAGGGCTTTTCATATTAATCCTTTTAAAGAGCTAGGACGATCAATTCGAGCTCTATGGCGTTTGTCGCGAATAATCTTTGTTGAGAAAACTTGATCAATCTCTGGGTGGTTTTGTTTAATTGTTTTAACTGGAAGATCTTCACCAACTAAGTACTTTTTATCATTAACCGTATGAATAAAGGAACGAGAATGATCTGTGAGATTATAAATTTTTTGTTCGAGCTCAAAATCATTGAGTTCTTGAAAGTCTCGTCCTTTATACCAAAGGCCATCAACAGATTCAGAAATTCTGTCTCCCATATTATGCCAAAGTCTACCATCCTCATCGATTTTCTTATTTTTACGGGCCTCTTCAGAGTCTCCTTCGTAAAGAGGAGAGACATGAATACCACTAATCCAGGCACTCTTTTCTTCAATATTCATTGTTATTTCTTCAACTGTTTTTCCGAGATAAAGTGTTTGAAAATAATTATTATCCTTACTTTTCTGTACAGCTTCCTCAAGATTTGAAAGAGCTACAGGTTCAGCTTCACTTGAGCCATAAACATGGATAAGCTCTTTACCTTCCCATTTCTTTATTGCTCTTTCATAGACTGAATTGTCGCACAGAGCTCCTCCAACATGGAGTGATTCCAATCCATTTAATTCTGAATGATTAAGTAGTTTTTCGAGAAAAGCCGGTCCAACCGCAGTTGTTTGAGGTCGAAGATTTTTTGGTAATTTATCAAGATCTCTAAGAGATTTTTTTGGCCATTTTGGTGGAACAAAGAGACTTGTTTTACCACTAACTAGATTTAAAAGAACAATATTTGTAAAAATTGTTAAATCTGGGCCGGTGAAACGATTATAGTGGAAATGTTTTTTGAGAACTTGCATCTGAGTAAGAAGATATCCATGTTTTCTGTGAACCGCTTTTGGAGTTCCAGTGGTTCCTGTTGTAAATGTGATAATTGCATTCGCTTGATCATCCATTTGCTCTATTGTCGGTTCCTTGCTTGCCGAATAACTATTAAGAACAGATGAGTTGAACCAGTTTGGAATATTTCTTACCGCTTTGGAGCGAATTCCCCAAACTCGGCCAAATAAGGCAGTCATAAATCCTTTCGGTTTTGTTCTTTCAATGATTTTTGTTATTTTGTCTAATGATAACCAAGGCTCGATAATAAGAATTTTTATTCCAAGAGATAAGGAAGCAATGATAAAGGCGAAGAAGTTTGGACTCGGCATTTCCATTAATAGGATCGTGTCATCTTTTGTGAAACCATTTTTAAGTAAATATTGCTGAGCTTTTAAAGTTTTTTCATGAAACTCTTTAAAGCTTGTTGCTCTTTTAGTCTTTGAAAGAGAGTTAATTCCATCAAAAAAAACAATAGCAGGACGGTCTGAACTATTAGACTTTGAGCTATAGAAACTAGAGACACAATTCATCGTTATCTTCTTCCTCTAGTCTTTTTCTTAGGGCGTGTTCTCTGCAAAGAGCAATCTCATCATCTGTGATTTCAGAGTCATGCCCCATGATAGCAGAAAGCTTCACACCATGCTTTCTAGCAAGCGAGTCAATTTCTATCACTTTTCGATAATTAATATCTCTTGAAAGACTGAAATTTTCGAAGCGACCTTCTAATGCAAGAAGAGCAGTTTCCGCAAGACATGCATAAACCGTCGTTCCGGGCAGACCAATATCGCAAGTTAATTTGACATTATTGCCTGGAAGTTCAACTTCCCCACTCGCAATAACAAGAACGTCAGGTCTCTTTAAACTGTCTTCTAGACTAATGTCAAATGGTCTTGAAACATCACATATGACTGCTCCAGGTTTTGCTTCTTCGATATCGAGGATTTTTCTT
The DNA here is from genome assembly GCA_965217035.1 of Bacteriovoracaceae bacterium. Taxonomy (GTDB): domain Bacteria; phylum Bdellovibrionota; class Bacteriovoracia; order Bacteriovoracales; family Bacteriovoracaceae; genus JAUHYH01. Next base: position 907,429 of record OZ244226.1, on the reverse strand, counting down.
CCTTGGGCAGATGTTGTCGTAATAACAAGATCTGCTGTTTGAAGGTGATCATCGGGACTTGTTGAATAAGTAATATTACAACTCGGAGAAATTTTTTTAATCTCTTTAGCTAGATCAACAAGCTTAAAAGGCCTTGGAGCAACAATAATAATATTTTCCCAAAACTTCGAAAGAAGTTTAGAACAAACTTTTCCAATGCTTCCTGTCGCTCCGACGACCATGGCGGTACCTTGATAGATGTCATCATCTTTGTTAACAAAATTCATCTTCTGAATTCCATAAGAAGCTGCCCAAAGAGTAGAGGCTGCAGACAAAGAGTTTCCTGTTGTCACTGGAATGGGGCTTCGTTTTGCGACAGTGACTCCCGCGTCTCCTACAATTTTTGTATAAGCGCCTAATCCAATGATTTTAGAGTTTCTATTTTTAGCTTGATGGGTAATATTAACAAGTTTTCTGTAAATGCATTCCTTTTTAGCCTTCATCATCATTTTAGGGGTATCTAAAATCGTATAGATCTCTCCTACGACCTCTTTCCCTGTTGCTTCACTTTTAACCCCAAGAACTTTTCCATAATAAGTTCCAGGAGCTAATGTAATTAGTTTCTCTGTTGCTTTCTTTATACCTTTATTTCTTCCGAGTGGCTTTAAAGCGGGATGAAGAAAGATGTGATTAATGCTCAACGGATGGACGATAAAAGAGAACTTATGGGTTTTATTATCTTCTTCTATATTTCTCTGTTCCGCTTTATTAATTTTAGGTGCCAAGTTTAACTTATCGGTAAATTCAATGATTTCACTGGCCGTAAGAGGTGAAAGATCGTCTTTGAGAAGCTGAAAGATTGCTTGTAGGAGAGTAAGATTTAAAACAGGAAGATCAAGATTCCCCTTCGTTATCGTTAGAATTCTTTCAACGCCTGCGGCTCTTAACTTTTCCTCGTTTTTCTTTGTGAGATGTTCAAGAATAAAAGTTTTTCCATCGAGTCTTGGGAGCTTTACATAATCAAGTTGAGAGCTATTTGCGATAAAAATATCTGAGTTTAAAAATTTTCGAAAAGAAGGCATTTTCTTTGCCAGAGGATTCGTAAAGTCTCGCAATTGTAGTTTTCTTAAGCGATAGCGAGTTAGAATTTGAATATTTGATTTTAGAAAAAGATCTAAATCAGCAGAGGTCTTAAGTGTCTTTGGAACTCTATAGAAGAAGTAAGGATCAGCAAATCGAAGTTCGCAATTATGCTTTTCAAGTTCTTTGAGAATATTCATTTGAATACAACCAGTAAAGAATCCAACTCTTTTTCCATCAAAGAAATCAGGCGATGCTTGTAAAAGACGGTCAAGGAACCATGGTTGATAAACATCTCTTAAGGCTTGTCCATCAATAATAGGGACGCCATCGGTAGCCTTAATAATCTGTCTCAATTGACAATGAATATAGGTCTTACTCTTAAGATTGATGATCGGAGGGAAACCTGAAAGTGCAAAAAGATCAACAGAATTACGATATTGCTCGATAAGTTTTTTAGCTAAATTAATGTTAAAGTCGACTCCTAATCTTTTAATCCGAAAGGTTGTTCCAAGTACAGAAATTGTCTCGTCAAAGTTTTCAGAAGCTGAACCTAGAGAAATGTTAATAATTTCTTTCATTGAATTTGCTCCTGAATATACTTTTCAAATCCTTTCACGAGAGTAGACGCATAGTCTTGGTACTCAACCTCAACGAGTTCAGGAAAGTCTTTCTTTCGCTGAGTAATATCATATTGAGCTCCTGAATAGAGATAACCTACAATCCCTGAAGGAATTCCTAATCGAGGAAGAATAAATTTATAAAAACGCGAACGATTTAACTGAAGGACCGGAATATTAAGACCTAGCTCCTTCAAAGATGTTTCTAGGAAGTTTTTTAAGTCGATATTTCTATCAGAAATGAAATGATAAGTTCTAATTTCTTCATCATTTTTAGGATGAGCAATCGAGTTTGCAAACCAATCGGTCAATGTATCAACTGGAATAATAGGAAAACTCGTACTTTCATCATATGGAAAAGGAAAGAAGCCAAGCTTCTCTATGACTGGGAAAAACTCTTTTAATTTTAAAACTAAGTTATAGAAGTAATAAGGACCATCTATTTTTTGAATAAGGCCCGTCTCATAAGAGCCTACAACAATACCTGGGCGGTAAATTCTTTTTTGAGACTTCCCGATATTCATTGTTCTTACAAGGTGTTCTCCTTGCATTTTACTTCGCGAATAATGATCAGAGAAAGATGCTCTTTCGTTGAGATCATTTTCATAAACTCTATTTTTTGGATTTCCATTAACGGCATAAGTTGAAACATGATGAAAGAATTTTAGGTTTTTGATTTTTCGAGCAAGATTAAGAACATTTTGAACGCCAATAACATTATGAGTATAGGCGTCGACAAGACTCATATCTAAGTCGTAAATAGCGGCTAAGTGAAAGATTGAATCAACTTCTTCACAAATTCTCTCTAAGTCTTTGATGCTTTCACAGACATCATTATCAAGAATATTACCGACAACAAATTCAATATTAGGAATATCTTTAAAGTAAGTGAAAGCTTTTTTTAAAGAATGAGGTCTTACAAGTAAGTAGATTTTTTCAAAATCATTATAAGACTTAAGAAGGAATGTCTTTCCGATAAATCCAGTTCCACCTGTAATCAAAAGTTTCATGACAAGGTCACCTCATCAAGGGAATATCTGTTTGAATACATAAGGTGGTCTTGATAAGCACAAACGTTAATGGCTTGTTTAAGAAGTCGAATATCAAAACTTTGTGCTTTTTCTAGGACTTCACCATCTCCAAAAAAAGGTAAAATTTCTTCTGATTCATTTGTAATTGAAATTTGATTAGTTTCAAATGTTATAAAATTGGGATCCGCCGTATCAGGTTGATCCATCAAAGTTTTAAAAATAAATTGAAAGAGATCTCTTTTATTTTTATGGAGCAAGATAGAAACATTAAACTTTCCATCGTCGTTCGTAGTATTAGGAGCGATATTAAACTTACCTCCAACCTTCGATTGATTATTAATTAAAAGCATAGGAGTTTCGACAACATCATCGAAAAGTGGAAAGTCAGGAGAGTGAATTCTGAGCTTATAGATATTAATAGGTTTGAGAAAAAGTTCTTTTCCTAAAATCATCGAATAGGTATTAGCACCCATCTTCTTCATAACTTGTTTGAAAAGAGAAACTCTTTTTCGATATTTGTTAACTTTGAGAGCAACATTGGCAGCAAGACCGATACCACCATTACTGAACATATAAGACTCGTTAATTTTGATGAGATCAATTTTCTTCGAGGTTTGATGCCTAAAAATTTGAATGATTTTTTTTATGTCCTCGTTAGTACCAAGTTCGCTTGCAAAGTCGTTTGCTGTTCCGGTAGGGATAACCATTAACTTGATATCACTTAAGGCAAGGAATTGAGTAATGAGGTTAGCCGTTCCATCTCCACCAATTGAGAAGATGTATTCTGTTCCATTATAGAGGTCCGTAGTAAGTTGAGCCTTTAAACTTTCAAGATCGAAAGGTGAGTAATAGCTCACATCATGTCGGAAGAGAAACTTATGAAGTTCATACTCCCAGTCGAGCTTACTTGTACCAGAGGCACGGTCGTTAATGTAAACAGAGATTTTGGCCATCTTTTTATTTCCCTAAGTCCTTATAATAACTTAATTAGGGAAATCACTAGTGAGCGCTCTTTCCTTATTTCAGGGTGTTTAGGAGCTAGACAATTTTGATGTGATTTTAAGGACTTACTTAACCAAGCGGTTTTGTAAGTGGGTCGAAGATTTTGAGCTTATTTTGATGGCCAGTCATGAGGTAAATTCCCGCCAAAACAAAAGGAACACTTAACCATTGACCCATATTGATCGACATTCCTTGTTCAAAAGCAACTTGATCGATCTTAAAAAACTCAATGAAGAATCTAAAGGTGAAAGAGATGATGAAAACAAGACCTAAGGCCCTTCCTGGTGGCCACTTTTTTGTACCAACGTATTTATTACAAAAATAATACATTATAGCCGAAATTGAGAAATAACCGATAGATTCATAGATTTGAGTGGGATGCCTGAGATTAGGATCAACCTTAGTGAAAACGAAGGCCCAAGGTACATCTGTGACTTTTCCAACGATCTCGGAATTAAAAAGGTTTCCGATCCGGATGAGTCCAGCAACGAACATAATGGCCGGAGTTAATGTTTCGACCAACCAAAAGAAGGTCATCTTCTTCCATTTTTTCAAGTAGAAATAAAGAGAAACCATGACACCTGTGAACCCACCATGAGAAGCAAGGCCACCTTTCCAGACCATTAGGATTTCCCAGGGCCTGGAGAGGTAATACTCTGGTTCATAGAATAGACAATGCCCTAGTCTAGCACCAATGACCGTTCCGATAATGAGATGGGTAACAACACTCTCGACATGTTTTTTTTCAAAACCTTCTTTGAGAAAGCGAGGTGTCGCGTATTTTTGCCCAAGCAAAAAGCCAAAAATGAAGCAAAGAGGATAGTACCTCAGCTCAAAGCCTCCTAATTTGAATATCGCTGGATCAACATCCCAAACCATGTGTAAATACTACCGTTTTTGCACCACTCCGTAAAAGTCCAAACTTGTAAAAGTGCCATTATATAGGGTAAATATCAACGAAAATTATAGAGGAGAAGTTATGAAAGCTTTGATTTTTATCACTGTATTTTTTGCGAGTTTGAGTATGAATTCTCAGGCCCAATATTATGGACGCCGTTATTACAGGCCAGTCGTGCCTCGGTATTATGCTCCAGTCGCTTACCGACCGGTAACTTATTACTACTATTGGCATCAGCCGGTAGTTGTGAACTACCAACAAGTTATTAACTATAACGTCAATGCTTATTACGCTGCTTGGGTCAATCAAGGGCTTACGAACTATTTTTATGGAAGTTGGTTTATGCTTCCAACAAGAGTTGTTCCTAATGTTAATATTGGTTTCAACGGTTTGGTCACTTATAACCAATATCCATACTTTGCCTTTAACGGATACTTACACCGATACTCGACAGTTGATACTTGTAATTATCAATTAGTGAATAAGCTTGGACATTCTGTTGTGAGAAACTTCGCAGGAGTTTGTAGCAACGGTTACAATTCATGTGCAGCCGTTCGAGATGGTTTGAATTATAGGGCCCGAAGCTTTCAATTTTTCTGTGCTGAAACTTACAGACAAAGAAATTTCTAGGAAGCAGTTATGAAGAAATTAATCTGCTTACTTATTTTAATCAGTTCTAGTGGTTTCTCTAAAAGTTTAAAGTGTAAAGTTGATGAACCTGTTCAGGGGGGAGACGAAAAGATTATTCCCGTTACTATTACGGAAGGTTATATCGTTGATTTAAATGTTATCAAATTTAAAAACTACGAATTCTCCGTTCTATGGGATAAAGGTGATGAGTATTACCCTCAAGCATCTTTAACAATGAGCTTTGGAAAGTTTCAATCCAAAATGTATGACTTTACTCTTAATGGACACGTTGGCCCGATTAATGTGCTTGAGTATGACGGGCTTCGATTTCAGTGTTGGGTTGATAAACAGTAGGACAAAGTATGCGCTGGTTTTTCTTTCTTGTATCGTTGATTGTTGTTTTCAATTTCGCGAAAGCTGATTGTCCTGATGAGGTCAATAAGATTTCCCTTAAGGAAGTTGAGAAATCATTAAAAGCTGACGGGGTTGAAATCTTTATTCATGGGGCTGTTCCTCGGTTTAAGCTTTTTGTTGGAACTTACCGGTCTCCAAAAAACTTCTTCAAATATATCGATTTCTCACTTTTAACTATGGATAAAAAAGTTGTTCCTCAACTTATGACATTAAAACGCCATGATAAAATCCTTGTGAAAGGTGAGTTTCTCGAAACAGAAAGTTGTTTTCCTCATGTGATTGTTAACGAAATGAAAATGTTAAAAGCTTTTGAGACGAATCCTAAGATGCCAAAGTATAAGCATCGAGCAGATCTTTCTAAGCTAGAAGATGTTGATCGAATCGTAGGAAAGGTTCATGGTGTTTCTTATGCTCAAGGGGTTCTTGCTGTTGAATATAAAGATGCTGTTGTTCCTGTTTTTGTTCCTGAAACGCATCATAAATTATTAGAAAAGGTTTATCGAAATGATGTCATAGATATCGCTGTTTTTGTTCGAATCAATCCTGATCGTCCGATTCATGTTGAACTTGATATTGATAAAAAAAATCCACTGATTCAGAAAGTTTCAATGGTGGAGGGGCATGGAGATGAAATTAAACTAACAGGTGAGCTTGTTATGTTTCCCAAAAGTCCACAGATCCGTTTTGATATTTATGCTTTAAGAGTGAAAGGTAAGCTTGGATTTGAGAGAAATTACACGCTTGTTAACTTTGAAAGTACAGAAACATTCTTGAAGATCAGAGAGTATCTTGAAGGGCTTTGGAAGCAAAATCAAAAGACGGCCGTTGGTGGGAGAAATTTCTGGGTGAATCCTAAGGTTAAAATAGAAGCTACTGGAGTCAAAAATGTCATATCTCCGACTCAGGCGAATCCTCAAATCCTATTAAAGGGAATAGAATCCTTAAAAATTCTTAAATAACTCAAAATCCGCATCTCATATGCTATATAATGAGCATGCGGGTTTTGCTTTTCATTCTATTTGTTGGTTTTAATGCTTATTCTCAGTATGACTTTAAAACGCCCTTAGAAGAAGTCCGTCAGGATTTAGGAGAGAAAAAACCGCTCCATGCTCTCAAGAAATTAGATCCTATACTTATTAAAAAAGGTGAGGAGATTTTTTTTAAAGGGCAAACCAAGCGACCTGATGGAACAATGACGATTCTTCAGGCTCCGGCATTTCGTTGCAATCACTGCCATAATGTTGTTCAGGAGGATCCTGACTTATCCATCAATGATCCCGAAGCTCGATTGAAGTTTGCAAAAACGAATGGACTCGCTTTTTTACCAGGGACGACAATGTATGGATCAGTCAATAGAACATCATGGTTTAACGGGGATTACATTAAAAAGTATGGCAAGGAATTGATTGGGCCTGCTCATAAAGATTTTCGAAATGCTGTTCAACTCTGTTCTAAAGAATGTTCAAAAGGAAGAGCTCTCGATAGTTGGGAGCTTGAGGCGATGCTCAATTATCTTTGGTCTCTTCAATATAAATTGGCTGATCTGAAATTAAGCCTAGAGGACTATGAGTTTCTGAATGCTTCCAAGATTAATAATAAAGAAAAATTGAAATTATTAGACTCTAAATATCTAAAGACCTCCGAAGCGACCTTTGTTAAACCTCCGTCAGACTTTGAAGCGGGATACGGTATGAATGGTGACCCTGAGAGTGGGAAGGTCATTTTTGAAAACTCCTGTCTCCATTGTCATAAAGCTGATAGCGGTATTACGGCAAAAATGCCTCGCTTTAGGGATTCTCGTAGGACTTATAAAGCTCTTTATCGCCTAAAGAATTCCTATGGAGTTTCTCGTAAAGGGTTATTTGAAAGTGATACTATTTATATGCCTAATTATACGCGTGAGCGCCTCAGTGATAAACAGCTTGATGACTTGAAGGCTTTTATTAAGGAAAAAGTTCTGTCTCCATAAATATTTGTGTTAGAATAAGCCCTATGGCTTTAGCATTTTGGAATACACTCAGCAATAAAAAAGAAAAGTTTGTCCCCAAAAAAGAGGGGGAAGTTTCGATCTATCTTTGTGGACCAACCGTTTATGATTATCTCCATATTGGAAACTTTCGTGGGGCGATTACTTTTAACCTTTTAAGAAATTGGTTAGAGCATGAAGGTTATAAGGTTAAGTTTGTTTATAATTATACAGATGTTGATGACAAAATCATCAAGAAAGCTAATGAGCAAGGTGTTGAATCGATTGAAGTTTCAGAACACTTTATTAAAGAGTTTGAGGTTGATTTTAATCGACTAGGCTTGAGGTCCCATGATGAAAATCCAAAAGTGACAGAATACATGCCGCAAATTATCGAGTTTGTTGATGATCTGGTAAAAAAAGACAAAGCCTATGAAGTTGATGGTGAGGTTTTTTATGCCACCGATGAATTTGATGAGTATGGAAAGTTAAGTAAGAAGAAACTTGATGAGCTTGAAGCAGGAAATAGAGTTGAGGTTGATCAGCGTAAGAAAAACCCTGCGGACTTCGTGCTTTGGAAGCCTTCTAAAGAAGGAGAACCTTCTTGGGATTCACCGTGGGGTAAAGGTCGTCCTGGTTGGCATATTGAATGTTCTGCTATGATCCAATCAATTTTTGGTAAGAATACTATTGATATTCATGGTGGTGGAATTGATTTGATTTTTCCTCATCATGAAAACGAGATTGCCCAAGGGGAAGCAAGAACTGGATGTAAGTATTGTAATTATTGGATTCACAATAATTTTATCAATATGAAAGATGAGAAGATGTCCAAATCTTTAGGGAACGTTGTTACGGCCAGAGCTTTCATGGATCGCTATCACGGAGAGATTTTAAAATATCTTTTCTTAAGTGCTCATTATCGTTCAATGCTTTCTGTTAGTGATGATAAAATTCTTCAAACGATCTCTGCCCTCGATCGTATTTATAGTTCACTAGAGCTTGCCAATGATGTCATTGCTGCAGTTAATGAAGAGGGTGATGCAGAAAGTGGATTTATAAAAAAACTAGAAGCTTTGCAAGGTAAAATAAAGAAGTCTCTTAATGATGATCTCAATAGCGCTGAATATATTTCCCAAATCTTTGAGGCTGTTCGTGCTTTTAATGCTTTAGGTTTCAAAAATAAGAAATGGAATGCGGTCCACAAAGGGAACTCACAGTTTTTTCATGATTGGATGATTGAGTGGGGTGGACTCGGAGCTCTTTTCCAAGAAAATCCTTCTGAAATGTTAAATCGATTAGATGAGATCGTCCTAACTGAAAAAAATCTCAATAAAGACCAAATTGAGAAGCTCGTAAAAAATAGAATTTTAGCTCGTGAAAACAAAGATTGGGCCGAGAGCGACAGAATCCGAGATGAGCTTGCAGCGATGGGGGTTGAGGTTCACGATGGTGGCAAGCGATCCTGGTCAGTGAAGAAGATTTCTTGATACTCACTCTTTAATATCGTTATACTTTTAGATAGTGAAAGTATTTATTCTTATTATTACATGGTTTAACTTCAGCGCATATTCCTATGGGCCTCAGGATTATGACAATTTCGACAATGATTTGACTCAACTTGAAGTTGAATATGGAAGCGCGGTTGATCCGCGAGAACAATATGAAAAATCTCTTAATATTTGGAGAGATATTGTTGATGCGACTACCGATCAGCTTGCTCGAGAAGAGGGAGAAACAGACGAGGAATTCCAAGAAGGCTTTGATCGCCACCTCGATCTCTTACTGCGCTCAAGTAAAATCCGTTCGAAATACTTAATAGAAGTTCAACAAAACCAGGATTCTACGGTTTTTGATTTCAACCTTGCTTTCTTTAATGATTTAAGAAGAGAAATTCAACTTGTGCCGGTTGAGTGGTATGCCATTGCTTATTTTAAAGTCATTTATATTAAAAATAATTTAAAACTTGGCTTCGATGGCATTAAAACTCTTGTTCTTGACGGAGTCCTTCTCTGCCTTGTTTTTATGATTCCTTTTTTCTTTTGGGGAGTCTCTAAAAGGATTATCAAGAAGCTCAAAATCTGGAGAGCAAAATTTATTCGCTTGAGCTATAAAGCAAAAAATTATTCTCTTTATTCTGAGCTCCTTCGATTAGCGATTGATTACTTTCCTTGGATCATGGCCCTTTATTCGATTTCTTTATCTCGAAGTTTGTTAGAAAAAACACATTTCGAGGAACTTTCAATCTTTTATCCATTTATTGCTTATTGGATTTACTATAGAATTTTTAGAAAAATTTTATCTGATTCACTTTTGCGAATTGCTAAAAATTATAAACCTGGGCAAAAATCAGGATCTTTAGAGGAGAAGGCAGCTAAAAATGCTTCTCTTTTGAGTTTTACTCTTTTAATTTCCTATAGCTTGATCTACATGATCGAAAGTGTGGTGAGTAAAGGGCTTTCGTATTATATATTTCAAAACATTTCATTTATCGTTATCCTTATTGTTCTTTTTATTATTGGAAGAGATTGGAGGCAAGAGCTAAGCGCTAAAGTTGCTGACATGAAAATTCCTCATGTCTCAGAATGGTTGTCAAAGAATCTGAGCATGAAAAGACATTTTTATCTTTGTTTACCAGTTTTAATTGCAGTTTTAGCCGTTAATGTTTTCATGCTCTTTTTGCAGTGGAGTGGAAGATTTGAATTTGTTAAATCAATAACGGCAGAGATTTTCAAAAGAAAGCTAGAAAATTCTGAAATCTTTGAAGAATCTGAGCTTCAAGATTTACCTGAAGATTATCAAGAGCTTTTTTATAGAAGAGTGGAGCATGATAAATCTCTCTTTACAGAAAGTCGGAACTCAAAGTATTCAGCTGTTCTGAGTTGCATCCAATCATGGATTGAAGACAGGAGTGATGAGAACTCACTTGTGCTTGTTGGCGAAAAGGGAGCTGGAAAGACAACTTTCTTAACAATGCTTGAATCTGAAATAAAAAAAGAGGGAGTTCAGATAATTCGTGCCAATATGCCAAGTCGTCTTCTCAGTGAAGGTGAGTTAGTCCAATTCATTTCTAGTCTTACTGGTGTCCAAATGGAAGATGATTACTTTCCATTAATTGAAGCGGATAAAACAATGCCTCAGACTTTAATCATGTTAGATGAGAGTCAAAATAGCTTTTTATCTAAGGTTGGAGGGTTCGAAGCTTTTAAGACAATCCTTCAATTGATTAATGCGAGAGTTGAAAATATCTTCTTTCTTTTTAGCTTTAATGCATATTCTTGGTCATATTTGAAATCAGCATTTGGAAAGAATCAAAATTTTAGAACTGTTGTTGAGCTTGCTCCTTTTACTGATCAAGATATTCGAAAGATGATTATGAAACGGCACGAGCTTTCAGATTATAAGCTTTCATATCATGATATTGTTCGTGCAACGAAAGGTGCTTTCGAAATGGATAGTGTCGAGCAGGTAGAAGATCAGTTTTTTCGACTGCTTTGGGAGCAATCACTTGGTAACCCTGAAATTTCTCTTTATACCTGGCTCTCTTCATTAAAATACAGAGGAGGAAAGTTCTTTAGTGTTGGACTCCCTCATGATGATGATCTTTCTATGTTAAGTAATCTGACCGATGATACTCTCTTTATCTACTCTGCGATTGTTAAACACGAAAACTTATCAACAATTGATGCAATGAAGGTCACGAGTTTACCTGAAAGTGTTATTAGATTCGCCCTAAAGCTTGGGTTGGATCATAACATATTAATTCGAAGAGAAAATGGAGCTTATACAATTAATGTTAGATTTCAACATTCTCTTATTAATTATTTAAAAAAGAAGAACTTAATTTATGCCAGCTAAGAAAGAATTATCGGACGTTTCAGAAATTCTTAATCTCTTTCAAGTTGAAAAGATTTTCATGCTTGTTATTGCGTTTGCTGTTTTAATCTTTTTAGCCCGACGGTTCAAAACTGTTTCTCAAAATCTTGAAAAGAAATGGCCAAACTTAAGACTTACAATTCTTCAAATTACAACAGTCTTCACTTTTGCTTGGTATATCTTTGGTTCATTTTTTATTATTTATGCGGTTCTTCGACCACCGGAACAGGTTCTTCTCGGTCTTGGGGGGTCTGCCGCTCTTGCAATTGGTTTTGCTTTAAAAGATATTTCATCATCGCTTATTGCCGGAGTTGTTCTTTTATTTGATCGCCCTTTCCAGGTGGGAGATAGAGTAAAGTTTAATGATATCTACGGCGAAATATCTCATATTGGTTTAAGGGCCGTTCGATTAATTACCCTCGATGACTCTCTTGTTACTATTCCAAACTCTCAATTTATCAATAATGCTGTTTCTTCAGGTAATGCTGGAGCCCTGGATATGATGGTTGAGGTTAAATTTCATATTGCTCCAACTGAAAATATCATCGATATAAAAAAAATACTTTATGAGATTGTTATCACGAGTCGTTATGCTTATCTTAAAAAACCCGTCAATATAGTTGTGAGTGAAGAAATAATAGGAGGGACTTTTGCTTTAGTCTTTAATGTTAAAGCTTATGTCTTTGATATTAATTATGAAAAAGCTTATGCCACTGACATCACAACACGAGCTTATGAATACTTTCAGCGCGAAAATATTCAAAAACCTCGAGTTAATCTCAATTTGCCATCCGTAGACTTGACACCAGAAAAAGTGACTCCATCTTATAGTTGAAAGGGATAAACCCCTAATAATTTTAACTATAGGAGGTCATCAATGACTGTACTCACTAAGCGACTTAGAAGTGACTTTCCTTTGGGCTTAAGAAGTCCTTTTGAAAGTCTATTTTCTGAATTTGATTCTTATCCAAAAACCTTTACTCCAGCTTACGAAATTGTGAAAGCTGATGAACATTATCGGCTTTTATTCGAGGTCCCTGGCGTAAAGCGTGAAGACATCGAATTAAACCTCGAAAAGGGCTTTTTAACGGTTTTCGGAGAAAAGAAACGAGTTGAAGAAAATGCCGAATCTTCTACAAGAGTTTATAGCTCTTTCAAAGAGTCTTTTCGATTACCAAAAGATATTGATGAAGAAGATGTTAAAGCAAAACTTGAAGAAGGGATTCTTGAAGTCACGTTAAAAAGAACAGAGAAAAAAGAAAAGCGAATAGAGATCGCCTAATTAGCTTAGGCGCACGACGGTTACTCCATCCTGAGACTCTTTTGGAATCTCAAAGCGAAGATCAGGATGGAGTTTTAAATGTTCTCTTAACCAATTTTTTAAAATACCATCGCCGTGGCCATGAATAATTTCGACAAATGGGATTTCTCCCAACATCACATCAGAAAGAGCAAATTCTACTTTCTCCTTAAACTCATCTAATCTCATTCCACGGCCATCAACTTTGAGAGAAGTTTCTTTTGTTTTTTGAACTTGAAATTGAAAATCTTGTTTTTGTGCAGAAGATCTTGGTTTTCCCAGTTCAGAAAACTTCGCCTCAATCTTCATATTCCCTTTCATTAAAAGAGTCACTTTTTTTCTCTTTTCATTGATTTTAACAACTTCTCCTTCTCTATTCAGAGGAATAAAGAGGCAGCGTTCTCCGATTTCAGGATCATGGTTGATTTTTTGAGCATCTGGTTTTTCGAACTCCTCTGTAGGGAGTTGGTCATCGATCTTGTAAAAAGCTTTGCGTATGGACTTCTCAGAAGAGTTTTGCTTCTCCTTAACCTCTTTTAGAGTTTCCAACGCTTGTCTTCTGATGGAGTTAATTTCAATCTTAAGTTTCTCATACTCTTTATCGGCTTTAAGTTTTAGAACACCTTCTTGAGATTGAGCTTGATTCTTCAGTGTTTTATTAAGTTCTTCATATTTTAAGTACTCTTTTTCGAACTTTGCTTTTTTCTGAGAAACTTCAAAAAGGAGTTTTTCGTACTCTTGGTATTTTGAATCAAGAATCGAGCGAGCTTTTTGTTTGATTTGATCAGCAAACTGGTACTGCTTTGAAATCCTTTCAAAGGTTTCTAATGCCATCGAGCTCCCCGGTGTTCCAACAGAAAGCTTATAAGTCGGAATAAGGTTGTCCGGGTCGAATCCCATATGAGCGGAGAGGAATTGCTTTGATTCATGCGTTTTAACTTTTAACATTTGATGGTGAGTTGAAACAAAAAGCATCGGATTCGCTTTTTGATAAAAGAAATCAAAAAAACTAATGGCCAATGCAGAAGCTTCTTCTGATGAAGTTGAATTAAAAATTTCATCAATAAAGATCAAGGCATTATCTCCAAGTTGTTCGGTGAGACTAAGATAATGCATTGTCTCGGCTCCAAAAGAACTAAGACCATCAGTGAGGTTTTGATGATCGAGAGAAAGAAAATAGACTTCTTTGAAGACAGAGAGTTCAGCATAGTGAGCAGGAATATAAAAACCTTTATTCAGAAATAACTGTACCAGACAAAGAGTTTTTAAAGTGACGGTCTTCCCTCCGGTATTGGGGCCTGAAATTATAAGACCTTCATGATTTGCTAAAAGATTTAAATCATTTTTGACAGGATCATCTATAAGAGGGTGAAAAAAACCTTCTAATTTTATTTTCTTTTCATTAATAAGTTTAGGTTTTATAAGATTTTTTTGAATAGCATACTGAGCAAGACAAAAATAATAATCAACCTCAGTAATGAGATCTAAAGCTCTTTGAATAGTAGGGACAACAGATCTTAAGATATCAGAATACTTAACACAAATTTGAAAAATTTCTTTTTCAATTTCGAGTGTTAACTTTTTATGCTCAAAAGAAAAAGCGCTTAACTGAGAAGGTTCAATATAAAGAGTTTGGCCAGAGTCTGAGCGAGCGATGATTGATCCGAGCGAGCTGTTATAATGATCTGTTTTTACTATAAGAACAAAGTGACCTTGAATGATATCATAAGTATCTATTTGTAAAATATCTTGAGATTTCCAATCATTAATAATTTCTCTTAGCTTTTTATTGGCTTTATTATCGATTTTTGCTCTTTTTTGATAAAGTTCTCCCAAAACTGGGTGTGAGCTATAATCGATTTCTCCATCAGAATCGACAAATCTTCTGAATGGGCGAATAAGGCTTTTAAGAATTAAGCCTATTTCATCAGAGTGCATATTCTTAGTTCCGAAAAGTTCTCCGAAAAACTTATGCTGCTGATGAAAAACTTCAAGTAATAAAACAAAACGATGGATATCTTGAATGGTTAAGACCGAACCTTTATCTAAAAGAAAGATCTGATCTTTTATTTTATGGGTGGCTGGAATATTATTTATTTGGATATAGAAATTGTCATGGTCATTGGAATGATACTTTTCAATGAACTTCTCAATAACTTGATGAATCTCTCGGAGCTCCTGAGGGGCAGTAGCTCGAGGGTATTTCATAATTTTCTGTTTTGTTTGTTCAAAGTAAGCACCAGATGCGATATCATGAATCAATAAATCCCAATCAATAAGATTGAGCAGCTCCGAACTAGATTGGTCGAGTAGGTTTAGATTCATGATTCAAAATTATACAACATTAAAAAACCAGGTGTCGCTGATTAATCAAAAACTAACTTCGACAGGGATGGTTCAGAAGCTTTTTAGCACGTCTCGTTATCTCTCTATAAGCGTTCGAGTTCCTGGAAAAACTTATTGGCTTTATTTGGGGCGTGGGGGAGGATATGAAGGTTTTTGGCTTGCAGAGAAGCAACCAGAAAGCTCCTTAAGAGCGATTGACGTTGTCTTGGAGTATGTGCGCAAACATTTTTCAAGTACAGGTTTCTTGGGAATTGAGATCGATGGGCTTGATCGCTGTTTATGTTTGAAATATCAGAAGTGGGGGAAGGAGAATCGTTTCTATTATTTTTACCGTGGAAGAGAGGCTTACTTTGCTCATCATTTCTGGACGGAGAAGGGAGTAAAGAATTTTGTGAGTTGGCAAGGTTATCGAGAAACCGAAGTAAACTTTGAAACTTTTGATGAAGTGGGAAGAAGCGAGCAAAAAAATCAAAGAGAACAAAAAGTGAAAGAAGTTGAGCAACTCTTGAAAGAGGAGACTAAAGCATCAAGTTCTTCAAAGGGAGCAAGAAAAGAAAAAGCCTCACAGAAAAGAAAAGTTCAAAACATAAAAAATGATCTTCTTAAAATTAAAAGATGGAAGAAACTCCAGGAGCAAGCACTTCAGTGGAAAGAGACTCTTTCGCATGGGCAAGATGAACTTTCAGAGATGAAAAATAAAGTTAACCTTGAAGGAATAAAATTCAACTTTAAAGGTTGTGAGAACTCTTATCAAAAACTTGATGTTGTCTTTGAAAAACTAAAAAGACTAAAAGAAGTTGAAGGAATGATGGAGCAACGGCTTCAAAAAAATCTTGATAAACTTCACCGTCATCAAGATTTAGGACAAAAACTAAAAGTAATTAGACCAATTTGGCATGTTAGTAAAAAGAAAGTTCAAGAAAAGTCCAATTTTGATTTTTTTGAAAATCAATTTCTTACGATGAATTTTAGGGTAGGGAAGAATGCTCAATCAAATGACGGACTTCGATCTAAATGGGCCAAAAAAGACGATTGGTGGTTTCATATTGAGAATATGCCCAGTGCTCATTTATACTTCAAAAATACTCAAAATATTGCTTTCACACCTGAAGTTCTTCAAATTCTAGGAAGTGCTATCAAACAGTATTCAAAATTTGAGAGTGATCAAGTACCCTTGATCTATACCCAGGTAAAGAACTTAAAAGGGGTAAAAGGGAAACCGGGTTCGGTTTTCTTTAAGAAAGAAAAAAGAATAGTCATTAACTTTGATCCAGCCTGGGAGAGTCGTCTTGAATAAAATTCAAAAATGCTTAAAGATGCTTGGTCCAGGTCTCGTCTATGCAGGGGCTGCTATTGGGGTTTCCCATTTAGTTCAATCCACACGAGCTGGAGCCCTTTATAGTTTTGACCTTGTCATCTTTGTTTTGTTGGCAAACTTTTTAAAACTTCCTTTTCTTGAAATGGGAACTCGTTATCCGAATGCAAAAGGGAAGAGCTTACTTCATGGTTATCAAGAGTTAGGACAAGGATATCTTTACTTCTATTTAATAGTGAATGTTCTCTCAATGTTTATAGTGATGGCAGCAATTTCCATTGTAACGGCGGGAATCACTCTCTTATTATTTCCAATAGGCGTCTCTCCTGTTTATATGGCAGCCGGTTTAATGACCCTTTCTATGATTGTCTTAATTGTTGGGAAATACGATCTTCTCGATAATGTCGTGAAATATATTGTCATTACTTTAGCGATTGCAACTATTTGTGCTTTAGGGATTTCTTTGTCGAAATTTGATACAACTCAAGCAAGTTTTACATTTAATCAATTTGATTTCAGCTCAGCAACCGATCTTCTTTTTTTGATGGCATTAATTGGTTGGATGCCTGCTCCTGTGGATATCTCGGTTTGGCAATCCTTATGGACTTGTGAGTGTTTGAATTGGAAACCTGCGGATGAGCAAAAACAAAAAGAAGGGATGCTCGATTTTTATGTGGGTTATTTCGGAACTGCTTTCCTTGCTCTTTGTTTTCTAGGCTTAGGGGCTATTGTGATGAACCCTGCAGGTATTGGGTTTGAAGGAAGTGCTGTTAAGTTTTCTGGACAACTCGTCGAGCTCTTCTCTTCAGGATTAGGTGCTTGGTCAAAAATGTTGATAGGGTTTGCCTGCCTTGCCACTATGGTTAGCACTACAATGACCTGTCTTGATGCTTTCCCTCGTGTCATGTCTCGAGGGATCGTTCTTCTTAATGGACAGGACCAAAAGATGGGACTTTATTACAAAACTACGATTTTAATTCTTATTATAGGAACTTTTCTTGTTTTATTCTTATTTCTTAAAAATATGAAAACGATGGTAGACTTTGCAACCATTCTTTCGTTTTTGATTACACCGTTTATTGGTTGGCTTAATTGGAGACTTTTTAAGAAACATATCTACAGAAAAACAAGCTATTTTAAGTTTCTTGATAAAGTTTCGATTGTGAGTCTTATCTTCTTTTCAGGGTTTGTCTTTTTCTTTTTCAAGCTAAAAATCTTTTAACCTATCTCAAGCTTTGTATTGCCTTTCTTAATAATAATGAAGAGTCATTTCTCTTCTGAATAGCTTGAGTCAGAAAATTGAGACAAACAGAGTTGAGAGAGTTCGAATTTTGAACTCTTAAATAAAGAGATTTTATTATTTTTATATTTTCAATGAGGTAGTCTTGATTTCCAATAATAAGATGAGAATCAAGAAGTCCTTTTAAGAGAAAGTAAAAATAATTTGAATAGAGTTTCTTTAAGTTCTGGCCTTCTTCTTTATGATCTTGATAGGCAATTTTATCAACGGTGGGAATCAGGCTTAGTACTGTTTTAATTTGTTTTCTTTTTAATGTGAGCAGTTTTATTAAATCAATTTTTTCTAATATTTCTTCATCTAATTTATAGTTAACTGCTTGAAGTAAAGAAGAGTATCGAAGATTATTAAGTTTTAAAATCTTTTTAAAAGCTTCATTATAAATACTCTGCTCTTGTTCTGCTTGTTGATCAAAAGATTTAAGCATCGCAGTTTTCAATATATAATGAGACTCTCTTGACCATTTCATTCGAAAAGGTCCTTCTTTTAAGATATCCTGACTCTTAAGAACTTTTTTACTGTAAACATAATTATCGTCATTAATTCCATGAGCACGTAACATCTCATGAAGGACTAATTTCTCGGCTTCATTTCTCTGGTAAATACCATACCAACCAGTACCTTCAGATTCTTTACCCTCATAAAGAGTAATACTATTTGGTTCTCCTATGGCGTCGACTTTACTTCCTCCATTATCAGTTAAAACCTCCGTGCTGAGTTTAATGATTTTGATATCAAGGTAATCTCGAAGTTCTTCAGGGCTTTGGAGCTGTTCCTTGATTTCTTTAAACCCTTCTGTGTAGTAGTCGACGATATTATTTCCAATATCAATAAACTTCATACGAATATAATCACCTCCGTTACCAGCACCGGAAGAACCTCCATCTGAAGCATGGAGACTTAAAGAAAGACTAAGCAGTATTAATATTTTCATGATGGATCCTTTGTTACCGCAAAAAAGTTCATATTTAAATGATAAGTTTGATCACCTTGGTATTGATCACTTGAATATTTTCGGATGAATTCTTCTCTGAATTCTCTGATAGCGATTTTGGCTTCGTTAATACGTTCTCTTTTTATATTAAAAGTCGTTCCATTAAACTCTCTGATTTCTTGTTCTTGCTCTTGGACAGCAATTTGAGCAAGTTTTGAACAATTTTGATGAAAGAGCTGGATCGATTTATTAGGAATATCATTTTTAGTATAGAAATGCTCACTTGTGCGCGAGAAGTGATTATTTTCATCTTTAGTGATGATATTAAGTTTTTGTAATACTTCAATTGCTTCTCTTATTTCTAATAGAGAATAATTAAAACGAAGGCGATTTTTTAGCTTGATGACAGGTTGCGGTTCCGAACTGAGAGAAAGAATTTCTAATAAGAGGAAGTGAAGTGGATTACTGAGCATTTGAAATTCATCTATGATTCGAAAATCTAAACTATCGTTACCCCTTAAGTCTTTAAGCTTTTTTAGAAAGAAGATTTTTTCTTCTTCTGATTTTGACCGTTGAAGATCTACAAGAAGATTAAAATATTGGCTTTCTTCTAAGTTGAGTCCCATATTATCACAAAGAACAGAAACATACTTTTTAGGGATTAATCTTTTGCCATGAATCATTTGATGAAGATGACTATGGGTCTTGAAGCCCAAGTGTTTTGCCCAAGCTCGAATAGAAAACCTATGGTTTTCTTTTTGTTTTTTTAACCAATAGCCCCGTAAAACTTCATCGGGGCTTTTTTGAATATAAATAGAATTTGGATTTATTTTATTCAAAAGTACTCATTATCTTCTTTTTAGAGTAAGTAATGTTTGCCCTTCGTTGAGAAGGTTTCTTTGTTGAGTCGAATGTGCCCAACTCCATCCACCGCTAGTAGAATCATTATTGATACAGTTAGTTATTGTTGATTCAAGATCACTTACATTAATAGAGGCCTTTCTTTTTGTTCCAGTAAAACTACCCCAAACTTTATTATTTATGTAATTTTGACTTCCTTCATAGAGTCTATAGCCTCCGAAGCCATCATCTTCTCCAAGGAGATCAAAGCTGGCTCCAGGGCATTCCATTGAAAGATTATGAATAAATCCAACTCTAAAAGGATGGAATCTTAGGATTAATCTCGCTCGACCTGTTTTAAGCTTTATCAACTCTAAATCAACCTTGAGTTTTTTCTCAAAAGCCATTTGACGTTTTCTAAAAGATTCTGAAAAAGTTCTCTCGTAATTTCCTGTGAAGTAAACTCTCTCTTTTTCTAAATCAAAGGCTTTTGCATTATCACTGTAAGTTAAAACCAAAGAGCTTAGCATTAATAAAATAGATAATAAGAAATTCATATTTGTGTCTCCTGTGTAATTTTTAACAGCCTTGTCCTAATTGACTTGTAGCGAGTCGTAATGATTCACGCTTGCTTATAATATTGTTGGCATCTAATACGTTTTGGATCGACTTACGAGCACAACTATAGCCTCTACGATTCGCACTTTTATCTAGAAGAAAAGCTCCAAAAGTTGCTGTTTGGTTAAGAATTTGCTTTTCAAGCTCATCAGTCGGAACAGCAAAAGCCAATTCTAAGCCTCTATTAATAATTTTATTAACATATCGAGAGTGATCAATTTTACAAAAAAAGCATTTATTCTTTTTGTAAGTTTGATCAAGATAAGTGAGATCATTTAATGCGTATCTCATCTGACCTCTCAAATAGAAGACTTTGAATTCGATATCAGGGTACATCTCAACATTTAAAAGTGTTTGCTTTAAAGTTTGCAAAAAGTAGAAGTTATTTTTTTGAGGAGTGCTCCTTATCGATTGCTTGATACCGGAAATAAGAAGCTCTTTCTCTTCTTCATAAGTTCTTGTGCTAGCACCACTAAATAATGCTGTTTGAATTTTTTCACCAACATTCTTGCACCATTTAAGATGATAATGTGCTCTTTGTGAGTGAGCGATAGGCGAAGTTAAAATGAGTGTTAACAACAAGGCATTTGAAATTTTTTTCAACATTAAGATGTCTCCTTTTGATTAAGTGATGCCTTGTTTTAAAACATTGGAAAGCAATGCTATATCAAAATGTGAACAAAGTGGTCCATTTTTGGAACCACTCTATAATATAAAAAAGCTAAATGCATGAGATATTTTTACAGTAATGCGTCATGATTTAGAGGTTATTCTAATCTTCCTCTAGAAGTGTTTTTTAAAGATAAGACACATTAAGAAAGTACTTAATAGACTTTACTAAGATTACAGCTATAAGCTCCGGGCCTATAGTTCGCAATCCTTTGCTCATAAATTTTTTGATATTTCTCTTCATTATTATGGCAATTTGAAAAAGGGAAGATTGCGATCCCTCCACGCGGAGTAAACTCGCCAATGACTTCAAGGTATTTTGGGTTCATCAATTCCTGGAGATCATTACAAATTTTTTGAATGCAGTCTTCGTGAAAATCACCATGATTTCTAAAGCTGAAAAGATAAAGTTTTAAAGCTTTAGATTCTACCATATCGATATCAGGAATATAGTTGATGAAAATTTTGGCAAAGTCTGGTTGCCCAGTGAGCGGACAGAGGGAAGTAAATTCAGTACAGACAAAAGTGACCCATTGATCTTTATTTGGATTTTTGTTTTTAAATTTTTCTAGAACTTCAGGAGCATAGTCTTGGCTGTACTTTGTCCCTGCACTTCCAAGATGATTAACGCCTTCTAATTCTTGATCTGTTCGCCCTTGTGACATGACTCTCATTCTCCTAATATGGCTTTCTCTCACTTTATCAGAGGAGTTGTAAAGCGGTGTATCAAATTTATGTATATATTCCACGAAATGTGAAAGAGCTAGTAAAAGAGGCTATGTTTATGGCAGGAGCTGGAACTTTAGGGGATTACAAACGTTGTAGCTTCGAGTACGAGGGAAAAGGGCAATTTGAACCGCAAAAGGGAAGTGATCCCCATATTGGGACAATGGGGCAGCTTGAGACGGTCGAAGAAGTTAAAGTTGAAATGGTTTGTCACCCAGCTGATGTCGAAGAAGTTATCAAGGCCATGAAGGAGACTCATCCTTATGAAGAACCTGCTTACGGAGTTATTGATATCAAAATTTGAGCTGTTCAACTTAGGATAATCCTTAGCAAGAAAGTATTCGACAATCTAACAAGCTATAAAACTAAAAGTAGAATTCCGAAGTACCTGAACACCTTCAGCTGCTTTATCTTTTAATGAGAAGCATAATTTAAATCAAAAAAAGTGAAATAAGCTATCTTTATAAATTCAAAAGAATTTTGCCTCGCATAAGAATGTGAGGCAGCTTTTCATAGTAAGCATTTATTATTTGGCAAATAGAGTTAAAATGCTAAGAATGCCCTCATGAAGATCTTAGGACTCTTTTTTATCATTCCTTTTCTCGCTCATGCAGCTCCAGACGCTATTTATGGAAGAAATGATATCAAACCTGTGACGAGTTTAAGTGATAAGAAGATTTTAGAACTTTCAAAATCTATTGCCGTCCGTATTCCGAAAAATAAGAAAAGAATTTTCTCTCGTTTTAAAAAGATTTCAATGGATATATCTGAGATCCCATATTATGAGAAAAGACGTTTCTCTCGACCGGGAGAAAAATCGAAAGAGAAGCTTTGTAAATCAGTTCCTTATTATGGACAAAAAAGAATAGAGGGAGCTTGTGCAGCTTTTCTTGTTGGTGAAGATAAGCTTCTGACAACTCTTCATTGTCTTGAAGGAGAAGGGACGACAGAAGAGCAGACTTTGTTAATGGGATGCCGTAATTTCTCATGGATGTTTGGTTATCGATCAAGCAAAAGAAAGAAAGAAAATATTTTTCACTGTGAAAGAGTTCTTGCTCATAAAGGATCTTTTCACTCTACTGATTATTTTGAAGATGATTACGTTCTAATTCAACTCAATAAAAAAACAAATCGTCCTGTTTTGAAAATTTCTAAAAAAGAAAATGTTAAGGAAGTTTTTATGGTGGGATTTCCAATGGGGTTACCAATGAGAGTAAGTACCAAGGGAGAAGTTTTAGATTTTTTAGGCCAGTTCTACTTTTCAAATCTTGATGCTTTTGAAGGCAGCTCTGGTTCTCCTGTTTTTGATGCTAAGACCTATGAGCTTATTGGGATAATGAATAGTGGAAAAGAAGATTACGTCCATAATGGTCGCTGTGTAGAACTTAAAAAATACGACAACTCAGAAGGCACTGAAGCCTTTTATGCTCTTAAAAACCTGACTCTCGACCTCCAGTAAAGCAAGATTTTCCGTTCTTATCAGTCTGCTCAGATACCAAGAATTACAGGACGAAAAGATACATGGAGGTAATCCATGAAAGCGCTAATACTTGGATTCTTAATTGTTTTTTCTTCGATTGCGACAGAATACGATCATCATTCTTTTAAAAAGTTTGAATATCCGGAGCGGTCATTTTCAATCATCGTGACTCCTGAAGGATATTATCCAGATCATCTTTTTGCTTTTGAAGGAGAAAAAATCCGTTTTTTTGTTACTTCAACTCTGGCAGAGCCTCAATGCATGCTACTACAGAGTCATAATCTTTTTATGTCTGCTAAGTTAGGTAAAGTTACTGAGGGAGAAACTGTTTTCGATAAGCCAGGAGAGTTTAATTATTATTGTCCAGGTTTTGCAGGAAAAGGAAAAATTGTTGTTCTCGGGAAGAATGAAGGCAAAAGAAAACAGCTCAAAACAATGCCAATTAATAGAAGCTTAGCCAGTGAAGTTGAAACGGAATGGGTTCCAGAAGACTAATTCATGAGTGTATTTAAAGACGCTATTAAAAATTTTCTCGCTCCAATCAATGATCTCTTAGATGATGATTCGATCTCTGAAGTTATGGTTAATGGGCATGACGAAATTTATGTTGAAAGAGGTGGTAAACTTCACCTCGTAAAAAATAAATTCAAAACAGAAGATGATGTGATGGCGGCGATGAGAGCAATTGCTCAAACGGTAGGAAAGAAGTTTGATTCTGAAAACCCTCGACTTGATGCTCATTTGCCTGATGGTTCAAGGATTGCAGCAGTTCTTCCTCCCATTGCTCAAAATGGAACAACTTTTTCAATACGTAAGTTTTTTAAGGAGCAAGTTCTTTTAAAAGATCTTGTCGCTTGGGGATCTCTTTCAGAAGACGCTGCTCGTTTTCTGGATATCTGTGTTTATCTCGGAAAAAATATTCTTGTTTCAGGTGGGACAGGTTCTGGAAAAACAACTTTGTTAAATGTTGTTGCTTCAAGAGTTCCTGGTCATCAGCGAGTGATCGTTGTTGAAGATACAAAAGAACTTGAAATTGAAGGGAAACATATCGTTCAATTTGTTACGAGAAAAGAAAACTTACTCGCCAATATTGAAGGAGTAACGATTCGAGATCTTCTTCATTCTGCGATGAGACTTAGGCCTGATCGAATTATTGTTGGAGAAGTTAGAGGTGATGAAGCCCTTGATCTCGTAAATGCAATGAATACCGGACATGACGGAAGTATGGGAACTGTTCATGCGAATAATCCTTCAGAAGCTTGCTTGAGACTTGAGACTCTTTGTCTTTTATCAGGGACGCAAATCCCTGCGAGTTCGTTAAAGCTTATGATCACAAATGCTCTTGATATGATTGTTCAAACCAAAAGATTTTCTGATGGAAAACGTCGAATCGCGTATATTTCTGAAGTGCTCGGAATTCGAGAAGACGGAGGCTATAATATCCGTCATATTTATGAATGGGTTCAGAAAGGTCGTGATGATAAAACAGGAGAGTTAACGGGGGAGCTTGTTCCTTGCCAATATCTTCCAACTTTTTTCCATGAGATTAAGGTTAATAAGCTACCATTTCCGAGCTCAAAATTTCAGATGCCAGACTGGGCGCGCGATATAAGAGGTTTAAAGCCTAAAAAAGTGGCCTGATAGAGTCAGGCATTGACCCTCAATAAGAAATTTTGATATAAAAATTCCAATATTCGGTTTAAAATTATAGATGCGAGGGTGCAATGTCTAAAATCGCTAATGTTCACGCACGACAGATTCTTGATTCAAGAGGGAATCCAACAGTCGAAGTCGATCTCACTACAACTTGTGGAAAACTTGGAAGGGCCGCTGTTCCTTCAGGGGCTTCAACAGGAACGAGAGAAGCGCTCGAGCTTCGAGATGGTGATAAGTCTTTCTTCTTAGGGAAGTCTGTCGGAAAAGCTATTGAAAATATTAATACAAAAATGGCGCCAGCATTAGAGGGCTTTGATGTTTTTGATCAAGCCGGACTCGACCAGAAAATGTTGGACTTAGACGGAACGGAAAATAAGGAAAACCTTGGAGCGAATGCAATCCTTGGTGTTAGCTTGGCGGCGGCAAGAGCTGGTGCTCTTGCAAAAGGAAAAGCTCTTTATGAATACCTAGAGTCGGATCTCAAGGCCCCTCAATTCTCTACAGGTGCCCATCTTCCAGCTCCATTGATGAATATCATCAATGGAGGAGAACATGCTTCGAATAATTTAGACTTTCAAGAGTTTATGATTCTTCCCTGTATGAATAAATCGTTTAGTGAAAATCTAAGAGCAGGCGTTGAGATTTTTCATAATCTTAAAAAAGTACTTAATTCAAAAGGTTATTCAACGAATGTTGGTGATGAAGGTGGCTTTGCTCCAAATCTTAAAACTCATGACGAAGCAATTGAATTGATCCTTCAAGCGATTGAGAATGCAGGCTATAAAGCAGGAACTGATATTAAGATTTCGCTTGATGTCGCGGCCAGCGAGTTTGGTGATACTGATAATAATTATAGTTTCTCTGACGGATCAAAGCTCACTTCTATTGAGATGATTGACTATCTTGAGAAACTTGCTACAAATTACCCCATCTATTCAATTGAAGACGGCCTTTCTGAACATGATAAAGAGGGGTGGACAGAGCTTACTAAGAGGATTGGGGGCAAGGTCGTTATTGTGGGTGATGACCTCTTTGTGACAAATAAAAAAATTCTCGCAGAGGGAATCGAAAAGAAGCAGGCTAATTCAATCCTTGTGAAAGTGAATCAAATAGGTTCTCTGACTGAGACATTTAGTGCAATTGATCTTGCTTTTAAAAATAATTTTAGCGCGATCATTAGTCATCGATCTGGTGAGACTTCAGATAGTTTTATTGCTGACCTAGCAGTTGCAACAAGAGCAGGTCATATAAAGACAGGCTCTGCGAGTCGATCAGATCGCTTAGAGAAATATAATCAGTTGTTAAGAATTGAAGAGAAGCTTGGAAATTCTGCAACTTTTTATGCTATAAAATAAGAGAGGGCTCAGGTGCGAGCTCTTCCATTACCAAGGAGTGGTTTATGGAAAAAACAAAGTTCCTCGTCGTTAGTAAATTCGAAGATTCTAACTTTATCCAAAAGGTTAAGAATTTTAAAAAACGTCTCTCTCTCGATCTTTCATTCACTCCCATTCATTTACCTCTTATTGCTCCTTTTGAACTTAAAGATCATGATTCTCACAAGGTCTTTGATGAGTTTGAAGAAGAGTTTCAATCTTTCTTTATCGATCGATCAGAAAGTGATTATATAAAATTTCAAAACTTTGGGGTTTATCAAAATAAGAAAAAGTTTCTGCTTTATTTAAATCCAACTCTTTCAACAAACTTGGAATATTGTCTAGAGTCGATCAACGATATCAAGAAAAACTATACTAAAACGATAAAGAATAAAGAGGCGAGAAAGCCCTATCTTGTTCTTGGAAAGTTTCATAATGAGAAGGACTTGGAGGAAGCTTTACAAAGAGCAGCAAAGGAATTTATCCTACCTGTAGAAATAAAGGTAAAGGGGTTCTCACTATTTCTTAATCGATCCTATGACTGGCAGGAAGGTAAAAGTTTCTTAACCTTCGATCAGCAAAATCATTTTGAAATTAAAGATTTGAGACACCAATTAGTAGTATGAAGTTAATCTCTCTTATTGTTCTTTTGTTTGTTAGTTCACCTCTTTTCGGTAAACGCTTTTCTAATAACTTTATTGAATTTGAACTTCCGATTGGTTGGGAATGCCAAATGGAAGGTGCAGAGTGGGTTTGTCAAAGTACGGTAAAAGAACGAGGCCAAGAAGCAATTATTATTTTTGCTGCTAAAAAACGTGGAAAGATGGATACGCTGGAGTATTACCAAAGCTATCTAAAAAATAAGAAAACTTACAAACTTCCAGGTGGCAAGGTGCAGGTTTCAGATCCTAAGTCTGATAAAGTTAACGAAGTTAACGGGCACCGCTGGGTAGATGCACTTCATCTTTCAAGTGAAATACCTGGCTTCTATACACGCTACTTAGCGACCGTAAAAGAAGATCTTGGTGTGGCAATGACTTTTTCTGTTTCTCGAAGAGAATACAGAAACTATCAAAAAGTTTTTGAAAAAATAGTAAATAGTCTGAGGGTAAAGAGAGAAAGAGGGACTGATTATAAGGCTGGTTCAATTGCAAAAGTTGGGAAAGGTTCTGATGATAATATCTTCGAGAACATTCAGTCACTTCCTGATGAATTAGTTGAAATTTCATCAAGAAATCGTCAACAAGGGAATTCAGGCAATTCAATTTCTGATGGGAAAGACACTTTTCTTTATATTATTATACTGATTGGCGTCGTGGCTTTCTTCATCATGAAGAAGAGGAAATAGTCCTTAACAGAACCTTAAAATAAGTTTCACTCTTACTTAACCGACTCTACTTATCCAAGATTATTCTTTTTTTTATAATAGAACTAACAGGAGGTTAGTTATGATTACTTACAAGTTCCACAACTCGGCCAATAGAAGACTTTCAGATAAATCATTTCAAGCTTTAAGAGGAGACATGGAGGAAGTTGCCTTGGAATGTCTTGGAGAAGTTCCTAATTATCAAATTTTTTCAGACAATCAAAGTCAAGATGTTGAGAACATGGTTGTTATCGCTCACGATGGAAAAGTCCCTATCGGTTTTGTCTCTTCTCTAATCTTTCATATTGGAGGAAGAAAAATTCTTCATCTAGGGCTTACATGTGTTAAGAGTCAGTATCGAGGTCGAAAAGTTTCACAAAAACTAGTCGCAAAATTATTAACGGGCTATCTTTTAAGAAATGCACTTTTCAAGAAGGTTTGGATTTCGAATCTTGCTTGTGTTTTATCAAGTTTAGGTAATGTTGCAAAATATTTTGATGAGGTTTATCCATCTCCTCGTTACCAAGTTTGCCCTAGTCTTCAGCATTATATTCTTGTTCAAGAAATTAGTAAAAATTTTAGAGCTGAAATGTATATTCCTGAGTCTGCAAAGTTTGATGATGATAAAAATATTTTCAAAAATAGTGTGACTGGAAATATTTTTGAAAAATCGGAAGGTGACCTCCAGTTTTATCATCGAGAGAGTTTATATAATATTTTTTATAAGAAACTAATTAATTTCAATACAGGCGATGAGGTCCTTCAAATTGGAACTATGAGCTTGTGGAGCGTGGTATCTAGAACCTTCTTAAAAGCTATTAAAAAGTTAAAAATTGCATGGCATAATTTTAAGGAGTCTGAAGTCCAAGCATAGAGAGGAGAGAGATTATTTCTTATTTATTAATAGCGTTAAAGCTTTCTCTTTTTCTCGTTACTCTTTTTCTTTATATAGCAATTTCATTATTGTTTTATCCTTTTTATAAATTAAACCCTTATGGAATAAGAAAATATCTCGGAAGATGGCTTTCTCTCATTACTAAAACTATTTGCTTTATTCTTAATATAAAAAGAGTTGTGAAAGGGAAAAAGTTAACAGAGAATCATCAAAACTTCCTTGTTGTTGGAAATCATCTTTCTTATCTTGATATTTTTGTTCTCTCATCTATTTATCCTGTCAGCTTTATTACTTCTTTTGAAATGAAGGAAACCTTGGGAGTTGGCTTCTTAACTGAAATGGCTGGATGTGTTTTTGTTGAAAGAAGAAAAGAAAAAAGAGATCCAAACGATCGATTAAAGGAACTTAAGGATATCGAAAAATCCCTTGCGAACGGAGTAAGCGTTGCTCTTTATGCTGAAGCAACAACAGGCGATGGAACGGGAGTTCTTCCTTTTCGTAAGCCGATGTTTCAGCCTGCGATGAATCAAAACACTCCGGTTCTGCTTCACGTTGTGAACTACACAAAGATTAATGGAGAGCCAGTTGACCAGCATACGAAAGACTTCCTCTTTTGGTATGGAGAAATGACGATGGCCGATCATTTTTTTAAAGTTTTAACTTTTTTCAGTGTCGAAGTTGAAGTGAACTTTCTCGAAATTCTTGAAACGTCTGATTTTGAAGATATTGAGGCTCTTACCAATAGGTCTCACAAAGCTGTTGAAGCAGCTTATCGTCCGATCCTTGTTTCGTCACACAATTGAAGTCGGGTGTAAAACCTCTTTTTTCTTCAAAGCGTCCGTCTGCAAACTCATTATAGGAAGTAGGGATAAGAACACTAATCTGCGAGTTGGGTAATAATAAAAGTCCTGGATGTCCAAAATGAATCTGACCTTTTGTTTTGGTCCCGATAATCTTTGTTAAAGGATTCTTTTCTAGAGCATAGAGAGTTGTTTCACAAGGTTTTTTACAAGATTCATCTACAAGAATATAAAGATTTTTATTAGGAGAATATTTTTTAGAATAAGAATTTTGATCTCTTCGAAATTCTATCGGTAAGATTTTCGATTCACCTTTCTTGTAATCAGGGAAGGGAAATTTTTGGTTGGGACTCATCAAGCTCCAATAGTTTTTAAGGAGTCTCAAGGATTGTTTTGTTCTTATATGATGTTGGCGAATAATAGGGTGACGGAGAACTCCTCCATTAAAATAGCGAGCAAGGTATATTCCCACAGAATCGTCATCACCATCCGAATTCCTCAAGTCTAGAATCAGAAAGGACTTCTTTCTCATATTTTTATCAAGTTCATCTTTTAAGCGGTCCCAATAAGGAGAATTTAAAGATTTGAAACTTGGTATTTTGAGGTAGGCCCCCTCTTTCTGTATCGATGAAGTTTCTTCAAACTTCCAGGGTTTAATTTTTTTATCTTTTGGATCATTGAGATAGCTTAGAGCTTTTATACTACGATCCGGTAGAGTTGCAAAAACAGCTTGGAGTCTTTCCAGTAATATTTGGCGATTTCTTTTTTTAGGAATTTTCCTTAATTGTCGATAAAGTTCTTTTATGTTTATGCCTGGAGCGAAGTATTGACCGGCATAAGTCTTTTTTAAGGCATAAATGAGTACTTTTAAATCTTCGACCGTTTCCTTCTTAGTCATGCTTTTATTTTCATCTCTCGAGTTTTGATGAATCGAGCAAGAAAAGAGTAGAAGTAAGAAGAGATTACTTATTTTGAACATTCTGACTTGGAGAAAAGAGTTTAAAGAAACTAGAATTCTGATTACCTTCAAGGTTAAATTTCATATAAAAAATTGCGCCAAGGATTGCAATCATTCCAAATATGCGAAGCCACTTCATATCCATTAATCCAGTGTATTTTGCTCAAGTTCAAGTGTAAAGCATTGAAAAAACACTGTTTTACTTTTTCAATAATTCTCATTAGACGGATCTGCCTAAAAAGGCTGATAATAATAGCTAAATATTATGAATTTTTTTTTATTACTTTACTCATTTGCCATTCTTGGACTTGTTTCTTGTTCTGAAATCAAACCTCTTAAAAAGAATTCAGGTTCTCCAAATTGGATAAAGATTCAGGGGAATCTCTCGAATAGTGAAGTTCGAGATGAGTTGCAAAAGTTTCAAGCTGATCTTCAAGGCTGTTATGAAAGTAAGCTTATTCTTGAACCGGATTTGAGTGGAAGGTTTATCATACAATGGTCCGTTGATGAGAGGGGGCGAACTCGGAATATTAAAGTCGCTCAATCTGAAATTAAAGATCAATCATTGTTTACTTGTCTAAGATCCGTTATTCGGAAAATGAGTTTTTCTCCTTCTAAAGAAAGTGAAAAAGTAATCATTTCTTATCCTTTTGAGCTTGTTTCAGAAAAATTATAGTTACCTTAGGGTTGCGTCTATGTCTATTGAATCAATAGTAAATTCACTCGAAGTATCAGAGCTTAAATAGACACGAAGATGGAGATTCTTTGTTTGCGAACTTGAGTCATAGTCATTAATAAAAGTATTGAGTTCAACAAGGATATTTTGTTTGGAAGCATAGTCAGTAGCAGTCGTCCATTAATTTCCATTATGCTAGAAATAAGTAGCTTCTAGTATTACACAATACTAAGATCGGGGTTTTTAAAGGCCTTCTTGATTTTATGATCAAATCACTCCGGTTTATAAATTTGTTCTCGTAGGCAAGATGCCAATAAACATTGTCATTATTTTTTGGAAACGAAGTTATAAGTTCTCGGTTTTATTCCGATAAAGATATTTATAGATTTCAAATGTTTATGAGCCGTTATGATAGAAATCGAGAAGAATCGAAATTGAAAAAACTATTGTTAATATTCCTATTTATCATGTTTGCCTCTTGTAGTTTTAAAGTCTCTGATGATGGAGGGATTAACGGATTGAATCCGGGGTTATCGAATGGTGACGGAATTCCTATCCAAGAAGATTCCCAGCATAGTTATAATATAGGAGAGGTATTCGGAATCAGTTCATTTTTTCAAAGATATGAAGTTACCTCAGTATATTCTAAGGAATTTGAAACTTCTCTTTCAGATGGGAATCAAACTTTAAATATTGAACCTTTTCCTCATTTTGTTGGAAAAGAGACTGTTAATATTTATCTGAAAGATAAAACATCGAATGCTTTGCTTGTTGGAGACGTTAACTTTAATGTTTATGGAAAATATGATGCTCCCACGACTTTTATCGATCATGTCCGCTATGAGGGGCAATCTTCAATAACAATTGATGTTCTGGCCAATGATATTGATGTTGATGGAGATTTATTGACGATTGTTTCTGTTGATTCGGTTGATGATGCGAGTATTACAATTGAGAATTCAAAGATAGTCTTTACTCCGGACCAGAGCTTTGATCTCCCGGTTAATAGTAGTATTGATTTTAATTATCTCATTTCAGACTCTACGGGATTAACAGCAAGTGGGATCGTAACGCTTTTTAATAGTGTTACAGCACTCCAAGAGTCTTCGGAAGGGCTAATTCCATTGAAGTTAGTTTTTCTAAAAAGTACTGATGTGAGTCTTTCTAGTGATATCGAAGCAGATGCTGATGAGGCCCTTCGAGTTTTGAACTCCAAGTTAAAGATAGGAGATCAAAGCTTTAATGGTTTTTATAAACTTACTGTCGAAGAAATTGAAGATAATGAATTGTATACAATGTGTGACCCTACTTCATCTAACTGTATTGATTACGATAAACTCATTTCTCGTTATAACCAGAAAGGAGCTGTGACGCTTGTTTTTGTAAACTCTATTCTTGGCCCGGTTGCAGGAATTGCAAGAGTCAATCGTCTCCCATTTTCAAGTCAGGCGACAGTCGTCTCTGAATATAGAGGTCTTAAGAGAGGGAATACTTACGAAGAGAATGGAACTATCTACACTCATGAAATTGGTCATTTACTAGGTCTGGAGCATACACAACAAGTCGGTGAAGCAGAAAATGCATGGATCAATTACTTAAACTGTGGCTTGGTGTTGACCTATTTTCAAAGAGGAGGTTCTTATGAGATAGAACCTCATAATGAAAATGGGGTGCTTTGGAATGATTATAACAATACGATGAAATCCGTTATTAGCTCTCAGAGAATAGATAAAGGTTTTTTCACTTCAGGATACGATCAGGTATTTAACAAGGTTTTCAGTTGTTATAGAGCACGTTCACTCCAATAACGCGTTTTGACTATATTCTTTATATTGACTGTTGTTTGGTTGCAAGATGGCTCCACTTTAGTTAGTTTAGTCTTACATTAGATATTGATTGGAGCAATCACATGGGTCTACAAATAGTCTCAAATGAATTCATAGTGAGTTTAAGAAAAAAGTCTTTAGAAGTTAGTATAGAAGAAGCTCATAAGGCTCAAATTACTTTCCTTGAGACTGGAAAAAATGAACAATTCGAAAGTAGTACAGTTTATGGTGTTCAAGAAAAAACATTAGTGCATAACGCTTTTGAAAATCTTTATTTAAAGTTCTAATAAAATTGAAAATTGAATAAAAAAACCGAGATCTATGCCTCGGCTTTTTTTGCTTGAATTTTTAGTAAGCTTATTTTTGCTCGTAGATATCTATAAGGTGAATGCGAAGAGTTTCAGTGATTCCTACTCGTTTTCGGTAATAACCTTTTCCACAAACCACGATGCCTTGATCCGCTTTAACCATTTCTGTTAAATCTTGAGCAATATAATCTTCGGTAGAAAGACTGAAAGGGTGAAGACTTACATCCGGAGCTGTAAAGCTTTGATTATCAAGCATTACCTTCCCTGATCCACAAACAACAACTTCTCCAATTGTTTGACCTAGGCCTTGTCGTTTAGCATAAAGAAATTCAACAGAATCAAGTTCGCCAACATTTGCAAAGCTTGAAACAGTTTTAACCAAACACTTTTCGAATATATTTAATTCGATCTTTGAGCGGAGGATACCTCAGGGGTAAATCAGGCCAGAATTCTTTTTTTACAATACATTTTTCATAGCTAAAAGCTTCGAAAGATTTTCGGCCATGGTAACGACCAATTCCACTGTCTTTAACTCCTCCAAAGGATAAATTGGAGTTCGCAAGGTGCATGATTGTATCATTGATACAGCCACCTCCAAATCTCATCTCCTCTAAGATCCTTTTCTCAAGTTCTTTATCTTTCCCAAAATAATAGAATGCCAGAGGAGGTGGGAGTTTTTTTAATTGCTCTAAAGAATCCTTAATGCTTTTTACTGGAATCATAGGGAGTACAGGTCCAAAAATTTCATCCTGCATGATTGGTGAATTCCAAGTACAATCTGAAATGATGATCGGAGCAAGAAATCTCTCTTCACGATTTATCTTCATATTTTCTTTTGAGTAACCGGAGTCTTCAGCAAGTTTCACTAGACGGTCAAAGTGCTTTTCGCTCACAATTCGACCATAGTCTTCTGATTGTTCAATATTGGAGCCGTAGAAACTTTTTAAAACTTCTTGAATTTTTTGATAAACCTGATTTTGAATCGTTTCATCGACTAAGAGATAATCGGGTGCAACGCAGGTTTGCCCGCAGTTCATAAACTTTCCCCAAACAATCCTTCTTACTGTAACATCTAGATCCGCTGTTCTATCAATTAAACAGGGACTTTTTCCTCCAAGTTCAAGGGTTACGGGTGTGAGGTGTTTAGAAGCAGCCTCCATGATGATTTTTCCCACTGGTGTACTTCCTGTGAAGAAGATATTGTCAAAGTTTTGAGCGAGAAGCTTCTGGCTGATATCAACTCCTCCGGTATAAACGTGAAGAAACTCAGGATCAAAATTACTGTTAATAATATCTTCAATAACAGCAGAAACATTAGGAGTAAGTTCCGAGGGTTTTAAGATCGCACAATTTCCTCCTGCTATAGCTCCAATTAAAGGATCAAAGCAAAGGAGATAAGGATAGTTCCAAGGAGCAATGATTAAAGCTGAACCGTAGGGACTTGGGTAGATAAAATTCGAGCTTGGAAAATTTGCAAGTGTGTCCCAAACTCTTTTTGGTTTCATCCAAGACCAGAGTTTTCTTTGTGCCTTTCTTAATTCTTTGTAAACGATTCCCATCTCACTTCCGTAAGATTGGCTAGGACTTTTCCAGAGATCTTTTTGCATGGCCTCAGCAAAACGTGATTCATTCTCTTTTAAAAGATTATAGAGTTTTTTTAAGTTGGCTTTTCTAACTTCGTAAGGGTAGGTTTTTTGTTTAAAAAAGTATTCTCTTTGTTTTTCAGCAGCATTCGTAATTTCCATCAAGAATCCTAATTATTATATAAATTATCTAAAAGTTCGATCGCAACATCTTGAAGAGCCCCTTTAGCTTCAAGACTTCCAACCATACCATAAATACCGGCCGTCTTAGTTGCTCCAGGCGTATCCTCATTCCCAACTTCTGCAACTTGTTCTCCAGCTAATTTTTTGATGAGTCCTTTAGGCATAACTCTAATCATCGTATTCATGAAGCCAGCCTTGAACTTAGAGCTAGGTTTATATTCAAGTTTAGCTTTTTCATGGCATTCTTTAAGGTCTGTGATGAAGTCCTCAATCACGTTGGCATGAGCTTTCATGATCGACATGTGAAGACTCGGAGGGAAAGTATTTTTATCCATAACCCAACCCTTTTCATTCATATAATCAGCAAGAACATAGATATCGCAATCTTTTGCACTAAAAGAGATACAGCTTGAATTGGGTTCGCCAAGAATAAACAATCCTTCGACTTCTTTAATCTGTTCAACGAGTTTATTTCTTGTTTCATAAATGGATTGAAAAATCTCTTTATAACCTTCGACTCCAAGATAGTTCATAACGGCCCAAGCCGATGCGATCGAACCACCACCTCTGGTTCCAAGAGCTGTTGGTGAAATATAAATTCCTCCAGTCCAACCTGTTGTGCAATAGAATTGATGCTTCCTGAGTTCTCGGGATTTATACAGAACAACTGATGCTCCCTTTGCTGTATAACCATATTTGTGAAGATCAACAGAAAGAGAAGTGACACCTGGAACATTGAGATCAAAAGCGGGAATATCAAATCCCATTCTTCTCCAAAAACCAAGAACAACTCCACCAATACAAGAGTCAGAATGGCATAAGATATTATTCTCTAAAGCGAGTGCTCCTATCTTTTCGATTGGGTCAATAACGCCTTGAGGGTATTGCGGAGAAGAACCTACTAACATAATTGTATTTTTGTTGATGGCTTTTTTCATGGCTTCAACATCAGCTTCATAAGTTTTAGGATCAACTGGGGTGATCACTAATTTTATTCCAAAATAATGACAGGCTTTATTGAAAGCGGGGTGAACACTTGCAGGAGCAATGAGTTCAGGGTTTTTTATCTTAGGTTTGTTTTTTCTTGCCCATTCTCGTGCTGTCTTAACGGCCATTAAAATACTTTCAGTTCCACCTGAAGTCATAGAGCCTGCACATTCTTCGTTACCAAGTAAAGATTTCATCATGCTAACAACTTCATTCTCCATTGTTTTTAAAGAAGGGAAGGCCGTTGGGTTTAAGGCATTAGTTGAGATGAACATATTATGAGACTCTTTCAGGACCTCATAGACGTCTTGGTCTGCCCCATAGACTAATGAAAAGGCGCGAGCATTTTCCCACTTCACATCTTTTTCTTTCATTGTTTTTAATTTCCCGAGAATGTCATCTTTGGTTGATTTTTTTTCAGGGAATAAGAGATCCATGGATTGTCCTTGTATATGATTTGATATCATCTATGATAAAAGAACCGGGCTTTAGTGGAAAGCAGAAGAAAGGATGTTTATCGCGCTGTGCAAGTTATTTCTTACTTATCAACATTTCTAGTTTGTCGATTTTCGCTTCTAAATGAGAACAGTTTTTAGTTTTAACAAGCTCGAGCTTTCGTCGTTTTTCATTCCGCTCTTCATATTGCTCTTTTTCATCATCGTTGAGGTCTTTGTCTAGGAAAGTAATAAGTTTGGCTAAGCGATTAATATTTTTTCCTGTGTCAGTGATGATAATCATGCCAGGCTTTTTCACATCGAGTATTCTTCCATATCTGGACATAAATGGTCGGAAATTGCGGACGATTTCATTAACAATATAAGGGTTTTTTAATTTATAGTTTGCCATGAAGTAGTCATGATTTTCTGGAATTTTATCTTTAAATATTTCAAAAGTTGGAACCGGAGTATAGCGAATATCGCGAGCACTAATAATTTGAAAAGTATTTTCTCCTGAAGGAATGCGAGTGTAGCCATTCGTGTACAAAACCTGGGAGATGGTTCGATCAACGTTTGTCTTATTAATGACAAAGTTTTTTGAAAAATTAATTTTGCCTTTAATGTCCTTGCCGTAGATATACTTGGTGCCGGTGATTCGGGATGAGAGTTCTAAGCAAGAAGCAATGTCACTGCACGTTTTCTTCACCGCAGGATTAGAGAAAACGCTCAGCATGATGATTGTGTTGGCAGCAAGGACACACAAAAGCAAATTCATTTTTTTCATTGAAACCATCTCCTATGGATTTGTCTTGTGATCAGTTTACTAGGGTCTGGGCAAAAGCCAATGAAGGGATGGTCAGATGATTGTCAGGTGTTTGTAAGGTAGCCACTGGTAAAGGTGCTAAAAAAAAGAAGCATAAAAATAGAGTGAGCTAGAAATTAATTATTTTGCATTTTAAGCCAATCTTCTTTGGTGAGTTCCCAGAGTTCGTGTTCCGTCAGATTTGGATCGACAAAAGTATAGGGTTCTATTCTTAAAAATCTAGCCCCTGTTTTTTCTTTTACTCGACGAGAGCGATTGTTTCCAACAGCATTGCAAAAGATTAGTTTTTCTTGTTTTAAATCTTCAAAGGCAAAACGATTTACAGCTTCACAAGCTTCGGTCATTATTCCCTTTCCCCAAAATGGTTGAGCTAACCAGAAACCTCTATTTTCTTGAATAGAATCTTCAAAGTACAGAGTGACGGATCCAATAAGTTCATCAGGATTATTTTTTAAAGTGATAGTCCAGTGATATTGAGTTTTTCCTTGATTGGGAAGAATAGAGCTATTATAAAAAAACTCTACTCCATCATCGGGATAAGGCCAGGGAACATGAGCACTTAAATGTCTGATAACTTCCCAGTTGTTGAAATACTTTTGCCAAATCGGAAGGTCTTCTTTTTTGATATCTCTTAATATAAGTCGTTCTGTTTCTAATTGAGGAATCATACCAGCTTAAATATCATAAGCCCGATAAAGGTACCAACCGCAATTCCCAAGCTTCCCACTGCGATGCCTGGTGCCATCAGATCTTCACGTCTCATATTCTTAGAAATGATAACAACAAACGGAGGTCCAAAGATGGCTGCAATATGAGCGATAAAGGATTGATCCATTGGAAGTTTTGTAAGCTTGGCAATGGGAAAGAAGAGGAGGGCATGAAGACCCATCACACTTAAGAAGAAATAGATGATAACAAGCGACTCACTGTTAAATTGGTTCAAATCCACCTGGAGTCCTACGGCCAAGCAAAAAACCATAAGAAAGTATTCTCCAAGGTTCTCACCTTTTTTCTTTTCAGTGAGTTTTAGCTTTTGAGTTGCGAGGACTCCGAAAGTCGTAAGGCCGCAAATGATAAAAGTCGCATTTAGCTTACCGAATAAGAGCATCGATGCTCCGACAATAATGATATTGATTAAAACCGTATAAAAAAGATAGAAACCTGATTTTTTACTGAAGAGAATATAATCCGATACCACTGATTGGGTTTGTGTCGTCTTGGTTTTTAGGTAAGAACAAATCTTTAATGTGATAAGGAAATAGATTGCACCTGTTAAAAAATCACTTGCTGCTATTGTGATATACATATTCTGATCAATATCGAGTGCCATATAGATAGAGCTTAAATTGACAGTTCCACCTGTAAAAAGAGCAGCGACAGAAGCGGCCAGCATCGAGAGATTTTCAATCTTCCCTTTGAAAAGAGCTGAAATAGTAAAGACTGAGATTATAACAGTGACCATCGCAATGATAAAAGCAATCACCATTTTAGGAGTAATCTTCCAGAGATGTTTAAGATCTGTATTCAAGAGCAATAACGGAATTGAAAGAACAAGCGTCGCTTCAGTGGTCGATTGGATAATTCCTTTCCCGATATAAGGAGAAAAGAAAAAACTCATAAGAACACCAGAGAGATAGCAAAGGGCAACACTGCCGAAGAGATTTATAAATTTATTTTTTTCTTCTTTTTTTAGATAAAGATAGGGAAGACCAAAGGTGAGAAGAAGACCAATTATTCGTTCCACAATTCTTGAACCTGGACAGTCTCTTTAAGAAGATTGGCGATATTTTTTGTATCTCGCATTTGATAAAGAGGAGCGATATCTTTTCCTTCGGTAATAACATTGACCGTAAGTTGTGGAAGTTTAAGTTGAAGACGGATAATATCAACTCGTTCTAAGAGCTCATTAGGTGAGCGAACAGCAATCGTCGTCAAAGTATTCGCAAGATCTTTATAAAGAAAAGAGCGAACCGTATCCTTAGCTTTCATTTGGTCCAATTGACCCAAGTATTCAGAACGGAGATAGTTGATACTGAGGATCATTGTATTTTCATCACAATCGAGATCCCAATAATCTTTCTGGTATTTCTTTAGAATAGCGATCGTTCCAGTGCAGGATGTAGTACGAAATCTAGACTTTCCAAAAAAACCCTGCTCTCTAAGCTGGAAGACGAAAATCGTCATCATGATGATCCCTATGGTTAATAGGGGGCTTTTAAAGGCTCCTTTAATAAACATAAGATTCATTCTACGGGATTTCGTTGGGAATTAAAGTTTTTTAGAGAATAGCCGACAAGTTTAATCGGGTACAAAAAGGAGAAATTGCTGAATGAACCGCTCGGATTTGTTAAATGATCAAGCCTTTTGGAATGTTTTAGAATCGCTCTTGTCTAGGGACAAGACCTATAGTTTCAGTGAGTTAGAAGAAGACTTACAACTCAGTCGAGATGAAATTATGGCCCTTTCCTCATTTTTGAAAAATCTTGGATTAGAGGTTACTCATTCTGGAGAGAAGGTGAAAGTAAAAGGGATTTCTAAATTTAATTGGAGTCTTAGTTTGATGGATTGGATTGCTTTTCAGGCCCACTTCCCATTTCTCTCAGAACATAATTCAGCTCCCTATCATAAGTTTCTTAGAAGATTCTTAGCGGGACAGGAGAGAAAACTAAAATCTCATGATTTTTTTGAAGCTTTCAATACATTTGAAAAATCTTTTCAAGAGCGATCAGATGAATCAGTTAAAATATTAGAGAAGGCAATCTTAGAAAAGTCCGCTTTACGGATAAAACTTCGCGGAGGAGATAGAAATTTCTTCTGTTTTCCTTATAGGCTTTCTTATCTTGATAATGAATTAAATCTAATTACTGAAGACGGTATGGATAAAACTCTTTTTACAATTCCTTTAAAAAGAATTGCTTCGGTAAAAGTTGCGGATGAACCAGTGAAACCTCACCACGGTGTTTCTGAAATTGCGAGTTTTCTTTCAAGTTTAAGGCAATTCTCTGATACAGAAGAGCATCTCGTTTTAAAAATTTTTCAACCAAGTGAGCATATCAATTTAAATCCTAATTACCATTTTTTTAGAAACTCTAGTTTACTTCGCTCTTCAAGAGGCGATTATATTTGGTCTGCTTATGTTGAGCCTGGGGAAAAACTTTATGAGTGGCTAGAGAATTTATGGAAGAATTGTCAGTTTGATATCTTGGCCCCAACTTCATTAGCCGAAGAGTTTGATTCCTATATTTATGAGAAGATGAAGTTTTCTAAAGCCGCTTAGTTTCTGAATCAAGTCGCGGCGCTTTTTTGTCGTCTATTGTTTTCATTATAGATGGCCTCTATCCTAATTAAATAACCCTGGATTGGAGGCTCTCAGATGAAAACGATTTCAATTCTAGCTTTTATGATGATCGCAGTACCTGCCTATTCCGCTCAGTGTATTAAGAACGTGAGAGTAAACTCTAAATTAATCAGCAAAGAGACTTCAAAAGGATTAATCGCCTTTCAATTGAAAGATAGAAACGGAAAGAAGGCTGTCATCAAATTTGATCTGACTCCTAATACTTACGAAGCTGAAATAATAAAAAGTTTTGAACAAGCCTATATTGCTGGAAAAAATCTAAAACTCTGTTTAAGAAAATCTTCAAGAAGCCTTGTCATGAGCGATTCTTCGGGATTCGCTATAAGGCTTTCATCACTAAAAATTAAGAGTTCATCTATCCAAAAGGTTCAAATTTACTAAATTGCTCTAATAAACAAATGAACGTCTGTTCGTGTTTCTAACGGAACAGTGATAGTTTTTCAGCTCTTAAGCTCAGATTGAAGACTGCGAAAATAACCGAAGAGCTCTTATATCTGACTTTTAAGAGGGTATGTATTAATTTCACGCTTTGAAACAAAGTGAAACACTTTGTTTCAAAGGGCTTTACTCTGGAAGGGTTCGGTTGTTATAAAACCGCATGCAATCAAATGAATCAACTGATGACGGCATTCTTTCATTTCTTGATTTTGAGTTCAAAAGAAGGAAATCACTTAACCATCGATACTCACTTAGAGCATTTGCCTCTTACTTAGAAGTGTCTCCAACTTCTTTATCTCAGGTCTTGAGTGGAAAAAGAAAATTAGTAGGTAAGGTAAGGCAAACCATTATTGATAAGCTTGAAATCGATCAAAAACTGTCGGTCTCAGAAGAGCTTTCTTATCAATTGATCCAACTTGATGAATTGGAAATCAGTTCGAAGTGGCATGCCGATGCTGTTCTAGAGTTAACGAAGTCTTCAGATTTTAGGCTTGCTTCTAGTTGGATTTCAAGAAAGTTAGGAATTTCAAAAGAAGAGGCGAGTTTTACGATTGAAAAATTAAAAAAACAAAAACTCATTACAAAAGATGAAGATGAAGAATGGGTGGATAATACTTCTGGGCATACTTCAAATATTACAAGTAGTTCTACTAATCTCGCTAGAAGAAACTACCAACTTGAACTTTTAAAACTTTCGATGGAGTCTGCTGAAAATGACCCTGTTGAAATAAGAGATCACTCTTCGATGATGGTTTCCATTAAAAAAGAGAATATTCCTAAGGCAAAAGAACTTTTAAAGAAATTCCGTCGTGAGTTCGCAAGCCTGATGGATGAAAAAGAAGATCCTGACGCTCTCTATGAGCTTTGTTTAAGTTTTTTTCCATTAACTAAAGAGAATATACAATGAAAGCTTTGATTTTATTAACTTTGTTTTCTCAGTTTCCGTTTATTCTCAAGAAATGTTTGTAAACGGTAAAGGCAAATCAAAGGCGAGTTTGAGTTATTTCAGTTATGTTTTTCCATATTACTTTGTTGAGATTAAAAGGTTGAACGGAAGTGGGAAAGGAACTCGAGATACGCTTCGTTGTTCAAAGAGTATGTCACTTTTTGAACTGGAGAAAAACGGGTTTTTTTAAGGTCATTTTTTAAAAATATAGAAATTCATCGGTTTTTCCGGTGACTGAGCTCTGGACCGTAGTATGTATTTTTAATTTCTTGGGCAAAGAGGATTTGCGGTCGATCCTCTTTGTGTCCACTTGGCACTCAGCTTCAAAATATGATATCTACCTGCATGACTGATAAGAATATTGTGCTTGGCGACATTGAGTTCCCTGAACGAAAAGTATGGGTGAAAACCTATGGTTGCCAAATGAACTACCATGATAGTGAGCGCTTATTCAGTCATCTTAAAAAATTAAACTTTGAAAAAACTGAAACTCAAGAAGATGCTGATCTTCTGATTTTTAATACCTGTGCCGTTCGCGATTTGGCTAATCAAAAGTTTTATTCTCATTTAGGTGAAACAAAACACTTAAAGAAAAAAGAAAAGAAACCAAAGGTCGCAGTTTGTGGTTGTATTGCTCAGACTGATGGAAAAGAACTAATCAAGAAATACCCTCAACTTGATTTTGCTTTTGGTACGGATGTTATTGATAGTATTA
Source organism: Bacteriovoracaceae bacterium (assembly GCA_965217035.1). Taxonomy (GTDB): domain Bacteria; phylum Bdellovibrionota; class Bacteriovoracia; order Bacteriovoracales; family Bacteriovoracaceae; genus JAUHYH01. Next base: position 865,080 of record OZ244226.1, on the reverse strand, counting down.
ATGACTTCGTTTATCGCAGTTACGCCGGCGATAATAAATTCCACGTCAATACCTGGGATCGAAGTTCTGACTATTCAATCGAAACTCAAATCACTCACGGAACCCCTCAAGCTTTTGTGAATATTATTAAAGGTTGTGATAAGTTTTGTTCTTATTGTATTGTCCCCTTTACTCGTGGAAGAGAGAAGTCTCGTCGGTTAAAAGAAGTCGTTGATGATGTTCGTAAACTTGTCGAGTATCAAGGAATTCAAGAGATTACTTTGCTTGGTCAAAATGTTAACTCTTATGGAAAGGAAAATGACGAGTCTCTTGCGATGCTGATTCAAGCACTTGATGAAGTTAATGGTTTGGAACTCATTCGTTATACAACAAGTCATCCTTATGATGTGAGTGATGAATTGATTGCTGTTCATGGTTCAGCTAAGAAGCTTTCTCCACATCTTCATCTTCCTGTTCAATCTGGTTCTAACTCTGTTCTACAAAGAATGTTGAGGCAGTACACAGCTGAGCATTATCTTGGGCTTTTAGAGAAACTGAGGAAGTCTAATCCAGATATTGTGATTTCTTCAGATATTATTGCAGGATTTCCCAATGAGAGGGAAGAAGAGCACAGAGATACATTGAAGTTACTTGATGCTGCTCAATTTGATTTTATTTACTCTTATGCTTTTTCTGTTCGTAAAGGAACAAAAGCTGCTCGGATGGAAGATATCCTTACTCGAGATATTCGAGGGCGTCGTTTGAGAGAAATTCAAGCTTATCAACTTAAAATTCAAGAAAAAATCAGAAAGCAAATGGTCGGAAAGGTCTATCGAGTTCTTATTGAAGGGAAAAATACCATGAAAGGTATCGAAAAGTGGAAGGGCCGTACTGATTGTTCTAGAATAGTCCATATTGATAGCACAGAAGAAAATCTCAAATGGAAATGGAAACACGTTGAAATCACAGAAGCCACAGCTCTTTCTTGCCAAGGGAAGTTCATTACTCCTCAATAGTTTTATTTTTCTCACATTATCTTGTGCTAAAGTTACTTATGTCACCGAGCAGGGGTGGGGACAATTTAAAATTCAATGGAATGGAAGAGGTTATGAAGAGGTTCTTGAGGATCCTAAAGTACCAGCTGACGTTAAAGGACAAATAAAAAAAATTCAAGCTTATAAAAATCATTTTTATAATTATTTTGAAAAAGAGCCTACTTCGATCTATTCGGAGGTCACTTTTTTAGACAGAGAAGCTGTCTCGCATCTTGTTATTGCTTCTCTTTACAATAAGATCGAACCTCATAATGAGTGGTTTCCATTCGTAGGGGAATTTCCTTATCTTGGATTCTTCGATGAAGAATCAGCAAAGAGTTATGCTAAAGAAAAAGAAGAGGATCAGTATTATACTTATATTCGCCCAGTCTACGCTTATTCAAGCCTTGGAAATTTTGAAGATAAAATTCTTTCTTCTTTTTTTCAATATAAAGATGAAGATCTTGCTGAGCTAATCTTTCATGAACTCTTTCATACGATTTTTTTCATAAAAGATAATGTTGATTTAAATGAAAATCTCGCTAACTATTTTGGAAAAGAGATGATGTATGAGTACTTCAAAATAGGAAACAAACAACAAGAAAAGCGTTTGGAACAGGCTAAGAAGTTTGAAGGTCTTAGGTTTTCCTTAGTGAATTTGATTGATCGTTACAAAGAAATTTTAAAGAAGCAAGAACCAAAAAATAAGAAAGAAGCGGATATCCTTTTAAAAGAGTTTCTTGATACCCAGTTTATTCCTTCCATGAAGTCCGCTTGTAAAAAAATGAATATAAAATCTGAGAATTGCTATCCTATAAGAGTTTCTTGGAATAATGCGCGTTTTGCGGCGTATATGACTTATGAAAAGAAGGTAGGGTTTATCAAAAAACTTCATCAAGAAAAATCTTTGAGCTTAAAAGAGCTTTTCAATTATCTCGATGAAAAGTATAAAGAGTACAAAAGAATCAAACCAAGCATTAAATTTCATACTTGGATAGAAAAACAATGAAACACTTTTTTTATATTGACCCTATAGGAAAATTAAATACGAAGAAAGATTCTTCTCTTTTTATGGCGCTGACTTTAAAAGCTAAGGGAGAAGATGTTTACTTACTTTTCGATGAAGACTTTTATATTACAAACTTCCATGAAGCCTTAGCCTTTCAGGTCTACGAATTTAATGGGATCATCGGAAGTGACTTTTATATTGAAAAGTTTAAATTAACGAGTAAAACCATTCAAACTTGCTCTAAGGGCGATTTTATCCATTTTCGGCTAGACCCACCAGTTACTGAAGCTTATTTGAAATCAGCATGGTTACTGAGGTTTCTAGAAGTTCATAAAGAAATTAACGTTCTTAATTCTCCGGAAGGAATACTCCTTCATAATGAAAAACTTTTAGCTTATGAAGACGAACTTGCCTTAGATTCTTGTATTGGTTCAAGCCAATTAGCATTTGAAGAGTTTGCAAAGACATTAAAAGTGCAAGGCTTTAAAGAAGCTATTTTTAAGCCACTTAATTCATTTTCTGGTATTGGAATTCATAAAGTTCTAATTAATGAAAGTTTCTCAGCTTCCGTTTCTAAGATCTTGAAAAATGAAGAGGGATCTTTGATTATGCAACCCTTTTTAGAAGAAGTACGAACAGAGGGAGAAATTCGAACAATCTTTTGGATTGGAGAAGAAATCGGAACAATTAGAAAGTTTCCACCAGAAGGGAGTTATCTTAGCAATATTGCTCAGGGTGCAAAGTTTAATGTGGAACCTCTTGCTTCTCATCTCAAAAAGAAGTGTGAAGAGATTTGTTGGAAGCTTAAAGAACAAGGTATTCTTCTCGTTGCTTTTGATATTCTTGCGAATAAAATTTCAGAAGTGAACGTAACCTGCCCAGGGCTATTAGTTGAAGTCTCTAATGCTAAAGGTGAGAATCTCGTTGAAAGGATGCTTCCTAATCTAAAGTCCTAGATATCAGATCGATTATAACCCTTGAAAAAATGAGTTTTATTCGTTGCTACTTGAACAGTCATTCTCCAACAATCAGCAGGTCTTACGTCGTAAGAAGGGTCATAGAGTTCTGGGTCCGCACAATTACCAATTTTGTTACAGTAAAGATGTTGGGCATCTGAACGTGCTGTTTTAATTTCAAACAAGGTTACTGCAGTGTAACCTGATGGTATTTGTCCAACCGAAAGCGATGGAATTTTTATAATATTAGAACAGCTATTTGTATCAACGAGTTCTGTCGTAGTCAGATAAACTCCTCCCTCTCCGGTGAGTTGAATGACATCAAGAACTTGATAGGCAGCATTGAACTGAACTGCATAGGAATGTCTATAAATATTAAATTGTAGTTTTGAGTAATGCTCCATCCATGCGATACCAGTCTGTCGACCAGGACAGAACTCTTCTCCCTGTGGTGGTTTTACGCTTGGAAGTGTTCTAAAACGTAAGTAGTAAGCTCCGTCATTACTTAGAGCTTGAACAGCTTGCTCAATATCGAGAGAATTATCAACTGGACTGTTACCAACAATCCAACCTTGAGAACCTGCTAAATTAACCTCGTATTGAAAGAGTGGTGTTGGGCTTGGAACAGCTGGATTGTTTACTTGATCATTATAACCATCAGACGAAGTTCCTGTGCAGCTAACGCTTCCTCCGTTATTAGAACTAGAACTTGATGTCGCACCATTATTATTAGTTGATAGGTTTCCTGATAATGAAGTTCCAACTGAATTTTCTGAATCACATGATAAAAGCAATCCTAGCATTAGCGATGTCAGTAATGAGTAGATTTTCATGGCACTCTCTCCTTAAGTCCCTTGATAAAAAAGTCTCTTATACATTGTACTTAAAAAAGACTCTGATTAAAGTCTATTAAATTTGTCGTTCTTGCTCAACAAAGAGCAAATATCGCCGAGAAGTATTTTTCTCAAGTTTTAATTTTTACATTTGTTGAGTAAACTATTTGAGATGGAACCTAACGGAATAGTAAATCAATCAAGTAATAAGGCTTCAAGACCTCTTCTAACAAACTCTCGATTAGCGACAGATCTATTAGGAGTTGCGAATTATCTTTGCATGGAATCCTCCAGCGCTTCAGTTCTTGTCGAAAAAGCTGTGAGTTTATTTTTCTATAAAAATCAATCACGTTTTAAGGTAGAGATGAGGCTTGGTGATTTTAATCCCAGTCAATATGTATTCAAGAGGAATGATTTTTTCTTCCTTGTTAAGAAACTAGTTTTTTTCTTTAAAAGAGATTTTTTATCTCGTTTAAAAACAAAAGCCTCTCTCGAATTTGAAAAATTGAATTGGAAAGAAAGGCTTGTTCTCGCTCTTTCACATAAATATAGATTTTCTGCGAGTGATATTTCTCATATTCTTGATCTTTCGAGAGCTCAATATATTGAAACCCTCTATAATGCGAAGTTGGTGCTTGGAGTTGATCTCGAAGAAAGAACTTATGACCAAAATGAAATTCGATTTAACGATAGTGATAACCATTTTTTCTATCAAAAAAATATTGAAATCTATTCGATTCTCAATACAAGTAGTGAAGATACTCAATCAGCTCTCATTTCTAAATTCTTGCCTAATTATGGGATTTCTCTTGAAGATCAAAAAAGAGTGAGTCAACAAATTCTCAAAGCTTTACGAAAAATCAAATCTTAATAATAAATTGGATTGAGTCTCAAATCATAGTTTACATGAAATTGCTTTTTCTTATCGAGCAAGATATCAGGAGGATTTGGGATTGCTTCTATTTCTTTCACGGCATCCAGGAAAAATTCTGAATGATTTTTATGTCTGGCTGAAAGTAATGTTTTTATTCTAACTATGTTCCCATTAAGATCATAGGTCGCTCTTAAAGTGACACGATCCCGATCTCTGTTTATAGGAATTTGATAACGAGGGTTTTTTCTTTGTTTATCCATATATTTATCAACAAGTGTCGAAACATACTGGCCTTGGAGACGAAGATAGAAAGAGTAGAGAACTCTTTGAAGTTCGTTAAGTTCCTCTTCAGGAACACCTTTTGGAATCTCTAAAGAAAAAGTAGAGTTGGATTGGGCCAGGCTTGAGCTTTGAAGCGCCATTGGGAGTTGTTTCCTAAAACTTTTACTTTCTTCAAATTTAAGGGTTTTAACCTTGCGGACAGTTTTTTTTCCAGCTGAGTTTTGGGCTCTTTTAGTTTTTTTTGCACTGCTCTGCGCAAAGACCTTGTTTTGGGACTTCGATTTCTCAACTCCTACAAACTTGAATTCAATAGTGAGTCGGTCATTATCTACGGACTCTGCATCATTTTCACGGTCAAAATTGAGTATTTGAGAACTGAAAAAAAGCAGGATACTATGGATTGTGACCGTTGCAAGCAACGAAATAAGGAGATTTCTGTGTGTCCTGTCAGCGTCCAACATACTCACTGAAAATACACCAAGGAAAGGAAAATATCCATTTCAGTGAAGAGATTGTCAGGAAGATTACAAATACCCAGAAATTTTTACAGGATTAAACAGGAAGTTTTATGAAACTCAAGAATTTCTCATTCAGTTCCTCTCATCAGGCAATTCTAATGGTGTGTTTTTTAACATCAGCTATTGTCATGACTGTGGGAGGCTTTAGTTACCGTTCAGGTGAATCGGCGATTCAAAGCCTTCAAAGTCTAAGAAATGGAATCACAATTTGTTCAAATCGTGTGGGGCAATCACATTATGCTTTATTAGGCGGAGTTAGTTCAGCTAAGGCCATGACTTCTAATTATTTTAGCTCAACAGATGAATGCTTCTTTCAATTTGATAGAAAAATTGACGAATTAAATCTTATCGATTTTGAGGGATATTCGAATGATGTTTATGATGAGTTTATTAACTATAAAAATATGGCCAAGAACTTTAGCCTTGGAAATATTCCTTTAGCTCGGATTGTAAATTCATTTAATCGTTTAGAGGAACTTCGTTTTGATATTTCTGGTGCGTTTGCAAAAGAGATTCGGTCATTACAGAACTCTTTAAAGAAATTTAGATATTCTATCATTTTTGCAATCGCTTTGCTTGGAACATCGATTGTTGCTTATCTCTTGACTTGGTCACAACGACGCAAGAGTATGAGGGAAATAGAGAGAATGGCTTATTCTTTTAATGGTGAATATGAAAGTAATCCAACTGAGGTTGAAAGACTTTTAGAACAAGTTTTTGATCGCCTCAGGCTTCCAGCTGTAAAAAATCTCTTCCTTGAATACAACACTTTTATATTGGAAAAAGCTTATCCTGCAAACCGCACTCTCGAATATAGCAAGAGCGAAAAATCAGATACTTTTGAATTTGATGATGAATATATAAATTCAATTTTTGATAATCAATCTTCACAAATTCAAGAAAAAAAGTCAGATGTGATTGAATTATCTGCTGAAAATCTAGAGTTAACTGAAGAGGAACTCGAAGATCAGTGGGTTAGTTCATCATCTTTAAATAATGAATCGAGTTATGAGTTTACTCTTGCAGATGAATTTGATGAACTCATTGATCAGGATCAAAAGCAAAACGAAATTGCTACTGATCATTCAAACTTCGAATTAAAACAAATCTCTGTAAAAGTAAAAGAAGCCTTGGGAGAAACTATTGATACGACAAGGCTTGATTCCTCTAACGTCAATTATGATAATCCTATTGGTCAGAAGATCTCTGAAATGATCTCAGCAGAACCACAAGACGAAGCAATGAGTATTGTTGCTGATAAAGAAGTTTCTTTTCAAAAGCTTGTTTCGCAAACAGCTAAAACTTTTATGAAAAGATCTAAAAATTCAAATCTAAAGTGGGAATTTGCAAGTAGCTATCAAGACTTTCAAATTTCTGTTGATAAGGAATCTATCGAACAAGTTCTTTATAGTATTATGTCTCGACTTGAGAAAGGTTTTAATGAGCTTGAAATTTCATCTACATCAAGATTGATTAAAGTGAATACTTTAGCGGCTGATTCTAAAGTACAATTCAGAATCAAAGGACTTTTATTTAACACGGCTGAACTTGAATACCTCAATCATGGAGAGCAAAGCGTTAGGAAGCTTATCGATCTTAACCTTGTCACAGGGCAAGAACTTTTAACTGAACTCGGTGGCAAGCTCATGGTGAGAAATGAGCTAAATGATAACAATATCAAAGAGGGGATTGTAGAGATTCAAATGATTGGAAATACAGTCTCTGACGGAGCATCAAGTGATGGACCAATACTTAAGAGAATTGTTACTGGAACTAAAGCTAAGTTGTTGAAAAGTTTAGGAAGAGAAACGACGATTTAGTTTTCTTACACTTTCTTTCACTTTCTTTCATCTCATATGACGCATCGATTTTCCGATGACAATACCTGAGTATTCTTATAAAAAATTGGAACCGAAATCTTTTATTTTATATGAATTTTATTGGGCCTTGGAGGGGTTTGTTGAAAAAACGGAGTTTTATGGCGAGTGAGTGGTTGAAGGAGAAACCTCCCGTTGTTTCTCATGCAACAACTGAAGAGGTATCACTCACGCATAAAGACTTAGGTGGCCTTCCAAGTTTTACTCCAAGAGGTTTTGCTGCCGAAGAAGAACTTTCTTTTAGACCCAATGAGTTTCTCGATCTTGAATGGTTATCAGAAAACTTAGCTCCAAAATCTTCTTATGTTCTAAACCAAACTCTTCATGTTCTTTCAAAAGATATTTCGGAGCAAGTTCTCAGTAATAAGCATTTTCCTAACAAGATAAAAACTCAGCTCTTTGATGAGTTTATTGCTTATGCTTCCAATAAAAATATTAATGCTCATATCGAGTCTGTTGATAATTTTTGGAGCGAATTGCACTCTGAAGGTTCTGTTTATGCTGATCACTTGCTTAAATTTACAGAAGAACTTACCTATAAAATTGCGCTCATTTATCTTTTAAAAGTTCGTTTCTTCAGAGTTTTGTCTGTTTACGATAGAGAAAAATTTCTTCCAAAAGAACTTCTTTCACTTCATTCACTTTTTTTGAGATATTTTAAAAGGAATAGTTCTAGAGAATTTGATAGTTCTTTTCTTCATTCTAATCAGTACAGTTGGTATACACCTAGTATGAAATGCCTTAGTCCAATTAACGACTTCTTCGAAAACTGTGATGAGTTAAGCTATGTCGATATCCTCGCAACTTTTAATGGTTATGTTTCAGGGGTAAGTCTTAAGTCTCATGCGGTTTCGCATAAAAACACGGGACTCTTTTTAAACTGCCTAATCCTAAACTTTTTTCAATGGCTTGAAAGAAATAAAGTGAAGTATGATTTCTATAACGCTGATAATCCTGCTCTAAAGGTTGTGAGTTGTCGATTTAGTGGCGACTATGTTATCGATCATTCTTGTGCTCATTGGCTGGCTCAGCATAATAATAGTTATTTTAAATGGAATGAACTCATCTGTCCTGAGTTTGAAAGTGAAGATCGTTATAAATCGGTGCTTGTTAATTATATTAATGAGATCGAATATTATACATTCTTAGTTAAAATTTCTTCGTTTTATTCAGAGTCTCCCCTTGAGTTTATTAGCAAATGTTCAAAAGAGTTTAATTCAAACAGAAGAGAAGATATTCAACTCCAAAAGAATTTTATTCTTGAAGGGATGAATGACAATTCTCTCACTTATGATCGACTTGTTGTTAGTCAGCTTAACACTCCTCGAAAGAATGCTCATCACGCATTAATAACTAAGATTCAAGATCATATTCCTTTCCTTAAAGAAAACGGTTATATGGTCATACTGAGTTCCACAAATCTTTTTGTTCACAGCCAAAAGAGTCGTGTTCAAAGTCTTTTAAAGAAGCTGTCACTAGAATCAGTCATTCAGCTCCAAGACGTTTGTTCTAGAGGGGAATTACCTCCTTATATTTATCTTTTTTCTAAGAAGCCAAAAGTAATTAATAGAGGGGAGAGCAAAATATCAAAAAAAGAGACCTGTTATAATTTTAGACTTACAGGAAAACTTGATTGTCATAAAGATTTTGCCTTAATTACAGACGAACTGAATAAGTTCTTTGAAAACCACCTTATCGAAACTCCATCATTTTTCAGTAAAGATTTCGGAAAAGATTACCAATTAGAATTCTTTCAAGATGCTATTATAGACGGAAAGTTTATTCATTCCGCTTCAGATGACTCTGGGCAGATTACTCATCCTCGTTTTTTCAAACAAATGCTACAAAATTGTATGCCTCTTAGTTATTTCTTCGAAATTCATACAGTAGATGTAGAGAAACTCCTTCATGGAAATGACTTCTCTAGTAATCAACTTGATTTCAGTTCTGATTTTGAGAGTATTAATCAATTTGGAAGTGATCAATTAGTCCTTGTTGTGAACTTTAGCGATATTAACAATGCAAAGCTCGAACTCTGTTCATTTGATTTATTATCAGGAAAAGTCTTTCAATATGGAATGAGCTCTTGTTATTATTACAGAGTCGTTCCAAAGTCCCGAACGATGAATTCAAATATTTTTAGAGAATACTTTAAGTCAGAGATAGGGAAGCAGCTCACTCAAATGTCCGTTTCAGGTTCCTATCACCAGGTAAAATCTAAGATATCAACTCTGCTTGTCCCAAAAATGTTAGCAATCCATACAGAGTTGCCTGCTCATCTGAAAGATTGTTTTGATTTCTTATTAGTGAACGAAGATAAACTGCAAGAAATAAACTTGGATGAAATGAAGCATAAAATTTCAGATTCTCGCACTCTTATTTCTTCATTAGCAGAAAAATATCCTTATGACTTGATTGCTTATTTAACAAATTTTAAATCAGTCGTTTCTAATCTTGCTTATTCGAACGGTGGAAAAAATATTAAAAATTTTGATTTCAACTCTGAAGACTTGCGTTCTCAACTTGTTAATTGTGACCTCGTTCCTTTTTATCCTAATAATAAAGATCTTTTCCTCGAATTCCATGGAGAGCATAGAGAACTTCCACGAACGTTATCAAAGTCGATTATGAGAGAAGAGATTGATGGTTGTATTATAGACTTCTTTAGTGAAGAAAAGTTGATTCTTTCTGTCCATTGTTCTCAAAGTCTTGGGGCCTTTCTTTCTTATCTTCTTGGGCAGATGACGGGGTATCCAATAATCGATATTCTAAAAAATCTTAAAATACCGAGAGATGCAATGATTACGGATATTATTAAAAATCATAAAGATAAGTCTTCTGCACTCAATGATCTTTATAGCATTTCTGATCAACTTCTTAATGAGATCTTTAGAAATTCATTAGTTTCTAAAAAGTCATAAATTATAATAAAATTTAAGAGATGGACGTTTCTAAGCGAGATTCTTATAAGGCACTATTTGACTATATGAAGTCGAAAGCAATGGGCTATGAAGCTGAGATCAGTAATCAGCTTGGAAGCTATCGAAAAAATCAAATTTATTATTCTCAAAGAGAGTTTCAAAAAAGCAATATGAATGAATTGATTCAATCAATTCATAATTCTCATGTTTCCTACCTTGGGGATTTTCACACACATGATCAAAATTCAAGAAATCTTGTAAGGATCATTAAAACATTCTTAAAGAATAAATCTAAATTTATTATTGGCCTTGAAATGGTTCATGAAGAACATCAAGAATATCTTGATGCCTTTTTAAAAGGTTTTTTAACAGAGCTCGAGTTTTTAGAATCAATTAATTATTCTGAGTCATGGCGATTTCCATGGAGTCATTATAAGATTCTCTTTAATTATGCTCGAGAAAATGAAATCCCTATAATCGCTTTAAACTCAAAAGGGACTCTTGAACAAAGAGATAAAAGAGCAGCAGAAAGGATTAATCATTTTATTGAGCTAAATTCTTCTATTCCTGTCCTCGTGCTTTTTGGGGAGCTTCATATTAATGCGAATAAATTGCCAAGGAGAGTGAAGGAATTGTCTCAAGGAATAAAAATACGGCAAACTATTATTCATCAAAATTTAGATGAGCCCTATTGGAGAATTGTTGATCATGATCAATCAATTGAAGAAAACAAAATTATTAAATTTAATAATTTTGAGTTTTGTCTTTTCTCATCTCCTCCATGGATGAAATATGAAAGCATGTGTTATTGGTATGAAAACCTTTTGGGAGATCCTGATTTTGATATTCATGAATATATTATAGAGAAGGGATTAAAACTTTTTACAGAGAATACTTATGATAATTTTGATTTGATAGTTAAACAGCTTGTTGACATCTTGAAGTTTCACCCAGGAGACTCCTTAGAGGACTTTAATGTTTATGATCACCAGAAAATAAATTTAATCCAAGAAAAGATAAAGAGTCTTAAAAGCAAAAGATTAAAAGAGGTTTATGATTATAAGTTAAAATATAACAAATCGTTTCATATTATTGGTACAAATAGTTTATTTTGTTCTAATTATTCAATTAATAGGCTTTCTAAGCTAGGGGGCAGTTTTCTTCTCGATTTATTTTTAAGTGATGCTCAAATTGATATTGATCAGCTGTCCTTAGAAGATTTTTTTGTTTTTCTTCTTTTTGATAGCTTATATTCTTATCTCTCTGCAAAATCTTTAAATCCATTTTTAAAATGTGATATGTATCTTGATATTGAGTTAAAGTTGAGGACTAATGAAAAGAATAGGACAGTTTTAAAAGCAACACTTGATTTCATGAAAGATATTAAGTCATATAAAGATAAAATAAAAAAACTTAGTATCATTGAGCTTGTTGAGGTTTCAACTCTTATTGGGGAAATTTTCGGAGAGGTCCTTTATAATAGTAGTTCTGAAAAAAAGGATGAGGAATATCCTTTCTTTTTAAATGTGAAGGACAGTTTGAACTACAAAAGTTTTATTGATTTTACAGAAGAAAATATTTTAAAAGATAATCTTTATAAGATGAGAAGGAAGAGGTTTTTTTAATGAAGGTCGTTTTACAAAGAGTATCAGAAGCAAAATGCATTGTTGATGGAAATGAAATTGCAAAAATAGCGAAAGGATATTTGCTTTTGACTTGTTTTGAAAAAGGTGACGACAATGAATCTATCGAACGTGCCTGCGATAAAATTTTTAATTTAAGAATTTTTGAAGATGAAAATAATAAAATGAATTTGAATATTGAGCAAATTGGAGGAGAAATTCTAAATATAAGTCAATTTACCCTAAGCTGGGATGGCAAGAAAGGTCATAGACCAAGCTTTGATAGATCTATGGCGGCTCGAGAAGCAAATTTAAAGTTTGAAATCATGACTAGAAAACTCAATGAAAAAATTCCTACATTTAAAGGCGAATTTGGTGCAGATATGATGATTCATTTAGTAAACGATGGCCCAGTGACCTTTCATCTTGACCTTTAAACTCGGGGATCCTCTTTTTTATTTAATATTTTTATTTAACTCACCGATAGAACAAATGAAAATAGTTATGAAGCCAACAAGAAGGTAGTTTATGGCAGACAACAATGAGAAAAGTTTTAATGATGAAGAGCTTGCTGACATCATGAGTGAAATTGAATCTTTGGAAAGTGAACTTGTAGAAGATGAGGATCTTTCAGGGGTTGTTTCCGTTGAGTCTGCAGATAAAACTGAAGCAGAAGAAGCGGAGGCTGAGAAAGTGACAAAATTACCAACTAAGAAAAAAGGTGAGACGGGTATTAGTTTTGATGTACAAGGTGATATGAAATTCAACTTAGGCTTTATTATCGATGGTAAGACTTTAAGTGTTTACGTGGATTCTGATTCCGAAGAACTTGTTGTTGAAATGGAAGGTGGAGTTAAGCTTAACGTTCCTTTCGCTAGATCTAAGGTTGCATAATCCGGATATACCATGTCTATCAAAATACTTGGCGGTCATGCCAAGGGATTCTCTGTAAAAGTACCTAAAAACCATTCTTTTAGACCAACTTTATCAACTCTGAAGAGGAAGGTTTTTGATCGCTATCAGAATCTTTCTGGATATCATTTTTTTGATTGTTTCGCTGGATCTGGGGCCATTGGACTAGAGGCCCTCTCAAGAGGTGCAGAATCAGGAATATTTTTTGAGAAATCCTCCAAACATTTTCAGTTACTTAAAGAAAATACCGATCTTTTTAATGAAAAATTTAAAGTTCAACTGGATTATCGGATGAAAATTAACAATGAAGACTTTATTAAATCGGATTTTCCGATGTTTGAAGAGAATGCAATCTACTTTATAGATCCACCCTACGCAATGGAAGATTTATATTTTAAATCTTTTAAAAAACTAGGGGATAAACCTGATCTTTATTGGATTGAAGGAGATCGTTCTAAAGGTCCTGAAGCGAATGATATCTTAGAAAAATTAAACTTAAAAAAAGGTGAAACATATAAAATTTACGAACAAGGAACTCATTATATTCTTTGTGTAGAAAAATTATGAAACTAAGTAAAAAGGCATTAGGTGCCAAGAAAAGTATTACAATGGAAGTGAATGAGAAGTTCAGAGCTATGGTGAACGAAGGAAAGAGTGTCTACAATCTTTGCTCTGGACAGCTTCGATTCCGACCGACTCCTGATTTTGTTCAATCAATGATTAGTCAAATGAACTATCTTGCAAGTTTTCAATACCCTTCAGTTCAGGGAAACCAAAAGCTAAGAAAAAAAATTATTGATCATTATTCTAATAAAAGAAATTTGAGTTTTGAAGATTCAGGTTTTGAAGTGATTGTATCAAATGGTTCGAAACATTCTCTCTATAATGCACTTGGTGCGATACTCGATCCTGATGATGAAGTGATTCTACTTTGTCCATATTGGGTTTCCTACCCAGAGATGATCCAGTTTTGGGGAGCTAAACCAGTTATTGTTGATACTTATCTATATGATTCATTTTCTCCAAGCATTTCTAGGATTGAAGAAGCAATAACAGACAACACAAAAGCAATAATCATCAATAGTCCTAACAATCCTGGTGGAATTTTTTATAATAATGATTGGATGAAAATTTTTTCTGAAATGATTTCTAAATATGATGATATTTATATTGTTTCAGATGAAATATATGATGATATTTATTATTACGATCCTGGACCAACTTATTTTTATGAAAAAAAGCCTTCTCTTTTAAATCGAACAATCATTACAAATGGAATTTCAAAATCTTTCTCAGCAACAGGTTTAAGATTAGGTTATTGTTTAGCACAAAAAGAAGTTGTTGATGCGATGACTCGGATTCAAAGTCAAACAACTTCGGGAACGAATAGCTTGATACAAAGATCTGTAGCTGACTTTAACTTTGATCACCTTAAGGATTTTCACTCAGAGATAAAACAAAATTTAAGAGAACTTTCAACAGGCTTAAGAGAGGAATTTAGAAAAGCAAATCTCAGTCATTGTTGGTATCAAACGAACTCAGCTTTTTATTTTATGCTCGATTTTTCCAGAACAGAGCTCTATAACAAGGTTTCTGAAGGAAAAGAAGGAGATTTTTCCAATGAGATTTGCGAACTAATACTTGAGAAAACTAGTGTAGCCTTAGTCCCTGGTTCATCATTTGGTTTGAAAAATAGTGCAAGATTGAGTCTCGTTCTTGAAAGAATTCCATTTAATAAGGCTTTATCAAGGCTTTGTGAGTACCTGAATAACCCTACGTAAATTCTTACTCTCTATTAGAGAATAACGAATCCAGCTACAATTAATATAGAGGTAGTAGCTATGAAAAAACTGAGTTTTTTTCTCGGTCTTGTTTTTTTATTTTCTTGCGCTAGTGATGAAGATCTAGATTTAGAAAAAGTTCGTGAGGCAAATTTCCATCTTTCAAAAGGTGAATGTTCTGCAGCATTATCAAAACTTAACGAGGCTACTTCACTCACGAATGATCCATTTTATATTTCGACTTTATCTTCTGCCTATGCTTGCAATAGTGATTTTACCGAAATTAATTTTCTTTCAAATGATGTGGATAATCTTGATTCTTCTTCTCTTTATACTTCTTTAGCAACTTTTTCTACTTCAGTAGAAACATCAACAGAGAGTACAGAATACAATGCTCTCGTTACTGCTATGGAAACAATCATTGATACAACTAATGGAGGAACAAGTATCGAGAGGCTTGCTCTTTTTGGATCAACTTCAACGACTTCACTAAATATTCAATTACTTTTAATGATTCTTGCTCATACTGGAAAGTGGGTACAATACTTTGGTAATGCAGATTCTTCTGGGACAAAAGGGGCAGGAACTCAGAGCAATGATTGTATTTTAAATTATGATGATGCAAATGCTCTTGCTGTTATTACGGCCAATGGAACTGGTTCTTGTACAAATGTTCCGGTAGGGCATCCGGACTTGGATATTCCTGGAGGTGAAGATCTCACCGATGTAAGTCGAAGACTTTGTCACTTTGCTGTTAATCAAAATCACCTTTTAGATATTGTTTTAAATACAACTTTATCTGCCAGTGATTCACTTGGAGAACTAGACGATCTTGCTGTCGATGTTCAAGCAGAGATAATAGCTGCATTAGCATTAGCACCAGGGATTGGACCAATCTTTGATTTTTATAAATATCAGGATTGTATTGATTGGGCTACTTCAAGTTCGAATTATGATTTAATGCAACTTTATTTCGCTGCATTTTTGGAGACAAACTTCTTATGATGTTGCGATTATTTTTAGTTTTTTTATTAATTATCACATCCAAGCTTTTCGGTTATGAAGTTTATATGAAAGAAAGTCCCAGGGCATTATTGATGGGAGGGAGCTACCTTGCTTTAGCTGATGACGATCATGCTTTATTTTATAATCCAGCACTTTTGGGAAGAAATAAAGGCATCGCTTTTCATCCTCTTAATATTGGTTTTGGTGCCTCTTTTGATCTTGATGATCAGGACCGTTTTGATGATGTGCCAGATACACCCGAAGGAGTTGCAAGTACTTTTATGAATTATCCTGTTCATGTTTCATTTGGATCGGCTCCAGGCATGAAAGTAGGTACTTGGGGTTTTAGCTTAATTTATAATACACAAGCCAATTTCTTGGTATATAATCAAGTTCATCCATTTCTTGAAATTGATTATGGTTATGACAAAGGTTTTGTTACTGGCTTTGCTGTTCCGATGGGGGATGAGAAAACAGGACAACTCAGTATTGGAGCTTCCGTAAAGTATATTAAACGTGAAGGGATTTTTAATCAATTTTCTTTGCTTGATACAGAAATTATTACTGCGATTGAAGACAGTGATGATTTTGATACTATTGCTGAGGCTTTAGGGATGGGAGAAGATAAATCTTGGGGGTTTGATCTTGGAATTGATTATATTCACAAGCAAGATCATGGAACTTTTATGGCAGGTCTATCAATTCTTGATGCAGTAGAAACAAAGTTTAAAGATGATTCTAACCCTAATGCAGGTTTGTCTGATCAACCCATGACTGTGAATGTTGGGGTAGGTTATGCTATGGACTTTGGGCCACTTCTTGATGTTGTTTTTACTGCAGATTTAAGTCCGATAAATAGAGGTTATAGTTGGGAGCAACAAGTGCGTTTTGGCATTGAAGTTGATCTTCCATCAATTGATATACATTGGGGATACAACGATGCTGGTTTTTCTTATGGGCTCGAGGTGGATTTTTGGGTGACTTCTATCTTTGCTGGACTGTATAAGTCAAATACTGGCCGCGGTGATTTTGCAATCTCTTCTGAGCGAGCACTTATTTTCGTGAGCATTCTAGACTTTTCATATGATGGCTAGTTCGTTAATCTAAAATTGAATTTGTTTTGTCATGACTGTCAATGGAGATGACTTGGATAAAATTTTTGTTCTCGATACCAATGTGCTCCTTTTTGATCCTCAATCCATTTTTAAATTTGGTGATAATAAAGTCTTTATACCACTAATTGTGGTAGAAGAACTTGATCGTTTTAAGAGAGATCAAAATGAAAATGGAAGAAACGCAAGAGCATTTTCAAGGATTGTAGATAGCCTAAGAGAGAAAGGATCTCTCTCCCAGGGAGTAGAAATTGAAAGTACAGGGGGAGAGTTAATTATCAGTACTCCTCCAGCAAGCTCTGGACTCGATTCCAATATGGGAATTGATTTGAATCTTAATGATAATATTATTCTAAGAGACGCTCTTTCATTAGAAAAAGCATTTAAAATCAAAGAAAAAGTCGTTTTAATTTCAAAAGATATTAACCTGCGCCTGAAAGCGGATGCTCTTGGGCTCGAGAGTGAAGATTACGAAACAACGAATGTAAGCTTTGAAGAGCTTTATAAAGGTCAAACAATTGTTGAGACAAGTGGTGAAATTCTTGAAAAGTTTACGAATGATCGATTCATTCCGATTGAAGATCTTCCAGATCAAAAACTTTTCCCTAATGAATATCTTTATTTAACAGCTGAAAATAATGGCCATAAAAGAAAGCTGGGTAGATTTTCGAGGAAGAAAAATGGGATTGTGCCATTAATCAATAAAAGAGACGGAATTTGGGGAATCTTCCCTAAAAATCAAGAACAACAATTTGCTATTGACGCTCTTTTAAATGATGAAGTTAATCTTGTGAGTCTTGTTGGAAAAGCAGGAACTGGAAAAACATTACTTGCAATAGCTGCAGGATTAGAAGCTACTATTAATAAGCAAACTTATACAAGAGTTCTTGTTTCAAGACCCATTATTCCAATGGGAAGAGATCTTGGTTTTTTACCAGGTGACATCAATGAAAAGTTAGGCCCTTGGATGCAACCTATTTTTGATAATATTGACTACCTCTTTGATAATAAGAGGGGTGAAAGAGATAGAACAACTTGGGAAGAACTTATTAATCAAGGGCTTCTTCATGTGGAACCTCTTACTTATATCAGAGGCCGTTCACTGCCCGGACAATACATGATCGTCGATGAGGCACAGAATCTTTCTCCTCATGAAATTAAAACTATCATTACACGTGCGGGTGAGGGAACAAAAATTGTTCTTACCGGTGATTGTGAACAAATTGATAGCCCTTATCTTGACTCAATTAACAATGGATTATCTTACTGCATTGATCGGCTAAAAGACGAAGAAATTGTCTCTCATGCCTTTTTAAAAGTAGGAGAGCGTTCACTTCTTTCTGAAATTGCGAGCCAAAAGCTATAACAGATTTACTCTGTCATCTCACTTAACGTTTTGTTAGGAAAAATCAATCGTCACATTCTGAAGCATTCGATCTAATAGTTATTAAAGACGGTGCATAAAGACTTTAGAACATGGAGGTTCTTATGAAAGTCATCTTATGTTTAATCCTTTTAACTTCTGGAGTAGTCTCAGCAGGTTATGACAAATCATATACGGCCGATGAGAGGATTAAGGTCATATTCAAAGACATGAAGCTTTTTCCATTTCTTCAGTCAGCTCGATCTAGAAGAAGAAAACCTATAAAAGCTTCTTTAAAAGCAATTTCTAAAATATCAGAGAAATATAAACTTAATATTGATATTAATCAGCTTCAGTTTGATTCTAAAAAAGAAAGTTTGCTTGGGGTTCATTATAAGTTTAAGCAAGTTCATGAAAATAGACCTGTCAGTCAAGCTTTTGTAAGTATTAGTTTTGACAAGAAGATGAAAAAAGTAATTAGGTTTTATACTACTTATAGACCTATGACAGAAACAAGTCCTAGACAAGAAAAAATTCGTGAAGATCAGGCTATTGAAATTGCTTGGAATCAATCTAAGTTCCAAGGAGAATTAAAAGAACTGCCGAATTTGGAAATAGCTTATGAGAATATTAATGGAAAAGAAAAACTAGTTTATAATATTTTTTTTTCAGTTGGAGATCCTGTTGGAAATTGGAATATTTTAGTTGATGCTATAAATGGAAAAATCTTAAAAGAATATGATGATAATATATATAGACGTCATTACCACCCTAAAAAAAGTAAGAAAAAGAAATTAAACTTAAAAGAGAATCTTAAAAAGTTAGCGCTTAAAACTTCTAAAACATTGATGACTTCAGGTCCAGAAATGGTTTGGAGGGCTGATGGTAGAGGGGTTATTTTTGATCCAAATCCAGTTACAACTCTTCGAAGAGATGATTTGGAAGATTCATCAGATCCAGAAGAGTTCACTGCTGCTTATGCGAATGTAAATCTGAAAAATCTTACGGTAAAAGATAATGTATATCATCTTGAAAATGACAATATCAAACTAGTTGATTTTGATTCTCCTAATATTGCACCCAGCACTTCTAATGATGGAAATTGGGATGCAGTAAGAAAGGATATAAAATTCAATGATGTGATGACATTTTATCATCTTAATCTTTCGATGAATTATCTAAAATCTATTGGATATTCCAAGAAAAAAGATATCTTTCCAGACGGTTTGAGTGTTGATGCTAATGGTGCTGGTGGAGGAGATAATTCTTATTACCAACCATCGGGGAAAAAGCTCTCTTTTGGACATGGTTGCGTTGATGACAATGAAGATACAGACGTCATTCTTCATGAATTAGGCCATGCAATTCAGGACCATATTGTCGGGGGATTTCGAGGTGGAGACACTGGTGCTATAGGAGAGGGGTTTGGTGATTATTGGGCGGCTTCTTATAGTTATACAAGAGTTAATGGAGACTACAAGCCTAATTGGGTTTTTAAATGGGATGGGCATAATGATTGCTGGAATGGACGAATCTTGAACGCTTTGAATGCAAAATATGATCATAAGAAGAGTTATTCTGCTCACAGAAGATTGGGGAATCACGTTACGGATGAACTTTGGTCAACTCCTGTATTTCAAGCTTTTAAAAGTTTACTTGATGAAAAGAAAGCAACTTATGATGAAATTCAGAAAATTATGATTGAGGCCCACTATGGTTTAGCTTATGGGATAAAAATGAGAGATATGGCTATTTCAATTATTGATACAGCTTCAAGACTTTTCCCTGATCGAGGGATAGAACATTATTATATTAATAATTTCAAGAGGCATAATATAATCGAATAGAATTATCGATTTTATTATGAGGGGTTAAAAATAAGAGGGGTGCAGAAGCGCCCCTTTTTATTAATGGTTGTTTTCTATGGATCTTAAATAATCCCAAAGGTTATCAAGACATCCTTGAGCTTCTCTGACCAAATCTTCTTTTGGAATTGCATTATCGTCCTCATCAAGCAAAATTTCAAAAATAGACTTAACCTTTACAATTTCATTGGAAATATTATGACGAAGTTGCGATTTGTTATTCATATTTTTGTTATATAATGGAAGCGGGAATTAAGACAATCCCATAATGGAGTTTTTATGAGTGAACCAACAAATTTTCCTTATATTCATGGCTTTTCAAAAGAAGAACAAGATCGTTTACGAACTCAAGCTCAATATGCTGAATATTCAGTGTATAAAGATGTCAACTTCAGTGAAGCAAAGCGAGTCATTGAAATCGGTTGCGGTATCGGTGCACAGTCTGAAATCTTATTAAGAAGGTTTCCTAACCTTGAGCTTGTTTCAGTTGATCTTAATGATAAGCAACTAGATGCAGCTAAAAAAACATTTAAAGATAATAAAAGAATTCAATTTCATAAAATGGATGCTCAAGACCTTAAGCTAGAGGAAAGGTTCGATGGAGCTTTTATTTGTTGGCTACTTGAGCATGTTCCTGAGCCTCAAAAAGTCCTCATGGAGGCGAGGCGAGTCCTTAAGCCTGCTGCAAAAATTTATGTTACAGAAGTTATGAACTTTAACTTCTTCCTTGACCCTTATTCTCCCAATATATGGAAATATTGGATGGCCATGAATGATTTTCAATATGAAAATGCTGGAGATCCTTTTGTTGGGGCAAAACTTGGTAATTTACTTCAAAAGGCTGGCTTTGGGGATATTCAAACTAAGGTCATAACTTGGCATTACGATAATCGTTTTCCTGATCACAGGAGAAAACATATTCTATTTTGGAAAGATCTTATGCTTAGTGGGGCAGACCGTTTAATAAAAGAAGGTATTATCACTCAAGAAATTGTTGATAATTGTGAGAAAGAATTTGATAATGTTGTAAAGAATCCAGATGCAGTTTTTTACGATGCTTTTATGCAAGCAGAAGCTAAGGTTTACTAAAGAGTCGCTTCTACTATTTTTCTCAGACTAATAGAGTCTGTGTAATTCCCCCAAAAAGCGACTTTCGAGTTCTTGTCTAATTGATTTCTTAATTCAGTGAGCTTGGAATTATAAAGCGGCAGTCCATACTTGTGACCTGATGAATAAGATTTCAAAAGATTAGTACTGTATTTTTTAATGATGGGAATGTCATCCACTTGAAAGGAATCATTTTTACTAATAATAGTATAGCTAAAATGAGGATAATTTCTTTGAGGGAATATTTCATGGTTTACTAAAATCCCCATAATATTAGGAGACTCACTCTCATTAAAAAGCAAGCCAAAACAATTTTTAAGTTCCTGAATCTCTTTTTCAAAAAAACAAGTTGTAGAATGGATATCAACTGACTCAATCTCCTTAAGGATTGATGATAATTCCAAATCGAGAGATTCGACAAGAAGGGCTGCATTTCGTGGATCAGTGCAAATAAGAGAATTTACTTCAATCTTTGATTGAGAGTTGAGTTCACAAAAATCTTTAACTTCGTAAGAAAGCCTATCTACGAGTTCCTGCATTCCTCCCATAAAACTCATACTCTTGAGCGGTGATTTATTTTTTAGTTTATTTGTAATAAAGTAATGATAGCTCATTCCTTCAAATTCAGAGAAATCAGGTATTACAGAAGTGGCAATCAAGTTCTCAGAGCCAGTTGCATAGATTCCTCTAAATATAGGAGTTAAAATTTCATCACAAAGCTGATTTCCAAGCAAGGGAAGAAAAGCATCCTTAAGAGAGGTTTTTTCTAGAAGAGGTATCGAGCGAAAGAGATTCTTAAAAACCTTTACTCCTTCAAAGAAATTGATAGCAGGGAAAGAACGAATCTTTCCATTTCGGTAGATACATCTCTTTAAGCCTGTTGCTGCAGCAATGGGAGACATTTCGAGTTCAATAAAAAGTTGTTCTATAAGAGGAGAGTTCACAATTGCATTGGCTGCCCATTCAACTAGACCATACTCGGTTTGATCTGTTTGAAGTTTTCCTCCTAATCGATTGCTACTTTCATGAAGGATAAAATCTACCCCGGATTTTTTGAAATGGTAGGCTGCTATTAAACCACTAATCCCGCCACCGAAAATATGAACTTTTTGATTAAGATCTAAATGACCAAGCCAAAACTTACTGACTTGCAAGATCCTTCACCAATTCTTTAAGCTCACCTGATTCGAAGAGCTCTGTAATGATATCATTACCGCCAAGAAGTTTCCCATTAAGATAAACTTGAGGGAATGTTGGCCAGTTGGAGAATTCTTTGATTTCTTGTCTGAGAGCCGGGTCCTGGAGAATATCGTAGGTTTTATAAGGAACTTGAAGATGAGTAAAAATCATTGTTGTATTCTTTGAAAAACCACATTGAGGAAAGAAAGCGTTTCCCTTCATGAAAACAACAAGAGGAGAAGCTTCGATGATTTTTTTTATTCTTGCTGATGTATCAGCTTCTTCAAATCCGGTAGGAATTTCATTTCCTGCGAGATTTGCGTGTTCATCACTTATTTGATTTCCAACAATATTAAAAGGACTATCAGACATAAAAAGCTCCTATGGTTTTTTTGTTTTAATTTTTACAGCGTGGAGTTGGTCTTTGAACTCTTCTTTTAAAATGTCCATTACCATTTGATGTTGTTCAAGTAGACCGAGACCTTCAAATTTAGATGAAGTGATTTGAACTTCTAAATGGTCGTCTGAAGCTCCTCTCATTGGCCCAACATAAACTTCATCTCCTGAGAAATGAGATTTTAAGAGATCCGAAATTTTAGAAGTAATTGATGTTTCCATTATGCTACAAAATAACTTGTTATATAGGTTAGTATTCTAAGAGTATATGTTGTAATCCCCAACATTCTATGACGCTGACGGATTGAGTTATTTCCTTTTAGAACTTTTCTTCCGGTATAGATCATAAACCCATAAAGAACAACTGTCAGCACTGCAAATGAGACATGAATATTCAAAATCATGGAGTTTTTCATCGCTTCACTTGCTTTTGCAATTGCTCCCCGTGAGAGCTCTATTTGAAGTACGAGAATAAGATCCCAGGCAATAGCGGTTATCATTGTCCGTACATGGGCTTTCTTTCTCTTTCTTAAGAAAATTCCAAGTGTTAGCAATAGGACCACTAGCGTGGACTGGCTTTGGAAGAATATTTGTTCCATGTTGGATTTTTAACACAAAGTGGTAAGAGCGGCTAGAGGAGCATCGCAAAATTTAAAAAAATTCAATACTTGTTGAGCAAAAGGTGAGGACCCAGTAAACTTCTTGCTCATGAGTTTGGGGAAATGGGCATTATTAGACATTGAAACGACCGGTATTGATCCGTCACTCGACGATATCATTGATATTGGTTTTTTGTGTTTTGAGGGAACAAAGCTCACAAAAAAGTTCTCGAGCCTGGTCCGAACGGATCTTAACCTTTCTCCGTTTATCACCCATTTAACTGGTATCACACAAGAGATGGTGAATAAGGCTCCTCTTTGGGAGCAAATTAAATCCGAGCTTCATGATCTCGATGAGCATTATATCATTGCTCATAACGCAGCTTTTGAGAGTTCATTTTTAGCTCCGCATTTTGATGAACTTGCTATCAAGCCTATAGACTCTGAGTTAGGACGACCTTTTGGCGATAGTATTCCTTTTCTCGCTGCTCTTCATCCGGGGCGATCAGCTCTTAATCTTGAATCATTCATTGTTGATTATAAAGTTGCGGATACTGAAGTCCATAGAGGTTTTGAGGACGCGATTGATACTTTGAGAGTTATGTTAAGAGTTTCTTGGGAGCTTCATAAAGATCGAATAAGACTTGAGTTTGTTCAAGATAAATTTTCTAACTTCAACGAGTATTGGTTTAAGGAGTTTCTTAATCTTTCTAAAGAGGAATTATTAGAAATAGCTGAAGCTATAGAATTCAATTTAGAGGATTATGAACTTGATCAAAGAATTGTTATTCCCAATGATCATCCCTTAGATTTTAATGCTGAGTTTTCTGGAGAAGCTTTGAAGCAAGTTTTTCAAGACGAAGAACTATGGAAACCTTTTATTCCTAAGTACCAATACAGAAAACAACAAGAAGAGATGGCCTTAAAGGTCGGACAATCATTTAAAAATGGAATTCATAGTTTGGTTCAGGCTCCAACGGGAACAGGGAAGTCATTTGCTTATCTTGTTCCGGCTTTAAGCTTTGCGAAACAAGAAAAGAAAAGAGTTTTACTCACAACAGGAACAAAAGTTCTTCAGAATCAATTACTTGAAAAAGATCTTCCAAAGGCTTTGAATCTTTTAGGTTTGAATGAACATAATTGTAAAGTAACGAAACTGGTAGGGACTCAGAATCATTTATGCCAAGCTAAATTTGAGCATTCTAAAAATTCACAAGGAAGTTTACTTCCTGATTTAAATTTTCACGAAACATTGACTCAAACTTATTTTGAAATACTTTTCTTTGATAATTCGAGAAAATCTTATCAAGAAATGTTAACGCGTGAAAATCTTCCTCATGCTTTAAAGAGAATGATTCCCGAGTTTGATCAGTCTTCCCAAGAGTTGGCAGTTGATTTTAAATCTTGTCTGGGTCATAAATGCCCTTATGTTTCAGACTGTTCGTATTTTCTTGGATTGGACGAAGCTAAAAAGTCCCAAGTTGTCATTGGTAATCACGCGCTGACTTTTTTATGGCCTCAGTCAATAGATAGGCCTGAATATATTGTTTTTGATGAAGCTCACAAGGTCGAGGAAACTGCGACAAGTGCTTTTAGCTTGGTTACAGGCTTTAAAAAACTAGAATCTTTTCTCAGGCCTGAAGGTGGGACATCTGGAATTGGAGCTTTATTTTATTTGATGGGGCTTGAAGAAGATGAGTCTGTTGCAGAGCTTCGGCGAGAACTTGTTCTTAAACAACAGGATGCTAAAAATCACTTGAATGGTCTTGAGATGATTGTTGGTAAATTGGCCCATAGTCTTCAGCGGTATAGTTCCGAGTATTGGAACGAAATTCCTTATTTTAAATCTCAACAGTCGACGTTGGAAGTTTCTTTTACAAATGAACTCAACGCCTTAAGAGATTCTCTTCTTGATATAAAATGGAAGCTTGCTCCTCAATATGAAAAGTTTGAAGGGCGAGAATGGGAAGAAGCTAATGGTCTTGCAGCTTGGACTTACTTTAGAAGTTATTACAACCAGCTTGAAGAATATGAGATAGAAGCGAGTATTTTTCTTGCTGACGATGAGGATTATTGTCGAAGTATTCGCTATCACGAAACAATGGGGGCTGAATTAAGCTCTGTTCCTATCGATATTGGAAGAATTGTTCATCAAAAACTTCTTGAACCAACTGACTCTGTTGTTTTTACATCGGCGACACTTGGAAATATGAAAGGAGACAAAGGAACGACAAATATAGAATGGCTTACGGGTTATCTCTATACGGAGCCTTCGAAACGATTCAAAACGGGACTTTTTTTAGATCCTGTCTTTGATTATCAAAAGCAAGCGAAAGTTTATTTTGCAGATGACCTTCCTCCTATTTATCGAGGAGAATATGTAGATGAAGTTGTTGGGAAACTGCTTCCTGTTATTGAAAAGATTCAAGGAAAAACTCTGCTTCTATTCTCTTCATATAAGAGATTTGAAAGAGGCAGAGAAATTTGTTTAGAAAAACTTCAAGGTAAAATGGAAGTTTTCTATCAAGGAATGGGTGCAAATGTTGTTGACGATTTTAAAGCGACAGAACGTGCTGTTCTCTTAGGGCTTGAAAGTTTTGGAGAGGGAATTGATATTCCAGGTGAAAGCCTGCAATTTCTCTATATTGATAAAGTTCCTGATCTAGGGATGGAATTGATCTTTGACCAGAGAAAAAAGTTTTTTGATCGTAATTTTGGAAATAGCTTTTCCGAATATTTCATGGCTACTCGAGCGCGTAAATTACAGCAGAAGCTTGGACGTCTGATTCGATCAAATGACGATAATGGCGTTATTATTGTTACTGATTCTCGAATGAACCGTTGGAAAAGTCGGACTTTTGATGAGTTTTCTAAGCTTTTAGAACCCTATCATGTAGAAAGAATGTCTTTTAACAAAGCGATCGAAAATTCTCAAGAGTATTTTCAATAAATATTACTAATATTTTTATTCTAGGATCAAGAGAGCATATGTTCTGGCATCTGAAACTTTCTTAAACGAGTAATAGAAACCTCTGTGCCATCTTCTAAGAAAGCATGAAGAGGAATCGCAGAGTCTTTTGTAATATGAAAAGTAATAGGGGTTTCAGGTTCCCCTTCACTTTTCCAAGTATCATTTAGGTATACATTAATATCAAATGTACTATATTCTTCACCTTGAATATTTCGAACTTGCATTTTAGAGGTTTCGTATTCAACGAAAATATGTTCTTCCTTTGGAAGTTTTTCGAATTGCCATTGATTATAACTTCTCATTATTACATAAGGAATCCTCGCAGATGCTTCATATTTTCTACTGAGAGCAAAAAGACATTTTGTTAAAAATGTCGGTGCCATGATAAAAACTCTCTTTGAGAGAGGAAGATCATCTTCTTGAGTGGAGTCTTTATTTTGAAATTTATAATGAATTTTATTATCCATGGTATTGAAGTGAAATGATTCTTCGACCTCATTCGTTCCTAACGATCTCTGGGTAATAACTCGGATGGGAGAGTATGAGTCGGTAAGTTCATAAAGAGTGGCGATATTCAAGAACTCACCATTATCAAGTCTCGCAACGAAGTTGGAAGCAAGGACTTGGTGTTTATTTTCATAATTTTCAAAAATTTCAAAGTTTTCTTCAGCATAGGTTTCACCTAAGCGGTTATAAGCATAATTTCCCATATAACTTCGGATCAGCGTTCGCCGATCAAATTTGAACATCGACATACGCTAATTATAACGTATCTGATTGAATTTTTTGAATAAGAGCAAGCAATTCCTGATCGAATTGATCTTGTTTCACGATAAGGTCCGCATAGACTTTAGAAGGGCCAACAAATTCATCATGCATTGGTTTTACCTGTTGGAGGAATTGATTTTTAACTCCTTTTTCGGTTCGACCTCTCTCTACTGTGTCTCTTTTTAATCTTCGCTCGTAACGAAGTTTTTCCTCACAGCTTATATAAACGCTATAATCAAAGATTTCTCTTAATTTAGGCTGACTTAAAATTAAAATACCATCGACTAAGATAATTGAAGTGGGTTTCATTTCGGTTGTTTCTGGGCTGCGAGTATGAGTAGCAAAGTCATAATAGGGTATTTGGACAGAATGGCCTGCTTTGAGCTTTTTTAATTGACTGGCCATTAAATCAAAATCAAGAGCATCAGGATGGTCAAAGTTAACAGAGCCGCCATCGAAGTCAAACTTATCACTCTGATCAATATAATAGGAGTCTTGAAAAACAACAGAGACATCAGTCGATTCAATGCCCTTCCTAAATCGTCTCGTGAAAGTTGTTTTTCCCGAACCACTTCCTCCTGCAACTGCTATTATTTTTACTTGGTTTGAAATAATCGATCTCCAGCATCTCCGATCCCTGGTACCAGGTATCCTTTGTCATTAAGTTCTTCTTCTAAACCAATAGCATAGATCTTAACATCGGGGTGAAAGTGTTTAATCTTTTCAGCTCCTTGTCTTGAGGCAAGAATTGTTAAAAATCTAATCTCTCCTAGATCATATTGTTTGAGTCGATCGATACAGGCAACGGCCGTATCTCCTGTTGCAAGCAAGGGATCAAGGAGCAAGGTTGTTTTACCTTTTGAGTTTTCCGGGATTTTAAAATAGTATTCAACAGTATTACCAATGAATTTATCTCTATAAATTCCAATATGCCCAGCTCTCGCATAAGGCATAAGATCAAGAATTGACTCTAGCATTCCATTTCCAGCTCTTAGGATAGAGACTACGATAGGGGCTTTATCAGTTTCGACATGATCAACCTCAGCTTCGGCTAAAACGGTTTGAACTTTTTGTTTGTGAGTTGAGAGATCTCGACAAACTTCATAAGCAATCAATGAACTCAATTCTCTAACAATATCCCTAAAGTTATGAGAATTTGTTTCTTTATTCCTCAAGAAACCTAGCTTATGTCTGAGAATAGGGTGGTCTAAGAGTGTCACGTTATCCATATAGTATAATCTCCTAAAAAGTCGTTCTTAAAAGACGGTGCCGTCAAGTTTTAGATTTAGAGGTGGTTTCCCATCTCTCATTTCATAGGCGGTTTTGCGTCCCGCGGCCCAAGTTCCTCCTTCTAGAATTTTCACGAGAGGAAGTTCAAGAGCTGTTTTATTTAATTTTGTTCGAATCACATCACCCAAAATATCAAGTAATGCGACGGTAAGAGCACGCCATTCAATCACAAGTTGTGAATCAACTGAAAAAATTTCTTTTTTCAGTCGAGGATCTCTGAGTTCTAGTAAATTCATATCAAGGAAAAGTCCTCCGTTGCGGTATTCAGGAAGACCAGTCATGCCATCAAGATTACTCACAGTGAATCCATTGGTTTCAAAAATCTCAACTAATGAATAGGCAAGCCATTGAGAGAGTTTATGAAAAGGAATATATTCGTTCCCATGTCCAAAGTCATATTCCCAAATATCAGCTATATTAATTCCCTTGAAATTCATTCTTTGTGGCCAAATATCATGATACTTACTAAGAAGAATTTTAAGAAGATCCTTTGCTTCAAATTCTTTACTCATTTGAGAGAGAAGACTTGAAGGTCTTGGCTTATTTCCGAGTTTATTTAAAAGAGAGACACGACCTTGAACACCTTGCAACGGGTTTTCTTGAGTCACCTGAAAACATTCTTCAAAGTCTTTAGTTGTTAAGTTTTTTAATTTCTCTTGTGTGCTTACAAGTCCAGACTGATAAAGAGCAAAACTGGCAACAGCAAGTCCCTCTGAACGAGTATACTCTTTTCCATTCTCAGTAAATTTCCAATCAGGGCCAGCTCCAGCATCAACAAGAACAGAGATAAAAACAAGATCTAATAAATCTTCAGCCGGGAGACCTGCTATGCGATTCACTCCGCCGGCATTGATATGATTTATTCTTCCATGATAAGGAAGATTGCCATCAGGGTAGTTCTCTTTTGAAACTTTAATGACAAACTCGGCGACTTCATCAAGTTTGGATTCATTGTATTGAAAATGTGTTCCTCCATTTTCACAAACAGCAAGCATCTTATGAGATTGAGAGCGTACAAAAGCAGAATCGAATAATGTCGCAAGATTACTCATCAATTTCTCTTCCTTTGACTTTTTCAAGTTTATCCCCAGA
The DNA here is from genome assembly GCA_965217035.1 of Bacteriovoracaceae bacterium. Taxonomy (GTDB): domain Bacteria; phylum Bdellovibrionota; class Bacteriovoracia; order Bacteriovoracales; family Bacteriovoracaceae; genus JAUHYH01. The sequence goes on along the minus strand of OZ244226.1, from coordinate 835,735 downwards.
CTTGATTTCACCTTCTGTAAAATATCCCGCAGCTTTTTTGGCTTCCATTTCAACTTGAGCATCTGCAGGAATAAGGTCATCGGGAATTGAAAGACGGTTAACGACTTCTATTCCGCTACCAACGATTGCATCATATTTCATATTACTCATGGAGTGGAGATTATGAATCTTTTTGACACCTAGATAATGAAGAACATCTGGCATTAGTTCTTGGAAGCGAGCATCTTCGACACCAGCGACACATTCAGTTCTGTGAAAATATGTAGCTGCGCTATCACCACCTTCTTGGCGTTTACGAGCATTATAAACGAGAAATTTTGTGACTTCACCGAGCGCTCGACCCTCTTTTCTAAAATAAACAATAAGGCCAACTCCACCTTTCTGAGCTGTTCTTGCTGCATCTTCAATCCCATAAGTGAGATAAGGGCGGCAAGTACAAATATCAGAACCAAAAACATCAGAGCCATTACATTCATCATGAACTCGGCAAGTGAGTTCCGTTTTTGGATCAGCAAGTTTTGATGGGTCTCCAAAAATATAAGCAGTGCTACTTCCAATAGGAGGGAGCAATATCTTTAGGTCAGGGCGAGTGACAAGTTCCGGAAACATTCCTCCCGTTTCCTGAAACAGAATTTTTCGAAGTTCACCTTCTTCCATACCAAATCGTTTTGCCATTCCTGGAAGATACCAAACAGGTTCGATTGCAACTTTTGTGGTTTTAATACTTTTGTCTTCACAAACGATATCACCATCGATTTCAAGTTTTCCATCTTCAATATTTTTTTGAATTTCAGGAATATGCAGTCTTGCTTGAGTAATTGCAATACTTGGACGGATATCCATTCCTTCTTCGATTAAGTCACCAAAGTGCTCATTGATTTTTGCTCCCCATGGGTCGATGGAAACGATTTTTTTAGGATCTGTCCAAGAAGGGTAAGGACCTATTTTTGTTGTTGCTTCAGTATTTTCGAGATCTGCTTTATGATCTTGAGGAAAGTGACCTGCGGCGATAGAAAGGGCCCGATAAACAGTGTAACTTCCAGAATGCGTCCCAATGGCGTTTCTATTCGATTTATCGCTGATTGTTGCAATAACAGGTCCTCTTCTTTTCGGATCTTTATTTCCCCAATCGACATCAGGAATATCTTTGTAGATTTGATTTGTGTGTGATGTTAGAACGACGTGTGATTGTCTCTTAAATTCGTGTTTACTCATAGAGTGTTCCTGTTTTTCCTTCTGAGGGTGTTGAAGCCCCCTTGCGGTATAGTTCCTGGATACAGCTGCGCGTGCTTCGCCTACTCAAAAGAAAAAATCGAAACACTTTAATCATTTTCTAGCTCATCCAATTTTCATCTGTTTGTTTTTCCCACTTTGTTGTGACTTTTTTTACATCTGTCCAAAAGTCTAGGGAGTGGTGACCCGTAATATCTCCATGACCAAATTTTGAATAATTGATCCCACCAAAAGAAAAGGGTTCTCTTGGAACTGGAACTCCAATATTGACTCCTACCATACCTGCATTCGCTTGAGAGATCACTGACTCAGCGAGTGGTCCACTAGAAGTAAAGACGGAACAGGCGTTTCCATAGGGGTTATTGTTTTCAATATTCATAGCTTCAGAGATGCTATTACATCTTACAATCGAAAGGATTGGTCCAAAGAGTTCTCGATTGGCTGCTTCCATCTCTGGTTTTACATTGTCGAGAATCGTTGGGGCTAACCAATAACCACCCTCATAACTTGAATCAACTTTTGGATTTCTTCCATCAAGCAGTAGAGTCGCTCCTTCATTGACAGCCTTTTCTATTGCTCCATTGAGAAAATCAAGTTGTTCCTTAGTGATGATGGCACCCATTGTGTTTCCAAGTTCCATGCTTTCAGCACGTTCTTTAATTTTTTGAATATGGGTATCACAGTTTCCTACAGCAAGGAGAACTGATGCGGCCATGCAACGTTGACCTGCACAGCCAGTAAAGGAATCACTAATCCCTTTACCCGTGAGTTCTTCATTCGCATCAGGAAGTAAAATAATATGATTTTTAGCACCACCAAGAGCGAGTGTCCTTTTTCCATTTTTAGCACCACGTTCATATACAATTTGAGCGACTTTACTTGATCCAACAAAAGCAGCAGCGTTTATTTCTTTATGATCAAGGATGGCCTCAACAATATCCTTTCCTCCTTGAACAACTGAAAGAACACCAGCGGGGAGTCCAGCCTTTTTAAAAGCTTCAGCTAGATAATAGGAAGTTAAAGGAGTTTTTTCAGAAGGCTTCCAGATATAAGCATTTCCAAGCACGATAGCAATTGGGAGAGTCCACATAGGAACCATTGCTGGAAAGTTAAAAGGAGTGATACTTGCAACAACTCCAACGGGTCGTCGTCTGTATTCACAAAAGACTCCTCGAGAAACTTCCATCTTGCCACCAAGGTCGAGATTCTGAATACCGATAGCAAATTCAAGAACTTCAATACCTTTCATGAGCCCTGCTTTTGATTCTGCAAAAGTTTTCCCATTCTCAAGACTTACGATCTCCGAAATTTTGTCGGCATCAGTAAGAAGTTGTTCCCGCAAGTTAAACATAACTCTCGTTCGTTCTTTGATAGGTTGGCGGGCCCAAGCTTTCTGAGCTTCAACAGCAGTGGCAACAACCTTATCAAGATCGGCAGTAGAGCTCTCTTTTAACGAGCCTATAGTATTTCCAAAGTAGGGGCTTGTGATATCCAGCGAATTTCCACTAGCTTCAACCCACTCATTATTCACAAAATTATGAATATTGATCTCTTTCGCCGGTTTGGTGATTTTCATGATAGTCCTTTTTTTGTGTCGTTATAATATAAACTTATTTTGAGTTTTACTAGAATTGAGACACAGCGCGTTTTTTTAGGCCCTCCATTGTAAGAAAAAGAAACTGTGTCACACATGCTTTAGCTCGTTGACTTCTTTTAGGCTTATTTCGACGATCCCTGGGCAAATGACTTTCAATCAAAGAAGTAATAGCAAAGTGAGAAAGAAATGAAATTCTTATGATTATTAATTGGGCGACTCTTTAGTGTCGCTCAGGTCCAAAGTTTTAAGGCGTTGGATTGTCGTTTTCTTGTCTCGAAGAGTCTTTGAAAAAAGAAAGAAATTAAAATGAACAGTTTTCTTCTTAAGCTGGGAGAATCGACTTCTTCTTCCAGCTTCTTAAATTGTTTTTTATTAGTTAAGGACTATTTTCTTCAAGCCATCTATTAGCTTCTTTTTCTAGGTGCTCAGCGAAGACTGGGTTCTCTTTGTAGAACTTAATTAGCTTAGCTGCATCTCTTCCTGCTTCAGTATTATCAAATGGCATGATTTCCATCTCGGCAATGTCAAAATATTCTCCGTTTTCATAGACATCACCATTTGGTTTTAGTCTTTTCTCAATGACTTTCACTCTACCATTAGGAGCAAGTTCAGTTGTTGAAATGGTGTAAACTCTTACTGATCTATTAGCGTTATAAGCATTTCCGATATCCCAAAAGTGAACATCAAAACTTCCTGTTTCTGGATTTATATCATCGACTCGAAAAGCTTGCATGACATGAATATAAACATTGTCTGGCTTATCCTCATATTTAGCAGGTTGGGCGATCCATACTGCAGGGTTAAAGCCTAACTCATTAATACTTTTATTAAGTTTAGTGTGAAGTATCTTTGCTTCTCTGAACGAGTAATTGTTTCTGACGGAATTAAAGATTTTAAAATATCCTTCTAGGTTTGCATTTCTTTCGGCCCACTCGAGTAAAACATGCTCTTTAAGATACTTCTTAATTCTTGGGTGTGAACTAGAAAATTGCCTGAGATGTTTATAACCCGGAATAATGACAGGATCTCTGTCCCCTTGAATTTTATCTATAAGGACTTTGTAATACTCAAACCATTCGTCACTCCCAACGTCAGTAGGAAAGTTTGCTCCACTTATATTTTGAGGGTCAAAATGAGCGAGACGATTCCAAAGAATCATACTTCCTGTATAACCCTGACAGGTGCCATACTGAATATCACAGACATCCTTGAGCTCCCTATAATTAAAAGAGAATTGGTTACTTGTATTAGGAAATCTTTTTGAATGGTTGAGTTTAAAAATACCGCGATAACCTTTTGGTCCCTCTCTTCTCAAAATTCGATGATAGCTAGAGCCTCTAAAAAGAAATCGAGTGCAATCAATGAGTTTACGAGGAATTGTTTTTAGGTATTTTAAAGCTTGGTATTTGAGGAGCTCTCTTTGAGTTTTTATATGGGGAGGAATCAGAATATTAGGAATATCTCCTTGTGAAAAAGAATTTGAACTTAAAAAAATAAAAAAAATTAGTACTCTCATCGCATCAATCCTATATCAATCAAAGAAAAAATCATCTGGAGTATTGGGGATATTAAAGTCAACCTCTGAGTCAAAGTTTTGGTTGAACATCCAAGTCTCAATAACTCGATCTTCCGGATATTTCCCTTTACTCATTGCTTTTATCTTTTTTTGTATTTCAAGAGGAAGAGCAGCTTCTATATCTTCGACTCTCTTTGGAAGTTTGATACTCCCAAATTCAGCTTGCATCCACTCAATTGGCCAAAGGAAAAGTTCTCCATTCTCGAGTTTCACAGGAGTGAGTTGTAATTCATGAATATCGACAGGGCGAGTGAATGGCATTTTATTTGGACCTGCAGAGAAAATATCTTGCATGACTCTTTGAGGAAGAATCTTCTCTTGTCCTGGCGGAATTTTAAAATATCCTTGAGGTGTGACCCAGGCCAAAGGAAAAGTGAACTTTGATCCATCTTGATGAGTAATAGTTGGTGCATAATTCCCAAAGTTTCGATATTTCGGAGGCCAAGCCCCCCCTTTACCAACTATGATTTCGCGATACAGTGGAGAGACTTTTCCAAGATCTTCATCTGGAATTTCGATTTGCCATGGTGCCCATTCATCGAGGTCATCAATCTTGTTGAACCACTTTTTAGGAAAAAGATATTGTTTTTCTTTATAACTAATAGCTGAATTTCTCATGAATTGAGGATCAAGAGTAATATAATCATTTCGACTTTGATGGTATTTTAAAACATATTCTTTGAAGGATTTTGGTAGACCATCAATCTTATTTTTTGGGACACGGATCTCAGCTTCTTTAACATTGGTATACCATTCGATTGGGAAAATATATTTTTCATCACCGATATGGAAAGTTCGATTTCCTTCGTCAACGTATTCAAGCAGTATGGGCTTCTTAATAGGCCATGCATTCTGTTTTTTGAAATAAGAAATTGCTTCTTCTGGAACTAAGTCTTTATACTCTTCTGGGATTCTAAAAAAGCCATCTTCAAAAAACTCTATAGTTGCTGTCCAAATTGGCTCATATTCGTTACTTTTGGGATCATAAATGTCTCTTTCTAAGTAATGATCGAACATATAGCGTAGATCAATTCTCTTTTTAATCTTTGGCCATTGAGCAGTATATTCCTTAAATCTTAGTGCCAGTTCAGCTGGTAAGTTTGTATAAAAACTTTCATCAGGGAGGAAACCCCCTTCGTAATTAAACCAACTGATTTTAAATTCAAAAGTTTTTTCGACTCCATCTTCAACGTAGATATAAGGTTTAGGAATTTGGAAATTCGTATTGTGAATTTCTTCACCTTCTCTCCATCTATCTCCTAAATATTTATCAAAGATATCTCGGACAGCTTTGGGAAAATCATTGACCTCATCTGGCTGAACCCACATGTTTCCGTTGAAGCTCATGTATTTTCTTGGAACTTCATAAATGCTTCCATCAGGTAAAATAATTTTTGGAAGGTAATCTCCTTCATAAGGAACTCTAAACTTTGGAGGAGGGTTCTCAATGAAGTCTTTGTATCTTTTTTCTAAATAACGAGAAAACGTTGGATTCTCTTCGTAAAACTTTGCTAAATTATAAGCATCTCTACCTATTTCCATATCATCAAAAGGTACAAGGTCCATGTCTGCAAAGTCTGCGGGATTAAAGACGTCACCATTAGGCTTCGTCCTAGATCCAAATTTTTTTTTGACGACGGCCCTGCCATTCGAGCGAGCTTGTTTTGTTGATATTCTATAAGTCGATATTGCATTGTCTGCATTATGAGGAGAGTAAATATCCCAGAAATAAACTGTAAAGTAACCAGCATCATCAATAGGGTCAATACGATAAGCTTGCATTACGTGGATACCCGCTCCCTCATCTATTCCAAGAAAAGGTTTTTCTCCTCCGGCTGGTTGAGAAACCCAAACGATGGGATTAACATTTAATTCGTTAATTCTAAAATGAAGTTTTTTATGAAGCTTGAGAGCTTCATCCGGGGTGAATTTATTGTAAATCGAGCGACCAATTTTTAAGTAACTTGAAATATTAATATTTTCTTCGGCCCAACTCAGAGCGATGCGTTCTTTTAGATATCTTGTAATTCTTGGATGTGATTTTGAAAAAAGATAAAGGTTTTCGTAGCCAGGAACAATCGCTGGCTTTTTCTCGGCCATAATTTTATCGATAATCTCTTTATAAAAATTAAACCATTTATCTGAACCAACATCAGTAGGGTAATCAATCCCGCTAATATTTTTCGGATCAAAATGTCCCAGCCGAAGCCAGGTACGACCCTGTTGAGTTGAGAAGCCGCGACAATAGCCAAAGTCTCTAGAACAAACTTCACCGACGGCACCATTGTCGAAAGAAAATTGATTTTCAGTTCTTGGTTGGCGCTTAATGCTATTGTATTTAAAAATTTTTTTATAACCATCAGGACCTTCTCTTCTTAAGATTCGGTGGTAAGAAGAGCCACGCAAGGTGTGCCAAGTGCATGTAAAAATATTCTTGGGAAGTTCTTTGAGATAAGGCCACACGCGAGTTTTCGCGAGTTGTCTTTGAGTTTTAACATGTGGAGGAATTAAAATGTTTTCCCCTGCCCACAATGCACTAGTGAGAAAAAAGATAATTAAATATCTCATTTCCTACTTATCGGTAGCTAGCCTTTATTTATGAGTCGTTTTTAAGCGATCAATTCTCTCAAGAATGAGACACTGATTCATCTAGAAGGAAGTGAAGAAGTATGTAGATCAACAAGGTTGTCCCAAATGAAGCAAAAAGTGTGATGAAGGCGATGAGTCTTATAAGCGGTAACTCAACAGCTGTTTTATTGCTTATTCTTTGACAGACTCCCAGTATTTTCGGACGGTAATAATCAGTTAAAAGATCTTCTCTTGGTAAGAGAATCCAGCAAAGCGGATAGAGTACAAAACCAACACCAAAACCAAACACTGAAAGCAGGTAGAGAGCTCTCAAAAGGTTGGGATTAATATCAAATGCTTGTCCAACTCCTTTGAAAACACCACCTAAAACTCCATCTTTCGAACGTATCCAATAATACTTTTTGACGATTAAGTCTTTATTCATTTTTTCCTCCATTTATGTACTTTAACATGTTTTTATGCAGATATACATACTTATGATATTATGTATGCATGATTTATACAGGATTATCTGAAAGTGAAATTAAGAAGGTTACAGGTGTTTTAGAGCTTTATGGCTGCCCATATAAAGTACGAATTAGTGACTATATGCAAGAACATAATAATCAGATGAAGCAAGATTGGGTTGGTGCTTATCATCTCAATGTCGCTTCAACGGACTTATTGGAGATTGAGTTCGATCCAACCTTTCTAAAGGGAAAGGTTAACAAGGAAGAGTCCCAAATTTTACTCGGTTGCCGCATTATGATCGATCAAGATGAGATGATAAGTGATCAAGAGTATAGAAGAGTAGTTGAAGGAGTGAACCGGAGTATTCAGCTTAAAGAGGGAATTATTGCTGGTTTTCTTCTTTTATTATTTTTGCTTGGTTTAATTTACCTAAGGAAATAAAGATGATTCTTTCGAGTTTTTCCAAATCCGAGATCATAGGTATTACTGAGATTCTTAATAAATATGAAATCCTTTATGAGGTTCGTGATTCTGCGACTCAAGCTAATCCCAACTTCACATTAACCAGGTCAGCATACGCAACAAAAGATATAGAGCCAGATTCGAAGGATCTCAAGGAAATTGAGTTTTCATTTGATGATTTAAATGAAGTTATTAGTGACGAAGATCGCGAAGTGCTCAATCAGCTTCGAGTTGTTCTCGACCAAGACTCGGTTTTAAGCAAAGAACAACTTGATAGCATGATAGAAGCTAACCCAGCACCACGTAAAAAAAGAATTCAAGATGTTTGGATGAACCCCGAGTCTAAGGTTGGCCAGTACATGGGAAGGGTCTTGCTTCTTATCGGGCTTGGTATGGCGATTTATGAAATGAGAAGGTGGTTTTAATGAAAAGAATCAGCGTGAATATTAGAAAAGATCAATATGAGAACCTGACATCACAAGGACTAAATGTATGTGGTTTAGTTCGAGATTTAATAGACGACTATATTTCAGAGCATAAAATCGTTCTTACGGTGACCGAAGAGACTGCAAAGCTCTATGGGATGGTAATCTCCCAAACTGGGAGCTCAGATGAGGATCTTGAGATTCCTGTCCGAGCGGCGTTAAAGGAACTTCTTAGACAAAAAATTCAAGAGATGCAGAAACTAGAAAAATCGCTTTAGAATTCATAAATCGTAACAAATAAGGTATCTTAGGCTAGATTTCATAACTTTATAAAGCTGTAGGTACGTTACTATGATTCGAATCAAACGTGGGCTCGATATTCCTATCGCGGGTGCCCCCAACAATGAAATTGTCTCTTACGACAAAAAACCCAAAAAAATTGCCGTCATTGGTGCTGATTTTGTTGGAATGAAACCAACAATGAAAGTTCAAGTTGGTGATAAAGTTAAAATCGGTGATGTTTTGTTTACCGATAAAAAAGTGGAAGGTGTCATTTACACTTCTCCTGCTGATGGCGAAGTTTTAGAAGTTAATCGTGGAGCAAAAAGAGTTTTTCAATCGATTGTTATTTCTAATGATGGAGAAGCAACGACTTCTTTTTCTGCTAACAGTACGAAAGAACTCTTATTACAATCAGGAGAGTGGACAGCTTTAAGAGAAAGACCGTTTGATAAAGTTGCTGATCCCTCGAGAGAAGTTGATGCGATTTTTGTGACTGCGATGGATTCTAACCCTCTTGCTCCTTCAGTGAATGCAATCATTAATTATAACAACAATAAAGATCTTTTTCATTCAGGGCTTAAGGTCATAGCAAGCCTTACGAAAGGAAAAACTTATCTTTGCACTGATGATAAATTTCAAAACGATACTCCACAAATTGATAACTTAGAGCATAAGGTTTTTATTGGGCCTCATCCGTCTGGTTTAGCCGGAACTCATATTCATTTTATTGCACCTGTTAGTGCGAATAAACCTGCTTGGTATATTGGTTTTCAAGATGTTATAGCGATAGGGCATTTAGTAAAACACAATACTTTACTTACGGATCGTTATGTTTCCTTAGCAGGTCCTAGTGTGAGAACTCCTCGAATTATTAAGGTTCGAAGAGGAACAGAAATTACAGAAACATTCTCAGGCGAAGCTTATGATTATGAAAGTGTTCGTTTTGTAGCTGGATCTCTTTTAAATGGCCGTACAGCGAAAGGACCTTTTAATTATCTTGGAAGATTTCATAATGGTGTCGCGGTTTTAAAAGATGATGCTGAAAGAGAATTCTTAGGATGGCATATGCCGGGTCTAAGTAAGTATTCAGTTCAAAGAGCATTCGCGAGTGCTTGGCTACCGAAGAAATTATTTAATTTTACAACTAATAAGAATGGAAGTGATCGAGCGATTGTTCCAGTAGGATCCTATGAGAAGGTCATGCCTCTGGATATTCTTGCTACTTATCTGCTTCGTTCTTTAAAAGCAGGGGATACTGATCAAGCTCAAAAACTTGGAGCCCTAGAGCTTTCAGAAGAAGATCTTGCTCTTTGTTCTTTTGTCGATCCAGGTAAAGATGATTTCGGAGTTGATCTTCGTTCAGTGTTAGAAAAAATTGAGAAGGACGGTTAGAGATGAAGTTCTTAAAAGATGCAATTGAAAGTCAGCATAAGTTATTTGATAAAGGTGGAAAGCTTGAAAAGTTTTATCCTCTCTACGAGATGATTGACACTTTTCTTTTTACTCCTCGAGAAACAACGACTGGTGCTATTCATGTAAGAGATAACCTTGATCTTAAAAGACTCATGATGAGTGTGGCTTGGGCTCTAGGCCCTTGTATTTTAATGGCCATGTATAATACAGGTCTTCAAGCAAATCTGGCTCTTGAGGCAAGTGGAATTGAAGCCACTGGTTGGAGAGCCGATATCATCAATGCTTTTGGGCTTGGATGGGGATCAACGAACTATATTTCTAGTTTTGTTTACGGAGCTCTTTTCTTTATTCCTATTTTTCTAGTTACGAATATTGTAGGGGGATTCTGGGAAGCTCTTTTTGCAACTGTTAGAAAACACGAAATTAATGAAGGGTTCCTTGTAACCGGAATGCTTTTTCCATTAACACTTCCACCTACTATCCCGCTTTGGCAGGTTGCTGTGGGAATCACTTTTGGTGTTGTCCTCGCGAAGGAAGTTTTTGGAGGAACAGGGAAAAATATTTTAAATGTCGCTCTTTCTTCAAGAGTCTTTCTCTTTTTTGCGTACCCTGCTCAAATTTCAGGGGATGCAGTATGGACGGCCGTTGATGGTTACACGGGAGCAACAGCTCTTGGTCAGGCTGCACTGGGAGGGATCGAATCACTCGCAGCAAATACTAATTGGTGGGATGCTTTCTGGGGATTTATCCCTGGATCGATGGGAGAGACTTCAACAGCTGCTTGTCTCTTTGGAGCTGTCTTTTTAATAATGACTGGAATTGGATCTTGGCGAATCATGCTTTCTTGTGTGGTCGGAATGATTTTTATGTCAGTTCTTCTGAGTTCTTCAGGTGGAGAGAATCCAATGTACTCAGTCCCTTGGGAATGGCATTTTGTGATTGGAAGTTTTGCTTTCGCAACTGTCTTTATGGCGACAGATCCTGTGACGGCTACAATGACAAATAAGGGACGCTGGGTATATGGCTTTTGTATTGGAGTTCTTGGACTTTTAATTAGAAGTATCAACCCTGCTTATCCAGAAGGTTGGATGTTAGCAATCCTCTTTATGAATACGTTTGCACCATTGATTGATTACTTTGTTGTGAATGCAAACATTAAACGACGGTTAGCAAGGAGTTAATGATGAGCCCAGTTAAAACAGTCGTAGTTGCTTTTGTCCTTTGTGTTGTTTGTTCCATTATGGTTTCAAGTACGGCGGTTCAATTAAAACCCACTCAACTAAGAAATCAAGACTTGGATATGAAGAAAAATATCTTAGAGGCTGCTGGTTTAATGCAAGAAGGTGGAGATATTGAAGAACTTTTTAAACAAATAGAAACTGTAGTCGTTGATTTTGAAACGGGAGAGAAGGTTGATGTGGATCCTGCTTCTTACGATATGGAAAAAGCAGAAAGAGACCCTGAAACTTCAGTAAAAATTCCTGCTGAACTGGATATTGCAGGTCTTTCTAAACGAGCGAAATATGCTGAGATTTATCTTACGAGAGATGAATCAGGATCTGTAAAAAGTGTAATTTTACCAGTTAAAGGAAAGGGTCTTTGGTCGACGATGTACGGGTTCCTTGCGCTAGAAAGTGATACAAATACTATTGCAGGTTTTGGATATTACAAGCAAGGGGAGACAGCAGGTCTGGGTGGCGAAGTTGAAAATCCGAAATGGAAAGCTCAGTGGATCGGAAAAAAAGTTTATGATGAAAGTGGGAAGCCTGCTTTTAAAGTGTCAAAAAATAATACTGGAAGTGTTCATGAGGTGGATGCTCTTGCTGGCGCAACAATTACAGGGAATGGAGTCCAAACTTCTACCAATTATTGGATGAGCGATCATGCTTACGGAAAACTTCTCAGTAATATTAGAGGGGGGAACTTTTAATGAAGATCAAAGAATTACTTTTTAATCCTCTTGTTAAGAATAACCCGATTGCTTTACAGATCTTAGGGATTTGTTCAGCCTTGGCGGTAACTGTTCAATTGCAAAACGTTCTCGTTATGTGTGCTGCTGTTATTGCAGTCTGTGCTTTCTCTTCTTTTTTCGTGAGTTTAATTCGAAATCATATTCCAGGAAGTATTCGGATCATCGTTCAAATGACTATCATTGCTTCGATGGTGATTATAGCCGATCAGTTTATGAAAGCTTATTTGTACGAGGAATCAAAAGCCTTAGCTGCTTATGTTGGTCTCATTATTACTAATTGTATCGTTATGGGACGAACAGAAGGTTTTGCGATGAAAAGTGGGCCAGTTGCAAGCTTTATCGATGGTGTAGGGAATGGAATCGGTTACTCCTTTATTTTGATTGTCGTTGGTGGGCTTAGAGAGCTTTTAGGTTCCGGAAAGCTTCTTGGGTATACGATTCTTCCGCTTGTGAAAGACGGGGGATGGTATCAAGCAAACGGAATGATGCTATTACCTCCAAGTGCATTTTTTATTATTGGTTTTATTATCTGGCTGATTCGAATAAAAGATCCTGGCCAAATTGAGGAGACGAACTAATGGAACATTATCTTAATATTATTATTAAGGCCGTCTTCATTGAGAACCTTGCCTTAAGTTTCTTCCTTGGAATGTGTACATTCTTAGCGGTTTCAAAAAAGGTTCAAACTTCACTCGGCCTAGGACTTGCCGTTATTGTTGTTCAATCAATTACGATTCCGGCTAATAATCTCATTTATACATATCTTTTAAAACCTGGTGCCCTTACTTGGGCAGGATACCCAGATGTCGATTTGTCATTTCTTGGGCTTATTAGTTATATCGGGGTGATAGCGGCAATGGTTCAAATTCTTGAGATGGTACTCGATAAATTTGCACCAGCTTTGTATAACACGCTTGGTATCTTCCTCCCTTTGATCACAGTAAATTGTGCTATTCTAGGAGGGTCTCTTTTCATGGTTGAGCGGGACTATAACTTCGCTGAATCAGTGACTTACGGAATTGGTTCAGGGATTGGTTGGGCAATCGCGATTGCTGCGCTTGCAGGAATCAGAGAGCGACTCAGTTATAGTGACGTACCTCCAGGATTAAGAGGGTTAGGAATTACGTTTATTACAGTTGGCTTGATGGCCATCGTGTTCATGTGCTTCGGAGGAATCCAGTTATGATAGAAGTATATTTCGGCGTTGGAATGTTTACGGTTGTTATCCTCGCATTGGTGGGGTTGATTCTTGTTGCAAGATCAAGGCTTGTAAACACAGGGGAGATTACAATTGGCATTAATGATGATCCAGATAAAGCGATTAAAATTAGTGCTGGTGGAAAGTTGCTCAACGCTCTTGCCGATGAAAAAATCTTTCTTTCTTCTGCTTGTGGTGGAGGGGGAACTTGTGGTCAGTGCACTGTAAGAGTTCTCGAAGGTGGTGGTGATATTCTTCCTACTGAAAAATCTCATATTAATAATAGAGAAGCGAAAGAAGGTTTAAGACTTTCATGTCAGGTTACTTGTAAGCAAGACATGAAGATTGAAGTTGAACCAGAGTTCTTTGGTGTTAAAAAATGGCAATGTAAAGTTCGTTCGAACGATAATGTTGCGACTTTTATTAAAGAACTTGTCCTTGAGCTTCCAGCAGGTGAGTCGGTTCCGTTTAGAGCTGGTGGTTATATTCAGATTGAATGCCCACCTCATACAGCGGATTATAAAGACTTTGATATCGGTGAAGAGTATAGAGCTGACTGGGATCAGTTCAATATGTGGAAATATAAGTCTGTTGTCAAAGAAGAAACGATTCGGGCTTATTCGATGGCAAACTATCCAGAAGAGGAAGGAATCATTATGCTTAATGTGCGGATTGCTTCCCCCCCTCCAAGAGGTCCGGAAGGAATTCCTCCTGGAAAAATGTCGTCTTATATTTTTAACCTGAAACCAGGAGATGAAGTCACTATCTCTGGTCCATATGGAGAATTCTTTGCAAAAGAAACCGAAGCTGAAATGATTTTCGTTGGTGGTGGAGCTGGTATGGCCCCAATGAGATCCCATATCTTTGATCAGTTCAGAAGAATTAAAACCGATAGAAAAGTTTCTTTTTGGTATGGAGCTCGTTCAGTTAAAGAAATGTTCTATGTTGATGATTTCGATACGATTCAAAAAGAAAATGAAAACTTCACCTGGCATTGTGCTCTTTCTGATCCTCTCCCAGATGACGATTGGGATGGATATCGAGGGTTCATTCACCAAGTTCTCTTAGATAATTACTTAAAAGATCATCCTGCTCCAGAAGATTGTGAGTACTATCTTTGTGGACCACCAATCATGAATCAATGTGTGATTGATATGCTTCTTGATTTAGGAGTTGAACGTGAGAATATTGCACTTGATGATTTTGGCGGTTAGAAGCTAAAGATCTGAATGCACTCGTTTAGGGATTAAGGAATCGATTTAGATCCTTTGATAGAACTTTTTATGATCAAGGATATTTGAAAGGAAGTCTTGATTTTGAAAAAAATTGACACTATTTGTATTGTTTCTGCAGTTCTCGTCTTATATTTCTTCTTTCCGCTTGTTTAAATCATAGAGATATTTCAGAGACTTTGAATTTTTATTCTCAGTCTCTGTTTTCTTATTTTAGTTTTGATCTTGTAGCTCTGCTGGAGCTTGGAATGAATCATCTATTTGAAAAGGACCATCGAGCGGATCTATTAAAATGATATTTTGAACCAAGAATTTAAAGCTTGTAAGGACTGATCTTTGAGAATCTTCTATATCAGTTGTTTGTAAATTTAGCATGTAAAGATTTGGAGCTAGAGTAGAACGTGTTGTGAAAGTAATATTAAACGTAATACTTTCTCCTGAATTAAGTGTTTTGTTTGCGACGATAGAATTAATCATATTTGGCATATTTATATAATTAAAATTGTATGTAGCTGGGTCACAATTTAAATTATTATTTCTAAGAGTCACTTGCACAGTTGAAGATCCTCCTGGAATTGTAATGATAGGTTGATTTGTAACAATTGACAGAGATGGGTTTTGCCTCGAGCATTCTACCGATATACGAATTGCTTCTGTTTTAAATGACAAAACTTGAGAATATTCGCGAATTCCTCCGAGATCTTCTGTTCCAATTCTGAAGTAATACATTGTATTTGCTTCTAAGTCATTAACCTGTAGTGAATGTTCAAGAAAATAATTATCCAAATCATCAGATAGAAATTCACCTAGGTCAGGAGTCTCTCCAAATTCAATCCAAGACCTTGTTTGAACATTCGTATCCCAGCTTAGTGTTACTGAATCAAAAGCAAGATTGTCGACTGAAATATTATCAAAAAGAATAGGTGTTGGCCCTTCATCTATAGGATCATCGCTTTGTTGCTGTGTTGTCTGGGTAGAAGAAGACGATTCAGCAAAAACTTGTGATCCTTCACGAACTTCTTGAGAACATGAATAAAATTGAAATAATAAAATAATTAATAGAAATTTCATAAAAATACCCTCGCTATAGCTTTTATTTTAGACCTCAATTCCTTTTCTTAGTTTTAATCGTATGAATAAAGAGATTTCTTTAGTAAAATTAATAACCTAGGGAAGAAAGACTGAATATTGTTCATTTAAAAAGTGCCAACATTAAGTGGCTATTTTTTACTAAAAACTTTTCATTGGGAGGAAAAAAATAATCGATCTTTACAGATTTTTAAATTTCTCTTGAATACCAATAATTACAACCATGATGTCCTGTTGAGCCTAGAGGTGCTTTGAGTCTTTTGAAATTAAATTTTTGGTATAGCGAGTTTGCAGCTTTCATTACTTCTAGAGTTTCAAGATAACAAACTTTGTAGTTTGAGTTTTTTGCAAAATCTAGGCAAAGAGTTATTAACTGACTGCTAAGACCTTTTCCTCGTATGTTTGGAAGAAAGTACATCTTTTTGAGTTCACAAATTTGAGAGGAAGTTCCTACGAGATGAGAAATACCTGCGCCTCCAACTATTTCTTTGTTTTTTTCAAGAACATAATAAATAGAACGATCGTCTTTATAAGCTTCATACATATTTTTGACTTCAGGATCTACAATAGAAAATCCTTCACCAACGGCTCCAAATTCAGTCATGACAATCTCAATCAAGTTTTTGACTTGAGAGTTATCC
Source organism: Bacteriovoracaceae bacterium (assembly GCA_965217035.1). Taxonomy (GTDB): domain Bacteria; phylum Bdellovibrionota; class Bacteriovoracia; order Bacteriovoracales; family Bacteriovoracaceae; genus JAUHYH01. The sequence goes on along the minus strand of OZ244226.1, from coordinate 819,576 downwards.
TTCTTCTTTATTTCTCTAATGGTAATATCCATAGAAGAGATGATAGAATAATAACAAATTATGTCAAAAAAAGAGTTGATCCAAAGAATTTTTTTAGGGGTTTTGGTTGCCAGTGTTTTTATTGTTGGCCATAGACTTTATCGTCTTCAAGGTTATCAACTAAGAGAGTTTTCTGGAAAAACGATGGGAACAACTTATACGATCAAATTTTCGCATAATCAAGCTGTTGATGTCGATGAGATTAAGAAGAAAGTCGATAAATTGCTTATTGAAATCAATCGACAGATGTCGACTTATATATCGGACTCTGAGATTAGCCGTTTTAATCAACATAAAAGTTCTAATGAGTTCAAAGTTAGCGAAGATTTTTATCGAGTTTTGAAACAATCGATGCGCTTTTATTATCTTACTTGGGGACTCTTCGATCCAACCGTTTCACCTTTAATTAATTTGTGGGGGTTCGGCCATGAAGGACGAAAAGAATCAACCCCGAAAAAAGAAGACATTTTTCGTGCAATGAAAAACGTTGGGTTAAAACTTATTAAGTTAGAAAAAAATAATACTTTAAGAAAAATTGAACCCAGGGTTGCTCTTAATCTCTCTGCTATTGCGAAAGGTTATGGAGTTGATGTTGTTTCAAGTCTTATTTCTGAAATGACTCCTCACTATCTTGTCGAGATTGGCGGAGAGGTCAAGGCTGGAGGGTTGAAAGATCCTTATAAGAAAAAGCCTTGGAAGGTTGGGATTGAGAAACCTAATTATGAACAAAAGATTGTTCTCCAAAAATCAATTGATCTGAAGGATCTCTGTGTTGCAAGTTCAGGTGACTATCGAAACTTTTATAAGAGAAATGGAAAGCGGATTAGTCATACAATTAATCCGAAAACGGGACTTCCTGCAGAAGTTCCGGTTGTTGCCGTTACTGTTTTTGCGAAAAGCTGTATGGATGCCGATGCTCTTGCTACGGCGCTTATGGTCGGAGGAGAGAATCTCCTCTTTTCTATGCCTCCTTTAGCAGGGGTTTCAGGTTTTCTTCTAGTGTCTAAGGAAGGAGAGCTTACAGAGGTACCCTTTTAAGTCTCTTTATGCTAATTTAAACCTCTATGAATACAATGCTCATCACCCTTGGTGTTTTCTGCTTGGTCTTTCTAGGAATGGCCATTGGATTCATCATTCAAGGAAAAGTTTTAAAAGGAAGTTGTGGTGGACTTAATGCTCTCTTCGGAAGGAGTGCCTGTGAGATTTGTGATAAGAAAGAAGATTGTAAATACCTTAAAAAATCTTAGTTTCCTTTTTTTTATAAGTTGTGTGTCCGGTCCTGATATCAAAAATCTCAATGGGCAATGGGTTCTTGAAATAGACATTCAAGGCAGTACACTTTCAAGTAAAATGGAGATCGACAATGGAAAAGGACGCTTGCTAAATTCCGTTGAGGTAATTGCTATCGATGAAATTAGAATAGAGGGAGACAAGTTTGTAATTCCTCTTTCTATTTATCCAAACCATCTTGAATTTAAAGTTGAAGGAGACTCACTCAGAGGTTCTTGGGTCAAAAATAAAAAAGATAAAATTGAGAAATATGATCTTTCTGGATTTAAAGTTCAAAAATTTGAAGAAACTGCTCCTGGTTCTAAACCTAATAATGAAATTATAGGAAAGTGGAAGGTTCAGTTTCTTGATAAAAATGACAAAGTCGAAAAATTAGGAATGGCCCTTTTTAAGGTCGAACTCAATTATGTTCGAGGGACTATCATTACGGAAACGGGAGATTATAGATTTTTAGAGGGGACATTCGAAGGTAATAATCTTTATATGCAAGGCTTTGATGGGCAATTCGGATTTGTTCTAAAAGGCGAATATAAAGATAAAAAACTTAATCTCATGCTTTATTCTGGAAAAACTTGGAATAAGAAGTTAATGGCCGTTAAAGATATTAATTTCGAACTTTCCGATCCTGAAAAGCTTACTAAAGTAAAAGGTGATGGAGTTGTTAAGTTTGAAGTCGAGGACTTGGAGGGGAAGAAGTTTACTCATGAAGATCCACTCATTAAAGGAAAACCTTATATTATTCAAATTTATGGAAGCTGGTGTCCCAATTGTCTTGATGAAGCAAAGTTCTTAAATGCTTGGAAAAAGAAAGTTTCAACAGAAATCGAAATTATACCAATTGGTTTTGAGAAAGCTAATAATAAAAAGGAAGCTATTGGGCATATAAAAAGAAAGATCGATAAACTTGGATTGAAATACAAATTTTACCTTGGATCGTATGATAAGGATAAGGTTGGAGTTTTAGATATTCTCTCTTTCCTTGAAAATCATCTGTCTTATCCCACTATGATTTTTGTCAATAGACAGGGAAAGGTTCATAAAATTCATACTGGATTTTCTGGACCTGCGACTGAAATATACTTCCAAGCTTTTGTTTATAAATTTGTAAAAACGATTAAGGAGCTTGAAAAATGAAAGTACTTTTTGTTTGTTTAGGAAATATCTGTCGTTCACCTGCTGCGGAAGGTATTTTTCGGAAAATGGTTGAGGCAGAAGGACTTAGTGAACAAATTAAAATAGACAGTGCAGGAACAAACGGACTTCATAATGGTGAGGCTGCTGACTCAAGAATGCGAGCTGTTGCAGCCGCTCGAGGCTATAATTTAGAATCCAAATCTCGACAAATAATGAAGAGAGACCTCGTTCAATTTGATTATATTCTTGCAATGGATAAATCAAACAGAGAAAATATCATTGCTCTTGGTGATGGTGAGTTTGATTCTAAGGTCCAATTGATGCTCGATTATTCGTCTCATAAGAAAGGACAAGAAGTTCCTGACCCATATTATGGTGGAGCTGATGGCTTCAAGCTTGTTATAGATCTTTTAGAAGATTCTTGTAAAAACTTGTTGAAAGAAGTTAAGCTTAACGTCTAGTTACTGCTCTGATCAAAAAGAATAAGATAAAAGCAAAGAGTATAAAAGGCCATAAATAGTTATTTTGAGCCTGTTTTTCCTCTTCTTCTTCAATCCCTGAGATCTCTCGTCTAGAATCTTTTTTGAGAACTTTATCTCCATTTGAAGTGTCGATTTCTTTTTGAATCAGAACTTGTCTTTTTTCTTCAGAATCTTCTTTAGAAAGTTCTATGATATCAGACCTTAGTTTTCCAAAAGCATTAAGAAAGTTTTTGTCTTGAGAGCGTTGTTTAACAATATCTTCAGCTATTTTAATTCTTTGGTTAATTTTTTTTAAGACTGCTTTCCAATCTCCCCGACGTTTCTTCCAATTATTTTTGAGATTGGGACGATAATAACTTATATAAGAGTGATCGAGATCTTGAGGTTTTTTTTGATTTTCTTCTCCTTGAAGTCCATGATGAAGAGATCTTCCGATGGTATAAAGAGTTGAAAGATTTTCTGTTTCGAGGAGATTCTCTGATAATAGATCTAAACCTTCCGCACTTCCTGAATTCTTTAAAAGTTCATAATAGGCAAGAGCATCATGTGATGTCCATTCACTATTAATATCAGACTTTAATTTCTCGATAAGTTCACGGTCTTGTTGAATAATTTTTCCATTACTGTCTAAAGCGACAAAGTTTCCATATTCAGAAGTTGCACTCTGAACGATTTCAGTCGTAGCATCCCCTGTGTAGCCATAATCAGCAAAATCTAGTTCTCCTGAAATGACTTGATAGAGTGTTTCTTTAATTTCTCTATAATCAGACTCATCTTGAGCGACAGCACTCCAATTTGGGCCATGAATTCCCATGAGTTGTTCAAGAACAATTTTTTTGTCGACAGCAAAAAGGGGCCCCGAGATAAAAAACAGAAGAATTAAAGTTTTCATGCTTTCTTATCGGCAGGAAGCAAAGAAAGCTAAAACGGCTAAGATCTCGAATTTACTGGGAAAATTTAGTGATCTCCTTTATTCTGAGCGAAAAGGTTGCTCCGATGATATGGTTGAGCAGAAATGAAAAATTTATGTTCAGGATAATTAAAAGCTTCAAGGAGTTTTAATTGGTTTTTATAAGGAATCTTCTTATCTATTATTCCAAGAACCATAAAGACATTCTCTAGTTTTCTATGGGTTACAAGATCTAGGGTTTTTGTCGTTATAACTTCTCAAAGTTTTTCATCGCTTAATGATAGCTTTGTTAGGGAAGGGGATCATGACCCCCCTCACAAAAAGGATGGCACTTGAAAATTCTCTTACATGAAAGCCAACTGGCCTTAAATAAAGAGTACTTCTCGAAGGCTTCTAGGGTGTATTGAGAGCAGGTAGGGTAAAATCGGCAATTGGCTCCTAGAAAAGGTGATAGGCACCACTGGTAAACTTTAATCAAAAACATTATGATTATTTTCACTTATTCTTCCGCTTTAGCCTCTTAGGAGAGTTGATGCTTCTTCGCAGTATTACTTTATACAGCTTCAAAAGCATCGCCTACCTAAAAGATAAAATCGTTTGAATAAGGAATAAGAGGTGATATAGATGGCAAAGACAAAAGGTCAAATCCGAAAGATGAAAGCAGAAGTCAGTGAGAAGGGTGAAATATCTTACTCACTTCCCTTGAGCGATGAACTCGTGCCCTTAAATGAACTTCTTGGCAAAAAAATTAAATTTAAGTTTTCAGGAAATATCTATTGCATGGATACTGGAAAAAAAATCTCCAAATCCTATAATAGCGGATATTCCTATGAATCGTTTCTTAAACTGGCTGCTTGTGATGTTTGCATCGTTCAACCTGAAAAATGTCATTATCACATGGGAACATGTCGAGAGCCTTTATGGGGAGAGAGTGAATGCTTTCAGCCACATTATGTTTATCTTGCTTTAACTTCAGGGTTGAAAATTGGAATTACTCGAGAATCACAAATTCCAACCAGGTGGGTGGATCAAGGAGCGAGTTATGCGCTCCCTGTTTTGAAAGTGAAAAATCGATTTGTCGCTGGACTTTTAGAACAGGCTATCAAAGAAGATTATAATGATAAGACTCATTGGAAAAGAATGCTCGCCTCTGAACCAGAGTTCGAAGATCTTGAAAAAGTTAGGAATGATATTGTTAAGAAATATAAGAAACTCATTGAAGAAAACAAGGCAGAGATCTTAACAGATCCGTTGAGAGAATTCCAGTTTCCGATTAAAGAAAGAGCTGAGAAATTTAAAAGTGTTGGTTTTGATAAAGAATCAGAAATAGCGGGAATACTTCAAGGAATTAAAGGACAATACCTATTTATTGATGATGTTGTTGTTAATATGAGAAAGCATCAAGGATATGAAGTCGAATTTTCTCATTAGAGGTCTTTTAACCCATCTAAGAATTGCTGGAATGCAGTTGTCCCCTTATCCATATTCATTGTAAGTGCATTACAACTAGGATGTGGTTTAAACTTTATATCAGAAGTATCTATCTTTTTTCTATCAACGAGAGGTTTTCTTGAATTTTTCTGAGTTAAGTCAAGCAATCGAGGCTCTCCTCCAAGGATTCCGGATTCTTTAAGAATCCTCGGAACAAAAACTGGAAGAAAGGTTTTCCAACCTCCTCTAAGTTTTTTTCCAATTCTTTTAAGGATTCTTTCAGCTTGAATGAAAAGACCGTTCGTACAATTAAAAACGAAGGTGTGATATCGAACACCGTAACCAATTTTTGTTCCCTTGTTCACATAGTCAGAAAGCAAAAGAGCTTTATTTATATTATCTTGAAATTTCAAGGGAAGCTCTTCAATATCAACGGTGTATTTTGTTACTGCTTTAGCCTTATCAATGACATCATCAAGACTTTTAAGTCTAAACACGGCCAAAAACTTCTCCCTAGTACCGCCAATAAGTTCGTAGGGTTTTCCATGGGGTTTCATTGCTTCAATACTTGTAATGATCGAAGAAACAATTTCAGTAGGTCCCTTACCCGTTTTAAAATCAGATAAGGAGTCGAATAACATCGCCCCATTTTTTAGATCGTAGCGCATCTGAGCATGGGCTGCGAGCCACTTAGGAGGGAATCTTTCTAATTGTCCCCAAACTTTTGCTGATTCATCTAATTCAAGAAGGTCAATGACTGCGACATGATATTTTTGCTTTCCGGAAGTCTTGTCAGTTCCATGAGAAAAATTTTCGACAACTAGGTAACGATAAGCTTCTTCGTTTTCTCCGACTTTTATTTTTTCTTGATAGGGTAGTGGGAGCTCTTCATTTGGAACTTTTTTGACAGCTCTCATATAATCATCATTAAAACAGATTCCAGCATTAGGTCCTCTATCAGTAGTGATTCCATCCATACATGATAAAGTTTTAAGGTTCAGACAAGTCCTTTTAACTCTATTCCCAAATGGAGTTTCACCAGGTCTATCGTCTCTCGGAACAAAACATCTCTCTTTCATGAATTTAGTAAAATTATTTAACTTTTTCCTAAATCTTCTTCTTTGGAGGAAACCTAATTTTTTTCCAGCTCTTTGTTCTTTGAGACTTGTAACAAGTTCATCTCGAATTTCGAGAACTTCAGCTTCGGAATAATCTTGAGACCAAGCAGAGAATGATAAGAGAAGAGTCAAAATTAAAGCTTTCATGTCAGCTTTATCGTCAAAAAATAAGAAAAGACTAAATTACTCAGAAAACGATCAGTTTAAAGCCTTTAAGTTGCTCTACATAGATGTTTATAAGGTAATCGATGACATTTGAAGTTGAGACACCATCAAAATAATACTCGATTTTATGCCTTTTAGGCTTTCTCATAAACCGTAAGAGAAGATTAATTCGAGGGAGATGATAATCGCTTGAAACAAAAAGAACCTTTTTATAAGTCTTGTTTTGTTCAAGGAATTTTAAGGTTTCTTCCACATTTCCATAAGTATTTAAGGCTTTAAAATCGAGTTCAATAATTCTCGAATAATAATCGAGACTTTGTTCTGGGTTATTACTTTTTTTGAGAAATCGATTGAGAAGAATTTCTAATGTATTTTTATTATAAACTCCAGAAATCAAAATCTTACTAGATGGGTGTTCTTGAGAAAGTTCCAGCGCCCTTTCAATTCTTCCTCTTCCCCCTGTGAAAACAGCTATAAGATCAGGAGGGTTTTGGAAATACTTCTCTTGAGACTGAATGATCAATCGGTTTGCATAATAGTGATGGCACATTGGAGCGAAGACAAAGATAATAAAGAAGATACAGAAACTGACAAAAATTCTGATTCGAAATTTCTTTTTCTTTGTTTCTTCTGTTTCGAATAGATAGTCTTTATCAAAGATCATCGAGCCGCTATAACCTCAATTTCTATGACAGCTCCTTTAGGTAGAGCACTTGCTTCGATACAAGAACGAGCAGGGTAAGGTTCTTGGAAGTAATCAATATAAGCTTCATTAACCATAGAGAAGTTTCCAAGATCAGTAAGGAAAATCGACGTTTTTATAATATTCTCTCTTTTTAAGTCAGTCCCTTCAAGCAGAGCATCGATATTTTTCATGACTTGATCAAGTTGAGCCTGAAAACCTTCTTTAAGTTCTCCTGTTTTTGGATCAAGTCCGATTTGACCAGAAAAAAGAATCATTCCGTTAAGTTCAACCCCTTGAGAGTAAGTTCCAACAGCTGCTGGAGCCTTAGTATCATTGATTATTTTTTTCATACAGTATCCTTCTTATGTTGTGAGATGATTGCGGTTAAGTGACTCATACTTATGATTTCTTCAACCGAAGCTGTCCGTTGAAGAATATTAATAGGGTAGTCCATCGGTGTAAGGATTGGGCCAACAGGAGTAGCCTCTCCTAGCTGCCTAAGAAGTTTATAAGAAATATTAGCAGAGCTTAGGTCTGGAAAAACTAAAATATCAGCGCTTCCTTCCAAGGAGCTAAAGTCATAAAGACTTTTTAATAACTCATTATTAACAGCGACATCTGCTTGCATTTCTCCGTCGACTTCAAGTTCCGGAAATCTCTTTTTTGTTAACTTTACAGCTTGAGACACTTTTTTCACTTCAGGGTCTCGACTCGAACCAAAACTCGAATAACTTAAAAAAGCGACTCTTGGTTCTTTATGAATTAGTTTTCTATAGAGTTCAGCTGTATTGGCGGCAATATCAACTAAGTCTTCCGCCGTCGGATTCTTTTGAAGAGTACAATCAGCCAGAAAAACGACTTTATTCTTAAAGGTAAGGATGACAACCCCGGAAGCCTTTGAATCAGCTCTTCCCCCAAGAACACGAATAATAGGAGTAAAGGCTTTTGAGTAGGTTTGATCGAGACCAGTAATCATACCGTCAGCATCACCTTGCTTAACCATCATTGAACCAAAGTAAAGCTTTCGCTCCATTGTTTCACTCGCATGCTGTTTGGGGAGACCTTTTCTTTGTCGATCCTGATAAAAGCGATCACAGTATTCAGAGAACTTGTCATATTTCACGGGATGGATGATTTCAAGATCATCAAGGTTCGTAATCTTTAATTCTTTGATAAGATCTTTTACTTCTCCTTCTCGACCTAAGACTACTGGATGGATGACTCCTTCATCTTTTAAGGTTGAGAGGGCCTCTAAAATTTTAGGATTATAACCTTCGGTATAAACAATTCGAGGTCTTTTATCTCGTGGAAGGTGAGAGCGAATATCTCTTAAGAGTCCTGAGGCATTCCCCATTCTTTCATCAAGTTGAAGCGCATAGAGCTTTAAATCTTTAATAGGTTCTCTTGCAACTCCTGAATCAATTGCGGCTTTCGCAATCGCAGGAGCAACTCTTGTCAAAACTCTTTTATCAAAGGGTTTTGGAATTAAATAATTTCTTCCAAATTTAAAGTCTTCATTTCCGTAAGCAAGTTTTACATCAACAGGAACAACTTCTTTTGCAAGATCGGCAAGGGCTTGAACGGCTGCCTTTTTCATTTCTTCATTAATGGTTTTGGCACGAACATCAAGGGCACCTCTGAAGATAAAGGGAAAACCAAGGACATTGTTAACCTGGTTAGGGTAGTCACTTCTTCCTGTTGCCATAATTGCATCATCTCGAACTTCGGCAACCTCTTCTGGAAGAATTTCTGGATCCGGGTTGGCCATGGCAAAGATGATCGGATCTTTTGCCATTGATTTCACCATGTCCTTTGTAACCAAACCTTTCATAGAGCAACCGATAAAAGCATCGGCTCCATCAAGAGCATCTGCAAGTGTTCGTTTCTTGGTATCATTGGCGAATTCTTCTTTATAGGGATTCATTCCCTCTGGTCGTCCTTTCCAGATAACTCCTTTCGAGTCACACATAATTAAGTTTTCTGGTTTCACGCCAAGGTTGATCATAAGACGAGCACAAGCAATGGCTGCAGCACCGGCTCCACTGAAAACAATTTGAACCTTATCAATTTTTTTCTTAGAGATTTCAAGAGCATTGAGAAAAGCTGCAGAAGCAATAATGGCAGTTCCGTGTTGATCATCATGAAAAACAGGAATATCAAGTTCTTCTTTAAGTTGTCTTTCAACTTCAAAACATTCTGGGGCTTTAATATCTTCAAGATTAATCCCTCCAAAGGTTGGAGCGATAGCTTTAATTGTTCTTACCATTCCTTCGACAGTCGTTTCATCAACTTCAATATCAAAAACATCGATGTCTGCGAATTTTTTAAAAAGAACTCCCTTTCCTTCCATGACAGGTTTCCCTGCAAGCGGTCCAATTTTTCCAAGACCAAGAACTGCTGATCCATTCGAAATGACAGCAACGAGATTTCCTTTATTAGTGTACTTGAAAGCATCTACTGGATTCTCTGAGATTTCACGACAAGGCCAAGCAACACCAGGGGAGTAGGCATTCGCAAGATCACGGGCCGTGTGACAGGGCTTGGTTGGAACAACTTCGGATTTACCGGGCCTTCCTTCTGAGTGATAGTTCAGAGCTTCTTTTTTTCTTTCCTGACGCAAGTCATATCGTGCTTGAGACATTTAATTTCCCTCTTTCTGTTTATTGGGGGATTGTATCTTGGTCCAAGACGTAAGACAATAATGACATAGGGAGAATCTGTGGATTTTCAACATGTTAAAGAGTTTTTGAGTATCAAAGGAGCCTCGGGGGTTCAGCTTGGCTTGCATCAAGCAGGTAGCTCTCAAATTCATAATTTTGGTGAATCTCAGGACAATTCGCTCTACGATATCGCTTCTGTCAGTAAAGTCGCTCAGACAGCTTTCTTGTTTATGATTCTCCAAGAGCAAAAAAAGCTGTCAGTCGATGACGCCATTGGAAAATATCTTCCGAACCTATCTGAAGAACTTAAATCGATAAAACTTCGTTATTTTCTTTCACACACATCAGGTCTTCCTGCTTGGATACCTTTCTATTTTTTTGAAGAAAGTACGATTGATGTTATTAACCGACACAAACCTGTCACTTCACCTGGAAAAAAAAGAGTTTATAGTGATGTCGGGTTTGTTTTACTTGGAAAAGTTTTAGAGGTTATTTCTCAAAAAGGAATAGCAGATCTTTTTGAAAGCGAAATTTCGAAACCTCTAAAGCTTTCAAGTACTTTTCATGAACGATCAGTTCCTAAAAAACGTTGTCTTCAAACATCAACTGGAAATCCTTTTGAAAGAAAGCTCACCAAAGATAGAGGCTTTCAAGAGCCACAAGAGTTTAAGTGGAGAGACTATCCTGTTATTGGAGAAGTGAATGATTATAATTGTCATAGAGCTTTTAAAGGACAAGCAGGTCATGCCGGTCTTTTTTCCAATGCTGATAATCTTTTAAAACTTGGGAAAGCAATAATTGAACATCCTCAGTTTGACTATTTTACAACTCAAATTCATGAGAAAAACTCCTTAGGTTTCTTGAATCGAGCCGATTGGTTGAGAGTGACTTTCTCTGAAAAGTCTGTAGGGCATCATGGTTTTACAGGTTGCACCTTTATATTAGATGGAAAACAAAACGCAGTTTATGTTTTTCTCAGTAACCGTCAAAGATATGGTTTGATTGAAGAGAAGTATCCTGATTATAAAAACTATCTCCCTAAAATTTCTTAACGGTAGAGCTCTTGAATTGCCTCTTTATCATGATCTGAAATAAAAAAATAATCATAAGACATAATACTGTCGATTTCTTCATCAAACTCATGACCTAATCCTAAAAAGTGACCGATTTCATGCTGAGTGACACTTTTAATATATGAAGGGAAAACAGGACTTTCATCAAGGCGAGGTATATTCTTTTTGATTTCATCTTCATAGAAGACAATATCTCCATCAATAATAGAATTTGAACTTGGGTTCATGGCCATAAAGGCTGCGGCAGGATTAACAACTTCTCCGCCTCGTGTTCGGTAATCCTTGATGACATAAATGCATTGCAAATTGAGGTCAGAGAAAGGAGGATATTTTCTTTTACTTGGTTTCAAAGAAATATTATAAAGATTACCAGAAACATCATTCCAAGTTTCAGTTGCAAGATAAACAGGGTATTCAATCTTTTCAATATCATTATTTTTTCCACAAAAACTTAACTCAAGTGAATTTGGTTTTTGCCAGCGAATTTTTTGATTCGATTCTTGTAAGAATTTATACTTTTCTTTAGAGAATATTTTCTTCTCTTTAAAGTCTTTTGCAAAAAGATAATAAGCAACAACATCTCCAAAATCTGGGATATTGAAGTAAATAAGCATGGAGAAAGCAGTTTCTTCTTTGTTAATACTTAGATGAAGGCTTTTTATCGGAATTCTCTCTCGATCAATGAGAAGAAAAGTTGGCTTGATTGACTTGTCTTTTTGAACTTCGAATTGGAAATCACCGAGTCCATATCCTGCATCATTGTGGGTCCATAAGAATTTATCACCTCGTTTTGAAATACTTCGTGGTTCATCATAGGAGTGAGAACCACCAAGAAAGTTTTGAGCATAGATATTTTTATCTTGTTCATCAATCTCTCTTCTTTCCATAAAGGTGTGCCGGGCCAGTAATGTGAAGTCACTGAGCTTCTTCTGGAATTCTTCTGCATTTGAAAAGGTTGGGTTTAAAGTTGTGCCTCTGACGATATTCATTGGGTCACCCAATTCAACTTGTTGGATGCTGACCTGCCTCTTTTCTTTTGCACAGCTAATGAAAAGACTTAATAAGCTTATGAACGCCAGTGATTTAAGCATGACGCAACATAGCAGAAAAAAGCCTCCCCTTATAGGGAGGCTGGTAAACTTTATACGAATTTAAGTATTTGTAATCACATTGTTTTTTTGTATTCGTCGAACTTCTTTTTTAGATATCCCATCAACAAGAGGTTGGCCAAAAGGTTCGGGTAGGCCAGAAGTCCGAAGAGACCATCGACGATATTAAGAACAATCTCAGGTTTGATTTGAGTTCCTAGGAAAGTCACAACAACGAAAAGGATTCGATAAGGCATGATAAGTTTCTCACCAAACATATAAACAACACCTTGCTCTCCGTAATATGACCAAGAAATAATCGTAGAGAAAGCGAAGAGAACAACAACTAAAGTGACTCCATACTGACCCCAGTCTCCAAAAAAGGTGCTGAAAGCATAAGCTGTCATATCTGAGCCAGTTCCGGCATCACCGTTAGACCAAGCACCAGTGATGAGAAGGACGAGGGCCGTCAGCGTACAAACGACAATTGTGTCAATCAATGGACCAAGCATCCCAACAAGACCTTCTTGAATTGGAGATGACTTCGCTGCCGTATGAGCAATAGCCGCTGAACCCATACCTGCTTCGTTAGAGAAGACAGCTCTTTGAGTTCCGATTTTCATAACCTCTTTCATGGTTGCTCCTGCAAAACCACCAACTGCAGCTGTTCCAGAGAAAGCTCCATTAATGATATCTGCAAGTAATCCTGGAACTTGATCGATATTAGCAAAAAGAATGATAAGAGCTCCACCGAAGTAAAGGATAACCATTATTGGAACAAGTTTTCCGGCAACATTTCCGATTCTTTTAATTCCACCAATCAGAACAAGACCAGCAAGAACTGCAAAGACAATTCCTGAGATCATCGGGCTTATTCCCGTTGTAGTGTTAATGATTGTTGCCATTTGATTAGACTGGAATAAGTTACCAGCACCAAAGGAGCTCATCATAACAAAGAGTGCGTAAATAAATGCGAGGCCTAAGAAGAACTGTTTTGCTAATCCTGTTTTATTGGCAGCCAAACCATTCTTAATCGTATACATCGGCCCACCATGAACTTCATCTCCTGATTCATCTCTGTTAAAGAGTGAAAGCGAAATACTTGTGAACTTTGTCGTCATTCCTAAGAAACCTGCAATCCACATCCAAACAACAGCCCCAGGACCACCCGCTGCAATAGCGAAAGCAACACCTGCGATATTTCCTAATCCGATAGTAGCAGAGAGAGCTGCACAAAGGGCTTGAAAATGGGAGATTTCACCTTTCTTATTTGGATCATCGTAATCACCACGTGTGATCTTTACGGCATGCCAAAAATATCTGATTTGTGGGAAACCAAAATAAATTGAAAAAACAGCACCAGCACCAAAGAGCATCCACACCATATGTGGGCCCCAGACTGCGCTTACGAAATCTACTGAAAACTGATGTAAATCCATGTCGAATACCTCTTCTGTTTAGTAGCTTTGAAGATAAGGTTTTGTCTAAGAAATTACAAATAAAGGCGGTTTAGGAGTCAGAAATTGTAAATCAGCTCAAAAAATTGACTTAATTCCTTACTGCGCAAAAGCTGTCTTTTCATATTTTCAGATTGCTCAAAATCGTCAAATAGATAGCGTGAAAGTCCTTTAAAGCTTTTAAGAATATTAGGTGCTTTTTGTCCCTCGTCTTCAAATGATGAATGTAAGGTTGAAAAGTATTCTTGAATCTTTCCGAGAGTTTCTTTTTTGGTAAGAGTGATCCCCTCTCGATAGAGTGAAGCGAGCCATGGTGCTTTAAGGGCTCCACGAGCAATCATGACGGAATGGCATCCAGTAAATTTAAAACATTCCTCAATATCTTGAATCGTCCAGATATCGCCATTTGCGACAACCGGTATATTAAGCAGTTCAACGGCCTTTTTGATATAACCCCAATTGGCCTGGCCTTTATAGAGCTGTTCTCGAGTTCGACCATGAATTGTTATCGCCTGGACACCTTCACCTTGAAGAATTTTTAAATTTTCTTCAAAGAGCGAATCATCTTCAAAGCCAATTCTAATTTTTGCAGTAAATGTTCTTGAGAAGTTTTTACGAATAAGCTTTATAATCTTTTTTAATTCATCAGGTTCTTTCAGAAGAAAAGAACCCCCTTTATTTTTAACCACTGTTTTGGAAGGGCAGCCCAAATTAAGATCAAGCCAGTCAATGCCAAGTTCTTGTATGTCACTTACAGTTTGTTCCGTATTTGCATTAGAACTTGTGAGAATTTGATAAAGAGTTTTGTCTTTTAATTTAGAATCAAAAGTTCTTTTCCCAAAATGTTTAAGCAAATGTCTGCTAGGGTAGCGACCGACAGTAGGGACTCTCAAAAAGTCACAAGCAAGGTAGTCCCATTCGGGATAAAGCTTCTCTATGACATTTCTATAAGTATCGTCAGTGACCCCTTCCATGGGAGCAAAGAAAATTTTACCTTTTTCCTTTGGGAACATATCGATTTTATGAACTAGGGTTTTGGAAAAGTAAAGGCGAGAGATTCATGGAGAGGAGCGCTTTTCTATGACCGAGCATACAAAGAGACGTATGTGACAGAATGGAAAAGCGCTCTCGACAAAGAAGATCGAAGTCTTTCTTTTTCAAGACTATGCTGGGGCTTGATCTTCCATAGAGATTTGAGACTGGATGTAATTTTGAAGTCCGGCAGAGTTAATGAGACTTTGCTGAGTTTCAAGCCAATCAACATGCTCTTCTTCACTTCTAAGGATTTCAGAGAAAAGGTCACGACTAGCAAAGTCTTTTGCTTCTTCTGCTGTTTCTACACATTCTTTAAGAAGTTCAAGAGCTTCATATTCAACCTTAAGATCAGACTCAATAACTTCTTGAACATTTTGTCCGATTGAAATTCGATTGAGTTTTTGAACATTCGGTAGACCTTCTAAGAAAAGGATTCTTTTAATAAGTTGGTCGGCATGCTTCATCTCATCGATAGAAGCTTCATACTCAATTTTCCCAAGCCTAAACATTCCCCAGTCTTCAAGAATTCTTGCGTGAAGAAAGTATTGATTAATGGCCGTGAGTTCACCTGTGAGGACAGCATTGAGTGCATCGATAACTTTTTGATTCCCTTTCATTGAAAGACTCCTTGTGAAGTTTAAACACCATCATAATAGTTCAATTTCAAGAAAAAACAAAAAATGAATAAGTTATTTTTTAGGTTTGAGGGTCTTAACCTTTGTTTGGTTTGCCCTGTGAGAGTGAATTTGGTTTCGAGAGTGTTTAATAAAGTCTTGAAGACAGCTTCCACAATCAGAACCGAGACCAAGTCTTTTTGTAATATCAGAGAGTTTCATGTTCGGGTTCTGATCCAAGATCTCTTGAATTTGCTTATCAGAAATTTGGTTACAGAGACAAATATACACGCTTGCTTCCTTATTACACTAGTATACCTTTCCTTGTCGGCTATGCCAAACAAATATTTAGAATGCCTACATTTTGGAGTGTTAACCATACTCTAGGACCAATAATTTAGGTTTGGGCTCAAAATAGGAAATTTCTTCAAGTTGGCAGTTTGAATTTATGAAGGAATAACCGCGCTTAAAGAGTTAAGCGCGGTAAGTTGATTTAGTTCTGTGTTTTGATGAATTCGAGCTTCATAAGTTGTTTATTAAGTTCTTTTAAAGCGACTTGGTCATTTATTTCGGTATATTTTCCAGAAAGAAGTTCAATAAGGGCATTTTGGATTTCAGCAAGAGATTCATTTGATAAACTTTGTTTAAGTAGAACTTGATTAAGATTTGAAGCATCTTTAATAGAGTTGAGTTGGTCTTCTATCGTTTTTCGGATCTTAATTAAACGCTTAACCTCGTCAGCTTTAATATTATTGTCAATCATGATTTGGGTGAGAGGTTTTGCTTGAATTTCCTCTTCAAAAATATTGTCAGAATGATTATTAGCATAGAAAACTTTGCTGTATTCATTCGAGATAGCGATTCTCAGTTTTTCAGTTTCTCGAGCGGAGAGTTCGAAACTTATCCTCGCAAATTTAATAATCTTTGTTATGGATTTTTCCAATTCTTTTTTTAGCTGGGCGAGTTCGTTATCACCTAAAGCATAAGCTTTCCCTACTTCTTTAAGGGTTTCAATAGACTCTTCATGACCTAAAGAAGCAGAGAGACCTGTAATGGAAACGCTAGACGCTGATGCCGCAGAGCTGAGACTAGGAGAGACAAATAAACTTCCAAAGCGACCGCTGCTGGTTCTTGCAAGGGATTGGCGTAGAAGATTAAACATTAAGTAGAAAGAAACTGCAGAAGCTGCTCCTCCTATAACGGATTGCCAGGCATATCCCTGAAGACTTATCTTGGATTCTGTTCTATCGTTTATGACTTGAGAGTTTATTTCATTTGAAATTTTATCAAGCTTTAGAAGAAGTTTGATATTTTGAGCAACTAATTCAAGCTGAATTCTATTTTTTACCTCTTGATTTGAGTGCGATTGTCCAAAAGTAGGTATTTGGACAAGTAGAAAAATGCTAATTAAGAGCTTCATTTTGATTCCTTAAAATATTGATTACAACAAGTTTAACATCATAAATTTTAGGAGAGTGGGAATTAGAGACTATTTACAGACTGTCAAAGAAGTAGACATTGTTAACTTTGCAAAACTTAAAACAATTCACTTTGAAGTGCTTGCTCTTTCCAAAGAATTGACTCGGAGAAGTCATTATCCCAAAATTTAAATAGATGAGGGGCAAAGGCATTATCAGGTCGATGAATAATAAAGAAGCAATCACCGCCTTTATTTTGCGAGTCAATCCAATCCTTCCATTGCTTAAGACGAATTTGATCATGTTCGTTATTTTCGTCACTTAAATAACGAATGATATTTCGATTTCCTGTAAAACTTTTATGAAAAACATCTCTTCTTCCTGCTGTGTCTGAGCAAACCATTGAGATATTTTTCTTGATCAAATATTCTTCTAATTTTGAATAAACTCTTTCATTTTCAAACCAAGAACGATGCCTAAACTCTAAAGCAATTGGAAAACCTTCAGGAAGACTTTCAAGAAAATAAAAAAGTCCTCTTTTGAAATCTGAACTAAATTGAGGAGGTAATTGTAAAAATGTTGTTCCTAGATTGTTTTCAAGAACTGAAACGCAATCAATAAATTCACTCACTTCTTTATTGCAGTCAGTAAGATAATTTTGGTGGGTAATAGATTGAGGCCATTTTGGAAGAAACCGGAACTCCCCTGGAACCATTGATCTCCACTCAAGAAATCTTTCTTTAGAAACAGTGCTATAAAACGTTGAGGAGACTTCGACACAATTGAGCCGTTTGGCATATTCTTCAAGAAATTTTTTTGGAGGACATTTTTGAGGATAGAGAAGTCCTTTCCATTCAGGTGTTCCCCACTGAGGCAAACCAATATAGTTCTTGAAAGAGAACTCTTCCCTGAGAAGAGTATTTTTAAAGGAATAATTCCCTTTGAAATTTCCTCGACCAAATTTCATGTCAAAATCTTACTGGGATAAATCTTAGATGTCATTTGATTCAGGTTCAGGTTTTGGTAAATTGAAGCATGGCAAAAATGACATTAATTCTTGGTAATCAGCTATTTCCCATTAGGTACTACAAAAATTTTCCGAAGAAGGTATTTATGTGTGAAGACTTTAGTCTTTGCACTCATTTTAAATACCATAAGCATAAGATTATTCATTTTTTAGCTTCGATGAGAACTTACAGAGCAGAGCTTGAGATCGCTGATTTCGAAGTGAACTACAATAAGCTTTCAAAACAGAATTTTTCCCAACGATTAAAGTCTTTTATTGAGAATGGTCAAATCAAAGAAATTCACTGCTTCGAGATTGAAGATAAATTTTTCGAACAAGAGATGGGCGAGTTTTGTGAAAAAGAAAAGATTAAGCTTGTCTTTCATCAAAGTCCCATGTTTATGGTTTCTCGAGACGATTTCAAAGCTTATCTCGATCAAGGAAAGAAGCCTTTCTTGAATAATTTCTATATTCAACAACGAAAAAATTTCAAAATTCTCATGAACAAAGAGGAGCCTTTAGGTGGGCAATGGAACTACGATCAAGATAATCGAAAGAAAATACCTAAGAAGTTTATTATTGAACCCTTTGTTCCTGAATCTATTTCAACTCCAATTACTGAAGAAGTTAAAGAACTTGTTAATAAGAACTTTTCTGACCACCCTGGAGAAGTTGAAAACTATTGGATCCCTGTTGATAGAAAGTCTGCACTCAAGTGGTTTAAGTCTTATATCTCTGAACGGTTTAAATATTTTGGAGATTATCAAGATGCGATTGATGAGCGTTGTGATTTTCTTTTCCATTCAGTGATTAGCCCTTTTCTAAATATTGGTTTTTTTACTCCAGATGAAGTGGTGAAAGAGATAGAAAAGCAATTGAATAAAGATAATCTTAATGCAGTAGAAGGGTTTATCCGCCAAGTGATGGGATGGAGAGAATTTGTTCGCGGTATTTATCAAAACTTTGATGAAATTCAGCAAGAAAAGAATTTCTTCAATCATAAAAAGAAACTTACGAACCATTGGTATGAAGGAACAACAGGAATTCCACCTTTAGATTTCTCGATCAAGAAGGCTGTTCGAACAGGTTATTCTCATCATATTGAAAGATTAATGGTTGTTGGTAACCTCATGCTTCTTTTAGAAGTCCATCCTCAAGAAGTTTATAAGTGGTTTATGGAAATGTTTGTTGATTCCTCTGATTGGGTAATGGGTCCCAACGTTTTTGGAATGTCTCAATTTAGTGATGGAGGAATTTTTGCGACTAAGCCCTATATAAGTGGCTCCAATTATCTTCTAAAAATGAGTCATTATAAAAAAGATCCAGAATGGTGTGATGGAGTTGACGGGTTGTATTGGCGATTCATTGATCGTAAACGAGAATTCCTCCAGAAAAATCATCGAATGAATATGATGGTAAAAATGTATGATAAGATGGATTTTGAAAAGAAGAAAAGAATTCTAGTTGCAGCTGAGAAGTTTGAAAAGAGATTAGTGAAATAAAAGTCCGTACACAACACCGATAGGAATAAATGCTGGAAGAACAATTGAGAGAATCCCTATGACCGCAGCGCAAAGTTTTAAAATTGGAGCTATAATCTTCATAACTTTATTATATAACTAATTCGATGTTTTTCTCAACTCAATTAAATGTTTATCAAAAGCTTTCATTGTAAATAAATGAATCAGAGCTTGAGTATATTTATAGAGATACCATGGAAGGGCTGGCTTGAATTCATGGATTGCAGCTAGAGTATAGCGGTCATTGATGATATTTCTGAATTCCAAACGTCCTCTGCCTTCGCCTAGGGCCAGATAACCTCCTCGAATATAAAATAGTTGTCGGTCTTTTGAGCTTCTGTCTGGGGAATATTCCAGAATTAAAGCATTTCCAGGAAGGAGTGAAATTTTAAAATATATTCTCGCATTAGTTCGCACAATTCGAATAAGTGGTGACCAGAATTGAGGCAACCATTTGAAGTAATGAGAAGCGACTTCAATTGCCTTAAAGCGATAAAGACTTTGAAGTCTTTGGATAGATCGAACTTCATTAGATTGAGTGATCCCCGTATATTTAAAAGCATTCGGTCGCGACTTTTTGGGAGTCTCCTTTAATATTTTTTCAATGGCATCACTGAAGGCCGTAAAGTCTTTATCGATATCAAGGCTAAAGTTTTTATCGGGAACCATATGTGTTTTTAAACTTTCAACAAGTGGATAGACAAGATCACTCGGTGCTCCTGTAATTAGAGAAACCCACAATTTTGATAGTCTAGGGGAGACAAAAGGAATCGAAATAAAAAGTCTTTTTTTCTTCAGGTTTTTAGCAAGGGTTAACATCATGTCACGATAAGAAACGGTTTCGCTTCCACCAATATCATAATGCTTAGAAAAGTGTTGTGATTTATTGAGAACCTCTAGGATTGATTGATGAACATCCCAAATAGCTATGGGATTTGAGAGCGTTGATGTCCATGAAGGGCATATCATGAAAGGTAAACGTTTGACGAGATTAAGCATCATGGTAAATGAAGATCCTTCTGGGCCCAGAACAACTCCAGCTCTCAAAGAAGTGAGGGGAACTCCACTGGCTGCTAATGCAGACTCAACTTCGACGCGACTTCTGAGATGTTCACTTATGTTTTGAGCATCTGGGATGATACCACCAAGATAAATAATTTGCTTAAGACTCTCTTTTTTTGCTGCTCTTGCGAAATTGTCAGCGAGGATCAGGTCATAGTCAGCAAAATTTCCTTGTGAGAGTCTGGCGGTTGGTAGCATCGAATGAACTAGATAAATAGCAATATCAGCTCCTGATAGTCCTTCTTGGATGTCTTTTAGTGAGTACATGTCGCATTGACGCCAATTGATTCTGGGCTCTTTGGAGCTTTTTTTGCGCCGACTAAGAGCTATAATTTTATGATCAGTTTCCTTGAGAATTTCTTTCATCAAAGAGCGACCGATAAAACCTGAGGCGCCAGCAATGGCAATTTTAAGATTCATTTTTAAAGATTAACAGAAGATAGACTTTTCTTACACGAAAATCAGAATTGACCTCATTTAGATTAAGATAATTTCATGAAAAACTGGATAGAATTCGAACAATTTAAATTTACAGATATTACTTATCATCATTCAAAAGACGAAAAAACAGTTAGGATCGCTTTTGATCGAGCAGAAATCCTTAATGCTTTTAGACCCCAGACAGTGGATCAACTTCTTACAGCTCTGAGACATGCTCAAGGGCAAACAGCCGTCGGAACAGTATTAATCACTGGGAATGGTCCTTCTCCTAAAGATGGTCAATGGGCGTTTAGTTCAGGGGGAGATCAAAGAACACGTGGAAAAGATGGATATAAGTATGAAGATGAAACACAAGTCGGGAGGCTTCATGTTCTTGAAGTTCAAAGAATGATTCGTTTCATGCCTAAAGTTGTTATTGCTGTTGTGAACGGCTGGGCCGTAGGAGGAGGACATTCTCTCCACGTTACTTGTGATATGACCATTGCTTCGAAAGAACATGCAAAGTTTCGTCAAACAGATCCAGATGTTGCCAGTTTTGATGCTGGATTTGGCTCAGCTTATCTTGCAAGAAATATTGGTCAGAAAAAAGCGCGAGAGATCTTTTTCTTAGGAAAGGAGTATTCAGCTCAAGAGGCTTATGAGATGGGGATGGTTAATGCAATTGTTGAGCATGATAAGCTCGAAGAAGTGGCGCTTGAATGGGCCCAGATCATCAACAAGAAATCTCCAACTGCGATGAGAATGCTTAAATATGCTTTTAATTTGATCGATGATGGACTTATTGGTCAGCAGGTCTTTGCAGGTGAGGCAACGCGGTTAGCCTATCAAACAGAAGAAGCTCAAGAGGGGAGAGACGCTTTTCTTGAGAAAAGAGATCAAGACTTTACAAAATTTCCATGGCATTATTGATAAATGTCAAAAGATGTACTCACTAAATTATCTTCTAATATTGGAGAATTTATAGAATATTGGGGCTTCAAAAGTATCCATGGGAAAATCTGGGTTTATCTTTTTCTTAACGAAGAAGCCATGTCGTCTAGGGAGCTCAAGGAAAAACTTGGAATCTCCAAAGCATTATTAAGTATGAGTCTTACAGAACTAAAAAAGCATAAGGTTGTTCTTGAGGCTGGTCATGGAAAATATGGAGCAGAAATGGTCATGGCAAATCCTAATGTCATGGAGGCGATTCTTTTTGTTATCCGTTCTCGTGAAAAAGCTATGATTAATTCTGTTACAGATGAAATTAACAAATTACTTGAACTCGATTCAGATTATTTAAAAGAGCACAATATATCACCAAAGAGACTAAAAACTCTCAAGAAACTAACGAATTATGCTAATAAAGCAATTGGTGGATTTTTGAAGCTCGACTCGATTGTCCTTCAGAAATGGAAACAGTTCAGAAGCACTTAATAAGCTCGATTCTTTATCGTAAAAATTAGAGATTCAAAAAAATTATTAAAAGAATATCCTGACAGTTCTCTTATTTCTTCTATTAATGTTTCGACCTCATCTATTTTATTCAAAAAAAGTTTTTCAGCTTTGTAGATTGAGTCCTGTATTTTCTTTTTCATATCAAGGCTAAGTTTTTCGAAGTCATTCTCTATGAGGAACAACTTCTTTTGCTCTTCGGTAAGTTGAGTCGTAAATGAGAAGACAACATTTGGATTATTATTTTTAAAATCTAGGTAAGAAGTTTTTATACTATTTGGATTAAAGTCCATAAGATCATCTTGAATCTGGAAGGCGATACCAAGATTCTCTCCAATCGACCGTATCACTTCTCTTTCCTGAAGATTTGAGCTAAATAAAGAGTAAGGAGCAAGTAAGGCCCAGGCAAAGAGTGTTCCTGTTTTATTGCTTGCCATTGAAAAATAATTTTTCATAGAAAATTCAAAGGGATTGATTGTTTGGTATTGATCCCATTCCGCAAGAACAAGTCTCCTTAGACATTCTGAAATTTCAGTAACAAGATAGGGTTCGTTAAGAGTTGAAAGTTCGTTTAACGCTTTTGCTAAAACATAATCTCCAAAGAGAATAGTTTTTCGATTATCTATAATTTGATGAAGTGTTTTTGAGGATCTTCTTTGTTCTGATTTATCAATGACATCATCGTGGATAAGTGTCGCATTGTGAATCATTTCTACAACGCGAGAAAGTATTGATGATTTTTCTGAACTAATACCTAGGATATCTCCAAATTCACGACAAACGCTCGCTCGCATTTTTTTTCCTTTGTCGAGATATTCAATCTGCTCTAGCTTGATGTCTAGAGTTTTGTTGTCTTCTAAAAAGAAAACATCACTTAGATCTATTTCAGAAAATGTTCGATTTTTGTTTAACAATATTGTTCTCCAGACAAACCTGGTTTAATATTGTTCATGATATTATGAACGATTTTAAAAAGCTATACAAACAACCATTGAATAAGCGACGTCTAAACTTTGAAGAGATTTTTTCTCATATTAAAGGAGTCGATTATTTTTTAGGAGATTTACCTTTTCCTGACGAGGTCGGAGATATTTCTATTGAAAACTTTATTGGTTTCATGCCCTTGCCTGTGGGACTTGTGAATAGAGTTCCAGTTGGAAATGAGTTAAAAACTCTGCTTCTAGCTGTAGAAGAAAGTTCAGTTGTTGCAGCTCTCAATAAATCAGCTAAAGAGTTTAGAGATCAAGGGCATGTAAAAGTGACGTCTCTTAAGAGGCAAATAACAGGTCAGATTAGTTATCCAAAAAAAGACTTGAGAGGCTGTTTGCTTGATTATTGGGTAGAAATAGAGATTTTTTTAAAAGAAAGATTTTTTTCTTATTTCGAGCGTGGTGGGAAAGTAGAGTCTTTTACAAAAAAAGAAACAGAAACGTTCATTATTTATGAATTAACAATTGATCCTCTTGAGGCCATGGGAGCTAATTTAATAACGCAAATGGGAGAAACACTGTCTTTATTCGCTATGCGGTGGTGTTTCCCTAAACCTCTTATGAGTATCGTTTCTAATACTTCGAACGAAGCGCATATAAGGATTGAAGCTGAGACCCAAATAAGTCCTGAGGTTGGTCAAAGAATTGAACTTGCTTCGCGTTTTGCGGAAGAAGATTGGAGAAGAGCCTCTACTCACAATAAAGGTTTCATGAATGCTGTAGACTCTATTGTTGTTCTTACAGGCAATGATTGGCGTGCGATGAATGCAACATTGCATTCGTGGGGAAGCCGATCCGGTCAGTATAAACCATTGACAACTTGGCGTTATCAGAGCGGTCTATTGAAAGGATTTTGTGAACTTCCTTTTCAACTCGGAACAATTGGTGGGATGACAAAGCTTCATCCTGTCTCCAAAATGGCGTTACAGATTATGAGAATTAACTCAACATATGATCTTGCTGCATCAATGTTTGTTGCAGGTTTATTGCAAAACTATGCTGCTTTAAAGAGTCTTGTCACCACAGGAATAGTGAAAGGGCATATGAATCTTCATATCGATAATATTGTTTATCAAGCAACCCCTGATCATGCTATTAGAGAAAAATTAAAGTGTGATTTGAAGGAAGTTCTACAGAGAAAGAAAAAAGTTGGACCGAGTGACGCTGAAGAAATTCTCAAGAATTATGGTTTAAGTTCGTAAATATATGCAATTCCGCCCATTAATGAATAGTACTGACTTTCTTTAAAATAAGGTTTTGCTATTTCTAGAAAACTTTCATCTGAAGGAAATGAAATGGATGAAGTGATAAGATAGTTATAAGCTTCTTTTTGTTTAAAGATTTTTCCTATAAAAGGAATTATATATTTCATAACTCCAAAATAGATAGACCGAAAGAGAAAGTTTCTAGGAGTTCCAAATTCTAAAATATAGACTTTTTTTTTGGTAACTCGTGAGAGTTCACTTAAGCATATTTCTAAGCTTTCAACATTACGAACTCCAAATGAAACAGAAGAAACATCATAAGACTTCTCTGGAAGAATTAAGTTTGTTAAATCACCATATTCAAACTTAACTCTACTTTTCTTTCTTCGAGCAAAGTTTAACATTTCTTCAGAAAAGTCGATTGCTAAAATTTGAGGGCAAAAGGATTGTGCAAGGATTGCGATATCACCAGTTCCTGTCGCTCCATCAAGGAGGGAGTAGGGCTCTTCTGATTTTATTAGGCGAATGAGTCTCCTTTTCCATAGCCAATGAGTTCCAACAGAGAGGAGATTATTCAATAAGTCATATTTGTCCGCAATCCTGTTAAACATTGGCTGTATTTTTGATTTAGAAGGCATTAATAAACAACTTCCTTTTTTAAGATTTTTGAAAAATCTTTGATTCTTTCAATGAGTTGATAAAGTTGACCGAGACTAAGAGCTTGCTGAGCATCAGAAAAGGATTCTTTGGGATTGGGATGAGCTTCAATAAGTAATCCATCGGCTCCTGCAGCAATTGATGCATAGGCTAGTGGAGAGACAAGTTCAGAAACTCCTGTCCCATGAGAAGGGTCTGCAAAAACCGTATAAGGAGTTTGTTGTTTAAGATAAGCTATAGCGTTTATATCCATCATGTTTCGATAACTTTTTTCGAAAGTTCTTACTCCACGCTCACAGAGTATAACTCGTTCTTTGCTGTTTTCGATATATTCGGCCGCATAAATAAACTCTTGAAGGGTTGCTGTAAAAGCTCTTTTTAATAGTATAGGCTTTCCAGTTTTACTGAGTTCCTTGAGTAGTTCATAATTATACATATTTCTAGAGCCTACTTGAAAAATGTCACAAACAGGATCTAGTATCTCTAAAGATTCAGGGGAAACAACTTCCGAGATAAGCTGAAAAGAGTGATGTCTTCGTAAACTCTTAATAATTTCTACTCCTTTCTCTCTCAGGCCTTGAAAGTTTTTCGAAGAGGTTCTCATTTTATAGATTCCAGCTCGTAAATACCTCATGGTTGAGAAGCTTTGAAAGAAAGATTGAATCTGAGTTTCAGACTCTAGACTGCACGGACCACATACAATTTGAATTTGATGTTGATTGAACAAAACTTATGCCTCCTTTATTCAACTTATCAGAAGGTGTAATATCGTTCAAGAACTCTCGAACGATTATTAAGGAGGTCTTATGCTTGTCGAATCTCCGAATCAAGCAATATTGAATATCGGATCAGAAATTCAACGATTTGAATTGAGAAGTCGATCTGATGATAGTGACTTCATTAGGGTTTTTGATAGAAGAGGGAATCTTGAAGGAGATTTTTCTATAATCAAGGAAACTGAACTTGTTCCTTCGAAGAATAAAATAACTCAATTCGAATTTCAGGATAAAAGATTCGAAGAAGATTATCGAAAAGCGAAATCACTCATTGCAAATAAAGTTATTAAAAAGGCTGTCGTTTATAATTCGCTTAATCTCGAGTTCGAGAGGAAAATTCAAATTGAAGACTTTCTTCGCTTCGATTTTAACGGAGAGCATAACATCTATGCACTTTGGGGAAAGAATTCGGGGAAAATAGGAATCAGCCCAGAGATACTTTATCATGCACGAGACACACATTGCGAACTTGTCGCTTTAGCGGGAACTAGCAAAAGTTCTGAAAATCTCTTTAATACCAAACTTGCTTCAGAGCATAACTTTGTCATTGATGATATTAAGGAAAAGCTTTTTGATTTAGATTATAGGTATGTTCAAGAGCCTCAGAGAATTTTAAAATATGGTGATTACTTTCATCTCCTAACCAAAATTCTAGTTAAGTCAGAAATAAACTCAAAAGAACTTATCAGTAAATTTGCACCGACTGCCGCATTGGGGGGCTATCCCTCTAAGGCATTTGAAAAATCCAAAGATGAGTTAAGTTTCGAACAAGATTATAAAAAAAAGCAATATGGAGGAATTCTAGAGCTAAAGAAAGGCAATGATCAAAAAGCGATCGTTATGATTAGAAATATTACATGGTCTGGAAATAGAGCTGAAATAAATGCTGGATGTGGAATTGTCGGCAGTTCGGGATTGAAAGAAGAATTAGATGAGTCGCATATGAAGGCACTTAACGTTCTCAGGTATTTTAATTATGAAATTGATTGAAAAACTTAAAAGTCTAGGGTTAGAGAAAATATACTTTGGAGCAGGAGCGAGAAATGCAATCCTTTTAGAAGAGTTTTCTGAATTCGAACTTATAATGGGATATGATGAGAGATCAATGGCTTTTCAAGCTCTTGGTGCAGCCAAAGTATTAAATAAACCAGTTGCTTTAGTAACAACATCAGGAACAGCTGTTGCGGAAATTCTTCCAGCTCTCGTAGAGGCCTTTTTTTCAAATTCAAAACTTATTTTTATCACTGCCGACAGACCATCTGCTCTTGATAGCTCCTTTGCTCCCCAGATGGTAGATCAAAAGCTAATGTTGAGACCTTATTGCCGAAACTATAGAGATTTTACTTATCAAAAAGGAATTCCAATAAAGTCTCATGATCTTCTAGGTATTTATCCAATTGGAATCAATTTAAAAATAAATCTAGAGAACATCCAAGAAAGTCAAATTTCATACTCACACGATTTCCGTTTTCAAATTGATTGGAAAAAGAATCTTTTTATACTTAATTCATTTGATAATCTTACTCACTATCCTAAACTTTATGAAGTTATCAAGTCATCTCCGAGCTATGTTTATCAAGAAGTTGGATCTCCATTTTATGGAAAAACGTCATCAAATGAAATTTCATCAGACGAAGTTATTCAAAAATTAATTCTTGATCTCGAGATACGCTCTATTATAAGAATTGGTGATTGTCCTAATTCTAAATTCTGGAGACAATTATACTCAACCGACGTATATCATATTTCTCCAGTCGCTAAACCATCTCTTCATTATGGTACCGTTATTCTCGATCATGAAATCAGTTCAAAACAGTTAATTGAGAGGATTCCCTATGATCCTAGAGATCTCACTGATCTGTCTCTTAATCTTGATAAGATATTGGAGAAAAATATAAAATCTGAAGTCTATCAGATAGGAAAACTTTTAAAAGCTCTTAAGAATGATGTGATCTTTTTTGGAAATAGTATGCCTGTACGTTATGCAAAGTTTTTTAAGATCCCAAATAAAATAATTCTTGCAAGAGGCGCAAATGGAATTGATGGGTTAATCTCCATGGCATTAGGAGCAGCATCTACTAATCGAAATCAGGATTATAGTTTGATTTTGGGTGATCTTTCGTTTCAATATGATATTTCCGCTCTTTTTAATGATTTCCCTAAAAACTTAAAAATTTTTATTATAAATAATCAGGGAGGACAAATATTTGAGAGAATTAAAACTTCTAAGGAGATCATTTGTTCTCATGATAAAAGTTATGGTGGAATTTCTAAAGGATTTGAAAAGTCTTATAAAGTTATCGATGAAAATTTCGATGATTTTGAGCAAATAAATGAGGTTAAAGTAGATAATTTAAAAACTGAAAATTTTTGGAGTGATTACAAAAATATAATTAATAAGGTTTTTAAAAGTAAGGCCTTAGCATGAAAGCGATTGTTTTTGGAGCGAGACCCAAAACTCTCATTGCCTCTCTCGTTCCTGTATTAAGTATTTTCCTCTATTATGATAATGCAAATTTATTAAAAGCTCCAAGTCTTCTCATAAACTGTCTTTTGGTTGGAATCTTTATTCAAATCGCGACAAATTATTTTAACGATTATTATGATTATATTAAAGGAGCTGACACTGAAAGAGTAGGACCTGATCGCTATGCAGGTGAACAGCTTTCAAGTCTATCTGTTCTGAAGTTAGCCTATCTTTCGTTGGCAATTGCAGCGATGGCTTCGATACCTTTACTTGGTTTGCATTGGGGGTTTCAAATAGCCGGATTCCTATCAGCTTACTTTGCATATGGTTATACAGCAGGGCCTTATCCCTTGGCTTATAATGCTCTTGGTGAGTTATTTGTTCTTCTTTTTTTTGGCTTGGTTGCCTGTCTTGGTACAGCTTATGCCATTGCTCATCAATGGACGACAGAAAGTATTTTGCTTTCATTTTTGCAAGGATTTTTCTCTATTTTAATTATTGGAGGAAATAATATTCGAGACTTGGATACTGACGAAAAAGTTTATAAAAGAACACTCGCCGTCATACTGGGAGAGAAAAGATACAAATTTTTTTTGATTTCTATTGTATTAATGATTTATTTATTAAGTTTTATTTATTACGAAATGAGGAATGATTTCTTACCTTTTGCTCTTATCATCATTTTTGGTCTTTTTTATATTTTCAGACTTAGAAAAGCAGAGAATCCTTCAGATCATGCTAGAAACTTCCCTTTGGCAATACTCTTCCTTCTTCTCTTTTTTCTTGGAGAAATCTGGCTATGGCTTTAGATGTTTATACTTTTAGAGAGAAATTTGAGGGCAAGGAAATTCTCCGTTTAAGAGTTCATTTTGGTGGAGATCAATGGGGGTATTCTGAATATTCAGCTTGGGAAAATCTAGGACAAAAAAAAATTTCTGATATTCTAGATGATATTAAACTAAGACGCTATCAAGGGACAACAGCGACAATTATAGGAAGAGCATGGAAGGATTGCTTTTTTTATCATTCTTTAAGAAAGGTGCCTCGAATCGGCATAAGAAATAACTCGTTTTATAAAGATGAAAGTTTAATCTTAATCTCAAAGTCTGTAATAAAGCTAAAACTAAATGGTGATATTGAAGACGATGTTTATCAAATAAGAAAAATCGCTAAAAGATTTAAGATCTTACGCCTTGATTGTAATGAGAAATATAGCTTAGAAAGTTTCCAGGTACTCTTAAGAGTCCTTGGGAGCAATATTTGTTCTCAGATTGAGTACGTCGAAGATCCATTTCCTTATTCATCAGTCAATTATCAAAAACTAAAATTTAAAAAAATAAGAATCGATCATGCTTATAATAATTATAAAGTGGATCTCGATGATAAAAAAATTTTAAAGCCCAATGTGAGAGGAGTTTATTCCACTCAATGTTCTCAGGCAGTTTTTACATCTAATTTTGTTGCTCCACTTGCCTCATGGCATGATTATTGTGATCTTGTTTCTTTCGGGAATCTCAAGAATTATCATGGAATTTACTTTAACTGTGATCATAATATTTTCTCTATAAAACGTTCTTGTCTATCAATTGAGCCAGAAATGATTCTAGCGTATTATAAAAAACTTAAAGGTTTAGAATGGAATTATTTAGAAAGATAAAAAAAGGTGAAAACCTCATTCTTCTTTCTCCTGAAAGAGAGTTTCTAAGAGAGAAAATACAAACTTATATTTCCGAGTATAAAGTCTCAGATACACTCTTCCTGGCTTCTTCTGGGACGACTTCAAGGGGAGAATCGAAGGTCTATGAAATCTCCCATAAGATGATGTTAGGGCATGCAGAATCGCTTTGTTCTCATTTCTCCATCAATTCGAAGTCTGACTATGTCCTCTCATTACCAACCTTCTTTATGGGAGGATGTTCTATTCTTTATCGACAAATTATCGCAGGATTTCGGATACATGAACACCTCCCATGGAATGCGAGTCTTTTTCCGGAAAATGGGAAATGGACATCACTTATTCCGACTCAAGTCTTTGATTTAATTAATCAGGGAAAAGATTTAAGTCACTATGATGGAATTTTTATCGGAGGATCTAAATTAAATCGATCTTTAAAAGCAAAACTTTCTTCAGGAATAAAGTTTCTCACAACTTACGGAGCAACAGAATTCTGTTCTCAATTAGCGACAGGTAAGTCAGGAAATCTCACAATACTCCCATGGGTTAAAATGAAAATTCAAGAAGATCGTTTACTTGTTAGGAGCCCTTTTCATTTTAAAAAACTTTTAAAGTTTCAAAGGGGGAGAATGTCTATAGAAAGTTATGAGAGTTTCCTCATTGATGGTTATTTTCCGACAGAAGATAGGGCAATGATCCATGGTAGTATATTAGAAGTTCAAGGACGATTTGATCGGACCATTAAAATTAATGGCAAGATGTATAATCTCGATTTCTGGGAAGATCAGATTGAAAAATTAGGAATGAGCCGAGAGAGCTTTTTTTTGACTTATGATTTATCAGAAAGACAAGGGAAAGTTCCTCTTTTGATCATTCTTAAAGAGGTCCCGATAAAGCCATTTGAATCGCTTGGCCTTAAATTTGATATTCGATCAGTTCCGCAGTTTTATTATACAGCTTCTGGAAAACTTATTAAAAATCTTTCTGTCTATGAGACTTGAAGTTAATCAAATTTCCCTTTATTCTTTTTGAACATGATAGAAATAATTCAAGCCCAAAAAAAACATTCAGAAGAGATCGCTTCTTTTCAGATTGCGATGGCAAAGGAAACAGAAGACTTTGCTCTTGATCTTGCGACCGTCCAAAAAGGGGTACGTCACGTTTTTGAGAACCCAGTCATCGGTCATTATTATATTTTCAAGCTTGAAGATGAGATTGTTGGGTCGGCGCTTACTCTTTACGAATGGAGTGATTGGCGCTGTGGTAATGTCATCTGGATTCATTCTGTTTATGTGAAACCTGATGCGAGAAAATCGGGAGCCTTCAGAGCTTTTTATCTTGAAATGCAAACAAGAGTGAAGAATGATGACAGCTTTAAAGGCTTAAGACTTTACGTTGATAAGACGAACCAACGAGCAATCCAGGTTTACAAAAAGCTAGGAATGCAGGATGAGCATTATTCGCTTTTTGAATGGCTTAAAACTAACTAAGTGCTTGTTAAAGCTTAATTGAAAAAGAAGCTACAACCTAATGGCAATAAGAAGAAAACGGTTGTTACGTAGATAAAGCCGTATCTTCTTTTCTTTAGAACAAGTTTTGCAAGTGTCTCGGTGAGAAGGATTGGGACTCTTCTTGTAAACGGAGGCACAAACCATATAAGCATTCCTATAATATTAAAGAGGAAGTGAACAATCGCAATCGTGAGACCGTGAACATTTCCTGTAAGTGATGCGAGAAGGGCGGTTGTTGTTGTTCCAATATTGGCCCCGACTGTGACAGGAAAGATTGACTCAAGGCTGAGCATTCCGGAAGCTGCGAGTGGAACCATAAGCGAAGTTGTAATTGAGCTTGATTGGACTGCAAAAGTAAATATCGTTCCAAAAATAATTGTCCCAAAAGCACTTTTCGAGAAAATCCTGTCAAGAATTTCGGCCCTCGAAGACTCAACGATTTTTTTCGTGACCTTAACGATGAAAGCCAGTGAAGCAATAATCAGTACGGCCGAGATAAGTGCTAACATCAAGCCAGCTGAAGAACCTTCCATGCCTAAAACATCTGTTACAAATGCTTTAAGACCTTTAGCAAATGGTTTTATAGCTGCTTTGATCGGACTCGAGAACTTAACATTCTCTGATGTTCCATAAAGCATATTAGCTAAAGTTGTTGCCCAAGTGCTAAGAACTCCTGTCGCAAGTTCAATTGGTAGAAGAACGATCACACTTAAAAAGTTAAAAAAGTCATGAATGGTTCCCGAGGCAAAAGCTCTTGCGAAGCTTTTATTACTACTAACGTATCCTAGAGAAACTAATGTATTCGTAACACTTGTTCCGAGATTTGCTCCCATGATCATTGGGACTGCAGCTGGAATACCGAGAGTTCCACTAGAAACAAGCCCAACAATGATGGCCGTTGTCGCTGAAGAGCTTTGAACGAGAACTGTTGCAAGCATTCCAGACATTAAGGAAAGAAATGGATTGGCCGTTCCACTGAGAAGACTTTTTGCAAAATCTCCTCCCATAAGTTTAAACGAACTTGAAAATGACTTAACTCCAACGAGGAAAATGAAAAGAAGTATAATGACGGGAACATAACTTGATATTATAAGTTTCCAATTAAGCCCTTCTGATTGTGAGGTGTTCTCAATTTTTGTTGTCGTTGATTTAGTCATAGTATTCATTTTTTCATCCATATCTGAGCCACCAGGTTATTAAATAGATATATCAAATGAGTGGAGGGAAGACTGCTGTCCAAAATCGGTTTAACGAAATCTTAATAGTGTCAATGTAATGAATATAAATGAAAGACTGGGTTATTGTTTGAGGTCAATATTTTCGAGCTTGTCGATCTTTTTTTTGCAAGTTGTTATGATAGACTCATAGCGCTTTAAGATGGGAGAGAAGATTTCACGATCCTTGCTAAGCCCAGTGAAGCTGTCAATGGCATCAATTGAGACCATTCCAAGCGAGCGAGCGATAGAAGAAAGAGTACTATAATGAGCGATAATTCCAGTTTTTAATTCGTCTGTTGAGTTTGTTAAATCTTTAAATTTCTTTTCATTCTCAATGACGAAATTACTGAAGAATGTTCCATACTTCATTTGATAATCTTGAAGAAAATAATTCTTTCTAAATTCAACTTGATCTTTTGAGAGAGGTCCTTTTTTAGCTTGGTTTAAATTGTCCGTGATCCGATTAGCGATAGTGAGAAGCGTTTCATACTTCATTTTTATATCTTGTACAAAAGCGTTGTTTTTTCTTTTTTGAAGCTTTTGAAACTTTGCTAATTCTCTCGAATAAGTTTTTTTCGAGTGAAATTTAAGAACCATTTTTTCTTTAAAAGTTTCTTTTATTTTGAAATCTTTAAGAAAGAATTTTTGAAGAGTGTTCATTTCACTTTTTACGAGTTCGAGCTCTATTTGGTAGGCTCCAGGAATAATTTGAGTTCCTTTTATAAAATTGAACTCTTTGATTTCTGAAATATTATTAGTGAGTGCTACTTCCGATTGAAATTCTACGGGTTGAGTACTGAGAATTTTATTTGGAGTACCTTTAAATGTTATTTTTACCTTTTGAGTTCCTGGTAAAGAGGACATTAGATAAATATTTTTCAAATCTTTAGAGAGAACAAAGCCCCATTTGTGATTATTTCTCTCATAGGCTTTTTTAAAGGCTTTTTTATGTTGGCTAAAAGTTTTGGCCCTGACATTTTTAGGTCTTTCGAGATTAAATGATTGCTTCAAGACAAATGTTCTCATTCCTGAATAAGCGAGAATTGTGAAAATAGCAAAGCTCGAGATTATTATAAAAGGTTTCTTGGAAGAAGATGTCGTTTTTATAGAAGGAGTTTGGGCGGGCGCTTCTTGTTGCGGTGGGGCAGGTGGAACAGAAGATTTCTTGAAAGACTCTTTAATGACCCTTGGCGAATTCTTAGATTTGGTTTCTACGACCTGTGGTTTCTTGATCAGGTCTTTGACCTGAACTGGATGGCGAAACCCTCTACGCATGAGAGTTGTCTCTTTATCAATTTTTCCATTACGAAACATATTTTGTAAGTCAGTTTCGTCAAAGGGACCAAATTGATCACGATCGTTAAGAATGTACCAGAGCTTATCCATGATTTACCCGCCTAAAGAATATCAGTTTTTGAACTTAAAAAAAACTTTACTAAATTTCTTTCCTAGCAGAATCTACAGGTAATTATGCAAAATAAAGTAAATCAAGGGCTACAGAGCTTCATTCTTGACCAGGGTACTCTATTAAAAGAAGGAGATCTTCAGCTTTTTCTTTCGCCGTCTGATATTGGAGTCCAGGAAAACAAAGGAAGGCTTGGAAGTCGATTCGCTCCGCAAGCAATCATGGCAGTATTCTTAAAACTTAATGATAGCGAAATTTCTCAAAGAGTGTTTCATCATTCGTTGACTTCCCAACTTAGAGACCTTGATGATTATTCAGGCGCTATCGATCAATCAGTGGAAGAGTTTAAAAAAAATTTCTCCTCAAAGAATCCATTGGTTCATCTCGGTGGTGGTCATGACCACATCTATAGCCTTCTCAAGGGTTTATATGATTTAGGTGAGAAGAATCTTCTGATTCTTAATATTGACCCTCATTGCGACACACGAATTGATGAAAAGCCTCATTCAGGAAATCCTTTTCGGCGTTTTGTTCAGAACTGTCCTGGTTGGAATGGAAAGTTAATTCAAGTAGGAATTAGTGAAATGAATAATAACAAAGAAACTCTTCGAGGAGTTTCTAATATGGATATATTTAATTTTGAACAACTTCGAGTTCTTTCAGAGAATTTCTCAAAAGATTTATCTCTGAATGATTTTATCACTCAAAAAACGATCGAAGTATGTGATCGAGTGATAATTAGTATTGATGCAGACGTGATCGAGAGTTCGGTAATGGAGGCCGTAAGTGCAGTCAGTTATAAAGGAATTCCTGCTCATTATTTAAGAAGTCTCATGGTTTCTTTGCTAAGAGGCATAAAAAAACCTCATGCACTAGGGATTTATGAGTACAATCCTCTCTACGATAACCTTTCAAATAAGGGCAGTCGCTACCTGGCTGGTTTAATTTACGATTATTGGAAGCAAAGCTTAATTTTGAATTAAAGGCTGAAGAATATTCATTCTTTTTTTCTTAGGCTTTGATTTTGAGCAAAAAACTTTTTCAAGCTTTGCTTTATATTTATAGTTAACTTTCTTTTTTCCTCTGATTACATCGAACTTTAAAAATCCTTCGACAGTTACCTGTGATGGGGAAAGAATATTCCAATAGGGCTCTTTCTTGATTTTTATACCATTGACCTCTCGAGTGATATAACATCCTTCAAAGAGATGCCAAGGAGCGGCTGCTAAAAGCGGGAATGACAGAATAGAAAAAAAGAATTTTAACATGCCTTTATTCTAGGCATCCTGTTTTGATTTTACAAAAGTTAACAAGTCTAGGAAGGATTTCGTTATACATTATTGTATTTGTTTTCGTAATTTCAAGTCGGCCTATTTTAGAGTCAACGGCCCCAAATTTAGGACCTTTAGGATATTGAATACTCTGATCTTTCAAATCAATAATAATTTCGCTTGGATCCATTTGTTCTGAAATATTATTGAACTGCCTATTGTCATCTAAAGTTAATTTATAAGTATAGTCGAACTCGTTATAAAGAACTTCTGTCACTAATGTGACGTGTATCCAATTATCACTATTCCACACAGCAAAAAGAATTTCTGGAGTTTCTCCTCTTTTAAGTCGAGTTTCCAGTTCTTTCATTTTTTTTCTTAGCTCATCTCTAGAATATTTTTTGTTATTGGAAAATCTTTTGAAGTAATTTGATATACTGATTGCATTATTTGCCCATTTATCGATAACGAGTTTTTTTAGATCATCTTCAAAAAACTCGGAGAGTTCTCTTATAGAACTTAAAAAAGGAAGAATTCGAGGACGAAAGTGAAAAATATCTCTGAGAGCTTTTTTGATATAATTTCTCCACTCTTGAGTTCCATTTTGAAACTCAATGCTCTCAAAAGAATTGTCTGGATCAAAAAAAGCAAGATGTCTTAGCTGGTTTGTAAGAGAGGAATGTCCCCAGCAAAAACCATACTCTTTTTTCATAATCCCTTCAAAGTGTGAAGCCTCATTAAGGAAGCTTAAGGAATTCTTTTCATTTTTTTCGTAATTTGATTGGTTAATTTTCAAAATACCTAAATTATTAGGACAAACTTCATGACAGCGAAATTTAGATTGTTTTTCAAGCTTTGGAACATCAGTCGAAATAGGTCTTTTGATAAATGATTGGTAGACTTTTTTTCGATTTTTTAAAGAATTAAGAAGTGTAAATCCACCAAATGTAACATATTTATTAAAGACTCTTTTGCGAGTATAGCTTTTTTGAGTTTGTTCAGATTCTTGCGCGAACCCTGACCAGCTAAAGATGAATAATGAAAAGATGAGTATTTTATTCATAATAAAAAAAGGTCCAGCATAGCCAGACCTTCCTTAAAGTATAAAAAACTATAAGCTGATTTCGCCTCTTAATTTTGCAGCAGTTGCTTTGCAATCACTTTCAGCAGCGAGAACTGCAGCAGCACCTTGAGCAGCAAGAAGAACTGCATCTTTAGGATATCCATCAAGGTCATTAACCGAAACAGATCTGTAAGACTTCTTAGTCTTAACAACTTCTCTTTCGATTTCTTTTACGTTGATTTTTTCTTTTGTCTTTGATCCGTCTTTTTTTACTTTACGAACATCGAAAAGCTCAACTGTTTGCTTGTACTTAACGTTTACTTTGTACTCAGCAAAGATGATTGTTGTTTCACCAGCAACTGCTCTTGCAACTTGGTGAAGCATATCAGCAGCGTCAGTTGTACAAGTACCAACTTTTAAAACTTGTGAAGTTAAAACATTCTCATGACCTGTAGAGACTTTGTCTTTGTTCTGAGAGAAGGCTGATAGAGAGATAAGGGCTAAAAGGCATACAATTGTTTTCATTTCGATTCTCCTCGATAGTTATTAGTGTGCGAGGGAAATATCAGCCGAAATATTAAATGTAAAGTTACTGGCTTACTTAGTGTTGCCGGATTTGAGAACAGAGTAATTTTTACATATTTTTAGAACTTATGGGTTTCAAATTGCTCTGATTCAGCCCTATAAAGCTTGGTAAACTGGTATTTTTCTTCTTTGAGTTTTTCTATCTTTCCACCCCAAAAATCTTTATCGTGATCGAAGACCATGATGAGATTGTTTTCAATAATAAAGTCATAAGTTGCGATTTTCTCTAGACTGCTGACTCCAGGTTTCATGTCATAGCCCATGACCCAAGGAAGATGGAGGTGATGAGATGTTGGAACAAGGTCTCCCATATAAATGATAGATTCATCAAAGGGGAGAACTTGATAAGGAGTATGACCATGGCTAATTTTAAATTTTAATTCATAGCCCGATTCCGTTTTGAGGGCCGTTCCTAGTTCTTCCCCTTCAAGCCAATTCACGTGTTTCTTTTCTATAAGTTGGTCGATAAGAGGTTTGAAGTACTGGTGATGAAAAGATCCACGGTCTTTTGGTGTTGGATTCAGCGCATATTCATAATGTTTTTTATGGAGGTGAAGAGTTGCGTTGGGGTAGAGCAGAGTTTGTCCATCATTTGTCCCGAGTCCTCCTACATGATCGAAGTGAAGGTGAGTCAATACAATATCAGTAATCTGATCAGGTGAAATTTGTTTATACTCTTGGAATGATTCTCCTACCGGATGAGTAACACGATCAAGCCCAAAACGACCTCTGAACTTCTCATCATGATAATCCCCAGTACCTAAGTCTATGAGAATATGGCGATTATCGATTTCAATATAAAAAATCCGACAATTCATCTCAATTCTATTCATCTCGTCAGCTGGAATCTTTTTTTGCCACAGTGGTTTTGGGATAATTCCGAACATCGCTCCACCATCGAGTTTAATAAAGGAAGGGTAAACAGAATGATAAACTGGTTTCATAAGGCTTCTCGCAAGTTTTTATTTATAATGCCCAGGTCACTAGGAAATGGCAAAGCCTGTTGAATTTATTGGTTTTCTATCTTAATCTTAAGCACAAATTCAAAGAGGAGAACGTTCATGAACGTGCATGAATATCAGGCTAAAGATTTGATGCGGGAGTTTAACATTAGTGTCCTTAATGGGGCAACTGCAGTGACTCCGGCTGAGGCAGTTGAGGTTGCGAAGAAACTAGGTGGAAATGTTTGGGTTGTGAAAGCACAAATTCATGCCGGCGGAAGAGGTAAAGGGGGAGGAGTAAAGCTTGCCAAGTCTCTTGAAGAAGTTGAGAAGTATGCCGGAGAGATCCTTGGAATGACTCTTGTAACTCATCAAACAGGTCCGGAAGGAAAACTTGTTAATAAGATTCTTATTGAAGAGGGTTGCGACATTGATCATGAGTATTATGTTGGAATTGTTCTTAATAGAGATAAAAGTTGCATCACGATGATGGCCTCTGCTGAAGGTGGGGTTAATATTGAAGAAGTTGCAGCTGAAACTCCTGAGAAAATTATCAAAGTAAATATTGATCCTGCTACTGGCTTTACGCCATTTGTTGGGAGAAAGCTCGCCTATGGTATTGGTCTTGAAGGCGATACTATGAAGAAAGCTGTTAAGTTTCTTGGTGGTCTCTACAATCTTTATATTCAAAAAGATTGTTCAGTTGCTGAGATCAATCCGCTTGTAACAACAAAAGATGGCGATGTCATCGCCCTTGATGCAAAACTTAACTTTGATTCGAATGCATTATATAGACATGCTGAAGTTGAAGAGCTCCGTGACCCGACTGAAGAGTCGGAACAAGAGCTTGAAGCAGGCAAATATGGTCTTTCCTATATCTCCCTTGATGGAAATATTGGATGCCTCGTAAATGGGGCAGGACTTGCAATGGGAACAATGGATATTATCCAACTTTTTGGTGGTCAACCTGCGAACTTTCTTGATGTAGGTGGAGGAGCAACAAAAGAGACTGTTGAGAAAGCATTCTCACTTATTCTTCAAGACACAAACGTTAAAGCGATTCTTGTGAATATTTTTGGTGGAATCATGAAATGTGACATTATTGCAGAGGGGATTGTTGCAGCTGCAAAATCTCTGAATCTCACAGTTCCACTTATTGTTAGACTTGAAGGAACCAACGTTTCACTTGGTAAAAAAATTCTTAATGAATCTGGATTAAAAATTACATCGGCAAATGATCTCGCCGATGCCGCTGAAAAAGCTGTAAGTGCAGCGAAGGGAGCGTAAGTTATGTCGATTTTAGTTAATAGAGACACGCGATTATTAACAGTTGGTTTAACTGGAAAACAAGGAACTTTCCACACACTTCAGTCCCGTGATTACGGAACAAATGTTGTGGCGGGAGTCACTCCCAATAAAGGTGGAATTGTTCATGAAGGAATCCCTGTTTTTAATTCAACTTTTCACGCTGTTAAAGAAACTGAAGCCAATGTTGCGATGATTTTTGTTCCACCTCCGTTTGCAGCCGATGCAATCCTTGAAGCCATTGATGCTGAGGTTGAATTGATTGTTGCTATTACAGAAGGGATTCCGATTAATGATATGATCAAAGTGAAGTCAGTGCTTGAGAAATCGAACTCAAGGCTGATTGGTCCTAACTGCCCAGGAGTCATTACTCCGGGTGAATGTAAAATCGGAATTATGCCAGGGCATATTCATATGCCAGGGAATGTAGGAGTTGTTTCACGTTCAGGAACACTCACTTACGAGGCAGTTTACCAATTAACTCAAAGAGAAATTGGGCAATCAACTTGTGTCGGTATTGGCGGAGATCCTGTCAATGGTACCAACTTTATTGATTGTCTTGAGCTTTTCGAAGCAGATGATCAAACAGAAGCGGTTATTATGATCGGAGAAATCGGTGGTAATGCAGAAGCAAATGCTGCTCGATGGATTCAAGAAAATATGAAAAAACCTGTTGTTAGCTTTATTGCTGGTGCATCGGCGCCTCCAGGTAAAAGAATGGGACACGCAGGTGCTCTTATTTCTGGTGGTGACGATACGGCAGAAGCAAAGTTTAAAATCCTTGAAGAGTGTGGCGTAACGATCGCAAGATCACCTGCAGAGCTCGGAGAGAAAGTTGCTTCAGTCCTCAATTAATTTAAATCTTAAGGAGAAATAAAATGGCTAAAGAAAAAACATTATCAATTATTAAACCAAACGCAGTTCAAGATAATAATATTGGAAATATCATCGGTCGTTTCGAGCAAGAAGGACTAACTATCGCGGCTGCAAAGCTTGTTCATCTTTCTCAAGAGAAAGCTGAAGGATTCTATATTGAGCATAAAGAAAGACCTTTCTTTGGTTCACTTGTTAACTTTATGACTTCTGGTCCTGTTGTTCTTATGGTTCTAGAAGGCGATAACGCTATCGAGAAAAATAGAGAAATTATGGGAGCGACAAATCCAGAAGAAGCAGCTGAAGGAACTTTGAGAAAGCTTTATGCAAGCTCTATCGAAGCAAATGCGGTTCATGGTTCTGATTCTCCTCAATCTGCTGAAAGAGAAGTTTCATACTTTTTTGATAAGAACGAAGTTTATACTCGATAATTCGTGAGAAGCCTAAAGCAGTGGTTTGATGCCTACGGAGAGTCGCATACAAACACTACAAATATTGTGATTCACAAGATTTGTGTTCCTTTAATTATGTTTTCAATTTTAGGAATGCTTTGGGCCATACCCACTCCGAATCTCTTTGGTAGCACGACTTATATCAATTGGGCCACGGTATTCGCTGCAGTTTGTATGCTTTTCTATATTTTACTTGGTTTGAGAATTGCTCTTGTGATGATTTCTCAAGTTGGTCTGATGACCTTCATTCTGAATTGGATTCACTTAAACATTGGGAACTTGTTTATCATTTCACTGACAATATTTATTGTTTCTTGGCTTTTTCAATTTATAGGGCACAAGATTGAGGGGAAAAAACCTTCCTTTATTCAGGATCTTCAATTTCTTTTGATAGGCCCCTTATGGGTTTATCGAGGAATTTTTTTTAGAGGATTATAATAAAAGCCGAGATTGAATCCCGGCTTTTTATTAAGCGTTATCTTTTACGGTGTTTTCTTTTAATCTTCTTTCAAGTTCTTCCTGAGTCATTTCACCATTTTTAATTTTAGCTTCAGCGTCTTCTCGTGTCTCGGATCCAAGAGCAAGATCATCAGACTTCTCCATTTGATCTAAAAGAGCCTGATATTGAGCTGCCATTGCTGCATCTTTTGATTTTTGTTCCATGATAGGTGCAAATATTGCGGCTTGTTGTTGGTGAAAACTTTGGAAGAAGCCTTTTTGAAGATCAAGAAATTTAGTTCTAAAAAGGTCATTCGCTTGTCTTTCACTTTTAACGTATGTTTGAAAAGTTCCTCTCATTCCATCGATAGCAGACTTCATCATTTGTTGATGCTGTTGCCATTTATATTGATTCACTTCTTGCTGAAGAATTTGATTCTGAATTTGGTAATAAAGAGCAACCGAGTTTGAATTAGGAGCTTGATAATCAAGACCCTGAAAATTTGGAGCTCTACCATTGACTCCGTTTTCTGGAACGACATAACTGGTGGCTGGATCCGTAGTATAAAGATTGGGACCAGGCATTGATTGATTCGTAGCAAGCCCCTGTTGGGCACCTAATAAGGCCCCTTGTTGAGCGAGCAGATTCATCTGTTCAGGGGTGAGCTGAGACTGGCCGGCTGGCAGGTTTCCATAAGAGGGAAGAACCAAAAGGCTGCTTAGCATTGCTATTAAGAATGACATGTTCATAGTGACTCCTCACTTGTTGTACGCAAGAACTTATAGAGCAATCTTGCGGCCAACTTTGAAAGCCTTGTAAATATTTGGATTTATTAGCTTAATAGGGCTAAGAATGTACTTTTTTCTGTCTATTTTTTAGATAGTTGTAAAGATTACTTGCAGCTCCGCAACTTATGCCATGCCGTGTTATTATGCTCTTGGGAAAATATTTGGAGAGGACATTTTTATGTATGAAATTGGCGATTACGTCGTTTGCCCTGGTCATGGAGTTGGGCAAGTTCTTAAAAGAGAATCAAAGGAAATTGCTGGGCAAAACCTTACGACTCTCACTATTGCAATCATTTCTAATGGAATGAAGGTCATTGTTCCGGAAGGGAGTAAAGAAGTTCGTGCTCTCGTTACAGAGAACGAAGTCCAAGCTATTTTTGAATTATTAAAAGATCATAGTGTTAATCCAAGTCGTGAAACTTGGAACCGTCGTCATCGCGAATATATGATGAAAGTAAACTCAGGATCCGTTTTAGAGATTGCTGATGTCCTGAGATCTCTTCTTATCCTTAGATTTTCTAAAAAGTTAAGCTTTGGTGAGAAAAAAATGGTTGAGCTTTGTAAGGATCTTCTTGTTCGTGAAATTTCAATCACGACAGGTAGTGAAATGGATAATATCAGCCATGAAATCGAGACAATTTTTTCAGTACAATAAAATTATGAAAATTATTATACTTTTATTTCTTACTGCTTCATTATCTGTTTGTGCTGACACTATTTGTACCTATCGATGTGATAATAGTGGTCAAGCTGGCTTTAGTGCAAAGTTTAGCGCTTCTCTAAATTCTATGGGAGATATTTATTATCGGACATGGAATCGGCGTTGTACTCTCTATAATACCAATAATCAAATTTACTGGGAGAACACTATTTCAGGTAAGGAAGTTGAAAAGGTGAGCCTTTATAAGCCAATCGAGCTTCACGAAAAAGGTAGGACCGCCAGAAGAGCTCATAAGATTATGAGTAATGTAAAAGAAATGACATCTGAACTTCAAAATAAGAAGAAAGAAAAAATTCAATTCCAAGATCTTGAACTACAAGAGAATCTGACTAAATGTATCAATGAGACAGACGATCATGAGATCGTGTTATGAAACGACTGTTTAGTTTGATCCTTATTACTTTTGCGACACAAATTTTCGCGATCCAAGAGATTGAAAAAAAGGTCACTGTAACAGTTCCAGAACAACTTGAAGCGCCTGCTATTATCCAATTCCTTAAAGAGAATTTAAACATGCAATTTGAATTGGATCGGAGTGATTTTACTTATGAGTTCTTAGAAGTAAATTTGAAGAATCTAACGATTGATTATGTTGGAGATGATTTAATCACCGAATACATTAAGTATAATAAGCGAAAAGGGGCAAATTTACGCCTCATCATTCCTTACAGAAAAGAGAAAGGATCAGAGCTCAAATTTGCTAAGATTAAGCAATATTTTAAAATTGAATCAGATAAAGATTATTTAAGCTTCAGTTTTAAAAATAATTTTAACTTTTTTTTAGAACAGATTATCGGGATTTATATTCGTTGCTGTGCTAACAAAAGAGTTATTATGCGTTCTTCAAGTTTTAAAATGAAAGCTCTTGATAGTAAAAAAATTGAAATCACTATCTGGGCTTCTTTTTATGGAAAACCTTCCATGAAAAAACTCGAAGAAGAAGTTGAGTTCATTAAAAATGGAATTCTTAAGTCTAATGATGAATTTCTTTATCAACGAGTACCTACTTCTAAATAAATTTAAAGATTAAAACTTATGAACTAAAAATAACAATGTTTAGCATCGTGTGATTGTTCAATTATTTGAATTTTTCCATCTGTTTTTCTGACAGTCGTTCCTTGAAAGTAAAAAACCTCATCATGTTGCAGTATTTTATAGTCTTCCATTAATGAATTAAGCTGCTCTTGGCTTTCTATGATAGTATTATTCCCTTCTAATGAAGAAGTAGGAAGTCCTTCTTCATCAAGTTCATAAAATTTAACTCTATCGACTTCTAAATCCTGGTTGTTAGAATCTTTCTCGATTCTTAGAATGTATTCAGTCTTATTTTTAGATAAATGATAATTACTCCAAACTTTTGGAATAATTTTTTTTTCTATCTTTTCTAACGTTGAGAGTTTTAGAGTTTCACAATCTTTTTCTTCTTGATTTAAAGAAATTTCTTCAGATTTAATAGTTTTCTTTAAAGGGAGGGCTCGCTTGCTTTCTATTATTTCTACTTTGGTCTCTTTTTTCTGCTCTATAAAATAGTATGTTCCCAGAGTTAGAAGCAAAAAAAAGCTAATACCAAGTTTTACAATCTGTCTTCTTTCCAACGCTCTTTCCCCATCTCCTGTCTATATTGTCGTTCGGATGAGAAGAAAACTTCTTTGATTTTAATCCGTAATAGATTGCCTTAAGGCTGAGACTTTTAGCCCCTTTTTTATAAGTGACAGGACATTTTTTTGTATCAGGTTTTTTTTCATCAAAGATACTTTCAACATCATTGAGTAGTTTTATTTCTATCTGACCACTTAAACCAGCCGATTTATAAGCATTGATTGTTTCTTCTAATTCCTTAAACATGTCAAAGAACCGGCTATCTCGGCTAGGAGTGGAATAATTATCGAACTCTGTATAATCCATACACCTGTTTTTTATTTTACCTCTAAATTTATCTCCACTTTTTACGACTTCAACTCTTTCATTCGCAAACTCGCAGAGGTTCTTAAGTTGCCGAGTGAGGTTTGTGTCAGGTG
Organism: Bacteriovoracaceae bacterium; assembly: GCA_965217035.1. GTDB lineage: Bacteria > Bdellovibrionota > Bacteriovoracia > Bacteriovoracales > Bacteriovoracaceae > JAUHYH01. Next base: position 775,159 of record OZ244226.1, on the reverse strand, counting down.
TTTCATCACGTACTTTAAAAATTTTTTTCACTTTTTTGAAAAAGGCTTTTTCATCAAGTTCTTTGGCCCAAGAGAACTGGTCAATTCCATAATCTTCTCTTTTTTCTATTTCTAAAGAATAGTCATCAGGGAAATTAAATCTTCGAAATCCCCATTGGAATTTGAATGGCCTCTCTTTGAGCTTGGACCATTCGGCATATTTCATAGGTTTTCCTTCAAGTTTCCTTTGTTGATTAGACCATATGAGCTGAAAGTTTCCTGCTTCAGTAATCGCCTTAATATTATAGGCATGTCTGGTATAGCCAGAGTCAGTTTCTTTTTTATAGGAATAGATATCAGCAGAATTGATCTTCGATACCTCAAGAGGATAAGAATCATTGATAACTAAACTATAGGTTCCTAGCCATTCACCAATATAGTTTATAAACTTGATGAACCTCTTTTTTGAGTCTTCATATTTGTCATATTTAGAAATTTCGTTAGTCCAATACTTATAGCGATGCCCTTTTCTATAAAGAGTATTCTTTACTTTGAAGGGAAGCCCATTTTCAAAAGCAAAAACTGCTCTTAATGCATAAGTAACGTCAGCACAATCAACAAGGACACCATAGTATTTATTATCAGGATTACTGAAGTAGTCGGTTGTAACCTCATTTTTTACCCATTCTCTATAGTTTGCTTTGTATTCATCATTCCAGCTTGCTGTTGTCTCCCAAACAGCTGCATGTGAAAAAGAGGATAGAATAGTAAAAATTAAGATAAAAAACCCGTGACTCATCTAGTAAACTCCTTGAATTCATTGAGCTACTATCAACAATTTTAAAAAAAAAGACGCATGATGTTGTTTTGAAAAAGATATAGGATTTTTAAAACTTCATTCTAAAGATGAAGTAAAGTCGGCTTTTGTCGATTCAAGAAGATCTACTTTGTTATAGTCAAGACTCCACTGAAGCTAGCAACTTTTTCTATTGGTACTAAAGTTGTTTGCAAAGCTTTTTAGCTTTTGGATAAAACATATTAAGTTAAAAATTTTTATTTTCGTTTTGTTAGAATGATTCGGTCATGAAAACATCTTCATGGGACGTCGTCATTGGTGAAGAAGATATGAATTCCATAGACCTTTTAGGTGGCGTGAGATAAAAATAAATCATAACTCTAACTCTCTAACGCGGTGAATAGCTATGACTTCTCCACGAGTTCGATTTGCTCCAAGTCCTACGGGATACCTCCACATCGGTGGCGCAAGAACAGCGATCTACAATTACCTTTATGCGAAAGCTCATAACGGAACCTTCGTTCTTAGGATCGAAGATACAGACCTTGAACGAAGTAAAAGAGAGTATGAGGAATCGCAGATTGCTGACCTAAAATGGCTTGGTCTTGATTATGACGAAGGACCTGATAAACCCGGTGAATTTGGACCCTATCGACAATCGGAACGACAGGAGATTTACAAAGAGTATGCTCAAAAGCTCGTTGACCAAGGATTAGCTTATTACGATTTCTGCACTGATGAAGAATTGGAGGAGATGAGAGAACAGGCTCAGAAAGAAGGTCGCCCACCTCATTATACAGGTAGATGGAGAAACGAAGAGTTTTTTGAAGAAGCTGCGAATAGGTTAGCGGCAGGTGAGAAAGCTGCGATTCGTTTTAAAGCTCCTCAAAAACCCTATACACTTCAAGATTCTGTTCGAGGGCGAGTTGTTTTCCCTCAAGGAATGGTCGGTGATTTTGTAATCATGAGGTCCAATGGTCTTCCGGTTTATAATTTTTGCGTTGTCATTGATGATATGTTGATGAAGATTACTCACGTGATTCGTGGAGAAGATCATGTGAACAATTCAGTAAGGCAACTCATGCTTTATGAAGCGCTAGAGGCAACTCCTCCGGAATTTTCGCATGTATCACTTCTTATTGGGAAAGATAGGCAAAAGCTTTCAAAACGGCATGGAGCGACTTCAGTTAACTTATACAGACAAGAGTCTTATCTTCCACAATCACTTTCTAATTATCTTGTTCTACTTGGTTGGTCACATCCAGATGAAAAAGAAATTTTTACTTATGATGATATTGTTGAAAAGTTTGATACAAATCGGTTCAGTAAATCAGCTGCTGTTTACGATCTTGTAAAACTCAAATGGGTTAACGGAATGCATATTCGTTCCCTCTCAAATGATGTTCTTAAAACTGAGCTAGAAAAATTTATTCCAGAAACACACGCTTATTTTTCTCAAAATGATGATTGGAAAAATAAGGCCATCGAACTTTATAAAACACAAATTGAGTTTTTCTCTGAATTTCCAAATCGTCTCGATGAGAATCTTTTTAAGACTGATATAGAGAAGACTGAAAAGCTCGATGAAGTTCTTGGTTGGGAAACAACTAAGCAAATTCATAACTTTCTTAATGAGAAACTTTCCGATGCTAGCGAGTTTGTAACGAAAGATGACTTCTCCGAATATTTTAATACGCTTAAAAAAGATCTCGGAATTAAAGGAAAACAACTCTTTATGGGAGTTCGAGTTTGTTTAACAGGACAGGATCATGGGCCTGAGCTTGGGGACCTTGTCCCTCTAACACCTGTTGATGTTATGAAAAAGAGACTCTCTAATCTCTTCTAAGATAACTTACAATCTCCATATGAGGAGTGTGAGGGAAAGCATCTACAATCTTTAAATCTTTTACTTCAAAACCGTTTTCTAAAAGTGGTTTTATATCTTTTAGATAAGTGTCGGGGTTACAAGAGATATAGAAAATATGCTGAAGATGTTCTTGAGAAATATTTAAACCCTTTAAACCTGCTCTTGGTGGGTCTAGCAATAAAACTTCTCCTTTCGGTAATTGAAATTTTCCCCCATAAAGATCTAGACATTTTACAATGATTTGAGGAAAACGTTTTCCAAGATCTTTGATTCCTGGTTCAAAAGAATCAATTGCCGTAATTTGATGAAAATGTTTTATAAGGATTTCTGTGAAGTTTCCTGAACCTGCGAAAAGTTCTAAAACATTAAAGTCTGAAGAAAGATCATTAATATGTTCCTCTAGCCAGTTTTTCATATAATCATTCTGTTGAGAATGCCCTTGAGTAAAGGCTGCTCGATAATTGAGAGTGAAGTTATAAGGGGCTTGTTCATCAAGTGAAATTTTTTGAAGATTGCCGCGATCTTTATTTCTTAGTTCTTTTAAAAGCTCATTCATTTTAGGAGTAAGAACTTTACATTCTTCAATATCAACAACTTGATGAGACCTTGCTTTGAAAAAGCCAACTTTATCTTGGTCTATTTTAAACTGGGCCCGCGATTTAAAGTGGTATTGATTGACTGAAGGAATCACTTCGATATTAGGGAGAGACACTTTGTAGCGTTTTAGAAGAGATTCAAAGACTTCTTTTTTATATTTGAGTTGTGACTCATAAGAACCAATCATCCAAGGGCATCCTCCACATTGATCTTGGTATTGGCATTTAGGTGAAACTCTTTGTTCTCCCTTTTTGATTATTTCTAGTATCTTGGCTTCTCCATAGCTTTTTTGTTCTTTGGTTATTTCAAAAATTCCTTCGTCACCTGGCCATGTGTTCGGGATAAAGAAGAGTTTTCCTTCCTCTGTCCGAGCAATTCCAAGACCTTTATAAGTAAGAGAAAAGATCTTCGCTTTAAAGGTTTTCATTCATTAGAGATATTGCTTTAAAGCGATGATAATTTCAGAGCGTTTGAGGTTTTCTGCTAGCTGAAGTAACGACTTTCCATCCTGAAGAATTTCTGTTGGATCAGCTCCATTCTCAAGAAGTACTTTCACAACATCTGGGTAATTATTTTGAATAGAAATACTAAGTGGTGAAAGTCCTAGACTTGTTTTAAAGTTAGGATTTGCTCCAATTTTAATTAACTCTTTTGTCACTGAAGCTCGGTCAATTTCTTCGTCTGCCGAGACAATGAGAAAATGGGTGAGAGGAGAACTGCCTGATTTATTGAAACTATTAAGTGAGAACAGTTTTGATCGATCAGTTGCTGTTTTTTGGATTAATTCTTCATCAAGCGTATTGATGGCATCATAAAGTGGATCGGGATCAGATTCATTGGCTTGATATTCTATCGTTTTGACTTCTGTTGTTACAATCTTTGGCATTGGTATTATTTTAGAAGATTTTTGAGTATTACAAGAGAGAATAAAAGAAAAAATAATTAAATATTTCATTAGAATTCTTGAACCTCACTATCTTGAACAAAAGTTTGAAACCTACGCGATGAAAGTTGTGAATTAGAGGTGTATTGAAAGTTTACTTTTTCACCCTCAAACTCGAAAAGTTTCTTTACCGATGCATTTTGAATATTTCTTGAAATCTGAATGTGTTGTGGACTTAAAGAATTAACGGGATAAGTATTAAGAAAAACAAAGTGCTTTTTTCCTTTTGTCGTATTCAATGTGCCTGCAAGAGTCGTGGAATCATAGAGAGTTCCTGTTTTAGCAACGAAATTTCTTGCAAATTGACTTTGAAAGCGATTTTTCACTGTACCTTCAACTCCAGAAACGGCCAAATATGGTTTCGTAATTTTGTCACCGAGAGTTTGAATTGGCTGATCAAACTTATCAAAAATAGGAATCTTATTTCCATTAACTTTTCTTAAGAGTAGTTCTAAAATTTTGAGGACAGATTGGCAGCTCATTTCATTGACTGTTCTTTTCCAAGTACCAGAACTATATGTCTTTAATGGAATTCCTGAACCTGAGATAAAAAGTTTTTCACTCTTGTAGCCAATACTTGAAAGAATAGCAGACATTTCACTTCGAAACTTTTTTGCTCCTCCAAGAATATGAAAAATCAAATCAGCAGGTAAGTTTGAAGAAACTGTATTCATATATTTTAGAATTTCGATAAGTTTTAAGGATTTTAAATTCAAAACCTTAACACCAGAAGATATTTTTCCGTTTTTAATAAAAGGATTTTTAGATGAATTCTCTACTTTTTGAACAACAAGATTTGGATTGGCATCAAAATTTGTGAAAACTTGTCTTTTTCGATTATAGTCAGAACGAATCGATCGAATAGGGGCATTCAAGCATTTAATGCCCGTGCTATCTTCTTGTGACTTAGAAACTCGTATACTTTTATTAGACCAGTTGGGTGTATTTAGATAGCTCAGTAATAAATCTTTATAAGTCTGTTTACGGGGGGCATAAGGCCGGCAATAATGAACTCCATTTGGTCCATCAAAAACTTGGGCATGAGAACTATTATCGATGGCCTGAGGAACAAAATAAAAATTATCATCATAGGTGAGACTTTCAATTTTATTGATCCCTAAGTCATTTAACTTATTAATCATATTGTAAATACTTCTTCTCGAGAAGATCGGATCCTTTCCACCTTGAATATGAACCTTTTTATCTTTGATATAAAGCTTAGTAGGAAAGGTATGATTGAGGTTAAGTTTTTTTAATGCCCAAAGAGTCGTGAGAATTTTGGAAACTGAAGCGAGGCCAAGTGACTTTTCTGAATTGTATCCTTGGATTTCTCCTTTATCATCGACATAGCAGAATGATTGATTTTGACGAACGAGATTACCCGAAGTCTGTGAATCGAGTAGATTCAACCACGCGGTTATAGGATTGGTATCCGCTTTTGCGAATCCAATGAATAACAGGGTAAAAACAATTCCTTTTGCTCTCACTTACTAAGTTTAACCCATTTCATCTTATAACGACTAGTGTCTTAGCGAATGGATCAGTTTTTGCCGTACCTTGTGTGATTTACTTGTTCCTCAGCTCGTTTAGAAGTATTCTCATTTGCGATGGAGCCTTTCGAACTCAAGTCAAATTATTTACCTACAGGAGATCAACCTCAGGCGATCGAAGCCTTGGTCGATAGTTTTAATAAAGGAAGAAAATTTCAAACTCTTCTAGGTGTTACGGGTTCTGGTAAAACTTTTACGATGGCCAACATTATTCAGCGCCTTCAAAAGAAAACTTTAATTCTTGCTCATAACAAAACTCTTGCGGCCCAACTCTATGAAGAGTTTAAGGGCTTCTTTCCGAAAAATGCGGTTGAATATTTTGTTTCTTATTACGACTACTACCAACCGGAGGCTTATGTTCCAGGATCGGATACTTATATCGAGAAGGATGCTTCCGTTAATGACGATATTGATAAACTCCGGCATTCAGCTACTCGAAGTTTATTAGAAAGAGATGACGTTATTGTCATTTCATCTGTGAGTTGTATTTATGGGATTGGTTCCCCTGAAGAGTATGGTAAACAAAAGATTAAAATTTTTAAAAATCAAAAAATCAAAATCAAGGAGTTTTTAAACTTCCTTGTTATGATTCAATACCAGAGAAATGATTATGATTTTTCTCGAGGTAATTTTCGTGTTCGAGGAGAGACAGTCGAAGTTTTTCCAAGTCATGAAGATGAAGTGGCTATCAGAATAGAGTTCTTTGATGATGAAATAGATGAAATCATGCTCATCGACCCTTTAAGAGGGACTATTCTTGATAACCTTAATAAAATTACGATTTATCCTTCTTCTCATTATGTAGTGACTCAAGAGCGATTAAAGACAGCGATTGGTACAATTCAGACCGAGCTTAGAGAACAACTTCAATATTTAGAATCCGAAGATAAGTTGGTTGAAAATCGTAGGTTGTCTCAACGAACCTTGCTCGATCTTGAGATGCTTGAAGAGCTTGGTTATTGTACCGGTATTGAAAATTACTCACGTCACTTAACTGGAAGTGCTCCAGGAGAACCTCCTCCTACTTTAATTGATTTCTTTGGTGACGATTTTCTTTTAATAATTGATGAGTCTCATATCACTATTCCACAAGTAGGTGGGATGTATCGAGGAGATCGAGCGAGAAAAGAAACTTTGGTTGATCATGGCTTTCGTTTACCAAGTGCTCTCGATAACCGACCCCTAAATTTTGAAGAGTTTGAATCTAAATATAATAAGGTCCTTTTTGTTTCTGCAACGCCTGCTGATTATGAAGTTAAAAATTCAGGAGGAGAAATTGTTGAGCAAGTTATTCGCCCGACTGGGTTATTAGATCCTCTCGTCGAATTCCGCCCCTCGAATAATCAAGTCGAAGATTTCCTTGGAGAATGTCGTAAGGTCATTCGAAAGAAGCAAAGAATTCTCGTAACAACTCTGACTAAGAAATTAGCAGAAGAACTAACTCATTATTATAAAAGTATAGGACTCAAGGTAAAATACCTTCATTCCGATATTGATGCTCTTGAGCGAGTAAAAATCATACGAGAATTAAGAGAGGGGGAATTTGATCTTCTAGTTGGAATTAACCTCTTAAGAGAGGGGCTCGATATACCAGAAGTTTCTTTAGTCGGAATTTTTGATGCCGATAGAGAAGGTTTTCTAAGATCAACTCGATCTTTAGTCCAAACGATTGGTCGGGCCGCAAGAAACTCAGAAGGACGCGTAATTCTTTATGGAGAAGTTGAAACCAAAAGTGTAAAAGAATCGATGATCGTGACTGAGAATCGCCGAAAACGGCAAATGGCCTATAATGAGGAACATGGAATTATTCCTCAAACAATCCAGAAAGATATCCGAGAAGGAGTTCTTGAGTACCTGGGAAGAAAATCAACGAAAAAGAAAGGGGACAAAGGAACTCTGAACCTTCAAATGCTTACCCCACAAGAAGTTGACAAGACAATTGCTGACCTAAAAGAGAAAATGAAGGCGGCTGCAATGGACTTGAACTTTGAGGAGGCAGCTCGAATCAGAGATGAAATTAAAGAATACAAAGACATCCGTTTACTTTTATAAGGAGAAAATATGAAAATTTTAATGGTGTTATTCTTTTCAACAGGTCTTTTAGCCTCAGAAGGTGGAAAAAAAGCGATGAGAAAAGAAATGAAAAAAGAAGTTTTTGCTGAGAAGAAAAAAATGGCGCTTAATCGAATTGAAGAAAGATTAAAAGGTTTGAGTGAAGCTAAAGGATGTATCTCTGCTGCACAAGACATGAAAGCGCTCAAGAATTGTCGGCAGACAAGTAAGGCCATGAGGAAAGAAAACAAAGCAAAGTTTAAGCAATTAAGAGATGCGAAAAGAGCTGAATGGAAACAAAAAAGAGAGCAAATTAAAGCTCAAAAACTAGACGTTAAAAATGTCGAATCTCATTAATGACGAAATTCTTTATAAGGAAGGTTAGAATGCCCACTCCATTCTAGGAGTCGGCTTCTAACGTTTCTATTAAAATCCTTCAATTGATATTTTTCTTTTTCTAGTTCAATCAAAGCGAACGTTAGATTATGGCCTGATATATTATAAGAAAAATCAAGATTAATTAATCGTGTCCAAGTTCCCGTATTAATGAATGTAGTCCCATCGTGATAAGTTCTATAACGAGCAAAATGAGTATGACCAGTGAGAAGAATTTTAGCATCTTCCTTGAGTTGAAAAAACTTTCTTGTGAGTTTTTCATAATTTTGAAAAAGAACCAACTCTTCTTTTATATCCTTTAAAATAATATCTAATTTAAATTTAGAGAGATAAAGATTCCAAAAACGAATCATATTAAAATAATAGACATTAGCAAGCATAAATCTCAAAGTGAAAAAGGTATCAAAAATCAGGCCATGGATGAGGTATTGCTTAATTGGCATGATCTGATTGATATATTCTCTTTCAGGTTTGTATTTATTAAGCACACGGTAACAATAATAAGAACCCCAAGCTGGAATTAAGTATTGTTCACCTTCTTGAGTTTTCAATGTTGTATTTTGGGGATCAAATATATGGGCCCTCTCATATTGATGCCCGTGTTGGAGATAAATTCCAGGAGCTGCCTCATGTGTATCTTCCTCATGAACGAGGCTGAAATGATCTCTAACGATAGGATCAAAAAATGAAATGATCTTCTTTTGAACAGCAGGAAGAACTAATTCAGCGTCATGGTTTCCAATGATATAAGTGATCTTCTTATCAGGTCCGAGGAAGTCATTCATGGCATCGAATACATCTTTATGACCATTATAAATAAGCTTTAGCTTTTCAACACTAGCCTTTTCACTCCAAAACTCGTCATCAAAATACTTTACATAGGGAACTGCAAGAAAATCGAGAAAGTCACCATTGATAATAACTTCTACTTTTTGATTGCAGGATTTGAAATAACGAAAAAAATTGATCAATTCAGTATCGTGAAAGAAATCTTCTAAAAGATTCTTTTTCCCCGAAATGTATTGTCCCGCTCCAAGATGAACATCTGAAAGTACTACAATAATTTTTTCAGCATTGGGATTAATTTCAATCATCGCTAGTCGCTTGAAACCAGGTTCAGGATTTTCATTGAAGGGTTGTAGGGGAGTAAATAGAGTTTGTCATTGGAATCTAGGTTTAAGTCAATTGTTTTTGAACTATCCATTCCAAGCTTAATATAACGAAGGGGCTTATCATTTTTATAGAGCCTTAAAGTAAAATTCTTAAAAGAACTATTGTCTAAGGTTAGAGAAGCTTTGCCCTTATAAGACTTAATAGGAAGTACTTCTATTTTTTGATTTTTGAAATTTACACGAATATTTTTTTCAGCATAACTTACAACTGAAAAACTCAAGAATAAGATGAGAAAGACTGTTATTTTCATGTCTTTATTGTAGTGTGCGTTAGATGACGAGGGAATTGGGCATAGACTGCTCTTTTGGAATGGCGGGAATAGACGGCAAATAGGTTCAAAGCGGCAAAAAAAGTTGTAGTACCTGAGTGTGATTCTAGATCTTAACACAATTTAAAGGAAAAAATTTCCTTTTATCCATAAAGATTCTTTAGAGAATGCCGAAAAATTTACCGTAACCCTTAAGGGGGAAACACTTTTAACCAAAACAGGTGCACGGAGGCATGGCAGTTTTCAAGGTGAGAACTGAACACACGGAGTTAGTGAGAAAACATTAAGGAGGATTTAATGGGTTTTCGAATCAACACCAACGTTGCTTCCCTTGGTGCTCAAAAGAATCTCGTGAAAAACAATCGTGGTCGAGAATCTAACTATTCAAAGTTAGCTTCAGGTCAGAGAATCACGAAGTCTGCTGATGATGCTGCTGGATTAGCAATTTCAGAGAAAATGATGGGTCACATCCGATCAATGAGACAGGCTGACCGAAATGCGAACGATGGTATTTCAATGGTTCAGGTTGCTGAAGGTGCTTTCGGAGAAATTGGAAACATGCTTAACCGTATGAGAGAGCTTGCGATTCAATCTTCTTCAGACACAATCGGTGATCAAGAAAGAGGCTACGTTGATATGGAGTACCAAAACTTGAAGGAAGAAATTGATCGTATTGCGCAGTCGACAGATTTCAATGGTCACAAACTAATGAACGGTCAAGGTGGTCAATTTGACTTTCAAATTGGAATTCATAATGATGCGACTCTCGATAGAATTACGTACGATGCCGAAAGAACTGATGCAACAGTTTCGGCCTTAGGAATTGATGGAATTTCAGCTCTTACAAAAGGTGATGCTCAAAGCTCTCTTGAGAGAATTGACTCTGCTATTGGGCTTATTAATCAGAATAGAGCGGAACTTGGAGCACTTCAAAACAGACTAACAGTTGTTTCAAATGGTCTCCAAACAACTGATGAAAACTTGTCTGCTGCGTACTCTCGAATCAGAGACCTCGACTATGCTCAAGGAACTGCTGAGAATGCGAAGCTTAGTATCATCAACTCTGCTGCAACTTCTGTTCTTGCTCAGACCAATACTAACGGTCAGAACGCTTTAAGACTTTTAGCTTAATAAAGTCACATAATTAATCTACGCGAAAAGGGTCCTCAAGAATTTAAGGGCCCTTTTTTATTTTTCAGCTTTAAAATATTTCATATTAGCGATTCCGTGCTTGAGTAAAGAATCTAGACAAATAAAAAGCGTTATAAGTTATTAATTTCTTTATGAAAATTTACAGAGTCGGTGAAATACGCATTTACGTGAGCCTTTGAATCACAATTGCCAATAAATAGAGGCTTTTTGAGAGATCAGTTCTTTTTCCTCTTTTTCTAAGCCATTGATATCTCATCATTTTTTTTGGAGGGTTTATTAAAATCGGAACTTCGAGGAATATAAGAAAAAGAATTATTATTTTATTTTCTAAACAAAAGGTAATTTGATGAAAACATTTCTTCAACTTTTTATAGTTTTAACGGGTTTATTTTTTACTTCATGTAATGAACTCAAGACGATACCCGCTAGTGATTCTGTTAGTAATCAAAGTAATGAAGAAGAACAAGTATATGGAGCGACTCTCGAAATTGATGACGTCAATAATTCTTCAGCAGGGCGTAGGGGAAGAACTATTTCAGGTTTAACTTTTCCGATAGGTTATGATGTCTCTCTCTTAACTCAAACAGATTTAACTGGTGTCGATCTTTCAAGAACTGTTGGCTTTTCAGAGGCACAGCTTAATTCAGCAACATCCCTTGCTGGTACTGTTCTTCCTTCTGGTACTGACGTTTCAGGGGTTACACTATCGAATCTAAATAATGTTGATTTTTCAAAGACAATAGGCTTAGATATCAGTCAATTAAATGCAGCGAGTAGTATTGGTGGAATAAAATTCCCAGGAAATTTTGATGTCACTTCTTTAGTTGCAACTAGCCTTTATGAGGTAGACTTTTCAAATACGATTGGATTAACCATAGGTTTAGTTAACGCTTCAACTAACACTATTGGGATAAAGTTTCCGGCAGGCTTTGATGTTTCTAGTTTTGATACGACTGATCCAAATCATAAAAATTTAACTGATGTCGATTTCTCAAGAACAGTTGGGTTGACGATTGGACAAATTAACAATGCTGTCAATATTGGAGGGACGAAATTTCCTTCTGGATTTAATGTTTCAGGATTGACGCTAACTAACTTATCAAATGCTGACTTTAGTTCGACAACAGGGCTAACAATTGGACTATTGAATGCAGCGAGTAGTATTGATGGAATAAAATTTCCTTCAGGGTTTGATGTTTCGAGTTTAACTCAATCAGATTTGAGAAATATCGATTTTTCAAATACAGTTGGCCTTACTATTGCTCAACTAAACATGGCAACAGATATTTCAGGGATTAAACTTCCAGATAGTTTTGATGTCTCAGCTCTTAATCAAGCAAATTTGATGAATGTTGATTTTTCAAACACGATTGGTCTTACAATTGGACAGTTAAATGCAGCTGGAAATATAGTGGGTATCAAATTTCCAGATAATTTTGATGTTTCTAGTCTTAATCAAGCATCCCTTAATAGTGTTGATTTTAGTAATACTGTTGGTCTTACTGTTGCGCAACTTAACGCTGCTGTAGATATTATAGGAGTTATATTACCTAAAAACTTTGATGTATCAGGATTAACTCAAATAAATTTAATGTCTGTTGATTTACTTGAAACAATAGGGTTTACCATTTCACAATTTGATAATGCGAATTTATCTGGGGCAAGATTACCAAGAAACTTCGACTTATCCGGAACAACAAAAACGGGATTATCCGGGATCGATTTTAGCTATGTTAAATAAAGATGAGAACTTTATAACTGAGTTAAGATTGAAAAATTAGTCGAGTTAGTTTTTGTATGAGTAAGGTTTTTGTTTTTGGAAGAACAGGATTTTTCGGAAAGATGCTAGTTAAGAAACTCTTAAAAAGAGATGATCAAATTATTCTTGTGTCCAGAAAGACAAACCCTTTTAAAGACTAAGTTATTCATTTTTCTGGAAGTAGGACTGATCAAAAATCATTAGAACCTCTTGCTCAACAATCTTGGGATGTCGTGTTCGACCTATACTTCAGATGACGCTCAAATCACTTCTGAGCTTTTAAAAGGGAAGGTGGGGAAGTCTATCCTTACTTCGACAAGGTCAGTTTACCCTATGAAAGCTCCCATTGAGGGAATCAAAGAAAGTGCTTTTGATCCTCTTAAACATGAACTTAAGATAGCAACAAAAGAAAATTTTGATTATGGAGAAGGAAAGCGTCAAGCTGAAGCTTACTTTTTTCAGAAATCAAGTTTTGATATCACGGCCGTCCGTTTCCAATTGTATTAGGAGAGAGTGATACCTCTAAAAGATTAGATTGGCATATTGATTGAATTAAAAAAGGTGAACCTCTATATTTCTCGAATATTAAAGCTAGGATGAGTTTTGTTGCTTCGGAAGATACAGCGGAATCACTTATTTACTTTTCAGAGTTGAAGGGAAATCAAACTGTTAATATCCATAGGTTCGATGCTAAAGCTCAATGATCTTATTTCAATTATAGGACAAATATTGGAAGAGAAAGCGAACTTGATTCAAACAGCTTCAGAGGAGAATCATTCTCCATAACTTCCTTCTCGTTATCGATGATTCTGGAAATGTTTTAGCGAGGAAATTCGAATCTAACCAGAACTCTGATTCTAGAGGGAATCAATTCTGGAGTGCCGAGTATATCTTTGGTCCAAAAGGAGAACTGTATCCAGGAGCGGAGAGTCCTGCTTTCGAATGGCAGGAGACTAAGGTTTAACGACTCTTAGATCTTGCTCGCCAGAGTTCATTTTTCAGATTATTATCCTCACATGCTTAAAAAAGATATCTCACTTATTGGAATTGTCAGTCTGGTCGCTATCACTTTTTTGTTATGGCTAATCTATTATCGAAACCCTACTAATGCTATTTCTCATCCTATTATTGAAATCCTTCCTCTGGCGAATGCCATTTTTAATTCTCTTTCAGCGAGTTGTCTTGTGATGGGGATTATCCATATCAAAAACAAAAAAAGAGAGTCTCATGAAAGAATGATGAAGCTTGCTTTTGTAAGTTCAGCACTCTTTTTAATCTCTTATATCGCTTATCATTTCTTCCATGGTGACACAAAATTCATGGGAGAAGGGATCGTTAGACCTATTTATTTCTTTATTCTTATAAGTCATATTCTTCTCTCTGTTATTGCCCTTCCAATGGTACTTTTCACTTTTTTTATGGCATGGAAGGAGAACTGGAGCATTCATAAGAAAGTCGCGAAATGGACATTTCCCATTTGGCTTTATGTTTCGGTGACAGGAGTACTTATCTTTCTTTTTTTAAGACTCGCGGGATAACTTACTCTTTTTTGATATGAAATTTTTTCAAAAAATGACATGCTGGCACATTATTGGTGTATAAATAATCGTTCGTTCAGTAATGGAGTTACAAAACACTTAGGAAAAATGTTTCTAGAGGGACTTTTTATGAAAGCATTAATTGTAATTTTCTTATCTCTATCATCAAATTTATTTGCTTCGGGCATGTCGAGCGTTCTCTTTTCTGGAGAAAAAGGTGTCAATACCGATGCTGTTATTATTCAAAAAGATGGTGAAATCATCTACGAAAAATATGCTCGAGGATACGATAAGAATTCAAAACATCTTTCTTGGTCTACGGCTAAGACTATTGCCGGGATTTTAGTTGGACAAGCTATAGAAGACGGAAAGCTTAAGTATGGTGAAAAGCTCTCTAAAACTTTTCCTGACTTTCAAGGAAATGCGACGATTTTAGATGTTCTTCAAATGTCATCAGGAATTAAATTCAAAGAAGGATATTCTGGCATTCCTGTTAATATGGATGTCACAAAGATGCTCTATCTTAAAGGACCTAAAAAAGGATTTGGTCCTTTTACATTGGATAAACCTCTTAATGGAAAAGTTCCTGGAGATTATTTCTACTATTCTAGTGGCGATACAAATATTCTAATGGAAGTTCTTAAAAAGAAGATGTCTAAAGAGGAATACGATGCTTATCCGTGGACAAGATTTTTTACTCCTCTTGGAATTGATGCAACCTTTGAACAAGACTCTAAAGGAACTTTTGTTGGCTCTTCTTATATTTATATGACTCCGAGAAACTTCCTTAAAATTGGTGCTTTAATAATGAATAAGGGAGTTTATAAAGGAAAACAAATTATTCCAACACGATACTTCGATAAGATGAGTGAACTTGCGAAAGGTGTTGAAAAAGAGGCACTAGAAGGAACTTCACAAACCAGAGCTTATTCAATGCAAGTCACAACGAATCTCCCCATTACGGGAAGAGGCTTAGCTCCTGAGTATAAAGATCTTCCAAGTGATTCAATTCTTTTAATTGGTCATCAAGGGCAATTGGTTATTGCAAGTCCTAGCCAAAAATTAGTTATTGTTCGTTTGGCGACTGATAAGGGAAGATCTTTCAGAAGAAAAGATTTCTTCTCTGAGGTTAAATCGTTGATAAAGTCGAAAGGTGGAAGCCTTGAAACTGCTTCGGAAACTCATGCTTCACTTTATAAGTCTCAGAAGAAAACAAAAGAAAATAAAAAAGAAAATCCTGCATGGTATGAATATGCTTATGTACCTAAGCTTCTCCGATCTCTTGCTGCAAAAGAATATTGTTCATGTATTTTTGTTTTAAAAAGAAGCAAGAAACAATGCCGGGAGGACTTAAAGGCTTCTATCCCGATTATCCCTTTTTTAACCAACTTTATTAAGAAAAAGTCGAAAAGATACGTTACAGCTCACCTTACATCTGCTGCTATTTTTTCTAAGGCTGTCTATGTGAACGATAAAGTAGGTTGTCGGTTAACTAAATAACTATAAAAAAAGCCAAATGGACTTCTCCATTTGGCTTCATATAAAAAAAATAAAAAAACTAAAACGTAACTTAGCTAAGTTTGTTAACTTGTTTTGCAAGCCTAGAAGTTAGTCGAGCTGCTGTACTTTTCTTCATAGCACTTGTCTTAGCAAGCTTGCTCAATTTTGATTGAGCTTCTTTAAGAAGTGCTGTCGCTTCTTCTTTCTTCTCAGCTGTCTTAACCTTTTTGATCACGGTTCTAGTTGCCGATTTTTTCGTACGGTTATGACTTCTTCTCTTAACGTTTTGCCGGGCCCTTTTTACTGCTGATTTGTGATTAGCCAAAGCAATACTCCTTTCCAATTAATGACAATATTTCTATACTGTCTCTACTTTTAAGAGGTTATTTATTACGCTATTCAATATGATTTAGCAAGGTTTAGAAATTACAATGCAACTAGTCAAGAAAGTCGGAGTCATTGGAGCAGGACAAATGGGGAAAGGGATCGCCCAAGTCGCTGCTTTTTCAGGATATGAAGTTATTCTGTTCGACGCTTTTCCAGAAGCTTTAAATAAAGCAATCCCATTTATCGATAAACTTCTCACTAAAGGTGTTGAGAAAGGAAAGTTCGACCAGGCCAAGGCTGATGAGGCCCTTAAAAACTTATCACTCACCGAAACAATGGAAGGTTTGGCGGACTGCGATATTGTGATAGAGGCTGCTACTGAAAACAAAGAGATTAAGTTTAAAATTTTTAAAGAGCTTGATCAGGTGGTAAAGGCTGACGCGATTCTTGCCACGAATACTTCATCAATCCCTATTACTGAAATTGCCACTCAAACTGGCAGGGCGTCCCAAGTCGTTGGGATGCATTTTATGAATCCTGTTCCAGTAATGAAATTAGTTGAAGGGATACGCGGTGATGAAACTTCTGCAGAAGTTTTTGAGACTACAGAGAAGCTTGCTGAAAGTATGGGAAAGGTTTTTGTAAAATCTAATGATCGACCAGGTTTTATTATTAATCGGATCCTCATGCCAATGATTAACGAAGCTGCTTTTGCGCTCTATGAAAATGTTGCAACTGCCGAAGATATTGATACTGGCATGAAACTTGGAACAAACGTGCCCATGGGACCGTTAACATTAGCTGATTTTATTGGACTTGATACCTGCCTGGCGATTATGCAGGTTCTTCACGAAGGCTTTAAAGATGACAAGTATCAGCCTTGTCCTCTGCTTGAGCAATATGTCGCTGAAGGAAGATTAGGGAAAAAAGTTGGAAAAGGTTTTTACGATTATTAAGGTGAATTATGTTGCTTGATGAAGAGAAGAGTGAAATTCGCGATCTTACAAAAAAATTCTCAGATAATGAGGTTCATCCTTTCGCGATGGATATTGATAAAAATGGAGAGATTCCAGCTTCACTAGTAGGAAAATTGGCTGAGAATGGTTTTCTCGGAGTGTTCATTCCCGAAGAATATGGTGGAGCGGGAATGGATTACCTTGATTATTCGATCTTGGTAGAAGAGCTTTCGAGAAACTGTGCTTCGACTGGAGTTCTTGTTTCTGCTCATAGCTCACTTTGTGCTTGGCCGATTCTTAATTTTGGAACAGAAGAACAAAAGCAAGAATTTCTCCCAAGGCTTGCGAGTGGGCAAGATATTGGATGCTTTTGTCTCAGTGAACCAAATGCTGGGTCTGATGCCGGTTCATTGACAACTTTTGCCGAAGATAAGGGAGACCATTGGGAGCTTAATGGTGTAAAAAACTGGATTACCAATGGAAAAGAAGCGGGCATTGCTATCGTTTTCGCTAAGACTCAAAAAACTGATAATTATAAAGGTATAAGCGCTTTTATTGTTGATACAAAAACTGAAGGTTGGAACATTATCAAGATTGAAGAGAAGCTTGGAATCAAAGGGTCATCAACTGCTCAGATCGCTCTAGATAAGGTTAAGATTCCCAAAGAGAATCTACTTGGTCAGCCAGAGAAAGGTTTTCGTGTTGCAATGGCAACTCTTGATGGTGGTCGGATTGGAATTGCGGCTCAGGCCCTTGGAATTGCTCAAGGGGCTTTTGATTACGCTAATAATTATACGAAAGAAAGAGTTCAGTTTGGAGCTCCTTTGAATAAGCTTCAAGGCGTTCAGTTTATTATTGCTGATATGAGTACCAAGATTAGTGCTTCGAGGTTATTAATTTACGATGCGAGTCATCGGAAAAATAAAGAGATGCAATACTCACTTGAGTCAGCCCATGCCAAACTTTTTGCAGCAGAAACAGCTATGTGGGTGACTACAAAAGCGATTCAGCTCTGTGGAGGGAATGGTTATACCAAAGAGTATCCTGTCGAAAGATTTTTTAGGGATGCTAAAATTACTGAGATTTATGAAGGAACCTCAGAAATTCAGCGCGTGGTAATCGCTGCCAATGTTGCAAAAAGATAAATGAAAAAAATAATTAAGTTAGGAGCTAAACTCATGGCGAAAGCTAAGAAAAAGAAAAAAGCGACGAAAAAGAAAGCAGCTAAGAAGACAACAAAAAAAGTTGCTAAGAAGAAAAAAGCAGTTAAGAAAAAGGTGGCTAAGAAAAAGACCGTAAAAAAGAAAGCGACGAAAAAGAAAGCAGCTAAGAAGACAACAAAAAAAGTTGCTAAGAAGAAAAAAGCAGTTAAGAAAAAGGTGGCTAAGAAAAAGACCGTAAAGAAGAAGGCTGTTAAGAAGAAAGCCACAAAGAAAAAGGTTAAGAAAAAGCCAGTTCAGAAAAAAGCTGTAAAGAAAGTAGTGAAAAAGAAAGAGGCTCCCCAAAAAGCTGCCCCCAAAAAAACATCAGCTTCCGCTGATGCAAAGTCTGCGAAAGTAACTTCAAAAAAAGATTCTAAAAAGGAATCAACTTCTAAAAAGAAGGTTGATGAAGAAACACAAAACGAAATTGATGAACTTGCAGGGAATATTCAAGGAAAGATTGTTGATCTTAAGGAATATTTTTCTTGGAAAGATATCGAAGATGCGATTTTCTCTTTAGATCTTTTTATTCCTGACTCTGATGAATGCATGTTTCCAGGTTGTGACAATATCAGAACGACAGGACTTTATTGCCGTTATCACTATATTGCGAATTGGAAGGAAATCAATCAAAAGAAAGAGATCCTCAAAGAAGGAAAGCTTCAGAGCTATATTGAAGAACTTATCTCTAAATACCCTGAGTCTTATATAAAAGCTTTAATTGATGACCTCAGAGATGATCGAGACTTCAATAAGATTCTTTCAGAACTCAATATTGTTGATTCAGAAGTAGAACTCGAAGAGTTCGAAAACATCGATGATAGCGATGACGGTGATGATGATGTGGCGACGGAGACTAGGGACTTCTCACTTGGAGTAAGAATATCAGATGAATAATCGGTTATAGCTCTTTTCCGAGCTCAAGCCCTCTATTTTTTCTTATATTGTGAAAATGTAGAATGTCTTTTTTTGGAGTAGATGTATCAAGATAGTAGACGTGAGGGTAGCCTTTATTTGCTTCTAGATAAGCGAATGCGATGACTTCTCCTTTTTTATTGGAAAGCAGTTTTATCTTTTCACTTAAAAATTTATTTTCTTGATAGTCCTTCCAAATCTGATAGACAAGGTCTTCACCATAGTCAGAGAAAGCTCCCCCGATAGAAGTCGAAAAATCATTTAAAGACTTTGGTCTAAACTCTTCAGGGAAATGTTTTCGAGCAGTTGAGTAATGTTGGTTTAACATTTTGAGATACTTCTTACCTTTCTCTGTTGTAGGAGTCATACCAACTAATTTGGAATAGAGTTGATAAACAGTATAATTTTGAGGTCCATTCGTAAGAATTCTCTTTCTGTCAGCTTTTCTTACGAGTTCAAAGAGTTGATTTCGGGCAAATCTAAAGACTTCTCCAGGAAGCCCTTTTCCCTTTTGGACAAGATGTAAGTTTTTCTTTTTGTTTAAGGGATTTCTCAAGTTAAGGTTATCTATTCTTAAAGCGTTGTTTTTTGGTTCGTCTGTAAGTTGCCAGCGCATAAAATTTGAAAAATCAGGTGTTGATAACGAAAAGTTAATTTTGGTTCGAGAAGCTGTAATTTTTACTTCAATCGGACCTAGAGAACTCTCAATTTCTTTTATAAAGTCGGTTGGGAGAAATTGAGAAGGTTCAAATTTGGGCAAATTGCTAAAGCTCCATTGAGGGAATGTTGGATTAAGATACCTTGAGCATTCCTCGGCAAGAGATATATTACTGATAATTAAACTTATAATAAAAATGTATTTTAAAATATTCATTATTTAAAAATTGCTTATATCCGCTGTCACTTCTGCACCATAGAAATTAAGTTCTTTATTAGTTATTTCATCAGACAGGAAGTTAAGAATTTGATTAGGATCTCCAATCGCATGGTACATAACACAATCTCTTTGTATGGAATGTCCTGGATGGTTATCATCTTCATGGTTAGTCACTTGAGGGATTCCTTGGTTCACAAGTCCCATCATATGGCCGAGTTGTTTAAGAATAGTTGCTTGTTCTGCTATTTTTCTTTCTTCATCAGTCCCGTTAATGGCTTTGACCGCATCTTTAAAGATAAAGATATAGTTTTTGCCTTTGAGATGGGTCCCTAAAATACTAAGGTCACCTTTAAATGTTCCTTCTAGATAAATAACATAAGCATTAATTAAAAAATTACCTAAAAGAGGTTCTGCAAATTGTTCAGCGACTTCAATAAGTTCACTTGTCGTCCAAGAATCATTGAGTTGGGGAGTTATTTGTTTCATTTGATTTAATGATTGTGGAACTTCAACAGTCCGTCCTTGAATAAATTGAAAAAGCGAAACAAGGCTCGCAGTTGAAATATCCCAGAGATTGTTTTGGTTCTGATAAACACTTCCCGTATAGGGTTCAGCACGAACATCATAATGAACATGAACTTTAAACTTCCAACTTCCTGGTTCTGAAATGGCTTGAGCTATTTGAGCTTGGCTTTGCTCTGTATCGAGAGGTGATTTTTTATCTTCTGAGCAAGCGAAGAGGAATGTGAACATCAGGAATACTATTATTCTCATAATAGTATTATCGGGATTTATAGCAGAATGATTAATAAGTTTTAGAGTTTAAAAGCGCTTCAGCTTGAATATAGAGCTCTAAATCTTCTCTTGAAACCTTATAAAAGTACTCATTTTTCTTGTACTCATATTTGGCCCAGTCTCCAAAATAAGGAACATCATCTTCATTGAGTAAATCTCTGAAGATAAGCCCTAGAATATCGAGCATCTCTTGCTTTGCTTTTTCAAAAGTTTTTGGTTTTTCTCGTTCTTCTTCAGTGAGATCTTTTGAAAGGAAGACAGTGATAGGAGACTCTGGGTTTTCCGTTTCATTATTTAAAGAGAGCCCAACGAGGAGTTCGTCTTTGCAAAGAAATCCATAACAATAGAAGATCTTTCCTTCGAGCTTGTACTTTTCTTTGAAATACTCGTTAAAAGACAAAGAAACCTGATCTGACCACTGTTCCGGAAAGCGTTCCGACTTTTCATTTTCATATTTGCGAAATATCATGATAGGCGTTTTACGGCCCCGACGCCTTGTTGGGAAGCTTCATTGCGTTATAAAAGGAGATCAAATGGAAGTTTATATTCTCGGTGGAAAGCGAACACCACAAGGTTCATTTCTTGGGGGTCTTTCGACTGTGACAGCCCCTAATCTCGGTGCAACCGCTATCAAGTCAGCTCTCGAGACGGCCGGAGTTTCCGGGGATGCTGTCGAACAAGTTTATATGGGGCAAGTGCTTCAAGCAGGAGTTGGACAAGCGCCGGCGAGGCAAGCAGCTCTTTATGCAGGTCTTCCTGAGGCTGTTCCTTGTGTCACTGTGAATAAGGTTTGTGGATCAGGACTTCAGGCAACGCTTGATGCTGCTCGAAATATTTTGGTTGATGGAAAAGATCTCGTTGTGGCCGGTGGAATGGAGAGCATGTCTCTCGCACCTCACTTTTTTAATGGAAGAGTTGGAACGAAACTTGGAGATCTTAAAACGAAAGATGCTATGGTTCATGATGGTCTTTGGGACCCTTATAGTAATCAGCATATGGGAAGCTGTGCTGAAGAATGTGTAAAAAAATACAACTTTTCTCGAGAAGAGATGGACAATTTCTCGATTGAATCTTTCAAGCGAGCTCAAAAGGCAAGTGAAGAAAAAATTTTTGAATCGGAAATTGCTCCTGTGACTGTAAAAGGAAGAAAAGGTGACACAATTATTGATGCTGATGAAGGTCCTTTTAAAGCTAAGTTTGATAAAATTCCAACATTAAGACCAGCCTTTGATAGAGAGGGAGGAATAACAGCTGCCAATGCATCAACTTTAAATGATGGGGCTGCAGCACTCGTTCTTGGAAGTAAAAAGTATAAAGACCAGGCGAAGTTTAAAATTCTTGGATGGGCAGGGCATGCACAAAATCCGACTTGGTTTACAACAGCGCCAAGTGAGGCCATTGCTAAAAATTTAAAAAACCTCGATCTTTCTATTTCTGATATTGATGTCTTTGAGATCAACGAAGCTTTTGCGGCCGTGACCATGGCAGCGATGAAAGATCATAATATTCCTAGTGATAAGGTCAATATTTACGGTGGTGGAATCAGTCTCGGTCATCCAATCGGTTGTAGCGGAGCTCGGATTTTGGTGACTCTAATGAATGCACTCGAAAGAAACTGTGGAAGACGAGGTCTTGCTTCACTCTGTATTGGTGGAGGAGAAGCCTTAAGTATTGTGATTGAAAAAACTACTTAAGATCTTTCGAGGTTTCGACGAATAGTAGTCACCATGACTGCAGTAAAAAAACCAGCCGCTTCGCAAGGGGTCCAACAAAAGAAATCCGGACTTCGGGTTTTAGAAGCTGGTGAAATTCTTTTTAAAGAGAAAGACCTTGCAAATTCTCTCTATATTATCCAAAAAGGGCAACTAAGGTTGTTCCGTCCGAAAGGCGATGGCTTCGTTGAATTAGCAGTTCTTAGATCCGGAGAGGTTCTTGGTGAAATGGCATTCTTTGATGATGATGGATCAGGTGGACGAAGATCTTGTTCTGCTGAAGCTTTAGTTCAGACTCATATCATTGAAGTTTCCTTTGTTGCTTTTGGTAAAACATTGGGAACTCTTAATCCTTGGTTTAAAACAATCGTTAATACGCTTGCAACAAGACTAAAGAGGGCCAATGGACGGATTAAAGAGATTGAATCGAATTCGATGGGCTATGATTCTGGTGGTGGAAAGTCTTATAAGTTTATTAAAGATAATGAGTTATTAAAAATCCTTTGTACTCTTTACCTGGTTTATAATACTCATGGAGAGAAAGATGCTAAAGGGCATTACTTAATGAATAAGCGAATGCTTCAACTTTATACCAAAGATATTTATAATATTATGGAAGTAAAGTTTGAGGCGATCATTCACATCCTCTCAACTTTAAATCTTCTTGAAACTCGAAATGATCAAGAGGGGTTTCCTTCTATTTTTGCTCTTAAGGATCTCGAATATCTTAAATCTATCTTTACTTTCTATAATACTGAAAAGTTTCTTGCAGATGATAAAAAGCTTTCAATTTCTACAAAGTGTAAAATCTTCCTTGAAGAAGTATTCTTCGCCATTGAAAGGCAAAGAGTTGAAATTGAAGAGCCGGAGACTAAAAACCCAACTCCTTATAAAATCATCAATATTTCGCAGATTCTTTCTGACTTCAAATATCGAAATATCAATATAGGAATCGATAATCTTGATGATGCTCAAAAAGCAGGAATTGTTGGAGAGGCTTATCTTATTGACGCTGAGAATGTGAAGCTTGAGGTTGATGTTGATAAGCTTATGAAGCTTCTTCCTATTATTCGTTTTATGGACCTTTTTGAGAAGTTAAATAAAGAAAAAAGAGAAAAATAATCCAGTCAAGTATTCCTTAAAGTTCTTAAAGATTTCTTATAAAACACCGATCAGTTATAAGATGAAGAAATTAATTTATCCAATGCTTTTTTTAGCACTCTTTGCTTGTACTGATGACGAGTTTACGAAAACAACGACTGGATCAAGTAAGACGATTGCTCCTGTTCAAGTCAAAGTGGAAGAAAGATGCTCTAATTTTACTCCTCCTCCAGTAGATATTCTGCTCCTTACTGATAACACGGGAAGTGTGGGGTTTTTAGATGCAGATTTAAAAGGAGCTGTAAGTTCAATTGTAACGCAAGCTCAAAATTTTTTTGATTATAGAATCTATGTTGCTCCTCTTGTTGGAAGTTTCACGGAAACAAATTTAGAAAAAAGAAGTTATCAAGTCATTCCAAGAGTTCCAGTCGGAATTCCTTCGAGTGCAACGATTGTAGGAGTGAACGAACTGGTTACTCCATTTAGTTATAATGTTAACTCTGAAAAAGGTTTTCAAAGAGCGAATAACCTTATTAGAGTTAATTCGCACTTGAGCGACCTTTGTCATGATTATGGCTGGGATCTTGATTTTATCGGGAATTATAATGGAAGACTTCTTTGTCTAGACTCTTCTTGTGGGGTTGATGGAAACAATTGTAATTCTACATCTGTTTCAACTGATATCGTTGTTAATGGAATTACTTACAAGTCAGTACTTGTGAATGATGATTATTATAGAGTTTGGAGAGATGGCGAAGATAACTCTAATTATGGTAATGACTATATTTTTAGAGATAATTCTCACCTTGTTGTTATTGTCATTTCTAATGGTGATGATAATGACAATATTTATGATGGACAGGGAAATATTATCGGAAGTTTCTTTGAAACAAGAAGATCTGAATTTCTTCAAACGAAATCAGATATGAATGCACCTCAGTTGCGTTTTCTTTCTGTTGTGAATCATACAGATTGTGGATCGACCGTAAGAGCACCAGGTGATCGTTATAAGGCGATGTCATATTCTATGCTTGCTTCACAAAGTTTAAGTGGAAATGGAGCTACACCTGATAGTTTTGATCTTTGTCAAAATAACCTTTCAAGTATCTTTAGTTCTATTGCAACAGAAATAGAAGATTTTAAAAGAGGACATACCTATAACTATTGGCCACTTGGAAGCGTCTTAGATTTTGATCCAAATAAATTAGTGATTACAAAAAGACCTTCAGGACAAGTTCTCGCTCGCGGGGACAATGTGAATGGTTATACCTTTATTTCGACACCGCAGACTGATTTGAATATCAGAGAAACACCTCCTGTGTCGGCGCTTATTCCACCAGAACTAGAGAGTGGATATTTTGTCCAGCTAAATGGAGCTGCAAAAGTAACCTATCCTGAATGTCTTGTTGTTCGGAAAACTGAATTTACAAAATACTTTGGTTATTTTGTTATCCAAGATAGAAAACCTGATCCTGATTCAATCCAAGTCTTTTTGGATGGGGTTGCTTTACCAGAGAGCTCAACAGATGGCTGGGAATATATAGGATTCCAAGAGGGTCAAAATCTTTTGGTGGAAAGTCCGTCTAATCCTGTTCCTGTTACCCCGAGTGATGAAATCTTCACGGGCTATGTGATCAAGTTCAACGGAAGCGCGATTATCAGTAACGATTCAGGGAGAAATCTTCAGGTTCGTTACTTGCCTGCACCGTTTGGAGACTAATTCCTACATTCTTACTCAGGAATACTTGTATCCTTGTGATTTCTTTACAGAAATAGGGTAAAATAATATCGATAGATTATTTTTGAGGAATGTTTCATGGAAGAGAAATGGTATTTTGTAGAAGACGGTGAGAGAAAAGGACCGGTCAGTAAAAAAGATATCTTAAAACTTATCGATGCAGGAAAACTTTCTGATGATAGTTATGTCTGGGTAAAAGGCTTTGATGATTGGAAAAAAATCGCGGACTGTGATGAATTTCAAGTCGACAATAAAAAGAAAATCGAATCTCTTAAATCTGAAAAAACTGAAAAACAAGTTATGAGTGAAGAAGATAAAACTCAAGAGTTTAATGAGATGCAAGTTGATCGTGATAAAACAGTTCTGAATTTAGGAGCACTTGAACCCAATAAAAAAGTTGTTTATATCAAGACAGGTCTTGACCGTGGTGGTAAAGCTGCTGAGTATGGACCTTATAATCTTGGAATGGTTAAAAAGCTTTATAAGTCCAAAAGAATCAATGGTAAAACATTAGTTTTTTTCCCTGGTCTCAATGTGTGGAGAGTACTTGCTTCGTTTGAAGACTTTGAGCAAGTATTTGAAGAATTACCTCCTGTGATTGAAGATAATGATAAAAGAGTTTGGGAGCGTAAGCCTTTTACAGCGAGACTCTTTTTTACAAACAATGACCAATTCTTTGAAGGCATCTGTAAAGATATCTCTTTAGGGGGGATGAAAGTTCTTATCGATAACCTTCCAGTTGAGCTGGGTGAGGAGATTTCGTTAAATGTCCATCCAGAGGAGGAAGGGCATCAATTTGTAGCAAAAGCTAAGATTGTTCGTCTTTTAGATGACGACAATGGGTTTTCATTACAGTTCGTAGACCTCTCGAAAGAAGCAAAGTCTGCGATTAGTTCTTACCTCGCGACTCATTAACTCATTAATAGAGGAGCCATTTTGCAGCTAGAGTTTTTAGCACAACCATTTGTCGCAGAGCAAGGCCAAACTCTTCATACTATAAAGTGTGAGAGAGGAGGTCAAGAAGCTTCGCTTTTTATTCATGGTTTTGGAGATTCTCATAATAAACTTTTTGAACAGGATTATATTGTCGATTTCACTAAAAAAGATAAAGGTGATTTTATTTTTTTTGATCTTCTCGGTCATGGTTTGAGCAGTGGGAAGAGAGGATCTATCGATGACTTTTCAGAATATATAGAATCATTAAAAGATCTTATCGAAGAAGCTGTAGAGAAATATGAAAAAGTAAAATTAATAATTTGGGGAAATAGCTGTCTTCTGGGTCTTAGTTTTTTTAAAAAATATTTCTTATTAACTAATGAAAAAATTTCAGAAATTATTTTTGTCGACCCTTATTTTCATTCTAATAAGAAACTCATGTCTTTTCTTTTTCAAGTTGATTTACCAGGTGGGATGGAAGAACTTTACGAAATCAGAAGAAACTCAGAGGAAGGCTTTGTAACAGAAACTCTTACCTGGAAATTTTGGCGGCAATACCTAAAAGCTTATGAACATATTGGAGAAGCACTTTATTTTGTCAGAGTTCCAATTAAATTTATTGAAACGAGGGCGAACTCTAAAGTTGAGAGAACAATCAGCGCTTTAAAGAAATTAATCATACACACTCAGTGTGATCATCTTTATTATAATAGTAAGGAAGAAAATCATGAAGATAATTAGCCTTCTCTTTTTAATTGCCTGTAGTTCGATGAGTGATAAAAACGCTTATGTCGATAGCGTTAAGTTTGATGGTGGTCGGTTGAAGCAATTAGTTTGGAAAGAAAAGTTAGAGTTCAAAAGAGTAAGTTGGTTTTCTCAATCTCATTTAGAATTTGATACTTTCATTGCTGAACTCAAAAAAGATTCAAAGTTTACAGCTTGGCTCTCGGGAAGTGAAAAGAAATACCTTAATCAATGTGACAAGCTCTTTATTTCGATGAGTACGAGTAATTTTAGTAAAGTTTTAACAGACGCAATGTATATGTCAGAAATGAAAACAAATAATTTTAATGAGGTTATTCCTACGCGATTTATAGAACACTTAAAAATGCATCCGGATTATGTACGGTGGAATCTGAACATGTATAAACCAAGAATGCTTTGTGCTGATAAAAACGTTGATATTATTACTATCAACTTTCCAAGTTTTAAAACAATGAAGATCGATTTATGAAAATTTTTCTTTATTTTATATTTATCTGGAGCGCTACTGGAATGACTCGAGAGTATGGTATTCAGTATTTCACTGAAATTTTTGGACATGTTCATGACAAACCTTACGAGTTGGCAGGAAGTGAAACGGCAATTGCCTGTGGATTCCCGGTAAAAGTTTATGAAAAACAAGAACATAAATACAAAGATTGGTTATATGTTTTAACTGGAGATAAGAAAGGGTATATTGCTAAGAAATATCTTTCTAAATCTCGACCCGAATGTTTTCAAAAAAAATATAATCAATTTTATAATGATCTTTCTTTGAATTTATCTGACCTTTATTATTGGGCCAGACTTTATGATCAATACATAATAATAGATACAAAACCATGATGAAGTTTATAGTTTTTTTCTTTCTACTTTCTTTAGGTCTTAGGGCTGATTCTACTAAGACAAATCTTGAGAAAAAAGTAGATCAAGTAGAACTTGATGATCTCAAAGATATTCTTATCAAAGATAAGCTTTATAAAAATGCACAAAAGAGAAAAAAAACACTGGAGAGAATAAAAAAAGCACGAAAAAAAATTCAAAAGAAAAAGTCGTTTTATCCTTCTGAATCAGAATTTTGGGAAGTTTCATCAGAGTATTGGCTTGTTAAGAATGCTCCTTTATTAAAGTGGGACTTTGATAAACCTGTTTATGGAATTGGTGTTCATTTAAGAAAAACTTTGCTTCAACTTGGCTTTGTTGAAAAGAAGATTAAAATCATTTATAGCAAAAATGACATTGTGCCTCACTTTGCTCTCCCTTCGTCTGCAGAAAGTTATATTTTTGTATTAAGCATCCCGTTCATCAAAACAATGGATCTTAAGAAGAAAGAAATCTCAATGCTCTTGTTAGAAGATTTGATTCGCTTGAATAAAAATTTCTTTAAGAAGAACATTCGTTCGAAAGGATTCAAAAGCCAACTTGGGAAAGAAATTGTTGAAAAAGATGCAAAAAAAAGAATGATTGCTTTCCAAGGACTTATCGATGATTATTCGGATATTATTTTAAATCGCGGGTATACTTTTCAGCAACAATTCGAGGTTACAAAAAAAATGAGTGACCTTCTTAAGCCCTATCCTGAATACTGGAATGCTTATTATCAACTGTGTAAAAAAAGAGATTTCCTGACACAAGCAAATACACAATATAAAAAATATATGAAAATTTATCCCTCTCCTATAATGCAGCTTTCTTGGCTTAAACCTAAGAAAGCGACTTCCATTCCTTAGTTATGCCGTACTATCTTTTTAACTGGTTTTTACATTTTGGATATGGGGTTGTTGTTTGCGGCCTAGGAGTCTTTTTTATTTTCCTTTCTAATGGAAAGTTTGATGATGTAGCGAGCTGGTTATACTCTTCTCGAAATTTTCTTCTACTCACAATAAAAATATTAGCTTTTTTAACGACATATAAGGTCTTAGGCTTTTATAAAAAGGGGATGGAGACATTTGATCAAAAGATAAGCAAAGTAACCTGTTTTAATCTTGGAATCTTCTTTCTCTTGGCCTTGATTCTCAAATTATTTATCTCAAATACGGGGTTATTTTCTATAAATTCTTTGTTCCATCTTATTAGTTTATTCTTCGACTTTTCACTTTTTTTACTTCTTCGAAAATACTATAAAGAGTTTAATCGTGTGGACCTGACGCTTATTTCTTTCACTCAAGTTGTTGTCTATTTTGTGATTTATCAAGAAGGCTTTTATTTGAGCTTTGTCGCAATGGGTTTTTTTTATTTTCTTTATCAATCTCTAAATCGTTGGAATAATATTCATATGGTTTATTTGAGTGCCTTATCAGGTCTATTTATTTTTGTTGAATCCACTCAACCAAAACAAGAAATGTTTTTATACTTCATTTCTCTCCTTCTAAGTTTTTCACTCTACATGGGGATTAAGTCCCGTTTTCCAAAAAAGAATAAGCTGATCGAAGAAGCCTGAGTCTATACCTCGGCTAAAGGTGAGATTGAAGAAAAGCGAGGCTTTGGTAGAATAAAGAGATGACTTTTTCACTCTTTAAACAAGGTAAACTATGGATATTTTAGCGATCATTTGGGAGTCTGGGCTCGTTGTAAAGGGAGTTCTTATACTTTTGTTGTTGTTGTCGATCCTTTCCTGGGGAATCGTTTTTCATTACCACAAGTTTTATAAAAAGATTCAAGATCTTAATTCTGAATTTTTATCGATTTTCTTCAAAGATAGTATTTCAAGTTTTTCTTCTCTTAATAGCCTGAATGATAAAATTGAAAAATATAAAGATTCACCTTTATTTCATATTTGGAATAATTTTTATAAAGAACTCCGAAAAGTGAATGACAAAGTTACAGAGATTGAAAACCTTGATCTTGCTTCTTACTTAGACAAAAATAATTACGATAATTTCGAACGTTCTCTAATGAAGGGAAGTAACGAAGCAATTAAGGAAGTCGATAAACATCGTTCGATGCTTGCAAGTATTGCGACAGTAACACCTTTTGTTGGCTTATTCGGAACAGTATGGGGAATTATCAATTCTTTCAATGGGCTTTCGACAGGTGGTGGAAGCATTGAAGCTGTTGCTCCAGGGATTGCTGAAGCGCTCGTTGCGACAGCTGTAGGACTTTTTGCTGCGATTCCTGCCAGTTGGTTTTATAATATCTATTCGAAGAAACTTCAGAATTTAAAACTTGATATGAATTCGTTTTCTCAAGATCTTTTGAATTTTCTTAAATATTACTCGATTCGATAGGGGGGATATCATGGCCTTCAATATGAACAATGATGAAGAGATTATCTCCGAAATTAATGTCACTCCTCTTGTTGATGTTATGTTGGTTCTTCTCGTTATTTTCATGATAAGTGCGCCGCTCATGTTTAATGGAGTTGATGTCAAACTGCCAAAAACGAAAAAGATTCAAGGAGTGAATCTTAAAAGTTCTCAAATCATTCTTAGTATTGGTAAAACAGGTGAATTTTATCTGGATGAACAAAAAGTTCTAAAATCGGAGTTGGTCCCTTTTATTACAAAGTTAATGACGGAGAAGAAAACTGAAAGTGTTTTTATTCGTGCCGATTACAGAGTTGTGTACGGTGAAGTCGCAAAAGCAATGGCTTACCTTAAGGCAAGTGGTATTACTCAAGTCTCTTTGATTACTGAAATTGATGAAAAATGATGAATTTTGACCTTAGGAAAAGTTTTGTTCTTTCTTTTATTGTCCATGCAACAATAGCGATGCTTACATTTTCTTATCCTATTCTTTATAAGATGATCACTAAGAAATCTTTATTTGAATCGACTCTTAGAAAAGTTCCTGATGCTGTAAAAGTTGATCTTGTCGGAATGCCAACGCTAACCACTAAAGAGTTAGAAAGACTTCCAGAAATTAAATCAGGAAAAATTCAACTCGAAAAACAAGTCAAAACAACTGAGATTGAACAAAAAGTAGAGAAAGGAAAAATTAAAAATCCTGCTAAAAAAGAAGACGTTATAAAAAAAGGAGACATGGTTCTTCTTAAGAATAAAAAGTCTAAAAATAAGAAAAAAGGAAAAAAGAAATCAAAAGTAGGAAAACCAAAGAGTATCGCTAAAAAGGCAAAAAAGAGTGCAGCGAAAGATTTAGCAAATTTGATTTTAATGGGGAATAAGCTCTCAAAAGGAGAGAGTGCAACTGGCGAAGTGAATGATGTTGATCTTTCTGAACTTGATAAATACGTTCAAAGAGTTAAAATCAAAATAAAACCTCACTGGAATTTACCGAGCTTTTTAGTAGACCTTGATCTTCGTTGTCGGGTTCGTGTTTATATCAATAAACAAGGTGAGTTGATTCGTATGTCATTGATTGAGAAAAGTGGTAACGAAGAGTATGATATTCGAGTGAGAAAAGCGATAGAGTTAGCTGAGCCGTTTGATGCTCCTCCGAAAACGATCAGTGAGGCACTTGCTGATGGAGAACTTATTCTCGTTTTTCCATTCTAGGAGTTTTTATGAAAGCTTTATTAATTATTTTGATGGGTCTATCGCATGCTTATGGTCAGTATTCAGTTGCTGTAGGTAAGGCTAATCAAAGTAAAGACGGGATATTACTTAATGAGGTTGCTTGTAAAAAAATACCTATTTCTCGAAACAAAGTTTATACATCAGCAATTAAGAAAGTAAAAAATATTGTAAAAAATGATTTTCTTTTTTATCGTCATAAGTTTGATATTTCCTCTCGAGAAAGCAAAACAGCGATCGCAAGAGTAAGAAGTGCTCAAAAACCTTTTTTGAAAGAGGGTGTTACTAAGATTGTTGAAATCAATTGTTCTACTATTAGTAAGCAAGGCATGTTAAGTCTTGCTCTTTATGATATGCTTAAAAGAAAGTATCTTGCTTCTACATCAGTCAATTTACTAGCTGCGAACTTAAGAGATGCAACTCACAAGGCGAATGATGTTCTCTATAGAAGCTTAACTGGGCAGCGATCTGTTTTTACCTCTAAAGTTGCTTTTGTCTCTAATGAAAAATCAAGCCTTAAGAATAATAGAAAAGAACTTTATATGATGGACTTTGATGGCTTTAATGTTCGAAAGTTAACCTCACATAGAGGGATTGTATTATCTCCCGCATTTTCACCCGATAATACAAAAATTATCTATAGCTTGATTGAAAGTCGTGTTAATCGAAATAAAAATATAAAACTGTATGAACTAGATCTTATTCGTAAAACAAAAAGACTTATTTCTAACAAGAAGGGAATTAACTCTGGTGCCGTTTACACCGCAGATGGGACTGGAATTTATCTTACTCTCAGTTTCGGGAAAAATTCAGACATCTATCACATGGATTTAAAGACAAAGGCCCTGAGAAAAGTGACTTCCCATTACGCAATTGATGTTGATCCTTCAGTTAATCGTTCAGGGTCACTTTTAACATTTCTCTCAAGTCGACAAGGGAAAGCTTCTATCTTTACAATGAATCCCGCTCGACCAGAGCGAAATAATGTGAAAAGAATTAGTTATGTTGGGAAGTTCAATGCAACTCCACGTTTTTCTCCTGACGGGCGAGAGATTGTTTTCGCCTCTTGGCTAGATAACTCGTTCGATCTCTTTAGGCTCTCTTCTACTGGTCATTCTTTGGTCAGGTTGACTAAAAACTTTGGGTCTAATGAGGACCCAAGTTACTCGCCTGACGGTAATTTCATCGTTTTTTCGTCACAGAGGGTATTGAGTCGGGTAAAGGCTGATCAAAACCTATACATAATGACCCGTGATGGAGAAATCCTGGGACAATTAACAAAAAAGATTGGACAGTGTTCAACTCCAAGGTTCTCCAACTAGCTGAATTTACTAAGAAAAAGTGTAAAAAATTCAGTACCTGATAAAAAAGATCTTGTAAAATTTATGCACAATGTTATACTGCTCTAGTAACGCTTTGCGTAAGCTTTTTAACCATTTTAGATTTATTAGTGTCAAGGAGTTTTACTATGATCGAAAGAAACCTCAATGATTCAGCAGCAAACCTCACTAAAGTTTCGACAGTTCTGTTGAGCGATTTAAGAGAGGATGTTTTCTTTAGCCGCCTATCAGGTTTCCTCAAAGAGTATATGAATGAAGATAGAATTGAGATTGCTCTCGTTTATAACGATGAGTCGACTCAGTTAATTGCAAGAGATGGTGAAATCGTCTCAGGTGCCAAGATTCAATCTCGTGGGGAAGGTGCTGCAGGATACGTTACTAAGACAAAGAAAATCTACTATAGTAACTCTGTTCAAAGAGATCCACTTTTCTCTTCTGATGATAAAGACCCTAGCATTCATAGCGAAATTATTGTGCCTGTTATGATTGAGGGAAAGCCAATGGCTACTATTCATGTTCAGTCTTTTGAAGAGGGAAGAAAATATGATGAGTCAGATGCTACTCGAGTAAGAAGTTTTATTAACGATCATGAAGTCGCTCTTTCGAATATGAACCTTTACTTGATGGCAAAATTTTTAAACAGAGAACTTCTTAATAAAATTAAAGAACAAACGTCTAA
The DNA here is from genome assembly GCA_965217035.1 of Bacteriovoracaceae bacterium. Lineage (GTDB taxonomy): Bacteria > Bdellovibrionota > Bacteriovoracia > Bacteriovoracales > Bacteriovoracaceae > JAUHYH01. The sequence goes on along the minus strand of OZ244226.1, from coordinate 741,777 downwards.
CCCTTCTGGTTTTTCAAGTGCTTCTCATGAAGAGGCTCGTGAAAAACTTGAAATTATTGGACAAGACACGTCACTTCTTCAGGCCCTTGCAATGGCCAAAAGAGTAGCAACACAAGATATTCCAGTTCTTATAGAAGGAAAAGCAGGTGTTGGTAAGAGACTTATGGCAAAGAAAGTTCACGAGTTAAGTAATAGAAGAGGAATGTCATGTCAGGTTGTAGAGTGTGCGACTCTTAACGAAGGGAATCTCGAGAGAGAAATCTTTGGTTGGCAGGCTCAAAAAGGTGCTCTTGAACTTAATAATAATGGAACAGTTATTTTTAATGATATTTCTGAGTTGAGCCTTAGGCTTCAAACAAGAATTTTAGATTTCTTAACAACTGGTCGAATCAAGAGACTTGAGAGCGATGAGCTTCTTTCGTTAAACGTAAGGGTTATAGTAACTTCTCAAAAGCACTTAAGAGATCTAGTTGCTCATAAGAAATTTAGAGGAGATCTTTTCTATCGATTAGCTACTGTTCAAATGACATTACCTTCTCTTCGAGAAAGAGGTGATGATATTAAAATTCTTGCAAATCACTTTCTTAATCTTGGAAAGTCTTCTAAGAAATATCTCACTGAGCAAGCTGTTTGCGAGCTTAAAGAGCTTGATTGGGAAGGAAATATCCTTGAGTTGAGAAATACGATGGAGAGAACTTATGCACTTTCAGAAGGGAAGTATATCGACAAAGTAGAAATTGGAGATTTCAACTTCTTTAATGAAGAGAGTGAAAAAGAAGCGAAGAAAAACCAAGAAACAGAAGCTTTCGAACCAATTACTCTTCAGGAGATTGAAAAAAGACATATCTGCAAAACTCTTGAGCACTTAGGTGGAAACAAGACGAGAGCAGCCAAATCACTTGGAATCACTGTTAAGACTCTTTATAACAAACTTCACAGCTATGGACTTATCAGTAAGGATAACAATTAAGACGTTTTGGGGCACCTCTGTGGTGCCCCGCATCTTCTTGATGAAGTTTAATAATCAGAGTAAAATAAACCAGAAAAGTGAGGACCCAATAATGCCAAGAACATCAACAAAAACATCAAAAGCTAAAAAAACAAAAAGCCAAAATACTGAACAAATCAAAGCGTTCAAAGCTTCTCAAGAAGTGACGAATTTTTATCGCTTTATCCATGAAAATGGACTTCGCCACGAAACGAAAGTTCTTCTCGAGACAGTGATTGGTAGTCTTAAAAAGAAAAGAAAAACACGAACATTGCAGTAAGAGACTCTCTTACTGCAATCACAATCACGGAAGATTGCTATCAGACCTAATAAAAATCATATCATTTACGACGTTCTTTACGGTTTTGTTCAACTGACACCAGTCGAATGGGAGATTATCCATAGCCCATTTTATCAAAGGTTGAGATGGATCAAGCAATTGGGCTTTTCCTTTTACTCTTATCCTGGTGCAGAACATTCTCGGTTTGGACACTCATTGGGTGTCCTTTATAATGCTCACTGTATTTTAAAGTCTATTGGTAAAGCGACGGATGATAGTGAGATCTTTGAAGGGAATCTTTCAAGACCTGAACTTCTTGAACATCAATCGGTTCGCTTAGCAGCTTTACTTCATGATATTGGAACCTTTCCTTTCTCTCATACAATTGAAAACTCTTATATAAAATACGGCGAAACAGCTGATCCAGAAGCTGATCGTTTTGATAACCATGAGCATCTCGGATCTTTTATTATTAAGAGAACTAAAATGGAGGGAGGTATCACTTTTATTTTAGAAAAGTTTGGAGTTGACCCTCAATTAATATCTGATCTTGTGAAAGGGGTTGGAAAGAGTACTCTTGTGAATCAGATTCTTCATTCTGAGATTGATTGCGATCGAATGGATTATCTTTTAAGAGACGCTCATTACACAGGACTTCAGTACGGAGCCTACGATCGAGAATATTTACTCCATCACTTCGATACCTTTGATATTGCAGGACAGGAAATTCTAGTCATCAAAGAAAAAGCAATCAATTGTATTCAAGACTTCTTAATTTCTCGTTTCGCTTGGTATTCTCAAGTTGTGAGGTCTGCGAGAGGAGCGAAGTTTGATGCTCTTGCTGAAGAATTAGCTTTTTATCTTTTGAAAAATAGAATGATTTATCGCTATGGTGAGCTACTTGAGTTTATTGAAAAAGATCCTCTAAAATTCTTTGGCTATAATGATCATTATTTTTCAACAAGGCTTTTAGAGCTTTATCAAACAAAGAAATTGGCAGGTGTCCCTCGCATTAATAGCATGGCAAAATCTCTCTTATTTGAAGTTTCACCTAGGACAATCAAAGACGATGCTTTTAAGCAGAGAATTTTAGATCAAAACGATCAATCAGAAAATACGAAAATCCTAAAGAAAGCAAGAGATCGCTACCAGGAAATGAGGGAATACCTACAGAAGCAGGGAAAGGCTGAGGACTGGATCATTGAAGATTTCCCGAAAAAAGATATTTACTTAGTAAAATCCCATAAGAGAGTTGTAAAAGATAAAACCCAAGCGAACGTTCTTTTAGAGCGTGATCCTGTAAAGATTTTAACAGAATCAGGGAATGTCCTTCTTCTTTCAAACTTTGAAAATAACCTTGTAAGTAAGCTTCAACGGAATTTTAACTTCATTCCACACGTTTTTTGTTCACAATCGGCTTATGAATCTCTCGAAGCAGGGGGATTCATACAGTAGTTGAGTTTTTCCCTCTAAAGAGTAAGGCCGCAACAGCTTTACTTTACTCTATTACTTTCGTTAGAATATAAGGGACCAAGAAGGTGGTAACAGACATGGATAGTCAGGTAAGTCAACAAGCAATCAGAAATCATTTTCAGAGAAAACAAACATCAAATTTTACAGATGATAAAACGAATTTGATTCGATTGAATGATTTAGCAGTAAAAATTAAAAATAAAAATATTCTTTCAAATATTGATTTCATGGTTCATGAAGGAGAACTCGTTTTTATTACAGGTGCGACAGGTGCAGGTAAAACAACTTTACTTAATATTTTATCAGGAGATTATTGGGGTTACGATATTACTGGTGAAATTGTTAGGAAGAAAGAAAAGAATTCGAGTAAGAAAATTTTTATTTCTCGAATTTTTCAAGATCTAAAAGTATTTAAAAACAAAACTCTTCTTGAGAATTTAAACTTCTCTTACGATGAATCAATCTATTCAGATAAGAAAATATTTGAGCAAGAAAGAAATGATTATTTAAGAGTATTTGGAGTTTTTGATTTAAAAAATAATAAAGTAAAAAATACCAACGGTGGCGTTCATCAGAAAATCGCAATCATCCGTGCGCTTTTAAGCAAGCCTGATGTTATCGTTGCTGACGAGCCGACAAGTGCACTCGATAAAAAGAGTTCTTTTCAAGTCTTTGATGTCTTGAGCCATCTAAATGGAAGACAGAATACGACCATCATTTGGGCCACTCATAATAGAGAGCTGGTAAAGAACTTTCATGGAAGAGTTGTGCATCTTGAAAATGGAAAGATTCTATATTCGGGGAAGACATGTTTTATTTAAAAGTTTTTTGGGAAAGTATCTGTAACAATAAAGTTAACGGAATTATTTTTTCTTTACTGACATTCAGTATCGTCTATTTAATTAATAACGAAGCTGCTATTCGATCGAATCTTGCTCAAAAATATATTAAAGATGATCAAAAAATATTTTTTCGAGCAACTGTTCCAGAGTCTGTAAATGCGACAGAGGTTGTTATTAGGATGAGGAAAATGCCCGGAGTTCTTGGTGTTTATCAAGAACGAGGAAATAAACTGAAAAACAATATTCAAAAAAATCTAGATGAAAATGGAATTTATATTCCGAGATATCTTCTTGAGCAAGATATTCGCGTGATAGAAGTTGTTCTTAATAATGAGATTAGTAAAAAAAATCATGAAATGATTAAGAGCTATCTTTTGAAGTATATCGATAGTGGTGAAACGGTGGTTTCTTCCATTCATTATCCTCCAGAAGATTCTTTAAGAACTTTTCTGGTTTCATTCTTTTTAAAGTGGACAATTAAAATTTTTGTAGGTCTCTTAACAATCTTTTTTTGTTTTAGTTATTTCTCATTTATCAAAACAATCTTTCAACAGTCCTATATTTATCAAAACTATCAAAGAAAGGTAAATATTGCACCAAAGTCACTCTTTAGTGGTCTTGCAATAACTCTGGGTCTTTCTTATATGATGATTGCAATTATTTCAGATATCTCATTGCTGACAATACCAGCTGTTCTTGCATTTATAGGATTATTTTATTTTATTTTTTCAAAAATTTTACTAAGAGAAGTTCGTTACGAGATCAATTGATAAGTGAAAGCATTATTTTTTATTCTTTTATTTAGTATTCCATTTATTAGTCTTTCTAAGCCAAAGGTTTTAAAACCTCGCGAGTTAAAAGACAAGATTTCTCAGTTCGGTTCTGATGTAATGAAAATAAAAGCGTCATTACAAAGCCTGGATAAAGAGCTCGATAATCAGAATCAAACCTATCTTTCGCAAGTTCAAAAAGAACAAAAGCTTGAGGACCAGATTTCTAAGATGAAAGTTGGGGCAGGAAAGAATAAAGAGAAAATTATTCTTAACTTAGAACAAATAAAAAAGAAGTATTATTCAGTCGTTCTTTTAAATAATACTGAAAAAACTCTTGAAGAGAATATGAAAGAGAAATTGATTCTTCAAGATTTAGCAGCGGAAAGTGAAATTCTTGAGGAGCTTTTAACCGAAAACAAAGCTTTGGTTAACCTGCTTGATAAAATGAACCTTAAGTTGAATGAACTTCGAGAAGAAAAAAATCAACTTTATTCAATTCTTAATGATCTTGAGAAAAGGAAAGGTGGACTTAAAGATAGTTACTTTGCGAGTTTAGAATCTAAAAAGCAATTGGAAAAAGAACTCACGAGACAAAAATTAGAAATAATTGCTAAAGACAGTAAAGTAAATATTTTTGAGTTAATTCCACCTTTTAAAAAACTTGGTCGAGTTGAGGAGACTTCTCAAGGAGTAAACTTCTTTTTTGATTCAGATCAACCTCTTCATAGTGTTTCATCAGGGAAAGTTGTTTATACTGGACAGCTTGCAAACTATGGAACAGTTATTATGATTAAGCATCAAGGGGATCTTCGAAGTGTCATACTTGGACCGTTTAAGTCTAAAGTTTCACGAGGCGATGTCCTTCAAAAAGGCCAGTTAATAGGATATGCTTCTTCTAAAGGTTTAGAGGATCAGGAAAAGAAAATTTATATAGAGTTAAGAGAAAAAGAAACACCTCTTATGACCGCTCAATACCTGAATCCTTCTTATCGAATCTAAGGTAGTTTTATGCTCAAGAAAGTTCTCCTCGTTTTATCTATCACCGTTCTTTCACTTGGTGGATTTCAAGTCCTTGCTAAAAAAGAAAATACAACTTTTAAAGATTTAGAACTTTTTAACAAGGCCCTTTATCTTGTTCAAAAGAATTACTTCAAAGAGGTCGATACAACAAAGTTAATTAAGGGGGCAATCAAGGGAATGCTTTCAACTCTTGATCCTCATTCTAATTTTTTAGATGAAGACCTTTTTGAAAGAATGAAAAATGATACAGAAGGTGAGTTTGGAGGTGTAGGAATTGAGGTTTCCTTCAAAGACGGTCTTCTTGTTATCATTACGGCCATTGATGACACTCCTGCTTATAAAAAAGGAGTGAAATCTGGAGATAAAATTGTTGAAATTAATAAAGAAAATGCTGTAGGACTTGCTCTTTCTGAAGCTATAGAAAAGATGAAAGGAAAAGTTGGCGAAGTTCTTCACCTTGGTGTGAGAAGAGAAGGGAGTAATAAAATTATTCATTTTTCTTTAAAGAGAGAACTTATAAAAATTAAACCAGTTAAAAGTGATTTTATTAAAGGTTATGGTTTTCTTCGACTTAGTCAGTTTCAGAATAAATCAACTGAACATGTAGCAAAAGCAATCAAAGAACTAAAAGCAAAACATAAGAATATAAAAGGGCTTATTCTTGATCTAAGATCAAATCCAGGGGGACTTTTATCAGAAGCCGTTGGAGTTTCATCTATTTTTCTTGATAAAGGCGTCGTTGTTTCGACAGAATCACGTGATCCAGAAGTGAAAGATATTCGTTATGTTAGAAAAACTGGTTATAAAGATCTAAGTTCAAAGCTTGCAGTTTTAGTAGATGGAGCATCGGCTTCAGCATCTGAAATCGTTGCAGGAGCACTTCAAGATTATGGCAGGGCTTATATTCTTGGTGAAAATAGTTTTGGAAAGGGAACTGTTCAAAGTGTAACTCCTATTGATAAAAAGATTGCATTAAAATTAACCATTTCTCAGTACTTAACACCTAAGAAAAGAAAAATTCACAAAATTGGAATCAAGCCTGATCATGAACTTAAAAAGATGAAAAGAAGCAAAGAATCTGGCGGAAAGTTTTCTTCGGATAAAGCTGTGCTTGAGGCAATTACTTACCTCGATAAAAGCCCTAAACTCTAATCTATGAGCGAAAAGTATCAACCTGTTTCAACTCTACTTAATAATATTAAGTATGATGTTGAGAATAAGTTTCGTTATGTTTATGTCCAGGGAGAATTGGCAAATTGGACACGATCAGCAGCTGGACATTATTACTTTTCATTGAATGATGAACAAGGAAGTCTTAGTGGAGCACTCTTTAAAGGAGATGCGAGGTTGATCAAAAACTTGGCTAAGCTTAAGGACGGAGAGAAGATTTTTATAGAAGGTAAAATCAGTGTTTATACCAAACGTTCTTCTGTCCAAATTATTGCGAAAAAAATTTTTTTACAGAATCAAAGAGGTTCTCTCAAAGAACAATTTGAAAAAATTAAAACGAAACTTGCAACAGAAGGGCTATTTGATATCGATCGAAAGCGATCTATTCCGCAGTTTCCTAAAAAAATAGCTTTGATTACTTCTCCGCATGGCGCTGCAGTTCAGGATTTTCTTAAAATTATTATGAGAAATAGTTTTAAGTATCACATTGTTGTTGTTCCGGCTGTTGTTCAAGGAGATAATGCGGAGTCATCTTTAGTGGAAGCTCTTGAGAAAGCTCAAAGCCTTGAAGAAATGGATGTTATCGTCTTAACGAGAGGTGGAGGGAGTTTAGAAGATCTTTGGAGTTTTAATGGAGAACAATTGGCCCGTGCTATTAGTAATTGCTCGGTTCCAACAATTAGTGCTGTAGGGCATGAGGTTAACTTCTCGATTTCTGATTTTGTCGCGGATCTTCGATGTGAAACTCCTTCTGCTGCTGCTGAAATTCTTTCAGCACCTCAGTTACAATTTCACTCAAGGTTTAAAACAATCAGAGATCGATTTCTTCAGTTATCAGAAAACCTTTCAAAAGGAATAAGATTGAGGCTCTATCAGTTTAATCCTAATAGGGTTTTAGGTTTACTTTGGGATGATTTAAAGGAGCGAAGAAAAACACTAAGTCAAATAAATGCTAATAGGATACTTTCTGCAGTTCAGGTTCATGAAACAACTTATTATTTAGATGAGACATTTCAGAAAGTGATTCAATTTAGTCAGGAAAAAATGAAAGATAGTCAAAAGCGAATGGCCGTTGCAAAAGGAATGCTTGAAAGCCTCAATCCTAAAAAGGTATTAAATCGTGGCTATTTATATCTCTCTAGAGAAAATAATATTATTCCAAGTGCTAAAAGTTTTAAAAAAATTTCCGCAGGAGAGTTTGATTTACATTTTTTCGACGGAACTGTTAAAATAACGAAAGCAGAGAAATAATGAAATATTTAATTCTTTTTTTTCTTATTTTTTCAAAATCTTTTGCAGGATCTAAACCTATCCTGAAGCAAGGCCATGTGACTTTTGCCGCTTTAAATCTTGATTTTCTTCCTGTTGATAATTCTATTTGGTGTAAAGGAAAAAAAATTCCTCTTTTTCTCGCTTCGGAGAAAAAAGCCTTCGTTTATCTTTCTGCAAATTACTTTTCTAAAATTAAAAACTTTAAATGCAAAACGATTGGGAAGGGATCAAAAGTTCAATACTTCGAGATTAAAATGAAGCGCTTCCCTTACAAAGAAGTTTATAACAAGCTCAAAGTAGATAAGAAAAGAGTCGAGCTTAATAAAAAAGACTTGAATCGTGCCTTAAAAGAAAAAGAGCTTCTTAGGAAAATTTATGCTAAATCGTCCGGAGTTTTTCTGTTTGACGAAGCTTTTAAAAGACCACTTAATAGTAAGCTTACGAGTATTTATGGAAATCGTAGGATATTTAACAAAAATAAAAAGACTCAACATTTAGGTTATGACTTTAGAGCTCCGGTAGGGACTCCGATTCCAAGTGCCAATAAGGGGAAAGTCGTTCTCGCACAGGATTTATTTTTTCCTGGAAATACTGTCATCATAGACCATGGTCTTGGAATTTTTACTATGTACGGGCATCTCAGCAAGATTAATGCTCAGGTGGGTATGATGGTGAAAAAAGGAGAAATCATAGGACTTGCCGGAGCAACCGGTCGTGTAACGGGTCCTCATTTGCATTGGGGCGTTAAAGTTCATGGCTCCTGGGTTGACGGATTAGTTTTGGTAAAGGAAAGTGAAAAACATCTAAAAGAAGAGCGAAAGCTCACCAAAGCAATCTATGAGCAACTTAATAAAAACTGAAGTTTATTTACCTAAAAATTTTCAGCTCTATCAGATTCCTGAAATCTTCTATAAACCTTTTGAGATTAAAGAAGAAGTTTTTCATTCCAATAAGGTCGATCCTTATAAACTTTATGTCATTATTGGAGATGACCGAGAAAGTGAAAATGTCCCGAATGCTGTATTTTGGAATTCTCTTGGAGGGGCTCTTCTCTTTGAAAGTGAATATCAAAAAAAATATTCCGATCTAGAATTAAGTCTTTGGGAGAGAGTAGAAGCTTCTTTGAAAATCTTGTCTGAAAAGTTAACTCTTTTTGAGAAAAGTCCAGAAGAACAGAGTTCGATCAACCTCAACACGCTTTATCACTTTAATAATCATATTCTCATGTATGATGGGGAGGTTACTCCTTTTGAGTATTTTCTTAATTACCTTCCATGGAAAAAAACAAAAGAGAGTAAGGTCGAGCTTTTGGTTTTGACCGATGTCACTCAGAGTGCAGAGTTTAAAATTATTGAACTTTCCTCGAAGAATCTGACCGAGTTTGCTCTGATGTATGCTCTCTATCTTAAAGACCTTGGTTCAATGAAGAGAAAAAAAATTCTTAGAGACTCTTTGCGATTAATCGAAGAGTTTTTTAACAAAATGACAGTACCGATCGCTGTTTTTGATGAGTTTGATGATTTAGCTCTTCACAACAAAAAGTTTAGAGAAATGGAACTCATTTCTGATGAAATTTTAAGTTATAAAGATAATCAAACTCTTGATTTGAAGGGAGAGCTATTTACCGTTTCAGTTCGTACTGTTGCTCTGGAATCAAAGCAATATAAGATTTTTACGTTTCTTCGTGGTTCGGAAGATGCTCAAAATTTGATTCAAATTGAAGAAATGGGAGTGATTACAAGTTCTATTGCTCATGAGTTGAATAATCCAATAGGAGGAGTCTTGACCGGCACTGAAGTTTTGACGAGTCTTGATTTCGGTATTTCTGAGGATGGGGTTGAGATTCTTAAAGAAATTCATAAAAGTTCATTGAGGTGTAGGAATCTTATTAGAACTTTTTTGGGATTTGCAAGACAGGAAATGGGAAATGACCAAACTGCAGAAGTTGAGGATGCCATTGAACAATCTTTATCTTTTCTAAGGACTCGTTTTATGGAAGTCGGCTGTAAATTGAATATTGAGTATAAAGATGATGGAGAATTTCCAATTTCAAATCTTTCTTTATGGACAATGATTTTTTATAGTTTTTTTACAAGTATCTTGAATTTTATTTCTCGAGAGAGTTTAGTTCAAGAAATGAATGTTTCCGAAATCCCTTTAGAGATTACACTTGATGAAAAAAATATTTTGATTTCGATTGAAAACTATGAAATCGATCGAGTTGGAGCGGAGTTGACACAGTCTTCATTTTTTCAACACTTGCTTAATTCAGATAAAATAAAACTTCATTACGAAACGAACCAAATCGTTTATGAGAGAGTTGATTAGAAATGAAAGTCAGGGAAGTACTTCTTTCTTTTTGTTTTAAAGCAACTCCTAATATACTCTTCGAAATACTTTGGATTATTTAAAGGAAGATTTTTCTTGGAAAGACATTTTAAGTCTTCTGCTTGATTTAAATAATGATTCATAAGTGCAATGACTTCATTATGTTCTGCGTGAGGAGAGAATTTTTTCTTCGGGGTCTTATTTAGTTGAGATTTGATGTATTGTTCGAGTTTCCTTTCATGGCCGGGGAATTTAAAAATAAGAATACTTTTATAAGTGAGTTTCTTTTGGCTAAAAATGATATATTGGTCATCGACAATATGGGGAGTTATGACGAAATCCCATTGAAAGTTTTCTTGCCTAGTATAGCTATACTTTCCACGAAGCATCTCTAAGGTTCTTTCCCTGTTTTCCTTTGGAATATTGAGGTAATAATCTTTAAATTGCACCATTCCCTGAAAAAAGTGCCCAATGATTTTTATCGTAAGTCTTTGCCAGTCCGATTTGAGAATCGATTCAAGATCTTCACGTTTCATTTTAACGGGATCAAAAGGTATAAAGTCTAATAGAACGCCTTCTTTTCCTTTAAATGAAAAAGAAAAGGCATGACCTGATTCAAAAACCTTTGTTAGTATTTCTTCGGACAATTCATCTTTTTTAAGATGGATATGGTCAAGTTCAAATTTATTTCTTGGGTAATAAAGCTGATTAATTTTACGGATATCTTTTTCAATGAAGATACTAATATAGTGAAGTAAGAGTTTAGCGGTAGAACGGGCATCAGAAAGTGCTCTATGGGCCCTCTCGTGAGAAATATTAAAAACTCGACATAAATGGGGAAGGTTCGAATTCATCATTTCTGGAATGAGATACTTCGTCATGACATTGGTACAGAGAACTTTATTTTTGAGAAGGGGTTTCTTTAAACGTTTTAAGACACTATTAAGAAAGGGAATATCAAAAGAAGTATTGTGAGCGACGAGGATGTCATCTCCAATAAAATCTATAATCTCCTCGATGACATCTTCAATGATGGGTGCCGTCTTAATATCATCTTCTGAGATTGAGGTTAGTCTCTGAACAAATTGAGGAATTGGAATTTCAGGGTTAATAAGAATTTCTTTCGTTTTTCCAATCTCAAGTTTTTTAACTTTTACAATACCGATTTCAATAATCTTATCGTATTTAAGATTTCCTCCTGTGGTCTCAAGGTCAATCACACAGAAGTTAAGATCTTGCATGAGCTTTAAGCTTTCTTGACTCATTCTTTGATTAACTCCAATAAAAACTTCTCAATAAGACTTGAAAATTTATCAATGACTTTTGTAGCTTGGACTTTTACATCATCATGACTCAGTTTTTCGTCTTTTATTCCGGATCCGTAATTTGTAATACAAGAGACGCCTAGAATTTCATAGCCGCAATGTTTAGCAGCGATAGCCTCTGGGGCCGTACTCATTCCAACCATGTCACCGCCGAGTTTATGAAAGGCTTTAATCTCAGCAGGGCTTTCGTAACTTGGACCTAAAACATGGAAGTAAATACCTTCTTTAAGAGGGATCTCTTGATCTTCCGCAATACTCTTAAGTTTTGATCTTAAACTATGTGAATAGATCTCACTCATGTCAGGAAAACGAGGACCGATGTCTTCAAGGTTTGGGCCTGCAAGAGGGTTCTTTCCTGAGAAGTTGATTTGATCTTTTATTGCAACTAAATCTCCAGGATGAAGGTTTTCATGAAGTGAGCCAGCTGCATTGGTTAAGATTAAGGTTCTTGCTTTGAGAAGTTTCAAAACTCTAAGGGGAGTATTGATTTCATCGTAGCTATGACCTTCATAAGCATGGAGTCGACCTTGCTGAAAACAAATCGTTTTATCTTTTATTTGAATAAAAACTAATTGACCTGCATGTCCAGAAACAGAAGTTTGTTTAAAACCAGGAATTTCGTTATAAGGAATTTCGATTTTATTTTCAAACTTTTCAGCAAAAGCTCCTAGTCCAGAGCCTAAAACACAAAGAGCAAGAGGAGATGAATACCCAGCTTGCTGAAGTTTATTATTAAGAAAATCTTTTGCTTCATTTAAAGTTTTCATTTTAATACTTTTTTAATGAGTTTCGAAGAAGAGGCTTTTGAAGCCTTGATTGTTATAATAGTGTCCATAAAATCTTTCTTAATTGAATTGGCAATTTTTTGTTGAGATTTATGGTGATAAATTGTTAAAAGAGTGTCACCTTTCTTTACTTTATCACCGATTTCACATTCAAAAATAAAACCAACAGAAAGGTCGAGTTTGTCAGAACTCTTTTTTCGACCACCTTTAAGGTCGATTAATTTCATTCCAATCTCTTTGGTTTTAAAGTTGTGGACGTAACCATTCTTTGGAGCTTTTACTATTGTTTTTATTTTGGCGACCGGAAGCTTCTCTGGATTGTCGATTAGTTTTCCATCCCCACCTTGCGAAGTCACAAGATCTCTGAAGCATTTTAATGCAGCTCCTGAGTTAATTGCTTCTCGACATTTTTTACGTGCTTCAGCTAAAGTTTTTGCTTTCTCACCAAGAAAAACCATTTGAGCAGCGAGCTCTACTGAGATATCTGTAAGATCTTTAGGACCTTCTCCTCGAAGAGTTTTTATACTCTCAATGATTTCTAAAGAGTTTCCAACATAGTTTCCAAGTGGTTGGTTCATGTCAGTTATAAGAACTGTAGCTTTTTTATTAAAAGCTTTAGCTGTTTGAATAATAGATTTCCCTAATGCTTCAGCTTGTTTTTGTTCTGCCATGAAAGCACCGTTACCAGTTTTGATATCCATGACAATTCCATTTGCACCCTCAGCAAGTTTCTTGCTCATAATAGAAGCGGTAATGAGAGGGATGGAATCAATTGTTGCTGTAACATCTCGAAGAGCATAAAGTATACCATCAGCAGGTGCTATCTTCTTTGTTTGCCCAATCATGACAATATTGTTTTTATGAAGTCTTTGTTCAAATTGCTTAAGAGTCAGAGAAGTGTGAAAACCTTTTATTGATTCAATCTTATCAACAGTTCCACCAGTGTGCCCGAGGCCACGACCAGCGACCATGGGAACTTTTACTCCACAAACAGCTGCAATGGGGGCGAGGATAAAACTAGTTTTATCACCAACTCCACCGGTTGAATGTTTATCAATAATATTTTTTCCTCGAAATTTAAAAACATGCCCACTGTGAAGCATGCATTTTGTGAGGGCTGCTGTTTCCTTCACGGTCATACCATTGCAATAAACTGCCATTAGAAATGCAGATGATTGATAATCAGGAATAGAGCCGTCGGTTACCCCTTGGATAAACCAACTAATTTCGTCAGAAGCAAGTTCGATTCCTCGCTTCTTCCGGTCTATAATTCTATAGGCACTCAGATCGTTCATTTAAGTTTAACTTTTAGTTATAAAATGCTTAAAATATGAGTATACAGGGGATTGTTTTGATGAAAAAGCTACTAGCAGGAATTTCAGCTCTTTTTCTTAGTATTTCACTTATAAATAGTGGATATTCGCAAGATTATGGGGAACCGAACTATCAAAATCAACAATATCAGCCAAATCTTGTAGATCAGTCTAAAAACGATTTTATGATTGTACTTGCCGCGGGTGGAGCTGGGGCTGTTCTCGGCCTTTCAACTCTCTCTTTTGTTAGTGAACCTGATGACCATTACGATAATATTCTCACGGGAGGAGCAATTGGAATTATTGCTGGCGTGCTTTATGTTGCATATCGTCAGGCGAATACTCCACCAGCTTTTCAAGGGCCTCAACATCAGGTTCAGCCAGTTGATGGTAGAACTTACAGCTTCAGGTACAAAGACATACCAAATTCTCACATTGCTAAAGGCTTAGGGTCACAAGGGCTCCAGTTTTTTAACTACACGACAAATTTCTGACTTATTTGATGGGTTTTTTTCTATTAATATTGATTCAATTCTGTAAATTGGATTTATGGAAAAACTCATATCATTCATTGGTCTCTTAATTTTTATTGGCATTGGCTATGTTCTCAGTACTGATCGTAAAAAGATCGCATGGCGAACTGTTGGGATGGGTGTTGGTTTACAACTCTTTCTTGCAGTTCTCATTCTGAAAACATCGGGAGGGCGTTTGTTTTTTGATGGAGCAAAAGATTTTTTTAACGCCATTCTTGCTTACACAGCTGAAGGCTCGAGGTTTATTTTTGGTGATCTAATCAATGTTGAAAAGAGTGGTTTTATTTTTGCCTTTCTTGTTTTACCGACAGTTATGTTTATGAGTTCTCTCATGAGTATTCTTTATCATATTGGAATTATGCAAAAAATAGTTCAATGGTCAGCTTGGGTGATGATGAAAGTCATGCGTGTTTCTGGAGCGGAATCATTAAGTGCTGCTGCTAATATTTTTGTTGGTCAGACGGAAGCTCCTTTAGTCGTAAGGCCTTATGTCAATGATATGACGAACTCTGAGCTTATGGCCTTGATGACCGGTGGGATGGCCACGGTTGCAGGTGGTGTTCTTGCAGCTTATGTCGGATTTGGAATTGACGCTGGTCACTTACTCTCAGCTTCTGTTATGTCAGCTCCGGCTGCTCTTGTTTGTGCCAAACTCCTAGTCCCTGAAAGTGAGAAGTCAAAAACAGCTGGAAAAGTGGAATTAAACGCCGAGAAGAATACTGTCAATATTATTGATGCTGCGGCAGCGGGAGCCGGTGAAGGTTTAAAACTTGCTCTTAATGTAGGGGCGATGCTCTTAGTTTTTATTGCTTTGATTGCAATGCTTAATGGAATACTTGGATACTTCGGCGGACTTGTCGGTTTTCCTCAATTGAGTTTTGAGTTAATTATGGGGTATGTGTTTGCACCTGTTTCATTCATCATGGGAGTTCCTTGGGAAGAATGCACTCAAGTAGGAACTCTACTGGCTAAGAAACTTGTTATTAATGAATTTGTTGCTTATTTAGATTTGAAAGCGATGCTCGGAACTCTTTCAAAGCGTTCTGTTATCATTTCAACTTATGCGCTTTGTGGATTTGCAAACTTTAGTTCTATTGCTATTCAGATTGGTGGAATTGGTACATTAGCACCTAATAGAACTCAAGATCTTTCGAGACTTGGAATTAAGTCATTAATTGGTGGGACTTTGGCTTGTTTGATGACAGCGACGATCGCAGGGATTTTGATATGAAGCGTTTTATAAATGAATCTCCGTTATCGACATTTCACTTAAAACTGCGACTTACTTTCAGTAAGCCTTATTTTTCGCTCGACCGTCTCCTAGGATCACCTACTTATAAAAGGGCTTCATAATGAAAAGAATGATTTTTCTGTTGATTGTTTTTTTATCCTGTTCGACTCAAAAAACGGTTAAAATAAACTCTGAGATCGGTAAAAAAGAAATTAAGTCAACTCTTAAAAAGGCTGAACCTGATCTAAAGCGATGTTTAAATGATCGTGATATTGGAAAAGCATCTTTCTATTTTGAAATCACTTTGTCTGGAGAAGGTGAACCAGAGAGTATTGAAATTGAAAGAGCAAAAAAAGAAGCTAAGTTTTCTAAAGGATTAAGAAAGTGCTTAAAGAATGTTATTTATGAAACGGATTTTCCTCTTCCTGAAAGTGGAAAACGTTATGATGTTAAGCATAGAGTTAATTTCTTACCAGAAGAGAGCTTTAGCCTAGATCAATAGTAAGCCAAGATAGAATCCAAAGTTAAACAGTATGTGCATTCCCAAAGGGGCGACTAAATTTCTCTCCTTTTGATATTCCTCAACCCACCAATAACCAATAATAAATGTATAGATCGTTTGGTAAATCACAAAACTTTTAAGATTTCTAGGAACGAGGAAATAAGCATGGAAGTGACAATAGCTAAAAAATAAACTTGTGATTAATCCAGCGATTACTTTTCCAAGGCCAGCGTGCAAAGGCCAGTAGAGAGCAAAACGGAAAAGAAACTCTTCTAAAATCGGTCCCCATAATACTAAGAGCATAATATTTGAAAACTCAGTGAGATCAAATGGGATTGTGAGTTTAAAGAGTTTCGCCCCTAATAAAGTAAGAAACCCTCCAGCTAATGAAAGAGTATAAAGTTTTATAAGTCTCTTGTTAAATAAGAAGAGGATTCTTTTGAAATGTAAAATAAGAGCAAGAATACAGAATAGAACTTCAAACCAATAATCTCCATTTGGTCCAAATAAAGCGAGTAGTTGAGGGCGAGCAAAAAACCTAAGATAACTATAAACAAAAAGTGGGGCCAAGGCTGAGAGATATTTCATATTAGAAATATCTCAGGCTCATACCCTTGGTGTCCAGTTTTCATGAGTTCATATTCAAAAAGCGATTCAAGAGAGGGAAAAAATCGGTCTTTTTTAGACGGCTTCCTCCGATTCCAGTATATTATTGTCTATGTCTAAAGAGCTAATTGTTAATGAAACTGATAAGGAATGCCGTGTTGCATTGGTGGAGAATAGTGAGATTCTTGATCTTTTGATCCATCGTTCTCATGATAAAGAATCCCAAAATTATCCAGTCGTCGGGAATATTTATCAAGGTCGTGTCCTAAGAGTTCTCCCGGGAATGCAATCAGCCTTCATTGACATTGGAACTGACAGAGCAGCCTTTCTTTATGTCGATGATGCTTATCTTCCAACTCTCGAAGAGCAAAGAGAAATGGCTGAAAAACTTAAAGAGCTTAATGAAGAGAGAGAGAGAAAGCCTGGACAAGTTATTCATGATGAGATGAGTACACTTTCTGAAACGGTTGATCTTAAATTTCGACCAGACGTGAAAATTCAAGATGTTCTCAAGGAAGGACAAGAAATTTTGGTTCAAGTGGCTAAGGAGCCTATTTCAACAAAAGGACCAAGAGTTACTCGACATATCACTTTAGCAGGTAGGCATATTGTTTATATGCCTTTCATTGAACATGTCGGTGTTTCTAGAAGAATAGAAAAAGAAGAAGAGCGTGACCGCTTAAAAGAAGCTCTTGAGTCAATCCGTCCGGAAGGAAAAGGAGTGATTGCGAGAACTGTTGCCGAAGGGCAGTCCTATAAAACTTTGAAGAAAGACTACGATGTTCTTGTAAAAGTTTGGAAGGATGTTCAAAAGAAATTAGAGAAAGCGAAAGCAGCTTCTCTTATTTATCATGACCTTAATTTCCTTCAACGGGCCCTAAGAGATATTACAGATGAAGATGTCGATAAGATTGTCGTTGATAATAAATCAACCATGAAGCAGGTCGAAAAGTTTGCAACGAAATATCTTCCTCAAATGAAAGGAAAAATTCAGTTTTATAATGATGAAACTCCTATTTTCGAACATTATGGAGTCGACCTTGAAATAGAACGTGCACTTAGTAATAAGGTTTACCTAAAGTCAGGTGGATCCATTAATGTTGATCAGACAGAGGCTTTAGTCTCAATTGATGTGAATACCGGGAAGTTTGTAGGAAAGAAAACTCTTGAAGAAACAATCCTCAAAACAAACCTTGAAGCTGTTAAAGAAATAGCTTATCAGCTGCGTCTTCGAAACTGTGGTGGCTTGATTATTGTTGATTTTATCGACATGGAAAAATTGGAACATAGGGAACAGGTTTATACGGCATTAATCGAAGCGTTAAAGAAAGATCGTGCTAAGACAAATGTTCTTCCTATTTCAGAACTTGGTCTGGTTGAGATGACTCGAAAAAGAACTCGAGATACTTTGATTAGGACTATGTGTGAATTTTGTCCTTATTGCGAAGGGACAGGGAGAGTAAAGTCTGTTTTAACTGTCTGTTTTGAAGTTATTCGTGAAGTGATGAAAACAGTGAGAAAATCTCAAAAATCGAAAATTCAAGTATTTGCTCATCCTGAAGTCTGTGCTCGGTTAGCGGGAGAAGAATTTGGGATTATCGAAACGGTGGAAGAAGTTCATAATAAAAATCTTTCGATAAGAGCGGATAATAACTATCACGTTGAGCAGTACGAAATCTTCTAAATTTCAGAAGAAAATAATCCAATAACTTCATCAAACTTCGAGTTCGAATCTTGCGACGTACCGAAGCGTACGCCTCAGCTTCTCATCTTGTTTTTCTTGTTCGTGAATCATTTACAATTAGAAAGATTATGGAAATTTTTTTGTGCCAGTAATTGCGTAATCTTTTAGTCGTTCAAAGAGAATTCTTTGCGCACTCTCTTCTCGCTTATAATCGATATAAAAACAGGCTTTGCTATAATCAATATTCATCGATGTTTTTCGATTAAACCTTCCAAGGATTTCAAAAAGTTCAAGAGATTTATATTTCTCTTTACACTTTTTTAAAATTTGGGGCGCTTCCTCTTTTAAAAAACTTGAGAAGAGTGAGCAAATATGAGGAGCAGTTGCTCCTTCAAATGAATTAAGAACTTCTGATTTTGAGCTCAAAGCTTTTTTTATCATCTGTTTAATTTCTTTTTTAAAACCTTTATGAAAACTTTTCTTTGTTGCTTCAAAAAGTTCTAGTCGATTTGAGCTTCCAGATCCGGTTAAAGCGGCTACATCATTCTGAACTGTTACTTGAAGTGATTTATCAACGGTATAATCAGCAAAGGAAATATGTTCAGGATTTTCTCTTTCTTGAATATCTTTATTGAGGAAGTAATTCTCTATGGCCCTAAAAGGGCGAGTAAACCTTTCAAAAGCGATAGCAGGAACCATAAGAACTGTCTGTTGACTGATCTGAGCGACTGAACCTTCAGACATGACTTCAAAGAGACGACGTCCTTTTTCGTCTACTTGTTGTTTGTAAGTTTCGTAGTCAATATTTTTTGCATCAACTGAAGTGAATTCAATTAAAGCAGTAAGCATCCTGTCAGCGGCTTTAAGAATTCCTAGGTATTGATTAGGAAAACCTTTTTCTTCCTCAAACTCTTTTAGATATCCAGAGAGTATAAGCAGTTCGTTTAGAAGGTTTTGTTTTTTTATGGTAACTTCTCCTAGGAGATCAACAAAGGATCTTTTCTCTTGAAGTAAGCTAATAGTTGAATCAATAAACGCAATTGCAGTTTCTTTATAATTTTTAACTTGTTTCAACTGCTCACTAAGTGTGAAAATTGTTCCATCAAAGCTTCTTTCTTGAAATTCAACTCCTCGTGCTCTCATTCTTTGGAGAAATGCCTGTTTGCTGCTATCGCTAGCATCTTCAGGAGGAAGTTCTATATCTCTAGGTCTGGCCCGTAGAAAACGAAAATACTTCTCAATAAGGTTCACATCGAGAGTTACAGCAGACCCCATTTCTCCAATATCTTGTAAAACACTATTAATGATAGGAAGAGTGTTGAGGGCAACATAAAACTTTTCGTACTCTTTAAACTTTGAAGCTCCTGGCTTCCTGAAAATAATTTCTTTTAATTTATCGGTGTTCTGTGAGAATTCTTTTGCTCTCTGAAGGTCACATGCTGTAGTTTGGAGAGAAAGATAAGCACACTGAATGACTTGAGAGTTTTGAATTCTTGTAATTCTAGTAATAGCTTTTTTTAAACGAGTGTTTTGAAGCAGTATAGCTAGCTGTGAAGAGGCTTCAAGTCCTGCACCTATAACAGCTCCTGATGGTCCCAAGCTTCCTCCTACTTGAGAGGCAACACTGGCGATTACTGGAACGAGCTGATCCCAACCTCCAATATTATTAATGCATTCGGGCTGAGCACTCGAAAGACTTGAGAATAAGTTTTTGGCGTAACTAAAAATATTCTTTTTGAAAGAAGTAGATACTCCTTGTTTAAATACCTCTTTATTTAATTCAAGAGCATATTCATTGTCATAAAGCTGACTTTTTAGTTGGTCAATTTGCGAAAGGATTAAATCATATTTAAGTTTTTGAGATTCATCATTGGTATCGAGAAGACTAGCCTCTCTTGTTAGCTCTACAATATATGATGTATATGTTTCATTATAGATTTCTTGTGCTGTAGTAGCTGAAACGGTTTGGTTGATTAGTTGATCAATTCTTGAGAGGTCTGTATGAAGTTTATTAAAGGAAGCATTACAAGCCTGGTCCCCTTCGAGTTTTTGTTTGAGAATTCCTTGAATTGATTGTGAAAGGCTAGAAAGAGAATATTGGTCATTATGGACAAAGTCACAGCTCTGAAAAACGTCAGCATTTGTTAAGCTAAAATTTTGAGTGAAACCACATAGAGTAAAGAAAAAAATAAATATTGGCAGTAATAAAAACTTCATGGACTTCTTCTGTAATGAATTTATACGAAAGAAGTTCTTTTATGTCCAAAGTAAGCTTAGATAACAAGAATAACGCATTGATTCACCAGAGATTACTGGCCGCATCCATACGAGGATGATAGAAACAACAAGACATTTTTATTATTAACTTGCTCCTAGACAGAAACGAGCTAGGGGCCAATAGACCAGGAGTTAATCTATGATCTATGAATCGGCTTTTGTCGTGAAGAACGGCATTCCTGAGGAAAACCTCGCAAAAGTAAAATCCATTTACGCTGATGCTATCGCTGCTGCAGGTGGTGAAACACTTGTTAATGATGATTGGGGTCTTCGGACTTTCGCTCAGCCAACTGAAAAGGGTGAGACAAAAGGACAGTACCTTTATCTTATTTTTAGGGCACCAGGAACGGTTGTGAATGAAATCGAAAGACGCCTTAAGATTTCTGAAAGCGTTTTGAAATGGCTTGTTGTTAAACTTGGTGATGATACAGAGCAAGACAAAATTGTGAAAGGTTACAAAAACCCTAATCACGATAATGTTACTGATAAGAAAGAGGCTCTCAAGCTTGAGAAAGAAAAGAAAATCTTATCTAAGCGTAAGTCTTGTTATTTCACGCTTAATAAAACAGAACCTGATTGGAAAAATCCAAAAACTTACAACTGGTTTGTTAATGAATTTGGGAAAATTTCTCCAGGTCGTATCACTGGACTTCGTCCGCGTTACCAAAGAAGAGTAACAAAGGCGATCAAGCGTGGTCGTGTTATGGGGATGATTAGTTATCTCTCTAATCAAGTTTCTGAGAGAGTTCAGTAAGTTTTAGGAAACTATGGTTATGGCAACTCAACAAACAATGGGAGGATGGAGTACGAAGCCTGGAATGGGTAAATTCTTCATGCTTTTTAGCGCTTCCTTGGCACTTGCTATTAGCAAATTCATGGTTGTGTTTGCACCTGTGCCCATTGTTATTGGAATTTTGATTTATGGCCGCACAAAAGGTTACCTTGGCATACTAGGTACTCTTATAACGGCAAAACTTATGAGTCCATTGACTCCATATTTTCATGGGGTTGAGTTTAGCTATATAGTAGCTGTTATTCTTTCTCTTTTTATTGCTGAATCTTTTCTGAGAAAGTTTCATCCAATGAAGGCCGTGATTACAAGCGGTTCTATTATTATTGCTCTTACATTTGGAATTGTTGCTCAACAAATGAGCCAGGGCTTTTCATTAAAGAAATTGGCCCTTGAAAAAATTGAAGAGAGCAAGGAAGTCTTAGAAAGAGAAAAAGAAGCTCTTCTTAAAAAAGGAGAGACTGAAGCCATTGCCATGGTGGATCTATTAGAAAAGCCAGAAGAACTCGCAGATCTTTTTGTGAAGAATATTCCTGTTTACTTTATCATGGGAATATTTTTTATTCTTTGGCTCAATTTCTATATGATTCTTCGAACTTATCATTTTTACGCACCTCCGAGTCTTTTAAGATATTCGGAGTTAACATTTTTAACCTTTAAAGTTCCTGATCAAGCTCTATTCCTCGTTGTAGGAGCTCTGGGCGCTACGATTTATGGAGAGTATGAAAACCTTGAATGGTATTCTTATGTCGGCTCGAGCCTATTGAAATGCCTGGGTGTTTTCTATTTCTTCCAAGGATTTGGAGTCGTGATTACTTTCTTTAATGTTTATAGAATTTTCGGATTCTTTAGAACATTGACGATTATTCTAATCGTGATGATGGCCTCTTGGGTAATTGCAGTTCTTGGGTTGTTTGATACTTGGTTCGATTTTAGAAGGTTAGTTTTAAAGAAAAAAGCAAAAGATAAAGATAAAAATTAAGGAGTCTTATTATGAAAGTTATTTTAACCGAAACGGTAAAAAACGTAGGGAGTGTTGGAGAGATTCTTAGTGTTTCTCCTGGGTACGCTCGAAATTACCTGATTCCACAGAATAAAGCCGTTGTTGCTGATGAAAGCAATAAAGCGATTATTGAGGATCAGAAAAAAGCATTAGCAAAGAGAATGGCTGAAGAAAAATCAGCAGCTCAAGCGATTGCAGGAAAACTTGATGGTTTTCAAGTCACTGTTGAAAAGAAAGTTGGTGGAAATGGACGACTTTTTGGAACTGTTACTGCAAATGAACTTTCTCAAATTCTTGCTAAAAATGATATTGAAGTAGAGAAACGATTGATCGTTATTGATACTCCAATCAAGCAACTTGGAACATTTGAAATTAAAGCGAAGCTTTTTCATGATGTTGAAGCAACTTTTAAAGTAAAAGTTGAACAAGATGCGAAGCAGATCGAAGAAGATAAGAAAAAGGCTAAAAACAAAAAAGCTGCTGCTGAAAAAAAGGCGGCTGAAGAAAAAGCAGCAGCTGAAGCTGCAGCAAAAGAAAATGCTTCTGCTGATTCTGAAGCTTCGACGGATGCTGAATAGTCAATGAAAGCCGTTAAGGAGATGCCTCATGATCTTTTGACAGAAAAGTCCCTTTTGGGGTGTCTCCTTATTGATTCGTCTTGCTATGACATGATTAGTGAGACGGGTCTATTGGAAACGGATTTTTATGATCCGAAATACCAAATCATCTTTAAATCGATTAAAGATTTGCACATCGATTCTCGAGCGATTGATTATGTGAGCGTTTGCTCTAAGCTTTCTGATATGGGAAGGCTTGAACAAATTGGAGGACAGTCTTTTGTTCTCCAGCTTATTGAAGATCAAGCTTCAACAGTCAATGTTGAACATTATGCTCGGATTGTGAAAGAAAAATCATTAATGAGGGAGGTGCTTCGAACCGCCTCTCGAGTTATTGAATCAGGAAGCACACACTCTGGAAGTGTTAGTGATTTCATGCAAGAAGTGGAAGAGAATTTTTTTAAATTGACGACTGAATCACGAAAAGGTGGACTGAGAGACCTTAAAACCTTTTTAAAGATGAACCTTAAAGAACTTGAAAATGCGACTCGAAAGAAAGGCGAAATTTCAGGGATGCCGACAGGGTTTAGAGATCTTGATAAAGCATTACTAGGGATGCAACCAGGACAATTGATTATTCTTGCTGCTCGTCCAGGGGTTGGAAAAACGTCTCTCGCTTTAAGTGTTGCAGTCAATTCAGTAAGAGCATCGACTCTTCCAGTTGCTATCTTTTCATTGGAAATGTTAGCGCAAGAATTAAGTATGAGAGTTCTATCTTTTGAGGCGGGAGTTGATTCTGAAAGATTAAGAACAAAGAATTTTCTTGATACTGATCTAAGAAATATTGCAATGTCAGTTCAGGAACTTTCTCAATTTCCTTTTTTCATTAACGATGCAGCGGACATCAATTTATTGGATATTAAATCTCAATGCCGAAAAATTAAGCTGGAACATGGACTAGGGCTTGTCGTTATTGACTACCTTCAGCTAATGCAGTCACATAACCCTAGAATGCCGAGGGAACAACAAATCTCTGAAATTTCAAGAGGGCTCAAGAATCTTGCTAAAGAATTAGAATGTCCCGTAATTGCTCTTTCTCAGCTCAACCGAGCAGTTGAAGCAAGACCTGACAAACGACCACTTATCTCTGATCTGAGGGAATCAGGTTCGATCGAGCAGGATGCCGATATTGTTCTTATGGTTTATCGAGATGAAATGTATAACCCTGAAACGAAAGATAAAGGGATCGCAGAGGTTATTGTTGCAAAAAACCGAGCAGGCTCCAGAGGGACAGTTAAACTCGCTTGGATTGGTTCTCAAACAAAGTTTGCACCACTTGAACAGAACTATCAAAATGATTCGAGTCCGCCACCACCAGCGCAGTAAAAAATGTTCCCGAGAGAACTTCATTCGGTTTTTCACTTTTCAAAGAAGCAAGAAGGTTTACTTCTAACCGAACCAGAAATTGCTTTTCTTTATTTCTCTGATAAAAAAATTAATCTTCTCACTGGTGAAGTTGTATCGATTAAGATTATTGATGAACTAAAAAAACTTGAGAATTATAAAGTTGCTAACAAAGTTGATATTCCTGAGGTCTTTCATTTTTGTTATGAACTTGGGCATTGTTTTGCGAGCGATGTGAAAGTTAGTTCAAATATTCCTCTTTTTATTCGTATTCGTTATAAAAGGTCGAAATGGATTTCTTATCCAGGCGTTCTATCAAGTAAGATTTCACTTTTAAAAGGTGATTCTCTTACTTTTAAGGATTATCAAAAAAACTTTAATCAAATTATGAAACATCTTTTGGATGGAGATTGCTACCAAGTTAATTATACTCATGTTCATCAATGGAGTTCAGTTCAGCTTGATAGAGAAAGAATTCTTAAGTGTTTTTATAGTTCAGGTAATCTCAGCGAATACGCTCATCATACTTATATTCCTTATCTTGAAAAATTGATTTTAAGTAATTCCCCTGAATGTTTATTTCAAGTGTATCGTCATGAAGGCCATCTTGAAATTCATTCGACACCAATTAAGGGAACTCTCAAAGGAGAAGACCAAGAAAAAGCGAAAGAACTTTTCCATTCAGAAAAGAATATTGCCGAACTTAATATGATTACGGATTTAGTTCGAAACGATTTAGCAAAAATAGAGCAACCTCGAGTAAGGGTTTTACATAGGAGGCTTCTTTTGAAGGTTCCAGGCCTTTGGCATCTCTATTCTCGAATTGCTGTTAAAACTTCAAAAAAGGTTAATTTGTATCAAGTACTAAGTGCGCTTTTTCCAGGAGGGAGTGTGACAGGGGCCCCTAAGCGACGCGTTATGAAAATTATCGACAATTCGGAGTCTTCTCCGAGAGGTCATTATTGTGGCTCAACTTTTTTGAACTTTGGAGAGCTCTCCAGCGCTAGCATTAACATTAGAACCTTCGAAATTGACCTTAAAAATCAGCTAGTTAGTATTGGTGCAGGAGGAGGAATCACCCTCCAAAGTGGCCCAGAAGATGAATATCAAGAAATGCTCCTGAAGCAGGAAAGTCTATTAAAAGTCTTACATTTAATTTCTTGTCAATAAGTCTGTTTGACTTGTCTTCTCCAGTATTCATAATCATAGCTACACTTAACTATGGAATGGTGAGAAGTTTTGATACGGAGATCAAATGAGTTTAGATAAAAACATTAAAGAATTGCTTCGAAAGCAGCCGCTGGGGACGTTTAGGCGGAATATGAGTAAGTTTGTTAATACGAATCTCTTAAGCCTTAAGCCGAAGAAAAAAGTGGAAAAAACTGAAAAGAAAGATTCGATGGTCTCTTATCTAGACGAGTCTTCTTTTAAAGAAGAGCTTTATTAGTTCTCGACGGAAAAAACCTCACATATAAATATAGCGCGTTATTTTCTTTTATAATTGAGAGATGAACACGCATTTCGGATTAATATTTGTTCTTCAAGCCCTTCTCGTTTTTTCATCTTTTTTAATCATTCAACATTTAAGTCATAACTGGAAGCAGTTGATTGGCTTCGATCGTTTAAGATATTTCCTAAATGTCTTAAGCTTCTCGTGCATTGCCCTTGCCCTGGAGTTGGATTTGCCACTTATTTCTCCAGTTTTGATCGCACTTTATATGGTTTGTTTTATTTTGAACTTTGTTCACTTCTTCTTGGCCTTTAGCTTTTCTGATAGATAAGAAGAAGACTTTTTCAGAGTAAAACCACTGTAATTTTTACAGACTAGCAAGTGAAGAGTGCATGATGTGATGCGCCATGATAAACTTTCCCTAATGCAAATCCCTAAATTTTTCAATAGCTTACTACTTCTTTTGGTTCTTCTGTCCAGTTCTCAACTCTGGGGAGATGGGATCTTTAAAACTGGTTATATAGAGGAAGATTTTCGTGCCTATAAGGGGGATTACTCTTTGAAATCTCGTTATCACGTTCCTGAGGTTTCTTTAAGAAATCTTTTGGATGATTATATTCTCGAGATCATGAATAAATACGTCGCTTCAGCTGATGATTTTGTCAGAAAGAAGAATGGAGAGAAACCTTTAAGACCAAGGAAAGTTCTATCAAGATCCACCTTTAATGAAAGAGTGAGAGCTGCCCCTTATATGGTTATGAAATTTGATATCGATAAATCGGCAAGTCGATGGCCTTCACGGTGGGGCTTTATTTACAGTGATGCCAAAGCAGCTGAGCAAGAGGTTTATCTCATTGAAAAGTCTAAAAAGATTGCTGAATACATCCTCGCTGCGAGAAAGTGTTTTGAAATTGATCCTATTATTTTAACAGCATTAATTCATAAAGAGTCTTATTTTTCTCCAGTTGCTGTTAGTTCAAGAGGTGCTTCTGGTCTTACTCAGTTTACTCATATTGCCTTTGGGGAAATCGCAATGCAAACAGGAATAATCCCTGATGAAGCGAATGGAGATGCGATTTCATATAATCTAAATGCTCTTTCGTGTATGGAGAGGGAAACTGGAGAGGAAGTTCCAACGGTTGATAAGATTTATGACGGAAAACTTTATTTTAAACGTGAGGGACGACGTCTTATCACTAAGGATGCAGTTCGTATTTTAAAGAATTACTTCAAAGATCATATGCTTGCGAGTGTTTCTTATGGAAGTTTACTTTTAAAAACTTATTTAGCTTATCAATGCCGTTTAGCTCCTAGTTCCAATTGCACTTCTAGAAAAAATGGAGATCTGATTTGGAATAAAGAGTATGTTTATAAAAAAGCTCTTCAGCATTATAATGGTGATGGAAATATTGATAAAGCAACTGGAAAAGTTGTTAAAGTAAAATACGCTCAAGACATTTGGAGAGAAGCTAATAATAAAATCCTTAAAAAACTTCGCGAAGGACAAGAACAGGCGAATGAGCAAGCGAGAGAATTTGAAACGACTCGCGTAAAAGTCGAGCCGGCCAGGACTATTAAATTGCAAGATTCACTGATCGGTATAAAACTAGAGGGAGAAGTCCTTCCAAGCAAAATAAACGCTCCTGAGAAGAAGAGTGGTTTTAGAAGGTTCTGGAAATCGCTAACAGAGAAAAATTAATCGAGTGAATTTAAAATATCTGAAAAAATTTGAGCTTTATATTCATCAGCTTCTTCGACTGTCATATGCCCGAAACCAGTACGATCTTGTTCTGTGTAGAGTTCCTTATGTTCTAATAAAAAGCGCGAAGGGGCTCTCTTAGAGTTTTTGTTGTAGAGTTTTCGTTCTTTACAATAAGTCATAATAAGGTTTTTACGTGCACGAGTGATACCAACATAACAAAGTCTTCGTTCTTCACTAATGTCTTCATTTTGAGTGATTGTCTTCTTATGAGGAAGAAGCTCTTCTTCCACTCCAACAAGAAAAACATTATCAAACTCAAGTCCTTTTGAAGAATGAAGAGTCATTAATGTTATTTCATTTTTATTCTCTTTTTCATCTTTAGAATCTTGATTATCTACTAATAAGATAAATTCTAAAAAGTTTTTTAGGGTCGGAGGTATATTCGTTTGATTCTCAAATCTTTTCGCTGATTCTAAGAGTAAATTAAGTGAATTCTTTCTCATATCGACTTGTTTCGTTCCTTCGTAGAGCTGTTCGATATAACTTTCATATTTTGTTTGAGTAATGACTTCTTGGATGGCTTGAGAAAGACTCATTTCTTTAAAGTTCTTCTTGAGTCCTTGAATCATTTCAAGGAAAGCAGAAACCTTCATATCTCCTTGAGTATAAGCTTCCTTATTCATGGCCTTATAAAGATTGGTATTAGCCTTCTCCGAGATGTCCAAATATTTTTTTAAGGTCTTAGGCCCAATTCCTCGGGCGGGAACGTTCAAAATCCGTCGGACAGAGATGTCATTAAAAGGATTTTGGATAGTCGAAAGATAGGCGATAATATCTTTTACTTCTTTTCGTTCATAAAGTTTTTGTCCTCCAAGAATACGATAAGGGATTTGATTGAGACGTAATTGATCCTCAAAAGGAGGGGTCTGTGTATTACTTCGATAGAGAATCGCCATTTCTTTTAAGGACTGTCCCTCATTACGCAGTTTTACAACCTTATCACAAACAATCTGTGCTTCATGTGTGGCATCACCTGTGACCCAGAGGAAGGGGAGTTCTCCTTTTTCCCCGCTGGTCCACATAGCCTTTTCTTTTCTATTTTTGTTCTCTTTAATGATGGCGTTTGCAAGGTCAAGAATAGCCGCTGTCGAGCGATAGTTCTCTTCAAGTTTGATAACCTTGGTGTTTTGGAACTGCTTCTCAAAATTAAGAATATTTTTAATATCAGCTCCGCGGAAACCATAGATCGATTGGTCGTCATCACCAACGACGCAAATATTATTATGGGTAGAAGTAAGGCCTCGGATCATTTTGAATTGAAGAGGATTGGTATCTTGGTACTCATCGACCATTAAGTATTGATATTTTTTCGAATATTTTTCAGCAACTTCTGGGTACTTATCAAAGAGTTCACAAACCAATAGAAGAATATCATCAAAGTCGATGGCATTGAAATACTCCATCTTTTCTTTCATGAATCTATAAACATGATCGAGTGCAATGCCGTAATCATCTTCAAGGCTAATGAATGGAGAATTAAGATAGGCATCAAGTGACATATTTTTATTTTTCA
Organism: Bacteriovoracaceae bacterium; assembly: GCA_965217035.1. Classification (GTDB taxonomy): domain Bacteria; phylum Bdellovibrionota; class Bacteriovoracia; order Bacteriovoracales; family Bacteriovoracaceae; genus JAUHYH01. Next base: position 712,896 of record OZ244226.1, on the reverse strand, counting down.
TATCACCGATCATGGAAAGTAATGTCTGCTTATCAAAAGCTTTTCCATTTTTGAGGTATTTCAAGGCTTCTCGAACGAGACTCAATTGGTCTGATCGATCGTAGAGTGTGAAGTTTTTCTGGTAACCTAATTTATCAATGTCTTCTTTTAGGATATTGAGACCCAAGTAATGGAAAGTTCCTATAGTCGGTTTTTGTTTGCCCCAGAGGAATTTTCCAACTCTTTCGGCCATTTCACGAGCAGCTTTATTAGTGAAGGTAATGGCAAGAATTTGATCAGCAGGGATTTTCTGATCGTCGATCATGTGCGCCATACGCATCGTAATTGTCCGTGTTTTACCGGAGCCTGCGCCGGCAAGTATCAAAAGAGGGCCTTTGAGCGTCGATGCCGCTTCCCTCTGCTGTGGGTTAAGTCCGCTCAGATCCATAATATACTCTTCTGTTTTCGCCTTTTCAGGACGTCGCTGCACTGTCGCAGTATGAATCTTAGTACGGCTTCCATCTGGCTCCTACTGAAAAAAACGAAACCATGTGAGTATAAAACTCGTCAGCCTGAATTTCATCTAATTTTTTTGGGATTTTTATGCTCGATGATTTATCATGATTCCATCTTATTTTTGACTTAAGGAGAAACATGGAATTTCGTACAGAAAAAGACTCGATGGGAGAGGTTCAAGTCCCAGCTAACGCTCTTTATCAAGCTCAAACACAGCGCGCTGTGAATAACTTCCCAATCAGTGGAATCACAATAAAGCCATCGGTGATTAAGGCACTTGGAATCATTAAAAGATCCGCTGCTATCGTCAATGCTGAACTCGGTTTAGTTTCAAAAGAAATTTCAGAGTTAATTGTTGCTGCGGCTGATAAAGTCATTGCTGGTGAACTCAATGATCAGTTTCCGATTGATATCTATCAAACAGGATCAGGGACTTCTTCGAATATGAATACCAACGAAGTCGTGGCCACTCTTGCGACAAATATCGGTCAAGAAAGAGGAATGGATATTAAGGTTCATCCGAATGATCACGTAAACTTTGGGCAAAGTTCTAACGATGTTTTTCCTACGGCCTTAAGAATTGCAGCTTGTGTGGAAGCGACAGAAACTTTGATTCCTGGAATGGAAAAGCTCAAAGCTTCTTTGACTGCTCAAGGTAAGAAAAATGCTCATATTGTTAAGACTGGAAGAACGCATCTTATGGATGCGATGCCTGTTACTTTTGAGCAAGTTTTTGGTGGTTATGCTAGACAAGTGGAACTTGGAATCGAGAGAGTAAAATCGGGGCTTCAAAGATTAAATGAACTTCCTCAAGGAGGAACGGCCGTTGGTACAGGGATCAACACTCACGCTGACTTTGGTTCGAAGTTTGCTGCTGAGGTTTCAAAGATCACAGAATTTAATTTTGTAGAAGCAACTGATCATTTTGAAGCTCAAGCTACACTTGATGCTCCTTGTGAGATGAGTGGACTTTTAAAATCATATGCGACAGGGCTTATGAAAATAGGAAATGATTTCCGTTGGATGAACTCAGGACCCAATTCAGGAGTGAGTGATATTAAATTAGCAGCTCTTCAGCCTGGATCTTCTATTATGCCTGGAAAGGTAAACCCGGTGATTGAAGAATCTGTTTGTATGGTTTGTGCTCAAGTCATCGGGAATGATGTGACCGTTTCGATTGGTGCTCAGTCTGGAAACTTTGAACTCAATGTTATGTTTCCTGTTGTTGCTCATAATTTAATCGAAAGTATTCAATTATTGGGAAAGGCGAGTGCGAACTTCGCTGAGAAGTCTGTTGACCTTCTTGAAGTGAATGAAGAAAACGTTAATGATAAGGTTGGAAAAAATCCGATTCTTGTTACGGCCTTGAACCCACTTATTGGTTATGATTTGGCAGCCAAAATTGCCAAGACGGCCTATGCTGAAAAGCGAGCTCTCATCGATGTCGCAAAAGAAATGTGTGATCTTTCCGAAGATGAGCTTAAAAAAGCCCTCGATCCAATGAAGATGACAAAGGGTGGGTTCACCGATTAAGTTTCTACTACTTTTTTTCGTGGCATCGACTGGCTACCCATTTAGTTTAAAAGATATCGGAATCAAGCTGAGACTTGGAGTTTATCAAGCAACTCATCCATTAAAATCTGAAGATAGTGGAATCAATTTGAAAGAGGCTAAACGTGAGGCCATTACTAAATTTCCAATTATTCCGGTTTTCCGTTCTCGGATTCGTGGTAAGAATTATTATACAAAAATCTTTTTCGACTATGAATTTCCAAGTAAAAGCTTAAATCTTGGAGTTGATTCTGGAAATAATAGAACTCAGATTGAAAACTCTTTTATTCAAGGTTCAACAGAGACGACTTTCATAGGAGCAAACCCTAATTGGGTCCTTACTGCAGATGTCAAAGCGACATCTATCGCAATTGGTTATCAGTGGGGAGTTTTTTATGATTTCTCTTCAAATATTCGAGCCTTTAAAGTCGGTGCTGGGTTTAACACTGGTTTCATTGATTACAAGTATAAGCTTTATCTTTGCTCAAGCTATGTCTCTAACCCAGAGAAAATCAGTACTTTTAAAATTAGCTCGGGAACATGTAACGATAAAACACAAATCGATGAAATTGATTTTACAGGAATAGGCTTTGGAATTGCTCTGAATTTTACACTTCTAGAGTTCGATTATGGTTCATGGTTAATGAGTTTATTTGAATTTGATGCCGGATCTTTAAGACCGCTTTCTGATGAGCGTTTCGATAATCGTCCAGGGACTCCTAAGGTTGATGCAGGAACGGATTACACGAATATTGATATTGTGAACTTCTCTTACTTTTTTTGAAGATCTTTTGGTTTGATTCTAAATTTCTCATAGATATATTGATTAAGAAGTCTAAGTGGAAAGCTTCCTCTCTCAAGAAGAGCATCATGAAAGGTTCTAATATTGAATTTTTCTCCAAGATGCTTAGAGACATCCTTTCTTAATTTTTTAAAATTAAGTTCACCGATTTTGTAGGCTAAAGCTTGACCTGGTCGCGAAATATAACGATCGACCTCGTTAATAATTTCTTCATTGCTTAAGGAAGTGTTTGAGGCCATATATTGAATCGCTTGATCTCGAGTCCAGTTAAAAGCATGGATTCCTGTGTCCACAACCAGTCGAGTCGCACGCCACATTTCATAATTAAGCCGACCAAAGTTTGATTCAGGAGTTTTATAAACACCAAGGTCGATTCCGAGGTATTCAGCATAAAGTCCCCAACCTTCACCAAAAGCAACATTTCCATATTTAGAAAGAAAGGGGTGTTTCCCTTCTAGTTCTCGACTTAAAGCTGAATGAAGATAATGCCCAGGAGAAACTTCATGAAGAGTTAAGGCAGCAAGGTTATAAAGAGCTTTCTTATGAACTTCATGAGTATTAATGACAAAATAGCCTGTTCCGTATCCATTCGGGTCATGCTTTTTTACATACTGAAAGTAAGCAACAGGTGCTGACTTGGCGACTTCAGGATCCATGATTTTAAAACCATATTGAGCACGAGGAAGACGGTTGAAAACCTGATTGATATTTGAGTCAACCATTTTCATAATATAAGTAATTTCTTTAATATATTCATCAACATCACTCGTAAAAAATTGAGGGGCAGTTTTCATGAATTCTCTGAATTCATCAAAATTTCCTTTAAATTTCATTTCTTTTTTTATTTCGTTAATTTCTTTTTTTATTCTTTTAACTTCACTAAGACCGAGTTTATGAATCTGATCAGCTGTTAAATCCGTCGTTGTTTGGTGTTGAATTAAGAACTCGTAATACTCCTTTCCATATTGAGAGATCCCTAAGATTTGTGGAGCTTTCGGTAGGTATTCCGAATCAAAATAAACTTCGAACTTTCTTAAAGGAGCAAGATAGTCTCTATTTATAATCTCTTTTGCTTCCTCTCTTATTTCCTTCCATTTCTTTTCAGTTAGGAATTCAGGTTTTTTTGCATTAAATCTTTTATAAATCTGGGTTTGATCAAATGTTTTCTTTACTTCAGATTTAAGAATTTTTTGAAACTTTTTAAGAACAAGCTGCGGTTGAAGAAATGAAAGTTCCACAGATTTCTTCATAAACTCAATCTGACCTTCAAGGATCTGAGGGAATTCCTTTATACATGAAAGATACCTTTTATAATCTTCTTCATTACTCAAGTGTTTCGATTCCATCATTATGGAGTAAAGTTCATGAGGACCACTATCATGACGAATATTTATGAGATGAAGATTAAGAGAATAATTTTTTCTTTCCATTTCTACGAATTCCTTGGTGATCAAGTAATCGTATTTTTCGTCTTTGCTGAGGTCTTCTTTGTCAATTTGCTTTAGGGTTTGGAGAGTTTTTTCTATCAGTTTCTGAGCTTTTTCGAGACTCTGGAAGTTGAAGCCCCTGGGACAGAAGTTTGTATAATAGTAGGGGAACATGGTCTCCACGAGCTCATTCGCTGTATCCATCGCCTCGGTGACTTTAGGTTTTTGAGCACAGGCGGCGAAAGAGAAAAGAACTAAAAAAGACAAAACTGATTTCATGAAAACCTCGGTAAATACTGCATTGCTTCTAACATTGTTTCAAATCTTTAGTCAACTCAACCAGCACCACTGTTCTCTTTCATAGGATCTTGATAATATAAAAGCGTTTTTTAACTCTCTGGCAAAAGGTTTTCATGAGCTCTAAGCGCTTTCTTATTACTTCTGCTCTTCCGTATGGAAATGGGCCTCTTCATTTTGGGCATATCGCTGGCGTGTATCTTCCCGCTGATATCTACACTCGCCACCGAAAACTTCAAGGGCACAAAGTTCTTCATATTTCTGGATCAGATGAACATGGCGTTGCAATTATGATGAATGCTCAGAAGGCTGATAAACCTTATAAAGAGTATGTTGATGGTTGGCACGAAACTCACAAAGCACTTTTTGATAAGTATAATATCGAGTTCGACTTCTTCGGACAAACTTCTGCTGATTATCACAGAGAAGAAACTCTCAAGTGGTTTGATAATCTTTATAAAAAAGGTGCGATCGAAAAAGATGAAGAACAACAATTACAATGCCAGGACTGTAAAAACTTTCTCCCTGATCGGTTTGTAGAAGGAACTTGTTATGTTTGTGGTTACGAACATGCAAGAGGAGATGAATGTCCAAATTGTGGAACGTGGATTGATCCTATCAAATTGAAAGATCCTGAATGCAAGTTTTGTGGAAGTCATAATATCAAGGTCGTTGATGCTTTCCAGTGGTATCTAAAACTTACGAAGTATGAAAAAGAGTTTAAAACCTGGTTGGCTACAAAGTCTCATTGGAAAAAAACGGTTCATCCTTACGTTGAGTCCTTGGTTAAAGAAGGTTTAGTTGACCGTGCGATTACTCGAGATCTTGATTGGGGAATTGATGTTCCGTTAGAAGAAGCAAAAGGGAAGAAGCTTTATGTGTGGTTTGATGCACCAATAGGTTATGTAAGTAATACTAAGAAACTTTTAGAGAATTCAGACGAAGATTATATCAAAGACTGGTGGAAGAACGATGAAACTGTTCTTACTCACTTTATTGGTAAAGATAATATTATTTTTCATGCTTTGATTTTTCCAATCATGAGTATGATAAGTGATGAAGTTAAAACAGTCGATGAGCTTCCTGCTAATCAGTATGTTAATCTTTTTGGAAAGCAATTCTCAAAGTCTCAAGGTTGGTATGTTGATGCTGATGAGGCCGTCGAACAATTTGGAGATGATGCTTTAAGGTTTTATCTCGCAAGTCTTATTCCAGAGATGCAAGACTCAAGTTTTACTTGGAATGGATTTGAAGTGAAAATCAATAACGAGCTTGCTAATAATATTGGAAACTTCATTAACCGTTGTTTGAAGTTTTATGTTAAAAACTATGAGGAAGGTGTTACTTCGGAAGGTTTTTCTCATTATCTCGAAAGTGATCTTTTTAAAAACATAGAGCCAAAGATAAAAGAATATCATGAAGCTCTTGATAATACGCAATTCAAAAAGGCTATCGAGGCGCTTATGGGAATGGGATTTGCAGCGAATAGCTATTTCTCTGATCGTGAACCTTGGGCAAAGATCAAAGAAGACGAAGCTCATGCTCGAGAAACTTTGTATCACGCATCTGCAACTGTCTTTTTATTAGGGTGTTACTTCTCCGCTTTTCTTCCAAGTCTAGCTTCTAATATCCGATCTCATTTTGAAGATGATCTTAATAACGAAGATGTTCTTCATGCGATCTACCAAGGAAATTTCTCTAAGTTTGGTGAGTACTTAAGTTCTAAACCATTAAAGATTGTTAAAAAGCCGAAAGGATTAGTTCCAAAGGTTGATAAAGAAGTGATTAAGAAACTTGAAGAGCAATTTCAGGGATAATTATGGAAAGAAAAGTTCTTTGGGAGCCTAGGAATACTGAACAAACTCAAATGTTTCAGTTTCAAGAACATGTAGCCAAGAATCATGCGCAGAGTTTTTCAGGTTATAAAGATTTTCATCGTTGGTCTGTTGAGAACACTGAATTCTTTTGGGAAGAAATCCTTCACTACTACAATCCTATTAGAGAGGGAGAGGACCGACCTATCGCGAAGGAGCAAAGTTTTTTAGATTATCCTTGGTTTCCAAATGTGAAGCTCAACTTTGCTGAAAATCTTCTTTCCAAGGGCGATAACTCTCATATTGCTCTAAACTTTCGTCATGAGTCGGGAAAGATAAAAAAAATCTCTTATTCAAACTTAAAAGAGGAAACCAATAGAGTTCAAAGTTATTTAGAAGGTATTGGTTTTAAGAAACAAGATGTCCTTGCTTGTTATATGCCTAATATTCCAGAGACAGTTATGGCCATGCTTGGTGCAACTTCACTTGGAGGAGTTTTTACTTCAACAAGTTCAGATTTTGGCATTCAAGGAGTCCTTGATCGTTTCAGCCAATCGAAGCCTAAAATTTTGGTGACAGTCACGGGTTATGAGTATAACGGAAAATATTTTGATCTCATCGATAAAGTCTCTGAAGTCAAAGAAAAAATTCCAAGCATCGAGAAAGTGATCTATGTCGACTTTCTTGGCAAATTAAGTCCTGATGAGAAATCTGCTCTTAAAAATGATGATGTTCTTTTTTGGGATGATCTTCAATCTTTTGGAAATCTTACTTTTGAAAAGGTTGAGTTTAATTCACCTCTCTATATTATGTATTCTTCGGGGACTACAGGAAAACCAAAGTGTATTGTTCATGGAGTAGGAGGAACATTACTTCAACATTGGAAAGAATTAGCTCTTCATACTGATGTTAGACCTCAAGAGAAATTATTCTATTTTACCACTTGTGGTTGGATGATGTGGAACTGGCTTGTGAGTGGCCTTGCAGTAGGAGCTGAGGTTGTTCTCTATGAGGGATCGCCTGGTTATCCGAGTCTTGGCAATCTTATGAAGTGGATCGATGAAGAGGGAATTCATATTTGGGGAACAAGTCCTAAGTTTCTTCGAGCATTAGAAACTCATAATTGGGAAAATGAATCGAAGTTCGAAAACCTGCGAGCAATTCTCTCTACTGGAGCTCCTTTGTTGCCGGAGCAGTTTGATTATATCCAAACAATTAAAAAGAATATTCAAATCGCAAGTATTTGTGGTGGAACTGATATTATTTCTTGTTTTATGTTAGGTTCGCCTACAAGGAAGGTTTATCGCGGTGAAATTCAATGTCTTGGTTTGGGGATGGATGTAGCCTGTCTTGATTCACAAGGAAAGCTTATTTTTGATTCAGAAGGAGAACTTGTTTGTCGTAAGCCTTTTATTAGCCAACCGATTTATTTTTTGGATGATGAAGACAAGCAGAAAATTATCAGAGCTTATTTTAGTCGGTTCGAAAATACTTGGCATCATGGAGATTTTATCACAATCACAAGTGACATGACAGTTAGGGTCTTTGGTCGTTCTGATGCCACTCTTAATCCTGGGGGAGTCAGGATAGGAACAGGAGAGATCTATCGTCAAACTGAGAAATTGGAATATATTGACGATACCCTTTGTGTTGGAAAGAAGACCGAAGACGGAGATGTGGACGTCGTTCTTTTTGTAAAATTTCGAAGCAGTGAGACAAAACTAACTGAGGATCTTACGAAAGAGATTAAAACAATGATTCGAAATCACACAACTCCAAGACATGTGCCTAAGTTTGTTTATAAAGTTACCGGGATTCCTTACACTAGAAGTGGAAAAAAAATGGAGCTTGCCATTACAAGACTCTTAAATGGTCGTCAGCTTGATAATGTTGAAGCAATGGCAAATCCTGAATGTCTTAAGGAGTATCAACAGTACTTATGAAAAAGTTAATGAATAGCGAAGTTTTCTGGTTCTTTTTATTCATGGGAGTCGTCACCGCCCTTATGTGGACGAGAATGTCGAGTCATTATGACAAGGTCTTAGAGGGAACAAAGTATCAGGTTCACAAAAAGGACTACCGACCGAGTGGAAAATAAGAAATCTTTTCAAATTCTTTTTTCCTTTGGAAAGGAAAACGAGTTCGAGATCCCGAGTGTACGTTTTGGTACGTCGCAGGGAGTGAACAATGAAGTTTGACACATCCAAAGAGGAAAAGAGGAAGAAAAAAAGTATCGTTTTTACTGGTGGTGGGAGTGGCGGGCATTCCGTTGTCGCAATGACCCTAATTGATTATTTCCGATCACAAGGGCAGGACAATATCTCTTATGTTGGGAGTACTCAAGGGTTGGAAAGAGAGCTATGTGAGAAGCATAAAGTTCCTTATTACGCGGTTACGACCGGGAAACTTCGAAGATATTTTAGTTTTCAAAATCTCCTTGATATTTTTAAGGTGAGTTGGGGAATTATTCAAAGCTTCTTCTTATTTCTTACGCGATTGAGAAAAGCAAATATTATTTTTTCAACGGGAGGATTTGTTTCTGTTCCCGCTGCTATCGCAGGAAAACTACTCGGTAAAAAAGTTTATCTCCACGAACAAACGACAAGAGTTGGGCTTGCAAACAAAATTATCGCAAAACTTGCTGATAAAGTTTTTCTTTCTTTTGAATCTTCTAAAGTTTTTTTCCCCAAAGAGAAGTCTTTGGTTGTTGGGTATCCTTTAAGAGATTCATTCCATAATAAAGAACTTCAGTATAAGAGCTTCCAAGGTATCGATTTAGAAAGTCCCTCGAAAAAGATTCTTTTCATTACAGGTGGTGGGAATGGTGCTTTAAAGCTTAACCAATTGATAGCTGAAAACTTAGAGAAGCTTACGAAAGATTACATAGTGATACATCAAACAGGAAAAAAGTTCTTAAAAGAGTATGAAGGTTTGAAAAATGGTTTCTATTTTCCTGTTGCGTTTATTGGAGAAGAGTTTCCTGATCTTTTAAAAGCTTCAGATACGATTATTTGTCGAGCTGGAGCAGGAACCGTCTCTGAGCTTATGGCCCTTCAGAGCAAGGTTCTTTTCATTCCTCTTAAGATTGCTCAAAGAAACGAACAATATCATAATGCTGTTGAAGCTTTAAAGGTTGTACGTGGGAAAGTCATCGAAGAAGATGAGTTAACTGATACTGATCTTCTGGAAGTGCTCCATGAACTGAATCAAAAAGAATTACCTAGGGCCCAATCTGCAAATGAAAGCCAAAAACTTATCTTTGAAGAAGTCCTTAGATAGTGGATTTCGAGACCTGATAGCCAAGCTAGATTGACAAAGTTTTAAATTACAAATTCTTTAATTTCAATAACTTATAGATTTGATTCCAGCTTTTTATCAAAATTACCGATAATAGAGCTATGGAAAATACCATCAACGTAGTTTTTATTTTGCTATTAACTTCGTGTCTTGCTGCTCAAGACAAAAGAAATATCGACCAAAACTCAGAGACATCAGATGCGTCCGCCTTTTGCCAATCGGTTGATCCTGCAGAATGTTTCGGAGAAGCGATTCAAGGTGGGTATGATGCTGATGAAAACAAACAAAGCGTAGAAATCTCTTTTGTTTTTATTAACTCATCAAGTGAACAACTTTCTTTTAATGCAAATAATGATGCTGATCGAACAGTCGACTCTCTGAATCTTCATTTCATCTCACATGGTCATAGGCATTTGAAATTTGTTGTAAATACTGTCGAGGAAGTTATTGATGACCTTTACTATAATACTGAATGTAATTTTCTGGACAATGTCATGGGTCTTTATGGAAAACAGGACTCCTTAACTTTTGTCTTTGTTAATGACCTCGCTGATAGTTGCCGTGGTGTTGCGAAGCTTTGGGTCAATCCTGAAGATTTTCGTTCAGGTTTATTATTGCAACATTCAACAAACATCGAGTTTTTCGCTGGTATTTATGCCCATGAGCTTGGTCATAATGTTGGACTTCATCATTCTGCGAGAACCTATAGTCAGAGTGCTCCCGTCTCTGGTCTTTATTCTTTTAATGAATTACTTGGCTTAGGAGGAGTTCTTCCTGACCGATGTGATTATGATTTCATGTACTTTATTGATCCTCGCTCGCAATCGACAAACTCGGTTGAATCGGGAATCACTTTTAATTCTTATGAAAATATAATGTATCCATCTTTCGGTGATGGAATTGAGAGAACCTTCCTCTCTCAAGGTTATGATTACAGCACGACGCGAGCTTTTGATTGTTGGTATAATCTACTCAAACAATCGGGTATCGGTCTCTCTGAAGACTAGTTCGTTCGTTTTACAGAGTTTATTTCCCCAGGCAAAATTTCTTTATGAGATTGGTTTTTATTTTTCTGTTCTTATGTCCTCAGCTTTTTGCAAATCGTTATTTAGAGGTTCTTGAAGTTCATGAAGGAGATGAGCAAACTTTCACAACAACTCGAGAGTATGCTATTGAAGTTTTTGAGGGAATGCCAGGACTTTTATCAACTGATAATTTTTCAGCGAAAGTGAGAGTTGTTTCTTATGATCGTAATTCCATTGAATGGGAATTAGCTTCAAAAGATATTGTGACTCCTTTCTTTCAAGGAGAGCAGCTTCTTTTTCAAAACTATGAAAATCTCTTAACAAGGCAACAGAGGTTTTATAGTAAAAAAAATATAAAAAAAATTATTAAAGAAAAAGAGACTCTAAAAAAGGAAATAAAAGAAAAGAAGTTATCAGGGTACAATATTGATATTCATTTTGGTTCTCAAGTAAGTTCTACCTATACATTAATAAGTTCAGATGATTTAGAGCAAATGACTGATTTTGGTTTAAATTTTGCTTACTTTTTACCTATTTCGAAGGGGGTACACTTCGCTCCAGGTATTGGTTTTTCGACGGGCGCCTTAAAAACAACAACGGATTCTAATACAATAAATGTCACTGAAATAACGGCTGAGTTTGTTTTTCAGTTAACAGGAACTAAAGAGAGCGATAATATTCCTTATTTTGGAATAGGTATGGGAGTAGGCTTAAGCAGCACTGAATTTGCTACTGTTAAGACAGAGGGGCATACAATTTCAATTCCACGATTAACCGCGGGGATTCTTATGCCTGTAAAAGGAACTAGCAAGGGTATAAGTACTGAGATTATTGTTGATGGTGTCAGTATTAGAGAATCAAAAGATGGAACTGATAATAATGCTAATCTTGTTCGGATAAAGTTTGCAGTAGGTTATCAAAGCTTTTTCTAATGTGAACGTTCATAGCTTTTAAGTTCTAAATCAACACTTGTTCCAGGGATATCACTTGCAATTTCTCTTTTGTATTGATGAGTTTTATTCCGATCTTTCACTCGGACTTCATAGCGTCGAATATTCTCATGGTGAAAGGTAATTCTATGACCCTGATCTTTAAGTTTATTTGCAACATCAGAAGCAGAGCCTTCTGGATATTTGACGAATAACTTACCAGTAATGATAGTTGGTTGCCAAGTAAGCTGGTCAATATAAAGATGGTTATTTGATTTAGGATCAACTTTATCTTTAGGTTCATAAACTAAGTAGCCATTGATCGTTTTAACCACCTCTCCAAGATCTGCATTAAATGTTCCATCATCAGGATGAGTTAGGTATTCACTCTCATGAAGGAGAATATCTCCGACTTGAATTTGATGATCATTAACTTTATAACTTTTTTTGACTTGATCAAAATTATCAAAGCGATCGACAATGGCAGCAACATTCCGACTCGATTGAGGAGGTGGATAGAGTTGATTGAAATGTGCTTGGTCTGAATGAAGCTCTTTGAGCTTGAGTTTTTTTATGCTCGCAGGTTGTCGTTTAAAATCTTTTTTCACTTCAATAGGTTTACTTTTGTGAGCCACTTCTTCTTTCGATTCTTGAAAGTGCTTATACAGACTTAAAACTCCTGCAACGATAAGAAATAGAATAATTCTTTTTTTTATCAATCAATTCTCCCTAGTTGTGAAAATCCCCAAACTTCAAGTTTCACACTACTTATATAAAGTGTATCATAACTATTATTGCAGATGTCATAGCTCCAATGACCTCTGGCATTTGTTCCAAATCCAGCATAAGACTTAAATTTTTGGTCATGAGAGTATCCACCACCTTGAATATAGGAATCTCTAACAATTTGAGATTGAGTTCCATCAGGAAGTGTTTGGAAAATGACAAAGGATTTTGAGCTTCCAATAGCACTGATACTTACTCTGTTTAAGAAGACCTTAAAGTCTTTAACGACACTTACTGTCTTTTCAACACATGTGTAAGGCATAATTGTGATTCTTGAATCTTCACTTTTTAAATCTTGGGGGTATTTTTGGAGTTTTGAATTATACTTCGTATAGGATTCAGCCATTCTGACGGCAGCATCAATATCTGGAAGTCCAAAGCCTGAATTATAGCTATGAGTATAACCAGCAGAGTTTGTACTTTTATTTATATAAGACTTTCCAGTTATGGAAAGAGTTCTCCCTAAAAAAGTTTTTGTTGTTTCTTCTTCCTCTAGTGTTCGAGAAGTTTTTGCAATAATTGTCATGATATCAATATTTGATAAACGAGGATTTGCTTCTTTTATCAAGGCTATCGAACCAGCAACGTTAGGAGTTGAAATTGATGTCCCATTCATAGAGCAAGTGTATTTATTATCAGGAGATAAGGTGCAAACTCCGGGAGAAGGGCTTCGCCCGCCATAACCAGCTGGGGCGGCAGCAAAAAGATTACTTCCTGGTGAGGAGTAGCTTGTCACCGCTCCTTTATTATCAAGGGCCGCAATATTAAAGACATAAGGTTGAGTATTACTAGGATCTCTGTTCGCGTCTCCGAAACCACCATAACATCTCGAGCTTTCTCTTCTATCATTTCCTGCTGATTTCAGATAAAGAACTCCATCTTCCTCAGCTCCTTTAAGGTAAGCCTCGGCGTAAGGAGCTTCCTCTCTCGTATGAGCGTTACAAGAAGGGATTCCATAACTTGCTGTCCAAATATCAACGTTTGGTGCATTGATCGCATAAACAAAGTTCTGGCAATCAAAGGCGTTGTACCCAGAGATCAAACCTTCATAAGCTATCCCTGTCAATCCAATTCCATTCTTACCTCTGGCACCAATAACTCCAGAAACCATTGTTCCATGCGAACCCACTCTTGGAGTAGGGTTTTGTCCAAACTGAATACAGCTTTTAGAATTCGCTTTATCGTAATTTTGTCTAAAGTCTTCGTGTGCATAAGAAAGTCCATCATCGGGAACATGAACTTTTATCCCTTTTCCTGAATATTTTTGAAGAGCGTAAGCGGATAAGTTTAAATCAGAGCCAGATTTTCCTTTATCTTCAAAATAAGAAGTAATTTGTCCTAATGAATTAAAGCGAGCGATGCTTTGTTCGCGATGAATGATATGCCATAAACATCCGCTAAGTGGATCATTAAATCCTAAAGAAGAAAGGATATTATTCTTATCGCAGGCACCGTCAACGACTTGATCGGGTGGAAGGGCAGGATCCAATGGATCAATCCTTGGAATTTCTTCATCTGCTGAACCAGAATCCGTCGTCACAGGACGGCCCTTTTCGCTCAAGCAAGAAAGAGTCATAAAAATGAGAGAGAGTAAACAGAGAGTTCTTTTTGAAGCCGACAAAGGATCCTCCTGATCAAATTCGCGCAGACGTGGAATGGATTGAGGCACTTCCACTATTAATTTTATCAAGTAACCGTGAATCCCACTCGGAGATGCTTTTTTTGCCGGCAACTCTCTGAAATCTCTGTATTTTTAGCTCTAGAAAGAGACAGCTGCGTCAAACCCGGTTATATTACTCGGATATGAAAGAGCAATTCAATGCATTTATTGAAGATCTTCGCGTTCGGAGCCATCCTCTCAAAGAAGAGATGGTTTATGCTCTTTACCCTGCGGGAAAACTTTTTAGGCCTAAGCTTTTTTATGCGGTCTGTGATTCTCTCAATTTTACAGCCGATAATTCTTTGCAATCTTTCGCTCTTTTTTTGGAAGTTCATCATGCTTACACTTTGGTTCATGACGATCTTCCTTGCATGGATGATAGCGAAACGAGAAGAGGGAAAGATTCAGTTCATAAAAAATTTGGAGAATGGAGGGCCGTCTTAACTGGCGATGCCTTACTTGCTCTTTCGTTTGAGTTACTTTTAAGTAGCAAGAGTTTTCAACAAGTAGAACTTGAAAAGCTTGCTCATTGGTGTGTTGGAGCAAAGGGACTCATTGCAGGACAAGTTTTTGATCTTGATGCAAAAAATCCAAATTATGAAGAAGTTAAAAGGATTCATGATTTGAAGACTGGTCGCCTGATTCTTCTTTCAACTCTCGCTCCTTATTATTTTCAAGAGAAAAAAGATCCTATGCTGTTTAGAAAACTCTGGAAGCTTGGTGTTTTAGTGGGAAGAGTTTTTCAACTCAAAGATGATTATGACGACTTTGTCTCAAAGCCTGATGATAGCCTAAATATTTTTAAAATTGATGAAGCAAGAGCGATGAAAGATTTAAAAAAAAGTGAAAATCAGCTCAATTCTCTGCTTGGCGAATTTCCTAAGGTTCAAGAGTTATTAAAACTCTTAAAATAACGATTCGTCAGCTCAAGATAAAGTTTATTAAGGTGCTTTGAAACTTTTCCAAATCCTTCTGAAATGACTTTCCCATCAATGCTGTGAATCGGAACGAGTCCCTTTGTCGAGCTTGTAATGAAAGCTTCATCACAGTTTAAAAGATCATCTTTAGAAAGTTTTGTTTCTTTGTAAGAAATTTTATGTTCCTGACAAATTTCTAAGACTTTCGAACGAGTGATCCCTTTTAATATTCCAGACTTTAGTGATGGAGTAAGAACAGTATTATTTTTTACAATCCAGACATTATTGGTTGTTCCCTCTGTGACCTCTCCATAAATATTCAGCATAATAGCATCGTCTGATTGGCCTTGCTGAGCCTCTTTGGCGGCGAGAACACTATTGATATAATTACCTGTCTTGGCTTCTGGATTTGTTGATTGAGGATGGTTTCTTTTAACTTGAGCAAGTGTTACTTTTAAACCTTCTTGATACCAGCGATCAGGATAATTTGGGAGTTCTTTATAAATCACTATCAAGTTTTGTTTTAAATTCTCACCTGGAAAAATATTAAGACGATCAATTCCTCTTGTTATAATCCATCTCACAAGTCCTCTTCTAAATTGCTTTGATTCTGTTGTTTTTAGAATTGTTTTCTTTATCTCAAAGAAGGGGATTTCGAGAGGCATTGAAATGAGGTCTGCAGAGTTTTGTAATCTCGTTTGGTGCTCTTCCAAAAAAAGAGGGAGACCATTATGACAAAGAGTTGCTTCATAAATAGAGTCTCCAAAGAGAAAACCTCTATCAAAGACACTAATTTTTGCATTTTCTGCTGGAGTTATAACTCCGTTAATACTGACGGCTGCATTTGTTTCCATGGCTCTTTTTTAGCACGGACTAGTTAGATAAGAAAAGCTCTTTTGTGCCTTCAACTTGGTCTAATTGCTCAATCTGAGACTCAGAGATCGCTGCCTTGTTTTTGTATCGTTCAGCTTCGTTATTTGCAGGATAAAACCATCCTGAACTGAGCTTGGCCATAAATTGTTGGTAGTAATCAGCCGGAAGAGAAAAATTCGTAAGATCTGAAAATCTTGCTTTCAAAAGAAGCTTTAGCCAACAGCCTGTTTCATCATTTTTTCGACAACTTTTTTCAGAAAAGAATAAGCTTTCGAGTTCATCTCCATCTTGAAGAGCAATAAACTTTCTGACTACTAAAAGAGAGGAGTGACCATAGGTTTTTAATTGTCCCATATACTCCTTCAAAGAGATTTTAGCTTCATTCATTCGATACATCGAAATGAGAAGCAGCGTCTTCTTCCAAAGCAAATCAAGGGGCATCTTCTCATGAATCGCTTGGTATTTATTGATATATTTCAAAGCTTCTTGTTTTTTTTCAAGAGAGAATGTGAGTAAGATAAGTCTCATAAGAATAGCGCTTGAGAGAGGTTTCTTTTCCAATGCTTTTTTCAAATCATTATAAGCTTCTTCATACCGTTTCCTATGAATTTTTATATTGGTCTTGAGTAGTGAAGCAGTATGAGTCTCTTTATCTTTGATCATTTCATAAGCAAGTTGAATCTTTTTTAAATTATAAAGAAGATGAGCATTGATATCTCTTAAAGCACTTGATTCCATTGTTCTTTCTGGAATCAATTCCTTATACTCCTCAACAGTTTCTCCTTGATCAAGATAAGAAGCAACTTTCATCCAGAGCTCAAGTTTTTGTGGATCACTTTTCATTTCTCTGAATTCTCTTGGTTCAAATAGAGAGTTATTCCGAACGACTGATTCAAGTATGGAGCGGAGGAAATACTGGTCTTTGTAATTGCTTTCTTGAAACTTTCCTGAGCAAATACGCCATCGGTTATAAGCTTGCTTCCATTGCTTGATCATCATATGAGAGATCACTTCAATTTGGCAGATCTGTTTCTCTCTTCTTTCCTCAATTTTTTTTATATTCTTAATATGACTAAGAGTTTCTTTGTAGTTTTTATTCATATAAGAAAAAATAGTTTGATAATAATTGAAAAGATCTGCCTTTTGAAAAAGAGTATTTCCGGATTTCAAAATGGCATAAGCCTTTTGCTCCTCTCCAGAGAGAAGGTAGTACTTCAACTTATCATGTTTTTGAGTCAATAAATGTCTATCACGATGGTTCAAAAGCGCATTCACGTTTAAAGACCAGAATAGTGAAAAGAGGAATATGACTTTCATAATTTCTTCTTCGGAATATTGAGAGCTTAGAGTACTTGAGTTCTAAAAACAGGAAAAAAGCTCTTTATAAAACATAAAATTCTCTAAAATATCGCTAAATATCTATTCAAGCCGATAAATAAATTGTGAGACTATTAATTTTTTTTTTTATTTTTCAATCAAGCCTTTTTGCAAATGAATTGCTTAAAGATCTTGCTCTTAATTATGAAATCTATCAAGAGCGTTGTGAGAAAACTCTTGAGCCGAATTTCTTTCGAACAAAAAGAGCAAAGAATCTCGCCATCTCAAATTTTCTTGCTCAAGCACAACATTTCGCTTTGAAAAATGTCATCCGTTATGTTGCAGACGCAGCTAAGAACCTTGCTCTTCCACGACCACAATATGAGAGTACGATGAGTTCAATTATTCAAAATCAATGCTCTCAAAATATGAGTTTGATTTCGAGAAATAGCTTGAAAGAAATTGCAATAGAGAGATTTGATGAGACAAGAAAAGAAGCAAAGTACTCTCAATCTGATTATATAGAAGGTTTAACCTTACTCTCTGATTTTTGTTCTTGGCATGGTTTTAATCATAAGAATGCAATGATCTCTTATTATCTTGAAGATGCTCTTTTCTCCCAACTTGTCATCGAAAATTATGTGAGCTCTCAAAACCCAGTTTATTGTAACGAAAAGAAGTGCCGTTTAATGGATCGAGCAACCTTTAATCTTAATTACGAGAGATCGACTAATAAAGTGACTTTTCGAGATGAGCTTGATGCTCTCTATTGCTTTGAAATTAAAAACGGAAAGTATCAAGTTGATTCGAGCCCTGATAACTATACAAAGAAACGTTTGAAAGAAAACAAAGAAAATTTAAAGAAGACAAAGTTTTATCTCTACAGTAGCCTATTCAATCGTCCCGCTCCACTTTCTTTCAATAATTGGTCGAAGAATACTTCTTATTTTTTTAGTCATGTCCTTTCTTCAGAGATCGAGTCCTCAAAAGATGTTTTAGAACTTCTTATTCATAAGGTCGAGTTAGAAGAAGATCTCAATTTGAGAGCAAAGGTGAAAACGAAAACATCAAACCTTAATGAATTAAGCTTGAAGTTTGATATTGCTGGAGATGAGTTTGATCGACTGGTTTTTAATACAGACAAACTGACTTGGAGTTTTCAACTCTCTATAGCTGAGAAAGAATTAGGTTATATCTTGAATCGTATTGATCGTGTCTACTCAACAAGTTTTAACAATAGAGATAATAATTTCGATCTTTTAACAAAAGAAGTTTCGGCGAGAGTGGTTAATCCTTTTTATCAAAAGAAGCTTTCAAAGGTTCCAAGTCTCAAGTTGATCCCTGAAATTTCTTATCAGATTGCAAAAGGACTCATTGAAAATTTGAAAGAGTATAAAGGACAAAGTAATTATAGAGATGGTTCTAGTGAAAAAATTTCAATACCCGTTCATTTTTCTTTTGGCTGGCAAGCGCTGAGAAGACTCTCTCAAATGAGAAAGCTTGACATTAAGTAAAAAAACACCAACTTTAAATTAATATGTCGGATGATGTGAAAAGCGCCATTCCTGTCGTAGTAGATCCTAAAGATGTCGCTACAGGCTCCAAAGATGTTGCGGTCTTAGACCCTCTTCAGGTTTATATGCGCGAAATTTCGAAATATAAACTCCTCTCTCCTGAAGAAGAGAAAGAACTTACGATGCGTTTATTTGAGACTGGAGATATTGAAGTCGCTAAGAAGTTAGTGGTTGCGAATCTTAGGTTGGTTGTGAAAATAGCAATGGAATACCGCAAGGCCCATAAAAATGTGATCGATCTGATCCAGGAAGGAAATCTCGGTCTTATGAAGGCCGTCTCTAAATTTGATCCTACTAAGGGGGCCAAGCTTTCTTATTATGCGAGTTGGTGGATCAAGTCCTATATTTTGAAGTTTATTTTGGATAACTTTCGGTTGGTTAAAATCGGAACTACTGCAGAGCAAAAGAAGCTTTTTTATAATTTGATTCGCGAAAGAGATAGGTTGATGGCCCAAGGGATTGAACCGACTCCAAAACTAATTTCTGATAAACTCAACGTCTCGGAAAAATCAGTTGTCGAGATGGAACGAAGATTAGCTCCAGGGTCTTCAGATGTGAGCCTTGATGCTTCTCAATTTGATGGTGATGCTGGGCCGAACCTTCATAACGTCCTGACATCAGAGGCAAATCCAGTAGAGGAAGAGGTCGCACTTCAGCAAAATCTCGATATTTTGAAAGATCATTTAAAAGAGTTTCTGTCTGATCTGAATGATCGTGATAAATATATTTTTCAACAAAGACTTCTTGAAGAAGTTCCTCCATCACTTCAATCAATTGCTGATGAGTATGGTGTCTCTAGAGAGCGTATTCGGCAGATTGAATCTCGATTGCTTGAAAAATTAAAAGTTTACATGAAGGATCATCTGCGTTAAAAATCTCCCATACAATTACCCATTACTCAGTTTCGATTGCCTGCGTCAATCTTTACTTGGTTCTGGGCGGACAAGGAGTTTTTATGCTAACGCAAACACAGACTAACGAAATCGTTAAAAAGTTTGGAAAGACTGAGAAAGATTCTGGATCACCAGAAGTTCAAATCGCTATCCTCACAGAGAAGATTAAGTACCTTACGCCACATTTTGCTGATCATAAGCACGATCACCACTCTAAAAGAGGGATGATGAAAATGATTGGTCAGAGAAGAAGATTGCTTAAGTATCTTCAGAACAAAGATCAAGGGCGCTACCAAACAGTTATTAAAGAGCTCGGTCTTAGAAAGTAATTTTTTAGGCTTGCCTTCATCGGCAAGCCTTTTATTATAAGGACGTGGGAAGTTTTAAAAGATACATAGATGTTCAAACCCACAAAAGTTGAATATCGATATATCTTTTAAAATTAAAAGTTCCCATACATTTATTAAGAAAGCAGTTTCCTTGGTGGAAACAAAAAGAGGTTAAAGATGCTTTACGAAAAGAAAGAATTTACCGTTGATTACGGTGGTAAAGAAGTTACGCTTGAAACAGGAAGACTGGCCAAACAAACAGATGGTTGTGTTCTTGTCACTTGTGGCGGGACTCAAGTTTTGGTGACAGTTTGCTCTGCAAAAGAAGCAAACGACGGACAAGATTTTTTTCCATTACTCGTTGATTACAAAGAGAAATATTACGCTGGAGGAAAATTCCTCGGTGGTTATATGAAAAGAGAAGGAAGACCTTCAACGGCCGAAATTCTTCTTATGAGAATGATCGACAGGCCTTTCCGTCCAATGTTCCCTGAAGGGTATTATAACGAAACAATTATCATGGCCCAGGTTATTTCTTACGACCCTGATAATAACCCTGAAATTCTTGCTGGTTGTGGTGCTGCTGCTGCTCTTAGAATTTCTGATATTCCTTTCTCTGCTTCAGCTGGTTTTTGTAAAGTTGGTTATAAAGATGGAAATTACATCTTAAACCCAAGTGCCGCTGAACTTGAAGGGTCTGAACTTGATATGATCGTTGCGGCTAAAGACGATGCGATTCTTATGGTTGAAGGTGAAGCACACGAGCTTGGTGAAGATGTTATGCTTGGAGCGATTAACTTTGCTCATGATAATATCAAGAAGTTCTGCGCAGTTCTTGACGATATGAAAGAGAAAGTTGGTAAAACAACAAGAGAATTTGCAACGGTTACTCCTGCGGCTTCAATTATTGACGCTGTAAAAAATAACTACAAAGAAGATGCAAGAAACTGTATTTCGATTAATGATAAGATGGAAAGAAACGGAGCCGTTTCTGCACTAATCAAAAAAGTCGCTGAAGATATGAAAGCTGATCCAGCAAAGTTCACACTTGATGAAGATGCTAGTTTCAAGAAGCTTGCTTACACAGGTGTTGATGAGTTGATGTATGACATGATGAGAGCTGATATCCTCAACGAAGAGAAACGTATCGGAGGAAGAGGTTTAACTGAAGTCAGAGAGATCATGACTGAGAAAAACATTCTTAAGCGTGCTCACGGATCTTCACTTTTCACAAGAGGAGAAACTCAGGTTATGGGTGTTGCGACTCTTGGTGGTAAAGAAGGAGATCAAATGCAAGACAGTCTTGGCGGTCTTAATTATGATAAATTCTATCTTCATTATACATTTGCTCCTTTTTGTGTTGGTGAAGCACGAGGATACAGAGGTGTTGGACGAAGAGAAATCGGTCACGGAAACCTTGCAGAGCGAGCTCTTAAAAATGTTATTCAAACAGGTGAAGAGTTCCCTTATACAATTCGTTTGAATTGTGAGGTTCTTGAATCTAATGGGTCATCTTCAATGGGATCAGTTTGTTCTGGATCGATGGCACTTATGGATGCCGGCGTTCCAATGAAGGGACCTGTTGCAGGTATTGCAATGGGGCTTATTAAAGATGGTGATAAGTATAAGATTCTTTCTGATATTCTTGGTGATGAAGATCACCTTGGTGATATGGACTTCAAAGTTGCTGGTACAGTTGACGGAATCACTGCCATTCAAATGGATATTAAAATTGCAGGTCTTACTGAAGACATTCTTAAGTCTGCAATGACTCAAGCAAAAGAAGGAAGACTTCACATTCTTGGAGAGATGGCGAAAACAATTTCAACATCTAATACAGGAACTAAAGATCACGCTCCTAAGATTGAGACAACAAAAATTGATCCAGACAAAATTGGTGCCCTTATTGGTCCTGGAGGGAAGAACATCAAAGCGACTCAAGAAACCTACAACGTAACGGTTGAAGTGACAGAGGATGGAACAGTTAAAGTTCTTGGTGCTGGAATTGAAGCTGATATCGCTGGTGCAATCGCCAATATTGATCTTTCAATTAATGGACCTAAAAAAGGTGAAGATTACGATGCTGTTGTTGTAACGATTAAGGAATATGGTGCATTTGTTGATATTGCTCCAGGTGTTAGCGGACTCTTACACGTTTCTGAAATTGCAGAAGAAAGAGTTAAGGATGTAACAGAATATCTAAACGAAGGCGATAAAGTGACTGTTAATGTTCTTGACGTTGACCGTTTTGGAAAAGTGAAGTTTTCTGCGAAAGCTTCGAAAGCAGGACCTTTGAAGAAAAAAGATGACAAGTAAAATTAAAACAAAAATAAGAACCTTGCCGCATTTTGATGCTGAACTCGGGCTTCCGTTTTATGGAAGTACCGAGGCGGCAGGCGCTGACATCAAAGCTTGCTTTGAAGATAAAGGTTCGATTACTTTGAAACCTTTTGAAAGAGTTCTTGTTCCGACAGGTCTTTCCTTTGAAATCCCCCAAGGGTATGAAGTTCAAGTTCGCCCTCGGTCAGGTCTTAGTTTAAAGACAGGACTTATGGTAGTGAATTCTCCTGGAACAATTGATTCTGATTATCGGGGTGAAGTAAAAGTGATTATTGCTAATATCTCTAATCAAGAAGAGACAATTGAACACGGAACACGTATTGCTCAACTTTTGATTGCTCCTGTTCACCAAATTGACTGGATTGAAGTTGAAACTCTCAATGAAACTCAAAGAGGAGCTGGAGGGTTCGGGTCGACAGGAACCAAAGAGCTGAGGTCATAAATGGAATTAAAAATACCATACGGGCAAGTTACAAATCGTGAAGAGGCTTATAACGCCGTTCGTGGGGTGATTACTCCTGAATTTATAGGAAAACTAAAAGTACAACCTGATTTTTACTATAGCGAAAATGAAAGTATTGCAGCTAAAGGAAAAGGTTTTGAATTCGAATTAAGATTTAACGATGATTCGGTAGAAGTTTATCTAAAACTTGGACTTCTTTTTAAGGCCTTTAAGCAACAAGCTCTCGATTTAATAGAAAAAAAGATTAATAAAGTTATCTAATGGATTATACAGTTAAAGTTCTTCCCGCCGGTTCGGATATTCCTATAAAGGAAAATCAAACTCTCTTAAGTGCACTTAAGGAGGCTGGTTTTTATATTCGTTCAAATTGCGGAGGTTGTGCCAGTTGTGGAACTTGTATCTTAAAGATTACTAAGGGAGAAGAATTCCTTTCTGTTATTGAGCAAGTAGAGTCAAAGCTTATTGGAAATGTTTTTCATCTGACTAAGGAAAGACTTAGCTGTCAGGTGAAAGTTTTCGGCGATATTACAGTTGATATTTCCAACCATAATGAAAAGCAAAGTGAAGCTGACATCCAAAAACGTGAGTCTAAAAAAATTCTCTTAAAAAAGTCTGCAACTATTCAGGCAGAGCAAGAAGCAGCTGAATTAGAAGTAGAAACAAGAGAACGTCCAAAGAAAGAAGGTGGTTTGAAAAGGCCAAAGGCTTTTAATTTCTCTGATGAGGAAGAGTCTTAAAAGAAAAGAATCGATAGACCTGCTGAATATCTTAAATCTTTATCCCATTGATCAAATTCAAAAGCTGGAAAATAAGAACTAACTGAGCCACGGATGCTAAAGTGATCAGAGAATTCAATGGCCAGAGCAAAGGTCACAAAAGCATTATCTTCTTCAACTTCAACCGGGTTCTCTGAAATTTCTAAGAATGATGATGAATCTGAATCAAAGAAGCGATAAGTTGTGTTAAATTCACTGAATTCTTTAGCGGCTCCAATTGAAATCATTGGTTTCACTGGAGATTTTTGAGTGGCAAGAAGTTGTCGGATTCCAATGCCGAGGATTTCAGTGCTCACTTCACTTACGATTCTTTCAACATAATCACCTGAACCAGGATTCGAAAGATTTTGAGTGTTCATATTTGTTGATTGCACGTAGTTAAATTCGATGGCGGTTGTACTCGTGACATACCATGCAAGTGATCCTGTGTAAGTCGTGTTCTCTACCTCATTTTCTTGGTTGGTTCCAAAAACATTTTTTTGGAGACCGTATTCGCCACTTAGCTCAAAGACGGCAAAACATTGGCAGGAGAAAAAGAGAAGAAATAGAAGGACTCCATTTTTCATAATAAATACAGTATATATGAGACTCGATTGAGACCTGTTAACAGGAAAATACAACCCGGAGCGTTACGATGAAATATTCAATGCAAAGCCTATTGGCCATTGCTCTTGGAGGCTCCTTTGGAGCTCTTTCACGCGCTCTTATTGTTTCGGCAGTAGGTCCTGGAAAACCTTACTCCATCGCTCTAGTGAATCTTCTTGGTTGCTTTCTTTTTGGTTATTATCTTCCTCGATTTGAAAATCCAGTTCTTACGAATTTTCTTTTTGTGGGACTTCTAGGAAGCCTTACAACCTTTAGTACTTTTACTGCAGATAACGCTAAGCTTTTAGATCAATCAAACGATCTCTACTTTGTTTTAAACATTTTAGGACAAGTTGGAATTGGGCTTTTACTTTTTAAACTGGCTTATAATCTGGGGAAAAATGCAACCGTTTGAAGGAATTAAAAATTTATTTGGCTCAGAAGCTTTTGAAAAAATAAAGAAGTCTCATGTCTGTATCATTGGACTTGGTGGTGTAGGGTCTTGGTCTGCCGAAGCCTTGGTCCGATCAGGAGTTGGAAAGATTACTTTAGTTGATATGGATGACCTCTGTATCTCTAATATAAATAGGCAAATTCACGCTTTGAACACTACTGTCGGACAAACGAAAGTTGATGCTCTCGCTGATCGTTTAAAACTTATTAACTCTGAATGTGAAGTTGAAAAAATTTTTGACTTTTATACAGAGAAAACATCAGATGAAATTTTGAATCAAGATTATGATTTTATCATTGATGCAATTGATAGTGTTCCGACAAAATGTCATCTTATTTATGAGTGTCAGGAAAGAAATATTCCACTTGTCGTAACAGGTGCCTGTGGTGGAAAAATGAATCCAGCAGAACTTAAAGTTGCAGATTTAAATAAAACCTTTAACGATCGACTTTTATTTCAGGTAAAAAAAAGACTTCGGCAGAAATTTGATTTTCCTCGTGGAATGGAGCCTTGGAATATTACTTGTGTCTTCTCATCTGAGAAGGCTACTAATAATTATGATCCATTTTGTGAAGATCGAAAGATGAGCAATTGCCAAAATGGTTTAGGAGCAGCCTCTTTTCTGACAGGCTCGGTCGGCTTTTTTAGTGCGCAAATTGCGATCTCAAGCCTTATTGGCAACGATCGCCCATCTATTTCTAACTCTTAAATACCTGTAAAATAAGAGGGTGAGAGTTCTTTTATTTATTCTCTTCTTTTCAACTAGTCTTTTTGGGCAAAGATATACATTGCCCAAAAAATTAGAGCTCGTAAGAGAAACTTATTCCCGGCATGAAGCTTTTCGTGATTTTCTTGGTGAAGTTCTTGAGGATTCTATTGAATTCACAGAGGAAGAATTAAAGCTCTATGATATCCCAGATGATCTCAAGAAAGGTTTATCGGAGACGCAGATTATAAAAATTGCCAATTATTATGAAAGCAAAATTGAGAAGATTCGTAAAAAGACTCCAAGCGCCTTAAGTTTTTACGATATGATGCTTCAATATACCGAAAAAGTTGAAAAATTTGGGATTGAAACCGAAAAATTTGATAAGGAAATTCAAAGCTTAAAGGAAATGTTTGAGAAAGCTATTTCTAAGGCTGAGATTGCGGAAAGTATGACGGAGGCATTTAAAGCAATAGAGCCGCTAGAGTTTAAAACAAAATTAAACAATTCAGGAGTTAGTCTGTATTTTACTCATCCTCGGTTCGATCCCGGTCTTGAAGAAGATTCCCCTTCTTTTTTAAAATGGGGAAGATTAGATGGGAAAAAAACTGCAATTAGAAAACCGGATAACTTGGTTGCAGAGATAATTAAACAGATTGATAGTGCTAAAGAAAGTATTGCTTTTAATGTTTATGACAATAATCTCGAAGTCATTACAGATGCGATGATAAGAGCTTGCCAGAGAGGAGTTAAAGTTACTGGAGGGTTTAGTCAGGATGTGATGTCTCATTTTGAACCTGTAAAGCTTCTTTTTAACAAATTAATTTCTGCAAAATGTAAAAATGGTGGCAGTACAAATATCTTTGAGGTGGATTCTGTGGGGCTTAATCATCAAAAAATTCTAGTGATTGATGCTGAAAATCCCAAGAATGCGAAAGTTGTCCTTTCGTCAGCGAATTATACAAAATCTGGAATGCATCCTCAGGGAGATATCGGTCCTTATCTTGATGCCGGTGGAAAACTTTATAATAAAGAGGGAGAGTTACTTTCAAAAGCAGAAATTGCGAAAGTGATGGAGAAGGCCGTTCCTAATGCAAACCATGCCATTGTTTTAAAGAGTCCAGAAATTGCGGCTGTTGTTCGTCATCAACTTCATTATACTCTTGAGATGGGCTTAAGAGGAACAGAGTATCCAATTACTGGAACATATAAATTTCTAGATAGTCGATCAGGGAGAGAGTTTTATATGACTTTTGCTCCACAAGGAGGGCTTGATAATATTAACAAGAACTTTTTTGGTGATATGCTAAGGAAGTCTGATACAGGTGAATTCACTATTACAATGTTTGCTCAATCTTCAGGAGATTTTTCTGATCAACTCCTTATCGCTCTTGAAAAATTTCAAAAGGAGGGCGATGAAGTGAAATTGAGAGTTGTTTCCGATGGTCCGTTTGCATTAAGAAATTGGTCTGAAATTTTAACAATGGTTGGTTATAAAGCAGATGTTGATGAGATTACTGGGCTTGTTACTTATCGAGAGGATCCACACAATTGGAAAAAAACTCTTGGTGAGGAAACGATTGAAAGATTTAGAAAAAGTATTTACATCGGATCTCGAAAATATGGTCCTACAACAACTGTTTACGGAATGATTGATGGCAAATTAGAGCATATGGATATTGCCTCTAAGATTCATCATAAGAGTCCCACGGCCGGTAATCTTTATGTTACGTTGGCTTCATCCTTTAATATTAGTGATGGCGCTGAAAGCAATAATGAAATTGTTACTTATATGAAAGATGAAGAATTGACTACGATGTTTAAAAATGCAAACGCTTATCTCGCCTTTGAATCTGAGGAAGATGGACGTTTACTCGTGAATGCTATCCAAGAAAGAAACTTGAGAAATAAAGCAGCTAATAAGAAAGTTCGAGTTTTAATTGATGAACTCGTCGAACTTTTGAAAAAAGAGAAGAACAACGATATTATTGCAAAAAAATTGAGAGAAATTGAACGGATTATTGATAAAAAGAAAACTTACCGACTTGTTATGCAATTAGGAGATGATATTGCAAATAAACAAGATATCGGTCAGATCATTCATTTCATTTTTAAATTTGAAGATAATATTATTGATTTAACTAAAGATAAGTTTAATGCTGTTGAAATTTCAAAAATGATAGAAAAGGAACGTTTTCAGTTTAAAGGTGTTGGTTGGAATGAACTTGAATGGGCCTTGAAATCTTCTCGTTCTTCAAAAGAAGTAAAGTTTGTGACTAAAATGGATCCGGATGAAGTTTACTTAATTTTTCAAGTTCTTAAAGAGACTGGAATTCTCAAAAATATTCCTAAGAAAAAAAACATTATAAAATATTCTAAAAGGGCTGATCTAGAAAAGATTGTCGATAATCACTTTGAGGAAGTGAATAATAAAGGAACTCGGAATTACGTTGATATTACTTCTGGAGATTCTAAGTCTCAAGCAAAGTTACATCTAGCTGCTTATTCCGATAGTAATGAAAAAGATTTAAAATTTGTAACGAAACATTTAAGTGATGAAATGGCAAAAGGTCGTTTCGAGCAAACAAAATTTGCAGCATTTTATAATGATCCTGCTCGGCCAGAAACATGGTCTTATAACCAAGTCCTTTATGTTGAAGATGGAAAAGGGGCAACCCGTGAAATGAAGTCTGCTGAAATTCTTGAATGGAAGAAAAATATTTTCCGTTCTTGTGCTCAATATACAACTCCATTAACGCAATGAAGTTCTTTGATATTCATACTCATCAATTGAAAAAAAATAGCATTTATAATTGGTTGCCGGAAGAGCCTTTCCCTGATCAACTTTGCTCAATCGGTTTGCACCCATGGTATTTAGAAAAAGTATCCTGGAATATTATTGAAGAATATTCTCAAAGGGAGCAAGTTATTTTCATTGGAGAGACAGGACTTGATTATGCTTGTGATGTTGATCGAGAAAAGCAAAAGAAGTTTTTTACAAGACATATTCAACTAGCAGCAAAACTGAACAAACCTTTAATTTTGCATTGTGTGAAAGCTTACTCTGATTGTTTGAGTGAGTTAAAAAGTTTCTCAGGTTCAGTGATCTTTCATGATTATAATGGTGGTCCGGAAGAGACAGCTTCATTACTTAAGCGACCAAAGACTTTTTTTAGCCTTGGGACAACCTTATTTAGAGATAACTCTAAAGTCGTTGCTAATCTGCAGCAAATCCCTCTAACACAATTATTCTTTGAAACTGATGACTCGGAGCGCTCGATAGAGGTCGTCTATCAGCGGTATAGCGATCTTTCGGTAAGTAATCTTAGCGACGTTTCGCAGCAAGTGTCCAAGAATCTTAACAATCTAAAAATTGTTTAGTAGAAACTCCTTAACTTAAATGAGGAGAACAGAATGAGTACAATTAAAGACACTCAAGTCATGACGGGTGCCATTACAACAGAAAAATACCCATCGCAAATTAAATACATTGTCGGAAACGAAGCGTGCGAGCGTTACAGTTATTATGGGATGAGATCCATCCTGACTATTTTCTTAGTTCAGTATTTATTATTACAAAAAGCAGAAGCAACTTCGACATACCATATGTTCGCTGGTGCTTGTTACTTCTTCCCTGTGATGGGAGCCTTTATCTCAGATCGATTCTGGGGAAAGTACAAAACAATTTTAGCTTTATCGATTGTTTATTGTGTGGGGCACTTATACCTCGCTATTTTTGAACATAGTGATATCGGTTTTTATACAGGTCTTGGACTGATTGCTCTTGGCTCAGGTGGGATCAAGCCTTGTGTTTCGGCTCACGTCGGTGATCAGTTTAAAAAAGGGCAAGAGAAAATGGTTGAGAAGATTTTTGAGCTTTTCTATTGGATGATTAATTTTGGTTCATTCTTTTCAACTCTTATTACTCCTTGGACTCTAGAAGAATATGGACCAGGCGTTGCCTTTGGTATTCCTGGACTTCTTATGGCGGCGGCGACATTTGTTTTCTGGTTAGGGAGACATGAGTTTGTTCATGTTCCTGCTGCTGAAAAAGCCCCTACTGGTTTCAACACTCTTTTCTGGACGGGGACAGCGACAATTTTAGCCGCTCCGTTTATCCATGGTGTTTACTCTTTTGGAGGGCTTGATCTTTCTATTCTTCTTCCTGGTGTTCTTATTGGAACTTCAATGCTTCTTGGATTTCTAAAATCAAATAACCAAGAGAGCTTTGTTAAAATTGTTTTCTCTGCGATCATTAACCTTGGGAATAAAGTAAAAGGCAAAGGAATTCTTTCTGGAGCTCTTAAAAAATATGATGAAAAAGCTGTCGATGGAGCTCAAGCGGTTCTTGGGATTGCTGTTATCTTTTCAATGATTACTTTCTTTTGGGCCCTTTTTGATCAACATGGATCAACTTGGATTCTTCAAGCCAAAGAGATGAACCTTAACTTTATGGGAATCGAATTCCTTCCTTCTCAAATCGCTGCTCTTAATCCAGTTATGGTTATGGCCTTAATTCCTATCTTCTCATTCGGTATTTACCCGTTCATGGGAAGGTTCTTTGAAGTCACCCCATTAAGAAAAATGGGAATCGGAATGGGAGTTGCAGGCTTTTCTTTTGTTATGGTTGCGATCATCCAGGGACAACTAGATGCTGGAAATCAACTGAATGTTGGTTGGCAGTTCTTCCCTTATTTAACAATTACTGCTGCTGAAGTGATGGTCTCGATTACGGCCCTTGAGTTTGCTTATACTCAAGCTCCAAGAAGCATGAAGTCAACGATCATGAGCCTCTTTCTTTTAACTGTTTTCTTTGGAAATATGGTGACTAGTTATGTCGCTGCAACAGGTGAGGCGATGAAAACTTTTGCTGCTGAGACTCTTGGCTTAACAGCAAGTGGCGAAGTGATCTTTTTCGTATTCTTCGCGATTGTTATGTTTATTTCTGCTGCTATTTTTGCACTTCTTGCAAAGAATTATAAGATGAGAAATTACCTTGAGAGCTAAAATACTAAATTAGTTTTTTAGATATTTAGGGAGGGCGATGACCCCTCCCTTTTTTTTATTGAAAAAAATCTAAATTAAGGCTCAATCCCTTCAGAATGATTTCTATGCCTTCTTACGTTTCTTGAATTTGTATGGCTATCAGCATAAGGTTCGGATCTATAACCTTCTTCTTTCAAAGTTTGTTTTAGGCATTTTTCAGGAGACGAACAATTATCTTTACTACATGTTGCAGCTTTTACTTTTTTTATTTTTGAATAATTATAACAACTCACATGACCGAAACATGTCGGTTCATTGATAACGGCCTTACTACATTTTGTAGGAGAATAAATAAGCATTGGTTCTGATCCATTAACCCATTTGCACTTTTTTTCCCAATTAATCCTTTCTACTAGTTTTTTTAGTTTCTTTCTTTTTGCAGTCTTCTCTACAGAGGTCATGTTTTTATCTTGAACACATGCCCACCTAGGAGCAGATTTGGTAGAACTTGCTGTCGCTTCTTTGCATTTTCCGATTTCTGCGGACCCTTTGATTTTACATATCGAGTCTTCATTACCTGGGATACAACAACCTATTCCATTCCAAGTATGACAATCTGCAGCTGATAACTGAAGAAGACCGAAATTTAAACTAAATAGTATGATTAGGATTATTCTTGTGAGATTCAATTTCTCCCCTCCCAGAGTTTTTATGTTAACTGAGCCTATAATTCCTTTATCGTAATAAAAATGAATAAACTGACTTTGTCAGATATTGAGTGAATAAATGGCTTCAAAAGGGCTTCTCTTTGAGCTGACACGAGTCGACTGTTTTCTAGAAATGAAACAAAAACAAAGAAAATTTTTTGCTGTATGCCTATTGTGATTTATTAAATTTCGGTAGTATGGGCCCTAAGATAGGAATCCATATTTACGAGGAGAGAGGATGAAATTTTTAGTACTTTTATTGGGGCTTATTAGCCTTTCGAGTTTTTCGCAGAGTCGACCTATTGATGCAAAATGGTTGAATAGCTGTGGAGGAAAAGTTGAATTGCGTAAGTCGTCTTACAGACAATTCCATGTGAAATTAAAGAATGTTCGAAATTGTTCAAATGTTCTTATCAAGGCTTCGCGCTATGGTCATGTTATCGATCGATACAAATTAACAACTGCTGATTATTACCCTCCATATACTGCTTCTTATACTTTAAGCCATGAGGCGAAAAGACATCTTCGTAATAGAGGAAAAATCTTTGTTACTGTGAAGTCAAATTCAAGCTATCACGAAGATGGAGTTTCTTTAAGATCTAGACATGGCGGAGGAGGGGGATATCCTAAACCACCAACTCAATGTGGCGGGCACAGTGGTACCAACTATACAGGTTATGCAAAAACAAATTCTTGCCAATGCGCTTATTACTACCGAGGTCAATTCCAGTATCATGTACAAGAATATCTTTGCCGTTCTTACCATGATCCTAAACCACCAACTCAATGTGGTGGGCACAGTGGAACAAACTATACAGGATATGCGAAAAC
Source organism: Bacteriovoracaceae bacterium (assembly GCA_965217035.1). GTDB lineage: Bacteria > Bdellovibrionota > Bacteriovoracia > Bacteriovoracales > Bacteriovoracaceae > JAUHYH01. The sequence goes on along the minus strand of OZ244226.1, from coordinate 681,062 downwards.
GAATTCTTGCCGGTGCGCTTATTACCGAAGAGGTCAGTTTCAATACCATGTCTCTGAGAGCTATTGCCGTCGCTGGTAAATCGAATTTTACAGAATGAAAAAATGGGGGCTTGTTTTACAGGCCCCTTTTTTGTTTAAAGACATTTAGAAACATTTTAATATCTCTTGCGAAATACTTCTTATGAAGCTTAGCGTCTCTATCATTCTTTAATGTTCGGTGCGTCTAAAAAGTCTACAGGGTTTTAAGATCTTTTAGTGAAGTTTTTCAACTTGAAGTGCTTTTTTAGAGTCGAGGAAGGAGCGGAATTAGGGTTGGGAAGACATCCTGTCCGTAGACCCTAATCCCTTAGAACAACTCAAATATTCACAATCTTAACTTTTAACGTTTCATATATAATGATATCTTTTTTTTATCACTTTGCAGGTCAGGCATCGGGCCGTTAGGAAATAATAGAGTACTTAGAAAGTCTGAAACTTTATGGAGCTAGGATGAAAAATTTGTTAATTGCAACTGACTTTACTTCAGCGAGCGATATAGCGCTAAAAGCGGGGGCACGGCTTGCCGAATTGTCCAAATTGGAGACTACTTTTTTCCACTGGGATACTATTACCCCGAGAATTAAAAACATGGACATGTTACCCGACCTTTCAGGTCTTTATACTGAGTCTGCTGACTGGGGTAAGCAGGTTCCAAAACATATTGCAAAAGATCTTGCTGATCAATTTCAAAGATCAGAAACAAAAGCTGAAGGAAAGTTTGAGATTGTTGAAGGGAGTAGCTTTGAAGAAGTAGAAAGTTTTCTCAATGGTCACGAAGATCCGATGGTTATTGTTTCTAATTCTCAAGTTGATAAACTTTCTAAAATTCTTTTTGGAAGTTTTGTTGAGAAAGTTATTTTCAGAACTTCTCAAAATGTGTTCATTGCGAAAAAGGAAGTTAATGAGATTAAAAAGATTGGGGTTTGTTTCGATCCGGTCCAAGATTGTGACAACCTGATTGATCAAGCGATTATTTTTGCAAAACAAGTAGGCGCTGAAATTGATATCATTCACGTCGAATCATTTGATTCACGAGAGATTTATAAAAATGTTTTTGCTACTGAGATAGATGTTGAGAAGCAAAAGAATGATTATATGGGTTATCAACGTAAACTCGTTACTGCGAAGTTTGAAGAATATAAAAAACTAATAGAGGATCAAGGAGTGAAATGTGGTCTTGATCTTGTGATTACTGTTGATAAGGCTCCAGCCGAAAATCTTCTTTCTCATTTAAAAGAGAATCCACTTGATGTCATTTTTGTAGAACCAAACGCTGGGTTTATGGATACGTTTCGATTTAATAGTACGAGCTATGATCTGATTAAGCATATCCCAACTAATTTTGTCATTATTAAGGAAAAAGCTTAGGGCCATGGCCGGTGCCAATAGTTCAAAGAGTGCAATCTATGCTGCGCTTGTAGGGAATCTCTTTATCGCTATTGGAAAGTTCATTGGATCTTTTCTTTCTGGAAGTTCAGCGATGTTTTCTGAAGGAATTCACTCCATGGTGGATACGGGAAATCAAGTCCTTTTACTTCACGGATTAAAAAAGGCAAAGGTTCCTGCCGATGAAAAATTTCCTTTTGGTCGAGGAAAAGAAATTTATTTCTGGAGTTTCGTGGTTTCTATTATTATCTTTGCAGCTGGAGGAGGTTTTTCTCTTTATGAAGGAATTCATAAGGTTCTCGAACCGAGTCTAACTAAGCCCTTGATGATTAATTATATTGTTTTAGTTGTAAGTATCTTGATTGAAGCTGCTGTTTGTTATTATGCTTATATTGCTTTTGCCAAAGCGAAAGGAGATATGGGAATAATCGAAGCGATCAAAGAGGGGAAAGATCCCAGTCTTTTCGTGGTACTTTTTGAAGACTTTGCTGCGATCCTAGGTTTGTTTATTGCCTTGATTGGAGTAACCTTAACAGATCAAACAGGAGATCCTGTTTATGATGCTATTGCCTCTTGTTGCATCGGAATCCTTCTCATTTTAGTGGCACTTTGGTTGGCCATTGAAACCAAAGGCTTGTTAATTGGAGAAAGTGCTCATCAATCGCTCGTTGATAAAATTCGAGAACTCGCGAACCAGTACCCAGAGGTTGAATCTGTAAAGCAAGTCCTTACCATGCATCTTGGGCCCAATGATATTCTTCTCAATATGACCTTGGATTTTGTCGATTCAATTCCTAGCGGCCAATTGGAAATTCGAATCGCAGCTCTCACAAAGGATATTAAAACTCTTGATCCGCGTTTCAAAAAGATTTTTATTGAGGCGGAATCTCTTAACTTCTAACATTTATCTGAGCTTGCTTGACGGGTTTGACGCCATTTAATTAAATACTTTTTAATTGATCGACCTTAAGGAGGAAGCTGATGAGCATTCAGGCAATATTGATAACTTTATTAATGGCACTTAGTTTTAGTGCTTTTTCGCAAAAACGATCTAACGACAATATCTATCAGGTGACGATCAAAGCTAAGAACGCTCAAGAGCGTACTCAGCTTGCTGGTTTTTTACATTTAGATGAAATCTATGAAGATAGAGTTGTCGTTTATGTAAATGATTATCAACTTTCAATCATTAAAAGAAAACTTAATCGTAATCGTGCAAAAATTTTAGGTAGTTATTCATGGAAGAAAATCCCTAATAAAAAGTTTAATCGTGGATCTAAAGGTCCTGGTAAAGGAAAGCCAAGCAGAGAAGTTGAATTCCCGGCTGGTGATGAAAAATATCATACATTCAAAGAGGTGATTACTTCTTTAAAGAAAGCAGCAGCTTCAGCTCCTAAACTTGTTAAGCTTGTTCATTTTGGAAAATCTGTTGAAGACCGCGAACTTCTTGGTGTGAAAATGACAATGGGTGGTTTTGATGATGAATTAAAAAAACCAGCGATGATGTTAGTCGGAACTCATCATGCAAGAGAGCATTTGAGTACTGAAATTCCACTGCTCATGATTCATCATATGATTAAACTTATGAAGACTGATGAAAATTTCCAAGAGCTCATGAGAAATAGAGTTGTTTATGCTGTACCACTTCTCAACCCTGATGGAGCAATCCATGACATTGTTAAAAAACGCTATAAGTACTGGAGAAAAAATAGAAGATTTATTAAAGATGGCCCCTGGGGAAAGATCTACGGAGTTGATTTGAATCGAAATTATTCTTTTGGATGGGGAACAGGTGGTTCTTCCAAAGATCCAGGCTCTGATGTTTACATGGGTCCAAAACCATTTTCAGAACCAGAAACTCAAGCTGTTCAGAGATTTGTAAAAGCTCATAATAATATTAAAACAATGATCAGTTTTCATACATTTTCAGAGCTCATCCTTTACCCTTGGGGTGGAAAATACGATGGAGTAGGTGGAAAAGAGCAAAAAGTTTTTGAATCGATTGCTCGAAAAATGTCGACTTGGAACAAATACAAACCACAACAGGCTAGCGATCTTTATATTGCTTCAGGCGATACCTGTGACTGGGCCTATGGTGAGTTTAATATCTTTTGTTTTACATTTGAGCTCAATCCGGGACCGAATTCAGGAAAAAAAGGCTTCTATCCTGGTTCTAGTATGATTGAAAAAGCATTTAAATTGAATATTAATCCTATCCTCTACCTTTTGAAGCTTAGTGATGACCCTTACCAAGTACTTCAATAGCTAATACCGAAGGCAGGAGCCTGAGGCGGTGTCGCTAAGTGCGACTACCGGAGCTGGGATGCGTAGGTAACTTAAAATTTCCTTAAAAAAAACCGGGCCTAAGCTCGGTTTTTTTATTTTATATTTTTAATTTATCTTCGAGGTTAAAATTATTCTCGATTAAGTAAATATGTGTTGTAGTACTTCAACTTATGAGAAAGATATTTGGCCTTGTGGACTAACTCTGTCACGCTTTCAAGGTCGTTTTGATCCGATGCTGTTCTACCAAGTTGATCATAAAAATAATCCTGAGATTCTTGAAAGGACAATCTTAGATCGGAATGATCTAAATCAAGCTCATCGAGTAACTCATCTTCCCAGCCAAAATTCTGGTCTTCGGTCCCAAATTCATTAAGCAAATCTTCTAGCGGATCGTTCGAGAGGTTTGAATCATCCCGAGACCACATTTGAATCACTTTCGAATCACTATTTTCGTCGCTATACGTGTCCATACTTCCTTAAATTCTCCCCAGATTAAGGATTAAATTTATTCATGAGATCTCCGCAGATCTTATGGCTTCTTTGTTAAGCCTATCACTTTGCTCAAGAATAGAAAGAGGGGAAGACAACATTACATAGCTGTTTCAGGGTAGGTGTCTAAAAAATAGATAGAAGCTTTTTTCTCTAGGTAGGAAATCCTAAATTCCGTTGTATAATTAAGGAGTTATGATGCATGTGTTAGTACGAGATGAAGAGCTCGTAACATTTGATGGTCTCCCTTGTGACCTATATTTGAAGTCAAATACCCGTTTTTTCAAGCGATATTCAGCTGGAGATGAAACAAATATTCAAGAAATCCGTAAAGAATTAGGCGCTGATCTCAATCTTTATGTCACGGAAGAGGACTACACCAAGTATTTCTCGACAAGTGTTTCGCCTTCTGCGATTGATGATCAACCCATTGAAGAGATCCATGTCGTTTCGGATCAAAAATTCGGAGAGCTTATGAGCTCTCTGAGAGAGAACAAAAACTCATGGGATAGCACCAAGGTAGATGAAAGCGTGAAATGGTTGAAAGATATTTCTTCGGCAAACAGCAAGCTTTTAGAGCATCTCAAAAAACTCAATACCAAAGAGCTTTCTTATTCGTATAAAAAGATTCAAATCCTTTACTTTCTTTTTCTCAATACTATCTCTGCACTTGATAAATTTTCAACGGATACAGTGAAGCTTCTCACTTATATGGCCTTTTTTTGTGATATTGGGTTAGAGGATGATAAAGAATGCCGGATTCTGACAATGGAGGATCTGGAATTAACTGGCCTTGATGAAGTAGCGACCGAGCGAGTGATGAATCATGCTTTGGTTGCCCAAGAAACAATCAAAGGGATAGATAAGCTTCCTCATGGATTGTCGACTTTCTGCTTGCAGCACCATGGGATGGCCAGTGGAGTAGGTTTTCCTGAAAAGCTTAGCTTTAATATTGCTCCTCTTTCACAGGTTTATATTGTTTATGAAAACTTCGCTTGGTATCTGATGGAGAACTTTGGACAACTGAATCCAACTTTTCTTTTGAGGCATTTGAGAGAGACTTTTAATAAAGGGGTTTACCTTCAATCAGTTCAAGCACTTGAGCATTCCATGAAGGATCTCATTGTATGAGTGAAACGAATCAAAAACTTCATTGTCGTTTTTGCAAACATTATAAAGTCAGCTGGGATCCTAAACGTCCTTATGCTTGTTCCTTATTTGATATTAAATCCAAGCAATTACCTATGGTTGTTGTAAAGATGGCGTCAGGCTCTGAATGCACGGGATTTGAGAAAAAGCCAGAAAAGAAAGAACATAACTATTTTTAAGATAAAGCAATTTTCATTGTCCTTCATCATCTCCTAACCTGCGACGTATCAAAGCGTACGTCTCACTTACTCGATTCGCGAATTTTACTGCGTTTTTATTAGAGTTAAGATTTCTTGTTAGAAAGCGTCTCTTCAAACTCTTTAATCGTATCCAGGATATATTTATCCTGTGTTTTTCTTTTGAGGATGTTCATTAAGGGAACGACTCTTTGTTTTTGCTTCTGGGGGAGACGGCCGGCCATCCGAATAGCTTCCGCTTTAACAGTGAAATAGGTATTAGGAACCAAGTACTGCTTAACGACCGTAATATTTTCTTTGCATTTGAGGTGGCTCATCGTTTTCATGACGCGGACTTTTACAAAGTTTGTTTTCTTATACTCTTGCATCTTCTTCATAAGAAAACCACAGGAGTTTTGATCGACTTTTTTTATGATAGGAGCGAGTTTTTGAGGACCCTCCCAATGATCGTTCAGTAATTGGATACGGATTTTTCTTTCTTCAGCTGTTTCTATCTTCTTAGCAGTAAAGCCAATTAAAGGAATAAGAATAAGGAGCATTATTTTAAACATCATTTTTCTTTATCTCCAAAGGTTTATCATATTTCTTTAAGAAGGGGGATTTTTCAAAAGAAGATTTTTGACTTTCTCCTTTCATCTTTTTACAAAACTTTTCTGAAATTTTATTATTCCGATAGGTAGGATCATCTGCCATGATACTAAATTCATCTTTTGTCGAATGATCACAACGACAAAGTAAATGTGCTAGCTCGTGAGCTGTCGGACTATAGTTTTTTCTTCTCGTTTTTTTATAATCTTTTGTATTTACCTGATTAGTAATGAATGCTGAATAATAGGTTTGATCAAGTTTCTTTGCTTCTTTAGGCCTTAGAGAATACGCTGTATCTCCATTAGTATAAGATTTTATAAAATAAAAAAGAGGTCTGTTCTTAGTCGGTGCAGATTTACTTAGCTCCATATCTTGGTCATGCTTTCGAAGATTAGAAGTTCCTAAAGGAGATTGACTTTGTATGACTTTCGCACTTCGAATATGAATCCCGCATTGTTTACCAAAAATTTGAGAAACTTGCTGCAAGGTTTTATCAATGGTCGAAAGATTCCAGCCCGAATCTAAAAAATTAACAAGTGTAAAGTCGAGATAATGAGTAAACTCTTCTCCATTTTTGTAGTATTTACTCGTATCGAGCTCAGAGATTTTAGCCTTTTTATAACCTTCGTCCTCCCATTTGCGTTCAGTTTCTGTGGGCTCGGTTGAATCGAGTGAACATGAAACATTATGACTGGTCTTATTGAGTTGCTGTAAAAGATTAAGCGATCGATTGATCTTAAACCGAGTACTACTTCCTGAGTAGACAGGAGCCATTAAAAAATAAATGGTAAAAAATCCAATAAATAGCTTCATCTCTAATTTGATTATCGATTGACCCTAAAGAAAAGTGAAGTAAATCAAGGAGATAGGCAAGAAGCTCTTGGTTTTCCTCCTCAGTTTTATTGGCTAAATGATCTGATTTTAAGAGCAAAGCTGCCAACCTTTGGAGGTACTCAAGAAAATAAGTCTGGTACCGATAAGTCTATGAAATTACTCTTTTATGAAGAGGATAGATTCTTAAGTATTGAAGTAAGAGGATATAATAGGCTTATGAAAAATATAATACCGAACATCTTTCTTTTTGTTTTACTTTCTTTTTCTACACAATTAAAAGCTCAAGACAGTGATAAGTTTAATCAAGAATGCCAAGAAGAACTTGGTGTTATTAAATTAAGCGGACCAGACGGTCTTCTTCTATTAAATAGTTGTATTGCTGAAAAAACATCAGCTGCAACGTCAACAGCGAGTGCGGTTTTTAGCTTCCCTAGCATTGGTGTTAGTTGTGATGCTTTGTCTGGGGAAATTTGTGGAGGTGCTAATCAAGAAGGATTGAAGTTCGAATGCATAAAAGAAGCTGGCTGGGTTGATAAATCGGCAGTCTATGATGAGAAGATGCATAAATACGTGAGTGAAGTTGAAGATGATGCGATCGATGATTGTATAAGCAAGAAGCTTTCAGAAGATAGTCCAGTTGGCGGTAATGATAGTGGAGCCTTGACTGCTGAACAAGAAGCTATTTATCTCGATTGTAAAAAAGCAAACCCTTTAGGCGTAAGTGCAGAGGAAGAAGAAATTCTAAAGAGAGATGCTGAATGTAAGAAACAAGCACTTGCAGCAGATACAACGAGAACTCCTCCTACGGCTAAAACGGCAGGAACTGAAGTTGTTAATTCAAAACTGAGTACATCTTTTGACGAATTAATTGCAGATCTTGCGAATTCCAAAGATTTTAGTAGTCGTTGTGGAGAGACAGATAAACTTTCTGGAAAGCAAAGTAGTGATGGAAAAATCGTATGCCGTTGTAAAGAAGGTGCTACTCTCGACTACAATAGTTGTGCTGATCTTATCACCGCTCATAATCAATTTCAGATTGCTTCTCAAGGAAGTCAAAAGGCAACTCAAGGAATTCTTCAAGTCCAACAAATGAATGGAAATAAAAATATGGCGAGCGGAGATGCGACTCGAGCAAGTCTTGATGCAACAGCAACGATGAATACGACCAAGACTTATGCATCAGCTTTTAATAGCGCAAATCATTCAAAAAATGTTGCCCATATTCAGACGATTCTGAATAACTGGCCTTCAAATAAATTTCAAATTTTTTGTCAGAATGTTCATACCCCATCAGACTGTTCGATATTGGCGAACGATCCTAGACTGGCGATGTATTTCTCAAATTTACAAGCTTATTCAACAGGAGTTGCTCTTGCAAAGCAGTCTTCACAGGATGCTCTTGGAGCAATTAATGACGCTTTTGCTTTCGATGCCCAAAGAAAAAAAGCGGAGCAATTTATGATTGAGTACGATGCAGCGACTCGAGTAGAAGATGATCCTTTCTTTTGTATGAATAACCCTGAGCTTTGTGCTGGAGTGACGCCAGAAGCAGATATTGTGACGGAACAAGGTTATCAAGATGGAATTAATATTGGTGGAGCGGGTGGAATCATCAGAGAAGATTATGCCACAGATGATGATTTTGGAGGAGTTGCTGGAAATAATGGTAGCTTAACGGCCTTAGATAATAGCAGTGGTGGGATTGATAATGGTGGTGCTACGGCCCAACAAGCAAAATTTGAATCGAATCCTGGATCAGGAGGCGGCGGTGGAGCCGGTGGAGGAGGTTCAGCCAATGCATCGAATATCCAAACACCATCTTCAAGAAAAGCTGCGATGAAGAAAAAAGATAAGCCTTCGATGAGTGTTAATAAAATAGCGAAACGTGGAAAGAAGAAAAAGCGAAGAGGAACAGGATTTAAAGCTGTTTCCAATATAGGAAAAAAGAAATTTAAATATAAAAATCCATTTGAAAGTTTATTCAAAGGTGAGCAAAAGAGTAAGAAAGAGGTCACTCGAGCTTTAGCAGCTGATGGAGTTGCTATGAAAAAGGCAAAGAATGATGTGAGCCTCTTTAAAAGAATTTCTCGTGTCCATCATAGAAAGCTTCAGAAGCGACAACTTGAAAGTTTTTAAAAATAAGTTCAAACGAAATTTGCACTATAAGGTATCCGGAGTTAAATTATAGCTCCGGATATTTTTATGCAGTTTAAAGAGTTCCTATTCGAATATCAGATCCAAGAAAAAGACCTTGATGTCTTCGCTCATGTGAACAATGCAAACTATTTCATCATTTTCGAGATGGCCCGTTGGGACTTTATTACTAAAAACGGATTTGGTCTTGAGAGAGTTATGAAAGAAAAGAGGGGACCGGTTCTTTTAGAGACACAGGTTCGTTATCGAAAGGAGCTTAAGAATCGAGATAAAATCGTTATCCATTCACAAGCTCAAAACTTTGATGGTCGCTTTTTGACTCTAAAGCAGCAAATGAAACGTGACGGTAAACTTTGTTGTGAGGCCCATTTCAAAATTGCTTTCTTTGATACTGAAGCTCGAAAGATGCTAGTCCCAGATCCAGAATGGTTAAAGGCTTGTGGGGTTATTGAGGACTAATAGCTTTAAGGCTCATGGTTGAGTCTGTTGAGATCCTTTCGTAAATCCTTCTACTCATTTTAAAGATTTCTTCTTTTTTTATTTCTTTTTTGGATAAATCTTCTATTGAACTTTTGATTTTTTAATAAAGGCTTTTAATAAAAAAGTGGGGGAGCGTTAACTCCCCCGTGGTGACGGTGTGCTTGGTGCCTAAACTGGTAGAAAAGGCACCGTGCTCGTTTTAGTAATAGTCATTTGATGAATCGTCATCATACTCGTAATCGTAGTATGGGTCAGTCGAGTCATCGTAGTAGTAGTTATTAGCTGTCGTACAGTACTGAGCATTCGCAATTTGATTATACGAAACGCCTGTTCTGTATCGGTTGAAATAACCCCAAGATCTTTCACGATAAGTCTCTGCACATGTGAACCTGTTATCATTCGCATTGTAGTTAAACTCATCTCTCTCTCTCGCACAGCTGTTATAACCAGTACTACAGTAGTTATTCCAGTATTCTTTCACGATACACTGATTGTGTTTGTCAAAGAGCTGGTAATTACAACGATCAACAGATGAGTATCTATGTCTGTAACCATTGTAGACGTAGTATGGATAACCATCGATGAAGTGGTAACCATTAACTCTGTTTGAGTGCCAGAAGATCCAGTTAAAGTAAACGTATTGTCTCCATGAACTTGTTACGTGTCTGTAATAAGAACGGTAAGTCCAGAATGGAGTGTGATAATGAATGTTAATGTACGGTCTGTGATAGACTCTTCTGTAAACGTATCGACCGTAATGATAGTTATACGGCCTGAAGTATCTTCTCGTACCAAGTCTTCTCGCTCTATGTCTTGGAAGATGTCTACGAACAACTCTTCTATTTGGACGAGTTCTGTGAACTCTTCTCGGTGGTTTGTAAACGTTACCTGGTCTTGTCCCTGGTCTTGTCCCTGGTCTTGTCCCTGGTCTTGTCCCTGGTCTTGTACCTGGTCTTGTACCTGGTCTTGTACCTGGTCTTGTACCTGGTCTTGTCCCTGGTCTTGTACCTGGTCTTGTACCTGGTCTTGTACCTGGTCTTGTACCTGGTCTTGTACCTGGTCTTGTACCTGGTCTTGTACCTGGTCTTGTACCTGGTCTTGTCCCTGGTCTTGTCCCTGGTCTTGTCCCTGGTCTTGTACCTGGTCTTGTACCTGGTCTTGTACCTGGTCTTGTACCTGGTCTTGTACCTGGTCTTGTATCTGGCGTTGTCCCTGGTCTTGTCCCTGGTCTTGTCCCTGGTCTTGTCCCTGGTCTTGTCCCTGGTCTTGTACCTGGTCTTGTACCTGGTCTTGTACCTGGTCTTGTACCTGGTCTTGTACCTGGTCTTGTCCCCGGTCTTGTACTTGGTCTTGTCCCCGGTCTTGTACTTGGTCCGGAAGGCCGACTAGTTCCTGGCTTCCGAGGTCTCCGCTGGGCGTAGACTTCTGAAGACATCATCACACTTAGCAATAGCGATACTGCCAAGTGAAAGATTGAAATCTTGGACATGGTTAATTTCCTCCGCAAAAGGGTTAATAGTTTGAAATAAAATTCATCCTTCCTATGACTGAACTTAAATCCAAGCTATCAGAATCACTTAAGAACTTGAAAAGAATAAGTCTGACTCTCAAGCAAGAAGAAACACTTGAAAACAGTGACAAAGAGACACCAAATAATTTTTTATTCCAAACATTTTTCTTCTAATAAAAATGGAAGTGGCTAAGCTTAAAAATTAAAAAAAAGGCCCTTACAAAGAGGATAAAAATGGAGACATTTTGACCCCAAATTATAAAGAGAAGCGAGCATAGAGTATGTCAATGTCGTGAAGGAGCGCCTCAGAAAAAGTGAACTCTCGCGTTTCAAGATTTTTTCGAAAAATTTCTTTGGTGAATGCTTGCTGATAAAAATTTGAAATATAACGATGACTATAATGCCAAGGTTCCGGTTGGACTCCATCACCTTCGGTTTCATAAGGACGAAAGAATTTTAAATCATTATGACTTTCAAGAAATTGATTCATTTCAAAGCACGGTCCTTCGGGATTCAAATACTCATCTTGTTTTAACTGAAGTTTTAAACCATCTTTAAAATTATTTTTGTCAAAAAGATCAAAATCTGTTCCCCAATGATGACGACTACAACCTGGGATTGCAGACCAAGCTAAAAGAGCTTCTAAGATTTCTGTTTCTGAAGCTTTTTCTATGTCAACAAGGTTTTCAGACTTATCATAAAGAGGACGCTCTCCAGATATCTTTTCTTCCCAGATTAATTTTTGGCGCTCAAAAGATCTAAAGCCACTTGCAATCTCTAACTCATAACCCTGATTAAGGCAGATTTTTTGCAACTCTAAAAGATCATCAAGTACAGATTCATGAACCCAGACATTATCTTTGTATTGAACTAAACGATAAATCTCACGGCCAGTAAGGGCCTCAAAGTTAATGTTCATAACTTATTATAACCGGAAATCAGGGACTTAGAAGAGGGAATGTGACAAATTTTTTTACACTTATTGTAAGCCCTACACATCGTCTGGAGAGCGATTCTAAGGTTCGCTACAATGATTCTAATTAAACATCTACAGGAGTAAAGAGATGAAAACACGTGCATTAATTCTTTGCGTGAGTCTGCTATTTGCAGTTTCATGTAGTAAGAAGAAAAACAAGGTAAATCCGACCTCGACGGAAACAGTTGAAGCTGATCTTTCAACGAAAGACGATGCGACAACTGAAATTGTTAACTCAAAAACAAACCAAGGTACTGACACTTTAGATGATGAGGACAAGAACACTGTCAATATCATTAAAACGAATCAGTCGACAGCTAAGAGAAAGAAAATTTCTGAGATCTCAGAAAATGTGATGACTGAACAAGAGAGAATCAAGCAAGGTGAAGCACCTGCTGAAGCAATTCTTTACTCAGAAGAAGGACTTCCTTATGTCGATCCTTATTATGAGTCTGCATGGCTTGAAAAATATGCAAAAGGTGGAACGGCGAGAACAATAGTTCTTGAAAATAGAGAGCATCTTTCTGACGAGCTTAGTGAAGTTCTTGTTGTAAGAACAAACACAACTCCAGATGTTGTCTCTGTTGAACTAAAAGCTGCTCGACTTCTTAAGAAAATGCAAATGTCTTTCGACGAGTATGTTGATTACCTTGCTTGGCAAGCAGACGATTGTAAAGAAGCTTTCGATAGCATCTATAAATTTGCAGAAAGGTACAAATTCCAAATGAACAGAAGTTATTTTACATACAGCTCTGATTGTAACTGTCAAAGAATCAATCAAGAGAGTTTTAGTGAATACTCTGCTGAAATTATCGAGCTTTTCCGTTACCAAAGATCATCTGGATGGGAATGCCCTGATAACTATATTACTTTCCAAACTTGCATGGACCCAACTGGTGATATCATGAAGTATGAAACAGTTAAGTTAAACTTTAGAAATGCCAACACTCTTAATGAAGGTGATTGGGAACTTTATAGAGTAAAAGTTAAGCAAAAAAGACTTGGATCTAAGAAGCTTGAGTTTGAAGTTACTCCATTAGCAAGTAACACAAACGTAAAACTCGGATCTGAATACAATGTAAAAAAAGCGATGCTAAACTCAAAAAGATTTAATATTAAAGATAAATAGAACAACGACCACTTGAGAAGCCATAGTACTTCTCACTCCTTGTTGAACGCACGTGATAGGGGGAGACTCAAAGATTGAGCTCCCCCTTTCTCATTTTGGGTGCTTATTATTCAGATCTTCTTCGTCCTCATCATTTTTTCTCCTCTATCATTTATAGAAACATAAACTCAATCGTCGAAAAAATGCGACTCCTAGAATCTCAAGAATACTAAGCTGCCCAAAAATTTCTTGTTCTTCAGCAATTTTAATTGGCAGCGATGAAAGATTAGGCTTCCCAAAAAAAAATTACTTTGTGTTTTCTTCTTCAACTGGTGGATTGAGGAACTCTTCAAACGAGGCAAAGTCATTTCCTTGAGCTTCACAAACATCGTAACCACAGATTTGCCATTCTTCCGTATCATTGTAATGAATAAGAAAACGAGAAGAGAAAAAGGCCCTCATTCTGATAAAAGCAGGATCTTTCAACCAATTTTTAGGAACATCAATCTTCTTAAGAGCATCATCTGGATAAATCAATGTTCTTAAAGATTCTCCGAAAGCGACAGGATTTTGAAGAACAAGTTGTTTTGTCACCTCTAAAAGTTCATCAAAGCCTTTATTTTTCTTGAGTTCAGGATTAACTAAGCTCCAAGTTCTTACGAGACCGATCATTGTTCCAGTGGCTGAACGAAAAGATTGATCGAAAATTGGATAATGAAGGTTTTCATAGGGAATATCTTTTTCATCTATTGATCTTGTTTTGAAGAACTTCCCATCAAAAAAGTTTTTAAAAAGATGCTCTAAGGTTTGAAGAACATTCTTTTTAAACTGATCTTTCCCTGTAATCTCATAAAGTCGAGAATGAGCATGAGCAAAGGTCACAAAATCTTCAAAATAAGTGACTTGTTTCTCAAGAGTTGTTGAATGCTTGATTCTAAAGTTGTCACCTTCTTTAATGAGAAAATTTTTATGAATACCGTCTAGGCAAATATTAAGAAGTTCCTGAGCATTCTTTTGGATAATTTCAATTTTAGAGTATTGAACAAGATCGCAGAGAGCTGAGATTAACATAAAGTTCCAGCTCGCAAGTCCTTTTGTATCGGTTGCAGGAGGGATTCTCTGACTTCTTGCCTTATACAGTGCTTGCTTTGCTTTTCTAACAATTTCCCATTGTTCTGGAGCTAAATAATCATTCAAATGACTTCCGCTTAAGCTAAGAACATTGAGTTTATTTTCAAAGTTTCCATTAGCACTAATTCCAAACCATTTCTTAAGATCTTCTCTGTGTTCAATAAGTTCTTCATCATGTTGGGCAAGAGCATCTTCGAATTCCTCTTCTGTATAAGTGAAGTAAAGTCCTTCTACTCCTTCAGAATCTGCATCTTGAGCAGCAAAGAAATACTTCTCTTCTGCCAACATCTCTGTGTGAAGATATTCTAAAGTCATGATGATCCCATCAAACATAATAGGGGATGGATAGAGAATGCTTGTTTTGATAAAGAGTCTTAAAAGTCCTGATTGGTCATAAAGCATTTTCTCAAAATGAGGAACAAGCCATTTCTTATCTGTACTGTAGCGATGAATCCCACCTCGAGCTTGATCAAAGATTCCTCCTCGTCCCATCGATTCAACTGTCTTGATAATATGTTCTGCATTTTCCTTGGGAACGATTCCTTCTAGAACTTGCTCTATAGCCCATTCATAAAAAGCAAAACTTGGAAATTTAGGAGCCTCTCCATAGCCACCATTTTCTTGATCTCTAAAAGGTTCAAGAGCATGAAGAATAGCATGAGCATTTGGGAAGTGACCGTCATACTTAATGCGTCTTTCTTCATCAATTTCTGGATTTGCAGTCACAAATTTATGAAGTTCCTTAGCTTGCTTAACAATATTGTCTTTATGGTTTTTGTATTGATCGAAAACAGAATCTAAAAGACCGATAAATCCAGGAAATTCTGATTGAGCTTCGAGGGGAAAATAGGTCCCACAAAAAATCGGCTCAAGCTTTGGTGTGAGAAAGAAACTGAGGGGCCATCCTCCTCTGCCTGAGATGTGCTGAGAGAGCTTTTGATAATATTGGTCAATATCTGGGAATTCTTCCCGATCAACCTTAATACAAATGAATTTTTCATTAAGAATTTCGGCTACTTGGGGGTTATCAAAAGATTCGTGGCTCATGACATGGCACCAATGACAGGAAGAATAGCCAATAGAAAGAAAAATGGGCAAATCATGCTTTTTTGAAGCCTCTAAGGCTTCATCCCCCCAGGCATACCAAAAAATATTTTGGTGGGAGTGTTGCTTAAGATAGAGGGATTCCTCGTGAACTAAGCTATTGGAATTATTATTATTTTCCGTCATTTTTACGCCTTTAAAAATCGATCGAGATAGCTATTTTAGCCTTCAAACCATCTTCTGAGATCTGGTCAGGATTTACAATAGGTTGTAAGAAGAATTGATTGAAACAAAGATCAAATCTTCACGGATACTTTCAGGAGTAGTACGTTGGCGGCATTAAATTGGAAATTCATTTTATTTTATTCCCTTATCATTGGTTTATTTTTTGTTCGGAGTTTTAGCTCAGAGCATTCCCATACAGACATCAATCATCTCGTAGAGTTTTTGAACACCTATGACGACATCGATTTCTTTAATAAAGAGATGTTTTATGAGTTTGAGAGCACTGTTCATCCATTTCAAAAGAATATCAATCCCAAAATTCCAATAAGAGTTGAGAAAGATCAGTTTGAAGGAGCTCTTCTTAAGACATTAAGTAGAGATGTGAGAAAAAGAGCGAGACCTGTCATCAGAGCAATCATTAGTCTTTGTGAAAAATATCAAATGGATCCTTATTGGGTCACAGCAATGATTTGGACTGAAAGTCATTTCAAGATCAATGCGAAAAGCCGAGTCGGAGCGGATGGGCTTATGCAGGTTATGCCTGGTACTCAAAGGTTTATTAAAAGGAAAATGTTAAGAAAGGGAATTGGTTTCGAAAGCGAGGATGAAGAAAGTGTTATCGCTCTTTCAAATGGATATTGGAATCAAGATTTTCCAACGTTTAAAAAGGTTCTTGAAAATTTAGAAATTGGAATCTTCTATATTCAATACCTTAATATCAAATTCAATAATTCGCGGCATGCGACAGTTGCTTATAATATGGGACCAACTTGGGTTTGGAGATCTTTAGCACGAAAAAAAGAAGTCGGAAGCCGTAGAAATAATTATTTAAACAAAGTTAAGAGGCATTACTCAAAACTTATCAAAGCCGATAATCATTTAGTAATGACTTTAGCAATGTTAAATTAATCGACTTGATCTGTGGTGCGAATGACTCCATGATCATTGAAGAATAATCGCCCGTATTTTTGCTTACGGGTAATTTGGGAAGGGACTGAATTTCCTAGAAGACGATCCATGAAGGAGTCTTTTGGGGTTTTCATTCCGATCACGTTGTTGAGCATATCCATATAGCTGTCAGAAGTTTCTCTTAAATCGATAAGTCCTGAACCCATGTTTTGTAACTCTCTCGCAGTGAACCAGAGCTTTGCAAACTCAGAGTTAATCTTATGAGTTATCAAGTGGCTCCAATAGGTGTGCTTGAATGAATCAACCATTGGGTCTTTAACATCAAGTTCCTGACCAATTTCTGGTGGAAATTCTTTTTCTGTTTTTTTTAGGGCAAAGTAGGATTGAAAGCCTACATAATAACCCTGATGAGGATAAAGCTTGTATACTTCTTTTTCTAAATTACTTATTTTCTTTAGAAACTTTCTTTTCATTAATCCCGTTTTATATCCAATCTCGGCAAGTGGATGCCTATGGTTGATTGCCTCTAGAGCATTAAGATTAATTGTTTTGTCGGCTTTGCTAAGATTGATTGAGATACCATGTTCCTGATATGTTTTTTCAATCAGCTCTATATTGTATTCATAGTTCTGTTTGATAAATTGAAGAACTTCAGAGGTTCTTGCATATAATGAAAAACTTAAAAATAAGAAGAGTGGAGCTAGCATCCTCGTCATGATGCACCATAGCATAAATCAGGTTGGAGAGAGAAAAACTTGTAATAATTACGGCCAAAGAAATCTATGATAAAGAAAGATATGGAGAATATCTCTAATGTAATCGCAATTGATGGCCCTTCAGGGACTGGAAAATCCTCTATTACTAAGGCACTTGCGAAGAAGTATCAGTTTTTTCACGTTAATTCCGGCTCACTTTTTAGGAGCCTGGCCCTCTATATAAATGACAACTTTGAGCTTGCTAGCTTTTTGGATAATTCGGCAGATGAAGCTTTTGCTCTAATTAAAAATATTAAAGTGGATTATCAGAAAATCCCAAAGTTTAAAGTCACTCTTAATGGTATTGATTACACTGAAAGACTCTATGATCATGAGGTTTCGGATCTGACTTCGAAAGTGTCAGGCCATCCTGGGATCAGACAGAAGGTTGATGAGTCCCAAAGAGAGATTGTTGTTGAAAGTTCTGAGATTTGCCTCGTTGAAGGGCGAGATATTGGAACAGTCGTTTTTCCTAATGCCCAGTTAAAGTTCTTCCTTACGGCCAGTGCAGAGGTTAGAGGACAGCGCCGTTATGATCAATTAAATGAGCAAGGAAAGCTCGAAGGTCTAACTTTGGAACAGATCATTACAGATATAAAAAAACGAGATGCAAGAGATTCCAATCGAGAAGTCGCTCCTCTCAAGAAAGCGGATGATGCGATTGAGATTGATACGACAAAGTTAAGTTTTGACCAAGTTATGGCACAGTTTGAAAATATAATAGAAAAAGAAATCAAGGATTTACCATGATTGATAAAACGCGTTTCGAGACAGTTTTAAATGGGTTTGAAAAAATTCAAAATATTGCAGTACTTGGTGATGTTGGAGTTGATAAATACACGTCAGGAAATGTTGATAGAATTTCTCCTGAAGCCCCTGTTCCCGTTGTTGAAGTAAAGAAAGAGTGGACCAAGCTGGGCCTTGCTGCAAATGTCTCAGACAATCTCAGTGATTTGGGAGTTACTTCAGACCTTTTTGGGGTCATTGGAAATGATGTTCATGGAAAAATCTTTGAGGATCTTCTAGGAAAAAGTGGTTTAACAACGAAGAGCCTTGTAAAGTCAGATACACGCTCAACGACCTTTAAGGAAAGAGTCGTCGCAGGAACTCAGCAAATCTGTCGAATTGATTACGAAACCCAAGAACCAATTGATGAAACTTCAAAGAGCTCTCTTCTTGAGAAAATTGATCAGAAATTAGGAAAGATCGATGGAATTATTTTGGAAGACTATGGAAAAGGTCTTTTTGATGAACGCTTCACTCAAGAAGTTATCGCTCTTGCTAAAAGGAATAAAGTCCTTGTGACAGTAGATCCTTCAAGAAAGAACCCTGCCACTTGGTATAAGGGAGCGACGTTATTTAAACCAAACTTTAAAGAAGCCTCTATTATTATGGATCGACTTGGATTTTCAGAAGAGCGAAAACCTGAACGTATCTGTGAAATTCTTATCGATAAGCTAAATTTTGATAATGTCGTTGTGACTCTTGGTTCAGAAGGAATGGTTTCCATGTCTAAGGATTCACAAACAAAGAAAATTCCAACCATTGCAAGAGATGTCTTCGATGTTTCTGGTGCGGGGGATACATCAATCGCAGTTCTCACAGCAGCTCTTATTTCGGGTGGTAATTTGGAAGAAGCCGTTTGGACGGCCAACCTTGCTGCAGGTGTTGTTGTGGCTAAAAAAGGGACAGCGACAGCGACGATTGATGAAATCAAAACTTATTATAATAGACTTCAATAATGAGCGAACTTAAAAAGCCTCAGAAATGCTTTTTCTTTTACAGTGTGATCTATAAAGAGACTGATTGGGATCTTCTTAAGATCACAAATCTTCTTGCTGAGAAACATTCAATTGAGCCAGAGGTTTTCTATCCTGATTTTAATCCGTCTTTGAAATATTATTCTAAGGAAATGGGAGACTCCCTTAAGAGAGTTTTTCTTTCTTATCGCGAGCCTATGAACCGAGACGACTTTGTTTTCTTTAAAGTTTGGGTCACAGCACTTGAAGATCAGTTTTCTAAAGAAGGACGAACGATCAATATAGATCTTGGAATGCTCTCGCTTGAAAATATGATCCTTGCGACGGGAAAGCCTTATGCTCACCGACCCTATCTTGGTCAGGGGGTTTATGCCGATCTGAACTATATCTTTAAAGCGAAAGAGACTGAGTTTTTGTCTTGGACCTATCCAGATTACCAAGATCCGAAAAAAACTGAGTGGTTTCTTAATGAAAGGGCCCAGCTCAAATTGATAAACTAGCCCCCCTAAGTTAATCTTTCCTCTATATATTAGGAGAAAAAATGCTCGATAAAATAGAGAGCCTCTATGCGTCATTCCAGAAAGAAATTAAAGGCCTTGATAAGCAAGCGAATGTTCTGAATCTTAAAGCTTCTTATATTGGAAAAAAGGGTTCGCTCGCTGAAGTTTTAAAGGGGCTTAAAGACGCGACCCCAGAAGAAAGAAAAGCAATTGGTCCGCGTTCCAATGAAATCAAAAAGAATATCGAACACGCCATTGTTAATAAACTCAAAGATATCGAGATCAAAGAAATCAATGAGAAACTTGAAAAAAATAAGATTGATATTTCTTTAAGAGACTCTTTACTTGATCGCGGACTTCAAGCTTCTGGAACTCATCCCGTTCATCAGATTCAAAGAAAGATTGAAGACATCTTTCTTTCTATGGGATTTGAAGTTCTTGATGGTCCTCATGTTGAAGATGAATTTCATAATTTCGAAGCTTTGAATATTCCAGAAACTCATCCTGCTCGGGATATGCAGGATACTTTTTGGTTTGCTGATAAAAAACATTTGCTTCGTACTCATACTTCAACCATTCAAATCAGAGGGATGGAAGAACGTGAGCCTCCTTTTGCTTTCGTCGGACCAGGAAAAGTTTTTCGTTGTGAGCGGACTGATACGACTCATGAGATGGTCTTTCACCAATTAGAAGGAATGATGGTTGGCAAAGGGATCAATACAGGTCATTTGATTTACTTCATGAAGACTCTTCTAAAAGAAATTTTCAAAAAAGATATGGAAGTGAGATTAAGACCAGGATATTTCCCATTCGTTGAACCGGGGTTTGAACTTGATATTCGTTGGAAGAAACCTGACCCCAAAGATGAGTCGGCTAAGCATTCTGGTTGGCTTGAGCTGCTTCCTTGTGGAATGGTCCACCCGAATGTTCTAAAAGCGGGAGGAGTTGATCCTGATGAATACACGGGGTTTGCTTTTGGACTCGGACTTGATCGACTGGTTATGGTTAATTACGCCATCGAAGATATCAGACACCTTCATAAAGGTGATCTTCGTTTTAATGAACAATTCTCTTATTTTTAGGATTCCTCATGCTTATATCTCTCAATTGGATTAAAGACTTTGTTAAACTTCCAGAAATTGGAATTCACGATATTGCTAATGATTTCACTATGAAGACGGCTGAAGTTGAAGGAGTGGAAAAAAGAAATGTCCATCTTACTCAAATTAAAACTGCAAAAATCCTAAGTTTTAAAAAACATCCGGAAGCGGATAAGTTAAATCTCGTTACTTTTGATTATGGATCAGGAACGGCGGAAGTTGTTTGTGGTGCTCCGAATGTTCGTGATGGTTTGATTGTTGCTTATGCTCCGATTGGAGTGACGCTACCGAATGGTCTTACGCTTGAGCCTAAAAAAATTAGAGGCGTTCTTTCGGAAGGAATGCTTTGTTCAGAATCAGAACTTGGTCTTGGAGAAGGAGCGAAAGGAATTATGGAACTTCCTGAAGGAACGAAGCTCGGAATAACAATGACCGAGTTTTTGGGAGCTCAAGAAGATTATATTATTGATGTTGATAATAAATCACTCACACACCGACCGGATCTTTGGGGAATGTTTGGTATTGCTCGAGAGTTTGCAGCGATATATGACAATCCACTTTCTCACAAGTTTACAGCGGATTGGTACAAGGATCTAGAATCAAAGTTTACGAAAGATGCTTCTCCTATTGTTCCGAAAGTTGCTAAAGATTGTTCAGGAAAAGCTTTCTGGGGATTAAGTGTTGATGGAGTTAAAGTTGAAGATTCTCCCCAATGGATTCAAGAGCGATTGAATGCTGTTGGGTTGAGACCGATTAATAATATCGTTGATATTTCTAACTACGTTATGATGGAGCTGGGAATGCCTCTTCATATCTACGATCGTGAATCAATCAAGAATGATACAATTGAGGTCAAGTTAGCAGGAAAAGAACAAAGTTTTACAACTCTTGATGAGATAGAAAGAAAAGTTCTTCCGACTGATACTGTGATTTGTGATTCAGAGAAACCACTGGTCCTTGCTGGAATTATGGGAGGAGCGAATAGTGGAGTCAATGACAATACAACGAAGGTTTTTATTGAAGTGGCAAACTGGAAGGCAGAAGAAGTTCGAAAAACTTCTGTTCATCTTGGACTTCGAACTGATTCCTCATCAAGATATGAAAAGTCACTTGATAGTCACTTAACATACAGAACTTTATTAAGAACTTTAGAATTGTTATGTGAGCTTTGTCCTGGAGCGAAAGTTATAGGGAAAGCTGAGTATGACGGGGATGATCTTAATGCTGATAGGCCATTGGAGATCACAACCAGCTCTAAGTATATTAATACTCTTCTTGGAACAGAATTGAGCTTTGATGAGATAAAAAAGATCCTGACGAATCTTGATTTTCAAGTCGGAGAGGAAAGAGACACTTTTGATATTTTGGTTCCTTCTTACCGGTCAACCAAAGACATCGAGGGCCAGCATGATATTGCTGAAGAGGTTGGTCGAATTGTAGGGTATGATAATATTCCAGTGAAATCACCAATGCTTGGAGTCAATCCCGTTGGGCTTACTCCATACAAGCAAGTTGAAAGAAAAGTTCAAGACTTCATGTCCCTCAAAGCTAATGCATTGGAAGTTATGAGTTATCCATTGGTTGGAAAAAAACTTTTAGAGAAAGCATCTTGGGAGAATCTTAATGATGGAATGGTTCTTGTTAATGCACTTTCAACAGATGCAGACCGAATGCGCCCAAGCCTTATCCCGTCACTTTTAGAAATGGCTTCCCTTAATACTAAAAACTTTAGTCGTTATCGCTTCTTTGAATGGGGAAGAGCTTATCTCCCTGAAGGCAAGAATTTTGTAAATGAAAGAAATATTCTTTCTATAGCTTTCTTTCATAAAGAGCGGACTCCCTTTTTACAGCTTTTGAATATTGTTGAAGACTTCCTGAAGTTCATGAAACTCCCTGCGAAGTTCCTTGGTGAAGGAGAGCTCAAGGGGGAAAATCCGCTAATGCCATCAAGTTGGCGTGGAAAACACCCTTATGAATATCAAGATATTTTTATTCGAGGAAAAGCATTAGGTGTTGTCTCTTCAGTCCATCCGATTGTTTTAAGAGATTTCAAAATTAAAGGGCATCTTTCGATTGCTCAATTTGATTTAACCGATTTCACAAAAACAGAAATTAAAGCAAAGGAATCTTATAAGCCGTTAGCAAAATTTCCCGCTGCTCAATTTGATTGCACAGTTCTTGTTGAAAAAGATCAACAAGCTGCAAATGTTTTAACGGTTCAGAAGAAACTTAAGATTAAAGATCTTAAGTCGATGAAGATCGTTCAGGTCTATCCACTGAATGATACTCAGAATTCTGTGACAGTTCGTTTTAGTTATGAAAATCCGGAGAAGACCCTGGAGCCAGAAGTTATTAAGTCTTATGAAGATCAGTGTGTTGGTCAGCTAGAGTCTGCTGGTTTTCCGCTTAAGTCCTGAACCTGTAAAAATTTCAAAATATCTCTCTGCATTTCTGAGCATGTTATAAACATGCCTATGAAAGCATTGTCTTTAGTTTTTACATTATTTCTTTTAGTGAGTTGTGGGAGTGATGATTCCAATGCTCCTGCTCAACCGCAGATACCACCGATTTCCATAGTGGAAAATTATACCTATCAAATTATTGAAGCCAGAAGAGGTGGATTTCAAGGACAATACTTCGAAGCTTGTAATTCGAACTCGCCTTTAACATTTAATAATTTCCAGGAGCTTTGTACCTCTATTCGGGATGAATACTATAATGGTCGGTGTTCTAAGAATTGTGCGAGAGCAGTTTCTAGACATTTTAACTGTCCAGAACAGTTGGCGATCGATCCACAAGAAACGTCTGCCTGTCAGAACCTCACGGATACATACCAGACACAAATAAGAGGTTTTTAAATAAAATAACCTTTGAGTTATTGTTGTCGAATTGTAATTAATCCTGATCAAGCCTACAATTCCCTTATAGAATTTATTTTAAAAGGGGAACAAGGATGAAACTCTTATTATTAGTATTCTTATTTTCAGCTTCTGCTTTTTCTGCTGAAGTTATTTCAATTTTACGATCAGGTGTTAGGGCAAATCCGACAAATGCAGCAAACGTTGAGTTTACTGTGAGATTTTCTCAACCTGTTTTTAATGTTCAACCAACTGACTTTCGTTTGCGAGCGACTGGCAGCCTTAGAAGTGGACAAATTGTTGATGTTCGCACGACCAATGATATTTCTTTCAAAGTTGATGTTCGCTATTTCCGAGGTGAAGGTGGCTTGAGATTAATTCTTCAAGATAGCGACAGAAGTATTGTCGATTCACAAAATAAACCACTCACTCGATCAGTGTTTACAACTGGTCAGTCATGGGACGTTGATAATGTTGGTCCTAGGGCCCTTTCTATGTATAAAGTTGGAACTTTCCCAGGTGCTGTTTCACGCTATGTCGATCGTTATATGATTCGTTTTAGCGAATCAGTTTATGGTGTTGGAGTTTATAATTTCTTTGCTTCTGGAAATGGAGTCTATGTTCGCTCTGTCTTTGGAAGTGGGAGCATCCGCTATATCGATGTGGTGAAGAAAAACCGTAATGACTTTACTTATCTCTACTTTAGAGACCCTTCTCGGTCGATTAGAGACAGATTGGGAAATCGCCGAAGAAATTAAATGCGACTGAAATCTGGGGCGATTTTTCGCCTCAGAATCCTTATAAAAAAAAATAAAAAAAACTTTCATTTTTTCTATTCTGAGGGTTGACGTTTGAAATCCAAAGACGTAATCTCGTCGAACCGGTTTAGCGCTTCACATATTTTTTCGAATACAGAAAAGATGGGAGCCCTTTGCCTTTGATCTTTGACAATTGAATATTTGGTAATGCTGAAAAGCAACTGTTTTACAGAAGCTTTGACGCAGATGAGAGAAATTCGATTTTTCGAATTTCTAGAGATGAGAAGACGAAACATATTAAGTATTTCGATACTTAATATCCCGTTCAATGAACTAAGGTTTGGCGTGATAGAGCTAAAGTCTACCCAGACAATGCAAAGCCGAGCCGGGACCTATTTATTATAGAGTCCTTAATCTATCAAAATCCGAAAACTACACTAGTAGTTTCTTATGAGCTTTAAAATTATTTAAGTTAAACATATTAACGGTTTACTTGGAGAGTTTGATCCTGGCTCAGAACGAACGCTGGTGGCGTGCTTCATACATGCAAGTCGAACGAGAAAGTACCTTCGGGTGCGAGTACAGTGGCGCACGGGTGCGTAACACGTAGGTGACCAACCCTTTAGTGGGGGACAACATCGGGAAACCGGTGCTAATACCGCATATGAAAAGTGACATTGAAAAAACTTTTCAAAGGTGGCTTCTTTTTCCCTATCCTTCCTTTTTGGAAAGATGATCATGGGGATGAATTTAATCTTTAAATAGTTAAATACATTTTCAGGATCAGGGAAAACGCTATCGCTAGAGGATGGGCCTGCGGAGCATTAGCTTGATGGTGGGGTAATGGCCTACCATGGCTATGATGCTTAGCTGGTCTGAGAGGACGATCAGCCACACTGGAACTGAGACACGGTCCAGACTCCTACGGGAGGCAGCAGTAGGGAATATTGCGCAATGGGGGAAACCCTGACGCAGCAACGCCACGTGAGTGAGGAAGGCCTTCGGGTTGTAAAACTCTGTCCTATGGGAAAAACGGCGAGATGGTTAATACCCATTTCGTGTGATGGTACCATTGAAGAAAGCACCGGCTAACTTCGTGCCAGCAGCCGCGGTAATACGAAGGGTGCAAGCGTTGTTCGGATTTATTGGGCGTAAAGCGCGCGCAGGCGGATTAGTAAGTCAGGTGTGAAATCTCGGGGCCCAACCCCGAAACTGCGCCTGAAACTATTAATCTAGAATTATCCAGAGGGAAGGGGAATTTCACGTGTAGGGGTAAAATCCGTAGAGATGTGAAGGAACACCAGAGGCGAAGGCGCCTTCCTGGGGATATATTGACGCTGAGGCGCGAAAGCGTGGGGAGCAAACAGGATTAGATACCCTGGTAGTCCACGCCGTAAACGATGAGCACTAGTTTTTGGGGGTATTGATCCCTTCAGAAACGTAGCTAACGCATTAAGTGCTCCGCCTGGGGAGTACGGTCGCAAGACTAAAACTCAAAGGAATTGACGGGGGCCCGCACAAGCGGTGGATTATGTGGTTTAATTCGAAGCAACGCGCAAAACCTTACCTGGGCTTGAACTCCTGAGAATTTCGGGTAATGCCGAAAGTGCCCTTCGGGGAATTCAGTGAGAGGTGCTGCATGGCTGTCGTCAGCTCGTGTTGTGAAATGTTGGGTTAAGTCTCGCAACGAGCGCAACCCCTATTGTTAGTTGCCAGCATTAAGTTGGGCACTCTAATGAGACTGCCTGGGTTAACCAGGAGGAAGGTGGGGATGACGTCAAGTCCTCATGGCCCTTATGTCCAGGGCTACACACGTAATACAATGGTGCAAACAAAGGGAAGCGAACCCGCGAGGGGAAGCCAATCTCAAAAATTGCATCTCAGTCCGGATTGAAGTCTGCAACTCGACTTCATGAAGTTGGAATCGCTAGTAATCGTAGATCAGCATGCTACGGTGAATACGTTCCCGGGCCTTGTACACACCGCCCGTCACACCATGGGAGTTGTTTTCATCCAAAGACGTGACTCTAACCTCGTGAGGAGAGCGTCTACGGTGGGAGCGATGACTGGGGTGAAGTCGTAACAAGGTAGCCGTAGGGGAACCTGCGGCTGGATCACCTCCTTTTAAGGATTATTGAGAATGCACCCAAATTAGTCATTCTCTAGATCAATCTTGAACGTTTTTGTTCTTCTTATCTCTTTTCTCTCATTCTCAATTACCAAAATATTTGAAAGTAATATGAAAGCTTCACTACGGTGAGGCTTTTTTGTTCTTTTAAAATTTCATAACAGAATTAAGAAAGTTTAGACGAGAGCTGATTTTTTAAAATTTAAATAAGTTTATTTAAGTTGGTTTATAATACAAAATTTTTGGATTTAAATTAGGTCATAAAGCTACTAAGGGCACACATTGGATCCCTAGGCAGCAAGAGGCGATGAAAGACGTGGTTAAACTGCGATAAGCTTCGGTAAGACGTTAAACAGTCATTTGAGCCGGAGATTTCTGAATGGAGTAATCCTTCTATGTGAGAGCATAGAAACCCATAGGTGAGAAACTAGCCTATGAGGAGCTAACCAGGGGAACTGAAACATCTAAGTACCCTGAGGAAGAGAAATCAAAAGAGATTCTGCTAGTAGCGGCGAGCGAACGCAGATTAGCCCAAACCAGTATGCGTGCATGCTGGGGTTGTAGGACTTACATAAAGTGGAGAATGCTAGGGGAAGTGTTTGGGAAAGCACACCATAGGGAGTGAAAGTCTCGTACCCGAAAGTATTCAAAGCCGGTGAGTATCCTGAGTAGGACGGAACACGTGGAACTCTGTCTGAATCTGGGGAGACCACTCTCCAAGGCTAAATACTACTTGCTGACCGATAGCGAACCAGTACCGTGAGGGAAAGGTGAAAAGAACCCCGACGAGGGGAGTGAAATAGAATCGTGAAAGTGTGTGCTTACAAACAGTCAGAGGGCTATTGTAAAGCCTGATGGCGTACCTTTTGCATTATGACTCAGCGAGTTATGGTGTGCAGCGAGATTAAGTCGTTAGATGTAGTCGTAGGGAAACCGAGTCTTAATAGGGCGATAGTTGCATGCTGTAGACCCGAAACGGGATGAGCTAACCATGGGCAGGTTGAAGCGTGGGTAAAACTACGTGGAGGACCGAACCCGTTGTAGTTGAAAATACTTGGGATGACTTGTGGTTAGGGGTGAAAGGCCAATCAAATTCCGTGATAGCTGGTTCTCCTCGAAATGCATTTAGGTGCAGCGTTTGGAGTTTACCGACGGGGGTATAGCACTGACTTGGCTAGGGGGCTTACCAGCTTACCAAACCATATCAAACTCAGAATACCGTCGAGTATATCCAGGCAGTGAGACTATGGTTGCTAAGGACCATAGTCGAAAGGGAAAGAGCCCAGACCGTCAGCTAAGGTCCCTAAATCTATACTAAGTGGAAAAGGTTGTGGAACTACTGTGACATCCAGGAGGTTGGCTTAGAAGCAGCCACCCTTTAAAGAAAGCGTAATAGCTCACTGGACTAGTGGTTCCGCGCCGAAGATGTAACGGGGCTAAAGTATAGTACCGAAGCTACGGACATGCTTGCATGTGGTAGAGGAGCATTGTGTTTGCCGACGAAGGCGTACCGTGAGGAGCGTTGGAGGTTACACAAGAGCTGATGCTGAGATAAGTAGCGATAAGGAGGGCGAGAATCCCTCCCGCCGAAAATCCAAGGGTTCCTGGGCCAGGTGACTCCGCCCAGGGTAAGTCGGATCCTAACGCGAGGCCGAAAGGCGTAGTGGATGGGTAACAGGTTAATATTCCTGTACTTGGTAATGACTGATGGAGTGACGGAGAAAGATAGCGGATCCGGGCGTTTGGTTGTCCCGGTTTAAGCGAGTAGGGTTGTGTGTAGGCAAATCCGCACACTATATGCCTGAGACGTGATGACGAGTCGTAAGACGAAGTTCGTGATTCTATGCTTCCAAGAAAAGCTTCTAGGGTTAATCATTTATCAATCCGTACCGTAAACCGACACAGGTGGATGAGGAGAGAATCCTCAGGCGCTTGGATGAACTCCAGTTAAGGAACTCTGCAAAATGGTACCGTAACTTCGGGAGAAGGTATGCCTTTGTTGGTGTAGTCACTTGCTGACGAAGCTGATGGAGGTCGCAGCGAAAAGGGGGTAACGACTGTTTATCAAAAACATAGGTCTGTGCTAACACGTAAGTGGACGTATACGGACTGACGCCTGCCCGGTGCTCGAAGGTTAAGAGGTGAGGTTAGACTTCGGTCGAAGCTTTAAATCGAAGCCCGAGTAAACGGCGGCCGTAACTATAACGGTCCTAAGGTAGCGAAATTCCTAGTCGGGTAAGTTCCGACCTGCACGAATGGCGTAACGATTTCCCCACTGTCTCAACTGGAGGTCCAGCGAAATTGGAGTGTGCGTGAAGATACGCACTACCCGCGGAAGGACGAAAAGACCCCGTGAACCTTTACTGTAACTTGGCATTGGGTTTCGATTAACAATGCGTAGGATAGGTGGGAGGCGTTGATCTGTGCGTTCCGGCGTACAGGGAGTCAACCTTGAAATACCACCCTTTGTTAATTGGAATCCTAACCTACTGTCGTGATCCGGCAGGGGGACAATGTCTGGTGGGCAGTTTGACTGGGGCGGTCGCCTCCTAAAGAGTAACGGAGGCGTACTAAGGTTCCCTCAGCCTGAATGGAAACCAGGCGTAGAGTGTAAACGCATAAGGGAGCTTGACTGCGAGGCAGACATGCCGAGCAGGTGCGAAAGCAGGTGTTAGTGATCCGGTGGTCCCGTGTGGAAGGGCCATCGCTCAACGGATAAAAGGTACTCCGGGGATAACAGGCTGATCTCCTCCAAGAGTTCACATCGACGAGGAGGTTTGGCACCTCGATGTCGGCTCATCACATCCTGGGGCTGGAGCAGGTCCCAAGGGTTCGACTGTTCGTCGATTAAAGTGGTACGCGAGCTGGGTTCAGAACGTCGTGAGACAGTTCGGTCTCTATCCTCCGTGGGCGCATGAGATTTGAGAGAAGCTGACCTTAGTACGAGAGGACCGGGTTGGACGAATCCATGGTGTACCGGTTGTGGCGCCAGCTGCATTGCCGGGTAGCTAAATTCGGAAGGGATAACCACTGAAAGCATCTAAGTGGGAAGCCCATCTCAAGATAAGATCTCATAGGAAACTTGTAGACTACGAGTTTGATAGGCAGGAAGTGTAAGTGCTGTAAGGCATTAAGCGGACCTGTACTAATAATCCATTTGCTTTAGACTCTAATTTAGATCTGTTCATAAAATTTCGTATGAAACTCAATAAAAAATCAGCTCAAGTCTTTTTTTGAAGACAGAGGAATGTTTTAGTAATGCAATAAAACATTCCAAAGTTTTCATACCCCTTAATTCTGTTTTGTAATTTTCAAAGACAGCTGATATAACAGCTGAAATTGAATTTGTTCTTTTTAATTTTTAATACCCAATACGATTTGGGTGTATCGATAGCGGTAGTGAAACACCTGGTCCCATCCCGAACCCAGAAGTTAAGCCTACTTGCGGCGAAGATAGTGCCAGGGCGACTTGGTGCCAAAATAGCAAGATGCACCCATCTTTTATATTAAGCCCAAGAATTGAAATGAATATTTCAGCTTGGGTTTTTTTTATTTCAAAATAGTTTAAAGTCAATCGATATTCTAAGTGTTTTAGCGAAAATCGATATTAAATCTGGAGCCGATCACTCGGACAATCTATAAAATCTTAACCTTAAATCAAAAAATTAAGGACTTCATCTCAAAGTTCATGATCAATTTTTCGTGATTAATTCCGATAAGTTAAAGGTCTAAACAATCGATTATAAGGGGTGAATGTGGCTGTACCTGTTTTAATTTGTGATCCTGATTTGGAATGGGTGAACCAGTTAAAAGATCACCTTCAAAGATTTCAATATGAAGTTCATACTGTTGATAATGGCAAGTCTGCTCAATCAAGACTTTATAAAACAAAATACAGCGCAATCATTCTAGACTTTGCAACTCAAAACAACTCGAGTCTCAGTGTTTTAAAGTATGTAAAACTCAATTCACCGTCGATGAGAATTATCTATACCCTTGAAAGTGTCGAGAGAATGGAAGAAGAGTTAGGGATTTCAAAAAGTGACCTCAAACATTTAGGGGTTTATGACGTTGTCGAAAAACCAACAACACCTGAAGAAGTGACAAAACTCATTGAGCTTTATAATAATCCAACTCTTTGGTCTAAAATGGAAACGCAGGATCAAGTTCAAGATGAGCAGGAGGTTAATGAGCCTGATGATAGTTTTGATAAGCTTTCAGCAAAAACTTTCTTCAGTGGTAATAAAACAATTTATGATATCTATGTTCGGTTAGGTCCTAACAAATATGTTAAGGTCCTCCACAGAGGTGATAATTTCGAAAAGTCTCGTCTTGATCATTACATGAATGAAAAGGAAGTTGAATTCTTTTATTTTAAAATTGAAGATCGTTTAATTTATATCAACTTCATGAATAAACTTTTAGGAAAGATTCAAGACAGTAATAAAGTCTCAATTTCTCTAAAAGGAAAAATTGCAGAGAATCTTGCTGATAAATATATTACGGAAGTCGAAACGAAAGGAATGAATCCACGACTTGTTGAAGAGGGGAAAGGCGTCTGTGATAATATCTATGGACTTTTCAACTCTCAATCAAACTTTCGAGAGCTTATTAATGATTTTGATGAAAAAATTAATGATTCTACAAGTAGAGGTTTTATTGTTTCTTTCTTTGCGATTGCAATCGGTAAAAAACTTGATTGGGTAACGCCTAGAAGTGTTGAACACTTAGGGATGGGAGCAATGATTCATGATATTGGAAAACTCAAGCTTTCAGAAGAGATAAGAAATAAGAACTACTCTGATTTAGAAGAAGAGGAAATTAAACTCTACCAAGAACATCCGAAGCATGGTTATGAAATTCTTGCTGATTATCCATTCATGAGTGAACCCGTTCGACAAATTGTTATGCAACACCGTGAATGTCTTGATGGAACAGGTTACCCTCTTGGACTTACTGGAATGAAAATCTTTCCGATGGCAAAAATTGTAGGCCTTGCAATTGCTTTCGTTGAACATGTCTCAAAATCAGGAAAACCTCCTATAGAAGCTCTTCCTTCATTTGTTAGGAATGCTGAAAATCTTGTACATTATGATAATGTCATGGTTAGAGCTTTGATGGAAAATTTTATTATAAATCCTAAGAAAAAAGCCTCATAGAAAATCGGTCACAATATTGACGATTTCTTTTGCCTTAAGAATTTTAAAATGTCCTAATCCTTCTGTCATATGAAGATGAGAGTTTGGGATTATTTCATGTAACTTCACAGCGTTTTTATAGTCTGTTCTATTATCTTCTTTATCATGAATGAGAAGTGTTTCTGTTTTTATTTTATCCATGAGAGCATCGGTTTGAACCTTTAAAAAATTCATTTGATAGCGGTCCTCTATACTTTCAACAACACTATTAAGAATAGACATAGGAAAACCTTGTCTCTTCGCCCAGTTTTCAAGATAAGAAAAAAGATTCAAATGACCAGCAATCCAAATAAGCTTTACATCTTCTTGATTAAAGCTGTCGGTAATAACTTTTATGGTAGAGGTGCAACCCATAGAGTGGGCCATAATCGCTTTAAGATTTTTGCAATCATCGCTGACAACTCTAAGAGCTTCTATAAACTCCATAATATGAGAGAAAGTCTTTTCTGAATCACCATGAGCTGGAGCATCGAAAGCGACTACGGAGAACCCTTTTTCGACTAAAGGTTTTATAAATTTTGAAAACTGAACTCCTCGAGCTTCCCAGCCATGAGCAACGATGACCTCTGGTCCTTCTCCCCAGCGGTAAGAGTAAATCGCTTCATCGGTAATAGGGAGATGATGAAGTCGCTTTTTGGCAGAAAGAAGAAAAGCTAATTCCTCATCACTTGTTCGGTAGTTTTTTACTCGAAAGCCTGTTTCTATTATTTTTCTATGAACAAATTCAGGAGCGATCAGGTGCCCCATTTTTAAAAAGTGATTGGTCAATTTTTGATTAAAGGATAGACTCATGCTTCCTCCCTTGAGTAACTGAATTTTAAATTGAGATAAGCATCGAGAAATTTTTCTTGCGCTTTATCATCACTTAAAAGACGATGATAAACATGATAAGAGATAACGTAACCATAGAGTTGGAAAGCAAACTGTTCTGGATTACAATCACTCGCGAGTTCTTTTTCTTCAATTGCAATATTAACGGCTTTTGCAAAAGAATCTAACATCATACTTTGGTAATGTTTTACATGTTCTCTAATTTCGCCTGGTCTATCATCAAATTCAATAATGGCAGAGATGAAAGGGCAACCACCATTTTTCTTTGTTGTGCTCCAGCTCAGCCAATTCGAAATCATTTTATCGAGTCTTTTTAAACCCCTTTGAGTTTTTAATGCCGGTCGGATCACTTCCTGAGTAAACTGGTCAGCGGCAAAATCGAGAACCATTTTTTGAAGTTTTTCTTTTGAGTTGAAATGACCAAAAAGACCACTCTTACTCATGCCAACTGTTTTTGCGAGTGCTCCAATCGTAAGGGCCTCTAAGCCAATAGTCCGAGAGAGTTCTAGGGCCGAAGTCAGAATGTGATTCTTTCTACTCATGAAGATACTATAGCACGATCGTTCGTATTTGGTAAGGTCTGTAACCTTCTAGAAATAAAGGATTTAGTTGATAGTATTTAAGAATGTCACTAACTAAATCGCAGGTTTTCTACCGGTTTCTTAATCTGTGTTCCCTCTTTTCGGGGTTTCTTTATGCGAATCTCTTTTTTCATGCAGGTGACCGTTATCCTGTTAATATTCTCTCAGCTTATTTCTTTTTAATTTTATTACCTTTGATGTTTTTTATTCTTGGTTTTGTCGCACGCTTTAGAAAAAAAACTGAGATATTCAGCCTTTACCGTCAGTTTATCGAAAAGGTTTCTAATAATGTTGATACTTCCTTATTAAAAAGTGAATTCCATCTTAATGGACTTTGTTTTTCTCTAGGAGGGTTGGCTTCTTTATTATTGAAAACCTTACTTACCGATATTTACTTTGGTTGGAACTTTTTATTTAACTTATCTCCAGAATTTATCGTTTTTTTTACTGATACTTTCTCTATTCCTTGGTCTTGGATTTGGAGTGGAGCTCAGCCAAGTGTTGAGCTCATTAGTCAAACTCAATTCACTGATATGAACCTCGACTTTTATCTTGATCAAATTCAATCTTCGAGAAGTATGGAAGATATCGGTGATTGGCGGGCTTTCTTTGTTGCAAGTTATTTTTTTTATGCTTTTGTTCCTCGTGTGATTCTTTGGGGATACCATTTCAAAAAGAGAGTAAAAATATGAAAAAACATCTAATTTTGATATCAATTTTGATTGGTGAATTTATTATCATATGGAGTATGGGACCCATTGCTCAAAGTCAGGAGTATCATAACTTTGCTGATACGCGAACTTTCTTAGGAATTAATAATTTCTTTGATGTTATTTCAAATATTCCTTTTATCTTTTTCGGACTCTGGGGAATTTATGAAGTTTATAAGAACTATTCGAAAATACCTTATGCACTTTCTTGGATGATTCTTTTTATAGGTGTTCTTTTAGTGGCACCTGGTTCTATTCACTATCATCTAAATCCTAATGACTCTACCCTTATATGGGATCGTCTTCCCATGACAATAGGTTTTATGGCCCTTCTTGTTGGTGTATTTTGTCTTTATTTTCCCAATAAGTATGAAAAAGTGTTTCTTCCTATTGCGGTTCTCTTAGGTTTTGGAAGTATTTACTATTGGGTCGTCTTTAAAGATTTAAGGGTTTATTATTATGTACAAACAACTGCTATCATAATTATTCCTCTCCTAGTGATTCTTTACAAAAATCCGAAGATTAAAGTGAAGTACCTGATGGGAGCTTTTCTTTTTTATTTAACAGCAAAGATTACTGAAACTTTCGATGATCAGTTTTATAGCTTTTTACCACTTTCAGGACATACGATTAAGCATGTCCTGGCAGCATTTGCGGTTGGTTCTTTTGTGAAGCTTAATAAGGCCTTACAAGATTAATTAAAAAATATTCTTAACTTCTCTTATGTTTTTCAAGAAAGATATTACTTTCTCTGTATTATGACTTCTTTCTTTGTGATTTCAGGTCGTTAATCAAGCCCTCCTCCGAATTTTTCGGAGATCTCAATTTCGTGCCCATTTGGATCTTCGATATAAATTGATCGAGATTTTTCATATTGATAAGTATCCATTGTTACTCTGATTTTATTTTTTTTAATGTAGGCTAGAGTCTCATCAAAGTTTTTTACGTGAAATCCAATATGGTTGATGGGAGCTTCATCAAGTGAATAGTTTGTATTATATAAGCAGAGATAAAGCTTTCCAGGGCTTCCAATAATTTTGTAGGGCGTTCCGGACATGCTTTTTCCTTCTTCCTTTAATTCAAATCCGAAATGTTCTTGGTAGAAGTTAATTGTCTCTTCAAAGTCTTTTACTTTCATGTTGATATGGTCAATTTGATTAAGTTGAATCATGTTTTCCTCCTTTGGATATCTCACTTTTAACACAAGTTAATTTTTAGAAAAAATATATAGGTATTATTATTCGATAGCTATTAGTTATTGATAATCTTCATTGAAGTTATCTAAGTACTGGAAAATTCCATTTTCTCGATTTCTTGATTAATATTGTAAGGTCTATTAACTTTAAGTTGCGGAGCAACATGGAATCACTCAACACGAATATTCAATCGGGTTCGTCCGATTTCAAAACCAACTCTGATGTTTATCAAAACTTATTGGTCACCCTTCGTGATCGAAAAGAAAAAGTTCAAACTGATTTCAGAGGAACGGCCATTGAAAAACATTTGAAAAGAGGAAAATTGCTTCCTCGAGAGCGAATCGAAAGAATTTTAGATCCGGGCTCTCCTTTTCTTGAACTGAGTTCACTTGCGGCTTGGGAAATGTATGAAGTCGATGTTCCAAGTGCCGGAGTGGTTACGGGAATAGGGAAAGTTCATGGCGTCGAATGTCTTTTCGTTGCTAACGATGCCACAGTTAAGGGCGGAACCTATTTTCCGATGACGGTTAAAAAACATTTGCGAGCGCAAGAGATTGCTCTTCAAAATCGATTGCCGTGTATCTATCTTGTGGATTCAGGTGGAGCTTTTCTTCCAATGCAAGACGAAGTTTTTCCAGATAAAGAGCATTTTGGAAGAATTTTTTATAATCAGGCTCAGATGTCGGCAAAAGGAATCCCACAAATTGCAATTGTTTGTGGTTCTTGTACTGCTGGGGGAGCTTATGTTCCTGCTATGTGTGATGAATCAGTTATTGTTAAAGGTAACGGAACAATCTTTCTTGGGGGGCCTCCTCTTGTTAAGGCTGCTACCGGTGAAGATGTTTCAGCAGAAGACCTTGGGGGAGCTGATGTTCATTCCCGAGTTTCTGGAGTGACTGATCACTATGCAGAAGATGAAGAAGAAGCTCTTTCAATTGCGAGAGATATTATTGAAACGCTTAATTATAAGTCTTATCGAGAAGAAAATCTAAAAGGGACCAGAGGAGAAATTAAAGAACCACTTTATTCGATAGAAGAAATAGAAGGGATTATTTCAGCTGATACGAGAAAACCTTTTGATGTTCGTGAAATAATTGCTCGACTGGTAGATGGCTCTGAGTTTCAAGAGTTTAAAAAGAACTACGGAGAAACTCTTGTTTGTGGTTTTGCAAAACTTTATGGAATGCCTGTTGGTATCGTTGCTAATAATGGGATTCTCTTTAGCGAGAGTGCAGTGAAAGGTGCTCACTTTGTTGAGCTTTGCTGCCAAAGAAAAGTTCCTCTGCTCTTTCTTCAAAACATTACCGGTTTTATGGTCGGAAAAAAATATGAATCAGAGGGAATTGCGAAACACGGAGCTAAACTCGTGACGGCCGTTTCCTGTGCTCAGGTTCCGAAATTAACTTTGATTATTGGTGGTTCCTTTGGAGCTGGAAATTACGGAATGTGTGGGCGTGCTTATAATCCAAGGTTTTTATGGATGTGGCCTAATGCTAAGATTTCAGTCATGGGCGGTGAGCAAGCAGCTGGAGTACTTGGAACTGTAAAACAAGCTGGACTTCAATCAAAAGGCAAGAAGTTGATGGATGATAAAGAACTTCAAGAATTTAAGCGGCCTATCATTGAAAAGTTTGAAGAAGAGGGAAGTGCTTATTATTCATCTGCCAGACTTTGGGATGATGGAATTATAGAACCTAAAGATACAAGAAAAGTTTTGGCACTTGCTTTAAGTGCAACCTTGAATGCTCATATTCCAAGCACCAAGTTTGGAATTTTTAGGATGTAATATGCTTGATCTTAAGATTGAAAAAGACATTGCAACAATTACGATGAATCGACCAGAGGTTCATAATGCTTTCAATGATGAAATGATTGATCTGTTTCTAGAAGCTCAAAAAGAAATTCGAAATAATATCGCTGTTCGTTTAGTCATTCTTAAAGCAGAAGGTAAAAGCTTTTGTGCAGGGGCTGATCTAAACTGGATGAAAAAAATGGTGGACTATTCGATTGAAGAGAATGTTCAGGATAGTCTTAAGTTGGCAGCTCTTTTTGAAGGATTTGAAAATCTCGATTCTCCCATTATCGGCCTCATCCATGGAAGTGCGATGGGAGGTGGAGTTGGACTCGTCAGTATTTGTGATTATGCCCTTGCGAGTGAAGGAGCTAAGTTTGGTTTCACAGAAGCACGGCTTGGACTCGCTCCTTGTGTGATTTCACCTTATGTTCTAAAGAAAATTGGAGAGTCTGAAGCCAGAGCTTGGTTTTACTCAGGAGAGCGATTTGATGCCCAAAGGGCTTATGAAATGAAACTCGTTCATGAAGTCATTTCTGCTGAAAACTTTGAATTGAGAGCGAAACAAGTTGTTCAAAGTTTCATGAAAGCAGGACCAAAAGCTGGAGTTAAGGGAAAAATGTTTTTTAAAAAGTTACTTATGACCGAACCAGCGAAGCAAAAGCAATTTACGGCTCAGTCTATAGCCGACTTCAGGGTTTCTGCCGAAGCTCAAGAAGGAATGAAGGCTTTATTGGAAAAGAGAAAACCCACTTGGAGTGAATCTTGAAAGAAATAAAAAAAATCTTAATTGCGAATCGAGGAGAAATTGCTTGTCGAGTGATTAAAAGTTGCAAACTTCTAGCAATTGAATCTCATTCCCTTTATGCAGCAGATGACAAAGATCTTGTTCATGTGGAGCTGGCTGATTTTTCACATGATCTTGGGAATGGAACTCCGACGGATACTTATCTTAATCAAGATAAGATCATCAAAATTGCAAAAGAAAATGGAATCGATGCAATTCACCCTGGTTATGGTTTTTTATCTGAAAACTCTGTCTTTGCTCAAGCAGTAGAGAAAGCGGGAATTACCTTTATAGGACCTCGGTCAGACAGCATCATCGTGATGGGAGACAAGATTCAGTCAAAGATCAAAGCAGGCAAATTAGGAGTCCCTCTTATTCCTGGCTATCATGGAGAAGACCAAGACGATAAAATTTTAGAAGCGGAAGCAAAAAAAATTGGTTATCCCGTTCTCATTAAGGCTTCTGCCGGTGGTGGTGGAAAAGGAATGAGAATTGTTCATAATGAAAAAGACTTCGCAGAAAGTTTGAGAGGTTGCCGAAGTGAGGCAATGAAGTCTTTTAGCAATGATGCTGTCTTAATTGAAAAGTTTCTAGAAAAACCTCGCCATATAGAAGTTCAAGTTTTTGGAGATGGACACGGGAATGCTGTCCATCTGTTTGAGAGAGAATGCTCTTGGCAAAGACGTTATCAAAAAGTCATCGAAGAATCACCATCGATTGCTTTTAATCAAGAGAAAAGATTGGAGATTTGTGAAACGGCTGCGAAGTTGGCTGCGGGGTTAAATTATAGAGGAGCGGGAACAGTTGAGTTCATTTATGCTCCCAACGGTGATTTCTACTTTTTAGAAATGAATACAAGGCTTCAAGTAGAGCATCCAGTCACTGAAATGGTGACAGGACTTGATCTCGTGAAGTGGCAGATTGATATTGCTCAATCTGAGAAATTGCCATTGGAACAAAAAGATATAACTCAAACAGGATTCTCTATTGAATGTCGGATTTATGCGGAAGATCCTTTTAATAATTTTCTTCCATCCTCTGGAAAACTTCATTATCTGGGAGAGTCAGATCAAAGAGTTGATACTGGTTACAGACCAGGGAATGAAGTTGGAATTAATTATGATCCGATGATCGCTAAGTTGATTACCCATGGGGAGGATAGAAAGTTTGCAACATTAAAGATGATTAAAACATTAAAAGAAATGTCTTTCTTGGGTGTCACGACGAATCGTGAATTTTTAATTAAAGCTCTTGAGAGTCCAGA
The DNA here is from genome assembly GCA_965217035.1 of Bacteriovoracaceae bacterium. Classification (GTDB taxonomy): domain Bacteria; phylum Bdellovibrionota; class Bacteriovoracia; order Bacteriovoracales; family Bacteriovoracaceae; genus JAUHYH01. Next base: position 642,339 of record OZ244226.1, on the reverse strand, counting down.
GTTCGAAACAGGCGATTATCATACAAATTATATAGAACAAAATATTGAAAAGTTAACAGAACGTGAGATTTCTTTTGAGGATTTTGCAGCAGCTTTTGAATTAATTCAAAAAAATAGCGTGACTCAATCTCAAACAAATTCTATGGGCGGAGCGAAGACTTCTCCTTGGGATCTTATTAGTGGGTTTTATTCATAATGAAAAAGATAAATATAGGTGAAGAAGTTTTCGAGTTTGATCAGAATAAGATTGTTTCTGATTATAAGTTAATCAAGATTACTGAGAATACAATTAGTTTCTCGAAAGGTAGTAAAGTTATTCAGGGAACTTATGCCCGTCATGGTAAAAGTCTTTTCATCGATCTCGAAGGAATGACTTTTGAAGTAAGCACTGGAAATAGAAGAAAGAAAACTTCAGCGGCGGCGGGAGATCCGACATTATTGGTCGCTCCTATGCCAGGGAAAGTCTTTAAAGTTTTAAAAACAGAGGGAGAGTCAGTTAAGGCGGGAGATGCTGTTATCGTTCTTGAGGCGATGAAAATGGAGCACACCATAAAGGCGTTAAAAGACTCTATAATTAAGAAAATTCATTTCTCAGAGGGGGATCAAGTGACAAGTGGATCAGAGCTTGTGAATTTGGAGATCCAAGAATGACAGATACCGTTCGACTGGTTGAAGTAGGACCCAGAGATGGGTTGCAGAATGAGAAGGAAACAATCCCTCTCGAATTGAAAGTCCAATTTATTGAAGCCTTAATCGATGCAGGAGTGACTGACCTTGAAGCGACAAGCTTTGTCAGCCCTAAAGCTATTCCCCAAATGGCCGATGCTAAAGAGCTTTATCAGGAGTTAAAAAATAAAGGACTTGATAAAAGAGCACGTTTCTCTTGTCTCGTCCCAAATCAAAAAGGGTTTGATACTGCATTAGATCTTGATGTGAAAGAAATTGCTTTATTTACGGCAACTTCAAATGCTTTTACGAAAAAGAATATAAATTCTACGATTGATGAGTCCTTTGAGAAAATGGAACCAGTTGCAAAACAAGCGCTTGAAAAAGGGATGAAAGTAAGAGGTTATGTCTCGACTGCTTTTGGATGCCCTTATGAAGGAGAAGTCAAAAGGGAGAAGGTGATCCCTATTGTTGATCGTCTTTTTAAGCTTGGATGTTATGAGATTTCTATCGGAGACACCATTGGAGTTGCAACTCCGCTTCATGTTGTTGCGTTGACGGAGAGTCTGAAGGAAAATTTTGATCTCTCAAAAATAGCAATGCATTTTCATGATACTCGTGGAATGGCCTTAACAAATATTTATGAATCATACCTACAGGGAATACGAGTTTTTGACAGTTCTGCTGGGGGCTTGGGAGGCTGTCCTTATGCCAAAGGAGCAACAGGCAATGTTGCAACTGAAGATGTTTGGTATCTCTTTCAGTCATTAGGGATAGATGTCAACCTCGATATAGACAAATTTGTTGATGCGTCTGAGCTTATTTTTAAGCATCTCAAAAAACATTCTGAATCACGTTTTCATAATGTTGTTATGAAGAACAGGAAATCATTATGAGCTCTGTTTTGGTAAGTCATGATGGACCAATCAGAATCCTTACTCTGAACCGTCCTGAAGTTTTGAATGCTTTTAATTTGGACCTTATTAGAAATTTAGTCAATGAGCTTAAGAAGGCTGAAGCTGATTCCGAAGTTGAGGTCATTATTATTACAGGAGAAGGCAAAGCATTTTCTGCTGGTGGCGATCTCAAAGCCATGCATGACAAAACAGATATGTTCGAAGGAAATGTGGAAGAGCTCGAAAAGCTTTATACAGAAGGGATCCAGCAGATACCCTTAATTCTTGAGAACATGAAAAAAATTACGATCGCAATGATCAACGGACCGGCTGTTGGAGCAGGTTGTGATCTTGCTTGTATGTGCGATCTTCGTTTTATTTCTGATAATGCCTTCTTTAAAGAAAGCTTCATTAATCTTGGAATTTTAAGTGGAGACGGTGGTTCTTATTTTCTTCAAAGACTTATTGGTTATGGCCGGGCAATGGATCTTTTACTCACCGGAAGAAAAGTAAAAGCAGAAGAAGCAAAACAGATCGGTATGGTCAACTATGTTTCTGACAGCTCAACTCTCGTAGCAAAGACAAAAGAATTCGCTTTAAAACTTTGTGAATTTCCATCTGAGGCCAGGCAATTAAATAAACAAGCACTTCAAAAGTCCTTACAGCAAGGCTTACCAGAACATTTGAATTATGTGGCCGCGCTTCAAGCGAAACTTCAAAGAAGCCAAGAACACGAAGACCTAGTAAATCACTTCTTTCAAAAGAGTCAGTAGACGTAAGACGCTGTCAGAGTTTTCTTAGTACTGTTAGATTCCAACTTTGAATGTCATTGGTATGATAGTTAAGAGAGTTTGTAATTCTAAGGAAGGATCGTTGAGTGGCCATGGATGGCCTTCTCTCTCAAATCAATCTCAAATTTTAATAAGCTTAAAACTACGAATGTCGTTTTAAGCTTGTTAATTATTTTCTTTTAAATATTCGGTAAAACTTTGAATAGAATATATCTCTTTCATCCAATCTAAAAAAATTGAATAATCAGATGATTGAAAAGCTTTATCAATTAGAGAAAACTTTTTTTCTGAATATTTTCTTTTCTTCGTTTTTTGATAGTTCTTGAACTTTAGTGTTAGCAATCGATTTTTCTTTTTTTTCATCTTTTTTGGAAAAAGAAAATCCCATCTTTTCTTCTTCTAGATTTTCATACCAGCTAATAAAATCAATATTCTTTCTTAATGCTATTTCATACATCTTTGACAACTTCTCTAGACTTTCTTCGCTGATTCTATTTGATTTTGTTTCTAGTTTTAAAACTCTTCTTAAAGAGTCCATTGCATACTGTCTTAAGCTTGCAGTTCTAAATAGAGAAGAAATATAATTCACGGAATAAGAAATATTTTTCTTAATGTCTGCATTTGACCAGAATCCTTCATGTTCAAATCCTAATAATTGACTGAGATTATTTAGTTCTAAGTGGTATTCGATAAAGCCATCAAGTTCTATATTTGATTCGAGTTGACCTAAGGAGCTGATATAAAGTAAATATTCATAGTGGTCGCCATTAAAACGTGTAAGTACATCAACTTGATAGTCTTCAAAACTGAAAGGGATTTTTTCAAGTTTTTTGTAATCAAAACAATTAGTGACACCTAAAAGATGCTCTCTTAACTGATCAGGTCTAGTAATAATTAATTTTTTACTTTCAATGATTCCCTCGAGAATAGGTAAGGTTTTACTGTTAGAGCATTGATAAATACTAAGCTTTGAAAACTCTATGTCTTCCAATAAACTTCTTTTCAGTGCTGTTTGATACAATTTATTCTCAATCATTTCTAAAGGAATAAAATTGTTATTGAAGACTATTTGGCTTTGACTTAAAGTTATATTCGAGTTTTTTAAGCTTAAAAAATTTGTTTTCTGAATTGATTGTTCTGTTTCATTAACTTCAGAGAGAGCATTTAAAGATCCAGAAAGAGATATTGGTTTATCATTAAGTTGTTTTCTGGCATTTTCACCCAGTTCAAGTTCTATCTTTTGAGGAGCACTTGTTTGTCCTTTATTTACATATTGAATACTAAAGCTATCATCACCTTCTACCATTGGGTGAGGAGGGTAGTAATAAACAATCCCATTTATTTCAAATTCAGAATGTTTTACCAGTCGACCAAAGTTCGGTTGGTCTTGAATGACAATTTTAGTAAGGGGATCGATTATTTCTGGACGGAGATCAATTGCTAATCGATTGTTTTCAAGTTTATCAGCTTCTATTCTTTGAGTTTCTCCAGGAATTCCTGGTAATGTCTGTTTCTCTCCTTTTGGACCAATAATATCCCAGCCTTTACTCAGTTCAAACAAATTAGGACTTTTTATATCAAGTAGAGTTGAGTCGAAGAGCGGTTCAACGACAGAAAGCCCAACTCTTCCAGAAAGATTGATAAAGAGGTCGTCTTCTCCTGGCTGAAGAGGAGTTTGAAATCGACCCTCAATCCCAGCTCTAACAGCAGCATAGGGACCTAGGACTTTATAAATTAAAGTTTGTATCTTCGGTTCTAAGAAAAACTCAGTACTGACTGTTGAGTTTTCTTGCTTAACCTCTAAATGTCTCGCTCGAACTAAGTAGTCTTTATTTGTATCAAATGTCGCTCCAGTTTTAGGAGTATAATAAGTTGATCCTTTAAGAGCATACTCACTTTGAACTTCAAAAGTTGTTTTGTTTCCGTTTTCGATTCCTAACTTAACTCCCGCATTAAATTGAATAACGACATCAATCCAGATGGGAACTGGACCAAGCATTGCTCGTACTGGAAATTTCAAGTCTTTAAAGATTGGAAAGAGAACTGTTCCAGAAGTTTGACTTTCATTTTCAACCGTAATTTTAAACTTATATTTAATAAGAGTATCAATAGAGCTTTCGACTTTATTGACTTTAAACCAATTATAATCAATATCTCCTTTAAACGTAGGAATAATTTGAAGCTCCCCTTCATCAAGCGTGACTTTAATTTTTCCTCCATGAGAGAAGTTTAGCTTTGTTTTTCTCTGGCTTATGTTATTTGCTCTCACTGAAATATTAGGACTTTCAAAAAGTATAATATTCTCTAGTTTTACTCTATTCTCAGTCTTTTGAGCTTTTGACTGAGACATCTGTTGAATATTGTATTCATTATTAAGATTTACTCTTTCATTTTCCAATTTATAGTCAATTAGAGGAGTAATCTTGAATTGAACTTTATTCTTCTCTGAGTTGGACAGATCGCCGAGGTTCCCTAGCTTTACTCTTATCTGATTATTTTCTAAGGAAGTAACTTTAAAAAGGTAACGATCTTTCTCGTTTCCTACAATGACGTCATCAACATTGAGAGAATTGAAAGAAAAGTTTGTAATCGAGATGATGCCATTCTTATCATCATCAATACTGATATTCTGATCAGTTTTTAGGATATGAAGAGAGGAGCTCGGTTTGAAAGTCGAAGAAACGCTTGATTCACCTGGTTTTCCAAGTTCTAAGAAACTCGTATCTAATATTTGGGGTGTTTTCTCATCCTTAGACTTTGAGCAAGAAAATAGAAAAATAGAAACTAGGATAACTCCTATATACTTCATAAACTTCTCCAATGGTATAGAGATAGAATATCAAGGACTTAGATCTATAAGTAAAAATGAGTAATAATTATAAAAACTGTCAAAAAAACATTCAATTTTACTTCAAAATTTCGATACTTTCATTATTAGCACTTAAAGAAACTTTCGCTTTATAAAGTGCCGTAATGACAATCTTTAATTGAATATCCTTTACTAGTATTGGTTGGGAATTTTTCTTTAAAGGGTTTTGGTAGAAGATATCAAAACTATTTTGCTTCTCTTTAAGTATTAAGTTAGCCTCTGCTTTTTTTACGCGCTTTCCGAACTTATTTCTTATATTGTGAAAAACTAAGTTTAAAGTTTTTGATTGTGAGAAATCAGCTTCTAAGGGTTTTATCTCAATTGCTTTTTTCCCGACTGCAAGTCTTAAGAACTTTTTCCCAAAACCGTCTGCCTCGACATTCTTAATTTCTTGTTTTGAATTCATTCCTTCTTCTGAGTGAAGCTGGTTATAGCTTAGATATTCTTGAAAAAAACCTTTAAGCTTTCGTATATATCTTTTTGACGTTTTTTCAAGATTTTGCTCAAAATCTATTTCAATTGATTCATAGGTATTTCCTTGTTTTCTCACATTGAGAGTGAGGTCATAGGAGATATCTCCTGTAAAAATAATATCATTAATATCGATAACAGCATTAATAGGAATCTTTGAACGGAGAGTCTTCGCCACACATAATGAGGAAGACAAAAGAAGAGTGAGAAATAAAGACCTTTTTAACATCCAGGAAATCTAGCATAGATCTTAGGTGAAAAGAGAAATTCGAGTAAAAATTACAAGCCTTTAGGAGCTTCTTTTGTCATAGCTGAAAGAGTTTTAACGAAAGAAGAAAGACTTTCTTCCATATTATCAAAAACACTTGATGCGGCGACGATTTTATTAATCAACCAATGGTCTGTTTCCATTTCATATGTGTATTTAAAATCAACATTACCGCTATCTGTAGGATAGAGTGTAAATTTGGCCCAAGTTCTTTTAAGGGAAACCTTTCCGATCAGATCTTTTCCAGTTAAATCTTTTGCTTCTTTATCGTTTATCGACTTGATGTGAATTGTAACCATCTCTCTCTCGCCAATTTTCTTTTTATCGACAGTAACAAGTTCGTTGATAATATGACGACCACGATTATTTACGTAACGTGTGACTACCATTGCTTTGTCATGAGGGACTTTTTTTGTCACTTTGTGGATCAGAGTTTCAACCATATTGGGATTATGATAAGGACAGTCTTGCTTTTTATTCGTATGTTCTCGAAGATCCTTGTATTCATTATTACAACGGCTTTCAAAGTTGAGGATTGATTGAGTGAGTTTACTAACAGTTGTATCGTACTTAGTTTTGACTGAGACTGAGTAGACACGAATATCATCGATCTTTCCTGTTATGAGCTCAAGATTTTTTCTCTTTTCTTTTTTATCGATATCTAAATTCTTATGACTATTAAAAATACTTCCAGAGGCAAGAAGAGATGAAGAGAATAGGCATATGATAAATAAAGCTTTGATAGGTGACTCCTGATAGCGTTGCTTATAAGTCTAACATAGCTCCTGATGATCGTGGAAATTAGGTAAAATCAACGGTGTCTTGAACAACAAATTGAGGAATTTCGATAATGAAGGCCGTACCCCCAGATTCTTGATTCTCGGCCCAAACCTTACCTTTATGCTTGTTTATGACATGCTTTACAATTGAGAGGCCAAGGCCAACTCCACTGGAAAACTGGGGGTCATTGTCATTAGATTGAACTCGGTAAAATCGCTCAAAGATTCTCTTGACGTGTTCATCTGAGATTCCTGGACCATTATCTTGAACTTTAATAAGGACGTTGTCATTAGCCTCCATACTGATGACATTAATATTGGGCTCTTCTCCTGCATACTTGCAGGCATTATCAAGTAAGTTTGTGAGTGCTTGTTCAAAAAGCGCTGGATCAACTCTTACGGTTTCTACTGGCAGATCATAATTGATAGTAACAAGTTTATGCTTATAGTTTTGAAGAAGAGTTGCCTTAGCTGAATCAAGCATTGGTTTCAATTTAGTTTCTATTTTCTTCAACTTATGTTTGGACTCAATTAAAGAAAGCTTAAGAAGATCAGAAAAAAGAGTGTGAAGTCTTTCTGTATTAGTCACGATTCTTCCTGCGTATTCTTCAAGTTTTTCATCTTCTTTCGTTTCGTTTTGAAGAACTTGGGAAAACCCTTTGATTGCCGTCAGTGGAGTACGAATTTCGTGAGAGACATTGGCAACAAAATCGACACGCATTTGCTCAGTTAGTTTTGCTTCCGTTACATTATGGAAAACTCCAACAGCTCCGTAAGCTTCATTTGCAATTTCATCAATAATTGGATTGATAATAATATCAAAATAAAGAAGACGATTTTTATGAAGGTATTTAAATTCTTTAACTTTTAGGTTTTCTCCTGTTTTTAAGCATTCTCGATAGGCATTTAAAATTTCCTCTTCATTACCAAAGACAGACTCCAGAGTAAGCTTATCGCTTCCATCATGATGTAGCAGGAATTTACGAGTGAATCGAGAGTTTAAGAAAAGAACTGACTCATCTTCTGAAAATGCACAGATTCCATCGGTGATAGATTCAAGGAGAATTTTATTTTTTTTACTTTCTTGCTCGAGCGACTGGTATTGTTTTTCAAGACTTTTTTCTGTGAGCTTGAGAGTTTTTTCGATGTCTCGCCATTGTCTTCCATCCAAGAAAACTCGGAGATCTTTATTAGAAGGAGGGAGTTTCTTATTAATCTTTAAAACTCGATTGACTACCGAACGTATCGGTTTTGAGAATTGCATACTTGCTAAAAGCAAAAGTATATAAAGAACAACAATGAGAGGAATAAAAATTCCCCAAAAATCTTTATCTATTTTGAACAAAGAAAGAGAAAGTATTTCGGCTTGTTGTCCTCGAATGAGAATCTTATTATCGCTTAATCTTTTCATCGCAAGAAAGTAATTTCCTGAAATTCCGGAATGACTCAGGCTTAATTCTTTAAATTGATAAACCTTCTTCATATCAACTTCAGAAAGATTAATGTCTGAAAGGTTCAAACCGGGAGATTTACAGAGAACTTCTTTTTTTATATCGAGAAGAACCCAAAACTTCTCAGAAGCTTTCGTTTTTCGACAAAGCTCATAAGGAGAACTTTGGTGAATCTTGAGTTCAGTTAAAATTTCCTCCATCAGGTGATTGGTAAAAACAGTATTTAATGTTTGTTTGAAATAATGTCTTTGAACAAGAAAAGCTCCAATAATACTGATGAAAACAATGATGGCATGAAACTGTGCAATCCTTAGAAAAAAGGTCCACGAAAACATCGTCAAATTAGGAGAGCGTTTAATCTTTTGCTGCACTGTCCGGAACTAGTTAAGAATTAATATCAAAGAAGCGATATCCTATTCCACGTATAGTTTCAATGAGTTTTGAGGCATCCTTTAGTTTTTTCCGGAGTCCCGCCATATGGGTATCAATCGTCCTATTCGTCACATGGACATTATCACCCAAAATTTGACTAATGAGCTGCTCGCGAGTGAAAACACAACCTGGATCTTTAGAGAGAGTCGTTAAAATCTGATATTCCGTATGAGTGAGGTTCACAGGTTCGTCATTGATTGTAACCTGGCATTTTTTATAATTGATTTTGAATCCGTCCCATTCAATCTCTTCAGGGCCAGTCGTCGAAGCAACATTATTTCTTCGAAGCTGAGCTCTTACTCTAGCAATAAGAACATCCATATCAAAAGGCTTGGTGATATAATCATCTGCCCCTGCTTCGAGTCCTTGAATAATATTATCGGATTGAGTGAGGGCAGTGACCATAATAACTGGAGTGACTTTGGTAGCCTCTTTACTACGAATAAGCTGGCAAAGCTGGATCCCAGAGACTTCTGGAAGCATCCAATCAATAATATAAAGATCAAAATTCTTTCCAGATTCAATAATGTCGCGACCTTCTCCACCGCTTCGGGCAACTTCTGTTTCGAGGCCTGCCGAGTCTAGTTGGGTTTTGATGAGGTCACCAATATCTCGCTCATCTTCAATAATCATTACTTTAGGCATGGTTTCAATTCCTTAATTAACAACAATATTACAGCTATCGGATTGACTTTGACGAGAGTGAACTGGAGAATTATCAAGTTCATACAATCTTAATAATGCGCCGCAAAGGAGGAGCCAATGACTAAGGTATTATTGCTCGTATTTGTTTTAACAGGTATCGGATGCTCTCGTTTTCAAGCAGAAAGAGTGGATGCTGAAACGTCAGACCAAAAGGCTTTGGACATCACAGACAATTGGGTTTTAAAAGATACGGAAAAAACCGTTGGTGAAATCATCAAGCAGATGAAAGGTCACCGAGGTTATAAAGATGTTCTTCGATCTAAAAAACGTCCGGCAATTTTTATTGCTGAGATTCAAAACCTCACTTCAGAGTCGTATTTTCCAATCACAGACTTTAATGAAGAGCTTTTAACTGAACTTTCTTTAACAGGAGATTTTGTTCTTGTTGATGAGAGAGCTCGAAAAAGAATTCTTGAAGAAATCAACTATCAAAACGGTGGAGCCGTTGATCCAAAGACAGCAAAGAAAATTGGAAAACAAACGGGCGCTGATCTCTTGATTTTCGGAAATGTTCATATGAAACCAGAAAGTCGTAAGGGTAAAACAATTAAGCAATACTCCGTCAATATTCGGATGACTAATCTTGAAACAGCAACAGAGGTTTTAAGAACAAGAGCAAAAATTCATAAATATTCCAATAGTAAAAAATTCGGTTGGTAATGAATAAAATCAAAGGCCCTCTTTTCGGAGGGCTTTTTTTTCTTTTCTTTTTTAGTTGTGCAGGAATCGATAAAGAGTCCCATATCAACTATCGTATTTTCTTTAAAAGAGGCCAGTATAAAGAAGCCATTGAACTTCTTCAGGGGAGTTCCCTTGCCAAAAATAAAGAAACGAAGCTCATGTATTTGATGGATCTTGCAATGGGATATTACCAATACGGTGATTACTTAAAGGCCATTGGAACTTTTCAAGCAGCTAAAAGTCTTAGTAAGGAACTTTATACAATCTCTCTTTCTAAAAAAGCAAAATCAATTATTACGAATGAATATGCTGATGATTATAGAGGAGAAGACTTTGAACGTTCTTACGTTCACTATTATTTAGCGAAAGCTTATTTCCATCTTTATCAGGAAGGAAAATACAAACAGTATGACTCTGGAGATATAAAAGAAGTTTCAAATTCGCAAAAAAATCAATATCTTTTTTCAGCAAGAGCCGAAATGGTTGCTTGGGATTCTTTTTTTAGAAATATCCAGCAAACTAAAAAATTTAAAACACTTTATTTTAACGATATCTTTGCCAAAGTTTTTGCTGGTACAATTCATGAGGCCATAGGACAAAGAGCTGAAGATCAAATTGCCCTAAAAATGTATGAAGACGCTAGAGAGATGTTTCCTCTCGTTTCTCCTTTATATAGAGATTTCAACCTTGATGCTGACAAGTATGGAAATAAGTTTTTTAAGTGGGTTCAGAAAAACTTTAAAGGGGGGGAGAGTCTTAAGTATGGAAAAAAAGATAAAAGTCTTTTAGAAGTTTCTAATCGCCTTAAAGATTTTATTGATTACAAATATTTTAAGATACTTAAAAAGTTAAGGCGTTCAACTTTTAATAATTTGAAAAGAAGAAAGAAGATTCCTTCAAGAATTCTTAAAAGACTTAAGCAAAATAACAAAGATAATGTCACGATTGCCCTTGAACTTGGTCTCGTTCCCTTGAAAGAAGAGAAGCCGATTGACCTTAATCTCCAAGCAGCTTTTAACCCTAATTATTCAACTTCAACAAAACTCGTCGCGGTCGCTTCTAATATTGCAGTGAGAGCCTTTGCCTATGATGTGCTTGGTTTAAAGCCGAGAGGAGCTCTTGTCACAAGACGTGGGCTTGATGTTTATGATTCTTTTAATCTTGGTGGAATGACAAATATTGCAACTGCTGGACCTGCATTACAGTTTAAAATTCCAAAAGTTAAAAATGAACCTCAAAAACTAAAAGTTGATATTAAAGTGATAAAAGGAACAAAGGTTTATAAAACTATTCCAATGAGTCTGACGGCACCTATTGGAGAAATCGCAAGATTAACGAATAAAGAGCAATTGGGTGGTTACCTCTTAAGTACCGGTGGAAAGTTTTTGGTGAAGCAAGGTCTTGCTGTTTTAGCGGCTTATGGAACTTATAAGGCCCTCAACAAAAACGGAAAAAATGGTGGTTTCGCGAAGACGATGGCCTTAGCGACTTATATTGGTGCAACCGCTACGATTTCTTATCTAGAAAAAGCGGATGTTAGACATTGGACGACTCTACCAAGAGAAATTCATACATCAAGCCTCTATTTACCTAGCGGAAAATATACCTTAAATGCTCAGGTAAAGAAGGCGGGAGAAGTTGTTAATAACTTTGAGTTAGGCAAAATTAGCGTCTCAGCATCGAAGCCGTCATTTTTTTCCTACCGGCGTAACCAACTGTAATTAAAAGAATCTCGTCCCGATAAGAAGGGCATGAGATTCACACTTCTTTTTCTTTTTTGTTTTCAAGTTTTTGCTCTCGATAAAAATGAGCTTGATGCTCCTTGGATCAAACATTCAACGGTTGAAGAACAAAGTTTAAAACATCTTATAAAAATTCTTGAAAAGTCTTATACGGGCAAAAGTCTCGTACAAAAGGCTAGAAAAAAAGCTGCCTTTTGGGGAAAAACTTTAATGGATGTTGTAAAGGTTGGAACACATTCAATAACAGACACAACAATCTTGAGAAAGTTTGATCGTAATAACGCACTTGAGGTTGTACACGAATCCGTCTCCATTGTTTATATCAATCGCCATCTGAATACTTATGACGCTGTTCTCGATCTTGCTCATGAATTAAGTCATTTTGTTTTTCGAGAAGAATTTAATCCTTATGTGACTCAATTCACTTTAAAAGAATTCATTGCAAGCACAATAGAAGGGCGAGGGGGAGAAGCTGATGCTTACCTTGTGGAATGCCAAGTTAATAGCGAGCTTTTTGTTCACTTAGATAAAAAACGTTCTGGTTGTTATGATGTTTGGGATACCAAGCACCAGCATTTCTCTAAAGAGATGGCCGTAGAGAGATTTTATCATCTAGGACCTTATTTCAGGGTCTTCAAAAATGAGCTCAAAAAGCGCTCAAGCCGAGAAATGGCGTCTACTGTCACAAAAGATCCTGTGAAATTTTACTCTTCAGCTCATTCTGTGCCTTATCCGGTCGCTGCGATTTATGAGTATGAGACCATCGTGGGAGCTGCCTGTCGGAATGATCAAAAGCGGATGAAATACATCCAGAGTGGTCTTAGAAAGCCTGGATCGGTGCTTTCAGAAAAGCTTTACCAAGACCTAGAAAAAAGTTTCCAGCAGCGTTGCCGGCGTTTTCTCGATTAAATTGATGCCTAGCGTTCTATCTCTTGCTTCAATCAATGAACTTCATCAGAAAAAGCTCGTAAGACCTTTGTTTCATTGACGTTAGTCAGCGTAAAAAGGTAAAATAGCATCACAAAATCATCAACTAATTGGAGAGTTTTTCGATGCAGGAATCGGGAATTGTACTTGCGAAAGTGGACGAACTTCTAAGCTGGGGGAGAAAAAATTCTCTTTGGCCTATGACCTTTGGTCTAGCATGTTGTGCGATCGAAATGATGGCAACTGGTGCTTCAAAATATGACCTTGAAAGATTTGGTTGTGGGGCTTTCATGGCGACACCAAGAAGGGCAGATCTTATGATCGTTGCTGGAACAGTGACGTTAAAAATGGCAACGAGAGTAAAAGTTCTTTATGAACAAATGGCTGAGCCAAAGTATGTTATCTCAATGGGCTCTTGTGCGAATAAAGGGGGACCTTATTGGCAACATGGTTACCATGTTCTTAAAGGTGTTGATGAAGTTATTCCTGTTGATGTTTATGTTCCAGGTTGTCCTCCAAGACCAGAAGCCTTAATTGAAGGTCTCATGGTTCTTCAAAAGAAAATTGCAAATGAAAGAATGCTTAGAGATAAGTGGGTGAAAAATGCATAGTGAATTAGTAACGCTTATCAATGGCGCTGTCTCGGGTGCAAATGCAACAGTCATTAATCCTCCAGAGGATGGGGCGGGTGATTCTTCGATCCTTGTCGATGCATCAAAGATTTACGAAGTTTGTGAGTTTTTAAAAACTAATGATCAATACCCATTCCCTGCTCTTCAGGTTATCAGTGGGGTTGATTACACTGAATATTTAGAAGTCTGTTATATGCTCGCTTCTTTTAATCTTGAAAACTCTTATCAACTGATTCTTAAAACTCAATTGAAAAATAGAGAAAACCCTGAACTTCAAACAGTGGTTCCTGTTTGGGCTGCTGCAAACTTTCAGGAGCGAGAGTGTTACGACATGATTGGGGTTAAATTTAAAGATCATCCTGATTTACGAAGAATTCTTTGTCCTGATGATTGGGAAGGTTTTCCTTTAAGAAAGGATTATGAAGTTCAAAAAGTTTATCGTGGAATGGAAGTGAATCCTGAAGGGAAAATGAATTTTGAAGATAGAGAATTTGAAGTTCGTAAAAAAGAAATGGAAGCGGATTTACTCAAGCGACAACTGGAAAGAGGTCACTAATGCAAACATGGGATATGGGAATTAAAGAACTTCAGGAAGAGACTCAAGATGAGAATCTTAACACTGAACTTCTAACGGTTAATATGGGACCTCAGCACCCTGCTACTCACGGGGTTCTTAGGGTAGAAATTAAAACAGATTCTGAGATTGTAGCGAAGGCTATTCCTCATATTGGATATCTCCATCGCTGCATGGAAAAGCATTGCGAGTCAATTGATTATAGAGGGATTATCCCTTTTGTTGATCGTATGGATTACCTTGCGGCTATGAATCAAGAACTCGTTTACTCAATGGCCGTAGAAAAAATGCTCGGAACTGAAGTTCCACGAAGAGCGCAAGTTATCAGGATGATCGTCAGTGAACTTCAAAGAATTGCCTCACATCTGATGGCCTTTGGTACTTATGCTCTTGATCTTGGGGCTTTCAGCCCATTTTTATACGCTTTTGATGAGCGTGAAAAAATCTTGAGATTCTTCGAAGAAATTTCTGGAGCTCGGCTTCTTTATAATTATTTCTGGATTGGTGGTGTTTGGAATGACATTACTGATAAGCAAGTTGATTATATTAAAGATTTCCTAGATAACTTTGAACCTGAACTGGAAAAATACGACAATCTGGTTTCTGCTAATAAGATCTTTCTTGAAAGACTTAATGGTGTCGGTATTCTTTCTGTTGAAGACTGTTTTAATTATGGAGCAACTGGACCTGTTTTAAGAGGTTCTGGTTATAAGTGGGACCTTAGAAAAGTTGAGCCTTATCTTCTTTATGATGAAGTCGATTTTGATGTTCCAGTAGGAACAGGAGAAAGAGGTTCTACTGTTGGTGATTGTTATAATCGTTACATTGTTCGAATGAAAGAGATGAATGAGTCGGTTAAGATCATTCGTCAGTGTCTGGACATGCTCGAGCCAGGTCCAGTCATAGGAAAGGTTTCAAAAGTTATCAAATTACCAAAAGGTGAAATTTATTATCGTCAAGAATGCCCAAGAGGTGAGCTTGGTATTCATATCGTGAGTACGGGAGAAAAAACTCCGTATCGACTTAAAGTAAAATCCCCATGCTTTACTCACGTTGGAATGTTGCCTCATATGGCGCCAGGGCAAATGGTTGCTGATTTTGTCGCAACGATTGGAAGTATTGATATTGTTCTCGGGGAGGTGGATCGATGAGCACTCAAACAGAAGGAATTACGTTTAGTCAGTATTTCGGAAATATTGCTTACGCGGTTAAGACTTGCTTGAAAGGTATGATGATTACCTTCAAGTATGTTATTGCGAAGAAGCCGGTAACAATTGAATACCCTGAGGTAAGAGAAGTTCTTCCTGAAGGATCTCGCTCGAGACTTTATAATGATGTTCTCAATTGCATTAGTTGTAATATGTGCGCGCTTGCTTGCCCGGTAGATTGTATCTACATTTCCTCACAACAGCGCCCAAAGGAACTTGATATTCCAAAAACTGATGATGGAACACCGAAGAGACAGGTTCTTACTCAGTACGTGATTGATACAGCGCTTTGTTGTTATTGTGGTCTTTGTACGACTGTTTGTCCGACAGAATGCTTAACGCATACGAAAGATTATGAATTCTCGCAATATACACTTGGAGAGATGAAGTATGATTATATGACGGATGAGCTTATCTCTTGGCGAGATAGATTAGTAAAAAAATAAAGAAAGCTTCCAAAATGATCATCTTCGTCGTTAAAGCCTCGACTCGCTTGTGCGACTTACTTTTAGTAAGCCTCCGCGGCTCATAAATTCCTTTCCTAGAATCTAAACACTTTTAAAACGACAACTGTGTGATGTGTTTAGGAGCCATTTATTGGGCCGGAATCAAAGAAGTTATTTATGGATGTTCTATAGGATCTTTTTCGAATAGTTGGAGAAGGACTTTCTCTTTCGAGCTCTCAGATATTAAGTGGGGGACCAGAGAAGTTGAAATTTCTGGTTTCTCAAAAAAAGGAATATTGTGAAATTCATGAAACTTTCTGGAAAAAGCTATAAGGCTTCGATTGCGGTGGCAAGGTCAAAGTCTTTTTGGCTGATGCCATCGCAGTCATGAGTTGTCAGTCGGACTTCACATTTACCAAAACTCACTTTTAAATCTGGATGATGGACTTGTTTTTGAGCATGCCAGGCAACTGAGTTTACGAAACCAATCGTTTTCCAATAACCTTTAAATTCGAAAAGCTTCCAGATTTCTTGATTTTTTTGATCCCAGTTCCATCCATCAAGTCCTGATATTTTCGATTGGATTTCATGATTAGAAAGTTTTATAGGATCACTCATACAGTCATTCCTTCTGGTCGGCTTCCATCGTCTTTAGGAGGAAACTTTGGTTCAAAGTCACCTAGCTCTAGTGATTCTCGAGCGAGAGAGACGAGGTCATAATCAAGAAGTTTATAAAGGTGCTCGAGATTTTCGAGGACAAAATAAATAGGTTGAAGGATATCGATTCTATAAGGAGTTCTTAAAGCAACCATAGGATCTTTTACCATGGTTCTTTCAGGGATATCACTGTCGATGGCATAGATTGTTTCATTGGCAGAAGAAAGAATCCCTCCTCCGTAAGCTCTATGGCGACCTTCTTCCATAAGAAGTCCAAATTCAATCGTGAACCAGAAGAGTCTAAAAAGTCTCATCCGTTCTTTTCCTTTTACTGAAAGAGCAAGCTTTCCATATTCTTGAACATAATCAGCATAGGCCTTGTTCGTTAAGAGCGGACAATGGCCATAAACTTCATGAAAAATATCGGGTTCTTGAAGATAATCAATTTCTTCTGGAACTCTAATGAAGTTTGCACATGGAAACTTCTTCGTTGATAAAAGTTTGAAAAAATCTTGAGCGGGAATGATGGCCGGTACGGGTTCAATGGCCCAACCAGTTGTCTCTTTTAAGACCTTTGTTATCTCAAAATGTTGAGGGCATTCACCCTTAAATTTTAAAAGCTCAACTCCATGAATGAATTCTTTGCAGGCCCGATTTTGAATAAGTCGATTTTGTCTTTGGGTAAGGAAGTCCCAAGTTTTGTTTTCCTGATCATTGTACTCAACGACACCCTCTGAATTTGTGGGTTTCGACTCGTAATTAGAAACTTTTCCCATGAGCTTTCCTCCAAAAGTACTATCATTTTAGTCAGTTATATGTCTTTTTTCAAATTTCCCCCTTTCATTATGCAGCGAGGCCAGCGATAATAGATATATGAGGTTGTTAGCATCGAAGCTTTCATTCACTGTGATCCTCACTCTTTCATTAGGGACATTTTCTTATGCGGCTGAGCCAATTATCGGTGATGTTGTTAATGAAGCACTTATCGCTCAAGTGGAGGCAGAGAATGCAGCTCTTACAAAGACTGAGTCTGAACCAAGCAGGCTCCCGGCATCTGTTCAAGATACCAAAGAGCCTAAGAGATAAAATTATTGTAATTTGCTTTGAAGATTTTTGATCATTTCTACTGGAAATGGGAAAAACGTTGTACTGTTTTTACTATTAGTACTGATTTCTCTCATAGTATCGAGATATCTCAAAGTAATCGCCTCATTTTGTTCACCGAGAACTTTCGCTGCTTCAGCGAGTTTTTGAGAAGCTTGAAGTTCACCATCTGCAGAAATAATTTTTGCTCTTTTTTCTCTCTCTGCTTCTGCCTGACGGGCAATCACTCGTTGCATTTGCTCAGGAAGGTCAATGGCCTTCAATTCAACATTCGTGACTTTGATTCCCCATGGTTCAGTGAGTTCATCGAGAATTGTTTGAAGCTTTGAATTGATTTCATCTCTGTGTGCGAGAACTTCATCAAGCTCATACTGTCCGATCACAGATCTCAGCGTTGTCTGGGCAATTTGTCCTGTCGCATGAATATAATTAGCAACACTGATGACTGCTTTTGATGGATGACTGACTCTAAAATAAACAACTCCATTAACTTTTACGGTGACGTTATCTTTCGTAATAATATCTTGGCTAGGAACGTCCATAGTTACAACCCGAAGATCAACCTTTTGCATTTTTTCAATTCCTGGAATGAGAAGGATAAGCCCTGGACCTCTGACTCCAGTGAAGTTTCCGAGTCTGAAAACGACTCCTCGTTCATATTCATTTAAGATCTTTACACAGCTAAAGATCAAGACTGCAAAAATAACGATAAATGGTAGCATTGGAAAAAAATTCATTTTAAAACCCCTTACCTGACTCGAGTTTGAGAATCTTCAGTCCCCAATCGTGAGTTTGGTCTGTTAATTTATTTTGTATAGTTAATAAAAAATGTTCTAAATCATCATTGATTTTTTCTGGAAATAGATCTTCCTCTGAAATTAATTTGTGAGTGAGTGTGTTTAATCCGTCTTTGTAATTAAGAATATTGATCACTGCTTTTTTTACATCAACGACTTGGTAATAAACGGAAAAAGAAAGATTTAAGCTATCGAAGATAACCTCTTCAATAGAAGCTCTGGTATCGACTTTGATGACTTTTTCCATGCCAGGGATTGTTAAGAAAAAACCCTCTTTAATTGTTCGAGAGAATTCACCGAGCTTAAGAACCACGGCTTCTTCGTATTCATTCAAGTGTTTAAAGCTTACGAGAAAAGCAACAATTGAAAGGGCAAAGTAGGGGAAGTATTCTTGCATTTAACCTTCTACAATCTTTTTGATTTTTATCATAAGTTTTTCGGCATTATTTTCAATAACACTGACCCGATCACCAACTTCAAGTTCTTCATCACTTGTCGCTCTCCAGAAACTTCCGCTTGCTTTGATTTGATATTGATTCTGACTTAACTTCTTATGAACAACACCTTGTTCATTAGTTGGTTGGAAAAAGTCGATACTGTCTTCTCTTCTAAACTTAAGAAAAACATAAGTAATTAAAAGAATAAAAGCTCCGATTCCTGCCACTGTTGAAAAGATAAAAGTTCTATCAAGAGTCACGAGGCTGTCTTGAGTATCGAAGAGCAAGAGCGAACCAAAGGTGAGTGCAACAATTCCTGCTAAGCTAAGAATCCCATAACTTGTGATATACATTTCAAGGACAAATAAAATAAACGAAGCAATGATGAGTCCTCCAGCACCTAGGTTGATCGGAAGAACTTGGAAACCCATTCCCGCAAGTATCAAAAAAAGAACCCCAATACCTCCAGCGATAAACCCTCCTGGAGCCTGAAGCTCAAAGTAAATGAGAGCAGCACCTATAAGGAAAAATAAATAGGCAAGCTGAGGGTGTGAGAAAACATTTAAGAGATAGTCAGAGAGGTTCTGCTCAATGACCACTGTTTTGGATTTCGGATGGACATCAAGCTTGTATTTATCCCCTTGAAGTTCAAATTCTTTATCTTGAATTTCAATGAGGATATCTGTGCTATTACTTGCAATTCCCTCTATAATATTCTTTTTCAGAGCTTCCTTTGCTGTGAAAGACTTTGCTTCAGAAATCATTTTTTCAAAGGCTTCTGCGTTTCTTCCTCTGGCCTCAGATAATGAGCGGGTCAGGGCAACAAGATCATTGATGGCCTTTGCTCTTAAATCAGAGCCTTGTTTTTGTGGAGAGGTCATCTCTTCGATTGGATCTTTCTTTTCACCCTTCTTTTTAGTGGTCTTTTTACCAGGAATATCTCCACTCATATTGATAGGAGTTGCTGCTCCGATATTTGTTCCCGGTGACATATAAAGAAAGTGAGCACCACTTGAGATAAGAGCTCCCGCGCTGGTAGCACTTGCACCCTCCGGTGTGATCCAAACAATAACAGGACTAGAACTTTTTCCGAACAGGCTAAGAATATCTTTTGTTGTTGTAACCAACCCTCCAGGAGTGTTGAGCTTGATGATTATCAAGGCATCTCCAGCTTTTTTAGCCCGTTCAAAACCTTGCTCAAGGTAGCGATGAGTGGCTGGATTGATTGTTGATTCCACACTCATTTTAAAAATATTTTTGACCATAAATTTCTCTGCTTTTGCAGTAGAAAAAAGAGCGAAAAAAAACAAAGTTAAAAATTTCAAAATCTTCATAGAACGTATCATAGAGTGTTCTAGTCAGTATTTCTAGCAACTAAACTGTTTTTGTTTTTGAGGTATTTGTTTTGTCTATCTTGAGACTAAACAATTCGATAAACAGGGAAAAAATAAGAATTATCAGTAAGGTCACGTCAAAAAATTGTCGAAAATCATCGAATTCGGAAAAAAAACAAAAAATTTTAGAAAAACAGATGAATTTTCTTTGAAAAGCGTTGAAATCTCTTTTTTGGGTTGTCACAATTTGAATTAGTAAGATATTTTTTAGTTAAATTTTCGTTATAGAAACGTAATTAACTTTTACCAATTTATTTAACGGTAAAACTTTTAAGGAGAAGAACTTATGTTAAGAATTGCTAAACTTTCAAGTCTTATCCTCGGTGCACTTTTGCTAGTAACAGTTGCTAAAGCAGAACATCACGAGGGGAAAGGACATGTTGCTGTACATGGTGCAGTTGATGTATTTTGGAGTAATGCCTCTTATGGTGACCAGACTGGTGGTGCTTTAAATGCTTCAAGTCTTGATCACAATGATGTTGGGATTGGTCTTGCTACTCTAAATTTTGCTGGATCAGTAAAGAACATCGATTACTATCTAGAATTCGCTTACGGTGATCAAGCTGGACTTACAGCTGCTAGTGATACTACGAGTACTGAAGGGCTTTCTCAGGCTTATATCACTCACCACTTCAATGACCAAGTTTCTTTTACGGCTGGTAGAATGGCGACTAATGTTGGTTTTGAAAGCGCTTTCGCAAAAGACAATTGGAACTACACTAGATCAATTTCTTTTTTGAATGCTCAACCACGATTCCATGATGGTGTTGCTGTCAAATACAATCATAATTCGGGTTTTGGAGCAGGCTTATTTCTTTATGATGGTAATAATGATGGCCAGAACGATACAACTGAGTCTGGTTCTTCAAGCATTCAGCTAAGCTATGCTAAAGATAAGTGGGCTGCGGTATTAAATTACTACACTGATGGAGATTACACTCTTCAGGGAAGTAACCCAGCTTCTAACCTTAAGGCTAACATCACTAACTTTAACTTCACTTATGATTTCAACAGCCGTTTTTCTGCTGCTTTATCTTACTTAATGGGTGAAATTGATGAAGATAATAATGATGCTGAGTGGACGACTATGGCTCTTTACGCCAAGTATATGGTTTCTAAGAAAACTTATGCTGCTTTAAGATATGAAACTTATGAGCAAGAGTCTTTCGCTAACATCGGTACAAATGCCGATGAAGAGATCACTGGGATTACTTTAACTTACGGTATGTACTGTGACGGTGGATCAGAGTTCAGACTTGAATACAGCCAAATTTCTGCTGATAATGATATCTTTGTTGATGATGAAGGTACTGCAGAAGATGCTCAGTCTAACGTTTCTCTTGCTTGGATCAACACATTCTAAGTGAGTACGAAAAATAAAGACCTCCTGGGGGCACTCTTTGAGTGCCCCTTTTTTTTTAAGGTAAGTGATGAAAAAAACTCTTCTAAAGATCTATTCTTTTTTCTTTTTTGTCTCAACTCTTAGTGCTCAAGAAGTTAATGGAGTTTTTGATCTTTACTGGAATATGAACTCACAAAAAAATCAAATTAGTTCTAATTTGGAAAATTTGCCTCATAAAGACCTAGGGATCGGCTTGGCGAGTTTACGTTTTAAAGGATCTCAAGAGAATGTCGATTATTATCTCGAGTTTGCTTATGGTGATCAAGCAAGCTTAGTGGCTTCTAGCGCAACTTCAGGAACAGAAGGTCTTTCCCAAGCTTATTTGACTCACAACTTTAATGATCAGTTTTCAATCACAGTGGGAAGAATGGATATAAGTGTGGGCTTTGAAAGTAATTTTGCGGTTAATAACACTCACTATTCTCGCTCTTTAGGCTTTAATAGCGGTGGTCCTAATTTCGCAGAAGGAGTCGCTCTTCGTTATAAGAAAGACTCATTATTTGCTGAAGTTTTCTATTTTGATGGACCTGATCAACTTGAAAATACTGAGTCAACTAATGGATATAATTTGCTGATAAGTTACGAATGGGAAAAGTGGATGTTTATTTATGCTTATCTTGCCGAGCAGGATAATGAGAACTCATCTTTCCATGATTTTTCTCTTAAACACAAGACGACAAACGAAATCTCTCTTGCTTTGGATATCCTCGTTGGCTCAATAGATGAAGAAAGGTTAGGCGGTCGCTGGAGCTCTTTTGCTTTCTATTTTAGCTATATACTTTCAGGCAAAAGTTTTCTGGCAACTCGTTTAGAGCTTTGGAAACAAGAGGATATAGATCTAATCGGAAACAATAGAGATGAAACTATTACTTCCATTACTCTTACTTATGGATATAAAGTTTATGAGAACTCTGAACTTAAGTTCGAATTTAGGCTAGATACGGCCGATAACTCGATTTATGTTGATGATGAGGGCAATCCTGAAGATTCTCAGAGTAATCTCTCACTTGCCTGGCTAACTCGCTTCTAGCTTTCCTGTAGAATTTTCAGAGGTTTTATTTAGCCGAAATAATTATGCTATGCTTCACTTGTTCTAAAGTTTAAATTGGAGAAGAGCATGAAATCATTGTTATTATTGTCATTTTTGGTCATGGGCTTAACGGCAAAAGCATCATTAATCGGTAAGACTAATAATGAAACTTTGGATGCAATTGCAAAGGCGGCGACGAAAGCTGAGCTAGAATGTAGTTATACTCATTCTCTTTTTGGTGAAACTAAAACACTCGAGAATGTTCCTTCTTCTTTACTAGAGCTTGAGAGCACCTTTGCGGAAAAAAAAGGCAATGCCAAAGTTAATATTGGATTAAGCGCACTCTATATCACTTATGCATCAAATTTTGATCAACATGTCGGTGTTCTTGTTTTTACAGATCCTGATTTTAACGTTGTTAAAAGCATGCAACTAACATTTGATGAGCCCGTTATCCCTGAAGGGGAAACAGATCCTGTAGGTTTGAGACAAGTTGCTCGTATTGACTGTGAGTAAATTGATTTCTTGTAGAATTTCTATTAGGATCCGCCCATGAATCAATACAACTCTCAAGATAAGCTGAAACTTTCAGGCTTTAATAATCTCACAAAGGTTTTAAGTTTTAACCTTTATGACTTTTGCATCACCATGAATAGAGAGCAGCGTGAGAATTACATTGAATATATTGATGAAAAATACAGTGCTGATAAGATTGTAAAAATTAGCGAAGAGATTTGTCGAATCATCGACGCTAATATCCTTAATATTTCAAAACAAGATTATGATCCGGTAGGGGCTTCATCGATGGTTCTTATGAGTGATATTACAGGGGAGGGAAAATGGCAGCATTCTGCAATTCAAACTCCGCAAGTCAATTGTCACTTGGATAAATCTCATATTACAGCTCATACTTATCCTGACGCCAGTGATCCTGAAGGAATTTGCAGCTTTCGAGTGGATATTGATATTGCTACTTGTGGAGAGATTATTCCTCTGAAGGCGATTAACTATCTTTTTGAATCCTTTGAATGTGATGTCGTTTTTATTGATTATGTTGTAAGAGGTTTCACTCGTTGCGAAGACGGTAAAAAGATTTATCTCGATCATTATTTCAATTCTATTCAAGACTTTATAGAACCTGAAGTTTTAGCGGACTATAAATTTAAATCAGATCTTAATATTGGGCGTGAGAATATTTGGCAAACCAAGTTAATGGTTAAGGAATTTGGTGCAGAAAGATATTTAATGGAAGAGAGAGATATCAATCATCCTGACATCGATAGAAAAATGCTCTTACTTAATAAAGAAATGAGAGACGTCTTTCATTTATCTTAGAAAGCATAAATTGCAATATTTCTCGGAGAGAGAGCTCGATTAAAGAGTTCAAAAACCTCAACTTGATACCCTTTTTTTCTTAATTCAATGGCCCTTTTTAAAATCAGAGCAATTTCAATTGTTCTTCCAAATGGGGCCCGAACATGTCCAAGGTTAATAAGTCTCTTGACTTGTTTTTGAGTTTCTAGGTCTTCGAAAAAACTTTTTATCTTTGAGTATTCGATGGGCTTAAGATTGAGACGTTCTAGCTGTTCTAGAGCGTATTTTTCAAAGCTTCCCTGGTAAAGTTCTGGTAATGAACTTTTTAGAGTTGCAACAGAAGGAGTGTGGTAGAACTCTTTCAAAAATAACTCGAAACTATAGCGGTAAGTTTTAAACTGTTCCCTTTCTTTTATTTGACTCTCTGAAATAACTCCATGAGACCGAGTTGCGAGATAACGAGCTTGATGAGAAAAATCTTGATGAGACTCAATCTTATGATAACAGCACCCTAGATTTAAAAGAGAGCTTGCTTTTGACTCCGAGAAATAATCGATTAAATTTTGAGAAAGATCTCCACAACAGTGAAGTCCCAGTAAATCAGCGGGGAGGTTTAGTTCTAATTTCATGTCTTTTTTTATTTCAAAAACTTTGAACTCGACTTTATCAGCTCTTGTTTGACCTGTTTCAATAAGTCTCGAATCAAGATCAAGACAAGTACATTGAATATTTAAGTTTTTCTCGAGGTATTCTGATGTATGGCCGACCCCACCTGCAAAGTCATAGATTCGAGCAAGTTTTTTATCTTGGTAAAATGACTCAATTTGAGAAATTTCATGACCTTTTTTTTGAGTGACCTTATGAATAACTTTTGATGGCTTTATCTCGAGGGAAGGAAGCTCTATGAGCTGCTTTATTTCTGAGATAAGTTTCTTATGTTTTTCATCATTGAGAGGAGAATAAAAAGAAAGCCGCTCCGCTTTTTCTTTTGAGCTAAGCTCCTCGAAGTTTTTCGCCCAATCTTCTATTTCAGGAGCATAAATTCGAGGAAATTCATTGAGAATTTCTCCCTGCCACAGCTCCCGGTAGGGACTTAAAAAACTCAAAATCTTTTCATATCTTTGGACAAGATCAATCATCTTCGCGATCATATAATTATGAGTAGCGAATTACCAAAAGAAAAAGTACTCCTTTGGGGAATAGGGGTCACCGGTCAGTCTATGCTAGAGCTTCTCAAGTCCCAGAGAATTGAGGTTTTAACTATAGATAAGAAGTCTGGTTATGATTTCACAGAAGAAACAATTCCCTACAAAGAACTTGATATCAAGGCAGTCATAAAGTCCCCTGGCGTTCCATGGACTCATCCAGCCTGGGATTATTTTGAAGAGGCTAAAATCCCAGTTATGGGTGATATCGAATGGGTTTGGCGTTATTCCAATGTTCCTGTACTTGCGATTACCGGAAGTAATGGGAAGTCGACAACTGTGAACATGATCTCCCATGCTCTCTCCCATTTTAAAACGAAGCACTTTCTAGGAGGAAATATAGGGACTCCTTATGCCAAAATTCTGCTCGATGAGAAGTATAAAGATGCAGAATATGCAGTTATCGAAGTCTCAAGTTTTCAATTAGAGACGATTCGTGATTTTAAACCTGAAGTTTCGGCTATTTTGAATGTTTCAGAAAATCATATGGAACGTTATCGGAATATAGAAGAATATGCTGCCGCTAAAAAGAATATCTATAAAAATGAACCCGAATTCCACTTTAATTTTGATGATGAAGATTATAGGGAGTTTGTTTCAAATTTTAATTTTCAAAACATGAAGGTTCGAGGAGATCATAATAAAAAGAATTTCTATTTTTGCTATAAAGTTTTAGAAGCGATTCATTATGAAGAAGGGTTCCAGGAAATTATTGATAGCTTCCCTGGAGTTCCTCATCGGTTAGAATATTGTGGACAGAAAAAAGGTGTTCAGATCTATAATGATTCTAAAAGTACAAATTTAGAATCGACTTTAACTGCTGTAAAAAGTTTTGATCAAAATGTTGTTTTAATCATTGGTGGGAAACTCAGAGAGCATGATGTGTCAGGTTATGCTGAGCTTGCAAAGTATGCTCAGGTTAAGAGTATATGGCTTTACGGTGAATCAGCTTTTTTTCTGAAAGATGTTTTACCGAATGCTGAAAGATACGAAACACTTGATGATATTGTTGTGAATATCAAAACGACTCCAGGCGATTATGTTCTTTTAAGCCCAGGTTTTCCTTCCTTTGATCAGTTTAATAATTTTGAACACAGAGGAGAGTATTTTAAAAAACTTCTCAAGCTCTAAAGTGGTAGTTCAAATTTTTCTCAGCTTCTTCAGGAAGTTTAGGAATTTGAGACTTCGGTAATAAGAAAGAACTTATTTGGATTAAGTCTCTAAAAAGCGTATGTTTTTCAGCGGTTTTACGAAGGTATTCATGGCCCGAGGAGCCCCCTGTTCCAATCTTAGTCCCTAGCATTCTTTTCGCCATTAAAGCGTGACCATAGCGCCATTGAGTAATGAGTTTATCAATCTCAACGAGATTTTGCATAAGTTTAAAAGGGAGATGAAGTAATGGGTACTCTTGATAAAGATTGATAAAAAGAGCTGCTTTCATGGATTCTCTTCCAAAGTAGACATGACCTTCATCAAGTAAGGTTTGGTATTTTTTATTATCAAATAGAGCTTCAAAAGATTCTTTTGTTCCCTCGAGGTTCTTTAATTCGAAACCTTTCTCCATTTCTCCAAGTGTTTTATTGGTGAGAATCGATTGCTTGTCTCTTTCAAAGTTCTCTTCGAGATGCTTTTGAAATTTTTTCCAAAAGCCAGAAAGTCCAAGACTGAGTGTACTCATTCGATAGAGCCATTCATCAACAAGAGTTCTTAAGCTTTTTTCTGCGAGAGTTTTTTCGAGGATTTCTTTTTCATCGTCTTTAAGTCTTGAATTAAAAAACTTTTGTTCTGCTTGGCCTCTTTCCTTCCATGTTAAGCCTAAATGAGTTTCTAGCAATCGGAATTGTAAACTTTGAAAACCGGATGCTGGAACTAGAAGGTCTCGAAATTCGAGAAAAGCTTGAGGGGTCATCGTTTCAATAATAGAAATTTGATTAACGAGAACATTAAGAATCTTGATGACTCGCTCAAGGCGAGCATTAATTGTTCCCAGATCTTTGTCATCAACATAATCGACAAAGAGTTGTTTTACAGAAGATATTTCAAATAGAATTTGCTTAAACCAAAGCTCATAAACCTGATGGATGATAATAAATAGCATCTCATCATGGGCCATTTCACCCTTTTTAGAGCTTTCAAGTTGTTGAGATTCGAGAATTTTATCAAGCGCTAAATAATCAGCATAATGGAGTTTTGAGTCATTCATAGCTTTCCTAAATTATGATAGAATGTCGTTACAATAACCGAGAGGTATTCATAAGGAAAGATCTATGCTTAATCTAACGAAAGACCAAGTTAACGCTAATCTAGAAGCTTTAACCAAGGTTTTAAAGACCAAAAAACTTCCAGCGCTTTATATTCCGAGTTTTGACCACAATATTAGCGAATATGTCCCACTTTGGAATAATCTTCGTTACTACCTAACTGGTTTTACAGGCTCGACAGCTGACACTCTTTTATTAGATACAGGAAAAATTCACCTTTTTGTTGATGGGCGTTATCACATCCAGGCCGACCAGGAAGTTGAAAGCAGCAATGTCATTATCGAAAAACTTGAGGGAAACATTCGCATATTCCAGGCGGTTATTAACAAGGCCCAAGACAGTGGTGTTGAAAAACTTGGCTATATCCCAGAACGAACTCCTTATAGTTTCCTTTCTCATTTAAACGAAAACTTTCAACCTATCTCTTTTAGTGAAACAAATGTCTTAAAAGAAATTAATTTTCAACAACAGACTCAATTTCCACCAGTGGTAAAAGCCGATGAAGGTTTAATCGGACAAAATGTTCAAGCGCGATTGAGCCGTTGCCCGCTTAAAAAGGGAGAGGCTTATTTTCTCTCTGCGATCGATGATATTGCGTGGATTACGAATATGAGAGGGTATCATTTACCATTCTTAAGTTCTTTTCTCGCTAAAGCTTTAGTGACGAAAGATAAGATCTATCTTTTCTCTCAAGATGTTATTCAATACCAGGCTTCTGACCAATTAATTGAAGTCCATCAGTACAAAGACAGTTATAAAGCATCAATTTCCAACTTGATTACAAATCTTGGAATTAAAAACCTTCACTTTGATAAAAATTTTTCAACGTTGTTTGATTATGAAACTTTAAAAACACTTCCTGTCGATTTGAATGAAAATGAAGGACTTAATTGGATTAAGTGTTTAAAAACTTCTGTTGAGATTCCTGAATATGAAAGGATTTTTGAAAAAGGAAGCCAGGCCATCTTTGAAACGATTCAATGGTGCAAGAATTCTATTGGGGATAAAGTTTCAGAGTTTGACCTTTATAATAAAACATCTGAGTTTTATAAAGCGAATGGAGCTCTTGGACAAAGCTTTAATACGATAAGTGGCGCTGGTGAGAATGGGGCGATTGTTCATTATGGAGATCCTAAAGCCGATCGAATCATCACAAAAGAAGACCTTGTTTTATTAGACTCTGGTGGATATTTCGAAACAGGACTTGCTACAGATACGACAAGAACATTCTTAGCTGACTCAAGTGCAACAGGGCATGATCTTTTTGATGACTATAAAAAGCACTATACTTTAGTTCTTCGATCTCAGATACAAACTGAAAATGCCGTTTTTCCGACAGGAACTAAAGGGAATGCTCTTGATATGCTTTGCCGGCAAGTTCTTCATAAGGAAGGTTTAGACTTTCTTCATGGTCTTGGTCACGGAGTAGGTGTCCATGTTCATGAAGGAGGAGTAAGACTTTCGTCGGTAAGTAATATTTCCATGAAGGAAGGACAACTTGTTTCAATTGAGCCAGGTCTTTATTTTGAAGAAAAGTATGGAATCCGTCATGAAAATATCGCCATTGTTGAGAAGCATCCGAAGCTAAATGGGTACTTACGTTTTAGGACACTTGTCTTTATTGGAGCAGAAGAGACTCTGGTTGATGAATCTATGATGACTCCTGATGAGCTTAAATATTATAAATGGTATCAATCTGAATGCTTGAAAAGAAAACGAATTTTCTAAAGATGATTATAAGCCTTAAAGAGCATTTGAAGTCCATAAAAAGAATAAATAGAGCTTATTAAAAAGTTTCTCACTTTAAAAAAGGTGAAACTGTATTTCTTTTCAAAAAGAATTAAAAGAGAAATGTGAATTATTTTAAAGACGAGCATTGAAAGTATAAAGAAAATAAAAAACTTTCCATGGTCATCATTTTGGAGGTAGGCCCTCCCGATAAACAACCAGAATAAATAAGGGTTTGGATTAAAAAGGTGAGATTTAATAGCTTCCCATAATGAGAAGTTAATCTCTGGATCTGGTTCGCGGTAATGCTTTATAATTTTTTGAGAGTTCCTGAAAAAGAAAAGACTTCCTAGTACAAAAAGGGGAATGAGAGGGATGTATTTTAGGAAATCTTGAGCAAACGAAATATAGATTAAAAGATCTATGATTAGCCCAAGAATGATTGCTTGGATAAACATTTTTTTCTTTCTTCTATAAGCTTCGTAGCAAAAGTAGGTATGAGGAGAAGGGATAAGACCTGCTCCTATACCAAGAAGAATCGCATGAACAGTTGTAGACGACAAGTTTCCCCTTTTTTTACTAGTTCGACGATTAAAATAACAATCTCTTTTAATTTCTTGTATAGAATGTTAATGATATTTATTATTCCAAAAAGGAATGCTTAATGGAGATCATCAGAAAGGAAATTTTATTATTTTTTCAAGTTGCCAAGATGAGTAGCCTTACGCGTGCTGCAGATTATCTTGATATAGGTCAACCTTATTTGAGTAAGGTGATAAAAAAACTAGAAAGTGAAGCTGGGGCTAAATTATTCTTTAGAAGTAAAAAAGGGGTATCCTTAACTCCTGCAGGTCAAAGTTTATTCGACAGTATCCATGATCATACTCAGGGAATTGTGGAGTCTCGATTTTCTTCATTAAAAGATAAAGGAAGTATTCAAGGGCGTTATCATTGCGGTATTCCTCCAGTTCTTGCACATTTTATCTTACCTCGGTTTTATTTGAATATTTTACAAGAGAATGAAAACTTAAATCTTGATATCCATTTTTGTAATTCTTCAGAAGTTAATAAAAGAGTGGCAGAGGGAAGCTTAAGTTTTGGTGTTGCAGTTAATGCTTCGGAGCATCCAGACTTTATTATTAAAAAAATAATTTCTGAGAAAAGTTATATCTTTGAATCTCAAAAGAATAAAACTCATGATGTTATATTCTATAACCCTGAAATGATTAAAATTCTGGCTCATTTAAGCCAAGTAAAAAAAGCTTCCAAAGTAAAACGTTTTATTCCCATTGAGAATTATGACATTATTGCAGAAATAATTGCTTCGAGTGGAGGACTTGGAATCTTACCTGAAAATATTGCAAAAACTTATTCTTTAAAAAAGTATTATAACCGTCACTTAATGAAGGTTGATATAGACCTTATTTATCGCTATGAATTAAAAGATGACTCTCTTATTCGAAAAGTTTTAGAACATATACTTTAAAGCTCGCTCTCTATTGCTGTTGATAAAAGTTCTGTTAATTTTTGAAGATTTTCTAAGGTTATATTGTGAAAAAGCGAGATTCTAAACTGATTCTTTCCAAGCTTTCTATAGGCATCGATATCAACAACAATCCCTAGCTTCCTCAATCTTCCAGTTAAATCTCCAACTGGTATTTTTTCATCAACGTTTATTGTCGCGACTGCTCGAGAACGAAAATCGTGTTCTGTAATATAGCATTCAAGGTAAGGTTTTTCAGAGGCCCAGCCATAAATATGCTGTGCCTTTGCTTCGGCCATTTCACAAACTTTGTTTTCTCCAAGCTCGTTCATGAGCTTTACCTGCTCATTGAGTAGGAAAATATTAGAAAGAGATGGAGTATTATAGGTTTGGTTTTTTATAGAGTTATCGATTGCTAATTTCCAGTCCATAATAACTGGAACAAAGCGACTCCTATCTTCTCGAAGTTTTAAAGCTCTCTCTTTTGCTTTTGGAGAAAGAAAGCCTACATAAAGACCTCCTTCTGCTGCAAAAACTTTTTGTGGAGAAAAATAATAGTAATCAATTTTGCTGATATCGACTTTAATTTGTCCGGCACCAGAGGTCGCATCCATTGAAAGGAGAGAGTCGCTGCTATTCGGTATTTCGGGGATTGTTGTCATTTGAACACCGGTAGAGGTCTCATTAAGAGTAAGAGCAATAAGGTCATGGCCCTCAACAAATTCAGGGTTAATTCCTTCTCCATATCCAACTTCATTTAATGTTGCTTCGATCCAGGGAATATTGTCATGGGCCTTAAACCATTTTGAAGAGAATTCTCCGCAGACATTGTGATAAGAGCTTTTATTAGTTAATCCAAGACCAATCATGTCCCAGGAGAATGTGGCTCCTCCATTTCCTAAAATGACTTCATAATCAGAAGGAAGGTTGAAATAAGAACGAAGACCCTCTTGAAGTTCTTTGACGAGGTTTTTAACTCGGGGCTTCCTATGACTTGTTCCGAGCAGAGTGTCACCTGTTTCAGCAAGTCGTTTCAGATGCTTAGTAGGGACAAGCGAGGGACCACTTCCAAACCGCGGGTCAGAAGGGATCAAATAGTCTGCAACTTCAAGCTTTTCAAACATGGATACTCCAAAGTGAAATGGTCAACAATGACTCTCAAAAGTCTTTTGGCAAAAGGATAAACTATTTTTTAAACTAGGAAAATGGGTAGATCGATTATCTTTCAATTAATTTTTTTTCAAGCTTTGATCGCTCTTACATTTGTAAATAGTTCTTATGGACAAGACAAAAAAATAGAATATGAAGCGCTTGATGTTGAGGGGAAAGCGAGAGAATCGCTTCCACCAGAAGAGGTCATTGTAGAGACGCCTGAAACAAAAAGTTCAGATAAGGTTCGGAAAGAACAAATTGAAAAGACCAATAGAGAACTTGAAGAAACTTTAAAGAGAAATACTGAGGAAGTTGTTGAAATAAAAGAGGAGCCACTTCCTCCCGAAAAAATAAAAGTAGAAGAAGTTGAGATCGCCGCTCCAAAATCTGATCCCAAACCATTTTATAGTTTTCTCTTTGATGATAGCAAAAAATCTCTCTTTGAAACCGAAGCAAAATGGAGGGCCGTTAGTATTGGTCTTGGTTTTATACAATACTTTCCAGGCAGTTTTCAGACTTCTGCAGATGAAAAGCAGGAGAATGAAAACATTAGTACCGCGCTTGAAGTTGGAATTGAGTTTGGTGAAGTGAAAGGTTGGAGTTTTATCCCTTTTCTAGGACTTACTTTGCCAGAAGAAAGTGAGGACGGTTTTTTTACTCAGTTTCGTTATAGCTTAGGGGTTGAGGCTGCTTATAAACTTCGAGAAAATCTTTGGGGTAAATTAGGAACGACGACTTTGTTTACTACAATTAAAGGTAATAAGAGTGGGAGAGTTGATTTGGGAGGAGGACAGGGTGAGTTTTTCGTTGTCTCAGGTGCAAGAACATCCATTTTGAATACTTTAGATCTTGGACTTGAGTATTGGATTGATAAGTTTGCAATCTCTTGGAGAACTTCTATCACTTCTGCCTTTGATTCCGAAAAACGCGATTTTATTCATGGATTATATGTTAAATATATTTTCGATTTCTCAAAGAAGTCTGAGGTGGCCAGTGAAGTTATTGTTGATTAATTTTTTTATATTATCCAAGGTATTCGCTGGAACCTTTACCACAAATTCAGGAGCTTTCTTTTCTGAAGACACAGTGAGAGTGACAGTTGCTTCTAACACTGATTGTACGAATGCTGGAGTTACAAAAGACGAAATTATTGGAATGATTGGACCAGCGATTGATGATTATTGGAATACAGTGACTTCAAGTCGTTTGAAATTAGTAAATGGTGGGGAATATTCAACCACTGATAATAATTTCAATACGGCAAGACTTTGCAATGCTGACACTGATGGAACTTGCCCTGATGACAGCACGATTATTCCTCGTGTTCCTCATATCGTTATCTCTTGTAATTCAAATACTGCTGATAACTTCACAACTCCTGCAAGCACTTATGCCATGGCTTTATCAAATAATGTAGGCGGGAATAATATAAAAGGGACTGTCATTCTTATTAACAGTACAGCGAGTACTCCCTTCTCAAGCCTTTCCTATGCCGAGCAAGTTGCAGTGATTGCTCATGAGATTGGTCATGGAATTGGAATTGGGCATACGGTAAGACCTGAAAATCTTATGTACTTCACCCCAACTCCTGTCCGTTTTGCCCTAGGACGAGACGATGCAACAGCAATGACTTACCTTTATCCAAAAAAGATTGATGGTTGTGGATTGCTTAGCACTAAAGATGTTGATGATGATTTTTTTGGAAGCTTTCTTTTAAGTCTTTTATTTTTTCTGGGATTTGGAATAATTCTCAAGAAACTCTTTTTTAAATTCAAGGAATCTATCTTCGAGGATCGCTTGTCTCGCTCTTCTTGAAAGATCGACATACCAAGCAATATTGTGAGTCGTCACTAAGATAGCCCCAAGAATTTCATTGGAATCAAACAAGTGCTTCACGTAAGAACGTGTAAAATTAGTACAGGTATAACAAGAACAATTTGGTTCAAGCGGAAAGAAATCTCTTCTGTAATTCTTATGACTAATTCGAATCTTGCCTCGATTGGTAAAAACGGTTCCTCCTCGAGCAAACTTGGTAGGAATAATACAGTCAGACATATCCACTCCGTTTTCCCAGATCATTAAAAGATCTTCTGGGTTTCCAACACCCATAACATAGCGTGGCTTATCCTTTGGCATAAGTGGAGCAGTATAAGAAACAATCTTCTCCATCCATTCGGGGCCTTCTCCGACCGAAACTCCCCCAATCGCATAGCCTGGCAGATCATGGGAACAAACTTCCTCGACACATTCTTTTCTATAATGGTCGTATGTAGAACCTTGAATAATCCCAAAAAGCGATTGTTTTGGGTTATTCCATGCTTTGATACATCTTTTTAGCCAACGATGAGTTCGATCAATCGAATTTTTGGTGTATTTCTCATCGGCAGGATAAGGAATACACTCATCAAAGGCCATCATGATATCTGAGCCAAGGTTCTGTTGGATTTCTAAAGATGATTCAGGACTGAGAAGAATATTTTTCCCTTTAGGTCCTTTAAACTCTGCCCCTTCTTCTTTGATGGATTTTCCTTTAAGTGAAAAAACTTGAAAACCACCTGAATCAGTAAGGATCGGACCGTTCCAACCCATATATTTATGAAGTCCACCTGCTTTTTGAATCAAGTTTGAACCTGGAGTTAATTCTAGGTGGTAGGTGTTTGAAAGAATAATGGGAATATTATGTTGCTCTAAAACATTCGGTTGGAGCGCTTTTATAGTCCCATGAGTTCCAACCGGCATGAAAATTGGAGTCGGTATTTCGCCATGAGGGGTTTTAATAATCCCGGCCCTTGCATTAGAATATTTATCCTTATGGACTAATTCAAAACTGAAATAATCCTTATTGGCGCTTCTCACATCTGTCATATTTATTAACCTTTAAGCATGAGTATTAGATTTGAGGGGCTTTTGCAAAGTTTCAAATGGGTACAGAGTAAAAAGTTTAGGGTTTTAGCTCTTATTGGGGGCTTTTTTGCCGCTCAAATCCTTATATCGTGGTCTTTAAGTCGTTATGAGCTTTGGGAGGTTGAAGTTCTTAAAGTTTATGATGGAGATACGGTTTTGGTGAAGCATGAGGGGGGGAAGTATCGAGTTCGACTTCTCTATGTCGATGCTCCTGAGACTGATCAAACTGGTTTAAGAGAAAGCTTTAAATTGACTCAGGTTCATCAAGTCGGTGAACTTTCAACTAATTTTTTAAAAAAGCTCATTCACAGGAACCAAATAGTACTGAAGGTTCGAGGAAAAGATCGTTATGGAAGACTCTTAGGTGTACTTTATTTGAATAGAAAAAATCTTAATTATGAAATGGTCAAAGCAGGAATGGTCTTTCTTTATCGAGGAGCAGGTTTTCGAACTCAGCATAATAAAGATATGTTTGAGGAAGCGTTAGCCTATGCTAAGAGAAATAAAAAAGGGTTCTGGAAGTTTCAAAAAATCCAAAACCCTTCTTCTTGGAGAAGATATAAAAAGAAAACTAGATAGAAACTCGAAAACCAAGACCGACTCCATGAGTATTTTCACCAATAACTCGATCATATTGAAAGTAAAGTTTCCCTTTCCAGATATTAAATTGAAGACCCGCGAAATATCTTTGGAACATACTTTCCGGTTCTTGCTCTTGTCCGAGCGAAGCTTGAACTTCATAAGTCTCACTATTGGAACCACCATCCGAGACTGTAATTGTTCCGGGCGCATTACCATTACCTGAAGCATCTCCAGCATTTAAGTCAAACCCAACTCCACCATAAAGAGTAAAGAGATAAAGGAATCGGACTGCACTGGAAATTTCAAGCGGGATTGAAAACGTATCAACTTCAACACTTGCAGTGACTGTCGAAGTATAAGAACCTGTAAAACCACTATCTGTTTCAGTGACATTAAGTGTATCAGTTGCGGCAATTTTTAGGCTCGATTTTTCAAAACCTGTATGAACATGGAGACCTTCCCATTTAAGAAGATTGAATCCGACGATGCTTTTTGGCTTTATCGCAAGCCATCGAATTTTCATACCGATTGAAAGAGCATCAGCTGTGAGTTCATCTTGTTCAATTTCATAACTAAAGAAGTTAAAGAAAACGCTAAAACGGTCAGATCCCCACCACTTGTCTTTACCCCAAGAAAGTTTTTCAGGAAGAATTCCTCCAAGGTTAAAGCCCGCCATCAATGATGTTTGAAGACCTGCACCATTGGCATCATCGGCTTCTGTATCTCCAGAAAGTAGATCGGAAAGACTATTAGGTCCAAGGTTGACACCAAGACCCAGACCCGCACCAATAATGAAATAAGAGAAGTTATTGGCATAATCAGATCCCGTCGATTTTCCTGATACAATAGTACTATCGGCGGAGAACTTTAAGTAATCTCCTGGTTCAATATTAGAGAGTTCATCATTTGCTTGAGTCTCAATACTATCAAGAATTGTGTCTTCAATCACACTTGGAACTCCAGTCCCTGAAGATGCAATAGAAGTTCTATTAATAGAGAAGAATGAGGTTGTTTGCGAGTAGGCAAAACTCGAGGTTAACAAAAGCAATGGGAGTAACAATTTCATACAACGTCCTTGTATCTGAAAAGTGAATTTTTGATGCTCCTATTGTAATTTGAAAAAGAAGAATTTTCATCTAATTTTTGTCTATAGAAAATTTATTGGACAAAGTTCTACAAGACTGATCAGGAATGCTATCATATTAAATAAGGAGAGATTTATGAAGGTTTTAATAACAGGTGCTACAGGTTTTGTTGGTTCCCAGATAGTAAAGAAGCTTATTGCTCGTGGTGATCAAGTTAATGTATTGACTCGAAGTGTTCCGAGAGCAGCGATGAAGCTTGGGGCAGAGCCGGATTATTTCAAGTGGAACCCAGCGAAAGGGCCAGCTCCCAAAGCAGCCTTTCAAGAGGTCGATGCAGTTATAAATTTGATGGGAGAAAACATCTCTGAAGGTCGCTGGAATGATAGTCAAAAAAGAAGAATCTATGACTCTCGTGTGCTCGGCACTCGAAATCTTGTCTCGACTCTTAACCAAAGTGAAGTCAAAATCTTTCTTTCGACTTCAGCAATTGGAGTTTATGGAGATAGACCTGCCAATGAAGAAGTGACTGAAGATACTAAGATTGAACCTGTCGATTTTTTATCAAAGGTTTGTCATGACTGGGAAGTTGAAGCAGGTAAAGCAAAATCAGATCTGCGCAGCTGCATTCTGAGAGTAGGGGTTGTTCTTGAGAAAAGTGGTGGCGCTATCGCAAAAATGATTATTCCATTTAAAATGGGTGTCGGTGGAATCATGGGAGATGGTAAGCAAGTCATGAGTTGGATTCATCGAGAGGATCTCGTAAATCTTTACCTGGAATGTTTAGACAAAGATACTTATAGCGGAATTGTTAATGCGACGGCTCCGAGACCTGTTACAAACAAAGTTTTCACTCACACGCTTGGAAAAGTGCTCAAAAGACCAACTCTTTTTCCAGTCCCGTCATTTGCTGCAAAACTTGCATTTGGAGACATGTCGGTGATTTTATTAGAAGGACAGAAGGTAATGCCATCGAAAGCGCTCAAACAATCCTTTAATTTCCAATATGACACTATCCAGAAAGCTCTGACAAATATACTATAAGAGCATGCGTAAGACTAAGGTCGTTATCGGTCAATTGGGATCTCCTAAGACTCCCAAGGTTTCTGATGTTCGAGAGTATTTAAGAGAGTTTCTTGGTGACCCAAGAGTTGTGGACATTAACCCGTTGCTTTGGAAAATCATCCTGAATCTTTTTGTTCTACCTTTTCGCCCCAAAAAAAGTGCTGAAGCTTATTCTCGAATTTGGAATGAACAAGATCAAAGTTTTCCACTTGTTTCAATTACTCATGATTTTGTCGATGCACTAAAAAAAGAGTTCGAGACTGAAGATGATATTGAATTCAATGCCGCTTTTTTACTTTCTGAACCAAGACCGATCGATGTTTTTTCTGAATGGAACAAAGAACCGGTTCATTCTAGAGCTGATAATGTTCTAGTCCTTCCTCAATTTCCACAGTATTCCGAAGCAACAATCGCCTCAGTTTACGATGCTCTAGGAAAAGATCTAAAAAAACTCGTTAATATACCTACGATCAAAGTCATTGATCACTATCATAGGGCCAAGTGTTTTATCGATAACTACGTTCGACTGATTGATGAGAAACTTGATGACTCGATAGATGATATTGTTATTTCCTTTCACGGGATCCCTTTAAGAAGAGTCCTTCAAAAACAGGATGTTTATTATCAACAATGTTATGAGACTTTCGTACTTCTTAAAGAACGAATTGATCATCCTAAGTTTCATATGACATTCCAGTCACGTTTTGGATCTGAACAATGGCTGGGACCAGCGACAGATGAATATTGTGTCGAGCTTGCTGAAAAAGGTTCAAAAAAAATGCTTGTTGTTTGTCCCGCATTTGTTGTGGACTGCTTAGAGACAACAGATGAAATAGGAACAGAGTTAGCTGAGGAAGTGGAAGAAGCTGGTGCAAAAGTTATTCAAGTTCCATGTCTTAATGCTGATCCTCAATGGGTTAAGGATTATGCTCATTGGATACGTGTGAACGTGAGAGGGACCCTTGAAGAAAAAAGAGCTCTTGATTATCCCGTTGATGAAGTAAAGTTATTAGAGGAGCTTCCTGAGCAAGTTCAGGAGTCTCCTCCACTAGAAAAAAAATCGAAAGAAGTTCTAAAAACAGTTTTTTTAGCTGTTTTTCTGGATCTTGTCGGTTTTTCAATTATTTTTCCATTATTTCCAGCCTTGGCTAAGTATTACTTAGAAGTTGATGGGCAAAATTATTTTTTAAAACTTATTTGGGATAGTGTTACTTGGGTGACTGAGAGTGGGGGGAATATAAGTTTCCGACCTGTCGTTCTTTTTGGGGGAATCCTAGGAGCACTTTATTCCTTGCTTCAATTTGTTGCGGCACCACTATGGGGAGCACTTTCTGATAGAATCGGAAGAAAGCCGGTTATGTTATTTACGATTACAGGTCTTTTTCTAAGTTATGTGATGTGGATTTTTGCAGGCAGTTTTACTCTTTTGATTCTTGCTCGTTTTATTGGGGGAATTATGGGAGGAAATCTTTCTACGGCAACAGCAATTGTTTCTGACATCACAGATAAAAAGCGTCGTTCTAAAGGAATGGCCTTTATCGGAATAGCCTTCGCCTTTGGCTTTATCTTTGGACCAGCGATAGGAGGAATTCTCTCGTTGATCGATTTAAGAACTTATTTTCCAAATCTTGAGGCCTATGGATTAAATCCATTCTCAACTCCGGCATTACTTGCCAGTGGACTTGCCTTCATTAATATTTTGATGATCAAAAAAAATCTGCCTGAAACTTTAAAGAAAGGTAGTGAGCGGATTAAAAGATCATCGAACCTTCTTAAGATTTTTACCCCTCTGTCCCAAAAGGGAGTTAACCAGGTTAATATTGGATATTTTCTTTTTATTACGGCCTTTGCAGGGATGGAGTTTACTCTTACTTTTCTTGCAGTTGAAAGACTTTCTTATGAGTCGCTTGATAACGGCTTAATGTTTATCTTTATAGGGATTATTATTGCCTTTGTTCAAGGAGGATATGTAAGAAGAAAGGCAAACTTAATTGGTGAAGATAAAATGGTCATGCGAGGATTGGTAATTCTTGTTCCAGGACTTTTATCTATTGCTTTTGCAAAATCAGGTTTTTTACTTTACCTCGGCTTATTTTTTCTGGCAACTGGTTCAGCTATGATCATTCCATGCTTAACAAGTCTTGTTTCTTTTTATGCTCCGGAAAATGAGCAAGGAAAGGCCATTGGTATTTTTCGTTCTTTGGGATCTCTTGGGCGAGTCATTGGACCCATCATTGCGAGTCTGGTTTATTGGAAGTATGGATCTAGCTATCCTTATATCATTGGAGCTATTTTTCTTATTATTCCCATTCTTATCATTAAGAAACTCCCTAAACTCCCAAAAACAAATCACACATAGGAGTTTGCCTACAGTTAGTTTTGTTGTCCAAATGTTTTTCGAGTTGGTCGAGATATGGTATCATCAAATCACTGCAATACCGCTCAGTTGTTTTTAATTAAGGCCTTCATTAATGAAAAAAATTATTTTATCCTTTTTAATATTCTTTTCACTACCTGTTCTCTCTTCTGAGAAAGCTGTTCACATATACAAAGCAGAGATGTCTTGTATGGCTTGTGCTCATAATATCAAAATAGGATTAGAGCAACTGAACAAGAAAGTGACTAAGTTTAATGCTGACCCAGAAAAAGATATTATCAAGCTATCTTTTGAAGGGGACAATAAAGCGTTAAGTGAAGAAGAACTTAAGAAACTCTTGAAGCTTTCTGGTTACGTTCTTACCCCTGTTAAAAAATAATTTTTACGAATAAAGCAACGGAATAAGCTAGAGCTAACGTATAACCTATTGTTATGCCCATCCATTTATAACCACCGGTTTCTCTCTTTATAACAGCAAAAGTGGAAATACATTGAGGAGCAAAAATAAACCACGCAATAAGAGCGAGAATAGTATCAAGGGGATAGCTTTCTCGAATTTTTTCTCTAAGATTTTCTAGACCTGTATCAGATTCAGGATCACTCACAGAAAGAACAGTTCCCATACTTGCTATCATGACTTCTCTTGCAGCAAAGGCAGGGATAAGAGCAGTCGTTAATCGAACATCCATACCTAATGGTTCGAAGATAGGAGTAAAAACTTTTCCAATTGTACCCGCATAACTTTGCTCAATTTCAGGAGCCTTACCTTCTTCTGTCTTAGGGAAATAAGTAAGTGCCCAAAGAACGATGGTGAGAAAGAGGATAACAGTCCCTGCTTTTTTGATAAACATCATCGATTTTTTATAAACATTTTTAAGAACTTCTTTTATGCGAGGTTTTTGATAGGGAGGAAGTTCCATGAGTAAATGTTGAGAGTTACTAGGAGGGTTAAAAAGCTTTAAAATCCAAGCAACAAGAAAGCTAGAAGCAATTCCTGCAATATAGAGAGCAAGCAAGCCAAGTCCTTGTTGCTCTAATGGGAGAAAAGTTGCAA
Organism: Bacteriovoracaceae bacterium; assembly: GCA_965217035.1. GTDB lineage: Bacteria > Bdellovibrionota > Bacteriovoracia > Bacteriovoracales > Bacteriovoracaceae > JAUHYH01. Next base: position 601,773 of record OZ244226.1, on the reverse strand, counting down.
GAAGAAGAATATAGACAGGAAGTCTCGCAGAGCAAGTTGTAAGTGGCGCTACCAAAATTGTAACAAGTCGATCCCTATGTGATGAGAGTGAACGAGCGGCCATAATTCCAGGAATAGCACAAGCATGAGAGGAGAGTAATGGAATAATTGATCTTCCCGGCAATCCAAATTTCATCATTAAGCTATCTAGAAGATAGGCTATACGAGACATATAACCACTCTCCTCAAGCAATCCAATAAAGAAGAAAAGGAAAGCTATTTGAGGAAGAAAGACTAATGTTCCACCGACTCCAGCGATGGCTCCATCGATAAGAAAACTTTCAATCATTGGTGAGAGATTAAGAGTTGAGACCCATTCACCCATTGAATCAAAAAACCATGTGATTCCATCTGCAAAGGGGCTAGCGTAAGTAAAGAGCATTTGAAAAATAAAATAAAGAACTCCGAGTAAGAATAACCCTCCATAAAAGGGGTGAGTTGCAATATTATCCATTCTATCCGTGAATCTATGAGGCTTAATACTTTCAATAACCGATTCTTTTAAGGCCAAGTCAATTTTATCAAATTGTTCCTTAGACCATGTTTGATCATGAACAAGTTTGTGAAGCTCTCTTTTATTGATCGATTGTTTAGTCGGAATTTCAGTTTCGTTTAAGAGCTCGATTTCTTTTTTGATCTTGTTAATTGAATTTTCATCAAAAGAACAAGTTTCAAGAATAGGAATTCCCAATTTTTGACTGAGTTTAGCAATATCAATCTTTTGATTCCTCTTCTTTGAAAGATCAGATCTATTGAGAAGAAGATAGATAGGAAGACCTAACTTAATAAGTTCACAGCAAAGATAAAGAGATCTTTTTAGCTTAGTAGCATCAGCTACAACCAAAAGAGTGTGATAGTTTAATTGTTTTTGATTGAGCTTTGCGAGATAGCGGTTCTCTGAGTTTTGAATGATATAATCTCGACTAATTTGTTCGTCGATACCTTTAGTTTTAAGTCCATAAAGACCAGGTAAATCAATGAGATGAATATCATGTCCTATTTGACCAACAGCACTTTCAACAGTAGCACCTGGGTAATTGGCCACTTTTTGGTTTTTTCCTGTCAGTGAATTAAAAAGAGTCGATTTTCCAGAATTTGGGGATCCAACCAAAGCGAATGTATTCATTTCTCAACCTCTTCAACGAGAATTTGTGAAGCCTCTGCTTTTCTGAGCCCGTATTTTGTCCCTCTAATTCTTAGTAGAAGAGGAACTCCTGGTTTATTTCTTAAAACTCGGATGCATTCACCGGGACAAAGTCCGTGTTGAAGAGCGTCATCAAAAAGTTCATCTGGAAGTGAGCTGATTTTAACCAAAGAATTTTCCTTACATGCGCTGAGCTTCATAGAGGGCTAATATACCAAACAGATGAGAGCGCTGTAAAACTGAGCTGAAGTACAAAAAAGAAAAAATCGACAAAATGTTAAGGCATGGAGCACTTGGTTTACAAGTGCTCGATTTTCATTAGTATTAGAGGTATATAGAAGACCAAGGGAAAGGTGCATGAGAAAATTAAATACCAAAAAAACTTTAACATTTTGTCTATTTTTCTTTTTTTCTTTCTCACAAGCCTATTCAAAACCTAAAACTTTTAAGTCTCGACATCTTAATACTTTTTATAAAAAAGCTGTCAAAGTTCAGACTACGAAACTCAATGGGGTTGAGTATTGTAAACTTTATCATAAAGGTCTTGAGCTCAAAAAAGAGTCTCAGAGAACTTTAGCTATCTATAATGTTCCCACTTTAGGCGGAATTGCTGAAGAGGATATTAAGAAGATTCTGCTTAAATCAGAAAATAAAGACCTAAAGTTTTGGAAAGATAATAAAGTAAAAATGGATCCAAAGAAGTTAAGCACGATTGAAGAGATTGTTAAGAGCAATGTTTTCAATAATCTTTCTGGTGTTATTGATAATATCTATTGTTTTCCTTATCTTGGTGCTCGATACGAAAAAGATGCCAAAAGAAAAGTTGTCACTCAATCATTAAGTGGTATTCAAAAATCAGTAAAAGCGTTTATTTATTACGATGATGGTTTTTACTCAAAAACTTCTAGCGTCCTTATTGTTTATCTTTTAGATCCAAAAAAGAATGAAGTCTACGCTCTTAAAGGAATCATCAAATAATCTGAGGGCAGATGAACTTCAAATTTCAGCGTCAATTATGGGACTCAAAGCCTGTGACGTAGAGGAATTACGACTCGGCTCCTTGCTCTCGTTTTCTTGAACTTCTCGTTTCTCTTTCTCAAATAAGTATTATAATTTTAAAGATATGAATTATATTGAAGATAAAGTGATTCAGGATCTTGGAGGGATAGAGCTTCAATCAACTGAGTTTGTTGATTGTAAGTTTGATAAACTTGACCTCTCAGAAGTTAGCCTTGAAGAGGCTCGTTTTCTGGAATGCCAGTTTCTTGATTGTAATTGTAGTAATATCAAAGTTCTCAATACAACCATGAGAGATACTGAGTTCATCGACTGCAAGCTTATTGGCGTTAACTGGACGAATTCAAGGAATCTTTCTCATTTAAAATTTGTTAGATCGAATCTTGATTATTCTATTTTTCAAGAACTGGATCTCAATCATTTTATCTTTCAAGATTGTAATTTAAAAGAATGTGATTTTTCTAATAGTAAACTGAAGCAAGCCAGCTTCCAAAAGTCTTTATTACGAGGAACTTCATTTACTGGTTGCAATCTTTTCGGAGCAGACTTCAGAGAAGCTCTTGAATATATTATTGATTTTAATTTTACTAAGATTACAAAGGCGAAATTTTCTTCAGTTGAGGTTCTTTCGCTTCTTGATCCACTTAATATTGAAATTGAATAACTCTACATCGTCTTATGTGGAAGGCTTTCATATCTTCCTGCCGGTGTAACCGTTATATAATCAAGTTTTCTTTGAAGCTCTTTAACCGTTGCTGCCCCAGCGTAAGTGAGCCCAGACCTTAATCCACCGATGATATCGTCAACAATGGCTTCATGATTATCATTTGCAGGGACTTCAGTCGAAACACCTTCCGCTGTTTTCCATTTCGGCATATTACCACGATGCTCTTCTTGAACAGCGGCACTGGCCATGCCTCTATATTTTTTAAACTTTTTTGTTGACCCATTTGGCATTTTCTTTTCGAAAGTTTCACCTGGAGTTGGTTCAGTTCCTGCGAAGATTCCACCGACCATGACAAAGTCAGCTCCAAAGGCGAGAGCTTTGACGATATCTCCAGCTGTTCTGATTCCGCCATCGGCAATGATCGATCTTCCGACTCGAGCGCATTGTTGGATAGAGGTTAGCATTGGAACTCCAAAACCTGTTTTGATTCTGGTTGTACATACTGAACCACCTCCGATTCCAACTTTTATGATATCGGCACCACAACTCGCGAGATAATCAGCTCCTGCGTAAGTCGCAACATTTCCACCAACGATACAAGCATTTTTTCCAAGCAGTTCCCTTAATTGTTTAAGAGTTTGTCCGACATATTTCGCATGGGCATGGGCAACGTCGATACAAAAATATTCAGCTCCGGTATCTCTTAATGCCTCAGCTCTTTCGAGTTCGTCTCTATTACAACCTATGGAAACAAAGGTCGTTGTTTTGCATTTTTTGAATTCTTTGACATTTCGCTCAATATCCATGAAACGGTGTAAGAAGCCAATCCCTCCTTTCTCCCCAATAAAATTCGCCATTCCCGATTCTGTAATCGTATCCATATTAGCCGTCATCAATGGAAGCTCTAGAGTCAGTTTTCCTGTTTGGTCGGTAACTTTAGTTTCAACAACTCTTCTCGATTCATAGTGGTTATAAGAAGGCACAAGTAGAACGTCGTCATAAGTGATAGCATTTGTTGTCATGGATTTATCTCCTAGGGATTGGATTACAATCTAAGATACGCCTTCAGATGGCTTCTGGCAGAACTTCTTGGCCAATATTTTCATACAAATAATGGCCATTTTTATGACCCCTAATTGCTAAGATCTCGGAAATTCGCTTGTTTTCCATGTAGATTAAATAATCAAGGTTTTGAGAGAGAAGAGTAAGAAGAGATTCTCGGTTCATGGGATTTCTGGAGTATAGCGAAAAAAGTAGAGCAACTCTTTCAAGCGAATCAAGTGCAGAATTAGCATGGATGGTTGTCATTAACCCTTTATGACCAGCAGTGAGGAGTAAAGAAAAAGGGACAACTTCTGAGGATCGAATTTCACCGAGAATAATATTTTGAGGGCTAAGCCTTAGGGCGTCAGCACAATATTGTTCAAGTTTTTCTTCGGAGCATAGGTAAGTAACGAGTTTTGATTCAGATTGTAGCTCTCTTGTATCTTCAATAATAATATGGTGTTGTTTTTGGCATTGATCATTAATAATAGCGTTAAGAAAACTCGTCTTTCCACTCGCTGTGGCGCCTGAAATTAAAATATTTTTGTTTTTCATATCTAAAGCGATTGGAAGCTGAAAACTGGAAAGAGGGTGACTTTTTCTTTCTCGCTTGCGTACAAAGTATTTGTGATCGGCATTCTGAACAACCTTGTGAAGCAATGTAATTCGTACAAGATGTTCTCCTATTTGAGATCTATATGATGATTGATAGTTCCTTTGATTCCATCTTACTTTTTGTTCTAAAGCATTCCATTGAAAAGCGAGATCAATGAATCTCCTAGAGTGGGGAAGAATTAAATAGTCTCTTTTAGAATGAGAAATAACTTCTATAAGAGATTCGCAATGGAAAATAAGTTCAAAGGTATCAGGATCTTGAAGAATTTTTTTTAAGAAATTCAGGCTTTTCATCTCTTGAAATAGGCTTGTCTCATTTATATCTTCTTTTTTTGGTAAGATTCCTTTGTTCAACAATGATTCGATCTTATCAAAAAACTCATTCATAGTTGATCCTGACGAAACCAAGAAAGACTTTATATGTTTTTAGATGAGAATGACTTTTAAGCAAATTTCCAAGAAGTGGTATATCTTGAATTCCTAAAGGTCCGCTGTGTTCTTTCTTACTGGCCTCGAGACCTATTTGGAAAATTTGAGCATAATCTCCACCAAGCTTTGGAAAAAAACTTCCCGATTGTTCGTTTGTTTTTATCTGATCCACACTGGGAGCTGAAAGCTCCGATTCATATTTCAAAAGAATTTTTCCTTGATGATGATGAAGCTTAAAGCCAACCTTTAATCCTGTTTCAACCCATTCGGTAGAAGCAAAACCATCACGATTAACAACTTTATAAGGGATATTAAGACCTATCTGAATTTTGTTTTTTTGATCAAGAATCGACTGAACTTCTGGCTCTGCGAGAATTTTCATTCTATATTCAGAACCATTAAATTGGATAAGATTATTCTCATAGAGTGACCGAGGTGAGTTTAAATAATTGGCGACACTGGTACTAAGGCGATTGAGACCGAAAGAGAAGTCTTCTCTTTCTTGTGTTTCAATTTCGATAAATTTGAATTGAACCTTAAGATTGTTAGAGCTAAGTCTGTGAGGGTGATAAGTAAGTTGAATGCCAAAATTTTGAAGAATATTTTTCTCTAGTTTTTTATCTTGCTTAACAGCTTGGTAATTACAAAGAGGAAAGTGCTCCTCCAGCTTGCAAAAATAAGTTAAGTTTGGTCGTTGATTGAGCTTAAGATAGATTTCGGCAATAAGTTCTTTTTGAAGTTTTTTAGTAAGAGATACTTGGAGATTCACCTGGTTTTTAAAATCTTTTTGAAGTTGGAGAGTTCTCTTTAGGTCAATATGATTTTTTATTCTTCCTTCTGCCCAAACCTTTTTACCCTCAAATCGGGTCTTTAGTCCTATTCCCTTGAGACTATTGGCAGCTTGAGCAAGTTTAAGGTTTTGAGATTTAGAGAGAACATAAGCATGATAAATATGCTTACCAGATTTGCTCCAAACAATGACATCTGAATAACCGAGTTTCTTGCCCTTAAGATAAATTCTCTTGCTTTTAGGAGAGTATTTTCGACCTAGGATGTCTGGATTTCCTACTGAAAACTGCTTTAATCCGGGAGCTGCGAGCGATATTTGTTCACCTTTAGCCAGATAGAGGTTTGATGAAGGAGGTTGTGCGATGCATGGTATTGCTAAGCCCCATAAACTGACTTTGACAAAATACAGTAATTTATGGAATCTTAGCTTCCTAAACAAATGAGAGGGCCCCATGGCATCAAATACAAAGCAGACAAAAGCCATTCGTAAGAGAAAAGCTTCGAAAACTGGTAAAAAGAGAAAAGCGGCTAACAGAAACAAAGGAACAACTCCTAAGTTTTCTATCCACCCTGAAAAGTAATTCTCAGTCATCATTTCGAAATACCTTGTAGGCATTATTCAATGCCTCTGATTTTTTATGGACAATCTTCATAGCTGATCCTTCCAAGCAAAGTACCAAAATCTCCATTCTGAATTCATTATTAAAGCAGGGCTTGTTCTTAAACCGCAATTCTATGAGTTGATCTGGGACTTTGAGATTTGATTGAATTGCCTGTTTCAAATAAGTAAGGTTTTCTTTAGGAGCATTCCAGAAAACTTTTATTGGAGGATTGGCATAAGCTCCGAAACAAAAAAGTAAAAAACTAGTAAATAACTTCATATTGAATTAATTGTTGTGGCTCAGGTCTTATTAAGGAAAATTCGTAACCTGCAATTGATAAGAGTAAAATTCCAAGGATAATTTTCTTCATGCTAAAAGCTCTGACTGATACTTAAGTGTCCATAGACTGGTCGATGCAATGAGAGTTATCCAAGATAACTCTTCTAATTCTCCAATTCCTTTCACGCAACGACTCAATTTGAAGATTTCTAAGGTCTCTTGAAAGAGAAGAAAGGCGTGCATGACGAAGATGAGAAAACTGAAACTTGCAAAACCTCTTTGCTGGCATTTCTTTTCAGCAGCTCTGAAATTTCTTTGGGAGAGCTTGAGATACTGAAAATGCAATGCCAGGCTTAGAGGGAGCCAGACCAATTTTTGAAAAATTATCATCTGACCCTCAGGGTTTTATTAATTCTCTTAATAGAACTTTGAAGCTTTTGCTCTATTTGTTGACCAAAGTTTCTAATAGCAAAAATACTAAATACACCAATTAAGCCAATAAGAAGTACGTATTCCATTACGGCTTGACCTCTTTGTCCTAAAAGTTTCATTAAAACTCCTTGATTTTTGTTTAATAGCTGCAAGAGAGGGTTTTTGTCTGATACTCTTAACCTATGGAAAATAAAAGACTCCTCAGTTTACAAACAAGGATTTCCCGGAGATCATTGAAATAAATTTTACTGTTTATAAAAAAGCGAATCTTAACTAGAATAGATTTATGGAAAGAAAAAGCCGCGTATTTGTTTTTGACCGAGTTGAACTTTCACTTCTCGTCTTCTTTTTTGTGATCATGTCGATTACAGCATTTGTCCTTGGGATGAGATTGGGAAAAAAGAGGGCCCTTGATCATGTTGGTATCACAGAGTCAAACGTCCGAGAATTTGAACTTAAATCGGATAAAGAAGAATATGTTGAGGATGTTGTAAAAGAAGTTCCGGTGGAAGAAACCCAAGCGAATGGGGATTCTACAAAAAACCTTGATGAAGAAACTTTTCAAAAACTTCAAGATGAGTTTGAAAAACTAGATCGTAAAAACTTTAAAGCTCCTGAACCTGAAGCTATTGCTGAACCTTCTGAAGTGATTCCAGAAGTTAAGAATAATGACTCGATGAATGTTTCAGGTGACATCATTGGAAAATATACGATTCAGCTTGGTTCTTACAAAACGATTGATGAAGCTCAGCAATTTGCTGGCGGATTTATCGCTCGTGGATATAAACCTCTTATTAATGAAGTCGAGCTTGGCTCTAACAAGTCTCGTTGGTATAGAGTGAGTCTTGGGGCTTTTGATTCTCTTGAAGCTGCGAAGTCTTACGTCAAAGCAGAGAGTTCTCTTTTTAATTCCCAAGAATATGTAATTACGACAATTAAATAATCTCTAATTGATATTCCCAAAACTCTATCAAGAAGCTCACTTAAGTATTCTTGGCGTCGGATATAAGTATTGTTCAGCTCATGCATTCTATTTGGACAATTTTTTTACAAATTTTCTTTGTCTAATAGACTCAAAAATACTTTTGAAGATTTTATTAAGACTTTGGTTGCAATAATTATAATAGTCAGGCCATGTCCTTGGTTCGACTGTTTCAACATAATGTTCATAAAGCTCTCTTGAAGCCATACGGTAACGATAAAAATCTTTTCTTCCTTTCGAGCAATATTTATTATGACGAGAAATAGTGTGGAATCTTAAGTGATCAAAATTATAGTATCGGATCTTTTCTAGTTTTCCAGTATAGATGTCTTTGTTCATCATCTTGAGTTTACTGAGACGATCTGGATAATGATCTTTAACGATATGTCCTGACATATTGGTGTAATAATCCCAATCATCATTTGGTGAGATAATAATGACATGAGTATCAAGATTAGGAGCAAAGTACCCATTGGATGAAAGAAATCTCAGTTTATTGAGAGCGTAAGAGATTCCAGGAGTCTTCTCTCGTTTCACTTTTTCGATGGCCGTCAGTTTTATGGCCTTCAAGTCTCCTATAGGAAGTTCTTTGTGTTTTGGAGAAAGCTCTTTTCTATTAGAGCCATAAACAAATTGATATCGGTTATCAATAGGGCTTAGAGCAACAAGAAGTTGTCTATCTCGATAAAGATTCCAAAGAAAGTATTGAAGATGTTGTTCCCATTCAGGTAAAGGTTTGGAATAAATCACTTCGAGATCAACGAGAATGAGAATATTATAGCTCGTGTCTTTTTCATGAAAAGGAAGGTCACGCTCATCTCGTTCTTTATTACTAAGATCTCCTCTTGGGTCAGTGTTAAAGAGAGAACATGAGAAAAAGAGAAGAAGTAATAATAATAGCTTCATAATAATGGACAACCTCTAGTGACTGCGAACTCTATATAGTTCGTGGATTTTCTTTTAAGCCTTTGGTTTTTATAGTCCCAATTCTTATATAATCTTAGAAGTTTTTGTTGATTAATCAAATCTTCAGAGCGTTCATGTTTTAAAATTTTTAGGATTCTTTCAAGGTTTTTGTCTATTTTTCTAATGATGATATTTCTTTGGTTTTGTTCTCGGTCAATTCGACTACAATAGAGCTCGTGATAAGAGACAGCATAGGCTTGGGAGCAAAGGCATAAACAGACTAAAAAACAACGCATACCTAATTATATCAAATGATTAGGCAAGGAGGACGCTAGGGAGCATTTCGTCATTTTTTGGTATCTATTTCCTGATTTCTATACTATATTAAGGACTTATGGCCCAGGCGGTAATTCTTATACCAGCACGATATGAATCCTCACGATTCCCGGGCAAACCTCTCACTTTAATTCAAGATCAACCCATGATTCAGATGGTCTATAGAAACTTGATTGAGTCAGGTTTAGATGTTGCGGTTGTGACTGATAATGATGAGATTCAAGCTTCGGTAGAGTCCATTAATGGAACGGTTTATCGAGTTGATGATGACGTTCCAAGTGGAAGCGAGCGGATTGGTCTGGCGTTGGCTCGTTTTCTTGAAAATAAATATCAGTACGTCGTCAACGTACAGGGTGATGAGCCACTATTATCTGGTCATGAAGTTAAGAACCTTCTAGAGTTTCATCAAAAAAATGACCAATACTCAATTACAACGCTGGTAAAAAGAAGATCAGGGAGTGAGATCTCTAATCCTGATATTGTTAAAGTTGCTAAAACTGAATCAGGCCAATGCTTTTATTTTTCCAGAGCTTCAATTCCGTTTGATCGAGATAAAAAAGGAGAAGATTGGTTTCAGCATATTGGAGTTTATTGTTATCAGGCTGAAGCCTTAAAAAAGTTTCTTGATTATGCTCCTTCAAAATTAGAGTTAACAGAGAAGTTGGAGCAATTGAGAGCTTTGGAGAATGGAATGTTAATTGGGGGACTTGAAACAAGCTCGGAGCTTATAGGAGTCGACCGACCAGAAGATATAGAAAAAGTGGAGACCTTTCTCAAGGAGAGAAATGAACGAAAGAACTAAAAAGTACATTTTCATTACTGGGGGAGTTGCCAGTTCCTTAGGGAAGGGACTTGCTGCTGCTAGTATCGCGAGTTTGTTAGAACGAAGAGGAATTTCTATTAATCTTTTAAAGATGGATCCTTATATCAATGTTGATCCGGGAACTATGAGTCCAACTCAGCATGGGGAAGTTTTTGTCACAGATGATGGAGCTGAAACCGATCTCGATCTCGGCCATTACGAAAGATTTACAACCCAAACCTTATCCAAGAAAAATAACTTCACAACCGGACAAGTTTATCTTCAAGTCATTGATAATGAGAGGGAAGGAAAGTATTTAGGAAAAACGGTACAAGTTGTTCCTCATATTACTGATGAAATCAAAAGACGGATCCATTTAGCTGCAAGTGATTGTGAACTTCTTATTGGTGAGATTGGTGGAACAGTAGGGGATATTGAATCTCAACCTTATATTGAAGCTATTCGACAGCTGGCCCAAGATGTTGGACAGGAAAACGTTCTTTTTGTTCATCTTGTTCTTGTTCCTTACTTGCAAGCAGCGGGAGAATTAAAGTCAAAACCAGCACAACATTCAGTTAAAGAATTAAGGTCTCTTGGCCTTTCCCCGCAGGTTATTATCTTAAGGGCCGAGCAAGACATCGATCAAAGTATTATGGATAAGATTTCTCTTTTCTGTAATGTTCCAAAGCATAATGTTTTTAAATCACTTGACCAGAATCTTATTTATAAAGTTCCTCTTGAATTTCATAACCAAGGTCTCGATCAGAGGATTACAGAACTTCTTGGAATGTGGACTTCAGCTCCAGATATCGCTTCTTTAAAGCAAGTTGTCTATCATGCTGAAAATCCTATCGATGAGGTGACTATCGGAGTAATCGGTAAGTACACTGAGCTTATTGAATCTTATAAATCTTTAGATGAAGCTCTTAAGCATGGTGCTTATCATAATCAGTTGAAATTAAATCTCGAATATTTCGATGCTGATGAATTAGAAGATCTCAGCGAAGATGAAATTGCTAAAAAGTTTGCAGATATTTCAGGAGTATTAGTTCCTGGAGGTTTTGGAGAAAGAGGAACAGAAGGAAAGATCAAGGCTGTTCAATATGCAAGAACTCAGCATGTTCCTTATTTCGGAATTTGTTTGGGGATGCAACTTGCGATGATCGAGTTTGCGCGAAATTGTGCCGGAATCTCCAATGCAACCTCTGAAGAGTTTGAAAAATCAGGAGAGTTCATCGTTCATTATATGGAAGGGCAGAGTAAAGATGGTTCAAAAGGTGGTTCAATGAGGCTTGGAGCTTATGATTGTGAACTGACTGAAGGGTCATTAGCTCAAAAAGTTTATCAAACAACAAATATTTCAGAACGTCATAGACATAGACTCGAAGTTAATAATGATTTTATAGAAACACTTGTTAAAAATGGGATTGTTATTTCAGGGAAAAATCCTGAACTCAATCTTGTCGAAGTGATTGAACTTGATCAGCATCCTTATTTCATTGGTTGTCAGTATCATCCTGAATTCAAATCAAAACCAGATAAGCCACATCCACTTTTCAGTCACTTTATAAAAGCTTCTTATGATGCGAAGTTAAAAGGAAAGAATTCATGAGTAAGATTCCGTTCTTTATAGGTCCATGTATGCTCGAAAGCATGGATCTCGCGAAAACTGTTGCGAGCACTCTTTTAGAAGATCTTAAAGAGTTTGATGACTCTATTGAAGTCCACTTCAAAGGAAGTTTTGACAAGGCCAATAGAAGTAGCGGAGGAACAAAAAGAGGACCTGGAATTGATGAAGGTTTAAAGATTCTTGAAGCGATTAAGTCTGAGTTTGGTTTTAAAACATTGACTGATTTTCATACTCCCGATCAAGCTGTCGTTGTTGGGAAAGTCGTTGATGTCTTACAAGTCCCAGCTTTCCTTTGCCGACAAACTGATATGATCGAAGCTGGTGCAAAAATTTGCAAAGAGACAGGTGGAATTTTAAAAGTTAAGAAAGGTCAGTTTTTGAGCCCAAGTGATTCCGGAAATATCGTTGAAAAAGCGAAAACAATTCTTCCGCTCGAACAAATCTTATTAACTGAACGAGGAACGAGTTTTGGTTATAATACTCTGATTGTTGATATGAGTGGCTTTCAAACGATGAAATCCTTTGGAGTCAAAGTTGTTCACGATGCAACTCATTGTGTACAAAGACCAGGTGGCCTTGGAACGAGTACTGGAGGAATGAGAGAAGCGATTGTTCCGCTTGCTAAAGCTGCCATTGCAGCCGGAGCTGATGGGATTTTTATGGAAGCTCATCCAAATCCTGAAAAAGCTTTAAGCGATGCTGCGACTCAAATGCCTTTGAAAGATGTAAAGAAAATTGTTGGACAGCTTGTTCAACTTAAAAAATGTGTGGATGAATTATGAGTAATTTAAGAGAAGTCGCGGAAAAATATAAAGATCAATTAAATAATATCAAGGTCGCTTTGTTTGACTGTGATGGAATCCTTACTGATGGAACATTATTTTATCAGGGAGAAGAAATGGGGTTTAATCGCTTTTTTAACGCTCGTGATGGCTATGGACTGAAGATACTTATGGAAGCCGGAATTAAAGTTGGGATTATTTCTGGTGGAGATAGTTTAGGGTTACATAAAAGAATAGAGAACCTAGGGCTTGATTTCTCATATTTAGGAAGTATGGATAAGCGGCATGCCTATCTTGAAATCCAAGAAAAAACGGAAGTTAGTGATTCTGAGATTCTCTATATGGGTGATGAGTTTTTTGATATGCCTCTTATTAAGAGAGCTGGATTTGGTGTGACAGTCCCTGAGGCTAGTTACGAAGTTCAGGAATGTTCTGATTATGTGACAAAAGCTCCTGGAGGCTCGGGAGCAGCAAGAGAAGTTGTGGATATGATTCGTTATGCTCGAGGGTTTGAACCGAAAATTGCTGATTTTTAGAAGATGTCCTAAGCGGCTTGGTCTTGGCTGTATTCTTGATCCCACTCTTCTTTTGGAAAAATAAGAACGCCACCTTCATTTTCAAGTGGATCAATCTCGAAATGTTTTGTTTTTAAAATAAGATCAATGAATGATTTATTATCGTCAGTAAAGAAGCTAACAAGATTTGGAATGCTAAATAAGATATAGCTAAAGAACTGTAACGTTGCTCGACGGAAACAAAACTCAAGAGTTAAATTATTATTGGTTTCAAAACGAATTCCCATTAAGATTTTCCCGATTGATGAACCATTTGTCATATAATAGTTCACCGTAAAGTAACCAATAAAACAAAGTGGAAAGATAGTGGCAACACTGAAGATAAGAAAATTACTTTCAAATTGAAAAATAGAGTAGGTTTTCAAGTGATCATGTAATGAAAACATAAAACTTCTAAAACTGAGATTGATGGCAATCCAACTCAACATGATACATGCAAAGTCGAATGTAAAACCAAAAAGTCGTTTTGAAAGAATCTGCTTTGAACTCATAATCCCCACATCGTTCATGTCTTATAGAACTTATCGGATTAATTAAAAGGAACTGAATAGAAATCCAAAGAAAAGAAACTTAAGGTAAGTTACTGGAATCAAAGGAGTTTGGAAGGAAGTCAGAGAAACTCCCACGGTATTTAATACTGTCTAGGTTAGCGACCAGAATTTCAGTATTTTCATCAGCGAATTCACTAATAACTTGTAGGCAGAGACCGCAAGGATTATCACCCTCTGGGCTTCCGGTGAGTACAATAAGTTTTTCAATTTTTTTAGCGCCGATCTCGGAGAGGCCTTTCCAGATCGCAACTCTTTCGGCGCAAATTGAGCCACCATAACTAGAGTTTTCGATATTGCACCCACTATAGAGCGTGTCGCTGTCTTTAAATTTTACCGCAGCTCCAACCTTAAATTTTGAATAAGGTGAATAGGAGTTTTCTCTCGCTTTAAGGGCCATTTCATGAAGTTTTTCTTCTAAACTGCTCATAGTTCAATGCTAGCAGAGAATCTAGTGCTTGAAAGGTAAATTTTATAATTGATACGAAAAAATAAGTGCATCGTGTCATCGTTTGGCATTTATTTCTTATGATTTCAGCATATGAAATGGGCTGTTCTTTTAAAAGAAGCAAAATTATCAAAATTAAATAGCTATATTTTCTTTTTCTCTTAAGGCCTTTTCAGCACTAATCATTAGTTCCCTAAAAACAGAGTTTTCTCTATTTGGACTTACCTGCTCAGCAAAAAGTAAAACCTGGTCTCTTTTTTCAGGGGTGAGGTTACTTAAAAGAGTTTGTTTTATCGATTCGGGACCGTGCCAGGCAATTGCAAGTTCTTCTGCAGTGAACTGTGAAAAAATTGAGATAAGATCAGCATGAGAGAGGAGAGTGAGCCAGCCAAGAGAGGGAAAAAGATGAATTAAGGAAATATCTTTTTCTTTATCTTCAAAGAAGTTTAACTCTTCTTGATAATTACAAAAAATTCTTTTTTTTTGTATCAAAGATGACCTCCTAGGTTTGTATTCTTGTTTACCTCAGGTTTCTTTAATATAAAAGCAAGATCATTTTGATCGTTATTACTAATGATTTTATGACCAAATTGGATATCTGATCCTTTCACCATATTTTTAAAATTAGAAAAGATTCGATCGATCTTTTCGACAGAGTCGAAAAAGTCTTGAATCCTAATTTCATAACATTTCAAATGAGGAATAATTTCAATTTTTTTAGCAAAAAGAGTGTGTTCAATCATTTGCTCAACCAGAACATCCCATATTAGTTTTAGGTGAGTATCTTCTTTTGTCAGATCACTAATATGTTTTGAATTAATAGGATTAGCAATGAGTTGATGAATCGTAATTTCTTCTTTTTGAGCAGTTTCATTTTTATTCTCGATGGAAGAGACAATTGTAGAGAGACGGTCTTTGATATCATTAATTCCATTATTAAGACTTTGTTTTTGGTTCTTAATTGTTTCTTGCTTCTTTTTGAGATTATTAATAGTTCTCGACTCAGATTGATACTGACGTTGAAGCTGCTTATAGGAAATTTTAAGTTTAGAGATTTGTTGTGATTTTAATTTCAAGTCTTCTTTTAATGAATGAATTTCATTTGTGAGTCTTTGACCTTCACTCCCTAGCTCCTCTATTCCTTGCTTCATGTTAGTGAGAATACTTATTTTACTCTTGAGTTCTTTTTTTAGCTCTTCCACTTGTTCTTCACTCTTGGAATGCGTGCTCAAGAGTTTTTTCTTTTTTATCTGAACTCTCTGAGCTTCTTTGCTAGCTTTCTTGTTGGCAAGAATAAGCTGCTGAATTTCTTTCTTTGACTCTTCGATTGAGCTGGATAAAATCGTGTTTTCTTTCTGTATGGCCGTATTATCGGTATCAAATGAGTCAAAATCTTTTCTCAATTTATTGAGCTTTGAGGAAAGATTTTGATTATTTTCAGATAATTTTTTGTTTTTTAATTCTAGTTCACTTTGAACTTTTATCGCTTTTTCCAAAAAATCTTTTTTCTCTTGGATTTTACCAATCAGAATTTCACTTGTTTTTTGATTCTTTTTAAGAGATTCCGCTACGAATGTAGATGTTTTAACCCAGCCTTGTATTTTTTTTGTTTTTTCAGAGAGTTGTTTTTCTAATTTTTTTACTTGAATCCTTACTTCTACTAATTTCTTCTGTTCATTGAAGATATTTTTCCCAACAATAATTTCTAATTTTTCCTTGTCTGCAATTTTAAATTCTAATGAGTTTCTTTTGAAGAGGCTTTCATTCATTTCATTGATTAAGTTTTTAAGTTCTTGTTTTCTATTTTGAATTTGTCGCTCTTTTTCAAGGGCTTTTTTATGCCTAAAATTAAGATCAATAAGTTTAGATTCAAGATCTTTAAGATGGACACTAAAGTCATTATTTTGTTGGTTTTGATCTTGGATTTCGATTTTTGACTCTTCTAGGTCTTTAATTCTTTGAGCAAGAATTTTCTTTTTCTGCTCGAGTTCTCGATCTTTGAAAAACTTCTGTTCTTGAACTTGTTCTAAGACTTTCTTGCTATGTTCAATGGAATTTTGAATTTGATCGATCTCATCTTGCAAGTAGACCTTAAGCTTTTTATTCGTCATTAAAATCCTTGGAGCGGCATCAGAAATTCACTAAACGCCGATATATCTATTTTCTTAAATCCTAAAATCATTTACTACATGGAAAATCCATCCCTTGGCCGTATTCTAAGAGAGCTAGAGGAGAAGGTTGGTAGCCGAGTGCTGTGCTCGGTTATTGTGCAATTTTTTTAATCAACTTAAGAAGTTTTGCTCGATAATGATCTTTCTCGCGAGTTAAAGCATCGATATGCTTCCCTCCTTTGATAGTCCAAAAATCTTTTTTACCCTTAAAGGCTTTATAGATATTTTCTCCAAGCTCATAGTCAACGACCTCATCTTGATCTCCATGAATGATGAGCAGAGGTGTATGCGTAAGAAGATTGAGGTTTTTTTCAGCAGCATGTTGATCACTTATAATGACATAAGCAAGCCATTGAAGTGGCCATGTTATCCAACCTTTCCTGAGGGTCCTATTTGCTACGTCTTGGTAGCTCATAAAACTAGAGTCGATAATCATTTGAGAAAGCTTTTTGGGTTTTTCTATCTCTTGGAGACTCTTGAGTGCTATTATACCTCCAAGACTTTGTCCAAGAACGATTAAGGGAACATCAAGTTCTTCAGATTTTTTTTCTGCCCATTTCAAGGCCGCGATTCCAGTTTTTACTGTGTTCTCAGGAGTCGGTTCTCCGGTACTTTTGCCATAACCTGGGTAATCAAAAATAAAATAGTCAATATTGAAAAGTGGTAACCAAGAAAGAGTGAGATAATGCGAGCTGATATTGTTAGCATTTCCATGAAAGAAAAGGACTAATGCTTTTGGTTTTTTTGATGGAAAATACCAGGAGTCTATTTTTTCTCCAGCAGCATTTAGGGTTACTTGCTCAAAAATAAGTTTTTTTATTGAAGGGTGATGATGTTCGATTTTGTCTGCTGGAAAATAAAAGAGGTTACTGCAGCTAGTCAAGAGAAAGATTAGGATAAAAAGCTTCATACTTATGTTTATGGATAAGTTTATTTAAAATTGAAAGCAATAATTATTACTACCGTCAGGTGCTTGACTCCAATGATAGGTTATTTGATTTCCTTTATCCTGCCTTTAAAGCCTATTATTGATCTCTAACATATTAAATGGAGTTTGATTATGAAATGGATTTTATTCCTGGCAATGCTAGGATCTGTTACTCTCTCTCATGCACATGAATTTGCGCCGAAGAACGATCGGAAAATTCCGGTAGGCGATGTTTCTGCCAACGACATGAATGAAGAAACTTTTAACAAGGTGATTGATCATGTCTTTAAACGTTACGAAGCAATTATCAAAGATCTTGGTGGAGTTTTAAAGATTAAAAAACTTTGGAAAGACAACACGGTCAATGCTTATGCTCAAAGAATAGGCAGTACTTATCTTGTTACAATGTTCGGTGGACTTGCTCGCCACAAAGATGTAACACCAGATGGCTTCGCTCTTGTTGTTTGTCACGAAATTGGTCATCATATCGGAGGAGCTCCTAAGTATAGCGGTAATAATTGGGCCAGTACTGAAGGGCAGTCTGATTACTGGGGGGCCATGAATTGTGCGAAAAGAATTTTTGAAAACTTTGATAATGTAAAATATGTTCAAAAGAGAATTCGAAAGGCTCGTAAACTGAGAGCTCAAGGAAAAAGAAGAAAAGCATCTAAGATTCTAAGCGAATATGCACTGGGGAAATGTACAGATGCTTATAAAGGAAAAAAAGAGGATATAGCTCTTTGTTATCGAATTGCGATGGCAGGGCAATCTCTTGCAAATCTCTTAGCAGATCTTAGAGGTGTCAAATATCCCAATTTTGAAACTCCAGATCCGACAAAGGTTGGAAAATCTTTTCCAAGACATCCAAAGCCTCAATGCCGTCTCGATACCTATTTTCAAGGTGCTCTTTGCAATATTGCCTACGATAAGGATGTTGATCAAAAAGACCCATTCTTGAATACTTGTGCGAGAAAAGATGGAAAGACTATTGGTGTAAGACCAAATTGCTGGTTCAATGAAAATGATGACTTTGGATTAAGGAGAAAAAATGAAAAACGTAATATTAATAATCGCATTTTCCTCTAGTTTTGCGCTGGCTTGTGGAGGAAGTTTTCCAACGAAACTGGAGTGCAGAAACCCTGATGTGGTAGATAATGGTGTTTCTCTCGAATTCCTGAAGCTATCTTCAGGTAAGATTGAAATGAAGGTTTATAAAGAAAGTTTTGCTGGTCCGAGGCTTCTTATGACGGAGGAGCTAGAAAGTAAAAAAAATCGTCTAAAAAATAAACAATTTAAAGTGAAGTTTTCTAAAGGGTTTAAAGTGCTAAAACGCTTTCAGTCCAAAGGAAACCTTAACTTTTCTAATTTTATCTGTTTATAAACTTTTAGGGCCCCTCTTTCCAAGCGGGGCTTTTTGTAAATCTTACAATTTACTCAATGAAGTCCTCATTCGATGATAGAATTTGAACGATGAAATACTTAATGATTTTATTTGTCCTGGGGACTTCAAACGTTTACTCTTCCTCTAAATGTGATTATTTGACTGCATTTTATGCTATTCAAGATTATTATCATGATAATATCGATAGTAGTCGGCAAGACGAGTATACTGATCCAGCTTTTGCTTTAATTCAAAGAGAAGGTTCTGAAAAATCTGACGATGGTGTCTCTTATCTTTTCAAAGAAGAAATGACAAAAATAGAAGAAGGCGAAGAGTATTGTACAAATCTTTATATTAGATTCAATTGTCATCCCAAAGTGCCCACTATTAAGCACGAGTATGTTCCTTGCGATAAAATCTAGTTTTGAGCTTTAGGATTTCTTAAAATATTAGAGAGAGTTTGGCAGAACTTCTTTTTTTCAGAAAGAGTTTTTCTTGGGTATTCAAAGTTGGTCTCTCTTTTTTTTAGCCTTGTAAGAACTGAAACTTCATCGCATGCAATTTGCTTCATATACTCTTTTTGATCATCAAATAATTTCTCCAACAGCTTCTTTATTCCTTTTCCTATTTTTCCATTGGTGGAGTAGGTAGCGAGTTCAAGAATTAGTAATTTAGCTTGTGGAATACTTATCGAACAACTAGTGATTTGATTGAGGTAAAGGGGATTTATGTGACAGCGTGTTTTAGCCTTCACTTGGCCTGAAAAGAGAATGGCAACAATAATCATAACTTTCATACCAAATCGTATAATAGTCAGAAGCATCTGTAATTAAATGGATTTGAGTATGAAACTTTTATTAACGCGAAGCATTTTTCCATGAACTAAAAGCAACCACTCATTCCGATAGAAGTTATTTGGCTAGATTGGGTTAAAAGTCCAATAGATTGAATAGTAGAGTTACTTACTTCAAAAGATTTGCTCAAAATGGTAAAGAACTTAGCAGGATTTATCTATCAAGGAACTAAATATGAAGTGGTTTTTAGTCATCGGTTTTATTATTTGTGCTAATTTTGCTGAAAGCTCTATTGTTAAGGAATATAAATTCCCCGCGAAAGTTGATCCTTTTATTTTAGAAGATCGAGAAACCGAATTGTGGGCGAGTGTGCATCTTCCTGAGCATGGTCTTTCTGGAAAAATGCCTCTTCTTGTTTTTTTACATGGCAACCACTCAACTTGTGGAATTGGAAAAAATCCTAGAAAGGATGATAATTGCCAATACACTTCAGATGGAACTTGTCCCGATGGTTATGTGGTTGTTCCTAATCACAGAGGTTATGATTACCTCGCTGATAACTTCACTTCAAAAGGTTATTTGGTCGTCTCCATTAATGCGAACCGAGGAATTAATTGCGGATCAGGTTTTGGAGATGACCTTGGACTGAATATCGCCAGAGGAAAGCTCATCTTACGACATTTACAATTATTGAATCGTTGGAACACCAAAGGTGGTTCAAGCAAACATATTGGAGTCGACCTCAGAGGAAGGATTGATTTTTCTCAAGTTGGCTTAATGGGACATTCTCGAGGTGGGGAAGGAATCAGGGCCGCGTATAATATCTATAGGAACTCTGAAAAATGGCGTAAAGCGATTAAAGGTGTTGTGAATTTTAGAGCAATGTTTGAAATTGCCCCTGTCGATGGGCAAACAAGCAAAGTCTTGAATGCTTTCGGTGTGCCTTGGACTGTATTATTGCCTCTTTGTGATGGTGATGTAAGTGACCTCCAAGGCATCAAACCCTTTGATCGAATGATCAATAAGAATAAGGCTAAAGAAAATCAACCGAAATCTGCCTATATTGTTTGGGGAGCAAATCATAATTTTTTCAATTCTGAATGGCAGGAGAGTGATTCAAGTGGTTGTACTGGCCACGAGGCTATTTGGAAGCAAAAAAATGGAGGCCGAAAACAAAGAGTCACTTCTTTTTATAGTTTGAATGCTTTTTTCAAATCGTTTATTGGACCTAAGGCTAATAGAAAGTATTATCGAGAGTTTGATCCACTTTTTCCTATCAACCCTAAAATTTCAAAGATTACTCGAGTTGATAGAGCGTTGGTTGCCAGTACTGACAAAAGTAAAATGAGATTCCTAGAAAAGTTTGATAAAGAAACTGGGACGAATACTTATGGACTGAAAAATGATTCTGAATTTATTACTATTAATCATGAACGTGGCAATTTCTCTCACTTCTTTAAAAGATCAGCTGGCTTGATCAAGTGGAGATTTGCAGATGAAATTGTTTTTTTTCAAACAAACTTTTCGAAGAAGGGAAGAGATCTTTCTCGTTTTTATACTTTGGACTTTGATATAGCGAGATCAGCTGTTGTTGCAAATCTTATGGAGCCGGTTGATTTTTCAATACAACTTGTTCAAGAAGATGGAAGTTTATCAACAAAAGAAGAACTGCTTAAACATACTGAAGTTGTGGGGCCTGTAGGGGGACCTCAATTCAGACACCAGTTAATGATGACTGCGAGGATTCCCCTTAAAGAATTTAAAGATGTTGATTTAAGTCGAATTACTGGGGTTCGTTTCGTTTTTGATAAAAAGTCATCAGATAAGGTCTATTTATCAAATATTAGAGTTTCCAGACAATTTGTTCCTGTCGGAAAAGCTCTAGGGAAGATTCGTCCAAGATATCGTCGCTCAAGCTCAAAAAGAAAATTTTCTCAATCCTTAAGAACTTGTAAAGTCGATTCTCTTATTGCTTATAATGACCAGTCTTATAAATTGAGATTAAAGTCTCCTTCGAAGTTCTTTCCTAAGGCTTCGCTCTTAACACTTACTATTGGGGGCAAAAAGTTTCGAAAATTTCAGAGACCGGATAATGGGGATCTTAGATCAATCGAATTTTTTATAAGCAAGACAGCTATGAGAAGTCTTTCGAGAGGTCATTCAGTCAAAGTATTCTATGGAAAATCACAGACAGATGGTTTTCAGTGTGGAAGGTTCAAAAAGTAGACGATTTATCGAGATAGTCAGGTCGTGAGAACATTCTACAAACTTGTGGAATAAGCCAACCTCATCGCTTCTGATTCATTCTGCTATTTACTATTTAGAGATTCATATCTTTTAAAATTTTATTCACAGTCTTTTTTAATTTATGACCTGCTTCATTTTCACCTTTACTATTAATGACGAAAACGTATTGCTTCTCTCCTTTTTGCAAGTGTCCAACAAACCATCCGAAAACAAACCTTCCATCTTTGTAGCTTGAACCTGTTTTTCCACTAAAAACTCCATTCTCATCTTTTTCTTGAATTAAAATTTTTCTGACAAATTTTTGATTTTGTTTTTTAAAAGGAAGTTTATTTAAGTATAAATTTTCAATAAAATTTAATTGCTCATACGCGGAGATTTTTATTGGTCCATCTAGCCAAAAACGATCAATTTGCTGACCGATATTTCTATTACCATATTTGGCTAAATTGACATATTTTTTCATATTTTTTTTACCGATTCTACGAGCTACTTCTTGATAAAAAGGCACTACGGAGTATTTTATGGCAGTCTCGATATTATGATTTTGTTCCCAAGCTTTGATAAACTTCTTTTTACCATCCCAAGGAATAATTGTTTTATTACCGTCAATAACTCCAGTCTCAAGTGCAATGAGAGAGTTTAATATTTTAAAAGTCGAATAGGGTTCTTTTCTTTTTTTGCATTGTTGCTTATTAAAAGAGTGGATTTTCTTAACACCGATTTCTTTTATTAAGAAACAAGAGGGGTGCTCTTTGTCGAAATAAGAACCTATATTAGATGGTATTTTTATTGAGGCATGATTAGATTGAGAGAAAGTGAATAAAATGAAAACAATAAACTTCATAATTGATTCCTTTTCCGATAAAAATAGTTTCATGAAGTATCTCAAATGTTTATTTATCTGTCTCGCTGAAAGAATGATGAGTCTTAAATACACCCCATTAAAAAAAACGCCCTCTTAGAAACTCGTAACCATTTCGAGTATCAAGACTTTGATATATAAATTGAATAGATGTTTCCCCCATCATTTATAAACCGAAAAAAAATTCTCTCAGAGGGATTATTTTTAGAGTTAAAAAAAATTGGAATAATACTTAAATTCTTTTTCTATAGATTTTTAGTTAGGATTCAAGATTTAATCTTTTTGAGCGAAGTTATTCTAGGGTCTCAAAATTAAACGCCCCTTTTTCATACTGTATGAAAACTTTAATACTTTCGATTCTCCAGCAGGGTCATATTTGAGCAAGTAAAGATCTGAGTAATTTTTGTCATTTATATCTGGAAATACATTATCAGTTAATGCGTAATTAACCAGTTTAGGAATTGTATTGCTATGGCCGACGATTAAAACAGTATTTCCGCTGTTCTTTGAAACAATATCATCCAATATTTGCTTATACTCAGTAGGGCTAAAAGTTATATTTATATCAAGTTCTAAAGCATTAGCTAAAGGCTTAGAAGTCATAATCGTTCTTTGATAATTAGAACTATAAATTGCTGATATATCAAAGACTTCTAGTAGCTTCACTAACGATTGTGCTCGTCTCTGACCCTCTACTGTTAAAGGAGGATTTCTCCCTGCAAGTTTTTCAGCATGTCTAACTAAAATAATATTAGTCGTTGCCGAGTATGTTATATTCGAGAAGAGAAAAAAAATTACTAACATAAAATTTTTCATTTTATTCCTCCAATTCGATAATTATAAAAGTAATAGCTTATATTTTTCTCGTGATTATATTTTCTCTAAATTCATAATTAAAATCTACAATGTTAAAGTTATTACAAAATAGTGTAGAAGAAATGAACAATTTTGATGAAATAACGCTCAACTGACAGCAGAGTATTCAGGTAAAATGTGCTTCTAGTATTTCTTTTGTATTATCGTATTGCTCAAGTCTAAAGGTCTCTAAGCCTGACCCACTTTGTATTAAGCTCCCTTATTGGCAATTTGGGACAGTTCTTTTTCACATCAGTGATTAAGTTTTCACCAATTCAGACGCTCATTAACCTCTATCTCAAAGATCGTGCTGTTTCAAGGAAGAAGCCTTTAACTGAATGGGTTAAGAGAGCTTAATTAGGAAAAGGTTCCAGCTATTAGGGCGTGTTTTCAAAGTTTACTCCACATAAGAATCGCTCCCAGTAAAACCATGGTCATATAGTTTCGAGCAAGCTTTTCAAATCTCATTGCAATCGACCTAAATTGCTTTAAGTTACAAAAAGAATTCTCGACAACATGTCTGTCTCTATAAAGTTCCTTGTCGTAAACAATCTCCTTCTTTCGACTTCTTCTTCCTGGAATAACAGGACTTACTCCTCTCGCTTCGAGTGACTTTCTGAACAAATCTGCATCATAACCTTTATCAGCAAGAAGTTGCTCGACTTGATCGGGTAACTCTTCAATAAATTCATACGCGGTATCAATGTCATGAATATTGCCTGGACTTAATTTAATGATCTCCGGATTACCGTAGCTGTCTGTTAAAAGGTGAATCTTTGTTGTGGGACCACCTGAGCTTTTTCCTATCTTCTGATCACCATTTTTTTTCGAGCACCATGAGCATGTTGATGAGCTCGAACAATACTTGAATCCAAGGCAACGTTTTGCTTTGTTAACTTGTCTTTAATCAGAACAAAAACTTCTTGGAAGATTCCTGATTCTGACCAACGATTAAAACGAGTGTAAACTGATTGCCAAGGACCAAACTCAACAGGGAGATCTCTCCAGGGACAACCGACTCTAAGCTTCCAAATCATTCCTTCAAGCATTGTTCGGTTACATTTTGAGGGACGAGCGCAGCGACCACGTTCAGCTGGTAAAAGAGGTTCTATTTTTTTCCACATAGTGTTTGTTAAAAATAATCGTTCTGTTGTTTTCATAGATCTATGAAAGTAGAATTATGATCAATGGCCAAGATAAATGACCTTAAAAGGCCTTACATTTTCTCAGACCCTTCTAACTTTGAAGACACGCCCTAAATCAAAAAATGGGTTGCAATACTTTTGTAAAAAACACATGATACGTAGGTTCTCTCGTAGAACTTCATCATATTAATCAAAGAGCTTATTTACTTTAAAGTCCAAGCTGTTCGGCAAAGAAAGCATAGATACTTGCCATTTTTTCCTTATGAATTTTCATCGATGCAGAAATAGGGTGGTGACCAGCAAAATTACTTACATGAAGGAGAACAGGGTTGTTTTCGTTAGTTTGTAGTTTTTGCAATCTCGCCACATATTTATAACTTTCTTGGGGTAAAACAATATTGTCTTCTCGACCTGTTTGAACGAGGATAGCAGGGTAGGACGCTCTCTTTAATTTATGATAAGGAGATATTTTCATCAATTTGAAGAAAGTTCTCTTCTTGTAAGGGTTTCCGTACTCCCAATAAAGCCCGTTTCTATAAATATCGATCATATTCAACACACCAGCGATAGGGACGACTGCTTTGAATAATTTTTTATGGCGCTCCATAGCTCCCGCTACAAGCAATCCTCCATTACTGGCTCCCATAATTCCGAGCTTTGAAGGAGAAGTCATTCTTCTTCTTATAAGCTCTTTTCCTGCATTGGCGAAAGAGTCAAAACTATTTTTTCTATTACCAGCTTTTGCATGATGATTCCAAGACATCCCATAGGCAAGACTACCTGGCACGGTTGCAAACGCGAAAGCTCCACCCTTCTCCAACCAGCCGAAAGAATCATTGGAGTTGAAGAAAGGAAACTCTATATGATACCAGCCTCCATAGCCAAAGAGTATCATAGGAGTCTTAGAATTTAGACGGACTCCCTCTCTTGAAACAACTGAGACAACGGCTCTTTGACCATTTGTCGCTGTATAATGAATCCGCTTTACTTTAATTCTTTTACCTGAAGGATAGTAATGGGCACTATTTTTTAGCTCAAGCTTGCCAGCCTTTGGATCCAGAAGAAAGTCTTTAAGGCCATCACCATAAGTCATATGAAGAAATCTGAACTTACCATTCATTTGCCCTAGGTAGTAATAAGAGCCATCGAGAGGTTGTGAGGGAAGAAGTCTAGCCTTCTTGCCGTTAAAAACACCGAGCATGCTTATTCCATCGCGAAAAGCAACAAATACCAATCCAGAGTTCTCTCCCATGCTATAAAGTTCTGTTACAATATAGTTGTCTGTTTTGAAAAGAGGGATACTTTTTCCATCTGTAATACGGACTTTTTCTAAAACACCGTAGTTGTATTTCTCATAATTCATTGTATAGAGAAAAAAATCATTTCCTTCTTTTTTAGACAAAAGTGTTGTTCTTAATTTTCCGAGAGGAATCCTCTTCAAAACTTTTCTTTTTGAAAGATCAAAGTGCAAAATATACTGACTGCGATCAGTTAGGTCATAGAAATTGAAGAAATACTTGTCCTGAAACTTAAGCACATCAAAGTACTGACTTGATTTTACCCCATAAATCTCTTCGTCCTCTGAAGGATGATTATCCACCTTATGAAGAGTTAAACTCGTCGCAAAATCAACTCCGTGTTTTTTCTTTGTCGCTGAATAGATAAATCTTTCATCGTCGATCCAGTCTATAATACTTACTGATAAAGCTTGAGGAGAGACGATTTCGACGAGTTTCCCATTATTTTTATTGAAAACTTTAATTCTTTGGAAAGCTCCATAACCACTACCTGTCTCGGGGATGTCAGAGACTTCAGTTGTGTACTTTGTGGATAGTTTCCCTGACTCTTTGTTTTTAATTTTCAATTCTTCCAATAAAGAGGGCATTGAACTTGGATGGTTAAATTTGGAGAGACTTTCGTATTGGCCTAGTCTTTGATTAAAAAACTGAAGCTTATTTTTGTTTCCTCTGACAAACTTCGAAATAAATTTTCTGGGTCCATCAATCTTTCTATAGAAATAATCAAATTTCTTTTTATCAAGATGGCTTCGCGTATATTTAAATTGTTTTTTCAACCAGTCTACCAAATAATACTGATCGCCACCTTGCTCCATCCACTTATACTCATCTTTAATTAAGATACCGAAACGTTTCTCGTAAAACGGATGCTCTTTAGCGTAGGGTTGGGAAAGAGCATTCGCTGAAGTAAGAATTAATAAAAAAAGAAAATACCGCATAAGTAGACCTTCTAGTTGAGTTAGCGACTGGGAGTCTAGAAATTTTAATGAATAATGTAAAGTAATTGAAACCTTCTAATGGTGGGGCTAACTTCCACCAAGACAAAAAGTTTCCTCTATCAAAAATATTGCGTAGAAAAGCTTTCTTTGAGGTAAATTTCGAAAGAAATCATGTCCCCTAAAACTGTTGTTCAGAATGAGTAGGCGTTTTTTGTTTAGATGCCAAGTGATACAATCAGTTTTAAATTACTCTTGTTCCCAAACAGATTGCGTTGCTTACTAACAGTTGAACGTTATTGTAGGTAAAAAATGATCATTTTTTTTACACTGCTGATGTAACATTTTTAATGTCATAGAATTGATTCGCAATTTTTGAAAGAATGTAAAGGTTGAAGAGATATAGAATATTAGATTTTTGGGCGACCAAGGAGTTAAAGATGAAGAGTTTATTCGTTGGTATTTTTACATTTGCTTTAGGGGTAAATCTGTTGTTTGCTGCTGATATCGCTTCATGTAAAACAGATAACTACACATCTGAAAGAATCTCAGAAGAAATACCAAAAGAAGAACGAGTCTATGTTTACAATGGTGAAGAAATTGTCGGAGCATTTGGAGTTGTTAATGGTAATGAGCTTTACTCTCTATACCTTTGTGGGAAAAATCCTGGTTATTATTATGCAGATGGGTCTTTGCAAGCTTTAAAAGGTGGCGATCGCGAGGCTGCATTTTTATACAACGATGAATATGAGTTCACAATTACTCAAGTCAATGTAGTGGACTCTAAAACAAAGGTCTTCTTCGAGGTATCTAGTGATGGAGCTATGGACTATGACGATTTTAGTGCATATTTTGAATTGTAAGGGATAAAGGTTCAATATATTAAGCAAACTCACACTATCACTTTTTGCTTAGCTTGAGTACTTTTGCCAGTAAGGCTGATATTGAATTCTCTTGTGCACAGGCAAATGAAGAGGAACATTTTTCCATCAGGATATAAGCCTAACAATGAAAAAATTAAGAGTGTTTTAAACAAGTGGAGACAATAACATAATGAGTTACTCCTCTGTGAAAATTTATTCACAAATGTTAAGAATAAACGACTAAATCTGGTTAATTAATAAACTTCCCCAATCAACTTTTTAAAGCTAAGCTATACTTATAAGAAGGAAGTTCTATGTCTTTAAGAAAATCTCTATTCATTTTTGTTTTATTGATTAACTTTGCTCAAGGGAAGGAAGTAAGTACTCTTGCTTTTTATAACGTTGAAAATATGTTTGATCATATTGATGACCCTCTCACTAATGATAAAGAGTTTACTCCTAGTGGTCGCAAACGCTGGACGAAGAATATTGCCGATAAAAAAATTAATAATATTGCTGAAGTCATCTCAAAAATTAAGTCTACAGAAGCTTCAGCAGGACCTACTGTGCTTGGGCTTGCTGAGGTCGAAAATGCTAAAGTCCTTGATCAGTTAGTCTCTAATAATCAACTCTCAAGTTCTCGTTATGCTTATGTGCATGTGGATTCTCCGGATCGTCGTGGGATCGATGTGGCCTTTTTATATAAGCCTGAACTTTTTGAGCTCATAAGTTTTAAGACCTACAAACTCGATATTCCTTCTAACCCGACCTATAAAACACGTGATCAATTATTAGTGACTGGTTTATTGGGAGGGGAGAAGCTTCATTTTATTATTAATCATTGGCCTTCTAGATCAGGAGGGGAACGTCGCTCGCGACCTTTCCGGATTGCTGCTGCAAACTTAACGAAGAAAATCATTACTGAGATATCAACGAATGAAGCAAATCCTAAAGTCGTTATCATGGGAGATTTTAACGATAACCCTCGCAATAAAAGTTTGCGAACCGTTTTGGGAGCTAAACTCAACAGAGGTGCGTTACAAGACAATGATATTTTTAATCCTTTTCAAGAAAAGGTAAGAAAAGGAATTGGAACTAATGCTTATAGAGATGCTTGGTTTAATTTTGATCAAATTCTTCTTACGAATTCTTTGATTAATAACTTAGGGTCGGAATGGTCTTTGTATCGAGCAGTTGTTTTTAATCAGAACTTTTTAATCCAAAAATCTGGCCTCTATCGAGGTTATCCTAAGAGAACTTTTAATGGTACCTCGGGAATAGGTTATAGTGATCATTTTCCCGTTTTGACTTATTTAATTCGACAGTAACTTGATAGCTTCTCTTGGTAAATACCACTCATTATGCCGATTCTAATTGATTAATTTAAAAATTACTAAGTTAATTAAAATGATAGTACTTAAAGAAATACATAGCAAATACCTTCAAGAAAAAAGCAGTTGGGTTATATTTTGGGATTACATCGATATTTTTGATGAAATCTCGCAAATATTAGAAATACAACTATAAGGCAGATTATATTAAGGTATAAAGATTATTTGAAATAATGCTTAAATTCTTACACCCCAGAACTGTACTCAGGTTTGAAAGATAAATCAGTTGTTTTTGACTTATTCTATCGAATATAGAGAGCGGACTATTGTTCTGTAACGACTTGATTAGCTTTTTTACTTTTCTTCTGAACTACAGGCATAAAAAGTTTTTTAGCATTTTCAATTCTAGTAGCATTATCTACTGCCGCGGGACCAGGAACGCCAGCAGTATCAACAGAGTCTTCAGGATTAGATGGGATTACGACTACAACTCGTTTATCAATAACAACATAGTTAGATGGCATTCCTACTATTCCTGGATATAAGGCAAGAAAGCCTCTATACTTATTTTTAGGAACTATAATTGCTTCTTGTCCATCAATCATTACATGATTTGCAGGCTTTCCAACGATCCCAGAATAGGACTTTAAATCTGTATTTATTTCAGTGGAAGATAAAAGGATCGTTTCCTTATCATCAATCATTACATGATTTGCAGATTTATCGACAAATCCACTTTTCGTTTTCATATAGTTTAAATATTCTGATTGAGGCACTATTAAATATGGTAAGGCAACAACTTCATCTTTATTTAGAACTATATGATTTGCAGGCTTGCCTGAAATTCCAACATTATTCTTTAGAAACTTATCGTATTGATGGAATGGTACAAGCTTAGAAGTTTTATTATCTATAACTAAGTAATCAGCGGGCTTATTAGCTAACCCAGGGTATTTTTTTTGAATGACCTGTGAATAAGACACAAATGAAAGGATCACTAAAAAAATAGACAAAGCCTTCATAATATCGCTCCTTAAAATAAGAATACACTGAATTTATCGGCTATCTTGGATGAGTACTTAACAAAATAAATAAGATTTTTTATTAAAGAATCTACACTTGATAGTAAATTACTTCTATTTTTGAAGTCCCCAACCCCACAAAATACCGAAATCATTTGTGTCGGATATTTAAGCACGGTCATGCTGGTTAAATTATCAGCTAGAGAGAATTTAGGATTGAGTGATATAAAAAAGCTCCATCAAGATAACGGAGCTTTTTTATTAATTTAGAAAATTAAAACTTAAGCTTATTTTACAAAAATCCAAGTCAT
This sequence comes from Bacteriovoracaceae bacterium, assembly GCA_965217035.1. Classification (GTDB taxonomy): domain Bacteria; phylum Bdellovibrionota; class Bacteriovoracia; order Bacteriovoracales; family Bacteriovoracaceae; genus JAUHYH01. Next base: position 571,564 of record OZ244226.1, on the reverse strand, counting down.
GCTAGCACTATCATCAGAGCTGTAAGCAGCTTTTAGATCATAGCCATCATTTAGCATCATTTTCATCATTATAAGATCGTTTCGTTTTCCAGCTTTCATGCTACTGATGTTTTTAATAAATGATTTTTGCGCATTTTTGTCACTACATCTGATCGAAAAATCTTGAAAGTCGCTTTGATTTATATCACAAACTTCTTTTGCAAAAGAAGAAAAGCTTCCTAGCAATAAAAGGGTACATAACAATTCTTTCATTTCATTTCTCCTCGAATTCCATTAATAATATAGTTAATTCAGTACTTGTTTTTTTATACCAATCCTTGCTCTAAGATCGATTTAGACTTTAGAACTCGGATTTTGTACTTTATATACCTTTTTAAAAGAATTCCAATACTAGTTTTTCTCGTACGCACAAAGAAGTCTAAGAATAACAGTATCTCCGTTAACATCTGTAATAACTTTTTTTGCAACTCCTGACTTTTTAACGACGAGTCTATGAGTTTCACTCTCTGCAGGAGATGCTAAATCACTGTAATTAACAGTCATTGTTTTATTCTTGCTAAAAGCATTAAGATATACTCTGTAACCATTATCTTGTTTAATATTACTCATTTGAGTTGATTTAATCGCTAGTACACGCCCATATATAGTTTTGTGATCAATATCACTTACAGAGAAATGACATGTTCGATCCATATCACTTTTTGCAAGAGCGGAAAGACTTCCTAGTACCAATAACCCAATCAATAATTTCTTCATAATTTGTTCTCCAATTTAGTAGTTATGATCTAACATTTTAAGTGCTAACCTTTGCGTGTATATAGAAAATTTATTTTTAGTCCAAATTAGTTCATTAGATTAACCATTTGCTCCCTGTTGAGCGGTACCATTTTTATCTATGGTTATCTCACAAGAGTACCTTCTCTTATCCTTAAAGCATTTTATATTTTCTCCCACGCGATCAAGTATTCCGTCGTCCATATTTGTTGTCGAGATATTTACTCCCTCTAATTGATTATATAATTTTTTTGCATCTTTTCCTTTAAGAACTATCACCATCAAATCTGGTTCGAACTTCATATAATACGTCTTATATCGGCCAGAATAAGCTGAAAGACTTCCAATCATTGATAATCCAAATAGTAGTTTCTTCATTTTAATCTCCCTTAGCCCATGCTCCAAAGATAATCTTCTTAGATTGCTTTTTTATACTCTGAAACCCTCTACCTTAATGTACTTGAGAGGATATATCTAATAGGACCAACGTAATGTAAATGAATTTAATAACAATGAATTTTTTTCAATTGATTGAAGGTGAAATAACGCTCATCTCACGACAAGTCACTTAAGTGGTTGAATTTTTCAATATCGGCGTTCGTGATTTTAGGTGCTTGAGTAGGATTTAAAACTATCTATATCCTTAAAACACCATAGCTAATGTCATCGGCCGTACCTTCTTGGGAATCTTGACCTTCGGAAAATAGTTCAATGCTTGTATCTGAAAGCTTCTTTATAAAAAAAGACATTGGGGCTTCCATATAAAGAGGTTTTATCTTTTCATCTTCAATATCATAGATCGACTCAGGTAGAGATGATTCGGACATCGATTTTTCTTTAAGGTAGTCTAAAATTTTCCTTGCTCTTTCATTCATTAAACCTTTCTTTGCATGTTCTACAAATGAAAAATTAATTCCTAACAAACAATTAGGAGATTTTGATGCCATTTCTGAGATATATTCATCAACACCTTCTTCGCTAATACCAAACTCTATTATATCTTTGCGATACTGTTTTCTTCTATTTTTATTACTTTCAAAGCTCTCAGTCATTTTCTTCGTAAATTCACTTGGGTTGACAAGACTTGGATAATAAAAATCCCTGAGAGTACTGTATTTTGATTTTCTGCTAGGGTCTGAATCTAAAATTTCAATTAGGGACTTTGCATAAGAAATTTTAAAGTCTTCTTCCATAAGCTGAGTTAAAGGACCAATATTTATACCAATCTTATAAAGCTCTTCTGCGGAATAATCTTTTCTTAACTCTTCATAATCTTTGAACTTGCAGTTAGCTGCTTTTGCAGGATTAGAGTAAAAACGTCCAAGTTTTCTAAATATTGAGGATGGGTTTGCTTTTGTAACAATCTCTATCTCTTCTCTTGATAAGGAATCTTCAAAGTCTGATATATCTTTTCCTAAATTTTCAAGATAAATCATTGCTTCTTCAAGGGCATTTTCCTCATCCTCAGAGAAATTATCGTTTTCTTTTTTGCTTAACTTTCTGAAGGCTGAGTACAAGCTTATTTTTTCTGCGAGAAAAAACTTTTCATCATTATCTGATTTTTTCCACTCCCATAGTGTTTTTCTAAGAGCACTATGTTTCCCTTTGAACTCAGGGACTGAAAAATAATTCCACACTAGATATCCACTAATCGTAAATATTATTATTAAAATTATTTTCTTCATAAACGTAAACTAACAAAACTTTTAATTAAGAGAAAGAACTAAAATATATCCGTCCTTATTAAGTGAAAGTACGTCTTTTAAACTTGTTTTAACTTAGCGTTATAAGTTTCTAATATTTCAACACCTATAAGTTCGATAAAGATTCTCGCGACCAAACCTGAGTCGAAATTTTTGTCCTCTATTTGAGATTTTTAAGCAAATTGAAAGCAAAAGACTTTGAGTTTTTAATGATTTAGAGTGAACGGCATGTAGGGGAACTCTTTTGTTTTGATGAAGAAGTAGTGGGCTCCAAATACCCAGTGTCAAAAAACGCGCTCTCAAGGCAGATTATACTCAGATCCAAGTAAGTTCTAGTATTCACGTGTAGATGACAAATTTTATGTTTAGAGGCTTATGACTAGTTTACGGAGAAAACTTACTGCTTTTAACAAACTCTTTAACCTTTTGAGCCGGAATGAAGTAAGAGATCTCTTCTGGATAAGCATAGCTTCCATTCTTTAGTTCATCGAACATTTTTTGTGTTTTAAAACTTTCTCTCCAGGTAGCATCTTTCCCCCAAAAAACACCGACAACCTCACCTTTTTTATTAATAACTGGACCGCCACTCGTTCCATTAACTCCTAAAAAGTTACCAATATAACCTTTATCCTTATTATCTTTAGCAAACATTTCACGATGATTCACTTTTTTTACTTCATCTATATTTCCAGAGTAAAGAACTTTTCCTCTCGAAACATTTGCAATCTTGTCATGTCTCATGTGACCAATGCCATATCCAAGATGATACAATGTATCTCCAACCTGAATATCCTCTTTTGCAAACTGTAATGGAGGAGTACTCTCTAATCCTTCTATTTTCAAATAAACAAGATCCCAATTTCTCTCATAGTTGTCTATCCCCATATGGTCAGGCTTTCTATTTTTTGGTCTTTTTCCTTTTTTAACCACCTTGATATTTACAGGGATAGTCTCTCCTTTTTCGTTAAGCGAGACCCATTTAAACTTTCCATTGCAATGTTCAGGAAGATCTTTCTGGTAATACTCCTCAGCTAATGTTCCATTTTCTGCAACATGTAAATTAGTAACAAAATACCCACCCTTAGCAACACTCCAAACTGTTGAGCATGTGTACTTCCCAACAATACATCTGCAAATAGGCTTCATGGAATTACGAGCTTTTTTAATACTCTCGGGAATCTCATTATCTGTTAAAAATCGAGACTTACCCCTTTTAAAGTTAAGACTACTATCAGAATGAATTTCTTCTCCACATTTTGCTTGTGGGAGAAGTCCGAATTGTGAACTTTCTGATAAAAATTCATTAATAAAATTTACATCTAGTGAAGATCCACTGCCAGCAATAGCGAATGAGTATTGACTAAAAAAAAGTATAATTAGATGTTTCATTTTAATTATATCGGATATTTTAAGTCTATAATTTAGATTTTTTACTATATTGCTTTAAGAGTATTTTAATTGAAAAACAGTATGACTGACATAATCTATGTGGTTCGTTGCCCAAGATTGGCCAAAGCATACTGACGCTATCAATTCACATTCAACTCGCAATAGCTTTCATAGAAAGATATTCGAGATGCGATTCCTTTCAATGTACTGGAAATATAAGAGCCTTGCTTAGCAATTACATGGACAGAGATTCCTCTGCTATAGGCATACCCGGCTTCGATTCCTAGTCCGACACCTTTCTCAGAGAATTCAATTAAAACGAGATCAGAGTTCTTAATCTCATTAAAAGTTAGTTGCATTAACTCCGCTTCAGAAAATGACTTTTGTCCCCAGTTTTCCAAGTCTCGAGTGACACAATAGGTTTCATGTCCAAGACTGTGAAGATGCTCAGAAATGCCATCAACCATTTCCTTGTTAGAATTATCCTCGTGAAACTTAATACCCAAGTAGATTTTCATGTTTAATAAATCTCAAAAATGAGTAATTTTGTCTTCTGCAAATCTGTTCCATTAATAAAGTTGGAAATAGTTTTCTCCTCCACTAAAAGAAAAATCTATAATTTTAGCACTTTAGAATGGCTGTGAGGTGTCACTTGGGGACTGATAGGAAATGGTGGGCCCTAGAGAAGTCGAATCTCTGACCTCTACCATGTCAAACTTGTTAATTCGTTTTTCAAAGTTATAGAAAAACTTACTAAGTGCCTGATATCAAAAAACTTTTAGAGAGTGATTGAAGTTTTAAGCAAAAAATTAAAAATTTCACAACCTACTGAAAATACGTTCAAGTATCCTTCAAAACAAGAGCAAAAAGGATACATTTCGGGATACACTTTTTTAATTACTATCCAAGCAGGGTAGTGGTTGATCTTAATTTCTTCATACCTTGACAAGGTACCCATTCTGGGGTACCTTGTTCTTGTGGATATCTATGATGTTGTGCTTTCCAAGAGCGCTCTTAAAGATTTAAAGAAGGTCCCTAGACCTATTCTTGATAAGCTACAGTCTTGGATTGAGGCGATCGAATTAGAGGGTTTGAGAGAAGTAAGAAAGCTCTCTGGCTTTCACGATGAGCCCCTTAAAGGAAAAAGAAAAGGGCAGCGTTCAATTAGATTAAGTCGCTCTTATAGAGCTATTTATACAATCAAGAAGGATAAAGTGGAGTTTGTTCTTGTTGAGGAGGTAAACAAACATGACTATTAGAAAGAAAAGTACTGCCGTTAAAGAGCTTGAGAAGATCAGAAAAGGAGCTCTTAAGTTCAAAGATTTACTTCACTCAGTGAGAACAACTGAAGACATGAGCCAGGTTGATTTAGCAGAGAAGTCTGGTACAACCAAGGCCAAAATCTGTGATTTTGAGAAGGGGAGAAGAACTCCCAGTCTCAAGCTAGCGGCTAAAATGGCGAAGGCACTAGGCCATTCAGAAGCTTTATTCGTCACTAAATTAATCGAAGAGCAGATTAAGGATGCCAAGCTGAAGCTTAAAATTAAGGTAGAAGCTGCTTAGCTTTTTGCTTTCAATGAACTCAGGTTTGATATAGAGTATATCCTATGAAGAGACTGGTCCCTCTTATATTTATTTTGTCGATTTTCGCCGATTTTACTCCTGGCTTCATTCAACTAGGCTCAGAGTTATTTTCAGGAGTTGATCATTGTCATAAAAAATCTCTCGAACAGTCTGATTCTGATCATGAAGAAGAGAGACATTGTGATTATGAATGCCATATGGGGCACACTCATGTTGCCATCTTTAATCAGTTTCCCTCAGTGAAAGAAGGGGATAACTCCTTAAAAAGTAAAAACAAGTTACAACATATTACTCTTAAGCCACGAAATTTCATTAACGAGGTGTCTCGCCCTCCCATCTCTTAGTTCTAAATTCAAATAAGTAAAACTGTAAATTAAAGATTAAAGGATCATTATGAAAGTTTTCATAATAATCTCTGTCTTGTTAAAGGCTTTTGTCTTATCAAGTGCAGAGTTGGATTTAAAACAACTGAAAGAGTTAGCATTAAAAGCAAGTAGCTCCGTGAATGCTGCTGAAATGTATATTGAGTCAATAGAAGGGCAATCTGGAACCCAGCGCTCCAAGTTTCTTCCCAGATTAGGTATTCAAGTAGGACGAGAGTGGACCAAAGCTGATAATTTCTCAGATGAGGATAATTTTCGAGCTGTTTACGGAACAATAAACCTCTTTAATGGATTCAAAGATTCGAATCAATTGAAGAGATCAAAGCTCTTAAAATTGAGTGAAGAAGGACTATTAAAGAATAAGAAACTTGACCTAGAGCTTGAAATTGAAGGGCTATATTATACCTATTTATTTCTAGAGAAAAAACTAGAAGTTACTCAAGAGGCTATTAAGAGAAATGGCCGTCACTTAAAGCTTGTAAATAAAAGACTTAAATCGAGCTTGGTGACGAAAACGGATGTTTTAGAGTTCAAGTTAAGAAGTTCTCAGTTAGTGAGCGAACGAGACTTTATAGAGTTAGAGCTTTTAAGAATTAAAAAACGACTTTTAAAGTTTTCGGGGATACAAGATTTTAATTCCTATAGCTTAAAAGGAGATCTTCCGCACCTTCACCTTAAGACGGATACTCAAAAATTAATTCAAAATAAGCTTGATAGAAATGCTGACATCCAATCCTTAAATTATACAGTTCAAGACTTTGAGCTTTCTCAAAAAATCAGTAATTCCGGGTGGTATCCACGAGTAGACTTACAAGCTAGTTATGGAAGACTTGATGAAAATGAAACAGGTGTGAGTAATAACCTAGATGCTTCTCAGGTCACGTTAATGGCGACTTGGGAGCTATTTTCGGGAGGAGCAACGAGGAGTCTCCATAAGACTGCGTCTGCTCAAAAAATGTCGGTTGAGTATCAATTAAGGCAAAAGAAGTTGGATCTGAGTTTACAGGTAGAAAGTCTCATAGATCAGATTCGTATTTTACAAAAAAGAATCGACTCAACTGAGGTTAATCAGAAAGTCGCGAGTAAACTTTATTCGAGGACATTAAATGAGTATCAAAAGGGAGTGAAAAGATCGGGAGATCTTGTCACGGCCAGTGATCTATTTAGAAATTTATCTTCTGAAATATATGAGATGAAGCTAAAGTTTCTAAGTTCTAAAATTGAGCTTGAAAGACTTATTGGTTCAAACTTGAATTTTGAACTGATTAAACATTAGGAATATTTATGTTTGATAAAATTATAAAGTACTCACTTGAAAATCGTTTTACGATTTTGTTACTGGGGCTACTCGTGCTTGGAGCAGGCGTGTATACCACCCTAAAACTTCCAGTGGATGTTTTCCCTGATTTAAACCGGCCGACTGTGACGATCATGACTGAGGCTCATGGACTTGCACCTGAAGAGGTGGAAACGTTAGTCACTTTTCCGATAGAGGTTGCTGTTAACGGAACTCCCGGAGTGAAGCGAATTCGTTCAAGTTCAGGAGTAGGACTTTCTATTGTTTGGTTAGAGTTTGAGTGGGGAACAGATATTTATAGAAACCGCCAACTGGTTTCTGAAAAGCTTTCACTCCTTAAAGACCAACTTCCAATGAATGTAAGCCCCGTGATGGGCCCGATCACTTCGATTATGGGAGAGATCATGTTGATTGGAGTGACATCAACTAACACAGAGATTCAAGGAATCGATTTGCGCTCAGTTGCCGATTGGACGATTCGACCCAGGTTACTTTCAATTAGTGGAATTGCTCAAGTTGTCCCGATCGGAGGAGGAGTTAAGCAATACCAAATCCTTTTGGACTCAGAAAAAATCCGTTCAAAAAATCTTTCAATCGATGAAGTTGATGCGAATCTTAGGCACCTTAGTGAGAATACGACGGGAGGTTTCGTAAATAGTGATCGAAGAGAGTTCCTGGTAAGAAACTTAGGTCGAGTGGAAAACCTTGGAGATATAGAAGAATCGGTCATTGGGATTTTTCAAGGTGAAGCGGTGAAAGTCTCTGATATCGCAGAGGTTAAAATCGGACCTCAGGTCATGAGAGGGGACGCGAGCATTAATGGGGATCAAGGAGTTATTCTTGCCGTTAAAAAGCAACCGGGGACTTCTACCATTGAATTAACAAAACAGGTTGAAACTGCGGTGGAGGAAATTAGAAAAACTTTACCTAAAGGTGTTGAGATTAAGACCAATCTCTTTAAACAATCAACTTTTATCGACCGTGCTGTTGATAATGTAAAAGAAGCTTTAAGAGATGGAGCTATCTTAGTGGCAATTATTCTTTTTATTTTTCTTTTAAATTTCAGAACAACCTTTATAACACTAACGGCAATTCCCTTGTCTTTTGCGATCACGGCAATTGTCTTTTATTATTTTGATCTTGAAATCAACACCATGACATTAGGAGGTCTTGCGATTGCAATAGGACTTTTGGTAGATGATGCGATTGTTGATGTTGAGAATGTTTATCGTCGGTTGAAAGAAAGGGGACGAGACCAAGACCTTGGATCGGTTTTAAAAGTCGTTTTTAAAGCAAGTAAGGAAGTTCGAAACTCTATTGTTTTTGCGACTCTCATTGTTGTTCTTTCGTTTGTTCCATTGTTTTTTATGGATGGGCTTGGAGGAAGGTTTTTTATTCCTCTAGGTCTGGCGTTCATGATTTCACTTGGAGCCTCAATGCTTGTTTCTTTGACGATAACACCCGTTTTGTGCTTCTATCTCCTTCCTTCGTTACTAAGAAAATCTCAAGAAAATGATGTTAAATTTGTCCAATGGTTAAAAAACTGGGATAAAAAAATTGTCAGGAAGGTCATCGAAAAACCGTTTTCGATAATTTTACCTGTAATAATTCTTTTTGTGGGATCTCTATTTCTTCTTAAGGATATGGATAAAGAGTTTCTCCCGAAATTTAATGAGGGAACCGCAATGGTTTCCGTTATTCTTGCTCCCGGAGTTTCTCTCGATTATTCAAATAAATTTGGACTTAAAGCAGAGAAAATCATCATGGAAACGGAAGGAGTAAAGCACGTTAGTCGAAGAACTGGACGTGCTGAGTTTGACGAACATGCAGAGGGTGTTAACGTGAGTGAAATTGATGTTGATTTTGATGAAACTGGAAGTTCAAAAAGAGAAGAAGTTTTGAATGAAATCAGACTGAAATTAAAGGAAGCGATTCCCAACGGAGCTGTTAATATTGGACAACCCATTTCACATCGCCTAGATCACATGCTCTCAGGCGTTAACGCTCAGATAGCTTTGAAGGTTTTTGGACCAGATCGCGATCAGCTCAAGATTTTATCATCGGCCATCTTCGATGCGATTAAAGATATTGAAGGGCTTGTTGATACTCAAATTGAAAGCCAAGTTGAGATCCCTCAGATTAAGTCTTACCTTATTAGAGAGGATGCTCAAAAGTACAATATCAATATTGGGAAAGTCGCGGATCAATTAAATGTGGCCTTACAAGGTGAGGTTGTTGCTCAAGTTATTAAAGACCAAAGGATCATAAATGTGTTTGCAAGGCTTAATGAAAACTCTCGAGAAAGTGTTGAAAAAATTCAAAATATTGTTGTGAAAACAATGCCTTCAGGAGAGCAAGTGACTTTATCGAAGATTGCCGATGTTTATGAGGCAACTGGTCCAAATATGATTAATAGAGAAAACATGCAACGTAGAATGATTGTTCAGGCCAATGTTTTTAATAAGGGATTTGATAAAGTTGTGGATGAAATTAAGAGTAAGATTGAAAAGAATGTAAAGTTCCCGGAGGGTTATCATCTCAAGTTTGATGGACAGTACAAGAGCCAGAAGCGCTCATCGAAGATTATGATTATTGCAGGCATGGTATCAATTCTTGCGATTTTTTTGCTTCTTTATACTCACTTTCGCTCAAGCTTCATTACGTTGCAAATCATGCTGAGTATCCCTCTTGCAGTGATTGGAAGTATTGTTGCTGTTGCTTTTAGTGATAATACGATCTCAATCGCTTCAATTGTTGCTTTTATTGCTCTTTGCGGGATTGCCTCTCGAAATGGAATCCTTATGATTTCTCATTACTTGCATTTGATGGTTGAAGAGGGTGAGCCCTTCTCGAAGGAAATGATCACAAGAGGAACGCTTGAAAGACTCGTTCCTGTTTTAATGACGGCCGTTTCGGCGATTCTTGGATTAGTCCCCTTACTACTTTCAAAAGGAGCTCCCGGTAAGGAGATCCTTTATCCTGTAGCAGTTGTAATCGTGGGAGGGCTTTTTAGCTCCACAATTCTCGATATGTGGATCACTCCAGCAGTGTTTTTTAAATATGGAAGAAATTCAGCTGAAGAATATGTAAAATTTCAAAAGAATAAAAAGGAGATTATATTATGAAAATTTTATTACTAGTTTTGTTAATTTCGATTAATAGTTTTGGGCATGGGGATCATAGCGCTCCAGGGCGGATTCCACCTGCTCCTCACGGTGGAAGCTTGGGAGAAGCAGAACATCATCACTCTGGTTCAGGTAAACACGATCACAAGAAAGCGCAAAAAAAACAGATTTTTTTCGAGGGAATATTGAAAAACAATAAGTTAACTCTCTATATCCTAGAGTTAGACCCTATTGCTGATAAATTTTTTGTGACACACGATTTTAATAATCTTAAGGATTACAAATTGACTATTAAAGATGCGAGAAAAGATAAAATGCTTGATAAGGAACCTAAGATCGAGGAAAAGAAATTGGTTGTTGATATGACTGGAGAAAGGGCCCGAAGACTTATTCTGAATATTGAAGGTAAGTACGAAGAGGCTAAGTATTCAGCAAAAATTCAGGTGGAGAGAAAGTAATTGATGCGTTTCTTAGAAAAGAAAGTTCCTCCACTGCTTTTGACGTTCATTGTTTTGTTTACAATGTACATATATCCAAAATCATTACAAATAGTGAATTTTAAATCTTTTTTCATGGATATCATTTCCATTGGTATTTGTGCTCTTGGAATCTTTATAATTATTCATTCTGTTTATTTATTTAGAAAAAATGAAACATCTGTAAACCCTATTGATTTTTCACTAGCTAATAGCTTGGTGACTGATGGGGGTTATAAGATTTCAAGAAATCCTATGTACTTAGGATTTCTGCTTATCATAGTTAGTTTTGGATTATACAAAGCTAATGAGGTAATTCTTTTCAGTGTTTTCTTTTTTCTTTATATGAATAGATTTCAAATAATCCCTGAAGAGAAGGAACTTGGGGAGATTTTCGGAGAAGAATACCAGCATTATAAAAGTAAGGTTAATCGTTGGATAGGTCTTAAAATTAGTTGAATTTGAAGAACAAACACCAACTGAGGACTACCCTGATAGGGTAGCGGTCGATCTTAATTTGGCTAAAAAAATTGTTCTTCTTTCGTTTATTTAAAGTTGAAAATAAACTTCATTAAAAAACGCTCACAAAAAGAGCTTTTTTCGGAAGCAATTTAGATACATTCGTGGATACACAGCTTTTTCTATCAAAAATAATTTTCGATAGACTTTTAACTTTATGAATTTATTAAGGAAATGGTGGGCCCTAGAGAAGTCGAATCTCTGACCTCTACCATGTCAAGGTAGCGCTCTAACCAACTGAGCTAAGGGCCCGCAACTTTTAAGTCTCCGAAATTATTAAAGAAAATAAACCAGTTCCAACACGAAGTAAACAAAATTCTGCTTTGATAGCAGCAATTATAGCAGGCTAAATGTCGTTTTATGTAGAAATAAGCTGATTTTTATTTCTAAAATTCGATTTTCCACGATTCCTTACATTTAAAAGCTGGCTTAAGATTCAAAGATTTTAGGGTTAGAGTTTCTTGATCTGAAAGGTTTCTTACTCGCTTTTGAACTGAAAAAACTGGATATGATCTTAATATTAAAAGTTGACCGTTAAACATCCTCCTTAAACAAGGCAGGAAGTACAAGCTGTTCTAATCTTACAAATCTATTCAAATTTTAAATGTCTTATTCGTGATGGGCGATTGTTTATGGGATAAATAATTTAGTCCGATAGTTTTTAAAATCTAACTTTTTCTAAAAGTTAGATAAGAGATTTTTACTTTTGAGTTTGAGATGGATAAAGAACAAATAATTTCTTGGTTAAAAGATGGTGATGAGCATAATGCTGTTAAAATTCTACGGCCATGTAAGTTGAATCTTATTTATCATGACACAGGATTTGCTCTTCAAGGGGAAGGAAGCACTGATATATTCTCTCTGCAGATAATGTGTCCAAGAAAAATCTTAGAAAGAATTAAAGAGTCGAAGAACGAAGTTAATCAAATAGAAAATGCAATTCAAGAATTGTCTCAATCCTTGTCATGTTATATTGAAAATATTAATTGGTGTGCTCTCGTGCCTACACCTGAAAATAAAGTGCAAATAGCATTTTCAGATAAAACGATAAGAGCTGTTGCTGATATTATTACAGGAGATAAAGAATTGTCTCCGTATCGGTCAGGGCGTGAACTTGTTAGTTTCTTTAATGAATTTCTTGATCAAGAAAGTTACGGTGTTGGTTTTCCTTCTAGGTGGTTTTATGCTCAAGAGAAATTAAAGGAAGCATTTGTGAGAGAAGAATTTGAAAGGGTTGTGACAGAATCTTTGAATCCTCTTTTTTTTATTGATACTAAATTTGAGGTGGAAGAGGCTGCTGATTATCTTAAAGATTTCTTTGACCTAGATGGGTATCAATTGTTAAAAATTGGTTCCCGCTATCAACTCAACGAAAAAGGAATTACTTCTGTAAAATCACATCTATTTGATAAGAGGGATGAAATCAATATTCATTATATTGAAGAGCATTTGCAAAAGTGTGATGAAAAAATTGAAAATAAAGATTTCTCAGGAGCAATTACGAATGCAAGATCATTATTAGAGAATATTTTAATAGAGCTAGAGCAAAATTTAGAAGGAATGGAGGTGAAATACGATGGTGATTTAGTTAAGTTATATAAAAGAGTATATAAAACCTTAAATCTTGATCCTGGAAAAAAAGAAGTAAATAACTCAATGAGACAGATATTTACAGGCTTGATAAGTATTGTGAACGGATTAGCAGGATTAAGAAATAATGCGAGTGATGCTCATGGAGCGAGATATAAACCATCTTCACATCATGCAAAGTTATCAGTGAACTCAGCAAAAACGATATCTGATTTTTTAGTGGAATCTTACTTACACCAAAAGAAATTAGGGCTATTAAAAAATGGATCCTAGAAGTAAAAATCGTTTTTTTCATCCAAAGCTAGAAAAGCTCAGATGCTACCTTGATGAAACAGGGAATACAGGGCTAAACCATTTTGACTCAAATCAAACTCATTTCATGCTTGGATGCACAATTACCTCAGAAAATATTGATAGTGAATGGGTAAAAGAATTTAAGAATATTTATAAGACTCTAAATGTTTCAGAGATACATGCAAATGAGCTTGGAGCTATCAGAATAGCTCAGATTTCAAATGATTTAATAAAGTTGATTAACGATAAAAGGTTAATGTTTGTTTTTATAGATATTGAAAAACAACATTACCTTAATATGATGATGTTCCATCATTTCTATGATCCAGGTTTGAATGAGGCTGCGACAAACTTTGCTCTTGCTTTTAAAATACAGAGATTGACTTTGGCGTACAATTTTTCATTATTCGTTAGTCTTGAGAATAGAAGAAATTACTGGAATTCTGTTCGAGATAGCAAGATAGAAGACTATGTAAGAGTTTTAGACGATATAAAAGCTAAAATAAAAAAATCTCACTTAGATTATAGAAGCAAGGAACTAATTGGAGACGCTCTAGCTTATACAATTGAATATCCAGATGAAATTTTTGAATCAATGAAGTTTAATGAAATTGTATCTCCAAATACAGCAGCCTTGGGTCTTTTATTAAATGCTTTACAGGGGGCTTTTACTGATAACAAGTTTAGAGTCGAAAGTTTTTTGCATGATGAGCAAAAGCAATTTGGGAAATTTTTAAAGAAACAATACGACATTACATCTAGTCTTCATTTTCCGAATACGAAAGCGATGGATTCTATGTTTGATGGGAAGATTGTTAAGCTGTTTAAAGACGTTTCTTTGGAATTTTCACCTTCGGACAAGTCATTAGGCCTTCAACTAATCGATGTAGTTCTATGGGTATTCAAGCGATTCCATTATGGAAATCCTGACACTCGAATAATTAATCTCTACAACGAAATTAAAAAGAATTCTTCTGTTGTTGGAATCACCCACAATATGCATATAGAGGAATTAAGATATTTACGAGAAGATCTTTATTTCATGGATTCGGATCTTAGTTTTGAGAAGTTAGAAAAAGGTCGTGAGCTCCTTGAAAAAATCGAGAGTAAGCGTTGGAAAGAATAAGCCTTTATTCTACAAACAAAACTTACATTTCTTTTTCTTACCTATCGAGTCTTGATAGTAGAAATGATAGAAAAATAAACTAACTCAAGCGTGAAGTAAGCAAGTTTCTCTTGATACTGTCGAAATTTCATGATTTTCTCTTTTTTCTATAACTTAATAGTTTTCTTGGTGGAGTTAAACTCTATCAAATTTACAAGGTTTTCCTCGATTTAACCTATGTTAAGGAGGCCTTTTGGTGAGTTTGATAAAAGAAATTAAGGAAACTCTTGAAACCTATGGAGTAAATAAATGTCGCCTCGTTTTGGAATTATCTTTTTGTTTCTTTGTATGGGCCAGTTCACTCTTCTACTATTAATGCTTAATGAGGGAGGCTTCCATTAAGAATTATCTCTCCCTCTCTATAAGCTTTCAATTGCTTTCAGTTTTTTATGCTCGCCAGATTTTAAAAGTTCTTCATTATCGATTAGTTGATTGAGAGAATCTAACTGCTCTATTTCGGTCCATGTAATATCAGGACAGATTATCGTTGATATCTTTTTTGTACTCCCAAGACTTGAAGTCGATCTTACTAAGGAAATAATTTTTATTCTTTAATTGCTTTTATAAGTCTACTCAAAGAAGCAGGATTAATACCTAAGTAAAGAGCAATATGCTGTTTTGGAATTCTATCGATAAGCTTTGGAAAGTTTGATTTAAAACTCAAGTAACGATTAGTTGAATCTAGAGTTAAAAGTTGTCTTTCTCTTTCTGCTTTAATAATAAAGTTCTCTTCCAGGAGTTTTCGACCAAGGATATTCCAACCAGGATCTTTATCATAGAAAGTTTCAATTTCCTCATAACTGACAATTGCAACTCTTGTTGGTTCTAAAGCTTGAATTGCAAATGGTGACCCTTTTCCAGTGAAATGAGGGTAATAATTCATAAAGACTTCATTTTCACATCTGAATGTTTGATTGAGCTCTTTACCTTCGAATGTATTGAAATAATGTCTGATAAGTCCTTCCATAACCATTCCAAAGTAAGACACTTTTTCATCAAGACTGATAATATGTTCACCTTTTTCGAAGCTTTTAAGTTTAAAGAGCGTTAGGAATTCAATCAGCTCTTCTTCGGGAAGACTGACTTCATAGTTCTGAAGTAACCCCTTTACATGAGTGAGGTAATATTTATCACTTTGCTTTTTATTCATTTTCAAGCCCCTGATATCAGACTGAGACGTGTTACTAATAAGGCACATCCAGCCAAAACAAGTAAACCAACACCTCTCATAAATATCCACCACCAATTGTTGAGTTTAAAGGCGGCCCAAGCAGTAATAGCGGCATGAATCAGAAGTGAATAACCAAGATAATAGTTCCACTCAGCAATAAACATTCTCACACTAATGTCTTGGAGCTTTCGTTGAGTTTCTTCAGGGAAAATAGCTTGATACTTATCCATGAGTTCGAGAATAAAAGGTTGCCCCATGTTGTAGGTGATAAAGCAAGCGATAGTTACAATGACACTGAGAATAACCGGCTGAAGCTTGAACTGAATACTCGTTTTCTTCCAATAAGAAATTCCTCCAAAGAGAAGAATAAGCGAAAACTCAAGTCCCGTAACCCAGTCAATTTCGCCAATTGCATGGAGAGAATAAAGCACTGACGCTGTTGCAAAGATAAGTGAGGTTATGAGTGCCGCTTTAATCCCTGAAAAACTATCGACAATGACAAATAAGACGAGTGAAAGAAAAAGAAATATTGAAGTGGTTGTCATAAAACTATTTTGATAGACAAGCGACTATCAGACAATAGTTTTGATGACTTTCTATAAAGGCAAAACATCATTAGTTTACAGATGCTTGAGTAAAGAGATGAGTTCTTCTAGGTAATTACCAGTCAATTCGATTCTCTTTTGGGTAAACTTTTTTTGCTCTTTTGAGATGTTGTTGAGGGTTTCGATATAGTTTTTTCTTAAAAGGTTAAGCATTTGAAAATTTTCATGGGGTTCAAGGGTTTTGTCTCTATTTTCGATTCTTTCTATCACTATTTTGGGATTTAGATCTAAAAAGATTGCTTGAGCAGGGAGAGTTGTCTGAAAAATTTTAGAAAGTTCTTTAATTTGAGTCGGTAATGGATCTTGTAAGACTTGGATGAAATGTTGTAGAACCTCCACAAGCGTTTTAAAGTTATTTCGACTAAGGAATTCTTCTACATAAGGCTTGAGAAGACTTTTCTCCTCACCAAGTAAATCATGGAAACTGGAAGCATCAAAATCTTTCCTCAATAGTTTTAAATAAATTGGCGCATAAACCATTGTATCAATGACGGGATGTCTGAAGCTAATAATTTTATTCTCTATTGCGCTTTCAATTTTACCAAATAAACTCACTTGTAAAATCATGATGAGTGATTTGGATTGGATATCATTTTTTGCATCAGCTCTAAAAGAGACTTGTTCAAGAGCCTGTGAAAGACTTGAATAGGGGGTCCCTGCTACTTCATGAAAAGAGGGTGAACTCACAAAGGAAAATTGCTTTCCTAGTTCTGGAATCATTTTATTTAAAATAGTGGACTTTCCAATCCCATCAATTCCCAAAAGAGTAATATGGTTAAGGTTTAGCATATTTTAAGGACCTTATTTGCAACGCTATATTTGAGTTTGTTCCCCCAGAAGACTTCACCATCAAATTCAATTGGTATAGGGGAGTCAAAATCAAAGCTGGCTTCACTTTTTTTCCAGTATTGAGTTTTATTCATGCCAAGAAACTTACCTTTATAGAGGTTAATGATAAGATTGATAACTTCTTTTCGATTCATCTCTTTACTCATCACGATATCGAGGAAGCCATCGTCTTTTTCGACTTCGGTATCGTATTTCATTCCACCTGAGATATTTCTCTTTTTTAATATCCCCATATTACAAAAATTAAATTCTTGATTCTCTTCTAAGAATCTAACCTTAGTGTATTGAATCTTTTTTAATAAATGACCCATAGTCCATACATTCGCGAGTTCGACATGAATCTTCTTTAGAAAACCTAACCATTGTGAAGGACGGTTGAAATAAGCATTTCCTAACGCCGTAAGTCCTAAGCCTGAATTGATAGAGAAAAAACGAAACTCATTCTTTTCTTCTTTATTAATATAGTCAGCTTTCCCAAGATCCCATTCCTCGTTTAAGCTAAATTCTCCGAAGGGAAGAATAACGGGGATATTTTCAATCATCCTCTTAGAGTTAAGAGGCTTGTGAAAGTCATTACTACTTCCGAGGCCAATGGCCCCAAACTTGATAGGGTATTTTAAAGTGTTTGTTGAAGGATCGATCAAATGATTGATGATACCATTTACTGTTCCGTCTCCTCCAGCTGCGATAACAGTAGAACTCGGATTTTCTTTGAGGAGTTTGTCTAGCTCAGACATTGACTCTTCAAATGAGTGGCTTGCGATAAGTTGGTATTCAATTTTCTTTTGATCAAGAAGGCTTTTGACCTTTTGCCATTTATTGACACCATTTCCCGCATTCGAATTTTTATTCAAAACAATGATCAAACTTTACTCCGTAGAAGTTCTTCTAGGTTTTTATGTGATCCAAATAAAAAGGGGTGTTTGTCATAACGATTAATATTTTTCTTAAACTTTTCTCCGTCTAGGAGAAAAGTCCTAATGCCTATTTCAGCTGCAGGTAAATCTTTATAAGGATCATTCCCAATCATGAGACATTTACTTGGATCAAGTTTCAACTTATCGACCAGTTCTTGATAATAAGAGACTTTAGGTTTACAGGTTGTACTATTTTGAGAATGCGTAATAAATTCAAAAGGAAAGTCTTCAAACCCTCCGCATTTCAATCGAAATTTAACTGCCTCAAGGGGAAACATAGGATTTGTTGCAAGAATACATCTGTAATTGAGTTTTTTGGCTGTTTTGAGAGTTTGTTCCGCACCTTCTGTGGGATAAAAATACTTTCCAGTTTTTTTAAAGTCATACTCCAGAAGATCTTGAAGAATTTTTTCAAGTTCTGCTAGATCGTCTGATTTTGCATCTGCAAGAAGACTTGAACAGAAAATTTCATAATTAGTTTTTCCTGATTCATTTTTCTTCATGGCCTTGATAGCTCGATAAATAGCAAAAGGATATTTAAAAAGAGATAAAAAACCAGAGAATCTTTTAGCTCCTCTTAAAATAAGGGGAAGTCGAAAACTTTCATCCATTTCGACAAGAGTTCCATCAAGATCAAAGAGTAAGACATTAATGTCTTTAATCATCGATGGTGATTGTTCCAGTATTTCCATTGATGGTGATCCTTTGGTTTTCTTTTAAAATGCTAGCAATATTTGGAATGCCGATAACTGCAGGGAGTTCATATTCTCTGGCTGCTACAAGCCCGTGAGAGAGTGTACTTCCTGTATTCGAAACCAAGCCTGCCGCAACAGAATAGAGTGGTACAAAAACAGGGTTTGGACTTTGAGTGACAATGATGTCACCTTTGGAGATCTTGTGGCAGTCACTTAAAGATTTTATAATTTTAACGGTTCCTGTTACCATTCCAGGAGAGGCTCCCGTTCCCTGATAGTTATTTCCTTCAGACTCAATAATCTGAAAAACGGCCCTTCCGTTTTCATATTTATCAGCGGGGGTTTGATCGAAACTTTTTTCAAAAGTTCTCCCTCGTTTTTGCACGAGGTAATGACGAGAGAAGTACTCTTTACTCTCAATCATTGAATCAATTTCTTGGCTTTTAAGATAAAATATATCCATTGAGTTTCTAATGACCCCTTTCTTAACAAGTTCTTCTCCTATTCTGATATAGAGTTTTCTCAATGTTTTAAAGACTCTCGAGCAATAGAAGTGATGTTCTTCATCGATCCGCATAAACTCTCTAAGGTGATAGAGAAGATTCTTATGGAATTTACCAATAAAGAAAGATTGATTTATCTCGTCTGTGAGATTTGAAACCTCCTTATTGAAGTTTTCGTTATTGACTTGAACTTGGTTAGAAATAGACTTTCGATCCTTATTATTAACAAGACTTCTTAAGAGCTGAAAGAAATCATTTTTATTCTCTTCCCAGGTAGGGACTCTGAAATCCCAATTCACTGTTAAGTGACCATTAAGTTGCATGAATTTCCCTAAACTCTTTTGGGTAGAGTCATCTAAAGAATTAAAGAATTCCTTGTCTTGATTCTCTTCAACGAGCTTGCTGAGTTCTTTATTCTCTAATACGGTGGAAACAACTTCATCAAGTGTTTCAGCCATTTCAATTGTTCTATTATTCTCTAGACCGAGGGTCACAGAAGTTAAGTACTCTTCAGCCGAAGAATCTGGATGATAGATCGTCGCAATTCTTTTAATGAGCCATTCGCAAGCAGACTTTACAACATAAATTGCCAAGTCAGGTTCCATATATTTATCACCGACTTTTTCAAGATCGACTCTAAATTGAGCAAGTTGAGAAAGATCCATCTGGCCAAGATCTTTATCTGCAAGTTCATCATATTGTTTGATAAGAGGTTGGAGGTTTAAATCCCATTGATTCAAAATATCCTTCGCATGGGCGAGAATAAAGTGATTATAGATTTGCATGATAAAAAAATCTCTCAACCCAAGTTTCGATTTTCCAAAAAGAGACTGAAAAATAATATAAGGTGAGTAGATGAGAGTTTTTAATCCTCCGATAATCACTCTTCCGAAAACAGGTAAAAGTGAAAGGAAATGAGGTTTCATATTTGAAATTGCAAAAAAGTTGTCATTAACAAAGACATAATGATTAATTGTAATTGCGACATCATCAGGGCTATTGGCAATCAGTCCAAATCTTTTCTTGAGAGTTTTTAAATTTGTTTCAAAGACATCTCTTAAGATGGACCAACCTAAAGGGGACATTGGAAGAGGGTATCTCTCTTCTGCAAGCTCTCTCGACCAGAGAACAGATTTGCTAATCTCATTAAGGGTTGTGATGGGCCTCATTTGAAAAAAAGTGAGTTTATTATCTTTGAGTCCCCATTCAATGTCTTGGGGATTTGCAAGCTTGGATTCTAACTCTAGAGCGATTGTTATTAATTGCGAGAGTTCTTTTGGAGCTTCATTGAGAGCTTTTCTTTCTATTTCGATTGTTTCGCTATCACCTTCTCCTGACATTAAATTTTCACCATCAGATCCAGTTGAGAGGATAAGATTATCATTTGCATTTGTTGGGTTGTGAGTAAAGAGGACTCCATATTTATCACATGGAGAGAACTCTTGAATAAGAATGCCCATCTTAAGGTTTTGTGGATTTATATTATTTGCGAGACTATTGACGATAACTTGGTAATCAA
This sequence comes from Bacteriovoracaceae bacterium, assembly GCA_965217035.1. GTDB lineage: Bacteria > Bdellovibrionota > Bacteriovoracia > Bacteriovoracales > Bacteriovoracaceae > JAUHYH01. Next base: position 551,006 of record OZ244226.1, on the reverse strand, counting down.
AGACTTGAGCAATTGCTTTTTTCACGTATTCTTGAAGATCTTTTTCTCCACTTAATTTTAGATATGATTCAAAAACACCTGCAAAAGCAGTTTTTTGACCATCTTCTTCATTTGAAGAGGACCGAATACAGAAATAGTCCCATTCTTTAAGGTAATAAGCATGAATTTCGTTCAAGACAGGAATAAGGCTAGGAGGGTACTCAAGAGCATAAATCTTCTTTTGAGCTTCTTCACATTTTAATTTTAAATCGTCTTCTGTTAAATCGACTTTTGAGAAATCAGAAATTAAAGACTCATGATCTTTTTCAAGGTTATGAAAATCAAAGAAAACATCAAAGAATTTTGTATTGAGTGCAAGACTTTCGGGAGTAGAGCATCCAAACTTTAAAAGACTAACAATACCCTTTGATTTACCACCAAGATTTTCTTCTGAGCTATTTGAAGTTAAGGCTTGGTAGAAACTCACTCAAGGCGCTCCTTTAAGAGTTCAAGGTCTCGAATACTTAAACCGAGTTTCTTTGCAAATTCTTCCTGACCTTCAGAATTTCCTGAGAATGGAGCCTTTAAAAAAGTTGTAATCATTTTTACGAATGTATAGAGGAGAAGGAGAAAGAAAATTTTTGTTCCAAGATCATCACAAAGAGAACTCATAATTCTAAATGGAGCCTTTATCCTCGCCATTAGGTTAGACAAAAAATCATCTCCAAGAGTATTTGTAATTCTCTTGGCATCCTCTAGAGGAGGGAAGTACATATGTTTATACATTTCTAAATAAAAACGAAATTTCTCAAAAGGTTTTTTCGTTGACTTGAAGCCGGTAAAGGCTTTGTCGATTTTTGTAATATGACCACTTCGAGTTGTTAAAAGAATCTCTCGGGAATTTCTTTTCTCAGTGACAAGAGAAATCGTTTTTGAGGCAACACGAGGTTTAATTTTTTTGAGGGCCGCTTCTTTGTCTTCATGGGGATCCAAAATATTAGCGAGACTGAGACCTAGATAAACTGGATTGTGCGATCCTGCTTTATCAACTTCTTTGAGGAAGTGACCCCAATCAAAGTCTTTATTTGCTCTTAAGAGATTTATCATATCTCCGACTTCTCTTGCTCCTGCTTTAAAGAAGCTGAGGTGAACGCAGAGGTGATGAAGATGATCAATAGGAGCGAGAGATTTCATTGGAATACCATAAAAATCAAAATCAACTGCTCTTTCCCAGATTCCTTTATAGTCTAATCGATAAGGTCTTAGAGGAGTATGGAGCTCCCAGTGGGTTCCTATCATGAGATTCAAGTTTCTACTGAAAAAAGGGGGTAAGTGGTGAGAGAATTGATCGTGATCTCTTGCAGGTTTTCCTAAAAGTTCTCCTCCTGAAAAATATTTTAATTCAGTATAGACATCAAAAATTTTATCAAGATCTTTTTGATGAATGAGAATATCAACATCATTCATTCTTTTATAGTAAGGATCCTTATAAAAGGTTTCCCCATAGAAAATTCCTTTTAGGATGATCGTCTCAACTCCTTTTTCGGAGAACCTTTTTAGAAAGTTTTGAGCCTCTTCAAGTCGCTTTTTATTTGTTTCTTCTATTCTTTTAACATCTGAGAGAAACAGTTCTTTTGTATTTGTTGGTATTTTCTCGGCTAAATTCAATTTATCTAATTCTTTATAGGCAAAAGGGGCATGCCGATTCAATTTGCAAAGTTGATAAAAAGACTCCCAGTCTTTTATCTCGTTAGAGTATTTAATAATGTCTTGATTTTCATTTTCCGATCGGTTGATTCGCGTTAAATTAGCAAGTAACTCAATCTGTTGATTAGTGAAGTTCATAGGCTTTCAAATGTATTGCTTATTGGTTTTACCTACAATATAACACAATTACAGATGATCTTAATAAAGAGGGTAGGCTTTGCTTATATGTATTACAGGTGGTGATGGAGCAGGTAAATCAACTTTAATTAGTGGTTTAAAAGCAGTATTAGAAGAACAAGGGAAAAAGGTTCTGATATCCTCTCCTTGGGATATTCATAAGAAGTTTTCAAAGGTTTTTGAATTACCAAAAGAAGATAAATCTCAAATACAAAAATATCTTTATTCTTGTGAATCAGCCTCAAGAGTCCACTTTTTGTTTCATGCAAACTTACAGGCCTTAAATGACCGATTAAAAGAAGATCATGATGTTATCTTGATTGATAGCTATTGGTATAAATACGCTGTCATTGAATCCTTAATTGGGACGGATATAGAAGAAATCAAAAAAACAGCAGCCTTAATGCCCGAACCCGACAAAGTTTTTTATTTAAATCTTGACTCAAATGAGGCGTTAAAAAGAAAAAAAGCACTTGGATTAACGAAGTATGAAACCGGTGGAAAAGAGGGAGAAGAAGGAGAGCAATTCTTTCTTTCTATTCAGGAAAAAAGTAGAAAGGTCTGGGAATCTCTTGTGAAAAGTAATTGGTCAAAAATCGACGCGTCTTTGAGTCCAGAAGATGTTCTTAAAGAGGTCCATTCAAATATTGAGTGAGCTTTTTACTTTATTTAAAAGCTCATCAGAATCGAGTTCATCAACAACGATACTTTCAAATTTAAAGTCTGAATTCATTTTCTCAACAGCAGTTGCAAACTCAGTTAAAGCTGATTGCATCATCAATAAAATATCAATCTGTTCATGAGCTTCATTTACCTCTTTTTGGCGTGACTCAAATCTTTTTTCAAGCTCTCCCTTGTTAATTCTCAATTGAACAAGTTTTTCAGGAAAGGGTGTATTAAACTCATTAGCCAAGAAATTAACAAGATCTTCAAAAGGCTTTTTAAGAGAAGGGACAATATAGCGATGTAGATTGAAAAGAGTTGTTCCTTCTGGGAAGTTCTTTGATAAAATATACTTTTGAACAATTTCTAAATCTTCGTTTGAGTAATTTTCTCTTACGAGATTTTCAAGAGAAGTTTCATCACATCCAGCCTCTAAAAATTGAAGATAAAACTTAGCAAAAGAAAGAGCATCAAGGACAGGGAATCTTTCGGTGAGTACAATTTTATTTGGTTTAAGAAGTTCATGAACAACATCACCATAAAGACAGAATGCCAGATAGCTTGCATTTGCCTTTAGAATTGGATTTTGTATCTTATCTCCAAGTTTCCCAATTTCTTCAAGAAGAAAGCTTTCTCTTTGGAAAGGGCTATTTGGTGTTTCGTGGTACTGAGGAACTCTAAGAACCTTTATATTGTCTAATTCTTCTAGCTTCTGAGTTAAGGTTGACTTTCCACTACCATCAATACCTGTAATTGAAATGAGCATAAATAAACCCTCTATTGTTGCTTATTTGGGACCATGATATCATTTTATGGAATTTAAAAGGGTGTCGTGTGAAAATTTACCATTTAAATTGTGGAACTCTCTGTCCTTTCACCGGAAAGTTTCTGGCCAATAGACTTGCCTTGTTAAAAGATAACTTTTCTCTTGTATGTCATTGTTTATTAATTGAGACAAATCAAGGGCTTGTTCTTGTAGATACTGGTTTAGGGTTAAACGATATTGCTCATGCAAGAAAAATTTATACGAGTCTTATGTTTGGGAACTTCGCTAAGCCTTTACTTGATCCTAATGAGACGGCGTTCGTCCAAGTTCAGAGATTAGGTTTTAAGGCGAGTGATGTTAGACATATTATTACAACTCATTTGGATTGTGATCATACGGGTGGAATTGATGATTTTCCTAATGCTAAAGTCCATGTTCTAGCTGATGAATGGGATGCTGCCTTTAAAGATCAAAGTTTAAATAAAAAGCTAAGATACTTTCCGGATCAATTTTCGAGAGAAATAGAATGGTGTCAATATAAAGTGACTGCTGGAGAAGCATGGAATGGTTTTGAGGCAGTACGAGAACTAGAGGGGTTACCTCCTGAAATTCTAATGATCCCACTTCCTGGACATACAAGGGGGCATGCGGGCGTTGCGATCGAAGGAGATCAGAAAACTCTTTTTTTTGCCGGAGATGCGTATCTTCATAGGAATCAAATTTTAGGAATAAAACCGCCTTTATACGTTAAACTTTATAATAAGTTCATGCAGGTAGATCTCGATTCATTTGAATCAAATCTTAATCGTTTGATTGATTTGCAAAGAAGCGATAAGCAAGTTGATATCTTTTGTTCTCATGATCCCGAAGAATTCGATTGTCTCTACAGCTCAAAACCTTTAAGAACTTAAACTTTCTTATTCTTACCAAGCCAAATAATAAGCACAGGAAAAACAATTAAGTCAAAAACAAGAGTTATGCTAAGAACGAATGCACATAAAATTCCAAAATGGGCATTCGGAACGAAATTTGAAATAGTGAAAATTCCAAAACCAACAACAAGTAAGATTGTTGTATATATTAATGGAATAGCAGTATTTGCAAAAAGTGTAATAAGTGATTCTTTATATGATTTTGATTCATGATAGTTTTTTAAAAAATGAACTAAAATATGAATTGTGTCGTCAACCGCAATTCCGAGACAAATGGCCGAGACAATAGAAGTGCCTATATTGACATCTAGACCTATGATTCCAATAAAACCAGCTCCAGAAATAAGAGGGACAATATTTGGAATCATAGCTATAAATCCCAGTGAAAATGATTTGAATACAAAAGACATAAAAAGAGAAATAACGAAAATTGAAATGAGTAGAGTCTTGAAGAAGGTATCAACGATATATGAATTCATTCTATGATAAAGAGTGAGTTTTCCAAGAATTTTTACATCTAATCCTAGTTCGATTGCTTTATCTTCAAGGTCTTTAATAATTTTGAGACTTGAGCTACTATCTAAAACTGACCAAAAAATCGAAGCTCTGAGATAACGGCCATCAAAGCTCATATATTTATCAAGACTTTTGTCTTGAGGTGTGCCCATCTGATAGAATAAAAGAAGTTCACCAATTGTTTTCTTGTTTTCTGGCAAGCGGTAATAGTTCTGATCATCACCATGCATCGCTTTATTGAGAGGGAAAATAATATCGAGAATTGATTGAGTATTATTTATTTCTTCATAGCTTTGAATAAAGTTAAGGTATTTCTCAACTTTTTCAAGAAAGATACCAGACTTTGCCTCGTCTGGCGCGCCTGAGTCTATTAAGATCTCAGGACCATGAAGTCCATTAAAGGTTTTTATTGCATAGTCTGTTCCATCTCTTGCAGGAACACCTTTTTTTAAGTAACCAACTGGGTCAGCATTGATAACGACTTTTGTTCCCCCTATGAGTGAAATAACAATTAGAACAAGAGTCGAGATGATAATCTTTGAGCTGTTCCTTTCCAAAAATTCGTAATAAGGTTTTGACCATTCTCCTTTTGAAAATTTTGAATTTTTAATACGACTCTTAGGTTTTAAAATAACTAGAATTGGGAAGATTGCAAAAATAGTAAAAAGCCAAGCGAGTAATGTTCCAATACCGGATAGAACTCCTAGCTCTTGAATCGGAACGAGATCAGTAATAGAAAGGCTGAAAAATCCAAGAGCGGTACTGATGCTTGTTAATAAAGTTGCAGAAAAGTTTTTTTCAAAACTATAAATGCTTGCTTCTTGAGGTTTTTTCCCTTGGTTTAGATGGTTAAAGTAGGCAAAAAGAACATGAATACTATCGGCAAGAGCAACGGCTATCATGATTCCAGGCAAAGCAGAGGTTAGGTTGTTAAAGTTGATACCAATGAGTGCAGAGAGAGAATAAGTACTAAGAGTTGCCGCAATCCAAAGAAACAAAGGAATGATAATAGCGTATAATGATCTAAATCGGAACCACATAAATATGGCAATGAATAGAATCATATAAGGCATGATCTTTGTGATATCTTCAGTTGAAACTTCTCTAAAGGCATCATTGATGATACCTGAACCAAGTAAAATAAGTTCAAAGTCTGAGTTATTGTGCTTTTTGGCTAATTCTCTTAGATCGAGTGTTATCTGTTGGTAGTTTGGTTTTTCAAAAACTGATGGAGCAAATTTAGCAAAAATAGCAGCATTTTTTTGATCTTCAGAAATAAGATGTTTTGAAATAACAGGATCATTTAAAGCGAGCTTGCTTCTTGTTTCAAGGTATTCTTTATCATCAAGTCGATCGAGATCAATGATTGGGCTGATGAAGATATCATCTTCCTGAGACTCAATAAAGTTATGATTACTGATTGATTCTGTACTTGAGATTCCCGTTAAGAGCAAAATCTCCTGAGTAATTTCATCTATTTTTTTTAAGCTTTCAGGATGAAATACCCCATTTTTTGCTCGAACGATGACAATGGCCGTCTCATCATTACCAAAAGTTTTCTCAAAGAAATCGAGTTGTTTAACAAGTGGATCAGTCGTACTAAACCAAGAACGAACGGAGTAGTTCGCCTTGAGTTTAGTAAGGGCAAATGACAAACCAATAATGGAGGTCATTGAGAGGAGAAGACAAGTAATGGGTCTTTCAAAGACGATCTTTTTAATAAATTTCATTTTCTAGATTATAGTAACAATAAAAACCGCCAATAGGTATCCTCTGTCTCTATCTTGCTCGGAATTCTAATGCATAGTACAACTAAAATATAATGGAAAATCTAGATGGATTAATACTTGATCTTCTTGAACAGGAAGACAGGGCCTTAGTTACTAACACGAAAAATAAAGTAACGGATCGATTAAAAGATCTTTATTCTAATTTCTTAAGGCCAAAAGCTGGAGAACTCTTAAGAGTTCTTAACCTTGATATTCATTATAGAGATGGTTATCAGAATTATCTTAATTTCGAAGCTCCCGATGGGAAAATGAAAAAAGTCTTGGACCTTACAGGTGGGTATGGTGCAAATATTCTTGGGCATAAAAATCCAACTATCATTAATACATTAATGAACAGTGTGAATAATCTTTCACCTTCGAATACTCAAGCTTCGTTACGGAGAGTTTCAACTCTTCTTGGAAAAGAGATTAGCAATACAATTGAAGAAGAAATCGGTTCAGGACCTTGGGTGACCACCTTTTCTAATAGTGGTACTGAGGCTGTCGAAGCAGCGTTGAAAATTTGTTTACTACGATGGACTCAAGTAAGAGAAGAGTATGCGATTCAAAATACGTTTCAATATAATTATATAAAAAAGCTAACTGAGACAGGAACTGAAAAAGAAATTTCTCGAGTTTTTGATTATCTCTCAAATGAACTAAAAGACAGTAGTGAGTTCAAAGATATTAAGAACCTCGCTGAGCTTAACGAACATGCTTACAAACAAAACATGAGTGCTCTTGAAGAATCTTTTGTCTTTATAGGTTTAGAAGGTGCCTTCCATGGAAAATCTATGGGAAGTCTTCTTATGACACATAATCCTTTATTCAAAGAAGCTTTTGGATTAAGTCATTTCAGAGATCTTTTTGTTCATCTCGATTCAAACGATCCTAAAGAGTTTGAAGAAAAGATTAAGAACTCAGATCTTACATTTCTATGGATTAATATTTCAGACATCAATGTAAAGCTCAAAAAGAGAAAATTAAATAAAGTCGCAGGCTTATTTTTAGAACCAATTCAAGGAGAAAATGGAGTTGTGCCACTTGATGATTCTTTCCTTCAAGCAGCGAGAAAAATCTGTGATGAATACTCGATTCTTCTCGTTTCAGATGAAATTCAATCAGGACTTTATCGAACAGGTCATTTTGCGGCCCTTCACCATCATAAAATAGCTGCAGATATTTATACTTTTTCTAAAGGACTTGGAGGGGGAGTTTGTAAGATTGCTGCAACAGTCTGCCACTCAAAGTTATATCCTGTCGGTTTTGACTACCTTCATACCTCGACATTTGCTGAAGATGATATTTCGAGTAGTGTCGCTTTGAAAGTTATGGAACTTTTAAAAAGAGATAAAGAAAAGTTTTATAAGATCGATTTGATTGGAGAGCTGACAAAATTAAAAGAAAAATATCCCCGATTTATTAAGGAAGTTCGTGGCCGAAAATTTATGGCTTCGATTGAAATGACTGATCAAATTGGAAAAAGTTGTCATGAATTTCATATATTCGATTTTCCTGGTTATCTAGGTTATTTCTTAGCAAGTGCTCTTCTTCACAATGAGAATATTAGAACAACTCCGTCTTTATCAGCTCCTAGAACATTGAGAGTTCAACCTTCTCTTTATTTTGGTAAAGAAGAAATTGAATTGCTTATTAATGGATTCGATTCACTCTTTCAATCTCTTGAAAAAATGGATATGAGCTATTTCTTTCATCACCTTTATCCGGGCGAAGTGATTAAAGATACAGTTGTTAAATCTCATGAACTTGATCCTGAAGAAAAGACGAATAGAGATTTAGCTGTTTTCTTTTGTCATATGATTACTGACGACCATGCTAAAAAACTCGTTCCATCACATGCTGAAATTGATTCTAAGATTTTTAGCAAAAAGATTGCTAAAATTACTGATGTCACAGATTTTACTCCTTTAGTGAAAAGAGAGTTGAAAACTCCATCTGGTAAAATCGTCGATGTTGTTTTTATGGCCTATCCGACAACATCGGCAAGTATTGTCAAAGCGATTAAAACAAATCAAGCCAATAAAATTATTTCAAAACTCCAGAAGGGAGTTGAGTACGTAAAAGAAGAGCTTGGTGCAAAAACGATTGGACTTGGACAGTTTACTTCGATCGTTAGCTTAAATGGATTGGCCCTTGATCCTATGGGGATGAATATAACAACAGGAAATGCCTATACGACCTCAATGACAGTAAAGGCGACTCTCAAAGCTGCGGAAGCTAAGGGGATTGATCTTGCTAAAACTGATATCGCCTGTGTTGGAATTGCAGGAAATATCGTTTCCACGACAGCAAGTCTCATGGCCGATCATGCTGGAAGTATGACGTTCATCTATCATACTGACTTAAAAGATAGCCCTAAATATCAAAAAGTTTTAATCGATTTCTTTAGAACAGTCGTTGAGGATGATGCTCAAAGTCCTTTTTCTCTCGCAGTCAAAGAAGCTGCCCAATCAGTTGGGTTTGATAATGAGATTGAAACTCTTTTTAAACTCGTTGATAAGCTTGTGAATGATAAAAAATTGAAACTTGGAAATGAAATTGAATATATTAAAGATTCTCAAATCATTTTAACAGGAGCGAGTTCTTCTCAACCTTTTGTTTCCCCTAAGATTATGACCCCAAATGCAGTTATCGTTGATATTGGTGTTCCTCCTAATGTCATTAAAAAAGAGTTAAAAGAAAGGACGGATGTTCTTTATATCCAAGGAGGGCTTGCAAAACTTCCTAAGGTTGACGGGAAAGAGCAAATCATCAAGGCTACTGGTTTTCCTCTAAGACCAGGAACAAGTTATGCCTGTCTCGCTGAAACTATTATTTTGACCATGAATGATGTCGAAAATATTCGAAACACTGGTTCTTTAAACAAAAAAATGATCAAAGAAGTCAATAAGCTCGCTGAACAGGTTGGTTTTGATCTTGAAGAGTTTAAGAGCGAATCCTCATTATAGAGATGAATAAAAAAGTAAATTTTCTTAACGAAGAAATTGATGATCAAGTTTTAGAGAAATTTGGTGGAAAAGCACGAAATCTAAACTTGATGCGTGGCCTTGATGTCAATATTCCTAATGGTTTCGTTCTCAATTATAAATGGGAAGGAATTGAAGCTGAAATTCAAAATCATATTGATACAATTGGAGGTTTTCCTGTTGCAGTGAGATCTTCCGGCGGACTTGAAGATATGGGGGATGCGAGCTTTGCAGGTCTTTACGAAACCTATTTGAACATCAATAACTTCAAAGATTGCCTTGAAGCGATTAAGAAATGTTTTGATTCGGCAAAAGGACAAAGAGTTATTAATTACCTTGAGAAAAAGAAAATAAAGTATACAGAAAGTGATTTATTAGAAGGTATGAATGTTCTTGTGCAGAAGATGATTGTCCCTGTTTGTTCTGGTGTCGCTTTCAGTATTAATCCGATAACTGGGAAAGAAGAAAACTGTTTGATTGAGTCTGTCGAAAGAGAAGGAGAGAGATTAGTTTCCGGCACAGTGACTCCTAGTCGGTATATTTTTGAATATTTAGAGAAAAAGATAATAGATGAAGAAATTGGGAGTGATAATTTAGAACTCTCTGAAACTCAAGTTCAAGATATTTCAGAGAGCTGTTTAAAGATTCAAGCTCACTTTAATCATCCTCAAGATATTGAGTGGGCGATTGATAGAGAGGGAAAGTTTTGGATTATCCAATCAAGACCAATCACTCATGTGAGTTGGCGTAAAGATGTCGCCGAACTGACAAATGCCGATTTCAAAGATGGTGGAATTTCTGCCAGAGTTTGTACACCCTTTATGTACTCTCTATACCAAAGAGCCTTTAACGAAAGCATGGGAAAATACTTCTATGATATTGGATTAAAAAAACAAATCATTGAAAAAGATTGGATTTTCACGTTTTATGGTATTGCCTATTGGAATGCTTCAATAGTGAAGGAATCTCTTTTCAAAATCCCTGGATTCGATGAACAAAAGTTCGATTTAGACCTTGGGATACAAAAAGACTATGGAGAGTCAGGTCCTCATAAAACTCCTAATAAAATAGGAATAATCCTCGGTGCGATCCCTGTTCTTTTGAAACTTAATAAAGAGTTCAAGAGCTCAGAAGATAATGTCGTTCATTTTAAAGAAAACTTTCCTAAAGAAGATGAATCGTGGAAACGGTATTTAGAAGTTATGAAGAATGATGAAGATGATGTATTTTTTGAGAAGTATATTGAAATGCACCATTTCTTCTTAAATACGGAAAAGAATTATTTCCGAACAATTTATAATAACTCAAACTATCAATCAGAGTTTAAAGAGTTTCTTGAAAAATTCTCTAAGAAGAAAAAGATAAAAATAAATGAGCTTGCTTTGATGGGAGGACTGGCAGAGATCAGTCATTTGGAGATCCAAAAAGACCTCAATCGTTTAAGTTCTTCGCTAAAAGAAAATGGAAGAGACCACGCTGATACACAAAAGGCTTTTGAGCATTTTATGAACAAACACTACCACCATAGTGACTCAGAGCTAGACCTCTCTGTTCCTAGATGGGGAGAAGTTCCCGAAAGAGTCTGGAAGATGGCCGAGACTAACCAAGTCGGTTCAAGTGAGAGTCATAGTGATTACGAGCAGGAATTTAAAAGTTTGCAGCGAAAAATTAATAAAAAGTCTTTTTTCAAAAAATTAGAGCGATCTCGAAATTTTCTTGTAAAAAGAGAAAAAATGAGAGAATTCTCTACTCGTGCTTATTATATTGTAAGACTTATGACATTAGAACTTGCATCTCGATTTGAAAAAAGAAGTTTGTTGAAAGAGAAAAATGATATATTTTTTCTAACAGCAGAAGAAATTTTAAAGATTTGTCATTCAAAAGCAAAAATTTCAGAACAAGATAAACTTATTCATATTCGAAAACTTATGTACCAAGGTTATAAAAATTTTTCTCCTCCAAATGAATTTGGAGGTAGTGTCGAACAGGTGAGTTCTTATTCCGAAGCTGAAGGAATTTTCAAAGGGGTTCCTTGTTCAACGGGGCTAGTAAAGGCTCGAGTTTTTGTTGCGAAAGAATTAAAAGAAACTGAACAATTGAAGCAAGGTGATATTTTGATCACAAAGTTTACGGATCCCGGTTGGACTCCTATTCTGTCAAAAGTTTCGGGAGTTGTGACGGAAGTAGGAGGAGTTCTTTCTCATGCTGCTGTTATTAGTAGAGAATATGGTATTCCAGCAGTTCTGAATATTTCAAATATTACAAATAGTTTGAAAACCGGACAGATCATTGAACTTAATGGAGATACAGGAACAATAAAGGTTATCGATGAGTAAAAAAACGATTCTTATTACAGGTTGTGATTCAGGTATTGGGAAAGCAAGTGTTGAGTGGTTCCGTTCTCAAGGTTATCATGTCATTGCCTGCGTTTTAAAAAAAGAGAGTCAGAAAAAGTGGAGTGAAAAAAATGTTCTTTCATTTGTCGTCGATATCACAAATGATAACGATATAAAATCATTGACTGAATCATTGAGTAAAAAAAATATTGAAATCGATATGCTTGTCAATAATGCGGGAGTTTCAATATGGGGGCCTATCCTTGATATTCCAGAGTATTACTGGATAGAAACATTTAAAATAAATGTCATTGGTCAGGTCAAAATTATTAAAAATCTTCTTCCTTATATGAATAGGAAAGATGGCAAAATTATTCTTATTGGATCGACTTCAGGAAGGATTGGTCTTCCTTTATTTGGAGCTTACCCACTGACTAAAATCTCTGTTTCACGTTTGTCTGATACTTTAAGAAGAGAGTTACGCCTCATAAAGGAATATGAAAATTTAAAGGTTTCATTGGTAGAACCGGGAAGCATAAAGACACCAATTTGGGAGAAGGCTAAAGAAATTTGTTTTGAAAAAGGACCTCTCTTTGACCTTGCTCAAAAGAACGGATTGGAATTGATTGAAAAGGAATATGAACGAGCAACAAACCCACAAAAAGTTGCAAAGCTTTTTGAAAAAATTCTTTTATCCAAAAGACCAAGAAGAAGATATATTATCGGAAAAGGTGGTTACGCAGTAGCTTTTATGGGATTTTTGCCTATCTTTCTACAAGACTATTTGATCGGTTTAATGACTAGAATACAATTTGGTAAAAAAGTTAAATAAGCTTAAATTCTCTTCCAACTTCTTCAAAGATACTGAGAGCATAATCAAGCTCTCTTTCTGTGAAAGTTGCCATCATACTAATTCTAAGCCTTTGCTTATTACGAGGTACTGAAGGGTATTCAATCCCATTAATAAAAATACCCCTTTGATGAAAACGATAAATGATTTCTCTCATTTTTATATCTTTATTAACAAAGATCGGAATGATCGCTGAATCAGACTTTGCATCAAATCCAAGCCCATTTAATCCTTTAACAAAGTACTGAGTATTGTGATGAAGTTGCTGAACACGTTCAGGGTTTCTTTCTATAAACTCCAGGCATCCTAAAGCGGTTGCTATAACAATTGGAGAAACTGTTGCAGAGTAAATATATGAATTAGCATTAACTCTCAAGTAGTTTATAAAGTCTTCACTTGCAGCAACATAGCCACCTGTTGACGTAAGTGCTTTTGAAAAAGTTCCCATACAGATATCAACTTCACCTTGAAGACCAAAGTGTTCTTGAGTCCCGTGTCCCTTTTCTCCCATAACACCTGTACCATGGGCATCATCGATAGATAAAAAGCAATTATATTTTTCACAAATGACTTTATATTGATCAAGTGGAGCAACATCTCCATCCATTGAATAAACACCTTCTGCACACACTATAATATTGGCTAAAGGATTTTTATCTCTGATTTTCTTTACTCGCGCTTCAAGACTAATAGGATCATTATAATGAAAAGGAACGCTATTGAAGTTCCCCATCGCGATTCCATCAAAGAGGCTGCCATGACTTTTCATATCATAAACAAGAAAATCATCTTTTTCTAAAAGAGCTGCTGGCCAACCAACATTCGCGCTATAACCAGAGCTAAAAATGATTGCATCTTCACAACCTTTAGATTCAGCAAGTTTCAATTCTAATTCTCTGTGAAGGTTTGTGTAACCGTTAAGGACTGCTGGACCACCGCAACCAACACCGTATTTATTAACGGCGTCTCCAACTCTTTTTTGAACATCATGCTCAACGGCAAGATCGAGGTAATTATTAGATCCGAGCATGATAAGATCCGTAACAACTCCAGTTCTCGCATCTTCAACAGGAGTGTATTTACTTGTTTTCCCATGGATTCTTCTAAAGATGAATCCGTTATTCATTAATTTTTTAATTTCTGTGTTAAAGGCTTTTGTTTTTGTTCTAAGATCAGGGATTCTTCTTTCGAGAAAGCTTGCAGCGTCGAAATTTTCAGCATTGTCGCTCATGTCAATTTTTTCAAATTCAGTGTTTTCTTCGTGTGTTCCCAACATATTTATCCCTCTTTTATCTGACTATTATGACCAGGAATAAGATTTGCTTCAATTTGATTGGCAAACTTACAGGATAAAAATGAAAATAACCCAAGTGCTTGAATTTATTGAGGTCAATTTGTCTAAGCTCTAGACATTTTTAAGTCTCCATCAGGCTCAATGAAAACAAGCATGTGAGGTTTATCGCTTTCGACTTTCTTTTTCAAGTTTGTTGGTTGAGCTTTTCCTGTATTGCTCTCAAAAGAAGACCAAATCTATCAGACAATAGTTTGTATTGATTGGCAGGGGTGAGAAATTTACGCTACCTTATAGCCCTATGTATGAATTAGTATTGATTAGACACGGGCAAAGTGAATGGAATAAACAAAATCTTTTTACTGGGTGGGTAGATGTTCCCCTTTCCGAGCAAGGTCTTTCTGAGGCCAAACAAGCAGGAGAAATCCTCAAAAAGAATAATTACGAGTTCACATTCGCTTATACTTCTCAATTAAAGCGGGCAATCAAAACTCTTTGGCTTACGCTCGAAGAATCAGATCAAATGAATATTCCGGTTATCAAAAACTGGCAGTTGAATGAGCGCCATTATGGTGGCCTTCAAGGAAAAAATAAAAAAGAAACAGCCGATGAGTTCGGTGAAGAGCAAGTCAAGATTTGGCGTAGAAGTTTTTCAACTCCGCCACCTGAATCTGAGCCCGAGGATGTCCCTGCCGAATATAAAGGACTTGAAGTTGTTCCAAGAGGGGAAAGTCTTGAATTAACATGCAAGAGAGTGATTCCCTATTGGGATAATGAAATTAAAGCTCGTGTTCAATCAGGTGAGAAAATTATTATTGCTGCTCACGGGAACAGTCTTCGAGCTTTGATCAAGCATCTTGAAGGGATTAGTGATGATGATATTTTGAAATTAGAAATTCCGACAGGTAAGCCTATTTCATTAAAATTAGATGAAAATTTTAACTTTATAAGTAGAGAATTTATTCAATAACAAAGGAGAGACAAATGAGTTTTAAATTTCCAGAATTACCTTATAGCTATGATGCTCTTGAGCCACATATTGATGCTCAAACGATGGAGCTTCATTATTCAAAGCACCATCAAGGATACTTCAACAAGTTTATGGCCGCTATTGAAGGAACTGATCTCGCAAACCAGACTCTTGAAGAAATTTTCGGTAAAATTTCTTCTCAAGCTGGTGGAGTAAGAAACACTGGTGGTGGATATTACAACCATATTGTTTTCTGGAATTCTATGAATCCAAATGGTGGGGGAAACCCAACAGGAGCTATCGCTGAAGCTATCGATAGAGATTTCGGAAGCTTCGATAAATTCAAAGAAGAGTTCTCTAGCGCTGCTGCAACTGTTTTTGGCTCGGGTTGGGCATGGCTTGTTAATAATGGTGGAAAACTAGAAATTATCGCAACTCCTAATCAAGACAATCCTTGGATGGATGTTGTTAACGGGAGCGGGACTCCGCTTCTTGCTTTAGACGTATGGGAGCATGCATATTATCTCAAGTATCAGAACAGAAGACCAGAGTATATTGCTGCTTTCTGGAATGTGGTTAATTGGGACTACGCAAACCAAACACTTAACTCTTAATTATCTATAGGAGAGGCTTTTCGAAGCCTCTCTCTTTTCCTGACCTAAATACTCTCTAAACAATCAATTCATCAATCCGATCAGTTCTTCATGAAAAATACATTTGATAAAGAACTCAATTTTTATGCCTCTAGAATCCGTTCTCTCGTTAAAGATACGGCAAAATGGTCAGTAGAGTCGGAAGATCTTTTTCATGCTTGTCATACCCTTAAAGGGCTTTGTTTGGCGGCTCAATTGAAAGAAGAAGCAGAGGTTCTTCATGTTGTTGAAGAATGTTTGGTTGAAAAAGATAGTGCTAAATTTGAAAAGTCGAGTGGTCCTTTTCTTGCGACTGTTGAAGAACTTTACCACAAGAATGCGCAACCCGTTGCTGTCGATGAGTTCTTAGAAGAATTTGCTGTTCGTATCTCTAAGCAAGTTGGTAAAAATATCTGCTTAAAGTTTCATGATAAGACCCAAAACTTTTTAGATATCTTTGATGAATATTCATTCAAAAAAATGATGATTCATCTGCTTATGAATGCTGTTTATCATGGAATTGAAACGCCAAGAGAAAGGAACCTTGCTAATAAATGCTCTATTGGAACTATTATCGTTGAGGTTTCTGGAGATGAACAGAATTACTTTCTTAGCGTTTCTGACGATGGGAGAGGATTTGAAAAGAGTGAGGCCACTTCACCAAATCTTTTTGCAGGTAGAAATCAAGGTCTGTTCATTGTTGAAAATCTTCTGAGAGATTATAAAGGGCAGTTAGAAATTGTGACTGACGCTAATTTTGGATCAACAATTCTTTGCAAGGTGCCTACAGTGAGCTTTGAGAAAAGTGAACAAAAATCTGCCTAGGGATAATCTTATGAAAATTGCTTTAGTAGGGTGTGGAAACTTGGTCAATGCCATTGTTAGAGGTTTTTTTTCCAGTCAGCCTGATCATTCTTATGATTTTTATTGTTATACTCCTTCTCAAAGTCGAGCTATGGAATTAGCAAAGGCCATTAATGGGAATTTTTGTAAATCGCTTGATGAGCTTAAAGGATGTGATGTTTATCTTTTGGGATTTAAGCCTCAGAACTATTCAGAGGCTTCTGGTGAGCTCAAAAAAATTATTTCTGGGGGGGCAAGTCTTTGGTCTCTTCTCGCTGGAACTTCTAGTGATAAAATAGAGAGCGACTTTCCTGAAAACTCTGTTCTAAGAATTATGCCTAATACCGCAAGCTTCACTCGAAAAGGAATTTCTCTTTATCATTATAATAGAGAGAAGGTTTCAGAAGAGATTCTTCAGGCTTTTAATGAAATTTTCGGGGCCGTTTCTCGAACTTACTTTCTCGAAAGTGACGATATGATTGATCGAACTACTGGAGTGAGTGCTTCAGGTCCTGCTCTAATGTTAGAGATTGCCATTCAACTTTCAGAAAAGTTGATATCTTATGGATTAACGACTGAAATGAGCCAAATGATTGTGAGAGATCTTCTTATTGGGACGGGAAGTTTATTAGAAAAGGATTTAGACGCTAAAAAACTTAAGGATCAAGTTACATCTAAGAAAGGTGTTACTTTCGAAGCGCTAGAAGTCTTAAAGAAAAATGAAATAGGAAAAACTCTTCAAGAAGCAATCGACGCTGCCTATCAGCGTTCAGTCGAATTAAGAAACTAACGTCTCTTCGTTTTTTTCTTAGAAGTTTTTGTTAGTTTAAAGCAATCGTCTTTCGTGATTTCATGAAAATAATCGCATTCATCAATGAGTATTTGTGCTGTGTTTTTTCTTACGGCACAAATCTCAACACGAACACCTTCTCCCTTTAAATGACGAACAGTTTCAATATAATCAGAGTCTCCCGAAAGAATAATAATGGTATCGACTTTTGAAGCGAGTTGAGTTGCTTTAATTGAGAGTGGGATGTCAGCAGACTTATGACAAGGACGAACAGCGCCATAAAAATTTTCGTGCAAACGTTCTGCGAGCTTAGAAGAAATATTCTTTCCTTCTCTAAAATAAATAAGCCGGTTGAGGCCTCTTTCTTGAGTTAATTTTGGGATAAGGGTATCAAAATTCACCATAGCTGATGAGCTTCCCATCATATCGTGAATACTTCTTTCAACATTATTTCCGTCGATTAGGACAGCAACAGACTGAGCGATGATAACTTCATCAGACATTTTTTATTCTCCAGGTTTCAATTCTTAGATAGAGTTGCTCTATCAACCGTGGCCTGAATTCATGAAAGTTTCGTCAAAATCGATCTGTTTCTGACTTGTTCCGAGACCACAATAATAATCCTCGGTGATTTTCATACAATCATCAAGTTCTTGGCATTTAAAGATCATAGAGCGGAATTTAGCGGCATTAGGGAAGCCTGAAGCGAACCAGACAATGAGTTTTCGAAGTTGAACCACTCGAATCCGCTCTTTATCAAAAGCTTCGCAAGTATAGTCATGAAGGAGTTTTATAATTTCCCAATAATCATTTCCATAAAATTTAGGACGTTCTTCGCGATCAGCAAGAGACTCCAAAAAGATAAAAGGATTTCTCAAAGCACCTCGAGCAATCATTACAGCAGGACAATTGGTTACGGCCATTCTTGCACGAACTTTTTCAGGATTATGGAGATCACCATTTCCAATTAAAGGTAAAGGAGATTCAGTCGCAAGATTTTCGATATAATCCCAATTGGCCGTTCCGGTATACTGTTGGGCCCTGGTTCTACCGTGAATTGCGACAAACTCAATTCCCTCATTGTGAGCGACATTAATGATCTCATCTGCGTTTATCCCTTCAGCATCCCATCCCATTCGAATTTTGATGGTTAAGGGTACCGTCATGTTCTTTTTAATTTCTCTCAAAAAAGGGCCGAGTGAAACGGGATCTTTAAGAAGGGCAGATCCTCCTCCTTTGGTGACAACCTTACGAACTGGGCATCCCATATTGATATCAATGAATTTGGGATTATACTCTTCTGAAACTCGAGCGGCATAGGCCATATCTTCAGCTTCTTCTCCGAAGATCTGAATTCCGACATTGACCTCATCTTCGTGGATTCGGAGCATATTAAGCGTTCGTTCATTGCCGTATTTTATGGCATGACTCGAGATCAGCTCACTCACAGTTCCCCCTGCGCCCAACTTCTCCATCAGGACTCGAAAAGGGTAATTACAGATACTTGCCATCGGGGCGAGTAGGAGCGGTGATTCGAAAGGAATCGTACCTAATTTAATGGGCTTTCGAGTCGTCTTGAGAGTATCGATCTTCTGCTGAAGGTTTGAACTAAAAGTCATGGTGCAGTAATTAACATAAGATATTTAAATTGATAAGATTCGAACCCATGAATGTACAGATTTATCACAATCCTCGGTGCTCTAAGAGCCGCCAGACTCTAGAATTGATCCAAAACAAAGGAATTGAGCCTCAGATCAATCTCTATCTCGAAAATTCACCTACGGTTGAAGAGATTGGAGGACTTTTGTCTAAGTTAGGGATTCCAGCTTCAGGGCTGGTCAGGAAAAAAGAAGACTTGTTTAAAGAACTTAAGCTTCAGGAGGCTTCTGAGACAGAACTTCTTAAGGCCATGTCTGAACATCCTAAACTTATTGAGAGACCTATCGTTGTTGTTGATAACAAAGCCATTCTTGGACGACCTCCAGAAAATATAAATGAAATACTTTAGGAAGTAATATGTTTGATAATTTGAGTGAAAAATTTAGCGATGCCTTCAAGAATATTCAAGGGAAGGGAAAAATCTCAGAGACGAATATTGAAGAGACAATGAAGGAAGTAAGAACGGCACTGCTTGAAGCGGACGTTAACTTCAAAGTTGTAAAATCTTTCGTTAATAATGTTAAAGAAAAAGCGCTTGGAGAGAAAGTTATCCGCGGAGTTAATCCTGGAGAGCAATTTGTAAAAATTGTTCATGATGAACTCGCTGCGGTTATGGGAAATGAACACGAAGAGATTAACTTCGACCGAGCAGGCCCTCTTCCACTTCTTATCGTCGGTCTTAACGGTGCAGGGAAAACAACCTTCACTGGAAAGCTTGCACTCTTTCTTAAGAAGAAAAAGAAGAAAGATGTTTATTTGATTCCGGCTGATAACTTCAGGCCAGCAGCAAAGGATCAACTCTTAACTCACGCTAAAAATCTTGATATCGATTTCTTTGACTCTGACTTAACGATGACTCCTGCTGAAATTGTAAAAGCAGGAATGAAAGAAGCTGAGAACCTTCGAAAAGAAGTTGTAATTATCGATACCGCTGGCCGCTTAGAAGTCGATGAAGAACTGATGGGGCAATTGGTTGATGTGAGAAATGCAGTGAAAGATCCCGAAGTTCTCATGGTCGCTGATGCCATGACTGGTCAGGTCGCCGTTGATGTTGCAAAAGTTTTCCACGAGAAGGTTAGACTGACAGGGGTAGTTCTTTCAAAGATGGATTCAGATGCGCGTGGTGGTGCTGCTCTTTCAATTCGTGAAGTGACTCAAGTTCCAATTCGCTATATCTCTGTTGGTGAGAAGATGAAGGACTTGGAGCCTTTTCATCCCGACAGATTAGCGAAACGTATTCTTGATATGGGGGATGTTCTTACTCTGGTCGAAAAAGCTGAAGAAGCTATTGATGAGAAAGAAGCAGAGGCCATGATGAAAAAGATGGAGAAGAATCAATTCACCATCGAAGATTTCATGAAACAAATGAATATGATGAATAGCCTCGGTTCCATGGAGTCCTTACTCAAAATGATTCCCGGAATGGGAGGAATGCTTCGTCAGGTAGGAGATCTTTCTCCTGCTGAAGAAGAGATGGATAAAATGAAAGTCATTATTGGCTCCATGACAAAACAAGAAAGAAAAGATTACAAAATTATAAAAGATTCTCGAAAAGAGAGAATCGCGCGTGGTGCAGGTCGAACCGTAAAAGATGTTGATGAGTTTTTAAAGAAGTTTGTTCAAATGAAAGAGATGATGTCTGGAATGATGGGAATGATGAAAGGCGGAGGGATGCCTGGAATGCCCGGTATGCCAGGACTAGGCGGACAAAAAGGCTTTCGTCAGGCTCCAGGCTCTGGAAAGAAAAAAAGAAAAGGGAAAAGAAAGGGACCATTTGGCGGAGGATTTTTTAAATGAATAGCAATCTCATTTTAAATTTTAAGTGTGTTGAACATCGTCTCTCAATGCTTGCGACGTGCCAAAGCGTACGCCTCGGCATTTCGGACTTGTTCGCCTGCTTAAAATTCAAAATTGAATCACTCTGCTCAATAGTGGCAATATTGTTTAGCTTTAGTGCGATGGCTGATCACTCAGCTATTAATCATGCTCCGATTGGGGTCATGGGAGACCATGTTCATAAAAAAGGTGAATTCATGATGAGTGTTCGCCTTATGAGAATGGCGATGGATAGTATGGGAAGTGGAACGGAAGAGCTAAGCGACTCTGAATATTCTCAAAATATTAAGCCTCAAGACATGACGATGGATATGCTTATGATTGGAGCGATGTATGGTCTCAATGATACCTTTACATTCATGCCGATGATTAATGTGGTTTCTAAAGATATGAATCTAAGAAACAATATGATGAGTGTTGATTTTGATACGGGGACAACCGGAATTGGAGATACTAAGTTTTTTGTTCTTCAAAAAATGAAAGAACAAGCAGGGCATAGTCTCGCTCTTTTTAAGTATGGAGTGAGTCTTCCTACTGGTGACATAGAAGTAGAGGATACGATTCCTGTGATGGGAGAAGTTCTCCTTCCATACCCGATGCAATTAGGTTCTGGGACTTTTGATCTTTCAGTTGGAGGAACTTACCAATGGTATTTTTCAAATAATAAAAATATCGGAATTGATGCTCTTTATACTCATAGACTTGGTGAAAATGATCAGGACTACACTTTTGGGGATGAGTTTTATGTGAATCTTTGGGGAGCTTATTCCTATTCTAAGGAATGGAGTTTTTCAACACGTCTTAATTGGCATTGGCGTGATAATATTAATGGAGATTCGAAAGATCTTACGATTACTTCTGCCATGAACCCAACTGCTGATCCTGAGGCTCAAGGTGGGAATTGGGCAAACCTTTTCATTGGAACAAACTTTTCTTTTGATACAGGAGATCGAATCGCTTTTGAAATCGGTTTTCCAATCAATCAAAATGTTCAAGGAGTTCAAATGCTTCAAGAATTGAATATGGTATTGGGATGGCAAAAACTCTTCTAATTTTTCTTTTTACGAGTTCAGTTTTTGGTATCAACCTCAAAGTCGGTGATATTCTTCTTCAACCTTTGCATTGCCGTTTATGTAATCTCATTGAAGGAGAGACGAATTCTGAATACTCTCATATTGGTGTTGTCCTTCAAACGAATCCCGAAATTTTTATCGGAGAAGCTTTTCAAAAAGTAAGAAGGGTGACCTTGAAAGATTTTATGAGCAAAACCCAAAGAGGTTTGAAGATTAGGGCGCTAAGACCAAGAGGAGATTTTCGATTAATTAAAAAAGTTTTCATCCGTAAATTTGAAGGGAAGCCTTATGATCCTAAGTTCCTTTGGGATAATGCGACTCAGTATTGTAGTGAGTTTACTTGGAAGCTTCTTAGACACTTTACGAGACGTTTACCGAGACCTCGACCCATGACTTTTGAATTTGAACGTGAGCAATGGTACCGGTACTTCAAAGGGAAAATACCCGATGGAAAAATTGGAATTTCTCCGGCCCATTTTGAACGATTTAAGAGTTTTCGAGACCTCGGAGAAATTGAATGAAAAAACTATTCATAATCTTTTTTGTTTTCCTCAACTTGAACTGTTTTGCTGACGAATGCGAGAAGTTTATTGAAAATCTTCCAGCAGACAGCATTCATGGTTATGTCAAAGTTCCCGAAGACTGGTCGAAACCTAGAAAATCAAAAAAAATCGATGTCTTTTATCATGGTTATAATTTTACTTTTGAAAATAGAGATATTCCGCCAGTCGTTTATTTTAATGGGGGACCTGGTTCTTATGCCAGAGGTCTTCATGGATGGATTCTAAAAGATCCAGAAAGAGCAAAGCACTACCAAAAGATACCTTTTATTTTTATTGATCAAAGAGGGAATGGTTGTTCTTCTTCATTGCCGACTTTTGAAAAGGTTAATAACAAGGCAATAAAAAGAATGTCCCATTATGGAGCGCGTTCTATTGTTTTCGACTCGGAAGCCGTTAGGGAAAGTCTTGGCTTTGAAAAGTGGAGAATCTTTGGACAGGGTTTTGGATCATTTATTGTACATCGCTATCTTGAATTACGACCTCATGCTGTAAAAGCAGCTTATGCTCATGGCATGAGTATTATGACCGATGGAATCGTATGGACTGCTGAACGAGTAAAAGCCTTTAAACGTCTAGGCGATATGTATTTTGATATTTATCCAAAGGATAGAAAAATTCTTAATAGAGTAAAAGCAATTTTTCCTAAAGATTATTGTTCAGGCAATGAAATGTTTAAAGTTTGTGGGAAGGCCCTTTTAGATAAAATTGGTTGGAGAAGACTATCTTACAAATCTTTTGGTCGTTGGGAAAAGATGCACGAAGAAATTAAATCTCTTCTTGATGAACGACAAAACTTAAACATGGATGTCATCAAAAAACTTTTTCCAGCAGAAGCTAAATTAAAAAAAGAAACATTCTTGCTTGTTGATGTTGTGCTTGCCAGAGAAGCACCTGGTGGCTTTCTCAATACATGGAGCTGTGAGAAAGCGATGCCTCTTTTAAGAAAGCAAGGTATCGATGTTGATGCTTTTGATTTTAATGAATGCCGTCATGCACTTGAGATTCAGAGAAGATTTAATTATAAAAAGATCAAAAAGATAGTTAGGGAAGATTTTGTTTCGCTTTCTTTAATTCGTCAAAACCTTAAAGAGAGAGAAGACCTTCCTTTCTATCTTTATTCAGCTGAACTCGATTTTTTCGGTCCTGAAGGCAGTTTTGAGCAAGAAGTCGACTATCTTAAAGGCCTTGTCAATTACACAGCTTTTAAGAATTCTGATCATGGACAATTCTTCATCGAGATGCAGGTTTGGCGTGATTTGTTGGCAACTAACTAGGGCTTCTTTTTTCCTAGTATTTCGTCGCATTGTATTATGGTTCTGTTAAGTTCGTCCAAGCTTGACGAAGCAAATCAATTTCACATAATATCTGGCATTCTTTGAATGCATTAGGAGAAAAATAAGATGATCAAAATTCGAATGGCCCGTGGTGGAAGAAAAAGAAAGCCTGTTTATACTATCGTAGCAGCGGATAGCCGCTCTCCGAGGGACGGTCGCTTTATTGAGAAACTAGGTCAGTATAACCCTCACGCAGCAGAACCAATGACAGCAATCAAGACTGAAGACATTAAAAGATGGCTAAATGATGGTGCACAACTCAGTGATTCAGTGAAATCTCTGTTTAAAAAGTACCAAATTACTCTCTAATTCGGTCTTCAGGCCCTTTCATTTATCTCTAAACGCAGTTACCATGCGAATAAGCATTAATTTGCCAAACTTTTGTCAACCTTACCAAAGAGAGTTGTATGAGTAGTGAATTAAGGGATCTTATTGAGTACGTCAGCAAGTCGCTAGTGGATATGCCAGAGGAAGTGGAAGTGAATGAGATTGAGGGTGAGCAGACCACCGTCATCGAGCTAAAAGTCGACAAGACCGATTTGGGAAAAGTGATTGGGAAGCAGGGGAGAACCGCTAGAGCATTAAGAACCATTCTGAATGCCGCCTCAACCAAACTTAAAAAAAGATCCGTACTAGAAATTATCGAATGATTTGACGGACCTTGTTAGCCTTAGGTACAAGGTCCAAAATGAAGCAAATCTATCTTGGAACATTAACCAAGCCGCATGGGCTGAAGGGCGCAGCTTTCTTCAATATGGTAAATCCTGAAGAGTCTCAAGTCCAACCAGGTAAGGAAATCCTCCTTACGACAAAAACAAAATCGAAGAGCTATACCGTTGAGTCTCTCAATACTAAAGGAAAGCGTCCCATTTTAAAGCTTGAGGGGGTTGATTCTAGAGAGGCAATCGAAGCTTTACTTCCTTCAGAAGTTTCTATGGACCGCGCTGATTTTAATGATCTTGAAGAAGGACAGTTTTATTTGAATGACATCATTGATTTCGGGGCCATTGATGTTGAGTCCTCAGAGGAATTTGGAAAAGTTTCTGAGTTTTATTCAAATGGGGCCCAAGACATTGTTGTTATTGAAGGCGAAGAAGAATGGGATGTTCCTGTTAGCTTTATAGAAGAAGTTCTCTGGGAAGAAAAGAAGATCAAAGTTCAAAAGCCGGAGTTCCTATGAGAACAAAACAAATTTGGATCTTAACTTTATTCCCAGAATATTTTGAAGCCTATAAAACAGTCGGTGTTATCGGAAAAGCATTAAGCGGTGAACGTGAAGATGGGATCCACTTTGAATTTAACCTCATTAATATTAGAAGTTTTTCCGACAATAACTATAAAAGTGTTGATGATTACGCTTATGGTGGTGGAGCAGGAATGGTCATGAGAGCTGATATTCTTGCTAATGCTCTTCTCAAGGGAACTAACTATTCTAAAGAAACTCATCATGTGGTCTTCCCTTCACCGAGAGGAAGAATTTGGAATAATGATTGTGCAAAAGACTTTGCTAAAAACTACCTTGGAAAGAATTCAGAAGAGAAAGATATTGTTTTCATTTGTGGTCGTTATGAAGGGATTGATGAACGATTCCTCGAGAATTACGTGAACGAATATTATTCACTTGGGGATTTTATTCTTTCTGGAGGAGAAGTTGCAACTATGGCCATGCTTGATAGCGCGTTGAGATTTGTTGATGGAATTCTTGGGAATCGAGAATCAAACGTTGAGGAAAGTTTTCAGTCTGGTCTTCTCGAGCATCCTCAATACACGAAACCCAGAGAGTTCGAGGGAAAAGAAGTCCCTAAAGTTTTAATCTCTGGGCATCATAAGAATATTGAAACATACAAACAAAATGAGAGAGAAAGATTAACAAAAGAGCTTAGGCCAGATCTTTGGGAGCAGTATAAAAGTGAATAAATATCTAGCACTGATTCATCATCCAATTATTAATAAAAGAGGGGACAAGGTTACAACTTCCGTTACGAATTTAGATATTCATGATATTGCCCGTTCTTGTAGAACTTTCGGATTTCAACATTATTTTATTGTGACTCCAATAGAAAAACAGGTGAAATTAATAGATGAAATCCTAAGTTTCTGGAATGAAGATTTTGCCAATGATTATAACCCAGATAGGCATGATGCTCTCTCCTTTATCAAGGTTAGTGAGAGTTTTGAAAAAGCGATTGAAGAGATTGAGAAGCGAGAAGGTGCAAGGCCGCTTGTTTTAGGAACGGGGGCTAATTTCAAAACTTCGGATGGCGACGTTAAAAAAGCTGAGTCGGTTGCCAAAGACCAAAATAAACCTCTTCTTATTATTTTTGGAACAGGTTGGGGGCTTCATCCTGAGATTTTAGAAAAAGTTGAATTTTTCTTAGACCCTATTTATGGGACAGCTCAAGATGGTTATAACCACCTCTCTGTTCGTTCAGCTGTTGCTATTTACACTAGTCAATTCAGTTAGTTAGAAGCTGTACAGACTTTTGTCATCTTCTTGAAACTATTACAGGATCATTCGATTTTTCACAATAATTCTTAATAATAAGATCATGATTAGTTTAAAATATTTCTTCGTATTTACATTCTTCGTTTTTTCAAGCAGTTACACTTTTTCTCAGGATGTTGTTATCAATCCTCAATCAAACTCTAAAAAACAAGAGAAAAAAGTTTCGGGGAAGAACCAGTATGACTATGTTAAAAAACGTGTTTTCTGGACAATTTTGAATCCATTTGAAGGACCCTCTGCCATTAAATCAATAAGGAAGTGGAGAAAAGCTAGAAAATATAAAAAAATGTTAAAAGCTGGAACTATGAGTTCTGTTCCTCCCTATCTTGAATGGAAAAATCCTGAGCATAGAGGGAAAAGTTGTCATGAGGTTTGCCCACTTGATTTAGGAATGATTCAGCAGTTTTCAAGTCGAATGTTTCCTTCAAATGACGATTATCTCCTTTCTTTTACTAATGATGTTGGTGTTTTTACAGATTCTTATGCAAGAACAGTAGGATATTGCTGGGGGCATACAACTGTTACGAGGAACTTTAATTATCTCGCTCTCTACGATGCTGAAAATATTCTTGGGTCTGATGTTCCAAGCGAGAGGGATAAAAGAAAATGGAAAAAATTTTATGAGAATAAAATAAAAAGAATTGTTGAAGGAAAAGCTGAAGTTATTCCATATTTTTCTAATCTTTATGAGTTTTCTAATCATCCAGAACTTGTTGAGTATTTCAAAGACAGAGTTATCAAGAACTGGTATGACAATACAGTAAATACAAAAAATCTTACTCATTTATTTGATTCTCTTCCTTTTAAAATGAAGCCATCCAAGGTCAGGAAGAAACTAAAGTTGATTGAGAATTCCATAAAGAAAGGGATAATTCCTAAGCTTATTATTTTTAGTGAAGGAATTGGCTATGTTCATATTGTTTCAGCTTTTAAGGTGGAACGCCATGGTGATTTAGTAAAAGTTTGTCTATTAGATAACCATCAATTCTCTGATGGGCTTAATCGATGTCAAGCAAGCTTAGATATTCGAAAAACCTCTAAAGGCTATAAAATGTATTACTATGGCTGGGACACTAAAAAGAAGAATGTTAAAGATGGTAGAGTACGATCTTTCAATTTTTCAGTTGATAATAATTATGAAGCCTATGACTATATTAAGAGTACGAATAAGCTCTGTCGTAAGTTGACAGCTTGTAAACGCTAATTTTTTGCTGACCGACCTTACTTTTAAAATTTCAAAATGAATATTCTCCTTTAAAAAGGAGGCTTCTATAAAGTCATTAATCGCCACATTGCTGCTCTTAAGTTCTTTTACGAGGTGAGTCTATGAAATAGAAGCACGATAGGATTTGAAGAAGATGGAAACTTGGCCGTAATTTCATTTTTGAGATATGTCCTAAATGTCTTTTCTTTCAACGCGAAGCACATTGGTTTGAGAGTTTGACACTAAACCCCAAATTAGATAGAAAAGATCTTCAATTAACTCATAAGCGGGTTTCCCTCTGAGCGGCTCTATCGGCGGGACTTAAGGAAATCGCGGGTTTGGAAGGATGGACTTATGAATCTTATCGACAAAATTAACGAGAAAAATCTCAATCCAGAAACAAAAAACTTTCCTGATTTTCGTACAGGTGACACTGTTACTGTTCATGTGAAAATTCGAGAAGGAAATAAAACAAGACTTCAGGCCTTTAAAGGAATTTGTCTTTCTATGAAAGAGAAGAATGCCCTCAACGGTCACTTTGTAGTAAGAAAGATTTCTGATGGTATTGGAGTTGAAAGAACTTTTCCTTACCACAGTCCAAGCATTGCAAAGATCGAAGTTAACTCTCGAGGGAAATCAAGAAGAGCGAAACATTTTTACCTTAGAGATAGAAAAGGTAAAGAGGCTCGTGTCGCAATCGACTTCTCTAGATCGAACTAATTTCAAAAATAAATTTTCAAATAGAGAACGCCGCAGTCACCTGCGGCGTTTTTTTTTGTTTTGATTAGTATAAAATCAAACTATGGAATTTAGTGATATTGAATTTATTAGTCATTATAGTGATGCTGAAGTCTTCCTTTACACAGATGAAGTTGGGCGTGGACCTCTCGCAGGTCCAGTCATTTCTTGTTCTGTTGCGGTTGAGAATCAAAATCTAGAAAATCTTGTTTCATATTTAAAAAGTCTTGGGATTACAGACTCAAAGAAACTGACGACTAAAAAACGTTTAGCTATTTTAGAGAAGCTTGAAATCGATTTGAAAAAACTTGAAGTAGATCAAATCTATAATCTAGATATTGAAGGAACCTTTTTGAAGTATATTTTAAAAGAAAGTGATCATATCAAAATCGATGAGATGAATATTCTTCATGCAAGTCTTGATTCTATGAAAAGAGGTGTTGAAACTTTGAAAGCTGATCGAAGAGGGGTTTGCTTGATTGATGGAAACTTTTGTTTTCCTAATGTTGGAAAGCTTAAGCAAGTTCCGCTTGTGAAAGGGGACTCAAAATCTTGCTTGATCGCTCTTGCTTCAATTATTGCCAAAGAATACCGAGATTATTTAATGACTGTTTTACATGAAACCTATCCTGTATATGGTTTTAATAAGCATGCTGGTTATCCGACTAAGACTCATAAGGAAGCAATAGTCACTCATGGGATTTCTCCTATTCATAGAAAAACCTTTAAAGGCGTCAGAGAATATTGCCGGCCCTAAGGAAATTTCAAAAGGGTTTGAGGCGAGAGCAAGAGCTCTCTAGCAAGCTTCATCATAAAGGTATTCCTTTGTTAGTCTCGCCGTTGACGGCACGAACTTATGGAGTAGGGCAAATCGACTTGGCCATTCTCTTGAAATCAGAAATAAAGATCTATGAAGTGAAACATTCAGATAGCTATGGTTTAATGCCTGGCCAATATAATCGACTAAAACGATCAGTCGAATGGCTCGCAAAGCTCTTTAATATCAAAATAAATTTTGAAGTCCTCTCTTAAATTTTATAACCTATTTATATGAGATCATTACTCGTTGCTATCGTTCTTTGTTTTAGTCTTAAAGGTTATTCTCAACCGCAATCGGTTTCGGATGGCTCGGTATTTACCCCAAAGGTCAAAGCTTTCTTAGTTGTCTCTGGTTACGGAGCCGCTGGAGGTGCACTTTTAGGTTTAGCAAGTATGGCGTTTGGAAGTAGTGGGAGAGCTATTGCTCAAGGAGCTTCGTTAGGTTTATATGCCGGTATGATTTTCGGAGCCTATATTCTAATGACTCATAATGAGTATGATCAGAATTATCAAAATTATGATGATTATCCACAGGATTACGATTCAGGATATAATACAATGATTCGTTATCGCGATTTCGAAGAACGCTATTCTCTAACGAGGAATAGGGAAGGAGTTCTTATGGATATGAACTTTTATAATATCCGTTTTTAGTTCTGGAATGTATTTTTACGATTCCCAAAAATCTGGTTCATATTCTCAGTCTCATTCATCTCAAGAGAGAAATTACTGATCACAACCATAGCATTGGTAAGGCCGTAGAGCTCAAAAACTCTTTTAAAATCTTCATCAACATTTGAAAGAGTGATTTTTTCCTGAGAGCTATTATGGAGAAGTTTTAGGGTATCAACGAAATGGTTAATTCCAGAACTTCCTACAAAGCTTACCCCAGACATATCGATTTGAAGCTTCGCTTCAGGATGTTCACTAGTGATATCTGTTAACTGCTTTCTAAGTGGTTCACAACTTGCGTAATCGAAGCCCCCTTCCATTTGAACAATAATATTTCCAAGTGAATCTCTAAGTAGAGTGGCCTTCATAGACATGTTGATCTCCTTTGCGCTATAAGCTTCCAAAGTTCAGTGTATCATTTATGCGGCAGGTCATCTGCGGGGAAAAAAATTGGCACAGCTCAAATTACTCAACTTACCCATCGGAAATGCTCAAGATGTAACCCTCCGAGTTCTCAAGGAATTAGAAGATTCTAAGGTACTTTTTTGTGAAGACACGAGAACTTTAAAGGCCTTCCTCAATCATCATGGAGTGGATTACTCAGACAAAGTCATAGACTCTTATCACGACCAATCCGCAGAAGATAAAGTTTCGAAGATCATCAATCGATTAAAAAAAGGTCAAAATGTTTGTTACCTTTCAGAAGCAGGAAGCCCCATTATTTCTGATCCTGCTTATCCGCTTGTTTCTGCTTGTATTAAAGAAGGTATTGAAATTGACTCCTATAGCGGAATTAGTTCGGTGATCATGGCCCTTGAGCTCAGCGGGCTTCCGTCGATTCCTTTCACTTTTCATGGTTTTGCTCCACGAGATACTAGTAAGAGAATTAAGTGTTTTTCAGATCTTAAGCAATTCCCAGGAACTCATGTTTTCTTTGAATCTCCTCATCGCTTAAATGACTCCTTAAAAGTTTTATGTAATCTATTCCCTGAAAACTCAATTGTTGCTTTGAAGGAACTTTCGAAACCTTACCAGAAGGTTTATCGCTTTCTTGGAAATCAATTTGAAAATCAAAAAATTGATTATAGGGGAGAGTTTCTGTTCATGATTTATATTTTAAAAAAAGAAAAAGAAGTTTCTAACGAGATTTCAACCCTTGCTCAAAAGGTATTAGATAAAAAAGGTAAGACGAAAGAGCTTTCGAAACTGCTTTCTAAAGTACTTGATCAAGAGCAACAAGAAATTTATAAGCAACTTACTCGGTAAATTTCGAGCAGTATCTACCGACTTCCAAGGCATTTCAAATTCCTTTCTATAATGAAATATAAGATGAAGATTGAATTTCTAGGGGCGCAAGGCGGTGTGTCCAGCGGATTTAACGCAACTTCTTTTCTAGTGAACGATGATTTATTGATTGATGCAGGGTCAGTAGCAAGTACAATTGCAGTCGAGAGACAAGCATTGATAAAATATGTCTTCCTTACGCATTCGCATCTTGATCATATTAAAGACCTCGCTTTTATTTGTGATAATTGTTTTGTTATCAGAGAACATAGTTTTGAAGTCTTCGGCCATGCAACGACTATTTCAAATTTAAAAACTCATTTGTTCAATGATGCGATTTGGCCTGATTTTTCCGCTATCCCAAGTACAGAAGATCCCATGATTCGATATAATCCTTTTGTTCCTGAAGATGAGGTGATTGTAGGAGAATATAAAATTATTCCAATTACAGTTAACCATCCGGGTGATGCTGTTGGTTTCATTGTTGAGCATAAAGGAAAGTCAGTTCTTTTTTCTGGAGATACTTCTCAAACCAATCGAATTTGGGATTTTGCTTATCAAGCTAAAAATCTTCAGGCCATAATTACAGAAGTGAGCTTTCCTAATTCTTTAATAAGTGTTGCGAAGGCAAGCTATCATCACACTCCTGATTCTTTCGCAGAAGAGTATCAAAAAATGCCAAAAGGTGTTCCTATTTATCTCACTCATTTAAAACCAGCTTATCAAGAAAATATCATAACTGAAGTTCAAAAACTCGGAATTGATGATGTCCATATTATTCATCATGATGGGAAAATTCTAAATTTCTAATTAGCGTCGATTGAAAGCTTGAGCTTCGGACCTGAACCAGCTGGTCCAAAGTTTAAGATCGGAATTTGAGTGTTACCAGAAAGGTCTTCTGATTTTTCTTCAGGATCATCCTTGAGTTTATACTTTACAGCAGCTTTAATCTCTACAGGATAAGACTTATTCTGAGCGCGTTTAAAGCTTTTCTCTTTATCTGGATCCATTGTTCCTGAGTTTTTATCTTCTCCAGCTATAAACTTCTTAACCTCTGGGCCTTCCCATTTGACATTGTGCTCAGTGATTTCTTCAAGCTCGCTATCCTCACAATTGGCATTAAAGGTGATAGTTACTTTACAAGTCTGTTTAAGACCTGGGCTAGGAAGACAGGTATTTTCAATATTCATTTTAATTCCATTGTCCGTACAATCACCAATCTTAAGAACGTCAACTGAGTCTTCGGCTACCACTTCATCTGTTCCCTTTTTGTAAACTTTATAAAGAACAGGGTAAGTCTCTTTTTTTCTATCAAAGTTAGTTGGACTCTCGTTTGCTGTTTTGATTCCTTCTCTTTCTAGTTCTTTTTCCTTTTCTTCAAGAGTTGTCGAAGTCGTAGATGAACTTGAAGTGGTTGTTGTCGAGGTCTCTGTTTCCGTTTCTTCTTCTTCTTCTTCTTCTTTTGGACTTTGGTCAATATAGAAGATTTCGTAATCTTCGATTTTATTGTCACAACTTTCATCAATCGTTAAAACTGGCGTTAACTCATATTGTTTTTCACCTGGGACAGACTGAACTTCAAAGTTTAGACATTTGACTTGAGGTTTAGGAGGAGCTTCACAATATTTCGCTTCCCATTCGTTTTCCCATTCAGAGAGGAAGCTATAATTCTCTTTTCTCTTTAAGTCTTTATTTGATTGCTTAGGGTTATCATTATACCCAACATAGTCTTTGTACTCTTCAAGGTATTTAGAGAAACTTTCAGCACTATTACCATCAATCGTTTCCTGCATTTTTTCCATGAGTTCATCTTCGTACTTACCAAGGACTTCTTGATCGAGGCCAATGATAAATTGACTGAGGTCATTGAGACGGTCATCGGAATCAAGAGAACAAAAGTAACCACCTAAGACTTTTCTCAGACGAAAGAGAAGAGAGTCACAAGTATTCGTTTCTTCGATTTTTACTCCATACTTTCCACTGAGTTCTTGTTGATTATTTCCACAGAGACAGAATTGAAGAGTGTCCTGCATAATTTGAAGGAATTCATCAAGGTGTTCTTTTTCTTTAAGATTTTCAATTACAGAGTCCATGCTTTGTTTGGCAATATATTCTCTATGAGTATCAATATAACAACTGAGTGATGTATAAGTTGAAAGATCGCCTGCTGCACCAGCATTTTGATTTTTGAAAAACTCAGAAGATCTTTTCGTTCCAAAGAGGGAAGGATTACAAACATTAAAATTAATATCTGTTTCGCATTTAGAATCAGTGTCTTCTTGACCGTTGGCCTTAAAAATTTCTTTACACGATTTGATATAACGTTCTTTTGCTTCGGAATCTTCTAAGTTAAGAGGGTGAGTGCAAATATCTCCCTTCATCTCTGAGTAGAAACCACCATAAAGACAGCTGCTTCCATTCCTACTTTTAAAAACACCTTGCGCGGCAACAGCACTTTGAACTGTCTCGACCGTTTCTTCTTCAACAAGAGTTGTTGTTGTCGTTGTTGAAGAATTTGAGGTTGATGTCGTGGTCAGTTGGGCGAATAGATGACCAATAAAAAAAGTTGATAAAAAAACTAAAAGCTTGTATTTCACACTACTTAGATCGGCATTTTTGGGTAAAAACTATAGAAGATGCCTGTGAATGGCGGTAGGATATTCCTATACTGAGGAGCAAATATGGGGTGGTTTGATAAGGTTGAGAGCCCAAAACTGAAAAATTCTCGCAAAACATTGAATAATTCTCCTGATGGGCTTTGGAAAAAGTGTTCTAACTGTAAAGAAATTCTCAATATGGAAAAACTTGAGAGTAATTGGCAGGTATGTCCTTATTGTGATCATCATTTTCGTTTTCGATGGTCAGATCGTGTAGCATTACTTCTCGATGATGGAAAGTTGAACAAGTTTAAAAAACTTTACCAAAGTACTGATCCTCTGGCGTTCGAAGATAAGAAAAACTACAAAGATCGAATTGATCAAACGCAAGAAAAAACAGGTCTAAAAGATAGTATTGTTGCGGGTACTGGAAAGATTCATGGAAAGGATGTCGCGATTGCGATAATGGAATTCAGTTTCATGGGAGGCTCTATGGGAGTTGCCTGCGGGGAAACAATTGCACATACAATGGATGTTGCTCTTGAAAAAAAGATTCCGTGTATTATCTTTAGCTGTTCAGGTGGAGCGAGAATGCAAGAGGGAATTCTTTCTCTTATGCAAATGGCGAAAACTTCTTCTAGTAGAAAGAAACTAAGAGATGCAGGCATTCCCTATATTTCTGTAATGACGGATCCTACAACAGGTGGATGTGCTGCAAGCTTTGCAATGCTTGGAGACCTTAATTTGGCTGAGCCAAATGCTTTGATTGGATTTGCTGGGCCAAGAGTTATTGAACAGTCAATTCGTCAAAGACTACCAGAGGGATTTCAGAAGTCTGAATTTTTAAAAGAGCATGGTTTTGTTGACCGAGTCGTTCATCGTCATAAACTCAAAGCAGAACTCTCATTTTTTCTTGAAATGTTTTCATGATTATCGAGAGATTTAACCAAGAAAAAGAAAATCAACTATTAGATTTCCTTGAAAAGGAAGTTGGTTTTGAAAATTATGGGAATGCGATAGAACGTGGTTTAGAAAGGATAAAACCTCTTTTTACTAAATATATTAAAGCTTGGGAAGGCAAAGTGATTACTATTGCTGGAACAAATGGGAAAGGCGAGACCGTTTTATACCTAAAAGAATTTCTTTCTCAAACAAACAAAACATTTTCAGTCTGGATGTCTCCTCATGTTTTTTCTATCAAAGAAAGAATTCAAGATGAGTCAGACTTTATTGATTACTCTGAGTTTGATTCTTTATTCTCTGAAATCAAAAAAGAAGAGTCCGAATCAGGAATAAAATTAAGTTATTATGAGTTTTTATTCTTAGCCTTTATAAAAAGAGCTTTTAAAAGGAAAAGCGAATATCTCATTCTTGAAGTTGGTTTGGGGGGGAGGCTTGATGCGGTTAATCTCTTTGATGCCGAAATTATAGGTTTAACTTCAATCGGAAGAGATCATCAAAAGTTTTTGGGAAATAGTTTGAAAAAAATTCTTCATGAAAAACTAGGTGTTATAAGAGAACAAAAAATTGTTTTTACTGCTTTTGAATCTAATTATCTCAGAAGAGAAGCAAAAAGAGTTGCTTTTGATAAATTCTCTTTTCTTTTGGATCTTGTAGAAGCTCAAGTGATTCAAGAAAATTCTCTCTATTCTCAAAAAAATAAAAAAATGGCAGAAATGATAGCAAGGGAACTTTTCGGAGAAATTACCTTCAATAATGTTTGTTTAAAACGATTCGAACCTTTAAAAATTAATGGGGGGAAGGTTGATTTTAAAAATGCCCATAATCCAGAAGGCTTCCGATCTATGGTTTCTGAGCTTTGTAGAGCTGATGAAAAATATGATGGAATCTTGCTAGGTTTGTCTCAAAGATCAATCGCTGATCTGAGGTCAATGCTTAAGAGTTTATTGGCCTATACATGCAATAATGTTAAAATTTATTTATCCCCATTTGCTGGTCAAAAGGCCCTATCAGAGGCCAGTGCGAAAGCATTGAGTGATGAGTTTTCATTGAATTGGGTGGGGGATTGGAAAAGTTTTTTTTATAGTGAAGAAATTAGAAATAAAAATATCCTGGTATCTGGCTCCAATTATTTTATTGGTTCTGTTTATCAGTATCACTATCAATCCTCTCAGTAGTTTCGCAAAATCAAAATTACAATTTCAAGTCGGTGATAAAATTAGTGTTTTTGCTAAAAAAGCGATTCGCCGTGATCAAGGAAAAATTTTTGAGGCCATAGGAAATACTGTCATTTTGCACGGAGAAGAAACTCTTTACGGTCATGCTGCACGCTTTGACATGAATAAAAGTCTCTTTGAAATCAATGGAAATGTTCGCTATTTAACGAAAGATCTCACTCTGTATGGAACTTATCTGAACTATAATGCTTCGACTGAAAATATGCATATTGATAATGCGAGAATGTTCACGCCAGCTTATCGAATTGTTGCAAGGAAGGTCGAAAAAACAAGTCTTGAAAATTATATCGCTTATGAGGCGGAATTTACTACGTGCAAAGATTGTACTGAGTCATGGACTGTCTATGGAGAAAAAGTAGAGATCACTGTTAATAAATATGTAAAGATTACGAATGCTTTAATGAGGATTAAAGGAGCAGATGCTTTTTATCTTCCCTATATTATTTTTCCCATTAAAGTAGATCGAGAAACGGGATTACTTTTCCCTCAGTTTTCTATTCGTAACACACAAGGTTTCTCATTCGCTCAACCTTGGTTCTGGGCGATTAATCAGTCAACCGATATGACCCTGACCCCAACGATTTGGGCAGAGAGAGGACTTGGTAGCGATGCCGAATTTCGAAAAGCTTTTAATGGAGTCTCGAATTATCAGTTCGAAACTCGTTATTTAAGAGATGAGTTTTATCTTCAAGATTTTAATGATGAGTTAGACCGATATCTAATTAACTCAGAGTTGAACTATCGAAGAACGAATAATGAAAATGCTTATCTTAAAATTTTTGACTTGAGTGATCTTGATTTTCCAAATGATAATCCTCTGTATTCAAATGAAAAAATTATCGAGTCGGAATATGGGAGCCAGGGCTTTTATAATTATCGATTTGAGACAGGTGAAGTTGGAATTGAAGCCTCGATGAAGAAAACTCTCTTACAAGACGATGCAAGATTTTATAACGGTATTTCTGATTTTTCTGATAATATGGTGTCTCTTCTTCCTAGCTTTGAATATGCTTTTACGCCATTAAGAATTTTTAAAACGAGAAGTGACTTCTTTAATCTTTTTTATATTGGAGGAGAGTTTGAAATCACAGACTTTCGTCAAAATAATTTTGATCAGTTTCAATTAGATAATGATGATCCCTTAAGAAATGCGACGAGGTTAAACTTTCAACCTCATCTTCATTTAAGTTTATTTGATAATGGGGTCTTTGATTTTGATACAACTTATGAGCTAGGGTTTCAAAACTATGATTTTAGAAGAGATGACCAACGAAACTTTAGAAAATATAGTGGTCTCTTAAGAACTGAGTTCTCCTTTGGTGTTGATAAAATTTATGGACTTGCTTACCGAGAGAAAATTAATGTTAAGAATTTAGGTGAAGTAAAGGAAGTCGAAGGTGACTTGAAGACGATTGGAAAAATACCGAAGTTCTCTCAAGAAGAAGCAGAGAAGGCTACTGAAGTCATTTATAAAGGTTATAAACATCTTCAAGACTATAAAATCATTCATCATTTTATTCCTGGAGAAAAAGAATGGGGAAATGAGAAGTTTAGAACGCAAATTTCAAATATTGAAGGATGGTTCGACTATCATGATGCTATTCGAAGTCAAGAGTTCTTATTGGGGGAAAGGGAAACAAGAACTCAAGTTTCTCCACAAAATACAATTGAGTTGCAATGGAATAATAGTCTTATAGAGAAATCACCACGAAGCTTTGATAGTGTTGAAGATGGTCTTTTCCTCAATGATAACTTTGATTATAGAAGAGTTTTCTATTTTAATCTTTCTCAAGGGGTCGAGCTCAATGAAGATAATAGAAGTGAATCAGATAGGCTGACACGACTTGGGGTTGATCTTGGTATAAACTTCGGTAAATATCTAAATCTTTCATTGGAAGAATTTTTCTTCCATCAAGATAATAAAAATATTTTAACTTTCTCGATGAAAAATGATTTTGATCTTGTAAGGGTTCTTAATGTTATCGACTATAATGATTTTAGTAATGCAAAAGTCTATACCTGGGGAATCGATATTGCATTCACTGATGAAATGATTCTTTTACTTCAAGAAACGAGAGATTTAGAAGCAGAAGAAACAACTTTAAAGAGGTATGCTCTTAATTTTGCTCCAGAAAATGATTGTTGGTTGGTTTCGTTTGGTTATATTAAAACGATCAATGATGAGAACTTTTCCATCGATTTTTCTCTTAATCTTGGTAATCCTAGCTTTTATCGTAGGATTAGAAGGATCTTCTAAAGTGGTATATCTTTTTGACTTTGAAGATAGCTTTACTTTCAATATCGCAAATGAAATCTGGACTCATTTCAAAAAAGAAGTAGAAGTCTTGAGGTTTGCAGAACTTCTTAATTTTGAACCGGCAGATCAAGACCAAATAATTCTTGGTCCTGGCCCAGGTCATCCAGATGAATACCATAAAATATTTCCGAAAGTTAAAAGTATTTTAAATAATTCCTCTGTTCGAGTTTGTGGAATTTGTCTTGGCCATCAAATCATTTGGTCTATACTCGGAGGGGATGTTTTACATTCAAAACGACCTCTCCACGGACAAGCAGTGAGTCTTGAACTTAATTCCTATTGGCAAAAATTCTTTCGAACAAAAAAAGATTCATTATTTGTTCAAAGATACAACTCCCTAGTAGTTGACGTAAGTAGTTTAGATCAAAAGGTTATTTCTGAGTGGAATTGTCTTTATTCAGAAGATGAATTGATGGCATCAGCTCAGGGCAATTGTGTGAGCTTTCAGTTTCATCCTGAATCGATCGGGACGGAAGATAGTCAAAATATACTCAGCTGCTTGTTTTCCTGAGCTGAGTTAGAATAGTAAAGATGGCGAATCAAGAAATAAGACTCGAAGGAGTCTATAACGATCAATCATTCGAAATCGCACATAATAATAATGTTAGCGAAATTACACTCGACTTTAGACCTAGAAGTTTTAATTTTCTTCCCGTCTATCACTGCCAAGATCTTTTAGAAAAATGGGGATCAAAGTTTAAAAACTTTAGACTTCTTTTTTCTGAAGATAGCAATCTTGTGATGTCAGAAATTTATGGAAAACTTGCAAGCTATATCTCTGGAAAATGTTCTTTTGAATTAGAATATTTTCGGCAAGATCTCGACTACAAAAAACTTGATACCCCTTTTTTTCTCCAAGTTGAAGAAATTGATGATATCGAAAAAGCGATTATGACTCCTCAATTAAAGGGACTTATTTTAAACAATCAATTTCTTCTCGATTTGGCTGATGAAGGAATTTATTCCGATTATCTAACATTTCTTCATCGCCTTATTTTGAGTAATCAAAGAAATGATCTAGAAATTTCTCTTAAAGTTGATTGGGATGAGGTTGTTCCTCACAACCTTTATAAATGGTTTCAAATTAATCAATATATCTTAACAATATCTAATAAGGTTGAGAGTCATTACCGATCGATTGATGAATCAACCTTTTTAAATAAGTTTACCAAAGTACAATCTGTTATATCTAATATTGAGAAGGATCTATGAGTCGTATTTTAGTAAGTAATGATGATGGAGTGAATGCACCTGGAATTATAGAACTTTATAAAAGTTTAAGATCTGAAGGGCATGAAACATGGGTTATTGCTCCAGCAGGAGAGCGCTCGACAACTGGGCATAGCCTTAACCTCGATCGTCCACTCAGGTTGCATGAAATTCAAGAACAAGTTTATAGTTGTTCTGGTTTTCCTGCTGACTGTGTTCTTATGGGGATAGGTCACGTGCTCAGAGATCGAAAACCTGATATCATAATCTCTGGAATTAATAGGGGGGCGAACATGGCTCAAGACCTATACTATTCAGGGACGATGGCTGCAGCAAGAGAAGGATCCTTTCATCATTATCCTTCAGTGGCAGTAAGTCTTGTTTGTAGTTTCTATCGAAAAGAAGAAATAAAATATTATGATACCGCGGCTAAGGCCGTGAATGAGCTTGTTAAAAGAGATATTCAGAAAGCTATTCCTCAGTTCTCGATGGTAAATGTAAATGTACCAAACCTTCCTTGGCAAGAAATTAAGGGTTTTGCTGTTACGAGACTGGGCTTTCGAAACTATTCTGAGAATATAGAGCATCGTATCGACTCTCGCGGGCGAGACTATTATTGGATCGCTGGAAATCATGAGGGCGATGAAAAGACTGATGGAAACACTGATTGTGAAAAGATCGATTCTGGTTACATTTCTATAACACCTCTGGACCTACTGGGAAGAGATAAAAACTTTGATGAAGTTACGAAATTGATTGAGAGGATGAATAATGAGTTGGGTTTTTAAATTCATATTACCAGTGATTTTAATAAGTTGTTCGAGTATGAATAGCGGTCGTTATGTTCATCTAAAATCAAAGAGTGAACTACCAAAAATCGCAAAACAGTACAAAACAACAGTTAATGAAATTAAAAGATATAATTCTGAGATAAAATCTGGAAAATGGATTTTTGTTCCTTTTAAGGCTGGCATTATTTCTAATCAGCCGAGTTATCTATCACATTTCTCTAAAGGAGACTTTATTTGGCCTTTAGCGAGTTATAGAAGGATCAGTTCTTTTTATGGACGGCGTGGTTGGAGAATGCATAAAGGGATTGATATTACGGCCCCAAAGGGAACAGGGATCCTTGCTGCAAGGGGAGGAAAGGTTATCTATTCAGGTTGGATGAGAGGCTATGGTCGAGTCGTCATAATCAAACATGATAGAGGTTTCCATACAGTTTATGCTCATAACTCTAAAAATGTTGTTAAAAAAGGTGAGCATGTTCAAAGAGGTCAGAAAATTGCAAAAGTTGGAAGCACTGGTAACTCAACAGGGAATCACCTTCACTTCGAAATAAGAATCAAAGACAAGACGGTCGATCCAATGCAATACTATAATATTTCTAGAGTTGCTAAGAACTAAATTTCAGGTTCTGTATGTTTAATAATAAACTTTTCGATCTGAAACTTTTGTTTTGGAGTTACGTTTAGAAACTCAAAACCGAGTCTCCAATTGTCGATAGGATTTTTTCCTTTTGTGTCTTTCTCTTTATAAATTAAACAAGCACTCGCAATTATATTGAATTGAGCATGTTCAATTGTTACTTCTCTGAAGTAATCACCAACTTCAAAGTCATAACTTTGAACAGGGTTTACATTGATAGAGAAACCAGAAGAAGAAAAGTCATTGCATTCTTTAATATACTTCTTTTCGACTAGTTTTAAATCAATTCTACTCATTGAGACGTTAGGAACATAGCCTGACTTTTTACAATAGA
Organism: Bacteriovoracaceae bacterium; assembly: GCA_965217035.1. GTDB lineage: Bacteria > Bdellovibrionota > Bacteriovoracia > Bacteriovoracales > Bacteriovoracaceae > JAUHYH01. The sequence goes on along the minus strand of OZ244226.1, from coordinate 510,027 downwards.
GTCTCAGATGCTTCCTTCTCTCGAGTCTCAGGAAATTCTCTGGGAGCTCAAAGTTAAATTGGTCACCATTGGCGCTGGAGAGATCGAGCTTAAAGATACAAGCATTGCTCGAGATAAAGAAATTAAGAACTTGCGATTCAATGATTGAAGATTTTAACTCATTTTCAACTCCAGGAATCTTGATGCTGATTAACTTTTTAGGAATTGATAAAGAGGTTACTTGAACTCTTTTAATAATTTTTTTTCCATCGAAAGTAACCCAGCTCAAAATAGGACTTCCTTCTTTGAGTGCTTTTTTTATCAGTCGAACGAAATCTTTTGTCCCTGACATTTTACGATGTTGTAGGTCTTTATTATCAATCATTTTAGTTTGTCTAAAAATTTAAAATATGTTTCTTCAAGGGCGTCGAATTCAAGTTCTTCTCCACTATCATTTTTTAGCTCTGGTGCCTTCTTATCTACAATATCAGAGGGTTTTAGCAGCCTTTTTATTTCTTCATCATTTTCATCATCAAAATAAGGAGCATAAAAAGTTTCAACTTCAGCATTTGGAGAAAGGAAACCTTCGACTATATTCATCTGAGTTACAATAATGGGTGGAACATTTTGGTAGATAATTTTAGTTGAAGCGGGGATCGCTTCTATAAATTTAAACCATCTCTTTACCCCAGAGGAGTTCATAAGAGAGATTTCATTAAGATCGAGTTGAACTGTATCGGCATCTGAAAAATCGAGATCATCAAATGCAAAGTTTTCATTCACTTGCCCACTAACGGCTAACTTTAGGATCGCTCCTTCAGTACTAGATGAAATTGTATAGTCACTCATTAAAAACTACCTTTTTCTGTTAAAAAGACTTCTTTAGACGCAAGAAGATGATCTTTGTTTTTCTTGAATTTCTTGATAACTGCCGTCACTTCAGTTCTTTCATTTAATTCAATGTTATAAAGAAGAGAGTTACAATTCTCAAAAATGAGAGAAAGTCCGATACCGGCACCGCCTTCACGTTGTTGAGGAGCAACGATTTCTCTAAAGAGGTAGTTCTTTACTGTATCGGCAAATAAACTTCCATAAGTATCAGAACAACAGATATGAAGTTCATCATCATTTTCTGAAATAGTAACATTTATTGATTCTTTGTCCTCAAGAACGACATCTTCGGAACGGTCCGTTCTTCTAAAAAGTGGAATACCATTATCATCAACGGGAGCGTTATAGAGAGTATTACTTGAAAGTTCATCAAGAATTAATAAGAATCGATCTCTAACATGGTCAGCATTAAAAGAAATATCTTTCATTGCTACTTCATGAAGTGCTTTAAGGTCTGCTGTGCTAGTGAGGTTTTTAGAAATAACCTGTTTAGCATTAAGAATGCTATCTCCGGACGCAAAGTTAATAAATCTTTTCACGTGGGAGTTGAGATCTTCAAAATTACAACAAAGAAAAAAATCTGGTTTGATGGAACCAAAAGACTTCTTATCAAGAAGACCCACTTTGCTTGAAAAATAAACACAGTTTGTAATGATGAAATCATCATCTTGTTCTGAGCAGTGTTCGTAATCAATTAGATTAAATTCATGCTCGTCAAGATCGCCATTGAAAACGAGGGAGAAGTCTGATTCAAGAACTGACTTAAACTGATCCTCTCTAGAAGTAAGGACGTTTAGGACATTATCAATCATTTAATTATAATTTCCTTTTTGAGCTTAATAGCCCCAGGTTTTTTAGCGGATACCGTCTTTTTAATTCTCTTATATTGTATTTTTTTTGTATTCAAGAGTAAACCTTTTGTTCCTTTCTCTTTGGCGAAAAGACGAGCTGTATATTCTCCTGAAGCAGGTAATTCAAATTCGACTGTCGATGAAACTGATTCGATATTTTTAGTCGAATTTTTCCCCGTAATGGTTAGTAGATAATAAAGCTCGGGTATTTTCTTGATATGATCTGCCCAAGTAAACTTCAAGGAGTTTTTGTTTTGCAGGTACGAGAGTCTGGTTTTCGACCTGTCAGGGCTTATGGTGTAAGTTTGAGTTTTGCTGAGTGGATTATTAGAGCGGTCGACAAGTCTAAGGTACCTTTTTCCAAGATAGTTGAGTCGGATTCGTTGTCTTTGCTTTTTTATCTCAAGTCTTTTTTCTATCTTCTTAAATGATTCTAGTTTAGAGACTTCCAGGAAGATAGGATCATCATTTGTGTGTTCAACCCTGATACTATTGCTTCTACCAAGTACTGGTTCATTGTTTATAGTTAATTTTGCTTTACCTGGTTTTTTCATAAAAAAGAAACTTGTGGGAGCTTTTTGAGTTGTGCCTCCGATTGAAACTCGCCAATAAACTTTTCCTTGAGCTTTAACTTTGATTCTTTTTCTAGGTAATTTAACTTCGTTCTTATAGAGTGGGGCTTGTTCAAATTTTTTATCTTTGCTTATCTCGAGTATTACTGGTTTTCGTTCGTTTCCAGTCCAGGCAAAATCAATATCATTATTTTCAATGTCAATAATTTCAGCTCTTCTAGGAGAAACAATTAAAAGGTCTTTATTGGTTGCTGGAGGAGGAAGAATTATTTTAGGCTTAATGACTTCCACTTCTTTTATTTTTACTCGAGCACTTTTCGTAACTCCTTTCGAGCTAAGCGAGAAGGCAGACTTATTGTCTTTTGATTCGACACTTTGATTATTAACGGTATAAGAGACTTTATTAGTATGTCCCTTAACTCCAATATCACCTTCTTGGATATTAATTAACGTATTAAGAGTGTCTTTCTTTTTGAATTCGATGATCGTGTTTGGAGCAACTATAACTTCCTGGTCGTCAATTTTAAGCTTTGCAGAAGAGTTTGGTCCTGTCATTAACTGAGAATTCTCGTAGATCTTTCCATCATGGTTATTCCATATGATCTCACCATATTTCTTCATCTTTACTTCATTTTGAGAATTGATGATTTCGCCAACGATTTTGGTTCCTTGATTCAGTTGATTAATGAATGGGTTGTATCCAGTGACCTGGACAGTGACCGCGCTGAGGAAGGTTAATACAAGTAATCCGAGTACGACATTTTCAACTCTGTTTTGACCGGAAGGTTTAAGATCCAAATGTTCCATCATCTTGTTTTCACTCATGTTTATAAGATAATTATACACATGATAAAAATAAATAGTATAAGGTTAAAATGTCTTCTTTTTGAGCTTTTCCTGATTACTCTGTTAATCTCTATTTTTGGTTACTTCACTCTTAATTTAGTGATTAATGACAAAACTAATCAACTTAAAGAGAGTATCGCTTTTCAGAACGTTACAAACTCCGAGTACTTAAAAGGTTATGGAGAGAAAATTCTTTTAATCAGTTCTATTATTGAAAATGAATATTACGCAGGAAGACTCATCCCTGAAAATTCAAGTTTTTTTAGACAATTTAGCCTTCTTCAAAGTGTTGAGTTGGAAGAGAATAGCAAAACTCAAAAAATTTATACTAAAAATAAGGAAGTCGCCTCACAATTTTCAAAGTTCAAATCAGATACAATTTTTCTCGGTGAAAATTCTTACCTTATTACTCCCAGTGATTCTGGTAAAGGAATTCGATTAACTAAAGAGTTAGAAAAAGGTGTTTCGAACCTTTCTCTTGTTTTTGAAACGGTTTATATTCAAAGTCTTTTTGACTCAAAGCTCGGAGTGAAATCAGGGCATCTCATGTATGATAAAGGCGGGAATATACTTTTTAAACAAATAGAAGAGAATTCGGTTAAGAGCATTGTTTCCAAAGTTCAAGACTTGAAAATCTTTTCAAAGAACCTCGTTGTCAAAGAGCTTCCTATTCAAAAAGATACTTATCATCTGACTTGTTCCCAAACAAATATTGGCTTTCAGTATTGTTATTTTTCAGACATCGAATCGCGTAAGTCTTTAATTTATAATCTCGTTTTTCAATATCTCGTCATTTTTCTTGGAGTGAGTTCCTTGATTGGGATTGTGACCTTACTTCTTCTTAGAAAGTTTACATCTCCAATTGAAAAGCTCACAAGTAATGCCCTTGAGCTTGCAAATGGGAATCTTTCTGTTCGAAATAATTTTGAGTCTAATGATGAAATTGGGCAGCTTTCAAATAGTTTCGATTATATGGCGCAGAAGTTAGAGGCTTATATTTCTGAAGTTCAAGAAAAAGCAAGAATGCAAGAAGAGCTTCTTATTGCAAATACGGTTCAGGATTATTTCTTTCCAGCGAAAGAGCTTATCGATTTTGGGAAAGTGAAAGTAAAAGGTCTCTGCCAAACGGCCAGTGAGTGTGGGGGAGACTGGTGGGGCGTTCAAGAAATCAATGGGAAGATCATCCTTTTTTTAGGGGATGCCACTGGACATGGAGTGGGATCAGCTCTTATCACTAGTGCGGTTCATTCAACAGCTCATTTGCTTGCTGACTTTGCTAAAGAGAATGAGCAAGTTCTTCAAACTGATAATATTATGAGGCTCTTGAATAAGGCGGTTTACTCGTTAGGGCAAGAGATTCTCATGACTTTCTTCGTTGCAGTCATCGATACTGAAAATAATAAAATGCAATATACGAATGCTTCTCATAACCCTCCATTTATCGTGAATGAAAACACAGATAAATCAGAAGTTTTACAAGCTGCCATCGGAAGAAGGCTAGGAGAAGCACTTGATTCAGAGTATGAAACTGAAGAAATTGATATTGAATCAGGTGATATTCTTTTAGTTTATACCGATGGAATCACTGAAGCTGTAAATCTTAAAGGTCGAATGTACGGTGAAAGAAGACTATTAAAAGAACTTAAAAAGCAAAAAGAAATGGGACCTTCTGATCTATTGGATTATTTTATGCAAGATATGATTGATTTCTGTAAGCATACGGACTTTGATGATGATATTACTCTCGCCTGTATGAAAGTCTTTTGATAATAATTCTCCTTTTATTTTTAAGGTTGCCAAACTTCATCTCTCGGCAACTACGACGTAGCAAAGCGTACGCCTCGTCATCTTGGATTTATTTTCCTACTTCAAAATCACAATCGAACCACTCTCTCTGTATTCGTTTTCAACTTTCGATCGAAGGTCGTTCGCGATCAATCAAGTCGAGCGAATGAAAATACATTTTGGCGGTATTAACGGCATCTTCTAATGCAGTATGAGCCACTTCGCCCATTCCTAGAAATTCCATGAGCTTTGAACCTGATTCCATTCCTTGAGGAAGGACTCCCATATCGACGAGTCCATAACAGAATGTGGTAAAATCAAATGTTCTATGAGAGAAGTTATCTCTCATCCAGTCCCATCCAAGATCTCGATTCATGAAAGGGAGATCAATTGCATTAATCGATTTTCCAAAGAGAACAACTTTTTTACTTTCAAAAAAATCTTTGACTCGTGGGTCATTGAGGTAGCCAGACAGCTTTTCTTTAAAACCTTCGAGGGTTACACCAGTTTTATTGGCTTTGTTAATCAGCTCTTCGTTATTTTCAATTACCCATGGATCGAGGTTTTCTTTAAGACTTTCAAAGGTCGGACAAGAAACAAAGGTATGAAACGTAAGATCATCTCTGATTTCTCTGGTTTCAGCATCAATTGGAACAGCTGCAAATTCAATTAAATAGCAGTCTTCTTTAAGACCTGTTGCCTCTATATCGAAGGATAAATATCTCATTGACGACAATTTTCTCGGATCGAAGAGCGATCATCAAGTAAAAAGTTGGAGCGTTGATTCTCTATTTGAATCAATCCTGTTATTTCACCAATCTGCTTGGCGTGATAAATAGGGATATTGAGACTATTAAGTTTTTTTAATTGACCTTGAGCTCCTCTTTGAGACTCATAAAGGATTCTAGTAGGGTTTTTTAAAATTAAATGCCTTGCAAAATTTGTCAGACGATAAACTTGTTTTATTTCTGTTAGGTTCTCAATTCCATACCTATAGAAATGAGACAATGTTTGGGCAGGATCTTTCCCTTTATGAGATGAAAGTATGAATTGAGAGTTTAGACCTTGGAAAAAACAAACAGGTGAACTATTCAGAGAGCTTGCATTGGGAAAAGTATTCTTTAAGCTTTTCCTTTTCCAGTTAATCTTAGTTTGAGCTCCGAGTAAAATCGTAAAATCTCCTCTTTGGTATCCTATATAATAAGAGTTTTCATGAATAACTTGATTGGTTAGTTTTCCAGAGAGGTAAGGATTAATATCAAAGTTACACTTAAGTCGGCTTTCATCGGATTGTTTTAACTTAAGCGATTTAACCTTGGCTTTATTTTTTTGCATGCTTATATACTTCAATAAACGTTTTTTTAAAGTAGGCCTTCTGTAATATTCATTGCTAAGAAGCAGGTCTTCTCCTCGGAAATAGATAGGGTAAGACTTTCTTGTTTTCTCAAGATTTTCTTTTTCGGCAAGAAGAAAATTAGCAAGATCTTTTCCTGCTGTAATGTAGAGAGGATAGTACTTATCAAAAAGTTCAACAAGTTTCGAGAGGTTTCGAGGACTTTTATATCTCTTGAGAAGAAAGTCTAAAGAGCTATAAAAACCAAATCTATAATCTCGTTGATTTTTTGAATAGCTTGCAAAGAAGTTTGTTGTTTTCTTATAGTTTATAACTATCAAACTATGAGAATCTGGAGAAAGTTGGTCAGGCCTTAAGAGTGATTGAGAGAGGCCCCATAGGACAAATTTTTCCGACCCTGAAAGATTAATATTGTCCTTCTTTAATCGGTTAATCATTTCTTGAAAGTACGAATAGTGTTCTGAATTTCCAAGAAAAATCTCTTTTTTATTGTCAATTCGACACCTGTAAATTTGATCATATGAAATCGCTGTGTGCCTGGGACGCGGCTTTAGTAGGCTAATTGGTTTATTAGAGCTACATGAGAGAGCAAGGAGAATGAAGGGGAAAGTTTTTCCTAAGTTCATGCCTAATAAAATACTCTTCTAATGCGTTTTACTTGTCTAGTTTCACCAAATAAATAATTGATATACTCACTTAATTTTCTGAGCACTGCGGAAAAAAAATCCGGAATTTTTTTTCGCTTTTTATTATTTGGCGAGATGGTATAATCAAAATACGAAGTGATAGGGATGTTACTTCTTTGAGAGGCAGGAAGCCGAAAAATTGGGGGCCATTGCAGGAGGTCCCCTTTTTTTATTCTCTTTTTCGAGTTCAAATTTATGAGAAAAATATTTTTAATCTTCTCATTCTTCATCCTCATAATTTCTTGTTCAGAAAAAAAAGAAAAAAATTTAGATAGCCAAGTTATTATGATGAAAGTTATCGCTGCAGATCCAGCAGCGGCATCTGTTGATAATATTCTTTCGAATATTCCTATTACTTGTGATCATTATGGTGAAGGTTGTTTGAGTGTCACAAAAGCTTCAGTAAAAACATATCATGTTTTATTCGTTGAGTTCTCTAGTTCTGAATTTGCAAAGCAAGAAGCCGTCAAAAAAAAGACAATGCGTTTTCACAATTGGATTTTTGATAATATCAAAGATGAAAAACTTCTTGTGAATTTCTTCAGAGAGAATTTAAAGGCAGAGTTTGATCATCCGGAACATGACCCTTTCAAAAACTAGGGATTTTCTCTAGAAGTTTTAATGCCTTCTCTTTATTCTGTTTTTTCGCTTTTTGAAACCAACTTTTTCTTGCGCCAATAATTTGAAGCTCTTTTTTAAAAACAACGATTTGAATCCCTATCTGCTCAAGAAGGTAGAGGACATAGTCTTCTAACTCTAAATCTTCTGACTTAAGAGCATGCGAGAGAACCTCAAGAGTCTTGATTCCGACTTTCTGTCCCTTTAGAAACATTGATTCTAATGAATGCTTTTCAAAGGCTCGCAAGACAAAGATTTGAGAAGAGGCTTCTGCCGCGAAATAGGCTTCGTGAAGGAGGTCGATAAGCTCAGGTTTTCCTTGTTGAAGATGGCAGAGAACGGCCATGGGTCTTCTGAAATCTCCTTGATCCTCAGATATTCTCCTTTTTAAATCTTCTTTAATTTGCTCTAGCTCAGAATTATCAAGCTTTAAGACGGGTCTTTTACCTGCCTTAAGTTCTGAGAGTACGAAATTGTAGATTTTATCAGGCCCAGAGGCTCCAACTTGCTGTTTTTCCATTAATCATGATAATAATGGCCTTGATTAAATTATGGAAACACTTTGTCACTTGCACTCTATTTATCGAGGTACGGAAGGTGAGGGGATCAATATTGGGATGCCTCAGGTCTTTGTTCGTTTTCAAGGCTGCGCGATCGGCTGTTTGAATTGTGATTCTATGGAGACATGGGATTTTGAAGCACCTTTGAAGCTTTCATTTGAGCAAATCTTAGATGAAATTCGGAAAGAGGGTTTTATTCACAGAGTTTCTATTACAGGGGGAGATCCACTTCATCCGAAACATGTACCTTCCGTGACAGAATTATCAAAGTTTTTAAAATCTCATAATTTTGACATTAATCTCGAAGCTTCAGGGTCTCGGATCGTTCATGAAATTTTTGATATTGTCGATTTTATCAGTTTTGATTGCAAAACTCCTTCAACAGGTGTGAAAACTCCTGAAAAGTTAATTTTAAAATTAGATGAACAATATTCGACAAAGTCACAAATCAAATCAGTGATTGCTGACGAGAGAGACTTTAAGTTTGTAAAAGATCTTAAAGAGAAACTCGAAGAAAATGACAGAATAAAAACTCCTTGGGTCCTGACCCCATGTTTTAATACGGGAGAAGATTTTAATCCTGAATTAAGCCAAATGATTTTCGAAGCAAACTATAAAGCGGGGAGCCCTTTTAGAGTTATTGGGCAACAGCATAAATTCATTTACGGTTCTAAGTCCTTAAGAATCTAGTTTGTCTAGCGCGCTGTAGAAATTGTATGTAGCATTTAGTTTGCTACACTTTGTAGCACTTCTAGTTGCAGGGCGCTTTTCCACGTTTTATAGTTGCGTTCGAAATGGAAAACACTCAAGACTATTACCTTATTAAGCTTAAGGCGGCTTTTACAGATAAGCAGCGTGTCAATCCTCAGTATTCGTTGAGGGCCTTTGCAAATTATCTTGGGGTTCATCCTTCTGTCTTGAGTCCTATTCTTAATGGCAAAAGAAAGCTTCCTCAAAAATACATTGAATCAGTAACAGATCGGTTAGGTCTTTCTCCAAAAGAAAAGGCACTTTTTGTTTTAAGTCTTTATAAGAAGAAAGCTTCACTGGATAAAATCAAGCTTCCGGATTTAGGTCAAGAGAAATTTGTCATTGACGAGTCTTATCATCATATCATTGCGGAATGGGAGCATTATGCTTTCCTTTGCTTGCTTCAAACTTCTGATTTCCAATCTGATCTTCAATGGATTGCCCAAAGACTTGGAGTGACTTCATCTCGTCTTGAACTTGTTATTCATAACTTAATGACTGCTCAAATTATCAAAAAAAATGAGGATGGTGATTTTGAGAGAATAACGGGACCATTGCGTACGACGGAAGACATAAAATCAGCAGCAATCCGTAAATCTCATAAAGAAAGTTTAGAGCTTGCCAGTAGCAAACTTGATCAAATAGAACTTAATTTAAGAGACTTTAGTTCTCTTCGTTTTCCAGCTAATCCAGAGAAAATAAGCTCGGCGAAACAAATCATAAGAGAATTCCAAGAAAAATTAGAAGTGTTAATGCGTGACGAGGATGCAAACCAGGTGTACCAATGTTCAGTACAGCTCTTTCCTTTAACTCAAATGAATGAAGAAAAATATAACGAGGTATGAAATGAAAAAATTAATGTCAGTGATGTGTTTGCTCTTAACCTTCCAAGGGTATGCACAAAAAGTGATCAAGCCCACAACAGCTGCTTCGCGAGGAGAAGGCGTTGGAAATGGTGGCGAAGTTGTCTGGATTGATGGTAAGCCTGTCGTTCGTGACATGATTGATCCAACTAATTGTGAATGGAAGCGTGGAGAAACTGTCTTTGAAGAAGTTACAAAGTTAAGTCAACTCATAGAGAAAGTTAAGAAAGTGAATTGGTATTTTGGCTTTGATCTCGAAAGAACGATTAAGGATAAAGATTATTGCTTTACTCGACAACTTTATAAAATTGATACGAGAGATGAAGATGATATTTCTAAGCCTTCAAAACTAGAGACTGAACAAGCTGGAATCGTTCTTGATGAGGTTTATATTGACCTTGATAATTTTGATCCCATGAACGGAATTCAGAAAGCGATTTTTTTAGTTCATGAAAACATGCATTCTTATCTTGCTGAATACGAGCCTATGAGAAATAAAAAGGTTCGAAGTATGACTGCACTAATTGGGAAAATTGCAGCAGGAATAAGTATTTCTCCAGAGGATTTTGAGTTTAATCTAGAGAAGAATGGTGTCATTATTCCTGAAAACTCAAAAAAATTAAATCTGCACAGAAAATCTTTAGATTTTATTTTTGCATCGACTGAAGAGAGGCAAGCTACTCTACTCATGACTGATAATTTTTCAAAGTTCTTTAAAGATCTTGAAAAAGCTCAAAAATTGAATCTTGAAGATCTGTATTATGAAGATTACTTGGTTGTTTCTGAGAACTCTGAGCTCTCAGCAAAGGAAATTATTAAAGAAGCTTGTGAGGCTGATAATGGGGATCTTCTCTCTCGATTTATAAATATCAAGAAGATCGCAGAAATAAATCCAAGAGTGATTTGTCTTGGAAAAATCAAAAATCTTCAGAATATTAAAACAATTGAAGTTCTTTCCGATTCTCAAGAGCTAAAGAATGAAATGGTAGCTTTTCTAAAAAAACTATCGAAAAAGGAAATTACACTTGTTAAAAGAAGACTAAAGGCAAATAAAGAACTTGAAATTCTTGCTTATCATGAAGGGAGAGTAGAAGAGAAGAGAAGCTTCCTCGAACTTTCTCAAGCAGTATTAAAAAGTGGGACTCAACTAGATCCAGAACTTGAAGGATTCGTAAACTATCTCGCGATTCTTTTAAAGCTCGACAAGGAAAAGGAAGTAGCAGAATTAACTTATGCAAATTCTGATTTCTATAGAGCTTTTGAACTAAAGAGTTTGTTAAATCAAATATTAAATCGAACTGTTATTGATAGAGAGCGTTTACCTGCTATCAAAAATTTAAATGCAATCATGGAAGGTGTTTTTGAAGCAATTTTTAAACGACTTGAAGATCTCGTCGAGAAAAATAAACAGGATTCGTTAAAAGAAAAAATTAATTTTGAAAGATTAGGAATTAAAAATAAATAATTATAGAACTGTTAGGAGAAAAAATGAAAGCTTTATTTTACACATTTACTCTTGCTCTGAGTTTGAATGCTCTCTCTCAAGAAGCACCGAAGAATGCAATTGAAGTGATTAAGTCCGAAACAAGTGTTACGAAAGACATTGTTGGTTTGATTATCAGAGATTTTAATGAAAGAGATCGTAACTACGAGGATTATAATCATGCTGATTATCAACAGGCTTCGAGAGATTTTAGATCAAAAGCAAAGAAAGTTCTTATGAACTATGAGTCTTTTGTTAAGAATGAACTTTTTAAAGAATTATCAGAATCAATTAAACGGTATGAAGATATTCTTGTCTCAAGTGATTATAGTGAGCAACAAAAGGAGATGATATTAGAGAATTTGCTTGAAGAGATCAGGATTCAAGCAAATGAGAGCACCAAAAAAAATCAAGAGAAATTAATTGGCTTAATTATCTCAGTGATCGATAACTTTCCTTTAACTTTAGGGAAGTGGAAACGAAACCAAGTTACAGTCAATGAGAATAAGTATTATATGTATCTTCGACGGAAAGAAAATCAATACACCAAAAGAGATGAATACTCTTTTTCCGACGACAGGAGTTCGAAGCATTTTAAAGAAATTATTTTCAAAGAGCGGATTGCCCTCGATATACTTTCTTCTGCTGGCTGTTTCTCAAAAAGTTGTTTTTCGCTCTTAGCGGCAGATTATAAAACTTATATTGAAGAAATTCATAAAGAGTTTATGTTAAAGAGAATTCAGCTTAGCTTTGGAGACAATAAGAAAGTCTTAGTTGATGGTTTTTCTAATAACCAGTCTTTTCTTTTATATAATGATGACGGACGGACACTCTCCATCGCTCAAACGGAACTGGGAGTTAAGATGTTTGAGATTTCTTTAAGTGATAAAGAAAGAGAACTTCCGTTTGACCTCAATGAAAATGAGTATAAAGAAGTTCTTAGAAAATTGAGACTAGAAAAAGAAAAACAAGAACGTCTTGTTCGTGAGAGAGCTCGACTTCTCAGCCAGATGAGATCTTTTATTAAAACTGATAAAAAATGTACCGCTAGAGTTGTAAAAATATTTTATCAAATCACTAAGCATTCTGGTGAATTAAGTTACAAGGATAAAAATAAAGTAATAAGTGATCTCAGTTATAAGCAACTAAAGAAACTTCAAAAAAGATGTTCAATTTCGTTATAGGAGAAAAATGAAGTACTTATTATTAGTTTTTATTATTTCTTTATCTTCTCAAGCAAATGACAAAACTTGGTTTTGTTCAAGCAGCTGTGTCAATATCGGAAGTAGCTATATTGATCATCAAGGAAACGTGACTGGACAAAGTGGAGTTAGTTTAATGCATGCATTTCAGGATATGAGAAGACAGTGTTCAGGTGATCTCGTCACTCACTTTCAAGGAGAATCTTATCAGAGGTATTTCTACAGGAGGACTTTCACCTTTTATAGAAATGGTTTCTGGTATTCTCGTTATTATTCTCATGATGAAGATATCTATTATGAATTCACATCAGCTTCTCCATTTAACAAGCAAGTTTGTAACCAAGTCGAAATTGATCACAATGCTCCTAGGAAATACATCGGAAATAGAAAAGTAAAAGGATAGATTTGAGGGCCTTTTTGGCCCTTGAGTTTTCATATCATTCTCCAATCGTTCAAAGCCTTATGCTAGAATTTTTCATTTTGATAGTTTTGAAGATTTTATGAAAATCGCATGGATTTTTTGTGGTCTTTTAAGTTTTTCTGCTGATGTAAATAATATTGACCGAGTGATTAAAGACATAGAGAGAAGTGTGAGTTGTTTAGCCAATGGCCGAACTAAAAAAGTGCCGGTTTCCCGGCACTCAATAAAACTTACTCTGCTTTTTCTTCAGCAGTAGCTTCAACTGTCTCAGTCTCCTCTGCTGCTGGCTCTTCTACCTTTTTAGGGGCACTTACTGTAATAAGATTCTCTCCGAGAAGAATTTCAGCTTTCTTGTCACCATTAATCCAAGCTCCTTTTGGAGTTTTTACCGAATAACGGTTGTTTCTTTTTTTAAAGATTGAATAATCGTCAGTCTTTTTCACTAGTTCCATCGTACTCTCCTTATTTCTATGATTTCGATGTTTTGAAGAGCCTAATCTAACAGATTTTTCGAATGATAAAAAGAGCTTTAAGATAGAAGGATGAGTGGATTAACTATCGTTGTTCTCTATATTATCTTTATTTTTGCTCTTGCGTTGTATTCTCGCCGGAAAAATCAATACTCTTTGGGTTCTGAGCTGCTTAAGGATCAATATTTGGCCAGCAGTGAGCTTCGTGTTTGGGAATCAATAGGTTCGGTGATCGCGACAGAGGTCTCGGCCCTAACATTTCTGGGAATCCCTGCCTTTGCTTATGGGAAAGACTTCAGCTTCATTCATATTTATCTCGGTGCTGTTATAGGGCGTCTGATCATTGCTCAGTATGTTCTGCCACTGATCTATAATAAGGGATTAACATTATACGAGATTATTGCCGCCAAAAAAAAATCAACGGTATGGGGTAGGCGGGGTCTGACTCTTATTTATATGGTTACAAAGGTTTTCGCTGTTGGAGTCAGACTTTATGCGGGAACAATTTTAGTTTCTGAGTTCTTTCAAGTTTCTATTTATCAGGCGATCTTTTTTACTTCTTTATTGACCTTAGTTTACACAACAATAGGTGGATTAAGGGCCGTTGTCAGGACAGACTCGATTCAAATGCTTCTTTTCATTGGGGGAGGTGTCGCTGCTCACTTAATTATTCCAGAAGTCAATGGAAGTTCACTAAGTGAGCTTTGGTCGATGGCTCACGCGGCAGGAAAAACCACAATTCTTTCTTTGGATCATCTCAATGATTTTATTATTGGAGTCGTTGGTGGGATTCTTTTCGATGTCGCAACTCATGGGATGGATCAAGATTTTGTTCAACGCTTACTTGGATGCCGGAGCTTAAAATCAGCACAAAGAACTATTTTTCTTTCCTCGTTTTTTTCTATCAGTGTCGGACTTTTATTTTTAAGTGTTGGAGCTCTTCTCTGGGTCCATTATCAGTCAGTTCCGGTTCCAGAAGGCGTAAAACCGGATAAGCTTTTTGCTTTCTTTATTACGAATCATTTCCCTGAGACATTAAAAGGTTTTATGTTAGCGGGAGTTTTGGCCGCAACGATGAGTACCCTTGACTCAACCATCAATGCTCTTAGTAGTTGTGTTAGTAATGATCTTCTTAATCGGTCAGAGCCTAAAGAAATAAAATCAGGTCTTTATAAGGATACGGTTCTCATTGCGATTCTTTTAATGTTCGTTGCTTTTCTTGCAAGTACTTCAGACCAAATTCTTTTATTAGGTTTGAAAATCCAGAGTTGGACTGCCGGAGGATTATTAGCTCTTTTTGCAACTCAATTTATGTTAAAAAAACCTTTTTGGGGAAATCTCAATTTTCATAATACAATGTTTATCTATATTGGGAATTTAATCATGGTTGCCTTGAATACCTGGATTTGGAATAATCCTTGGCAATTTAACGTCTATCTCGGAATGGCAGGTGGACTCATTTTTGGAGCGCTTTATGAAAAGTTTATTTCTCGTAATGCTTAGTTTGACAGTCTACTCTCAAGATAAAAAGTTTGATAGTATGTTAAAAGATCTTCTCAATGATATTGATGCTCCTTTGATTCGAGTGAGTGAGGTCAAAAAAGAGGATCAGTATATTTTTCTCGATGCTCGTAAAAAAATAGAATTTGAAACTTCTCATATTCCTGGAGCTTTTCATGTTGGTGAAGAGGGAGAGTTTCTCCCTAAGCTTAATAGCGAAAAGCAAATTATTGTCTATTGCTCAGTTGGTTATCGAAGTGGAAAAGTCGCTGAAGAGCTTAGAAAACAAGGTTATAAAGCTTTTAATCTTTATGGCGGTATCTTTGAATGGGTTCACCAAAATAAAACTATTCAAAGTTTAGATGGGAGTGAAACTAAAAAAGTCCATACTTATAATAAGAAGTGGTCTAAATGGCTGACTAAGGGAGAAAAAATTTATTGATGAATCGACTTGGATTTTTTCTATTAGTCTTTCTCTCATTTGCTCTTCTTGAGACTTTCTTTCAAGATAATCCGAGAATCTTTGAAAGAAAAAAGAGATGGCTAGGCAACCTTCCTATGGCCTTAATTGGAAATCTTATTCTTAAGGTCATTTTTCCTGTAGGGCTAGTAGGTTTTTGTGATTTTTTAGAGGAGAAAGCTTGGGGACTTTTCAATTTCTTTGAAGTCCCGCTAGAAACCTTGATCTCTTATATTCTTCTTGATTTCTGGATTTGGTTTCAACACGTTCTTACTCATAAGTTTCAACTATTATGGAAGCTTCACAGAGTTCATCATAGTGATGTCGAACTTGATGTTTCGAGTGCCTTAAGATTTCATCCTATTGAAATTCTCTTTTCAATTCTCTTTAAGATGATCATCATTGTATTGTTTGGAATCAAAGCTGAAGCGATCGTTATTTTTGAGGTTGTTTTAAATGGAATGGCGATTTTTAATCATGCGAATCTTTCAATTCCTTCAAAACTTGAGAGAGTTTTAAGATTTTTCATTGTAACACCTCAAATGCATTTGATTCATCATAACAAAGATCGAAAATTCAGCGATACTAATTATGGATTTAATCTTTCTCTTTGGGATCGAGTTTTTAAGACTTATACCGAAAATCAACCAAATGATGCCCTCATTGGACAAGCTCGTTTCCGCGGTTTAGATGATCAAAAACCACTTTCATTACTCCTTCAACCCTTTAAATGATCTCTAGTTTACAGAGTTTCTGGAAATTTCTAGAATACAAGCATGTATAATTGGCTACACGAAGCTCCCTTTTATCTTATGAATCAACAATGGCTTGCATTAGTTGGTCTTCTCGTGCTTTCTCCTATTTTTAGTAAGATTATTACCTCTTTTATCTTGAAGTCAGTTCTTTCGAGAGGGCGAAGGTTTCTTCAAATTAATAAGAAGGACCAAGGACGGTTGAATATTGCTTTACGATTGATGTTCATCTTTGCGATGGGTTATTGGGTTTACCCGTACCTTGATTTTGAAGAAGACTTATTGAAAAAACTTCAACTTTATACATCAAAATTATTTTTCATTGCCTTATTTTTTGGGATTTATGCTTTTATTAATATTCTTGCTCAACATTTTGAGAAGTTAGCAGGGAAAACAGATAATAAGTTTGATGATGTTCTGGTCCCGATGCTTGCTAAAGCTTCCAAGGTTCTTTTATGGGCCATTTTTCTCGTTTATCTCGCTAATACTTTTAATATCGATGTCACAAGTGTTGTTGCCGGGCTTGGAATTGGTGGTTTAGCCTTCGCTTTTGCAGCAAAAGATACGCTTGCGAATCTTTTTGGTTCAGTGATGATCATTCTCGATAAACCTTTTGAAATAGGTGATTATATCATTGTTGAAGATAAAGAAGGTTCAGTTGAAGAAGTTGGTTTTCGAAGTACCCGTGTGAGAACTTTTTATGATTCTGTCGTGACTATTCCTAATAGTGTTCTTAGTAACAAATATATCGATAATCTTGGGAAACGACGCTACAGAAGATTCAAAGGGACCTTTGGGATTGAATATGGAACTCCTACAGATAAGATTGAAAGTTTTGTAGAAGGAATCAGAGAGATTATACGGTCTCATCCAAAAACGAGAAAAGATAATTTTAATATTTATTTCAATGGTCTTGGATCGAGTTCTTTAGATATTCTCATTTATATGTTTTGGGAAGTAAGAGACTGGACTGAAGAGCTTGAAGAGAAGCAAAAATTTTTAATCGATGTGATGAAATTAGCAGAGAAGATGGATGTTAGTTTTGCATTTCCTACCCAGACGCTTCATACTTTCAATCATATTCCACCTGAAGCATCAGTCTAGGAAAATAATACTCCGCTCATCCCACTTAACACTTGGCTTTCGTTCTGAGGGAGATTTATAAGGTTTTTTTCTTTTATAACTTTCAAGATTAGGATCATTAGCACACTGGACTTGAAAAGCAACCATTTCGTCTAATGCTTTTAACATACTTTCTTTTTTTGAGTTCTTTTTTTCGATACCATTTTCTTCCAGAAGAGAAAGAACTTCATAAACGGATTCGACGGTTGAGAGGCAGTACTCAGCAGGTTGATGCTTAATATAAAAACGAGATTTTTTTTGATTGGTGAAGCTTAATCTTGGTAGAGAATGAAGACTCGGACTATCTCGAAGCATAGATTTAGCACATGGCCATGTCCCATCAAGAATAAAAAGTAAGGGTTTACCTTTTATCATAACTTTTTTTTCCGAAAGGTTTACAGCTTGGCGGCCAGGATAAAGGAGATAGCAATCCCACTCAGAGCTTTTTAGATAAGACTGAACTCTCTTATTATGATCAAAATTTTTATCAATAATAATTTCGCTATTTACTAGGGACTTATGCGTGATTCTTCCTGTTCCAAGCGGTTGCTTTCTGGCTTCTTTCGGATGCATAAGAATCACAAAGCGAAACAATGTTTCGAATGGCTGGATATACCCGCATAGACAGTTTTTACGAGGTCGATAGCATTCATAACACTTTCCTCGAGTTTCTTGCTCCATATGCCCATTATATTGGATTTGAGTTGACTTGAGGACCCAAAAATATTGTTTTCCGCATTTTCTAGTAACTTGAAACGAGATACGATAAAGAAGATGAAATGGCTGGTCATCCTTTCCTTTCTTTTTGTCTCTGCTTCTTTTAGTCAGAGTATAGAGTCGACTCTTAATGGTAATGAAAGTTCTTTTTCCATGAAAGAGTCTGTTTATGGGGGACAACAGTGGCTGTCCGATCAATTAGTTATTTTTTCTAATCAAATCGATAGTTTGTTTGGAGATAAGGCTTCGTTATTAGAGCAAAATGGAACTCGAGTTCGACTTTTCAATATTTGGAGAAACCAAGCAGGTTCAGACCAAACTCAGGAAACTCTTTTCCAATTAGATTTTCGTCTTCCAAATCTTCAGAGAAGATTACGATTTGACCTTGAGAAAAAAGCAGACACTGAGCAAGATGGTCTCGTTGATAGTGATAAAAGGGTTGCGCAGACAGAAGCTATTCAAAATGATGAAGATGTTAGAGCTGGATTTAGCTATTTACTTGATGATGTGAAAAAGTTCAATCTCAAGCTTTCTACAGGTTTAAGATTAGCTCAGTCAGTAGTTCCTTATACACGTCTTCGCATCAATCGAAACTTCAAAACTGGAGATGGGAATATCGCATTTCTTACTCAGAGTTATTGGGATAATACTCAAGATCTTAGTCAAAACTTGCGTTTAAACTATTCTTTGAAGCTCATAGAGGATATCTATTTCTCCTTTATTAATGATGCGACTTGGTTTAAGAGCACAAAAGAGACTCTCGTTTCACAAGGCCCGACAGTTCACCATAGACTTTCAGATAGAAGAGACATGTTCTATTCGCTTAGGGCAAATTCTTCAAGTAAACCGCAATACGAACTTGATAATTATTATTTCGGAGTTACTTATAGACAAAGATTGATGAAAACTTGGTTCTTTTATGAATTGACTCCTTACATGACCTTTCCAAGAAACCAAAATTTTAAAAGAGTGGGAGGCTTGCTTTTTACTTTGCAAGCAACGATTGGATCTCTTTAACGATCAATCGATCCCATGACTCTTTTCATGAAATTATTAAGAGCTTCTTTTTGAGGAGTTCCCGATTTTACTTCTTTCGCGACTTCGATAGAGCCATAAAGATTACTGAGAATTTCCCCAATGGTATTGAGCTCTTCGTCCTTCCAACCGGAAGCTTCAGAAAGATTTTCTAAAACTTCAATCGTTTCAAGAACGAAGTCTTCATCATTTTCTTGAATGAAATTTGTTGCTTGCTTAATTACCGGTAATTTCACTTAAGATATCCTTTACGATTTCAATCTTGTTTCCTTGGTTTTGAGAAACGAGTTCACCATTTGAGAAACCAGCAAAGGTTGGAAGGTTATCTACTTTGGCGAGTTGGCGAGAATTAGGGTATTTTTCAGCGTCAACGTAGAGAAATGTGACATCGGGAGTTTCTTTGGCCAGGTTTTTAAACTTTGGTTTTAGCATTCGGCAATTACCACACCAGCCAGCTCCATACTGAACTATAACTTTGTCATGGGTTTTTACCAGTTCTTGAAGATTATCATTTTCTAATTCGGTCATACTCTCTCCTTTGTTGATATCATCTTAAGGCTGACGGGCGAGAGAGGGAATTCAATTTTTGCTATTCAGCAATAGGTAAAACATATGATCAAAGTAATATATTGTTTTTTTTGTCAAAAAATTGCCATTTGGGATTAAGTGCCTTAACATAACCTTAACATTTCTTAAGAAGCTTAAGAAAAAGAACCCAGGAAGGGGATAGGAGGCGACATGAATAGATCAACGCAAAGAGTCTTCGCGTTTGTTTTGCTGCTAGGCGTAATTGCTTTGAATAATTATCTTGATGCTGGCGAAACAAAAACAAGTCAAACAAAGTCGAGTCTTACCAGACTTTCTTCAAACTAATTTACTTTCTTTTTACGTTTGTTGCTCCTGACTGGTCAGTTGCTAGAATAATAATTTCATCTAGATTTACATGCCGAGGACAGCTAATAGCATTGTAAATTTGATAAGCAATGTCCTCAGGGTTTAATGGGCTGAAACCTTCATAGGTTTTTTTTGCTTTCTCGGCATCACCTTTGAATCGCACTAAACTGAATTCTGTTTCTACCATTCCCGGGGAGACGTTAATGATTCGTATATTTTCACCATATGTTTCGGCCCTGAGAGCTTTCCCCATTGCAAGCAGTGCATGTTTACTAGCACAATAAACTACTCCGCCGGCATAGGCTTCATGAGAAGCAATAGAACAAATATTAACGATATCACCCTCACCACGAGTTTTCATTTTCTTAAGGGCTTCTTGAGCTATTTTGAATGCGGTTGAGATATTCGTCTGAATAACAAGTTCAATATCTTCTTCTTTCGCATTGATAAAGTGATCTTTCCCAAGTGCAAGGCCAGCATTATTAATAAACACATCACAATTAAAAATATTGTCATTAAACAAAGACTTCAGAAATGCATGATCATTAAGGTCACCTGAAAGGTGCTTGTAGTTGTCTGAATTAATTTTCTTACTTTGATTTCTTCGAGAAATTCCAGTGACGGAGCAACCTATCTCACAAAGAAGTTGAGCGGTGGCAAGTCCAATACCGGCGCTAGTTCCAGTAATAACAATTGATTTTCCTTGAAGTGAATTGAGGTAGTTTTTCATGTGCTAATGGAAGCAAACCAAATGACATCTGACAAACGTTTACTGATTTACTAGGAAAAAAGTGTCTCAACGAAAATCATTGCTTTGCATCGCAGTACACTATTAAAAACTCTATCAGAAGGAAACATCATGAAAGGAATTTTACTTTTTGCTTTTCTGTTTTCATTTTCTATTTTTTCTAATGAATACGACGCCGTACCTGGTGAGTATATTGTTAAACTAAAAAATGAAAACTTTCTCACGCAAAGGAATGCAGGGATTGAAGTCAAGAGAGACTTCAAAGCACTTGGTTCTCATTTTGCTATCATAAAGTCTGCTCAATCCTTAAGGACTTTAAAGTCAACCCTTAAGAACGTCGAATACGTTGAGCCTAACTTTATCTATAAAATGATTGGAGAAAGACAAGGGCAGTTAACAGACGATCCAGACTCTGGACTTCTTTGGGGATTAGAGAATACCGGAAAAAATGAACCCTTAAGAGATGGTGGCACTAAAAATGGTGTTGCAGGTGTTGATATTAAAGCGAAGGCTGCCTGGGCGATCACTAAAGGTTCCAAAGATATCGTTGTTGCAGTTATCGACACAGGAATTGATTATAACCATGAAGATTTAAAAGCTAATATTTGGAAAAACGAAGCTGAATTAAATGGTAAACCTGATGTTGATGATGATGGGAATGGTTATGTCGACGATATCTATGGTTATGATTTTAAGAATGATGATGCTGACCCAATGGATGATCACGGTCATGGAACACATTGTGCGGGTACCATAGGCGCGGTTCACGATAATAAAATTGGAGTTGCGGGTGTTATGGCCAATGTTAAGTTGATGGCCCTTAAGTTTCTTGCTGAAGATGGTGGTACTACTGAGGGAGCGATTCGTTCTGTTGATTATGCTAGGAAAATGGGTGCAGACATTATGTCTAACTCCTGGGGAGGCGGACCTTATTCTCAAGCATTAAATGATGCGATTACTAAAGCAAATGAAGCTGGAATTATTTTTACTGCAGCAGCGGGTAATAGTAAAAACAATAACGATATTTCAAGTTATTACCCAGCAGGTTACGAGATTGATAATGTTATTAGCGTTGCAGCAGGAAATGCGCAAGGTGAACTAGCAACTTTTACAAGTTTTGGAAGAAAGACGGTTGATATTTTAGCTCCTGGAAGGAATATTCTCTCAACTGTTTTAGACAATAAATATGAAGTCTATTCTGGAACATCAATGGCGACACCTCATGTTTCTGGAATGATTGGGCTTTATCTAACAAAGCATGGAAAAACTGATCCTAAAAAAATAAAAGAACAGCTCATAAATTCTTCAAAATATGTAGCGAATTTTAAGAAAAAGCTTAGAGCGAAAGGACACGTCGATACTGTAAGATTTCTTCTCAACCAAGAGGGAGAAAATCAACCAGAGAGACCTGATCCAAAAGCGTGGAAAGCTGATGCGAGTCAAGCGTTTGAAACGAATCATCCTTACGAGAGCAAAACTGATATATCAAAGTCTTTCAATGTTGCTGGAGCAAAATTTATCAGAGCTGTTTTTGAAAAATTCGATTCAGAGAAAAGATATGACACATTAACGATTAAAGATGCTCAGGGAGAAGTAGTCGAAGTCATTAGTGGAAAACAAATAGACGGTTATACCACTGATTACGCAGACGGAAATACTCTTGATATGAACTTCAAGTCAGATGCATCGGTTGAAAGACATGGTTTCAAACTTAGAGAAATTCAGTATATTCTTGAATAAATCATCTTGGCTCAGAGCATGCTCTGAGCCTTCCTTAACTCAAACTTTATTCAATTTTAACAAGTCTAAAATTGTGAGATTTTCTAATCTAAGCCTATGAGGGTAGTAGAATAATTTATAAAACCAGAAAGTTTCGATTCCTTTGACCAAATCTTTCAAGAATCATTGGTAGATAAATCTGAAAATAAGTTCGAATCAACTATTGTTGATGATTACCCCTCCATGAGTCTTAAATCTCACGATCTTATGCTTGAAAATGTTTATCGAAGAGCGCTCTATTTTCAAACTTTACAAAATATCTGTCTAGATGGCTTTGGAGCTGTTGGCTGGAGAATGGATGAAAAAGATGAGAGAATCCAAAACGAGTCGGTTAGTGACTCGTTCAGAGGTCCCCGAGAAGGCCTTGATTTATTTTTGTTCTTGAACATACATTACATATGGGCCTGCTCATTGCTAAAAATCTGATTATAATCCTCTAAGGGAGTAATGCATGGATCCTTTCACGCAAGGTTCATTGGGAGCTTTAGCATCGCAAAGCTTCTCAAAGACAAAAGAATTTAAGTGGGCCTTTTTGATTGGTGTGCTTTCAGGAATGGCTCCTGATTTAGATATTTTAATTCGCTCAGAAATCGATCCAATGATTTATTATCTTTATCACCGTCATTTCACTCATTCACTTTTGTTTGTTCCTATTGGGGCCTTCATCGTTAGTTCTTTTCTTCATATCTTCTTAAAGAATAAAATAGGCTTCAAGCAAAACTATCTTTATTCTATTCTAGGTTATGGTACGCATGGTTTGTTAGATGCTTGTACAAGCTATGGAACTCTTCTGTTTTGGCCAGTTTCCGATCATCGCTTTGCTTGGAATAATGTTTCGATTATTGATCCACTTTTTACTCTGCCTCTTATTTTTTTTATTATCTTTTCTATAAGGAAAAAAAATCATCGAATTGCACGGATTGGAATGCTTTATGTTTTTTGCTATCTCTCGATTGGAGTGGTTCAAGGCTATCGTGCAGAAGATATAGGATATGAATTGGCCAAGAGTCGAGGTCATACACCTCAACGCTTAACTGCACGGCCTTCTCTTGGGAATCTTTACTTATGGAGAGTCCTTTATGAACATGAAGGTTATTTCTATGCTGATGCTGTAAAGGTTGGTTTGAGTCCTCGATGGTTCACAGGTGAGAAGATAAAAAAGCTCTCTTTAGAAGAGGATTTTCCATGGGTTGAAAAAGGCTCTCAGCATTCAATCGATATTGAAAAGTTTCGCTGGTTTTCAAAGGATTATCTGGCAGTCCACCCTGATGATAAGAATGCAATAGGGGACGTTCGTTATTCTCTCTCTCCAGATAGCATCTATCCACTTTGGGGAATAGAGCTTAGTCCTGAAAGCTCTGATCAACATGTAAAAAATGTAAATTTCCGAATGAAAAGTCTTAAGCTGAGAGAGCGTTATCTTGAGCTTTTGCTCAACCGTAATTAGAGGAGTTTTTATTTTTTTATTTCTTTGCGGTGCATTGCCATCTTTCTTTCGCCATTTCCCTTGAGTGACGGCTAGAATAATGAAATGAAATTTTTCTGGCTGGTTTTTCTGATCTCTGCGTCTTTTGGTAACGACCGAGTCTCAGGACTTATTCTTGGCTCGATGTTAGGCGATGCCCTTGGTGGTCCTCATGAGTTTAGCAAGCCAGTAAAATTTAATGGAAATCTTGTTAGCTATCCTGGTAAGGCGACTGCTTTTGGAGCCTGGAAGGACTTTGCTCCAGCGGGAACAATCACTGATGATAGCCGACATAAACTCATTTTTATTGATTTTCTTCTCTCTAATAAACAATGGACAGAAAAGTCATTGGCCAAAAGTTACGTTGAAGAGTTTAAGAAGAACGATGAGTATAACTCTCTTCGACAAGAGTGGTTAAAAGAGTATATGAGTGTTGCCCAATATCTGGCGACAGGAGTTCGGCG
Source organism: Bacteriovoracaceae bacterium (assembly GCA_965217035.1). Taxonomy (GTDB): domain Bacteria; phylum Bdellovibrionota; class Bacteriovoracia; order Bacteriovoracales; family Bacteriovoracaceae; genus JAUHYH01. Next base: position 485,760 of record OZ244226.1, on the reverse strand, counting down.
TAAACCAAGAGGAGCACTTTGGTCTGGACTTGCCACCGTATCAGGACAGTTGGCTTTAATCCCTTTAGCGATTCCTTATAGTGGACTACCAGAACAAGCTTATTTGAAATGCTGGGAGTTAAATTGGCTAGATTCTGGAACTGCCACTGACATAAATTGTGCGATTGTTGCAGGCCTTGCTTATTTACTGGGTGAGAATGCAACTCTTGACGGTTTCTTTGAAACGCTTCGAAAAACTGACCCTTATAAAATGCGTGAAACTCCCTTTATTGGTAGACCCCTTGAGCATTGGCTGGTCAAAAGTCAGCAAATAGGGAAGAGTTCAAGAAACTTATTTAATCTCAGAAATAAAATTAGAGAGATGGTACCTGCTTATTATTGGTGGGAAGATTATGCTGTCATAGCAGTGACATTTTCTTATTTGGAATACTTTAAAAATAGTCCGGAAGATCTTTTTTATTACTTAATTCATTTTGGAAAAGATACCGATACCTATGCTCAGCTTGCTGGTGCAATCTTAGGTGCTTGGAAAGGAGAATCTTTTTTCGATTCAGGGCAAATGAATCTCCTTATTTCTAGGCTACAACAAGACTATAAAATTGATATGAGAAAGAAGTTAAAAGATCTTAAAAAACTAGAAAGAAAACCTATCCGATTATTAGATCGTTCACTTCGATAAAACTTAGACATTTTTTAGTATAAGTTACGTTTATACTGGGTTTTAACCTGATGAACTTAATATAAGGCAATGAATGATGCATTTGAAATTCCATCATTGAAACATGAGAGAATGAGTCTTTTGATAGCTTTTTTTATCATCGCTACATGGTTTATAAATCTCTATATCTCGCTCACAATGACTGATCCTTCCTGGGGAAGAGTTATCTTTCATATCTGGTTTCAAAGTTTCTTATTCACAGGAATGTTTATAACTGGTCATGATAGCATGCATGGGCTCACATCACCCTCGAAACCATGGTTAAATGACTGGGTTGGAAGAATAGCAGTCTTTCTTTTTGCAGGTTTCTCTTATGAGAAACTTCGCATCAATCATATGAAGCATCATGATCATCCAGCAACAGAACGAGATCCGGACTACTTTCACAAAGAAAAAATTCTTCCATGGCTTACGAGTTTTATGGTTCGTTATTATACCTGGAGAGAATTTCTTCTCATTCATATTCATGTCGGAACGGTATATCTTATTGGAGGAAGCTTCGAGAAAATGATCCTCTACTTTGCTATTCCATCATGGATTGCAGCTTTTCAACTTTTCTATTTTGGAACTTATTTAGTTCATAAAGATTTCAAGAACTCAGATCAAAAGCATAAAACTCGATCTAATAATTATCCAACTTGGTTGAGTTTAATAACTTGTTTTCACTTTGGGTATCATGAAGAGCATCACGAATATCCATTTCTTGCTTGGTGGCGACTTCCTAAGGCTTATAAGGCTTTAAGGAGTTCTTAGTGCTTGGTATCCACAAGCTTACGATAAGTGACCACCAATGTTCTTATTTTATTGAAAGACCTTTTGGGAACTATCTTATCTTTTCAGATAAGTTAGAGAATATTCAATCTGATTTTTTTCGATCGAAAGGTGGAATTTATAAACAATTCATTGAAAATGTAGACGAACTTCAACCGACACAAGCGAAACTTTTTCAGGAATTCGGAAGTTATGGAGTTGGACTTTTTGAAGGCGAGAAGTTCCATGAATACCTTCCTTTGGAATCATATGGGGCGACTTATGCTGATCCATTGGTAAAGTTTGTTGAACAAGATCACGGTAAGCTTGTGTATTTCGCTCAGAAAAACTCTCGAGTCATTATTTTTGGTAAAGACTTCTATTTAACAGAAAGCGGAGAAATATTACTTCATAGAAAAGCGTTAAATGATTATTTCGTTAAGACGATTCAACTTTACCAACCACATTTTTTGTTTTTCACTTCTTTTGCGGATTCATCTCATTTGAAGCTTAAATAAATCTCCGCTATCATTACTTTATGGAAACTTATTTAGCATTCGGACGAGAATTTCAATATTTAGCACTTTTTAGTTCAGTTCTTATTCTTCCAAAAATGTTACTCCGTTTTGGTATACCAAGCGGTATTACTTCTTTGGTCTTGGGATGTCTTTGTGTTAACTTTTTGGGATGGTTTGAATCAGATCAACTTGTTCTAATGCTTGCCCGTTTAGGGATTACCTCTCTTTTTCTTTTTGCCGGAATGGAAATAGAAATAGAGGAATTAAAAAGCAATTTAAAACCTCTCTTAATTTATATAGGAAAATCTCTGTTGATCATGATAGGAGCTGCTCTTGTTAGTATTTATGTTCTCAATGTTAGCTTTCAAGTGGCCTTAATTATCTCTGTTGCTCTATTCACTCCTTCAGCCGGGTTTATTTTGAGCTCATTGAGAAATTATGAACTAAGTGAGCAAGAAGTTTTTTGGATTAAATTAAAAGCGATATCAAAAGAAGTTGCAGCGATCATTGTTCTTTTTATTGCTCTTCAGCTCAATGATATCGAATCTCTATTTATAACAAAAGCAATCTTTATAGGCCTCTTCTTTTTAATTCCGATCATTGTACAGTTTTTCTTAAAGTTCGTTGCTCCGTTTGCACCAAAAAGTGAGGTTTCTTTTTTAGTTATTCTTGCTTTCATGGCAGGAGTCCTCACTAAAAAGTTAGGAACTCACTATTTAGTAGGAGCTTTCATGACTGGAATTATTGCGGGACAATTCAAACACTTTATCGCAAGTGAAGATTCTGATCGAATTTTGGAATCTCTTTCGATGTTTTTTTATATCTTTGTTCCCTTTTACTTTTTCAAAGCAGGATTGATAATTACAGAAGAACTTTTTATCGTAAAAGGACTTCTGCTTGGTATAGGACTTGCCGTAATTGTGATACCAATAAGAGTTTTTTCCGTTCGGTATAATATTAAAAACTATGTCAAAGACTTCTGGGAAGATAGAGACAAGATTGCGATGGCATTAACACCGAATCTTATATTTGGTTTAGTGATTGTGAATATTCTAAAAGAAAGCTTTAATATCGATACATATATTCTTACTGCACTAATATTTTATACATTAGCCTCAAGTCTTCTGCCTGCTCTCTATTTTAAGCGCGTTCCTCCAGAGGATTTCGATCTTTCAAAAGTTTAATGACCTAATCTCATTTTTTCAAAATCTTGTTTAATAACAAGATCAAGAGCTGGGTTTTCAAAAATCCTTTTGCTGTAAATGAGAAAATATTCAGCAAAAACATTATCGAGAGGACCAAGCTTTATAAGTTTTTTATGTTGAACGAGTTCTTTCGCTGCTAACTCCGGAAGAAAAATAACGCCGTCACCTTTTGAAGCGAGAATTTTTTGAAGAGCAGTGTCTTGAGTTTCTGCAATGAACTCTGGTTCGACATCGATGATATCGAAGAAGTGCTCAATATCGTTTCTGATTTTTGAATGTTTTGTAGGAACAATACAAGGCATGCCTTCTAGAGAGTGAGGAAAGCTTCTTTTAAGATGCTTAAAATCTGGAGAACTATAGGCGACAATTTGTCGGTGAAGAATCCGTCTCGAGTAAACTTGCTTATTCTCCATATTGCTTATTTTATGATCTGATATGATCACCTCAATTTGGTGAGAGATAAGTTGGTTTAATAAGCTTTCAACAGAATCCTCCAGGATTGAAAGAAAACACCCTGTTTTCTTATGGGCAAAGTCGACAATATCGCAAATGAGGTGCTTTGGAATGCTATCTAACGCGCCGACACTGAGATTAATTCTCTCCGTAAAACCCTGATTGTCTATAACTTGTATAAGCTCTTGTCCAAGGTCTGAAATTTTAGTTGCGTACTCCAAGGTGACTTTTCCAGCTTCAGTTAAATAAAGCCTTTTATTTCGTCTCTCAAAAAGATCAACTCCGAGGTATTCTTCTAAATTCTTCAATTGTGAAGAAAGGGCCGGTTGACCCACTTTAAGGGTCTCAGAAGCTTTTGAGATAGTTCCTTTGATTGCAATTTCTTTAAAATAAATTAAATGATGGTAATTAATCCATTTCATTGACACCTCACTTAAAGAGCTTATTTCAGTCGATAAACTTAGAATATTCTATCACATTTTTCAATGCATTGATTTTATCAAGGTAGTTAATAGGTTAATTATAATATCAAAAAAAGGGAGTTGCCTCGATACTGCCTACAGTTAGTTTAACTGATGTATAACAAGCCTGGGAAACTTTCTATCACATCATGCTATACTAATGACTGGGTCTAATATTTGTTTAAATGGGAAATTGGTTTCCCGAAATATTTTAAAAGGTATCGACTGTGAAAAATTATCTTAAGAACACTTTTGCGAGTGACTTTCTCTCGTCGCTCGTTGTTTTCCTTGTGGCATTGCCATTATGTATGGGGATTTCTCTTGCATCGGGAGTTGATCCTATGGTTGGGCTTTTATCCGGTATTATCGGTGGCCTGGTTGTAGGTGTCTTTGCTGGATCCCCACTCCAAGTTAGTGGACCGGCAGCAGGTCTCGCTGTAATGGTCTTTCAATTTATTGAGCAATTTGGAATCCCAGCTCTTGTTCCGCTTGGAATCATTGTTGGTTGTTTTCAAATTCTTATGCATCGTTTTAAGCTTGCTCAATATTTTCGTGCAATTTCTCCTGCATTAATTAAAGGGATGTTAGGGGGAATCGGGCTTTTAATTCTTATTAGTCAAATTCATATTGCTCTTCTTCACAAGCCAGGTGGAAATGGTATGAAGAATATTGCATCTCTTCCTTCTGTTTTCTTTGATAATATTATTAATAGTGGTTTAGCTCATGTCTCTTTTGGGTTGGCCCTTATTACTGTTGCTCTTATTCTTGGTTGGCAAAAACTGCTTCCAAACATAAATAAAAAGTTTCCAGCGCCTTTATTCGCAATCATTGTCACTTCAACTATTACGGCCGTTATGAACTTGGATATTGCGATGGTTCAGATTCCACATGATCTGATTTCGGAGATCCACTTTATCAGTTTTGAAAGCTTCAACACTTTTAGTATAGGACTCTTCTTTTCTGCTATTGCAATCGCTTTTGTTGCAAGTGCAGAAAGTCTTCTTTGCGTAAATGCTGTTGATAGGCTGACTAAGGAAAAATCAGATTATAATCAGGAGATTTTTGCGCAAGGGCTTGGTAATGTTATTGCAGGAGTTGTTGGTGCTCTTCCTATTACAGGAGTTATTGTTCGATCGAGTGCTAATATCGAGTCTGGTGGAAAAACAAGAATGTCAGCGATTATGCACGGGGTTTGGCTCTTTATTCTCGTCTTTTTCTTTCCGAAAGTTTTAGAACTTGTTCCTATTGCAGCACTTGCTGGGATTCTTATCTATACAGGGATTAAGCTTTTAGATTTAAAGTCAGTTCCAGCGATTTTTGAAAAAGATCGTAAAGATGGAATGGTTTATGTCTTAACACTTGCTCTTATTACTGTTACAGATCTTCTCACAGGGGTCATGGTTGGGTTCGGAGCTTCTTTAATCATGCTCATGATTGATACCATGAGACTTCACGTGATGAGAGAAGAAGATGATCAAGAAATCAAGCTTAAGATGACAGGGAAGGCGACTTTCCTTCATATTCCAAAAATTTCTCATTCGCTTCATGAGGCGGAAGAGACAGTTGATAAAAAAATAGTCTTAGACTTCTCTGAGGCACAGTATGTGGATCGAGCGATTCGTGATGAAATATCACACTGGATGAAAGAAGCAGAAGAAAAAAATATTTCTGCAAGTGTTATACTTCCGGAGGATGGCATTAAGCCTATTAATGACAAAGTCATTTAGTTTTTGGCGAGTTACCTCTCCAAATGGACCAGTCGATACAGGGCCCTTACGAGGGCCCTTTTTTAATATTCTATAAATCAATGATCTTGTTTTAATTTATATTATTTTTCGATACCTTGGTTTGGGTTATATTATTAAAAGATCATAACCAGTTGGTGGGTTTATCCCTCCATGTAGACCAGTCGATACGGGGCCCTTTGTGAGGGCCCTTTTTTTTCTTTAAATTTAGTATCATTTTTTTTTATAACTATTATTACAATTATATATTTTATCAATACTAGAAACTCTTTTATATTGGTCATGCGTGAAACTTTAACAAAGGAGTCTAACGTTATGGTAAATGAATTAAAGATTAATGAAACTTTTGAAAAAGAATGGAATCGATTGAGAGATTTAAATCCCAGTTTAAAGAAAATCTCTTTTAGTTACAAAGTAAAACACGGTCTTTTCCTGGTTAAGCTTAAAGCAAAGACATCACGACAAACTTTTCATCTGAGTGGTGAAGACAGAATCCCTGAAATTTCAATTAGAAGAGTTTTTTCTAATTTAAGTCGGCTTATCGGAAAAGAGAAGACAAATAAATATAAAAGAATTGAGCTCGATTTCTTTGATGTTGCCTAAAAAGAAAATATGAAAATGACAAGAATCTCCAATTTAAACCTTAGCCTGGAATTGACTGCTTTACTTGCTTTCCTCCAGACTTTTAAAAACTCTCTGACTTTACTCGCAAGCGTGACCTGTGTCGTAGTATTACTGATATTTTCGATCCTATTTGCAGCAAGTGAAGACCTAAGGCTAAGGGAGGAGGTTCGTATTAAGAATGATTAAGCAACTTTTTCTATCGGAATAATACTTGTTTCGATATCTTTTTTGATTTTTTCTTCCCAGTCTTTTTCGTTAATGAGACTGTAATAGCTTTTCCCAGCTTCGTAGATTGAAAGCAGTAAATCTCTATTTTCTGGATCTTCGGAGAGTTGGTCTAAAAATGAATGGTAAATAGATTTTAAGTAACCTTTATTGTATTCTTCAAAATTTGAATCACTTTCAACAGCTTGAAAAACCCATGAGAAGTAAGTGAAGCTTGGACCACCAATAATGACCAATAAAATGACCATATTCCATCCACCCAACTCTTGCATAGTAGTCCATTCCTGTGAGAAATAGATCCCTGTAAGGATAGTAGAAAAAATAAGTGAACCAATAAAAGGGTATTTCCAATTCATAAGACAATTATACTTCGAGTGCTTTAGGTGATGTTGGAACCAGTAAGAACTTCTATTATCTGAGCTCCGGACTCAGTCGTTGTTTGCGTTCTTTTCGAAGTAACGAATATCAATAAAAACTGACGCAGCTAAGACAATAAGTTTTTCTTGTTCTGTGAATGAAGGATCATCATAAGAAACGAGAAACCGATCTTTATCGGTAAAGACTTCAGCTAAAAGACCACTCCATTTTTTTTCAATCCTTGCGACCTCTGATCCCATTTTAATAAAAGGAAAAGTCCAAATTTTCCAAAGAGGTGAGCGCATCTCCATGATGACATTACCATGAGGGTCTTCTACATCAAATTTCTTTGTAAGAATCGAAAAACGTTTTTGAAGGGCCCCAATAAGAAGACCATCTTTATCTTTAATCTCTAGTCTTTCAAAGTAAAAACGAAAGGGGTGAATTGCTGTCATGAAAAGTTTTCGGTCATTATCAAAAAAATAAAGTTCAAAAGTTCGCCAATGACCTAGGAATTGTCTCGTTAAAAAAGAAAGAAATCCTTTTCCTTGTTCAGCTGCAAAACCAATCTTTTTTTGGTTTTCATCAAGAATTTCGTATTTGTTTCTGGTTTCATAACCGAAGAGTTCAAAAGCTTCAAAGATTTGATGCACTAAAATTCTATTATGATTGCGGAGATCCATTAAAACTCCGAAGTTTTTAATGTTTTTAAAATGTTTTTAAAATGAATTTCTGAAACATAGAGATGAGGGTATTTTTCCCCATTACTGGCCTTTTCTAACTTCAAATGATCTTGATAGGGTTTTATATTGAGTTCTACAACAATAACCTCAATATCTTGGTAATAACGATCAAGCACGCCTTTGACTTGATTTTTGGTCGAGGTATGAAAATAACCGTCTTTAAGATCGAGCTCTGTTCCTTTAAAGGTTCTTGCTGCTTGAAACTCTTCCCATTCTTTTTGAGTAAGGATTTTAAATACTGAATTCATATCGATAGCTTACGAGAGAGAAAAGCAAAGGTAAATGTCACAGTTGTGCAAAGCGTTTACTGAAAATATTACAGTTCACTTGTTGGTTTGTGTCTGTCTTTGTAAGTAATTCAGATGAAGTATCTCATTTGGTTATTCCTAATCCCTTGTGGATTTTCTCAAGAAATCGAACGTGAATTTACTGACTTTTATTACTCTAATCAGATTAGCTCTCGGCATTGCGGTCGCAATATCTCAAACTTTGTAAAACATCTTGAGAGCAAAAAAATTGATACGAGTGAAATCGATGTTATCAAAATTACGGCCGAGGCTACAGTATGGGGCTTTGGGAAAATCATTGCTTTGAATTCTCGTTGGGGGAGAGAGCTTTCAGGACATTTCGTAGAGAATTGGGGCTTTCATGTTATTGCTACTTACCGAGGCCAGGTTCTTGATTTTAGCTTTGGTAAAGAACCGAGTCTGCTATCGATGGATGAGTATTTAGAAAGAATGTTTATAGCTTCCGAACCTCTGTTACTTTATGGATCGACATTTAGAATTCGTGGTGAAGGTCCTTATTATTCAATTGAGCAATCAAAAGATCATACTGCTGGCTTAGTTTTTGAAGAAGTTGATTAAACGGGATAGGCCCGCTTTTAAGCAGACCCTAATTTTTTATAAACTATAATTACAAGTCGCGAGTTTCTTACCAAGTTTAGCTTTTTTCTTATTAGCAATTTTATGAAAGTTTACAGTGATTCCTTCATTTTTAAGTTCAAGAGTGAAGCTATATCTGTGTGAGCGGTATCCTTCAAAAAAGCTCCCTGTTTTTGCATCGGCAAGATAAGTCAGCTTTCCATAGTCTGATGCTCTTGAATCAAACTTTGTGTAGAAAACATTTGTTCTTTTTCCAAAGAAAAATCCTGTTTGAACTCTCGTAACACTTTTGTGCTCAATAACTGCTGCATCACTTGAAATATTTTCTCCTGGAAGTCTGACTATTATTTTCACGTATTGTTGGTGACGAGATTTTTTAGAAAATTTAAGTCCACCATTAAGATAAGGGCCATCGCTACTCTCATGGGTCTTAATCGTAAAATGTTTCCGACATTCAAATCGCTTGACGCTGTCTTCGCTGACGAGACGGTACTCACCATCAAACTTTTTAAATGTGTCTTTGAGTAAATTTGCTGATGCAAATTGAGTCGAAGTAAGAGCTGAGATTAAAATTAAAAACTTCATAAAATCCTCCAAAATCTCACTTTTCATATCAAAGAATGCTGTTTAATCCCAGTTTATTGTAAAACTTTCTAGTTTGAAGCCAATTTGATCTTGCTCACATCGAAAATTTCCTAGTTAGAATAGAAAATAGTGATGTGACTATTCCCGATCAATTTCCTTTAATTTAGAGAAAGAGAAAAATGAATTATGATAGAGCTTACAGAGGCTATTATGAAACAGATTCTTATTTTTCTCTTTTTATTTTCAGGACTTAATACTTTCTCTAATGAGCTTGTTAATCAGCTCATTGAGAGAAGAGAGCAGATCAAACAATGGATGCTTCTTTGTGAAGGAGAATTTGAAGGACAAGCTTCTAATGAACCTGGGGCATGTAAACAATGGGATATGATTGAGTTTGCGGGAAATGCTTGTTTATCAGCTCAGCTTGCAGGAGATAGAAATACAGTAAGAGATCGCTGTTCTGATGTTGAGAAAGGCCAGGGACCGCTTGGTCAATGGTGGCGTGGTGAAAGTAATATCAATAAGACGACTAAAAATTCTTTCAGTCGCGATATGATGTATGGGGTGATCAATTACTTTATTTCTCAAGGTATCTTGAATCCTGATCAAAAAAAACAAGAAGACGTTCGCCAGCGGGCCATGAAATGGATTGATTGGATCGAGAAATACGGTAAAGGAAAAGCCATGTGTAATGACAACGTTGGATTTTTCCAAAACAGTTGTCAGACAAGAAAGAGTCAAATTCTCTATCACGTTTTAAAGAAACTCGGTGCGATTAATAAGTCGAACCAGCACTATAAGTTTGTAAAGCGTGCCAAAAAACATACAGGTCTTAATGGTTGGCAAATTGAAACTTATTTTACAAAAGTGGGTTATCCGCTATTTTTGAAAAATCATCAAGCTTATCAAAAATACATGATGGGAGTCATCTCAGCGAAAGAGTACAAATTGATCTCGAGAATCATTTATAGAAAAGATCCTCATAATGCTTGGTATGAGTTTATGCATTTGGGTCCTACAGCAAGAAATATTCAAAAAACTCTTGAAAGATGTCCTGTCAAGAGACCAAAGCGTGATGCTTGGACCTTGAGGCATTTCTCGAGAGGGGATTATCAGTTTCAGAGAGCTGAGAAAGATCGTGCTTGGGAAGTAACAGATGGACATGACTGTATTGGTTTAATCAACTGGCAAATCGCTGCTTTGACTGGAAAGATTTCGCTCCCTTTTGCAACTCCATCAAGTTGTGGGGTTAAGAAAGAGCTCGGAATTTTTAAAGGTTTAAAAGTCTGTCGTGCTGTACTCCCTAAAAAGATTTCAGAGGTGAAATGTGGAGTGAAGAATGGAGTTCACTGGGATAAAGATGGAAAGACTTACTGTCTTCAGAATCGTGGGAAATACTATCTTGCAAAGAAGATGAAGAAAGTTTGCCCTTCAGGTCATCGCTATACAGGTCTTCACAAGGGTATGCCTGTTTGTGAGAAGAAGAACCTTAAGAAGATTAGACTTTACCGTTGTAATAGAATTGGAATGGGAGAGTATATTGGAACAGGGAGTGAAATCATTCGAAACGAAGCAGGAGAAATCACAGGATGCTATGTCTATAAAAGTAAATGGTATCAGAAGAGAAAAGTCAGCAAGCTTTGTCCTATAGGCTTTAAGGCAACTGGTGAGTTTGTTTCGGATTGGGCTCCAATTTGTAATAGTCCACTAAGAATTACTGAAAAGAATTGTAAAAAGCCTGGTAAGTGGAATATCGCTAAAGAAGATCATTGTCTTGTTCGCAAGAAAGGATGGTTTGCTAAGCGATCTTACAAGTAATATGGAATCATACTTTCAAATCATCTGTCCCTTCTGTTTTGAATCGATCTGGATGGAGTTTTATCCTGAAGATGGTCTAGAGCAAGAGATGGTTATTGATTGTGAAGTCTGTTGTCATCCGATTCTCTATCGTGTCGATTTTAACGATCCAGAAAATCCACGTTTAAATGTCGAAAGAAGTTAATGCATAAAAAAATCAACCTTCCCACTAAAGACTGTCTCTACTGTAAACGTTCATTTACATGGAGGAAAAAGTGGGAGCGTTGCTGGGACGAAGTTCGATTTTGTTCTAAAAGATGCAAGGGAGAATTCAAGAAGACAGAATCTGAGGAGCAAGATCCGGCTTCGCATAAGAAAGAATCTTCTTGTGAGTGAGTTCAGAATAGGTGTCTAGTCCTGATATTGCGAGAACATCACTTCTATCAATTCGACCTTGTTCATCAATGCGATTTTCATCACATTGAACCAAAACAATTTCTCCAATTATAAAAACAGTATTATTCAGATCAATTGGGATGAGTTGAGCGAGTTTACAACCAACTTTCAAAGAGGATTCCTGTACGAAAGGAGCTTTGAAGCCATCGATACTTTCAGAAGTTAATCCGACTGCTTGAAATTCAGAAATCTCAAGAGGGTAGCGAGCAGAAGTTTGATGAGCCTTCATTAAAAAATTATCTTGAACATCGTTAATTGTAAAAAAACCTTGTTCTTTAATATTGTTGAGAGTGTGTCGGACAGCTCCGTCTTTTTCTGGCCGATTTACGAGACCTATAAGGGCCGGACTTGCTCCTAGATGAACACAAGAACTGAACATTGCAAGATTTTCTTGTCCTATTTTATTTCTTGTTCCTATTAAATTAGCGCTCTTGACTCCGCTGAGGGAATTTACGAAATTAGCTCGGTATCTTTTTTCAAAATTTGCAAAGTCATTTTTGTTAAATATTTTCATTCCTTTATTATTCATAGCTCATTAATGCTTGTCTAACCTGTCCCAGGAATATGCAAGTGACCAAGCTTTCTTTAAGTACTGCTCTATGTTAATTTGAAAGAGGATGAATTGGCTTGGTAAAATTGGTTTGGTCTTATTCCTTTTAGCACTTATTGGCTTTTATTTCTGGAAAGCTTCCATGCACTCAGCTCTTTTCGTGAGCATTTTAGGGATTTGTTATCTTGTATTTCAAACCTTTAACGGATTTCCAGGAGAAGAATCAAAGCAAAAAAATGATAAAAAATTTATTGTAATGAGTTTAGGCTTAGGAGCGTTCATTGCCATGATCGTAATAAGTCTTTTGATTATCTTATTTTTTGCAGCAGCTCTTGGCTTAAATGCAACGGGGTTTATTCAGATTGCCTTTCCTTTTATCTTGATTGTAACAATTCTTATAAGTATTCAAGTTGTAGAGAAAAGAAAGGAAAATTATTTACAATACGGATTGGGTTACGAAGAAGAGATGGAAAAAGCATCGATGAAAGAGTCTGAGACAAGTGCTGATCCAATTTTTTATAATTACAAAGATACAGTAAAACTGCTTTATCTTTTGGGCTTAGATGAATCCGTGACTCTTGATTCTTTGAATCAGAAATATAAGGAATTGGCAGGTCTTTACCATCCTGATCGCCTCGGAGGATTAGGTGAAAAGCAAAGAGAAGTCGCAGAGGAAGAGTTTAAACGAATCACTCATGCAAAAGAAGTCATCAAGGGAAAAATCGAAAATGGAACTCTCTAAGAAAATAGATGAATTAGGAAAGGATAGATTTATCTATACAGCTCCAAGGTCTCGAGTTATTGCGTTGTACGATCATTATTTTTATTCTCGAAACGATTATGATCATCTTTCTCCTGAACAACGCCGTTATATCACAGAGAAATTTCTTAAAATACAGTTTAAGCAAAAATCGGGATCTCTCTTTGAGTACGAAGATAAGGAAATAGGAATTTTAAAGTCTCCTGGATTGGGGATTAGCCCGCTTGATAACTTACTGGCGGCCCTTAATAAATATGATTATGTTGTTGGTACTCCTTTGAGTTGCTTCCTCTATTATCTTTATAATAAATCAAGTGGAACTGAAATTTTTAGACTTCTAAAAAAATGCCCGGTCAATTTAGATCAAGCTTATGATTTTTCTTATCAGCAAGAGTACCAAGCGAGATTGGTGAAGAATTTTGTTCAATACAAAGAATTCCAAGCAGAGCACGAAGCGAGCCACAAGTTTAAAAGATTATGAAAAGATGGTCTGACTTTCATTTTTTCTATTCTGATCACTTTGAAGTAGAACTAGAAAAGAATCACCGATTTCCCATGGGAAAATATAGAAAGCTTCGTGAACAACTTTTAGAAAAAGAAATTATCGATCTTTCACAAGTTTCTCCTGCTGAAAAAATAGAGACCGAGTTTCTCCATTTAGCACATATGCCCGATTATATTGAAGGTGTCCTTAACCTCACACTCGATCATAAAATGGCCCGTTTGATCGGACTCCCTTTAAATCAAGCAATGGTGGATAGAGCGTTAGGAAGCCAAGGGGCTTTTTGGCAAGCTGTAACAAGTTCTTTAGAGACAGGGTTCTCTGCTTCGATGGCGGGTGGAACCCATCATGCTCATGCCGATGCAGGTGAAGGATTTTGTTTCTTCAATGACTTTGCTGTGAATGTTCGAAGGATTCATCGTGAAAAAGAAGATTATAAAATTCTCATTTTAGATTTAGATGTTCACCAAGGAAATGGAAATAGTTCGATTTTAAAACACGATGAGAATGTTTTCATTGTCAGTTACCATGGAAGAAATAATTACCCTTATCGAAAAGTACCTTCTCATCTTGATCGAGAATTTGAAGATGGGACTCAAGATGAAGAATATTTAGATTTTTTAAGGAAAGATCTCGAACAATTCTCTCAGATGGGATTTCATCATATTTTTTATCAAGCGGGAGTTGATGCTTTAGGCAGCGATGCCTTTGGGAAACTGATGATGAGTCATCAAGGTCTTAAGGAGAGAGATCGGCTAGTCTTTGAGTTTGCTCTGTCACAGGGAATTCCTTTGACGATGGCCTTAGGAGGAGGTTATTCCAATAATATTAATGATACAGTTGAAGCTTATGTTGGAACATATGAGGTTGCTCAAAAAGTGTATAAGTGATTAACTCCAATCTCTCTTTCCTTCTGGGAGTGATGAGGAGTTCATGTAGATATTTAAATTTGATCTGTTTTTGAGAGCTTCTTTTACTTGAAGACCATCACCTTCTTTTTCAATATTCTTGTCAATATACAGATCATATTTTTTTTTGTTATTTTCTAGGAATCCGTAAAGCTTCATTTTATCGGAAAATAAGATCGACTGATATCCGAGTTGCTTAAGCCTGATTTGTGAAACTTTGAGGTAGAGCTCGTCATCGTCAAGAATAATAATTGTATCTTTCATGACTTGATTAAACGTCAGCAGAATAGTTGTTCCTGATTGATCTACTATCGCTGAAACATTTCCATCTATAGAGTCCATAAATCGTTTGACTTGAAATAACCCGAGACCAGACCCTGTTTCTTTTGTTGTGTAGCCTTCTTTAAATATGAGATCACTATTGGGCATTCCTGGACCGTTATCTTTAAGGCTTATGAAAAGTTGATTCTTTCTTGAAGTTAGTGAAATTTCAATCTCTGGTTTTTTTGTTGCATCTATTGAGTTGTCTATTATATTGGAGATAGCAGCACAAAACTCACTCATGTTTGTATCGAGTTTAGAATTGATATTAGATTTAAGTGATATTTTTGCTTTTGAGTGAAGTGAATATTCCTTAATAAGATCAATTATGATTCGTTCAGGAGAAAAAAGAGTTTTTTGAGAATTAAATCTTTTGTTTCCAAGCTTAGCAGCGATTTCCTCTATTCGGTTAAGAGCCTTGAATGCAATCTCTTTATCGATATCATTTTTAGTTAAATAATTTTTCAGAGCAATTAAAGGAGATCGAATATCATGGGCAACTTGAGCTGAAATCTGTTGAATTTCTTTTTTTCGAGTAAGTTCGACATAATTTTTAGTGACTTGCTCGAGATACTCAATTTCATTATTGGACTTTATTTTACCAATTTTAGATTCATTTGTGAGGAGCTTGCCTGTAAGATTTTGAATGGGGCTGAAAACTTGTTTTTGTAGTAGAAGAAAACCGATAGCGGCGCTTAAGATGAGGGTAAAAATACTAATGATTAATAGAAGAACAGTTGATCTTGTTTTTTCAATTTCTTTAAATTGAAGACTAATAAATTTATTGTTGCTCGAGTTTATCATTATCTCTTTTACAAGAGGGTATTTACTATATATATTTAAGGGATTAAGAAGGACCTTTACACTTCCGTAGAGCATACCATCAGGCATGTTGAGATCATTTAAGCGAACTTCTTTTTCGAAAAGAACCAAGTCTCCAGCATGAGTTTCTCCGATACTAAGGAGATGTTTATTCGAATTATCTTGGATCATCAAGTTGAAAGGTAGAGAGGATTGTTCTATGAAAATTTTTCCTTTTCCATAAAGACGATTTTCGATGAGGTTTTTAAATTCATTTGGAGTTCTGAAATAATCAATTAACTCAGAAGAGTCAATAAGCATTTCTATCTTATTTTCAATTAGGGATATCTCTGAATTTATAGAGTAAAAAATATTTTTTTGTAGCTTCTCATTGATAAGTTTTTGCTGCTTTTCGTTCAGTTTTAGTTGATTAACCACAAACATTATAGAAATTAGACTTGGGATTATACCAGCAAAGAGGAGAATGAAAATGAAAATTCTTTTTAAAGAAGGTCGCTTCATTTTCTAAACCTTATCTTCTTCCATAGTTTATTCATTTGGGTAATTTCATGCCTTGAGTAATCATTTACAAAAATAGTTTTTCCATTTTTCAATAGGCTCAATGACTTTTTGAAAAGTTGTCTTGTCTTTTTAGGCAATATTTCCGGAGTAAAGTTAGTATATGGTGAAAAGTAATTTGTATAAAGGACATTTCGATTTGTATTTTTTTTATTCGTCAATAATGATATTAGATTAATTAATTTCTTTGTTTCTTTGATCGAACGATTTTTATTTTTTATTAAACAAACATAATCTCCTCCTATTACTAGAAGTTTGTGAGGTATATAAAATTTGTAACCTTCTAAGTTTTCAATCTTCTGCGATATTACTCCATGCCAACTATAGACGGCATCATACTTATGTAAGACTTCGTTAAAGGAAGAGATAAAATGTATTTTTCTTTTTGGTTTTATGAATTCTGATATATTTTTCACACATTGAGGAGTCATTTTCGGTAAACAATGTTCATTATTAAGATCTATGGCCATCCTTGTATGGAACTCTATAATATCATCTACGATTCCAATTTTTTTACTAATATCATTATTAGAGATGAGAGTTGTGATTGAGTCTACTTTTCCAAAAGACTTTATATTACTTGCAAATGTAGTTACAGACCAAAGGTAGGGAATACATCCAGTTTCAGATAGTAGGATTTTTTTTTGATAGTTTCTCGATTTAGTGAGTTGAGATAAACTTATTGTGTCTAGCATACCAGCATTGTTTAACTTTCTAGCAACCCAATTTGAAACAATTGCTATTTCGTAACCATCTAAGTTGCTTAATATTTTAGACAAAGCGATTTCATTAGAACGGTATTCTGTTATTAGCATTTCAGGATACTCTGATCTTAACGTTTTAGAAACGTCAGGAGCTAGATAGCTCCACCAGTTTAACAGTCTAATGTTTTCTGTTGCTTCGATAGCTTTTATTGAATTGTGTAGTAGTAACAGAAAGAGGAGTATTTTCATTTTAGTCGCTTTAAGTATTTCCTAATAAAAATTAATACTTTCTGATATACCAAGAGCCAATGCCTGAAACAAAACAAAGTTCAACGGCGTTTCATTTTTACAGAAGCACTGCAGTAATTGATTTTCAATTTGTTTAGCTTTGTGTATTTCTGTTTGTCATGCCAAACACAATCGTCTATATTTGTTTCATCTACTGAAACATTCTGGAGGAACAAATGAAATTACTTATTTCAATAATGACTTTAACACTTCTTTCTTTAGCACACGGTGGTGAGCATAAGCTGACTTCAATTAATGGAAAGGGCGTCCGTCTTTCAACTCAGGGGCATGCGATTTCTGGAAATATTGGAGACCACTTGGTTTTCGGTGTTGTGACAGGAAAGAAACACGATACGGCCACTCTTCTTATTCATGATGATGGAAAAATTCTTAGAACAAATTTTGGAAATAAAGACGGTGAGTGGGGCGGAACTATTACTGAGAAAGCTAAGAGTTCAGCTCTTAAGTTTAAGTCGTTCGATAAAGGAAGTAACACTTATACAATCGCCTTCAATGATAAAGAATTTGAAGTTAAAGTAGGGTTTGATAAATACGAGAATAATCACTTCATCAATCCAAGCTATACAATGGATTATTACGGAAAGACTCTATCTGTAAAAATGAAAGATGGTCAAGCCTGTAAAAAATATTCTCTTCAATTGATCTTTATGATTTTTGGAACTTTTCTCCATAATCTTTAAGGATCAATAATGAAACGATTACTTTTATTATTGCCTAACGTTATTCCATACAGGTAACTATGAAATTAATAGTCTTTTTTATTTTATTAAATTTAAACTTTTCTTATGCAAATACATTTAAGAAAGATGAAGTTTTTCTCGCCTTTAAAAAAATTGATTCCTTAATTACTTCTTCCAAAGCGAAGTATAAAGATGATTTCCTTTTTATAGGTAAAGTGGAAAAAGCGGTTGTTTCGGATAAAGACGGAAGTTCAGAATCTGAGTTAAGAGAGCTTGCTCCTAAAAATACAATGTTGGAACTTCTTATTTCTAAAGAAGATTTCTGTTATGAACTTGTTCAGCTTGCTTTTGCAACTCAAAGAAAGTTTGAGATTAGAAAGGCTATCGTTGGTTTTTTTAAAGCAACCCCAGATAGCCCTCTTCATGATAATTTTTTGAAGGCAAAAGCTTTTAAGGACGATGGCCTTTCGCAGGTAAGTTGTCGCGTTTTCTAATTAATTTTTATAAAAAATCACCAATCTGATAAGGCAGGACTTCTGGGAAAAGGAGTTCTAAGTTATCGAAATTAAAAACTGTATGCTATGACGAATTAAGGTTTGGCATGTTAAACAATTTGGTTTAATCTAATATTATAAGGATAGGAAATGACTGCTCTACGAAAAATTGAACAGATTGATGAAGAAGCTTCTTTAAATCTAACAGAAATAGCCTCTACTGTTACGATAATGATCAATAAGGTCCTTGCGTTGTTTGATAGTGGCAATATTAGTGATGCTATTGAAGCGAGAGGATTACTCTATAAGAGCTACATAAAGCTCAGAAATCTCTATCTTAGTTCGATTGATCTTGATCGAGATGAAAAGCTTTTTCTTCGTGATTGTATGAGAGAGGTCATGTGTGTTTATTGTGATGAGCGGAATTTTCCAAGAAATAAAAATCTTATCGCTGACTTTGTTCAAATTTTTCAGTTAGAAGTTTAGCGATACTTCCTCAGTGAAGTAGTCAAAAATAGCGAGTCCGTTGATTGTGGGATCACCTCCCCACCTTTGACGGGCTTGCCCTTCCTTAATTAAGTCAGAATAATTATACCTTCTCAATTTAGTGATTGCTAAGCTAAATGGAAATCTTCACTGGTAGAGTGAAGTGTACTAAAATTGTCAGGTTCGCTTTTGCCTCTACTTTCATTGAGTTATCCCTTTCTTGCTAAAACGCCGATTAAAAAACTATAAAAGTTGGAGTTTTTATTTGAGCAGGTTTTTTCTGTGTTTCATATTTTTTTTGTATCAAAACAATTCTTTTGGAATCGACTATGAAGAAGTCTTCTGTTCCTCATTGTTAGTTAACGAGTCTAATCTTTTTGTTAAATATCTTGTCGATGGGGCCAATGATATTATTTCAAAAGATAGAGTGTTTGATGGTATCAAGATTATCGATGAAGGAACTATGAACACTGGGGTCTTTGCTTTTGATGATTATGTCGCCAAGATTGAAAGTAATGGATACTATATCTTTTCAAATATTTATATTCATAAGATTTTAAGTGATGAAGGCTTAGCCGCTAAGATTGAGGGAGTCATTATTCCTGAAGCTCAAGGAGTTTTTCATACAGTTAGTATCAATGATTTCTTGCAAGGGTCTCCACTTATTAGAGAAAGATTTAATGAGATGAGAGAATTAACTGGGCTTAATTTAAATATTCAAACTGGATTTATTGTTAGAATTATGAAAAAAATAGAAGGCCCTTTCTTTAAAGATCAAAATGTGACTGATTGGTATAAAGCTTATTTGAAATTTAAAGAAGGCATTAGTCTTACTCCTAGAGAACAAACAGTTTTTAAATTCATGACAGCTAAGTTTTTGAGAGATAAGAACAAACAAGTTCCTTTTGGAAAAATTGCTAAGGATATAAAAAGAGTAAGAGAGAAATTAGAAAATCTTCCCAACCTTGATGATACTCAGTTCATTTTTGATCTCGAACAAGAAAAAATCCAATTCATTGATATCAATGCTTTTACTAGGCCTAGGGAATCAGATCCTCCTAAGGATTGGGATGAAATTTCTGATGTTTTCCGATTCATTGAAAATATTTCAGTCAATGAATTAAAAGAGATTCAAGAGAATTATCCATTGAATCTCGATTAAGTTAGTATTTCTTAAAATAGGCAGGTTTGAGAAACATGTTTTTTCAATCTATTGAAATACGTCCTTTCAAATCCCTCAAGTCTTCCTCTGAATCTTTTTGGGTTAAGAAGTTTTGAGTCTATTTCAATTGAGAATGGATAAAGTCTGTTCCATACTTTTTCACTTTTTAATTTTTGAAAGTTTAAAGTTTTCCCATCATAAGTCATAAGCATTCCTGTTACTCCAGGAATCTTAAAAATCTTTTTAAATCCTTTTTTAAGAGGGAATTCTTTTATAGAAATAGGAGCATTCCATCCAAAATAATCGACACGAGAACCAACAACCCCAACTTTGATCTTAATTTCTTGTTTTTCTTCATCAAACTTTGTTTCGAAACGACAGAATTGAGGATTATTTCCTCTTTTGAATTGCCTAGATACTTTATTGGTATAAGATCGAGCTTCTTTGTAGACAGGTTCAAAGGCTTGTGATTGAGAAATACTAAAAGCAAATGATATCAGATAAATGAGTTTCACGATAATCTCCTTATTGAGTGAAAGATGAGTTTTAGACATTATAAAAAGGAATATTTGACATGCCAACCAGCTGTTTTCACGAAAATTAAATCATTTCAGATGTTCTTTTTTTGAGTCCTTGAATAAACCTTAAAGGCCACTTTTTTTGAATAAGGTTAGTCAACCACAAAGGAATCCATCCCTTCATATCTCCTTGGAATTCAAATTTGATATTAGTGTTTTTTTCTTGAGTAGGCTTTAGCTCAATATTGATATATTCAACAGCTGCCTGAATATGATCTTCAGCTGCAAGCTTTTCAGCCTCTATGGACTTTGCTTTTAAAAGATATGAGCTTTCTGTTTTTAAGATTTTTCCTTTGAGCAAAAACTCTCTATCAGTTGAAGGCCAAGGGGTTTGATAGTATTCGGAAAAAATATACTCTTCATTGCCAAGATATTTATGCATTCGAACAGTTTTGAGTTTTGGGGCCCATTGGTGTTTTTTATTATGATCTTTAAGGATTGATAAAACGAGATCAGGGGATCCATCGATCGTTCCAGAGGCTCGAAATGCCATAAGTCCTGATGAGTTTTCTTTAGATTCAACAATTATACCGTCTTCTATAAGCACTTGTTTCCATTTTGAATCTGAAAAAGCAAAGTTCAGTGTCAGAAGATAAATCATTAAATACTTCATGAAGATCTCTTATCTGTTATAAAAAAGGAGAGAATGAGGTTCACCTCACTTTCCCCTTTGGTACGTTATGGAGTTTAGTTATCTCTTTTTATCACATGTTCGTCAATTCAAACATGCGTATGCTAGCGGGAACGACCTGAGATATTTATAAAAATACCTGTAAACATTTTAAGCTTAAAGGAGAATACTAATCCATAAGGAGATTTTATGAAGTGTCTGGCCTGGTCATTGAGATTAATTGCAAGTGTGATTCTTTTTCAAACTCTTGTCTTCAAGTTCTCTGGGGCTCCAGAGTCTGTCTATGTTTTCGATAGATTAGGGTTAGGTGCTATAGGAGTTATAGCGGGAGCAATTTTGAGCCATCTCTTTATCCTTGGAATTGAAGTGCAAGGCGATGGAGGCTTACTTTTTTCTTTGACCATTCTCGTGATAATTACCTCAGCTCTCAACGTTGTCCTTACAAAAGAGAAACTCAAAATTTTAAATATTCAAATCTAATAAGGATCGTAATGAGTGTCTTAAAAGAGAACTTTGACTTTATTCTTGCAAAACTAGAGGCAATAAGAAAAGAGAGATTAAATAACTTTCTTCCTCCTGATGAATTATCAAAATTGATTGATCTGAGTTTGAAGAATGAAGGTGCTCCACGGCAAGATTTTCAAAAATTTTTATCGAATTATATCGAGTACTCGGTTAATACTAATCATGACATGTATCTCAATCAACTCTGGTCGAGAACACAAGAAACAAGTGTTCTTGGAGAGCTCCTTAGTTCTCTTACAAACACATCGATGTATACCTATGAAGCAGCTCCTGTTGCAACTCTATTAGAACGTAAAATGCTTGATTATCTTACAAAGATGATTTGGGAAGAAGTATGTGATGGGATCATGACGAGTGGAGGGACAGCTTCCAATCTTCAAGCATTATTAGCTGCGAGAAATAGCCAACTTGAAAGTGTAAAAAATAAAGGGCTCAGAGCACTTAAAAAAAATCCTGTTATTCTAACTGCTGATAATTGTCATTATTCAATAAAGAGAACAGCAAACATACTTGGGTTAGGTCAAGAGCAATTAGTCGAAGTTGAAACGAATAATGATGGCGTTATGACTGTTGAGGCATTAAAGAAAACGTTAAGAGATCTTGATTCCAGAGAATTTTATCCTTTTTGTATTGTCTCTACAGCTGGTTCAACAGTAGAAGGTTCTTTTGATGATATAGAAAGTATAGGAAAAATTTGTAAAGAGAAACAAATTTGGTTTCATGTTGATGCGGCTTATGGTGGCAGTGCTCTTCTTAGTGATAAACATAAAAAACTCATGAATGGAATAGAACTCGCTGATTCTGTTACTTGGGATTTCCACAAAATGCTTGGTCTTAATCTTCCTTGCGCTTTTTTATTAACGAAAGAGAAAGGAGTTCTTCAAAAAACATTAAGTAGTGATAATGATTCTTATCTTTTTCATGACGTTGAAAATTATAATTTAGGGGTCTCATCGCTACAGTGTGGTCGTCGCAATGATATCTTGAAACTTTGGTTAACATGGTTAAGATTTGGTTCTAATTCTTTTGAAAAAAGAGTGAATCGACTTTTCGAACAATCAATTTATTTCACAGAGCTTATTCAAAAAAGTCAAAAGTTTAATCTTATCAAAAAACCTCATTCAATTAATGTTTGTTTTCGATATGCTTCAGAAGATGGATCTCGTAAGGAAGAGGAGATAAGGACAGAGCTTTTGAAAACTGGAAAATTAATGGTTAATTATTCAAAGGATAAAGATGGTCACTTTTTTAGAATTGCCTTTACAAATCCCGATCTAGAAAACCAGCACCTTGACCAAGTTTTAAAATTTATAGAGGAAGCAGCGAATAAAGTGTATCGAGCTTGACCATACTTCGGACTATTTAACAGAATTTTTTGAAAAACGTTTTCGAGGAATATCTGAGTGTGAAGTTTTAGAAAAGATAAGAAGGATTTTTGAAGATTTTCGAAATACAAAGAAAAATCAACAAAGGAGCTTAAATGAAAGCAATTATATTATTTCTTTTCTCGCTTTCACTTTAGTTCAGAGAAGAATAAAAAGCTTTTTAGTGAAAAACCAGAAAAATATTGGCCTCAATACAATGGTTATTGTGTTTATGCTTTAGCGAAGGATAAGGGATTAGTTGAAGTGAATCCAACCACATTTAAGAAAATCGATGGAAAGATTTATCTTTTTTATAACGACACACCTGGATGGTTCTTTATCAATATTCTTGATCGTTGGAATAAAGGTGACGATGTTAAGCAAGTTGCTAAGACCAATCAGAAATGCTCTGAGGAGTTACAAGATTAATATAGCCATCAGGTCTTACTAAAAGGGCTTGATTGGAGTAGTACTCTGAGTTTGAAAGACGAATTGTTTTTGTAGGGAGTTCTGTTGTTATCTCTTGGGCATTTCCAAAGATAAAAAGAGTGTATTTTGAATAATCAAGCAGAGAATAGAGTCTCGTTTTCTGATTATCTATCATGACCTCTTGATCGAAAATTCGACTTCCTTGAATGTCTTCACCTTGATAACGAATTCCCATTCCTGTGATATTTCCAGCTCGTTTTTCAACGATTTTCACATAATCTTCAGCATGAGTCCCGGTTTCTGAATATTTTGTAGAACGAACCAATTCTCCTGAAAAGTCAATCACACTAAGAGCGACAGGCTTTCTTTCTTCTTCATAAGTTTTCAGAAGATTCTTCTCAGCTCGATGGTTGATAACCATATTCAATTTCCATATCAAATTAAAAGCATCAGCAAGACCTGTATTGAGTCCCTGACCACCATTCACTGAATGGATATGACAGGCATCTCCCGCAAGAAAAACTCTCTCATTAGCGTAAAATTTCTCAGCGACTGATTCTTTTACTGAGAACTGAGAAAACCATTCGATTTCTTTAAAACTTAATTGATGAGGACAGATGGCCCGATTGATTTTTGTGAGAACCTCCTCTTGAGTGAATTCTTTTTTATCCATCCTAATATAAAATCGATCGATCTTTCCTTCTCGAGGAATCCATGCAACGTCAGATGTTTCATTTTGAAAAACAATAATTTCTGGAACCTTTGGAAAATCAGTCTCTATGACGCCATCGATGACGGCCCAAATAATTTTAGGTCTAGTAATTTCAAAAGGAATTTTAAAGTGGTTTCTAACAAATGAGCGAGATCCGTCAGTTCCAATGATATATTTTGATTCAATCATATCTCCGTTAGAAAGAGTTGTGTGGCATTTATCTTCATCAACTTGAATGTCTTCAACGCTAGTAGATCGACTTACTTCGAGTTTTTGATCGAGAATTCTTTCAATATGAGATTGTCCGAGCATCAAAAAATGCTTATGAAAGCAACCTTCAAGCTCATCCCACCAAGAGGATTGTCTTGAGATAAACTTCCCATCTTTCCAAATAGAACTGGTATTACAGGGCCTTCCCAGAGGATAAACTTCTTCAAAAAGATTTGCTATTTCTAAGAACTGTAAAGTTCGAGCATTGAGAGCATCGGCCCTTCCGACTTTAAGAGGTCCTTCCGATTTATCGATAATGACAGTTTGAAGCCCACAGATCTTCGCTAGATAAGCACACATCAAACCGACAGGACCAGCTCCTATAATAGTTAAGTCGGTCTGAACTTTCATTGATAATCAGCGAGGTGAGGGTTATCAAGTGCTGGTCTTCCAAGAATCTGAACTCTTTGTAAATGTCTGGGAGTGCCGCTTATGAAAGACTCTCTGCCATGAAGAAGTGTATAATTATCTGAGATGACGATATCTCCCGTTTGCCACTCATGAGCATAAAAATTTTCTGGGTTATAAAGCGCTTTCTTCAGTCTTTGATGAAATTCCTTAGGTTGATCGATTCCTTTAAATTCAAAATTAGGATGATTAAGAAATGATTTATCATTTTCTAAAGGAAGCTCGCAATAGCGGATCACAGAAAAATTTCTCTCTGGATGCTTTGTGATAAGAGGAGCAATTGTCTTACTGTCATAGAATTCCATCTTTCTTTTATAAACACCAATAACATTTTCCCAAGATTTGAATTGCTCTTCTTCCAGTTGCGAAAGAACCATCGGGGTATGAGAAAAAGTCGTTCGACCTCCCTGATTCTTTTGAGGGGCACTCACGCAGTGAAAAATTTGAATTTCAGGGACTTGTTTTCTGTACATTCCGTCCCAGTGAAGAGGAACGTAACTATTATCAAAGATATGATCTTTTGGTTTCTCTTGTTCTATCAGTTCGAGAACTTTTCCAAAAGGCCATAAACTCACTTCTCCCCAGTTCTCACAATAGTTTGAGAAATCATCAGAATTCTCGAAGGTCTTAAAACCTCTGAGCGCAAGAAGGTGTTCCTCTTTAAATTTTTCTCGAAGCTTCATAATATCGAGATCTTGGATCTTTGTGTCTTCTTCTAAGGGTTCAATAAGAACTCCAAAGGGTTGTAATCTTTTTGTTTTAAAGTTCATTAGTCACTCCTTGACGTAAACGATAATGAGTCGGACGTCCTTTGATATCATAAATCATTTCAATCTCAAGTTTTTCAGCCTCTGATCGCTTCATCAGGACAAAGTTTTCTCCAGTATCGACTGCGACACCATGCCAAGGTGTGATCCAATTATCTCCCTCCAATAATTTAATTCCAAGTTTTCGTGATCCGGATGATTGAGGGTGAATAGAGAGTCTGACGGCATCTGGAAAAATTTCTTCAATCAGTTTACTCCAAGCATTGCTTCTTAAAATAACTTGATAAGCTCTTTTTCGACATTCTTTTTGAATCGAACTTCGGCTTCTTTCCTGATGGGGAAAGGTCGAATCTTCCACAAGAAAACGAGTGATTCCACAATACATCCGATGAGCTTCTTGATCGGTAGGATCTTTTGATCCTTTGCAACCTCGAATGACTTTTTCACGAAGAGTTTCTTTTGTTTGGCCATATGTATTCATGAGATCTGCTCGAAGCTCATCAAAATTGAGTTTTTTACTGAGTTCATCGAGATTAAAAGTTGAGAGGTGAGTGAGTCCGAGCCGCTCGATAATATTTTTAATTTCATTATTATAAATGGTTACATTCTCTTCTTTCATTCCAACGACGTCGCTAAAGACGCGACCGTCAGAGCAGAGAATAATTTTTGCTCCTGGTGAGTAAACAAGTTTGATCTTTTCACAAAGATCATTGAGAAAGATCAACGCCTGTTTTTCAGCTGTATCAGGAAGAGGGCCTAAGACTTTAGCAGGATTAGGAGACTTTCCAGGGAAAGCAGGGAGAACTAGAGTCACAGGCTCATCATTTTGGATGGCCTTTTCAACCTTTGGAAGATGAGGGATAAGACATTGTTCATAAGAGTTTTGAGAGTTTGTCGTTGAGCTTTGAACTATCCTGCGATGCTTTATAAACTCGTTAAGGATTAACCTTGCAAGAGTTTGTTCAGAACTCTTAATAAAACCAGTTCCAATTGAATGTTCAAGATTTCTCAAGCTAACCTCCACCAATATTCCCTTACCTATGAAGTTAGCTATTTATTTACATAATTAAAAATTATTAAATCTTATAGTTGATATAAAAAATATTAATACTTACCAATGACTGAAGTTCTGTCTTTGCATTTCTCCGAGATTAGCTCCACGATCTTTCAGCTCATCAATAAATTGATTGAAAAGCTCATCAGGAGGATAATCGTAATGACCTGATTGATTATTGATAACCTTCAAAACACCATCATCTATAGAGAGCATTCCGGCTGATCCAGCAGCTTCTCCTCTTAAAGGGGAGGAATGATGAATGATGCCATTAATCCCTTTTTCAAAGTAATAAATTTCACCTGAACCATCCATTGTAAAGTTACCCATTTGAAAGTCTAATGGTTTCCCTTGATAATTAACAAGCTTTCCTTCCTTGTTAACATATACTTTGTAATGATCTCTAATATCATCAGAGAAATAGGCAACTTTCGTTTCATAGACTTCACCAAATTCTTCCCCTTTTTTATGAGATACCATTTCAGTTGTTTTATATTTCTTTTTGGTTGCTCCTTTAAGATTGGGAGCTACTTCTTTTATTGGACCAGCATTTTTAACCTCTTCTAGCTCTTTTAAAAGTTTTATTTGTGCTTCATTGAGGTCATTAACAGGAATCTCAATAATAGTCTTATATTTTGAAGGTGATGGAATAACCTTCTTTTTAGCAAGTTCAATGGGACTACCTTTTTTTGCAATAGCTTCTAGGAGCTCATTTTAGTTGAATTTGGAGGAAGTTCTTTTATTACCTCTGTAACATTATCAATTTCTTTTGGTTTTAACTTAGACAGCGCCTTTATGACTTTTGGATCTGCAACTGCTAAAACGATATCTGCTGCAGCAAAAATCAAAGCTTCTTTGAATTTTTTATAACTCTTATCGAGAGCTTGGATATCATGAGAATTGTTTGTGTAAAGGGCAGCTTCATGATGCTTATATTCGTTATAACTCTTAATCGCGACACGAGTGCTATATCCTGCACTTAAAGCTCCAACAATTAAAACGGCTCCAGTTCCTGATCCAATCCCAGTAGCGAGAAGAAATCCTCCGACAATGAGGCCACCCCACATCACGGCCTTATCAAGCTTTTCATCTTTTTCTCTTGATTTTTCGGCATTTATAATAGCTTCGCAAATAGCATAGAGATGGAGGGGAGTATCATGGAGGACTTGTGCTGCAGCTGAAGGGTAGGAAGTGACAATTTTCTTAATATCAGACTTTCTTCGATCTTTAAGAACTGTACCTCTAATATCAAAGTAATTATTGGCTTCAAAATCATCATAATCTCTTTGGTAAAAATCTTGATGAATTTTTGCTATTCCTTTTTTGGTTTTCTTCTTTGCCTCTTCTAAAGCCTTTTCCAAAATTTTGAGATGCTTATCATTCTTGGTTTCGATCCTATTGTGGAAAACTGGCTTGAGGTTACTGTAAATATCTTTTTCTTCAACAAGAGCGCCTATTCCTTGCTCTCGACTTTGTAACACATCAGTTAAGAGTAAAGTTCCCGGAGATTTAGATAAAATTTCTTGATAAGTCGATTTGTATGCCAGGTAGTCTCTATCTTTCATGGAGCTTCTTACTTGCATCATCTTTTCATCAAGTTGATCGACACTTTCATTAAGCATTTTAGCTGCATCATCGAGAGGAACTCTTTCTCGATGCGAAAACTCTTGGGTAATATTTTTTGCAAGGCTATGGCAATTGGGTTCCGTCTTTCCAAATATGGGAACTCGATTTGATCCATCTTGAGGTGTTTTAAGTCGATCGATTGGAACCTGAACAGGTTTACAAAATTCCTTTCTGAGTTCTTTATAAAGAAACTCGTTCCACTCCTCAGGAGTCCCTTCGAAGCCATAACGACTAAGATCAGCGTATGTTTTCATGGCATTACTCATGGCTTCGTCATAAAGCTGTCCTTGAACGTCTGAATAGTATTTATAGCGATCACTTGAACTATAAGTCTTATCAAGGAAGCCTTTAAATCCTTCTAGATTTTTCCATAACTGACCGACCTGTTTACAGTTCTGAAATGTTTTAGCAGTGTCGGAATTATAGATATCTTTTTTCAACATTCCGAGAATTGCTTTATCTAACCCCATCTTCATTTCTTGATTAGAGTTTTTTAAGCATTCTTTAAGTTTTGTTCTAATTTTAAGGTATTGATGAGTTTGTAAGAGTTTATCCTTCAGAGCTCCTTCTAGTTTTATCTCTCCACTTTCATTTAGTTTTCGAACTTTATTGTTAAGAATGTTGAGAGAATGGAGATCATCTATTTGAGCAAACCTTTCATATATTCCGATAAGGTCTGATTCTGTATAATTCTGTGAAAAAACAGAAAGAAACGGATAAAGTATTAGAATGATTAAAATTCTCACATATCTTTATCGGTAAACATGTGAAATTATTTTATGAGAAAAAGCTCGATCGTTTTTATCGGTTGTGCTTCTAAGCTATTGAAATTCTGTAAGTGTTTTAAAGTTAAGGATCGAGTCTTCTTTGAATAATTTCCACAATGACTTTATTTGTGGCCTCTCGAGATTTCATATTAAAATTTGTGGTGCTCACAATAGCTGATTGAACTTCAGGAGCAACCCAGACATTAGCAAAATTTAGAGTATTGCTTCCTGTATGAGTAAGGACAGCGCCTTTGGCCCAAGAGCGCTCTAAACGAAACCAGCCGCCATAAGTATAATGATTGCCTTCTACTGGAAATTTTGTATAAAGTTTCTTGAAACTTTTTCGATTGAGAAATTTGCTCTTTCCATTAAAGCCATTGATATGCATGTTGAGATACTTACTCCAATCGATTAAAGAGCAATGGATTGTTCCTGCTGGTCCGAAGCTAGGAGCATTGTCTGTTTGAATAGGTGTTATTTTTCCATTAATAACTTTGTGACCCCATGGCTGAGAAGGAATAATTTCTCCCTTCTTACTAGTAGGCCCAAAACCACAAGTTCTCATTCGGAGAGGCTTAAAAAGAAATTTCCGCATAAGGTTCTCCCAACTTGTTTTAGTGAGAGATTCCATAATATGGCCCACTATAATATATCCCGTATTACTATAATGAAATTCCTTTTTAGGTGAATACTTAGGGGGGAAAGCAAGAATCTTTTTAGCAATGATTCTTCTATCTTTTATTGTTGAAGAAGAGCTCGAAAATTCACCTGGGTTTTCCACTAATCCACTAAAATGAGAGAGTAAAAGTTCAAGAGTCACTTTTCTCAAGCTTCTATGAATCTGAAAATCGGGCAATAATTCTTCTAAAGTTGAATCCCAAGAAAAGTATCCTTTTTCTATTAAGAGTGCAGCAAGTGTTGCCGTCATAGACTTTCCACAAGAACCAATATGATGCTTATCTTTAATAGTCGTTTTAGCTTTGTGTCCGACTTTTCTAATACCGACAGTCCCGATTTCTTCTAATTCTCCCTCTTGTAGAAATGCCGCGCTTAAAGAAGGCAGAGAATACTCCTTCCTTACTTTATGAAGAGTTTCTTTGAGTTCTCGCGAAGAAGCGAAGGAGTTTAGGGAGATGAATAAGAGTACAAGCCATTTAAAGTCCATATGACTGGTTTCTACACCAAAACCATTTCAAAAGTCTAATTGTGGGGAGCATTAACCTATAATTCTTACGTTTTTCATGCTTAGGAGAGAGCTGAAAGTCTCTCTACGCCCAAAAACGAGGAAAGTGTTGATTATAAGCATATACGTCCTTTTGTGTGAAATTTTTACATGACCTTAGCTTTTATTCAATCGAGTTGTTCGCGATAGCATATTGAGTTAAAAATAATGAATTTAAATTTTATAAATAGATAGATGGAGAACTTAAGATGAAAGCATTCACTGGATTTATTGCCTTTATATCAACTTTGACAGTTTTGGCCGGTCAAATTGAGATTGGAGCTTATAATGTTCACAACCTTTTCGATTCCAAGCATGATAAGGGGAAGACTGATTTCGAATATATGCCCGCTAAGTCGAAAAAGTATCAAGCTTATCATAAGAAAAGATGTGAAAATCCTAAGAATAGTTTTGATAAAAGGGCCTGTAAAAACCCAAGACCAACTGATTGGACAAAAAGCAAAATTAAAATGAAGCTTACTCAAATCAAAAAGGTATTTGATTCTAGAAAGAAGATACCAGATATTCTTGCTTTAACAGAAATTGAAAATAAAAGAATTACTAAGAAACTTGCTAAGACTTTAGGCTACAAAAAAGTTATTGTGACTGATGGCCCTGATAAAAGAGGGGTTGATGTCGGTATTCTTTATAACAAAACGAAGGAACTTAAAAAAGCAAGAGGGAAGGATTCAGTTATCGCTCACCACGTTGCAACGGGAGAAGATCATCCGACAAGACCAATTCTTGAAGTTAAATTCAACTTAAGAACAGAAAAGGGAATTCAAGCGCTTCATGTTTTCGTAAACCACTGGCCGTCTCAGCATGCACCTAATTCTGAGCCTCGTCTTATCGCAGCTAGAAAACTCAAAGAAGTCATGAATCAAAGAAAAGCAGAAAACCCAGATGCTCTTCTTTTGGCAACAGGAGATTTCAATACAACAAAAAATGGAAAAAAAGATATCCCTCATCCATTCAGAGATGAATTACTTGTAGGTTCTGATATCGAAGATCTTCTTTATGTTCATGCGGATGCGGTATCAAGTGGAGATATTGAAAAAACGAATATGCCTAAAGGGACTTATTATTATGGGCGTGGAAGAGTGTGGAATCATCTTGATCGTTTCTTCGTTTCAAGTAACTTGTTAGATGGTGTCGGTGCAGATGTCGATCTTAATACTTATGAGATTTATACTCCTGATTTCATTACACGAACTTATGTGAGTAAAACGAGAGAAGGAAAAATTAAGCATCAGGAAAAGAACACTCCGAAGTCTTATAATCATAGAGCGACAACGATAGAAAAAGCTGGTTTTTCAGATCACTTTCCAATCTTTATAAAACTTAATTATTAATTCTTTTGGCGCCGAGGAGTTTTACTTCTCGGCTTAATCATTTAATCTCTTTTTGACTGAATTTATTTGTTCCAAGCAACGCGACTGAGATGTTCCACCGCAATTATTTCTAAGTTCTACTGAATAGTTAAAGTTAATCTCTGCTGGCCAAGCTTCATGATTGTGAATTTGAATGCCTTTCTCGTCTGACTCTTTTACCATCTTCTTAATTTTGAGGTAGGCTGATCTGAAGTCACCATCAGAGTCTTGACTGAGCTTATTGGCGAGATCAGTGGCAAGCACATGACCTGAGTTTAATGTTTCTAAGCATTTGTCTTTATTAACATCAAACTCTGAAGTGAAACTGATAAGAATATCTAAACTATCTCTGAGACATTCGTACGATTTCAAAAAAGTTCTTTTGAGCTCATGGAGATCAGAACCATAACTAGGAACGACAGAACTAACAATAGAAAGACCTTCATTTAAACTTGAGATTACTCTATGCATTTTTGCTCTTGTGATTTCTAAGATATCAGGATTTCTCTTATTGGGCATGATAGAACTACCGGTTGACCATTTCTCAGGCAATTTTATAACTCCGACAGATCCAGATGATTGATAAATGATCTCACTACAATATCTAATGAGATGAACTGCAGTCATTGAAAATGAACTTAAACCTTCTAGAATGAAGTCTCTGTCTCCAACAGCATCGTAGCTATTGATAAGAGGTTTTTTGAATCCTAGATTTTTTGAGAGTTCTTTGAGATCAATATTAATATGTGTCCCTGAAAAAGCAGCCGCTCCAAGCGGTAAGTATTCAAGACAAGCTTCTTTAGACTTATTAAGTCTTTCAAGATCTCTCAGTAGGGCGCATGGGTGGGCCATTAAAGTTTGAGAAAACCTAACAGGTTGGCCTGATTGTTGATGAGTCATTCCCGCAATAATTGTTTCGATATGTTTTTCTGATTGTCCGCAAATCGTTTTTATAAGCTGTTTAGTAAGAATAGAGACTTGGTTTATGCATGAGCTGACAAATAATCTCTGAGTTGTCGCTACTAAATCATTTCGAGATCGACCGAGATGAATTTTCTTTCCAACATCTCCAAGTCTTTCAGTCAAGGCCCTTTCGAGATTCATATGAATATCTTCATCATCATAGCTCCAAGCGAAATCGCCAGAGGACATTTCATTTTGAATTGTTTCTAACTCTTTGAGAAGGTTCTTCTCTTCAGAAGAGGTGAGGTAGTTTTCTTTTGTTAAAGATTTTATCCATTCTTTTTGAACCAAAATCTCTTCTTTAAACATCAGTTGATCCACATCGAGTCCATGAGTGAAACTCGTTAATTTCGAGTTTTCACTTTCTCCAATGACTTTTCCTGATGTTTCACTCATTTCACTAAACCTTCATTTGTGAATGAAAGGTTTCTTGTCATACAAAAACCCTTAGAGCTTTTATTGATCCCTAGGGCATCTTCTTCAAAGCTAACGAGTGGTTTTGAGTATAAACTCTTCTCACTTTTTCTCGAGACAACTCTTATATTGGAGTTACTGAGTTCAACAATGACTTGTCCGTCGAGTCTCTTACAGGCGTCGTCGAAATAGGCATCGAGCGCATATTTCGCCTGAGAGAACCAAGCTCCTTCATAAATAAGCTCTGCATATTCAATCGCCATGACTTGAGAGATTTTAGTGAGTTTATGGGACCAGTTAATTTCTTTCAGTTTTTTTAAAGCATCTAAAAGAATCTTTCCTCCAGGAGTTTGGTAGATACCACGGCTTTTGATTCCATTAACTCTCTCTTCAACGATATCAACCGTTCCAATTGAGTAATTCGTTCCAAGCTGGTTTAATAGATCAAAGGCTTCGTAAGCACTGACTGCTTTGCCGTCTATTTCTTTTGGAAATCCTTCTGAAAAAGTGATGGCCACGGTGGTAGAGGAGTCTTGGTTTTTACCGCCGAGGATTGAAGCATCGTAATCGCCATCAATCTCTTCAAGTTCTGCACCTTCAGTTGATTTATGAAAGAGATTTTCATCAATACTGTATTTCCCTTTAGCTTCTCCCTCATAAGAAAAACCTTTCTCATTTAAATAGCTTAAAAGATCACTTCTTCCTTTAAAGTCCCATTCTTTCCAAGGAGCCAATATCTGTTTTTTGGGACATAGATAGGCCCATGATTGCTCAAGTCTTAATTGATCATTACCTTTTCCAGTTGCACCATGAACAAGGCAATCGATATCAAGCTTCTCAGCGAGGATGGCCATTCTTTTAGCAATAAGAGGTCTACCGATTGCAGTTCCTAAAAGATATTCTCCTTCATAGAGAGCACCACTACGGATAACACCCATTGCATATTCTTTGCTAAATTCTTCTTTCATGTCTTCAAAGATGAATTCTTTGGCACCAAATGAAAGGGCCCTTTCTTCAAGCCATTTTTCATCGGGTTGGTTTCCTAAATCACAACAATAACAATAAACCTCAAATCCCATTTGTTCTTTGAGCCAAACAAGGATAGCTGATGTGTCCAATCCTCCCGAGTATGCCAATAATGCCTTTTTCATAATTCCTCCGTTGTTGGCTTTTAGATATCTTTTTGTTTAGGACTAGACAATCTCTTTTTTGCATATTATTCATTTTTGTGCATAAATATGCAGGAAGATGAGGAGCCATATGGATTTAGTAATGAAAAGAAAGATGAATAAAGTGCTCAGAGGGGTCATTGGTAGTGGTTTTCATGGAACTCAAGAGGATTTAAAAGAGCTGTTAGAAGAGAAAGGTTTTGCAGTTACTCAATCGACTATTTCGAGAGCGTTAAAAAAGATGGAGGTTGTAAAAGTGAGCCTCGTTGATGGAGGGAGTAAATATGAATTAAAACCTCAGAGATCACTTAATGCTTATGGAGGAAATGTCAGCAATCTCGTCCTTTCTATCAAGCATAATGAATCTATGATTGTTATTAAGACAATTCCAGGAGCTGCTATGTTTGTGGCTGGGTTTATCGATCGTTATTGTAAAAATGAGATTCTTGGAACTGTAGCAGGAGATGATACTATTTTTGCTGTCCCAAGTTCTACTAAGAAGATCAAGGGCTATATACAACTCATTGAAGAGTCTATTGAAAAAGGTTGATTGATTAAGAAAGCCTCTACCTTTAAGGCAGAGGCTTTGAGAGAAGTTGTTAATAAGTTCTTACGCATGTACGGCTGATTTTTCCTTGGAATTCTATGTGTTTAATTTCAGAACCCTTACGGACATAACGAATATCTCGATAGGTTAGTTGAATTCTATCTTCAGTAATAAATTCTAAAATAACAGCATCATCGCTGACTTCTGGATATCCTTGATTGTTTGTTGCAATCGCTTTTCCACTGATTATATTCCCTTCATTATCCTTGTTATCAACAGGAAAGATAATATGGTGTGTAATAGTTGGACCTGAATTTCCTCTAGCAGAGTAGGTCGTCTTATTTTTCCATTCTTTCGAACTCGAGTCATAATTAAAATCCATAAACCTATCATGACCTGGATAGGCATCACATTCCCATCTTCCCGCGAGAAATTTCTTTTCGACTATTCTTTTTTCACAAACTAAGTTTTTATTTTCAATTGATGCATCTCTTAAACTTTGAAGGAAAGAAGCTCCATTTTCTTTCTTTAATAAATCTCTAATCTTATAACGTTTTGACACTGCAGCTGATTCTTTATCATAAACTTTTTTATTAAGGGTTCTTTTTACGGCTGAATATTTGAATGGAAAGTCATGTGATATGACTTCTATAATCGCGTTTGTGATCAAAAAGTTACCTGATTTTTCTAATCCAAGGGCCCCCAAAACTTCATGAAGAGTGAGTTCTACTCTTTCTTGGTATGAATTAACTGAACTATAATCGTTAATCCAATTGTTCTCATTACACTCAATAGATTTTTTTATAGGATCATTTTGACATGTGACAGGTTCATTTGTTTTAGGATCTGTTAACTTTTTACAACCAAAAGAAATTTCGATTGTGCCAAGGTTGGTATTGTAAGTTTGAAGAACTTTTTGAAGCAGTTCAATATTATAATAATCCTGAATCAAGTCTCTTAGAATTTTATTCTTTAGAATGATATTGAGTCTACTCATAATATTAGAAACGGGAGTAGAGAATTCCTTTGTTCTGAAGTTTCCACCATTTCCAACTCCTCCGCCGCTTGAATTATAAGCTTCCATCTGTGCGTAAGAATAAAGTGAACCTGTTAATAAAATTGCCAACAAAGTTTTCATGATTTCTCCGTTTTGTTTTATGTTAGTTCTCTGGCTCGCTCTTCTCGGCGGATAAGGTTCTCTGACATAGGAACAAGGTTAGTATTGACTTGATAAAGTTTTCTCTCTTCATCTGTATTTATTTGTGAAAATTCTAAAAGAAGCTCTTTTGTAAAGTTATCAATTTTTTTTGTCACTTTTTCATAACTTTTTTTATCGAGAGTATAATAAGCGGCATTGAAATGACGTTCACTGGAATGAAGGTTCAGGGCCTCGATTGACGTTTCTAGACTATTCTTATGAAATCTTTGAACAGCTATGTTATTGATTCGATTTGAAATATAAGTAATTGTATCTTTAGAAACCCATTGATCTTCGATTTTTTCTGCGTAACCAAGTTCTTCGAGTTTTTTACAAAGATTCATAACTTCTTGAAGAGGAATCCCAAGGCATTTTGAAAGAGCTTTCTCTGTTCTTGAAATATTTTTTATGTCCAATAAGATATGAAGTCTAGGAAGCCATTCATTAGAGAGGTACTCATAAGTATTTTCAACATCTTTAATTTTATCAGAACTCTTAACTTTAATAAGTTCTTCATAGTACTCGGCTTTTTCGCTTAATTTCTTTGCTCGATCAAGTTTAAGAAGCAAACGAAAGAATTTTTCTTCGAGAGTATTAAGATTTATTGTTGGAAGAAGCTTATTAAAAGTTTCATCTGTTAATTTTCTCTTCCCAATAACGACCATTCTTAAGTACCCCTTACTGGCGAGGCCAGCTGCTTTTGCCCATTTTTGATAGGAAAAGGACTGATCAACTTCTTTGGACCAGGAGTAGAAATCTTTTAGGTATTCCGCGTACTCAAAGTACTCTAATAGATTAGGTCTGATCGATTGGCTCATGAGTACGGTTATACACCTTAAGTCTTCAATATTTTATAAAAATAATGCGTATTATAAAAGTTATACGTACTCAAAGTGAGCACGAGAAAGGTTATATCCAAGACATCTTTAAAGCATGGCCCAGTAAAGAAGTTTAAAGAAATCTCAAAGCTTTTTATAGGCTTACAATTAGCTCTCAGTTGGATATAATCTTCTAGTTACTTAAAAAATCAATGAAGCAAATAAACCCCAAGTCCCCACGAAAAAAGATTAGCTGCAAGCATTAGAAGAATAGATCTTCCCCATCCTATTTTAAAAAAAACACTCAAGATGATGGCTTCAGCAATTGGAGCAAAAATTTCAGCAGTTAAGAGATAGTACTTCCACTCAATAGCTTGCTTTGAAAATAGCCAGGGCAAAAGAAAATAAACAATAGGGTGAGTCGCTAAGTTCGCGATACCAAGTCCTAACAAGCGACTTAGATAAGAATACTTTTTTAAAACCCAAAAATAAAACAGTAATTCTAGTAAGCAAGTAGAAAGAAAAACAAATATGTATTGACTGAAGTTAGTTTGTGTTAGTTGAGTCACAGAATTCAAGATAAATTCACACTTCTCTGAAACATCAGGAGAATATGAGAGTACTTTAACTAGAGTAATAGGATCGAGACAACTGGACATTTAATTCAACTTCACATAATAATATACATTTTTCCTATTTATATGTCTTTACGAGCTTACAGCTATATTGACGACCATATTTATAGGTAGAAACACAGCCAATTGTAATTGTTAAAGACTCAGTCTCTTGGATAACTGAAATCCCTTCTGACAATATTCGATCTTCAATTTTAATCTCACCAATAGCTTCTGGAAATTTCCCTTGAGTAGCGTTTTCAGCCGTCTGGATATAATCGCCTAAGATAGATGCAGCAGTTCCAGTAATCTTCTCACTGAAAGTTTCACCTGGCGAAGGAGTAATATCAGCGAAAGCAATAGAAGTTAATAATGAAGTTAGTAGTAGTGAATAAAAAAATCTCATCAAAATCATCCTTTGTTATCCTAAAAAAAGGTTCATTAAATTAATAGATAAGTTATTTTAGTCGCTTAGAGGCGACTTTCATAAGATTAAAAAAAATTACAATTTTGGATATGAAATCGTCTATTTTATAGACAGTTTTTAGTTTCTCTATCAAAAAAGTTGAAGTTATTGAAAACTCATAGAGATACCTCGAGTTAAAAAGTCCGCATATTTGGAGGATTTTGAACTCCTTTAAATTAGGGCGTGTTTTCAAAGTTTACTCCACATAAGAATCGCTCCCAGTAAAACCATGGTCATATAGTTTCGAGCAAGCTTTTCAAATCTCATTGCAATCGACCTAAATTGCTTTAAGTTACAAAAAGAATTCTCGACAACATGTCTGTCTCTATAAAGTTCCTTGTCGTAAACAATCTCCTTCTTTCGACTTCTTCTTCCTGGAATAACAGGACTTACTCCTCTCGCTTCGAGTGACTTTCTGAACAAATCTGCATCATAACCTTTATCAGCAAGAAGTTGCTCGACTTGATCGGGTAACTCTTCAATAAATTCATACGCGGTATCAATGTCATGAATATTGCCTGGACTTAATTTAATGATCTCCGGATTACCGTAGCTGTCTGTTAAAAGGTGAATCTTTGTTGTGGGACCACCTGAGCTTTTTCCTATCTTCTGATCACCATTTTTTTTCGAGCACCATGAGCATGTTGATGAGCTCGAACAATACTTGAATCCAAGGCAACGTTTTGCTTTGTTAACTTGTCTTTAATCAGAACAAAAACTTCTTGGAAGATTCCTGATTCTGACCAACGATTAAAACGAGTGTAAACTGATTGCCAAGGACCAAACTCAACAGGGAGATCTCTCCAGGGACAACCGACTCTAAGCTTCCAAATCATTCCTTCAAGCATTGTTCGGTTACATTTTGAGGGACGAGCGCAGCGACCACGTTCAGCTGGTAAAAGAGGTTCTATTTTTTTCCACATAGTGTTTGTTAAAAATAATCGTTCTGTTGTTTTCATAGATCTATGAAAGTAGAATTATGATCAATGGCCAAGATAAATGACCTTAAAAGGCCTTACATTTTCTCAGACCCTTCTAACTTTGAAGACACGCCCTATAAAGTTTTGACAGATAAAAAATATATGCTGACTTAAAAAAAGAATTATAAGGATCTAAAATAAGAAAAACGATATTTTTATCAGAAAGGCAGAACATGTGTAAGATCATAAATTTTATATTTGTTTATTTGGTATTCTTTTCAAATGCATTGGCCACCTCGTGAGAACTTTGTTTAACAAGTCCAAGATACCTTATCCTAATAATCACTAGCATTAAATTTTTGAGCATCTTACCGTTATTAAGTCATATTTGTGATGTCCGACTAACCTCGTAATTTTGAATATTTGTAATGGAAACTTCTTGCGCTTGAATGGTTTAGTATCAAGCTAGCGTTATTTTGCCTTCAGTCAATTGAAAAAAGTTCATTGTCATTAAAGTTCATTTACATTGTATTGGCCCTATTAGATATATTCTCTCAATGATATTAAGCCTTAGAGTTTTCGGGTAAGAAAAACTCTCATGAGATTAGGTTTGCGAGCTGTTGCTCAAGGGATACAGAAATGAAGAAATCAGTTTTAGGATTAATGACCCTTGCTATGATTTTTAGTGCCACCGCTGGAACAATTAGTAAAAAGAATAGTGATAGAAAAATAGTAATAAAAGAAAATGGAAAATTTTTGGTTGTAACTTTAAATACTGGTTATGGTCCAATCTTTGAACGAAGCACTCCATTGAGTGAAATTTATTCACATATAGAATATAAATCCAAACTAATCAAAAAAGGAATTCGATTTAATTCTACTCATACAGAAGAAATCTATAATTATGAAACAGCGCTTCGTCCCATGATTACCCCTTATGGAATGGTTGGCGAGAATCTAGAAGATGGAGACTTCGGAGCGGAAGCAGTCGTGATGTTACCACTGACTGGAGTCTTAGATACAATGCTACTACCGATAAGCCTACCTTCTAGGCTTATAAGAAATGGTTTTGTTAATAAAGATTTAAGAATTTTAAAGAAAGTAATTAATGAAGATGTTGATGTTAGTGTTAACAAAAGAAGATTTGCAAGAATACTTGTTTATCTAGATCTTTTGTATGATAAGTATCAAACGGACCTAGGGGGGCTGAAAGTATATTGGGAGAATTATAACCAAGAACAAGGAAAAACAAACTAAAATAGAACTTGCTACATACACCTAAAGGCTAATATTTAAGATGTTAGCCTTTTTTTACCAAAGGTTTTCCTCAAAAAGATTAAAGCTTCAATCTTGACCAAAATTTTCAAGAAAAATTTGAATAATAAAGACAATGCAACTGTTCTCTAGGATTTCTTTGACCAGGCTGGAAATTTAACAGCCTTTTTTATTTTTAAATTGAGTCTGCAAATTACAAAAAGGAGATGAAGTTCCTATTAGCTTGCCTTAGTGGGATACTTGTATTGAGAAGACTCGATCTCAAGAATAAAAAGGTCTTTCTTATTAAAGTTTCTAAAGAGTGTTCACCTAACAGAAACCACTGAATTTTACCCCTCTGTTTTCGATATAAAAGGCGGGCGATTTTCTCCGACTTTGCTTTTTGATCGCTAATTGTGTCGAGTAACTGAATTATCGTTTCTTAGTCTTAAAGTAAACTCCGGCTCCAGATTCGCAAATCACTTCAATCTTTTCTTGATCTGATTCTAAGAAGACAGCGCTACCGTTAACTACATATGGAGAAAGGTTAGAGTTATAAGTCAATCTCATACTAACATTTGGCCCCACCATACCTTCTATTATGTGAAGTTCATTTTTTTTAATATATCTAACCGATGTAAAGGTACCATCATTTAAAAGAGAATTATTAAATTCTCCATCATATAAGC
Organism: Bacteriovoracaceae bacterium; assembly: GCA_965217035.1. GTDB lineage: Bacteria > Bdellovibrionota > Bacteriovoracia > Bacteriovoracales > Bacteriovoracaceae > JAUHYH01. Next base: position 445,208 of record OZ244226.1, on the reverse strand, counting down.
CTCTAAAACTTGTTACTTCTCCGACTTCAGAAACTTTGAAGTCATAGGCCGAGTCATAATCAATTGTACTGCAAGATACCGCAATAGAACTTTTTGCAAAACTAGAAAAGCTCCCTAAAATAAGTAATCCAGTTATTAATAATTTATTCATTTTCTCTCCTTTGAATTGGGAAGTTATTTAAGTAATTTTTTGTAATGCTCCTTAATCAGAAGCTATCAATTCTAATATGTACCAAAAGATATATATCTAATAGATCAACGTCATACAATCGAATCTTAATAAGAATTAGCCTTTTTAAATTGACTAAAGGCAAAATAACGCTCAGCTATCTGCAAAGCATTTAGTGGGATACGTTTCCAATCTTTTGCTTTCTCGACTTCCGAGATATGAAAAGTGAGAGAGTTTTCTATAAGTAAAATCTTAAATCAAGATTATGCTCCAGGTAAATCAGGAAATTTTCTGAACAAAGTTTCGTATTCAATAGATACTGTCAGAGGGCCAAGTATACTTACGACAATTGAGAATTTCCTTAACTGTGAAATTATTGTAGCCTTTAATGATCAAAAGTTATCCTTACTTCATACGCATAAAGACAAAGGATAAAAGTCAAAGTGACCCAGGAGCAAAAAGTGACCAGTGTCAATTTAGATTGTCCATTTCTATTATAAGTGCCTGAAATTATAAATAAAAATATTGGCATTTTTGTTGCTGAGGTTCTTCTGTATCAATAGCATCGTAAGGAGAAAATGATGAAGAGAGTATCTATAGCTAGATTAAAAAGTTATTCTAAGTTAATAATCTTTGTATCTTTTTTAGGGTTGCCTAGCGTCTATGCCAAAGAAAACCCTTTCAATAATAGAATAAGGTGTAATGATGACAGTGCAAGAAAGTGCTTAGATCTTAAAGTTGGTAATTGGTGCGAGAATAAAATAAACCCTTTTACTAGAAAACGAGAAATCAAAGTCTGTAAATATGATGGAACTGCCACTCTTGAGGGGAATTACTGGACTGCTGAGTGCTACTGTAGTAAAAACTAGTTTATTGATCTTCTGATTTCGACTAGAGTTTTGCAGATAAATATAGTTTTGAAGTGTAAGAAAGCAAAATGCAAAGCCCTGTGAGAAAAAAGAAATTGATAATGCTTTCTAACTAATACACTGCAAGATAAAAGAAATTTCCCTAAATGCAATGACTATTATTTTTTACTCATTCAGAGGGAATGAAAGCTTATAGTAAATAAAAATGAAAAATTTACAATAAAGTCAGTGCTTTCTATTTATCACAGAATTGTAATGTATAAAAAAATAGAAGGGATAAGCTCATAGATTATTATTTTATTCGCTGAATAATTAATAATTTCATGGGATATTCCAAAGGAAATACAAATGAAAAAATCACTGACCTTAATCTTGTTAATTATATGCTTAAACTCATCATTGGCGAAAATAACAAAAAGTTCTATTTCTACTGAGTCAGCCTCTTTTTTGTTTCATCAGAAGGCAACAATTGAATTACACGACTATATTTTTAAACTTGATCTTTCTTTACCGGCAAAGAAAGAGATATCGCTTGACGAAGTTCGAAAGTATATTGATCAAGGTGCTGATGTTAATGCTAGAAGTATTTCTGGTGATAACTCAATTGTAATGCTTGTAGAATCCTGGGCAAATGAAAGAGCTGCTGATAAAAAGCACCAAGAATACTTGGAAGTGATGAAGTTATTATTAGAAAATGGAGCTAATCCTTCTATGGTTGGAAATAGAGGGTATTCTGCCGCATGGTACGCATACGGTTTTTATAGAGGAGGATCACAAGATAATATAACAGAGGTTATGAATCTTCTTCAAGCTTATAAATTCGACTTCAACGCTCGACATCCTAGTAGGAATCCAGAAGTTCACCATGGAGATGGTCTCGTTCATCTTTTATCTAAAGGCTTTACCTCTAAGTCTGTTTTTTCTGATTTTGCTGAAAAAGGAATGAATATAAAGGCCGTAGATAATTATGGTAATAGCATTATTCATTACAATGCTGGAGTAAATAATCCTGAGCCAAGCGAACAGTTCATTACTCTTAATTATCTATTCGATTTATTATCACCGATAGATCAAAAAAAGTTTTCCAACTTAAAATCTCTTAATGGAGAAACTCCTCTACATTTTGCTGCTCGAAGTGGTAGCCTCAAAAATATAAAGTATCTTGTAGAAAATATGAAAGTTGATCTTTCGGAAATCTCTTTTTTAAATCAGACTCCCTTGGATTTAGCATATCTTGCTAATAGGCAAGAAGTCGTAAACTATTTATCTTCTATGGGAGCAAAAAAAGCAAAGGTGAATAGTCAAGTTAGCTGCACGAAGAGGAACACATTCAAATTAACGTATGAAAAATTAGTTGATCTCATTAAGACTTGTAAGCTAAAGAAGATAGAGAAGGTATTATCTTTATTACCTAAGAAGTATTTAGCATTTCATACTCTTTCTTATTTTACACATGCCGTTCAAGGAGCATCAACAAAATATCCACACGTAACGCTGTTCGGAGAAGACGGAAAATTGATGATTGCTCTTAATGGACACAAAAGTCAGACAGGGTTTTATAATTTGGAAATAGTTCACTTTAAAGATAAGAAGTTTGAGCTTAGAGATATTAAGTTCGATCAGAGAGGTCGAGTTGCTCCTAAGATTTCGGAAGCGAATCCTGCAAAGTGTATAGGTTGCCATGGTTCTTCACCAAAGCCTTTGTGGGATCAATGGACTTTTTGGCCAGGGAAATTTGGCTCTCAAATAGATGTCTTAACTCCTAGAGAGATCGGTTATCTAAAAGAATTTAAAAGAAATAGAAATCGAGGTCGTTATAAGCATTTACCTAAGTTTCGTTCGGGGCACTTCCTCACAAGTACTGGAATTGATGTTGGTGATTGGAGAAAAAATGTTCAACTTGACGTTCTTATAGGTGGTTTGATGTCTGAAAAAATATCGAATGAAATCATAACTGATGAAAAGCTCTCTCGTTTCAAATATGCTTTTCTAGGAGCATTATCTTGTAATGACAAAAACGTAAACGATTTTCTTCCTGAGTCAGTAAAAAAGGAGTTCTCTCTAAATCTTGATAGCATTAAGAGAGATATTCAACTTAAAGGACAGAGGGAACTAGATAATCGCTTTGACCTTCTTCTTAGTACTGGAAAGTTTGAAAGTCGATATGTCTATCAGAGCTATCTAAGCTTTAAAAATCAACCAAATGAGTATGCTGGAAGAGTGAGCTACTTAAGATATATTGCTTCCATACGATATTTAGCTGAAAATAGAGGATTTGATACTAGTGGCTGGTTCACTCCTTATAATAATGGATTAGAGAGTTATGTTATTCAACCTGGTATGATGTTTAATATCCTCACTAATTTATGGAAAAGTGTGATTGAAAAAGAAGATCTAAGCTCAGATTTTTATCAGGCTTATCAGAAGAGAGAAAATACTGCGAATATATACGCTTTCGATCTTTGCGAGAACATTCAAAAAGCAAGCTTTGAATCACTTTCTGATACTCAGAATTGATCTAGAAGATTTTGTTTAAACTAAAAATAAATTTTCGATATGCACGCAAAGGCTAACACTTAAAATGTTAGCCTTCTTTTTTGATCAAAATACTTCGCTTGAAAAGATTAAAGCTTCAATTCTGACTAAAATTTTATAGAGAAATAATTTAAGCAATCTCGCCATTATTTAGGCATACGATCCTCTACTTAATTTTATCAGATGAAGTCGAATTTGATAATTCTTAGGAGAGAAAAGAAAATGAATGTAGAGTTATTGAATGGAAAATAGTAATAAATAAACTCTTACTAAGAACTCAGCTCTAAAAACTGTCAAACTTGCGATAGAATACGAAATTTACTGACGTCTTTTAAAATGAATTGGGATCTGAATATCAAGACGCCCTTGTACTGTGAGAGAGTCATTAATTTTCATAAGTCTTTTATTATCTCTTGAAGTAATGAAATTAAAAACATCTCCTGCTCTTGCTGAGCGACCAACTCGACCACAACGGTGAAGGTAGTAGTCAGCTTCCGATGGAAGATCAAAGTTTAAAATCCAGTTTAAGTGAGAGATATCAATTCCTCTGGCCATAATATCGGTAGAGACTAAAACTCCACCTGTTTTCCTAAAGCTCTCAACGACTTTGATTCTTTCTTTGATCTCGAGGTCCTTATGAACCAGATAAACTTTCTTTCTTCCTGTCTTTTTGATTTGCTCGTAGACACGCTTGGCCCGAGCTTTATTGCCCATGAAGACTAACCCGTTTCGTTTGTCTTGTTTTCTTAAGAATTTCTCTACATAAACAAACTTATCATCCTCTTCGAGGCTAATATTATGAGTACTAACTTTGTGATTTAAAACGTTTTCTTCGCCTTTTCCTACCGTTTTAAAGTCTCTCTTAGGAAAAGCTTCTTCAATGATCTCTTCAAAGTTTGCTGGTCTTGAAGCGCCAACTAAGAAAACTTGTGTCTGATCATTAATAGTCATCGAAGCAATCTCTTTTGATGTTTTCTTAAAAGAGGAGTCGAATAATTGATCTGCTTCATCAAAGACTAGGAAGCGAATTGAATTAGAAGAGAGATCTTTTTTCCTAAATGCTCGGAAGCATCGTTCAGGGCTCGTAATGAGTATATCCATTTCTGATCTAAAAAGATTATCGAGTGATTTTCCTTTATCTCCACCAATAAGTTTTCTAATTCTAAGTTTAGCAAAATGAGAAATTCCTTTCGCAACTGAGAACACCTGAAGAGCAAGCTCCCTGGTTGGAACAAGGATTACTGCTTTGGGGCTCACAGCTTTTTCCTCAATACCTCGAGCTTCAAATTCCTTTAAACGTTGAATCACTGGAAGGAGATAAGAAAGAGTTTTTCCGCTTCCTGTTTTTCCTTGAACGATAAAGTCTCCCTCTTCAAGAAGTTTTGGGATCGCCATGCTTTGAATCGAAGTCGGTTTCTTGAGTTTTGATTCATTTAAATAATTTAAGAGGTCTTGATTAGAGATGTATTTTTTAAAAATATTTTGCGAGCTCATTGCTGCTCCTTTCTTTTAAGATGTAATTTTTTATAACTCTCAATAAGTCTTTGATGTTTATCAAGACCTTTGAAGTTCATATTTGTTTCAGTTAATCCAAAGAATTTGATTTCTCCACTTACTGAATAAACAGCGTTTGAAAGCATTTCTGTGCCGTACATTCTTTCTAGATTTGGCTTATAATCATCGAATGAGAGTTCTTCATTGAGAGTAATATCAAGAACGATATTTAAAACCTGAAAGAAAGTTCTTCTTGTGGTGAGATTATCATTAAAAGTGATGTACATTTCTGTGAGCATCTTTGCTTGGTCAAGGTTTTGAAGAGATAAATAAGAAAGAAGCTTAAGCTCTCCAATCGTCAATTGCCCCCAAACAGAGTTTTCATCAAAAGCGATCCCTATTAGTTCAGAGATAGGAGTGTAATTATCAATCTCACTTTCTTCTAGTCTGTTAACAAGAGCTTGCAACTGATCTTTGTTGAGTGAATGAATATTTAAAATATCTTCTCGGAAATTAAGAGCATTATTATGATTATCCCAAACGAGATCCTCCACTTGATAGATTTCTGAATAACCAGGGACTAAAATACGACAAGCTTTTCCGCCAAGTCCTTCATAGTCAGCAATATAGACTTCCTTATCAATCTCTTTGAAGATACCCATTAGATGATGGTATTCTTCTTCTGTGGTTCCGCTAAAGTTCCATTCATTGAATTCAAAGTCTGATTTTTCACTAAAGAATTTCCAAGAGATTACTCCCGTAGAATCAATGAAATGATCAATAATATTATTAGGCTCAGTTACTGAGAATTCATTAAAAGTTGGAGGAGGGAGATCTTTAAGTCCTTCGAAGCTTCTTCCTTGAAGAAGCTCCGTAAGACTTCTCTCTAAAGCAACTTCAAAATTTGGATGAGCTCCAAAAGATGCGAAAACACCACCTGTTTGGGGAATCATGAGTGAGACAGACATAACCGGGAACTTTCCACCTAGTGAGGCATCCTTAACAATGACAGGAAACCCTTTTTCTTCGAGCTTATTAATCCCTTCTAAGATTCTTGGATACTTCTCTAAAACACTTTGTGGAACAGACGGAAGTGTAATCTGTTTAGTAATAATTTGATTTTTAATAGCTCTTTCAAAGATTTCGGAAAGGCATTGAACTCTCGCTTCGTAAATTGTATTTCCGGCACTCATTCCATTACTTACAAAGAGATTACCAATTAAGTTTACTGGAAAATAAACAGTTTCTTTATCAGATTGTCTCTCATAAGGAAGAGCACAGATCCCCCGAGATTTATTTCCGGAATTTGTATCAACCAGGTGGTCAAGTGTTAACTGCCCCTCTGGATTATAAATTTCCCAAAGCTTTGGGTCCATTAGTCCATCAGCTGATTGAAACCACTTTTCATTAGGGTAGTGGACAAACTCATCCTTAGAGAGTTCTTCCCCAAGATAAAAATCATTATAAAAATAATTATTGCTGATTCTTTCGATGTATTCTCCAAGAGCAGAGCAAAGAGCTGAATCTTTCGTCGAGCCTTTACCATTCGTAAAACACATTGGAGAATCTGCATCTCGAATATGAACTGACCAAACATGAGGAATAATATTTCTCCAAGAAGCAATCTCTAAGTTAATTCCAAGGTCTGCAATAAGTGCAGTCATAGTGGCGATCGTCTCTTCGAGTGAAGAATCCTTACCAGGAATCATTGTTTTGGCATTTTCATCTGTTTCATATTTTAGTCCAGAATCTTTTCCAAGGGTTGTCTTCGCTTCAATAATAAATTCAGGAGCGTTTTGAATCACTCGCTTAACAGTACAACGGTCCATTGCTGTGATTATTCCCTTTCTATCTTTTTCAGAAATACTTTCTGGAATTTCAATTTGAATACTAATGGTTTGTTTGTATCGATTCTCGGGATCAATGATATTGTTTTGAATGAGATTAATATCATCCGTCGGAATCCCTCGAGCATTACAATATACTTTTACGAAGTAGGCTGCACACATGGCTGAAGAAGCAAGAAAGTAATCATAAGGTCCAGGTGCAGTTCCATCACCTTTGTAGCGGATAGGTTGATCAGAGATTACTGAGAAGTCATCAAACAGAGCTTCAAGCCTTAAATTATCGAGATAACGAACATTAACTTTCATAGATTCCTTTAGCTATAGATGCTGCAAATTAGCAATTTACGTTTCTTTATGTAAAGCAAAGGTGAAAAGCATGAAATAATGTAAGTATTCTGAATAAGTCTTTAATTTTAGACTTTTAAGTGAGAAAAGAAGACTCTCAAGTTTGATAAAATAGAGTCTATTCGCTGTAAGGAGCGTTGTTGTTAAATTTAGCGCTCTGGATTTGCTACCATCGATTAAAAAAGCAATAAAAGATAAGGGTTACACTAATCCGACTCGGATCCAGGAGCAGTCAATTCCGCACTTATTGAAAGGAAAAGATCTACTTGGGATCGCGCAGACGGGGACAGGAAAGACCGCTGCATTTTCTTTACCCTTAATCAATCGATTAGGGACTAAGAAAACAAAGCCTAAGAGTAAGAATGTCCGTTCACTTATCCTTACTCCGACTAGAGAGTTAGCTTCACAGATTGAAGAGAATATTCAGAGCTATTCGAAGGGGTTAAATATCTCTAGTGCCGTTGTTTTTGGTGGAATTGGTCATAGAAAACAGATAAGGGCCTTAAATAAAGGACTCGATATTTTGATTGCAACTCCCGGGCGTCTTCTCGATTTAATGGAGACAGGTCATGCCCGTTATGAAGAGCTTGAAGTGCTCATTCTGGATGAGGCTGATAGAATGCTTGATATGGGTTTTTTTAATGATGTTAAAAAGATCATTAAAAAACTTCCTAAAAAGAAACAAACTCTTTTATTCTCTGCAACGATGCCGAAGAGTATTACTGGACTTGCGAATTCATTACTTGTAAACCCTGTTAGAGTTGAGGTCACTCCTGAGAAACCAACGGTTGATAAAATATTTCAAAGGATGCACACATTAACTAAAAAGAATAAGCCAAAACTTCTTCTTCATATCCTTAAAAAAGAGAAAATAAAAAGTGTTCTGATTTTTACGAGAACAAAAAGAGGGGCTAATAAGGCCCTTGAATTCCTTGAAGCGGCTTCGATCCCTTCTGGAGTTATCCATGGAAACAAATCACAGAATGCGAGAGAAAAGGCACTGGAAGGCTTTCGATCTGGAAAATTAAAGATTCTTATTGCTACAGATATTGCTTCAAGAGGAATTGATGTTGATCATGTCAGTCATGTTATTAACTACGATCTTCCTGAAGACCCAGAGAGTTATGTTCATCGGATTGGAAGGACGGCAAGGGCCGGTAGAGAAGGTGTTGCAATTTCCTTCTGTGATCAATCAGAATTAAGTCTTTTCCATAGTATTGAAAAATTCATTAAGAAAAAAATTGATATTGATACTGATCAACCTTATCACGCCGATAAAAAAGCTCTTGAAGATATCGGTCATATGAAACCAAAGAGATCGAGTCAGAATCATAAAAGAGCTATGTCGAGAAAAGCTAAAAAGAAAGGTTCTGCTTATAAAAAAAGATCAGCTAAGAAAAAAATAACTAAAAAAAGAAGAAGATAGTTAGTCTTTTAATTTCTTCGTTAGAATATTATTAAAAGCATTCGCAAATTTACTCTTATCTTTTACTCCGAGGGGAGCAGGGCCTCCAGTTTCTATTCCTGAATCTCTCAGATCTTTCATGAAATCTCGCATTGATAATCGCTCTCTGACATTTTCTTCGGTGTAAAGCTCTCCTCGTGGATTAATACCAACTGCTCCTTTTTCAACGATAAAAGCAGCGAGGGGAATATCGGCGGTTATAACGATGTCTTCTGGTTGAACATGATCAACAATATAGGTATCTGCGATGTCTTCACCTTTATCAACGAGAACGAAACTAATATAAGGAGAGTCTGGAGTTTGCATATAGCTATTAGCGACAAGAGTAACTTCAATTTGTACTCGAGCAGAAGCTTTAAAGACCACCTCTTTAATCATTTTCGGACACGCATCGGCGTCAATCCATATTTTAAACTTATTGGCTGGCACCTTTTTATTTTAACCGAGATCATTTATATTGTCTTCATGCTCGAAGCAAATCCGGAGAATCTTAAAAAGCTTAAATTGATGCCAATGCCTTTTGGTAAGTTCCAAGGAGTTTCTTTAATTGATCTTCCAGAACCTTATGTGGTCTGGTTCTATGAGAATGGTTTACCGGAAGGAGAGATCGGCTGCTTGATGGCTGAACTCTATGCAATCAAAGTAAACGGGCTTGAGTCACTTGTTAAATCATTAGAAATTTAAAATGATCTTAATTTCTTCTCGAAAGTCTTGGATTTGCTCTTTAAATTTGATACTTAGCTCTTATGAATGATTTAGAACAGAGATTAAATGACATTGAAGTAAAGTACTCCTATCAGGAACAATTCATTCAAGAGCTCAACAAAACCGTTATTCAACAGCAATCAAAAATTGAAGAGATCACTGAATATTTAAAAGAACTTCAGCGGCCCTCAGGGAATGATCAGAATACGTCCTTAAAAAACGAACGTCCACCTCATTACTAAAGTTTAAGACCCATACTTAAAGGGAAGTGATCACTCGGAAGATCTCTTTTTTCCTGAAAACTTTCAATCTTTAAAGCATCACCATAAGAATTTTTGTATCGATAGACATAGCATTGTTTTTTATCCAATCGATTTTCATATTTTTTCTCAATCAAAATATAATCGATCTGATTTGCAATCGGTTTGGGGCTTGCTGTAAAGAAGAGGTGAGTGTATCTTTCCTCGATAGGAATATTTGAAAGTTCTAAAATATCTTCAAGTTGGGTGTCTTCAAAGAGTTGTTGAAACTCAGGTTCTCTTCCTTCTTTATGGATTACACCATTAAAATCACCGGCCAATATGATAGGAACCTTTGAAAAATCTTTTCGTAGTTTTAGAAAAATTTCCTTCAGCCCACTGATTTCAAAACTTCTTTTAGAACGGCCTTCGAAGTCTTTCTTTTCTTTATCAAGTTTACTTTTAAGATGAACTCCAAGAAAAATGATTTTTAGTTGATTACGAAACGAGACTCTCAGTTCAGGGACATCTCTTGAGAACTTTGCATTCCTAGGTAGTTTGTGATTGCGGTGAGACTTTATTGTCGCTTCATATTTGTTTTTTAAGAGATAGCCAATCTCAATACCACGGTTAGAATTAGTAGGAAGAATGAAAACCTTATATTTTGATTCAAGAAAGTATCGATTGAAGTTTTCTAGAGATTCCTTGCCTCCGACCTCTAGGAGTAAAATTACGTCAGGATCAGTTTCTTGAATAACTTTTTGAATTCCTAAAATTTTTTCAAGCAGCTTATTTCTTGTAAGTGAGATATTAAAAGATGCCCAATCATGCTCGTCGATACTCTGGAGGTCTTCTCCATTATAGTTATCAAGAAATACAAAGAGATCTTGGACGTTATAGGAAAGGAATTTCAGTTTTTTCTTAAACATTAATGAGATTATAGCTTATCTCTTCTAGTTTTGTCGTAAGAATTCATCTAAACGTTATGAGCTGGATCCCTTAGAAACAACAAAATAGTTAGGATCTTCTATGACATCGACTTCAATGATTGTTTCAGCCCGACTTAGGAGTTTTCGACAATCGGGACTTAAGTGGCGAAGTCGGACCTTTTTCCCAATTTTACTATATCTTTTAGTCAATTTTTGAACCGCCTCTATTCCACTGTGATCAGCAATTCGCGACTCTTTAAAATCAACAATGATTTGTTCAGGGTCTTCATGAGGTGTGAACTTTTCCTGAAATAAAGTTGTCGATCCAAAAAATAGAGGCCCCCATATTTCATAAAGCTTTGTTTTTTCATCAATGTGGCTTTTTCTTGCTCTAATTCTAATTGCACTTTGCCAGGCAAATACAAGCGCGGAGCTAATGACTCCAGCGATAACTGCAATCGCGAGATCAAAAATAATTGTTAAAACGGATACTAGGATGAGGACAAAAACGTCAGATCGAGGAACTTTGTTGATAAGCTTAATGCTTGTCCACTCAAAAGTTCCGATACAAACCATAAACATCACACCCACTAGCGCGGCGACTGGAATAGCTTCAATAAGATGAGACGTAAAAACAATAAAGGAAAGTAAGAACAAAGCAGCACTGATTCCTGAGAGCCTTGCACGTGCACCACTAGTAACATTAATAATACTTTGGCCGATCATTGCACAGCCTCCCATTCCTCCAAAGAAACCTGTCACAATATTAGCAACTCCTTGAGCAACGCATTCCTTATTACTTGAACCGCGTGTCTCAGTTAGTTCGTCTATTAATGTTAAAGTAAGTAATGACTCTATTAATCCAACTCCTGCCAAAATAAGTGAGTAGGGAAAGATGATTTTTAAGGTTTCAAGATTGAAAGGAACATCGGGGAAATTAAAGAGCGGAAAGCCACCTTTAATTGAAGCAAGATCTCCTACCGATTTAGTTGGTAAGTCTACAAAAATTGCAATCGCTGAAACTGTGAGAATTGCGGCTAAAGAAGAAGGAATTGCCTTGGTGAACTTAGGCAGTAAATAAATAATCGCCATTGTCAGACCAATGAGAGCAATCATTATGTAGAGGGGAGCCCCCGTTAGAAACTGGAGTTCACCACTTGCATCAGGAACTTTAAATTGAGAGAGTTGAGCTAGAAAGATAACGATGGCCAGGCCATTCACAAATCCTAGAATTACTGGTTCAGGAACTAACCGAATAAACTTTCCAAGTTTCATCAAGCCTAAAAAAACTTGAATTATTCCCATCAAGACAACGGCGCTTAAGAGGTATTGCAAACCATGAGTGCTTACCAGATCAACCATAACGACTGCAAGCGCACCGGTTGCTCCTGAAATCATCCCTGGTCGTCCCCCAAGAATTGAGGTAATTAAGCACACTAAAAAAGCTGCATAGAGGCCAACGAGAGGATCAACTCCTGCAACGAAAGCAAAAGCTACGGCCTCAGGAACAAGTGCTAAGGCGACTGTGAGCCCAGAGAGAATCTCTGTTTTGATGCTGGTTCCGGCGAAGAGTTTTTGAAAAATAGGCATAAGAGCGTCCCTAGCTTCAACACATTTTCAAGGTTGGTGATGAAAATGAAGGTAAAAAAATAAAGCGAAGCTCTAAAGATATCTGATTGAATCTAATTATGGAAGTTAAAGTTTCGCTAAGTTATTCTTAATTTTTAATAGATTTCAGCGACTAGTATTTTTTTGCTAAAAAAAGAAAACAAAAAAGTCGTCAGTCTCCCTTCTTTCGGTAAAGCGACGTTCTCATCTTGCCAGTTGTAGCCTTTCGCTAGAGTCTTCTGGACCTCGTGGTTAAACTCTAGAGGTCGTTATTTTATATGCTCAAGGCTTCGGATAAGTTTTTGTCCAAGATCTATAAATCCCTGTCTTTGAGTGAAAAAAATCTAACACTTTGGAAAACTGCTTACATTACCATAGGCAATACTAGATATTTCTTTAATTTTTCTCTAGGCTGAAATGAATTAACTTTATTTTACAAGGAGACTTCAATGAAGAACTTAGCGATTATTGCGATCCTTTTATCTACGGCCGATTCTTTTGGTGCTGGTTATGAGAAGGCTGTAATTTGGTCCGCAAAAAACTCTGCACTTGGCGCTGCAGTGAGTTCTTCTGTTTCGGGAGCTGATGCTCTCTTCTTTAACCCTGCTGGTTTGAGTAAAACGAATGGAAAAGAAGTGACGATCAATCTTTCCCCAACTTTGGCGCAAGCAGAGTCGTCGGTAAACACAGCAAATCTTTCTAATAAGAGTGAAGAAGTTTTAAGTATCCCAGCTGCTGTTATGGGGGCGATGAAAATCAACGAAAAATTAGGTGTTGGTATCGGTATTTATGCCGCAGGTGGGACTGCGATCAATCATGAGTCAGTTGACTTCAGCGGTGTCTCTTCTGAGTTTGCTCCATACCGTCCGAATATTGAATCAAACTTAAGAATCGTAGAGCTCGGGATCGGAGCTGGTTATACTCTAAATAAAAACTGGAGCGTCGGAGCTGTTTGGAGAGCGACTCTTGTGAATGCTGATTTTTCTGATGCACGAGTGACAGAAAGTTCAGGTGGGGTTCCTTTACTTCTTTCAGGAACAGAAATCGATGATATTAAAGATGAGAAGTTTTCTGGTTTCAGGCTTGGAGCTCAATACCTTGCAGATAGTAAAAAATGGGGATTCGGATTCTCTTATCGTTCCGCTGTTGAGTTTACAGGTGAAGGAGAGAGTAGTGTGAGTTATGCCCTAACAACTGCGGGAAATGCTGCGATTCTTTCTGGTGCAGGAACGGCCGGAGTTCGAGTTAATGGAACTGGAGGAGACGCAAGTATTACCAGTGAGCTTCCTCAGCAATTAAGTGTTGGTGGTCATTGCGTACTTGATGAGAAGTGGACTCTTTTCGGAGAGGTTACATGGACAGAATACAGTTCAAACGAAAGACTTAAAATTGATGGGAACGTTACAACTTTTACAACTTCTGCCATCCCTGATGTTGAACAGAATTGGAAAGATCAATTTAACTACAGACTAGCAGCTCAGTATACGGGTTGGGAAAAAGGAATTTTAAGATTTTCTTATGTCCTCACAACTCGAGTTACCTCTGATCAAGCAGCGACTCCGACTTTTTCGGTTCCAGGGGAAGGGCATACTGTAACAGTTGGTTTAGGAAATAAGCTTACGAAAAATCTTTATTTAGATACAGCGCTTGAGTATAGCTTTAGTTCTGGAGAAGGAAATACGACGGATCGATCAGCATCAAGTACACTTCTTACTCCTCCTTTTAGAGGAGATTATGAGCTAAGTGGTTATATAATTCATGCTTCGCTCGCTTATCGTTGGTAAATGAAGAAAGTTTTGTCTTTCTGGTACAAATAATTAAAGTTCTTTAAACTTAGGAGATAAAATCTGTCTCTATACATATTTTTATCGACTTAATAATTATTATATAAATTAAAAAAATAATTTCTTTAATTTTGTATCTTGGATCAATCGATTAAATTGCGTCTTTTGAAATGTATCGTTTTCAGTCGTATTAATGAAAGAAGTATTGAGAATCTTTCTTTGATTCATGGAAGTGTGAATCGTTCATTAAATCTTATAGAGCTTGTTTCGACAAAAGACGATATCATTACGTTTTCTCCTTCATGCGAAAAGAAAAGTTTCTTTGCTCGAGACGTTAAAATTAGTTATGATAATGTAAAAGTCTTCAGTTTAGGGGAAAAAGATATTTTATAAAAGAAAATAAAAATAGCTTTTAGTGGTTTACCTGAGCCATCTCAAAATAAATCATGATCTTAATTTTCTAGTAAATTCGACCGTCAAGGCAACACACTATTCGTCAAAGTATTTTCTATAGACTGGTTTCCGAAGAGAGAACTGTAATTTCATCGCTGGGTATAAGAGAGCATCAAGAAATTTATTGCCGGAAGAGAAGTGAATATCATCATGAATTTCACAAGCTCTATTTCCAGTTTTAACGATCTTATGAGTATGCTTCCAGGTTTTGAGTGGTGGTGGTAGAACATGTCCTTCGTCTACAAATACAATTTCGTTTTCGTTCTCGTAATCATCAGTAATATGGCTTATCCAGTTTTTTTTTATCGGACCAGCTCCTACTATCAGATGTACTTCATCACCCTTTTTACAGCCGTCAAAACGAGTCACATCCAGTGATAGACCCGGCGGTTTAAGAGCTTTGAATAGATGTAAATCAAAGCCTGAAGCTACTTCCTTAAAATCTTTTTGGATATATGTGATAATAATGAAACGCATATTCATACCATAGTCTAAGAATCAGTTCTGGTCGAATAGAAAAGCAAGATATATGATAGACAGATGATTGCAATTATTGGTGCTGGCTTAAGTGGTCTTACAGCCGCTAAAGTTTTAGAAGAAAATGGTGAAGACTTCATCGTTTTTGAATCTTCTGATCGCTTGGGCGGTCGAGTGAAAACAGATGAAGTTAATGGATTTCTTCTTGATCATGGTTTTCAAGTTTTACTTAATTCCTATGAGCAAGTTCAAAAACATGTAAATTTAAGCAATCTGAATCTCGGTGAGTTTGAACCAGGGGCTATTATTTATCAGGCTTCGGGAAAGTCTGTGACCATTAGCGATCCTTTTCGTAGACCTGGAAGGTTTTTATCTACTTTATTTGCCTCAGTAGGAACTCTTACTGATAAGCTAAGAATTTTATCTTTACGTGGAAAGCGTAATGGAAATTTTAAACCAACCAAAACTTATCTCAAAAACAAAGGTTTTAGTGAAAAGATAATTCAGTCTTTTTTTAGTCCTTTCTTTTCAGGTGTATTTTTGGAAAAAGAATTAAGAACTCCTAGCAATTATTTCTTATTTCTTTATGAGCGATTCTCTAAAGGATTAGCGACTCTACCCGAAAAAGGAATGCAAGGATTTGTTGATCAATTGGCAAAGAATTTTCAAGATAAAATTAAATTTAATGCAAAAGTTGGAGAAGTGAATTGCACAGAAAGCTCTGTGATTCTAAAGATTAATGGAGAGACTAGAGAGTTTGAAAAAGTGATCTTTGCACTTCAGGCTCCAGCTTTAAAAAAGTTGATGCCTGATTTTGAAGTTCCAGATCAAAAGCGAGTTGTCACCACTATATATTTTGAGTCTAGTGAAGAAATTAGTGGTAAGTACCTCATTCTCAATGGTAGCGGGGTGGGTAGAGTGAATCATATTGCTCTTCTAAGCAATATTCAGAATTCTTATGCTCCACCTGGCAAGCAACTCATTTCAGTGAACGTACTTGATACTGATTTAGTAGATCCTGAAGAGATTAAAAAGGAAGTAGAAGATTGGAATCTTTTTAGTACAAACAGTTGGCAACACATCAAGACTTATTCTATACATTACGCCCAACCAGATACTTTTTCTCAAGGACAGAAATCAAATAATCAAGGGCGCCTGTATTTTGCTGGAGATTTCATGGAAACTCCTTCAATTGATGGGGCCATGAAATCCGGAGAGAAAGCGGCACTTTTAGCTATTTCCTAATCCTACATCTAAACACTCAAGCTTAAGAAGTCCTCATTCTTCAAACTTTGTATCATCATATTTTTTTAAGATGACAATCAAAGAATTTAACTTGAAGCTCTTCAACACAGTCATCGGTTAAAGCAAGACAGTCATCGATTAAAGCAACAAGATTCTTGACGTGATTGCCCTGATGTTTTTATGTTTATTCTCTATTAACTTTTTCATAAAGGAGACACAAAATGAAAAATTTAAAGACAATTATTTCAGGACTTATCATTCTAAAAAGAATTAGTACACAAGAGAAAGCTCAACAGAGCGCAAAAGATGGTGTTGTATTTTTAGAGGATAATGCATTTTCCAGGGAAGGCGGACAGAGTCTTGTTAATTAGAAATCTCGTATTTTCATATTTTCTGAATAGGACGATCAAGAGAGTTCACTCTTAACATCATTGCTAGGGCGTATTCTCATTTCGTTCTAAACTCTTAGAATCTATCAAATTACGGCCCTGCGTCTAGGCCTTCTAAAGTTCTCAAGTCATTCTTAATTTTTACCTTTAAAAAGTGATGGTTAAAAAGGCTTAGAACTGTTCTAACTGATGAGATGTGGGATCAAATTTTAATAACAATGAAGTCAAAAGGTTGCTACGAGGCGAAGTTGATGAAGAGTGAGTGTTCATCGACGGAAGTTATGTCAAAGCCCACCAGCATGCGAGTGGAACTAGGATTGGAGAAGAGGGAGCTATTGGTATCTCGAGAGGGGGAAATATAAGCAAAATTCATATTGCCGCCGACTCGCATGGAAACCCGATTGATTTTGAAATCACTCCAGATGAAGTCGATTTTTTAAAGTCTTACAAATTGTAAGGAAGAGCTTAAAAAGATATCCCTGATGTTAAAGGAGGCTTTGGAAGTGTAAGGTGATCAAAACTTCAAGAAAATAAAAAATTGAAAAGCCTTCTAGAAACTGCTTTCAGATATCTCCGAGAATCGCTGAGTCAAGTGAAAATAAATTCATTTACATTGTGTTGGTCCTATTAGATATATCTTCTCAAGTATATTAAAGCTGATGGTTTCAGAGTATAAAGCACTCTAAGAAGATTAACTTTATAGAGATAAAAATTAATATAGATAAAATGAAAAAATTATTACTTATGAGGACTAAATTATGAAAATTTTATTGTTTCTACTGGCCATTATTTCTTATGCTAAAGCCGACAAAGTACGACTACCAAATTTGGGAGAAGTTCTAACGCTAACTAGAACCTATAGCAATGCTCATCTCAATATGAAAAAAAATAAAGATCAAACGATTCGAAAAGTTAAACTTGATATCTATAGTGTCGTTTCAGAATGGAACGAACTTGTTACTGTTGCAAAAATGGAAGTGACTTCTAGAGATGAACAAGAGTACAATGCTGAAGGTACATGTAAATCTGTTGAAGCCGGAATCCAGTGTCACTTCATCGATTCTCTAGGCTTCATTACTATTCAAGAGAGTAAGCGTAAAGGGCGAAACCTAATGTACATTAACACAAAAGAGTCTAAATTTTCACAGCCCTTGAATCTAGTGCGCTATGATGAGAACTCTGAAGAAATGATTGAGCTAAAAGTTAAAGATATAGCAGCAAATGAACCTTACTCGCTTCGTTTAAAGTACTCCTCTGGCGGCGCTTTTGCGATATGTGAATTAAGTGATGGATTAACGTTTGTTAGCTTCAATAAAAATAGGTTAAACAAAATTGAAAGTATTGAGGATGGTGCTGATATAAACAGTGCCCAATCAAAACCTTCTCAAACAAGTTTTAATATTATTAGAAACTCCGATGGAAAAATAAATCACTTTAGTTCTAAAGAAATTTTTGCTTATCAGGTTGGGAATTATATTTCAATTGGTGGTCTTTATGATGTTGCTGAGGATAAGTATGTGCATTCTCTTCAATTCAACTATAACAAAAATACTAAAAAGGGTTCTTTGAACTATGAAGGAAAGAGCTTTAGAGTTACTTTTTGTTCGTTTTAAAATAAACCAATAGATATAGCAGCTGAAATTGCAAATAAATCACTCAAAATAAATTTACTATATACGCGAAAAGGCTAGCACTTAAAATGTTAGCTTTTTCCTTTTAGAGCAAAACGCTTCACTCAAAAAGAGATCGCTACGACGATAGGGATTAATCCTTCTATTCTGCTCTTTTAAATAGAAAGTAATGAGGAGGAGTATACCACTCCTCCTTGGTCCTCTCCGCTAACATGCAAAGTCTAGGGATGTCTCCAATTGAAAAGAGTTTGCGTATTCTTTGGGGATGTTGAGGGAAAACTCACCTTCCCATAGGTCTGAGAAGATTGAATAGGGGATGTTTTCAGACGGAGAGTTAGGTCCTAAAATTTCTTCTATTTTTTTTAGTTTAATAAATTTATCGCCTCGGCGATTGGAATAGAGAACTCCTTCAGCAAGGACTCTTCTGTTCTTGAGATTCCTGAGCTGATTTTTATGGTGGTACTCTTTAACGATTAAATCTTCTCCTTCATCCGAATAAATAGAAAACTTAATCGGTTTTCCTCGTCGGTCCCAAGCGATGGGGACAAGGGTTCCAACGACAGTTTGGCTTTTTCGCTCAACTGGCATTGGACTGTTAGGTTCATTCCAAAAATTCCTCATAAGGTAAACCTCTCTGTTATACGTTGAAGTTGAACCGGTTATTCGGCTCAATAGGGTGAATTGAAAAGCGATTTTTCTTCCACTTGGCGATTTGTTCATCAATCTTTCTTTCGATTTATTGGTAGATCTCCCAAGGGTCTTCTGCTTCAAATTGGGCTTTAAAGCTGACACCTAATCCTGAAACTTTTAATGTGCCCTAGATGATTTCTCCTTTCTTGAATCGTAATGTTCTCAAAAAAAGAGGGATTAAATGTGTCGGGAATAGACGTCATGGAACCTCCTTGCTTCATTTTGATAAACAGGTTGAAGCTTGAGGCCGAAGAAAAGAGATAAGATAATAAAAAGCTCTTCCTTCATCAACAACTCAAACTTCGTAGGTAAATTATTGAAAAAAGTTAAATTCTTCATCATCACAAAAAAGATAATATCATAAAAATGAGTGTCAAGAATTGTTATCAAAAATTTTTTACAATTTTTTTACAAATGGAAGGTGCTAAAAATAGTTTATTGAATTAACAAATAATTGCCCACGAATATACCGCGGGCAATACTTGTTTTAGAGATAAAATCAGCTCTTATAGTCTTGAAGCTCGATCAAAGTTCTCTGATCTGATACCGATAAATTCCTGGATGATGGCCTGTCTATATTGCGGATTAATGATTCCTTTTATTTTATTAGAAGTGTCATTGATATTTTTCATTTTTAATTTATAGACTTTACGAAATTCTTTACGAAACTTATCAAGGTCACTTTTCTTGTTGCCAACAAGAACAGATTCCATCATCTCTTGGGTTAGCTTTGATTCTTGTATTTTCAGTTTTTGGCTCATCTCAAGACCGCTATTGAAGATTTTTTTTAAATCGGATTTTTGTTTATCATTAAACTCATTATGAGCATCTATAACTGCAGCAACCTTTTGTTTTAATGCCTGATGTGTTGCAAATGAATGCTTTTCGCTTCTTTGTTGGATTTCTGAATTCGAAGCACATGAAATTAAGATCATAAATGACGATAAAAATAATAAGTTTTTCATTTTTCCTCCTAGAAAATCATTATTTAGAATTAGAATATTTATAAAAAATTAAAGAGCTGTCATCTTGAATATCTTGTTCTCCACTTTCAAAATTACTGATAATACTCTGGACTCTACCTTGAAAATCCTCAGTAGTCGCCCAACTAATAAAATCTTTTTCATTCATAAGACCTCTTATTCCATGCTCGAGCGGAGAGTGTTCAATCCTCGTTTATAAAGCTTTTTTGCATAGAGCTTTGCCGATTTATTTTTTAAATTCCTATGAAGTTTAAAAAAAATTGCAGCTCTGGGAATACCTGTCGAAATTTCTTCAACCTTGTAAACTTCACCCTCCTAGCCTTTACCAAGTTGCCTTATGATTTTGTACTTATTTGAAATGATCTTTCCTTCAGAGAATTCGAAGCCTTTTATTTTCCTCTGACTTAATTTTTTTATATTAGCTTTTGCCATGATCTTCTACTCTTTTTTGGTCGATTGGCATCATTTTCTCAGTAAAATTATAAAATATCTATGAGAATAAAGGGCCGTAGAACACGGCCCCTGAAGAATTTGAGATTAAATCTCTTCAGAATCGTCTGAGGTGCTTGCAATATCATCTGAGGGAGAATCAGAGTCGTCGATTAAAACGGTTTCATCTGTTCCGATGTCCAGAATGCTTTCAGCTTCGAGATCATTAGCTAAACCAGAAAGTGATAGAGCTGATAAAAAAGTTACTAATATTAATAATTTCATTTAAAACTCCTTGAGTTGTATTAAGTTAAGATCTAACTTTTCTTCTCTTAGCCTTAAGACATTTTTTAGCTATTTTCTTAGGACTAAGCTTTTTGTTTTTAGAGCAAAAAAACTCCCGTTTAGTTCCCTCTATAGAATCACACTTGAAGAGTGTTTTTCCTGTTTTACAGGTTCTAATTTTCTTTATCTCTGGGGTGGAATCATAAATATTGTCCTCTGAAGCATTTCCTTGAAGAGAAATGAAAGCAAAAAGCAGGACTGAAAAGAGAGAAAGGGCCATAAATGTCTTTTTTTCCATAAATTCCTCCATATGGAATTGGTTTACAGCACTATGTTACGGCTTATTTAAAATTAATAATAATCGTTTTTTTTGCTTGCTTAGTTAGTTTAAAGCTAATTGAATAAGACTATGGACAGATTAAATTTAAATCATCTTTACTATTTTTACATCGTCGCCAAGACAGGATCTATTAAAGAAGCTTCGGAGAAACTCCATGTCACCCAGCCTACGATAAGTGATCAAATTAAGCTTCTTGAAGAGTTTTTAACAACAAAGCTATTTGATCGTAAAAATAGATCTTTGATTTTAAATCGTGATGGAGAGTTTACACTCGAATATGCAGAAAAAATTTTTAATCTTTCATATGACTTAACAGCCAGGATTCGAGATAAGATCGATTTGCCTAAACGTTCACTTGATATCGGAATTACCTACAAGATGTCCCAGTTTTTTCTCTATGATACTATTCTTCCATTATTTGGACATGAAGATATTGCAATCAATGTAAAAGAAGGGGAAAGGCATCACCTCCTAGCAGAACTCGAGAGAGGAGAAATAGATATCTTATTCACTAGCGAAAAAGAATTAGGAAATAACAAGCTTGACTCATATAAAATTGGAGAGAATAAAACGTACGCTGTAGCTGATAAAAAATTAAAAAAGAAAATGAAGAAATTTCCCGAAGGACTTAATGCTCTTCCTTATTTTGCTTATCAGAAAGATTCATTTTTTCGTTATGAAGTTGATATGTATTTTTCTCAAAATGGTCTTAATCCTGCCATGATTGGTGAGGCTGATGATGTCGATCTTCATCGTTTAGTTGTTGAAAAAGGACTCGCTTTTTCTATTGTTCCAGAGGTTGCTGCAAGTCAGTTTCAAATAAATAAAAATATCGTTGCTTTAGGAGAGGTTTTGGAGTTGAAGACATCAGTATGGGGAATAGTGAAAAGTACTTATAAGGGATTAGGGTATAAGCTCCTCAAAAAAAGATGACAAGAATTAGTTTAAAGTGATTATTATTTACTGCTTTTCCAGCGTGAAAATGCCATAATTCAGGAAAGGAATCTTATGAATCAATTTATAAAGCTTTTTGTTGTCTTTTCTTTCTCTGCAGTTTTATTTTTTTCAGCTGGTTATAAGTTTAACGGCATGGATCGTAATGAAGCGGCTGTGGTTGGAGTCTCTATCTTTCAGACAGGAGAGAGAGAGTACTGGAGAAGAAATTATATTGAAGCTGAGAAGCTTCTTGTAAGATATCTTACGAATTATGAGAATAAGAAGAATCGAGATAATGTTTTCGAGGCACTCGATTATTTAGGGAGGATTTACCTCCGAACAGAGAAGACTCCTGAAAAGGTTTTGAAGCTTTTTAAAAAATATGAAAAAGACGAAAGCCTTACGGAAGCTCAGATGGATACCTTAGAAGAGTGGATCTACGCAGTTTCGGAATGGAATAAACAACAAGAATATCCAGTAGAGGGAGCTTCATTTGATGAAATCTTTAAAGTCGCAGAAAAATATTATGAGAATGGAGTTGCTGTTCAGGAATATCGTCGTGATCCTGAAGGGCGAATGCGCTTAACGATTGCATCAAAGTATCTTCAAAAATATCTTCAAGAAAATGATAAAGGAGCAAGAATA
The DNA here is from genome assembly GCA_965217035.1 of Bacteriovoracaceae bacterium. GTDB lineage: Bacteria > Bdellovibrionota > Bacteriovoracia > Bacteriovoracales > Bacteriovoracaceae > JAUHYH01. Next base: position 422,716 of record OZ244226.1, on the reverse strand, counting down.
CCCGATGTTCTTTTTATGCTTGGTGATATTAGAGGGAGAGTGATTGGGGATTATAGTTTTGCAGGATGGAACTTTTATTTTAAAGAGTTAATTCAGCGATTTCCAAATACTCCGACTGCATGGAAAGGCTATAAGATAATGGAGGAAGACATTAGAGCAAGTTATACCGGATCTTCTGGTGATAATATTCCAGGATCTATTGTTAAAATGTTAGAGAGATATAAAAAGTTAGCAAAAACAAATAAATAATGATTGATATTGAAACCCTAGGAAGTTTTTTTGAAAAATACTCTTATTTAAAAGAGATCTTGGCAACGATTGCCGTGATACTCTGTTTTATTTTGGTTAGATTCTTTGTCAAACGTAAGGTTAATCAAAGAAAAGATCTTAATAAGTCAGACAAAGTCGCAATTCAAAGAAGAATTAACCTTTATTCTAATATTTTTCTCTTGTTTCTCGTTCTTTTACTTTGGTTTTCGCAAATTCAAGCCCTCTTTGTTTCAATGCTTGCGGTAGCCGCCGCTCTCGTTTTAGCGACCAAAGAGATCATTATGTGTATAACAGGGGGGATTCTCGTCTTTGTTAACAAATCATTTAAAAATGGAGATCGGATAGAGGTCGATGGATTAAGGGGATATATAACAGAAAGAAATCTTACAGCGACTAAAATCCTTGAAATCGGCCCAGAGAAAAACTCTCAACAAACAACTGGTAGTATTATAACAATTCCTAATAGTCTGTTCTTAACAAAGAGTCTTAAAAATGAGTCTTACTTTCAAGGTTATTCAATTAACTCTTTTTCTTTTAGACTTCCTAAAGAATTTAAACTAACGGTTTTAGAAAATTTTATTTTATCAAAATCTAATGAGATTTGTTCGAACTACTTAGAAAAAGCTAAAAAGTATATTAGTCGTTTCTGTGAACGTGAAGGACTTGATATCCCTTCAATTGAGCCTCGTTCAAAAGTAGTGCTTGATGAAAAGGATGAAATTAACGTTCTTCTAAAAATGCCAGTGATTAACTCAGAAGTTGCAAGAATTGAACAAGAGTTATTAAGAAGTTATATAAAGTTCATGGAAGATAACAAAGTGGAAAGCATTATCAATGAAAGCTAAGATTTCTGAAATCCTATCTCAAGATGATTTTGAGAACTACGCAAGTGAATTTGAAGTCGAAGATCATATCTCTCGATATCATAAAGCTGAATCTGCTGATATCCTGACTTTGAGAGGTTTGGAGATTGATCATGAATCTTTAAGGACGAAATCACAGAATTTTATTTTACAAGATGATAAGGTTTATCATTGTTCTTCAGGAGATTCAGCTTGTATCTTGTTAGGAAATGGCCATGATGAACTGTTAGACCAAATAGAATGGATTCTAGAAAAGAATAATGAGATTCTTAAAATTTATTCTGAACAAATCGACCTCCTTGAAGATTATGTCTATGACAGGCAAGTTCCTCGTCATTTTATGGATATGTGGTTTGACATTAAAAAGAGTATTTTAAAGATTGAGAGATATTACAGTAGACTTATTCCCATACTTCGAAATTATTGGAAGGAGTATAGCTCAAAATTGATCGATTCATTTGAGGGAGCTCTCGAGCAAATGCAATTCAATTTAAGCCAAACCAATGGCTTAATTTCAAAGCTTGAAACGATTCACCATTACTATAGTTCAGTTAAAAATGATAAACTAAATAAAAATATCTATCTTCTGACACTTATTTCAGGAGCTTTTTTACCATTAAATCTTATTGTTGGTTTTTTTGGTATGAATACTGAGAATTTAATTTTTAAAGATAATCCAGAAGGAACGATGTATGTCGTTTATGTTCTTGGCGGAGTATTGTTGTTTTTTACAGTTGGTTTTAGGATTATTAAAATTTTTGATAAATTGCTTTTGAGATATGTTCTTGGTCGTTACCGTTTTTATCAAGCTCTTTCTAAACGTCTTCAAAGTATGAATAAAACCTTTGATATTGATTAATTATGCAAATTAGCTTTGATGATTTAGTTAGTAATTTCGTTATTCTTTGGGCCGTAATCGATCCGATCGGCACAATTCCTGTTTTTTTAGCTGTGACGAAAAACTATGATGAAGAGAGCAAAATTAAAATTGCTCGTTTTGCCTCAATCATTGCTTTTTTTATTCTTTTGTTTTTTCTGTTATTTGGAGAAATTATTTTAAGGAAAGTAGGTGTTCCTTTAGCTGCTTTTCAGACATCAGGTGGAGTGATTCTTTTTCTCTTCGCGATTAATATGATTTTTGGTGATAGTAAACCAGAGGAAGAACTTCAGCTTGCAAAATCAAGCAATGAAACAGCTATTTTTCCTTTAGCTATTCCTTCTATTGCAGGTCCCGGAGCAATTCTCGCTATTGTACTTTTAACTGATAATGCTCGAAATTCTCTAACGAGTCAGATTATTAGTGCTATTATTTTAGTCTTAGTTCTTCTTTGTAACTATATTCTTATGCGTTTTTCTAATAAAGTTCATAAAAGTATTGGTAGTTCCGGGGCAATTGTGATCAGTAAAGTAATGGGATTGATTTTAGCTTCAATGGCTGCGACAAGTATTCTTGTAGGGATTAAAGATTTTTTTAAAATTCAGTAATAGGTGAGATGTGGCAAAAGAGTTAGAAATTATAGGATGGAGAGAATGGATATCCTTGCCAGATCTCAATATAAAAAAAATTAAAGTTAAGGTTGATACAGGCGCTAGGACTTCTTCCCTGCATGCTTTTGATATGAACCTTTTCAAGAAGAATGGTAAAGACTATGTTAAGTTTAAATTGCATCCAGAACAAAGAAGCTCAAAGAAAATAATAACTTGTATTGCCAGAGTCCTCGAGTTCCGAAAAGTGAAAAGTTCAAATGGGCAAAGCGAGAAAAGACCAGTCATTGTCACGAGAGTAAAGTTACTTGATAATCAGTGGGATATTGAAGTGACTTTAACTAATAGAGATGAAATGGGCTTTAGAATGTTACTTGGAAGAGCAAGTATCAAAGGAAGATTTCTAGTTGATACAGGAAAATCTTTTTATTCAACTAAGAAAAAGAAAAGGAAAATATGAAACTAGCAATTTTATCAAGAGAATCTCAGAACTATACAACTAAAAGATTAGTTGAAGCTTGTAAGATGAGAAACCATGCTGTTAAAGTTTTAAATACTTTAAAATTTGCGATTGATCTTGAACAAGAAAGTCCAGATCTTTATTATAGACAAAAAAGACTCTCTCATTATGATGCTGTATTACCAAGAATAGGAGCATCAATTACTTATTACGGAACAGCAGTTGTGCGACAATTTCAGCAAATGGATGTGTTTAGTGCAAACTCAGCTGATGGGATTTTAAATTCTCGAGACAAGCTTCGTAGCTTCCAGAAACTCAGTCGGCATAATATTGGAATTCCTCCTACAACCTTTGTTAAAGATAAAAAAGATGTTCTGCCTGCAATTGAGAGAGTCGGTGGAGCTCCTATCGTTATTAAGCTTCTTGAAGGGACTCAAGGAATAGGAGTTCTTTTAGCGCACACTCTTGAAATGGCAACCTCTATTATTGAGTTATTACAAAGCCAGAAACAAAATATTCTTATTCAAAAATTCGTTGCTGAAAGTAAGGGGAAGGATATTAGAGCAATCGTTATAGGAGATCAAGTTATTGCAGGAATGAGAAGAGTCGCTCAAGGTCAGGAATTTCGGAGTAATGTTCACCGTGGAGGAAAGACGGAAGTCGTAGAATTAGATGAAACCTATAAAGAAACGGCAATTCGAGCGACTCGAATTCTTGGACTTGAAATTGCCGGAGTTGATATGCTTGAAAGCAAAGACGGCCCTCAAATCATGGAGGTTAATTCGTCTCCGGGTCTTGAGGGAATAGAAGGTTGCACTAAAATAGATATTGCAGGAGCCATTATTGATTATATTGCTTCAAGAGTTGATTATCCAGAAATTGATTATAGAGAAAAACTAACTGTTAGTAAGGGATATGGAGTTAATGAGATTTTAATTCCTGAAAACTCTGAATATGTTGGTAAAACCATCGTTGATTCAGGCCTCAATGAGAAAGATCTTAATGTTCTAAGTCTCCGAAGAGGGGGGAAAGTTATTCCAAACCCAAAGGCTTCTAGAGTTCTTGAACCAGAGGATCGTCTTCTTTGTTTTGGAAAGATTGAGTCTATGAAAAATCTTATTCCTGAAAAAACAAGAAAGAGAAGGAAACCTGAGCTTAGAATTCTTAAGCAATCAGATATAGAGAAGGTTTTAGATTGAGTTCAGATAAAAAGAAAACACTCTTTAAAATAGGTAATGAAATTATCAAACTCGGAGAGAGGAAAAAGGTTTTTCTTCATATTGGGTCTTTGTATGACTATACAAAACTTAGTATTCCAGTTGAAGTCATTAGAGGAAAAGAACCCGGACCAGTTCTTTTTATAAGTGCTGCAATTCATGGTGATGAGTTGAATGGAGTTGAGATTATCAAACGCTTACTTCAAAAAACGAGTTTAAAACGGATAAAAGGGACTTTAATTGCTGTTCCCGTCGTTAATGTTTTTGGCTATAACAATAAATCTCGATATCTTCCTGATCGGAGAGATTTGAATCGTTGTTTTCCTGGAAAGCGTGAAGGATCTTTAGGAGCAAGACTTGCTAGTATTTTTATGAAAGAGATTGTTATGAAGTGTACGCATGGAATAGACTTTCATACTGGTGCTATTCATCGTACTAATCTTCCGCAGATTAGAGCATGCCTAGACCATAAAGAAACTGATGACCTTGCCAAATGTTTTGGAGTCCCTGTTGTCATGCATTCTAAATTAAGAGATGGTTCTTTGAGAGAAGCTGCTAGAAAGAAAAAAGTAACGACTCTTTTATTTGAGGGTGGAGAGGCATTGAAAGTTGATGAGAAAGTTATTAATATCGGATTAAAAGGCTGTCTATCAGTCATGAAAAAAATTGGCATGATCTCGCATCCTAATTCCACTCCCTTAAAAGTTCCTCGAAAAGCTTATGTTTCTGAAAGTAGTTTCTGGATTAGAGCTCCCAAAAGTGGTTCTTTTAGAGCTCGTAAAAAGATTGGTGATCTCGTAAAGCCAGGCGATATTTTTGGAGTCATTTCAGATCCATTTGGTGATAATAAGAGTATTATCCGAGTTCATGAAGAAGGTATTATCATTGGAATGATCACATGCCCTCTTGTCAATAAAGGTGATGCGATCGTTCATGTCGCATATTTCAAGAATACAAAAAGAGTTAAAGCGGCCATGAATTTAATTGACGAAGAAATCTATTAACTCAAGTTTAAATGTGTAGTTATGTACACATAATTTTCAAACGATATTGATCTTATTTCTCCTTAGAGCTCTTATTATTAAGTAAATGCAAACAAAAGGAGCAAAAGTGAATTTTTTTTCAAAAGACAGTAACGAGAGAACAGTCAATTTCTTAAATACAATTCTTGCTAATGAATATGTTCTTTTTACTAAAACGTTAAACTATCATTGGAACTTTAAAGGTCCTAGATTTACAAGTATGCACAAGTTTTTGGAAGAGCACTATAAGCAATTATTAGAAATTATGGATAAAACTGCTGAGCGAGTAAAGATTATAGGTGGCCATCCACTAAGTACTGCCAAAGAAATGAGTGATGAGACGATGTTACAAGAAAAACCAGGTGAAATTCCTTCATCTAATCAAATGATTACAATTTTACTTAAAGATCATCACACTATTAAAAACTTGATTAGAACAAAGATATCAGATGAAAATATCTTTAGTCGAGATCCGGGAACAGAAGATATGTTAACAGGAATCTTGAGAGAACATGAAAAAATGAGTTGGATGCTTGAATCCAATTTAAGCTAAAATTCATAAAGGAGTTAGTATGGAACCATTAAAAGGATCCAAAAGAGTTAGAAGTAATATCTTTTATTCTTTCGTGATTATTCTCATTATGGTTCTCGCATTAATAGGCATGACAGTTGAAAGCCTTGCAAGGACTTCACATCAAGAGACATTTGCGGATTTTAAACAGATGAAGTCAATGTTAAGAGAGATAGAGAATGAGCACAAGAAAAGTGACTTACTTCTAAGTAATGATTATATCGAGGCAAAATCATTAATCGAAAGAATTAATAGGCTTACACGTTCTTATTATGATTCAAACGACATGGGTAAGGATCTTATTATGGTAGCTATTGGATTTAATGTCGATCAACTTGAAGAAAGTCTAACGAGTCTTGAAGAAATCTATTGATCATCTGATAGGAGAGAGGAAACTCTCTCCTATCAGAATTCTGTTGGAATAAATTTATATCCAACACCATGAACAGACTCAATAATCTCCGAAACGTCACCAAGCTTCTTTCTGAGCTTACTCACGTGAGTATCAACAGATCGAGGATAAACATAAACATTCTTTCCCCAGATATCATTGAGGATTTGGTCGCGAGGAAAAACATCACCAGGTTTCTCTGCGAAATAAGTTAAAATTTTATATTCAAGGGCCGTCAGTTCAATAAGTTCGAACTCATCATCTTTAAGGACTTTGACCTCTTGTTTATTTTGAGCAATCTCTAATTCTTTCCATTTTAAATTAATCAAATTTTGGTTAAGTGTATCAATTTTTGCAAGTTTTGCTTCAACTCTTGCCTTGAGCTCTAAAGGTTCAAATGGTTTCGTAATATAATCATCAGCTCCAGCAGAAAACCCTAAAACTTTTTGGGAGAGATCGTCATTAGCACTCAAGAAAAAGATGGGGGTTGATGGATCGGATGCTTGTATCTGAGTACAGAGATCTATCCCACTTCCATCTGGGAGATTAATATCAAGTAAGATAAGAGAAAAAGCCGTATTTTCTAAAACTTCTTTCGCTGCCTTGAGCGTTTCAACCCAGGTTAATTCAACTGAATTAGCTAAGGCCGTCTCAACCATTGGGAAAATTTCTTTACTGTCTTCGACAAGAAGGATCTTTTTCATTTTAAACTGACCAAGTACTTAAAATTATTTTATACTTAAGTTAATATAGGAAAAACAATGGATTTAAAAGCAATCAAATTTGAGGCACCACAGAAAGGCTTAGAGGAATATGTAGAAGAGTTTCTTAGTGATAGACTCAGTGAGTTAGAACTTTTATATCAATCTTTGGAATCAAATCAATTTAATGTTCTCTCAGAGTATGCCCACAAATGGAAAGGCTTCAGTGCTCCTTATGGATTCAATTTTTTAGAGAATCTTTCAAGTGATCTTGAATCTTTTTCTAAGAAAGGGGATAGAAAGAACTGTTTATCTAAGCTTAATGACATTAAAGCTTATTTAGATCTTAAGAAGGAGAATCTCTCCTAATGTCCACAAGTATCATTAGCTATAATAAGAATCGATCAAAAATTAATGAACTAAGAAGACGTTTCTTTATTTTCTCATCATTTGCTTTAATTGTTATTGTTTGTATTTCCTTGATTGCTTTTTTCCTCCATCGTGATGTCATTTCTCAACTCAAAACAATGAATCAAGTGAATAAAATCCTCTTGAAGCAATCCTCGCTGATAGAACAAATAAAAGTTTATGGAAAATTCCTTGATGAGAAAATACCAGAAGATGATATGATAAAATCTCGTTCAAGTTTAGAGTTGAAAGCAGCAGCTTTAAAATCGACTTCTAAAAAACTTTCGAGCCTCGTTTTAAGAAGTGAGTCTGCTTCGCTGGAAGATCTTAGTGAATATTTAGAAAATAAAAAAATAAGATCACAGATAAAGAATTACATCAGCTACGTAAATACTTTAGCTGACCCTGAAAGTTCGATAGATGATATTCAACAGAGCATTCGTTATATTTCAAAAAACAGTTCAGATGGTGATACAGAGTATATAGATGAGCTGTTAGGAATTATTGAACTTGAATCGATAGATAGCATGAAAAGATTAGAAAGAATGGGATTAGCAATTGTTCTTTTATGTTTACTAGAAGTTTTTATTGTTTGGTTCTTTCTTTTCAGACCCTTGAATTCAACGATACTTGAACAGAATAAAGAACTTCTCGAGTCAGCATTAAAAGTTGAAAGTGCAGCTCGATCCAAAACGGACTTTCTTGCAAATGTGAGCCATGAGATAAGAACCCCTATGACGGCCATCCTTGGTTACGCAGAACTTCTTCAAAAAGAAGGCGAAGTAAGTAAAGAGGAAGCGGTAGAAGTTATTTCGGTTATTAACAAGAATGCTTCTCATTTATTAGGGTTATTAGATGAGGTCCTCGACGTTTCTAAGATGGAGTCTGGTAAGTTTGATCTTGTTAAAGAAAAAGTTGATCTGAAAAATTTCTTAGAAGGTACATTCCAGCTTCTAAGTCTAAAAGCTGAAGAAAAGGGAATCGAACTTTTATTTGAATCTGATGGAGTGATTCCAGAGTATATTGAAGTTGATCCAAAAAGATTAAAACAGGTTCTTTTCAATGTCATTGGAAATGCAATTAAATTTACATCAAAAGGTTATGTGAAAGTTTCAACAGGCTTATTACGTTCAGATAAGTTACAATTTACGATCCAAGATACTGGATGTGGTATACCCAAAGAAAAGATCCAAAAAGTTTTTGAACCTTTTGAGCAAGCAACTGTCTCTGCCGATAGGCAGTACAGCGGTACTGGACTTGGGCTCGTACTTTCGAGAGGTTTAGCTCGAAAAATGGGAGGAGATGTTCAGATTATAAAAACCGTTCTCGAAGAAGGGAGTACTTTTACTGTCACTATTAACCCAGGTGATATTTCGCTCCACACAGTTAAAGGTGAATTAAAAGTTTCTTCTGAGATTTTTGAAGAGAAGTCAATCAAAGAAATTAACCTTAAAAGTAAAAAGTTTCTAGTGGTTGATGATGCGAAAGAGAATGCTAGACTTTTCAAAATGTATCTCGAAAGTGCCGAAGGTGAAGTCACTCTTGCGTATGATGGTTTTAGTGCACTCGATCTTATTAAAAAAAATAACTTTGACCTCGTTTTACTTGATTTACAAATGCCTGGAATGGATGGATATCAAGTGATGGAAAAGCTTAAGGAAATAGGATATTCGAAACCTATTTGTGCTCTCACTGCCCATGCTATGAGTGAGGAAGTCGAGAAAACAAAGAAACTAGGTTTTCATGGACATTTTACTAAACCGATAAGCTCAGAGAAACTCCTTTTTGAAGTTAATCTCGTTCTCTCCTGAAATTTGTAAATAATTACACATTTAATTGAATTTTCTTCCAAGTAGCTTTGGTAAAGAAATCTTATCCTCTGAGCAAGATAAATTTTCTTAGGAGGATATATGAAAATTATTTATGCATTCACAATGATTGCACTCTTATCATGCTCAAGCTTCAAGACGGAGCCTGTTTATGTTGATCAAAGGGTGAGTCAAAAAATTACAGAGATGAAATCTTCTTTGAGCGATCTAAGAAATCAGAAAGCCCATCTTTTTACCCCTGATTTTTATGAAGAAGCAAATGAAATTCTAAATGATTCAAAGGAAAGGGCACGAGAAGGCGATAAGTACATTGAAATGGCTGAAGAATTTAATGAATTTGAGACAATTAAAGAGAAGATGAAAAAAAGAATTGTCATGACTAAAACTCATCTAAAAGGAGTTTTAGAGGCAAGGAATGAAGCTGTAAGAGCTGGTGCTCGTGACACTAAACTTTTCACTCACGCTGATGAAGGATTCAAAGAACTTGGAATCATGATTCAAGCAGCTGATATCAATCGAGTCATCGAATATCGATCTGAGTTAGAGAAGCTCTATCAAAAGGCAGAAATTGGAGTTATTAAAAATAGAAAACTTAAGAATGTTCGAGAAAATCTTAGATTAGTTGAAGAGTTAGATGGTGACGATCATTATCCAAAGCTTTTTGATAAAGTCGTTAAAGACTTAGAAAATGCTAAAAGAGTTATTGCTTCACATAAAGATAATATGTTCAAAATTGATTCTGCAGTCTATAAGGCAGAAAACAATTCAGAGAGACTTTTGGCCCTTTCAAAAACTGCCCATTGGCTGAATAATATTAGTCCAAGTAATGCCGCTTTAGAATTAGAAAAAAACTTCAAAAATGTATTTAAAGATTTCTATGTTAGCCATAGACCTGAGTTTTATAGCGCAAAAGTGAATTTCAGAAAATTAAAGGAAGAAACATCTTATGTTCCTTCGATGAGAGCTGAAATAACTAGACTCGCTCAGAGTAATGATATCTTAGACAATAGAGTTACTGAGATCTTAAAGCGTGAGAAAAAAGTTAAAAAAGCACTTACAGAAAACAAGAGACTTGAAAAAAAGATTACAGAGTTCAAAAGAGAAGTCGGTTCTTCGAATGCTGATATTTTTAGAAAAGGTGATGCTATTTTAGTAAGACTTAAAGGAGTGAAATTTGATTTTAACAAGAGTAAAATCCCTAGTAAGTCGAAACCTATTATCGATGAAGTTGTAGAATTCATTGATAAATTTGAAAAACCAAAAGTCGTTGTTGAAGGCCATTCTGATGCGATTGGTAATCCAAGTTATAACAAAGTTCTTTCCAAAAAAAGAGCTGAAAATGTAATGGATTATATTTTGAAAAAAACATCTCAACCTTTATCTACAATGAGAACAATTGGTCATGGATTTAACAAACCTATAGTAGATAATAGAACCGTATCAAATCGAGAGACAAATCGAAGAATTGATATCTTGATTTATCCTAATTCATAAATAAAGTGACTATGGCAGAGAAATCTGCCATAGTTTATTTAGAGAAAATAATGTCTGATAAAAAGAAAAAAGTTGAAATTGAAAAGCCTGAGCGAAAGCCAGAATATTTGCCTAATAAGGAAAAGATAGAACAGCCTAGCTATCCACCTGAAGAAAGCGACCGTCAACTTCCTCAGAAAAGCCCTATTGAAAAACCTAAAAATCCTGATACAAATATTCCTCAACCTGACGAAATCCCTAAGGAATATTGATGTGTAGATTTCTACACATTCTCTACTAACTCACTTGAATTATCTTTAACCGATCTCTCCGATAATAAGTATAGGAGATGATATGAAAATTATATTAATAACATTTTTAGTTCTTTTATCTTGTAAACCAGAAAAGACGATTCCGATCTCACTTTCTAGTCAATATGTAAAAGAGAACAAGAAACAGTTAGGACTTTATGAAGAAGAAATTAAAAGACTTAAAAATAAAAAAGCTTATTTAAAAGATCTCGAATATCAAAAAAGAGTTGAGAGAGCGGAAAGATTCTATTCTGAAGCTAATGAGGAATTTAAAGAGCTCGTTAAAGATCAAAATTTCGAAAATAAGAGAGAATATGAACAAGAACTTGATAACTATAAAGTCGTTTGGACTTATTTAGTGACGAATTATTCAATTTAATCTTAAACAAAGGAGAATTCATGCAAAATGCAGAAAAGGTAATTGATAATGTGAAAACTATGAGAGATGAGCTCAAACTAAAAACTCATCTATTTAAAATGGATGCTAAAAATAAATGGGATGATCTTGAAGAAGAATACAAAGATGTCATTGCCAAAGTTGATAAAGCGAAGGTGACGGCAGGAGAAGTCACTGATGGTGTGTGGACCGCTAATAAGCTTGCCTTTCACAAGATCAGAAACGGATATGAACAAATCAAAAAAGATTTGAGCTAGTTCCCCCTAGATTTACTCACGACTAGAGGGCCTCCCATTTGGCCCTCTTTTTTAAGAAAGGAGTTCTTATGAATTTATACTGTTCAAAAAATGTTGATTACTCGAAAGCCCATAAAGCCTCTAAGTTTTTTACAAAAAAGTTTTCTAGAAAGCTTGGATTAATAAAGGAAGAAATGTTTTCAGTATGGGTAAAAAAAACAAACCCTGATAATTCAGCAGGAGTTCCCGAATACAAATGCAGGGTGGAGCTTAAATTTCAAGGTAAGAGTTATTTTGCAGAAAAAACTCATGAAAATCTTGTGGATACAATTCGACAGCCAATTCAATCGATCATGGAGAAGATTAATAAAAGTCGATTCAATCAAAAAGAATTGAGAAAGTTCAAACGCTATGAACTCAATTCGATTGCGTCATAGGAGAAATAATGAAAAAAGGTTTATTCGAGAAAATTTTAAAAAAGAAGATTAAGAATCAAGAAAGTCTGGAAGAATTAAATCTTTCAGAGAAAGATCTGAGAAAAAAAGATCTAAGACTTGCGAAGCTAGAAGATGCAGATTTATCGAAATCTCATCTCGACTCTTCAAATCTTGATGCTGTAGAAGCTGAGAATTCAGATTTTACTCAAACAAGTTTAGTTCGCACAAAACTCACTCGATCTAATCTAAAAGGCGCTGATTTCACTGCTAGTCACATCAGAAAGGCGAATTTCAAGTTTGCAGATCTTAAGAACGCTAGTTTTGCATTTTCACAGATTTTGAATACTAAAATGAGAGACTTAAAAATGTGGGGGGCAAACTTAAGGAATTCGATATTAAGAAATGTTTCTTTTATGAATTCAGACTTAGACTTTGCAAGTTTTCAAAATGCTCAAGCGAGAGGATGTTCTTTTTATAACTCTAACATGAGAGAAGCTGATTTAAGTCAAGCAGATATGAAAAGATGTACATTTAAGGATGCAAATTTAAAACGGAGTAACTTGAAAGGAACTGATTTAAGAAAAACCGACATTGAATCTGCAGATCTTATTGGAGCAGAGTACAATCATGAGACGAGGCTTCCTTTTTCAGAAAAAAAAGCTAAAAAACTAGGAATGATCTTTAAAAAATAATTGTGCAGGAATCTACACAATTATTCCAAGATATCAAAAATAACTTATCTCACTAATCTTATAAAATATAATAAAGGAGAAAAAATGATCAATCTAGATCTTGAAGTTCGAAAGCCGAGTGAAAAACCTTGGGCGATAAGGGGAAAGAGAAAGGTACCAGGAATTATCCATGGTAAAAGATTAATGAAATCTGTTCCAGTTAAAATTCCTCTCAATCACTTTAAAAAAGGATTTAAATTAGAAGGAGAGATATATAGACTTGATCTATTAGGTGAGAAAATCCTTGGGAAAATCACCTCAATTCAAAGAGATCCAGTTACAAGAGAAATTATTCATTTTACAATACAGGAATTACCTAACAAAGAAGAGATTCGGGTTGAACTTCCCATTAAGCTTCAAGGATTTCCAAAAGGTCTCGATAAAGGAGGAATCATTCTTAAGATTATGGATGATGCTGAGGTTGAAGGAAAATTAAGTCAAATTCCTAATTATTTATCAGCAAATATTTCGAATCTTGATGTGGGTGATGTTCTCACTATTAGAGACTTGAATGAAGCCAAGGTCGATATTAAGCCTGACGATTCGGAGGTTGTCGCAGTATGTAGACCTCCTTCTGTATCATTTGAAAAATTTTTACCGAAACGAGTAGAGATAAGTAAAAAAACAAATAAAAAAGTAGCATCATAGAGAGTGAGAAGTGTTTAATTTATTAAGTAATTTTTCAAAAGGTTGGTATAAGTTTGTTAAAATTTTTAATTTTTTTTTCAGTGATTTATATCCTCTCGATTTAAAAGGAGTAAACTTTAGAGGAGCAAGTTTAGACGGGCAGGAACTTTTTGGAGCAAGATTAGACTTTTCTAACTTAAGTGATTGTTCTTTGAGAAATGTAGTGTTTTCATGTGCGAATTTGAGTAAAGCTAATTTAAGGTATGCTAATCTTAACGGAGCAGACTTCACTGGTGCAAATCTTTCAGGAGCTGACTTGAGTCATACTAAAAATTGGGACAAAGCAAAGTTTGAAAAGTGTATTATTGATGAGAAAACGAAACTCCCATTTTCAATAGATAAATTAAAGGAGGAGATTTAATATGAAATTTTTTAATAAAATTCTTTGTAGGACAAAACTTCCTTTAGAAAAATCTTATCAAATGGTACAAACAGACAAAGCAAAACCGCCATTTATACCTGCTGCAATCTATATTGATGGTGAAACGAAGTCTATTCTCGCAAGAAAGTCAGATATTATGAAGGCCTTGATGAGCAAAAAGAAAAAAGTACTCTTGTTCTTAAATGGCAAAACAATTATAGCAACTATTCAAAAAATACAGAAGCATCCAGTGAGTTTTAAGCCAACACATATCAGCTTTCAAGCTATTCTCATCTAAGAATCATTTTAGGAAGTAATTGACCTATTGTTTTTACTTCAAATTATGAAAGATTTTCCACTATCTACTAAAGAACAAAAATCAGAGAGAATAGTCAGGAATGAAAAGTTTCAGAGTTTTGTTTTTAGAAGATGAGGAGGGGATAAGAAGTCTTGTTAAGGATTTCTTAAGCGTTTATACGTCAATTGAATTAGATTTAGCAAAAGACGGATTAGAAGGAATAAAGAAGGCTAATTCAAAAGATTATGATGTCATCTTATCGGATATTAAAATGCCTAATTTTTCGGGAAATGAATTTGTCAAATTATTACGAGAAGAAGGTGAAAGAAATCAAGATACTCCTATTTTGATCGCTTCAGCTTTTATTGAAGACTTTTTTAGTGATTTATCAAAGTTTAAAAAAATTTTCTTTTTATCTAAACCATATCATTGTCAAGAGCTATTACTTCATCTTTGTCAGGTTTACAAAAATGACAGTGGTGTAGCTTTTTCGAAAGAATATCAAAAAAATAAAGAAATTAATTTTTCAAATAGTTATTTTAAAATTCTATTAGCAGGAAAATTGAAAATAGAAAGTAAAACTGAAATCAAAGAAGTTGATTGTTCTTGGGAAAGTTCTGAAATTGAAATAATTGATTGTAGGACCGTAGATAAAATCATTACGTTGAAGTCAAGTATTATAGCGGATATATGAGCAAATATTTAGATATAAATATAGAGCAATTAAAAGAGAAGCTAAAAAATTTATCATTAAAATTGTCGATCAGTCATGGGCTTCACAGTGAGGTTTTTGAACAAGGATTACGACTCGAGAAAAAAATACAATGGTCTGAAGCAGATATATACTCAGTTTTAAATTTATCATGCCACAATCTAAAAAATCATGGTGCAAATAATATTTATCTATCACTTCACTGTAAAGAGAGTTTTTTACAGATTAAGCTACTTTCAGATGTAATGTGTATTCATAAAAAATTAGATCTTCTCAGTACTCTTGATGAAGATAACTTCTATCATAACGAAGTCGGCCAGATAGATGGGCTAAAAGTTATAAGTATTTTCTTACCTTATGCATGAGTAAGGTATGAATAAGGGGGGACTTTCTCTCCTTCAGTGGACTAGGATAGTCAGGTTTGAATATTTTTCAATCAAGGACTTTTTTTTATATTCCGATTAGAATATAAAGATGAGAAGAAAAAAGTCATTACTCGTTATTGAAGATGATTTAGAGTTACTTAATCTAATTAAAGAATTTCTGTGTGATGAATATAAAGTTATAACATCTCAAGATGGTTCCGAGGGACTTTTTAAATTCAGAAATGAAGTTTTTGATCTTGTTATTTCTTATTTTAATCTTCCTAAAATGACTGGAGAAGACTTTACTCGAGAGTTTTTAAAAATCAAACAAAGAAAACCTGAAGAATATAAAAATACCAAACTGATGATGATTTCTGATCAGTTCTTTCTTGATAAACTTAGTAAATCTATGAAGGAAAAGATTTACTGCCTTTCAAAGCCTTTTGGTAGAGAAGACTTGTTAGAGAAAGTTAATTTGATTATTAATAATCATGATGTCGAGAGAGATACGAAAAGAATATTTGTCAAAAAAGGTACTATTCTTATTAAGCAAGAAGATTTATCAGTCGGTTCTTTCATGCTTTTGAAGGGATCAATTTTAATTCAATTCTTAGATGAATCATCAAAAATTATTAAACCTGGTGAGAGCTTCGGTGATATTGAAGCTTTAACTGGAGAAAAATCAAACTACCTTGCAGAAGCTTTAGAAGATTCAGAATTGTATCTTATTCCTACGAAGCATATCTCTGAATATATTAAGAAACAACCTATCTTTATGAAACTTATGATTAACAATTTAATAAAAAAAAATCTTAAAGGAGCTGCTTAAGATGAAAAAGAGTCCTTATAAATTACTTGTCATTGAAGATAATCCGAGTGATCTTGTAAATCTCAAAAGAGAAATTTCCAAAATGGGTCAATCCTTAAATGGTTTGATTGTCGAGATAAAAGAATGTACTAATTTGAAAGAGGGCCTTGCTGAATTACAGAACTATAATTATGATTTATTGTTCTTAGATCTTTCTCTTCCTGACTCTGAAGGTCTTAGTAGTATTGATAATATTCGAGAAGTCTATGACTTACCAATTGTTGTTTTAACTGGATCGAAAGAAGATGAAATTGGAATAAGCTCTATTCAACATGGAGTTCAGGATTTTTTATCGAAAGAAGATTTAAAGGCGACAATATTGAAGAAAACAATTTTATTCTCAATAGAAAGATTTCTTATGGAGAAAAAAATGGAGGAAATGCGTTTTCAACAAGCCCGTTCTTTGAAGATGGCCACTCTTGGCGAAATGGCTGGAGGAATTGCTCACGAAATTAATAATCCTCTTACAATAATAATTGGTCATCTTGATCTCATCAATATGAATCTTAAAAATAACAATATTGATTTATCAAAATTAGAATCATCTGTTGGAATCATCTCAAATACAACCAAGAGAATTGCAAGAATTGTAAAAGGACTTAGAAGTCATTCTAGAGATGATAAAGACGATCCTTTTACTGATACAAAGCTTATAGATATTATTGATGAGACACTTGGTTTGTGCCGAGAGAAGTTCAAGATGTCAGAAATAAAACTGGAAGTTGGTGATATCCCAGATGTTGAAATTCTCTGTAAGGATGTGCAAATATCGCAAGTTATCTTGAATCTACTTAATAATGCTCATGATGCAATAAGAAATAAAAACGAAAAATGGATTAAGTTATACTCTCAGATTAGTTATGATTCAGATTTTTTGAATTTATATATAGTTGATAGTGGATCTATTAAAGATATTAAGGTGAAAAATAAGTTATTTACTCCTTTTTTTACTACTAAAGAAAAAGATATGGGCACTGGGTTAGGTTTAAGTATCTCAAAAGCGATTATTGAGTCTCACGGTGGAAAAATAGAGCTTCTAGAATCTAAAAATAATACGACGTTCAAAATAATTTTGCCAATTAACAAGGCTTTTAAAAATGTCGCTTGAAGATTTTTCATATTTTTTTTCTGATAAAAAAATCTTAATCGCAGATGATGAAGAACAGATACGACAAGTCATTAGGTTTCAACTAGAAGAGTATGGTGCTAAAGTTTATGAAGCTGAGGATGGAGTTGTTGCATTAAATCTTCTAAAGGAAATATCTTGTGATTTGGTTATCACAGATGTGAGAATGCCTGGAGGAAATGGAGTTGATTTACTTGACCAAATGAGAAAAATAGAAAATTTAAAATCAGTTCCTAAAATTGTTATGAGTGGATTTACTGATTTGACTCTAGAAGCAGCGAAAGATCTTGGGGCTATAACTCTTATATCAAAACCTTTCTCGTTCTCAGATATTATTGTAATAATAATAGACTCAATGAAACTAATCAAAATTTTTGAAGTGAAAACTATATGAATGTCATATTTAAAGTTATTGATACCTTGCCACATGGTTTCTTACTCATAGATTGTAAAGGTATTGTCGTTGAGTCTAATAAAGCAATATTAGAGACTCTTGGATTTATGAAAAATGAAATCAAAGGTATTGAAACTGATAAATTACTTTCTCGAGCAGAAGACAAAAAATACATTCGAGATATTTTTAATAGTGCTGATTTACAAATAAGCAATAAGGAAGTTGATCTTATTTTTACCAAGAAGAATGGTCGTAAGTCTAAAATGAGAATGCATACAAGTATTATTAAAGACAATGATGAAAAGTTTTGTGCTTTAAGTGTCGTTGATTCTTTTAAGAACTATTTACTATTAGATAAAGAGACTGAAAGTACTTCTGAAAGTATGGAAAGAAGACTTGCGAAAACTGAATCTCTCGCGAAAATAGGCCACTGGGAGTGGTTATTAAATCCAGAAAGAATCTCTTGGTCTCGAGGTTTATATGATTTATGGGGACTAAGTCCCTCCACTGAACCTCCTAGTATTGAGGATCATGCAAAATGGATACATCCTGAAGATCAAGAGAAATTTTATAAAACATTAGAGGAAAGTTTAAAAAATGGTGAATCCTACACTATAACTTTTAGAGCTCTAATTAATAATGAATTAAAGTATATTCGAGGGGATGGAACACCCCTCAGAGACGAAAGTGAGAAACTCATTGGATTTTTTGGTTTAGCTCAGGATATCACGGATGAAAGAAAGAAAAATGAATTACTTGATCTCATCGTTAGTTCAACGATGGATGGTTATTGGGATTGGTATCTTAAAGATGATTATGAGTATATGTCTCCGAGATTTTGGGAGATTTTTGGTTTTAGTCCGGAAGAAAAAAGACATCATCCGAGTGAGTGGCAAAAACTTATCCATGAAGATGATCTTCAGATTGCATTAAAGAATTTTGAACTTCATGTTAAAACAAAAGGTGAACATCCTTTCTATCAGGAAGTTCGTTACCGTCATAAAGATGGTTCAGAAGTTTGGGTTGTGTGTAAGGGCAAAGTAGTAGAATGGGATAAGGAGGGAGAGCCTGTTCGAATGGTTGGAACGCACACTGATATAACTAAAGAGAAACAGCAGCAAAACTCTCTTCGAATAAGTAATGAAAGGTATCGCTTAGTCACTGAAGGTGCAAGTGTTGGTATATGGGACTGGCCGGATATTAAATCCGATAAAGAGATATGGAGTCCTCGGTTTTATGAGCTTCTTGGATATAAAGAAGGAGAAATTGAGGCTAATCTTAATACCTTTGCTGAGCTTTTACATCCAGATGATAAAGAAAAAACTTTTGCATTAGTTCAAGAGCATTTCGAGAGGAATGTACCTTTTGATCTTGAATATCGTCTTAAAATAAAAGGTGGTTCTTATAAGTGGTTTAGAGGTTCTGGTCAGGTTTCAAGGGATAAAAAAGGAAGGCCAAAAAGAATGGTTGGGTCTATTCAGGATATTCATGAAAAGGTTTTAGCGAAAAACGAGTTGAAGCGTTCTAATGAAGAGTTAGATGAATTTGCATATATTGCCTCTCATGACCTTAGGGAGCCTCTAAGAGGGATGCGTAATTTCTCTCAGTTTTTGATTGAAGATTACTCAGATAAATTAAATGAAGAAGGTTTAAATTATTTAGAGACTATAAAAAAACTTGGTGAGAGGCTTGAGATTTATTTAGATTCTCTGCTTTACTACTCTAGGCTTGGGAGAGGCGAGATGTCGATTAAGAGAGTAGATCTAAACGTCTTTCTTGAATCTATAACAGAAACCTATATCAATCCTATGGAAGGTAATATTGATATAAGAGTAAATGGTTGCCTGCCTCAGATAACATGTGATTATGTTAAGCTTCAAAAGATTTTTGGAAATCTTATTCAAAACTCAATTCGTTATAATTTGTCTGAAAGAAAAATAGTCGAAATATGGCATAAAAAAAATGAAGACTCTATGCATCAGTTCTGGATAAAGGATAATGGAATAGGTATAAAAACGGATCATTGGAAACGTATCTTTACGATTTTTAAACGACTCCACCCCAAGGAAGACTTTGAAGGAGGGACAGGCTTAGGTCTAACCCTCGTCAAAAAAGCAGTCGAACGTCATGGTGGCCAAATTTGGGTTGAGAGTTCAATAATAGATGAAGGTACTATTATAACCTTTACAATTAGGGAGCAAAGTCCAGATGAAGCCACACAATCCGAGTAGAATTCTTTTTGTAGAAGACAGTGAAGAAGATTTTCTTACTGTTAAGAGAGCCTTTAAAAAAGCAGGTATTAAAAACTCTATTTTTAGAGTCAAGACTGGAGATGATGCCATTGATTATCTAAACAAGGAAGGAAAGTTTGAGAATGATCCTGAAGTCACCAGACCGGGCTTAATATTTCTAGATCTCAATCTTCCAGGTCTTGATGGACGTGAGGTATTAAGAAAAATTAAGAGCTCAACGGATAATAGAAAAATTCCAGTAATTGTTTTAACAACATCTGGAGATGAAAGAGATATTGAAGATTGTTACCAGGATGGTGCTAATAGCTATATTCAAAAGCCTGTTGAGTTTTCTGGTTTTGTTGAAGCAATGTCTCGATTGAAAGATTATTGGTTTGAAATTTCAATTCTACCAAAAGAAAACCATTAATTTGATGCAAGGCTTGATTTTTGTAAGTAAAATCGACGTCTAGCTTATCTATCCATAGTTATAAAAGCAGACTGGAAAAGACAACTTTCTTCCTTTTTAGTCCCTTCTTTGTCAGGAGTTAATTAAGAATAGTTTTCATCTATGAATTAGCTTATAAAATACTCTCATTTCCCGTTAAGTTAACTATGGATAACAAGAAGAAATCTGTTCTTGTGATAGATGACGACACGATTTTACTCGATTTAGTAAAAGAGTTTTTAAAGAATGAGTATGATGTTTCAGTTTCTAGTAATGTTCCCAAAGCTATTTTTAAACTTAAAAACGAAAAGTTTGATGTTGTTATTTCAGACTTCAATCTTCCAAGAGTCAATGGAGAAGAGTTAGCGAAAGAACTCTTTCAAATAAAATTACAGAAACCTTTAGAATATGAAGATACAAAGATGATTATGATGTCTGATCCTTATTATTTGAATAAGTTGAGTGACAGTATAAAGGAGGGAGTGCACTTCTTGAGTAAGCCTTTCAATAGACAAGATTTAATAGATAAAATTTCTTCTCTAACAAATGAAGACGCTGATGAAGGATTGGTTCAAAAATTAAATGCGAAAGCAAATGACGTTCTGTTTAGCTCTGAGCAAAGTTTCCCAGGAGTTATTATTTTAAAAAAGGGAGTTATGTTATTAAAGTATAAAGATTTTTCTGTGAGATCACTGAAGGAAGGGGAGTGTTTCGGGGATGTAGAGGCTTTTACAGGAGAAAAAGTAAATTGCGAAGTAAGTGCTCTTACAGATCTTGAATATTACTTAGTTCCAGTGAGCCATATAAGAGAACAAGTTGAGAAGCAATCCTCTTTCTTTAGAATAATTTTAAGAAATCTAATCAAGACTAAGTCAAATATGAAAATTTGATAAAAAGTATTAAGTCTTAAAGTGTGACTAGCCCGAACTTTTACTACCATTTACAAGACTAACTTCTATATCGCAAGAGCTTCCCAATCTGGAACTACTGTCTCTAGGCATGCTGGTCTCAAGCCTAAGCTCTGATGCGATCTCATCGTGTTGTATTGCCTTACCCATCTCTCAGTCATAATCCTAAACTCCTTTAGCGAATAAAGAATCTTTCCATTTAAAAACTCATATCTCATCTTTCAATTTTGCAACTCCTACGCTCTGAGAGTTTGAACTTTCTCATAATATGATTAGCGGCTTCTCGTTTTCGAGTTGGGCTTAGTCGTTTTCGCTTCGCGAGTCAAAGTTCCCTGATGACTTCCTTCATTGCTGCTTTATCAAGTTCTGCTTCTGCCAAAAGCCTTTTGAGTCGAGAGTTTTCTTTTTCAAGTTCCTTGAGTCTTTTTGCTTGAGTGATTTTCAAACTACCGTCCTCTTTTTTCTATTTTGATAAAGTGACTGCGTGGACTGAGATTTTGCGGGCGAGCTCTTCGATGGTTTCGCTTTTATCTTGAACAATCTCAAGATTTCTTAGATGTTGAATAATTTCTTCTGGTGAATACCTTAAGTCACAGTTAGCAAGGCTCCCTCAACGATCATAAATTAAAGGGGAGTCGCTAAAATGAACGTTCTATTCACCTTAATGAGAAGGGTGGAAGACTGATATATAAATATGTTTCCAATAAGATAATTGTCGCAAGTTTGACACTTCTATCTAGTTAAATCTTTGCTTTATCCTATAAACATTGAGCTTTCACTTGTTTTGCCAAATATCTAGTAGTGGCCAGTAAAAACTGTTTAGGCCTTCACGGCTTGTGATTTTTATGTTTTGATACTTCTCATGTACGTTAAAATAAAAAAATATCCTCAGTATCCAGATATTAAATATCTCCAGATCGTTGAGTCTTATCGTGACAACGGTAAAGTTCGTAACCGAACTCTTTTTAACTTCGGAAGACTTGATGATGAGAAAAACGTAGAGAAAATCAATAATCTACTGCAAATGCTCCTTCCTCACGCCACTAAAGTAAAACAAATTAAAAGAGATAAAGATATTGTGCCTCTACAAGCAAAGTCCTATGGTCCCGTCATCGTTTTTCAAAAACTATGGCAAAAACTAGAACTTGGAAAGATTCTCAAAGCATCTTTTGATGATGTTAATACTCTATTTGATCTAGAAAGAGCGGTCTTCAACTTGGTTGTGAATCGCCTTAGTGATGCCTGTAGCAAAAGACAGATGTATAACTTTGAAGATAATTTTTATGGACTCTCAAAATTTGATCTGCACGAGTATTACCGAGCGATGGATTACTTGATTGATCATAAGGATGTTATTGAAAAAAAAGTGTTCTCTAAGATGCAGTCTTTGAGTAAAGCTAGTCGTAGCATGGTCTTTTTTGATACCACCAGTATTGTGTTTTATGGAGAGGATAAAAACGAGAATAGTGAGCTCTTGAAAAACGGCTTCTCCAAAAAAAGAAGAAGTGATTTAAAGCAAATTGTTGTCGGTGTTCTGATGAGTGAAGACGGAATCCCTCTGGGGCATGAGACCTTTGCTGGTAATAAAAACGATGTGGTTTGTTTTGAAGAGGTGATTAATAAATGCGTTGATAAGTATGATCTTAAGAGAATTATCTTAGTTGGAGATCGAGGGATGATCTCTCATAAGAATATTGCTCATCTTGAGAATCTTGGGCTTGAGTATGTTCTGGGATATCGGATGCGAACGATCTCTAAATCAGACAGAGAAGATGTTTTTAAAAAAGTAGATCTTAAAAAGCTTAAAAACACCAAGCTTCAATATAAAGAGGTTGAGTATCGTAAGAAAAGATTGATCTTTTGCTACAATAAGGAACGAGCAGAGCTTGATAGGCACAAGCGAGAGCAAATCCTGAAAAGTATTAAAGATAGAATTAAGTCAAAAAGGATTGAATCGATTGTCAGTAACAAAGATTATAAGAAGTTTTTAACGATTAAAGGAGAAGCCCCAGAGCTCTGTAAAAAGAAGATCGCCAAGGATGAGCTGTTTGATGGCGTTTTTGTTTTAACCTCTAACGCTGTTCTTTCTGCACCTCAAGTGGTTGAGGCGTATAAAGGACTTTGGCAAATCGAGCAAGGCTTTAGGCAGTTAAAAAGTGAGCTTAAGTTGGAGCCTTTATATCACTTCACAACCAAGAGAATTAGAGCACATGTGTTTATCTGTTTTTTAGCGTTAATTATGAGAAGAGAGCTTGAGAGTCGAATGAAGAAGCTTGATAAGAATTTGTCTTATATGAACTGCTTGAAGGATTTAAAAGCATTGTCAGTTGTTGAGATGAAGGTTGATAAAGAAGAAATGCATGTTTTAACGAAGATAAAGACAGGAGCATCGAAGATATTTAAAGCGCTTAAGATGCGAGCACCGAAGAAAGTACTTTTTAGATCCAACCCAGAGATGCAGTATGTAGTTCCAGTTTGATGGAAAAATAGCGAAAAATAAGCTCTTACTAAAAATGAAGGTGGTTTAAGCTCTCAAAAGTGTCAAACTTGCGTCATTTGGTTTCACTCCGATTTCAGATGGAGCAATAGCTTTCTTAGGCTTAAATTTTTAGCATTCAATATAAAATTAGGATTTCCTTAATTCGTTCTTAATTAGATTATTTCCTAAAAAGAGAAGTATGGCTGTTCTTTTAGCCTTTTTTCCTGAACTGATAGTACGGCGGCTGCTGTACTTAAAGATACGAAATAACTTGTATTTGGTGTTGAGAACTTCTTTGATGAAGACAAATAGTTTTTGTTTTGAGATTATTTAATTATGAAAATTTTGATTATTGGTGGAACTCGATTCATTGGAAAAAGAATAGCAGAGTATTCTTTAAGAGCTGGACATGAGGTTATTTTGTTCAATCGAGGTGTTTCCATCACAAAAAATCAATTTCCCCTTATTAAAGGAGACATCAAAGATATATCTCAATATAAAAATGAGCTGTTATCTCATAAATTCGACATTGTCGTTCACTGTATCGCTTATACTGAAGAGCACGCGATTGATACTGTGGACTTATTTAAAGACACAAATACAAGAATTGTTCTACTAAGTTCATGTGATAGTTATGAAGCTTTTCAAGGTTTAAATCGATGCATCGATAAAGCAGAACTACCTGTTCGAGAGTATTCACAGCTCAGCAAAATGAAATACTACTGGAGTGACTCTAAAAATAAAGGTGTTTGGACTGAAAGGTATGACAAGAATCTACTTACAGATATTTTAGTTCAATCATTTGAAAGAAAAGAAATAGGATTGACTGTTTTTAGATTACCAATGGTTTATGGGCCTGAAGATTATCAATATCAAGGAAGACATGGAAAGATAATTAGAAGAATAATAGATAAACGAAAGAAAATAGTCTTTTCTGATCGAGAGCAATGCCAAGTTTATACATTTGGGTATATTGAAAATATTGCAGCTGCAATTATCCATTCTTTTGATAAAGATATTTGTGATGGAAAAATTTATAACTTAGGTGAAAAGTATTCACGATCTTTAAGAAGATGGACTGAGATGTATGCTTCAATTTTAGGACATGAGTTTGAGTTTCATATAGTACCAGAAGAAATAATTCGCAAAGACAAAAACTATAGAAGTGCACCTCCACAACATTTGATAATTGATAGTACTCTTTACGAGGCAGAAACAGGTTTTACAAATCCAGTTACTACTACTGAGGCCATAAAAAAAACGTTTGATTTTGCCGTACAGAACATTGAATGTCTTGGAGATCCTCCCAAATATGATGAAGAAGATAGCTTAATAGATTTATACGAAAGTTATCTAGATAAAATTCAAGATCAATTATAATAATCACTCGACCAAACCTTTCAAGTAAAGCTATGAGAAGAGAAGCATTCTTTCAATTTTGACCACCGGTCGCAACGTCCGGGGATCATATTTTAAACTTTCTAAGTTATTAAAAGCATTAATCCAAAATTCTATAAACTCTTGCTCTCTTCAAATTTTCAAAAGGCCGTAGACCCAATGTGGACCCTACTTTTTTTCAGTTAATTTTCGGAGTTCGCAAGTAGATGATTTTATTCCCTTTATGGTAGCTGGAGGCAGAGTTGAACTGCCGACCCCCGGGATATGAATCCGGTGCTCTAACCAACTGAGCTACCCAGCCATACATCATAAAAAGATTTTCAAATCCTATTGAAATGGCGTACAAATGTCAATGTGGAGAGTCAAAACAAGCCTTCCTTATACTCGGTGAAATTCGCCAATTGGGTGGAGAAATTCGCTTATAAGCATAACCTTTTTAACCCTGGAAAGACCCTATTAGTAGCAGTCTCAGGCGGATTGGACTCAATTGTTCTCACTGATTGTTTGGCCCGAATTCATCAGAAAAACGCAATAGGTCGAGAGCTTGGTTTACTTCATATTAATCATCAAACCAGATCGAAAGAAGAGCATAAGGCAGATCTTGAAGTCGTGATTGAGCTTGCTGATAAATACAATCTCGAGTTTCATTTTGAGACTGTGAAAACTAAGACTTCTCAAGAACATGTTTTAAGAGAAGCACGTGAAAGTATCTATAAAAGATATGCTGCTCGTTTCAATGCACAGATCACAACGGCCCATCATCTCGATGATTCTTTTGAATGGTCTTTAATGCAATCATTTAAAACATCAAACCCTCATAAAACCTTAGGGATTCCGATAAAGAGAACTCCTGTTATTCGTCCTTTTCTTTGTGTTTCTAAAGATCAAATTGAAAAATATGCTTCGAAAGAAAAGCTTAGCTATCAGGAAGACAAAACAAATCAAGACCTTTCTTACGAGAGAAATTTTGTTCGCCATGAGATCATTCCGAAGATCAAAAAGCGTTTTCCTAAATACTTAAAGCATTATGTGAATCAAAAAACTGAATTGATTCAAAAAACTGAAAAGACTTTAGTAGAGAAGGTTGAGGATTCTATCATTCTCAAGGTTGAAAAAGATATTGAATCTTATAAGCCAGAAATTCGTCGTGTCATTCATAGTCTCTCTAAAAAAAAGAGGGGCAGCATCGCAGGCCAATTGGATAAATTAGTGCAAGCTTATCGAAACTCGAAGAAGGGTCCAGTAAGCTTTTCCGGTGGAGTTCAGGCCCATATCTCAAAAAAGGTTATTGTATTTAATCATTCAAAAGCTCCTCGATAAAATTTGTTTTTGTTGCGTAATCTATGTCAGAGCTTCGATTTGTAAACAAAAGGTGATTTCTGGGGTCAGAAAACTCCCTCTTCTATTATTAAATTAGCTTTCATGTTAAATTTTAAGTCTAGACATTCTCCTTGGTGACCCCATCTTAAGAATGTTAAGAAATTGATTTTTAAGGATTTTCGAATGAAAAAACAACACAAAACTCTGATGCTCTGGATTGTCGTGATCATGATGACTGCGCTCCTCATGAAATCACTCGATAAAAAACCAGGAAATGTAAAAACACTTCAGTATTCTGAATTCGATACTCTTGTTAAAGAGGGGAAAATCGAATCGGTTCAATACCAGGTTGACACCAAAGCGATCTCTGGAAAGTTTATGGCGGATCATGAAAATGGTGCGCGCTTTGAGACAACCGGCGATCTTTCAAATGATTCAAACTTAAAAGATCTTAAAGCTGCAGGTATTGTTCCCGATTATTTAAAGAAAGAAGAGCAAGGACTATTATCAACGATCTTGATTAACTGGTTTCCAATGTTGCTTATTTTATTTTTGTTTTATTTCTTTCTTCGCCAGATTCAATCGGGTGGTGGAAAAGCAATGAGCTTTGGAAAGTCACGAGCGAAGATGCTTAACGAAAGTGATAAGAAAGTTGTCTTCTCTGATGTTGCTGGTGTTGATGAAGCAAAAGAAGAATTAAAGGAAGTCGTCGACTTCTTAAAAGATCCGAAAAAATATACGTCACTTGGTGGAAAGATCCCTAAAGGGGTTCTCTTAATTGGTCCTCCTGGTACAGGAAAAACTCTTCTTGCAAGAGCTGTCGCTGGTGAAGCGGGGGTTCCATTCTTTTCGATCTCTGGTTCTGACTTTGTTGAAATGTTTGTTGGTGTTGGTGCTTCAAGAGTTAGAGATTTATTTGAACAAGGTAAGAAACACGCTCCTTGTATTATCTTCATCGATGAGATCGATGCCGTTGGTCGCCATAGAGGTGCCGGAATGGGAGGTGGTCACGATGAGAGAGAGCAAACTCTTAACCAACTCCTTGTAGAGATGGATGGTTTTGAATCGAATGAAGGTGTTATTCTAATTGCTGCGACAAATAGAATTGATGTTCTTGATAATGCACTTCTTCGTCCAGGACGATTTGATAGAAGAGTTAATGTTGGAAGACCAGATGTTCGTGGGCGTCTTGGGATTCTTAAAGTTCATACAGAGAAAACTCCACTTGAGCCAAAGATTAATTTAGAAAATATTGCAAAGGGAACACCTGGATTTACTGGGGCTGACCTTGCGAACCTTGTTAACGAAGCGGCCCTACTTGCTGCTCGAGAAAATAAGAAAAAGATCGGTGATATCGATTTTGAAAATGCAAAAGACAAAGTCTTAATGGGTGTTGCTCGTAAGTCTCTTATGATTAGCGATGAAGAAAAACGAGTCACGGCGTATCATGAAGCCGGGCATACTCTGGTTGGAATGCACCTTCCTTATACTGATCCGATCCATAAGGTTACAATCATTCCTCGTGGTGGTGCTCTAGGGGTCACTCAAACACTTCCAGATGAAGATAAACTTAATATGTCTCGTGAGAGAGCAGAAAATTTTATTGCTTTCTTAATGGGAGGGCGTTGTGCTGAAGAGATTATCTTTGGAAAGATGACGAATGGTGCTTCAAACGATATCGAAAGAGCGACTGAGCTTTCTTATAATATGGTTTGTAATTGGGGGATGTCGAAATCTCTGGGACCAGTTTCTTTTGGAAAGGCTAAAACGAATCCTTTTGGCGGTAATAATCAATTTGAGAATATTGTTTCTGAAGAGACAGCTCAGAAGATTGATCAAGAAATGTATAATATCGTTCAAACGAACTACGAGCTTGCCACTAAGATTTTAACTGATAATAAGGATACCTTAATCAGACTGAGTGAAGCTCTCATCCAATGGGAAACTCTTGATTCGGCTCAAGTTAAGGCCATTACGGAAGGGCAAGACATAGGACTTCCTCAGATTTCGGTTGATGATAAGCCAAAGAAGAAGGATTCTAGCGGCTCAACAAAAACCGAAAAAGCGGATAAGAAGTATCCAACTGGTGGTGGTTCTACTGTTCCAGCATAGATGAAGCAATTTGAAAATTTACAGATAGGATTAATGGGGGTCGTAAACGCGACCCCCGATTCTTTTTCGGACGGAGGAAAAGCTAATACTCCGGAGAGCTTCAATCTCAAGCTTCAAGAATTTAAAGACGCAGATATCATCGATATTGGAGCTGAATCAACAGCTCCTTTTAATAATCCTATTGTGGCCGAACAGGAAATAGATCGGCTTGGAATTGTAAATTTTGAAGCATTAAAAACTTTCCCTAGAGTTTCCATTGATTCTTATCACCTCGATACAGTTCGCTACTTCGCAAAGAACTTTCAAGGCCCTGGTGAGCTGATTTGGAATGATGTCTCCGGTGTCTTCGGAGTCAAGACTCAAGAGCTTCTTAAAGAGTTTCCGCATATGAGTTATGTCTTTTCTCATACTAATGTTCCGGAGAAGTCAGAGACGAGTCACCATATGAACTATCTGACTGATGAGCTTAATATCTTTGAAAAATTTCAAAATTTTTCAAAGAGAGATATTAAAAATAAGGTCTATTTGGATCCTTGTTTTGGTTTTTCTAAAACTCGAGAGCAAAATCATGAGTTAATAAAGAAGCTTCCTGAATTGATTCGTGAGTTTGATAAAGACTTTATTATTGGTGTTTCTCGTAAGTCATTTCTGCGTTTTAGCGATCTTCCGAAGGATGATCCGAAACTTATTCTTGAAACTGAAGTGCATCAGTCTATTATTCTCTCTAAACTGATTGATCAATTAAAAGACTTGAAACGCACACTCTATTTTCGAATGCATGACCCTGTCGTTTACAATGCACTCACCAGATTCTAGAATTTTAATATGGAATTGGAAAGATTAAAGCTTGTGACTTCGCACTTGCATCTTCTTAATACTTTTTTAGAGGATGTCCTCGATTATGAAACGATTAAAAGTAATGAAGAGGAATGTGTTGCTGAATTCGGAAAACTTCGAATTCATTGTCGGTCACAAGAAAATGTAAAGTCAGATGATGAGTTTGAATTTCATTTGAGTAAAGAAGAGCTAGAAGATATTCAAAAGAAGATGGAGCTTTTCCTTTATGCTCGTCAAGAGGCGAAGGGGAATTTTGAGATGGATTTCTTTGATCTAAAGCTCAAGAAAGAACTACAATTAAAAATTAAAGATCCAGATCAACGAACCTGGTACTTCAGAGCCTAAGTGCTCCAAGTGCCAAGTCAAAGAAGGTTCAATTTTTATTATCTAACCTTCCTTATAAAACTCTATTCATAATGATGGTGGTGGTTGTCTTCTTTGAAGTCGAGCTCAATCAAAAGCCTTCTGAAAACCCAAGAGCTCTTTAGTAATTCCCTCTATTCAACAAGAACGAGACTCAACCACGGCGTGTAAGTCAGTAAAATCAGGCAGCCAAGCAGAATTAGGAGGAATGGAAACGAGGCTTTATAGAGACTGATAATCGACTTATCAAAACGGAAACTACTAATAAAGAGGTTAATTCCAACGGGTGGAGTGATAAATCCTATTTCTAGATTCGTAAGAAAGATGATGGCCAAATGAATCGGATGAATTCCATAGTTCTCCGCTAGTGGAAGAATAAGTGGAAGGACTACGATAATAGCACTGAAGATATCCATCAGGCTTCCAACGATAAGAAGGAAAATATTCAGGAAAAAAAGGAATGCATATTTATTATCGATCACTTCCTTAAGTTTCTCAAGAATCATCATCGGGATTTCTTCGTCGATCAGGTAATTCGTTAGTCCTAGCGCACAGCTAAGAATCAAAAGAATTGCCCCAACTAAAGTCATACTATCCTTTACGATCTTTGGAATATCTTTAGTGAGACTCAAATCCTTATAAAGAAAACATTCCATAATAAAAACATAAGCAACAGTAATTGTTGATGCTTCAGTGACGGTAAAAGTTCCAGAATAAATTCCTCCTAAAATAATAAAAGGAAGTGGGAGTTCATATCTTGCTCTGTATAGTGCCCCTTTCAGATTTGGAATAATTCTGGTGTCATCATATTCTCCAGACTCTTTCCAAATAGAGTAAGCTGAAAGAGCTGCAATAAGAATCGTTCCTGGAATGATCCCTGCCTTAAAGAGTTTATCAATATCAACTTTAGCAATAATGCCGTAGAGGATAAGAGGTAAGCTAGGTGGGAAAAGAAGCCCTAAAGATCCTGAAGTTGTAATAAGCCCTAGTGTGAAGTTTTCTGAGTATTTTTTCCTTCTAAGAATAGGATAAAGAAGCCCGCCTAAAGCAATAATTGTGATCCCACTAGCGCCCGTAAATGCTGTAAAGAAAGCACAGACAGTAAGAGCAACAATCGCAATTCCTCCAGGGAGTCGACCGAGCAAGGAATCAGCAACATCGAGAAGACGTTTTGGAGAACCAGACTCTGCCATCATATAGCCAGCAAAAGTAAAAAGTGGAATTGTTAATAGAGTAGGAGAAGCAGCGACTCGATACATTTCAATCGCAACAGCAGAAGTTTCAATGTCGACTGCTTGAAAAAGAAAAACTGCGAGCCCTCCCATGATTCCAAAGAGTGGAACTCCAGCGAGAGCGAAAAGAATAAAAACCAGTACGATTCCTAATTCACCCATTAAAGAGTCTCCTCCGACTTGAGAAGAGTCCAGCTTTTAATGATTCCTCTTAAAAGAATCAGAAAGAAACCAATAGGAATGATAGAGGTCAAAGTCGAAGAGTGAAGCCCTAAAAAGACTTCTTGCCCATATTCCTTTTCAGTCAAAAAAAAGTCATAACCAGCTTTTCCAAGAAAATAAACGATAAGCAGTGTAATGATTAATGTAAAAAATTGATAATAAGATTGAAACTTCGGACTGTCTTTATACTTGTATTCAATAAATTTTGAAAGAACATCAATCTTAATATGCTTGTCAGAACCAATGGCAAGAACACCACCTAAAAAAGCTGACAAGAAAACAAGGTGTCTGAGCAAGGGATCAATCCACATCGAAGTCACACTAAAAAGTCTTGCAATGATAGAGATGAGACTAAGACCTATCATTAAAAACACGATGACAAACAAAACATTTGTGCAAAGTGAATCAATAATCTGGCCTAGCTTTTTCATTTATAGTTTATTGATGAGAGCATCAAACTTGCTAAGAGCTGACTTCTTAAACATTTTCCCATTAAGTTTTCCAAGGACGTCTTTTCTGATTTTAGAGCTTCGGTCGTAATCACTTTTTGGAAAGCTAACGAACTTAATACCAAGTTCTTTAAATTGAGCGAGAGTTTGTTTATTTTCCTTTGCTGTTAAGTCATTTGCAGTCGCAATTCTCTTCTTAGCAATTTCAGTAATTGTTTTTTGATCGGCTGGCTTTATTTTTTTCCAAACCTTGTTAGCAATTAATAAAGATCCAATTGAATAAGCAACAGGATAATCAACGAGATATTTTACTTTTGTATGCCATTGAAGCGCGGTAATTCCGAGTGGTGGAGCGTAAGCTGCATGAATAACACCAGTCGATAGAGAAGAGAGAACATCAGGGAGTGCCAATGGAACTGAAACAAGACTCAATGATTGCATCATTGCTTCAACGATTTTATCTCCTTCCCAAGTCCAGATTTTGAGACCTTTTAATGAGTTGAGATCCGTAATTTCTTTAGTGCTGACTAAATAAACATGACCAATTTCATACATTCCAAGAGAGTGAAAGCCTTTCTTTTCAAACCCATTACTGAAGTCATTATTTAATGAATTAAGAACCTCGAGAGCAGCATCTTGTTTTTTTGTGAAAGTAAAAGGAATTTCCATGACTCTAGAATCGGGATAGATGTCCCCTAGAGTTTTACCCGTAAAGATACCACCATGAAGTTGTCCTGAACGAATTTTTCTGAGAACGTCTGCTTCATCTCCTTGAACTCCACCGAAGTACATTTTGAACTTTACGCGTCCATCGGTCGCTTTTTTTATCTCTTTTCCCATTTCAGTTAAGCTATTCGCCCAATTCGTTCCCTCTGGGGCTAAGAAAGCAAGCTTTACTTTCTTGGCAAAAGCTGGAGCCGTGATAAGTGAGAGAGCGAGAAGAAAAATTTTCATTTGATATCCTTATTCAAATAGATTTCGTCGGTATTTATTTAAAATGGTGTAGCGTTTTTCTGCGATAGCATTAAAAAGGTTAAACACATTATTCTTATCTGAAGACTTTAAGAGCTTATTAAAATCTTTTCTTTTTTGAGAGAACTCTGCAAAGAATTTTTTAAGCCTTTTCATATAAGATTTAAATTCACCTTGATTGTCTCTAGGGATGGAGTAGTACTGAAGAAAGGTGATGGAGAGTAGAGCATTTTGAGGATAAGTTTTCATCACTCTTTTAAAGACCTTTAAGCCCTTATTAGGATTACCCCCAAGCATTTTAGGTCGGCTCATTAAGTAAAGAGCATCAAAGGCAGAACAAAGGCCTTGTTCCATATTAGGATCATCTTCACAGGCCCAATCGATCATCGCTTTTCCAAGAGGCATAAGCGTTAAAAGATCTGAACGATTCCTTTGCAAGTTCAGTGAAGAGGAGTAAGCAGCACCTAAGTAAAACATGGCTACTCGATCTGCATCTCCAAGGTTCTCTTCAAGGATCTCTTGTATTTTTTTAGGAGTTAAGATTTTCTTTTTCAACTGAAGGTAATCCATCCCTTCGCTATTTAAGTATTGCTCTCCATATTCAATGGCCTTGGAATAATGATAAAGAGCTCGATTGAGATATTTTTTATTCTCTCTTTCACTATAAACTTCGGCCCAGTGAAGAGTTTCTTGAACTCCGAAGGCATATCCAAAGTGAGACTTAATAGCTTGCTCGAGAAGAGTTTTGTTTTCAGGAGAAGTGGCTAAAAGAGAATCGAGTAATAAAAGATTCCCCGGAGCCGCTTCACTGAAGTATTCCCAATCACGAACTTCAAAATTTTTTTGAACTCCTGATTCCAACATAGGAGCCATAAAGTTTACGCCTTGGCGACGAGTCCAAGAACAACTAGCGAGAGTAATCAAGATGAGTAGGTTAAATGCTTTCACGGTATATATTATAAAGATGAAACCGTGAAAGTATAGACAGTAAGTTACTGAAAAGACGATTCAATAAAATCTAATTAAAAGCGATGATCGAGACCGTTCTCTAGACCTTTATAAATAGTAGCGGCAGCATTGTGGCTATGAAGCGATTCCCAGTGCTCTACACTCACAACCCAATCCTTGATCGAATTGCTCCTATTTAGAGAGCGATGAAGTCTTTTGGTGGCATGTTCAACAAACATTGGATTTTCACCATTTAAAATGGCAAAAGCCTGTTCGTCTAATCTTTTCACCAAACTTTGAGTTTCAGTCGGGAGAGCTTCTCTTAAAACAGCAACGAGATCTTCAATCCAAAATTCATTTTTGAGACCTTCTTCAGAAAGTTCGATCTTGCACTTTGCTCCTGATCTTTGAGAGTGAGCAGTTGCAATTCCGTTTCCTTCAGTTGTTTCACCGGCAGCGTAGTCTTTCTCATACTGTTTAGACATCGATAAAGAGCACGGGCAAGTTGAAGAGTATTCATAGTTAACTGTTAAGTAATGCCGAGCCTTTTCCCCAGCAGCGATATTACTTTCAAGTTGGCATTGATAATATTGCCATCCCCAATTTTCACTTTTTAGTGATTTTTGTCTGACGGCATAGTTGAAATCGATAACAATATTAGCGTTTTTGATTTCTTTTTCAGTTGGGTAATCTCTTAACTCGAGTTTCACTTTATTAAGGATGGCATCCAGAAAATTATAAGAGACAACAGCATCAGCGCTGTCTTCGTTTAGAATCCGACAAAGTCGACTCATATTAATTCCAGTCTTACCTTCTTTAAGATTTACATACATGCTTGTGGTGCAATCATGATTTCGAACAAGGTTTGTTCCCGGAATTTTGAAATTGAGAGGAACCCTAAAGCGATTAATTCCAACAAATGGAATTCCGATTGAATCCTCAGCTGGAAGTTTCTGAAAATCATTAAGACCAGTATCATCTTTAATTTCACAGTTTAAAACCATGTCACCGTTAACGAGTGTTTCTTTTTCTGTATGATTTTCAATATTTAAGCCCATAATTACTCCAATCAGTTGACCTGCATCATAGCTGTGCAATGGGGGAAAAGCAATTGTTTGGGTAAGACAAGTCTAAGACCGTTTATTTCGCAATGCAGTTGAGCTTAAGTCCTCAAAATCATGGTTTCCAAGGAATTCAACACTTGTTTGTGGTGAAAGATTATTGAGCTTCTTAAGCATACTTTCTTTGAGTTCATCTTTGTCTAATCGAGAGACTATGAGAAGTCTGTCTAAAAGTTTGATCAACTCCTCATAGTTTTTCCATTGATCAAATTTTTCAAAATTATCGAAACCAATTAAGAGATCGACTGATTTTAAAGTCGATTCCTTGAAGTCTTTTAACCAGTCATAGGTTGGAGTGGCTTTTTCTTCTAAAAGAAATCCTGGATAAATTAAAGAATGGCCTGATTGAGATTTGATTTTTTTATAGAGCTCGAGTTTTACTGCTTCAGTGAGGCTTTGTTCCTTCCAAGGATTATTATCAATACTAATGACGATATCCACATCAAGTTGGTTTCTTTTATAAAAAGCTTTGGCCAATTCAAGACAGCTTTTATGACCATCATGCCAAGGATTAAAGCTTCCTCCATAAAAACAAACATGTGATTTTAATTGAATCGTTCGATTCCAGTCGTCTAGTAATACTTCTAAAGCTGACTTTGCTTCCATTAAAACTCTATTGGTAATGAATGAGTAATCTCTACTTTTTCAGGGCTGACTTTGCACTGATAACAAAGAATAGAGACGCCTTCTTCGTGAGCTTTCTTTAAAAGTTGAGTATAGGTGGGATCTAGAGATTCCTTGGCGTTGAATGATTGAACATCCTCTCTTTGCACAACAAAGAGTAAACCAGATGCAGTTCCTGTCTTGTGAATTTCTATCAATTCTTCTAAATGCTTCTGCCCTCTGGTCGAAATAGCATCAGGGAATTGAGCCTGATCTCCTTCTCGGAGAGTGACATTTTTCACTTCAAGATAAAACTTTTCATCTCCTTTAGAGAGACAAAAATCGAGACGACTTTTTCCTATTTTTACTTCGGCTTTGATTTCTGAATACTTTTGAAGTTCTTTAATCACTTTGTTCTCAAGAGCCTCTTGAGCCAGTTGATTTGTGATTCCGGTGTTGATGCCAATCCATGATTCTCCATTATTCGTCATCTCAAGGGAGTAAGGATATTTTCTCGATGTTCCTTCATGAAATTTAGCGGCGATTTTCCAACCAGTATCCCAACAGGTTTTCATGCTGCCAGTATTGGGAACATAAATAGTTGTAAATTCACCGTCGTCAAAAGTAACATCGGCAAGAAAGCGTTTATAGCGTTTTTGAATGGTTCCTAAGCGGGTGTTCTCCAAATTCATAGGGGTAATTTAACATAGAAAAAGGCCAGATTCTAATTTCACCGATCACACCCGGGGAAATCAGAACCTGGCCCATCTGGGAACAGGTTTACCAATGATTATGATTGACTAAAACCTCTATGGATTGGATTTGAATATCACCCCTAGCGAGGAGTTTGATATCTGAAAGTTGAGCTTGGCCACCGACGTAGATTGATTTCTGAGTTGAACCGTAACCCCGTCCATTCATATGCATCGTATCGAGTCTTCCCATTCCTCTTGAAAGGACTGTGAGAGTTCCTTTTCTACTATGAGCTTTGGCTACGATTCTAATTTCTTGAACAGACTTATGAATATTGTGAGCTTGAAGAAGTTGAGCAAGATTAATTTGGTCAGCACTTCCATAACGGCTACCGAGGTTAATGTTGTAGGCAACAAGAGGTCGACTCTGTTGCCTATCCTTTAGTTTCAGAACAATCTTTTTAATTTGAACATCACCTTTGACTTTAAGTTTAATCGTTTGAATATCTCTCCCAATAATATTGGAGCTTCCGTAACCCGATGAAGGAAGATCAAGAATGATTTTTTCTGGGTAGTAACTTAGGTTTCTGACTGCTGTTACTTTAACTCCATTGATAAGTAGAGCTATTTTACTTTGGTAAGAGGAAGCTGACGCTTTAACGACAATTCTTTTTAGTTTCTTGCCATGGAGTAATCCTGGACCGTAATAATCTTTTACAAGTTTTTTCACTTTAATACTCTTTTGTCCCCAAACATTAATATTGAGATGAGACAAAACAATTTTCTCATTCTGTTGTTGATTTCCATAAACAGGCGGTTGATTAGGTCTTCGCGGGCGGCGTTGTGCTTGTGCATCTAAAGTAAGCAGGCTAAGTGACAGCAGTAGGTTGAAAGCCACCAGCTTTAAGAAAAGTTGCCTTGTATTTGTCATATATGTCTCCTCCAGCTCTCGGTATGAGAGTTAAAATCTGTAACCCGTCCTGGGCATTTGTTATGCTTGTAAAAAATGCAAGACTGGTTCCAAAACGAGTTCATAAAGTTTGTGCAGCTAATCAAGTTAATGATTCAAAGACTTTAAGGCTCAACTTTTGGTAAATAAAAAAAATTACAACGCGATGAATGGTGCGACTTGTCTGGTGCTAAATTGATCGACTTGTAAGATTTGGCCAAGATGTCTTTTAAATAATCATCCTCTGAGTTTCAAAATTTGGACGGGAGACGCTCAATAGTTTATGATTTTGCAGCAAAAGAAAATGAATTGATGGGTAGGGATTGCTCATTCTATTAATTCTAAGCACTGAAAATTATTATCATATAAAGCCATTAATTAAGGAGTGAAAATGTCTAACGCAAAGTTGGAAATCGAAGGAAAAACTTTAGAGATTCCTGTGATCAAGGGAAGTGAAAATGAAGTCGGTCTCGACATCAGTAAGCTTCGTGGTGAGACCGGGGCGATTACTCTTGATAATGGTTTTGTAAATACTGGTTCTTGTGAGTCAGCGATTACTTTTATTAACGGTGGGGAAGGGATCCTTCGTTACCGTGGATACAGTATTGAAGAACTTGCTGAGAAATCAAACTTTGAAGAAGTGGCTTATCTTCTAATTTATGGTGAGTTACCAACAAGCTCTCAGCTTGAAAACTTCAAAGGAAAGATTGCCGAATATAGTACAATCCCTGTTGAAGTAAAAAATATCATCAATAGTTTTCCTTCTGATGCTCACCCAATGGCGGTTGTTTCTTCAACGATGGTTGCTCTCTCTGCTTTTCATCCTGATCTTCAAAAAGGAAATCTCACTGACGCTGATATGGAAAAAGTCATTCCAATGATTATGGGAGCGATGAAGATTCTTGCGACGGCGAATTATCGTCATGGCCAAGGAAAGACTATTGGGACTCCTAATGGAAAAAATACTTACGCTCAAGATTTTACAAATTTAATGTTTGATAAGGTCGATGAAGATATTGCAAAAGCGCTTGATGTTCTTTTTATCCTTCACGCTGATCATGAACAGAACTGTTCTGCTTCAACAGTGAGAGTGGTTGGATCTTCAAGGGCTAATCTTTTTGCCAGTGTCTCTGCAGGAATCAATGCTCTTTGGGGACCTCTTCATGGTGGTGCTAACCAAGCAGTTATTGAAATGCTCGATGCTATCCAGAATGATGGTGGAGATTATAAAAAGTGGATTGGAAAAGCGAAGGATAAAGAAGATCCATTCCGTCTTATGGGATTCGGTCATAGAGTTTATAAGAATTTTGATCCACGTGCTCGAATCATTAAAAAAGCTTGTGATACAGTTCTTGATAAACTTGGTGTCCAAGATCCAGTTCTTGAGATTGCGAAAGGTTTAGAGGAAGAAGCTCTTAATGATCCATACTTCGTTGAAAGAAAGCTTTACCCTAACGTCGATTTTTATTCTGGTATTATCTATAGGGCCCTTGGAATTCCAACTCATATGTTTACTGTGATGTTTGCTCTTGGAAGACTTCCTGGTTGGGTCGCACAGTGGAAAGAAATGATTGAGTCTCCAAGCCTTCGAATCTCACGACCGCGTCAGATCTATACTGGTAGCACATTCAGAGACTATACGAGCATCGAGAATCGTTAATGCTTTCAAAAGAAGAGATCGATCGGATCTCTCTTTATGACTTCAAATCAGAGAGCGAACTTCTTAAAGAGGTTCAGAACCTTATAGAGGTTTTTAACCTAGATAGAGATCGAATCAATGATGTTTATAAGTCTCGCAAAAGTGTCTCTGCTTATCTCTATTACTTCTTTGTGACTAATATCCCTCGAGTCTCTCAAGCAGTTGAAAGAATAGGAGGGGATAGCTTTTTTCAAAATCATCCCATTATTGAGTTTGGTTCGGGACCTGGGACTTTACCTTTAGCTCTTAGAGAGTTGAAGAATGAGTTCTATTTGGTTGAGTCTTCTTCACTTATGCAAGAAGCGGGTAGAAAAGTTTTAAAAGAATATGCTCCAGGTGTGAATTATAAATATTATTCCAATTATTGGGATACTCCGAAGTTAAAAGATCCTATTCTTTGTTTTACGAATTCTTTTAATGAACTTGAAGCTTTCTATTTCTGGGAGTTGATAGATCAAATCAATCCTTCAAAGATCCTTTTTATTGAACCTGGAACCAAAGAAGTCTTTCATAGAATACTTGCGATCAGAGAGGAGTTGATTTTAAAGGATATAAAGGTTGCCTATCCTTGTTCGGCCCAGACGGTTTGCCCTCTCATGGGAAAGGATGATTGGTGTCATCAATATTTAAAACTTTCTCACCATCCTTCTATTGAAAGATTAACTCAGAAGCTTAATAAAGATCGAAGGATCGTTCCTTTGCTCCTTCATGTCTACCAGAGAGAGGAGAGTAAGGCTCACCAAGCGATTCTTTTTTCAAAACCTGAGGTGAGAAAGTATGGATTTGACTTACTCGTTTGTGAGGAGAACGAATTAAAGAAGTATAAAGTTCTTAAAAAAAGAGATTCTTATAATAAGAAGGTTGTTAAACAACTCATGCCTGGAATTCAATTGAATTTTGACGTTATCGATGGAAGTGATGAAATCGAATTAAGAGGTTGAAAGGCAGGTCCTATATCGAGCCTGCTTTTAAAGATTAAGAGTGAAGGAAATATACCTATATTATAGACAGAACTACTCTCTGAAAAACTGTCTAATCTTTTTACACTCTCGGTAAGATCTCCATTGTCACTATAACCCGACACTTAGACGCGATAGAATGATTCCATATATTTAGAATAGGAGAATTCTATGAAAGGCATTATTGTACTTTTTTACGCCCTCATGTTGGCTACAACTGCTTGTAGTAAGAAAAAAGGGCCTTCTAGCAACTCTTACTTAGAGGCATCAACAGATCAAATTATTGAAGATGTGCAGGATGGAAGTAATCCGAATAATGATATTATTAATAATCCAGGCAATGATAATCCAGGCAATGATAATCCAGGCAATGATAATCCAGGTAATGATAATCCAGGTAATGATAATCCAGGTAATGATAATCCAGGTAATGATAATCCAGGTAATGATAATCCAGGTAATGATGATCCTCATCAAGCAGGTATTTATTTTCCTGAAAATGGAAGAAAACATGTTGATTTTGATCCTGATTGTAGAGATGGGTTTAAAGTTCTGAATGGTGTTAAGCTCAGGTGTACAGATAATGTGAAACAAAGAATTTTCACTGTTGTGGATTGTAAGAGTAAAGAATGCCAAGAAGATGTTATCCAAAAGAAAATTAAAAAGAGGAAAAGAAAGTATAAGAAAAAACAAAAAACTCAAAAAGTAGTTAAAAAAGAGAAAAAAGATGGCCCAAGTTGGTGGGAGCGTATTTTTGGAAAAAAGAAAGAAAAAACAAAAAAGAAAGAAAAAAAGCAGAAAGTAGCTAAAGAGAAGAAACAAAAGAAGAAAAAGCAGAAAGTAGCTAAAGAGAAGAAACAGAAAGAAGCTAAGAAAAGAGTTGTTAAGAAATACAAAAAGAAAGTTAAGAAAAAGAAGAAGGTTGTTCAAAAAGAAAAGAGAGAGTCTAGAAAACGTGTCACTAAAAAAAATAAAGAAAGAAAAAAGAAGAAAAAGAAAGTCGTAAAGAAAGAAAAGAAAGACAAAAAAAGAGTGGCGAAAAAGAAGAAAGATCAGAAAAAGTCTAAGAAAAAGGTTGTTGATATTAAGAAAAAGAAAATTAAAATTGTTAAGAAGAAAAAATATCAAAAGGAAGATAAGAAAAAAGTTGTTGTCACACCTGAGAGACCTAAGATTAAACATGTTACAACAATTAAAGCTGCCGGTATTGCCTCAATGGGACTTGAAAAACCATCTGGTGAAATCATTCAAACTCCAATCTTCGTCGATGTAAAACCAGAGGTTGTTGAAGAGCCAAAAGAAGCTAGAGATAAGAAAGCAAATCCTGCAGAGCTTGTTGAAGGAATCACTACAGAATTTGGCGTCGAGACTGATAATCTTGATGTAGAGTCTGTGAGAAATAAATCTCTTGCGATGAAATCTATTCATACAAGGTTTCGGAACCTGGGAGTTTGTGAAATGGATCAACCACTTGAAGCGGTTGATTTCGTAAAACTCAATTCGAAAGGATATCCGATTGATCTTAATAGAACACTTAACCTTAATGATGTTACTCTAGTCAATCTTGACGATAATAGAGAGCAAGTCATTGCTGATCTTGTCCTTGATTCTCTTTTTGCTGATATTTTAAGTGTTAGCGTAAGATCTTCAGATATGACTTTTGATACAAATCCGAAAGAACTCCAAACGGAAATACCAGGAGAAGTTTCTTTTGATTATGAATCTTATAGGGTAACTCCAGGTACCACAGTTGATACTTTCCTCCATAAAGGATCAACTGTTATCAGAGACGTAGATGGCTCTAAACTTGGCTCTAGAAAAGTCACAATCTACTTTACGAAAGATCAAATCCTTGGCCTTGAGCTTCAGGCAACTGATGGATCAGAGACTAAAACTTATTGTCTCGAAAACTAAAAAAACAAAAATAGATCTATTACAAAGCCTCTCTTTATGAGAGGCTTTTTTTATTATTAATTTAAATGTGTCTCAGGCGCTAGAAACGGAATTGTCAGAGAATATTAAAGGGGATGATTTAGATAATGGTTTAGGATTCTTTCTCATTTCGATTAGATTTAAATAGATGTCTTCGTTTATCTAAAAAAGTAAAAAGAGTGAAAGCTCTGTGAATGTCGATACTAATATTCATACCTATTCTGCGAAAATAGCAGGATAGGCATTATCAACATAACTATTAGAAATTGTCTCAAAAATAGTATCTTGAGCCGGGGCAGGAGCTTCATAGGTTTTTAAGTTTTTCATGACATGTTCAGCTTCTTCCATGCTTAAACTACTACCTGAACGAGTGACGATTGAGTTACCTGGACCAGCATCCCAGTCAAAACCTTCTGAATTATTATTACCTGAAATAATTGAAAAGTTTTGAGTGTATGAAGAAACTTGAATATCGTCAGTGTTAGCGACTTGTTGAGCTTGTGGAGTATTATTAACTGCAGAGTTTTGATTTTTCTGATTG
Organism: Bacteriovoracaceae bacterium; assembly: GCA_965217035.1. GTDB lineage: Bacteria > Bdellovibrionota > Bacteriovoracia > Bacteriovoracales > Bacteriovoracaceae > JAUHYH01. Next base: position 380,688 of record OZ244226.1, on the reverse strand, counting down.
CCGTTTCCTGAAGGGCCAGAAGAGAGGATAGAGAAATTGGAGCCATTTTCTGTCGATGAAGTTCCTGTAGAGTTTCCACTATTTCCAGGAGCTGTATTTGCGAGTTCACTATTACTAGAAGTTGGTACATTAGAATCGAAGAAATTGTTATTCCCTTGTTGTACAAACCCACCTGGATTGTATTCATGATATTGGCTATAAAAAAGCCCTCCTGGATTTGTTCCCATTCTGTGTTGATTAATACAAGCGATTCTCTTATCACTGGAATCTGCAAGAGATTGATAAGCTTCTCCTAGAAGAAGAAAAGCTTCGTACATATATCTTAGATAATTCCCTCTTGGACTATGAAGAGTGTAGGGGATCCAATTTGAGTTTGATTGATTGGAATTCCTCTTGCCTCCATCAAAATAGCCCTTATCATAATGTCTTCTCCCTCCTGTTCCTCCATAAAGAACAAGATGAGCAAGCATATGACTTTGTAGACTTTTCATTACTTTCTCTGTCTGACCACAATAAGACTTATTCTTAGCTTCAGGAACTGCAAGTCCTTCTTGATAGCATCCAGTATAAAAACGTAGTTCAGGGTCAATGAGGTCATCCCAATGAACACTTTCGATATCAGAAAAATTAGTTGTTGCTGTTTTCTCAAAACTTTCAGCCATTACAGAAAGAAAGTTTTTTATATTTCGTTTCGCACGATTCGGAAACCATCCAAGCCTCTTGTTGTCGGTCCATCTGCGACTTTCTCTCCCCGATTTAAGAAGTAATGTTCCTCTTGTATTGAAATTAACAGGAAAATCCTTAAAACGAGCACCTTTATTCAGAAGTCCATCAAATTGAGGATAAATTTGGGTGAGGGCCTTAATCATCTCTCCTTCGTGAAATTCTTCGGCAAATTTCTTCTGAGTATTTCTTAATTTTACTTCATAATTCCATTGACGTTTGTTCTTCAGTTTGAAAAGTCTCTTGCTCCAAGAATGACTTCCAAAGCGCATTCTTTTACTACTTCCTCTGATGCCATAAAAATTTTCTATGAGAGGAGGGAATTTATCACTAACTTCTAAGTAAAGATTCCCGAGTGATTGATTATATTCAGCTCTAATATTTTCGAGGTCTGTCATTAAATCAAGTGAGACTCCATTTTCAACCGTCTGAGAGTAAAGGTCTGCTTCTGTATAGGTCTGACCTCTAAAAGTAATTTGCTCTTGAGAGTTTGGCCTAAGAGTTTTTATCTTTAAGAATTCTTCTTTGAATTTTGTATTTGCATCATTAAGTTTCTTGACAAGAATAAGTCTCCTATCACGCATAGATTGTGCTAATGATCTTAATTGGTCTTGCATCTTAAAAGCATCACCTGTTTTTGAATCAGCAAAGAGAGTTTCAAATGATCGGGAATGGAAGTTTAAAGACTTTAATCTCTGGAATTGCTCTTCGATTAAAGGATCATCAGGGTTACAAATATTTGCGTTAGTAAGATTTAGATTTAATCTTATCAATTGTCTTGATCGGTCAGCGATGTACTCAGGTGTCCGACATTTACCTTCAGCGTCTTTGGAAAGACCATCGTCACATTCTATCGACCCTGCAGCGACTTCTCCAAATTGAGCTTTACGACAAAATCGCGCCTCTCCTATACAAGATTTTCCTGAAGCCGTTTGAATACAGCTAAAAGAAAGACATTCACTATTATTTTGGCAAGATTGTCCTGTAAGCTTACTTCCTGGATTTTTTCCCGTAAAAAGACCTGTTACGTTAACAAAGTCGTACTCGAGATCAGTCACAACATCTGTCGGTGAAGATCCAAAACAACCTGTTCCTGGAAAAGCGGAGCATTGAGTGTCGTTAAAACATTGAGTGGGTTTGTTTTGATAGTTATCGTACTTTGTTGCAATCTGATCGTAGAAGTCTCCCGCAGCAATTTGATTTTGAGGAAGACTTGCACAAGTTCTAATTTCTTGTTCTGTTTCTCCTGTACAGATGTTCTTCAGACAATCGACAAACTCTTGTTCTTTTTGTTGATCGAATAAAGGCTTACAATCGTAAGGGGTGACTGCAAATGCAGTTGAAGATAAAAATAATAATGTAAAAATCAGCTTTCTCATTTTTGAACCTTTTTGCATTACCTTCCATTGTAATTTGAATCATAACTTTATCGGTTTTCTCAGTTAAAAACTTAGTAAATTCAGGAAGATAGAGAAGTAAGGGTTTTTAATCAGTTTGCCAATAATTCGTGGCAATCTCTTGACAAAAGTAAATGCGAGACCATCTTTATTTTGAGAACAGTAACAAGGAGATGAATGATGTATCAGTTTGATCCTATCGTAATGGGTGCCTTCACGATTGCTCAAAAAGAGGCTCACGAAAGACAACATGGGGAAATTTTCCCTGAGCATCTTCTCTTGGGTCTTATTTCTAATAAGTCGAGCTTCTTGAATCGCACCTTTAAAGATGAAAAGAAACTTCTTATAGAGATACTTTCTAAAAAACCTACTGTAACAATGGATATCCCGATTGATCAAAAGCGACCAAGTTCTGGATTAACAAAGTGGTTAACGATGGCCAGTGCTCATGTAGCAGAAGAAGGGAGAGTTGAAATCACGGAAAAAGATCTTTTGAAATTCCTTCCACAAACTTTTCCAGATTTAAAAGTTGATTATAACAAACTCTCTGGTCAAACGACAGATCTTGAGGTCCCTGACTTCCTTGTTAATTTGAATGAGCAGGCTCTAAGTGGAAAACTTGATCCTGTTATAGGGCGAAGAAAAGAAATTCGAGCAGTTATGGAAATTCTTGGAAGGCGTTCTAAAAATAATCCTGTACTTGTTGGTCCTGCTGGAGTTGGGAAAACAGCTATCATTGAAGGTTTAACTGGAGAGATTATCAAAAATAATGTCCCTGATATTTTAAAAGGAAAAACTGTCTATGGACTAGACCTTGGAAGTTTAATGGCAGGAACAAAATATCGAGGAGAATTTGAAAAGAAAATCAAAGGATTGATTGAATTCATAAAAAAACAAAATGGAGAAGCAATTCTTTTTATCGACGAAATCCATCAACTTGTTGGAGCAGGACGTACCGATGGTGCTATGGATGCAGCAAATCTTTTGAAACCTGCGCTTGCGAGAGGTGAATTGCACGCTATTGGGGCCACAACCCCTGAAGAGTTTCAAAAATACATAATGGGAGACCCCGCGCTTGAGAGGAGATTCCGTTCAGTTCCGGTTGATGAGCCTTCAAAAGAAGATGCTATTGAAATCTTAATGGGATTAAAAGAAAAGCATGAAATGCATCATGGGATTAAGATTTCCGATGAGGCTATTTATAGTGCTGTTTTTTTATCAGATCAATATATCACTGATAAGAATCTTCCCGATAAAGCGATCGATTTAATTGATGAGGGAGCTTCTGCATTAAAGTTAACTGCAGAAGCAATGCCTCGAGATATAGAAGAGCTGCAGGAAGAGATCAAGTCTTTGAATGTTCTCTCGAAAGTAGAGAAAGAAAATAGAGATATTTTAGAAAAAATCAAAAAACTTGAAGAAGAGTTTGAAGCGAAAAAGTCAGAATGGGAAACAGAGGTCGTTACTCTAAAGCAATCTTCAGAGATTCGGAATAGACTCGATCGCTTTCAACTTGAGTTGGAAACAGCTGAAAGAGAAGGAAATTATGAGGAAGCTGGGAAGCTTAAGTATTCTATCATTCCAGAACTTCAGGCAGAACTCGAAGAAGTTGCTCATCATTGGATTCTTTCTGAAGAAAATATTGCTCAAATTATTTCTCGTCAGACCGGTATCCCAGAGCAAAAAATATTAAAAGAAAAACAAGAACATATTCTTGATATCGAAAACTATTTAAACCAAAGAGTTTTTGGTCAAGAAGATGCCCTCCATGAAATCTCGGAAACTCTTATGGCTAGCTTTGCTGGCCTAAGTGACCAGACTCGTCCCATGGGTTCTTTCCTCCTCATGGGACCAACTGGTGTCGGTAAAACCGAAACAGCAAAGTCTCTTGCGAAATTTCTTTTTGATAATGAAGAACATGTCATAAGAATTGATATGAGTGAGTTTTCGGAGAAACATGCTGTTGCAAAATTGATTGGAGCTCCGGCAGGTTATATTGGATATGAAGAGGGAGGTGTTCTTACTGAAGCAGTTCGAAGAAAACCTTTTTCGATTATTCTCTTTGACGAATTAGAAAAGGCCCATCCTGATTTTAGCGATATTCTTTTACAGATCCTTGATGATGGACGTTTAACGGATAATAAAGGGAGAACTATTAATTTTAAGAATACTATCATTCTTATGACATCAAACTCTAAAAATCCTCATGCTGACTTTAAACCAGAAGTTCTTGGCAGAATTGATGGCATGTTAGAGTTTAACTCTCTCGATAAATCAGTTATGGGCCAATTGGTTGAAAAACAACTTGTTCAATTCAATGAAAGATTGAAGTCCAAAGATCTGAAGGTGGATCTGACTGATCACTTTACAAATGTTCTGTGTGAACGAGGTTATAATGAACAATTTGGAGCGAGACCTTTGAATACTGTTTTTAATAAGATGATTATTCGACCACTTTCAAAGATGATACTTTCTGGCAATATACCAGTCGGAGATTTGAAGCTTGATTGGAAAGACAGCGAACTCGTTTTATCGAATAGCCTTTAAATTTTTAAAATAAGGAGAAAGTCCTTCATAGGCTATGGGAGAGATGGTCTTAAAATCCAGCTTTCTCAAAACTCGATAGAAATTTTGACAATGAAGAGTTGGATTTAATTGCTGTTTACCCTTCAGGAAGCTTATACATTTTTTAGAATAACTATCAGAAAATTCCGGGAAATTTTTCAAAAGGTTTCTAGCCAGGTAGTAATTTTGATCATTTTTAAGGTTCTCGAAGGTTCTATCAGGAATGATTTCAAGTTCAGTAAGCTTCTTAATAATTGATTCTCTCATTTGGGGATCATTCTTTAGGTTTTCTAGAAGCTCCCAGGATTTATTTAATGTATTTGATTTTACGGGCGCATCTAGCATATAGAGAAAACGAGCGTAATTTTTTATAAGGCTTTCTGTCGAAAAGTCAGATGAAAGAATTTCGATAATAATCTTTTTTTGAGATGAATTAACTTTAGGGTCTTCAACTTTACTTATCAGTACAGGAGCTAAAGCATTCCAGCATTTTCGATTCATATAATTGGAGAGTTTCACATCAAACTCTTCATTTGAATTAAGATTTTTATAGACCTTCTCTAGACCTTTTATAAGAAGTGAGTGGATTTGGTTATCAGAGCAATAGACATCAGAAATTGAAGAACGAAAGCCTGCTGAAATCATTTGAAGGCCTAAGTCGTTATCAGGAAGTTTCCTCAGAATTTCTTTTCCTAATGCATAACCGATTTTAGAGTCATTAAAATTTTGAATCCAAAAAACCTTTATAAGTGGCACTGCCTTTTTAGCTGAGTTTTGAAATTTTTTAATAAGTGATTTTCTTAGAAGATCATTCATTTTGTTTAAACGAGTTCCATTGTTTCTTAAGATTTTCCAAGAGTTAAGTTTTAAAAGTGTTTGAAAGCTTTCTTTATTTAAGGGAGCCGTTTTTTCTAACAGGGTGAGATATTCGGTGAAGGTCTTATTAACAAGCCCTTCCCAATCACGATTTCTATTTTTGGGGAGAATATCTTTAGCATGATTGAAAAATTCTTGGAACTCTTTGTCATTAGCAAGTGATTTCAGATCTTTAAGGTCATAAGGAGCTGCACTGCACAGTGAGCAGAAACAGAAAAGAAATGACAAAATCTGTTTAATTCGATTACTTAATATCACCTTTATTTATTATGGTTTAAACGACTCGTGGACGCAAATCTGATAGCTAAAACATTAAAATTTTTAGGCCCGGACCACCAAGATGGAGGCGGAACTTCGAGTGTCCTCATTCATGATGATCAGAACTTTTTAAAGCAGTTCAATCTCAATTTTTCTTATCCTTATTTCCTTTCTGTCGTTTATGAAAACGAAAAGAGAAAGCTTCATGAAATTCTTGAGGAGTATTTACAAACTTGTCTCGACTTAGAGTATGAATATTTGGTTCGATCAATAACTTTAGCGAATTGTCTTTATACGATTGCGATCGATTTAAAGGAACAAATTGTTTATTTTTATAGTCAAAGATTATCTGATGAGCTTTTTCTCTATGAGGCACTTCAAGAAGGCCATGAAAAAGAATCACTCGGTCGGTTTAATAGGGCCATTCAGAAAGTCGATCTTTTGGAAACTCCGCCTGAAATTTCTGTTTTGAGAAAGAGATACGGGTTACAAAAGTATGATTCAATTGAAATTCTTAATGACCTCAGTTATCAAAAGGTAAGTGTAAAAGAACTCGATTTAAAGAAAAATTTAGTTGAAAAAATAGATTCTTATCGAAGTAGTTTCTTTGAAAAGGTTTCTGACTTTTTTCTTGTTTTAACTTCTGAATATGATCTTATCCGTATTCATCTCTTGAAATTCTTAGCGGTTCTTCCTTGTCTTGATCATGACAAAGAGGGAAGTGAGGTAAAAAGGATCTTCCTTGAATCTTTAAGAAGATTTCTTAGTGATAATAAAAGAGCAAAACGAAAAGAGTTCAGGTCAAAAGTTAAGGTATTACCGGCTCATTATCTATTTGTATTACAGTTAGCATACTTAATTTCTAGCCTTGTACCAGCCTTCTTCTTAAGTTTTATTTTGAGGCAATCAACTCGTTATATGGCGAAGCGTTTTATTGCAGGTGAGGATATTCGCACTTCCAAAAAAGTTCTTCTTAATCTCGACCAAACAGGGCGGAATGCGACTGTTGATCAACTTGGTGAGTTAGTTCTAACAGAAGAAGAAGCAGACCTTTATAAAGAGCGAGTTCTTGAAGTCATCAGAGGGATGAAGGATATTTTTACTCGAGGAGAAAGAAATAAGGTCGGAATCCTTAAGGCTCATGTTTCGATTAAGGTCTCTGCTTTAGCAAGTGATTTTATTCCTGAAGCTTTTGAACATTCTTATAACCAAATTGCCCCCCGATTAAAAGAAATCCTTCATGCCGCTAAAAATGAGAAAGTTTTTATCAATATCGATGCTGAACATTATCATTATCGAGATATTGTTTGGGAGATTTATAAGAAAGTTTTAGAAGAAGATGAAGAACTTTATAAGTGGGAAGATACAGGAATAGTCATTCAAGCTTATTTAAAAGATGCATTTGAACATTATAATGAAATTCAGTTTTTCTCTCAGAAACGAAAAATCTTAATGCCTGTCAGACTTGTAAAAGGTGCTTATTGGGACGCTGAAACGGTTGAAGCTGATGCGCATTCTGATTCACCTCCACAGTTTATAAACAAAGTCGAAACCGATATTCATTTCAGACAATTGATCTTTGAAATTTTGAAACAGCCGTTTCTTCAACTTTGCTTAGCTTCTCATAATTTAAGTGATCATTGCTTTGCCCAAGCCTTAAGAGAGAAACAAATACCTGCGGCACATCCAATCGAGCATCAGTGTTTGCATATGACTTATGAAGCGCTTTCGAGAGGACTTGAGAAATTAGGTTTTACGGTAAGAAATTATGTTCCCGTAGGAGATTTAATCGTTGGAATGGCTTATCTTGTCCGCAGAATCATGGAAAACTCCTCACAGGTTGGAATCCTCGCGATGATGCGATCTCATCGTGATCAATTAAAGAACATTGATCTTGCTCAAAAATTAAATCGCAAGATTCAAGAACGGCGTTATTTATTTGAAAAGAACTTCTCTACTCAAAGTGAAAACTTTTTTAATAACGCTCCTATAAAAACTTATCTTTCTAAGAGACGAAAAGAATATGAGATGAGTGGAGAGCAGCTTATAGCAAGCTTTGGAGAGAGAACAAACAATAATTTTGATATTTATTCGCCATCTAATCGTAAACTTCTTTTAGGAAGCATTAAGCATTACACCGCATCTGATGCAAAGAAAATCATAGATACCGCTTCTGATTGTTTCTTACGAGATGATTGGAGCACAAGATTTGATATTCGAGCAAGGGTTCTCATTAAGGCGAATCATTACTTGAAATATAAGCGAGATACTCTTTCGAATCTGATTGTTCATGAATCAGGTAAGACTCATAAAGAAGCGATTGCTGATGTTGATGAAGCAATTGATTTTATCAGTTTTTATCTCAGAGAAGAGCTTAGGTTCTTGGAAACAAGTATTAATGCCAAAGCAAAGGGAGTCTTCCTTGTTATCGCTCCATGGAATTTTCCTCTGGCGATTCCTTGTGGCATGACTGTCGCTTCTCTTATAGCTGGAAACTCAGTATGTTTGAAGTCAGCGGAACAATCTCCTCTTATTGCGGAGATGATGGTTGAAATTTTCCATCGAGCTGGAGTTCCCCGTGGAATTCTACAGCATATTCCAGGAGAAGGAAGTGATGTTGGACAAGCACTTGGTGAAGATGAAAGAGTCGCCGGGGTTGTCTTTACTGGCTCTAAAGAAGTTGGTTGCCATCTTTTTAAACAACATTCACTCAAGCAATACACACACCCTCAATTAATGAGGCCCTACCAAAGAACAATGATTGCAGAGATGGGTGGGAAGAATGCAATTATTGTGACTAATAATGCTGAGCTAGATGAGACTGTTGATGGTGTTTTATATTCTGCTTTTGCTCATTCCGGGCAAAAATGCTCGGCAGCTTCCAGAGTTTTGGTTCACAAAAGCATAAAAAAGAATTTTCTTGATCGTTTCTTAAAAGCAACTAAGGTGAAAAAAGTTGGTGCCGCAAGTTTATGGGAAACAAGCATCAATCCTATTATTACAAAAGAAGATCGAAATCGTATTCTCGATACGAGGAATAGAATAAAGGAAGAATCTAAGCTTTTTGGAGGAAAAATTCACCTTGATAGAGTAGAGGAAGGAGATAAAGAGACTAATTGTGTTGGGCCTCTAATCGTCGAACTTCCAACAGAAAGAGGCTTTGATAAGGAAAGTGAAGCTCAGAAAGAGCATTTCGCTCCAATCATTCATATAATTGAATTTGAAACGCTTGACCAAGCAATAGAGCTTCTTAACTCTACAGACTTTGCATTGACAGCAGGTATTTATTCTCAATCTCAGGATGAAATTGATCAATTTCTTATAAAAGCAAAAGCCGGAAATTTGTATGTGAATCGACCTAATACGGGGGCGAGGGTTGCGATAGAGCCTTTTGGAGGTTTTAAGTATTCGGGAACAGGTCCAAAAGCAGGCGGGCGAAGGTATTTAAGAGAGTTACATGTTAATGATGAGAGTTTTGAAAAGATCGAAACAGTCATTTCTAAAAATGGTTCGAATTATTATCAGACAGCTTTAAAGAATCATGAATCTGAAAGTCAAAGATTACAGAATATTCTTTCGAGAGAAATGATTGATCGTGATTTCTATAATATGCTCTTCAAAGTTTTAGAAAATGGCTATCAATCGCCGAATCGATTTATTGAAGGCCAGTTGTCTTATACTCTTACTGATGTTTCTGAGAAAAAAGTTCTTATCATTCTTAGCCAAGAAGAGATTTCATTAAAGATATCTCGCTGGATAAATAGTTCTTATCTTTTTGGTCTTCCGACTACAATTATTTGTACGAATCAAAAGGTTTATGCTGAAGCATCTTCTCACTATGCTTCTCTTCAAAGTATTGAAATTCTTTTTGGTAATTTTGAGCTACTTGAATCTTTTGCATTCAAAACTTTTTTTGAAAGAGTGATATTAGATGGAGATGAAGATTTTAGAGAGCGATGCTTCAAACAAATAAATCTCTTCGGAGAAAGATCGTTGACTAAGGTTTTTTCTAATATTTCAGGCAATATTTATGATGAAGAAGATTATATAAGATTTCTTTCTGAACCTAAGAGTGTGGCCCTTAATACAATGAGGCATGGTGCGCCGTTGAATCTTTCATAGTTTGAAGAGTTCTTTCATTTCGTTTGTCTCTTTCTTTTACAAAATTAACGTCAAGTTGCTCAATAAGAGCTAACCATTTTTGAAAAGTTTCAACAGTTGGAATAATAAGTTTCAATCCGACTACAAATTCATCTTGGTTCAGACTTTGACTCCAAATGAGTCTTGTCTGAAAATAGAGAGTTTGGTTTGCCATTTTTATACAGACCTTAGCTCCTGTGAACTGTGGATCTAAATTTTTAAGATGAATTTTGATACCAGAGAGGGAAACATCGACGATATTTGTAATGTCGGGAAGAGCTGAAAGGTTTTTACCCAAGAAAAAAAGATCAAAACGACTATCTGAGATATTATAGCGAGGGAAGAACCTTGAGTTCATTTGTTTTTCCTTTTTGTTGAGTTTCTCTTAATTGATAATTTTTATAATAGTTGATAAATTTCTTTGAAATAAACTGATCGTTTAGAGTCAGAAAGTCATTCAATTTATAGTTATCAAAATGATGAGAATTACTTGTGTGGAAAACAATAATTTGTCTGGTGAATTCATTCCAACGATGGATATAGCATAGATCATCAGCTTCATTATTTTTATCAAGATCAGATTTGGAAAAGTTTAAAATATTTTGTCTTGAGGCTAAAAATCGAACAAGAGGAGTTACTTCATAGAGTCTGTAGGTTTTATTTTTTAGGTATTTTTGATCAGAGTACAAACAAACAAAATCCTCATAAGCGCCATGAGAAAGAAAAAGTGACCATTTAAAAGGTCTTAAGCATTCGAGAAGTTGATTAAATCTGTCTGTATCGAGTTGATCTTGCATACCTTTTTTAATGTAGCATTCTTAGCGGGAATTCCTTCAAGTAGGTAGACTTTTCCTTTTTATGAAGCGAGGTGTAATTTCTCTTCAAAATCTCGAAAAGTTACCTAGGGGAAGACTGTTTCTCCCAAAGAACTAGGTTTACAGATGGCCACAGATTTTAATGGAGCGAAAAACTTATTAGAGTTCAAAGAGACTGAGCAACAAGAGTTATTTGCTGTTCAGCGCTCTAAGGCACTTTATAAGATAAAAGATTATGAGAATCTTGTTGGAGTTTGCAAGGCACTTCGTCAGCGAATTCCAGCTTTTCATCCAAAACTTGTTATTTATAATAATGGAAGTTTAAGAAATTGGGTAAACACAATTTGGGCGATAGGTTCTTATTTTGAATATCAGTACAAGTATAGCGTTTGTATTGTTGGAGACATCCAGTGTTTTTCTCATTTTTTGAAGTCGGGAGAAATCAAAGAAGAGAAAATTGCTATTGGCTCAGGTGAGTCGATTACTGTCTTTAAAACATCAGCGAACGTCACAATTTTGAATATTACTGAACTTCGAGCTTTGAGAGCACGATGTGAAACGGTTCAAGAGTTTGAGGATCTTTACCAAAGAATCACTGACTATTTCCAGATGATGATTGTCGCCGTTAAGAATCGATTGAGTGGTTTGAAAAGAGAAGATATTCATAAGGTCATTTTTCTGAATAGCAATAGTGTTGCTTATACACTTCAGTTAAAAAACTCAACGCATGGTGGATTTAATACTATTCGAGATTTTTTTAAAAAATATGATTTAAATGAAAGTGGAGTTTTTCTTGAGCAAGAGTAATTTTTCTTTGAAAATTTCCAAGTTTTTTGATTCAAGATATTTTCTTGATCTCGATCATATTTTTAAACTCATCGGTCGTTATAAAAAGATGGTATTTATTACTTCTGGCCTTGTTTTGGGGTATTTTACTTATCTCTTCGCTTATCAGCCAAATGTTTATTTAAAAGTTTCAAAGTTTCGTTTTAGAGAAGTTGAAACTGAGAAAACAAGCGATCTTGGTAACGCTTTTATGAAGGGCTTGAGTCCGATTGAGCTTTCAGAGGAAAACTCAGACCTTGATCGGTTAAAAGCTCTTATTTATAGCTGGGAGTTTAAAGACGCCTTTATTAAAAGAGTCTTAAATAATGAAATCAATTTTGACTTCAAGATAGGAAGAGGGGAAATTCTCACTCTTTCAGAAATTAGAGATGATTGTCAGATGGAGCAAGAATGTTTTATTAAAGATCTTTCTGATGTTCTGGTAAGCATGTATAACGTCAAAAAGAATATTGGTTCAGATGATTACTCACTTATCGTAAGTGGAAGTCATCGAAAAACGGTTGAGTTTTTAAATGGTATTATTAAGGAAGAAATTCTCGCTGTTCTGAAAAAAGATGAAATCGATTATCTTGACCTTAAAATTAATATGGTTAAGGAAATGATCAATGATAAAGAAGTTATTGTTCAAGAGAATGATCTTGAAGAGCTTACGAGTCGAATGGCTTCATTAGAATCAAAACATTTTGATATCAAGCAAAGAATAGCGGATTTGCAATTAATCTATAATAAAGAGCTTGCAAAAAAAAATGAGTATGATTTACAAATTAAGTATTTAACAGATGAGGTTTATGGAAAGAACTCATCGAAACAGCGATTGAAGTATGAAAATGTAAATAGACTTGAAAGAATGATTTCACAATATCAAGAAAATATTCTTCTTTTAAAGCAAAATAATGACCGAGTGACTAATAAAAAAACAATCCGATTACTTCAAGCAGAAATTCGTAAAATTCAAAAACAAATTAAAAGTTATGGGAAAATTAGTCGTGAAACAAGTTCTTATGAAACTTATCATAAAAGTAAGTCGGAGGTTCTTCCTGATCTTAAAGTAAAACTAGATGTTGTTAAAGAGACTCTTCAAAGAACAGAAGAAGAAATTACAACATTACAACTTGAAAGAGAACAGGTCCTTAAGGAAGAAAATGAGATTAAGCATAAGATTAAGTTAGTTGAACCTATTAAAATTGCAATCGTAGAGCTTCAGAAAAGATTAGAGTTTTTTGAATTTCAAAGAAATACAGTTATTCCAAATGTTGCTTTCTATAAAGAAGTACCATTTATTGAAAAATTAAAATCTCATTCCTTAAAGAAAACTGTGTTTCTTGCTCTTGTATGTCTATTCTTAGTTATCCTGTCGGGCTTAGTTATTCGTTATCTATTTGATGATAAAATCTATCGATATGACGACTATGTAGCACTTCACGGTGATCTTGAACCATTAGGAGATGTTGTTTTAATGGAAGAATCACGGTTCCCAAAGAAGAAAATTTAACACTGAATTGAGACTAAATTGAGAATTGTTATAATAATGATATGAAATCATTATTATCTCGATTGATTATTCTCTCATTACTTGGAAGTTCATTTTCAATAAGTGCTCAAAACCTAAGAGTTAAAGAATTAGTACTTCCTACTGAAGTCAAAGATATTATGAAAAAGGGCGGCTCCGTTTTTTATTCTAGCGGAGCAAAAAGTACTGCTCTAATTCCTACAAATATTTGGGGAGAAGTGAAAAATTCGGGACTTCATTATATTCCTCAAAAAACAAATTTGATAAAAGGCCTCTCTCTTGCTGGAGGAACAACTGGTAGTGCAGATCTCGATGAGGTTATTGTTTCTAGAAATAATAAAGGTCAGTGGAAAAATTTCGAGTTTGATTTAACAGGTGGAAATAATCAAGCCTTACAATTTGAGCTTCAACCTGGTGATGTCGTTCAAGTAAAGAAAGATCATTTTTATGAAAACCGGACTTGGTACACAAGCTTGCTATCTGTTGCAGCAACTTTAATTTCAACTGCATTGATCTATCAACAAGTTAAAGACGATTAAGATCTTTGTAAATTTTCAAGATATTCTCTGACGTCTTTTTTGAGTCAAACATTTCTTGTATTTTAGGACGACTTTCTTTAGCGTACGCTTGATAGATATTATAGTTTTGAACCATTTCTATAATGTCTCTCGAAATGGCTTCTGCAGTAAAAGATTTTGCAATTTTCCCACTTTTACCATTTTGTACAAGTTCAGGAAGACCACCCACATTACCAGCAAGAATCGGTATCTCCATGTGCATCGGTTCAACAATTCCACCACAATTTTCTGAAAGTGGGATATGAACAACAAGGTCTAGGTTGGCCAAATATTTATGAGATTCTCCAGGAGGGATTTTACCAGTAAAGTAGATATTTTCACCAGCGAGTAATTTTAACTTCTCTTCATAGTTTTTCCCTTCTCCCCATTGACCTCCAATAATCATGCCCTTAATTCGAGAATCTTTTTTTGAAGCAATATTAATTGCTTCAATTAGGACCTCATGTCTTTTAACTCCTACAGACTGTCCAAGATACCATTTTGGAGGATACATATAATTGAGATTGCCGACAACAATAGACTTTTCAGGGATTCTAAACTTTTTTTTGAGAGTATCATCTTTTAAAGGAACGAACTTATCATAACGGCTTCCATAATAACTCAAAGAAATTCTTTCAGGATTAATTCCAGATTGAATATAGAGAGATTTTATATATTTACTGGAGGCGATCCATGAATCTTTCGAGTTAGCAAAAAAAAGTTCTAACCATTTGAAAAAACTATTTTCCATATGGAGAGGGCCAGGAACTTGAAAAACTCTTTTAAAAGAAGTCTTTCTGAGAGCAATTCTCATAAGGATGGTCGAACTAAAAAAATGACTATGAATTATATCAGGATTAATCTTTTCAACCTGGGCTTTCAAGAGATCTATTCGAGATTTTAGTTTTAAAGGATTTAAGACCGGAAGATTTGTATCAATTTGATGGATCTGAGCACCAGATTCTTTCCATTGATCTCCGAAGTAGCCATCAAGGTCTGGTAAAAAGACATGTACCTCAACTCCTTGTTGAACCAAGTACTTTACTTGTTCAAGTGCCCATTGCGCTCCTTGAGATGTTTTGACAAGTTGGATGATCCTCATGAAGTAACCTCTTTGGTTTTATCGGCAAGACTTATGAGCATTCTTGATGAGAAAATAACAAAGAAGAAAAAGAGTATCGCATAAAGATTTCCTTTGAAGAAAGCAAGGCTGTCGTTTCTCAGAGCATACATGATGAAACTTAGATAAAAGGTACTATAATAAAGAAAAAGTGGTTGTTTATCGATATTATTATAAATAAGTCGATGAACAAAAGTAATAATAAAAAAGGTTAACCCAACTCCTGTCATCCCAAAGTTGAGATAGCCTTCGGCATCGAGAGCAAATCCATATCCTGAAGTGCTTTTCGCAGCATACATATCTTTAAACCAGTTTACTGTATTAAAGTCTGTTTTATGGATAAAGCTAGGAACGAGGTTCACAATACTATTAAAATAAGTATGCCCATTAAAAAACTCAATAGAAGTATCAAGAAATTTTAAGATATTTGTATTAATAAAGAGTATTGAGCCCTGATTAAAAAGAGCAGAGATAATTGATTCCGATTGTTGAGTGGGATCTCTTAAAAAGAAAATAGCAACGGCACTAAAAATCATCAAAAAGAGACCTAAAGAATAAGCAACAAGATTTTTTAGTCTTTGTTTTCTTATTGCAAGGAGATGAATGACGATACTACAAATTGGAAAAACAAAATCTCTCTCTCCAGTCATGAGACAATAAGCAAAATAGAATCCCGTATTTGCCAGAAAAAGTGTGAATGTAAAAGAATTTCTTTTAATGATTAAAAAAAACGCGAGGGCAAAGGTTTGTAACAAGAGATAAGGGTAATGAAAACTTGGATTTAAGACAGCAATTTTTTGCACCTTGGAGAGATCACCATAAATCCAAAGTCGAGTAATCTGTAAAATAGCATAAATAATCAGTGCAATGAGTATAGGATTAAGAGTTATGAGGGACTCGAGCTGATAGTTCCCCTTTTTCTCAAGAAAGCTTTTATTTCGAAAAATAAAAGCGGTTATCGAAGAGATCAAAATCGCTAAGAAAAAGATCTGAGTTGCTTTGGGAATATAGGCAGGAACAATTCCAAAGTAAATAGGATTACCCAATGTGAAATTCAGTACAGTTCCAAGCGAAAAAAAGAAGTAAAAGAGAAGAACAATATTCCATGGATCTTTAAAGGTGAGCAATAACTTCACAGAAAGAACAACGATGGAGAGTGTGAGGTAGAGATTAATTGTCTCCATTCTTCTCCTTAAGGTCCCAGCAATAGATGCTCAATTGTAAAAGTTGTCCAAGACCTAAGGCCCAAAAAACAGAATACTCATTAAAAAATCTAAACAGATAGAGACCTAATAATGTTCCGATTAAAGAAATAATACTCGCAGGAAGCTGGACTTTGATGTTTTGCTTGGCCAGTAATAGATAACTAATTCCTGTGAGCGGATAACTAATAAAAGCAAGGTAGCTGAAGGCCTTTAGAAAACCTTGATAGTCCTCAAAGATCTCTCCATAAATAATCCTGAGGATATCTCCTGAGAAATATTTCATAAGAAGATAAAAGAAAGTACTTATGAGCAGACAGCTAAGAATGACTTGGAATGAGAATTTTGGAAAACTTGCTGGTTCTTTTTCATACCGTTCTTTTAGTTTTCCAAGATAGAGTTGAAGTAAAAAGTTGATTCCCATAAGGACTAGAGAATAGATAACAAAGCTTGCTGTAAAGTGACCGACTTCAACTTTTCCATATTGAGAGCCTAGAAAATAACGAGGAATATTGATAACAAGAGCAGAGACAGAAGCTGATAGACCTAAAGGGAGACTGGAAAGGAAGTATTCTTTTGTTGGAGTAATATTTTCTTCTGGAGCTTGAAGCGAGTTAAAGTTTCTAAGATCAAAAATAATGAAAATAAAGAGAAGAGGGATAATCGAAATACTGAGAGTTGTTTCAAGTTTTAGGCCATATAAACTAAGGCCAAGAAGTATTAGACATGCAGGGACATACTTAAAAATTTGAGATGTTCCTATATAGCCAAGATGATTACCACGTTGGAGAAATCCATACACCATATCAGCGAGGTTCTCGACTAAACGCCAGCTAGTAATAATCAAAAGCATTACAAGTGAAATTTCATTTCCAAAGAAAGTAATTCCTAGAACAAAAATAGGAATAATTGCAGAGAGGGAAGTGACTATTCTCCAAGAAAGAAATGATGATTTATCAGGCCTTAAATTAATATCGCTGGCAATACGATTTCTTAGTTGAAGTGAGAAAAAAACAAAAACAGGAGTCACAATAGAAATAGCTAACGAAACCTCTCCCAAAAGCTCAGCTCCATACATCTTACCGACAAGAATAGTCAGAAGCCATGGAAAGAAAAGAAATGAAAAATACCCGAGTATGTTAGTCCCCAACTCGGTGGGGATTTTCTTTTGCATATAAATATAGATTAAACAATTCTCTAGATCCTGAGAAGCAAACGACACAAAGAAATAACAGACCACTCAATCTTTTCCTAACATAATCTTAATAATCGCCGATAAGTGTAATGAAGTGTGTGGGATGAAGCTTAATGTTTGAATTCAAAAGAAATAAATTCTTCTATATTGATGTTGCTCTAACATTTGGAGTTTGGGCGACTCTTTTAAGACATGATCTAAGTCTCGTTCATATTGGGTTATTTTCACTTACTTTAATTGGATCTAATATCGTTGCGGGGATCTATAAAACTCCGTGGCAATACTTTTCATTTTCAGACCTTGAAGATATTGCTGGAAGTTTTGCTCTCTCCTTCGCTGGAGGGCTTGCTTATAATTATCTACTTAAGTCTGACGTTATGGGATTTAAGTTCTTACTAAGTTCTTATATCATTGCACACACTTCATTATTATTTGCAAGATTTTTATGGCGTTGGACTTATTTTAAAATTTATCAACATAGAAAGGAAAACGATGTTGGAAGAAATATTCTTTGTTATGGAAGTGGACAAGAAGCGCTGAGTTTAATGGATTTTGTTTTAAAAGGTCCTTTCAAAAAGTACAATATAGTGGGTTATATTGATGATAATCATCATAATAAAGGAAAAATGATCCACCACAAAATGGTTCTAGGGGTTCCTGAAGAAATAGAAACTATTGTTAAGGAACATAAAATTACAGACATTATTGTTTCGAATTATCATATCAATGTTGAGAAACTGAAATTCATACTTCAGGAGAGTTATAAACTAGGTGTTAAGGTCACTCGGATGGAAGAAAATATCCTGCCAGATGACCGTTCAGGAATTGGAAGCGTTGTTCGAGACTTAAATCTTGAAGACTTGTTGGATAGAAGTAGAACTGATGTTGATTTAAGAGATTTTCAAATGGAGGTTTCTGATAAAGTTGTCGTTGTGACTGGGGCAGGTGGTTCTATTGGAAGTGAAATTGCAAAGCAAGTCACAAAGAATCATGCTCATAAAGTTTATCTCATCGAAAATAGTGAATACAATCTCTTTAAGGTTATGGGAGAAATTAAAGAGGAGTTCCCTTATCAGTTCTCTCGAGTGACTCCACTACTTATGGATATAACCAATGAAAATGAGGTTGAAAGAATATTCGATGAAATTCAGCCTGATTTTGTTTATCATGCTGCAGCTTATAAACATGTCCATCTTTTGGAGCAAAATCCATTTAACGGAATTGTTAATAATGTCCGTGGAACTTTTAATCTTTTAAAATCTTCTGCGAGAAATGATATTGAAAAATTCGTTTTAATTTCTACTGATAAGGCCGTTGCTCCTACCAGTGTAATGGGTGCGACGAAGAGAATTTGCGAACTTCTTGTTTCTTCCTATGGAAAGTTTACAGATCATCTTTATTGTTCAGTTCGATTTGGAAATGTTTTAGGAAGTAGTGGGAGTCTTATTCCGATTCTTGAAGAGAAGATTGCCAATAATCAAAGCCTTACTATTACAGATGAAAGAATGAAACGCTATTTTATGCTTATTCCAGAAGCTGTTTCGCTCGTACTCAAAGCAAGTATGATTGCTGATACAGGTGATATTTGTGTTCTTAAAATGGGAAAACCAATTGCAATTGTTGATATAGCAAGAAAACTTCTTCTTTTAAGAGGGAAAACGGAACAAGAAATTCCGATTATTTTTACCGGGGCAAAACCTGGAGAGAAACTTGTAGAAGATCTTTATTTGAGAGGAGATGAGATCGATACTTCTCATGAAGATATTGTTGTTCTCCCTGAAAGTCGTCAAGATAATTTTAAAGATCGAGTCACGGATATCTCTTTTAGCGTTCGTCGTCTTCTTGATCTCGCTTTTATTAGAGATAAGCAAGCAATAGCACTTCTCTGGAATATCGTAGAGAAGGATGGAAAAGAGGTTTTAGACGAGGAAGAAGCAAATGACAAAAAGGCCATTTGATCTCATTCTTTCTAGTGTCATCTTTTTATTGGCCCTTCCTCTAATGGCATTAACCTGGTGTTTCATTAAGTTAATAGATAAAGGACCTGCTTTTTATATCCAGCCGAGAATTGGTTTTAAAGGGAGAGTTTTTAATCTCATAAAGTTCAGAACAATGTTAATGGATGAGTCACTTCCTGAAACTGAAAGAATTAAGTGGTGGGGAAAAGTCCTAAGATCAACGAGTCTTGATGAGTTGCCAGAGTTATGGAATGTCATTATTGGTGAGATGAGCTTAGTTGGACCAAGGCCATTATTAATAGAGTACAAACCTTATTATTCTAAAGAACAATTTCGTCGTCATGAGGTCAGACCTGGGATTACCGGTTTAGCTCAAGTTTCAGGAAGGAATAGAATTTCTTGGGAAAAGAAGTTCGAATATGATCTCGAGTATGTTGAAAAACATAATCTTTTTATGGATTTAAATATTTTGGTTCAAACATTTCTTAAAGTGATTAAGAGAAGTGATATTGATAGTTCTGATAATCTTTCTATGAAGCGTTTTGATACTCCTATTTATCTGATTGGTGCTGGTGGACATAGTAAAGTTGTGAGAAGCTGTATTGAATCAATGGGGTTTAAAGTTTCAGGGTATTATGATGACGGAAAAGCTGAAGGAGAGCTTATTGATGGAGTCCCTGTTATCGGCTCTATCAAAAACGATCTTCCTGAAATTGATTATCAGAACTTTTATATTATTGGAATTGGGAATAACCTTGTTAGAAATAAAATAGCTTTTGGGCATAGACTAAAGTACAAAACTTTTATTCACCAAAGTGCAATTATTCATGAAGGTGTTTCTCTGGGATATGGAACAGTTGTCATGGCAGGAGCGCATATTGGTCCAGATAGTATTATTGGAGATCATGCTATCATTAACACTAATTCAACTGTAGAACATGATTGTCATATCGCATCTTTCACTCATATCGCTCCAGGGGCTACCTTGGGAGGTACAGTTACAATTGATCAAGGAAGTTTGATTGGGCTTAATGCAACAGTAATGTTAAATCGATCAATTGGTCAGAATGTCCAGGTAGGAAGTGGAGCTGTCGTAACGAAAGATCTTTTGCCTTATTTTAATTATATAGGAAACCCTGCAAGAAGAATGCAGGAACAGGAGTCAGGAATGAATCATAAAATTCACATGGCAAGACCAATGATTGAGCAAGATGACATCGATGCGGTGGTGGAAGTTTTAAAGTCAAAACATCTCTCTCTAGGGCCAAAGCAAAAAGAGTTCGAGCAATGCTTTAAAGATTATCTTGATATTTCCCATGCATTAGCCGTAAGTTCTGGAACGACAGGTTTACATTTAGCTTTACTTGCAATGGGAATTGGTAAGGGAGATGAAGTTCTCGTTCCATCCTATACTTTTATTTCATCAGTAAATGTAATTCTTTATGTTGGTGCTATTCCTGTTTTTGTTGATGTCGAACCTGAAACATATTCGTTCTGTGTAAAAGATGCAGAGAAGAAGTTGTCTAATAAGACAAAAGCTTTAATTGCTGTCGATGTCTTTGGTCATCCAGCTCCTTGGACTGAAATCAATGCCTTCGCTAAAAAACATAATCTTTATACGATTGATGATTGTTGTGAAGCCTTAGGATCAGAAGTTGATGGAAAGAAGATAGGATCTTGTGCGGATATTTCTGTCTTTGCTTTCTACCCAAATAAACAAATTACGACAGGTGAAGGTGGGATGCTTGTTACTCAGAATGAAGAGTTCTACAAAAAATGTGCAGCTCTTTGTAATCAAGGTCGCGAAAGTATGGGAGCTTGGTTGAGTCACAAATATCTTGGTTATAATTATAGGATGGATGAAATGAGTGCAGCTCTTGGAGTCACTCAGTTTAGAAAACTTGATAGAATTATGAAAGATCGATCTGATATCGCAAAACTCTATAATAAGCATTTAGAAAATTTCTCTGAAGTGAAAGTCCAAACAATCCAGCCAAATTGTCATATGAGTTGGTTTGTTTATGTGATTGAACTTCAGATAGATGCCGATCGTTCAGATATTATCGATAAATTAATTGAAAGAGGAATTCCGGCAAGAGCTTATTTTTCTTCAGTCCATGAACAACCTTATCTCAATAATTATGAAACGAGAGGAGAGGATCATTTACCGATAACTTCTCAAATCCATAATAAAACTTTAGCACTCCCATTTAATTATGAAATGAATGAGGACGATGTGAAGCAAGTTGTGCTAACTTTAAAAGAGATTATCGATGAAGTGAAATCAAAAGGAGCAAAGGCCGCTTAATGAAGATTGGTGTCATCGGTTTAGGTTATGTGGGGCTTCCATTGGCCACACTGTTAGCTGAACATTTTGAAGTTATAGGCTATGACAGAAGTAATGAGCGAATTGAAGAACTCAGATCTGGTCATGATAAAACTCTTGAAGTATCTAATGAAGTTTTAAAAACAACTTCTATGGATTTTGTTAGTTCGATAGAAGGAATTAAAAATTGCAATTTCCTGATTGTTACTGTTCCTACTCCTGTTGATGAAAACAAGGAACCTGACCTGCGACCTATTGAAAGTGCTTCTAAGGAATTAGCCACGATTCTCAAAACTGGGGATATTGTCGTTTATGAATCAACCGTTTTTCCTGGTTGTACTGAAGAATTCTGCGTTCCACTTTTAGAAAGTGGAAGTGGTCTTGAGTATGGAATAGATTTTACTTGTGGATACAGTCCGGAACGAGTGAATCCAGGAGATAAAAGCCATACGATCGATAAGATTGTGAAAGTTGTCTCTGGTACGGATTCTGATACCCTTGAAAAGGTCGATGGAGTTTATTCTAAAATTATTACAGCTGGAACTCACCGAGTCAGTTCGATAAAGGCTGCAGAAGCTGCGAAAGTTATTGAGAATGCTCAAAGAGATATTAACATTGCTTTTATGAATGAACTTTCAATGATTTTTAATAAAATGAATATTGATACTCAAGAAGTTCTAGAAGCAGCTGGAACGAAATGGAACTTTCTTCCCTTCCGCCCTGGGCTAGTTGGAGGGCATTGTATAGGAGTTGATCCTTATTATCTTGCTCATAAGGCCGTTGAAGTTGGTTATAGGCCACATATTATTTTATCCGGTCGAAAAACAAATGATCAAATTCCTAAATTTGTTGCAGAGGAAGTCCTAAAGAAAAATGGTGATGGGAAAGTTGCTGTCCTCGGTCTTACTTTTAAAGAAAATTGTCCGGACCTTAGAAACTCAAAAGTTTTTGATATTATCTCTAGCCTGAGAGAAGCGGGAGTTGAACCACTCGTTCATGATCCTTATTACACTGAGCTAGATGGTTTTCAGTTTACTAATCTCAAAGAAATAAAAGATTGTTCTGCAATTATTATCGCTGTTGGGCATAATGAATATAGAGAGATAGGGATTAAGGGAATGAAGGAAAAGCTATCCCTTAATGGGACCCTCTATGATTTGAAATCATTATTTGAATTAGAAGAAGCACAGAGACAAGAGGTTTCGGTATGGCGCTTATAAAGGGTAATCATAAGTGGTTGGTTACTGGATGTGCAGGATTTATCGGATCTCATCTTGTTGAGTATCTCCTAAAAAATAATCAGACTGTTATAGGTATTGATAATTTTGCTACCGGATTTCAGAAAAATATAGATGATGTTCTTTCTCAAGTCGAAAATCCTAATTTTAAATTTTTAAAAGTGGATCTATCAAAAAAAGAAATCTTTGATGCTCTTGAGAAATTTGAATTTGATTATATTCTTCATCAAGGAGCTCTTGGTTCTGTTCCTAGATCTATCAAAGATCCTCTAAACTCTCACCAAAGTAATGTGGATGGGTTCATTCATATGCTTGAGATTGCAAGAGAGAAAGAGGTGAAGAAGTTTGTCTATGCTTCTTCTAGTTCTGTCTATGGAGATCATCCCGATCTTCCTAAAGAAGAAGATAAGGTGGGTTCCGTTTTATCTCCTTATGCAGCAACAAAAAAAATTAATGAAGTCTACGCCGGAGTTTATGCTCATAGCTATGAATTAGCTTCTATCGGATTAAGATATTTCAATGTGTTCGGAAGAAGGCAAGATCCCGATGGAGCCTATGCCGCTGTAATCCCCAAATGGACAGCAGCTTTTTTAAAGAATGAAAAAGTTTATATTAATGGTGATGGGGAAACGAGTCGTGATTTTTGTTATATTGAAAATGTTATTCAGGCGAACATAAAATCTGCTATTAGTGAAACAACTGGGCACGAAGTTCTTAACATCGCTTGCCATGCTCAGACAACGTTGAATGAGTTGAAAGATCTTTTAATTTTCTTTCTTAGAGAGAAAGGTCATGAATCTCAATCTGAAATTGAGTATAGAGATTTCAGACCGGGCGATGTTCGTCATTCCCTAGCTAATGTTGATAAAGCGAGAAATCTTATTGGTTATAACCCCACTCATTCTATTAAAGAAGGTCTTGCAGAGGCCATCGAATGGTATATTAAAAACGTTTCATGAAAAGATTAGTCATTACCGTCGAAGCTCGTTTTTTTCAAACCGTTGATGGAGAAGTCTGGACAGAGAATCACTTCGCCAATGACTTTTGGGATCGCTATTTGGAAGTTTTTGATTCAGTGAGAGTCATTGCGAGGGCCTTACCGGTCGATTCAAAAGAAAAAAAATGGAAAAAAGTTAATGGCGATAAAGTTGAAGTTTATCCTATTCCTTATTATGTTGGCCCCATCGGATACTTTAAAAGTTATTTTAAAATTCAAGAAAAACTGAAAAACGCAGTAAGTGAAACTGATAAAGTTTTAATGAGAGTCGGTTCTCCTATTGCAGATCTTTTGCAACCCATTCTTTTAAAGAGGAAGATTCCTTATGCGGTTGAGGTGGTAGGGGATCCTTGGGATGTTTTTGGACCAGGTGTTTTTCATCACCCTTTGAGACCTTTTTTTCGTTGGTATTTCGCTCGCAAGTTAAAGAATCAATGTAAACATGCAGCTGCAGGGTCATATGTTACTCAAGAAATTCTTCAAAAACGTTATCCCCTAAAAAAGGGAGTATTCTCGATAGGGGCTTCAACTATTAAATTACTTGACAGTGATAGAGTGAAAGAAGCAAAAAAAATCCCTTCCGATCAAAAAGAGTTTAAAATTTCTAATATTGGAAGTTTGGAATATATGGTAAAAGGAACAGACGTCTTAATCAAATCAATTCATTATTTGAAAAAAAATGATCCTGATAAAAAATATACTTTGAATATCTTGGGGGAAGGGCGATGTAGGCCTGAGCTTGAAGAACTTGTGAAAAATCTTGGAATTGAAGACAATGTTAATTTTATTGGTTCTTTACCTAGTGGAAAGCCTGTCCAAGACTTTATCGACTCTGGGGATTTATTTATTCTCCCTTCAAGAAGTGAGGGTCTTCCAAGGGCAATGATAGAGGCCATGGGGCGTGGGTGTTTTTGTTTAGGCACTGATGCTGGAGGAATTAGAGAATTGATTCCAGAGGATCAAAGAGCGATTGTTGGAAACAGTGACGATCTTGGTCGGTTGATCAAAAAATTTACCGACAATATTGATCAGCTTAATTTGAAGGCTCAGCAAGGCCTAAATCGCTCTAAAGATTACTTACATACTATCTTAAAAAACCGACGTTATCGTTTTTACAAGCACTTATCAGAGCTTACCTAATTGGATTTTCGTTCTAAAAAAGTCGTATAATAAGGCTCAGGAGGGTTGTTATTAATGGATGACCAACATAGGAAAAAAAACGGCCGCGAGAACTTTTTCTTTGGAGAGCGGGCCGTCATCAATAAAAAGCTCCAATTTCGTCTCGTATTCATGAACCTAGCTATCTTTACAGCGTACCTCGTTACCAGTTTGGTTTTTGTTTCAGTTAAGCTCAATAGAGTAGACCTTCAAGAAGTTTCGAAGGATGTATTGAAGTTTGACCTCTTTGTGAGTTTATCTTTGATTTTTCTTGGTTTTGCATTGATTAGCGTTGTGGCAAATATGTATCAATCTTTCAAAGCATCTGCTCCAATCTATCGCCTTTCTCGTTACTTCAAAGATGTTGCAGCTTCGGAAGAAGTTCTTCCCTTAAGTTTTAGAAAGGAAGATTATTATCAAGATCTACCGCCGCTTGTGGTTGAAGCATTTAAAAGAGTTCGTGAAAAAGATTTCTTTGAATATGAGAATTCCAAGAAGAAAGTAGGCTAAGTCCTATTTAAAATCTATTATACTCTGAGTTGCCTTAAAAAGGTTTAGGCTTCCACTAGTTTTAACCTTGCCTTTGACAGATTTTATAGGATCAGCCGTATTTAAAATAATCTTCTTAAGTTTTAGCATGGCCTTTCCTGGTTTCTCTGAATAAAAATCTTTGAATTTCTTGCTAGACACTTTGAACAGGTATGAAATGGCCCCTGTCACTTGAGGAGTTGCAAAAGAAGTTCCATAAGCTTGGGTTGTTTTTTTAGTTTCCGTCGTCGTTAAAACACCGTGACCAGGAGCTACGAGATCAACATGTTTTTTTCCGTAAGCACTTTGCAACTTTCCTATTTCATCAATAGAGGCTAATGAGATGATAAATCGACTTTTACAGCCTGATGGAACATCTCCATGAACATCGACATCGTAGCTTGAATTTGAAGTTGCGACAACGGAAAGGATTCCATTCTTGCCGAGTTTATTATAGACCTTGTTCCAAATAGCATATCGACTATCTAAACAGTCCGCTCGATCTTTGCCAAAGCTTGAATTGATTGCAATGACGTTGGCTCCTCTTTGCCCTTTAGTTTTTAACCAAAGTTTCTTATGTTCCAGGATATATCCGTATGATCTCATAACTGTTGAAGTAAATGTCTCAGAAGCTGATGCTCGAGAAGAGCCTTGAACGAGCATCATTTTGGCATTCCAGTCAACACCAGTGATATGCTTTTTATTATTCCCAACAGCGCCTACAACTCCGATCACTCTTGTTCCATGAGCACGACTACCGCCGACTATTTTTCCAGACTTATGATAAAAATTCCATCCATTGATATCATCGACAAATCCATTTTTATCATCGTCTTTCCCATTGCCTGGGATCTCATGTCTATTGATCCAAATATTGTTTTTTAAGTCCTCATGATTGACGTCAAAAAGACCATCTACGATGGCGACAACTGCAGAATTATCTGGTTTCTTCTTTTTTTTCTTGCCGGTAGCAAGTGAGAACTCTGTATTAGTTTTAATAAATTTATTTCCTATGGCCCACGCAGCAGAAGCATCAATTCCAAAAGATCCATTGAGTGACCATTGTTTTTCAAAGAGAGGGTCATTCGGTTTTTCTCTTAGAGTAAGAACTTCATCGACAGTAACAGAGAGAACACCGGTGGTATTTAAAAGTTGGTTTTGTAATATCTGGAGACTTTGAGTTTTTATTTTTTTAGTAGGGGAAACAAGATAAAGATTTAGAGATTTTATAAGAGTTTCTTTGACTTCAAAGTCTGAGTTAAGTAATTGAACTTTGCTT
Organism: Bacteriovoracaceae bacterium; assembly: GCA_965217035.1. Lineage (GTDB taxonomy): Bacteria > Bdellovibrionota > Bacteriovoracia > Bacteriovoracales > Bacteriovoracaceae > JAUHYH01. The sequence goes on along the minus strand of OZ244226.1, from coordinate 354,000 downwards.
GACTCACTTAGAGGTTGTTCCATTTCTATGATGAAATCTTGAGAGTAAGTATGAGACGATATTAGTATCAGACATAAAGCTAGTATTTTATCCATAAAAAACTCCTCAAGATTAGTAATTGAATATTATTAAAGATCTTTCGAGATTGAAAGAAAGTTATTCTTTATAATGCTGACAGTATTCATTAGTTCAAAAAGAAAATAAGGAAAGTTGTTTTATTTTAGGCGAGTTGCTTACTCGAGATTGTTTTATCTTTAGCACCTTATTAGTTGATCATATCGCTAAGTAATTATGAAGAACTTTTTTTGCGTTTTCAAAGTGATCTTCTTGAATAAGGAGATAGTCGGTATCAAAGGTTGAAATAACGAAGACAGGTATCTTGGCTTTTGCAAGCGGTTCTGTCAGTTCATTTAAAATTCCAGTCAACGAGAAATCCAATTGCCCTTCAACTCTTAAGGCCTTCCATTTAGGAAGATTTTTTCCAGGAATCAAATGATGTTCGCACACAAGAGAAAATTCATTTTCGCTTTTTGAGATAGAGTAGAAAGAACTTTGATAGATTCAACTTGGAACTTCGACTCCAGGATCTAATTGAGTAATTCCAAACTCAGAATTGAGAGTTTCAAGTTTCATTAAAGATTGAGAAGCTTCTCAGCTCCTTGTTTTTTTAAAAGCTTGGGAGCTATTTCATCTTCAAGCACTTCAGGAATTTCAACAAAGAGCTTTCCATTAACTTTTGCCTCAGAAAGTATGATGTTTTTATTGGCAGTTACCTCATCAACTCGAGCTATTGGAGTGAAGTGAGGAGTTGTTAAAAGAACTTCAGGCTTTTCATTAATAACTCTACTAATTTCAAGAACGACTTGAGCGAACTCATCGAGCTCGGCTTTGGAAAATGATTCGGTAGGTTCGATCATTAATCCATACTGTTCAGGGAATGCTACAGTTGGCGCATGAAAACCAAAATCCAAGAAGAGTTTTCCAATTCGAGCAATAATCATTGCTTTGGGAACACCAGCTTCAGTGATCTTAGTAAAAGTTTCCTCGGAGAGAGTAATGATAAATTCATGCATTCTCGGAACAGTCTCAGTACTTTCAGGAAGAGTAGGGAACTGTGGTTTGAGTTTTTCAAATAAATATCTGGCAGAAAGAACAGAAAAGGCTGACATCTTACGAACACCTTCAGTTCCAAGCGCCTTAAGATAAGTATAACAACGAACCTTATGAGCGAAGTTCCCCCAGTGCCGATGAATACTCCCCATACTTTTTGCTGGCCTTACAGATTTAAAGACACCATTGATTTTTTCGATCTGCATTCCTGGTAAGTAAGGAATAAGTCTTTCACTGACAGCAACGATAGCATCTCCTGGACCACCACCTCCATGAGGGATTGTCCACGTTTTATGAAGATTATTGTGAACGGCATCGACACCGATATTGTTGAGATTGACTATCCCGGCGATGGCATTCATATTCGCACCGTCCATATAGACTAAGCCTCCACAGTCATGAATTTTATCGGCCATGGTCTTGAAGTTTTTCTCTAGGATTCCGGCAGTGTTTGGGTTAGTAACCATAACACCGGCAATTCGGCTTCCTTCTTCCGCGATAATTCTATTGATCTCTTCAATATCAATCATTCCTTCTGGAGTGCTCCCAAGGATCTTGATTTCATATCCCGCAACTGCTGCTGTTGCAGGGTTAGTTCCGTGAGCTGAACGAGGAATAAGCATAAGGTTACGATCTTCATTTCTATCAGCGTGGTAAGCTTGGAAAAGTTTGAGGCCTACAAGTTCTCCTTGAGCTCCAGCAACTGGTTGAGTGGTTACTCCAGGAAGACCAGTGATTCCTTTAAAAAGTTCTTGAATATTATAGAGCAGTTCAAGGTTTCCTTGAACGAACTTTTCATCACTTTGCGGGTGAGTTGTTGTGAAGCCTTCAAAGCTTGCTGTGTAATCATTGATATAAGGGTTGTACTTCATGGTGCAAGACCCTAGAGGGTAAACTCCATCGTCTGGACTGACGTTTTGAGTTCCAAGCTTTTTATAATAGTTAACGATGCTATCAGCAGAATGATTTTGAATATGAATCTCATTAGAGCGCAAGTAATTGACTGGAATCTCTGGGACTACAGCATTAGCATCCGAAGAGTTAAAGTTGGCTTTAAAGAAGTCTGTAAGTTTTGTTATATCTGCTTCTGTAGGCTCATCATTAAAGAAAATTTTTAAGAGGTTTCCATTATCGGCGCGATCAGAAATATTGAGACCAATTTCTAAGTTCTCAGAGTGAGCTTTCTCAATAAGCGCATTAAGATCACTCTCAATCTTTAAAGTGACCTCGTTAAAAAATGGAGCGTCAAAGGCTAATTCTACTCCATCAAGCGTAAGAACCTCATTTAAAAACTTTAAACAATAGTTCCTAGCTGTTGTTATTTTCTCTGTTAGTCCTTTTGTTCCCCAATGGAGCAAATTCGCTCCAGCGAGTGAAGCGACAAAAGACTGGTTAGAGCAAATGTTTGAAGTCGCTTTTTCACGACGAATATGTTGTTCGCGTGTTGAAAGGATCATCGCTTTACATTCTTTTCCTTTAATATCTTTAGCAAGCCCTACATAACGACCAGGTGTTTGTCTGATTGCGGTTTTATTTTGATCATTGAAGCGGATTCCAAAAATACCAAGTCCTGGACCTCCAAAGTTCTTACCAAGAGAAAGATTTTGAGCTTCACCAACAATAATGTCGCAACCTTGTCCGTTCGATCCAAACTGCGAAGGAGCTTTAAGACCACCATTTGTTAAAAGAATCGGATCAATGACTCCAATTGTAAGAGCACTAAATTCACTTGCCGTATCAATAATGGCATTGACATTTTCAAGTGTTCCCAAGTTTGTCGTTTGTGTGAAAACAACAATGCCATATTCACCAGTTGCTAACTTCTCTTGAAGAGCTGAAATATCAGTTTGCCCATTCGTACCCAAAGGCAAAAACTCAATTTGAGTTTTTGTATGAGCAACAAGAGTTTTTATAACTTCCTTGTCTCCAGGATAAAGTGAATCAATGATAAGAGTTTTTGTTGGCTTTCTTTTTATTCTTTCGGCACATTTGATGGCTTCAAAAGTACCGGTTGAGCGTTCATATAGAGAAGCATTGATGGCTTCAAAACCAGTTAACTCACTTAGGGCCGTTTGATAAATCCAAAGCGTTTGAAGCGTTCCTTGAGACCGTTCTGGTTGGTAAGGTGTATAAGCCGTTGTGAGACCTCGAATTCCACAGATATCACCGAGAATAGGTGAGGGCCTATAATGAGTCAGTCCGTCTCCAATATAAGAAGTGACAGGAATATTTTTTTGAGAAATTTCAAAAACATGTTTTTCGAGATCGTTGTATTCGAGTTTTTCTCCGATATTAAAGTCATTTTGGAACAGGTCTTGCGAGTCAATATGTGAGTAGACCTCATAAAGATCTTTAACTCCAGTTGTCTCCTGCATTTCCTTAATTTCTGCATCTGTTGCTTTGATATAAAACTCAGCGAGCTCACGATCGAGTTCGGCAGGATTATAAGGGCGTTTTGGAAGGTTTGGTTGACTCATCAGTTACCTCATATATATATTCTAAGGCATTTTAAGCAAAAGAGTGGGGCCGTGTCAGCAAAATTTAAGTTAAAGAATAGAGAAAATTGGAAGCGTCAGGGCCTTGACGAAGTCTTGCCTGAAGATGTTATAAATGGGCTTTCAAATGAGCTTTATTTTGCTTTGGAGGATGGGGTTCTCGGGCTTGGAAGAGAAGGCTCGGAAGCAGCTCCGGTCTATATCGATATTGACCAAACCCTTCAGGAGAAAGTGACCTATTTTAATAAAAACTCAAGGAAGTCTGAGCCTTTTTTTAAGGCCTTAAAACTAAGTCCAGGGGAGTTAGTCCACGACCTTACTGGAGGACTTCTAGGGGATTCTCTTCTAATGCTGGCCTGGGGGTTTAAAGTTAAATGTTTTGAAGGTAATCCTGTCGTTCAGAAACTCATCGAAAATGCGATTGAGCGAGCAGAACATCCACTTGCTAGAAATCTCAAATTTATTCCTGAATATTTTCAATGGGGAGAAATAGAGAACCAAACATTTCTCTATGATCCTTTCTTTCATAAAGCTAAAGAAAAAACTCAGGTGAATAAAGAGATGCTGGTGCTGAGATTATTAGATCAACAACCCTATGTTTTACAGAAGCCAGAAATTTCTTATAAAAGAATTATTGTTAAGAGGCATGTTAAGGCGGAGGATTTATGGCCTGATCCCCTTGTCTGTTTTAAGGGGAAGGCTATTCGTTATGACTGCTATTGATCTTACCAATGCCAGTCGTCTGAGTTTTGACCATTCAATCTATCTTCAGCTTTTTTTATTGCGTTTTGAATATACTCTTGTGACTTTTCATCAATATGATTCGCGAGTTCAGTAACGTCTGCTCTAAACTTCTTTGGAGGGTATCTAACTGGCTCTATGAAATCTTTAATTAACTTCTGAGCTTCTGTGATGACTGTATTATAACTTCTTTTCTTTTTTAATCGACGTTGAATTTGTCTTAAGAGTAAGTTAGAAGGTAATCTCTCAAAGAACAATTGATCGACTGATTTTTTTGAAAGCTTTTGTTCATCAATGATTCGAGAAAAAAGAGCAATTAGATTATTAAAATCTTCTTTATATTTACTTGGTATTAAGCCTTGAGTCGACTTTATAAAGTTATCAAACTGCTTTTGATTGAGAAATAATTTCTGAGATGAGAGTTGCCAAATGAATTTATAGGAAAGAGAAAACTTATGAGGCCAAATATAATCCCATTCATCAACAGTATTATAGCCACCCCATCCTTCTTCTCGAATCCTCATTTTTTTATTTAAGTCAATTCCAAAGAGATCAAAGTATTGCTGGTTTAGTTTTTCTTTATAGAAGTCTTTTTTCTCTCCTGCCCCCATAAAAACTATTTGTTCTTTAAAAAGCTTATCAAGAGATTCTTTTTCTGCATCTGTTAAAGTAATTTTAGGTTTTAAATTTTTATCTTCACTTAGTGTAATGGCTGATTGGTTAAGAATCTTTTGATAGTCAACTTTAGTCATCTCTGCGCTATAAGATCTTTTCGATCCTCCAAAAACATTATTTCCAAAGTAGTGATCGACAAGTCCTATAAGAGTTCTATCGCCTGATCCTCCTCGAGCTCCTTGGCAAAGAGTGCAGCGATAACTGTATGAGCTGTAAGGATAACCGAATGAAACATGCCCCATATCTATTAGCTTTCCACCATAAACCATGTTTTCTGGGTTAATGGCTCCATGAGCAGCATTAAGAAGTCCCATATCGCTAATTAACTTATAAACACCTTCATGTTTGTGGTTTCTTTCATTTTTGGTTGGGGTTGTGAGGACACTAAAGCTCTCACGAGGAGAAGAAAGCTGCCTATGCATTTGGACCATATATTTCTTTTTATTAACCCCATTAGCGACAAGTTCATCATAAAAAGATTTAGGAAACATAACGAGGTCAGGATGACCTAAGATAGCAACTCCCGCTGATTCAAATTGTTTTGCTATGATATATTCAAGGATTCCGTCTTCTAAGAGCATGAGGCCATTTCTTCTGAAGTCATTTATATTCCAGTCAGAACTATTGGATTTGCTGAAGCGAGTATTGGTTCCCGATCCTTTCACGGCAAGAAAATTATTCTTCTCTGAATCGAGCTCAATAAAATGATCTCTTCCTCCCCCTCGATTACTACGAACTCTTGTCGTCATCGATCCCCATTGATCTTCCATTTTCCATTTTACTTTGGCATCTTGCTGATAATAAGCATAGGTCCCTAACGAGTCTTCAAGAGCTTCTTCAGGTGCCCCCATTTTAGATTCTTTAAAAAAATAATCAGTGAGATAAGTGTCAGCAGATTTACCCGTGATAATAGATGTTCCTCCAGGAATTTTCTTACCTTTGATGATTTGAACAGTTCCAGGAGAGTTAACCCAATTATTGAGCAATTTAGAATTAGGTTTATCACTTGTGAAGAACTTACAATCAGGATGCACCTTGATTTCAGCAAAGCTAATAAGTGGAATAGTTAAGGCTATGAATAAAAAATGCATAAAGACTACTCGGAATGAGTAGCCTTTTGATTAAGTTGGTCAGTTTTTATTCAGAGTAAGTTCGTTGCTTAATAACTCTAACAGGCTCATTTTTGTAGATGATGACGAAATGAGTTTCTGTTCCATAGCCACCCATATAAGATGACTCTGCAAAAATGGCATAGAGATTACAAGATCGCGCAGTGACACATTCTTCAAGTTCCTCTATTTGATCATCACTCAAAATCTGTTCATAGTAACCGGGATAATTTTTTGAGAGATATTCAGCAAGGAATTCGCTATCAGCTGTTTTTATATCTGTATAAACATCATCATGATTCTTTTGATAAAGTTCTTCTCGAATCTCTCTAGCAACTTCTTTGACAATCGCGTAGTCATTGAGTTCTGATTGGTAATCAACGGCAAATGCAGATGTTGATAAAAGAATCAGTAGTATTAAGAGTGATTTCACGAAAGCCCCCGCCGGTTTGATTAATTTAGGGGCTTATAGCCTAACTAGAGATTTTAATTAAGGAGCTCTGCGTTAGTGTGAAAAATTTGCGTTACCGAATAGGGATTCTAGGTAATTATTTACAGTGTTCACTGTCATTTTTCCGTAGGTTTCCAGAGCAGAGTTTTCTCCAGTTAAGGCGAGGATAACATTTCCACTAATAATTCCCAAAACGAACATCACTGCATCATCGAGTTTTTTCGCTGAAAGTTGAACTGTTTCTTGCTCAAAATATTGAGCAAGAATCATTTTAACTCGATTCATTGAGTTTAGACGGATCAATTGAAGGAGTTTTCGGTATTTGTCATCTAGTGAGGCTTTATAATAAAAGTGAAGCCAAACGCTAAAGCGAGTTCGACTCTTCTTTGCGAGAAGGAAATGGGTCAGAATATAACTATTGAGGTGTAATTTGGGATCTGAGATCGTTTGGCCTTCAAATTTGTGAAGAGCTTCGAAGTACTCTTGAACCAGAGTTCCAATGGCTGCATAAGCAATCTCATCGAAGGTTTTATAATGATAGAGAACAAGCGAATGATTGATGCCAGCCTCGGCCGCGATATCGATCAGTTTGGTCTGTTCCACCCCTGTTTTTCCAAAGCACTTAATGGCCGCCTGAACGATCTTTTGCTTGGTTTTTCCTTTTTTCGGTTCGGTATTTATTCCCTTATCCATTGTAATTTTGTTAATATAGGGCCTTTAGATATCTGTCAATTTTAGGAGATCATGTGTCGAGTTTTGATGTTTATGCGCTAGGTAATGCACTGGTAGATTTTGAATATAAGGTTGGAGACGATTTATTGAATCAACTCTCAATTGATAAAGGGCATATGACCTTAATCGATGATGATCGGATGAAAGAAATCTTAAATGGTCTTTCCCAAGCTTCTGATAAGAAACAATCAGGTGGATCTGCTGCAAACACCATTATTGCTTTCTCTCAATTAGGAGGGAAGGGGTTTTATTGTTGTAAAGTTGCTGGAGACGACGATGGTCGGTTTTACCTTCATGATCTTGCTGAAAATGGGGTTGCCCATAAAGAGAAAATAGACTCACTTCCAGCTGATATAACAGGAAAATGTATTGTCATGGTAACTCCTGATGCTGAAAGATCGATGAGTACCTATCTTGGGGTTACAGGAAGATTTTCTAAAGATGAACTTGATAACGAAGCTTTAAAGAAATCTAAATACCTTTATGTCGAAGGTTATTTAGTTACTAATCCCGATGCTATGATTGCAATCAAAGAAAGTATTGCTTTGGCTAAAAATCATGGGGTGAAAATTGCGCTTACACTTTCTGACCCAGGAATTGTCGCGCACTTCAAACCTCAATTTAAAGAAATTCTTGATTTAGGAGTTGATCTTCTTTTTTGTAATGAAGAGGAGTCATTAAGTATCGTAGAAGAAACTGATCTTGAAGATGCGATTGAAAAAATAGCGGATATTGTTTCTCATTTTGTTATTACGTTGGGGAGCAATGGAGCTTTTGTTTGTAATAAAGGTGAACGGTTTAGTATTGAAGGATTTCCTGTAAAGGCCGTTGATGCTAATGGAGCAGGAGATATGTTTGCTGGAGCCTATATGTATGGGATCATGAATCAAATGACTGAACAACATGCTGGAAGATTGGCTTGCTTTTTAAGTTCTAAGGTTGTTTCGCAATTTGGTCCAAGACTTTCTAAAGACAAGGTTTTAGAAACAATTAAAGAATTTAAAGGGAATCATTTAAGATAGGTTGATTATGAGAAGAGTTTTAATAAAAGAGTTATTTTCCAAACCAGAAGAGTTTTTTGAAAAAGAAGTTATTGTAAAGGGTTGGCTGAAAAGTATTAGAAACTCAAAAGCTTTTTCATTCGTTATTTTGAATGATGGTAGTTGTTTTAAAGATCTTCAAATTATTGCAAATGATGATCTTGCGAATTATGAAGCTATCTCTGCGATGAGAACAGGGTTTGCTATTAGTGTTAAAGGGAAAATTGTTCCTTCTGGGGGGAAACAACCGCTTGAAATGCAAGCAATCGAAGTTGAGATTGTTGGAGAGGCTCCTGAAGATTATCCTCTTCAGAAAAAAGCAACTTCATTAGAGTTCTTAAGAGAAGTCGCTCATGTCCGTGGTCGCTCTAATACTATTTCAAATGTTTTAAGAGTTCGTCACCATCTTGCGATGGCCACACATCAATTCTTTCATGATCGAGGTTATTATTATGCTCATACTCCGATCATTACAGCTTCAGACTGTGAAGGGGCTGGAGATTTGTTTAGAGTTTCAACTCTTCCAGCAGGGGAAGCTCCTAAAAATGATAAAGGAAGTGTTGATTTTGGTAAAGATTATTTCGGGACAGAAACTTTTCTCTGTGTTTCTGGGCAACTTGAAGCTGAAGCATTAGCTTTAAGCTTAGGAGCTGTTTATACTTTTGGTCCTACTTTTAGATCTGAAAATTCTAATACAGCGAGACACTTAGCAGAGTTTTGGATGATCGAGCCTGAAGTCGCTTTCGCTGATCTTGATGATGTTGCGTTATTAGCTGCAGACTATATTAAATACCTTATCAATTGGGCCCTGGAAAAATGCCCAGATGAGATCGAGTTTTTCAATTTAAGAATTCAAAAAGGTCTTAAAGAGACACTTGAACATGTTGTAAAGTCTGAATTTCAAAGAGTTACTTATACCGAAGCTGTCGATATTTTAAAGGCCAGTGGTAAGAAATTCGAATACAAAGTGGAGTGGGGAGCTGATCTTCAAACTGAGCACGAAAGATATTTAACAGAAGAGCATTATAAAGCTCCTGTCATTGTGACTGATTATCCTAAAGAGATTAAATCTTTTTATATGAAAGAAAATAAAGATGGTAAAACTGTCCGGGCGATGGATGTTCTTGTTCCAGGTGTTGGTGAGCTAATGGGTGGTTCACAAAGAGAAGATAATCTTGAAGTTCTTAAGAGAAAAATGAAAGAGAAAGGACTCAATGAAGAAGAATATTGGTGGTATCTCGATCTTAGAAGATTTGGTGGATGCCCTCATGCAGGGTTCGGAATGGGGTTTGAGAGGGCCGTTATGTATATAACTGGTGTTCAAAATATCAGAGATACGATTCCATTTCCTCGTTTTCCTAAGAATGCGAGTTTTTAGTTATTGAATTCTTTTACGTAGCTTAAGACTTTTTCAGCCGAAGTTTTTGCTTTTTTGTTAATTTCATTGAATTTTTTAATGTTTTCATCTAATGCCATTCGAGAAGAAGCCATAGTTGTGTCTTCTGAGACAATCTCTCTTACAATGAATTGCTCAAGTGGTTCCAAATCGTCAATTAATTCATGAAATAAAGGTGTCATCCCATTAATAAGGTTTTTTATACGAACAAACTTTTTTCTGACTTGATCAGCTATTTGTGCCTCGTTTAGTGATTTCTTAGTGTAGATATTTGTAACTAGTTCAATTCCACTATTCAGCTCTATTCCAACTTTGATATGATCCTTCATCTTTACTGATTGGATCATTCCGAAGAGATCGAGATGATCAATGACATCCTGAGAAGTTTTAAGTGCTCCTTCTAACATCTCAGTATAGGACTGAGCATAGGTTTCAATTGATTTCAGTTGGTGTCTAATTAAGTGATCGAAAAAATCAGGAGTATTTGAGAGTAAGGAAGAATTATCAACCGTTTTTTGAAACTCTCGGAGTCTTAAGTAAAGAGAGTAAGGGTAAGTTTCTAACTCATCAAGATTCAGAACTTTATAGGTGTCTACAGTTTTGAGTCCTATATCTCCTTTAATTGATACGCTTTGAAGTAGTTTTTTTTTACTAAAGTTATCAGCATGCGAAATTTCATGCAGTAAAGACTGATCTCGAGTGCTAACTGCTAATAGGGCATCGGGTCCTATATTGATAGAGATTGGTTTCAAAGTTCTCGTATCGAGATAATAATGAGGGTTTTTACCTGGAACGTAACGGATTTCAATCTTCATTTTTTTCTTCATTGATACTGCGAGTTTATTAAGAGGATGATTCGCATTTTTGTCAGCAAGAATGATAAGAAACTCATTGTTCTCAGAGTATTTATATCCGACTTTGTTAGCAGCGAGAATTTTTTCGGCCAAGTTTAGATTTGTTCTTTTTAACTCAATATCTTCTGGAGCGCGATAAACAAAATTGAAAGAATCATGAAAATCTGAAACGAGTTTTAAATATTCAGGTCCATTTTCTTTTATTAATAAAACGCAATCCATCTCAAGGGCATGAGCACTTGCCAAAGAAAATAAAAGAAGAAGGAATTTCATATCGATCTTATCGGAAAAAGAAATAAGAGGCTTTAAATTTATCTAAACTGAAATTAATTCAATATTAACACTGAATTTAAGCTTTTTTGCTCGAAGTTCGATAAGCTTTTAATGATGAAGTTGCCTCTATTGTTCGTTGTTTTTTGTTCATCTTTTTCAGTCTTTTCTTGGGAAAAGATTCGATCAGAAAAAGGTGTTGCAGTTTATTCAAGAGAAATTGAGGGTTCAAGCCTCCTTGCTTTTAAAGCAGAGGGAATTGTTGATATGTCTTATGGGAAGGCACTTGCCGTTCTTAGAGATGTTGAAGAGGCGACAGCATGGGATCAAGCACTTAAGAAGAAAATTACGATTGAAGATATTTCAGATATTGAAGCCATCACCTACAGTGTTGTTGATATGCCATGGCCATTAAAGAATCGTGATATGGTTGTGACTAATAAGCTTCATTATGATCCCAAGACTATGGAGTTAGTGGTTAAATCAAGCTCTATAGAACATAAAAAATACCCCCCAAATGATACTTATGTGAGGGCGCAAATCAAATTTGCAAACTTCCGATTCAAACCCTTTAATGGAAAGTCCAAATTTTATATGGAGGTTCATGTTGATCCAAAAGGTTCTATTCCTGATTGGGTGATTAATATGGTCCAAAAAGACATGCCAATGGACTTTATTCAGCGCCTCAGTAAACACACGAAGATTTATAAAAAAGGTCCTAACAAGGGCGTTTGGGAGATGATACAAGTTCAAATGCGCGATCTTCAAAAAGTAAAAAAAAAGAAACCGGCCTCAGTAACAAAACGATAACCGAGCGAGTTACTCCGACTCTCGCGAAAACTGCTAAATTTTTTTGGCGCCAACTCCGATAGGCAGTATGACTATAAAGAATTTTGCCATGGATCATCGGCAATAATTATTGAAGGAGCCTATAATGATTAGAAGTCTTTCGGAATTTCGATTTTTTAAATCTTTTAGAATTCCAGTTGAATCAAGTGATGATATTCAATTCACTGTAGAACATGACGACCCTTATGGAGAGCGTGGAGAGTTTTTAAGAGATGTTCAGATAACTGATGTTAGCATCACAGGTGTAGGCTTTAAGTCACAAGAGAAGTTATCAATTGGTGATTCTGTTACAATATCTATTAACTTCAGAAGACTTCGTTTTGATATTAGCGCTCATATTGTAAGAGCTTTTTCAGGTCATATTGATGATCCGACAATGAGTTACGGTGCAGAGATTGATGATGCAGAAGACAGGGACAAAATGAGTCGTTTCCTTGGACAACTTATCAATCACTTTGGACAAGAAAGATTGAAAGATAGTCTAAGAAACCTTGCTCTTTCTGAAAGTTATTCTGATTTGACTGAAGGCTTTGAGATGTTTTCTCTCATGCTTTCACTTTTCAAAGATATTACGAACTTTGCTTCTCAAGAAGGTTTTATTGATTCGATGCTTGAAGAGACAAGTCGAATCTTGAATTCTCAAAGAGCGGTTGTTTTTCTTATTAATACAGAGACGAATCAATTAGAGGCTTCGCACTCGGTTGGTATTAGCAAGAAACATCTTAGATTCGATTATAGAAAAGGTGTTGCAGGATCAGTTTTTACGACAGGTGTTTCTTTAAATATTGATTCAAGTCATAGCAAGATTCAGTTTTTCGATAAGATTGATAAAAAGCTCGGAGTAAAAACAAAGTCTGTTATTTGTAATCCTATTACAAATAGAGAAGATAAGATTATCGGAGTTCTTCAGGTTGCTAATAAAAGAAACCAGGATCGATTTACAGAAGAAGATGAGAAAGTCATGAAGCTTCTTTCTCTTGTTTATTCTTGCTTTTTTAGCCAGTATAACCCTGTTTCAAAAAAGTCATTGATCCGTCGGTTTAGTGCTCCTTGCTCAAGAGATATCGTTTGGATTGGGAAGTCACAACATACTTCTAATTTAAGAAGATCAATTCTTAAATTAAAAGATATTGCAACGCCTATTACACTTATTGGTGAGAATGGTGTTGGGAAGTCTCTTTATACTCGGATTCTTCATGCTGAGGGAGCGAGAGGGATTAATGAATTTGAAATGGTCGATTGTTTAAGTATGGGTGAAGAAGAAATCATAAGCATTCTCTTTGGTTCTAATGAAAACGTTGGTTGGATTGAAAAGTGCTCAGGAGGAAGTATTTGCTTTCGTGAAGTAGGAAAGCTTTCGAAGATTGTTCAGCAAAGGCTTGTTGAAAAACTTTATAATCCAGTAAAAGATGAAAATCCAGATGTTCGTCCTTTCTTTACAAGCTCGATTGATCTCGACGAACTTGTTGCTGAAGGGAATTTGATTCCTGAGTTCTATGAATTCTGTAATCAAAATATTGTAAAAATTGAACCACTTAGAAATAGAAAGAAAGATATTCAAGAACTTATTGATTATTTTCTTGCTAAAGAATGTAAGGATCAAGGTTTTCTCCAAAAAGTGTTTTCTGATGAAATTAGAGATTCTCTCGTCGAATATGAATGGCCAGGAAACACAACTGAACTTATGACCGCGATTGCTCGTTTGGTTCGATTTAATCCAAAAAATCACGTTATCACTGAGGTTGATGATTCTATTCTTCCTATTTTGAAGAAACCAATGAATCCAAGAATTTCAAGTGAAATTCCTTTTGTTAATGATCATACTCTTGATTTGAAGGACCGTATTGCTATGGTTGAGCGTGAGATGATTAATTCGGAAATTAAACGTCATAAAGGAAATAAATCTCGTGCGGCGAAAGCGATGGGAATTAGTCGTGAGGCCTTAAGAAAGAAGCTCATTGCTTGTGAAAAAGTATTCGCGAAGATTCAAGAAATTGAATCTTCAAGACGTAAAAAGGATATCGACGAGGAAACTCAAATCTTCGAATTACCAAAAGCAGCTTAATATTTTTTAAAGAGGTGTTAGATTCTATAACACCTCTTTAAATCTTTTCTTGCTTTCATTTCTATAAAAACTTTACTCTTCTCTTAAGAGACTGGTCAGGTCATACTCAAACTCTTATGGAATTGATTGATAGATCAAGGCTAAATCTCATTATACAGAAATGGTTGGTCGAAAGACTCTAAATATCTTTTTTAAGAGGGATCCCAAGCCCTGACCCAGGGTAAACGCGACCATTGCAACCCGGATAAGCGTAACCATTAATCAAGACACGTCTGGAATATTCAGATTCATTTACAAAAGAACAGTGGACTGTATAAGGGCCAAAAAAGAGTACTGTACCGGGTTTTGCAGTGATAGTTATAGCTTTGTCCCTATTAACCTCTAGAGGTTTTTCGAGCTTACCTTGCAGGCCACTTTCAGGGACAAAAAGTAGAGGTCCATTTTCTAATGTCATCTCATCAAGAATAAGAATCGATTGAACATAACTTCCATTCCCCTGAATATCTTTCCAGGTGTCATTCCCCTTATCTCTATTTTGGATGTCTTGGTGCCACTGGAACTCGACACCGTCATTAGGTTTTTTAAAGTGAGCTTGATTAAGAAGGTGAATGACTTCATTACTTTCGAGGAGTTGGGAAGCAAGATTTATTATCCGTGGATCTTGACCGATATCTAAAAGATAGGGTTCACAGCCTCCGGCCCAAACAATACGATGAATAATAGTTTCATCGTCTCTTTGATCGAGGACGAATTGAGTATCATGATGAATTTGGGTTGTTTTGAGTTCAGATGCAGTTTTTTCTAATTGATCAAAACTCTTTTTAGCTTTTTCTATCTCATCAGGGGTGTAAAGGTTTTCAATCTTTAACCACCCTCGATGGAAAAAATAATGTTTATGTTCTTCAGTTAGTTGCACTCATCAATTCTAGATCACTCTAGGACTCCTGCCAAGGTTGAGCTAGTAGGAACAGATTCAAATATGAGTGTAATGCCACGATTATTGATTGTTTTTTGTTTATTTGTTTTTTGGTCAATCGAAATATGATAGGGATTCACACCTTGTTTAATTAAGTATTGCTTGATCGTCTTACTTCTTAACTCTGAGAGTTTTCGATTAGTATTCCACTTTCGATAATTCCTTTTATAAATAGGAGCTTTATCCGTGTGGCCATAAACTTTAACGAGGACATTCCCATGTTTTTTCAAATAAGGTGCAAGCGCGTGTAACTGTTTTTTTGCACTCTTATAAAGCTCATAAGAACTTCTTCTAAAAAAGTTTTGCCTATAAGAAAGAGAGAGTGAGTTTTCACCTTTTTTAGATTTAATATCTTTATTTTCTTTAATGGATTTTGAGGTGAGTATATCAGCTTTAAAATCCAATAAGAGATCTTCAGTTATAGGTTCAGCCTTTGAAATATTTTCAGACTTAGGAACGACCTTGGGCGCTTCTACTTTCGGTACTTGATACTGATGATGTATAACTTTAGGTTTCTTGTTAAGTGCTAGATAAGCTCCCACGGTAGCAATTAGACAGAGTCCAAAAGTAATTGGAAGAAATTTTTCACTTTTATTCCGTCTTTTCATATTCCTCTCCTCGTTTTATAGAGGTTAATCTAAGCTTAAGCTCTAGATTATAAAATAATTGTGGGATTAGGTTTCAAAAAGAAATAAAAAATTGAAAAAACAATGAGTTAAATGACTGTCAAAAGATCAATCAGTTTCTGGAAACTGCCTACTTTAAGAGTGTTTGTTACAGCCCCCACAGAGAATACTTGATTTACGGGCCTTATCAACGGCTTTATAGAAGCTCTTAACTGCATTTTTCGTCATCTGATGATCAAGTAACCAAAGATGTTTCTTGATGAGGGAATTACGACTCATAAGAAACTCGACGGCTTCAGGTCCTCTATGAAAACGAGAGTCAGCATAGATGTGAAGCTGAGATTTCAATTGTTCTTCAGAGATGTCTTTAAAAAGATCTATCGATTGAGCTTCTTGAAGTGGGATGAATTGAAAGTCCTCATAACCTTTAATAAGTTTTAGAACTTGAACAAAGCGAGAGCAGAGTGTGCAGTCTTTATCAAACAGAAAAATTGGAGCCTTTTCCATTCTTTTATTATACGAAATCTAGCTTTCTATAAAAGAGCATGACAAAATAATCCTATAATCTAAGCTTATTTGTTTTCTAGGACAAATTTCTCTTTCGTTCTAAAGTCACTATAAGCACAAGCTCGAGTTTCAAAATCCTTACCTATGAAATCATTAAAATTAATTTGAGCTTTCCCTGTTAAGCTTTCAATCTTAGCCCCTTTACAGGCTTGAGCGTGAGGAGAGCTGACATTCATATCGGGGAGTGCGAGTAAGGAGATACAGAGTTTATTTTTCATAAGAGGGTCCATGTTCTTAGAATTTTTTAAAGAGTCTTCAATATAGTCATTAAAGAAATTACCAAATCCTTGAAGATGTTCTTTATTCAGTTCTTTGGCGTTTATGTAATCATAGTTTTGATCAGTTGGAGTTGTTATCTGAATTGCGTTTGAGAGACTGTCTCGATTCATAAGAAAAAGTGCTTCATTATAATCTCTTTTTTGTTGAGGAGTTAAGGTTTTTACATTCTTTGATAATTGGTTTTTTAGTTGATTAGAGACTTCTTGATTGATATTCGCTATTTTGCGACCAAGATTATTATTGAGACCTACTAATGTGTTCATATCCTCAATAAGTCCAGACCAATCCTCTTTTTCCCCTGAATTCATTTGATTTTCGAGTAATGTATCAGCCTTTTTAATAACGTTCTCTATACTCTTTTTTAAGCCTTTTTCTCCATCAATTCCTAAAAAGGCTCTTCTTTGTTTTGGGATATCTGGTAAAGCTTCGAGATAAGATTTTAAATTTTTTAAATGCTGATAAGGAGAAACAATTGTACTTTGAGCTCCAAAAAATTTCATCACAAGTCCATCTTTTTGCTCCTCAAGAGCTCCGTCGGAGAGAGCATTAGTGACTTCATTTCTTAGAATATTCAGGTTCTGAAGACTATTAATAACTGCACTGTCGTCCATCAATAATGAAGCAATTTTTTTCGTTTGCTCTCCTTGAAGACTATTGAGACCATTAGAGGTATGAATCTGAATCCCATAAACCATTTCGTTAAACATGGTTATGTCAGAAGCATCTTGAACGACTAAGTTTTCTGCATTACCACCTCGCTGTCTAACACTCTCCTTTTTAAAAGCAATATATTCAGTTCTTAATTTATCAAATTGCTCTTGGATGTCAGAATCAGTTGTTCTAGAATTGTTAATAAAGCGAATAAAAAGCTGATTTTTTTCTGCTGCTGAGTAGACCTCAGAGGTATGAAAACTAGCAAAAAGACTGTAATCTGCAGAGCGACCTGTTGCCATATGTTCAGAAAAAAATCTCGTGAGACTTTCACTTATTTTTTGCCTTTTTGTTTCTTCGTTTTGAGAGTCTCGAATGACTAGAAGTAGTTTTGATATCTTCACCTCATATTTGGATGAAGCAGAATTGAAATTACTCAAAGCTTCTTGGCGAGCTTGAGTATTATTGTCTCCGATAGCTCCGATACCCATTGAGTTACTTTCCTGAACCCATTTCACAATCGAGGAAAGGCTTCGTTCCGATTGAGAAGGAAGTATAAAAAGCCTTGAAAAGCATTGATCCCCAAAAGCGTCTTTAAGTTTGTCATCAATAGAAGGTTGATCTGATGAATTGATCTTAACAAGTCTCTGATAAACATTATGTTCACGAGCAAGCTTACATCTTTGAGCAGCGAGAGATTCCAAACCACATGATAAACCAGAAATAAGATTCACATCTTGAATCCCTTTGAAGGCCTTTCTGTTTTGTTTGGCCCGTCTCGAAGCTCTCGAAATTCCAAGCACACTTTGAATGAGCTTTCCTGCGAGGTTCGTTGCGATTCCCAATGGCTGATTCATAAAGAAACCACTGATTCCAACTAGGCCCGATGCCATTTTCGTTTTGACTCCTGGATAACGGTTTAAACAATCACTAGAAGGGTTTTGCAGGAGGTCTCCAATAGATTCCCCTAAATTATTAAGTTGAGAGATTCCATTGATATAACTTTCTCTTTCGGCCTGAATTTCATCGGCAGCTAACTGAGCTTTTAATTGTGTTAGCTGAGTTTTAGCACTCTGAATTGTTGATCTGAGAATATCAGGATCAGGGTAGAGATAAGAATCCGAGCTGTCTTGATTGACTTCAGCAGCATCAATCGCTTGAAGATCTGCAATGGCTTGATTGATAATGGCTTCTTGTTCAATGATCGATTTGACGATTCCGTCTTGTCTGAGATTATCAAGAATCCCTTCAATGTCAGGTAGGGCTGAAATTTGATCAGCAAGAAAACGGCATTCTTCGTCGTTATGAATAGCCGCCACACTTTTTTCGAGTGATTTAACAGCATCTAATTGATCGAGCGATTTATTCCCTAAAGAATCACAGGAGTAGGCATTCAAAAGCGCCATACCTGGATCATTGGTTGCTATTTGCGAATAACCAAATTGTGAGATAAAAAGAAGATACCAAACTTTTTTCATCATAGCTGATACCTCAAATTTTTAGAAATATCAGCGACGATATCGCCTTTCTTTTCATGATACAGATTGACCTGAAGATAACCTCCACGAGTGGAGAAGAAGTGCTTTTGTTCCGGAGAAGTTTTAAATGAAAATATGGCATACTTTTTACGCTTATGGATCTTAAGACTCTTACCTTTCATTGTCCTCATAATTTTTTTGATGGCCTTTATTCCAACCGGATGATGATCCCGACTAATAAGAATAGCTTGAGCATCGTCATTGATGATATTGGCCGTCATTGCTCTTTGAAGGGGATTTTGAGAAATAACGGAATTAGAGGGAATTTTGAAATTCCAATTTTGAACTTTTACTTTTTGATGTTTAACTTTTGCAAATCCGATTGAATAGGAATTGATGATCAGAAGGAAAACTGTAAACTTTGTCATTATTATATTACTCTCTGATAAGTGTTCTCTTCTCTATTTGACCACAAATTGAGAGGAGAATCCCTGAGGAAAATCTTACTGAGACTTAAGCTAAGAATTATGAGATAGAATGACTCAAGAAACCAAGATAATCAGTCGGGTAATTAGATTTTACAGTTGTAAGTATCTCCATTGGAGAGATCGAAGTAAAGATTACTCCCAAAAGACTTCACCATTCCTGTTTTAAAATCAATGAAGATATTGTCCTGGCCGAGACAAAATTTCTGAGAATTTTTTGTTTTAAGATCCGCGAGAAAAATTTTTTTGGTACTTTCTAGATAGTTTCCCGATTTGAATTTAAACTCTCTCAATACCTTATCACTTGAAGCTTCGATAAGCTTTAAAGAAGGGGACTCAAGTTCCATTCTTGTATAGAACTTGCCTTGACAAGCTTTAGGAAAACTCAAAATGAGTTTATAAGGAAAAGCCTTATTTTGAAGATAAATTTCTATTGATTTATAAATATTTGTACAAGAAAAAGAATGAAAAGAAAGAAGAAAAGAGAGGGCGAGAAGGCCCTCTCTTGCAAATATTTTATTGATTACGACTTTTAACTTTTTCAATGATATCTCCGTTAGGGAATAATCCATTGAATGTTTTATCTTCAATAGTTGGCTCTAACGCCTTTCCTTTGTCATCAAAGTCTGTCGGAAGAAGAGTCTTCAAGTCAGACATTGGATTATTAAGGAATGTCGGTAAGTCTACCATAACTGAGTATCCTGGGATTTCAACTTCTTCCCAGTAACCCGTTTCTGGATTAAGTTGCCATTCTGTTTCTGTCGGAACATTAACTCGGCTTGCTCCTTGAAGGATTCCGAGAGCTTCTTCAATATTTGAAATCGTCTCAACGCTTAAGCAGACCGACTTAACAAGGTTATTCTTTTGGGCCTTTGATCTGTTTTTAGCATTACAAAGAACTGTTCTGTATTCATCAAGAGAAAGTGCAATCTTAGCGATATCACTTGCAGAAGTTGCAACTTTATCTAGCTGGTTATCTGACCTTAGAGTCATGAATTTAGGGTATCGATTGGTGATTTCAACTCTTTCCTTAAAAGTGATCTCTCCGTCTTCAAAAGAATATCCACCGTATCCATAGTTTCCTCTTTCTTGCTTAAGGTGATCGATTCTTTTTCCTATTTTGATTCCGTCTGCAAAATCATAAGCATTAGCAATTCTTAAAGCATTAAGATATCCAAGAATAACACCTTCAACAATCTTAGCGTCATGTTGATCGATCGTAACAACGTGTGCACCAATATAACTGTTCATATAAGCATATTGGTCACATCGCCAGTTCCGGTCAGTTCCACCGTATGGACTCGCTGTTTCTACCCAACGACAATATTTTTCAGTTTTTTCTTCTTGCTTCTTCCCAGTTGCAATAACTTTAAATTCTTGAGCCTGAGCTGCTTTTAATTTAGCAGAAGCTTTTTCCAGGGCTGGAATTACTTCATTCCCAATAAAATTTTGAACATCTGCTGCATCTTGGAATTGAGTCATTCCAGGAGTCATCTTTGTTGCAAAGTTAATCCACTCAGGAACTTGAGTTTTGTAAATCTGTTTTTCAAGTTTTAAGTGTCCACTGTTTGCACCAGAAAAAAGAGCATCAACTCTTTCGAGTCCACCCTTCGCAATCATGGCGATTGTTGTGAGAGCACTTAAAAAGTTTGCTTTTGAATTTGTTGGTTCATTCTTTAAGGCCGTTTCGAGAATCCCATGAGCTTCTTCGATACTTCCAGTTGATAAAAGAATTTCTGCAATTCTTGTCAGTTTCCCAGAAAACTCAAGATTAGATTCGTTTTCAAGCCTTTCTGTGCTGATAAACTGTTTTCTAGCAAATGATTGCTCAACATTGCTCGTATTTGTTGTAGGCTTCTTGTTTTTTCTATCAAGTGAGCCATTTTGGGAACAAGCAACCAGTCCTAATGTGAGAATAAGCGCGATGATCGATTTCATCGATTGCCTCCTATAATGATTTTAGACATATTTGTTTTATTATAACGCCCTGAGTAAAATGCTCAATTACCTTTGAAATTATTACAAGTACTTGGACTAAAACTTAGTCACTTCAAAAAGGTGTATTTTGCCTCGAATCGCCTTAAACCCTTGAAACCTTTAAAATTATGAGTATACTCCGGCGTTTAAAGAGGTCTATGTATGACAGAGAGAAAACTATTTGGAACTGATGGAATTCGAGGAAGGGCCAATCTTCATCCTATGACAGGTGAGATTGCGATGGCCTTAGGTCGGGCCGTGACTTATTATTTTCAAAACAATGCTGGCTCTCCGAGAAAATCTCCTCTCATTATTATAGGAAAAGATACTCGGCGAAGTTGTTATATGCTCGAGCAAGCTTTTGCTTCAGGCGTTTGTTCTCAAGGGGGGCAAGCCGTTTTCACTGGACCACTCCCAACTCCTGGTGTGGCGTTTGTCACAGAATCCATGCTCGCCGATGCTGGAGTTATGATCAGTGCCAGTCATAATCCTTTTCATGATAACGGAATTAAAATCTTTGATCATACGGGACATAAACTCCCTGACGCCATTGAAGCTGAGCTTGAAAAGCTCATTAATAATCCAGGTTTAATCTCTCCTAAAACTCATGAGAATATTGGGAGAGCGAAGCGACTTCACGAAACTGTTGGTCGTTATATCGTTCATGCTAAAAGTGCTTATACACTCAGAAAAAAATTAACAGGTCTAAGACTGGTTGTTGATTGTGCTAATGGTGCTGGTTATAAGGTTGCCCCAATGATCCTTGAGGAACTCGGAGCAGAAGTTATCGCTCTTGGGGTGAATCCTGATGGAACGAATATTAATGAAAAATGTGGAGCACTTCATCCTAAAAATTGTGCTCAAGCAGTTGTTGACTATAGAGCCGATCTTGGAATTTGTTTGGATGGAGATGCAGATCGACTCATTATGATTGATGAGAAGGGGAAAGTGGTTGATGGTGATCAATTAATTGGAATCCTTTCAAATTATCTTTTAAAGAAAAATAAATTGGCAGGAACAGAGGTCATTGGAACAGTGATGTCGAATTCTGGTCTTGAACAGTATCTTACAAAAAACAAAATCAAATTTCATCGAACCCAAGTCGGTGATCGTTATATTATGGAAAAGATGATGCAATCAGGAGCTGTTTTCGGAGGAGAACCTTCGGGGCATCTTATCTTTAAGGACTATGCGACGACGGGTGATGGAATTCTTGCGGCCATTAAAGTTATTGAATGTCTCAAT
Organism: Bacteriovoracaceae bacterium; assembly: GCA_965217035.1. Lineage (GTDB taxonomy): Bacteria > Bdellovibrionota > Bacteriovoracia > Bacteriovoracales > Bacteriovoracaceae > JAUHYH01. Next base: position 331,929 of record OZ244226.1, on the reverse strand, counting down.
CATTTTGAAAAACCATTAAGTGAACTGGTTCAAGAAGTGGAGCTTTTTCCACAAATCCTAATTAATGTCGAAGTGAAGGATAAAGTTCCTTTTGATACGCTTTCGAATGTAAAAGAGTTGGTTACAAAAGTTGAAAAAGATCTTTCTGTTAACGGTGGAAGAGTCCTGCTTCGTTATTCGGGGACAGAGAGTCTCGCGCGTGTTATGGTTGAAGGACCTGACCAAACGAAGATCAAAATTTATTGTGAAGAGATTTCTCAAGAAATTAAAAAGGCATTAGGATAGTGATACCTCGCTTAGGAATTAATATTGATCATGTTGCAACTGTTCGTCAGGCGAGGGGAGAGTTTTATCCCTCGGTTCGAAGAGCAGCTGATATGGTTATTCGAAATGGAGCAGATCAAATCACCATTCACGTTAGAGAAGATCGTCGCCATGTTCAAGACTTTGATGCCGCGGATGTTCGCGCTGTCACTAAAGAACATGGGAAGCTTTTTAATCTTGAGATGGCCACAGCGGAGAATGTTTTTGAAATTGCTTGCAATACTCAACCGGATTGGATTTGTTTAGTTCCTGAAAAAAGAGAAGAGCAAACGACTGAAGGTGGGATTAATTTATTAGATGAAAAGACTTTTGGTCATTTAAAAAGTTATTGCGCACGTTTGAGAACAAAGGTTCCTGATGTGAAAATTTCGCTTTTTCTTGAAGCCAACATCGAAATCCTTCAAAAAGCGCAAGAGCTTAATGTGGAAGCGGTTGAGATCCATACTGGAGATTTTTGTAAGCAATATTTAAATAAAACTGATTTTCAAGGCCATTTAAATAAGTTCAAAGACGCTCATAACTTCCTTAAACAGCATAATATTCACTGTCATGCAGGTCATGGCATCACTCAAGAGATGCTCCCACTCCTTCTTGAATTGCAAGTTTTCGAAGAGTACAATATTGGACATTGGGTAGTCGCTGAAGCACTGTTCCAGGGTCTGGGTCCTGTCGTTGCTCATATGAAAGAAACACTTGCGAAATACCCACTTTAAGGGATTCCAAATGAGAATTGTAGATCAATTAGAAATGAAAGAGATCGAAAGGATCACTTTCAGTGAATATAAACTCTCCGAAACGACTATTGTCGAATGTGTTGGTTTAAGCATGGCGAGGCGGATGCGCCTTGATCTCCTTAAGGATTTTCCAGAAACAACGATTCTTTTTTTGATTGGTAAAGGAAATAACGGGGCAGATGGTTTAGCCGTTGCTCGTCATCTAACAAATCTTGGCTTTGATGTTCGAGCATTCCTACTTGCCCCTAAAGAAAAAGCAAGTGAAGAACTCATTAAACAAGTTGAGCTTGCCTCTCAGTTTGGAGTGAAAATTTCTGAAGTAAAAAAAGAAGACACTCTTGAATCTTATTTTAATCAAAATATGAGAAGTCATATCGTTGTTGATGCTATTTATGGAACGGGGACACGACTTCCTCTTTCAAACTTCGACTATTCTATTATAAAGATTGTGAATTCAAACTCGCAGTACACAGTAAGCTTAGACCTTCCTTCTGGAGTTGATCCATCGACGGGTCATGTACAAGGAGGAGCAATTCGTGCAGATATGACCTATGCGATCGGTTTTCCTAAAATGGGATGCTATATCGCTCAAGGAGCGAGTTATGCTGGGTTCATCAGAAAGCTTGATGTTGGTTTCCCAAGGTCTTTTCACGAGAAAGGAAATAAGTTTCTTGCAAAAAATGCCACGATTCAGGAAACAGTCAGAAACAGAAATAATTTTGCTGATAAAAGAATTTTTGGTCATACTCTCGTACTTGGCGGTTCCCATGGAATGACGGGAGCTTTGGTTCTTGCCTCTCAAGCAGCTCTTAAAGTAGGTGCGGGTCTTGTAACAGGTGCAACTTGGGAACCTCAATATCAAGAGTTCATTTCGAGACTTATTCCCGAGGTTATGACAGGGTATATTCCTACTGATGAGTCACAATGGGAAAATGTTCTTGATAGTTTTAAAAAGTATGATTCTATTGTTATGGGACCAGGACTCGGTCATACCGATCAAGCGCGCCGTTGTGTGATGAGTGTGCTCCGAACCTATCAAGGACCTATTGTTCTTGATGCTGATGCCTTGAATGTGCTAAAGCTCAAAGATGATGGAGAGCTTTTCATTAAAAGAACTTCTCCTACTGTCATGACTCCTCATTATGGGGAGATGGCACGATTGCTTGATGTTACTCCTGAAGAAATTACTAATAATCCGATTGAAAATCTTAAAAATGCAGTCGCATTAACTAATGCTTATATTATCTTAAAAGGACCGTGTACTTTCCTTGGATGTCCTTCAGGTGAAATTTATTTTAATTATTTTCCTAATAGCGGGATGGCAACTGGTGGAGCCGGAGATGTTCTCGCTGGACTACTCGGTGGGCTTTTGGCCCAAGATAGGAATATGAGAGAAAAAGTTTCTCTTTATGAGAAAATTGTTTCTATTGATAAAACAGTATTAATGTCAATTCTTGCTCATACTCGAGCAGGTTATTTTGCTGCCGAAGAATTAGGAGAGCGTGTGATGACGGCATCTTCTATTATTGATTTCCTGCCTAGGGCCTTTGACGAGTTCGAAAATGAGTCTGCATAAAAAGTTAATTAAAGAGTGGAAGAAAGTTCTTGAAAGCGATTATCAATATGTCGTTAATGAGATTAAAGGTGAAGTTGAAGGACCTTCTGTGATTTTTCTTGAAGGAAAAGTTGGAATGGGAAAGACAACTTTTGCACGCTTCTTTTCTGGTGATGCCGTTTTAAGTCCGACTTATTCAATTATATGTGAGCTCGATGATATGATTCATGCCGATTTTTATCGTCTTGAATCGGCATCAGAACTTTTAGAATTAGAAATTCCTCTTTATCTCGAGAGGAAGGAATACTTCCTTGCTGAGTGGGGAGTAAAATACTTCCGCGATTTAATCAATTATATCCCCGAACACTTCCACTATTATGTTTTGGAGTTCGAAGGCCCTGAAGGGTCTGAGGATAGGAGAAATCTTCAATTTCATCAAATCGATCCGATGCTTTCATGATTTGATCAAGTGTAAGTAAGGTCCTATAATTTCCTTATGAAAAATTTATTTGTGCTCCTTCTATTGGTTGTTTCTGGTCCTGTTTTTTCTGACAATGAAAACTATATCCCTGGTGGTGAAAATGATTGGTGGTTCATCGGAGGAGAGCTTGGACTCATGGATAAAACAGATATTAGCTCTCCTGAAGTTGAAAACAATGGACTACAAATAGGAATTAAGGGAGTCTATTCACGTTATTGGAAAGACTTCATTGCTGATATTGGCCTTGGATATCGATACGATGAAATGGATGATAGTGTTGAAATTCAAACAAAAGCTTTCTTTTTTGAGCTAGGTGCTCGTTATCGTTTATCAGATCGGTGGAGTATAGGTCCGCAACTTCAAATGCTTTTAGGTCGAGATGTTAGTTTTTCTGATGCAGGAACTAATTCTGATGATAAATCGAGTGCCTTATTTGCTGGTGCGAGAATCTTTTATGATTTTTCCGATCCTAAAGATGATTTTATGATAAGAGTTGGTGCTCAAGGTTTCACGGATATAAATATTGATGATCGCAAGATCACCTATCTTCAGCTTGTTGCTGAGGTTGGTTGGCCCTTTGGAAAAGCCGAAGAACCAACTCCTGTTCTTGAACCTGAGCCGGAAGTTGAAGAAAAACCTCGAATTAAATTTAGTCTCAAGCGGCTCGGAGTAAACTTTAAAACCAATAGCTTCCAGTTAAATGATGGCTCGAAGCAAATTATTGAAGAACTTGCAACAGTCCTTTCTGAATACTCCGATCAATGGTCGAAACTTAAGATCTTTGGTCATACAGATGCCACTGGAAACGACAAAAAAAATATGGAGCTTTCTAAAGTGAGAGCACGAACGGTTCGCAATATTTTTAGAGATAACTCTGTCCCTAAAGAAAAAATTGAAGCGAAAGGGTTTGGAGAGAAGCGTTTAATTGATCCAGCGAATACGAAAGAGGCTCACAGCAAGAACCGTCGTGTTGAATTAAAGATTTATAGTAAGAATGCTGGCGAAGATTTTCTCCGTCAGCTCAATGATATTCTTGAAAAGCATTCTTCGAATTAGCGTCTTGGTGCGTATTTAACTTCCTCTTGTGCTATGGATGGTCATTGATGTTATGAACTTCATGCCCGTCATTGAGTCCGGCGCACCATCTGTATCAGACTTATTGAAGATACTAAGTCGATCGGCTTGATCGTCGATTTGAGCGCCTTTTCTCTCCACGATTTCTTCTTTCTCCACCGCCGCTTGCTCTTTGATCATTTCTTCTTCCATCTCGACGGCTATTGCCACTGTCTCTACGATTTCTCCGTCGCGCATTTCTTCCTGCGTTTCTTGGACGGTCATTTCTATTATAAGAAGGCTTATCTTCGATATCACCGAGATTATCAAAATGGCGGATCAACTTATTGAATTTCCAAGTGAACATCAGCTTGAGAAGTTGCTCTTGGCTAAGATCAGAAAATTCATCTGCAAAAACATCAAAAGCCTGATCAGTTGTAAATTCTTTATCTTTGTCTTTAAGCACGTGATGAACATTGGCAACTGTTGCCATCTCTCTTTGAATTAATTTTCTTTTAAGTTGCTCTGTACTCGGTAGTTTTTCGAACTCTATTCTTTTATTGATATGTCTCTCTATCTTTCTTAAAGCGAAAACAGCTTTTGGTCCTACGATGGTATAAGCTTTTCCCGTTTGTCCTGCTCTTCCTGTTCTTCCAATACGGTGAACATAGGCTTCATCATGTTGGGGAAGTCCGTAATTGAAAACATGAGTCAGGTTATTCACATCAATTCCACGAGCAGCAATATCAGTACAAACCAGGAGAGTTGTCCGCTTATCTTTAAAGCTTCTCATAACTCTTTCTCGTTCATTTTGTCCCATATCACCGTTTAAAATTTCAACACGATAGCCACGACCCTTGAGTTCATTTCCAACATCAACGGTTTCAACCTTAGTCTTACAAAAAACAATCGCGTAAGGATCTTCTGCATCTTCGATAAGTCGAGCGAGTGCTTCAGTATGGTGTTTATTCCGAACGACAAAATATTTCTGCTCAATATCGTCATTACTCAAAGACTTCTTTTTGATTTTTACAGTATTGTATTCTTTAAAAGATCTTTTTATAAGATTAAGGATTTGTTTTGGCATTGTTGCTGAGAACATAATGAGTTGTCGGTGATCTTTAAAAGTTTGAAGAATCGTTTCCACGTCTTCATAAAATCCCATGTTGAGCATTTCATCTGCTTCATCAAGAATACAAAACTCTGCATTACCAAGTTTTAAAAGACGTTTGTTGATCATATCGATGACTCGCCCTGGAGTCCCTACCACGATATGAGGACGGTCTTGTTTAAGCGCTTTAATTTGTTTGTCATAAGAAGTTCCACCATAAATTGAAGTGGAGCGGATATTCATATATTTTCCGATCTTTTCAATTTCTTTTTTCACTTGATGAGCAAGTTCACGAGTGGGAGTGAGAATTAATGCTTGAACGTCTTTAGAGTGATAATCAATCTTTTCTAGTAAAGGAATAACAAAAGCAGCAGTCTTCCCAGTTCCAGTTTGAGCTTGACCAATAAAATCTCTTGAAGATTCTAAAAGGAGGGGAATCGCTTTTACTTGGATTTCTGAAGGTTCCTCAAAGCCCATTTCAGCCACTGCTTTCAAAATTTTCTCATTTAAATTTAACTGCTCGAACGTGTTCACAAATGGCTCCTTAGGTTATGGAGCGCACGATAGCATTATCAATATACTAAAGATAGGACATGTATTTATTACACGAAAATTGATCAAGGATCTCAGTATTAAAGGTTTGAGAGGCAACAATTTCCCGACATACTCAGTTATTTACCTAGTGTCAGCTAATCACCATACCCAGTAATTTCAGTTACCTAACTACGAAATTAATTGAGTAAAATTTTTTTGTTAAGATCTGCATTAAATTGTTGACGAGAGTTATTTTGTAAGGTGATACTATTATTGAGAACAATTTAGTAGGTTTCTTTGGAAGCTACTGAAGTCTCCAGATGGCAGGGAAAGCCATTTGATAGTTAGAACGACTATTAAACTTTATGGAGGATGAACATGAGACTTACATCAAAAGGTCGCTACGCCGTACGTGCAATGCTTGATTTAACAACTCACAGCAACGGCAATCCAGTCAGATTACAGGAAATTTCTAGAAGACAGGCAATCAGCCTTCACTACCTAGAGCAGCTTTTCAGAAAGCTCAGAACAGGTAGCGTTGTTAAGTCTGTTCGTGGTCCAGGGGGAGGATACGTTCTTTCTCGTGCGATGGATGAAATCACTGTAAGAGACATTCTTGCATCAGTTGGGGAAAATATTAACCCAGCAAAAGACATCAGCGGAAACCCTTCTTCAGGTGTTAATTTTCACCAAGAGAATGGAGATGCTGCTCTTGTTAACACAAGGGAATTCCAAGCCGTAAGAAATTACTTTGAAAATCTTGGGATCATCATGCAAGAGTACCTTGCAACAACAACTCTTGGCGATCTAATGAGAAAGTCTAGAGAAATCACAATTGCTACTGAGCCAACTGCAGCAACTTCAGCTATTAACTCAGCTAATACTGCTCCAGCTGCAACGAACAATGAGTCTGCATCTACAACGACTGCAGCCCCAGCGTTCACTCCAAATATCAGCAGTGATTTCTAAATAATTACGAATAGTGATCTATTGTGATTATAATGCTTCAGCCCCTTTAAGTGATTCACTTAAAGGGGCTTTTTTTGATCTCCCTTTTGCCAATCCATCTTCACAACATCAACTTGGAAAAGCTGCTTTAAAAGTGGTCCATGATTGTGAACGTTTTCTAGCAGAGCATTTTAATGTTAAGGATTCCCATTTTTCTCTCTTTCATTCTGGGGCAACAGAAGGATCTAACTTCTTTATTAGAGGAGTTGTAAGAAGAGCATTAGAGGCAAACAAGAAACCTTATTTTCTTTATTTAAAGACTGATCATTCCTGCATAGTAGAACAAGTGCCCATCTTAAAGTTGATGGGTGTCGAGTGTATTGGAGTTTCTACAGGAAGAAATATGAAGTTTCCATTAGGAGAAATATCAAAGCAAGTCGAAAATATTTTAGAAGATGATTCAAATGAAGTTATCCTGAACTATACTTGGGTCCATAATGAAAGCGGTGTCGTTTGGGATTTAGTTGAAGTCTCTTCTCTTAAAGCAAAGTTCAAGGATCGAATGATCGTTCATGTTGATGCGACCCAATCAGTTGCTAAAATTGCAAGCTATAGAGAGCTTGATGAGTCTTTGGATTGTTATTCCTATTCAGGACATAAGTTTGGAACTCTTAAAGGAGTGGGGTGGAGCTTTCTTTCGAAGCAATACAAAGCTGAAAATCCGATAGGTCCTTTGATTGTTGGAGGAGGGCAACAGAGTTGGCTTCGTTCAGGAACACTTAATACTCATGGTATCTTTTCTATTCAAAAAGCATTAGAGCAAGTGGTTTTAGATTTTAAGCCTAATGATCAAAGAGAAAACATCGAGTACTTAAGAGCAGAGTTTCAAAGTATTATTAAGAACTATGCTGAAGTTCTTCCAATCGAATCTGAAAATTTAAATCTCAATACAGTTTTTATGTATTTTCTTGATATCAAGAGCCAGTTATTGATCCCTGCTTTTGATATGGCCGGTATGGCGGTTGGGAGTGGTTCTGCCTGTTCCTCTGGAACGTTCGAGGAGAGTCGTTTGCTTCAGGTTTTGGGATTAAACAATTATGCTAAAAATAGTCTAAGAATTTCAATCTCTCCTTATATTACGAGGGATGAATGTGAAAAGCTGCTAGAGATTTTTAAAAAAGTTGTGAATCAAATAACTGCTAAGGATATTAATTTATAATATATAGGTATGGATAAAATAAGATCATTAGTTTTCATTTTTTCTCCGTCGTAAAATCTAATGAAGGCTTCTTGTCGAACTAAAAGATTTAACGCTATGTACTATTTTGGAGCCACCTAAATCTTACAGGGCATCAATGACACCAAGAATAGGGGCCAAAGAGGTCCTTGGAGATAGGTTGCCACCAGTTAAATTTATTTAGTTAACGCAGGCCTTAGGCCTTAAGCCGTTAATTTTACTCAAATATCAGTTTTGGCATGGCTCTTGCTTTATAGTTAAGTAACAAGAGGTAAAGGTGGTGCAACCTGGATAATCCCAATCCATATCTTAATCCCTACCTTCTGAAGCTTCGAATGAAGAGTCAGTCACACACCCTGCCTTAAGACATATCTTTAAAAAATATATGCTTTCATGTTGCCCACCGCCCTTCCTCTCTGAAGGGCCTTTCTTTTTGGTCTGTAATTTTTTCCTTTAATCTTAATATTTTTCAAGATGATGATATAGAGCTCTTAAACAACAAGGGAGTCTCAATGAAATCATTAATTATGATGACTGTTTTATCCTTATCGCTCAATGCTTCTGCCTGGGAAATTCTCGGCTACAAAGTCGATGGGCATTTGGTTCAAAAAGCTGAAGAAGCGAGTAAGTTTATTTCTGAGCTTGAAAAGCTTATAGAGGATGAAGATTATGAAATGCAAAGTGAACTTTGTGTTGTTTATGGTGAAGACGGGGATAAGAAGCTTGATGAAAGTCTCGATGGTTTTTTAAAGGAAGCTGGTTATTCGATGGAGTTAGAAGGGATTTATGGCGATGTAGGAACAGCTGTATTTGAAGTTTATAGTAATGTCGGTGACTATGTCGCTGCGATCACTGCAGAAGTTTGTCAGTAGGTAAAAGATTAAGCTTAGGAGATAATACAGTATATCCTAATACATAGGTTAGAGCTGAGGTTCAGACTAATGACTAGCTTGTTTTTTCTGGTAGGTGTTATTGCTTACGCAGGTTTAAAAGAACTCCTCGCAATCGAACAGATTAGATGAGTTTTTTAAGAAGAATCGAATCATTACAATGGATGAGTATTTAAAAAAAAGCTTCCTCTTAAATTAAAGAAACGTTACACCATTATTTACTCGTTTCGAAGATTACTAAAATTTTTAATATAATAACTACTTTTTACGTGCAGTGGTCTTCCAAGACCAGCCATCTCTCTCATGAAGTTTGATTTGTAATAGATATTCGTTCCCTTTACTGTCTGTAATAAGATATTTCCAAATTTCTTGTTTTTTCTCAGCCCACCAAATAGAAGGAGCTACTTCAATTGAAAACTTAAAAGGCGTAGGTTCTGAATGAGAAGTACATGCTGGATCAGTCACCGGAATAGATTGTTTTTTTGCAGCATTGAATTTCTGGATTGGATAAAGCTTTAATTCATAAAGTTTTCTTTGCTTATTTTCAGAAACTATTAGAACAGGGTATCGGTATTCACAAATATTTCCTTCTAAAATCCCTTGAAAGTGGAAAGAAATTTTTGAGTTGAGGATAAAGCTTGAATCAAAAACTTTATCAATAAGTTCAGGGTTTTTTACTTTAAGGTATTGAACTTCGTGATGTTTACCCGTTTTGACTCTCGTTTGAATATTAAATTTCTTCTGTGACCATGCTGATAATGAAAATAAGCAAATAAGAAATAAGATGGTTTTCATGATGATCTCCATTAGATTTTGTTTTGAGACTTCATAACGTAACTATCGAAAAATCACAAGTATGGTTGGGCTGGGATAATCGGCATTGGCTTTGTATGCCAAAAATGGAGTTATTCTTCCCCAAGAACAACATCAGAAGCAATTTTAACTCCGGAAGTGAGTTCTTCTGGTTCTGGGATGAATCCAAACTTCATTGGTTTTGTCCCTTCATACTTTTCACCAAAGGCAATTGTGAGTGTTTCTGGGACGACTTCCATTAATGTTTTAAGATAGAAGTGTTTTCCAAATTCTTGGATTGGAAATGGAATTATTGGCGCTTGTACTTCTTCCTCTTCTTGAGCAGCGACATCTGAAGCCGTCTCAAAGTTTTCATAATCAGCCATTGGTGTGGAAGAGGTATTTTTAACGACGAGGCCTGCTTTAATTTTGCTTTGAGGAAGGTCAGAAGTTATTGACCAGCTTTGGAAATTGAAATAGTCCAAATAAAAGGTCGAATTTTCATATCTTAGCTTTCTAGTATGAAGAAGCCTTGCCATAAATTTTCGAGTGGTAGGATCTTTCGATTTTCTGGCTAATTTTTCAGCTAAAAAGCTGTCTTCAACACGAATAATATAACAGCCATGGTCTTTACTGGATTTATAAAGAAGGTACTGAAAAGCAATGCTATAAAGCGTGTAAAGCTTCTGTTGGCATAAATGAAGGTGTTTATCCTCACTTTCGATGAGGGTTTTGACTGATTCGTATAACTGCTCGCGCGTAATATCTTTTCTGCTCATTTCTATACAATTCAAAGGGTTGGTTTTTAAGTTTTAATGCATCCTGTAACAGGCGTCAAGCTAAATGATATTTTTCTAGACTCTCGGGGACATTTCGGTTGGCTTTTGACGCGTATCTGTTTTATATTAAGCCATATTTTTTAACATCAAATTTAGACGCATTCGGAGCTGAAAGAAATGAAAGATCTACCTAAAACGCGGAACATCGGTATCTCCGCTCACATCGACTCAGGAAAAACGACACTGACTGAACGGATTCTCTTTTACTGTGACAAAATTCACAAGATTGAAGACGTTCGTGGTGGTGGTGATGGCGCAACCATGGACCACATGGAGCTTGAGAAAGAGAAAGGGATTACAATTACTTCAGCAGCGACAACTGTGCACTGGCGTGGAACTCAAGACGCGGGGATCGAGTATGCTGAAGGTGCTGGAAAAAATAAAGATATCAAAGTTAATATCATCGATACTCCAGGTCACGTTGATTTTACTGTTGAAGTAGAAAGGTCATTACGTGTTCTTGATGGCGCGATTCTTGTTCTTTGTTCGGTTGCTGGGGTTCAGTCGCAGTCAATTACAGTTGACCGACAAATGAAACGATATAATGTTCCAAGATTAGCTTTCCTTAACAAGATGGACAGAATGGGGGCGAACGCTTTCAATGGTTCAAAAGCGTTAAGAGAAAAACTCAATCACAACGCTGTTCTTATGCAAATTCCTATCGGAGCTGAAGACGGATTCGAAGGTGTTGTAGATCTTATTACTTTAAAGGCTTATTACTTTGATGGTGATAATGGTGAAAACGTTAGAATCGAAGATTGCCCAGCGGAACTTCAAGACCAAGCGAATGAATTGAGAGAGCAAATGCTTGATGCTGTTTCTGAATTTGATGATCAGATGATGGAAGATATTCTTGAAGGGAAAGAAATCACTGAAGAAACTATTCACAATGCAATTAGAACGGGTGTTCAGACATTAAAGCTTACTCCAGTTTATATGGGATCGGCTTTCAAGAACAAAGGTGTTCAGCCGCTTCTTGATGCTGTTTCTAGATATTTACCATCACCGCTTACTTCAGAGAAACCACAAGCAATTGATGCAAATGATGACTCTAAGATCACTCTTGAGCCAGATTTCGCGAAGCCACTTGTTGCTATGGCCTTCAAAATTACTGATGAGCAGTTCGGACAGCTTACTTACACAAGAATTTATCAAGGTGAGCTTAAGAAAGGTGACTTCGTTTGGAATACAAGAACGAAGAAAAAGGTAAGAGTTGGTCGGATTGTTCGAATGAACTCAAACGACAGAGATAATATTGATAGCGCAGGTGCAGGGGATATCATCGCAATGGTTGGTATTGACTGTGCATCCGGGGATACGTTTGTTGGTAACGATGATCTTCTTCACATCTCTTGTGAAGGAATGCACGTTCCAATCCCAGTTATCGAGCTTTCAATTAAGGCTAAAGATAAGGATAACCAAATCAAGATGTCGAAAGGTCTTTCACGTTTCATGAAAGAAGATCCGACATTCCACGTTTTCACTGACGAAGAATCTGGGGAAACAAGAATCGCAGGGATGGGAGAGCTCCACCTTGAGATTTATGTAGAAAGACTTCAAAGAGAGTATAAAGCAGAAGTTGAAATTGGTGCTCCACAGGTTAACTATCGTGAGACAATCAGAACGGAAGCCAACTACGATTATACTCATAAAAAGCAAACTGGTGGTTCTGGTCAGTTTGGTCAGGTTGTTGGTCGTATTCTTCCACTTGCTGAAGATAACAAAGAGAGAGAAGACCAAAATTTCAAGTTCCATAATCAGATTAAAGGGGGATCAATCCCTACTGAATTTATCGGAGCTTGTGAAAAAGGTTTCGAAGACGTTATGGATAAAGGACCTCTTGCAGCGTTCCCACTTATCAATGTTGAAGTTTACCTTACTGATGGTAAGTCACACGATGTCGATTCATCGGATATGGCGTTTAGAATTGCTTCAAGACAGGCCATGAGACAAGCGATCAATGCGGCCTCTCCAGTTCTTCTTGAGCCATTTATGAAAGTTGAAGTTGAAACTCCAGATGAGTACCAAGGTTTCGTTATCGGTGACCTTTCTTCGAGAAGAGGGATTATTCAAGGTTCAGAAACTAATGATAATAACGATACAATCATCAATGCTCTTGTTCCTCTTTCAGAGATGTTCGGTTACTCAACAGATCTAAGATCGGGGACTGCTGGTAAAGCGGGTTATACGATGGAATTTGCTGAATATAAGGAATGTCCTAATAATATCCAAGAGAAAGTTATTAAGGAACGCCAAGAGAAACTTGCCTCAGATGACTAGAGTTGATTAAATAGAATTATGATTTCTATAGACAGGGCCTCCATTTCGGAGGCCTTTTTTTTATTCATAATTTTCACTATTGCGATCTTTCTTCGCTATTTTCTAACAAGTGCTTTTGCTGATTGGCTTGTCATCAAATTGAAAGTAAAAAAGGTGTTTGAACTCGGTCGGGATAAGTTCCAAGGTCGTCGAGAAATCCTTTACTCTTTTTATAGTGCTTTGATCTTTGGAGCTGCCTTTCTTGGAATGTCTCAGTTTTATCAACTTCAAGAGTTTTATGCTCCTTGGTGGTTTCATTTAAGTGGGATTGTAGGAGCGATGCTGATTCACGAGACTTATTATTATTTTCTTCATCGATGGATGCATATTCCAAAGGTGTACCGGAAGATTCATAAAACTCATCATGATTCGGTTGAGACATCTGCTTGGACAGCATTTTCATTTCATCCGCTTGAAACTATTCTTCAGGTCGTTCCTTTTGCGCTTATTATTTATATGATTCCACTTCATATGTATTCCTTAGCTTTTCTTTTAAGTTATATGACAATTTCTGCGACGATTAATCATTTGAATGTCGAAGTTTATCCAAAGTGGTTTCTTAAGAACTGGTTAACACGAAACTTAGTAGGAGCGACCCATCATGCTCTTCATCATAAAGAATTTAAGACGAACTACGGTCTATACTTTACCTTTTGGGATCGTTGGCTGGGAACAGAGTCAGACAACTACTTGGATAAATAGAAATATTAAAATTGAATCTAAAAAAGATGAGAAGGGTTGGTTAAGGGGAGGTGCTAACCCTTCTCATCAATAAAGAATCTCATTAAAGAGAGACTCGAATTTATTATGAATTCAAAGCTCTTTTAGATGTTTGTTTTATATAAAAGATTAATGATTTTAGATATTTAATGAGACATTAGATCTTTTCTTTCTGCCAATTTTTTTTGCTAATTTTACTTGAGATCTATTTTTATAGGCTTTGATCTTTTCTCGAATTTAAATTTTGTGCTGTCAAAACTTGGTTTTCCAGCGATAATGGTTGGATTCCCAGAGAAGCCAAAAGGTTCACTGGGATAGCCTATGAAATTTGTATCGAGTTCTTCGTTATTATTTTCGTCCCAGTAAAAAGCGATTGAGTAGGTCGCTGATGGGATTTTAGGAAAAAAACATTTCTTTTCAATAAATTGCTTTTTTGAGCAAACGATACTTTTGAAAGGTTTTTTCTCTTCATCATAATTTGCTTCGCTATTGTAGAGGGCAACCATCCCCTTTCCTTCTTTCTTAGGAATTTTATCGAGAATGATATTTAGAGTTTGAGAGAAGCAATGAGAAGAAAAAATAAGGTAGAAAAGTATTGTTTTCATGATTAATTGAGTTATAGCACTCTTTGTATCATTTTACCATTAAGACCTTTTTAAAGAAGCAGTTGTCTTAAGACTTCCGCTTCTTCTTTTGGACTTTTTGTTTCTCTTTCTCTTTATCTTCCATTATTTTAGAAAGTTTGACATTGATGTCGTTTAACTCATCAATCAACTTCCCTTTAATTTTTGCAGGAGACTTAACAATGGCCTTATAGGTTTTTAGTTTTCCTGTATCTTCTTTTACGAGCAATTGTCTTTTTGCGACTTCTTCTTTAGTCATTCGATAAATTGCCATATCAGCAAGGTAATCACCATGCTTAAACTTTTTACTTGTTAGATATTTAACATAGTCAGAGCGATTGGCCTTCTTTTCAGCTTGGGCATAATGTTTTTCTTTAATGAAACGAATAATTTCATTATTCTTAATAATATTATGTTCACATTCTTCAATTAAGAGTTCATACCGTCGTTTGACGACTTTTCTTCTCTGTTCTGTGAAAAGCTCAATGATCTCTTCGGCTTTTTTAAAGATTCGAACACCACGTTCGCTGATCAAAGTATAGTTAGGGACAAGGCTTGCAGTTGCTCCCATTTTCTTTTCAACAGCTTCAAGAGTAGGAGTTTGTCCCCGTTTAAAGAGCAGTTGAATATCTATCGTATTATCGACTGATGAATCGATATAATCCTTGATGAAATCAGCATCAATAAACTTATTTAAATGTTTATAAATCTTCTTAGCGTCATAGCCTTTAGGAAGTTCTGTAATATGAATATTCCCTTTGCGTTCCTCGAAACCAATTCGGAAGAGAATTTTTCCTGTTTTTTCAACTTCTACCTTGTCGTTATAATAACGAACCCACGGCTTTACCTTACGAGCTTTTCCTTTCTCAAGATAATAAATCATTGAATTGATAATATCTGAATGTTTAAACGATGGAATATTTGATGAAAAGCCTGTTCCAATCCCTTCTGAACCATTTAGGAGCATGAGAGGGAGTTTAGGGTAAAGTGCAAGTGGCTCCATCGCTCTTTCATCATAGTTAGGAATCATTTCAACTTGGTTAAGGTCATCAAAAAGTAAAAGTTCAGAAACTTTTCCCAATTTACATTCAATATACCTTCCAGCGGCAGCGGTTGTTTCCATTCGCTCTCCGAAATAACCCTTTTTATCAATAAGAGGATAGTTATTTGCGAAAGCAAAATCTTGAGCAAGGTTAACAATAGATGATTCAATAGAAGCAGGTCCATGGGGATGGAGAGTCAGGACAAGTCCTGTAACTCCTGAAACTTTCGAAAGCCCCTTCGCCTTATGCTTCCAAAGTGTGTAGAGAATTCTTCTCTGTGAAGGTTTTAATCCGTCTTGAAGATAAGGAATTGCTCGATCCATCAAAGTATAAATTTGATAGGTCCGATACTCAGATTTTACAATCTTTTCAAGAGGGATCTCGGGAGTTGAGTGTAAGTATACTTCTTCCATTAGGCTTCATCCATTAATAATTCTTTTCTTGGTTGAGAGTCTTTTCCAAAACAGACATCGAGCATTTTTTTAGAGGCTTTCATATCTTCTACTGTGATTTTTGTGAATTCATCACGACTAAGGACATATTTAAAAGCGTCTTGAGACATCTCTCCTAGACCTTTGTTTCTTTGAATTTCTTTGATTTTGATCGTCTTTTTCTCTTTAATTTTTTCTAATTCTTCAGGGGTTTCAGCATAAACGGTGTCTTTATCAGTAATGACTTCAAATAGGGGAGCTTTTGCGATTTGAATTGCTCCCATTTCAAAGAGCTCTGGCCAGTACTGGAAAAAGAAATTCGTAAGAAGTGTATTAATATGACCACCATCTACATCAGAGTCAGCCAGGAAGACAATCTTTGAATATCTTAAATTTTTAGGATCCGCTGGAACACCTATCGTGAGACCTGTTGAAGCCATAATATCTGCAAATTCCTTATTTTCTAAAACATCTTTAATAGAGGCTTGAGAAACATTCATTGGCTTTCCTCTCAAGGCGATACCTCCTTGAGTATTTTTATCTCTCGCAGAACGGAGACCACCAATTGCTGAATCCCCCTCGCAAATGAAAAGCATACATTTAGTTCGATCTTTTCTTTCATTGGCATCGAGCAGTTTTTCTACTCTTTGTTTTTTAGCCTTGCGGCCTTTCTTACTTGCAGCTTTAAGGTCTTGAAAATGATGCCTCGTTTTTGCTCTTTCGATAATAAGCTCAAGGTAGTCCTTATGTGTTCTAAAAAACTTGGCCATGGCCTTATCCATGAACTTTTCAATTCCTTTTTCAAGATGAGTATCGCGAACTAATTTACGTTTAGTTTGAGATTCAAACCTTGGGTTAGGCATGATAATTCCAATGACAAAGGTAATCCCTTGAAGGATATCATTATCATTAAGGGTGACTTTTGCTTTTTTCGCAAGTCTCTCCGTTTTGTCCTTGATGGCATTAATGAAAAGTCGTTTCACTCGATCATTGTGAAAACCACCGTCAAAAGTAGGTGTAGAGTTAACGAAAGAAACAAAACGTTCTCTATCTTCTGATTTCTTATCAACAGTAAGAGCTACGATCATGTCGATCTTACCTTTTACCTTTTTCTTTTTCGTATTTACCGTTTCATAGGTAAAAGCGTCCTGCCCAAGAAGAACAGCATTATCTTTGTCGATTCTCTCTGCGAGTTGATAAAGTCCTTTCTCATAAAGGTATTCATCACCATTAAAAACAAATTTTAGGCCAGGGTTATTATAGGCGAGATCGATAATCCTTTTTCGAAGCAGTTCTTTATCAATTTTTGGTTTCTTATAAACTTCTTTGGCAAGTTTAACTCGGACTCTGACTCCCGAGTGGCCTTTAAATGGCTTCGGTCGGCTTTTCTTAATCTTTAGAGCTCCATCAATGAAGTTAAAGGTTTGTTCTTTCTTAGAGTTGTAATGTCGAATTCGAACTTCGAATTCATCGGAAGTGAGACATGTCGCCGAAGCTCCAAGGCCATTTTGTCCTAAGGTTCTATGCAGATAACCTTTCTTATCCGTTTCTTCATCTTTAAATTTAGAACCTGTTCTAAACTCTGAATAAACTTGAGTCGCTTTTGCAGGAGGAAATCCAATCCCATTGTCTTCAATAATAACTTCCATCTGGTCTTTACTGAGTTCAATATTAACTTCACTTACGTGACCTCGATAGAACTCGTCGATACAGTTATCCAGGATTTCTTCAATGGCCTTAGATTTTGCTTGATGAAACTTTACGGTTTTGAACTCAAGAGATTTATCTGTGTAAAGATAAGTATCGAGCTCCTCTTCATCATTACTTCCAAAGACGAGAGTCACTCTGTTACGGCAATGCCATCGCTGGTCTTTGCTTTCAATTTCTGCTTCTTTAACTTTTTTTCCAGTTCGCTTTTTAGTACTTAATTTAGCCATAGTCTCAATAGAACCCGTTTATAAGAGTGAGTGATACTATAAATTTTAAACTTAACTGAGGTAAGAAGTCTACTTGCGTTATCTTACTGAAGTTTCCATAATAATAAGAGACAAGGAAGTCATTAGAATGTTGAAAGGTTGTCAATTCATTTTATTGTATTTTGGCGCTCAAGCCTTTGCTTTATCCCCTAGTGGAGAAAAATCTCTTAAACTATTTCTAAAAGAGCGAGATTATTACTCACGAACTAATTTGAAGTATTTGAAAGAGGGGAGACTTATATCAACTTCCAAAGTGATTGATGCCCCTAAAGGAAAGCATAAAGCATGGGCCAAAGCAGCTGGTTTCCATACTTCAAAATGTTCTCCTGTTCTTAAAGTTATTTCTCGTTACGAAGATTATAAAAAATATATGAGCTTCGTGAGTACGAGTCAGTATTATCAGGATATTTTTAGCTTGGTTTTTAAAGTCTCGATTTTACCTGTTGAATTCTTTGCGACAATGAAGATTGACAGAGTTTTTAAGCCTGGAACCTACTCATTTACTTTTATAGGAAAGTCTTTCAAAGGTTCAAAAGGGGAGATTGTCGTTCAGGAGATTGAGCAACGTTGCTTAATGTATGTACGATTAGACCTGGATGTAAACGATCTTGGCTATCCTGACTTTATCATGGAGAATTTCTATACAACTGTCGCAAAACTGGGATTGAGAAAGCTTTTTCAAGTCTCTGGTCATAGGATGAAAACTTAATGAGCCGTTATGAAGTAAAACTTTCTACTGGGGATTCGCCAATTCTCTATTTAGAGAATCAGTTAACAATCGGGAAGTTTGGACAAAATCTTAACCTCGACCATCCTGATATAAGTGAAAAACATTGTACTCTTGTTAATGATCATGGAGTTCTTTCTATAATAGATCATTCAAGTGACAAAGGGACATTTATTAATGGTAAGTCCATTCCTGTTGATCAACCTATTCTTTTAGAGAAGGATGATCAAATTGTAGTTGGTTCGGTTGGTGTTATTGTCAAAAAAGTTGTTCTTGCTGATGAACCTGATATTCCTGATCTACCGAAATTACCTGATATTCCAGAGATGAATGATTTAGAGGTTCCTTCTGCCGAAGTCGCTTTTGCTGATGATGGTGACTTGGAGCTCGATATGTCTCCACAATCTCAATTTGAGGTGGCAATAGAGGAAGAGAGGGAGGGACTTGAAGTTGTTCCAAATGAACCAACTATGACCAAGATTCTTGATGAAGAATCTTTGATTGCGGAAATAGCTTCAGAGACAGAAACTCGTCAAGAACTACCCCCTAAGATATTTCATGATGATGCAGTTGTTGAGCAATTAGTTCCGCCAATTCAAAAAAAGAAGTTCAAGCCAAGTATTGGCGAAAAAGACTGGGGAGTTCCCTATTTTATTAGGTTTTTTGCACTTCTTATCGATATTAATTTGGCCGTTTTTCTTACTCAAATGCTTATTGAATATGATGCTCTTTTCTTAATAGAGTCAGGCTTTAATGAGTTAGAAGCTTTTATTAAGACTGAAGCGGGAATAGAGGCTAAATATTTTCTTCCCTATCTCATTGTACATATCACCTTAGTTCTTTTGGGGAACTTATTCTTTAAACGTTCTTTGGGAAAATTAGTTCTTTTCGTTTCAGTAGAAGGTACTGGTTTACTAAGTCGTCTGAAAGCTTTTTGTCGAGGACTACTTGGATTGTTTATCTGGCCATTTATAATTTTTGATTTTCCATCACTTTTTTCGAAACCTACAGTTAAAGAAGTTATTTTTGGTTCACGCTTTTATTTATCATCAAAGCTTATTTCATTTGTTCTTGCTCTCATTATGCTTCCTTTAAGTTTTGGAATTGCTTATATGACTTCTTTTTTAGAACGGTTTCCACTTGAGGAATATAACAGCTTTGAATATAAAACGATTAGTTTTGCTGGGAATGCGAATTCTCAAGGAATTATAAGTTCTCTTTACTTTGACTTTGAAAAAACAAAAAGAACAAAAATATTTCTTGAGTATCCTTATTTTAAAACGCTTAGAAAGAAGAAAAAAAAGTTCTTTGTACCTGCCATGAGAATTTATTATCCTGCTGAAAAATTATTGGTGCGCTTTGAAAGGACGCAAGAAAAGATTGATTTGAAGAAAATGCTTTCTTATGCCATCAGAAGTAATCCGCTTGCTTCACTTCGTTTCGGTGAAGTTATTAAGTTCATCAATAACCAGCCTTATAATGCATTACGTTTTTACGAAGAGTTTAAAAACTTAACAAAATCAAGCCTTGAATTGAACTTAAAGAATATCGGACAGCATTTCCTTCAATACGGTCCATTCTTCAAGAGTTTTTTTGATTATAGGGACAGCCTTTTAAGTTCGATCGGTAAAAGGATCCAAGACGTTCGTTTCGTAAAGATTGGTGAAAAACAATTTATGAAGATAACGCCTCCGAGAGGAAAGTTTGCTGAAAATAATCTTATCGAGGATATTTTTGTTCCTTTGGAAAGAGCAAATTTTTCAATATTACGCTTTCAGATTGAATCGAATCGGGTTATTCCAGAAGAAACAGTTCTGAAGTTTTATCGTCAATACCTTGGTGGAGTGGAATGGAATGATAAACTTGAAAACCAGCCATTAACAAAGAAATTAGGAGCTTATGAAATTATTGATTATTTCTCACAGAAGAAAGCGATAGAGGAGGATGTTCTTAAAGAGCATGCCTATATTTTTCGCTACTACTTCAAAGTAGCTAGACTCTTAGTCAAATCAAGCAACAAAGCTTTGAAAGATGATTATTTTCAAAAACTGAAAAGTTTTTTTGATATGATAGTTGGACTTAATCAAAAAGAGAGAAAGCGACAAGATGACTTAAGAGAGAGTTCGCTTGAAGAGGCGAAGTATGATTATCTCATTCGAAAAATTAATGAAGTAATGGACGCTTTTAAAACAGAAGATTTAGCTTATTTTAGTTCAAACCCTGGGAAGAAAAAGTCTTCTCCACAACCTGCTGAAGTTCCATTTGAGACACCAACACAACCGGTTCGACAACCATGACATTAGTCGATGCTATTATTTATGGGCTGATCCAAGCAGTTTGTGAGTTTCTTCCTGTTTCAAGCTCGGGTCATTTAGCTTTATTGCCAAAGTATTTAAAGATTCAAGATCCAGGAGTTACTTTTGATCTTTATCTTCATATTGGAACAATCTTTTCATTACTTCTTTATTTTAGAAAAGAAGTGATGAAAATTGCATCTGCTAAAATAGAGATCTTCAAAAAACCTTCAAAGGCCTTAGAGCAAAAAGGTTATAATGCCTATGTCGTGAATATGATTTTAGCGACATTGTTCTCAATCATATTTATTCTCATCTTCAAGCCTTTATCTGAAAATTATGGGAGAAATCCTCAAGTGATTGCTTTTAATCTAGCCTTTTTTGGGGCACTTCTTTACTTCGCCGATATTAAAGGCGGAGAGAAATTTGAAGAGGAACTTGAAAAGGTCAATTGGAAGTTTGCTCTTGCTTTAGGGTTTTCACAAGCTATTGCTATTTTTCCTGGAGTTAGTCGTTCAGGAGCAACTCTTTCAATGGGAAGATGGCTTAAGTTCGATCGTAAAGTCATTGCAGAGTTTACTTTTCTACTGTCGATTCCAATTGTCGCGATGGGTTCTGCTTATAAAGCATTAAAGATTATCCAAGGAGCGGAGTCTCTTCAATTCGACCTCTTTTATGCTTTCATAGGAATTCTTGTTTCCTTTTTTATAGGACTTTTAGTCATTCACTATTTTTTAAAGCTTATTAAGAAAATACCTTTTTGGACCTTTTTTCTTTATCGAGTATTACTTGCGATGCTGATTATAAGTTAAAGATAACCTTAATACCTTTTGTGATGTGCTCAATAGCAACGGCCATCAGAATTAAGCCAAAAATTCTTGTCGAGACATTGATAGCAATTTGTCCAATTTTATCGCGAATCGTACGACTGAAGGTTAAAATTAGCTTTAAGATGATTGCAATTAAGGCCAAACAAATAACGGCCCCAACCCAATGATAAAAAGTTATGAAATAGTCGGCTTGAATAATGACGTTTGAAATAGAACCAGGACCTGCAAGCATTGGTATGGCCAAAGGAACAATTCCTATCTCTCGAATTTGAGCTTGTCTTTCAATTTCATCTTGGCTGATCTTAATATCAGTTTTTTCCCCTCTTAACATTGAGAGTGCCATGAATGCAATAAGAATTCCTCCACCAACACGAAAGGAAGCAAGTTGGATTCCAAAAAACTTGAGAACTTCATCTCCAAGTAAGCCACTTAGAAAAAGTGTTACAAAAACTGCAAAGGCACAATTAGTCGCAATTCGACTGACATCCTCTTGAGAGTAATAACGGGTCAAACCCATAAAGATAGGGATGGCACCAATCGGATTCAAAATCGAGATAACTGAAATAAAAAATTTAACTGAATCATTAAAGATTTCCATTATTCGATCTCCCGTAATAAAGAATGAAGGGCAAATTCAGCGAAGCGGATCTTAAGTGTTCTTCGGTTACCTTTCAAGTGAAAAGTTTGAGTTGTAACTTTTTCATCACTTGCTATCCCGATACAAACTGTACCGACTGGAATTTTTGCTGATCCACCTGATGGACCAGCAACCCCCGTCGTTGTTAGTGCATAATCTGATTGATAGAGCTTTCGAACATGTTTTGCCATTTCGCCGGCAACTTGTTCACTGACAACATTATATTTTTCAATTGTTTCAGATGAAACTCCTAGAACATTAACTTTGGATTCTGTCGCATAGGTAACAGCTGTTCCATTGAAATAGGCAGAGCTCCCTGAAAAGTTTGTGAGTTTGTCTGCTATGAGTCCTCCTGTACAAGACTCAGCTGTTGCGAGAGTCTTTCCGAGTGCAATGAGCTTTTCGTGAACTGCTCCCTCTATCGTTTGCTCTCCAATATGCCAGATATGGTCTGAAAGTTTAGACTCTCTCATGATTTTATCAACTTTTCTTTTAGTCTTCTCGAGCTCATTTTGGTCTTTTGCTTGGACAGTAACTCCAATATCAACTCCAGAAAGATGGGGGAGTGAGCTAACAGTCCCATAAGGCTTTAGATTTTCCCAAAGTTCAGGCTCAATCTTATGAAAAATATGAGACTCAGGAAGTCCCCAAGTTTTAAAGATAAGGTTTTCTTGAAGAAATTTGGTCTGGACCGTATTGGATAATAAATGATCTTCGACCATGGCTTGGAATTCAGAAGGAACTCCTGGAAACATAAGAAGGGTTTTTCCATCTTTTTGGTACAAGAGTCCTGGAGCATAGCCGACTCGGTTGTGAATGGCCTTAAAATCCTCTGGTATTTGGTGGTAATCAAACTTTTTTTCGTCATAAGATCGGCCTTTTTCCTCAAATTGTTTTAAAACAACTCTCTTAGCCTCTTCAGACTCTTTTATTGAGAGGTCTAACCACTTTGCGACGATTGATTTAGTCATATCATCTTCGGTAGGACCCAAGCCTCCGGTTGTGATGAGGATATCAGTAGTGCTCCAACCTTGTTCGAGCTCGGCAATCAGATCCTCTGGCTCGTCACGAACTTGGCTGCTTTGTTTAAGGTAAATATTGTTTTTGAACAGAAAGCGCCCAAGCCAATGAAGGTTCTTGTCCTGGATTTTACCTTGAAGTAACTCATTTCCAATGCCTATAAAGTAAGCTTTGATCACCTATAGCACTCCTTACATACCAAATTACCCAAATGGGAAAATTCACGCTATATGTTAATCGTGGCTAAAATAATCGAATTTGTCATTCCTTTCGACCAGGATCTTCAAGAATATCTGGCCAAGAATTATCAAGTTTTTGATAAGTATCAGATTTTGGGGAGAAGTCTTGATGCTCGTAAGGCACCCAAGGGGAGAAAACCAAAAATTCATTATCGAATTCGAGTCCTAGAAGGAAATGAAGAGTTTGAAGAGAAAAGCTTTCCTCGGTTATCGTTTAATCAACCTCCAATTATCGTTGGGGCTGGTCCTGCAGGATTATTCTGTGCACTTCGTTTAAAAGAGTATGGGATCAAATCAATTCTCCTGGAGCGAGGAGATCGAGCATTGGAAAGAATGAAAAAAATCTCTAAACATTGGCGTTATGGAAAATTTGATGAAGAGTCTAATGTTTGTTTTGGAGAGGGGGGAGCAGGTCTTTTTAGTGATGGGAAACTTCTGACTCGAGTAAAGTCTCCTTTAGTTCATTATGTTCTTGATCGTCTGGTCGGTTTTGGAGCTCCTGAACATATTAAATATGAATCAAATCCACATCTAGGATCAAATAAAATTCGAGAATTTATTGGAAAAGTGACTGATGAATTAATCGAATTTGGGACTGAGGTTCACTATAATACGAGAGTTGACGATATTTTACTTGAAGATAATAAGATCGTTGGAGTTGAAGCTGCTGGCAATAAGTTTAAGTCCTCTCAAGTGGTTTTAGCGACAGGGCATTCTGCTAAAGGTTTGTACTTAAAACTTCATGAACATAAAGTTCCAATTGTTCTGAAAGACTTTGCCGTTGGGGTAAGGGTTGAACATCCTCGGAAGTATATTAATAGTATTCAATTTGGAAAGTATGCTGGCGATGAAAGGTTAGGAGCTGCTCGCTATCGCATTAGCTATTTTGATAAAGAGGTTGAGAGAGGAACCTATAGCTTTTGCATGTGTCCAGGAGGATATGTTCTTTCATCTGGTACAGATTCTGATGGACTTGTGACCAATGGAATGAGCAATTACGCTCATAATAGTCCTTGGTCCAATGCTGCTATTGTTGTAACGGTTGATAAAGCGAAAGATCTTGATTCTGATCACTCTCTTGCTGGAATGGATTTTTTGCGAAAGATTGAGCAAAAGGCTTATCAAGTTTCAAAAGAGTATTCGAACGGTTTCTCTTTACCGGCCATAACGATGAGTGAGTTTTTAAAGGGAGAGCTCAATCAAGAACCTCTTCCTAAAAGTTCATGCCCTTCTAAGCTTTTTAAACACGACCTTGCTGAAATCTTCCCAGATTTTATTATAAAACAACTCCGAAAGGCCTTAGTTGAAATTGATAAAAAAATTCCTGGATTTATTTATAAAGATGCACTTCTTATTGCTCCTGAGACAAGAACCTCAGCTCCTTTGACGATTACACGAAAGAAAGACTTTCAATCACTTGGAGTTAAAGGGCTTTTTCCCTGTGGAGAAGGAGCTGGATACGCAGGTGGAATCACGTCAGCGGCGGTTGATGGAGTAAAAGTTGCGGATGCTTTAGTTTCAGACTTACTTTAAATAATGATGTTTATCTTTTTCGATCTTGATTAAGACACGTTTATTAATTTTATGCTTTTTGTTATAGATAACACCATCATACATACCCGCTGGCATTCGGTAATTCTTGATTGGGAGTTTTTTACGATAGCGTTTATCGCTCACTGTATAGATCAGATAAGTTCCTCTAGGGTATTTCTTTTTACTTGAAAGAAGACCTTCGTCGGAGATTCTCATTTCAGGAATAATAAAACTATACTTACTCTCTTCTTCAGTAAGTTTTATCACTTTTTTGACGCTAGAATGATTTTTCTTTGAAATCTGAACCCTAATTTTTTCATTTAAAAGAACTTCAATACCCCAAAGCGAATAAGTAACCTTTTCTCCATTGATTGAAATCGTCATTCCCGGTTCATAACCTTCAAAGAAAATTTTCCCTTTTGTTAATTCTTTTTGAGGAGGAACTGGGGGAGGATTCTCTGAAACAATTGGTTCTTTCTGTTTAGGTTTTCCACAATTAGGATCTAAGCTTGGATTGCAAGATGCCGGTTGTCTATTGGGTCCACCGATTTGCTCTTTTACCAGTTCTGCAAAGTCCGCGATATATTTTTTTGCGAGATTAGGGCGTAAATAATAAAGAACTCCAAAAGCTAGAATTGCCATAACGGCTATTTTGCTGAATAAACCGCTATTTCTTTGCTCAAGTTGATAAGTTCTTGTTTGGTTGATTTTTTCTCTTTCAGCTTTGTTTTTTCTTAAGTTGCGATTAACTTTTTTATTATCTCTGAGAACCGTCTGAACTTTATTGTTCTCTTCCTCCATCTTTTTGGTAAAGTTGTTTCTTCTCATTGAGCGAGTAAAGTCAAAATCAGCTTTTTCACCCTCGCTCATATCAAATTCAATTGTTCCTTCTTTCTTTGTAACAATTAAAGCCTCAACAGTAGAAGCATCAACTCCTTTTTGAGGAATACCTTGATAAGAGCTCTCATAATCATTGATAAATGGCTTGATATCAATCTTTCCATATTCAACGAGTCGCTCTCTATCGAGGATAATATCTTCTTTGAAGAGTTCTTTCGCAAAGAAAGAAAGGTCTGTCGCATTGAAATCAGGATATTTAGCATAGAGAAATCTAACAAGTGCTCTATTGAGAGCATCCATATCTTTAAAACGATTATTTCTATCTTTACTCAGAGCTCGAAGAACAATTTCATCAAGTTCTTTTGGTACATTGGGGTTGATACTCGAAGGAGGAGCCACTTTACAAGCTTGGATCTGTTTTAAAACTGCAAGGTCATTAGGAGCAGTGAAAAGCTTACGGCTACAAAGCATTTCCCAAAGAGTAATACCAACTGCAAATTGATCATAACGATGATCAAGTTCTAGGCCATCAAGATACTCGGGAGCGAGGTAAGAAAGTTTCCCTTTAATGGTACCGGCCTGGGTGGCCTCAGAGTTCGTTTCAGCCTTTGCAATACCAAAATCAATGACCTTAACTGCACCATCATATGTGAGCATGATATTATGAGGGGATATATCTCTATGAATAATATTATAAGATTTTCCAGTCAGCTTATCTGTAAAGGTGTGAGCATAAAAGAGTGCCTGGCAAACCTGTGAGATAATATATGTCGAGATTTCAACTGGGAAAACAAACTTTCTTTTCTTTAAACGATCAAGAAATTGCTTAAGGTTAGCTCCATCGACATATTCCATCGCCGTGTAGAGAATGTGATCGACTTCACCGTAATCATAAGTTTGAGCAATATTGGGATGAATAAGGCCGAAGGTTACTTTCAGTTCATCACGAAACATCTGAACGAAAGCAGGATCTTTAGAATACTGCTCTTGAATCATTTTGATTGCAACAATTTTATTTGCTTGTTCGCCTAAGAATCTTGCACGACAAATCTTTGCCATTCCGCCATCGACAAGATGATCGAGTAACAAATAACGCCCAAAGCGTTGAATATCAAAAGCATTTTTACCATTTGGCATTTAAAAACCTCATGATCTTTATCGGATGAATGAAGAAGAAACTTTATTGAAAATTAAGGGGAAGAGAGTCTTTTTTTTATGTAATTCTGGTTATTTAGCCTGCTGACAGTTGAAATTAAGACCCTTGAAGTGGACTTGTTTAGTCGGGCTTGAAAGGCGAAACATTTCATTTTTACAAAGTCCTATTTCTAGACATAGGACTATTTCAGTTCTTATCTGTACTTCATTAGAGGAAGTTGAAGGATGGGATGGTGGAGAGATGAATGCGAAAGTCCAATTGACTGCTTATTATGGCAAGTCTTTTCCTTCCTCAAACGATTTCATCAGATAATTTCACTGCTTATCTTAGAGTATTTGGAGAAGAAGG
Source organism: Bacteriovoracaceae bacterium (assembly GCA_965217035.1). Lineage (GTDB taxonomy): Bacteria > Bdellovibrionota > Bacteriovoracia > Bacteriovoracales > Bacteriovoracaceae > JAUHYH01. Next base: position 304,695 of record OZ244226.1, on the reverse strand, counting down.
CTGGACTAATGATCTTATTGAAATGAGCTGTTTTCTAAAATAATCAGAAAAATAATTTTTAAAGGGCTTCGCTTTTAGCGGAGCCTTTTTTATAACTCTTTTCTCATCACGATATTAGTTGTTTCAAATCCAAATTTCTCATAAAGAGAAATCGCAGGTTTATTGTCTGCATAAACATGAAAAGACATTTGAGAGAAGCCTGCTTCTTTTAATTCGATGGATAGCTGCTCAAAAACTTTTTTTGCAAAACCTTGTCTGCGATATTCCTCTTCTATGTAAATATCATATCCCCAAGCTGTTTTTATTGATTCTTCTCTTGCTTGAAACCAAGCATAACCGATGAGCTTCTCATCGAGGATAACAGAATAGAAGAAGTGGTTTGGTGTATGAAAACCTTCTGGTAGTATCTCTTGAATTTGTTTCTTGGCTATCTCCTTAGCCTTTTCTAATGGTATCTTTTGAGCTCTCACCATCCCTTGAATATAGGTTTCATGAGGTTTTCCTTTAGAAAACTCAAACTCAACTTCATTCATTTTTCTAATCGTAATCATACTTCCTCCAGGAAGTTTGTAAATTCTTCGAACATTTTCTCTTGGTCAGTGAGTGAATTGAAGTTTGTTTTTTCTCTAGATTTAAACCAAGTTCTCTGAGCTTTTGCCAATTGCCGAGTCGAGATATTAATTCTTCCTTCACATTCTTCAAGAGTTTTTAATTCGCCTGAAAGGAGTTTTTGAACTTCCTTGTAGCCAATCGATTGTAATGGTTTCTCTTTCCCTGAGAAGTTTTCAAGCAAAGCTTTAACTTCATCAACTAGTCCAGCATCCAACATTGATCGAGTCCTTTCTTGAATAATGTCCCAATGTTTCTCTTTAGGAATATCGAGATGAGCATGGTAGACATCCCACTCTAATTGATTCATTGGCCAATGGGATCGATCTTGTTTGTCTTTTGTGGAACGAACTTCAGAAAATTTTGTTTCCCAGGCCCAATAATGTTCGACCGCTCTTCTTATTCTATAATGATCATTTGCATGGTAAAGCCTGAAGGAAGCAGGGTCATGCTCTTTTAAGATATTAAGAAAGGGTGAGATACCTTCTGCTTGATAGAGATTTTCTGATCTTTCCAATACTTCAATCGGAGTAGAAGGTGATTCATACATTCCTTGTAGTAAAGCTTGAAGGTAAAAGCCACTTCCACCAACAAGAATAACAGCTCTACCTCTTGAATGAATTTCTTGAATTCTTTCGGCTGCTTTTTGAGAGAAAAACGAGGCATTATAGGGGGTTGCTACTGAAGTACAAGATACAAAATGGTGAAGAACTTGTCTTTGCTCTTCTTCGGTTGGCTTCGCAACTCCAATATTGAGTTCCTTATAGAATAATAAAGAATCAAAGTTTACAATTTCGGCATGGTTTTCTTGAGCAATGGAAATGGCGGAAGACGTTTTTCCCGTTGCCGTTGGACCAGAAATAACGAGAACTTTTTTCATAGTTTGTTTAGATGAACTAGTTTGAAGAAATCTTTTTTAAAAAGAACTTCAATAGAGGTTTGTTCAACTTCGTTAATAAGTGATTCGAAAGCTTCCTGAAAATTAAGATTTTGTTCTAATATTAAGATGAAATTATTCAAAGCTGATCCTGAAAAGTCTGCGAGTATTGTGGGCAAACTCTTCACGACCCAGTAATTTTCTTCAATTGCTTGAGTCTCAATTTGTAGTTCTTGCAAAAGAGAAAGAGTCATTGGCCTTAGTTGTTTCATTTCGAGAGGAGTCGCCACAAGTAAAGGAGTAATCTCTTGAGTATTATTTTGTATATAATGAAGAACCTTTTTAGCAAGCTCTTGCTTGCTTATTCCCCAGAATCTTTCTTCAAAATTAAGGAGAATCCCTGATTTATTTTTTAAATAAGAGAGGGACGAGCGAGTTTGAGCAAAGTTGACTTGGGAGCCAATAAAAGTATTTTTCACTTGATTAGAAGGATCCTTAATCGGTTTCTGGTATTCTTCGATTGGCTTTGAGATCGGCTCATAAATTTGGGCTTGAGTTTCAATTTTACGATTTTGAAAATAATGTTTTAAAGAGTTTGAAATCAAAGAGTAGACAACAGAAGGTTGGAAAAATTTGATCCTTGTTTTCTTTGGATGAACATTAACATCAATCTTATTGAAAGGGATTTCGAGATTAATAATCCAATCTTGTTTTCGAGAAAAACCATAACTGAGCAATGTATGATTGAGAGTATTTCGAATTCTCTCGTCTTCGATAGGTCTTTTATTGACATAGCAAAATTGAAGAGGCCGTGATTTTTCTTTTTTACTGATAACTCCTTCTACAAAGAGGTCTTCATATTGATTTTCAAGTTTAATAAGCTCTTCTTCAGTCGTTTTTGTCACTTTTTGAAATCTTTCAATCTGGTTCATTTCTGGATAAATAATCTTATCTTGGTCGTCCCACTTGATTGAAAAATTTACTTGGGGGTGAGAAATCAAATAGTAGTTAAGAATTTTTTTAATTCGTGATTTTTCTCCTGCTTGAGAAGTCAAAAACTTAAATCGCGCAGGAGTATTAAAAAAGAGATCTTTCACAAAAATTTCTGTACCAATAGGTAAGTCACGTGAAACTTTTTCATGAAGAAGGAGCTTCCCTCCTTCAAAAATAATTTTTTGTCCTTTTTCTTTTGTCGTTGAGCTTTGGCAAGTGACCTTAGCAACGCTAGCAAGACTTGCGAGTGCTTCACCACGGAAACCGAATGAGGAACAGCGATAGAGATCTTCAAACTTTTCAATTTTACTAGTCGCATGGCGGGCAAAAGCAAGAGGAAGATCTCCAAAGCCGATTCCTTTTCCATTGTCTTTAATAGAGATAAGTTCGAGTCCGTTATTTACGAGATGAACTTCTACTCTTGAAGCTTCTGCATCGATCGCATTTTCGATAAGTTCTTTTATGATCCCAGCGGGGGAGTCGATGACTTCGCCGGCCTTAATTTGATCAATGATATGTTCCGGAAGTAATTGAATTTCCATAAAGCAGCAGAGTAAAAGGCAGAGCTTCAATTGGGTAGCTTCGATGCGTTAAGATGTTGATAATTGGTTGGTCCATTTAGACAGGATGACACCACTTTTTCCACTTGATGTTAGGAAAGGGTTCATGACAACCTATCACCGGAATTGATGACTCAAGTTGGAAGAGGGGATTTTTTGAATTTTGTATTCTTTATTATTGTATCTTGTTTTCTATGGAGTACTGATTTAGTTCTCCGGGAGCCTTTACAAGGTCAAATTAAAACCTTCGATTTACTTGTTTATGAGTATGGTTTCGCTATTCTCTTCCTTACTCCATGGATCCTTAGCTCATCGTTTAAGCAGTTTAAACTCTTTAAAAAGCAGCACCTTTATGGCTTTCTCTTTATTGGCCTTTTGGGTTCATCAGTCGGTAGTTTCTTTCTTACCAAGAGTTTGTTTCAGGTTGGATTGGAAAGTTATTCTTTTTTTCAGTTTATCCAGCCTCTTTTCGTGGCCATATTGGCCTCAAAATTTCTTGCTGAAAAATTTGATAGTAAGAATTTCATTTGGTTTGCCTTCATCATGATCTCTGGTCTGCTGATGAATTTCTCTGATATTCGTTCTGGAGTTTTTCTTGAAAATATCGTCAATAACCCTATGAGTATCCTTGCGTCAATTGTTGCAACTCTTATTTGGGGAAGCTGTACAGTTGTCGGGAAACAGCTTTTAAAGACATATTCGCCCTTGTTCCTTGCTTTTATCCGCTGGGGAGTTGCGTTTGTTGCGGCTTGCGTACTTTTCATTTGGAATGGACCACCTGAGGTGCAAATGCTCACTCAAAAAACATCTGTAACGATTCTGTTTTTGAGTTTGGTCTCTGGTTTCTTTGCGATGGTTCTTTATTACAAAGGACTCAAGCATCTCAAGGCAACGAGTGTTGCCTATCTAGAACTTCTGTATCCTGTTTTCTCTTTTGGAATGGGTGCTATTGTTCTTTATCAAGACTCTGACATTTTTCAAATTATAGGACTAACAAGTCTCATTATTGCCGTTGTTATTAAAGTTCTTATTTCTGAAAAAGATTTTTTTGCGAAGTTAAAAAAAACTAAACTTTATAGAAGTTAACCTGATTTCTTCCATTTTCTTTTGAAGTATAAACCGATTGATCCGCCCTTTTGAAAAGATCGGTTCCTGTTTGAACACCTTTTCTGTAGTCGGCTACGCCAATGGAGGCAGTTACTGGAAGTTTCTGAGATTCATAGTTGAAATTATGATCTTCAATCATCCTCCTTAAGCGTTCTGCAATTTCAAAACTATGCTTGAGATTTGTCTTTGGAAGGAGAACAACAAACTCTTCACCTCCGTAACGAGCAAAGATGTCTCCATCACGAATTCCATGGTTACGAATAATATTGGCCATTTCTTTAAGAACAAAGTCACCCGCATCATGGCCATAGTTGTCGTTAAGTCTTTTGAAATGATCGAGATCAAAAATGATCAAACTTAAAGGGGAACCAGTTACTTTAGACTTTTTGACTTCGAGATCGAGAGCATTATTGAAATATGTTTTATTAAAGCACTTAGTGAGACCATCAGTATTAGCTTCTTCATGGAGCTTATCATAAGTCAGCCTTTCAGGATCTCCTTTTGGAAGATACTTAAAAGCAATCGTTCCGACTTTAATGATGTCATTTTTCTTGAGAACCTTTTTTCCTTCGATTCTTGAATTGTTTAAAAAAGTTCCATTACTTGATTCAAGATCTTCAATCACAGCATTAGCTTCAGTTTCAGAAATATCTTCAACCATAATTTGAAAATGCTGTCTTGAAATCCCTTGAAATTCCAAAGGAATAGTATTGTTAGGTCCTCGACCTATAGTTGTTCTATCAACGAGATCAAAGAGTGTTCCATTAAGATCGCCACCTACAACAACCAGGCAGGCAGGTTTATACTTCGCTTCGTCTTCAGTGGACTTTAAAGCGTCATAAATATTGGTAATAACTAGGGTCGAATTATCGTCAGCCATCTCTTAAGCAGTTTATCCTAACATGCGGCTTTTGTTCAAGGAGGTTAGTTTCGTTAACATTGTTATTGCTCCAAGTGCTTCAAACAAAGAGTCTTTCCTAGTTCGACTCCTGGTTGATCGAAAGGGTCAACATTTAGGAGCTTTCCAGTGAGAATTGTAAGTGCTTCGAGAAATAAAAAGAGTTTAGTTATAGATTCTTCAGAAACTTCGCTAATCTTTAAGCTGTAATGAGGAAGCTTCTTTTCTGAAAGGGCATCACGAGTCCCGTTAAGTTCAGCTAATAGAACGTCATGAAGTGTTTGCCCCTTAATCAGTTTGATCTTTTTATGATCTAACTCGCTATCAAAACGAAATTGATTTTTTGTTTTTTCAACTTCGATGAAAAGAAGGAGTTTATCAGCAGGTCCTTCCATGAAAAGTTGCATTTGAGAATGTTGATCAGTCGGTCCATAAGCGAATAAGGGAGTCAATCCAATTGGACCTTTATCAGAGGTTTTCCCAAGGCTTTCGGCCCAGAGTTGAACAAACCAAAGAGATAATGACTTAAGGACTGATGAGTAGGGCATAAGAACAGTTTGGTTCTTTCCTTGTTTGAATTGTTCAAAAATTTCTATCGCGAAGTCATATAAAGTCTCGTCAGAACTCAAAAATTCAGAATATTCTTTTTGAGTTTTTTGAACCTTGGAAGTATCTAGCCCAGCAAACTCGAGAGGAAAAAGTCCGACATCAGTAAGGACGCTATACCGTCCTCCTATATCACTTGCAATCTGAAGGCAGGGAACTTTCCACTCTTGAGAAAGATTAAGCAGATAACTTTCTTTTGGGTCGGTACAAAAAACAAAGTAGTGGGATCGATCATAATCATCGCCAAATTTTTCCTGCAATTTCGCATCGACGAGAACCATAAGACTGAGGGTTTCAATCGTTCCGCCGGATTTAGAAACAACGTAAAAAAGACTTTCTTTTAAATTAATTGAATCGAGGATCGAAGCCAATTCGTCAGAATCAACATTATTTAAAAATAAAAAGCTTTTTTCTGGATGATAGGGAAGGAGACTTTTTATAAATGTCTCTGGGCCCAAGGAGCTTCCACCCATACCCATATGAACAAAGAATTTCTTCTTTGCATGTTTTTGGGCAAGCTCTTTGCGAAGTTCAGCTGTCGAATCATGAGAAAAGAAGATCTCTTTTCGAGGGTGATTTGCGAGGAAGTCTTTAAAATAGCTTTTTAAATCTTCTTTATCGCTAGAGTTTGTTTTTAGAGGTTCTTGATGTTGGATGAGTTCCATTAGCTAAGTTCTTTTTTTATCTCTCGTCCAATGACGAGTCGTTGAATTTGATTAGTCCCTTCAACGATTTGTAGAACTTTTGCATCTCTCATAAATCGCTCAATAGGATATTCGGCAGTGTAACCTACTCCTCCCAAAATTTGAACAGCATCAGTCGTAACTTTCATGGCCGTATCGGTGGCTTTCATCTTTGCCATCGCTGCGAGTTTAACATCAGGGATATCATTGTCGTAATTTTCAGCGGCTTTTTGGACCAGGTATCGGCTTGCTTCGACTTCTGTCGCGGAGTCCGCAATCATGAACTGGAGCCCTTGGAAATCATAGATAGGCTTATTGAATTGGACACGATCGAGAGCATAAACAGCTGCATGCTTGAGAGCACTTTCGGCCAGGCCAACCCCGATAGCTCCAATAGTAATTCTTCCTTTATTTAAAGCTGCCATTGCGATTTTAAATCCCATTCCTTCAACAGCTAAGAGATTTTCCTCTGGAATAAAGCAGTTTTCAAAAACGAGCTCTCGCGTAGGAGAAGCCCGCCAACCCATCTTCTTTTCTTTTTTTCCGTAGCTGAAACCTTCCGATTCATCTTCAACGATGAAGGCTGAGATTCCTGCTGAAGAGTCGTCTCCAGTTCGCGCCATCACGATATAAGTTTTGGCAACTCCACCAGAAGTGACCCACATTTTTGTTCCATTTAAGATATAACCACCATCAGTCTTCTTGGCCGTTGTTTTTAAATTGGCTGCATCAGAACCTGAATGAGATTCAGAAAGCGAAAAAGCCCCAATCTCTTGACCAGAGGTCAAAGCTGGAAGGTATTTGGCTTTTTGTTCCTCAGTCCCAAATTCGTTAAGAATAGATTGGACCATTGTTGATACAGAGAGTGTTACGGCATAAGAAACCGAATAACGAGAAATGACACCAAGAACAAAGCACAGATCTTGATAAGTCAGTTCTGCTCCACCAAATTGAGAAGGGAGAGTCATACCGCAAAGACCGAGATTCCCTAAACCGGTGAAAATATCTTTATTGAAGATTTCATTTTCATCATCATGCTCAGCTGTTGGCCAAATTCTTTCTTCGCAAAACTTTTCAATTTGAACTTCGAGTTCTTTGTGGAGCTCGTTCATTTGCCTAATGCCTCTTTTAAAATATTTTTTGCAATAATCATGATCATAACTTCATTTGTTCCAGCACCAATTTCCATGAGCTTGTTATCTCTCATGAGTTTTTCAACAGGGAACTCTCGAGAATAGCCATAGCCTCCGTGAACCTGAATAGCATCGAGAGCAATCTTCGTAGCCATTTTTGGAAGTTGAAGCTTCACTCGTGCTGCTTGAGCTGCATCCTGAACTCCAAGGTCATATTCACGACAAGTGGAGTAGAGGAAGTGTCTCATCATTGCTGTTTCAGCATCCATCTCTGCAACCATCTTTTGAATCATTTGAAAGTTAGCAAGGTTCTTACCAAATTGCTTTCTTTCTCCAGCATACTTTATGCATTGATCAACACAAGCTTGAGCAATTCCAAGTGAGATTCCTGAAATTGTAATTCTTTCGAGATCAAGGTTTTTCATCATATGGACAATAGAATCGCCTTCCTCACCAACACGACCGCTTAAAGGGACCTTGGCACTTTCAAAGCTTAGCTCACCAGTAGGTGAACCTCGCATACCCATCTTGTGAATTTCCTTACTCACTGAATAACCTTCAGTGTTTTTATCGAGAATAAAGGTTGTAATGTCTTTCTTATTTTCACCTGTTCGCGCATACAGATAGATCACTTCAGCAAATTGAGCATTCGTGATCCACATTTTGTTTCCTGTGATCTCATAATGATCATTTTTAAAATTAGCCTTGGTTTGCATTCCAACAGCATCAGAACCGTAACCCGGCTCACTCATCCCCATACAACCAATCCACTCACCAGAACAAAGTTTGGGAAGCCACTTTGCTTTTTGCTCGTCACTCGCATTTGCAGAGATATTATTCACACAAAGCATCGAGTGAGCGAGATAGGAGAGTGTTAAACCGGGGCAAGCTTTCCCGAATTCTTCCATCACGATTGTTGCTTCAGTGGCACCTAGTCCCGCTCCGCCATATTCAGGATCTGCAGTAATTCCAAGTAATCCCAGTTCACCCATTTTTTTGAAGGCTTCAATATTGAAGGTCTCATCATTGTCATGCTTTTCAGCGTGAGGGGCGATCTCATTAGTCGCAAAATCTCGACAAACTTTCTGGAGTTGTTTCTGTTCTTCAGTAAAAAACCACATTCGGATTCTCCTCAAAATTTAGTGGATCAAAAAAGTCAGGGAGCTGCTTTTTTGATTCAGCGCGGCTAAATGCGTTAAAACTGAGCTTAATATACCTATAAATGTAAAAAAAACCAAGAAATCCAAAGCCTTCTTGTCAGGAAGAAGGATCTGCCTGATAATTATATAAGCCGGATGGATCCGGAATACTGTCTCTCAGTATATAACCTAAAGGAGTTGGGACCCCCTTGGAATTAACAAGCGACCGCATTAAATCAGCATTATCAGAGTCGAAGGCCATTGAGGCTAAAAAGAATTCCTTTGAACGTAACTATTATTGGTTTAATTATTGGGAAGTCACTCCATCGCTTTGGGAAAAACGACTCCAAGAAATCCCTCAAGGAACTTTTGTTTTTATTCCTATTTATTGGGGACTTCATGCGATTCGAGAGACGAAGGTTGTTCACTACGATTTTGGAAAGTATCGAACAGACTGTGACCTCAAAAACATTGAAGATCTTGCTCTTCAGTTTGATTTAAAACCGATTTTTTGTGTCCCGATGACTCCAATTCCTTTTCTCAAAAATGGGGGGCTTCCAGATTGGATTGAATCTCCTCAAAGTGAATCAAAGAATGGGCTTGCCAAGAATATTCTGACTAAAGAACGAAAGATTAGAAAAGTCCCTTCGTTCTATCATCCTCATATTTTTAAGCATTACAAAGATTTTCTTTATTCTTTAGGAAGAACTTTTGTTCAAAAAGGGTTTTCTACTAAAGTTCGCGGCGTCGCTTGGGGGAGAATCGAGAATAATGAGTTCGAGAGTTTTCTGAATGATAACTCAGAGATGTTTCATCAAAGCTATTACCGTTTTCTTGAAAGAAACTCTCAGTTTGAAGATTCTGATCAAATCAAAAAAGATTTTAGAAAACTTTTAAAGTCTTTACTTGAACAAGTGGCTTACGAATGTCTTGAAAGTTATTGGGATGGAATGCTTCGAATTGATCTTTGGGGAAGCGGGGAGAAAGATTTCCTACAAAGAGTCACTCAAAAGTCCTTTCATTGGAATACTGAACATTGGCATCAGTTCTTCTCGGGCTTAAGTAATAATATCATTCCTAGTGATTATCTTTTTGAAAATGAAGAGATTCCACTTGTTTTAAGACAAGCACTTAAAGATCTTGTGAATTATCAGTACTTAGCAAATGTGACTAATGAGGCAAATTTAACAGAGACCTCTAGTTCTTTTCAGCCGTTAATCACAAGTGCAATCCATTCTGATAACTCTGATATTGCAGAGATGATGGGGCTTTCTTCGTATCTAACTGAAATTTCACCTTATAGTTTTCAGTTTGAAGAGAATACTCAGTGGAATTTTGATGAAGAAGGTTCACTGACACATTTTTTCTTTTCTAATCAATTAGGGATTCAAGATTTTAAATCAGCCTTAAGGCTTGTCATGGCCGGTAATAAAGTCGTCCTTGATACTTCGGATATCAATGAAGAGCAAAGACGAATTCTAGAAGTTTTTGTTCTTGAAAATGATCTGAAGGGTGAACTGATTCAATCCCTTGGTTTATTGGGCTATTATCCATTAGGAGAGGGAAAGTTAATTACAATTGAAGGTAAACAAGTTTCTAAAGCGACTTCACAGGAGCAAACGGAGTTTTGGAGACGGATCTTTCGTTTTCTAGGAACTCATCATTTAGAAATAGATAGTGATCTTGGAATCATGAGTTTCGATCTGAGAAGGGATGTCAGTCCTTTTGAATTGAAATACCAGGAAGTTCGAAGAACTCATCTTTATAATCCCACTTCAAAAACTTTACATCTTGCCGTTTCCCAATCGAAACATTTTGCTTTTATTAGATATGGCCAGCAAAAAGGAGCAGATGTGAAATCTAGCCCTAATGGAGTGAGTGTAAGCCTTGCCCCTCAAGGAAGTGTTGCTCTTGATTTTGGTTATGTAGGAAATGGACATGGATAAAAAGCAATTACTCGTTCTTTTTCGTTCAACGACTCGAAGCCAAGGTACTTCTGTTCTTGAAGTTGAATATGTTATTACGTCTGAGGGAGTTTATTCTGGTTGTGAACTTAAGGATTTGTTCAAAGAGCATTTTCCAAGCAAGAACTCTATGATTCTTGAAAGTTTTGAGGAGTTTAAATCTTATATTGAGTTTCTTTGCGTTCGATTTAGAAAAAATGCTTATAAGTTTCTTTCGGTCAATCAATATAACCAAGATCAATCTGAGTTTGATGGCTTCGAACAGTTTGCCCAATACTTCAAAAATGTGAAATCATTTGCTTTAAACACTAAAGCACAAGACAAGAAAGGGCTTTTAGGCCGATTCTTGTCTCGATAGATTATAAATTTGCATCTTTTTTGATTTCACGGACTTTAGTTTCGATAATTGAAGTATTACATTTCTTTCCGAGGTAGTTATCAAACAAGTCGATAATTACGGTGATATTAGTAGGGTCTTTACATTCATTCAGACCACCCATCTCTCTGGAGAGTTCTTCGCAACTATCACTGAGTTCTTTAACAACTCTTTCAAAATCATCTATATTTTTTGAAAGCTTCCCTCCACTCGAGTTTTTTACCTGATCGAAGTTTGATTTAATCATAGACTCTTTTGTGTCGATTTCAGTAACTAAATCATAGATTTCATCCGAGCAAGGATCCCCTTGAGATACTTTCTTTTTAATTTTTTCATTTCTCGCTTTAATTTCACGATTAAGTTTTTTTACTCTTTTATTGATATTTTTTACCATCGTTTTTATATTCATATGATGAGTTTTAAGTAAAGTACATGTTTTCTGAACTTCTTCAGCACTTGGAGCGCTATACATTCTTTGTGAACCTTGTCTCATAATAGGGAATTGACCTTCACACTGTCTGTATTTTTCAACTGTTAAACAAATCCTTCCCGCATCCTTCGCAACGCCTTTTATCTTAGAGTCATAAACCTCTTTAAAGGTCTTGAAATAAGGTTTTGGATCTTGTGCTTTTTTAGAAGAATCATAGGTAGACTTAATTTCTTTATAATTATCGAATAGGGTCCAAGCTGTTCGATGCATCTTTGCTAACCAAGCAAGTTCTGGTTGAGTACAAGTGTTATCAGTCTTTACTTCAGTAATGACAACTTCCTTCTCTTCTTTTTTTACTTCAGGTTTTTTATCTTTTTTAGGATCCTGAACGACAACTTCCTTCTCTTCTTTTTTAACCTCAGGTTTTTTATTTTTTTTAGGATCCTGAACGACAACTTCCTTCTCTTCTTTTTTTACTTCAGGTTTTTTATCTTTTTTAGGATCTTCAACAACAACTTCTTTTTTATCTTTCTTTTTAGGGAGCTCAGTTACAACGACGACTGGATCCTCTTCAGTGACTTCAGCCTCAATCTTTAAGTTAGCTATTTCTTGAGCGGCATTATTAAGAAGAAGCATTTCACTTCTCTCAACTTGGCAAATGTCTTGGAAAGAGCTTGAGTCTTTAATGACCTTTTTGTTTTCAGCTGAAAGAATACAAGCTTCTTGTTCTTGAACCATTCTATCTAAAGAAAGACAAGCATTAACAATATCCCCGAAAAGACCTTCTGGTACTTCTGGATCAACGACAAGTTTTTCGCCAAAAGAGCTTTTCCACTTCGCTTCGAAATTAATCTTAGCATTTTTTCTCTCAGCGGCACTTAATTCTTCGTTAAGAGCAGCTGCTTGTTGAATTTTAAGATCTTCAATCGAGGTTGCGAAAAGTTCACTTACTGTAGTGGTGTAAGAGTGGGCCTTAAGAAACTCTTTAGAGCAATATCTAATCTTTGGTAAAGATCCTTCATCTTCATTCACGTCATCAGTTTCAGTGATCTCTGTATCGTCATTTGTTTGCACAAGTGTTGTTGTCGTTGTCGTGACAAGTGCAGGATCATCAATAACGACAACAGTTAATTCAGCGATTTCTGATTTGATCATATTAGCTTGAAAGTAAGTTTGAGTGAGATCACAAATTTCATTAACTTTTTCTTGATTAACAAACTGAACGTTCACTAAACAACCAGCTTGAAGTTGAGATTGAGAGTCTATTTTAATAATATTCTGACAATAATTTTGACTAAGTTTATTAGCTTCAGAAGAAAAGAAATTCCAATCCTTAGAAGCGGCATCGATTGCCATTTTATCAGATGGGTTTGTTTCTAAAAGTTTCTTTGAACTAGAAAGGTCAGCGAGAGAGTCTTTGACATTCTTTTGAAGGAACTCCATTTGATTGATTGCTTGGGTAAGTTTTGGATCACAGGCATTTGCCGATTGTGGGTTCGTTGGTTGATCTGTTGTTGGGGTGTCCACTTCAGGAGTATCTACAATGATTCCACCAGGGTTGTTTTGATCGATGATTCTCGCTGCTCGTTTCCTGTTATTATCACAGGAATAAAGTGAGAGAATGAGTCCAAGAATAAGAACTACTTTCATGCCGCCTCCGTAAATTATAGACACTTACTCAAAATTATCGCCTTTTCAGACCTCTGCGTCATTGGCCCTGTAATGATTTCAATTGATTGACAACATAATAGACAGATCATAGGTAGAGGTATGAATTTTTTCAATTTGGGCCTTAATGATTTAAAAGACTTAGCTATTGAGCTGGGACTTAAGCCCTTTGTGGCAAAACAAGCCTATGATTGGGTTTATAAGAAGCATGTTTTTGACGTTGATCAATGGAGTAATATCTCCAAAGAGGCTCGAATTCAATTCAAAGAAAAGCTAAGCTTTGAATTACCTAAAATCATCTGGGAAGGTGTCTCAGTTGATCAAACTCGAAAATTTCTTCTTCGCGTTGGAAAAAATCATAGTATTGAAGCCGTCATTATTCCTGCTAAGGATCGAAGAACTCTTTGTGTTTCCTCTCAGGTCGGATGTGCTATTGGGTGCACCTTTTGTCATACTGGAACCCAAGGATTGACTCGACATCTGACAACAGCTGAAGTTGTAGGGCAATATATGGCGCTTTCTTTATACTTAAAAGAAAAAGAACTTCTGCCGATTTCGAATATTGTTTATATGGGTCAAGGGGAGCCTTTACACAATTATGACAATGTAAAACGAGCGACTGAAATTTTAATAGAACCTCATGGGCTTGGATTGGGTCAAAGAAGAATCACGCTTTCAACATCAGGACTTGTTCCTCAGATTAAGAAGCTTATCGATTTCCCTCCTGTGAATATTGCAATTTCTCTCCATAGCGCTCGAAATGATGTGAGAACAGAGCTCATGCCTATTAATAAGGTTTATGATCTTGAAAAATTATTTGAAGCGATTCGAATGATCCCATTAAAGGCCCATCGAAGAATCACTTATGAGTATATTTTGATTGATGAACTTAATGATACGATTGAAGATATTCGGGCCTTAAATGATCTTCTTATTCGAAAAGAGTCTAAGGTTAATATTATACCATTCAATGAATACCCAGGTTCTCCTTTTAAAAGACCGAGCGATGAAAAGATCAAGTGGTTTTGTAATCAGCTTCTTAATAGAGGCTTTGTTTGCACCATTCGAGCTTCAAAAGGGGATGATATCTTAGCTGCTTGTGGGCAACTAAAGTCTGAAGAAGATAAACTCAATCTCTGGGATACTTCTATTCAAGAAAATATTGTTGAAGTTAAGGAACAAAGTCAGTTTCGTTAATGATCAAAACTGTTTAAAATACTGACAGCCTTATATAAGTATTTTCATATCTGATGAATCAGTTCTTTCTGTAAGTTAAGATAAACACTATTAACATTCAAAATACTAAAAAGAAGAAAATTATGAAAAAACTATTATTTGGATTGTCTGTATTAAGTGTTTTAGCTGTGAATGCTAATTCTTTAAATAATATCAGTCGAGAAGATCTGGTTTTTGATCTTAAGTATAGAAAGCTAACGTGCTATTCAGAGTATATGGCTGAAGTTGATGGTGTGGTAAAAAAGGTAAAAAGATATCATAAAGAGGATGAAGTTGATTGGGAGCATGAATTAAGAGCCGATGTTGTTACGGATGTTACAATGTCGGGAAGCACTATCACTGTCGATTTCTTAGCTGGTGACGCTGAAAGCGAATGGTTAGATGAGTTAAAATTGACTCTCAATGAAGACCAGACAAAAATCAAAGAAGTTATAGCAACTAAGAACGGTGAGACTTTATATACTTGCAATAATTAAGTAAAAAGTTTTAATCTTCAAAGTTAATATCATCTTGAACAATGCAGTCACCGTTAACGGCCATGACTGCAATATCATCAAAAATAATTCCGTCTTCCATTAAGTTATTTCGATTATTTGCGTGATAGCCTTCATCAATTGCTGCTGTTATTTTAAAAACAAAATCAGACTTTCTTTCCGGATAATCATTGAGATTAATAACAACTTGTCCGACTTTCCAGTCTTGTTCGACATAATTTCTAATATTAAGATTATCGCCTCGTTCCAGAGTTGTATTAAAATATTTCGTCCATACGTTATGATCTCTTAACCCTTCGATACGATCTGAACTAGTAGTAAGCCCACAGTTTGAATCAGGACCATCGCAGACATCAATTCTTATACTTTCAGGGATATTAACTCGAGCCATTGATAAAAAGATCGGATCTATCTCAAGACCAATCGGAAGGTAACGGTATTGGATATACAGATTGTCATAATCTTCTAGGTCTAATTTTTTGGAAACGAGATAAACTTCATGCGTGGAGCCTCCTTGGCGCCCTCTAAAAAGTATGGCCTTATCACCATCCAGAATAGGGCCGAGATGATTTGAGTCTTCGATTTTTGCATCAATATTAGAGATATTCATATTATTGTCCATTACAATGACATCCCAATTGAAAACATCATCTCCCGTAATATGAGTTCTCTCAAAAGAGTCTTTGAATACGAGGCATGCGCGTCCTTCAGGAAGATGCTTTTGTTCTTCACATTTATCAACTTCTTCTTCATCGACAGGATCATCAGCGATAATGATAACGACATCATCATCAAGATTATCGTCAATCGAGGATCCATATAAATCGGCTTCAGTGAAGTCATTATCATTGAATTGTGCAATATCGGGATCGACTGCACTGCTAGATTCTAGGAGTTTTCCAACTGTAGTATCTTTTTTTAAAAATTGCTGGTTACAACTAATAAATGTGAAAGAAATCAGGAGAGACAATATAATTTTCTTCATGAAAAATTCTCCGCTAAAAGTTGTTGAGAAAATTTTAACATGAATTGTTTTAAATTTTTCCCTATGAGGAACTTTAAGTTTTTTTCTCTCGTATTTGTGCACTCAATACGTTTTCAGTCCTGAAAATGAATTTATTTATTAGGAGAAATTAATTGTCTATTTTTTCGACAGTCGAAAAAACTTAGGTCTATAAAATGGCAGATCTTAATGAAAGACGAAGAGCTAATATTTTCTATTAGTTTTCAAAACTCCAAAAAGGGACTGACTCAGTATCAACCTTTTCTTCTTTTTCGACGCCTGATGCAATATCTCTGATGTAGTTTTGATTGATTTCTACAATTTCATTGGAGATATCAACTGTGTCAGGAAGAATTTCCTCAGATGACGGAGTTGGGTCAGACTTAACTTCCTTTACATCTTTAGCAAATGCATTGAATCCAAAAACAAGTGTCATGAGTAATAAAAGTTTCATATCTTTCTCCGTTAATACACTTAACGGCATTCTAATGAGGATTGTTTAATTTAAGATCGCATTAAGGAATGCTTTTTGTCGGGTATTGGTTGAGTAGTCGATATTTTGCTATTCAGCTTGTGCAATTGCAATAATGACTGAAATATTGTCATTTCCACCGTAATCATTGGCCCTTTGAATTAGTTCTTGAACACAGTGATCAAGATGGGCTGGCTCAGCTTTTTTAGGATCGGGGATATAGCTATTCACAATTTCTAAGATTTCGCTGTCATAAACTTTTCCGTAAAGACCATCTGAACAAAGAATAAAAATATCATTTTTACTAATAGAGTATTCAAATCGATCAACTTTGACATCGTCTTCAAATCCTAGAGTTCTTACTAAAACATTTTTCATTTTATCTTTACAAGCTTCTTCTCGAGAATAAATTCCAAGATTTACTTTTTCTTGAACAAGAGAGTGGTCTTTCGTGAGCTGATAAATTTTTTCATTATTAATTAGATAAGCACGAGAATCTCCAACATTTGCAATGAGTGCCTTACTTCTTTCAATCATAAGACTAACAATTGTTGTCCCCATTCCCTTCAAAAGAGCTTCTGCTTGAGATTTTTCAAAGATTTTTCGATTAGCTTTATTTATACAATAATCAACTTCTTTTATTTTATCTCTTTGTTCTCGACTGATCCCAGAGAAATGATCAGAGAAAATTTTAACAGCAAGCTGGGAGGCGATATCTCCTCCACGGTGTCCACCCATCCCGTCGGCAACGACAAAACATTTATTTTGTGGATCTATAAAAATAGAATCTTGATTTGATTCTCTAACACGACCTTGATCGGTTTTTCCCGTACATAATAAGGGCATAATGACACTACTCCTGAGCTTTGATTTTATTATAATACAAATCTCAAAGTGATGTTCAAAATAATAACCGTCTGAAAAGGTCAGAAAGAAATGCCTTGTGGTAAGTCTCTGTGGAATTGTTTATTATAAAGAGAAGGGGTCTATTGGCCCAACCGCTCGGAATAATGGAGGATTCATGAGTAATATTAATATCAAA
The DNA here is from genome assembly GCA_965217035.1 of Bacteriovoracaceae bacterium. GTDB lineage: Bacteria > Bdellovibrionota > Bacteriovoracia > Bacteriovoracales > Bacteriovoracaceae > JAUHYH01. Next base: position 287,405 of record OZ244226.1, on the reverse strand, counting down.
AATTTCGTCTCAGATCATTTTAGTGCAGAGGATTTTTCGCACTTACATTGGACCGGAAACTTTCAAGATTATATCGATATCGTCATGAAAAATCCGCAGGTTTCTCGGAATGCTTTTCAGAGAGTCCACGATATGATCATGTCCTTTGGTACTTCTAAGTATACTGAGTATAAGAAAGAAATTACTCGTTATCATTTCTTTGATGATCCGATCGAAGACGGTAAGGATGCAATTTTTGGTATCGATGTTCACTTAATGAAACTTGTGAACTTTTTCAAGTCAGCAGCGGCTGGTTACGGAACGGAAAAGCGGGTTCTCCTCCTCCACGGACCTGTTGGTTCTGCTAAGTCTTCCATCGCAAGACTTTTAAAGAAAGGGATTGAGCATTACTCAAAAACAGATGAAGGAATGCTTTATACATACGAGTGGTTTGATGATCATGAATCAGATATTTTAGGAGGAGCTAAAGTTTTTCCATGTCCGATGCACGAAGAGCCGATAAAACTTATCCCTCTTGAAGCGCGTTCAAAACTTCTTGAAGAAATTAATGATAGAGCCGATGGTTTTAAGATTAATGTGAAAGGAGATGTGAATCCAGCTTGTCGTTTCATTTTTGAACAATACATGCTGAAGTACGATGGTGATTGGACCAAGGTCATTGAGCATATTCGAATTAAAAGACTTGTACTGAGTGAGAAAGATAGAGTAGGGATTGGAACTTTCCAGCCAAAAGATGAAAAGAACCAAGACTCTACAGAATTAACAGGTGATATTAATTATCGAAAAATTGCGCAGTATGGATCGGATTCTGATCCAAGAGCTTTCAACTTTGATGGTGAATTTAATATTGCAAATAGAGGTATTGTCGAATTCATTGAGATGTTAAAACTTGATGTTGCTTTCCTTTACGATCTTCTTGGAGCTTCTCAGGAACAATCAGTGAAGCCTAAAAAGTTTGCTCAAACAAGTATTGATGAAGTGATTCTTGGCCATACTAATGAACCAGAGTATAAGAAGCTTCAAAATAATGAGTTTATGGAGGCTCTGAGAGATAGAACGGTAAAGATCGATGTCCCTTATATTACGAGACTTGATCAAGAAATCAGAATTTATCAGAAAGATTTTAATTCTGAGACTCTTCCTGTTCACATTGCTCCCCATACGATTGAGATGGCTGCGACATGGGCGATTCTAACGAGACTTGAGGAGCCTAAGAAAGCGGATCTTACTCTGATGCAAAAATTAAAACTTTATAATGGAAAAACTCTTCCAGGTTATAATGAAGATAATGTTAAAGAGCTTAGAAAAGAGGCTGTTCGAGAAGGACTTGAAGGAATTTCTCCCCGTTATATTCAGGATAAAATTTCTAATGCTCTTGTGAAAAACTCGCATATTGGAAGTCTGAGTCCATTTATGGTTTTTAATGAACTTGAATCTGGACTGAAAGGACATTCGCTCATTAATTCTCCTGATAAACTTGACCATTATAGAGAACTCCTCGCGATCTGTCGTCAGGAATACGAAGACATTATTAAGAACGATGTTATGAAGGCCATCAGTGTTGATGAGTCTGCGATTCAAACTCTTTGCGCTAATTATATTGATAATGTTAAGGCATATACTCAGAAAGAGAAAATCCGAAACAAGTACTCGAATAAGCTTGAAGAAGCTGATGAGAGATTCATGCGATCAATTGAAGAAAAGATTGATATTGCCGAGTCGAGAAAGGACGATTTCCGAAGAGAGATTATGAATTATATTGGTGCTCTTGCGATTGAAGGTAAGCAATTTGATTATAAAACAAACGAAAGACTTCACCGAGCTTTAGAATTGAAACTTTTTGAAGATCAAAAAGATACAATTAAACTTACGACGATTATTTCTAATGTTGTTGATAAGCAGACACAAGAAAAGATTGATGTTGTTAAAAGTAGGCTTATTAAGAATTTTGGTTATTGTGAAATTTCGGCCACAGATGCACTCAATTATGTTGCAAGTATTTTTGCTAAGGGTGATACTGTCGCTCAAAAAAACTAAGGAACGCCATTGGATCATCCAATAAAACGTGACCATTCAAGATTTCGAAAGATCATAAAGGGCAAGATTCGAAAGAATTTACGTCGATTTGTTTCTCAAGGTCAGCAAATTCTTCCAAAAGGACGAAATAGATTCACCATTCCAATGCCTTCTATTGAAATTCCTCGCTTCAAGTTTGGAGATAAATCGCAAGGAGGAACAGGGCAAGGTGATGGTCAACCTGGTGATCCCGTTCAGGGACAACCAGGTCAGGGAGAACCAGGACAAGGTGAAGCGGGACAAGAAGAAGGAAGTAAAGAACTCGAGGTTGAAGTAAATCTTGAAGAACTTGCCAGTATTCTTGGAGAAGAATTAGAGCTTCCGAATATTCAGCCTAAGGGAAAAAAGTCGATTGATTCTTTTGTGAATCGTTATACAAGTATCGGAACGACAGGTCCTGATTCGTTAAAGCACGGTAAAAGAACTTTTAAAGAATCAATCAAGAGGCAAATTGCAACAGGTCAATACAACCCAGATAATCCAAAAGTTATTCCAACCAGAAGAGACTATCGATTCCGATCAAGCAAAACAAAAATAGAACAAGAGAATAGTGCTGTTGTAATTTATATGATGGATGTTTCTGGTTCGATGGGTGATGAGCAAAAAGAGATTGTTCGAACTGAAAGTTTTTGGATAAATCTTTGGTTAAAAAGTCAGTATAAAGATATTGAGATTCGTTATATTATTCACGATGCCACTGCCAAAGAAGTTGATGAGGAGACATTCTTTAAGACACGTGAAAGTGGTGGAACATTAATTTCATCAGCTTATAAATTATGTAAAGAAATTATTGATTCAGATTATAATCCTGAAGAATGGAATATCTATCCTTTCCATTTTAGTGATGGTGATAATTGGTCTAGTGATGATACAAAACTTTGTCTCGACCTTCTTAATGACTCTATTCTTCCTGCTTCTAATATGTTTGGTTATGGTCAAGTCGAGAGTCGGTATGGATCAGGACAGTTCTATAAAGACCTTGCTCAAGCATACGGAAAGAAAAGTGAAGAAGTTGTTTTAAGTAAAATCAAAAATCGAGATGCAATCTTAGATTCAATTAAAGAGTTTTTAGGGAAAGGGAACTAATGTTAAGAAGTAAACCCATTAATCAGGCATTAAGAGACCTTCAAAAAGAAATTCAAGGTTATGCTGATAATTATGGTCTTGACTACTTCGATCAAGTCTTTGAAATGTGTGATTACGAAACCATTAATATCCTCGCCTCTCAAGGAGGCTTTCCTTCCCGTTATCCCCATTGGAAATTTGGAATGGCCTTTGATCAAATGTCGAAAGGTTATCGATTTGGATTACAGAAAATTTATGAAATGGTCATTAATACAGATCCTTGTTATGCGTATCTTCTCGATGTAAACAATTGGGTCGATCAAAAAATTGTGATGGCCCATGTTTATGGGCATAACGATTTCTTTAAAAACAATGCTTGGTTTTCAAATACAAACCGGAAAATGATGGATGTGATGGCAAACCATGGGGCTAAGATTCGTCGCTATATTGCAAAGTATGGAGAGTCTAGAGTCGAGAGATTTATTGATTGTGTTCTCTCATTAGAAAATTTGTTAGACATGAATAATCTTTTCGAGACCGAAGAGTTAAAAAGAAGAAGAGCCTCTGTCGATAAACAATATGCTTATGAAAATAGCATCGAATTTGAATCACAAGATCAAAGAAGTGATTCATTAAAGTCCTTTTTGAGATCTAAGGCAAGGGCTGCTAAGAAAAAACAGTCTAATGAGTTGATTGATAATGAAGATGTTCTTGAAATTCCACAGCATATTCCTGAAAAACCTGAACGTGATATCCTTCTCTTCTTGATGGAGTATGCACCTTTAGAAGAATGGCAAGTTGATATTATTGGAATCCTCCGGGATGAAGCTTATTATTTCTTGCCACAAGGAATGACAAAGATTATGAACGAAGGTTGGGCAAGTTATTGGCATTCAACCATTATGACAAAGAACGCACTTGATGCTTCCGAGGTTATCGATTTCGCTGACAAACATGCAGGTGTTATGGTCATGAGCCAACAACAAATTAATCCTTATAAAGTCGGTATCGAGCTTATGCGTGATATTGAATATCGATGGGATACTGGACGTTTTGGTAAAGATTATAATGAATGCACTAATATGAATGAAAAACTTAACTGGGATCTCAAAACAGGAAAAGGTCGGGAGAAAATTTTCCAGGTTAGAAAAACTCATAATGATATTTCCTTTATTGATGAATTTTTAACTCAGGAATTTTGTCAACGCCAGCAGATTTTTACTTATAAATACAATCCAAGAACAGAACAATTTGAAATAGATACGAGAGACTTTGAAGCAATTAAGCAAAAACTTCTCACTCAACTTACTAATTTTGGTTCTCCTGTAATTGAAGTCATTGACGCTAATTATGAAAATCGTGCTGAACTCCTTATTCAGCATAAACATGATGGGATTGATTTGGATGCACAGTTTGCTCAAGAGACAATGAGAAATCTCTTCATGTTATGGAAAAGACCTGTGAATTTAACAACTAAGTATGATGATAAAGAAGTTATTTTTAAATTTGATGGTAAAGATTTTAAAACAGAATCTTGATTAATGAGATGAGGAGTAGTTTGGAAAAGTTTAAGTTATTATTGCTTGCAGTATTTATTTCTTGCTCTACGGCATCAAAGCTCAATTTTTCATATCGTGGTCTTTCTTCTGATTGTGCTCAATATACAAGAGGAATTTTTCATCGTTTAGATTTAGGTTTTTCAGAACGAAGAGAAGCCTTATTTCGAAATTTAAAAAAGCTAGAAGATGAGGATCGATTCTCTTTAGTAAATGCAATTGAAAGTTTTCATTATATTGATTTCGACCATGCTGTTAGTGAGCTTGATCAAATCCGTCGAGGTGAACTTCTATTAAAAGATGCGACCTTTCCATTCCGATATAATATAGGAGGGCCAAGTAGAGTTAATTCGGGTAAAAAGTTTCTTTTCTTTTTTAATCGAAAGAAAAATGTAAAAGGTTATGAGGAACTTCTCCATGCACTTGAAAAATATGGAGAATATAACCCTCCTCAATATAAAGAAAAGGCTTTAGAGAACTTCTTAAACACTCGAAATTGGCTTATTAAAAACAAGCCGAACTTTTCTTTGGAAAGCTTTAAAAAAACTCATGAACTGATGATGAAAGGCGGTATTGAATATATTACTGCACAACAGCTAGGTGAATTTAGAGAGGTTTCTCTTATCGGAAATGTTTATCGAAAACCGATTTCAGATATTGAATACAAGAACATAACTCAAAGTAAGTATCTTGATTTTAAGGTTAAATCTGTTAATGAAATCGCAGGAAAAGGAAAACAATACAAAGGTGAAATAGTCTATCCATCTGTTGGGAATATTAAAGATGAGTTATTAACAGAACTCAAAACGATTGATAAAAAACTTCATGATGAAATTATTGAATTTAAGAAAAATAAAACAGGAAGTCGTTCTGTTTTAACTAGACGGTTAGTCAATGCTTTAACAGAAGAACGACTCAACTGGTTTGTGAGAGAAAGAGATCAAATAGGCTCCATTAATACTGCTGAAAAATTTGACCAATATATTAATTTAATTACCCAGCTTCAACGAGATATCGTTTCTATTCATCCTTTCAGAAATGGAAATGGAAGAACAACAAGAGAATTCCTTATCAACTATGCCCTTATTCGAGAAGATATATTTCCAAGTCGGATTTCGGATACAGATCTCGATCTCTATTCTCCTTTTGATGATTGGAAAGAGGTGATCGTTCAAGGGATTGAGTCGAGTGAAAAACTTTATCGTGATTTTGATAGTCGTTTAGAACTAGGTTTAAACTTTGGAGATTCTCCTGAATTATTTTTACCACATATTCCTCGCGAAGCTCCTATCAATTTAAAGAAGTTTAACTCTATAAAAGTGAAAGAGAATTCAAGATTTGCTGAAACTGAGGCCAGACAATTCTTGATTTTCTATGATTATTACTTAGAGGAAAAGGGACCTGATTTTATCAAAAAACTTGAAAATAATACTCAAAGTGCTCTTAAAGAGCTAGAACGTGAATATGCTAGTTTCTTCAAGAAAAATAAAATTGATTATATTCACTCAAAAGAAGGGCTTCAAGAAGTAAACTTACATTTTGTTGATAGAGATTTTTCAACTATCTTTGGAAAAAATACTTTTTCAAATGCAAATGTATGGAAAGCAAAAATGGATCAATGGTATTACGATAAAGTGATCTGGAGAGGACTTTCTTATAAAAGAATTTTTCCTGAAGAAGAAATTATAAGTATGTTTACAGATTTTCACCAACTTCTCTATTCGAATTCTTTATTAAAACAAGTAGGAAATACGAGAGAAGTGAAACAGGTTAAAAATGCGGCCCTTAAGGATTTTAAGCTTTATAACGACGAACTTTATAAAGGTGGACTCGTTCAACTTGCGAAAGATCATTCAGAGACAGGACCGAGGTATAGAAATTCATATGGTTACTCAACATCAAAGAATAGAACTGTTGCAAAAGCCTTCTCGATGGGGGCGATGGTTATAGCAGAGTATGGTAAGCATAATACTCCTGAGCTTCAAAAATTACTTAAAGGTAGAATTCTTGCTGGTTTTAAGAGATCAAAAAAAGACGTTGACCTTGGACGTTTAAAACAGCTAAGAGAAGAGTTCTCCTACAGCTATGGAAGACAACAGGAAGTAATGGGGATAGGAGCGGCAGAGCCTGATTCTGTAATGATCATTCAAACAATTGATGAAGAAGGTAAAGTCATAAAAAGTTATGTGAGAGATGAAAAGGATCCGGCAATGATCTATGTTTTCTCAGGCAATATTCAAAAAGTTTCTTCTGATAATCAATCAAAACTCATTAAAAAAGTAAAACTAGAGACTATCAGCGAGGCTAAGGGCAAGTAAGGATTTTGCGACAGCACAATAACGAGGAACAACACAAGGATCGTGCCTTCCTTTAATCGAAAATTTTTCTAATATTCCTGTTTGATAATTAAGGAGTTCTTGTTCCTTAGAAATTGAAGAGGGGGCCTTCAAAGTAATCATGAGATCAAGAGGATTGCCTGTTGAAATTCCTGCTTGAATTCCACCATGATAATTTGTTTTATATGAACCATCTCTTTCATAAGAATCGTTATGTTCACTCCCTTTCATTCTCGCCGCCTCGATTCCTGAACCAAATTCTAAAGCTGTAATAGCGGGACCTGAAAAAAAATATTGTGCGATTTTAGATTTGAGGGAATCTGCAAAAGGGGCTCCCAAATTCTTAGGTATTCCGAGCGCTATAACACGGCATTGACCACCTATAGAATCTCCTTCTGATCTGACTCTCTCAATTAATTCTTTCATCTGTTCCGTTCGAGAATTTGCGAGAGAGTAGAGCTCAGGATCCCATTTAGCTTTAGAAATCTCTTCATAGATGATGGGTTGCTGTGAAATTTCTCCTATTGCATGGGTATAACTAAAAATTTGAATCCCTTTCTCTTTAAGAAGTTCTTGCGCTAACGCACCTGCGGCCACCCAAGTTGCGGTCATTCTTGCACTACTCCAACCCCCACCTCTGTAATCACGATTATTATATTTATCTATAAGAACTTTATCTGCATGGCCTGGTCTTGCAAGGTCTTTAATCTTAGAGTAATCCTTAGAATTTTGATCTTTGTTTGGAATAAACAAGGTTAAAGGAGCTCCTGTTGATTTTCCTTCAAAAACTCCAGAAAGAATTTGAAAATGATCATTTTCTTTACGCTCAGTCGTAAATTGATTTTGACCAGGTTTGCGTTGATCAAGTTCTTTTTGAATAAGATCATAATCAATGACTCTATTAGAAGGATATCCTTCAATAATGACTGTATAACCAGGTCCGTGAGATTCACCGGCAAAAGTAATCTTAAATTTATTTCCTAAGCTCTGTCCCATATTTATCTCTCTAAAAACGCTCTAAGCTTAGCATGAATCTGCTTTTCATCCAATTGTTCTAGATCTAATGTCAAATGAGATTCTAAGTAGGCGGGCTGACGATGCTTAAAGAGGGTTTCCTTATCTTCAGCATTAAGTAAAGGTCTATTCTCGAGTTCTTCAGCTAATAAGTTTAAAGGAAGGAAAAGATAGATCAGGTGGGCATGACTTTTCACTAATTTGAGAGAGTCTGAATCGAGTAGAGTTCCTCCTCCTAAGGCCATGACATCAAACTGTCCAAGAGATCTTTTTAACTGTCGTTTTTCAATTTTTCTAAATTCTTGTTCACCCTTATTCTTAAAAATTTCAGAGATAGAGGAAGAAAATTTTTCTTCTATTGCTTCATCTAAATCAAGAAAACTCAGCCCTTCAGCTTGAGCGAAGTTTCTGCCTATTTTTGTTTTTCCAACTCCCATAAAACCACAAAGACAAATTGTTTTAGAGGATTTCATAAAGTTCCTCGAAAACCGATTCCTCTACTGGAATATTCGTCCATATCTCGAAATTTTTAATGGCTTGCCAAATCAACATGCTCTTTCCATCTGTATGAGAAAGGCTCATATTCTTCAACTGGTTATGTGCTTGAGAGTAGTTGAGATCAAAAGTGTGTTCTGCGACTCGTTGTTCAGGAATAGGTAAAGGACTCGAAGCTGTTCCTAAAGGGGTTGCATTAATGAAAAATTGAAAAGGTTCTTCAAAGTTATTCCATTCAAGGTATTCGACATCTGGATATTCTTGTTTAGGTTTCGAGCGAGTCATGATTGAGATATCTTGAAATTTTAATTGTTTTAAATGATACAATAATGTTTCAACAACATCTCCAGATCCGTATATTAAAGTTTTACAAGGAAGGACATGAATCAATTTTTGAATCGCATAGAGATCTGTATTTAAAAGTGAATGGAAAGTGGTATTACAGTTTTCGAGAGGGGAATCATTAATAAATCCTTTCTTTAATAACTTTCTAGTCGCTTTTCTTTTATAGGGAGTGGTTATATTAATCCCATCCAGTTTGGGGAATTCGAGATCGAGGAAATCATCAAGATCTTTTACTCGAACATTATAAATTTTGTAGCTCAAATCGACTTTATAAAGCTTCCCCAAGTACTTATAAATTTGAGGAGAGGCTGATTTTTGAATCTGGTATCCCAATAGGCCCAATTGGAGGGGTTTTGATTGACTGGATTCAGCTTCTTTATTATTCATGTGTTTATGATAACTCCGAATTCTTCAATTGAAACGAACTTAAGCAACATGAGTCTGATTGCTGGTCCTTGTAGTGCAGAAACGAGAGAGCAGGTTGATACGACCGCTCGATTTTTAAAGGACCAAGGAGTTGAATGGTTTCGTGCTGGTCTTTGGAAACCTCGTTCTGGACCTGGGCTTTTTCAAGGTAAAGGTGAGGAGGCAGTTGATTGGATTGAGCAAGCTTCTAAAGAGTACAAACTAAAGGCAATGGTTGAAGTTTATAAAGCAGATCAAGTAGAGCTTGTGACAGAAAAAGGACTCCAAGGAATTTGGATTGGTGCTCGAACGACGACTAACCCTTTTATAGTTGAAGAAATCTGTGAGGCCTTAGATGGATCAAAGTTAGATGTTTTCATCAAAAATCCACTTGCTCCAGATTTAAAGCTTTGGAAGGGAACTCTCGAGAGATTTTTAAAATCAAATCATAGAGGGAATGTTCATTTCATTCATCGTGGGTTCGCAACTTACGCACAAAGTGGATTTCGGAATTCTCCCTTATGGGATTTGCCGCTCGCGATCAAAAATGAGTACTCTCATTTAAAAATGTACTGTGACCCAAGTCATATCGCAGGGAAAAGAGATTTTATCTCAACGATTTCTCAACTCGCGATTAATTTGAAATTTGATGGTCTTATGATTGAAGTTCATCCCGAACCAGAGAAAGCACTTTCAGATTCTGGACAACAATTAAGCTTCAAGCAATTTGAAAGTTTGATCCGAGATTTGAAGTCACCTAACGACAAGATACTTTCTGAAGAAGAGCAAGAAGAGCTTTTAAGCGTTCGTGAAACCCTCGCGCAACTTGATCAAACCATCCTTGATTTGATTAGAAAGAGGAAATATCTTGTTAAAGATATTTCACGTTTTAAGAAAAATCATAATCTTAGCTTCTATAACCCAGAACAATTCAATAAAATGTTGCAAATTTGGCGAGATCGTTCAAATAAAGATTCTTTTGACGCTGAAGAAGCGGAGAGAATTTATCGGTTACTGCATAGTTTCTCACTTGAGTGGCAGGCCCAAACCATTCAAGATTAGCTCTCGTCCTTACACCTTACAGTCATAACTTGTTAGCTGATTTAAGCTTGAAGCGTATGGCGCCAATAGTTTATGATGCCTATTAAGTTCTTCTGCCAAGTCTTCCTCCCTATGGCCTTGAGAGACACAACACATCCTTTGAGGCCGTAGAGAGGAGACCCCTTTGGGGAGAAAAATTATCTAGGTAATTCAGTGGATTTATATTTCTTGTAAATGGATAACTATTTTACCTTCTTCTCTATAGCGATCTTTAACTCTAAAGGAAGTTCCAGGATAAAAAAGAACTTCTTTCTCTTCTCCAAATGAAATATAATTTGATTCGTTCGATTTGATAGCTTTATTAAATAAATAATCGATGTAAACTCCTGTTTTCGATTCCATCAAGAACTTAACATTAGGATCGTCATAAAAATAATAAAGATTAGCATCAAGTTTAGCGGTAGAAGTAAATGAGTCATTTGTTATCGTTTCTCCAATAATATATTTACTTATTTGTTCAGGAGATAATTTGACGAATCTTTTAACGGAACCATTGTATGTCGGTAATTTACTCATCCCTTTCACTAAGAGAGTTATAAAGTTCTCTAGAGTGTTCGAATCAATTCGAGCTCCAGCAGGAAGAGATATTCTTCTGAGATAACTATTAACGAAAGCGAAGCCATTCATTTTATAGATTATGATGGCCATATATTCCGCAGGCCATAAGTCTGGGAAGTCAATTCCACCTCGGACTTTGGTATATATATTCTTTTTGATCACATCGTATGTCTCTGGTTTTAAATTCTTGAGAGCGAATGGAGTGTTCGGTCCTCTAGGTTTATGAAGGGCATTGGAATATGTTCTTAGATCTGTAATTGCATTTCTTGCTTGCGCAGGACTAAGGTTTTTTTTGAGATAGTAATAACAAAGACCAGCAGCGTATGAAAAATTAAGATTAATAAAGGTTAGAACGAAGAATAGCTTTGTTTTCATCTTAGTTATTTTATCGGAGTTTTTAGCTTTTTTCTTAGTTCATCAATTAAGACTTATACATGCTTTTCAAGTGATAGTGATAATGGGGACATTGTCTTCAGATCTAAATGGTCAAGAATTTTCCTAGTCTTTAATAATTCTTGGTGCTTCAATCGCTTTATCGTCTCTGAGTTTTTGTGAATAAGCGCTTGAAGTGATTACTAATAAAAAATCCAAAAAAATGATTAGTCGGTACAGAATTTCTCCTCAGCTGGATGTATAGGCAAGTCTTGGTGTTGAGTGTAACTCTACTCAATTACGATTAAGGACATTATCAAATAAATATGCGAGCAAGCATGTCCATATGTCTTAATTCCGTGATTTATAGCTTTTTGAGGAGGTTTGGAAACTCTGGGAAGCTCACATTAATTGACTGGTTAAACTTTGAGCCAATAAGGGCCGCCGTCATTTGAATTCTATGATCAGTCGATTCAAAGTCGTTGCGGCTTAAAGATTGTTCACCATTTATGATAAGGTCTCCATCTTGATACTCTAAATTTTTTTGAATTTTGAAACTTTGATACATCTTTTTAAGTTCTTCAATTCTGTCGGTTTCTTTAACCTTTAACTCTTCTACATCTTTAATGATGCAGTTCCCAGAAATCTGAGTCATAAGTAAACTTAAAGCTGGAATCTCATCAATAAAAAAAGAAGAATTACTAATTTCTGGAATATTTTTAAGTTCTGAAAATTCTCTATGTTTAACAATAATATCTCCAACTTTTTCACCAAGTAGGACTTTTTCATTCTCAACTCTCACCAGACAACCGATCGCTTTAAGTATCTCTAAGTAATAGATGCGAGCAGGGTTAAGGAGGATATTTTTAAAAATAAGATCATCACCTGGGGTGAGAATTCTTCTGATGATCAAAAAAGCAGCCGAAGAGGGATCACCCGGGATTATGACATCAAAAGGTTTTAAATTTTTAGAAGAATCATTGAGAATAATTTTATTTGCTGTTCTTCTTATTTTTAGATTTTGCTCTTCAAGAAAAATTTCAGTGTGATCTCGTGAGTGAACTTTTCCGGTAAGTTTTACCGGTATCCCTTGAACGAGCCCTGCCAAAAGAAGACAAGACTTTATTTGAGCGCTTGCGATTGGAAGTTTGTATTCAATGGGTTGAAGTTTTGAAGATTCGATTGTGAGAGGAAGCTTATCTCCAATTATTTTTGCCCCTACATTTTTAAGAGGATTAGCAACTCGATTCATCGGTCGAGCACTTAAGGAATCATCTCCAGACAATTTCCATTTCCCCTCAATTCCAGTGAGAAGACCTGCTAATAAGCGGGCCGTTGTTCCTGAATTCCCACAATAAAGGTCTCCCTTTTTTTGCTTGATTCGTTCTAAACAATATTTAGTGTGAAGAACATCCTCTCCAAGAGGAAGATTATAAAGATTACTTCGAGAACCCGATAAGAAATCAAAAATCAGGTAACGGTGAGCAAGAGATTTATCTCCAGGAACTTCCAATTCTATAGTCATATCTGACTCTATCATTTGGACATTAACTCTTCATTACAATAACATACTTGTTGATGTATTTATGAGGAGTTTGCGATGAGTCAAGATAAACGATCTCGAAGTGTTATAGGGATCTTTTTTATCATTTTTCTCTTATTTTTTATTTTTCTCGTGTTTTCAATTTTTATGATGAAAAACATGAAAATTGGAGATGTTGCTTTTGATGCTGATCAATCAGAAGGCAAGGCCAGTATTGCTGTGGTGGAAGTAAAAGGTGCCATCATGGATTCGAAAAAAACGATTGAGTTGCTTCATAAAGCAGAACGTGATGAGGCCGTTGAAGCGATCATTATCCGTGTTGATAGTCCAGGCGGAGCGGTTGGACCGACTCAAGAAATTTATGAAGAAATTGTTCGTATTGATCAAAAAATTCCGGTGTATGCAAGTTTCGGAAGTGTTGCTGCCAGTGGTGGTTATTATATCGGTGCTGCCTGTAGAAAGATTTTTGCTAATGCGGGGACTTTAACTGGTTCTATTGGTGTCATAATGCAGTTTATGGATCTTTCTAAGCTTTATACTTGGGCCAAGGTAAATCCTGAAACGATTAAGGCCGGTAAGTATAAAGATATTGGAGCTCCCAATCGTCCAATGACTACTGAGGAAAGAAGATTGATGGACGATATGATTTCTGTTGTTCATCGCCAGTTTATTAATGATATTTCTCTTACGAGAAAAGACCGAATTGTCGGAGATTTACTCGAACACGCTCAAGGACAAATTTTCTCTGGAGAGGATGCTCTTAAAAGAGGACTTGTGGATGAGATTGGCGGGCTTTGGGCCGCTGGTCGTAAGATTCATGAAGAGTTAGGTCTTGAAGGTGAGTTTGAGGACTTTATGTTCGTTAAAGGCAAAAAGAAATTGAACTTTCGAACATTTTTTGAAGATATAGAAGAAGAAGCGAGCAGCTTTATAAGAAATTTAACAACAAAGAAAGTTGTTCCAATGTTTCTTTATCAATAAGGATTTTTTTTGACGGTTGAATTTGCCATTCGGTGGTTATCTGATCATAGCTTGACTGTAGCTGCGGGTGCGATTACTGCAGTTCTTCTTTATTATTACTTCGTTGATCGAAACAAGGGAGTGAATCTTTCAAAGAAGTATCGAAACTCAATCTTCGAAGTTCAATCGAAAATTTTTCTCAATGCGACTCACTATCTCATTGCTGGAGAGAAAGATCTTGCGATTAAAGAATTTTTAAATGCGGTTGAATTAAATAAAGAAACAATTGACACCTATATGACACTTGGCAGGTTATTTCGCTCCAATGGTGAAATTGAAAAAGCTGTCAGTATCCACAGATCTATTATAGCGAGAGATAATATTTCAGAGTCAGTAAGACTTGAGGCTTTAAAGGAGTTAGCAAGAGACTTTGATAAAGGTGGTTTTCTTGAGAAGGCTTTGAGCACTTATAAGGATGTTTTACAACTTAATAAAGAACAAGTTGATGTCATCAAAGCACTTTGTCGGATTTATGAAGACCTTGAGGATTGGGATGAAGCCTTGAAGTATCGCTTAATGCTTTCAAAACTTTCAAGTGAAAACCAATCGGAAACGATTTCTCATATTTATGTCGAGCAAGCGAAAAGAGCCTTTGACAAAGGAGATTATTCGACTTGTTGGGAGAAGCTTGAAAATGCTTTTCGCTATTCTCCATCTGTTTCTGCGAAAATTTTGCAGCTGAAATATTATCTGGTCTTAGGGAAGATGGATGATGCGAAAGCTTTGATGGTAGAAATGCTTAATGAGCATGAGCTCTTTATCAGCTTTCTCTTTACTTCTCTTCAAGACTTTAAAGGAGAACTTCCAGAATATTTTGAAAGACTTAATATTCTTAAAGATTATTTTCTTTCTATTGATAAAGACTCTGATACGAATAGACCAACAATTGTGCTTTCTCGCGTTCAGCTTTTAAAAGATCGTGGGAATATCGAAGAGGCTTATCAATTTTATAAAAATTGGCTTGATGAAAATCAAACTCAGAGCGAAGTTTTAAAAATGGAATATATCAAACTTCTCATTTCTTTGAACAAGCATGATGAGGCCATCACTGAGACAGATTCTCTTCTAAGGGGCCTTCAGAGTTCCTCGACTCGTCATTATTGTTCGAATTGCGGATTTAGCTCAGATGAAGTATTTTGGCGTTGCCCTCAATGCTATGAATGGGAAACTATCAACTTTAGGCTTAATATCTAATGACAGGCGTAGGCTTTGCTATTGGACTTACATTATTTGCAGGACTTTCGACAGGAATCGGAAGTGCCATGGCATTCCTATCTAAAAGAACAAATACAAAATTCCTTTCTGTTGCTCTGGGATTTTCTGCTGGAGTCATGATTTATATCTCGTTTGTAGAAATTTTCTTTAAAGGCCAAACCTTATTAATTGCAAATTATGGTCAAAAAGTGGGAACTGTGATTAATGTGAGTAGCTTCTTTGCGGGAATGTTCTTGATCGCATTAATTGATAAGTTCATTACTGGGTTTGAGAATCCGCATGAAGATATGAAAATTGAGGATCTAGAGGACAAAGATAAGGCCCAAAAGTTTAAGTCACTTCATAAAACAGGACTTGTAACAGCACTTGCAATCGCTATTCACAACTTCCCAGAAGGATTGGCAACTTTTTTTACGGCCTTGCAAGATCCAAATATGGGATTTGCAATCGCCTTTGCTGTCGCGATTCATAATATCCCGGAAGGAATTGCTGTTTCAATACCAATTTATTATGCAACTGGTGATAAAAAGAAGGCTTTCTTTTATTCTTTTGCTTCAGGATTAGCGGAACCTTTAGGGGCCTTGATAGGTTACTTCTTCTTAAAACAATTTGTTGGCGAGACACTTATTGGTTGTATCTTTACAGGAGTTGCAGGAATTATGGTTTTTATTAGTCTTGATCAACTACTACCTGCAGCAAGAGAATATGGAGAACATCATCTTTCTGTTTATGGAGTTATCGCAGGGATGATTACCATGGCCTTAAGTTTGATTCTTTTCTTGTAATAATCTAAATATGAGAACAAGCAACCTGTAAGTGGTATTTTTGGTTTTTGAAAACTTTGACACCGATAGGTTCGCCTTCGAAAAAAATCATTTCAGGAAAAACAATTTCTTTGAGTTCTTTTATTTCAACAAAATGTTTATTTTTGCGGTTAACTCTTGCTATTTCAATTTGGGCCCTTAAATAGTTTTTCCCGGTTACAATTCTAAAAACAACATCATCTTTACTGTATTTGATAGGGAAGCTTTTTAACCCACCTGAAATATTGAAGTTTGATACAACAAAACCTGCAGTTCCAAGCACTGGAGTTGTTTTATTGAGTTCAACCAAGGACATTTGGCAAGAGTAGTTTCTTCCTTCTGTTGCATTCAGTCCAATAATGATATTAGATGAAATAGAATAATTACCTGCTTCTACTCCTATTATGCCAAGATATTCGTGAATCGTAATTCTAACCTTTTCTTCAAAGGAAAGTTTTCTCCACCTTACTTCGTTGATATAGATTTCATCTTGAAGAGGGTAATTCTTTGCGACATAGCCACTTTCACCAGGACAAGTTTTATCCTTAGAATCATCACAAAGTTTATAAGTGACGACGTAAACTTTAGTATCTTTAATAGCATTTTCAAGTTTTTGAAGATTTATTTTCTTAGAGTTGTTTCCTGGTTTCTTAAGGAACTTTAAACTATCCGTCGCGATTTGAGTGAATCTCATTGCGATTTCATTACCTCCATTTCCATCACGTCCTTTCGTGAAGGCAATGTTTGATGAAAATAGAAGTATGATGAGAAGTTTCATTTTGCGCAATTATAGGTATTCGACACCTTAACTCAATTTATTTGTAAATTATTCATTGTCCTCAGATTCGGTGAGAGGGAAAAGACTCACTTGAAGAGCGTAGACGTTTGTTTTCTTGTCTGTATCCTCG
Organism: Bacteriovoracaceae bacterium; assembly: GCA_965217035.1. GTDB lineage: Bacteria > Bdellovibrionota > Bacteriovoracia > Bacteriovoracales > Bacteriovoracaceae > JAUHYH01. The sequence continues at coordinate 270,593 of OZ244226.1, read as the reverse complement.
AGAAAGTCACATAAACTCTGTCTAAATTTCTTTATGATCCCTTTAGCCTCATAGATCTTTTCCTTGTTTGTCGCGAAGACAATGGCTGAGTGGGAACGTTCTTCGATTGAGTTATACCTCAACGTGTCAATCGATCGGTTCAAGAGCTCTATTTGATAGTCTTTATTGGCCTTACTTGTTTTTGAAAGGTCAATTTCGTGAGTTGAAAAGCCATCAGTAAGATCACTAATTTCGTTATTTTCAATTCTTATCATTTTAAGTTCTTCAAGATTTTTGATAATTACTTCAACTTCCTCTTGTTCAATATTAAGTCTATGCGAAATGAACTCGTGAGAGAATGTGAAGTTATGAGTTTTTAATAATTCGAGTAAAGCATAGTGATTAGGATTAGAAATAACATTGAAGACAGTTTGGGAAACTTCTTTGTAAACGTTTTGAGGCTTTCTAATTTTGAAGTTTTTAATATTCTTCTCTTTACTGATCATTTCTGTAATCATTTGAATTGTCTTTTCTGTGGCATCTATTTTAGAGAGAAGTGATTTAATATTTGCGATATCAGGGATTCTTTTTCCAGATATGATTTTTGAAAGAGCAGAATGATCGATTGAGAGATCTCTGGCAAAAGATCTAAGAGAATAGGCAGGATTCTTTTCCTGCCTATATTCAAGTTCGTCATTTAGATATTGAGATAAAACATTCATCATTATTGAAAAAACTTTTGAACATATTCCTCAGAAGTATATTCTTCAACCATTTTATCGATTTGTTCTTGTTTCACAAAGGGAATATTTGTAGGTCCAGAATTAAACCACGCGTTTGCTTCTCGTGAGTTAATTTTTTCATATTTTCTTACTTTTTTTGTAAATCTATAATAATTAACTTCTTCTATCTCTTCGATTTTTTTTACGAAGAGGCCATCGAGAGTAACTTTGTAAAGTTTGTTTATCCCCAGAAGAACAGCATCATAACCAATACTCCCAAGCACACTGAATGCATTTGGCTTGGTACCGCAAAGCTCATACGAGTCGACGAGGAGATAATCGATAACAAGTGTTTTTCTATTTTTTTTTCTTTCTAGTTTTATAATTCCAAGACCGCTAGGGGAGTTACAAGTAATTTGTCTGATAACGCCCTCTTTTTCTGTGATTTCTTGACCATAAATTGAAGAGCTCGTGATAACTAAGAGTGTTAATAATGTTTTCATTTTTTTTCCTTATATTGTGTATTCATCTTTGATTTCTGACCAGAGATTGTCTGTAGGCAAAAGATGTTTATTTTCGCAATTTGCATCAAGTTCAAAATGCTTATTTATTTTTTGATTTTTTTGTTCTGTTCCATTCAGAACGAGAGGATTATCTCTGTTCAGGTATCCAAACAAGAAAATATCTTTTAGGGGACGTTTGACAAGATAAAATTCAGCGTGGCCATCCCTATCAAGAGAGACTCCATTTCCTATTTTGTAACAAAGATCAATAAAGCTCTTTCCATCTTTGAAGATGTTTTTTTTATTATATTTTTTGTTAAAAGCTTGAAGCTTACAGCTGGATACGGCCGTTGCCGAGCTATGATAAGCAGAGGAAGTATCTCCTGCGATTTTTAGAGGACTGTAGGTTGTGACTTTGTGAGAGGAGACTATTTGTCCATCTTTGATGATATCAACATCACAGACCATGTAATTTTCAAGTTCTTGAGAGAACAGAGGGACAGTCTTTAAAATGAGTAAAGATATAAGTAATTTCATTATGGACTCCTTATTTTGTTGATCGGAAGCTAACAATTAGAAAAGATAAAGACTATTCAAGGTATTCTTTTGCGCGGCTGGATAGGTAGCCCCGGCTTCTCTATGAGAGAAAAGCTATTTTTTAGGAAAAAATTACACAGTTCACTCATTCGTAAGTTAAGATCCGTTATTGTCTCGGCAAAAGATTTAATTATGAAATATGGACTCGTTTTTGTTCTCTTGTTCTCTGGTACAGTTTTAAGCCAAAATATTTGCTCTGGAGTTCGTTTAAAAGACAAAGTTGATTTCGATGATGTTCCTAAGCTTAAAGAGGACGTTTGTCACATCATCGCTAATGATTATGTCATACAAATTAATAATAGATGAACAACTTGGTATAATGCGATTTAAGGATAGAGACTTTCTTAACTTTCTTTAAACCTGAATCGTATATTTTTCGTGATAAATCGAAACAAGTGTTAGGAAAAGGATTCCGATAAGAGGACCATAAAAAATTCCTGCAATTCCAAAGATCTGCATCCCCCCAATAATTGTAAAAAGAACAAAAAGAGAATTGATCTTAATTCGATCACCAATAAACTTAGGCTTGAACCAATTTTCAACAACAAATCCGATGACTATAGAACTGATGAGAAGAAAAATACCTGTTCCTATACTTCCAGAAAGCATTAAAAAAACTGAAGCCGGAATTGTGACAATTGAAATTCCTAAAAGTGGAATAAAGGCGAGTAAAACCATTACGGCGGTCCAGAGAAAAGGTGAGTCGAGGCCTAAGATGAAAAAAAGAAGACCTGCAAGCCCTCCCTGTATTAGTCCACCTATTCCATTACACACGATGGAGACATAGTTCATTTGATTAAATCTTTCTAACAAAAGTTCCTCATCAGAATTAGAAAGAGGAGAAAGATTAAAGGCAAAGTCTTTCAGCTGTGAACCAAAGGCCATGAAGGCATAAACTGTAAGAATTGCAATGGCAAAATCAAAAAAGAAACCGAGTAAATTTCCAATTGCCTTATTTAAAGTTTTAAGAATCGTTCCAGAAAAACTTTGACTTAATTCGAGGACATTCGTCTTAATTGATTCCCAGCTTGCATCAATACCGAAAGTAGCAAGAACTTTTTTAAGCCATTCAATAATAAAATTGTCACTCTTATAGAGGTTGATGATTTGATCACCCTCAACAAAATCTTTGATTCGATCATAGAGTCCGAAAGCTTCCTGAGAAATTCGAACCGCGATATAAACACAGGGGATGGCGATCACAACAGTAGTAATAAGGCTTGTGAGTAAACCCGTCGTTTCATTTGATAAGTTGAGTTTTGCTTTGAGCTTCTTGTTTAAGGGATAAACTGTTCCTGCGAGGATTGCTCCAAAAATAAGTGGAGTTAAAAGAGGTTGTGCTAAGAGATAAACCAAATAGAGAATAAAAACAAAAACAACAAGAAAAAAAATATTCTGAGCTAATGGGCTCGGTTCCCTAGAGTTCATTATTTATTTTAGCCATTGGAAGAAGCTCTCGTCATCTTCAAAAAATCTTGGTTCGAAATTATCATAAACCTTTAAAAACTTTTCTTCTCTGGCCCGATCGCAGAACTGTTGGATCGGATCGAAAAACCTGTCCCAGTTAAGAAAAGCAATTTTTTTATTATGAAGATCTAGCTGATTCCAGGTCATAAACTCAAAGGCTTCATCAAGAGTTCCGAGTCCACCAGGAAGAACAGCAATAGCATCAGAGCGTTCGTAAATGACTTCTTTTCTTTGGTGCATCGTGTTGGTCAAGATGAGTTCTTGAACACCCTCATGGCCAAGTTCCCTTTCTTTGATAAAATCTGGAATCACCCCACAGACATAACCATTGGCCTTTAAGCATGCATCAGCAAGTTCACCCATCAAGCCAATCTGGGCACCGCCATAAACCAGGTCCATCTCGGACTGAGCTATACGTTCACCAAAGCGACGGGTCCGGTCAAAATAATTTTGTGGAACTTCTTTACTAGCAGAACAGAAAACTCCTAATGAGAAGGAGTTTCTAGAGCTCATTGAGCTCCTTAAGAGTTAACATAATCCCAGCGAATTGTTGTTCCTCAAGCTCAGATTTAGCCTTATCCTCTTGAGATTCCAAAGATTTTTCGACGGAGTCAGTTGAAGCTGATAGATTGTTATTGAGTTCGTCTTCAGTATTATGCGGAATACTGTAAACAGAAAAGCTCAATGTGGTAATTAAAGCAATTAGTAATCTCATACGATATTGGCATAGTGTCAAAGATGAAAGGAATTGTCAAAAGTGTGAGTTTTCTGACACTGAACTGGTAGAAAGGGAAGAATTTATGAGTGAAAAGAAAAAAGGGTTGCCCGCTATTGGAGAAGCAGTGCTTCCAGTTATTCTTCTGGTTACTCTTCTAATCATCAATGTCAAAATTTACGGCGACAATGCGACAGGAGGTCCGAATCAGCTAGCACTAGCGATTTCTGGTTTCTTTGTTGCACTGATGGGAGTTTTAAAGCGAAAGGTGAAATATTCAGAGCTTGAAACAACGGCCATTAATTCGATTCGCCACTCACTTCAGGCCATTTTAATCCTTCTGTGTGTTGGAAGTTTGATTGGTCTTTGGATTCTTTCTGGTGTTGTTCCAACAATGATCTATTATGGGATAAACTTGATGAGCCCGCAGTTTTTCTTACCAACAGCTTGTTTAATTTGTTGCCTTGTTTCTCTTTCAACTGGAAGTAGTTGGTCTACAGGTGGAACGGTTGGAATTGCCTTTATTGGAATCGGAAATACTTTAGGCATCCCACTTCCGATGGTCGCAGGGGCCATTATTAGTGGGAGTTATTTTGGAGACAAGCTTTCTCCGCTTTCTGATACAACAAATTTAGCGCCAGCGATGGCGGGATCAAATCTTTTTGATCATATTCGCTATCTGCTCATAACAACTGTTCCTTCGATCTCAATTGCCTTGATTCTTTTTACTGTGATTGGATTTCAGTTTTCTGCTGATACTATTGATTCGACACAGGTTACTGAAGTTCTTTCGACGATTGAAACTCAATTTAATATAACGCCAGTCCTTTTTATTGCACCGGCACTCGTTCTTTTCATGGTTTATAAAAAATTTCCAGCACTTCCATCAATGATGATTGGTGCTTTAACAGGAGCAATCCTTGCTGTCATCTTTCAGGGAGATCTTTTAACAACACCAACTTCGTATGAAACAATTATCAAAGTTGCAGCTGATGGATTTGAAAGTAGATCAGGAAACGAGTTTGTCGATTCGCTTTTCTCTCGAGGTGGAATGTCGGGAATGCTTTCTACTGTTTGGCTTATTATGATGTCTATGTTTTTTGGCGGTATGATGGAAGCTTGTGGTTATCTTCAAGCATTGGCCGCTGCTTTACTTTCACTTGTAAAAGGAACTGGAAGTTTAGTTGCTTCAACTCTTTCAAGTTGTATCTTTTTAAACTTAACAGCATCTGATCAATACCTTTCAATCGTAGTTGCGGGAAGAATGTTTAGAAGTGCTTATGAGGATTACGGACTTCATCCTGTGAATCTTTCAAGAACACTTGAGGACGGTGGTACCGTTACATCAGTTTTAGTTCCTTGGAATTCGGGTGGAGCTTATTTTAGTGGGATTTTAGGTGTTCCAACTTTAGCCTATCTGCCTTATTGCTTTTTTAATTTAGTGAGTCCTATTGTTTCGGCTTTTGTTGCTGGATTTGGTTATAAAATTAGGAAATTACAAGAAACTTAAAGATGAATTCAGGGCTGAGCTTAAAATACTTTAATAGGGAAGTCAGTTGGTTAGCTTTTAATCGCAGAGTCCTATTACAAGCTCAGTATAAGGGGCATCCTCTTTTAGAGCGTTTAAGATTCCTTTCGATCTTTACATCGAACCTTGATGAATTTTTTATGAAGCGAGTTGGTGGACTGAAAAAGCAAATACAGTCACGTGCGGCGATTATGTCGATTGACGGAATGACCCCAAAAGAACAGATCAAAAAGATTAGAGAAATAGTACAAAAGGATCTTGAAACTCAACATGCGATTTATGAAGAGATTCAAACTGAGTTGAAGTCTGAAAAAATTTTTTTCTTAAAATGGGAGGAACTAAGTTCCTCTCAGAAGAAAAAAGCAAAAGAGTATTTCTTTGACAGAGTTTTTCCGGTATTAACTCCATTGACGGTTGATCCGAGTCATCCTTTCCCTTTTATTTCTAACTTCTCTACTTCATTAGCAGTAAAATTAAAAGTGAAGAAGAAGTCTTCTTATGATTTCGTTTTTTCGAGGATTAAAATACCAACTCATTTACCATGGTGGATTCAAGTTGAAGATGGAGAACAGAAGAGTTTTATTTCTGTGACTCAAGTTCTTCGGAATAATCTAAAAGAACTTTACCCGGGAATGAAGGTACTTGGGAGTCTACTTTTCCGAGTGACCAGAAATGCTGTCCTCGATACAGAAGATGAAGACACTGAAGATTTAATGGTTCATATTTCGGAGGCCCTTAAAGAGCGGAAGTTTGCTGAAGCTGTTCGATTGGAGATTCTTCAAGGAGGAGACCCTTGGCTCATTGATTTTTTGAGAAGTGAACTTTCTCTTCATCAAGATGATATTTTTGAAGTGGAACCACCGATTGACTTTACTTCACTTAAGCCTGTCTTGAATGTTGATCGTCCTGATTTAAAATATGGACTTTGGCGTCCTATTGTTCCTATGAAAACTCGAAATATTAGTATCTTTGATGTTCTCAATCGGGGTGATATGTTGGTTCATCACCCTTATGAAAGTTTTAAATTTACTGTCGAAAAGTTTATTCGCGAAGCGGCTAATGATCCCAAGGTTCTGGCCATTAAAATCACTCTTTATCGAACAGGGGATGAAAGCCCGATTGTGGATGCCTTGATTCAGGCAGCTGAAAAAGGGAAACAAGTTGTTTGTTTGGTTGAACTGCAGGCGCGTTTTGATGAAAAAAGAAATATCCGTTGGGCCCAAATTATGGAAAATGTTGGGATTCATGTGGTTTACGGACTTGTTGGTTATAAGACCCATTCAAAGGTCATGATGATCATCCGTGAAGAAGAGGATGGAAACCAAATCTATGCTCATATCGGAACAGGGAATTATCATACCGTGACATCAAATTTCTATACAGACCTCGGACTTTTAACGACTGATCCAGATATTACTCATGATCTCATGTATTTGTTTAATTACCTAACAAGTCGAGCACCTCATAAAGAGTATAATTCTCTTCTCGTGGCCCCTCTGAATATGAAAGAACGGTTCTTTAAGCTCATTCAAGATGAAGTGAATTATGTAAAAAAAGGAAAACCCGGTCGAATTATTGCCAAGATGAATAGTCTCGAAGATAAAGAGATGATTGAGAAGCTTTATAAAGCAAGCCAAGCGGGAGTCGAGATTACCCTTTTTGTTCGAGGTTTCTGTTCACTCGTTCCAGGAATTAAAGGAGTCAGTGATAATATTGAAGTTTATTCCGTTATTGGTCGTTTCTTAGAGCATTCTCGTATTTATTTTTTCGGACGTGGTAAGGATAAAATGAAAGAAGGTGATTTCTATATTGGAAGTGCTGATTGGATGTATAGAAATCTCAATAATCGTGTTGAGATCATTACCCCAATTAAGCATCCTGATCACAAGGCCATTTTAGAGACGATTCTTGAATTTCTCATCGAAGATAAGGTCCAGTCTTGGAAGCTAGAACCGAGTGGAAAATATTCTAAACCTTCAAAATGGCGTGATACGAAAGTGTCGGGGTCTCAAGAAAATTTACAGAAATTTTATCTCTTAAAGCACCAGTAGATTATAAATAGGCTTTTAAAACCTTCGGAATCTGAAATTTCGGTCGGTAAGCATAATTTTGAAGGAGTTCTCTTTGCATGCGTTTTTCATCACTCGTAAGCTGAGCTTTTGCGAGTAAAGTACATAAACCATCAGAAATTGAAATTCGAGGAACCTTGAGTTGAGCGCATTCTGTCTCCCACATGATATTCAAAACAATATAGATGGCGGGAATAAGAACATCGGCTCGGTCTTCTCGAAGCCCAAGGTATTGAATTCTTTGTTGGTAGCTTAGTTTATTAAGAAGAGAGTAGAGTTCTTCGACTTGAGAAACACTTATCTTTGTCGCAATTTTATTTCCAAAGAGTGTTTTACCAAGTTTTCCGATTCGCCTCAGGTTCCCCCCAATTCCAACAAGACCATGACAAGAGTCATGACAGTCCGTTTCAGCAAGAAAGCTACTGACTGCTTCAAGTTGTTTATCGATAAAGTCTTCCATTTTCTCAAGAGTTTTATATTGAAGGCATCGAACTGTTCCCAAGGGAAAACTCTCTAAATCATGGAGTTTGTTGTTCTTGTGAACAATGAGTTCTGTACTTCCTCCACCGATATCGATTAGTAATGAACGCTTTTCAGACAAGGGGGTGAGGTTGTTAATAGCTTGATGAACCCAATAAGCTTCTTCTTTTCCAGGAATAAAGTGAATAGGAACTCCTGTTTTTCTTTTTATGTAATGGACAACTTCACGTCGATTCTTAGCACTTCTCAAAGCACTTGTTCCAATTGCAATAATTGTCTTAGTATCTCTTTGAGAACATTCAAAAAGAATCTTTAAAAAAGAGTTGAGCAGTTTTTCCTTTTTCTCTTTTGAGATGGAGCCAAATTTGAAAACATCTTCACCTAAACGAACTTGATAACGAATACGGTCACTGTATTCGTATGAGTTTCGATTGATTTTTGAGAATTGCGCACGGACGGCATTAGAGCCTATTTCAATGATACATAAATTTTCGATCATCGAGTAATATCCTTATCGACTCGTGCTTAATAATGTACTTCCTAAGAACTCCGCTAAAGTCGGGTAATCAATAAATGGATTTCGATTTTTTTGGAGTTTAAAGATTCTTTGTGCTCGTCTTTTTTCTTTTTCGTCTGGTTTATCAACTTTGTGCCAATCAAGTAGGATTTCTAATTCTTTCTTTTTAAGAGGAAGATTATAGCGCAAAGAGAAATACATCATGGCCCGAGCGACATTTCCCTTATGAGTAGTTGGTGGCTCAAAAAAGAAACGTCCGTCGATTTGACCAAATTTGCTTGATTTACAAAAACTGATCTCATCTTCATCTGCAAGATTATTAAAGAAATAACTGCTCCGCAGATGATTAGTATCAGAGTGAACGGGATAAAGATTATGAAGATCACCAACCATCAAACCATAATTCCTATGTTTTTTGAAACGTGATTTTGGGAAAGTGTGTTCAACATTAAAAGAATTATGATGAGGGAATTTATATCCTTGGTCTGTTTTTTTTACTTTGTATGTTTTGTTGCAATAAGGAGTTCTGACAATACGCTGCTTACTGTTATCCGGATGGCCGTCTATTTTATCGGAATCAATCATTGCCATAACCGAAGGTCTTACCTCAAAGCGGTAGTCTAATTTCTTTTGACGGTAACAAGTCGCTCCGACTTCACATTCTTTAACGATTTTGTCATAGCCATTTGTTTCCTGGTGAAAACGACCCAAAATCGTTCTTAAAATCTTCTTTCCTTCTTTAGGAGTGACAGAAGGAGCTTTTGTATCAAGTCCTAACTCATAAAAGCTTTTGCCGTAATATTTGAATTTAGGGAAAGCAAAGGAGTTGATCGAGGTGATTAAGAGGGAGAGAGTAACAATTCCAACTAGATGCATGCCTGGTTCCTTGAGGCGCAAAAATAAATCTTATGTATAAATAAGTTAAGCAAAGTATCATATCTTTTCAATAAGATTTTTCTTACATCTTAACTTGCTGAAATCAGGTCAAAACAAGCCATTTCTGACTTTAATGCTAAAGTTCTAGGGAATTTATCCGATAAAGCTAGTAAGTTATTCGGAAACCCACTTCGGAACTTGTATTTAGCCTCGGAAGACAACACCCCCTAGAGCTTCCGAGGTTTTTTTATTTCTTTTAAAAAAACTTCCGATAAAGCCAAGGTGAAAGTTCTATTTTTTTTAATTCTACCGGTTTTGGTGCTTACCAATCATTCTTGGGCTGAAGAGCCTTGTCTCGATTTTATCAATCGAGAGTTCAATGATGATATCGTCACTCAGATGGTCAATGACCCAGGGAAGTTAATTGCTGAGCCTGTAAACAATCAAAAACAATTAGATGAATTGCTTGAAGGCGGTTGGGATTTTGGAGCCTCATATGACATTGTCATTGCTAATTTTCTAAGAAATCTCTCTCGAAACTTTACCTTTGATGAGCTTATTAAGTATGGAAACTTGAATGGAAGTTTCGGGTTTTATCGAGAAAAGAATCTGATAAAATTCAAACCCATCAATATTTTTCCTGCTTTTCAAAAGCTAGAAAGAGAACTTATTTTTTTAAAGAAACCATTGAGTGCAGAGTTGATCGTAGAGGTGGCGAGTGAAGCCAATCGCTATATTCATGATGGGAAGCAATTCATTGAAAAATCGAATCTTCCTTTTAAGGAAAGAAAAAAGTTTGTTTTCAAAAAAGGAGAAGTTTCCTCCGAGGTTTTACAGAGGGCCGAGAAACTTTATGGTTTTTCACATGTCAAAAATCCAAATGGAAGTGTGACTCTTTTTTATCAGAAGAAAGGAGAATCACCCCGAGATTATTATCGTCTCATAGAAAAATACGCCGAACGGATTGAGAAGATGGTTAGCTCGAAAGAAGATCCTCTTTGGATCATTGTCAGGGCCATGCAAGACTTTAATCTTCTTCATCCTTTTAAGGAAGGAAATGGTAGAACGGCAAGACTTATTGGTGACGCGATAGCCTTGAGATTACTTGGAACAAGAGTCCACTTTCCACGTGTTTTTTATCGTGATTTTAAAAATTCTCCTCAAGTTCTTTACAATGCTTTGGAACGATCAGTTTTTATGGATGTCATTCTCGCAGATACTTGGGCAGATACAGAGAGCCTTCTTAGCCTTAAAAAGAAAGTTCATAATGCTTGGGCGAAACCCTCAAAAGAAAAGATGAGAGCATTCTTTGAAAAGTATAAAATTTTTAGAGAAATGAAAGTTAAGAAAACTACGAAGTATAAGGATTTACCATTTTCAGACTTTAAGATTACTAATGATAGGCAATGCTTGATTAAAGGGCAGCATCTTCCGCCTAATCAGGTTGTTTATTCTGAACTTCCAAAAGACGTGACTCAATATAATAAAACTCTCTTCTTTGGTAAGCCTTATAGTGGAAAGGCCGAAGCCCTTGAAGGAATAGAACTACTGTTTAGATATGGTCGAAATAACCGTGGTATCAATCCTAAGGTGACGCTCGCTGACTATATTCAAAGTAGTTCCTCTGGATCATCTGGAGCAAGATCAGGCTTTTTTGGTACCAGCAAACTTTTTGATATCGGAAAATCTTTTTCTCAAGGTTGGTACGAAAGACCAAACTCTAATCCGCATTCAGTGGTTTTTTTTATAGACCCTCGAGAGAGTGAAGTTTTTTCTGTTGCTGACTATATCATCTACAATAATAAGTTCAAGAAAAAGATCGAGGTTGAAAAACCAAATCCTGAGATTGTCTATGATCCTCAGAATGAGGCCATTGCTAATTGGGAAGTCGATGATGAGGGGCTCAATCCTAAAGGTCATTGGGATACTCCTGATGGATTTGATGATGTTGCGAATGAAATGAATTCTTTAGGTGAAGCAGAGCAAGAGGTTATCTTTTATAGACGGCTTCCTCCTAATCGAGTTATGGGGGCTCTTATGTGGGATACAAAAACGCTCAAGGCATTCTATTTCGAAAATTCGAATTATATTCCTCGATAGTTTTATTGACCTTTGTCGGTGCTCTCAAAGATTTTATCTGCAGAAGCTGCGACAAAGCCTTGATAAAGATTTCCATCTGGTTTTGAGTACCGGAGTGCAAATTCATAATAGCAAGAAGGGATACTCTGAGGGCCATCACTGAAATTCATTTCAAAATTATAGGCAAGGGTTGAACTTTGCTCAAGGAGATCACTTGGAGAACCTTTAATCTCTCCTCCTGAGCTATTAAGTTTGAAATTGTTTTCTTTGAGAAATTGATTAACATCAGCGATATTTTCAAATTGGTCTAGTTTATTAATCAAAACAGTGAAGTGGTTAACGTGAAAACCAAAAGCACTTAACCAGGCAGCGTATTCACTTTCATTTTTGAGAGAATTATATTCATGAAAGGTTAGATCCCAATTTCTCCCTGAAAGGCAGAAATTATCTGACTCAGTCACATCAATCGGAATTTGATTAATATAGCGGTAAACCTTTTCCTGAAGAGCGTCTGAAAATTTGTTAATCAAGAGTTCACTAATAAAAACTTTCGGATAGTTAGGGTCTTCGTGTTCAAAGTGTTTGGCATAAAGTTTTTTAACTTCAAAATGGTAGTCCCCACATTCTTTATAACCAAGTTTTCTAAAAACCTTTGAGAAGACTTCGATATTCGTTTTGGGATGAGCAAAGGTTCTAAAGGCGACGTGATCATTGACTACCGTATTTCTTTGACTGAAAAGATCGTGTATTCGGAGTGCATCGGGATTGAGTTCGGTATAATCCTTCCAAAGTTTGTCGTAGAGTTGGTCAATTGTCATGGTAATCTCCTCAATTATGGGTAATCTTAGCATGTTTTTTTAGAACTGTTGAAGCTCTTATTTGTCTTTGCCGAATAGCAGTCTATGAAGACAGCAATTTTAATGACATTTATCACGCTTCAAGCTTTTGCAGTTAATTTTATTGAGGATGAATATGATCTTACCGAGGTTCATAATGATGCTCGAGTCGAGCTTGAGAATACAGTGAGAAATTATAAAAATATTTTTCCTTTTCAGCTTTCTCAGGATCTTGGATTTTTAAGGCATAGGTTAGCAAAGAGACCTAAGTTTATTAATCGAGAAGATGAAATTCCGTATATCCGGCATGATGTTTTCATCATGGATGAACTAGGGCCGCAGTTAAAAGCTTATAAGCAAGACCAACAGATTCTCGACTTATTAGAGACCTTTCAAGCTTTAAAAGAGCAATACCAAGTTATTTTGGATAATCACGACATTATTTCAAAGTAAGGAACTCTAAGGTTTCAATAAGACTTTTATAATGTTTTTTTAATATCTTATTTGTTTTTAAGGAATCATTCGAAGTGATAAATTTCTCTTGAAGGTATTTATCAAAGTCAAAAAGTGGAAGATTATAGCGATCAGCTGCTGCACGAAGAATATTATTAAAAACTGGTTTAGCTCCATAAAGATTACAATTATAAAGTTGAGCCTTATTGAAATTATCTAATGCTTCAGTAAAACGATTCGTTCCCTCTGATGTGATTGCATGAGTATAATAGAGTTCCGCAATCCCTTCATGTTTTAAAAGTAGGGCCTTTCCGAGTTGATAACCTTTTTCAAATTCTCCTCTTCCCGCAATAGATTGTAATAAGGAGAGTTGGGCTTTAAGTTTCGGACCAGGTTCTCGACAATTTTCAACAAGAGGGTCTTTGAGTTTTAATGGAGTGGTGACAAGAATAAGTCTTGAATTGTTTTCTTTTACAAGACGAACCAATTCTTTTAATTCCATTTCATAAAGAGCATAGAGAGTTGCAAGATAAGTCGCTTTTTGATCAGTCTTCAACTCAAGAGATTGAACTTGAGGATCTTTTAAATTAATCACTTTTTTATAGCTTTCGAAAGGGTTAGAAACGAAGCCTGAACCATTTAATTGTTTTTGAAATTCAGATGAAGAATAAATTTTTAAGTTATTTCGAATTTTTTGGTGATCAGGGAGGTAGAATTTAAATTCAGAAGCTTCCTGAGAGTTTCCCATATAGTAGATAATTTTTGGAAAAGGTTCGAGACTTCTAAGAACTTGAATACTTCTATGGAGGCCTAAAAAGTTTAATGAGAAATCTTTAATTTTATAGGGTTTTTCGCTTCCTTCAAGACGTCGTTGGAGGTTATCGATGAATTGTCCTGCAACGACAGCAAATTCAGAACCGAGCCACACTGCATCAGCCTCAAGCTTTTGCTTTTTTAGAGGTGTCATTTTATAAGGATAGGGAATTTTAAGAGATTTCCCGTTAGGTCTCAAGGCAATCATGAGAATGACAACGAGCGCCCCACAGGCCATAAGAAATCTTTTATTGAACATAGCTAATATTATCAAAAATGACTGAGAGAATAGCAAATTATCAAATACCTGAACTTCTCGCGCCAGCGGGAAGCTTAGAGAAACTTAAAACTGTGATTTCTTATGGTGCTGATGCTGTTTACCTTGGTGGAATTAATTTTGGCCTTAGAGCGGCTGCTGAAAACTTCACTATTCCAGAGCTAGAAGAAGGAGTGAAATTCGCTCATGCAAGGAAAGCAAAGGTTTATGTTGTGATTAATGCCTTTCCTTTTGACGAGGACCTTGAACAGCTTCCTGGCTTTCTTGAAGATTTGGAAAGAATAGGAGTGGATGCTCTTATTGTTTCGGATATTGGGGCGATTACAGTTATTATCAAAAGTACGCATATTCCTGTCCACTTAAGCACCCAAGCAAGTTGCGTGAATGCATACTCTGCAAAACTTTGGAAAGATCTTGGAGTCGAAAGAGTCATTCTTGGAAGAGAAGTGAGTTTGGAAGAAGCAAAAAGAATTAAAAACTATGCAGATGTCGATCTTGAAATGTTTATACATGGTTCGATGTGCATGGCCTACTCTGGGAATTGTACCATTTCAAATTTCACTCAAGGGCGTGATAGTAATAGGGGAGGTTGTGCTCATAGTTGTCGATTTGAATATACACTTAGAGATGAAAAGGGAACTGTTTCGAAAGATTTCTTCATGAGTTCAAAAGACTTAGAAGGTGTTGATCTTATCCCGCTCTTTGCTTCTTGTGGAATTGATTCTATGAAAATAGAAGGTCGAATGAAAGGGCCTCTTTATGCAGCGACTGTTACAAAAGTTTATAGAAAGGCATTAGATACTTTCGCCAAAGAGGGAAAAATTTCTGTTGAGTTAATAAAAAAACTGAAAGAGGAGCTTTCAAAGTTTTCTCATCGTAAATATTCTCATGGAAGTCTTTCTGGAGCGGCAGGAAAAGAAAGCATCTATGATGAAAGAGAACATGAGAAGTCTCCATATCAAGTCGTAGGAACTGTTCAAGAGGTTGGTAGTGATTTTGCAATTTTAGAAACCAAGGGAAAGATATTTCCTGATACCTCTTTAGACCTTTTATTATTCAATGGAGAGGAAAAAACATTTAAGCTTAACAAAATTCTTGATCTTTCGGGAGAAGAACTCGAATGGACTAGACCTAATCAGCTTATTAGAATTCCAAAATTTGACTCTATAGCGCGAAGAAATGTAGTGAGAGGACAATTATGAAAAAAATTGTTTCTCCTTACTCAAAAGTTTCTCGATTAACTTCAGAAGTTTTGTTCAATATAAAAGAGTTAAGCAGAAAAACTCCCTCTGAAAACTTAAAAGCCGAACAATATAAGATTTTAAATTTTGATATTCTTTGCTGTGAAAGAGATTGGGAACGAACAATGCGAGTTTTTGATCAAGTAAAAGATCAATTTGATGCTATTAGAGTTCAAGACCCTGGGATCCTTGCTTATGTTTTAGAAAAAACGGAAAAACCGATTGAACTTATTCTTGAAAATGGTCATCATAATTGGCCCGCGATTGAAAGATGGGTGAACTTTATAGGTGATCGCTTGAAAAAGATTGTTCTTTCGTATGAGCTTCCCAAAAATAGAATTAAAGAATACTCAGAAAAGTTAATTGGAAGAGGAATAGAATCTGAAATTCTTTTACTTGGAGATATTTTACTTTTTTATAGTCCGCGGATGCTTTTAGACCATCAAGTAAAAGAGAAACAGGATGAGATAAAATTATTCGCAGATAGTGAAGAATCTCCTCATAAAGGTTTTGAAGTTGAACAGAACCTTCATGGAACTTTTATGTATCATTTAAAGAAGCTTTGTCTTCTAGAGCGATTAGATGAAATCAATAAAATGAAAGTGACTCATTTACGTCTTGAATATAGTAATTCAGAAATCGAAAAGTATCTTGAAAATCCTTCGACTGGAATAGAAAAGGTTTTTGAAAGTATTCCGTTTGGAAAAACTCGAGGCTATTTTGATATTAACAAATCGAACGTTCTTTTTCCTAAATTGAAGAATGAAGAGCTTGAAAGAAACAGAGAAGAAATTTTAGGGGAAGTCATTTCAACGAAAAAAGGGAGCTATACCGCAATTCGTTTAAAAAAAGATTTTCTAAGTTCCGAGTTTAAGTCAGTTTCCTTTGTAACAGGTGAGGGGAAAAGATTTTCATCAAATATCTCTGAAATAAAAGACTTAAATGGAGTTACGTTGAATAACGCATCCGAAGGTAGCCTCGTGATCATTAATCACATTAAGAAAGCTACGCCTCGGACGTTATTATTTTCTTGTCCTAATTTAAACTGAAGTCGCTAGGTTTACAGACTGACCAAGTGATTTTGAAGTCCGTCCATGGGAACTTTGGTGCTCCACTCTTTCAGACTCTTCTTTGCAAACAATACAAAGGTCACTAGTTGGTCTTGCCCAAAGACGAGTAAAGCTAATATCGGCTCCACAGTCTGTGCAAATTCCATACTCTTCAGTATCTGTTTTTTCAATTGCCTTGCGAATTTTCTTTAAATAAAGAAGCTCACGATTACTAAAACGAAGATCTGTTGATGTCAGAATATTATCATTTGCTGAATCAACATCGTCTTTGTTTTCATTTGGTGATAGTTTAAATTCTGCTTTTTTGCTGAGTTGTTTGTTAACAATTCTTTCTTCTTCAGCCAGCAATTTGTTTTTCAACTTTTTGATTTCCGTTTTCTTCAAGTGAACATTTAGTCTTTTTGCCATAATTTGATCTCCTTCTCAAATTATCAGTTGCTCTCTCTGCAATTCTTGAGCAACTTTTGGTCCACATACCACCGTCTAGTAAGGGACGTTCGAGTCTTTCGCGTACTGACTATTAAAATGCTAAGTAATATTTGTTGCCAAGTGGAAAAACCTAACGATTCCCTTCAACTTTCGGGGTAAAAGAGTCAATTTTTATGACATCATAAGAGAAGATGTAAGAAATAGAAAAACAAAAAATATTTAAACGGAACGTTTAAAGTATCTCTGTTGTTCTCTTTCCTCTAATTCAGCGTAATAAAGCGATAATTTGGCCCAAGGCTTTTTCTCAAGGCGTTTCTTTTCGATCGGCTCTCCAGATTCTTCACAATAACCATATGTGCCATCTTCTATTTTTCTAAGAGCAATATCAATTTCTCTCATGGTGCGAAGATCTTTTTCGCGAAGGCTGATACTAAGTTTTTGGTCAGTATATTTTTGGGCCAAGTCACCTTCTTCTGAAACTAAGTTGGCTCCTTCGTTTTTGGTCTCTTCAGCGAATGCTTTGAAGTTCTGAACGATTTGTTCTTTATGCTTAAGGAGTTTTTTCTTTTGTTGTTCAATAAATTTCTTAGAAAAATCACTCATAATTCAATCCTTGAGATGATGCGATTGCTTAATGCTTTATTTTACTATGGTTGGGTGTTTTGATGAATATAAGGTAAATCATTCCTGAGTGCTTTGGTTTGGTTAAGAAGCATGTTTCTGACGATAAGAGAAAAGCTGAGAGTAGGCGTTTAAGCTTTAACGAACCTGGGTATTAATTATTAAAGAGCTGGTGAAGATTTTCTTCACCAGCTCGATAAAAGATTATTGCGATTAATTCACGAGATTATGGAGTAGGTACTGTTAAGGTATCTGATGGAAAGCTTGGAACATAGTATTTTACTTTTAGAGTTCCTTCTAATCCACTATGCTGACAATCGCTCGGATCATCATCCCCGACAACATTAAGTCGTGCTGTAAAAACTTTTTCTTTTTGAAGTTGGTCCTTTAAAGCAACTCTTAGATTTGTTCCGAGGTCAATGCGTAAATCCTTAAGACTGGTGTTATGTCTAGGAATCATACACTCTGCACCTGTAATGCAATACGGGTTCTCAATTCCCCAGCGCATTCCTTTGATTCTATCAAAATCAAAAATCATCTTACCATTGTCATTGGTTAACAGGAATAGTCCATTTGTTGCTATAACATTCTTATTAAATTCTAGGACAAAATTATCATCGAATTCCACTGTTTGTTTTGGGAATTCAACATCAACATCGCATATCTTCATTGTCTTCGGTAGGTAAACTTTTACTTCTTGCTGTCTTACGGCCTGAACATAAGGATGTTTCTTATCGAGGTTTCCATTGATTCCCCATTGGCATGCTTGAGTAGTTTTTTTAAATTCAAGAGAGTGTGTAATTTCTTTTACATGTTTACCTTGGCAAGAATCCTTGCCTTTTTTCACGACTTCCCAATAATAGTATGTGGTATAAGATTTCCCTTTCTTGTCTGTTGCAATAAAAATCATCGTGTACTTGGCAGGAGCGAGGTTTTCTAAATGTATAACTTTACCTGGTTTACATCTTCTAAGAACTGATTTTATAAAAGGAGCTGTTACTCCGCAGTAAACACTATCAACTCGCTCGGAAGGGGAAACTTCGAAGACAAATTTTGCATAATTATCATGTGTTCTTGGTCCTGGAGATTCGATAAACTTGATAGAAATCGGCTTGAGATGAATATCATCGCTAGGATCAAGAGGGTTATAGCCTTGGGTTACTTCAATCCCATCTACAATTCCACCTTTATCAGTATCTCTTTTTAATGGATCTGTTTTATGGGTGTTAACTTCAGCGCCATCTTTTAGTCCATCCTCATCAGTATCGCTATTATATGGATCTGTTCCGTATTCTTTTTCTTCAGCACCATTAAGTCCATCGTTGTCATTATCAACAAGATCACTATTATCATCGGACGGATCATGTGGGTTTAAGCCTTTGTTAATTTCTATTCCATCAATAGTTCCACCATCATCAGTGTCGTGATCCAGTGGGTCCGTCTTAGTCGTGTTGACTTCATAGCCATCTTTAAGTCCATCATTATCTGAATCTGGATTATTAGGATCCGTTTTATATTTATTCTTTTCATCTTCATCAGACAATCCGTCTCTATCACTATCTTTTGCGGGATTAGTTTTAAACTCTTGTTCTGGATCAAGTGGATCACTGCCTACCAAAACTTCGTCTCCATCAATTATTCCGCCCTCATCAGTATCGGCAATAAGAGGATTTGTTTTGTGAGTATTTACCTCTGCTCCATCAGTTAATCCATCTTTATCACTATCGGGATTATTTAAGTCAGTTCCTAGTTGATCTTCTTGCGAGTCAGTTAGTCCATCATTATCAGAGTCTTTTCCAATATCATCTTTTGGATCAAGTGGGTTTGAACCTCTTTTAACTTCAGTTCCATCATTAACTCCGCCTTCATCAGTATCTGCAATAAGAGGATTTGTTTTATATGTATTGATTTCGTCACCATCAGTTAGCCCATCTCCATCAGAATCTGGATTTTTTGGATCTGTCCCCAAACTCGATTCGTCGGCATCCGAGATTCCGTCACCGTCTGAGTCAGTATTTGCATCTAGGTCGGTATTGGCACTCAAGTTACCGCTTAGAGAGTTTCCAACTCTAAAAACTTCTTTGTTGGTTATCCCGCAGCCTAATAATGCAAGTAATGGTAATAAAATAAATAGAGACCTCGATCTTTGTTTTGCTAACATGAACTTTTCCCTTGATTTAGAAGCTAATCTCATTAATAAATCTTACAGGAATTATCGGTTTTGTTAGAAAGTGTCTTTAAGAGAAAATTAATTTTTTTTTCAATTTCTTAATATTTCTAGCTAGTTAGAGCAATAAATAATATGGAAATAGGGGATTACTTGGACAATAAGAAAGACAGTTTTTTTAGGTACTTTGGAATTATAAAGAAAAATAAAGACTTATAGAGATATTTTTCTCTTAGAGGAAATCCATTATCAACTTTTTTATTTTTTCAAGATCAGCTTTTCTTGTGGCTCGATCTAAAATAATGCTATCTCTTGCATTTTTAGATTTTAAAACTAGTTCATGATAACCACGATTATAAAAACTTTTCAATGCACGATCATCTTTGATTCTCGCCATATTAGGGCTATCAATGAAGTGACTAATTTCAAGAGTGTCAAGGGGACCATAGGGTATCTTCTGAGTTCTTACGGAGATAAAAAATAGTTTAGAAACAAGAGTAATGATTCCTTTAGAAACAGTCATTTGTTTTTCATAGAAAAAGAAACTCATGAGGACTAAAGGAGATCCTATCATGAGTGCATACAGTGCATAGATAAAATAAAGATCAAAGCTTTCACCAATTTCTTTATATTTTTGAAGAGGTTCATGTATTGGAAGGTAGAGAAGAAAAAGTATCCCGCAAATTGCAATAGCATAGGCCCAAAAAAGCGGAGGAAGTCCATAACTTCTAAGAGTTAGAGAATCATTTCTTTTTATAAAATGATCCGGATCGTTGTCTTCAGTTGGATAGAGATAGATTAAACCCATGAACAAGATTATAAGGGGAGAAGAGCACGGTGTCTCGTAAATAAATTCAAGACACCGTTTTAAAGGTTATTTTTCAAACAGGTTTTTATAACAAAAGCCTGCTAAGGCTGCTCCAATGAGTGGACCTACCCAAAAAAGCCAAACTTGTTGAAGTGCCCATCCTCCTACATAGACAGCAGGACCTAAGCTTCTGGCAGGGTTTACCGAAGTGTTTGTTACAGGAATGCTAATAAGGTGAATCAATGTAAGCCCTAGCCCAATGGCAATTGGAGCAAATCCAGCTGGGGCCCTTTTATCGGTTGCTCCTAATATGATCATTAAGAACATAAATGTCATAACAATCTCACAAATGAGACCCGACATCATGCTGAAGCCTCCAGGTGAGTGGTCAGCAAAACCATTTGAGGCGAATCCTCCAATAGATCCTAGGCCTGCTTTTCCAGTTACAATTACATAAAGAATTCCAGCACCTACAATTGCACCAAGTGTTTGGGCAATAACATAAGGAATGAATTCATTCCTACTAAATCTGCCACTGACTAAGAGGCCTAATGAAACTGCTGGATTGAGATGGCAGCCTGATATATGTCCAATAGCATAGGCCATAGTAAGAACGGTAAGACCAAATGCTAATGAGACTCCTAGAAGACCAATCCCTATATTGGGAACTCCTGCCGCGATAACGGCGCTTCCACAGCCTCCTAAGACTAGCCAAAAAGTTCCAATGAACTCAGCTGCAAGTTTTTTCTGCATGACTTCTCCTTGATGAAAAATGAGTTAATTAAAGTTTAGAGAACTAAAAAGAAAAACCCTAGCAATATATAAAGGAGCGTCAATTTTTTGATGTACGAGTTCAGAGAATTTAAGCAGAATAAAAGGAAATATGTGGTTTTTGCCTATCAAGGAAGCCTACCTCGTATCGTCTTTCACTAATTTCCTGGATATTGTTCTCTTTACATCGGATAAAAATTTTTAGTTCAAATTCCCTTGGAACTTTTTGAGAAGCTAAGAGATGAAGATTTGTAAGGAGTTTTCCTTGTTGTTTTCTTGTGAGTTTAAAAGGAGCAAGTCTTCGAACCTGTTTCCAAATAGTCCAAGGATCCATCCGTTCAATAAGAACAGAGCGAATGATAAGATAAATCATTGAATCAGCCTCAAACCCGTCGCCTACGAGAACAAGATTATTGGGAATCCCCGTCATTAAAATAATTTGAACCAGTTCATTGAGTTTATAAAATCCTTGGGATTTGAGATCCTTTGTCGTTAGATCTGATTCAAAGAAAGAGAAAATTTTTCTATAGTCTTTTAAGAAAATATTACTAGTATAGATTTCATTTTGATAAAGCCAATCTCGAAAAGCTTTTTCATAAAAATGAGGAGAGGCTGAAAGAATGAAAGCTCCATGGCCGTCTTTGATAAAGTCTTTAACGAGCTCTAAGCTTTTTTCAACAGTGGGGAAATAATCAATAGGATTTCTTAAGGAATGCATAAGTTCCTTGGCTGTCGAATAACGAGTGTCGACTAACGTTTTATCAAAGTCAGAGATAATAATTTTTTTAGGCTCTTTGAGTTTCAAGGGAATAAAACTTCCCATTAAAAGTTCAAGACCAGGATGGTACTTAGTCTCATAAACTTGGAGGCTTGTAATATGTTTGTCTCCAACCGCATTAGGAATACGAACGGAAATCATTGCGTATTCGTCTGTATTATATTCACGAAACAAGACAATTTCAGATTGCGCTGTCATTCCAACGATTTTTATACGATAGTCATTTTTTTCAAAAAATTCGAGATTCTCCAAGGGGGATGTTGGTTTAATGATCTCTTTCGTGGTGAGGTTCTCTGCATAGGGTTTTTTCAACATGCTCATATTGAGACGAATTGAAATTTTTTCGTCAGCATTAATAGCAATAAAATTAGATAGGACAGGCCTTTTAAGAAACTTCACAAACACATGTTAGGGGGAGAATTAAGCTTTTTGAATGGTAAATTTAACAACTCCATCTCTGTAAGACTTTGTAATCCCCATACGGTTAATTGGAGCTGATAAGGGAATAGTTTTAGTGGCTGATTCGAATTTTTTTGATTTAAGTACTGAACCATCTCGGTCAACAAATTCATTATTAAAATCTCTGTTAAAAGTTAGTCTAAGCGTTCTTCCAGTTCCAGAGAGTAAATAGAAGTCTCTTTCATGCTCAGGAACTGCAATTTCAACAGTGAAGCTTTCCTCCTGTTCAAAAACTCGAGGATCAAGTTGTTGCATGCGGTAAAAAGGGTCTTTTGCTTTGTCTGTATAGTGTTCTTGGTATTTCGCAAAATCCCTACGAACAAGGTTCTTATGGAAATCGGAGCGCTTTTGAAGTTCTCCCAAACGATAGTTCTCAGTCTGCTCCATTGTTTTGAAACGTCTTTCGAACTCTGATTGCCGATCTTTTGTTTTTTGAGCATTGACTTGCTCGTTCTTTGTATACTCTTCTTTGAAATTGGAATTGAGGTTATCAAGGTCAGTTTGACCTTTATCGATGACGTATTTTCTCTCATCAAGATTTGATTGTTTGAGCATTTTTATTTCAGAATCTTGTTTTTCATTCATGAGGTTCATTCGATTTTCTAAACTTTTATTAAGTTTATCGTAGTTTCTCGCGAATCGATCTTTTACCTCCGCAATTTCTCTTTGTTTTGTATCAATGAGTTGATCTCTTTCTCTATTTTTTTCTGTTCTGTAACGAGAATTATCCATTTTTGACCGAAATTTCTCTTCTTCTCTCTCTCTTTCAAAGCGTGCACGATCTCTTCTGATAAGATTCGAATGCTTTGCTTGTTCATCGGCTCTTTGATTTTGGTTCGATTCTCGTAGATATTCAAGTTTTTGTTCCGCTGCTTCATGTTCTTTCGTAACTTGATCACGCATTTCTCTTATTCGTTTCTCTTTGTGAGCATGCATTTCCAGAATTTCTTTATTGTTTGATCTCGTCGTCTCATCAAGAGTTACGTGATGATCAGATTTGAGCTCTTGTACTTTTTTATCATGAGATTCTTGTTTAAATTTAAGTTCTTTATTATGTTGGCGATTTAATTGAGAAATCTCTTTTTGGTGCTGTTGATGAATCTGCCTCTTGACTCGATTGTGTTGACGATTTGCATTTCTGATATCGTTACTCATCGCTCTGCCCCTCCTTAGCCTTAATTCCAATTTCTTCAGTTGAAACGGCAAAAGGGTAATTACAAGTCTTCTTTCGAGAAGTATATCCGTAACACATCCAGGTCTTTAAAAGCGTAATATCTAAGTTATTTCCATGAAGGGATTTATAAAGGTTAGGCTGTGTTGCGCTTGTCACTATTGTTGGTTCAATATCAGGATATAATGGATCTCTTACTATATATTGATAGGCCCTATACTCTGCAAATGCAGAACTCGCTAAGAAGTAGAATAGAATAATTTTAATGATACTTATGTTCACTATTTAAAATCTCTTCCTCTAGGGCGTAAAAAAACATATTTAGAAATTCTGTTCTTTCCTCTTCGCTCATCGCACTAATAGCGACACGCTTCTTATCGAGAGTGGAATGACGCTCAATTTTTTTAAAATACTTTTTTAGAAGGCGAACATTTTTTTTATTTTTATTTCTTTTCTGACTGAGATTGACTTGCTCTAACCAGTCTTTATAAAACAACGGGAATTGTCCTAATTTTCCTAATTCAAGATAGTAATTCAAAGGAGTTCTATTTTCTTGAGTTTTGCTGTCGGACACTTTCCCTCCATGATAATGCTATATCTATTATAAATTCTGATTAAACAAGAAGGTAATCCGGTAGATTTTTCTAAAGAGGCTCTACTGCTATTTTATGCGATAATAATAGTCAATGAAACTAAAAAGGTATTCCTATCATTGTTCTCAGTGCCGCGATTCTATTGAAAATATAGGAGATGCTTATATTGTGGACGAATCAAGACCCCAAGCGTTTTGCTCAGAAAAGTGTATCGTCCAGTATCATGATCTCGATATTAAGCACTTCGAACTTCAGGAATCTGAAATTAGAAAAAAGTTAGCATTGGAGGATGAAGATGTAGGATTATCGACTGAAGACTCTAATCATGTCGTCGAGGAGACCTTGGATGAACCAACCTTTGTTTATGAAGATAGAGATGAGCTGGGTCAATTATATTATTATTTGCATTCGACTCATGAGATTGAAGATAAAGAGTTTAACGTTATCATTATCGTAAAATATTTCGCGAATAAACCATCTTTTATTTATCATCATGTTATTACTCAAAGTGAAGAGTTAACTCAGTATTATCGAGCCGGTAAGAAAGTTCGCAAGAGTGACGAAGCAGTTGAAACAATTGGGGATTTGAAAAAAGAGGAACTTATTCTACCTCGAATTGTTATGGATGAAGTCGAACAAATGCGCTCAGTGATGGTCGCAGAGATGATTGAGATACGCGAGGACGACGACATCGATATTGAGAAATTCGCATTGTATGAGAACTATGTAGAAGGAACATTGACTGATCCAGATGAAGTGTTTGAATATATTGACGAAGAGAAGCGTGCTATTAGCGTGAATATAAAAGCCTATTCTTTGAATCAAGAGTCATTTTTTTATTATGTTGTTTGCCTAAAGCTAAACCCCAAGGATGCTGGATTAAAAGAGAAAGAGGATGTTCTAATCCCTATTTTATCTTACCCTTCAACTGATCATAAAACCTATTTGTATCATCAGAAAGGGAATGCCACGACTAAGAAATCACTTAATTAAATAATTAAGACGATGAATATAATTCCCTTTATAATTTAAAAGAAATTCTGAACAGATATTAATTTTGTATTCGTAGGTACAACGGGGGAATGGATAACCTGTTCCTGGTTCATTATAATAATCAGAATTAGAACAACAATGAAACTGATTTAAAGCATCTCGATAATCTTTAACAACGAACAGGGCATTTAATTTTTGTTCTGAGAATTTATCACCTTTTTGGTTTACTCCCTCTCGATTTTTCCTAAGACGGACTTTAAAAGTTTGTCCTTTCTTTTGTTCAATACAAACCGGATCGCCAATATATTCTTTAGTTCTATCTTTATAATAGGTCATTGGGAGGAAGCAGATTGGATCTTTCCCATCTTTTTCAAATTGAATAAAATAGACATGGTTATCTCCATCTTTTTTCAAGCAGGTCTTGATGCCACCAATTTGATTTCCTTCTGGGTATTTTTGAAACCGATCCTTTAAACAATCTTTGCTTTGCTTTAGCCCGTTGAAAGGATGGTAATAAGAGTCTCTTTTTTTAGAATCTGCCTTGATGACTTCTATAGAATCCTTTTGTCCTTGGCAAGAAGATAGGAGAGAGAAGCATAAGGAGATGGCCAGTTTTATTGAAAATCGCATAAAATCAAAGCATGGTTTTGAAAATCATTTTTCTTGGATCATTCCTCTTTTATTTTAACCCTGAGACTGCTTCTGCGTCAGCTGAGGTAGGAATTGTCCTAGATTGCTATGGAAGATGTGAACAAGAAACCAAGCAATATAATCGGCGATTGTCTTTTGGCAGGCCAGTGAAACTAAAAGAAACCTTAAAGACTTCAAAAAATTCTAGTTTATGGCTTTTTCTTTATGAGGGCTCTCTTCTGCGATTAGCGCCTGATTCTCTTATTGAGATTAAAGAGCTAAAGGTCAATTTCAATGAAAAATCTTCGCATTTGGCAATTGAAGTTCATCGTGGTCATGTTTTTGCTTTACCGAGAACAAGAGAAATAAAATCTATTGAAATTGATTCTTTCAGAGAACTTTTTCCTCTGTTTGAAGTTGAGGCAAACGCTTTCTGGGATCTTTACCTGTTTAATGAAACTCAGAAAGATATTATTCTGGATATGAAATCTGATAAGTTCATTGAATTTAGACTGAAGAATTTACAGAATTTTTTGAATAAAAATAACGAAGTATTTTCTATAACGGAACAATATTACACAATTCATTCTCCAAATTTTATTATTCAATCAAAATCACGTCCAATTGACTTTATTTACTTAATTGGTGATGGGGCCATTGTTGGTTCACGTAATGATTTCAAAGGGATTAAATTCCCTTCAAATAAAATGAAATCATACTTACCAATGATTCAGTATAAGGAAGTTGATATGAAAAATGGTAATTGGTATAAGGTTCTAAAAAAAGAAGCTAAAATTCATACTAACGACTTAGGAATCATAGAATATAAAATTTATATGAAAAGTTTTTCTACATTTCTCAAGGCGAGAGAAATTTTTATCGAAAAGTTTATCAAAAAAATGAAGGGGATGAATCAAACTTTTGCTGCTAAAAGTTTACAAGATCATTATTTAGCGGAAGTTCAAAGAAAACCTTTTAACTTCAAAGCTTCAGTTGAAGAGGCGACTGGGGCTAAAAGTTTAATGAGTCTTTTTAATCAATATTTTATCGGATTAAACAGAACGGAAGGGCCAAAACTTAAAGAAGCTTCGTTAGTCAATATCTTTCAAACAATGAATCGACAGAAGCGCAGCTGGTTATTAAAAAAAGAATTAAAGGATGTGGGTGAGCAAAACAGAAAAATTCTCATTGATTTTGGGAAGTCAAAGTCCAAGAAGAAAAGAACTTTTTAGTTATCTCGGTGTTCCATATAAGGTAATGCTAAGCAATGCTAAAGAACCGGAATGGATAGATGAAAGTGGAGAGGATTATACTTTAAAACTGGCAAGAATTAAGTTCCAAGCGATTTCAAACCATTTGAAGGAAAACGATATTCTTGTTACAAGCGATACTACTGTCATTGTTGATGATGAAATTATTAACAAGCCAACTAATAAAGATCATGCTTATAAAATGATTGAAAAATTATCAGATAAAGATCACCAGGTCTGTACGAGTTATGTTGTTGTCAATAAAAAACAAGAAGTTTTTAACCAATCAGTTATCAGTACCGTTCGTTGTCATTCTCTATCTCCTGAGGAGATTAATAATTATCTCAATCAAAATGAATATCAAGATAAAGCGGGGGCTTATGGAATCCAGGGAGCTGCCCAGACTTTTATAGAAAAGATTGATGGAAGTTATTCAAATATTGTGGGATTCCCTATCGATCATCTTGTAGAGTACTTTAGAAAAACTTATGGGAATCAATGGAGGGAACGTTTTGAATAGATTACTTTTTATCCTCCTTTTATCGAATTCTTTAATTGCAAATGAGCTTTCTGACATTACAAGCCTTCTAAAGAGAACTCATCAAGAATGTAGCAAATTTGAACTCTTGAGTGATCGGTTACTTTGCTATCGGAGAATAAAAAAGAGTCATAGAAGTTTAATAGATACTTATCTTAAGAAAATTGATTCAGAGAAAAAGTTCCCCAAAGAAAAGATTAATAAACTTAAAAAAGAGCTCTACACTCAACTTGAGATTGTTTACTAACTGGCTTCAGGTGCTATATAAACTTCGATGTCAGGATCATACTCATCTTGAAGAATGCCTCTGATTGCTTCAAGAGTCCCCATACTCGAACTTGGACAAGTGCCACAAGCTCCTTGATAACGAATCATAAGAACATTATTCTCAAAACCTTCACAGGTCAAATCTCCACCATCTCCTTGAAGTCCTGGACGGATTCTCCGATCAAGGATTTCTTCAATCTGTTGAAGCTCAGGAGAAAGATTTTCACGATTTATCTTTGGCCGACTTTCGTCAATGAATTTGGGATCATGATTGGGAAGAAACTTTTTAATTGTCTCTTGAACCTTAGGCTCAAGAGAATCCCATGGTTCAAAAGTAAATTTGGTTAAAGAAATCACATTTTCGAAGAAATGTAATTGATCAACTCCCCGCAGATCGAAAAGATTTCTCGCAAGATCAATCTCTTGGCACTGATGAGGTTCACGAAAAGTTGACTTTCCTTCCACTTTAACTGGGAGGTTACAAATAAACTTAAGAGCATTTGGATTGGGAGTTGGTTCTATATTGATTGCTATTTCACTCATTTTACTTTCCTTACGCCATGAGTTTTTGAGCTTTTTTAAGAGCTGCATACAACCTCTCAATATCTTCTTCATTATTATAAACAGTAAATGAGGCCCTTGCTGATGAAGTGATTCCAAGGCGTCTATGAAGCGGTTGAGCACAATGATGTCCTGTTCTCATTGCGACTCCTTCCATAGAAACAAGTGTAGCCAGATCATGGGTATGGATCCCTTCAATTATAAAACTAACAAGTGAGCCTGATTCCTTTGGATTTCCTAATCTTTTAAAACCGGGTAGTGTTTGAAGTTTTTCTAACGCAAATTCAGTTAGAGATTTATCATATGTCTTGATTGCATCAAAACCTAAGTCATTAACGAATTCTAAGCTTTTTTGGAAAGCAATAACTCCACTGATATTAGGGGTTCCAGCTTCAAATTTATAGGGAAGGTCGTTATATGTTGTCTTCTCAAAAGTAACTTGATTAATCATATCTCCGCCTCCTGCATAGGGGGGGAGTTTTTCAAGAAGAACCTTTTTACCATAGAGAACTCCTACTCCTGTTGGCCCATAAAGTTTATGAGCTGAGAAGGTTAGGAAATCAACGTTTAAGTCTTGAACATCAATTTTCTCCTGAACAACCAATTGTGCAGCATCTGAAATAAAAAGAGCATCGAATTCATGGGCAAGTCTTGCAAGTTCTTTAGTGGGGTTTCTAGTTCCAAGAACGTTTGAAAGTGCAATGATTGAAACAATCTTTGTTTTATGACCGAGAAGCTTTTTATATGCTTCTAGGTCAATATCACCATTCTCATCAATAGGTGCTATTCTTAAAACGGCTCCTGTTCTCTCACAAGTAAGTTGCCATGGAACAATATTAGAATGGTGTTCAAGTTCAGAAATAATAATCTCATCACCTGGTTTTAATTGCTCTCCAAGAGTTCTGGCCAAGAGATTTAAGGAATCTGTAGTTCCTTTTGTGAAGATAATTTCTTCTCTTGAAGATGCATTAATAAAATCAACCAAAGTATCACGAGTTTTTTCGTACTGAGTTGTGACTCGTTCACCGAGGGAATGGATACTTCTATGAATATTAGTGGTTCCCTTTACATAATAGTCTTCAATTGACTGAAGAACTGAAATAGGTTTTAAGGCCGTCGCTGCACTATCGAGATAGGTTAGAGGTTTCCCACTCATTGTTTCCTTTAGCATTGGGAATTGATCATGAATTTCATTGTAAAGACTTCTTATACTCAATTTTTTCCCTCATAAGCAGACTTTAATTTATAAATGAGTTTATTTTGAAGATAATGATAAAGTGTCTGGTTCTCAATCTTTTGGAAAAGCTCAAGTCCATAGGCTTGGGCCATCAATCGTTTTGCTTTTGTCGCTGATATACCACGAGCATTGAGATAAAAAAGTTCATCTATATCAAATTGACCTGTAGTTGAACCATGAGAGCATTTAACATCATCAGCAAAGATTTCGAGTTGGGGTTGACCGAAAGCTTGTGCCTGATTGCTCATCACAAGATTTTTATTAAACTGAGCCGCATTAACAAGTTGCGCATTTTTTGCGATATAGATGTTTCCAGTGAAAGCGAACTTAGCCTGATCATGGAGAAGTCCTTTTACAATCTGATTACTTTCAGTTTCTCCTTTAAAGTGTTTTATTTGGGAATAAAAATCAAAGTGTTCGGCTTGTTCCAAGAAATAGAAGGCATTAAATTCGCCAAAGGAGTGGGAGCTTTGTATATCAATAAATGGATTTGAACGGATTAAGCCTCCTCCAAAGTTTACTTGAAGACCGTGATAGAAGGATTTTTCACCTTTTAAAGTTGCAAAACTCCAAATTTGCTGTGACTGCTCAGGAGTTGCTTCATTCAAGATAACATGATTTATTTTTTGGTCTTTCTTCAGATCAATATAACGAGATGTTTGATGATAAGTCGTTCCTCGCGTTCCAACAAAATTTTCAAATAGAGTCGCGATAGAATTTTCTATTTCAAAAATTAATCCATAGTTAGTAAATGCCTCACTTCCTAAGGAATGATTGATTTGGAGAGTTGAATCTCCTTTGTACTTGATTTTGTAAACAGCGCTTAACTGAGAGAGATGAAGTTGAAAAAGAGCATCTTTCTCATCATAGGAATCAGTTGATTCTAGGTTTTTTAGGTATTGTCCTATTTCACTTGGTTCAAGTTTTATGACTTCACAATTATTGACTTGACCTAACTCTCCATTAGAATCAAAGGTTACGAAGTCAGTAAATTCATCCGAGGCACCTGTGTCTATTGGAGGTTGAGACATCCATTCTTTTTGGTAAAGACTTGCAATTGGAGTAAATTTCCATCTTTCTGTTTTTCTATTAGGAAGACCTAGCTCAGAAAATTTTTCGAAATATTGAGTTTGTTCTGTAAAAAGAGTTGCAGCTTTCATTGTAACCAATCATACCCTTCTTGCTCGACTTTGAGAGCAAGTGCTTTATCTCCGGACTCAACAATCTTTCCATCACTAAGAATATGAACAAAATCAGGTTCAATATAATTAAGAAGTCTTTGATAATGAGTGATTAAGAGAGTGGAATTGAATTTACTTTTGAATGTATTAACTCCTCCTGCGACAACTTTTAAGGCATCGACATCAAGACCAGAGTCTGTTTCATCGAGTAAAGCGAGCCTTGGATTCAGAATCTTGAGTTGAAGAATTTCATTTTTCTTTTTCTCTCCACCTGAAAAACCTTCGTTAACTGGACGGTATAAAAAATCTTGAGTTATTTTAAGTTCTTCGAGCTTTGGCCTGAGAAACTCAAGAAAGTCTTCTTCACTTAGTGTCTGAACACCTTGATATTCACAGACTTCATTAAAAGACTCTTGAAGAAAGTTGAGGTTTGTAATTCCAGGAATCTCAATAGGGTATTGGAATCCAAGAAAGATACCTTCTTTACTTCTAACATCTGGGTCTAACTCTAACAGATCTTTTGCTTGATTATTAACGGTGAAGTCAATTGAACCATCAGTAATCTCGTAGCTTGGATGACCTGCAACGGCTTTAGCCAATGTGCTTTTTCCTGAACCATTTGGGCCCATAATAGCGTGGACTTCTCCTGGCTTTATTGTAAGGTTTAAACCTTTAAGAATTTCATTCCCTTCAACATTTACATGAAGATTTTTAATTTCAATCATATTATCCTACCGTGTTTTCTAGTTTCATTTCTATTAATTTAACTGCCTCTACTGAAAACTCTAGTGGAAGAGTTTTAAAAACCTCCCTGCAAAAGCCGTTTACAATAAGACTAACGGCCTTTTCTGTATCCATCCCTCGAGATTGAAGATAAAAAATTTGCTCAGCACTGATTTTAGAAGTTGAAGCTTCATGTTCTACAATTGCCGTCGGATTTTTCACATCGATTGTAGGAAAGGTATGAGCTGCACATTGATCACCAACTAACATAGAATCACATTGAGAAAAATTCCTCGCTCCTTCAGCGGAAGGCATGATTTTCACCAAGCCTCGATAAACATTTTGTGAATCATGAGCGGAGATACCCTTTGATATAATCGTACTTCTAGTATTTTTTCCGATGTGTATCATTTTGGTTCCAGTATCTGCTTGCATTTTATTATTTGTAAGAGCTACAGAGTAAAAATTTCCAATAGAGTTTTCACCGAGGAGAATACAACTTGGATATTTCCAAGTAATAGCCGATCCCGCTTCAACTTGCGTCCAAGAGATCTTTGAATTTTTTCCTTGGCATTTTCCACGTTTGGTTACGAAGTTAAAAATTCCTCCATCTCCACTTTTATTTCCCGAATACCAGTTCTGAACTGTACTATAGTTAATTGTCGCATCATCTAGAGCGATGAGCTCGACGACTGCTGCATGAAGTTGGTTTTCATCTCTTTGAGGTGCCGTACAACCTTCTAAGTAATTAACGAAACTTCCTTTGTCTGCAACTAATAATGTTCGTTCGAATTGTCCGGTTTCTTTGGCGTTAATTCTAAAATATGTAGAAAGATCAAGCGGTGAAGTAACACCTTTAGGAATATAGCAAAAAGACCCATCACTAAAAACAGCTGCATTTAAAGCGGCATAATAATTATCGGTGTAGGGAACGACGGTTCCCATGTATTGTTTTACAAGTTCTTCATGATTTTCAACAGCTTCAGAAAAAGAACAGAAGATAATTCCAAGCTTTTCGAGTTCTTCTTGATGAGTGGTACCTAATGAAACAGAATCAAAAACTGCATCGACGGCAACACCTGTGAGTCGTTTCTGTTCTGTTAAAGGGATTCCTAGTTTTTCAAAAGTTTCTAGAAGCTCAGGATCTACCTCATCGAGACTATCATACTTCTTTTTTTCTTTTGGCTTAGAGAAATAATAAAGATTTTGAAAATCAATCTCAGGGATTTCACAATAAGGCCATGTAGGAGGAGTCAGCGTTTTCCAATGTTTAAAGGCTTTCAAACGATAATCAAGTAACCATTGCGGTTCATTTTTTTTGTTTGAAATAAGAGTAATAATTTCTTCGTTAAGTCCTTTAGGAAACTCTTCTACTTCGATATCGGTTTCGAAACCATACTTATATTCTTCTTCAATTCGGTCTTCAATTTTAAAGTCTTTTACACTATTCAACGTGAGACTCCTGTTTAATAAGATCCATTACTTTTAAGTTATGAAAGGTTTTGTATAATTGCTTTTGAAGACTTTTAATAGGTATTTGAATATTGCAGTTTTCGATATAAGAGCAATTTTTATCTTCGCAGTCTTCATAAAATTTTTTATTTTCAATAATTTCTGAAAGTTCAAGAAAGCTTAGGTCATTAATTTTTTCTGAAAGGGTATAACCCCCAGTGACACCTTGAAGTGAAAGGGCAAGTCCATGCCTTTTGAGTCTCTGAAAAACCTGAGAAGTCGTGTCAAATGGGATACCAAGTTGCTCGGATATTTCCCGAACACTTACTTTCTTTTCCTCATGATCCATAACAAATTTTAGGGCCATGAGGGCATATTCAACTTTGCGATTAATCTTAATCACAATCTCACCTCAGATCTTAGTAATTATCGCTAGTTATAGACGTATTACAAAAATAAGTCAAAGTTTACCTTATATAGGGAACATATGCCCAGGCCGCTCAAAATTTAGAGGGCATGATAAAGTCTAAGTTAGTGATATTGCTCATGAATTAGGAGAATTCAAAACCGTGATTACAAATGGTTTTCCCAAGCGAGTGGTCTACCTTGGACGTGACCACAAATATTTTGAACGTTACGTCGAATCGCTTGAGCACATTTTCAATATTAAAATCAATCGATTCATACTTGATTATAGCGTGGATACTGCCGCTGGCTTAGTTTATGAAATTTATAAACGCAGTCCTGATCTTATCGTTGTAGATTTTACTCAAGATCCGGATAAATTGACGAAAGTTTCCTTTTTTCTTTCACGAATGTACCCGTTGAGAGAAATTCCATTTCTTGGACTGCTTACAGGTTTACGAGATAATAAAGATCTTATTGAAAAAATGGTTTATACCGGCATCAATTATCTTTTTTATAAATTACAAGAAATTGAATTTTCCAGTATTCCGACGGCCTTGATTTTTAATCCCGATAAATCGCGTTTTTCTGAGTATTTTCTAAAAGAATGCCAAGGGATTAAAGCAGAAATCACAATTCCTGTAAAAGTTGGATATGTTTCAATGAGCCATATTCATCTTGAAACTAATGCTAATTTACCACGAGATGAATTCGTAGATCTCGATATTAATATCTTTAAACGTAAGGTCAGTTTTAAAGTTCAAAATCATGATATGAGTAACCGCTATTATCATTACCGTTATTGCTATGATCTAAACTATGAAATGCCCTCTCAAGTAAAACTACTTAATCTTAATCAGGAAGAAGAGAAGTTTCGCTATCTTTACGAAAATGAAGTTGTTGAACAACAAGATAATTTTTCGAAAGAAATCCAGAAGATGATAGAAGAATATAATATTCTAAGAAAGAATAACGCTAAAAAGCTAAGAATTCTTATTTTGGACTCTTACATGAGAGCACTGAAGGAAACAAAAGATCAAATTGACCAGTTTTCTTTTTGTCTAAGACTTCATCAGTATTTAGACCAGAATGGTGAAATTCTCGATGAAGTTTTTCCTCGGATCATTGTTTATTGTCTACATGATCCTATTCGTGGAAAAAAAGAGCTTGATGATATTTTTATGTTTATCAATGCTGTGGATAATTATGATCCATTTGTTCTTGTATTTGATGAACAGGATCGATTTATCAGTCAAATGGAAGATAAGAAGCTATTGGCCGAAAAACCTGAACTTATTAAAGTTCCAAAACGTATGAGTCTTGATTATGATTATGATAGATTTATGCCCGCTCAAGGAGCTTTTCAGTTTCACTTCCTTTTAAAACTAATCAGAAATTATAAGGATAAACTACTTGATGGAATTATTGATGATTCAAATTCAGCTGCTTATTTTTCAAAGAAAAATCCAATGAGTGATGGGTTTATAAATGATACATGGGAGCTTACCAAAATGTGTGAAGCCTTCATTATCTTTTTGCCTCAAATTCGAGTGCCTCATTATACAATAGTGAAAGCCTATATTAACAACATACGAGTCGTCTTAACGGTTCTTCCTTTTCCTGAGACCTATCTTGGTTACCAATCAGATCCTCTCGAACAGTTCGCAGTAATAAGTGGAGTTGATGAAATTCAACAAGGAGAACTTAGAAAAATCGTCAATATCAAAGAAAAAGGTGAAGAATGAAAAGACTAATTATCCTCTTAGTCCCATTGTTTATTTTTTCGACCTGTGGAAGTCGAAAGGATGCAAGAGTGAAGTTCACCCAAGCAATTTCTACAGGAGATCTTAATGGGGGAGTTGTTGTTTTCGCATCTGATGGTACGGAACATAGAACATATGTTTTCAATAATGGGATTGAATTTGAATCAACTGGTATTGAACTTCCTGGGAATACCACTTGGAACATGAGGATCGTTTCATGGGATGGTAGTACTGGTTTAGGTTTTATGACAGGAATTATTCGTTGCGAAACTTTTGAAAGTCTTTCAATTTCAGAGGGGGTACAAAATATTACCGCTAATCTAAGAAATTCTAATTGTTTTGAAAATACAAATTCCATTGCTGGATTATCAATTTCAATTCCTGTCGGACCATTTAGTGAATTTAAACCTATTAAACTTTATGGATGTGCTGATTTTGATGATGGAACTGGAGGAGGAGCAGAAGTTGTTGATCTCTCTACTGCGATGGGACTTTGTCCATCAAATGGATTGATGAGAGGAATCACTGATTATTACCAAGTAAAGATTTTTAGTGACCATCCAGGTAATCAATATGGAGTTCAGGAGATCAGCTCAGGTTGTATTACTGCGACTCAAACCAATGGCACTGATCTCG
Organism: Bacteriovoracaceae bacterium; assembly: GCA_965217035.1. GTDB lineage: Bacteria > Bdellovibrionota > Bacteriovoracia > Bacteriovoracales > Bacteriovoracaceae > JAUHYH01. The sequence continues at coordinate 234,938 of OZ244226.1, read as the reverse complement.
GGTTGAATTTACCAATAGGGTATAACGATAATGCGAGCATCCGTTACACTATTGAAGCTTATTCGGAGGATGATAATGAGAGTTGTTCGGGTGAAAAAAGATCTATTGTAATGAAAAAAGGGATCGCAGATACGAGTGAGTATCTTATCAATGGTCTATATATCGTAGATGTTGCTGGCGATATTGAAGCAGATGCTGCCAATATTTTAATGGCCTATGCGGATAATATAGGAAGTCGCGGGTTAAGTCCTTTGAGAGATCTTGCTCCTAAACTATTTTTCAACTCAACTAATCAAATTCTTGCTAATGCAGATCCATTGAATTCAATGAGTTTTATTCTGAATGCTTTTAGTGGGACGAGAAGAGTTTATTTCAATAATAGTGGAAATTGTACTATATCTCAAAACATGGCCCTTAGTATTAATGCTCTCACAGGTATTTCTAATGATGTTTATACTGATACGGATTGCTCTTTAAGTTTTGATAGCCCTTCAAATACTCTAAGTTCTTTTTCAATAGCAGGAACAGCATATTTAGGTTTCGATGTTGATGTTGACTCAGTTCAAAAAGTTGGTTCCATTTGGATCGCAACTGACGATGGAGAAGAATTGAATGTCCGAGAAAAACTTTATGAAACCATTGGAGATGAAAACATTGAAAAGCTGACAAGATTTTTTGATGGAAGTAATCCTGATGACCAATTAGAGAAAAAAGTTGACTCAACAATGATAGATGTTCGAAAAGATTATGGAGCAAAAGGGTTAGGAAGTGTTATTGCTGCTATTCATCCTACTGCTAATAATTGCACTGATTTGGTCGGGGATGGAACTTTAAGAGAAATTTCTTATGATTTTGGGGAAAGTTCGCTCGTTCCGGTTGGGCTTATGATTGAGGACCTTCCTTCTCGATTAATCCCTGACTTTATTAGTAATGATACAGACGCAAATGGAGGAGGTGACACTCAATTTGATAAAAAAATCTCTCTTTATTTGAATGGAAGCTTGAGCACTGTTTTTTATATAGAATGCAATCGTAAAGTCGGAATGATTTTTGAAAGTAATTTTGGGGGAGGAGCCGACGAAGAATTCATTATGTGGAATACTGAATCGACAACATTACAAAGATTCGAACTTTATGAAGAAAGTATTGATGGGTTAGCGAGATCCGGAGAATATTCTCGCTTTGTGAAAGACTCAGCGACAAATTATGATTTTTGGTCTTATGGTTATTACAAGGATAGCACGGGAACTCTCAATCATGCTTATGAGATGATTGTTACTGGAGAATATGAAGACATTCTTAATCGACCAATAAAGCATACATTAAGAGATTATAATAGTGGTAATATCGGAACATATACTTGGGGAGCAGATACCAGCGCAAATAATTTCTTCACATATGCGTCAGGTTCGAATCAATGTGTAAATTTATCAGATATGAAATTATCAAGTCATGCAAGTTGTTCCAATTCTTATTTAAATCTGAGAGGTGTTGCAAGTGATGACCATTCTAATACAGCTCCTCTTTATGCAGCTCCGTATTCAGGATTAGAGGCTTCAATTCGACTCGATACCATTGTGAATGGTTTAATGAATAATAGTATATTTGATATTAATAATTTCTAAGAAAATTTTTCCGCTCAAGCATTTACTCTGAGTAAAAAATTAAAATAATCCGTTAAGCCTTTGTTATGTTACTAATAAAGTATTCATTTCTACTGTTATTCATTTTCAGTTGCGGTTCTCGTGAAGACGGAACTGTCGCAATTAAAACTGTACAAGGGGTAAATGCTTCGTTTCTTCAAGGTGGAGTTGTTATTCTTGGAACAGATGGAATCGAAAAAGTTTCAAGAACTTTTAATACAGGAGAAGATTTTGTTAATTCTCAATTTGTTGTTCCAGGAGATAGAGAGTGGGAATTCAAAGTCTTTTCATGGGAAGGGGATGCTTCAACTAAGAATAAAATAATGAAAGGGAAAATTCGGTGCGGATTTGTAAGAGGTTTTGTTAATGGGGGAGAAACTCTGGAAATCCCTATTGATCTAACCAACTCAGCCTGTTTTGAACATCTTTTCCCTGTTTCAAGTCCTGCTGGTGATATGGTTTACGATACTGTTGGTGGAGATAAAGTATTTAAACCGATCAGACTTTTTGGTTGTGCTGAAAGTGACTTCGATATTCTCGGAGGTCAATTATTTTCAGGGTCAGACTGTTATACAAATCCAAGTTTTGGTGTGAGCCGCTCTTATCGTGTGATTATTGAAGGAAAGGGGCAAGGGCAACCTGGAATTGGTTCTTCTGGACTATTTTCTACTTGCATTGATCAAGACACGACAACTGGAGGGAATAATCTCGGTGCAACCTTAGCGGATTTAAACCTTCCAATAGGTTATGCTGTTCATCCTGATAATATTTTCATTCCATTAGATCTTCCGATTCTTCTAGAATCTTTTTCTGATCCGGGTTGTACAACAACCTCTAAGTATAAAGTTATAAGACTTGAAAATGGAGTTGCCGACTATGGACTTCAATTTGTGGAACCTGGTTTTACTCTTTTAACCTCTGTTACTGAAGCCCATACTAATTATGTGAATTTCGCTTTTCATGATAAACTTCCAGCGACATCAAGCTCGGAGTTCATTCAAGTGTTTGAACCTCCTTTTGTGAATACACAAACTTTGACCGGTGCTTGTGCTCCAGATGGCTCAATTGTTAGTTTTATCGATAATGCTTCTGTCGATCCTAGTGTCAGTACGACATGCTCTGGAGGAGTTTTTTCTTTGACAAGTGGTGCTGGCTGGACGTCTGGAAGTGGATTTGACTTTAGATTTGAACTTGATGCGGGGACAGGTGGAGGCCCCCTGGTTTCTCCTTTCCCATTTCATTACGACACAATCAACCCTGGAGCAGGGGGAGTCATAAATCAAAATTGCTCTGCAACAATGAGTTTAGACATTACCACGATAACGAATATGAGCGCTGGAAATGCTGCTCCTCCAAATGGCTTACCTATTCCTCCTGATCAATTTATTGTCGATATTGATGATGGTGGAACTCTTGTCTATGGAGCGGTTTTTGATCATGATGGCAATGATCCACAGACTTTAGACTTTATGGGGAATGCTGTTCCTGGTTCTGTTTGGGGAACTTTTCCTTCTGGAACTGTGACGATTAAAGTAACTCCCGTTGATCCATTTGGGAATATTGGAACGACAATTTCAGGCGGAGTGACTTGTCCATAAAAAAAAGCCGACTTTTACGAGTCGGCTTAACCATACCATTTTTTGTTTTAACTTAGTCCATAAGAGCACGAACGATTCTCTTCTTGTTTGTGTTGAAGATTCTCATTTTGAATTTTTCTTGTCCTGCTCTTCTTTGACTCGTTCTAATAGAAACTTTACAGAAAGGGTTGTCTCCCTTTAGCGGGTCTCTGTCACTATCAACTTGAATCATTTTTTCAGCAAGTTCGATATTAGACATTCCTTCAAGAGCTTCATAATCTTTGAATTTAAGAAAAGACTTTGCCATATTTCCGTAGATCAAAGCTTCTTCGAGTTTTTCCATTGTTTCTGGAAAACTTACCTCTTCATTCTTAATCTTATTTGCAAGAACAAGAAGTTTTCCCATTTTGTGCCTACCAAGTGCTTTATTTGACTTGTCAGTAATGAACTCTCCTACTTTATTTACGATTCCTTCTGTTGTTGTTCTTTGTTGGAATTCAAATCTTTCCAAACAAGAGTCAGAGAAAGCTGCACTTGCAAAACTGAGTGACGCTAGAATTGTTACCACTATTAATCTCATAATTATCTCCTTTTTCCCCTAATTAACTGTGATTAAAACTATTATATTAAGAAATGACGTCTCAGAACGGCCCTGAGGTAGTTTCTACAAAGGATTGTCTAAAAGCTTGTCAGGAAGATTTAAATGGCTTCTAAGTAATTGAATTTATAAGACTACCTTAAGTACTCTACAAATTGATATTTGCTCTGAAGACCCGATAAGAAATTATGATTTTTCTCTCAAGGTTCTTAATTTTAGCTTTTTTTAACTCTCATATAACTTTTGCTCAAAGAAGAGGTCCTCTCGAGTTTGATGCTAAAAAATTTCAAGATGAGATTTTAATCAACTTAGCGAAAAAAATGAATCAGATCACTTGCGAAACAGCCTATGTTGATACTCCTCCTCTTTTTTATGTTACTTCAGGTTTCGGGATAAAAGGAGGTGATTCTTTGAGACAGCCTTTTGAAAATTTTCGATCTGGAGAAGAGGATGAAACACTAAAGTATTCCCAGGTTCGAAATAGGAGGAAATACTATCTTCCCCATGGATCTATCGTTAAGGTTGAAAAGAAATACCAGAATTATATAAAAGAGAATAGAGAATTACCGAAAGAGAATTCTATTATGGTTGAGAAACCTTTTCGAGAAGGCGAATTAATTTATTTGCCCGTTATTGTAGAGTCTCTACCGAGTTTTCATAAAGACGAAGAGTTGAAGAAATCGAGATATAATGTTCTCAGAGGGAATTTAAAAAATAAAACAGAGAAGGATCGGGCTCCAATTAAGGAGAAAGGACATTTCCCTAATCATTCACTTAAACGGCTTGATCAGTTTTCATTTATTGTGACCAAGGATACTGAATTTCTAAATCTTCCTGGTAATCTTAAGAATAAAGTTATTAGACTTGTTACCAACGACTTTGGTTATAAAGTTGAAATGTGCTGTGAACGAGGTCAGAAGAATTGTAAACATCAATATCTTTTTGAAATTGTAGATGAGGAAAAGGAGTTTCCTGTTGATCTCGAATGTTGTGGAGGAAAAATACTCAATTCTCTTCTTCCTATCCCTATGAGAAAAACGAATTCCTTTGTTGAAATTCTCAAAGCATTACCTAGTCATATAGATTCTGAAAAGATTGTCTATCTCGATAATTATATCCCTTATGAAATCGAAAACCCTAAAACAAAAATTAGAAAAGTGGCTGGTTATACAAATAGTCTTGTTCAACTTCCTTATGGAGAAAAATTAGATCTCAAACAGGACCCTTATTCTAAAATTTGTGCTTATTATGAGATGCCCTTCAATGCTGTTCATTATAGCAAGCTCTGTGAAACAGATGACCTTTTTTTAGAACCACATACTCAATGCTCTTTTTTAAAAGCTCTTAAGGAATTTCAAGATGTATGCCTCAATTTCGTTGATAATGATAAGCTTAAAGAAAGTTCTAAATACAAAGCTGAAAAATCATCTTTTGAACTTTGCAGAGTTCAAGTAGGGGATATGTTTACCCCAGATGGGGCTCATAAAACTCATGATTCTGGTCGTTGTGTTGATATTAGACCTTTTCGTTATGATGGGGAAATCGGTCCGCAAAGTACAGTAGGAGTTAAAAGATTAAGAAAAAACTATAATAGAGATGTGACTGAGCTGTTTGTTAAAACTCTCGGTAAATATGGTGCTTCTCATATTCGTTTTACAGATAAATATCTTTTTTCAGGAGAAAATGAAAAAAAGTATAAAAAGTTATATAAAAATGTAGGCTCTCATGCCGATCATCTGCATATTTGCTTTTCAGATGTTAATTTCGGACTTATAAAACCAAGTGAAGATCAACTAAAGTCAGTACGAGATTGTCAACCGATTCCTGATTTCGAATCAAAATTAGAAAATTAATCATTTCGTTGTAAAAGTAATCACTCCATCCCAATCAGATTCAGGTGGATTTTGAATATAGTATTGGCATTTCTCAATAAGATTTTGAATCGACCAATCTTGAAAACGTTCGGAATAGTCTTTTAAAAGATCAATCGCATTTTGAAACTTTTGATCTAGATAAAAAGCAAAAGCTTCGTTAAAATCCTTAATAACTTCAGGATGTTCATAAAGTTCATGAGTATTGTCTAGAACTTCAAGAATTTCAACTGCATTCTCTTTACCCTTAACCCGAACTTTATCCATCCTTCTGATAAGAAATTCTGATTTTCGTTCTTCATTAAGCTTTCCATAAGTGAACTCACTAATCAGAAGCTTAGAGCGGTAGGGCTTGCAGAGGCCCTCAAGTCTGGCCCCTAAGTTCATATTGTCACCTAGAGCTGTATACTGGAAGATTTCATCACTTCCCATATTCCCAACCGAGCAAATCCCAGAATTCAAACCAATTCCAACTTTGAATTCTGGAAGGTTTTCAGAGCGAAGTTGCTCATTTACTTCTGGTAGAGCTTCTAACTGAAGCTTAGAAGAAAGGATTGCCTTATAAGCATGATCATCGGTTTCAACCGGAGCTCCCCAATAACCGACAATTGCATCCCCAATATATTTATCAAGTGTTCCATCGTGTTCGATAAGGATATTCGTCATTCGAGTCATATAAATATTAAGAGCATAACTCAATTGTTCAGGAGTAAGCTTCTCTGAAATTGTTGTAAAATCACGGACATCACTGAAGAAAACAGTAATATCTTTTTTTTCTCCACCAAGCTTTAACTTCTCAGGATTTTTAAGGAGTTCATTAACAATACTTGGAGCCACCATTTGGGAAAAAGCTCCTCTGATTTGCTTTTTCTCTGAGGAGGCGAGATAAAAGTTAAGGAAAGTATTCCAAATATAGGTCATGAGGTAAGAGACCAGGCAAAAGAAAAGTTTTATCTCATAGCTCCTAGGAATGAAGTAGTAGAGATCAAGAAGATAGACTGAAGTGGAGACGACCAGAACGATCACAGCATCGACGATAGGACTCCCAATAAATTGAAAACCTAAAATAGTCACAACACCGAGAATGAGTAAGATTAAAGAATAGAGGAATGATTCCACTGGTTCTTGAAAGAAGTCTCCTTTAATTAATGAATGCGTGAGATTCATATGCATTAAAACCCCTTCAGTTTGAGGTCCGGCAGGCGTTGGTCGAATATCATTTGCATTACCAATGGCAGTTAAAGCAATAAAGGCAATTTTTCCTTCAAGCTTTTCTCTGATCTCTGGATCATTTGAATTTGCTTCCAAAAGCTCGAGTATGCTAACTTCATTAAAGTATTTTTTATCGCCAAGAAACTTTACTCGTGCTTTTCCAAGAGCATCTAAGTAGAGTTTCTTACCATCAATATTCATAGAAACAGCACCATCTGGAGTAATATTATAAGGAGCCTCTTTATTGGTGTACTTCATGTAAGTACTGAGAGCGAGTGAAGGAAAATAGAGTGGATCTTCTTCAAGTTCAACATTGGCGAATAGAAGAAAATGTCTATAAACACCATCTCTATCACCAGAAGAATTGATAAAACCATAACCATTACCGTCGACCCTTAGCTTTTCGATTATGAATGTTGTTGCATTGAGCTTGTTAGGAGGAACATTTTCAGCTTGAACTTCTCCCGATAAGATAAGATCGAAAAGCTCTGGAGGAGGTTCGCTCATAATAGGGTCTCCATAACCAGCAAGAGTATAGGGAAGAACTATGGAGCTACCTGTTGCATTAAAATTTTGAAAAGCGATGGCGAGATCATCATCTGGACTCACTCCGTTACAGACATTTTCTGGTTCAGAAAAAATAATATCAAAGGCAATAACTTTGACTCCAAATTCTCGAAGCTTATCGACAACCTTAACCCATTCTGTCCGAGTCCAAGGCCAACGACCAATTTTCTCGAGAGAAAGATCATCAATAGCAACTAAGGTGATATCTTCAGATTTTTTTCGACCTTCTTTTTGATTGATATAACGAAAATCAAAAAACTGATCTTCTATAGTCGATGCAATAGCTCCGAAAGAATCTTCTTCTTGAATGAAAGAGCTCGAAAGAATAGTGGAATAGATTGCAAAGATACAAAAAATAATGATGATTAATGAGACACCATAACGAATAAGGCCAATCGTATTTTTCATATTTAGAAGGTGTAAGCAAAGTCTAATGTGATGACATGCTTATCATAGGTATAGGTTTCCTGATCTTTTGAGATCGACTGAGTGAAAGCATATTTTGCTGTGAGCTTGCTGTTTCTATTAATAATTTTAGTTGCTGCAAAGGACGGAACGAGTAAAAGTTCAGTCCCTCGTTCATTGGCCGTCGTAGGATCTTTATAATCAGTCGCAATTAGATTAAAACCAGCAGTGTAAAAGGTGATATATTCTTTATTTTTAGGAAAGAAAATATAATTATTAATTAAAGAAAGAGAATCTGTATCAAGACTATCTGTCTTACTATCCGTGAGAGCAAAGTTAGCCACTAGAATATAACGATTACCTGATTTTAAATTAAAGAATTGGCTAAATTGTGCGGTTATAGTATTTGAATCAAAACGAGAATCTTGATTGGTGTTATCTTTGAATTTTAACCGCATAGTAGATTCACCGGTCTCAAAAAATGACAATCTTTCACCAACAGAAACAGTATAAGCTCTATTATAGAATTGAAGTTTTTCTACTTGGTTATAATCTCGATAGTTCCAAGAATATTCAAAGTCGAGTAATGTTGAAGCCGGTTTGCCGTTGTAGCTATGCTCTCTGGTCATCCTGACTGCTGGAGTTATTGTCACGTTATCATTATCGATAATATCGGGGACATCTCTTTCAAAATAGTATTGATAGTTGGCAGTAAGTTCTGGATTAATAAAATAGCGACCTTTTACAGTATATTTTTTACGAGCATAAGCAATGAGTTGTCCTGTATAAGAATCTTTTCTTATTGGTTGAGTCGGTGATTCATCGGAGACAGCAACGACGTTGCTATCATAACCAAAAATAGAGTTGAGTCTTAACATTAGGTTGGTATTTCTAATGAACTGACCATTGATCATTCTTTGAACATCGAGTTCGTATTTTTGAGTAATTTCAGAAATACGCTTTTTCATAGTGGGCACAAGGTTTCCTTGAGGATTGATTTGTATCCCTCTTTCAAAAAGCTTAATAACTCGGTCTTTTATTTTTTGCTTTGCCTGTTGAATAAGTCTATAATCACGGACTTCTCCATCGATATCATCGATTACGATTTTAAAGTCTTTTCCACCTAGCTTTTTTTGATAGGCATTGAGTCTGAGTTCTGCTTTTTGAGCATAAGCTGCTTGTTTAACTTCTATGTCTTCAGGAGTTTTACTTCTCGATTTAATAATTCTGCTATAATAGCGATGAGCATCTTTTACATTATTTTCAGAATGAAGAATGATCCCAATATAATATAGGCTCAAGTTTTCATTATATTTTGCAACAAGACTTTTCTCAAAAAAGTTCTTGGCCATGGTGAGATTATCTAAGGCATAATTGATTTGAGCGAACTCATAATAACTTTCGACTGGAATCTCATTATAATTTTTATGGCGAAATATACGATCGTAATATTTCAAAGATTTCCGATATCTTTCCAGTTTAAAATAGGACTTGGCCAAAAGAACTGTCATTTTAAAATCGTCTTTATGACTATCTTGATGAGAAGTAATATTTTTTACAACTTGATCGTATTGACCTTTTTTAAAAAGTTCATATTGTTTAGCGACTTCATGAGAATAAGAATTCAAACTTAGAACAAAGAAAAATAGGGCAATATAAAATTGCATAATACAGATCAGCCTTTTAAGGAATAAACTTCTTAAAAAAAAGGCTAATATATTTTTAGCCTTCTGGAAAATTAACTGTGAAGTTTAAGAATGCAGGTTGACCGACTTCGCTTGGAGGTGGAGCATTGAATTCTTGGCAAGTATTTATGTCAACTAAACAAGGATCAAGGTCTTCAATATTTTCATCGAAAAAGTCATTATTAAAGGCAATCCCATCGATTCCAGCGTTTGGATCTTGTTCTCCATTTGGACCAAATTGGTCAGGTCCATGTTCTCCTGGATGAGGAGGGACAAATTTATGCTCACCAATAAAACCGATAGTGTCATGACTACTAGGAGCTCTCTCTGAATCGTAGTTGAAACTCTCAGGATCTGGTGGAAGGAATTCACCGGTTCGCGTATCAACTTCACCAAAGTTTTTTGGAACTATAAAAGTCTCCGTATTTGGATCAAACATGGCTCCTTTAGGAGGCTCGATATAATTTCCTGTTGCTAGGTCAATAAAACCACCAGCCGCTGGGGCGTGTTGTTCTCCATTATCAACTCCTTCTGGTGGAGGTGGTTGAAAAGCTGTGTATTGAGGGTCGGTCTTAGAAGCCTCATCGGGTTCTCCATTTGTTGACGGTTCAGGAACAAAGAAAGTTTCTTCGTCTTTTGAACTATCATCATTAAAAGCAGTTTGAGCTGAAATTCCTGGTGGAGTAATGGCCTTTACGTTGTTATCAGTATTTTTTGCGTATTGATTATTAGATTCTCTAAGACCAAGATTATCTTTTAGTTTTGTCAGCTGAGTTGGAGCGATCTTGACCGGGAGATTAACAGTTCCCTTATTTGAAGAAGTAGAAGAAAAACGACCTTCTGTGACGATAACTGATTCGGATTCGTTCAAGATACGATCAAGGTTGCCTGTAATGTTTCTAATATCTTTACTAAACTGAACCATAGAAACGGCTCCTTCATAGGTGAGAACCGTTGTTTTGAAATCTTGACCAACCGAAACATGAAAGTCTGTTCCTCGGACACCCATGGCCGCAGTTTTTGTTTTGATGAAGAGCTTACTTTTATCTTGGTTCAGAGTATCCTTTACTACTTTTGTTCTAATTTGACCCTTAATCAAATTCAAAAGACCAGCTTTTCCTTTCTTAAAAGATTTAATTTCGAGCTCACTATTTGCTCCTATGTTAGAAGAGGTTTTATCTTTAAAAACTAAGCGAGCAAAACTTTTTTTACCTGTCAGAACTGTTTGACCTTGATTGAGCCACATTCCTTTTTTGGCCTTGGCTGAAACGCCGTCTTTTGATTTTATTTGAACATCGCCTCTTATCATCTTTACAAGAGCAACATCGGTTGAAGCAAAAAGATTGAAGCTAAGCGAGATAAGCAGAAGGCTTAAAAGTTTCATGAGTTTCTTCCTTAAAGTGAAAAAAGGCTCCGATCCTGGAGCCTTCTTTACAATATATATTTTATGACGGGTAAGAAATCTGGACAACGGGGTATTATGCCCCCATCTAATAGGATTGTTCTAATGCTTTAATTCTTTTTTCAAGTGGGGGGTGTGTACTAAGAAAGCTCATAATTCCACCCTGAGTTGAGATTTTGAGACTATTAAGTGAACGACCTTTGTCAGGTACTGGGTCTTGAATTCCAATATTTCTCTGAAGTGCCTGAAGTGCAGCGATCATATTTCCAGTTCCAGCTAATTTGGCCCCGCCTTTGTCAGCTCGGAATTCTCTCCACCGGGAAAAGGTTGCGACGACCATCATTCCAAAAAGACCAATGATGGATTGAACAATCATATAAATGAAATAGTTCCCCATAAAACTTCCTCGAGATTCTCGATCACCTCGAAGCGCTTGAGCAATAATATTCGTGATAATATTTGCGAGGAACATAACAAAAGCATTGACCACACCTTGGATGAGCGTCATCGTTACCATGTCTCCGTTAGCGATGTGAGCAACTTCATGGGCAAGCACACCTTCAACTTCATTCTCGTTCATTCGATTCAAAAGACCTGTCGAAACAGCGACAAGAGAATTATTTTTAGACGGGCCTGTTGCAAAGGCATTCAATTCTGGGCTTTGATAAACACCAACTTCAGGCATTGTCGAAAGTCCGGCACTTTTTGCAAGATTATGAACGCGGTTCACGAACGGTCCCCACTCAGGATCATTTTGGTCGAGGATTTGAACACCGTAAGCTCTTTTAGCTGCCCATTTACTCATCCATAAACTAATGAAAGATCCGATCATCCCGAAGAGAAAACAGAAAACCATGAGTCCACCATAGGTGCCTCCATGTTCTTGTAAGTACAGGTCGAGACCTGTTACTCGCATAATGATTCCAATCGTTAGAATGATGAGAAAGTTTGTGACGAGAAAAAACGCCATTCGCTTAATCCAAGTAAACATTGAGCCTCCTTAAAGATAGATACTCTTATAAGTTAATGTCGAATTGGTTCAAGTCAAGGTTGGCTAAATAGAAATTATCGGAGTCTAAGCTCCCGATAATTGTGATATCTAAGGCTTAATTACTAAAATAAATCGAAGTATAAGTTCCGTCTTTCATGACAATTGTATAATAAGTGGTTGAATCATCATCACTAGTGTCACGGATTCTAACAAGCATCCCTTGAATTTGGTCAAAGTTTTTAAGCATTGAAGTGAGGGCATTCTCAGCAAATTGAGGTCTATTACAATAACTACTGATATCTGTTAATAAAGACTCAACAACTTTTTTAGATTCCCAAACATAACTAACATAAGGATCGTTCACATCAGAAAATGATGTTTCTACAAGATCATTAAAATAGCGAGCAGCTGATGATTTTGTTTCTTGTATTTCAGCAATGTCCGGACAATCAGCATAATTAAAGCCCTTTTGGAAAGTCGTCAAAGGTGTTTCTGAAAAAGCAAAAGAATTATCAAAAATAAGTAAAAGAAATAGTAAACCTCTCATCTTATTTTCTCCTCGTAACGATCATTTTTTATGAAGGAGGTCATACCACACAGGATTTAGTTGAGACGAAAAATTGTAAAAAAGAAAGAGCACTATTTTAATTGTAGAGCTGTTTATATTGAGAGATAAGCTCTGAGCAACTTAAAGTTTGATTGATTATTCCCGAAACTTGTCCAATTTCGAGCTCACCCTCTGAAAGATCGCCATCAAGAATACCGGCCTTCGCTCGACCTTTGCCAAGATGTTGGATGAGCTCTTCTGGCGTTGCTCCTTTTAACTCCATTGCTAGAATCTCATCAGAAAATTTATTCTTTAACATTCGAACCGGGACAGTTGATTTCATCTGGAGTTTTGTTTCTCCTGGACCAGCAGAGATAACTCTTTGTTTGAATTCCTTGTGAGCGCTTGATTCTTTCGTGATAGCAAAGCGTGATCCGATCTGAACAGCGTCTGCTCCCAAAGCATGGGCCGCAAGAACTTGTCTTGGATCTGAAACTCCTCCTGCTGCGATCACCGGTATAGAGACTGCGTCAACGACTTCTGGAATAAGAACCATCGTTGTTGTTTCATCTCGACCATTATGGCCTCCAGCTTCGAAACCTTCAGCAACAATAGCATCGACTCCTGCATCCTCACATTTTTTTGCAAGTAACGCTGAACTCGTAACATGAATCACTCGACGCCCTTCATTTTTTAAAAGTTTCGTAAACTTTTTCGGAGAACCTGCGGAGGTGACAAAGTTTTTTATTCCAGCATCAAGAGCGATTTTGATTTGCTTATCAACTTCCCCATAGAGAAGAGGAAAGTTTACGGCAAGTTTTGAATGATGTTCTGGTTTGGTAAGTTTAAAAGCCTTTTCAATTTGCGATTGAAGTAGATCAAGCTTCATTGAACCTGCACCTATGGTTCCCATGATTCCCTCATTAGCACAAGCGCTCGCAAGTTTGGCTCCTGAGACCCACACCATTCCTGCTTGAATAATAGGAAGATCCAGTTCAAAAAAATGACAAAATCTTTGAATTTTGGCTTTATTCATAAAAGGCCTTTGTTGCTGATCTTTTTTGACCGTATCCTTTTATATTTTCAATTTTCCAGCCTGATTCTGCAAGGGCTTTTCTCACATTATGAGAGGCACTATAAGTAATAAGAGTTGTACCCTTCGAAACGGAGCCGAGTAATTCGAACCATTCTTTTTCCCAAAGTGTCGGATTTTTTTTAGGAGAAAAAGCGTCTTGAAAAATATAATCAAATCTCTTATCCCGGTTTTTTTCTTTCCATTGAGGAAGAGTTTCTCGGGCGTCTCCGACAAGAATTTCATAAGTGATATTAGAAGCTTTGTTTTCATCATGATTCTTAAAGAACCAATCAACGAGTTCTTTATCAATTTCTGTACTAACATAATGAAGTTGGCAAGGAGAGTCTTTAAAGAGTTTTATAGTTTCTAAAAAATTAAGACCTAGTCCAAAGCCTGTTTCAAAAACATTGATATGAATTGAGTTAGAGACTGCTTGAGCCAGTCCTATTTCATCGATAAAATAATTTTTTGTTTCTCCTAAAGCTCCAGCAGTTGAGTGGCAATTCTCATCATAAGTCTCAGAGTACAGAGTGTAGCTACCGTCCTCGGTTAAGACCCATTGATGTCTAGGGGGAGCAGACTTATTCATTGATTAAGCCAGTTTTTGATATGATCGAAAACCCATTCTGTAGCATCATGATGGATTTCATGACCGGCCTGAGGATGAATCTTAAGAGGGAATCCCCAATGCTTAGAAATAGCGTGAGAGCATCCAACCCAGCAAAGCTTATCTTTTTCTCCTGCAAGCAAGAGAATTGGTAAATCTGGTTTTTTATTAAGATCAGGTTTATAGACTGAGGCAGCAGAAAGTTGTTTGATTGCATTCGGAGTTGAAACGGGATGTTTGTTAGCGAGTTCTACCCAATGGGAAATTAAAGCTTCGTCGGGTTCAGAATTGCTGACAATGCTATAAATCATTTCTTCGCGCTCTTGGTTCGATTTCACAAAACGTGTTTTCAAAAGTTTTAAAAAGGTTGAAGCCGCCATTCTTTTATAAAAAGGGGTAAGTCCTCGATAACTGGTATTCATAAGAACAATTCGATTAAAGTCTTCGGGGTATTTTTGAATCCAAGCTGTTGCAACCATCCCCCCAAGAGAGATAGCAACGAGATCTACTTTGGTGTCTTCCGGAATCTGTTCCTTAATACTCTTTCTGACGTATTCAAAGGTCGCTTCAATTGAGGTTTCAGAGGGGAGTTTATAAAGATCGCCTGTACCTGGGATATTAGGAGCAATGATTTTATGTTCTGGAAGTTCAGCTTGAAGCTGTTCGAGATAGGATCCCCAATGGCCTCGTTCTCTAACTAGTCCTCGCATCACCACTAAATACTTGTCACTCACACTCGGAATCCTTTACTCTAGGTTTAACCAGGGAGCATTTATGATACTAAGTGATAACGAAATTTTAAAGTTCATTGAGACAAAAGACATTGTTGTGGAGCCATTCAACAAAAAATGCTTAGGTTGTAATAGTTATGACGTCCATCTAGGAAAGACTCTCGCACTTTATAAAAATGAAATACTAGATGCTAGAACTCATAACGAGATTGAGACTTTTGAAATTCCTGAAGAAGGTTACGTACTGACCCCCGATAAATTTTATCTCGGTGTGACTGCAGAATATACTGAGACTCACAAACATGTTCCGTTTCTGGAAGGAAAATCTTCCGTGGGACGACTTGGAATTGATATTCATGCCACGGCCGGGAAAGGGGATGTTGGATTCTGCAACTATTGGACACTTGAAATTTCTGTGAAACAACCTGTTCGAGTTTACGCTGGAATGCCAATAGGGCAGTTGATCTTTTTCAATGTTGATGGAGAAATTCTTACGCCATACACATCAAAAGCAAATGCGAAATATACGAAGAAGAATACGATTCCGATGGAGTCGATGATGTTTAAGAACACTTTCTAGTTTTTAGGGCAGATTTCATCTCGATAACTGTGTCGAATGCACTCTTTCTTTCAGTCACATATCAAGGCATATGCTTCCTCAAGAGAAGAGCGCATTCTCCTTGTTCTCGAGCGAAATCTTTCTAAAAAAATATCGAGGTCATTATTTTTTGTCTTGTAATAAGATCTGAACAAACTGACCTCTCAAAACTTTAGATTCTTTGTTGAGTTTGTATTTTGGAAATTCAACCTTAACCTTATAATTCGCTCTTTTTAAATTAGGGAACTTAAATAGACCTTGCGATGTGAGAGTAAGGATTTTAAAAACTTTCTGATTCTTGAATAGCGTGACTTTTGCTCCATTACAAACTCCACCTTTATAAGCGCAACTACCAGCAATCATATCATCAAGAATCTTCTCATCTCCCACTATTGCAGAATCTCCAAAGTCTGTGAGTAGTTTAACTGCCATTTGAATGGCAGCATCAGTCGCTCGTCTAGAGTTCTGTCCAGGATAAAGAGGGAGGGAAAGAATGCAGAGAAGTAGGGCTATTTTCATCATAACTAAGCCTAACCAGTTCAGCATTTTTTGTGAAGTTGAAATGATCACAACTTTGGCCTGGCATTTAGGTCGGATATTGGCTGATTTCTCAATCAAAGTTCTTAAAAACCGATAAGTTAAGTGATGAAAACCTTTTTCTCTCAATGGCTTTTAGTCATATTTTTAACTAACTCTGCTTTCTCAGGAAATATCTGTAAGGACACAGTTAACGAAAGAAAATACGACCTCAATATAGCGCTCGAAGCTCCTTATGATGCCAAAAACATTACCAAAGAAGATGCAGAGGATTATAAAAAGGCAACGCGACCAATACAGAAAATATCGTCTGCGATCAAGGCATTAATCGAAAAAATTAATCCTGAAGAAAAGTTTCGATTTTTTATAGGTTATCCTACAGTCAACACAAGAGTAGTGAGACCAGCTTTAGCTCAGCCGAATCTTCAGTATGTTACTAGAAGAACTCTCCAATCACTAAATAATATTGCTGAAAATTTCATGATGCCGCTTTTACATCTTTTTTCTCCTGTTCCTGGACTTTCAAGAATTCGTTGGCAGAAAAGTTCAATCATTTTTAAAAAGATTTGGCGTAATCCTGATTATAAACTTACAGCCGATGAGCTTTTGCATCTTAAAGAACAAAAGGTTTTGGATCTTTATAGAAAACTTGAAAAAAGTATTCGGAAAAATAGAAGACTCGTTCGTGCGAGAAGAGGACTTGATGCTGGAGTTAATATCCTTAAGTCAATTGGTGCCGCCGGAGGAGCTTTTTTACTCTATCATGAACTCTCTAATGAGAAACAAGCTTCTGATGTGAATAGTTTTCTTGAATCAAGACTTGCGGACAATCAGATTCAAATTATCTCAGACACTGTTCCTTTTCCTCATCTTGCTCTTCGAATAGGAGAAACGGTTTTTAGCTATGGAGTGAGTCATATGACAGCAACTCCAGTTTCTCAATACATGCTCGCTGGAGAACTTCAAGATTTGGTAGGAGATCAAGGTTCAGGAGATGAGCAAACTGATGAGGATCTTGGATCGAGTGCGCGAGTGGAGAAAAGTTTTGGAGGAGTCGCTTCGAAGCTTTATGAACTTAGTGGTCTTGATAAATTGCCTCGTTCTGTTCATGTTGTGACAATTGAGCTTGAAAAATCAGAGAGAGATAAGTTGAGAAGATATTTAAGAAATCAAACGGGGAAGCGTTATCATAATAGAACTTTTATAAACGATTGTGCCACGATGGCGGTAAAAGCGCTGAAAGAGAAAACTTCTATTGGTGTTCCTGCTCTTATTGATGCTTCACCAGGGCAAGTCCTTATGTATTTCTCTATGGCCAAGTCTCTCGGAGATGAAAGAGTTAAAGAGATCAAGTTAATAACACAAGAAAATCATGAATCAACTAAAACTCAAATATGGAGAAATGCTTACTTCTCAATAATTGAATCAAACATTTTTATTCATCTTGCTTATATGCACTATCCTCAAAGAGTCTATATTGAAGCTACAAAGTCCAAAGATGAAATTCAGAAATATGATCCAGAAGTTGTTGAGTTTGTAAAAGAGCTTGAGAAAGATATAGAGAATATCACTTATGAGGATCCTGTTTTAGATGTTTTGAGAAAAGCTCTCAATAACGTTCAATCGAAAAAAGACGCTGAAGAGTATAAGAACGTCTTAGAAAAAGAGTTTAATCGTAAAATCGATGATCTTGATCAACAACTAGAGTCAGCTGATATTACCTATAAAGACTTTGTTTTGAATAATTTTAAGTTGGAATTTCTTAGATCTGAAAAAGAGAAGTTATTGAAAAAAGCCGATAGCTTAGCTAAGTAAGCTACCGACTTTAGGTCTGATTATTTTTTTAAAACAAGTTTTGCAAATTCGATTTTATCTTCAGCAAATTTAATTCTTTTTTGAATTTCTTTTTTTGTCTCAGCGTCGATTTTTTCATTTTTCGCTTGAATATCAAGAATCGCAAGAAGGTTATTTAGCGTCGTGATATTCTTTTGAAGTGACTTATTATCAACTTTCGTTGGAAGGCTATTTTCTCCAGAAGCTAAACGTGAAAGTGCTCGTGCTGAAGTAATTGTTTCAGTATCCAGGATGTTAAGCTTTTCAATTGAATCAAGTGCGTTGAACTTAAAATTTTCTTGTTTCCCTTCAGACTTTCTGAAAGCAATAATGAGATCTGTCGAAATGGCTTCTTTGACTTTTGCTTTTTCTTCAGAGCTGAAACCATAAACAGTAGCAAGTGAATCAACAGCCTTCGAAATTCTTTCTTCAACGTTCTTATTGTAACCTAAGATTTTAGCAATTTGTTCGTGATCAAGAATTTGATTTTCTGAACTTCTGACTAAGAGGTATGAAGATGCTGCAGAACTTGCGATTAAAGAAGCAAAAACAGAAATTCCAACAATCGTTTCAGCAACAACATTTAATTCAGCAAGGTAGTTGATAGGATTTTGGACAGCATAGATAGACGACTCAACTGCACCTTCGAAGCTAGCGATACTTTCAAGACTTCCATTACCAACTTGCATTAGAAAATTATCGATTGTTTCCATTGAAGATAAGATCAAGTCAAGAGTTGGTGTTGGCGCTGATAAAGACATGGAACTATCATCAGTGTAAATAAGTGACTCATAAAATAAAGTTTTTGTAGAGTAAGATCCAACTGCAAGTCCCATTCTTTTTGCTAAGGCTTCTCTTTTTATTTCATCAGAAACAGTTGAGAGACTCCATCCTTTTGCTGTTAAAGCAGAAGAAAAGATCATAAGGTTTGCAGAGGCTTTAAGAACCTCTTGGTTAACAACTTCTTCTTTTGATTGAGTCTGATTAACCTGAGAAAACAGGCTTCCAATAGACATTAAAAATACTAAAACTGATGAGATGAATTTACTCATTTTTGGTCTCCGATATGTTATCAATACCGTATCAGGTTATCATGTAAGAAGACTGAGTTTATTAGGCTTAATATTTATTACAATTGACTATTGAAACTGGATGTTTTTTAGACAGCTTTGTGAACTTTTTACAGTTTAGTCATAATTGATACTGTAAGAATTATTGAGGAAAAGAAAAATTGGTCAAGCTCTAGTTGCGCTTGGCTGATAGGTGTGTTTTACCACATAGTTTCTAGAATACTTATCGAATGACAAGTTTCTGTCCTGGAAAAATCTTTGAACTCTTTAACGAGTTTTTGGCCATCAAACGCTTGATTGATTTTCCAAATCTACTGGCAATTCGATTGAGATTATCTCCACGTTTTACAATATAGACATTTTTAGAGTTTGATTGAACTTTTAATTTTTGTCCTGTCCAAACGGCTGAAGATTTAAGATTGTTGAGTCTCTTGATTCCACGGACACTCATTCCATATTTCTTAGCGATCACTGAAAGGTTTTCACCCCGACGAACCTTATGAATTTTCTTAGAGGCAACTGAGCGACGAGAAGAGCGAGTATTTCTCACTTTTAGCTTCTGGCCTGCATAGATATGGCTTTTATGAAGATTATTAAGCCTTTTAAGAGTTCTTAAAGAGATTCCATACTTCTTAGCAATGATTGAAAGATTTTCACCTCGTCTCACTTTATGAGTATGGCCAGCAAGAGAAGTGCTATTGCCTGCATAAGGTCTTGTTCCTCTATGATTGTAAAGTGAAGCAATTGTTTTTGCTTTTGATTGGTAAGTTGAAGCAGGGATTCTTAAATAGTAAGGACCTTTTTTAATAAAGGGAGTCCTGTTTCCTAGAAGTTCTGGGTTTAAACGTTTGATTTGATTCACACTCAAATTAAGTTGCTTCGCGAGATAGCTTAAAGACTGAGAATAACGAAGTCTCATCTTCTTTGTATTGGCGAATCGACTTGGTGTTCTTGGAATAATGAATCCATACTTCCTTGGGTTATCAAGAATCTTCATAACGGCTACAACTTTAGGAATATAGTTAGCCGTTTCTTTTGGGAATCTTCTGGAATGAGAGAGTTTAGCAAAGTCACGCGTATTCTCTTTTCGGATCATATAAATGATTCTACTAGGTCCAGCATTATAAGCACTAAGAGCAAGCTCCCAAGAACCAAAAATATTATAAAGATCTTTAAAATAAAGCGCTGCTGCTTTAGTTGCTTTAAAAAGATCGTACCTTTCATCCATAAGAGATGTTCTTTTTAATCCATAATCTTTAGCGGCAGATCGGACAAATTGCCATGGTCCAACTGCAGCTGCTCTGCTTCTGGCCTTGAGGTTATATCCACTTTCAATCAGACCTACATAATAGAGATCAATTGGGAGGTCGTTAGAGTGTAGGATTGATTCTATATCTCTCTTATAAGGGGTCCCTCGGTTAATAAATCTTTGGAATCTCTTCTTGTCATCTTTAGTAAAGTATTTAATCCAAGCCGAAACACGTTTTGAGTTTTCGTTATAAGTGAGAAAAGGTGTTCTTTTGAATTTTTTATGAGTTTCTGGAACGTGAGTGTTAACCGCCGCAAGCTCTGTTTGAATAACATCAGCTTCGATGGCATTTTGTTCCACTTCAGATTCAATAGTATCGAGGTCAACGGTTAGAGATTTTTCTTCGGCTTCAAGAGTTAAGCCACTATGTTCTTCAACTTTTTGAATTTGGTCGATATGATTTATGACCGGTTCATCGGTCTTAATGGGTTGGATGGCACAAGATGTTAGTAAGAAGAAAAGAGCTATAAATGAAGTTAATTTCAATCCTTGAACCATTGGAAATCTCCTATTACCAAGATGCATCATCCGACTTATTATTATAGGTGAATTCACAACTTATTGAAACCGCAGGCATCTTGAGTAAAATTGTCAATCGCTCGCTTCCGTATTAGTTTCAAGGGCATGAAAAAACTTATCTTGACTCTAATTTTTAGCAGTTCTCTTCTTTTCGCTCAGAAGGAGATTCCAAAGCAGTCTGATTTGGCGAAGAGAGGAATAGCTCATTTTTTTTTCGATTTTCCTGGTTCATTGCTGAATGATTTCCTCAGGTTTTATGGGGTCGATCCTTACACAAATTATGTTCGCATGCATAAGCGAAATCCGAAACGAAGCCCTTGGAGTGTTTTTTACGGAACCCATCACAAAAGATTTCCAAATCTCGATCATAGTTTTACTTTTGTGAACCAAGATTATGATTTTGCTGATATTGCGGAAACTGATTTTGGAGTTTGCTCTTCTATGACCTTTGGCCTTCGTCGTTTCAATATGCTTGCTCATTTTGATGTTATGAATGAGGCGAAACAAAAAGTTCCTAATAGAGAGACAAGCCGAGAAGCCTGGCTGAAGTATCTTGCTAAAAAAATCGATCGTATTTTTCGTCTCCAGCCGACTGTTTTCCCTGGCCTTTCAAATCTCAATGAACTTTCTTCAATCCCCGAGCTGAAGTTTTATCTCAAGAAACATATTCTTAATTTATGGGTGAAAAAGAACGTAAGTATAAGAGGACTTATCCAACTTTTCAGTGTTAAAGAGAAAACAACTGTCCGGAAAAATAGACTTCTTTACCGCCAGTTAAAAGCAAGGCTTGGTAGAGGTTATAACCCTATCATTTTTATGTCTGAACCAAGGGCCAAGATTTTAGGAAAAGTTGATGGAGATACTGATGAATCTCTTGATCATTGGATCCACGTTGTTCAGGTTTATAAGCTTGGGCCATTACGATTTGATGGAAGCTTTGAGTTCTATGTTTGGGATATTAATGAAGAGTTGATAGAATACATTCAGAAAAAAGTTGAAGTAAAATCAACTGGCGAAGTTCATTGGCCTGATATTGATGTTGAAGAAGGGTTTTTCAAGTTGAGTGCTGCTAAATTATTTCCACAAGATGATCGTGAAATCGGAATCATCTTAAGAAACAAAGCATGGTGGTGTCACTATAACCCGAAATATAAGAAATATTGTTACACGCGAGTTAGCCGATAGCTGAGCTATCGGCTATTGTGTGAGCGCTCTTAGAAGAGCGCCTCCGGAACTATTCAGATGCTACTGCTGAATCACCTGTCGAGAAATCACGGTCCATAACCGTCTTTCTTTTCTGCTCAACTGCACTTTTGATGGCATTCAAACAAAGGTTTTCAACTTTATGAGAAAGTTGGTCGATTACTTGAGATGAAGTGTTAAGACCAGACTTTTCTTTGATGTATTTCTTCACTTTAGAAGCAACTACCAAAGAATCAGAAACCTCAGGACCTTCCTTGTAGAAGCTGAAGTCTCTTCCCATAACCGTTTTTCTGTTCATTTTTTGAGCATGCTCGATGGCTGAATCAAGAGAACTAACGAGGTCAGAGTTCAAAGGTTCGAAAAACGATTGTGAAGTATTGAAACCCTGCCGCTCTTTGATCAGCTTTTTGACTTTAGATACGACAACATAATTTTCCATAATTAAATCTCCATTCCATTTAGGATCACGGTTGTTCAATTAAAGTTGTACAGATTCAAAATTCATCTCGCAAGAAAATTGAATTGAGATAAATTAAAATGGTTTAAATCAGGCGTTTTTTATTGCATTTTCGCACCGAGAACTTAAAATGGTTGGTACCTTAAAAGAAGACCAGGAAAGTCAGAAATGACACAAAACGAATCACGAAAACCATTATCAGACGAACAAAGAATCGTCATTACCGGTATCGGGCTAACTGCTCCGAATGGAAACACTCTTTCTGAGTTTCGTAACTCACTTCTTGAGGGAAAATCTGGTCTTACCCAAAATGAAATTCGTTATATGGGAAATAGAGCAGCGGGCTTTTGTGATTTTGATGAAAAGAAATACCAAAAGATTAAGGCCCGTCGTCGAGGAACACGAGCGGGTTCTATTTCTATCTATTGTGCCAATGAATGTATTCAAGATTCCGGAGTTGATTGGGAATCAATCGATAAAAGAGAAGTCGGTGTTTATCTCGGAATTACTGAACACGGAAATGTTGAAACGGAAGAAGAAGTTTATCAGCTTCATAAAAATGATCTTGATACCAAGCTTTGGTCCCATCATCATAATCCAAGAACTGTTGCAAACTCACCGGCTGGTGAAATTACACTTAATTTAAAAACAACGGGACCTCATTACACAATTGGTGCTGCTTGTGCAGGTGGGAATGCTGGGATCATCACTGGGATTCAAATGCTGAAACTTGGTGAAGTTCAATATGCGCTTGCTGGTGGAATTAGTGAAAGTCCAAATACTTTTGGTGTTCACGCAGCTTTTGAAGCGCAAAATGCTTTAGGATATGACGCTGAAAACGTTGAGAAGTCGATTCGTCCGCTTGATAAAAATAGAAAGGGAACAGTTATTGCAGAAGGTGGAGCGATCTATTTTTTAGAAACATTGGCTAATGCGAAAGCTCGTGGAGCGAAGATCTATTGTGAGATCGCAGGTTATGCCATGAACTCAGATGCTTCTGATTTTGTGAATCCAAATACCGAGAGGCAAATGGAATGCATGCAAAAGGCGATGAAGATGGCCGGTGTAGAGCCGAGAGACATTGATATTGTAAGTATGCACGCAACGGGAACGGGAGCTGGAGATATTTCGGAAACTCGGGCCATTCGAGGAGTCTTTTCAGGCTGTCCTGATACTTATGTCAATTTCACTAAAGGGCATATCGGTCACGCGATGGGAGCAGCTGGTTCTTTGGAGCTTGCTGGAAATCTTCCAAGCCTAGAAGATGCTATAATCCATCCGGGAATTAATTGCGATGAGCTTGATCCAGAATGCGCGGTTGATAATCTCGTGCTTGGAGAACCTAAGAAAGTGAAGTCTGTCGAAACAATTTTGAATAACTCTTTCGGCATGCTTGGAATAAACTCAACACTAATTGTAACGAAATACACTGAATAAAGAGGATAATACGATGACAAATGAAGAAGTGAGAACAGAAGTATTAGATATTATTGCTGATATCGCTCCTGATGAAGATCTTGGAGGGATTCAGGATGGTGTTAGCTTGAGAGATCAGATCGATCTAGACTCTATGGACTTTCTTGATATTGTTATGGAGCTTAGAAAGCGTCACAAAATTGAAGTTCCACAAGAAGACTATCCTAGGTTAGACACACTCAGCGGTTGTGTTGAGTATCTTCAACCTAAGTTTCAATAAGTTTCAAAACACAATGAGTGATCCGCAAACAGAATACGATGCGATCGTGATCGGAGCGGGCATGTCTGGGATGGCCTGTGCCATTCGTTTAGGTATGTTTGATAAGAAAGTTGCTCTGATAGAAAAGCATTCGGTTCCGGGGGGACTTAATTCCTATTTTCAACGTGTAAAAAAAGATGAGAAAGGAAATCGTGTGGGGATTCGAAAGTTTGATGTTGGTCTTCATGCACTGACAAACTTTGCCCGTAAAGGTGAAAAGAATAAACCTCTTTTGAAAATATTGAAACAACTTCGCATTCGTTATGATTCTTTAGAGATTCAAGAACAGAATTATTCTCAAGTTCTTTTCAATGACAAAGTATTAAAGTTCTCTAATGATATCAAACTCCTTATTTCTGAAGTTATAAAAGTTTATCCAGAACACGGTGAACGTTTTCAAAACCTTGTGAAATTCATTGAGAATTTTGATGACTCTTCTCTTGAGTTCGAGTTTGATTCAACAAAGAAATACCTCGCTTCTCAAGGCTTTGATGATGAGTTTATCGATTGTCTTTTATGTCCTTTACTCTTTTATGGATCTTCTTGGGAGAACGATATTGATCTTCAGCAATTCGTTATTCTTTTCAAATCGATTTTTTTTGAAGGCTTCGCGAGACCTTTTGGAGGAGTGAGGACGTTAATTAATCCATTAATTGAAAAGCTTAAAGACAATCATATCGATACAAGATTTAAAATTGGAGTGAAGTCTATTCTAAAAACTACAGAGAGAGTTGAAGGAGTTATACTTGATAATGGGGAAGTTCTTAAAGCGAAACAAGTTTACTCTTCAGTTGGACTCCCTGAGACAGATAGCCTTCTAGAGAATAAACAAATCGAAACAGGTAATTTAACTTTTGTTGAATGTATGTTTGTTTATGATAAGAAGGTTGATCATTCAGTTCATGATTCAACGATCTCTTTTTTTAATTATGCTGATAAATTTAATTATGAATGCCCTCAAGATCCTACTGACTTTCGAAGTGGTGTTTTCTGTGTCCCTGATAATTATGAAAAGATAGAATCCGAAGAAGGCATGATTCGAATCACATTCATTGCGAATTACGAACATTGGTCAAGTTTTAATGAAGATCAATATCTTGCTGAAAAAGAAAACGTGAAAAAACATGCTTTTGCTTTAATAAAAAAACTCTGTCCGAATGATAATAGAGAACTCCTCTACACTGATGTTTTTACTCCAAGAACGATAACGAAATACACCTCTCACCATCGAGGAACAGTTTACGGCTCTCCGATAAAGAAAAGAGATGGGAAAACTGATTTAGAGGATCTTTATATTATTGGGACTGATCAAGGTTATCTTGGTATTGTGGGAAGTCTTCTAAGTGGTATTACTATGGCAAATATCTACGGACTCAAGGGAGGTCTCTCTTGAAATACCAAAATGTTTATATCGAGGCACTTTCGACAATTGATCCACCGGAATATCTTTCTACCGACCAAGTCGAAGAACTTCTCAAAGAAGTTTATGACCGATTGAAACTTCCACAAGGAAGACTTCAACTTATGACGGGTATTGAGCGTCGTGGCTTTTGGCCTCGGACAGTTAAACCGAGTGAAATCAGTACTGAGGCTGCTGAGTTATTATTTAAAAAATTTGATATTGATAAAAATGAAATTGATCTCTTAATTCATTGTTCTGTTTGTAGGGACCAGATGGAACCTTCAACTGTCTCGGCCGTTCATTCTGCACTTAATTTAAATCCTCATTGTGATAATTTTGATCTTTCTAATGCTTGTCTTGGAATGATGTCTGGAATGAATTTAGCAGCGAGTATGATTGAGACTGAGCAAATAAGAAAAGCCTTGCTTGTGACTGGAGAGAATAGTGCCGATCTTTTATTTGATACGATTGATTTCATGAAAAAAGAGACGTCACTGACTCGAAAAACAGTTAAAGATTATATTGCTTCTCTAACAATCGGTTCGGCGGGAGCAGCTATTGTTATTGGAGCAGAAAAAGAAAAAGCTCTCTATCAGTTGCTAGGAACATCACATCAAACTGACTCAAGTGCTCACCGTCTCTGTTCGGGAGGGAAAACTGAAGATGGTGTGATTATGAAAACGGACTCCGAACAACTTCTTCATAGAGGGATTGGTTTAGCGGTTGAAACTTTTCGTGATCTTAAGGAAAAAATTAAAATTAAAGTTAATAAAGTGATCACTCATCAAGTGGGTAAGGCCCATCAGGCTTTAATTTTAGAAAAGTTTAAATTACCAGAAGGAAGTGATTTTCCTATTTATCCGAAATTTGGAAACTCTGGCTCAGCTGCTATTTTTTCTGCTCTTGATAAAGCCAGAAAGAATAATTTCATCAATATTAATGATGAATTTGCTTTACTCGGGATCGGAAGCGGTCTCCATTCAACAATGGCGGGGTTGAAATGCATGAAATAGCAGAACTTTATCCCTTTAAATCTCACTTTTTACCCGTTCAGAATGATTTGAAAATGCATTATATAGAGGAAGGAACAGGTGAAAAAACACTTCTTATGGTTCATGGTAATCCCACTTGGTCATTCTATTACAGAAATCTCGTAAGAGATCTTAGCTCTGATTATCGATGCATTGCTATTGATCATCTTGGATGCGGTCTCTCCGATAGAGATGAAGAAACGTTTAATCTCGAAAAAAGAATTCAACATCTAGAAAAGTTTATCAAAGAGAAAGATCTCCGAAATATTACGCTTATCGCTCATGATTGGGGAGGGGCGATTGGTATGGGAGTTCTTGTAAGAAATCAAGAACGTTTTGACAAAATTGTTCTTATGAATACGGCCGCTTTTAATTCAACTGAAATTCCAAAGAGGATAGCGCTTTGTAAAGTCCCTGTTTTAGGACGTTTTTTAAACCGAGGGCTCAATGGCTTTGCTTTGGCTGCATCTGTTATGGCCTCAAAAAAAGGACTCAGTTCAAAAGTAAAATCAGGTTATTTAATGCCTTATCGGAAATATTCTGAGAGAAAAGCAATCGATGACTTTGTTCATGACATCCCTTTAAGCCCAAACCACAAAACATATCAAACTTTAGAAGGAATAGAGACTGAGCTTGCTAAGTTAAAGCTTCCAACACTTCTTATGTGGGGTGATTTGGACTTTTGTTTTCATCCAGGGTTTAAAAAACGTTTTATTGATTTTCTTCCACATGCCCAAGTGGTGTCATTTGAAAAGGCAGGGCATTATGTTTTGGAAGATGAGTATGATTCTTGTCTTGATCAATTAAAAAGGTTTTTAAAATACTAATGAATATAGCAAACTTCATTAAAGACAATGCGGAAAAGTATCCGGGCAAACAGGCCGTAATTGCGAGGGCCAGTGGAAGTTTCTTTTCCTTCGGAAGATCGGGGAACCAATTCGAAAGTTGTTCTTTTGATGAGCTTGATAAACGATCGAATGTCTATGCCAACTCTTTTGAAGGATTAGGGATAAAAAGGGGGACGAAGACTCTGGTATTTGTCACGCCAAGTCTCGATTTCCCGGCGATCATTTTTGCTCTTTTTAAAATTGGTGCTGTTCCTATTTTTATCGATCCAGGTATGGGGTTAGAACCCATGCTTTCCTGTGTTCAGACAGTCGAAGCGGAAGCCTTAATAGGAGTTTCAAAGGTTCAATACCTTCGTAATATAAAAAGAAAGTTCTTTAAAGATATAAAAATCGTGATCAATGTTGATGGAAATTTCTGGGGAACTCATTCACTTAAAAAATTAGCAAAAGGTCAGCCAAACCAGTATGAGATTGCTGATAAAGATCCAAAAGAATTATCGGCCATTCTTTTCACCTCTGGAGGAACAGGAACTCCGAAGGGAGTTGAGTATACGATGGAGATGTTTTGGAAACAAACGACGATGCTCAAAGAAGCTTTTCGTTTAACTCCTAATGATAAGGACTATCCAGGCTTTCCACTTTTTAGCCTTTTTACCTTGGCACTTGGACTGACAACTCATGTTTGTGACTTTGATGCTTCAAAACCTGCTCAATGCAACCCAAAGAAAATTATTAAAGATTTATTAGAATATAAAATTACTTTTGGAGCGGGTTCTCCAAGCATTTGGAAGAATGTTGTTGAATATAGTTTAAAAAAGAAACAGACTTTTCCTCGAATAAAAACGTTGGCGCTTTTTGGAGCTCCTGTTCGACATGATCTCCTTGGAATGTTGATCAAAGTTTTTCCAAATGCCAATATCTATACTCCTTACGGGGCAACAGAATGCTTGCCTGTGAGTTTGACTTCAGCTCATGAAGTTCAAGGGGAAACGAAAGCATTTCGTTTGGAAGGGAAGGGAGTCTGTATAGGCTATCCGCTTAAAGGTGTAGAAGTTGCAATTATTCCACAATCAGGTGAAAACTTTTCAAGTATTGAATCAGTTGCAAAATTGAAAACGGGTGAGATTGGAGAGATTGTGGTTAAGAGCCCAACAGCGACTCCTGCTTATCATAATAATCCAGAAGCAACAAAGTCTATCCATATTCCTGATGGTGATCATTATTGGCATAGAATGGGAGACATTGGTTATCTCGACGAATGGGATCGTCTTTGGTTTTTAGGAAGAAAAAGTCATGTCGTGATTACTGCTTCGAGAAATTATTATCCTAAAGCTGTTGAGCCTGTTTTTAATGAGCATGATGAAATTGAAAACTCAGCCTTAATAGAATTAGAAGGAAAAGCAGCTCTTGCTGTTCTTAGAAAAGACAAAAAAACAAGTCTAAGCATTGATTACCAAGAGAAATTTTATAGTGAACTCGAAATTATTGGTCAAAAGTTTTCGAGTACGGAAGGGATTAAAACTTTTATACTTTTTGAGGATTTTCCTGTCGATAGTCGTCATAATATTAAAATTGATAGAAAGAAGCTTGCGTCGATGGCCTTTCAAAAACTTAATCAAGAAGTTGCTGAATCATGAAAATTCTCGTCACAGGAGCTGGAGGATTTCTTGGAAAAGAAATCTGTAAACAGCTGATTGAATCAAAAATGGGAGAGATTCATGGAGTAGGGAGGAATCATTATCCTGAACTCGAAGAATTTAATCTTGCTCAATATAAATTAGATATTCGAAATGCCTTAGATGTGAATTCCTTTTTTGAGACTCATCAATTTGATGCTATCATTCATACCGCTGCTAAGGCTGGAATTTGGGGAGATCTAGAAGAGTATTTTTCTATTAACACTTTAGGAACTCGAAACCTTCTTAATGCAGCTCTTAATAATAAGGTAAGGTATTTTGTCTACACTTCTACTCCAAGTGTTGTTTTTGGTAGGAAATCAATTTCTAATGGTGATGAATCACTTCAATACCCTAAAAAGTTTCTCACTCATTATGCTTATACAAAAAGTTTAGCAGAGTCTGAAGTTCTTTCTATACCTGGCGAAAAAATGCAAACAGTCGCTCTAAGACCTCATTTAATTTATGGACCAGGAGATCCTCATATTCTTCCAAGATTGATTGAGAAGAATAAAAAAGGAAAGCTTCTGATTATCGGAGAAGGGAAAAATAAAGTTGATGTGACTCATGTTGCAACAGCAGCGAAGGCGCATCTTGATGCTCTTAAGAGTATGATTAAAAAATCTGATCTTTTTGGGGAAGCCTATTTTATAGGGGATAAAGAGCCAGTCGTTCTCTGGGATTTTATTAACCAAATGTTATTAAATGCTGGACAAAAACCTATTAAGAAAAAGATTAATCAACGAATTTGTTATTTTTTAGGTTTTCTTTGTGAGTTCGTTTATAAATTTCTTCCGAGTTCAAAAGAACCACCGATGACTCGATTTGTTTGTCTTCAGCTTTCAACAGACCATTATTTCTCTCATGAAAAAGCAGAGAAAAATTTAAATTTTTAATTATTTTTCATTAGGAATAGCGGGAAGTGGTGGCGCATCTTCTGGAACTTCAACTTTTTTAGTTTTCCCTCCAGAATCATCCTCCGCGGTATAGCTTGAATAAGGTGTTTTTATGATATGTTCAATACCATCTTCATCAATAAAGCCTAGAACATTATAAAGAGGAATAGGCTCTGCTTTTCCTTTTGCTTTAATATGCCCAGCAGTATCAATAATGAATTCATCTTTAATTTCATCGACTATCGTTTGTGAGATAAGAAGATCAGTCCCGAAACCTTTAGTAGAGGCTTCAATTCGAGCAGCAGTATTAACTGTGTCACCAATCACGGTAAACTCCATTCTTTCTGAAGATCCAATCGTTCCTGAAATTGCCCGTCCAAAGTTTAAACCGGCACCGGTTTTAATGGGAATTTCACCCTTAGCTATTCGGGCCTCGTTATAATCAACCAAGGCCTTTCTCATTTCCATACAGGCCGTAATCGCATCATGGCAATCACGATCACTTTTTTCTGGAACTCCCCAGACAGCAACAATTGCATCCCCAATAAACTTATCAACAACCCCGTTATGTTTGTTGATAATAGCAACCATAACTTCGAAATATGAGTTGAGCATTTCAACAACTTCTTCTGCTGTATGCTTTTCACTATAATCGGTAAATCCTCGGATATCACTGAAGAAAACGACAACTTCTTTACTTGTCCCAGACGGGCTCATTGATGAGTTTAAAAGTTCATCTGTAATAGAAGAACCATGAAGTTTATCAAAGAGGTTTCTCATTTTTTCTCTCTCTCGCAAGCCACTAGTCATTTCATCGAAGCTTTTTGCCAGGGCGCCAACTTCATCTCGAGACTTGATTTTATCGGAAGCTCTTACCTCAAAATTTCCCGTCGAAACTTCTTTGAAAAGGTTTTCAAGAAGTTCAATAGGTGAAGTAATACTAGAAGAGAAAAGAAAAATAAAAAAGAAAGCAACGGAGATAACGAGACCTAATGTAAACCGGCCTTGCTGAGTAATAAAGAGAGCGGGTTGATTAATCATTTGGGATGACAAATTTGAGAAAATATAAACGCCCAGTGTAGCCTTCGACATACTCAAAATGTACTCGTTATTCTCTTTGTCCTGATATCTTTTCGTCATGATCTCGATATTTTCTTTTTTTATAGAAACATCAACAGTTGGTTTGGCATTAAGAAAACCTTCTTGTAAAAACTCTTCTTGAGAGGAAGATAAAGGTTTCCCAGATGAGTCAGTAATAAAAACTTCATTGTTTTTATAAGAATCAAGAAATTTCCCAAAATAACTGGTATGAACGAGGGCCATAACAAAATGAGTAAAGGCATCGCTTGATTTAACGATGGGAATTGAGATGATAACGTAAGGATCTTCTTTTTTTTCAGAAAACTTCTCTAAGATAACCTCGCCCTGAAGAGAGCGAACCAAGAGACTCTTTTTAGCTTCCCAATCGACATCAAACAATTTTTCTTTTTGTTGAGCGTTTAAGATAGGATTAGAAATTTTCTGAATACTTTTAAAATCTCCCGATTCACGAGAGTAGATATTGAGTAAATGTACATTTGTACTTTGCTTGAGTTTTTCTGTGAGGATTTTAAGTCCTTGAAGATCACGCTCCTTAGAAACTTGAACCGCTTCAAGTGAAAAGGCTTTGGTTCTATCAACCAAACCATTAAGAGATGCCTTTAATCCTTGTGAGAGAGACTTTGCGAGATTAAGATTATGTTCTTCTTCTCTTTCAAAAGATACCATAGAAAACAGGTCGCTATTCTGTTTAGCGATATAGAGACTGGAAACCACAAGCAGTATTCCTGTGAGTAGAACCAGTTTGATCAAAAGAGGTATTTTGAATTTTATCATCTCAATTTTTGATCGGAATTTATGAATAAAAAATTAAAAGAGTCAGGAAAGGAAAAATCACCCCTTTTAAGAAAGAGCTTGTCGGAATCATCTATAATAAAACCTAGAAATTACAGTAAGATAGACAAATATATGAATGCCTCGATAAAAATCTGGAGATATTTTTCAGCTTTGGTGATTAGTGCCATGGGCATTGCTGTCAGTTTCTTATTTTTAAAACCCACATCTTTTCAAAATCAAAATGCTGGTTTGAAACCTATTGCGAACCTCGTTGAAAAAATTGAGTTGGTAGAAAAGAAAAGTTCCAACGGTGTTCAGTGGCAATACTTAGAGGTTGGTGATGATCTTTATCAAGGAGAAATGATTCGAACAGGAAAAGGTTCTTCTGCCAAAGTTCAGTTTACTGAGAATGGATCATCAATTGATATTGATCCAGACTCGATGGTTGTTATTGAACAACAAAAAGAAAAGTTTTCTTTAAATGTACTTGAAGGAAGTCTTTTCGTCGAAAAGTCAGAGGCTGATACTGGAGGCTCCGAAATTGAATTAAAATCAGGAGATAAGACGGTTTCTTTAAGTTCTGGTCAACTCAGTATTAGTAAAAGGGCCGGAAGTGACTTTGAAGTTAATGTCCTTAAGGGGCAGGCCGTAGCAGAATCTGCTGGTAAGAAGGTTGATCTTAAAAAAGGGATGTCAGCGATTGTCTCGAAAGATATCAAAAGAGAAAACCTTAGCCTAAAAGTTACTTACCCTAGCTTTGGAGATACTGTTTTTCTAAAAGAGGGAAGTCCTTTAAAGATCCGTTGGGTTCCTTTTCAAGGGAAATATGCCATTCGAGTTTTAAGAGGAATGACTAAAAAGCAGTTAAGTCCTATAAATATCCCACCTCTTTCCCCGGAGAAAGGTGAAGTCGACTTTCCTCTTGGAGAGGGAACTTTTTATTGGCGCCTTGAAGCTATTTCGAATGATAAAAGTCAGAAAGGGTTAAAATCTCCTATATTTAAAAATACTTTATCACTTCTTAGAAAACCAGTGCTCCTTGAACCTAATCTTTCTAAAGAAATTGAAGTTTTAAAAACGAATTTTGATCTCTCGTTTCTTTGGTCGGCTTCAAAAGGTCTAAAGGTTTTTGACTTTCAGATAGCAAAAGATTCTAAGTTTAAAAATCTTATCCGTGATGAAAAAGTCGAAGGATTAAGTTTTCAAATACGGAAGCCTCTTTCTTCTGGAAGATTTTTTTGGAGAGTGAAATCAACTTATCCCAGTGGAGAACAAGTTATTAGTGAGGTCAGAGATTTTAAATTAACCGTAAAAGATCTCTTCCCTCCAAAACTTATTTTCCCTGAGGCTAATTATAAAGTTTTTGCACAGAAAAATACACAATATGATTTTGAATGGGAAAAAATCAAAGGAGTTCGAGAATACGTATTTAGACTTGAGCGGAGTGGAAAGGAAGTTCTTACAAGAAAGACTCGTAAAAATCGAGTCTCTCTGAAGTTGAAAAAACTTGGAAATTATTTTTGGCGAGTTGCAAGTGTTGATAGGAAAGGAAAAAAGTCGAAGTTTTCAAACCTCCGTCGTTTTAGTCTCGAAAAACTTCCGAAGCTAAATTTTTTCAATCTTAAAAATAAATATTTCTTCACCGGTGATAACTTCATTAAATTTGAATGGGGAAAAGTTAGTGAGAATTTTAAGGGGGAATATAAATTTAGAATCTGGAACGATAAAGGCTTTAATTTTAACAAAACAGTGAGTCGGAATTCTTATAGTGTACTTCTTGAAAAACCTGGGAAATATAAAATCCGAGTTCTTGCTTATGATCAGTTCAATAAATTGATTAGTCGATCAAATACTGAAGATATTCTTATCAGTCTTGCCAAACAATTAGATCCTCCTGAGATTATTTTACCGAAGAATAAAGATTTTCTTCGAGCTCCTGTTGGTTCGATTCGAATTCAGGTCAAAGAAACAGAAAATATTAAAAAATATGGAATTCGAATCAAGGATCTTAGAGGTGCGACTGTCTTTAAAAAGAGTTCGAAACAAAGATCTTTTCAGATCGATAAACTTCTTCCAGGGAAATACAATGTAGAACCGATTGGAATCGATAATTTTGATAGAAAAACTGAATATGGGGAAGGAGTAGAACTCGTTGTTCCTGAAAAAAGTAATATTGCAGCTCCAAAGTTAAAAAAGATTAAAGTAAAATGAAATTAATAATAAGTTTTCTATTCATTTTTATAAGCATTCCTACATGGGCAGCGAAGTGGATTGATCTTGAATGGGAAGGAGTTGAAGGTGCTAAAGAATATGAACTTGAAGTTACGAGAATCCAAGGAGAAGATGAATACCCTTTAGGAATCTTTCAAACCAAAAAACCAAAATATAAAAAGAAAGTCATTCCAGGTCAGTATGAAATAAAAATCCGTACCGTTGATAATAGAGGCGTTCCTGGTGATTGGAGTGATGCCATTGAGGTTGCTGTTGATGTTACAAAGATCACACGTTATCGTCCTCTTAAAAAAGAAGAAATTCCCAATATAAAAGGGACAAAGAAGGTTCCTATAAGCTTTGTTTGGGAAAAGATTGAAGGCCTTAAGTTCTATCAATTAACAGTTACAGAGATGGATGGAGGTATTGTTTTCTCAGATCGAGTGAAGGGGACTAATAAAATCCTAAAACTCGTGCCTGCTCAGTCTTATAAGTGGTCAGTGGCCGCAATTATTCAAGAAAAAATTGGAGTTGCTACAAAACCTTGGAAGTTTACTGTTCTTGGTAAGGCGCTTTCTTCACCGACGTCAAGAGTTGTTAAAAAAGATAAAGTCATTCAACTCAACTTCAGTCATGAGAAGAATTCTGTCCATTATAGTTTTAAGCTTTTTAAAAATAAGAAAGGTATTTTAAAAAGAATTCTCGACAAACAAATTTATAAAAAAAATACATTCAAACTCAATAGAAAGAAATTTAAGAAAGGTGAGTATAAGTTAGAGGTTTCTGCTAAAGAGAAAGGATACCTCGACTCCTATCCTGCGATACTTGAGTTCTATTATGATGGTTATACAATACGATATCTTGGATCTGATAGACAGAAAGCAAGGGAGCTAAGAAAATGGCATCTTGAACTTACGGCCGGCTGGGGGCCTGGATCACCTTATTCTGGGACTTCAGGGTTATTCCGTTCGGGATCTGTTATTGATATTACCATGCCGACAATCCGATTAGCGGCTTCGATTGGTTATCAATGGAATGGAGAATGGGGTTTTCATATTGCGAATGAAAGTTATACATCAGCGAAGGATAGTTTTTTCTATCGAAAAATTAGGCTTTATTATCAATCTGAGCCTTGGAGGTTTGGAAAGTTTGGAATAAGTGCAGGACTAGGATTATTTAACTTAAGATCGTTTGTTCTTATTCCTGATCAAATTGAAGACACTCGTTATGAAATGCCTCTAAGGAGTACAGGTTTTGATTGGAGATTAGATCTTTATTATTATACTGAAGGAAATTGGACTTATTGGGTTGATTTTCTTTTTGCGATAAGTCCTGAGCTTGAAGATGATTATGTCTATAATCTCCGTAATTCTGAAGGGAATAGTATCAACACGGTAACCTTTAATGCTGGTTATAAGTTTACTGAAGCCTTAGATCTTGTTCTTAGTTTTTCATGGCATACGCAAGAGTTCTTCTTCACAAATGAAGTTGATACGATTGATGGTGTAGGGGCAGGGAGTGGGCAAGGAACTTCTGATTTTCGTTTAGATGGAGGAGTTGGACAGGTGAAGTTTAATTTTTACTATTAAAGATTCGTGTAAGCCTCAACAACCTTTTCATCAAAATAATTCACATTCATTCCGGCATCAACAGTTACTGATGTCGCATTGATTCCAGAAGATCGGTCAGAAAGCAAATAACATGCAGTATTAGCAACTTCTTGAGTTTTAAGACCTTGTTTTCTTAGAGTCAATTGTTCCGAATACAAATAGTTCTCAAGATAGCCAGGGATTCCAGCAGAAGCAGCTGTTTTTAAAGGGCCTGCAGCAACGGCATTAAATCTGATTTGAGTATCCTGTGAAAAGGATTTTGCAAGAAAATCAACGGAACTTGAAAGCATCGCTTTTATAGGTCCCATATAACCGTATGAGGTTGCTCTCAAGCTTGATATTGAAATGGTTACGACCGAGGCATTTTGATGAAAGAGAGATTTTAATTCTCGACTAAGTTCGATCAGGGAATAAGAACTAATTCTTATAGCTTCTTGGTATTCTTCGAAACCAGTATTATGAAATTCGGGGGCCGTGAAACGAGCAAAGGCAACCGAATGGAGTAGTCCATTGAGTTCAATATTTTTTCCCTTAAGATCATTTGCCATACCTTGAATAGCCTCTGTGCTTTGAAGGTCACAAAGGTATGTGAGGGCCTTTGGGTATTTTTCTTTTACGAACTCAAGTTGCTTTTCATTCTGGACACTAATAATTAGATTAGCTCCTTCGTCTTGAAGTGTTTTAGCAACAAAGAAAGCAACGCTTTTTTTATTATTGATTCCAGTTATAAGAAATTTTTTATTATTGAGATTTAAAAAACTCATTATTCCTCGATTAGAGCACAGGCAAAATCGACTGTTGCGATGGTTCCTTTTTCTGAAGCTACCTTGCCTTTAATATAATAAGCGTTTGCAAGTTTTTCATTTAGCTTTATTTGAAGTTGAAGTTTTTCATTTGGTCGAGCGATATTTTTAAATTTTGCTCCCTGAATACGTGTCACCACAGGGAGATTATCTGACTCTTTTCTCATAAGAAGAGCGCCGGTTTGAAAAAGAGCTTCGCAAAGAATGACTCCTGGGACTACTGGATTTTCAGGAAAATGTCCTTTTAAAAACTCATGGCGTTTTTCATCAAAAGTGATTTCGGCGGTAATAGAGTCTTCTGTT
This sequence comes from Bacteriovoracaceae bacterium, assembly GCA_965217035.1. Lineage (GTDB taxonomy): Bacteria > Bdellovibrionota > Bacteriovoracia > Bacteriovoracales > Bacteriovoracaceae > JAUHYH01. Next base: position 198,111 of record OZ244226.1, on the reverse strand, counting down.
TGATCAAGAACTTTATCGATAAAAAAGAAAGGTTCTCGATGAGGAAGAATTTCTTTGGGATCCATTAAAGTCCTCCCGTAATCTCAATTGTCGTTCCCGTAATATAACCAGCTTCTTTAGAAGCGAGAAAGAGAACAGCGTCAGCAATTTCTTTTGATGTCCCAAATCTTTTCATCGGAACTGTTTTCTTGTACTCGGCAACCTGAGCTTCAGGGAGATCGTCGATGAGTTCAGTTTCAACAAAACCAGGAGCAATATTATTAACAGTAATATTCCTTTTTGCGACTTCCTTACTCAATGATTTCGCGAAGGCCACTTGGCCAGCCTTAGAAGCCGAATAATTCGTTTGTCCCGGAAGACCTAAAACTCCCGCGATAGAACTCATATTAATGATTCGTCCATAACGATTTTTAAGAAAACGATTTGTTGCAAACTTAGTCATATTAAATGTCCCTTTCAAATTTGTTGTAAGGACATTATCCCATTCGTCTTCTTTCATCATAAGAAGGAGATTATCTCGGCGGATTCCAGAGTTATTCACAAGAATTTGAATGTCTTGATCTCCAAGATCATTAAAAAAGGCTTCGCAAGCACTATAATCACAGACATCAAGTTTAGCGAGTTTCAAGTTTTCAGCGAGCGGGCCGAGTTCTTCTTTAAATTTATTAGCTGCTTCTTCGTTTGAACGGTAGATGGCATAAACAGTGGCCCCTGCTTCAAGAAAACGATGAGTAATCGCTTTTCCTATTCCTCGAGTTCCTCCTGTGACAACGGCAACTTGATCTTTGAAATCAAACTGTAACATGATTATCCTTTTGTGCTTGATTATAAAAATATGATTCAATTTGGTTTGCTTGAATAATCCCGTAATTAGCTGCTCCTAGCCAGCCCGACATAATAATTCCAACAGAACCTGCATGAAAAAGCCCTTCAACTTGTTCATGGAGTTTCATACTTACCTCTAGTCCTTCAAACTTGGTTCCAAAAGAAGTTCCTTGAGGGTGAAGGGTATAGCGTTGAACAGTCTTGGGAGTTGCAGCGTCTAGGAAGTCTATTTTTTCACGAATATTAGGTAGGTATTTTTCAAGGCAAATGATTGTTTCCTCAATCATTTTCTTTTTTTCAGCTTTATAAGTCTCTTCGTCGAGGTTAATCCAGTCCTCATAACGAGCATTAGTACTAGAGACAATAGAGTACCTTGGTACTTCATCTTGAGGACGAATTTCTGGATAATAAATTGAAAAAGTCCTGGACTTAATATCCATTGAAAGGAGTTGTTCAGTACTGAATTTATTTGCAGTAGAGGTAAAAACGAGTTCTCCTATATGAGGTATTGTTTCTCCTTCTTTTAAAGCGATATAAACTTGGCAGCTAGAAGAATTCAAGCGAGTTGCTTTGTTCTTTTCTAAATATTCAGAGTTGAACGAATGATTCCTACAAAGATGCTCGATTGTTGCTTTTATATTGGCATTGCTGAGAACTGATTTTGCCCAGATGGGAGTGTCATCAATTTTTACTCCCTTGGTTTTTCCATCTTCAATGATAATTTCGTCGACTTTGCAATTCATTTTTATATCGACATTATTATTGAGAAGTTCATCGCGCATCATTTTTATCAGGCGATCTGTCCCTCCTTGAAAGGTAAAAATTCCTTTATCCATAAAGTTGGAAAAAACAATTCCGTAGCTGACAGCGGGATCTTCAAGAGTTGATCCATTTGCGTAACTAATAGGCTCTAAGAGAAAGCGAATAATATCTTCACGACCAGGAAAGAATTTTTCAAAAAGTTCTTGGTTGGTCATCGACTGATCATCATAAAAATTCATTTTCCTTAGAAATTCAAAAAAATCTTCAACCGTTTGAGAATCAACCTGAAAATGTTCAATGAGTTTCTTTTTATAATCCTCTTTAGTGAAATCAGTTTGCAATTGAAACTGAGGATTGTGAAATCTCATATCTTTGACTTGAATAATCGAATCAGCGATCTCTTTATTCCAATACTTTCGGCAGGTTTTTTTCATCCCGACTGGAAAGCCATGAAGAGAAACATCAAAAATATGTTTTTTTTGTGCTCGGTAAAACCAAGTCGCGAAACCACCAAGTTTATTATGAGCCTCTAGAAGAAGAACGGAATGTCCATCTTTTGCAAGTTTATTAGCTGCCGTCAGCCCAGCCAGGCCACTGCCAATCACGATGACATCATAATTTTTGGTAATGGGCTCATTTCTTCGTAAGAGCATGATTTAAGTCATTTCCTATAGTTAGAACTGGAATAATAATGGGGATAGTCATTGAACGCAACCTTAAATATTATAGAGAGGAACCTGTATGAACTATGCCCGAATTCTTGGAGATACGATGCAATTGGAAGAGTATAAATCGCGATTTGCTAACCATGTCAAAGACCTACAAGATCAAATTACTGCTGAAATGCATAAGATTGATGGAGAGCTAAGTCTTAATGAAGACTGCTGGGACCGAAAAGACCATAACGGAGATGAAGGAGGCGGTGGAATCACGAGGGCCTTTGAAGGGGAAGTTTTTGAAAATGCTGGTGTGAACACTTCTGAGATCTATGGAGCAGTAAATCCAGACTTTGCAACTAAACTCAAAGGTGATGGGAATGAGATTTGGGCGACAGGTATCTCTCTTATATTACACCCAACAAATCCAAGAGTCCCCACTGTCCATGCTAACTTTAGAATGATTCAGCAAGGTGATTTTTATTGGTTTGGTGGAGGAGCAGATTTAACTCCTTTTTACCCCCATGAAGATGATTTTCATTACTTCCACAAAACACTTCGTGAAGCCTGTGCTCCTTTTGACTGTTATGAATGGATGAAAAAGGAATGCGATCAGTATTTCGTTAATCATCACCGAAAAGGAGAAATGAGAGGGATTGGCGGTATTTTCTTTGATCACTTTAATACTGGAAATCTTGATAATGATTTTAATATGGTTGTGGACCTCTCAAATTCTTTTATAAAAAGCTATTTCCCGATTGTGCAGAAAAGGTTCCAAGAAACATTTGATAAGACTGATGAGGAATTTCAGCTTTTTAGGCGAGGGAGGTATGTTGAATTCAATCTTATCCATGATCGAGGCACTCATTTTGGCTTAAAAACCAATGGAAGAACGGATTCGATTTTAATTTCGTTACCTAAACGCTGTGAGTTCACTTATCGATACGAACCAAAGCCAGGAACTCCTCATTCAAAAATGATGGAATATTACTATCCTCAAGAGTGGGGTAACTAGGTTTAGTTTACTTGGCGAATACCTGACGATTCGATATCTTTTAGCTCTAGCATAATAAAGTTTCTTTAGGAGGTGCTAGATGAAGGTGATTGGTTTACTGGTCTTCGGTCTTTCTATTATTAGCGCATATTCCTATGACATGAAAGGTAAGTGGGGATTTGGTCTTGATTACGGTGTTCCTTCTGTTCAGGGGACTAAGGCCGTTAAGGAGATTATTGATCCCAATAGTGGCGCAGCTATTCGGCTTCGTTATCACTTTAAAAATAAGCAGGCGCTCCAAATTGAATTTGATCGTTTCGCCTTTGATGACAGTGTGACTGGAGAAAAAAGTGATTTTGAGAATGACCTCATTACTTTGAATTACTTGATTGGAATCTTTAAGACCCATAGTAAATGGTATAATTACGCTTCGATCGGTATCGGTGCCGCGAATGTTAAACAATCTGGCTTCACTTCTGAGTCAGACTATTGGAGAACAGCTTATAAAATTGGTCTTGGGATAGAGTATTTTATCACCCGGTGGTGGAATGTGGGACTCTCTGTTGATTATCATATGATTGATAGAGTTGATGAAACTCGAAACTCTTCTGAGCAGCATTTCTTGAATCCAACTTTCTCAACGACAATTTATTTTGGTCAAGTGGCCATGGCCGATGCTGATAAAGATGGAGTCGCAGATCAATTTGATAAATGCGACAACTCTCCGACAGGTTCATATGTTGATAATAACGGTTGTGCAGATTCTCAAAGAGATACTGATAATGATGGTGTTAATGATAAAGAAGATAAATGTACAACAACACCTGAGACTGAAAAAGTTGATGTTAACGGATGTTCAGCCTCTCAAAAAGATAGCGATAATGATGGAGTCGCTGATAAACTAGATCAATGCCCAAATACTGAAGCTGGGACGAAAGTAAACTCTGCAGGTTGTACAGAAAAAGAAACAGTCGATATCACCATCAATATCAATTTTTCTGCCAATAAAGCAGATATTGATCCAAGATATGAGGAAGAGCTTCATAAAGTTGCACTCTTTTTAAAAGCTTACATGGATACCAAAGCTGAAATTGCAGGACACACTGATGATCGTGGTAATGTCGATTGGAATACTAAGCTGTCTGAGCAAAGGGCCGAAGCGGTTAAGCAACATTTAGTAGAAAAATATGAGATTAATCCTGAAAGATTAACGGCCGTTGGATATGGCCCAAGTCAGCCTATAGCCGATAATAACACGATTGAAGGTCGGCAAAAGAACCGAAGAGTTGTGGCGACTTTTAAAAGTCAGTAAAATTTACACTATCTAAGTATTTAAAATTATTAGAGAAAAAGGGGAGTTGAGTCTTTCGCTTTTTTTCATTTATTTTCTAATTTCGATGATGGTAGAAGTACGATATTGCGGATCAACGATTTAGGAGGCCATCGTGCGGATACTTTCAACCATTCTTTTTTTCAGTTCATTTAATTTATTTTCGGCAGAGCTGCTTTGTAAGCTTAATAATTTTGATTTTAAAATTCAAACTGATATGGAAGCTTGTAGTGCTCGATCGAATAAAGCTTCAGTTATTTCAATTGCTAATGGAATGGAAATTCAAACAATCCAAGCGAACTGTAAATTTCAAGAATCTTCACAATTTATCACTAATAAGAATATGGTCATGTTTAAAGACATTTTTCTTGAACTTGAGCTTAAGTCATTAAATTCTGATGACTCAGTATTTATTACAAATGATCAAACAATTGGATTTAATAAAGGAATCTCAACTATTACTCTCGGTGGAGTAGAAGTAGAGTTTAGTTTAATGGAAGATTGTAATTACATACAATTCGTAAGACAGTTTCTAGAAATTCAAGAACAAGCTCCTGCTCAAGAAATGGATCCCAATCAGCTTATAGAGCTCTTAAAGAAAATGGGTGCTGGTCAATAAAAATCGTTCTTTTTTTTAAGACAGAAGATTTATACTAACTTTCTAAAAATCTCTCAGCTTTTATCGCTGCTTGGCAACCAGAGCCAGCAGCGGTGATCGCTTGTCTATAATAGGGATCTTGAACATCACCACAAGCAAAAACACCTGGGATATTTGTTTCTGGTCCATCATGAGTATCAATAAATCCATGGTCATCAAGTTTTAATTGACCGTTAAGAAACCCAGTGTTTGGAGTATGTCCGATTCCGTAAAAAAGACCATCTGTCTGACGTTCAGTTGTTTCATTTGTTTGGTTATTAAAAACTTTAATGCCCGTAACTCCAGATTCATCGAAAAGGATTTCTTTTACTTCTGTATTCCAAAGAAACTCAATCTTTTCATTGTTAAAAGCACGTTGTTGCATTGGTTTTGATGCTCTTAAGGTCTCTCTTCTGTGGATGACATAAACTTTTTTTGCAAACTTTGTAATAAAAGTCGCGTCTTCCATTGCTGTATCACCACCACCAACAACATGAACAATTTTATCTCTATAGAAAAAGCCATCACAAGTCGCACAAGTGCTAACGCCTTTGCCGGTCAATTCTTTTTCATTATCAAGACCTAAAAACTTTGCACTTGCCCCTGTAGAGATAATGACCGTTTCGGCTTCAATTGTTTGGTTATTAGTTGTAATCTTGAATGGTCTTTGAGAAAAGTCCGCTTCAGTAACAGTTTCTTGTACAAATTCAGCTCCAAAGCGTTTTGCCTGATTTCTCATATTATTAATAAGATCTGGTCCCATCACACCTTCAGGGAAACCTGGGAAATTTTCTACATCAGTAGTAAGAGTGAGTTGCCCACCTGGCTCATGCCCTTCAAAGATAACAGGCTCGAGGTCTGCTCTAGCAGTATATAAAGCAGCGGTTAAACCTGCAGGGCCGGTACCAATTATAACGACTTTCTTTTTCATCATTTTTTGCTCTTTTATTTTTAACTAGGATTCTTCTTCAGTTTCAACGCCCAATTTTTTCTTGATGACGAGCGGACGATCGTCTTTTTCTGGATTCATCTCGTAATACGCCATGATTGAAGTCAGTTCATCGGTATTATCGATTTTTTCTGTCAATTTAAACGTTTCACCTGTCAAAGTGCAGGAGTACTTATAGTAGCGCTTTTCTCTTTTTCTTTTTGCCATAATGCCTCTTTGCTGCGCAGCAATATTTGTTTATCTTGTCAGTAGGCATTAAAATAAAAGAAACAGGATGTTATGTCTATGAAAAGAATATGGATATTAGTCACATTGATGACTGCAAAAGGCTTCTCTCTCGAAATTGACTCGAAGCTCACAGTGAGAGTCCTTAAAACCTCGAAATCTAAGAAAACAATCCTCCTTAATAAAGGACGAAGTGATGAACTGGTGCCAGGTGATCATGCTAAGTTTTTTGTTTCTGAAGGAGTTGTCGCTAGAGCGGTTGTTGTTGAGCTCTCAAAGAAACGTTCCGTTTGGTCTGTTTACCGAGTTATCAATCGTGATCTCTTGAATAGCAATGAGATCATGAATATTAAAATTACTCCTAAGGTGAAGTTAACGGATGATCCCCTTGCGGTTGTGAGTCGCGATTCGTCTTTCAGTAATACGGTTGATGACAAGGTCGCTGATAAAGAATTTCAAGTTTATTCTGATCTGTTTGATGACGGAAAAGTTCCTGAGTCACAAGCCAAAGTGGCTATGACCCAAGAATTGCAGGAGTTGGATTTAGATATTAGTGATAAAAACTTTGAGATCGGAGCGACAATTGGTTTTCAATCTTATTCCTCTGAAGTGACAGGGACAACAAGCAATTCTGATTTCACAGGCTCGGAATTTACAAATAATGTTCTTATCAGTGGTGAATATTATTTTGAAAGCACAGGAATCTTTGGCTACTTTCAATATCTTCAAGAAAGTTTGCTCAGTTTTGATGGGGCGCTTACCGATTCAGCATCTTTAGAGTTTGGTGGGGGAATAAATTTTTACATGTTTGGTGACCCTCATAAGGCGAATCAACTCATCACTTATCTTACTACCGGTTTAGGGGTTGGATCGATTACTGATACTTTTTCTGGAGGAGAACTTGCTTCAACAGCGCAAACGACTGTTGAAGTGACTGGCTCAACAGTCGCGCTATTTGGGGGGATCGGATTTAAGTATTTTCTCCCAAGTGGCTTTGGGATGCGCTTCTTAATCGATCTTTATCGCAGACAAGATAGCTTCAATGATGATGTTCCTACCATTACGACAACTGACTGGAGTCGTGTTCGAATGGGACCTCGTTTATTAGTTGGTATTTCCTACAGAATGTAATTAGCCTATTTTTTTGACTAAATCTTGGGCCATGCTTCTAAAGGTTGTGTATTTCCCACCCAAAAGAACGTAGCAATTTTCTTTCATTTGATAAATTTCGTGGTGGCGACTGACTTTACCAGGAGTTGTTGAGCGACTGTCTTTAACTAGAGGACGAATACCTGTTGTTGTCTTGATGATATCGGTATCCAAGATTTTATGATCTGGAAAATATTTTTCAAAATTATCAATGAGATATTGTTTTTCTTCAGGAAGAATTTCTAATGAATAGAGATCTATATTATCAGGCTCTTTATGTTCTGTTGTTCCTAATAAAATATAGTCTGGATGAGGGATAACAAAGATAACTCGATTTCCTTCTTGAATGACAACACCTTTATCAATTGGGAATCGATCTTTTTTTAGAAAGAGATGAGAGCCTCTGGAAAGAATTAATTGAGGTGTCCAGGGAAGCTCAAGATTCTTCATTAATTGATCAGTGAAAGGACCCGTTGTAAAAATAAGTTTATGACAAGTAAGAGATTTCTCTTCTGCTTGGTAATTAACCTTAAGATGGAAATCATTCTTCTTATAGACTTCTTTCAACTGACAATACTCTACTGCTTGGCCTTGTCCCATTCTCTTAGCCGCATTAAGAACAAATATTCCTAAAGCGTAATCATCAACAATGGCATCATAATAGCTAACAGAACCTTTTAGGTTAATGCCTGATAAGTGAGGAAGGCATTTTAATGTTTCATGCTTAGAATGAAATTGAGAAGAACTATTTTGAAAGACGGAAAGTGCATCATAAAGTTTTACTCCCGCAACCAACTTCCAAAGTGGATTAGGAGAATCCTGATAAACAGGGATAAAAAACTTTTGTTCCTTACAAAGTTCTGGACATTCTTTGATCCAATAATTTTTTTCTCTTAAAGCTTCATAAACTAAATCGAAATCAAAATTTTCGAGATAACGGATTCCACCATGAAGCATTTTTGAACTGCGAGAACTTGTTTGTTGCATAAACTCTTCTGCTTCAATTAAAAGGACATCTTTCCCCGTTTTTACAAGTTCCGAGAAGACACCGATGCCGTTGATCCCGCCACCAACAATAATATATTCATAATGATCTTTTAACGTTTCTCGATCCAAACCAGCGTCCCCGAACAAATAATTTTATAAAGATAGTCCTCTTTGGGGAGAGGAATATTTTGAAACTGAATATTAATGACTCCGTTGGCATTTTTATTCATGGCATGATGCTTCAGTCGATCGATTAGTTCTCTATAAACATCTTTAAATCCGAACTGTTCGAACTCTTTGGTTTTCTCATCTAGAGTATTGAGTTCAATAATATTTGAGTGGTATTCCATGATATCGACAGTTTTTTCTTCCATCGCTATGCCAAAATAGTTTTTGATTTGAGCATTTTCAATCTGCGCGGTTGTTGAAGTAAGAACTTCTTTAATCGGAACTCTCGTTTTTTCTGCATCGTAAGAATAAGACTTATTTAAAGATAAAGTATGATGATTGACTGGTCCTTTCTGAATTTCTTCAACCGGGGTATCAAAGATTTCTTCGCTGAGTCCAAGTTGAAAACGTGCATTGATATGACGGAGTTTATGAGCAATTGTGATGGCTACATATTCTCCTACTCTTGGAATAAGAACTTCACCTCTTTCTACCGCACGGATCCAGAGATTTTCTTCATCATCTGAGTAATTGAGAAATTCGCGTAGGATTCTTAGAACATCTTCCCCGTCATACTTATCATGAATCCCAGTGATCTTGAGGGAGAAGCTTGGGATATGCTCCATTGGGATAGTATGAGGAATATGGGCCTCCATTTCTTTACTCAATTCTTCTTGAAGTTCTTGAGCAATAGGAGTTTCGTTTTCATACTTTTCTTCTAGAAGGGGGTCATGTTTGATCTCTTCAACAATCTGTTCCTCTGATTTCGTATTGAAATCAAGAGTTTCTTCGATTTTAGATTCTAATTCGTTATCAATGGAATTATTTGTCTCCGGAAGTTCAAAATCAGTAAGAGTGGAATCTGGTAATTCAGTTATTTTGGTTTGCTCATCGATAGGATAGTCTGTTAATTGTTCATCCTCTTTGGATAAACTGGCATCTGCAAAAGCAGATGTTTCTGAAAATTCGTCTTCGGAAAAGGCCATATCCATTTCCGAGAGCGCTTCTGAGTCTTCCTCGGATTCTTCTACAGCTGAATCAAAAAGCTCATCAATATTTTCTTCAGAATGCTCGAACTCATCAAGATCAGTAATTGAGGTAAGATCATCACGATCCTTTTTATCTGTCATGCCTTTAATTATACCAAGAAGAAGAATATTTAATAGGGTTGGTTAGATCGTGGAGAGGTGGACACCATTAGTCGGATAAGCCAGTTAATATTTTATTCTAATATTGATTTATTAAATTCTTCTGAAAATTTTATTGAAAATAAGATCTTCTATAGACTGAATCAAGTCCACTCTTAAAATTGCATTTTTTACGATGGTGAAATTCTCTCTTAAACAATACCCTAGTATAATAGTTTTGCAATGAATCTTCTCACTTACTTTTATTGTGAACGGATTTTTGGTTTGTATCTAACTATTCTGTGAAATGACGACAGATCTTTTTAGGAAAGATTTCTTTATAACTTTGAGGATCTTCCCCCATTTCTTTAAGATAGACTTCGAAATTACGAACTTTATCTTCTAGCTTCCTAGGAGGAGGGGAATTAATAAATTTAATAGGCTCTCTGAACTGCTTAAGATACTCAATTCGCTTCTCATAAATCTGTACTAATAGTAAAAACTCTTTAATATCTTTCTGGGCCCGGTGAGCTCGAATCTCAACTCTTCTTGTATTCTTTGCAAATTTTAATTCATTTCTTGATTTTTTTTCAAACAAAGTATTTAAGCTCATAAATGTCATTGAACCACCATAAATATCTTGAAGTTTTTTTGAAAAATCGGCTACAGATAACTCTCCCTTGTCGAATTGAGCAATAACTTTCTCAAGTTTTACTCTTTTCTCAGCTTTTTTCATGGGAGTTTTTGCGTTGTAATTATCATTTGAAAAAATACCTGTCGCAAGTTCAGAATGATTTAGCTGATCGATCACAAAGTTTCTAAAAAGAAGCTCATCTCCTCCAAAAGCTGATTCATATCCAATATTAATGTGCCCTTGCGAAAGAAATTCAGTTGAACGATACGCTTCAATTCCTTGAGATTTAGCAAGATCAAAGAGATCACGTTTTAATCTCATCTCTTGTTTTTTGAGCCCTTCAAGAGTTATGGGCTTCATCTGTATCTCAATTGCCGTAATATCTTTGTCGAGTATAAAGTAGAATCCATCATTATAAAGCACTTTAAAAGCCTCATGTTCTCGATGCCTAACACTCTTAACTCTTACTTTTTCAACTTTACACTTAGAAGTTTTACATCTGTTTAATAAAGCCTTCTTTAATTTTTTATATTTATACTTAACGATTAATTCTTGGCATAGAACAGATCCTGCAAAACCGACAACAGAGGTAAATCCTCCAAGAACTGCATATTGAATTAACATGACTCCAGTTTCTTTTTTAGGCTTTAGCATACCGGCTTCATGAAAAAGAATAATTGGAATAGTTCCAAAAAATGCAGCGCAAGCCCCTATGACTTTCATTTGATTTCTTCCCATCAACTCAAATTCAGAACCATAGGTCGTTTGAGCATACCCACTAAGATTCCAATGAAAAACAAATAATATGGGAAAAAGATACTTCAATTTCAAAAACTCCAAAGTAATTATTTCAGAGTAACTTTATCGGACGAGTGAGATATTTCCTAAGAATCAGAGTTCTCAGGTCAACCTCTATTAGTCAGTCTTTGCTCTTAAAGATTTCTTTATAGAAGTCGATAATATTCCAATAAGAATTTTAAATACTATTTTCCCTTATGAAGGTTACTATGTTAATTAGAAGAAGTTTATTATTGATTTTTTTCTTTATTTTTTGTCAGTCAGCCTTTGCTGTTAAAGATTATCTGAAATTTCTAAAAAGTCTTGATGGTAAAGATATAAATAGAACGCTCACTCAAGGGGGCGTTTGTAGATACTCTGTTGCTGAAATGTTAAAAACTGATCCTGGGACTTTAAGAGTTCTTTCTCAAATCTATAAAGATACGATTGTTAGAGATATCAATGGTGCTGTCATTGATCCATCTTCTTACGATCAAATCATAAAAAATTTCTTAGAAAAAATGGAAGCTGCGAAAACTGAAGCTGATTTTAATAGTCTTCTCGATTCAGCTCTATTTGAAAAGTTCACGCGAATTTACTTAACACCGCTAATGAAAAACCCGAGGTCTAGAAAAATTCTTGTAGAAACTTCAAATATCTTTCTTAGGCAAAGATCTCGTTTGATTAAAAGATTATTGATAGCAGAAACTAGTAATAAGACCTCTATTAATACAATAACACGTCTCAATTATGTGGTCATTGGTGCGGGACCCAATGGTCTTGTTTTCAGCAAAGAACTTAAGAGAGACTTTAGAGTCATGAATATTGATGCTTCTGATGTGGTTGGGTCTAATTTTTCTAAAAAAGGAGATTCATTTGTCCTTAATAGTTCTAATCGTCCCGATTCACCAGATGGAATAAACTTACCAGGGAATGGAAATCTTAATAATCTTCCTGGACTTCCATTGCAGATTCCTGACTTTGTTCCTGGCTTTTTTCCAAAAGCTGGAGATCTTGGGGATGCTCTTACTATAAATGCTGCTGCTTTCAGAGGAAATTCAAAAGAGATTCTTCTCAATACAGAGCTCATTAAAGCCATTGATCTTAGAGAAAACATTCTCAGGAGTTCTATAGAAACAAGAACAAACAGGGGAGCGAGTGATTCGGATCTTGTTATAAGATTGAAAAAAGATGAATCGGGTTATAGAGTCGAAAATTTCTTTACCCAAAATTATTCAAGATCATCAGATATTGCCGCTAATGAAGTAGAGTTTCCTATTAATATTAACTTTAGGTCTGGGGATGATAGAGAACTTCTTAATTCTATTGTCTTGATAATGAGAGACAAGGAGAGTGGTAAATTCTTTACAGTCCTAACCGATAAACTTGTCTATGCAACAGGATTAGGTCCTAATAAAAAGACCTTGAAGTATCCAGGAGAGCTAGGAGCAATCGATCGTTCTGAGGCCATAGCAAAGAAGAGACCTCCGACCTTGCAGTCTTTTGATGAAGCCATGATAGGAATCAACCAAAATGAGCGTGCTTTGATGCAGTACTATACTAATAAAACAATTACAGTTGTTGGTTATGGAGACTCAGCAAGAACTTTTTTAGAGAGAATGTTGAGAATTACTAATAATCCGAATGGTTATGATAGTGTTCAAAATGGATTTGTTGGACAAATTAATTGGGTTATTGGAAGTACTGAGCTCGCAGACTGTCTCGAGTATATAACAATGAATCGTTATCGCTATTCCAATATTGCGGGAGGAATAAAATCTGGAAAGATTCGTCTTGTTTCAGGAAGGGCCAGCGAGGTGGTTGAAAGAGGTATAGGTTCTACTCAAGATTCTGCAGCAGGTTTTATTTTTCGAGATGGTCAAATGGTACCTTTTAATCCTGAACAAGTAACTTCTGCTTCTGATTTATCAGATAAAAAAATTAATTTAGATCTTGTCATAGAGAATTTAGGGGGAGGAACCTCTCGAGTATCAACCGATCTTTATGTTGATGCTACAGGATATCTTCAAAATTCTCCGATTATAAATACTTTAAATACTGATAGCGCTGAAGTCTTTGCCTATAGCACTACTCCTAGTTCCAATGGTATAGAAGTGCCTGTCGCAACTAGACTTTCTACTAGTAATCAGATATATGCTCTTGGGCCAAGTAAAAATATTATTCAAAATCAAGACTTATTAGCAGGAGTCGCTGCAAATCAAGTTTCTATTTTTAACAATGCCCCTCGAGCAAAAAGTTTTGCTGGTGTATTAAATGAAGGTTCAAATAAGAATCTTAATACATCAAGGATCGTGAGTAGTGAAGCCTCTCGATTTACTGCAGCACAAGTGCAGGAATTAGGACGAAAAATTGGGGATCAAAATGTTATTATCGAGTTAAAGTCTTCTTATGTTGGGAGGTTATCAGATGAACCAGAAAAGGTTTTAATAGGTAAAGTTTTATCTGATCTTGGTGCTAGACTTGGATCTGAACAAAGAAGGAATCTTACTCGTAGTACTTTCAAAATAACTTTTAAGAAAAACAAGAACCGAAATTTTGTCTCTATAAATATTAGTGATAAGACAGGTTCTCGACAATTTGATGATATAAAAGGGAAGTTTGTATTAGAGTCTTATGAGTATTCTCGTTTATTAAGTCGGATCTTTGCAGATGAATCTCCTTTCCAGAAGTCGGTTGAATTCGAATTCGATTTCTCTCGAGCATTCAATGAAGGGCTAGAATATCTGTCAGATTTTATGGAAGTAAAATTCGAATAGAAAACTTTATAAGTTAAATTCTACCGTCCATGACAGTGTTTGAACTTCTTTCCTGATCCACAAGGGCAAGGATCGTTTCTTCCTACCTTATTTTCGGATCGTCTAATAGGTTCGCGATTCGCTTGAGCTTCAGCAGCTCTTCTATGGGCTTCCATTTGCATATCGAGTTCAGCTTGTTGTTGGCGTTTAAGTTCTTCTACTTCTTCGGCCGTATAAAGTCTTATACTAAAGAGAGTTCCAACAACGGCCCCTTTGATTCGCTCTTTCATTTCACCAAAGAGATCAAAAGCTTCAGTCTTATATTCTATAATAGGATCTTTCTGACCATAAGATCTAAGTCCAATTCCTTCTTTAAGATGATCCATTGCCAATAGATGGTCTTTCCAATGAGAGTCAAATGTTGAAAGAAGAACCTCTCGTATTGCAAGGATAACTTGGTCATCAGGATACTCAGAGAGCTTTTCTTCGATAAATTTCTTTGCTTGAGAAACAAAATAATCTGTTAAATCGCCATCGTATTTATCGGCGCATTCATTGGGATTGAAATCATATTCATGATGAAAAGCAGCCTTATAACCATTTTTTATCGTATCCCAATCCCAGTCAAGAAGTGGGGTCTTCTTATCTGGAGTGAACTGATAAGCGAGAAACATTGCCGTATCTTCAATAAAAGAATCGACAAGATCTTTATTCCCTTCATCATTAAGAATTTCTCTTCTAAGACGGTAGATAACTTGTCTTTGTTCATTCATGACATTGTCATAATCGAGAAGGTGCTTTCTGATATCGAAGTTATGAGTCTCCACCCGCTTTTGGGCCTTGGCGATAGCATTCGAAATCATCTTGTGCTCGATTGGTTCATTTGATTTCATTCCCAAACGGCTCATAATTCCTTTTATCCGATCACTACCAAAAATTCTCATAAGATCATCTTCAAGTGAAAGAAAAAACTTGGAGCGCCCAGGGTCACCTTGACGACCAGAACGACCTCTTAGTTGGTTATCGATTCTTCGGGATTCGTGTCTTTCCGTTCCTAAGATGAAAAGCCCTCCGGCATTTTTAGTAATTTCATTCAGTTTAATATCGGTACCCCGACCGGCCATGTTGGTGGCGATAGTTACGGAGCCTGGCATTCCTGCATTTTCAACAATGCTGGCCTCACGTTCGTGTTGTTTCGCATTCAGAACTTCGTGAGGAACTCCGAATTGATTTAAATACCCAGAGAGAATTTCTGAACTTTCAATCGAAATTGTTCCAACAAGAACAGGTTGTTGTTTTTCATGAGCTTCTTTGATTAATTCAGCAGCGGCCTTATACTTAGCATCCTTAGTTGCATAAACGACGTCAGCTTCATCATTTCTAATAAGAGGGAGGTTAGTAGGGATAACGACAACATCCAGTTCATAAATTTTATGAAACTCTTCTGCCTCTGTATCTGCAGTTCCTGTCATTCCTGAAAGTTTATTATAAAGTTTGAAATAATTTTGGAAAGTAATAGAGGCAAGTGTTTGATTTTCCTTTTTTATCTTCACACCTTCTTTCGCTTCAACGGCCTGGTGAAGACCATCACTCCAGCGAGATCCGTGTTTTAGGCGTCCTGTAAATTCATCAACGATAATAACTTTCCCTTCATTCACGACATAATTAACATCTTTTTGGAAAAGAGTATGGGCTTTTAATGATTGATTAACGTGATGAAGAACTTCAACATGTTTTGGTTCAAAAAGATTATCAATCCCAAGAATCTTTTGGACTTTAATAATTCCTTCTTCTGTAAGAACAGCGCTATGACTTTTCTCATCAACTGTGAAGTCGTCTTCTTTTGTAAGCTTAGGAATAACTTTATCCATTTTATAATAAAGTTCAGTATTCCCTTCACTTGGTCCCGAGATCAATAAAGGTGTTCGAGCTTCATCGATAAGAATGGAATCAACCTCATCTACAATACAATAATTCAGTTTTCTCTGAACATAATGATCAAGATCAAACTTCATATTGTCTCGAAGATAATCAAAAGCAAACTCATTATTAGTACCATAAGTAATATCGGCGTTATAGGCTTCTTTTCTATCCTCATCATCCATATCATGAACAATACAGCCAACAGTTAGTCCTAGCCATTTATAGAGAACTCCCATTTCCTCGGCATCTCGAGAGGCTAGATAATCGTTAACTGTAACCAGGTGAACACCATCTCCAGAAAGGGCATTGAGGTAAACAGTTAAAGTCGCTGTAAGGGTCTTTCCTTCTCCTGTCTTCATCTCTGCAATTTTACCTTGATGAAGAACGATAGCGCCCATAAGCTGAACATCATAAGGTCTCATTTTGAGAACCCGAACTGAAGCTTCTCGAACTACGGCGAAAGCTTCAATCATAATATCATCAAGAGTTTCACCATTATTAAGTCTACTCCTGAATTCAGATGTTTTTTCTTTTAATTGTTCGTCAGAAAGACTCTGCATTTGTGATTCCAGAGCATTGACTTTATCGACGATTGGCTTCAAAGCTTTGATGTCTCGATCTTGCTTAGTTCCAAAAACTTTTTTGATAACGTTCATCATCTTTAGTACTCCAGTAAAAAGTAATAGGGGTCAACAGCAACACCGTTAATTCTCACTTCATAATGAAGGTGAGGTCCTGTTGAGTGACCTGTACTTCCAACAGCTGCAAGGAGGTCCCCTCGTTTAATTTTTTCTCCACTCTCGACATAAACCTTTTGTGAGTGGGCATATAAAGTTTCAATTCCATAACCATGGTCTATTTGAACATGTTTTCCGAATCCTGGCTTGGTTCCGGCAAAGATAACAACTCCATCAGCTGGAGCTACAATCGGGGCTCCAAAAGGAGCTCCAATATCAATCCCTTCATGCATCCTTTTTCTGCCTGAATAAGGACTGATCCGTGGACCATAAAAGCTTGTGATCCATCCACTGGCCGGAAGTAGGATAGGAGTAGAGCGCATCAACGATTCTCGATCGAGGAGTAGTTGATCAAGTTCGTTTAAATTTTCTTCGAGCTCGCCATTAATTTCTTTTAATTGACCATATTTGTAATCAAAAAGAGCAAAGTCTTTTGAAAGTTCATTGGTTTCTCTGAGGATGTCAAAGCCCCATTCTTGTTTTTTATAGTTTTTGTTCAAGCCATGCTTATCAAAAATTTTTTCTTTATAGAAATCTTTAAATTTTGTATAGGTTGGTTCAGATTCAATTTTGTCGAATTTTAATTTTTTTAAAAAGCTTTCTTTAATAATGTCTTCATAATTTGTCGAAGTTTGTTTATCAAGGTCTTTATTAGGTTCTTGAATTTTATCAAAGAAAGGCTTGATCAACTTTTGTTTATCGAGACCAGTTAATATTCGTAATTTTTTTTCAAAAGTGTGAATTCTTTCTAAATCCTGAGTGAGGGTATTCATCTTCATTTGGAAGATTTGAATTTGTTCTTTCAGTTGACGATTTTCTACTCTTAATCTTTTGCTTTGATAGGCGTTATTCAGAAGTTTGAAATAATCAAAACCTAGAACGAGAACTATCACGACAAAAAGTGCTAGAAGAAGCGTTAAAGATTTAGCGAAGGAAAGAGAAAGATGAAAAGTCCGAGTCTTCTTATTATTTCCCGGAATGACCATGATGGAGAGTTTTTCCATTTTTCTCTTCCCTTATGTTCCTTATGAAAGCCTAGTTTTAAGGTTCGTATCAAGCGCCTCAAGAAACTCTTCCGTTGTAAGGTAATGAGACTCATTGAGATCCTTTCCATGAATACAAAGTGCTAAGTCTTTTGTCATTTTCCCTGACTCAACTGTCTTGATGCAAACGTCTTCAAGTGTTTGGCAGAATTTAATAAGATCTTGGTTATCATCAAGTTTTCCACGAAAAGTTAATCCTCTTGTCCAAGCAAAAATAGAAGCAATCGGATTAGTAGACGTTTTCTTCCCTTGCTGATGTTGTCGGTAATGTCTCGTGACAGTTCCATGAGCTGCTTCAGCTTCCATTGTTTTTCCATCTGGAGTCAGGAGAGTTGAAGTCATGAGTCCAAGAGAACCAAAGCCTTGAGCAACTGTATCTGATTGAACATCTCCATCATAGTTTTTACAGGCCCATACGAAAGCACCATTCCACTTAAGAGCAGCAGCGACCATATCGTCAATTAATCTGTGTTCGTAAGTAATACCGATCTCCTCGAATTGGCCTCTGTACTCAGTGTCGTAGATGTCTTGGAAGATATCTTTAAATCGACCATCATACTTCTTTAAAATGGTGTTCTTGGTAGATAAGTAAAGGGGCCATTTTTTCTGAAGAGCTTGTTTGAAACAAGAGTGAGCAAAGCCTCGAATAGACTCATCTGTATTGTACATTCCCATGGCCACTCCACCGTCACCAGTGAATTCATAGACTTCGTGGGTCTCTGCTTCTCCATTTTCGGGCTTGAAAGTCATTGTCAATGTTCCCTTACCTTTGATGACAAGATCAGTTGCCTTATATTGATCCCCAAAAGCATGACGTCCAATACAAATTGGCTTAGTCCAATTAGGAACAAGTCTAGGTACGTTTTCACAGATAATAGGTTCTCTAAAAACTGTCCCTCCGAGGATATTTCGGATGGTCCCATTTGGAGATCGCCACATTTTTTTGAGACCAAATTCTTCTACTCGAGCCTCGTCAGGAGTGATTGTTGCGCATTTGATCCCAACCCCATGTTCTCTAATAGCATTTGCAGCATCAACAGTGATTTGATCATCGGTTTTATCTCGGCTTTCCATGCCTAGGTCGAAATATTTGATATCAAGATCAAGGTAAGGAGTGATTAATTTGTCCTTGATGAATTGCCAGATGATCCGTGTCATCTCATCGCCATCAAGTTCAACAACAGGGTTCGTTACTTTGATTTTTTCCATCTCATTTTCCTTTATTTTTTTAGTGATAAATTAAAATTAACTGACAACCGTTTGTATTTTTTATCATAAATGGCTATTTTTGTTGAACATTTTTTGGGTTATGCGAGTATGGGTTTACTCTCAACTCTGACTTTTGGGAAAACACGTGTTCAAAAAATTTTATTGGTCCAATTATTCAAAAAATCAGCTATTGAAACTTCGTTTCAAGGACCTTCAACTTCATGCTCACGATGCTCCAAAATCATTAGAAAACCGTTTTAAAGGGATTCTTAATGAACTTGAGCATAAAGAAATTCTATTTCATCCACACTTTTGGTGTTCTGATGAATGGTTCTGTCCCGACGGAATTGCTGGGATCGCTGTTCCATTTTATCTTTACCATCCAGTGCTCCGGGAGCTCGAAAGATCTTTTATGGGAAAGGTTGAGGGGGAGACAAAAAGAGAGTTTGAAAAGTTGCTGCGTCACGAAATCGGTCATGCCATGGATAATGCCTATGGACTTCGCCGTTTGAAGTCGCGACAGAAGCTCTTCGGTCTGACCTCAACGGAATACCCGGAGAGTTATCTGAGGCCAAGTCAGAGTTCAGATTATGTCGATTACCTTGGAGATGGTTATGCCAGCTCTCATCCTGATGAGGATTGGGCCGAAACTTTTGCCACTTGGTTAGATCCTCATTCGAACTGGAGTCGAAAGTACTCAGGTCTTGCTCTAAAAAAACTCCAATATGTTGATCAGCTTATGCGGAGATTAAAGGGGCGTGAACCGAAGCACATGAAGCGTGTTTATTGGTGCACTCGAAATATTAACGTCACGCTTGGTGAATATTATCAAGAAAAAATTAAAAGATTTAAAATTAAAGAGAAACAGAAGCTATTAAACAGAATTTCTAGTTCAATGATTGATAGCGTGGATACTATTCCTGGGACTCAATTTTTAAAACAAAACCGGAGAAGTTTTGACTTGATTGTGAAGAAAGTAACCTCAAATGACATCGATTTTTCTAGTCCTTTATTCAATGATCTCTATACCCATTGTAAGAATCAAAGTTTGCATTTTAAAAAGAATACTTCTTTTGATTTCTTAGATCATTCACACTTTAAAAAGTCGATTGAGAATCATTATTCTCGTATCTCGATATAACCTAATGATTTATTTTTATTTGGTAGCGAGCAAGAGGGTGAATTCTGTCGTCAGTGATAATATCAATAGTGTAAGTATTTGAATTCTTTTTATCTCCAAGATTTTTTCCTCTTGTAAGAACAATTTTGCCAATTTCAGGGTTGTGATTTGTGATAGTCCCGTCGTTATTATAAGTAAGCGCATAGACGAGATCCTGGATTTTACTCTGATGAGTGTAATCAATCTCAAGAGGTTCTACACCTATTCCAAGTAAGATTTCTTTTCTTTCTCCCGGTTTTAAAAGAATATTTCTGATTGCTATATTTTGAACTTTCCCAAAACATTTCTTAAGGCAAAGTAAATCTGTAGAGAAAACCTTTTCTTTTTTTACACGAGAGTAATGAACTCTAGACTTATGGTAGTTAATATTTCTTATAAAGTTAAAATCAAGTTTCCAAAGACGAGCAGCTTGAAAGTGATCAATTTTTAATTCAGCACCATAGCGCCCATCTACTTCAAAAGAGGAAGGTAGAATATTGGGATCTTTAGAATCCCAGTATCCAGCGATAAATTTATCTTTTAAGAAATACCCAAACATTTCTTCATAAGCTCTGAAACGATGAGGCAGATAAATTTCCTTTTCTGACTTTAAAGCAAGATCCCAAAATTTCTTGGCATCTTTTACTTTATTGAGAAATGATTTTGCGACGACTTCTTTAGACCAAAGACCATTTTTATGAACAAGGTAAGATTGCGGGAGAGGATATTTAGGATTTCCACGAGCAAGGAAACTCTTAGGGGCATGCTTTTTATTGACCTTAATAAACATATATGAGTTACGATCAAGCCTTTTGAAAGCTGACTTTTTCTGAACCTCTTTTGGAAGATCATCAAAAGGGATTTTCCCATTAATAAATTTAAAATTTTCTTCACCTAAGGAACCTTGGCTTTCTGTGATGATAGTGCCATCGGTTTCGTCATTAACATTATAGATATTGCATTCAGGAATTGTAGAACTTTTGTCTTTAAGCTTAATGTCTGAATAAGAATAGTTATGAAGTGCGCCAGTGGGACCATAGCTAGGAAAAGCAACTCTGAGACTATGAATTCCCATTTCATGTGGATATTTTTGGTACCAAGTTTTAATATGTTTAGAGAAGATAGAATAAGGGATGTGAGCATAGCCATAGGTGACTTTCTTTCCTTGATTGAAAATGCCTATTTCAAGATTTCCTGGTTCTCGACAATTGTTTGAAATTTCGACTTTAGAAATATTCTTTTTTGAAAATGAATAAATTCTTTTTCGTGTTCGATTAAACTCTGAAAGAAAGTATTGAATATCTTTTAAGCAACTATTTCTTTCTGATTTAACTTCAATAATAGGAGCAAAGAATTTCGCCAAATTTATTTTTGGGATATAAATGACCCCGTCCTTATCAAAAGAAGTAATTTCATTTTTAGCGAGGTCATACTTTGAAATGATGAGATCAATATGAGGAACTCCTTGGATTTGATAACTCTTGAAAGAGATATAAAGGTCATTCTTAGAGCTAATTTTTGGATCGATAAAGCCAACATTCAGATTTTGGGAATGAACTTTCTTGAAGGTGTGATACTTAATTGTGTAATAGCGTTCATTAAAATTATTACTTTGAGCGAGTTGAGATAAATTATCAAGATGATGTGAAATGAACGTGGTTTTTAAAGAATTAAATTTCTTAGACCTTAGAACAAAAACTTTACTAAGTTCAGTCTTGAATTTAAATGTTTTATAGTTTTTTTCGAAGGTCTGAGAGAACCCAATTGCTAAAGTCATGAGAATAAAAGTTATAGAAATTAAAAACTTCATCATAGCTCTTTTTTGAAAGACTTAAAGATATGCCAGTGAAATACTCTTTCTTTGGATAAGTTGGCCATGAGTTTTAATTTTGCATGTAGTCATTACCCCTCTTCTTATGATATAGTGATCTTTGCTAAATAAGGTTTGAGAATTCTGACAACCTCCTTACGCTAATATTGAGTAGAGTGTTTCAAAAATTATAAAGAATAAATGAATGTTAACTATCGTGGTTGCAAAGGCTTAGTAAAAGTGTCCCTAAGAAAGAGACACCTCATTTAGTTGATAAAAGATTATGGGAGTTTATCTTTTACTTATCGATTGGTAGACCACTTGGAACAGCTTTTGGGATAAAATCAGAATATTTCTTATCAAAGTTTTTCTCTTCAAGAGTCTTTAAAAACTCAATAATAGAGTCAACTTCATTTTCGCTGATTCTAATTTCATCAATATCAGAGCTCTCTGCTATTTCTCGAATCACGCTTCGGTTTTTTAAGAGGGCGAAATCTGTTTTGGCCAGATCTTTACGATAGGGAAGTCTTATTTTTTGTTTTTTAGGATTATAAGCGAGCAGTCTTTTAGCTGGATTGAGATGATGCCTAATCATTTGCTTGAGGCTAGTATAAGCTCCATTATGTCCATAAGGAGCTGTTCTGGTGACATTTCTAAGAGATGGAGTTTTAAATTTATACCGATCTTTACGTTTTCCTGTTTCTTTTTCAAGTCCAAAATCATCAAGTCCTTTATGGCCATCACCTTTACCCATCCCTATAGGAGGGATTGCAAGTGAATAGAATTTATTATCAGTGAATAATGGTCCCGAGTGGCATTGGGAACAACGACCTTTCCCATAAAAAAGTTTCTCGCCGATATCTTGCCTTTTAGTCAGTTTAAATTTCTTAGAATTTTTTCTGTGAAAATCGTACTTTGACTTCATCGACTTGAAAGCATTTCTTTCAAAAAAACCAATTGCATTAGCCGCTTTAACGTAATCGATATCAGAAGCTTCACTTACAGTATTTGGATAAGCTTTTTTGAAGTACTCGATATATTGAGGAATTTTTCGAAGTCTTTTTGCAAGCAGATTCCAAACACCATTTTCTCCAGCGAGGTCACCTCGAGCAACGGCATCAGCAACTCGATTTTCTCCTTTTTGACCGGCCATCTCTGCGGCTGATTGCACAGGGAAAAGTGCTTGAGCTGAAGCTAATGAGTCTAAACCTTCTGGAAGATCGTATTTGGCAGGAGAGTCAATTCCACTAGGATATTTTTTATTAAATTTTAAACGACCATCGTGGAACATTACACGAACAAATTTATGGCCGAGGTTGAAAATTGCGGGAGAGTTTCTAGGGATTCTTTCGTGAACGGCGTGCTTGCCTTTTCCGAGATTTCTTTTTAATCCTAATCCATTTCCCCCTTCTCCAACTCCCAGAGCAAGAGCATCGCTCGATCCCATTTGAGGGTGGTGGCAGGTAGCACAGGAGATATTTTTATTTCCACTTAAGATTTTATCGAAAAATAGTAATCGACCGAGTTGGAATTTATAGTATTTTTGGTTTCTTTGGGCGTAGAGATTTGTTGCCAAAAAAAAGGCAACTACTAATAATAGTCGATACATACATAACTCCGTTTATGTTTAAAAAAAAACCTATTTCTATAAAAGATTAGGCCAGAGCTTTTTTGTCCAGTAAAGTGTGTCTTTGGAATTAACTCTAACAATTTCTAATAGCTATTTCTTTGGTTAGAATATCTTCATGTCTTCCAAAAATAGGAAACTAAAAATTATTGTTCTCCTTCACAGCAGTCTGATTCCTCCAGAAGAATCCTATAAACAAAAAATAGAAAGAGAAAAGGTCTCCTGGGTGACCGAGTATGATGTGATAAAGAATCTGCGTAAGATGGGACACGAAGTCCTTCCGTTGGGAGTCGATGAGAACTTGAAAGTCATCAGAGATGCTGTCACTGAGTTTAAACCTCATATTGTTTACAATCTTTTGGAAGAGTTTGATGGAATAGCTATTTATGATCAAAACGTTGTGAGTTATCTGGAACTTCTTAAACTTCCTTATACAGGATGCAACCCTCGAGGATTGATTCTTGCGAGAGATAAGGCCTTAGCAAAAAAAATACTCAGTTATCATAAAATTAAATCACCGAAGTTTGCTGTCTTTCCAAGAAACAAAAGCAAGAGAAAACCTAAGCAATTAGGTTATCCTTTGATCGTAAAGTGTTTAGTTGAAGAGGCGAGTTATGGAATAGCGCAAGCCTCTGTCGTTAACAGTGATGAACAGCTTTACGAAAGAGTGAAGTATATTAATCAAAAGCTAGAAACTGATGCTATTGCTGAAGAATTTATTGAAGGGCGGGAGATGTACGTAGGAGTCTACGGGAACTATCGTTTGAAGGCACTTCCTGTTTGGGAGCTTCGTTTTGAAGATGTTGAAAAACCTGAAAAAGAAATTTATTCGAGCCAAGCAAAATTCAACAAAGAGTATAGAAAGAGAAAAGGAATCCGAACCAAAAAAGCGAAGATTGATGAATTGATGGAAGCGAAAATCCAAAAAGTCGCTAAAAAGACCTATCGGGCCCTTAATCTTAATGGCTATGCTCGGATTGATCTTAGAGTGACTGAAACGGGTGAAATTTATGTTCTTGAGGCCAACCCAAATCCAGATATTGCCCATGACGATGAATTTGCCTTAAGTGCGAAACATCAAGGAATGAGTTATACGGAACTTCTTTCTCAAATTCTTTCTACGAGTTTTGCTTGGTTTAAGAATTATTGAATCTGTAAAAAGAAGGCTTCAAAGATAGAAGAAGATTCTTCCCTACTTAAACGAGACTTATTCTTGATTCTGGTTCAGTTTTTTTGGGGCTTAGCCTAAATTTGTTATTTGGACGAATTATTGACGAGATTTTAAGCACTTAGATGTAAGAATTACCTGTTGATTTTGATAAAAGTTGATGGTCGCTATAATAGAGATGATGAGAATTATATTACTTTCATTTTTGCTCTTGATTTCGACGGCCCAAGCGGCTCAAAAATGTGAACTTAATCTTTATCAAGGAGAAAAACTTCTTCAATCAAAGAGTTATGCTCTTCCTGAATATTCTGGTAAGAATCAACTCTTCCAAAAGCATTCTACACGCTATTACGAGGACCATAAAAAGAAGTACAGAAGCATCCAGTATAACGTGACGAGTTTTATTGAATTTAAAAAATCAAATATTCACACACTTGATTTTATAATTAAAAGAGAAGTTGAGGAATATTCAATCAATAAACTTCCAGCGAGTCTTTTTTCTCAAATTCCACAACGTTATCCGCTTGAAAGAATTTCAATTAAACTCAAAAAAGGTCTTGGTAAGAAAACTTATCAGATTGATTCCAAGAATTCTTTCGAACTTAGTTGCAAGAAGAGTTAATTTCCGTTACCTAAATGATTGTGAAAGCAAAATATAACTTAATTGTTGTCGGTGATGGAATAATGGGAAATCTCCTGCTCTATCGTTATTTCAAAGCTTTTCCAAACCATCGTGTGTTACAAATATCCGCCGCCGACTTAGCTCCTCCAGTTTCTAATATTAGCACGGCGGTTGTTACTAAAAGAAATGTTCAAAAAGGCTTAAGTGAGTTGGGAGATAAAATTTTTGATGCTCATGAGTCTTTTCTCGATTTTTATTCTGATTATCGAAGTAAGGGAATTGAAAAATGCCTTCACGAAACAAGGTGCTCTTTGACTTCTGAAAAAATAGAAAATTTTAAAAGACGTTATCCCAAATTTTATAAATCAAAGACTTGTTATTTTTTCCAGGAAGATGGTTATTTATTCACTCCTGAAGTTTTTCTGGAGAGCTTAAGAGAAGAACTTTCTCTTTATGAAATTGATAGAGTCAAAGATTTTATTTATCAAGAAAATGATCAAAGTATTCAAGGCAAATATGATTCTTATTATGCTCCTCGAATTTTCCTTGGTTTGGGACCCTACTCAGCTAAATGGAAAAACTTGATTTCCTATCCAGTAAATTTAAAAGAGGTCAGAGGAAGTTATCTTAGCTTTCATGCCGATTTTGAAAACTCTTTTTCATTTACAATAGACGGTTTAAATCTTCTTTATCGAAAATCAGTTAATCAATTAATTTTTGGGAACTCACAATTCGAAGGTGAAATAGGATCTTATGATTTTGAGAATTTAAAAGAAAAATTCCAAGTTTTTCGTTCTCATTTTGAAAAAGAACTTCCCTGTATCAATGAAGCTAAATATTGTTCAGGGTTTCGCGCTAAGGCCAGCAAGCGTCTTCCTCATTGGGGAGTCAACGAGTACGGTCATTTTTATGCGACGGGCTTTTGGAAAAATGGTTATACACTATCGTTTTTAGCTTCGGACCAAATTGTAAAAAGCTGGACCAAAGAATCTGTAAGCTGATCTTTAAACACTGAGATTTTTGAAGCATCGAACTCTTGTTTTTTTTCATTCATGTAAAGTGAGCGATTGATTTCAATTTGAATATTTGGATTTTCAAAAGTTTTAAAATGTTGGGTGATATAGCCTCCAAAGTAAGGATCGTTAACACGTGAGTCATTCCAATACTTCTGGAGTCTTTGAAGTGCCAGCTCAATATAGGCTTTAGGACAAGATTCTCCATGATAATCACTTAAACAAAATGAAGGACGTTCATTTGCTTGATTCGGATTCTTCTTTAAATGAAATTCTGTGGGTTTTGAAGGCATACTGTGAAGATCGACGATGGGGAAGGGTATAGGAGTGTTACTGATAAACTGTTCGATGATAAAAAAATAAGGATCCCAATATTTGGGTAGAATTTCTTTCGTAGAGAGTTTCTTCTCTATTAGGGGTGTTCCTCTCGTATTTTCCTCCCAGTTTTGAACGGCTTCTTCTCGTGATCGATTGAGATCAACAAAAACTCGATGGAAATTATATTTAATAATATGAATACCAACTTCTTGAATTTTAGGAATATCAAGAAGTTGATCAACCGCCAAATCGACATCACAATCTAGTTCAAAATGGTCTTTAATGAATGCATTTCTATATTCGGAAGGGATCTTAAGCCCCGAATGAGGGATCGAGATGAGTCCGCAAGGCGCCTTGTCGCTCAGTAGCTTTGCAGGGTAGAATTCAAAAAGGGCATCCATGATGCAAGACTATTATGCTAGAAAGTCAAAGACAAGCTTACTTAAATGAGTTTAAAGGGAATCTTTTTGAATACCTGGTGGGAAGAAACTTAGCAAGATGTGCTAATCTTGAACGGAATTTTCTTGAGTCGATCCCTCTCGAAGCACAAAAATTCTTGGCCCATTATGAGAAAGAACTGAGGATACTTGAACCTAAACTCCCTGTTCAGTTAACTGACTTGGCAGATATTTTTTGTAATCGAATTTGTGAAGATTCTAAACTTTCATTTGATTTGATTGAAAATATTTTCTTAGTTGGAAAAGTTAAAGAAGGTTTACTTGATTATTCACTTGGTGAAGCAGATCTTTTATTGAGTTATGAGGATAAAATTATTCCTCTTAGCCTCAAACTTGTTAAACATCAAAGTTTCGTAAATACCAAAAGTGCAGGGGTAAGAACTTTCTTTGAAAAATATTTTGATGACTCTGAAGTACAAGAAGATGTAAACAGAGAAGTTGATATTGCTTACGAAGCGATGGCCAGATCACTCCATCAAAATCATGATTTTGATTATGTAGGAAATTTCTCTCAATGGGTATCTGAGGGGTTACCTGAATTACCTGGGAAATTAGAAGATAGAGATAAAAAAATTCTTCACAAGTCTTATCAAGATATCTCAAAGATTTTTTATAAACAGTTGAAAAAATTCAGTTCAAGTCAGAAATTTCAAACTCAACTAAGTCCGCTTTTAGGCAAGAGTGATAGTTCTATGATTCAACTTCTTTGCTTTCATAAAGGAACAGAGACTTATGAGTTTGTTGACTATCATATCGATTTACCTTCTGAGGATGATAATTTTGACTTGGAAGCTGAGGAGCCTCATCACGCCTCAATCCATTTGAGTGGGGAAAATAAGGTTTTTCAACTTCGAATAAAACCTATGAATAAGTTCACTGTCCCAAGTTTTAAAGTGAATTGTTCAGTAAAATATCTATGAAGCGATTTCTTGAATCTCTCTTGGAATTAAAGACTTGATTTCAAAACGATGAAATCCTTTCTTCCAAAGCTGTTCTTTAGTGTCTATCAAATAAACTGATTTTCGAGAGTCTGGTAAGCTGCTAGCGAGAAGATCTGTTAGAATTAAAAGATTTGATTCATGTAAGATTGAAAGACTATTTATAATGAGTGCTTTTTTTTGAGAGCGAAAGAAATTTAAAATAAGAAGTAGATACTTTTCCTGCTGATTAAGATTCTTGATTTTTCGGTTGAGAGGTTTTAGGCGGTTAATGACTCGAGTTTCACCATGAAATTTCTTGAACGACTCTTTTTCCAAAAAGGTTATTATTTCAAACTCACTATGAATATGTTTTTCAGGGTAAAGAGTTTCGATTTCCTCTTTTTTGAAATCATATCTTAGAAACTCAGTAAGTGAGTTTAAAGGAGTTTGAGTACTTGAATATTTATTGAGCTCTTTTCTGTCGATGAGATAGCATTGAGAGTTTGTTAAATAGTTCATATTGATATTGTATTGAATTAGGAAGTCGCTGGACTGGTAGTGGAACTATTTACCTTGAAGCGTAGAGTCATCCTTGAACTTCAGATCCCATTTTTTCTGAAACATGGTAAACTTAACTTATGGCCACGGAAAGATCATCACAAAAAGGAAATAAAGAAATTACAAAAGTCGTTGTCGGTTTAAATTACACGATTGATTCTTTAGTGACACTCTTTCTTCTCAAAAAACAGGACTACGACATAACTGCAGTTGCGATTGATTTCGCTGGAGATGAAAGTGATGAGCTCATCAATCCGCATTGTCATGGAACAAACTTAAAAAAAATTAAGGAAATTTGCGATCGCTTTGATGTTCCTCTTTATGCCACTGATGTTCGCTCGCTTTATCGATCAGACTTGAGAGACAAGTTTTTACAGAAACGTTCAATAGGTGAGGCTTATAATCCTTGTCATTTTTGTGGGCACATAATTTTGTATACTCTTTTTCAAAAAATGTTAAAGCTTAATGCCGACTATATTGCCACAGGACATTTTGCTCGAATCGCGAGAAAAAACCGAGGAAATAAAGTTAGCATTCTTCATTCTATGGCACTAGAAGATGATCAATCTCATCGAATTATTGGAGTAAAGCAAGAAGTCCTGAGAAAATTGATTCTACCATTAGGGGATTTAACAACTGAAGAAGTTACAAAAATTTTCCAAAGAATTTATTCAGAGAATGAAGATATTAAACCTCGGAAACAACACTTCTGTCCTATCTTTAAAGACATAGAAAAATATGGACAAGAAAATCTTCCTAGAGAGTTTTGTCGAGAAGGGGACTTTATTCTTGATAAAGAACAGATTATGGTTGGGTCCCATCAAGGGTTCTTCAACTATGAAGCAGGAAAATTACTTTCGAAAGAAGACGTTTCATTCTTTTTTTCTGATAGAAAGAAATTAGAGCGATTGGCCGTAAAAGGTTTTGACTATGATCAAAATCGTATTTTATGTGAATATGAAGAAGAAAATTATTGTCAGTTTTCTATTCAAATGACAAAAACCTCAGGGGACTTTGATCGAGCTGCGCCTTTGAGTGTTTTGGTTCGATTTGGTTCAGAAAAAGGGCTTCAAGCGGGAACACTTTTTTTTAAAGGGCATCATTTTGTCATGCTTGCAATGGAGAAACCTCGTAAGGTTGTGGGGGAAAGTGAAATTGTAACTTTCTTTTCTTCATTCGGACTTCAAAAGAAAGTTTTAGGCCAAGGAATTGTTTTAAAAGCAGTTCAGTTTGAGCTTGAAGATTTTGATAAAGAAAGTATGAACCTTAAAATGAAAATGGGCGATAGCTTTAGCTTTTAAGCAGCCGTTTCAATATTTTCTATATTAAACATTTGATTTTTAAGAACGTCATAAAACTTCTGCGGTTGATCAACAAAAAAGACAGAATAGACATCACCGCTATGAAGGATAATTTTCACATTTGAAAAATCCATCTCTGGGTCTGAAACTCTTATGTCTGCAATATCTTTGAATTGAATAATCTGTCTTTCTATAAAGGGAGGAAAATCGGAAACAATATGATTTTGGTAAACTTCAACAGAATGACCGACATCATAGTAGTACATAAAACCGACCAGCATAATCAGGATAGACCCCATCATTAAACAAAGGTTTCCTATTGCGACATCTTGAATCAAACTTTTTAGTAAAAAGCATTGTCCCAAAAATAAGAGCGTGATAAAAGGCAAAAGCCTGATGAGGTGGTCAATATGGGAAGCTCTCGTCACTACAAAAATTGGTTTGTTCATAAGGACGTTATCGGTGATTTGAGATTGTTAAGAAGCCTTAACAGAGAGGGGGCAAACTTTTCAAGTCCCTGGAATCAGTATAGGATAGGTCAGTAAATAAGCATTGAATTTAAATAATTTCTGTTTTGGAGACGTTATGAGCAAAGCCAGCTTGGATTCCCTGAAGACTAAAAGATCCCTTGAAGTGGGAGGGAAAACCTACCAGTACTATAGTTTGAAAGCCGCTGAAGAAGCTGGGATAGCCAATGCATCCACTCTTCCATTTTCTTTGAAGGTTCTTTTAGAAAACCTTTTAAGAAATGAGGATGGTGAAACCGTTACTCTTGATGACATTAAGGCCATGGGTCAGTGGTTAGAAAAGAGAAAGTCAGATAACGAGATTGCTTACTATCCAGCAAGAGTTCTTATGCAGGATTTTACTGGTGTTCCCGCAGTTGTGGATCTTGCGGCCATGAGAGATGCGATGAAAAATCTTGGTGGAAATGCTCAAGCGATCAATCCTCAAGTACCAGTGAACCTTGTTATAGATCATTCGGTTTCAGTTGATAATTTTGGAAATGCGAACTCCTTTGATGAGAACGTCAGTTTAGAATTTCAAAGAAATAAAGAAAGATATGAATTCCTTAAATGGGGTAAAGGCGCCTTTGAAAACTTTGGTGTGGTTCCTCCTGGAACAGGTATTTGTCACCAAGTTAATCTTGAAAATATCGGGAAGGTTGTTTGGACTAAAGAGAATAACGGTGAAACGCTTGCTTATTGTGACACACTTGTTGGGACTGATAGCCATACAACAATGATTAACGGAATTTCTGTCCTTGGATGGGGTGTTGGAGGGATTGAGGCGGAAGCAGCGATGCTTGGTCAAGCTGTGACAATGCTTATTCCAGAAGTTATTGGTTTCAAACTAACAGGACAACTCTCTGAAGGTGTCACTGCGACAGACCTTGTTCTTCGTGTTGTTGAAATGCTTAGAGAAAAAGGTGTTGTTGGAAAGTTTGTAGAGTTTTATGGTTCTGGACTTGCGAACCTAAGTCTTGCAGATAGAGCAACAATTGCGAATATGGCGCCAGAGTATGGGGCAACTTGTGGGTTCTTCCCAATCGACGATGAAACATTAAATTACTTAAGCTTCTCTGGAAGATCAGCAGAGCAAGTTGCTCTTGTTGAAGCTTATGCCAAAGAACAAGGACTCTGGGTTGATGCCACGACAGCTCCTGTTTATACAGACACACTCGACCTTGATATTTCTACTGTTGGATCAAGTCTTGCGGGTCCTAAAAGACCTCAAGACAGAATTGAACTTAAGGCGGCATCGACGGCCTTTCAAAATGAATTGAAGAAAAACTTCAAGGTTGAAAATGTTGATGAAAGCATTGAAGTCGATGGAGAATCTTTTCAAGTCGCTCAAGGAGATGTCACAATTGCAGCGATTACAAGTTGCACTAATACATCAAACCCTTCGGTTATGATTGCAGCTGGTCTTGTTGCTAAGAAGGCCTTTGAAAAAGGTCTTAAAGTGAAGCCGTGGGTTAAAACTTCATTAGCTCCTGGATCTCAGGTTGTTACTGACTACCTCGAGAGTGCAGGTCTTCAAAACTACCTTGATAAGCTTGGATTTAATTTAGTGGGTTATGGTTGTACGACTTGCATCGGAAACTCTGGACCACTTGCAGACAATATTGCAAAAGCAATTACTGATGGAAATCTTGTCGTGACTTCAGTTCTTTCTGGGAATAGAAACTTTGAAGGAAGAATTAGTCCACATGTGAAAGCGAATTATCTTGCGTCCCCACCGCTTGTTGTTGCCTATGCCATTGCTGGATCTATGAAAATTAATATTACAGAAGACCCTATTGATAAAGATTCAGAGGGGAGACCGGTTTATCTTAAAGATATTTGGCCAACGAATGCAGAAATTCAAGAAGCGGTTAAAGCCTCTATTACGACCGAGATGTTTGTAGATCGTTACTCAAAAGCAATGGATGGAACAGATGATTGGAAAGCGATATCAGTTGATGAAGGTGAACTTTATCAATGGAATACGCAATCAACTTATATCCAGAACCCTCCTTTTTTTGAGAATATGAAAAAAGAAATTGATCCTGCTAAAAATGTTGAAGGAGCAAAATGTTTGGCCCTTCTTGGTGATAGTGTCACAACGGATCATATCTCTCCAGCAGGTGCGATTAAAGCAGATTCTCCTGCGGGTCTTTATCTTCAAGAAAATGGTATCAAGTTTGCTGACTTCAACTCTTATGGATCTCGACGTGGAAACCATGAAGTTATGATGAGAGGAACATTTGCCAATATTCGAATTAAAAACTTGATGCTCGATGGAGTAGAAGGTGGATATACAAAATACATTCCAAACGGCGAAACGATGCCAATTTATGATGCGGCCATGAAATATGTTGCTTCAGAGACTCCTCTTATTGTCGTTGCTGGGAAAGAATATGGAACGGGCTCTTCTAGAGACTGGGCAGCGAAAGGAACAAGACTTTTAGGAGTTAAGGCCGTGATCGCTGAAAGCTTTGAAAGGATTCACCGATCAAATCTTATCGGAATGGGAGTGCTTCCTCTGCAGTTTCCTAAAGGAGTCAATCGAGAAACTCTTAAGCTCGATGGATCTGAAACTTTTAATATTACTGGAATTGAAGAAAACTTCACTCCTGGTTGTAGTCTGCAAGTTGAGGTTACGCATTCAGATGGTAGGAGAGAAACAATCGAGGCGCTTAGTAGAATTGATACAGGAAATGAACTTCAGTATTATCTTAATGGTGGGATCCTTCAGTTTGTTCTTAGGAACTTAAACAAGTAGAAAAAATGGAAATCCAGGCAGCAATAGAACTTCTTAAAAAGACAATCAAGCACTCTACGGCGCTAGATGAGTTTCGTCATATCGACCTCACTCTAATCCCTGCAAACGAAAGAGAGCAATATCAGGAAGCGCTTCTCGTTGTTCAAAAGGCAATGCGAGAAGGAGAGCTATCTAAAGAAGATTTTGAGCGATCTGTAGGGATCAAGTCTTAATTTATGGAAGGGAGCAGCTTCCCAAGCATATTGAGTCTTATTACATTTCTTATCATAGCATTTGTTATTGTTAAGCACTTGCTTGATCAATCAACTGAAAAAACGAAGCGATCAATTGATGAAATGGTAGAGGAGAAGAAACGCCTCTTTGAACAAACCCAAGTCATTCAAAATCCTCTCAAACCTTTTTTGGAAGAAGAAACGGCAGATCCACTTAAAAGACAAGATCCTGATTTTTTCCAAGAACTCGAGCGAAAACTCCAATGGGGAGGAGAAGATTTAAATGCTCTTTTTACCGAAGAACTTCAATCGATGGGTTATGATGTTGAATTAAAAAACAGCCAAGCCTACATGAAGGTCTTGATGCCGACAGTAACATCAAAAACGGACTTCTTTCATTCTTTACTCGTTTATCATTTTGAAGATGTTCTAAAGAATAAAGACACATTAACAATTAAAGCTCTGAGCTTTCATGAACTAAAGTTCAATCTTTCTATTCTGCTCGATCAGAACAAAAAACTTTTCCACTATTTCAAAGGAACGAAAGATTCTGTTTTTAAATTCAAACTCGATTCCTCTGATTATGGAGATTTACATTCAGTTGTGAGTCCTGAATTGATTGATCGACTTAAAGCAGTTTATAAAGAGACTCAATCTTTTTTTCTTTTACCTCAAGAAGAGGTCGAAAAGTTCTTCAAAGTTTCTAAGGAACCAAAAAAAATTTTTCGTGAACTTTCACTTCATTACCATCCGGATAAAATTCCTTGGCGATATGTTCCTTCTGAAGAGAAGAATCGTTTAGAAAAAATTTATTCTGATTTCTATGCTTTTATTCAAAAAGTTTATAGTGGAAATGTTTAATCTTTTCACACTGAGTTAAAAATTTGGTGACTTTTTGCCATTCATCTCGAAATTAAGAGTGTCTCAAGCTGGTCTTATTTTTGCACTTTAGGAATATGGCAAAATCGGCAGACATGGAGGTCCGGATGATCAAATTATTTCCTTTTATTCTCATTTTTTCTCTTATCTCCTGTGGAGATAGTAGCAATAATGCAAATTTAAGAAAGACAGAGGGGATTGTCTCT
This sequence comes from Bacteriovoracaceae bacterium, assembly GCA_965217035.1. Taxonomy (GTDB): domain Bacteria; phylum Bdellovibrionota; class Bacteriovoracia; order Bacteriovoracales; family Bacteriovoracaceae; genus JAUHYH01. Next base: position 163,705 of record OZ244226.1, on the reverse strand, counting down.
TCAGTGAATCCTGAAGGAGAATATCTTGGCTGTTCGGTTGAATCCCTAGAAAATGGTAATGTTAAAATTCTTTGCGCAGATGGTTCTGAAGCGACTCTGGAAAAAGGAAAAGATGGAGAGGATGGAAAGTCTTGTGAGGTTTCTGAACAGGTGGGAGGAGTCCTTCTTGCTTGTGCCGATTCTAAAGCATTTATCAAACATGGAGTTGATGGGAAAGACGGTAGTGCCTGTAGCGTCAAAGAGGATGAAAACAAAGGAGGCGTTCTAATAGAATGCTCCGATGGTTCAATGGCCTTTCTTAAAAATGGAGTTGATGGAAAATCTTGTGAGCTTAGCCCAGATCCTCAAGGGGTCAAAATTACTTGTGGCGGAGAGTCTCAATTGGTGAAAAATGGAGAACAGGGTGAGCAAGGTGAATCTTGTGAAGTTTATCAGGAATCTCGTGGAGCAACTGTGAAGTGTGGTGATAAAACTGCGTTTATTGCAAATGGAAATAATGGTGAATCATGTCAAGTGCTTTCACATCCTGATGGTGCTCTTGTGATTTGCGGCGATTCTTCAGTGGTTGTTAAAAATGGAAAAGATGGAGTTGATGCTGTTGTTGATGTTGTCGACCCTTGTGGAGCGGAGACGAGTTTTGATGAGGTTCTTCTTGTCCTTCAATCAGGAGAGATCATTGCTTATTTTGAAAGTGGGGGAAAACGTTATCTCACCTCTCTCGATTATAACAAAACTTATCAAACGACTGATGGGACTCAATGTCGATTCAAAATCACAGCTGAAGGGGAGATTGTCGATCTTTAATCACAATTTGTTAGGATGTTAGAAAAAATTACCAGTTAAGAGGGGTTCGAAAGTGGCACATATAACCTCTTGGGTTTTTGATGAGGTAATCTTGGTGATAGTCTTCAGCAATCCAATATTTCTCTAAAGGGATGAGTTTTGTCGCAAGAGGTTTTTTAAAAAGCTTTTTTTCTTCAATTATACTCATAAGATTTTTAGCAATCTCTTTTTGTTTTTCTGATTGATAGAAAATAGCTGAAAGATATTGAGTTCCAATATCATTATGTTGACCATCAACTTGAGTCGGATCATGAATTTCAAAGAAATATTTTAAAATTTCCTTAAAGGAGATGAGAGAAGTATCAAACTGAATGCGAATGACTTCGATATGCCCTGTTGATCCAGTACAAACTTCTTTATAAGTAGGATCATTTGTTTTTCCACCGGTATAACCAACATCAGTTTTAAGGACTCCATTAAGTTCTTGATAGAGTTTTTCGACACCCCAAAAACATCCACATCCGAGTACTGCAGTTTCCATTTATTCAAATAGAGATAGAAAATCTCCATATCCTTCTTCTTCAAGTTTATCTTTTGGAATGAATCGCATGGCCGCTGAGTTCATACAATAGCGTTTGCCTGTTGAAGCTGGGCCATCATCAAAAACATGACCTAAGTGAGAATCAGCAACTTTAGAGCGAACTTCAGTTCGCACTATAAAAAGAAGTTTTCGATCTTGTTTAGTTATCACGACATCATCAGAGATTGGCTTTGAAAAACTAGGCCATCCTGTTCCTGAATCGTACTTATCTACAGAACTAAAGAGGGGTTCTCCACTAACAATATCGACATAAAGGCCTTCTTCCTTATTATCCCAATATTCATTTTTGAATGGTTTCTCAGTCGCATCTTTTTGAGTTACAGAGTATTGTAATGGGCTTAGCTTCTCTTTGATTTTCTCATCACTAGGGACTTTATATTTAGACATAATAACCTCCAAACTAATATTCGATTATGACAAGGATTAGTTACAAAAAAAAGGGCCCTATGCTGAAGGGCCCTTAATATCTAAGAGGTTTTAAATGAAATTAAAGTTTGAAACTCAGGTTTAAGCCTGTTGCAATATTTTTGTATTGCCCAAGTGACCAGTTACATTGTCCATAAGTTTGGTCATGAGAAAGAGTTGCATCTAGCCCAAGACCAGCAACATTTTTCATTGAAACACCAACGGAGTAGTTATTATACTTTTCGTTGTTCCCTTCAGGTTGCGTATCATAATCAGCCTTTTCGTAGCCATGAGTCGCTGTTGCAGATAGACTTTCTGTGAAGTTTACTGTCACAGTCGTATCAACGATTGTAAGATCCGCATCTTCAATCTGAGCGCTTCCTTTATCGTCCATAACTCCACCTTTGTAAGCGATAGAAAAAGAAACTTTTTCAAACTTACCAGCGAGTGTGAGTCCTCCGAGTTTACGGTCTCTGAGTCTATTGTCTCCGGCAGGAGCTGGAAGCCAATCTGTCCCGATAGCTGCAAAGTTATGATAATCTTGTCGTCTGTAACTGATAGGCATAGAAAGAGTAAAGTTATCATTAATAATGACATCATTACTGATTCCAACACTATAAGTTGTCATGTCATACGTCATACCATCGTATTCAGATATCCAGATTAATCGATCAGCATAAGCATCTTGGTAAGCAATGCTTGCATCAACTCCAAATCGATATTCTGAGCTTACTGCAATTGCAGTATTCCCACCGACTGAAAAGTTTGAATTGGCATCATTTCTTCTATAGTTAATTAAGTTTCCGTTTGTATTACGTGGAAGATATCTATACCCGTAGTGGTAATTAGCTGTGAAATCTAGGCCGTATTGAACATTCCCAGACTCAGCTTTCATCGAAAGAGCATTTTTAATATCAGCATCTTTTAGAGTATCAGACTCTTGACCAGTATTTGTGTCGGCATTCACATAAGTTGCCGAAAGTGTAGGAGTATATGTTGTTTCGAAAACACCAATATTATCGAGTTTGTAAGAGATTGAACCCGAAAGTGTGTTGTAAAATTTATTTGCGTTGATTCGGTTCTCACTTGGAACAAAGAAAGGGACTTCATCATAATTCGAATGAAACCCTGACGTGTTTGTGATTGTAACTGGGGGGAGAATCCTTTTTGAAGAATCTGACTCAATCGTTCCTTCAACAGAAGCTGCAGGTTGTTCAATAGAATTAGCTGAAGATTGAGCATAAGCCTGAATTCCAGAAAGGGTCAAGACAAGTATGATGGCCGACGTTTTCATAGTTTTGTTCTCCTCCAAGTGTATAAACGCAGTCGATAGTAAAGATGGTTTTAATCTCTTTTAATAACGTAATTGAACGATCTAAACTTTGCCTAAGTTAGCAGAGCGGACATGGAGTGAAAACAGAAACAAGAGGAAGTGTCATTTTTACACTGTAGGTAAGTATTGGAAATTGTTGAGCTTGATAATAACCCCGACAGCAGATGTCAGGATTATTATCATATTTTTGCCTTTATTCTGATTTGTCTTTCGACTTTTCTTTCTTTTTAGAGTCATCAGATTCAGAGCTGGCCTCTTCAGTGGCCTCTTCAATAGCTTCAGAGAAGTCATCGGCATCAGCTGCTGAACCACCGCCAGCACCACCGCCACCGCCTCCGCCTCCAGAAGCGAAGACATTAGAAAGACTGAAAAGTAAAAGTAATGATAAGAGGTATTTCATAATTATCTCCTTAGAGTTTGTACTCTAATCCTAATTGAAAAATATCATTTTCAAAATTACCAGCAAAGAAATTATCTCTTGCGACTTGTTTTTGAGCTGAGATCATAAGACTGATATGAGAATTAACAAACACTTTTCCTTTAGCACCATAGCTATAACCTTTCTCTCTCCAAAAAGAACTTCCTGTAAGAGTAGAATTTACTAGTGCAGTATCATATTCGAAGTCGTTGAGATTTAAGTGAGCCGTGAGTTCAAATTCTTCAGTAGGAACAGTTGCTTCTATCTTTGCTCGATAACCTTCATAACTACGCCCACCTTGGATATTGTCAGTTTGTTGAACCGCAGTCACTCCAGTTGTTAGTCTGAAGTCATTCATTCTAATTAGAAACTCAAGACCAGCTTCATAAATTTCAAGATCATCTCTTTCTTTGAGTGCCCCTGTTGTGTTGAATGTTCCATTTGAGTTCAAGGCAATTCTATTTTTATAAAACTCTCTTCTAAAGCTAAGAGGAATTTTAAGAACAGCATTTTTATCGATAACCCATTTATTCTCAATTGTGATAATTCCTGCGATATGATCATTTTGCTCTCCAGCTGCTCCGCTGAAACCAGAATAGGCATCCTCATAATCAATGAGCTTTCCACCGAAATTAAATCGAGTAGAAAGATTTCGAGCAAATTTATGCTGATAGAAGAGCATATTTTGAATCATATAATGATTATCGTTAAGCTCTTGAATTCCAGGAAGGTCAGAGATTTGAAAAGAATTTCCTCTTACAAAGTTTGTTCTTAATAAGTTTCCAATCTGATTATTTCTATTAAGGACATAAACACCAACAAGATCATTTTTAAGTTCAACTCGATCCTCGAAAGGGAGTCTGTCTTGTCCTGAGCCTGGATTATGAAAAAGGGAATTGATTTTAAATGTATCAATGAGAATCAACTTTTTTAAGGGCTTAAAAAGCCACTTCGTACTTAGATTTAATTCCAGAGTTTCACTCTGAAGTTGTTTTGGAACAAAGCCATTCGAGGCTGCAGTTTCTTTATCAACTTGACCTGGGTTCTCCTGATAAGATCCTTGTAGGGTAAGGCTTAAGGCCTTGAGAGACTTTGGTCTTGTAAAAGAAGAAGACATTTCTCTTTCAGAGATGGTTGTCTCAGATTGAGCAAATAGAGATCCACTAATAAATAGACTAATTAATATTAATTTTTTCATTATTCAATCCCATTTCTTGTCCAATCGTATGGAATTGTTTGTGGATTTGTTCTAAGGATTGATTCACTTGAGTATTGCTCAAGAAAGCCATAATAGTCTGAAACTTTCTCCGAATCTTTCGTTTCAGCATGGTTATTAAAATCATCACGATACCAATTAAAAAGCTCAGTCAGTTTGAGGGTTTCATTAGACTGATCAAGGTTTCTTTTCAGCAGAAGACCTTTTTCAGTAATATCAGTTAATTGCTCATTAAGTCTTGTCCCATAATACATTTCTGTGTTGAGAATAGGGCAACCCTTAGCTCCACAAATAACAGCGAAATGAAAACGAGCATCAATTTTTGTGGCTTGAAAAACTTTAATCTTTTTACTTGGATCGAGATTCGTGATTTCATTGACCTTTGTTCCTTCTTCAAATGTCATTAAGCGATAGAGAAGAACTTTCTCTAAATAATCGAGAGAAACAAGTTTATTCGCAAATTGAAAAGGCGTGGATGTAAAAACATTGGTAGGAGCGTTTAAAATATTCGTCACGGTATCATAGTTTGTGGCCATATAATCCATAACAAAGAAATTATAAGCATTGATCAGGTTCGCTTTTTTCTCATCATCATTCAAAGAATCATAATCAAGACCAGCAAAATAATCAGAGATGGTCGTGACAAGCTTTCGATACTCAGCACCTTCAGAAGTTTGAGGTTCTTTTGAAAGCCGAAACATTTTCTTATATCGAACAAGAGTATCGAAAGACTCTTCAGCAGGGTTGTCTGCAACAAAAAGCCCTAAATATCTTTCAAAGCTTCTTTCGAAATCACTTGTCTCGACAGATGCTGCCTGGCGAATTCCACTAAGGGGATCATCTTGATAATTACAAGCACTCAAAAATAAAAATAATAATAGCAACCGCATAGGTTCTCCCTCGATTTTTTAGCAAAAATTGCAGTAGGATAGAACTCATGAAAAAACTATCGATCGTCTATCCGGTACAATCCTTGAGCACCGATGTATTCGTAGCAAAAGCTATAAAAAGTTACAACGCAAAGTGCAAAAAAGCGCAATTAATTCAGCATATTGTTATAACTTCAGAGGCTAAAGACAAAGTTTTCGATGAGGTCACTGTGAAATTTTTACAGACTCAATCGAGGGGAGAAAGATTGAATGCTGGGATCGAGCTTTGTGAGGCCGATCTTGTTCTTTTTCATCATCCAAGAAGCTTACTCGAGCCAGAGGGAGTTGATTATCTGATTGATTATTCTGAGGAACTTAATTGGGGTGGGTTTACCCATGAATTTGATGAGAAGCATTGGGGACTTCAATTTACTTCTTGGTATTCCAATCATATTAGAGGCAGATTTAATGGGATTTATTATCTTGATCATTGTCTTTATTCGAAAAAATCATTAATAAAAAAGTCTGGAGGGTTTCCTAATATTGATATTTTTGAAGACACTATTTTCTGCCAAAGATTGATGAAAATATCGAAACCTGTGAGACTTCCTTTTCGGTCAGTAACTTCTGCCGTTCGTTTTTCGAGCAATGGATTTTGGAAGCAAAGTTTCCTTAACCAAAAACTCAAATGGGGGTTTTACTTTAAAAAAGATCATAGAAAAATGAATGCTGATTATGAAAAAAACCTTAACTTAAACTCTCATTATGAAGAATAATGTTCTCATCATATTTACGAAATCTCCTGATGATCTCCGCTCGAAAACGCGATTGAGAAAAAAAATTTCTAACAAAGAGGTCGATGATCTTACGGAATCATTTATTAGAGTTCTAAAAAAAAATCTTAACAGTAATAATTTTGATACCGTTTGGGCCTTAGCCGAAGAGACAACTCATCCGATCTTTGGAGATTGTTCGCTTATCTATCAATCAGGAAATTCATTGGGTGAGAGGTTGAAGAATATCTGGGATCGCTATCGTCCAAATTATCAGAAGATCATGATTATTGGATCTGATGCTCCTCAAGTGAGTCTTGAGCTTATACAAAGCTGCTTTGAAGAACTTGATAATTCGGAAAGTGTTTTTGGACCTGCTGAGGATGGAGGCTTCTATCTTTTTGGAACAACAAATGGTTTTGACTCTGAAATTTTTTTACAAGTTCGTTATTCAGAGTTTGATACAGGGGCCCAATTAAAGTCTTTTTTGAATGAGCCGAAAATTCTGGATGAACTTTTTGATATTGATGAAGTTGAAGATTTGAGTAAACTACTTGATTTTTATAAGAGAAAGAAGAGATTATCTATAGAAGAAGAGATGTACCAACAATTATATTCTATTATTGATTCATTAGAGCGTTAATAACTTCTTGTTCTTCAAAAGGTTCCGTGAATGGATAAAGATTCAAGGGATCCCAAGATCCTGTATTCCAAAGATAAGCCTCTGTAACTGGATTGGGAAAGTTCATCTGTCTTTTTAAATAACGAATCAGTTCTTTGTGAAATCTAATTCTAAAGTCTCTCATCTTTTGAGACTTCCAAGGATTTTTAGCTCCTGCATAAGGGTGAGTTGCCGCTTCTTTCGGGGTAATGGCGTGACTTGAACCGTCATTCAGCTCATTGCCTCCCCCAATACCAACTTCTCTGAAGTGAAGAGGTGTAGAACTAGGGAGTTTTACTTCGAGCTTTTTCAACATATTAAGGAAATTTTTACTTGTTCTTTTAAAGTGAGAGAAGATGAATTGGTGGTCAAAGGGTTGGTAAGCAGAGAATCCAAAGAAGTCGATCATTTCTAAGAGCTTTTGGACTTCCTGTTTATCAAAAGATTCGACTCCTCCATTGATTTTATTAAAATTTAAGCTAATACCAAAGTCCCATTGAGGATGATCTTTCTTGAGTCTCGTTATGATCTTTGCATAGCTTTTAGGATAAGAAAAAACGGTTGCGCCCATCTCTCCTTGTAGAGAGATATTAACGTTTTCTTTTTTAAGCTCTTTTAATGACTGGACCACTGGTTTAATAAGAAAATCATAATAAGAAAACCCATTCATTTTTTTTAATGGGTCAAATTTAATAAAATTTCTCCAATAAGAGGTTTTTTGAGAATCATTTAAGTGAAGAGTGATGGCAATTTTAATGTCATTAGGAACTTTTTCAAAGCAGGTTTTTATTTTTCTTTGAAAGCGACTAATAATTGCCTGATTAAGTTTTTCGAAATTTCCGTTATCAGCATAATATCTATAATTGATAACACTTTTTTGCTTATCAGCTTCGTGGTGCCCACTAATTAAAATTTGGATATGACTTGGATTGAGATCTAAAACCTTTTCGATTCTTTCAGGACAAGCATTAAAATCCCATTCATGGAACATGAGAAGAGAAGGAGAAAGTTGTGCACTAAAACCGACGACTGGTATGAATAGAAATAAGAAAAGTCTCATCATGTTTTACTTCCCATCCTGGGGTCATATTCGCAAGACTTTATTGCTCAGTTGCCGTGCGATGAGTTATTTCTCCTGATTTCCAGAGGGTCTTCATTCCTAAGAGAAACCATACATGAGTTAATGCAGAGCAAAGCAGTTCTGCATTAGGAAAATCGTAAAGAAGGTAAGAGACGTAAGCGGAAAAAGAATAAATGAGAAGAGAGTTGTTTCTCATTTGGAGTGATGGAATAAGAATCCATAGGCCATACCATGCGTTATAAACATGAGCAGTAAAGAAAAGGAATGAAAATAAGTATAAGGATGCAATTTTTATATCTTTTGATCCTTTCCAAAGGTAATAGGCGTAAGAACAGGCAAAACAAACTAAGCATAGAAACTTGATTGTTATATGTTTTAAAGAGAAAGAAGATTGAAGGAATTGATAAAGTCCAGCATTCCATTTCCAAAAAAATGAGAAGGCATAAGGTCCATTATACTCTCCAGGTTTCAACTCAAAGAAGGTGAGAAAAACAAAGAGTAAACTGAAACCAGATAAAAAACCAATAGAGATAAAGGGGATAAGGTTTCTATTCTTAAGTTCTTTAAGAAACCGGAAGGGAAGTAAGATCAAAGGGAGCCACTTTATCCAAATACTAATCCAATACAGAAGTTCTTTGAACCATTTATTCTTAATGACTAAGAAGTAGGCGAAAGGAAGAAAAGCGATGAGATCAACGTGCACTGCTTGAACATATTCTTTCATTAAAAAAGGAAGAATCCAGAAGATCCTGAAATCGAGCTCTACCCATTTTGAGATTAATAGAAGTAAGAGGCAACAAAGCAAAATATTGAACAGCTGTAAGGCAATCATTGCTGTTGAATATTCGAATTTCGAAAAAAAAGAATAAAAAGTAAGCGCTAAGGGCGGGTAGATACTCGCAACCTTATTATAACCGATCTTACTTTTTTCTGGAAAATTTATAAAGTTAAGAGAAGGGTCTGAGGGGTTTTTATAATAAGGGTTTTCTCCAACGGAAAGAACCTTTCCTTCCCAGAGATATCGGTATTGATCATTTTCTAAGATAGGCTTTGATCCTACCAGAATGAGTGAGGATAAAGCGAAATTAATGAGAAGCTGCTTCTTCTTTAAATTTATTTTTTCTTTGAAGAGATAGCTAAGAATCAATAGAGTTGAAAAACTTACAACATAAAAAGTTCCTTGATTTTCTTCTAAGATTGAAAGTAGGCGCAATCCTATTGCAATAAAATAAAGGAATAAGTAAATCACTCATTAATCTTACTGAAATTAAAACAAGCCTTAAATGATTAATTCTATTTAAGGCTTGTTTTTTTTGGGGAAGGGTAGGGCTAAAGGGTTTTCGCTCCTTTACAGTCTTTTTATCCATGGCAATTTGGTCTTGAACAAATAACTCCGAAAGGATTCCACTCCCGGTAAATACGCGAAAAGTAAAAGGGAATAATCATTAAAATCATTTTTTGAGTTATTCCTATTTTCGTCTCCGCGTGATTTGTTTCGTTGAAATTAAGTTTATATCGGAGTAAGTCCTGGGATGAGAAAAGCTTAAAAAAAGCATGGAAGCTTTATAATTTTAATAGTTTAAGAGTGTCCTGTTCAGGTCTTATTAAGGCCTTATTTGAGTCCTATTTTTGGCAATTCATGGTGAGCTATAAATATTTTCTAATTGGGAATGAATTCAACTTTTTCTTTAGTGACGATTGAATCACCATTTTTAGTACGGCTTTTAAGTTCAATTTCGAGGTATTTACTCGCTTCGTTTTTCTTTTGAGCCTCAACTTGTATTTCAAATAGAGTGTCTTTTGAGATCCCGCTTTGTTCGACTGCTCTTCTGAATTCAGCATCTTCTTTCAAAAGGTCTTTGAAGGCCTTATTAATATCGAGTTCCTTGATTTTATCTTCGAGTATCTTTTGGACCTCATCTCTTGATTTTTGAACTTCTTCTTCTCCCAAAGCAGGAATCGTCATATTAAGTCGATTTTCTCCAAACTTTATAAGAATTGCAGAGCCAATTCCTAAAGGAATAAGAATATAACCAATCATGGTATAAACAGTTCGATCGAGTAAGATAGCTTTAAATTTATCAAGAGCAAGTTTTTTTCTTCTTATTTCATATTGTCTGAAAGTAGTAATTTGAGTTAGCGTTGATTGATCTGTTCTTGTGATTTTATTCAGTTTTGGTTTTTTAAAGACTCCTCGAGCAAAATTCTGAACACCGATCCAACGGTTTTTTACAGTTCTTAGCAATTCAAATTGTGAGGTGAAAAAATACTTACTCATAAAAGAGATATAATCATCAACAGTGGACTGTCTAAAGTAGGGTATAATTGGAACTTCTAATTCTTCATTAAGTTTGAGGTTTATGAATTGTGGCTCTCTCTTTCGCACCTGAGTTCTAGAGGCTGATTTAATTTCATTAAATGCCCTATCGAGGGCCTCACGATGGTTGTTTATTCGAGGTCTTCCGAAATAATCTAGAATTTGAACTTCAGTAAGATAAGAAACATTATTATTGTTAATAACTCCTTCAGGAGTTGGTACGTTTCCGTATCTATACTTTAGCTGAAGAAAGTAATCATCAAATGTTGCAGTATTTTCACCCAAGATATTTAAAGGTATAGAAACGGTGAAATTCAACTCTTCAATGACCTGACCTTTTGTTAATTTATCTGGATTATGTCCAGTATATTGAATCAGCCAAGGAAGAGATTTATTTTTATAATAACGTCCACCTATGGAAATACTCGGTTCAATTTCTGCAAAAAGCCCTCTAGTGAATTGAACACATTGGTTTGCTGCCTGTAGAGGAGTTGAAATAAAAACCAGCTGAATACCGATAATGAGGTTAAAAAATCTACTCATGATACTTTATCGTCTAGGTCATTGCATGAGCTTATTAAAGAAGGGAGAAGGGAAAAAGCTACCACTTATTCATTAAGGTTCCATCCGTAATCGGTCCATTTGACATCATAGTTTTTTAAATTAGGTTTTATAGGATGAGTTTTTGCGAAATACTTGATATAACCACCATGTTTTTTGTCGAAATCTGCACCGTACCACTTAAATATCTTAGAAAGATAGACAGTTTTCTTTTTTGAATCAACACGATTCTTTTTTGTATTTGAAACAAATTTTAGAGCACTATCTTCGAGTTGCGCCTCAAGTTTACTTGCAACAAAAGCTTCATTCCTCAAGCTAGGGCATCCCATAGAGGCACAATTAACAGCAAAGTGAATTCTCGGTTCCGAGAAATCTTTTCGAATAATATCATGTTCAATATTATCAAGCGTCAGCTCACGACCCATCAGTTTGATAAACTTAATTTTCCATGGGCTTGAGAAAGCTGAGAAAAATCCATTGGGCTTGATATCTTTGATTGTTTCAACAGGATAGTTATCAATAATGAGTTTGATTGTATAAGCATTATAGGCATTAATCCAGAAAGCAAGTTTCTGGTCATTTGTGAATTTCTTGAATTCTTCTTTAGAAACGGCTTCAAGCTCATTTAAGTAAACGATAAAGTTTTGGTTATCTTCTTTAAGTTTCCTATACTGAAAGAGAGTACTAATAGGTCCCGCTTTAACATATTTTTGAAGCACTTGATTAAACTTCGTGTGGTTATGATCAAAGGCCATCAGTTGTGTTGAACAAAGTACAATAAATAAATATTTCATTAGCTTCTGCTCCAAGTGTGAAATTTGTTTAACCAATTAAAAACTTTTTCTGATGTCTGCTTGCGCTTCCATTCACCTGCAGCATATTTATTTCCTTCTCCCATAGAAGGGTAAGCATGAATTGTTCCTAATATTTTATTAAGACCGATCTTATATTTCATTGCAGTGACAAACTCGATAATCATCGTGCTCGCTTGAGTTCCTACGATCGTTGCTCCGATAATTTTATCTGTTCCTTTTTGAGTTAGAACTTTAACGAATCCGTAATCTTCGCTGTCTGCTATGGCCCTATCGAGATCATCAAGGCCATATTTCGTGATATCAAATTCAATTCCTGCATCTTTTGCTGAGTTTTCAGTGTGACCGACTGTCGCCACTTCTGGATCAGTATAGGTTGCCCAAGGAACAACTGAATAATCAACTTTAAACTTTTTAAACTTTCCAAAAAGACCATTAACGGCACAATACCAAGCTTGATGAGCGGCTATATGAGTGAGCTGGTAAGGTCCAGCAACGTCTCCACAAGCATAGATATTTGGATATTTTGTTTGAAGATATTCATTGACTTGAATTGTTCCATTTCGATTGAGTTCAATACCAAGTTCTTCAAGACCAAAGCCTGAAGTGTTCGGACGTCTTCCAATGGCAAGAAGAACTTTATCAAATTCAACCTCTCCAGAGCTAAGATGAGCGATGTTTTTATCACCACGTTTTTCAAACTTTTCAAGCTTGGTCTCTGTTTGAACATCAATCCCTTCAGAGCGCAGTTTGTTCTGAACTTCAATGGCCACATCTTCATCTTCCTTGGCCATAACTCTTGGTCCCATCTCAACGATAGTGACTTGAGAGCCTAATCTTTGAAAAGCTTGGGCCATCTCAAGACCGATAGGTCCTCCTCCAATCACAAGAAACTTTTTTGGAAGTTCTTTAATATCCCATAAAGTATCTGAAATAAGATAAGGAACTTCGTCTAGACCTGGAATAGGTGGAACAAAAGGGCGTGCCCCTGTTGCAATAGTTATATTTTTAGTTGTAAGGATTCTATCTCCAACTTTGACTTCCCAAGGCGAAATGATTTGAGCTGTTCCTTGGATACATTCGACTCCAAGTTTGGTATAGCGCTCAACTGAATCATGAGGTTCAATTTTGGCGATAACCTCGTGAACACGATCCATAACTTTTGAGAAGTTATAATCTGTATCGATTTTAGTAAAACCAAATTGTTCTGCTTTTTTGGCGTAATGATTAATTTTAGCTGATCGAAGAATCGCCTTTGAAGGAACGCAGCCAGTGTTAAGACAGTCTCCTCCCATTTTATGTTTCTCAATTAAAGCAACTTTAGCTTTTACTGCTGCTCCAATATAGCTCGTGACAAGTCCTGCCGCTCCAGCACCAATTGAAACCATATTATAGTCAAACTTTTCAGGCTTTTTATATTTGGCATAAACCTTTCTTGCTTTGAAGTAACCAACTATTTTTTGAACGATTAGAGGAAAGAGTCCCAATAATGCAAAAGAAACAAGCAGTTGAGGAGAAAGAATTCCTTTCAAACTTTTAAGTTGGGACAGTTGTGAACCAGCATTAACATAAACGGCAGTTCCGGGAAGCATACCAATCTGACTTACAAAAAAATATGTAAGAGTTCTCATTGGGGTAAGGCCCATTAAAAGATTGATAAGAAAGAAAGGAAAGATCGGGAGCAATCTTAATGTAAAAAGATAGCTGGCGCCACTTTTTTCAACACCTTCATTTATGCTTTTCAATTTATCGCCGTACTTATTTTGAATCGAATCTCTTAAAACATATCGAGAAGCTAAAAAAGCAAGAGTTGCACCAATTGTACTGGCGAAACTCACAATGATAACTCCGGTGGTGAGTCCAAAAAGAGCACCGGCCGTTAAGGTCAAAATCGTTGCTCCGGGAATTGAAAGAGCTGTCGCCGTAATATAGATTCCAGCGAAGATCCCAATTGTTTGGACCTGATTAGCAGCATAATATTCTTTAAAAGAGTCAAGATTTGCTTGCACGTACTCCAAAGTGAGGTACTGATCCCATCCCATTTTTCTCACAACAATAAATGCTGCGATGGCGATCATAGGGATCAAAAGTTTTTTCAATTTCATTTAATCGTTCCTTTCAATTTCCTTACGAAGTTTTTTAGAAGCCTCCACTCGTTTCTTGGCATTCTCAAAACGTCTTTTTTCGTCTTCGGTAGAAATTTTCAAACGAGGAACTTCAATAGGTCGCCCGTTACTATCAAGAGCGACAAAAGTCAGATAGGCCCTTGTCGTTGTTTTGGTTTCATTGATGTAAGGGTTTTCACTTTGAACCTTTACACCGACAACCATACTCGATTTTCCAACGTAGTTAACTGAAGCGTGAATAAGAACATGTTCTCCGACTTTGATAGGAGAGATAAAATCGAGCTCGTCCACATGAACAGTGACAACAGGTTTGTTGCAATGTTTAGCAGCGCACATGGCCGCGGCGATATCGATCCAAGACATAATTGTTCCCCCAAAGATTGTGTTTTGGGGATTTGTATGGCCAGGCATTACCATTTCTTGCATGACCACAGCACTTTCTGATGGCGATTTTTCTTTTATATTTTCCATACTTACAACGCTATCAGAGAAGGGGATGTCTCTCAAATCTAAGTGAATTCGCATATTCCTATTCCCTCATAGTTTTTCTCATCAAGGTATTCGATGGTCCTTCTTGAGAAGTTACAAAACACATAAGATTTCATTCAAAGGACCCTCGTTTCTGGACAGATGGTGTCGAGCAACGTTCACTAGGAGCATGCGATTCACTTTATTTTTCATCTCTCTTCTTATTTTTAAATCATGTTCGACAATTGATGCTGAATTTCCAGTAAAATCATTAATTTCACCAGAAGCAGCTGGTGAAATGTTAAAAGGATCTGCCTCTATTTCTTTCTACAACCTTCACACTGCAACAGTTCCTAGTGAATCCCGTCTTTCAAGTAATGACAGAGCACTTTCTTTTGAGGGTGATACCTTTGAGTTTGATGTTGGTGCGAGCATTGAAGGAGAAGTAGGACTTTTAAGAAATATTGATTTACTTTTGGATCTTACTGGGCAGATTGGCTTGAAATACCAACTAATGGGAGATCCTAAAAATTCAGCCAAAGCGGGAAATAAAAGTTTATCATTTGCAGTGACCTATTTTACTGATAGTGAATCTGATCTTGATGATGGAGGATTTTCATCTTCTTATACTGCGAACCTTGATTTGGAAACGACTAGTCTTTATCTCATCTATGGTTATAGAACGACTGATACTGTTTTAGCTTTTGTAAATCTTCGTTATCGTGAAGACTCCTTTACGGCTTCAATTAAATCGGGAGCACTTGCTGGAAACGATTACGATTATGAGAGTAGTCAGTTAGGTCTTGGTGCTGGAGTTATGGCCTATTCCAATGATACAGAGTTTGGGTTTGAAGTTAACTACCAGCCTTTCAAATGGACTTTCTCCGAGAGAGAAAATGAACTTTCTTTTGCTTTAAGAGGCGGGATTCTATTTTTATGAAACAAATAGTTATTTTACATGGATATGGTGCAAATGCAGATGATTTAAAACCTCTGGAAGGTTTTCTTAGGAATAATAAAGAAGACAAATTCTTTTTTCCTGAAGCTCCTATCCAATTAGCTCCCGCTTTTATGATGAACGCACGGGCTTGGTTCGATATTGATGAGCAAAGGCTTATGAATTATCAACAAACTGGAGAGGCTTTTGATCTCACTCATGAAGTGCCTGAAAAACTTGAGCAAGCAATGGATTATGTGAAGGGTTATCTCGACAGTCATATTGATCCGGATCTTCCTTTGATCATGGGCGGATTCAGTCAGGGGGCGATGTGCACACTTCACTTTTATTCACGGTTTGTAGAACATTATCATTTTTCAGGTTTGGTTTTTCTGTCCGGAAACCTTCTTGCACTTTCTCGTTTAGAGCCTGAGAAAATAAATGCGCTCGAGTCAGTCCCCGTCTTCCAGTCTCACGGGAGACAGGATTCGGTTTTACCTTATCAGGGAGCAACTAATCTTCAGCAATTTTTTGAGGATAACGGAAATGAAGTCGATTTTAATCCTTTTGAAGGAGGGCATGAGATTCCGATGCCAATTCTGTCCAATCTTAAAAACTTTCTTATAAGACTTTAGGAATCAGATTGGTGCTCAGTAAGTTTCACAGAATGAACGACATAATATTTTCTGGGCATAAAAACTCCTTTTTTTCTTAAATGCCAAGTGAAAACAAGAAAACCCTCTTCTTCCATGATTTTTTTGACGTATTTATTTGTTTGCTTAGCGGCCCACTTTAAATACTTGTTTAAAACGGTCCTGCTGCGGAAGGTGTTTTTCTCTAATTTTGCACCAAGGCCTTGGAAAATGATTTGAATCTTGCATTTAGAAGGAATAATGGTTCCGGGGACACGAAATGGAAAACCAGATCCTTTTCGATAACTAGGGGTGTAAGAGTGAAGTACAGAGCCATTTTCATCGAGATTTAATTTTAATATGACTTCTTTTAATTGTTTTTTCACTTGCTCCGATAATTGGGAGCATTTATCGGGAGTCGTCCACTCATCAGTAATGGTTACTTCTTGTTTAGCGAGTAAACTAAGTGAGTTTAATATAAGAAAAATCGCAAAAGTGATTTTCATTTTTTTTCCAGATAGTGAATGTCGAGAAAATAAATATCTCACTTCCTTTTTTTCGTCTAAGAGAAATTGAATTGTCAGAAGATATTGTATTTTTTGTGATTCAAAGATTTAATACAATTAATTTTTTTTGATGACTAAAGTTGGCAGGACAGTAAATGATTGCTATTTAATGCTACTCTTTTTTGAACAATTCGTGAAAGATTCGCTATAATAATTCCGGTATAACACTCTAGAATTTATAAGGTTTTCGCCATGTCTAATATTGACTTCACTCACTTATCGAGCTCTGATAACGCCTATATTGATTCCCTTTATGAGGAATTTAAAAATGGAGGGGAGATTGATGACAGTTGGAATCAATTCTTTAAAGGTTTTGATTTTGCTGTTGCCAAATATCCTGAGATTGAAAACATGGATCCGACTATTTCGGGAGGAACTTCTTCCAGTGGAACAAGTGATTTAGATAAAGAGTTTAGAGTTTTTAGAATCATCCAATCCTATCGAGCAAGAGGTCATCTACTTGCTAAAACGAATCCTATTCGAGAAAGAATCGACAGGAAGGCTTATTTGAAACTTGAAGATTATGGTCTTTCGGAATCTGATCTCAAAAAGACTTTTAACTGTGGTGAATATCTTGGTCTTGGAAAAGCAACACTTGGTCAAATTATTAACCATATGGAACAAGTTTATTGTAAGAGTCTTGGTATTGAGTTCATGCATGTACAAAACACGGAAATGAGACGTTGGTTCCGTGATCGAGTTGAGAAAGATAAAGGTTTAGTGAACTTTCCACAGGAAAAGAAAAAAAGGATCTTAGAAAAACTTAATGAGTCAGTTGTTTTTGAAAACTTTCTTAATACAAAATACGTTGGCCAAAAGCGATTCTCGCTTGAAGGTGGAGAAAATACGATTCCTGCACTTGATGCAATTATTAATCAAGCGGCTGATGATGGAGTTGAAGAAGTTGTTATTGGAATGGCACATAGAGGGCGTCTTAACGTTCTGGCCAATACCCTTGGAAAAACTTACGAGTATATTTTTAATGAATTTGAAGGGAATATCGACCCAGATGCGATCTATGGTGATGGGGATGTTAAATACCATCTCGGGTTTACATCAAAAACAAATACTAGAAGTGGTCGGGATGTTTTCTTAAAACTTATGCCGAACCCTTCACATTTAGAAGCGGTAGGTCCTGTGGTGCAAGGTTATTGTCGTGCCCAGAGTGATATCCTCTATCAAAATAATTCTAAAAAAGTGCTTCCCATTATTATCCATGGAGATGCTGCTGTTGCAGGACAAGGGATTGTTTATGAATCGACACAAATGTCTCGTCTCCCTGCTTACAATGTTGGTGGAACAATTCATTTTGTCATTAATAACCAAATTGGATTCACTACAAACTTTGCAGATGCGAGAAGTTCCTCTTATTGCACGAGTGTAGCGAGAGTCATTAACATTCCTGTTATTCATGTGAATGGAGATGATGCTGAGGCCGTCGTTTATGCTGTTGAACTTGCTACAGAGTTTAGACAAAAATTTGGTCAAGATATTTTTATCGATATGGTTTGTTACCGTAGGCACGGGCATAATGAAGGGGATGAACCTAAGTTCACACAACCTAAGATGTATGGAATTATCGCGAAACATCCAACTCCAAGAGAGGTTTATCTTCATAAGCTAATTGAAGGGAAGTCGATTGATTCCAATCTCGCAAAAGAGATGGAGAAGCAGTTCAAAGACCTTCTCCAGAATCGATTCAATATGGTGAAGGAGAAGGAAGTAAAATATACTCCACAGGCGCCTGATCAAGAATGGAAAGATCTAAAAAGAGCAACCCAAGAAGATTTTGAATATTCTCCCCAAACGGGAGTTGACCGAAAAAGACTTGAACAAGTGTATAAAGCTCTTATCACAGTGCCTGAAACAATTAAACCTTTTAGAAAAGCTAATAGAATTCTCGATGATCGCAAGAAACGTTGGGAGAATGATAATCTCGATTGGGCCATGGGGGAACTCTTAGCCTATGGATCTCTTGTGACTGATGGAATTGGAATTCGAATGAGTGGTCAAGATTGTATAAGAGGAACATTCTCTCATCGTCACGCAGGTATTATGGATGAAGGAGGAGATAAGATTCATTTCGCTCTTGATAATATTACAGATGATCAAGCTCGCTTCCAGGTTTATAATTCACTTCTTTCAGAGTATGCGGTTCTAGGGTTTGAATTTGGATATTCATTAGGTCGACCGACAGATATTAATATTTGGGAAGCTCAATTTGGAGACTTCTGCAATGGTGCTCAGACAGTTTTTGATCAGTTTATTTCTAGTGGTGAATCAAAATGGGATCGGATGAGTGGGCTTCTGGTTTATCTTCCTCATGGTTATGAAGGTCAAGGTCCAGAACATTCTAGTGCTCGAGTTGAAAGATTCCTTCAGCTGGCTGCTGATAAAAATATGATTGTTGCAAATTGTTCAACTCCTGCGAATTTTTTCCATTTGCTTAGAAGGCATGTGACATGGAATTTCAGAAAGCCAGTTGTTCTCTTTACTCCTAAGTCATTATTGAGACATCCAGAATGTGTTTCTAAAATTGAAGAACTTGAAAATGGAAGCTTCCAAGAAATTATCCCTGACGGGCTAGTTGATGGGAAAAGTGCTAAGCGTCTTCTGATGTGTACGGGGAAAATTTATTATGATCTCAAAAAGTATAGAGATGAAAATAAAGTGAAAGATGTCGCGATCGTTCGACTTGAACAGCTTTATCCAATGCCAATGAAGAAAGTCGAATCACTGTTGAAGCAATATAAAGGTTGTGAAAAAGTTTGGGTTCAAGAAGAACCTAAGAATATGGGAGCTTGGACTTATTTATTACGTTTTGAAGAGTTTCAAGACTTTAAATTGATTAGTCGACGATCGAGTGCAAGTCCAGCGACAGGTTTTGCAAGTGTCCATAAAGATGAACAGGAAAAAATAGTTAGCTTAAGTTTTGAATAAAAGGAAAGACCTATGTCAGTAGAAATTAAAGTTCCTTCTGTTGGTGAATCAATTACCGAAGTAACCATTGCCACTTGGATGAAAAGTAATGGAGAGTTTGTTGACCTTGATGAACCCGTCGTTGAAATTGAATCTGATAAAGCTTCAATGGAATTACCCTCTCCACAAGCAGGTATTCTCAATATAACAATTGAAGAAGGTGATACAGTTGATGTCGGGGCAGTTATCGGGAATATTACTCCAGGAGAAGCTCCTGCTAAATCTCAGGAATCAGGAGGCGAGAGTCAGGAGCCAAAGGAAACTGCTAGTACTCAGATTCAAGCGCCAGCCAGCACAAATGCTGCAGGGATCGCCTCGCCAGCTGCTAAAAAGATTATGGCCGAAAAAGGGGTTGATTCTTCACAAGTAACAGGAACAGGAAAAGACGGAAGAATCACAAAAGGTGATGCTCTGAACGCTAAATTAACACCTGCTTCTGCACCAACACCGCAAGCAGAGATTATTCCTTCTGGAAACAGAGAGATCAGTCGTAAGAAAATGAGTGCTCTTAGAAAAACTATTGCGAAAAGACTTGTGACGGCGAAACAAACGACTGCAATGCTTACGACTTTTAATGAAATCGATATGTTTGAAGTCATGGCATTACGAAAGAAATATAAAGAACAGTTTAAAGAAAAACATAATATTGGTCTTGGTTTTATGTCATTTTTCACGAAGGCTGCTTGTATTGCTCTTCAGGAGTTTCCTGCTGTTAATTCTCAAATTGAAGGACAGGAAATGGTGAGTTTCAATTATTGTGATGTTGGAATTGCTGTGTCGACTCCTAAGGGATTAGTTGTTCCTGTCGTAAGAGATGCTGAAAAATTAAGTCTTGCTGGAATTGAAAGAGGAATCATGGATGTCGCTCTTAAGGCCAGAGATGGAAAGCTTTCTATTGATGAAATGACTGGTGGAACTTTCACGATTACAAATGGTGGGGTTTTTGGGTCAATGCTTTCTACTCCGATCATTAATACTCCTCAATCTGCAATCCTTGGAATGCACAATATTGTTGAACGTCCTGTTGCGATTAACGGAGAGGTTAAAGTGCGCCCTGTTATGTATGTTGCCCTCAGTTATGATCATAGAATTATTGATGGAAAGGAATCCGTAAGTTTCTTGAAACGAATTAAAGAATTAATTGAAGATCCAACAAGACTCTTGTTGGACGTATAAAAGGTAATTATGAGTCAATATGATGTTGTTGTGATCGGGTCTGGTCCCGGTGGGTATGTAGGCGCTATTCGATGTGCTCAATTAGGTTTAAAAACTGCAATTATTGAAAAGTATTCTACACTTGGTGGAACTTGTTTGAATGTTGGGTGCATTCCTTCAAAAGCTTTACTCGATTCTAGTGAACGATACTTTAATACAGTGCATAGTCATGCTGATCACGGAATCAACGTTAAAGATGTTAAAGTTGATTTCGCGGCCATGATGAACCGAGTTCAAGAGAAAGTCGTGAAACCGACGACAGATGGTGTTGCTTTCCTTATGAAAAAAAATAAAATTGATGTTCATTACGGACATGGAAGTTTTATTGATGAGAATACAGTTGAAATCGATGATGGTAAAAATAAAACCAAGGTTTCTGCAAAAAACATAATTATTGCCACTGGATCAAAACCTAATTCACTCCCCGGAATTAATATTGATAAGAAGCGAGTGATCAGTTCGACAGAAGCTCTCGTTCTCAAAGAAATTCCGAAGCATCTTGTGATCGTTGGTGGAGGAGTTATTGGACTTGAACTCGGTTCTGTTTATTGCCGACTTGGTTCTGAAGTCACAGTTGTTGAATATATGGATCGATTGATCCCTACTATGGACAAAGATGCAGTTAAGGAACTTCAAAAGGCACTTAAGAAAGAAGGAATGAAGTTTCATTTTCAATCTGCAGTTCAATCCGTTGAAACGAAAGGTAAAAACGTTATTCTCAAAGTAAAAGATTTAAAGAAAGACTCAGAGTTTGAACTGAAGGGTGATTATTGCTTAGTTTCAGTTGGGCGAAAACCTTATACGGATAAGCTCGGTCTTGATAAGGCAGGGGTTAAAGTCGATGAACGTGGAAGAGTTGAAACGAATGGTCATCTTCAAACTTCTCAGTCTCATATTTACGCAATTGGTGATGTCGTAAAAGGAGCTATGCTTGCTCATAAAGCCGAAGAGGAGGGAGTTTATGTTGCTGAACTTCTGGCAGGGCAAAAGCCTCATATTGATTATAATTTAATTCCTGGAGTTGTTTATACTCATCCGGAAGTTGCCGCAGTTGGAAGAACTGAAGATCAGTTAAAAGAAGCAGGAATCGCTTATAAAAAAGGTGTTTTTTCTTATAAAGCATCAGGAAGAGCAAGAGCAAGTAATGAATTCTTTGGAATGGTTAAGGTGCTTGCTGACGAAAAAACAGATGAAATTCTTGGCGTTCATATGTGTGGTGCTCGATGTGCTGATATGATTGCTGAGGCCGTTGTCGCTATGGAGTACCGGGCCAGTGCTGAAGATATTGCACGGATTTGTCATGCTCATCCAACATATACTGAAACTTTCAAAGAAGCTTGTATGGCCGCAACTGATAATAGGGCAATTCACTCATAATGGTGCAAAGAGAAGAACTCGTTCATTATCTTGATCAATATTTAAGTTCCTCAGACTTTCAAGATTATGGTCCTAACGGGCTTCAAGTTGAAGGTAAAGAAAAAATAAAAAAAATCGCTTTAAGTGTTTCTGCAACAAAAGAAAGCATAGAGAAAGCGGTAGAGTGGGGAGCTGATGCTCTTTTAGTTCACCATGGAATTTTTTGGAAACATCAGGGTGCAAGACCAGTCACGAAACAACAATATGGACGAATTGCACCTTTAATAAAAAATGATCTTAATCTTATTGCTTATCATTTGCCGCTAGATGCTCATATTGAATCAGGGAATGCTGCACAATTAGCAAAACTTTTAGGACTTACCAATCTTCAAGCTTTTGGTGAGTATCGGAAGATGCCACTTGGTGTTCAAGGGGTACTTTGCCAACCTATGTCCGTTAATTCATTTGAAAAGGTGATTTCCAAAAAACTAGAAATGCCTATTCGGGTTGCAACATCGAACCCTCAGTTATTGTTTCGATCTATTGGAATTATTACGGGGGGAGCAAATAATGAGTGGTCTCAAGCTTATGATTTAGAATTAGATGCTTATCTTACTGGTGAAATTAGTGAGTACAACTGGCATGATGCGATTGAAGCTGGAATTCACTTCTTTGCCTGTGGTCATCATGCAACTGAGCGTTATGGTGTTCAAGCACTTGGAGAGTTATTAAAGGATCACTTTGATTTAGAGACTGAATTCTTTGATTCTTGTAATTTAGCCTAGATTACTTCGAGCTCTTTTTTGCTAACTTAACTTTATCTTCAAGTAATCTTTGAGATTTTTCTGATGTGTTTAATAGATCTTAGATGTTTTCTAGGAGTTTTTTATTAATCAGGTTGATTGGTAAGATCTAAATTGGCAAAAAAAGTTGTCAGTTTTTTTATCATAAACTTTTTTTTAAAAACCTAAGTCCTTGATTTATCAAAATTTAAGATATGTCACTAAAATAGCGATAAAGGAATTGTATAGAGGAAAGTTTTATGTTGAATAAATGGAAAGTTATTTATTTCATTCTTTTATTATTCTTTTCTTGTAAAAATGAGTTGCAACTAGAGTTGGCAGAGTCTCTAAGCTTAAACTCAATCGGAACTCAATTCGTCTCTGAAGGACAAAATCTCGTTATAGATATTGATGATAGAATTACTCATACTGATAGTGATGGGAAAGGAAAGCAAATCTTTTATTCTTGTTATTACGATATTGTCATCGATGGGGAAGTTAGCAGTCCAATGGCCTGCGATAATCTTAATGGATTAAGTTTTTCTAATGAAACAGCAGTTATTTCATGGGAAGTCGACTTTGATGCTTCAGATAATGGAGATAATCAAGGTCGTTATGAATTTAAAGTTATTGCACAATCAGAAAATGGTAATGATGAGATAATCTTCGTCGTTGATACAGATGATCAGCTTCTTGAAAAGTGGAATGATGAAGTTTCTTTCATTAATATCGGTACAGTCGGAAGTATTAGAATTGATGGCCATTTTACAAATTTCTCTGAGTACGGAGAACTCTCTAAGAAGGCAATCGATGGAGATCAAATGTACTTAATCGGGGATACGTCTAGAGGTATTTTTATTTTTAGGTTTAATAGTTCTGGAGTCGTAGAGCGTTTAGCACAGATTGATGAATCCTACGGAGATCCTATTTTTTTTAATAATGAGCTTTATTTTCGTAATGATGATGGAACTAATGGAGATGAGCTTTATAAGTATGACCCTGTGAGTGATGTTACTTCGTTAGTTGCTGATATTAACCCTGGATCAGGTGATTCTTCACCTGAAGATTTAACAGTCCTTAATGATGAGCTTTATTTTAGAGCGCATGATGGGAGTGCAGGTTTTGAGCTTTATAAGTATGACCCTATGAGTGATGTTATTTCGTTAGTTGCTGATATTAACCCTGGATCAGTCGGTTCTACACCTCAAGATTTAACAGTCCTTAATGATGAGCTTTATTTTAGAGCGCATGATGGGAGTGCAGGTTTTGAGCTTTATAAGTATGACCCTGTGGGGGATGTTACTTCGTTAGTTGCTGACATTAATCCTGGAGGAGGTGGTTCTAATCCTGCAGATTTAATAGTCCTTAATGATGAGCTTTACTTTAGTGCTAATGATGGAACTAATGGAATTGAGCTTTATAAGTATGACCCTGTGGGGGATGTTACTTCGTTAGTTGCTAACATTAATCCAGGATCAGTCAGTTCTTCACCTCAAGACTTAGTAGTTCTTTTTGATGAGCTCTACTTTAGTGCTAATGATGGAACTAATGGAAATGAGCTTTATAAGTATGACCCTGTGGGGGATGTTACTTCATTAGTTGCTGATATTAATCCAGGATCAGGTAGCTCTTTTTCTGGGTCGTTTACAGTTTTTAATGATGAGCTTTACTTTAGTTCTTATAGTGTTACACAAGGAACAGAGCTTTATCGATATAATCCTGGTACTGATACAGTTTCTTTGGCTTCTGACATAGTTCCAGGCTCAGCTAGTTGTTCTCCTGGAGACTTAACGGTTTTTAACGATGAGCTTTACTTTAGTTGTGGTGACAAGGCTTCATCTTTGCATATTTACAATACTATTGACGGAGTAAGAGAGTTTAAAGATTCGAGGTTTAATCTCTCATTTTACGTTAATACTTTGATAGAATTTAATGGAATGATTTACTTTCCATGGGGAGAAGATGATGGCTCTATTGGTCAGGAGCTTTACAAATATGATCCAACAACTCATTCAGTCTTTCTCGTTTCTGATATTCGAGCAGGTCTAGAAAGTTCATATCCTAATAACTTTGAAATCTTTAACGATGAGCTTTACTTTAGTGCTAATGATGGAACTAATGGAATTGAGCTTTATAAGTATAACCCTGTGAGTGATGTCATTTCGTTAGTTGCTGACATCAACCCTGGAGCAAGTGGTTCTGGACCTAACTATATGGAAGTTTACAACAATGAGCTTTATTTTATGGCCAATAATGGAAGCACAGGTGAAGAACTTTATAAGTATGATCCCATTGGTGATACAGTCTCCCTTGTTTCAGATATTAATCCGGGAGCAATGAATTCCACTCCATCTCATTTGACTGTTTTCAATAATGAACTTTACTTTAGTGCAACTGATGGGACAACTGGGTATGAACTTTATAAATATAACTCTACAAGCAATATTGTTTCGTTGGTTTCAGATATTAATCCAGGAATAACGGGTAGTGCTCCTGTCGATTTTATTGTATTGAATAATGAGCTTTACTTTAGAGCACATGATGGAAGTACAGGTTTTGAGCTTCATAAGTATGATCCTATTGGTGATACGGTTTCTCTCGTTTCTGATATTAATCCTGGTTCTGCTTACTCGACTCCTTCTAATTTCACAATATATGAGAATCAACTTTATTTTAGCGCTTTTGGTCCTTCACTTGGACATGAGTTGTACCGCTATGATCCCATTGGTGATACGCTCTCCCTCGTTTCTGATATTAATCCGGGAGCAATGAATTCCTCACCATCTCATTTGGCCGTTTTTAATAATGAATTGTATTTCTCTGCGACTGATGGAGGAGGACTTGGCAATGAGCTCTATAAATATAATGCGACGAGTGACGCCGTTTCAATTGTCTCAGATATTAATCCCGGTTTAAATAGTTCATCTCCTAATAATTTAAATATTATTGATAATGAGCTTTACTTTAGTACAGAGCATGGGATCATGAGACTTGAGTAAAGGATATTAGCGGATATCTCTAATTTATAATCTTTTTTTAGATTATATGATTCTTAGTTGTGGACAAAATTGTCTATGCTTTAATGAATAAACCTTTATTGAAGATAGGTATAGCTTTCTAAGCAGTTTTCATAATAGTCGATCCAGCCGACACCTTCTCTAGGTTTTATTTTTCCTCTTCGAATTTGCTCATCAATAATGGACTTTACACGATCGGCCATTGTCTCCGGATTGTATTGAAGAGTTGAGAGAATTTTACCTGTGGAATTTCCATCAATAACTTCTTCAACATAAAATTTTTGGGGATCTTCATTATCAAAATAGATATGAACTTCATTCAAACGCCCAAAAAGATTATGCATATCACCCATAATGTCTTGATAAGCTCCTGTTAAGAAAATTCCAATAGGGTAGGATTCATTTTTTTTAAGCTTATGCATTCTTATATAATCTCTTTTACCATCAGCGCTAAGGTATTTTTTTATTTTTCCATCAGAATCACAGGTTATATCTACCAGTGAAACACTTTTAGTTGGTTCTTCATCCAGTCTTGTTAAAGGAAGGATAGGTAGGACTTGTTCAATGGCCCAAGAATCTGGAATTGATTGGAAAACGGAGAGGTTGCAAATATACTGAGCTGTGATTTGTTTCTCAATCTTTTCAAAGAAATTGCTATAAGTATCATAGTCGATATCCATCTCTTCGATTGTTTCAAGCAATTTTCGATGACAATTATCAATGTCAGAACGATCACGAAGAGAAATCTCCCCATGTTTATAAGCTTGGAGAGCCTCTGATTTAATTTGAGCTGAACGGTAGAAAGCTTCTTGGAAGTTTTCTTCTGATAGATTTCCAAGTAGAGAGTAAAGCTCACTAATATAATGATTCGACTGAGGATTTTTTAATTTTAGTTTTCCATTCTGAATTGAAGCACATTGAGTTGATCCAAAAACTTCAGTTACAATGCAAGAATGGTGAGCAGTAATATACCGTCCTGATTCTGAAATAATATCAGGATGATTGATCTCTTCTTCATCACATATTTGTTTTATGGTTGTAAGAATACTTTCTATATAATCACTCGCCCTGTAGTTGACTGAAGTTGAGGAACCTCCGATGATTCCTTCATAATTGACTCCCAATCCACCACCAATATCCAAATAACGTAATTCCGTTCCACTTTTTACAAGATCAGCAAAGATACGAGTTGCTTCAATGGCAGCTTCTTTGATTGTTTGAAGACTAGGAACTTGGGAACCGATATGGAAATGGAGAAGTTGAAAAGAATCAAGAATCCCTTCTTCTTCTAGATATTCTTGTGCCTTTAAAATTTCGGAAGGAGTAAAGCCAAATTTAGCGGATGGACCTGTACTTTCAGCCCATGGTCCACTTCCTTGACTCTCCAGTCGTGCTCGAATACCGATTATGGGTTTGATATCAAGTTTCTTAGAAATTTTAATGGTTTTTTCGAGTTCAGAATACTTTTCAAGAACGATGATCATTTTCCGCCCCATCTTTCTTCCCATAAGTGCGAGTTTTAAATATTCTTCATCTTTATAACCATTCAGAATGCAAACAGCTTCTTTAGGCAGTGGAAAAGAGAGCGTTGCAAGAAGTTCAGCCTTTGAGCCGGCCTCTAATCCCATAAAGTACTTCTTCCCAGCTCGAGTGATTTCTTCAACAACCTCTCGCATTTGGTTAACCTTTATGGGGTAAACACCCATGTAATAACCCTTGTACTCAATTTTTTCCATTGTATTGATAAAGTTTTTGAAAAGGTTTTTCACTCGATGGATGAGAATATCGTGAAAGCGTATAACAGTAGGGTATTGAATTTTTCGATCTTGGAGTTCTTGTAAAATAGCACTGAATTCGATAGACCGATCGTCAGAGAAGGGGTTTACGCGAAATTCTCCCTTATTATTGACAGAGAAATATCCTTCGCCCCAATGGGGAATCATATATTCTTTAGAAGAGTCTTCTGATTTCCAGCTCATATGACCACAATATTTGTCACATCTGATCCAAAGAATCAATTTAACAGAGTAAACCTGTAAGAAATAAATACCTCTATATTTCTCAATGAATTTAATTACTTAGATCAATAATAAGTGTCCAAATAGTAGCCGAGGTATCGAATACTTTGACTTTTTGTTAGAATCTTGACTGAACAGGTCCACTTTCCAGCTGCACTGTTGAACGTTTCTCTATAGTTGCCCGTTTGTTGTTGATGAAGCTGGAAAATATCGAAAAGCTACGCTTGGATGGATGGATTTCATTTGCTAATCCTCATCGCCTACAAAACACTGTCTACACTTAATAAAAAAGTTAGGAGTATGCTCTCGTCCGAGAGTGATGTTGTAGTACGATTTGGTAACGAATAAAACCCATTTGTTTGGCGCACTTCTTCGCTATTTAGGATGAACAATGAAGAGGAGTATTTTTTTACAAGGGTTTTTTAGTGTCCTACTTCTGACACTAATCTCATGTGGTGGAACAGAGTTTGGTGAGAAACTACCAACCATTGAAGGGATTTCAGACGGTGATACGGGAGATAATGGTGGCTTTATCTCAAATCCCGGTGAAGACAACAATGTTGATACTTTTATTTACGATGAAAGTACAACGACAGCGCCAGTCGACATTCTATTCGTAGTCGATGATTCTGGTTCAATGGGTGACAATCAGGCTGCACTTGCATCGAACTTTAATGCATTTATTAATGATTTTGTTACTCTCGGAACAGATTTCAACATGGCAATCACAACAACTGACACTAATGGATCAAATGCTGGTAAGCCAGTTGTAGGATCTATGGAAGCACTTACTTATGACAAGTATCTTCAAGATAGTGCTCAGTTTTTCTCAGATTTTGGAGACTTGATCAAAGTTGGAACAACTGGTTCAGGTCAAGAAAGAGGTCTCGAAGGATCAAAAGCTTTTTTCGATGGATATGCAGGATCTTTTTTAAGAGCTGAGGCTCACCTTGCAATCATTTATGTATCTGATGAGCAAGATCAATCTCCTGATTCAGTTGCAAATTATGTAAATTATTTACAAGGTTTAAAAGTTGATTCATCAGAAGTTCAAGTTCACTCTATCGTTCACTTAACTGGTGGTAACGCTGGGACACGATATGTGGATGCTTCAAATGCTATTGGTGGAAGCTATGAGGATATTGGTAACAACTTTGCTCAGACTCTTAGCAATATCAGTACAAGTATTATTGAAAACATCCAAAACTACATTCTGAGTGACCAACCAGATGTTAGCACTATCGTGGTTACTATTGATGGATCAGAACTTGATAGTAGTGAGTGGACTTATAACGCATCGTTAAACTCTGTTGAATTTCCAAATGGGTTAGCGATTGGTGCGGAAATTAAGGTCTACTATAACGTACAGTAACCTGAGGCGATATAATAGGGGTGAAGAAAAATTAATACTTTAAAGGTGCGAAAAACGATGAAAAGTAAAAAAAACCTCTTGAGCTACGGATTGGTTCTTAGTTTCTTCTTACTCATATCTCATAGAGCGGAGTCCTCAGAGGACTCCCTTTATGATTTTCTCTGGCTTGATCCTGATAAGTCTGTCTATGTTCTTCAAAATAAAACCTATAAAAAAGCGGGAACGTTTTTTGGAGAAATAAATGGTTTAATGGTTGTCGGAGATGAGTTCGTTGATGGACTCGGTGGGGCCTTAAAAGTTGGATATTACTTCAATGAAACCTTCGGTGTTGCAGCTTCTTATACGCAGTATGAAAATAGCTTTAGTGAGAACTGGGACAATGTAAAAAGGGTAAGTAGCGTTGAGCCTTTTGTTAGGCAGTTTAACTCCGTAACGACCCTCGAACTACTTTATACTCCTTTTTACGGGAAAGTTAATACTTTTAATAAAATATATTATTTCGACTGGGGATTTGGAGTTGGGTTGGCTCAGATCGATGCAGAATCAAATCTAAATAGTGTTTTCTTAGATGATACTCCAACGACTTTTGGCAACGAAAACTTCACGGGGCTTATTTATAAAACTGACTTTAAATTTCATATTAATAGGAGTTTTTATTTAAACCTTGAACTGCGGAATATCTCTTATAGTGGAGAGAATAACCCGAACGACAAATCTGCGAAGGAGTTGCAGACTCATACTGATTTCTTATTCGGTATAGGGTTTAAATTTTAAAGGAGGATAATCAGTGAAAAAACTATTGTTGATTGTCTTCCTGTTGAGTTCATTTAATACCGTTTTCGCCTCAAAGAAGAAGCAACGACGGAAGAGAATTAGTAAGCAACAAAAGATCTTAAAGGCAGTTCAGAGAAACGTGAAAGGAAAAAATTGGAACGTTGCTCTCTATTATCTTTTTGCTTATTTAAAGAAAAAAAAGAAAGTATCAGAACGAGATAATAAACTTGCTGAACAAATTCTTAGTAAAACGGGAACTCTTCCGCTTTATCTTTATAACGTAGATTTTATTGATAAAGTTAAAGTGCCTTCGGCCTTTATTCATCAAGCTCATTATAATTTTAAAGCGAAAAATTATGAAAAAGCTTGGAAGTACGCAAGTATGGTTCCGAAAAAGAGTAATTATTATCCAGAGGCTCGCTTTGTTATGGGAAGTTCACGAGAGCTTCAAGGAAAGAAAAATTTTGTTGATTATATGAAGCAATGTATTAAAACTTCTAATGAGATTTCTAAGAGTATTTATGACGATAAATTTAAAAGATATTTTATCTTAGTCAAAGAGTATTGTGTTGCAGGTTTAGCGAGAAGTAATTTTAGATTAGGGAAATATAAAAAGTCCAACGCTTATTATGATAGAATACCAAAAACTTCTTATTCTTGGCCTTATATTTTAATGGAAAAAGCGTGGAATCATTATCATATGGGGGATTATAATAGAACGCTTGGTATTTCGATGACATACCAATCTCCTCTACTCGAATCTTATTTCTTCCCAGAGGTAGAGGTTCTTAAAGCGTTAAGTTATTTCAATCTTTGTCTTTATAGAGATGCTGCTTTCCTTATTGATAAATTCTTTAAAGTTTATAAGGAAAGATCAAAAACTCTTACGAAGTTTATTAAATCTTCTACAAATGATAAATTCTATTTTGATCTTGTCTACAATAAGAAAGAAAAGATTAAACAACATCCTTATATTTTGAGTCTTAGAAATCAACTTCGTAAAAAATTGAGAGTCAATCTTCATCTACTTTCCTACCAGAAAGCGAGAGATGAGTATCAAAGACTTCTCAAAAATAAGAAAAAAAAGAATGATCGTAAATTTTTACGATTTACGCTAGATAGAATGGAAAAAATTATTAACAAGCATGTTAAGGAATATTTCTATTTCTTTATCAATCAAATCAACTTTTTCAGCTACGAAATGTTCAATATTAAATTGGAAATCATTTCTAGAAGAAAAGACTTAGTGTACGACAACAAAAAGCTAGTCTCATCGCGAGCTAGGGGAAGTTACGATAACGTCAACAGGGAGTCAGACGAGTTCTTTTACACATTTAATGGAGCATTTTGGGCCGATGAATTAGGAGACTACTCTTTTGGTCTGAAATCCAACTGTAAAGCCGTTAAAAAGAGGAGTAAAAAATGAGAATTATTGGGATTTTGTTCATTCTAATGTTTCTTTCAAGTTACTCCGTAAAGGCTAAAGAGAAAGTGATTTATAAGTACAAGAAGCGGCAGCGAGTCGACCTTGGTGATCTTGAGATCAAAGGTAAGATTTTAGCACCCGGTGATATCACTGTCTCAGAGAGGGATAGAAAACGCTTCAAAAGAGACTTATATGATCGACGAGATTTTGACGAAGTCATAAGGCTAAATGTCTTAAATATGAGGTAACTTTACCTAACCTGCGAGGAGAGTATTATGGATCCTGTAACAACTACAGAAACTGCGACAGCAGCTGCTGAAACCGCTGTACAAGAAACCAGCACATTGGAGTTTCTTGCTAAGTTTATGGACGATGGTGGGATATTCATGTGGATTATTCTAGCTGTTTGGATTTTTGCTATTGTTGTAGCATTTGAAAGATTTAAAGCACTAGTAAAGTATGACACTGATGCGCCTTCATTCATGCAACAAATCCGTAAGTTTGTTCTTGATAATGAAGTTCATCATGCTATCAATCTTTGTTCACAATCACCGACTCTTTTGGCGCGTGTTCTTAAAGATGGTTTAAAGAGAGCAAATCAAACTCGTCAGCAAATTCAAGATGTCGTTGAAGCTGCTATGATCGAGGCCAACTCTCTAGCTGAAAAAAGAATTAGTTATCTTGCACTTGTTGCAAATATTTCGACTCTTATGGGTCTCCTAGGAACAATTTATGGTCTAATTCAGTCATTTGCTGCGGTTGCGTCTGCTGATCCAAGTGAAAAAGCGACACTTCTTGCACAAGGTATTGCAAAGGCCATGAATACGACGGCTTTTGGTCTGATCTCTGCAATCTCACTTCTTGTTATTCACACTTACCTTGCTAATAGAGCAGTTAAGATCGTTACTGACATTGATGAGCAAGCAATGAGGCTTATCGATGTTCTTGGTACGAAAAAGAACGATGAGTATAAAGCTGAAGAAGCGGCTTAATTAACAGTACTTTCCTGTTAGTTTGCTTTATTAGGAG
Organism: Bacteriovoracaceae bacterium; assembly: GCA_965217035.1. Taxonomy (GTDB): domain Bacteria; phylum Bdellovibrionota; class Bacteriovoracia; order Bacteriovoracales; family Bacteriovoracaceae; genus JAUHYH01. The sequence continues at coordinate 131,178 of OZ244226.1, read as the reverse complement.
AACATCCCATGAGAAAAACGAAACTCACAAAGCCACCTAAATTGAATGTTATTCCAGTTCTGGATGCTGTATTTATCTTCGTCTTTTTTCTTTTGATGTCAGCTCAGTTTGTTGATCTCTTTGAGTTACATGTGAAGAAACCACTTGTAGAAGAGACTTCTAGTGCTGAGGCGGCTGATGGTAAGAGTAAGAGTTATAAAATTCGAGTTTTTGACAATCAAATTGTCTTAACCGAAGGGATGAATGAGAGAATCATTGGTACTTATGATTATTCCGAAGGATCATTGAAGAAATTAGGAGAACGTCTTCTCGCATTAAAAGTTCAAAACCCTAAAGAGAATTCAATTGTCATTCGACCGAAATCAGAAGTGAAGTATAAAAAAATTGTTCAAGTCATTGATCTTGCTCAAAAGCATTATAAGAATAAGCCAATAAACGGAAAGCTATTTACTGCAATTGCTTTCGAACCAATGGATTAAGAGATGAGAAAAAAGTCTAAATATAACATGTCGTTATACCAGAAAAAGTATAAATGTGATGCCATGATTAAAGAAATTGAAGAAGTTGATATTACTTCACTTCTTGATATTCTCGTTATTCTCCTTGTTTTCCTCCTTAAAAGTTACAATGCAAGTAGCTTAAAGGTTGATTTAGTCAAAGATATTAATCTTGTTAACAGTGAAGCAAGAGATCTTGGCCAATTTGCACCTGTTGTTCAAGTTACTGAAAACTTTGATTTCTATGTAGACAACGAGCTTCTTACCAATATTAACAATGGGAACTTTGAAAAAGTTTTTAATGGTAAACTTTCTGAAATCCGTCAGAAGGAAATTGCCAAATTTGGTGAAAAGAAACACAAAGAATTAAAATTTAATAATATTAATATTGTGCTTGACCAAGATATGCCTTATTCGACCTTAGATAGGATCATGAATGTTGCTTCAACACATGAGTATGAGAATTTTAAGTTTATTGTTAAGGGTAATTACAACTAGGTTAACAATGAGTAGAACGTTACTGCTATTGACATTTTTGTTAGCAACTCCTTCTTTCTCAGCAAAAAAGAAGAGAGAACTTAAGAAAGAAAAAAAACTTCTAAGACTTGTGGAAGCAGAAATTCGTTCAATCAAGAAAGTCAAAAGTAAAAAAGATCAACTTGCTTATCGGTTATTTGAACTTTATTCCGAAAGAGTGAAGCTTCATAGAAAGCTAGAAGAAGAAAAAGTAGTCAAAGGAAAAGCAAATAAAAAAACAGGTTATACTGTTTCCACTAGATATTATAGGCAAGCTCAACAGTTCGGAAAAACTTTCTTAAAGCAATACCCAAGAAGTCGGCTTATTTCAAACACCTATATGACTCTGGCAATCAACGTTCTTGAGATCGAAAATGATCCTAAAGGAGATAAAGAAGAACTTATTGCATATCTGACAAAGGCGATAAAAACAGCTCGTAGAAAAAATATGAAACATGCAGCTCAAACGAAACTGGCAGAGCTTTATTATATTCTTGAAGATTTTAAAACAGCAGTTAAGTATTATGAAATTGTAACTAGGGTCACAAATGATCCATGGTATACGAAAAACTTACTCAATCTCTCATGGTGTTATTTTCAAGAGAAGCGTTATGAAGATGCGATTGATAGTGTTATGACTGCTCATAGAAAATCAACACAAAGAGGTTTTACTGATGTCAGAGATCAGGTCGCTGATGCTGTTAACTATTTCTATGTTTTCAATAAAGAGCCAGAGAAGGCCATTAATTATCATATCCAATTTACAAAAAAAGAACTGGACCAAAGATTCATTCATCTTCTTAACTTAGCACTGAATCATATTAGTTCTAATGTTGCTCTAAGGGCCGAAGTAAAAGCGAGAAGGTATTGTAGTCTGAAGAAAGATTATGGTTGTCTTTATCTGATGTCTCAGTTCAAATTAAATATCTACAAAGATATAAAAGATTATAATAGTCATTATAGATCGGTAGTTTCTCTGGTTAAAGAGTACAAAATGCTCAAGAAAAAGCAGAGGAAAAACTACAGCGATGTAACTAATGAGGCCATAAATAATATTGCAGAACTATCAAGCTATATTCAAAGTTTAGCTTACAAGGACCATTATATTCTCAATGGAGATAAAGAAACGACTTATAACAGACTTGTAAATAATTACAATCAATTAAAAGTTCTTAATAAATATTTTACTTACGAATATGCTTTTCTTCAAGGGGAGCTGTCTTATAAAGAAAAGTACTACGATAATTCTTCTGAATTCTATCTAGAGTCTCTTGAGGCAACTGCTAAGAAGAAGAGGGATAAATTCTATCCTAAGCTTTTTAAATCAATGTTTTCTCTCGCTAATGAGAAAAGCTATGACAATAAGAAATATTTTGAAAAAGCTTATATGAGCTATATTAAATGGAAACCAAAAGATCCTGAAACGTCTAAGCAATATGATAAACTTTTCAAATTTTATATGACTGAAAAAAATATGGAAAAAATCGTAAAACTTGTCGATTTTTACCATAAAAATATTCCAGGTAAAATAAAAGATCAGAAAGAAATGATTAAGACTGTCCTAAATCATTATATTAAGATCAAGGATACGAATGCTCTTGCAACGTGGGTCCAGAAACTTCAAAAAGGTTATTTAAAGTTCACAAAAGCTTTTGTTGAAAAAAACATTACAATTCTCGCTCAACTCTTATTCCAAAGAACTAAAAGGTTTGAAGAATCAGGGAAGACAAAGCTTGCAATCAAAGAGTATGAAAAAATCTATAGCAATAAAATTTATCCATTAAGAATTAAGAATGATAGTGCTTTTAATATAAGTGTGATTTATTTGAAGTTTGGTAAAGTTCAAGAATCGTATAATTGGATGGAGAGGGTTTTAAAGAAACATGAACCTAAAAACCTTATCCCTAAAGTCGATGTTATTTTAACCACAGCTCAGCAGTATTATTTGCTTCAGTCTCCTGAAAGATCTCATGATCTTTATAAGTTTGTTACAGAAAATTATTGTGATAAATCAAAAACTTATCCTCAACATTATACTCAGATTCAAGAACTTAATTTAGCACTTAGAAAGTATAAAACTTTTAATCTAACTCAGAAAATGTCTACGAGATGTAGAGTCAATCAAAAGCTTGTAACGATTTCTAAGGGAAGTTATGTTGATCTTCTCGTCCAAGAGGGGAGTATCAAAATACTCAATAAATACATTAAAAATAAGCCAGCTTATAAAGAATATCAAAGCCTTGTTTTCAGTGATCTTCTAAATAGATTCTGGCAAGAAGATTTTGAGCACGGAAACTTAAAAGGAAATAAAAACTACGAAAACCTTCAGTCTTATACAGCGGGGAATCAATTTTTAACATCTTCAAATTGGGCAAGCATGAGGCTTCTAAATACTTTCGTCAATTATTATCATAATACGATGGCAACTGATACTCGTCTGAAGTCAATGAAGAAATTTGACGTGAATCAATTCAATAATGACTTCAATAATAGCCTTTCGAAGTTAACTCTTCTCAAAGAGAATGGAATGGCATTGGCCAATAATGCACAAGATCCAAATATTTACTCTGCAACTCTTGCAACTATCTATCATAAGTTTGCTCAGTTTCAGGAAAATATACTGAATTATAAAGTAAGATCTAAAGATAAAATTCTTATTAAAGAAGTTAAAAAGAACTTCAGGATGATCACAGGAATGCTCTCACAACAAATGAGTCAGATTCAGGTATCCTATAAGAACTCTGATCGAAACAATGTCGTTAATAATCAATTTGCTAAGTATTTCAACTACGATAAAGAAATGGGAAAAGTTTCTTTATATAAGAATAAAGAAGTAAATCTCTTAAACATAAATAAGGGAATGTAATGAGATTAATTTTCGTCTTATTATTAATTAGTTTTCTTTTCTCATGTGCGAATACAGAGAAACGTACAGTTGTACTTAAAAAGGAAACAGAAAAAGATATTTTTGAATCAGAAACTCTTTTGAGAAAAGATATTGAAGTCATTAAGAAAAAGTTTAAAACAGCTTCTTCTTATTGCTATAGAGGTAAAATTGAAAAAGGTCTCGGGATTCTCAAAAAAAACTTCAAGAAGTTCGGGAAAACTTCTTCTTATTGGAATAGTATTGGAAATTGCTATCTTTTAAAGAAAGATTATAAGAAAGCTCGTTTTTATTATAAAATTGGCCTTTCTTATAATTCGAATGATTATGAAATTTTGAATAATATTGCCTATATTCATATTAAAAAAGATCAGCATTATAAAGCTTATGAGATTCTTAAGAAGATTGCCCCTAAGGCGAACTTAAGAGTTGCAAAGTACAACCTGGCATCTCTTCATTTTTATTTTAGCAAATACGATAAATCGATCCAGGAGCTTAGAGGTCTTTATCAATTAAATCCTAAAGATCCTGATCTCAATCTTCTTCTTGCTAAGAATTATGTTTACCAGGGTGATTATGCGAGTGCTCAAGCACATTTTAATAAATTACCAGAAAGATTTCTCAGAGAAAACGAAGTTTCTAATTTTAAAAGTTATACGCTTGTAAAACTAGGGAAGTTTGAAGAAGCTAAAGATGTCTTGAGACGACAAAGAAAACCAAGTACTAGAGATTACGCATTATTTAAGAATAACCTATCTTCTCTTATTAATAGAAAAATCATAGAGAAGGCAGCAAGTGAGGCTCGCTAATGGCTTTACTCAAGAAAAAAGAATTTGAGACATTTTACCTGAAAAATATATCAGGTGGAGATCCAACTCCTCAAGAGATCACACAGACTCAGCTTTTGATTGGTAGTTCTGAGAAAGCGGATATTTACTTGAATGACTCTACAGTAAATCACTATCATGCCGTGATAACATCTGTTAATGGGGTAATGTTTATTACTGACCTTTACTCTACTAATGGCACGGTAGTTAATGGAAAAACTGTAAGGAATGCACAATTAGGTGTTGGTGATCTCATCGAATTGGGTAATGCTAAGCTTGAATTTGGAGAAACTCTTACTGAAAATCAAATTATTGATACTAATAAGAGGCTTAAAATTGTTAGGGATAATCTGACAGAAGCAATTGTGCCTCCTGTTCGAGGTCTTCCAAAGCTTTCTGTTGAGAAACAAGAAAATCCGAATCTTTATTATGTAGATGGAGAGTATTGCGATATTAAATTTGATGAGTCTAAGCATAAGAATGCAAATCAAATCATTCTTGACAATGATATTCTTAACGCTAGGGCTTATATCGAAGAAGAGGATAGAGAGTATTTTCCAATCCTTAAAGAAGATGAAGAATTTACGAGTCAAAGAAGTATTGAAATTGTCTTTGTCACTCGTGGAAACATTATGAGCTATGATATTATTCCAGAAGAAAACTGGAAAAAAGCTGATAACTACCTCTCTGATGAACTTTATTCTTATATTGAATTTTCAAGGAAAAAAGAAAGGTTAATAAAATTTGAGGGTAGCAAGATTACAATTACAACCCCTCAGGGATTTTCTAATATTGGAAAAGATACTAATGAAGTCGTTTTAACTAATGATAATGAAATTATTCTTGAGAAAGGTGTTCATCAGATCTTTATCCGTTTTGGGAAAACAGTTAGTAAAACTCAACATGTTCCTTGGCTCTGGAGAGATAAGGGAGAGGCTAAAAGAGTTGCCCAGAAGTTTATGGTTTTTTTCCTTCCGTTTCTCCTCCTCACACTTGTGAGCATTGAAGATATTAAAGAAGAAAAGAAAAATATTGTTGTCATCTACAAGAAAAAGATGAAAAAAGAGAAAAAACAATCTCTTGCTTCTGATAGCAAACTAAATGATTCAGCTAAAAAAGAAGAGGCTAAGAAGATTGCGAAAGATGTCTCTGATATTTCTAATAAAAAGAAAGTTAAAAAAGTTGAGAACAAAAAAGTGGCTAAAAAAACGAATAAGAAGAATCGTAAGATTGCTAAGAACAAAGCTAAGTCTAGCGAAAAGAGAAAAGTTGCTAAAAAAACGAGACCTCAGCTTAAGCTGGCCGCAAACTTTAGTAAAATGCTAGGAAGTTCACAAGTGAAATCTAAGAGCTTTGCATCGAGCTCATCTAGTTCATCGTCAGCGACGTCTAGTATGGCTTTGGCAAATGGCTCAACCCTAAAAACTGTGGGAGGTGGACGTTCTATTAATGGACTTGGACGTTCTTCAAAGTATGGAAACGGGAAAGGATATAAGTCTAATGGGCTTGGAAAGTCTGGTTTCGACTCTAATTTTACTTCGACGAAGACTGTTGTTCTCGGTTCCATTGATCCAGATATCTTAAGACGATTATTAAGAGAGCATATTCCACAATTTCGGTATTGTTATCAAGAAGAGTTGGGAAGAAATAAGCGTCTGAAAGGTATTATTGATCTTGACTTTACGATTAATAAGGGAGGAAAGATTTCTTCTGCGAAAGTCATTGCGAAAAATGGTAAATTCTCAAAAAGAGGAACAGGCTGTATTAAGAATGTTCTGAAGAAGATTCCATTTCCGAAGCCGAAAGGTGGAGGATACGTTGAAGTTCGTCAGCCCCTCAATTTCTCGTCTGATAAGACAAAAGTTTAGTCTGACTTAACAATCTAAATAAATTAGGTAATTATAAGACCCGTGAACAATCATGGGTCTTTTTTTGATGTGGACTTTATTCGTGAAATCGAAGCTTTCGATAATGAGAAATTTATTATCGAGCACCTGAAGAAGAGGGTAGATGAGCTTTATTTTGAAAATTCGGGTGCTTTAATGCAGCACTTGTATCGACTTGACGTCTCAGAGTTATTAATTGAGAAATTTCAAGTCGATTTGAACACAATGGATTTAGCGAAAGCTATTTGGAACCGACAAAAGCAAAAACTTAAAAACTGGAATCAAGGAGAATTAAAATGAAATATTGGTTAATGAAAAGTGAACCAGATGTTTATTCAATTGATGATCTCAAAAAGAATAAAACTTCTCCTTGGGAAGGTGTGAGAAACTATCAAGCTCGAAACTTCATGCGTGATGAAATGAAAAAAGGAGATATGGTTCTTTTTTATCATTCTAATACAAAAGAAATAGGGGTGGCTGGTCTTGCGACAGTTTCTAAAGAGTCGCATCCTGATTATTTTGCCTGGGATAAAAAATCAAAGTATTTTGATCCTAAGTCACCAGAGGATAATCCGCGGTGGTTTATGGTGGAAGTAAAATATAAAAAGAAGTTCAAAAAAGTTGTGACTTTAGCTGAAATTAAAGAAGAAAAAACGCTTAAAGATATGCGACTCATTCAAAAAGGAAATCGTCTTTCTATTCTCCCCGTGACTAAGAAAGAGTTTGATAAGATCGTTAAGATGTCTGAATCTTAGGATTTTTATTATCTAAAGGAACCTAAAGATCCAAAGGCCAATTTAAATCCAATACCAATAGAGTAGGCATCGATCTCAAAAGCTTGACGATTGGCTTTACCACCTGTCGCTAACTGACTTCCAACGTTTCGGGAAAGTTCATATTGGTCCATACTCGAGACAAATTTTTCAGCAAAAAGATGAAAGCCTTCAGCTAATTGAAAATCAATACCGGCCTTGTATCCTGTCCCATGATATTTGTATTCCCCTGAGTCGGATCCCGAAGAGATATCAACTGAGAGGTTTTGATCGAGGAAGTATGTGTAAGTTAACCTGACTAAACTGCCTAATTTTATAGCAAGTCCAGCACCCAAAGAGACAAAGTTTTGACCATCAGCTAAAGGATGATCATTTCTATCATTACCGGCCGTAAGGCCATCAGATTTAAAACTTGGTTTCGTCACATTGCCATCAAGCCCGAGCCATAACCATGGCGTGCTAGCACCAATTCTAACTCCTAAACCGAAGCCAGAGTAAGAACCTGAATCAATGTTACCATCAACTTCATAATCACCAACATGGATAAATGTATAAGGATCAAACTGAACACTAACGCCTTGTTGGGCATAGAGATTCGCGCTAACAGATAACAAGAGAACAACAAGAAATTTCATTAAAGGCCTCCAGGAACGTTTCAATTCTAGTTTAATTGTAATTAAAAGAAGATTACTAGGCTAATACTGGCGGAGTTTTCCGTATAAATAATGGATAAAAATTCTACCCTATAAGGGAAATTATAGGGTAGAAGCCTAGGCGATCTCTAAGCCAACTCTTATAATTATCTTGATAAGGAGATTTTTATGAAAAATATGAAAAATTTGATTCTAATATCTTTGGGCTTTATTCTTGTTTCTTGTGGTATTCAAAGTATTCCTACTGCTGAAAATGAAGTTGAAGCTAAGCTTGCTGAGGTCACGAATCAGTATAAACGTCGAGCCGATTTAATTCCCAATCTTGTGAATACTGTTAAAGGATATGCAGCTCATGAAAAAGAAACTCTTGAAGCCGTTATTTCAGCTCGTGCTGAGGCTACAAAAACGACTCTTAATGTGAATGATTTAAGCACTGACTCTATAAAGAAATACCAAAAAGCACAGCAAGGTTTGGCCGGAGCCTTATCAAGGCTTATGGTTGTTGCTGAAAGATACCCTAACTTAAAAGCTGATCAAAACTTTCTTCAATTACAAAGCCAGCTCGAAGGAACAGAGAATCGTATTACTGTTGCAAGAAATCGTTATATTGAATCGGTGAAGCAGTTTAATAATCTAGTAACAGTTCCTCCATCTTCATGGACCAATTCTATCTTCTATAAAAAAGATAAAAAAGCTCAGTTTACAGTTGAAAATACTGATCAAATTAAAGAGGCTCCAAAGGTTCAATTTTAGTGAAACTTCTCTTTCTTTTCATTTTTTCAGGATTGCTTTCTTCGGTTATTGCAAAAGAGATTCCTCGTTTGCAAGGTCCTGTTATGGATCAAGCCAACCTACTTTCACCTTCTGAAAAGAAGCAGCTAAGTCATGCTCTTTTTGAATTAAGAGATCGTACTGGAGTTCAATTTCAGTTCTTTTCTATAAAGTCATTAGAGGATGAGTCTCTTGAAGGCTATTCGATTAAAGTGACTGATGAATGGAAACTTGGAAGTGAAAAAGAAGACAAAGGTCTTCTTCTTTTAGTTGCTCTTAAAGATAAGAAAATGCGATTAGAGGTTGGCCAAGGACTTGAAGGAGTTCTCACTGATTTTAAATCAAGCCAAATCATTAATTCAATGAAGCCCTATTTTCGTAATGGAGATTACTCAGGCGGAGTTTTCTCAGTATTTGCGACAATCACTAAAGAGCTAGGTCATAAGATACCTAATAGCTTGCAAAGTAGTGCTAAAAGAAGGCGTTCTTTACGTTCTCGTAGTTTAAGTCTCCCTCGAGTGATTTTTTATATTATTTTCATTCTTATTTTTTTATTTGGGGGACGAGGCGGTCGTGGCGGTTATTATAGATCTTCTCGATCATATGGGGGCTGGTCATCTGGAGGAAGTAGCGGAGGCTGGTCAGGTGGCGGAGGTGGTTTTTCTGGAGGAGGTGCAAGTGGCAGCTGGTAGTTTAAAGAAATCCGATGTACTCAATCTCGAAAAGAAGATCACTGATATTGAAGCTGATTCGAGTATCGAAATTGTCCCTTGTATTCTGAAGAGTTCTGACCCCTACCCTGTTACGTATTATCGTTCTGCTTTATCCTTTGGTTTTTTTGGTTATATCATTTCGAATTATCTCATTTTAGACCTAGAAGAATACAGAATACAATTTACAGTCAGTTTCATAATTCTTGGTGCTTTTTTAAGCTTTGTACCTTTTATAAAAAATTTTTTTATTAGTAAGAGTGAAAAGAATGAAGAAGTTATTCAAAGAGCAACTCAGTTATTTTATGAACTAAATATTCATCATACAACTGAAAGGAATGGAGTTCTTCTTTTTGTCTCACTTTTAGAACGAAAAGTTTATGTTTTAGCAGATAAGATTATCAATGAAAAAGTTGATCCCCAATATTGGGATTCTATAGTCGCTATTATCATTGAAGAAATAAAAAAAGATCATCACCTTAACGGACTTCAGAAAGCAATGGATAAAATTCATAAAGATTTTATGAGTTATTTTCCAAAAACGAGCGAAGGCAGACCAAGCGAAATTCCAGACAAATTAATAACTGACCTAAAGATTATTGGTTAGAGATTCCATTTTTCTTCTAGGTATTGAATAAGAAGTCCTCTTTCAGCTTGTGAAAGTTCTCGATTATAATAGAGGACTTCCAAAATCTGACCTTTCCATGCTTGCTTAGTCCCATCACCAATCATAACTCGCGTTGCCCCTGTGATTTCTCCAGAGACATTGACTGGATTAGTTGAGACGGCCTCAACACCGCGATCATAAATTTTAGGATAACTTCCTGAGCTCCATGAAGCGTTTACAATTTGTTCGTTGAGACTTTGAAGAAATGATGCTGATTCACTTGCACTAGCACCTTGATTCGTTTTTACGCCAATTTTAAGGCATTGCTCACAATTATTAAGCCATCCTTTCTTGTCGTAACGAAATGATGGTAGGTCATCTTGATTATCACGTTTTTCAGTATCCCAAAAGGCCCTATCGGTATTGACTTGAGCAGGCTTTATAACTGCGATGATTTCAAGCCCTGTGCTGCCATTGATATAGTCTTTTCCATCTTCGTCGATAAGGAAGTCTCCCCCATCAAAAGTCACAACTCCATTTTCATACTTAGGTTGTTTATTTGTATTGGTTTGAATGAGGTGATTATTATTACCTGATAAATCTGTCCAACAACCGATTTTATCTCCTTCAACTATTGTAGCATTACAATTCGAGTCTGATCTTAAGGAAGGTGTATTTTTAGAATCTAACCAAAGTTTCTGACCAGAGATTTCTTTTACTTGTTCCTCTAAAGACTTCGAAGTAATCGGAGCTGGCCGAATCTCGGGGTTTTGAGAACTTATTACTTTTGAGGTTTCTAAAAAAGAGTTTCCGCTTCCACATGAGATAAACAATAAGAATGACAAAATAGTTGGGAATTGAGACATTTGAGACCTCCTGCCTCTTATTATTTTAATGTTTAAGGAGGTTTTTTGAAACGGAAAACTTCTTACCGTTTCTTTTTTGCATTAGGTTCGTATATGCCCTTTACCAGTAATGAGATAGCGCGCAGTGGTGAGCTCTTTGACACCCATTGGTCCATAAGCATGAAATTTTGAAGTAGAGATTCCAAGTTCAGCTCCTAGTCCCAATTCGCCTCCATCATTAAAACGAGTGGAAGCATTGACCATTAAGCATGAACAATCAATTGCCTGTTGAAATTTTTTGATAATATCTGGATCGAGAGCAAGGATGGATTCAGTATGATGACTTCCATAGGTATTGATATGAGCAATGGCTTCATCTTCATTAAGGACTGTTTTTATAGAAAGAATCAGGTCTAAATACTCGGTAGCATAATCTTCAGCTCTTGCAAGTTTTGTAGCATTATTTAATGTTTGAAGGTCTTCGCTTACCCTAAGTTCTACGTTATGTTCAAAAAGTTTTTTGATAATATCCTTTTTGAATTTTTCCGGGAGACTTTTATGAAGCAATAAAGACTCCAAAGCATTGCAAACTCCAGGTCTTTGAGTTTTAGCATTGAGGATAATTTCTGTTGCTTGTTCTAAATTAGCGTCTTTATGAACATAAATATGGCAAAGCCCTTTAAAGTGAGCAATGACTGGCATGGTGGCATTCTCATAGACATAATGGATAAGCCTTTCCCCTCCCCTTGGAATAACGACATCAATATATTCATTCAGTTTAAGGACTTCAGAAACTTCATCTCTCGCTTCAATCTGCTCAACACAATGCTCGGAGAGACCGTTGTCTTTAAGAGAGTCTTGAACGAGTTTGGTAAGGACTTTATTGGAATGAGCAGCCTCTTTTCCTCCCTTTAAGATAACAGCATTTCCAGATTTTATAGCGATACTGGCAGAGTCAATGACCACGTTTGGTCTTGATTCAAAAATCATCGCCACAACGCCAAGAGGGATTAACTCTTTTTGGATTTTTAGTCCATCATCTCTTATCTTTTCTTCAATAATTTTTCCCAACACTTCTTCCTGCTGGGCAACTTCTAATACACTTTGTGCTATGGCGTTGACTCTGATTTCATTTAAAACAAGACGATCTGTAAGTGCGGTGGAGAGGTTTTGTTTTTTAGCCGCTCTAAGGTCTTTTTCATTTTCTTCAAGGATAAGACACATATTTAATTTGAGTTTCTCTGCAAGTGTTTTTAAAACAGCGATTCGATCTTCGGCCGTTGCCATTCTTAATTCACTTGCTGCTTGTTTGACTTTTTTAGCAATTTCTTTCATTTTCGATCCTAAATTATTGCCCTATATAAAGATTATCTCTATGAATGATTAATTGAGAGGGGGCGTTTTTTATGATTTTCCCTATCTCTGAACTTTTTTTACCTATAAGTTTCTTTGCTTCTTCATTATTAAATTCAACAAGGCCTTGTCCGAAACAATCTCCTTTAAAATAAAGTCGAACACAGTCACCTCGAGAAAAGCGACCAGTAACTTTAGTGATCCCAACAGGCAAGAGCGATCCATTTTTAAGAAGGGCCTTATAAGCGCCCCAATCGACATTTATTCGTGCCTCATTTTTAACGAGAGAAGCAATTCGAGCCTTTTTTTCGACCTTTTCACTTGGGAGAAAGAAGGTTCCTTTATTCTTTTCTAGGCAAGCGCGAAGGGGTTTGGATTCCTTAAAACTTGAGATAATAACAGAACGACCTAAGCGGGTGAGTTTTCTCGCTGCTGTTATTTTCATTTGAATTCCTCCCCTACCAGGTTTTGTTTTTCCAAAATTAGGAACTTCAAATTTTTCATTATATTTAATTTTTTTTAGTGGTTTTGATTTTCCTGGATTCTCTAAATAAACACCATCCGCTTCAGTAAGAAGAACGAGGCAATCAGCATCGATAGCATCGGCAACAAGAACAGCTAGTTGATCATTATCACCAGAAGAAATTTCTTCAAAACTTACGGAATCATTTTCATTAATAATCGGAATGACTCCATTATTGAGAAGTTTGAAAAGGCAATTCCTTGTATTCATAAGTCGCTTTTTATTTCTCAAATCTTCATGGGTCAGAAGATTTTGTGAAAGAATTAATTTTTGTTTCAGGAAGACCTTATGATACTCAGCCATTAAAAGTGGTTGTCCGATAGCTGCTAATGCCTGTTGTGTTGCGATTTCTTTCTTTTTCCCTGGATCGATAACTTGCCTTCCAGTATTAATGGCTCCTGAGGAAACAAGGATAATTTCAATTTTATTTTTTCTAAAATAAGCGATGTCTTTAGATAGTTTTGAAAGGAAAGCTTTATTGATAGTCCCATCTTCTTTACTAACAGAAGACGAACCGACTTTTATAACGATTCTTTTTGGTTTTGAATGAAAATCTGATCTCCAGTCCATAAGATAATTAAATCCTATCTCTGGAGATCTTGCAATTTAGAGTGAAATTTTCTTTTTCAACAAGTTACAGACGTTTTCAGACTCGCCTCCGTAGAAGAGATTAGACCAAAAACCTAGCCCTCCAGAACTTTTAACTTTATTGTATCGAGCCTGATAAAGCTTATAAAGTTCGTCATCTTTCTTCGGATCTAGAAGTTCTTTCCATGCGAAGAATTCGACAAGGCCCCATTCTTGAGTCATAAAACTTTCTAATCCATTATTATATGGAGTAAACCAAGCACTGAGATCAAATTGGCTGAGATTTTCAACTATATAGCGAATATTTGTTGTTCGCTTAAAGCCACTGCTTCTACCTTGAATAATATTATTATCATAATGATTAAAGAGTTTAGTAATGAGTGTATAGCGTCCTTGAATTTCTCCAACAAGTCTTTCTTGAAGATCAGTTCTGTTTTTAACTTCACGTTTGAGAGCCTCTCTTGTTAGGCGTTCAAGTGATTTTAAGTTTAAATCATGATTTTTGATCTGTTCTTCAGTAAAAAAATCAGTGACAGGTTGTTTACAAGATAAGGCCGCTAGAAGTTCATATCTAATATGGCTCAAATATTGTCCCATATCTGATGCAACTTTTTCTCCCATTAACATTTCTATAAGATCGTCGGTGTGATTATTTCTGAAATTATGGTTTGAAGCTGAATATCCATAAATATTTTTTTGAGGAGTATAAGAAAGTTCAGCAAGATACTTATATCTTCCAAAGTTTCGATTAGGCTTGAAGGCATCGAAATATTTTTTCTCATTAGGAGAAAAAGTCTGTGCATCACTAAAGAACTTTCCTGGCCAGAAGGTCCAAGAATCCCAGAGTGGCTTTGGATTAACTCCATGACATCCAATACAAGCAGTAGGATTCTTCTCGGAGATAATAACTTCTCCTTTTTCACTTTCTGGAAATATAATATCTCTTAATTCAAAATGTTTGTTTCCAGGAGCCCTTCTGAATTGAATGATTTCTAAGTTTTTATAGCCACGTTGGCTAGGATGTCCATTGAAATTCATCATAAAAGTCGCATCTGGTCCAGTTACAGTAATGAGTGGATAAGCTCCTGATGCGTTTTGAACTGCATGAGAAAAATAAGATTTTATATAGTTAGCCATATATCTTTTTGGCATTAAACTAAGGAGCATTTCAATTGATTTGATTCGGCATTTGTTAATGAGTTCAACGACAATTTCAAAGTTGGGTTCAAAAAAGTTTTTCCCTGCTTCACAAGAAATATGCTCCTGCGCCGCTGCTTGAGTCCCAAGCTCTTTTAAATAGCCAATAATTTCTTCTGATCCTACAAGCTTCGCATAATCGAGAGCATTGTGATCGGTATCTGTTTTTAATTCAGGATCAGATTTTTGAATTTCAACAAGATATTTAAAAGATTCGATTTTTTTATTAGTAGCAGCAAAATGAATTGGCATCATACCGTTACTCATCTTTTGATTGGCGAGTTTTTCGATGATGTCTTCTGAAAAGTATTCTGAAAGTTTATAGAAGAGATTATTGGAGGCAAATAAATGCCCTGCCCCCTGACCATCTTTATCAATGGCGAGAATGTTCATTCCCCATTTAACTAAATCGTTGACTTGATTTAGTTTTAACCGTGTAAGCCCGTGAACTAAATGCCAGCCATTTGGAGCAACAGTATTTAGGTTTGCTCCATTTTTCAATAAAATTTTAACAAGTTCTTTGCTTTTTTCATGTCCTGGACCAAAGCGATAAATATAATAAATTCCTGATAGACCTCGATAATCGATGATAGAAGCGTCAGCTTTTAGTTCAATAAGATATTTAATAATTTTAAAATTCAAATCTTTTAAATATGGATCAGCGGCCCTGCTTTGATAAGCCCAACTTTCGATTGCAAAATGAAGAGCGTTTGCTCCTGTTTGCATAAAAGCATGGGGGTCTGCTTTTTCTTCTTCAATTAATCTTTTAAATTCTTTAAAGGTGTATTTTTTTAGATTTTTGCCAATCAGGTTTGCCCAACTCATTTCTTGCATAAAGTAGTGAAGTTTTTTTGTTGCCGGATTTAGTTGAGCATAAGAATTAAGGGCGAAGAACAAGAAAAATAGAACCGAAATTGCTTTCATGAAATCTCCAACTTTTGTTTATGAAAACTCTATAACAAGCAGTTTTGAAAGATACTCGACGCGATGCATAGCAAAAAGCTTGCATCGCCAAATATTCTGAGGTGCGAATTGAAACTAGTTTGTGAAATCGAGGGGTTAAGTGGGGGGGAAGTAGAAGGTCCCACCCCAGAGTTATTACTTACAAGAAATTTTGAGCTTGGTCATTGCTCCCATAACAGAGATTCTTTTTGTTATTTTATAAAATTCTGTAAACTTTGGATTTTCAAGTTTTAAAGTCGCTTGGAAGTTTGGGTTATCATAAGAAATTAAAAACTCCCCTTCTAACCCGGCAGAAGCTTCTCTCGATTCACCACTAGGCTTAAGGTCAAAGACACTAAACTCAGACTTCAAAGAAATGAAACCATTTTTCTCAAGCCTAGCTTCCATTACTAGGTGATTTACTTTCTTGTCTAGACCGTAATCCTTTTTAAGGACAGGGTTAGAAGATTCAAAAGACTCGAAATGCATATGGTTTTTATCACCGTTAAAAGTCATTTGGACTTGCTTTTTAAAGCCCATATTTTCGAGCTCTTCATCTGTGTAATCTTTAACTTCAGTCAATTCGTTGTGAATCTTAACATCCATTGAATAAGCGATTTGCTCTGTAAGAAGAGTCACTGTAGAGACTTTCGCTTGATCATCTCCTAGGTCGCTATACATAGCATAATCTTGCGGGTTACCGTTATAATGTTTTTTAGAAAGAACTTCCAACTCGTCAATTTCTTGAGTTTCAAACTTATAATTGGAAATACCTTTAATTGTTTGGTGGCTTTTATAATCAAGTACTTTGTTGAGCTTAATTCTAGCAATGGGAAATGTTTCAATGACTTTTACATTACAACTAATTTCTTCATTTAGGCATTGAACTTCATCACTAGGAACACAGGCTTTATCTGTTGAGTGAACAAAACCTGAGAATAGCATAAGGAACGAGATTATTAGGCTTTTCAATTTCATAAGGATCCCCTTGTTGATTGTATTTTTATGAAGAAACTAGATAACATCTCTTCAGTTGCTCGTATAGGGAAATCCTAAGGTGAGTTTTCTATATAGGTTTGCGTCACTTTGGCATCACTATGATTAAGATAGTCTCGAACAAAAAGCAGATCTTTTGTTTCTTGATAAAGATAGGTCGCACAACCCTTTCGAAAACTATGAGGGGTTAGGCCCTCTTCTCCTGCGCGCAGGAGAATTCTTTTGATAACAGCAGACATCGCTCTTGAAGTAATCGGAACTTTAAATTCGTTAGGAAACAAAGGCCCGTCTTTAATTCCATAAAATTCGATATAATTCCAATAGTCTTGGTGGATTTCATAAAAATTTATGAGTTTTAATTTATGTGTCTTACCTCCCTTTCTTTTAAGATAAAGTGTGGCCGAGTCTAAAGACATATCATCAACCCAAAGATTGGTAAGTTCGGAGAGTCTTAGCCCACCGTAATAAAGAAGTTTAAGGATCAGCCGTTCTCTTCTTCCCCTCGCCTGTTCCAGTATTTTTTCAAAAGTATCTTTACTCATTCCCTCGGTGTGATTCACATCGACATCTTTTAATCTAATGGAATGAAGTTGTTTTCTGATTGGAGAGTTTCTCACAATCTTGAAGTCAAAATAATGCATGAGAAATTCATAGAAATTTGTAAGGGCCGAAAGTCTTCGGCGTCGCGAGGCCACTGATAAAATTTTCGGTTTTGGTGGAACCTGTTCGACAAAAATTTTAAAAGCGGATCGTTTTTGAAATTTATCAGGTCCAGAAATTTCGATTAAATAATTTGAAATCTCTTGCGGTGTTGCCTTGTTCAACTTTTTGAAGAAATGCCACTCATACCAATTGATAAAATGAGTCAGATCTTTTTGGTAGTTAAGTATTGTGTGTTTTGACCGATTATTCTTATGCAGATTCTGCAGGTATAAAGTGAGCCAATATTCGTGCTTCTTTTTCATAAATATTATTGAATCCATTCTTATAATATTAATTATAAGAATAAATTATTCTCTAAGTTATTGAAAGTAGGAAATTGCTTTTTTGAGACACTTTTACCTGCATTTTATCCTTATAAAATGAAAATTTCGAAACTTCATCAAACTATGCCAACTTTGCTTGGTAATATTCTTGCTACTGTCAAAGCTCTATTCAAAATAAACCGGATTAGGCTAAATCGTTAATATGTTTAAGGAATCTCAGAGTATAATAGTAAAGAACTTAGACATAACAGTAAGGGTTTTAGGTGAAGGTATGTTTAGTTTGATCGCAACTTTCCTCAACATCGTCGTCGCTACTAACTATAGCGGTGCTCCGTCTCAGGATATCATCAGGCATCAACTTAATAACGAGCAGTTTCAAGCCCTCATTCAGTCTAAAACTTTCTTTGCCGAATGTTATGCTTATCAACACCCAGTTTTTAAAAGTGCAAGATACTCAATTTCATATAACGAGGATAAATCATTTAAAGAGACGCTTTATCTCTTTGCTAAAAATGATTGTAAGGGAAGCCTCACCCTCCTCGAATCAGCGGGCTCATACGGCCTTGGAAGTCAGCTGGAGAATGAGGTCCCTACTCGCGAAGTTGATTACAAGTACGAGAGTACGGGACTCAGACTCTTTAATCCAGTCGTAAGAAAGAAGCTCGCTGAAATGTATAGAGATAGTGAATGTCGTATCGATATGAAAAAGGCTTATGATAACTTTTCTCTTAAAGAAAGATCATGCTTTGGTTTTGATATGAAAAATAATGCAGACGTTGAGTTTGATATTATCGGACTCGCTACTGACAGAAAGGGAGATGATCTCTTTCTTTTTGGTGGTCAAAGAGGAGAAGGTACGATTAGACCTCTTGAGCTTAACTATAACGAAAAATTACTCTAAAATATAAAGACTTCTCGCAGGGTCTTTTGACTTCGAAAAAAAGGGGCTTCTCGCAGGGCCCTTTTTTTATTTTTATAGAAAGAAATTCTATTTGCGGTTTTGAAAGCGCATATATTTGGTCGTCTCATAGAAAGCTTTTCTGAGATTTTCAAGTGATTGAGCTTCATTATAGAGAGTTTTTGAGAGATCAATCATAGGTGTTTCGCTTTCATATTCATAAAGTTCAAAGTTATCTGCTCGGTGTTCAAGATAGTACTTCTCCCCTATGACTCCCGTTGTAACGGGAGATTGCCAAGAATAAATAAAAGTATAGTTTTGATCTGGTTCACGAGGAGTTTTAAGATCTCTTCCTAATGTTTGTGTGTTCCAGCTTGATCCTGCAAGTGATGAAACTGTTGGAAGAATATCATGAAGACCACCAATTGTTGTGTCATCGACTTCTGGCGGAACTTTCGATGGATAATAAATCACTAAAGGAGTATGGTGCAAAACTAGCCTATGTTTATAATAACCTTTGGGAACATTAAGACTTTCTTTTCCCGCAGGAAGTCCATGATCTCCAAAGATGACAAAGATGGTGTTTTTAGAGTAGTTCGAATTTTTTGCGAGCTTCATAAAATGACCAAAGGCATGGTCTTGAAAACGAAGTGAGTTATATTCTTCTAAAGAAATGAATCCATACTTATCAATTTTATCGGTAGGAACTTTCTTTAATTGGAAGCTCTCATTGTCTTTAGGAATGGTATAAGGTCTGTGGAACCCTGCTGATTGAATATAAGCAATAAAGGGTTTATTGATTGTATTAAGTCTCTTATGAGCTTCTTTAAAGAGATCAAGATCACTAATCCCCCAAACATCAACTCTTTTAGAGTCTCCAAAAGAGCCTTCTTCAAAAATCTCAATGTTTTTTACATTATTTGAAAAAAGAGAACGAATATTACCCCAGTTAGCACTTCCACCAAGAAAATAGAGTTTTTTATAACCTTCAAATTGATTCATTATGGTGTTTTGATCAACGAGATGAGGGTTACGAGAGCTTGATTTCCTTTTTGCGATATCGGCCATTCCCGTGAGTGTTGCCCATACTCCTCTCGCCGTTGCTTCAGTTGGTGTAAAAAACTTTTTATAGACGAGGGATTGATCGGCTATTTCTTTTAAGAATGGAGTTGGATTTAAAGGATTATCAAAAATTGAAGTTTTATTAGCCGCAAGAGATTCTAATTGGATAAGAACAATATTGGGTTTATTACCTTCTTTTGCTTGGTAAGAGCGTCGAAAGTTAAGTTCTTCTCGATTTGCAACTGCAATTCCTAGAAAATCAGCCATTAGAGGATAATAACTTTTGACGAGCTTTTTATCATAATCATCTTTATCAAATTTAAGTGTCTCTAAGAAATTAAGAATCGGGTTTAAGGTCATTTGGGACACAAAGTTATCAGGAGAGAAATAGGCTTCACTCCAACGGAGGGGGAAATAAGAAAATTTCCCATAAATTGCACCTACGATAAGAGAGAAAAGTAAAACTCTTTCGATGACTCGTGTAAACAGAGGAGATGTATTAATAGAATGCAAATAGAGAGAGAAATGATTTCGGTAGAGATAATAAATAATAATAAAGATCACAATGAGACCAAGAGTCAAAGGTATGATGGGATAACTCTGGGCCACCATCTTGAGAGAGATCCAAGGGTTTTCCATGGTGTCGACTAAGGAAATATGGACTCTCTTATTGAGATAGGCATAATGTCCGAAATCAACAAAGTATCCGAAAATGATAATGGATTGAATCAGAACAAAGGCTGAAATATTAAAGGACCTTAAAAACTTTATTTTCCAAATCTTCTTAGGGATTATCGTAAAAAGATAGAGTAAAAGTAATTGGATTCCTATCAGACGAAGATCAAACTTGGCCCCAAGATAAAAAGCATTTCCAATCAACTCCATTTCGTCAGAAGTTTGAAAAAAAATATAAAAACCAAGTCGAAAGCTCGTGTATAGAAAAAATAAAACGAGCCCAATTTTTCCCAGATAGCTGAGAAGTGGAAATCGCGACTTTCGGTCTAGGAAAAAAGGGCGGCTAATTTTTGATAGCATCCTCTTACTTTATAATAGAGGTATGAGTTTAGCTATTAAAACTGAGTTCCCACTTATTACAGAGCAGGATCTTAGGGATAATCCCCTATTCTTTGAATTCTTTGAGAATTTCAACTCAGATCACACGAAGAAGTCTTATCGAACGGATATTAATCAGTTTTTTGATTTTCTCGCTTCTTATATGCAAGGAATAAGGCAACTAAAGAGTCTTCAGCGAGTTCACGCAGTAGCCTTTAAAAAGTGGCTTGTGGATAATGAGTATGCCCCTAAAACAACTAATCGAAAGATGTCAGCAGTTTCAAGCTTTTTCGACTTCTTAGTTGAGAAAAATTTCGTAGAGTACAATATTTTTCATTCCATCAAGCGACCCCGACAAGAAGTTCAAAATCCTACTAATGATTTGAGTGACGAACAGGTTCAAAAGATTATAGAGATCTTAGAAAGTAATAATTCAAATTCAGCTCTGCTTCATCGAGCGGTTGTTTCAACACTTTTTATGACAGGAATAAGAAAAGCTGAACTGATCAACCTCAAACGAGGTGATTATTATTACGAAAACAATATTCCTATGATTAAAGTGAAAGCTAAGGGGGGAAAGATGCTTACCAAAGTTCTCCCTCAAGATTGCGTTGAAGCCATTGAGGATTATCTTTCTTGGATGAAAGCTCAAAATCGTGAAGTTGAATATGAGGATTGGTTATTTCAACCAACACGGAATCCAAGTGAAAATAATCTTGTAAAACCTCTTAACCCCAAGTCTGTTAACTATATTGTTAAAACAATTTGTAAGCGTGCGGGTGTCCCTCAAAATGTTTCTAGCCATAGCGCTCGAGCCAGTTATATCGGTTCAGCTTTAGAGAATGGAGCTGATCTTTATAAAGTTTCTAGAGATGTCGGACATTCCTCAGTTAAAACAACTGAAGAGTATGATAAACGTCGAAAGAAGTTCAAAGATTCTCCTATTCATCATCTTGGATATTTAAAAAAGTAGATCTAAAGTCTTCCCGCAAAGAGAGGAACTTTTCGTCCTTTTAATAAAATAAAAACTTTCAGCGGATAAGAGTTAAATTTATCAATGGAAAAATCATTTAAATCAAGATCACTAAGACTCGTTATATTTTGTGTATAATCAGTATTTCTCTCTAAGATTACATTAAACGTATTTCCTGATTCTGTTGTTAAAATCCCAGTTTGGATGAAAGACTTATGTTGGAGAAAGTAAGAAACATCATAGTCTCTATAATAGGAGAAAAAAGCTTCTTCTAAGATATTCTCTGAGTAGTTTTTGTTATCGAGTTCAATATGAAATTCAGTTTTGCCTTCTTTCGTGTTGAGTTTCAAAACCGCTTGAAAACCTTTTGGAAAAATATATCCTCTCTTCGTTATTTCAAGTTCAGCGAGGCTTATTTCTTTGTCTCCTCGTATTTCAGGTGAAATCTCTTTTAAAATTGTTTTAGAAGTCTTCTCATCGATACTGAAAATTCCTGTAAAGTTTAAAGGATAATTCTCTTCAAGAATGAGCTCTTTACTTTGATCAATACTTATTAAGTTATCGAAAGAAGGGATTTCTAAGTCAAAGCCCTTTGATTTGATCCACTTTGAAAAAAACAGTTTACTTGTAATAGTTTCATCCATGATAGTTCCATGGATATGATGATTTCCAAAAGCATGTCCGATTTCATGGAGCAGAATCATTTGAAACCATTCCTTTGAAATCGCATTTTTTTTATTTTTGAACTCAAAAGAGTTCGCAATCCAAATGATTCCGTTTTTCTTGGTTTGAAAACTTAGACCAAGAGGTTGGTTGAACCTTTTTTGTATTTTTTTTATATCCTTGTTGTCCTCGCCCCCGAAATAAAAAATAATATTATCCTTAGTCTGCTCACATGACTCTGGGAAGTTTATTTTATCCCAAGGGTTTCCAAGAATATCGGCTAGAGAAGTGTCTTTCCGGAGGATATATCGCCCCCATCGAGCGAATGAATCTTTTATGAGTTCTTTTAGCTCAAAAGTCGAAAAATAAAAATTCTCTGGTGATTTGATACAGATATTAATTTGAGCTTGTTTAGCTTCAAACCAAGCAAGCTTATCTTTTTTGAAGAAGAAGGCGAAATCAACGCCTCCGCTGTCATATCCCTCCTCCTGAGCATTTGAACCTTGAAGGGTAATTTGAGGTAATTTAGTAGCTTGATCTTGAGGGGTAATTTGAGGTAATTCAGTTTTTTTATTGTCTCCACATGAAATCAACAAAAAAAAAATAAAAAAGAATAAATTTTTTAAGTTTTTATCTAGCATGTTTCTGTCCTAAGGTATCTTAAAAAAGAATCGGTTCAAAACCTTAAGGGCATTAAACCGATTCTTCTATTTAAACTAATAGTCTAGTGCCATACCGCTGAGTAAATCGAAAGTTGCAGTGCATCTAACATCCTTTCCTATAAGCTTCCCTTTCGTAGTGAAGCCTTTTATGTGTGCGCATACAATATTTCTTCCTTTCTTAGTGTTAAAAACCATATACTCACCTTCGTACACAGGAGTTTTTGTTTTTACTGGTTTAATTTTGAGATTTTTGTAAATTTTCTTAGAAACTTCTGTACTGTAAATAACAAATGCATCATCCCCTGCAAATGCAACATCATCTTTTGATCTTGATTGAGTTTTTGCCTGTGCGCTAATTCCTGCTACAATGATAAGTCCTGCAATAATTGTCTTTAAATTTTTCATTTTGTATCTCCTTGTTGAAAAATTATTTTATCTGAGGGTCACTTTCCTTCGAAAAATATGGAATTTTAAGGATTTTATAGTAAGTTTAGGGGCAATAATTTTACAAAAAGGTAAACTTTGAGTGTTTTTGAATTTTCTGATTATCGAAGCTGCATGCTTTCCTATTTTAAAAAAATAATGCCTCCAGATGGGCGTGGGATGAAGTTAAAGCTTTCAAAAGCAATCAATGTCCATAGTAGTTTTTTAAGTCAAGTTATTTCCGGGAAAAAAGAGTTGAGTCAAGAGCAAGGAATACTCACTTGTTCTTTTTTAGGATTAAAAGATTTAGAAAGCGATTACTTTATGACTCTTTTGAATTTTTCTAAGGCAGGTAGTTTAAAGCTAAAAGAGTATTACGAAAAAAAGTTAAACGATATTAAAAAAGAGACAAGAGACTTAAAAAATATTATTGAATCAGAACGAGAGCTGACTCAAATTGAAAAATCTCAATATTATTCAAATTGGAAATATGGTGCAATCCGCTTATTAAGTATGATTCCAGAACTTAAAAATGCTAATCAAATCTTTGAATATACATTATTACCAGAAGATGAGTTTCAAAAAGCTTTCGATTTTTTGTTAAAATGTAAACTCATTGAAAATGAAAATGGAGAGTTGAAAGTAAGTGCAAAAAAGATTCACTTAGGCAAAGACTCTGAATTTCTTGCAAATCATCACATAAATTGGAGGCAGAAATCATTGGAGAAGATTAATAATCATAACTTTCGGAAAGACTTCTTTTATACTTGCCCTCTTGTTATTTCTAAAAAAGATTATGAAAAATTAAAAGAAAAATTCTCTTATGTTGTAAAGGATCTCTTGGATTCGATTAAGGGATCAAAAGAAGAAGAGCTTTGTTGTATCAATATCGACTTCTTTAGAGCATTTTAGACTTAAAAATAGGATCCTACTTCCAAATACCCATACTCTCTGAATCTTTCTTGAATATAACTCAGACCTCTCTGAATTTGTTCTTTTTGATAAATCAAAGAAAATTCATTATCTAAAAAATAACCAGTGAAATGGTTATAGCCTTTTGATTTGATTAAGAATTTCTTGAATGAGAAAATAAATTTAGATTGATTTAATTTTAAGCTTCTTCGGATTTATCTTCAATTTCTGGGTCATCCTTTTTCGTGACTTCAGTCTTGAAATTTTTTAGGGCCTTACCAAGTGAGCCACCCATTTGAGGAAGGCGTTTAGCGCCAAAAAAGATCACGACCACGACGGCCACGACAATTAATTCTCCAACTCCCAATCCAAACATATGAGCGCTCCTGAACTTTCCTAAGTAATTGAATTAATGATATTATACATCAAAAATTGAATCACAAGCTAGGAAATAGACTCCAGCTAAATAAAATTAGGTTAGTTATGGCTGAATCCAGTAATCAGAGTTTTAATTTTGTTGAATCAGAACATAAGATATTGGCATTTTGGGAACAAAATAAGATTTTTGAGCAATCGCTTGAACAGACCAAATCTGGTGCTCCTTATATCTTTTATGATGGGCCTCCTTTTGCAACAGGGCTTCCCCATCATGGTCATCTCGTCGGTGGAACTCTCAAAGATATCGTTCCGCGATATTTTACTATGAAAGGACGGTTTGTTGATAGGCGTTTTGGATGGGACTGCCACGGTCTTCCGATCGAGCATGAGATCAATAAATCTTTAGGTATGTCTGCTATGCAAGCAGTGGCTGAACTAGGGGTTAAGAAATACAACGATGAATGCCGTGGGATTGTTCAAAAGTTCACAACGGAATGGAAAAAAACAGTTACTCGGATGGGTCGATGGGTAAGCTTTGATCGTCAATACAAAACAATGGATCTTCCCTTCATGGAGAGTGTGTGGTGGGTGTTTAAGCAACTTTGGGATCAAGGCTTAGTCTATCAAGATACGAAGGTTATGCCATTCTCAACTGGACTTGGTACGGTTTTATCAAACTTTGAAGCTGGTCAGAACTATCAAGATGTTCAAGATCCTGCCGTCACTGTTCTCTTTAAGATAAAAGATCGTGATGAATACATTGCGGCTTGGACGACAACTCCTTGGACGCTTCCATCAAATCTCGGTCTTTGTGTAAATAATGAAATTGATTACGTTCTTTTCAATGATGATGATAAGAAAGTTTGGATGGCGAAAGAGCGACTCGCCTTTTATACAAAGAAATTAAAGCGTGAACTTGAAGAAAATATAGAAAAAGAAGCGAAAGGAACTGAGCTTGTTGGTTTAGCTTATGAACCACTTCTTCCCTTCTTCGAATCTTTATCGACGCAAGGAGCGTTTAAAGTTCATGCTGATGATTATGTTACGACTTCTGATGGGACGGGAATTGTTCATATTGCTCCAGCCTTTGGTGAGGATGACGAGAGGGTTCTTCGCGATGCTGGCGTGAAAGCAAAAGTCTGTCCTGTTGATAACGAAGGGAAATTTACTGAAGATGTTGCTGATTATAAAGGGCAATACGTAAAGGACGCGGATAAAAATATCATTAAGCGACTTAAGGATGAGAATAAGCTTTATCTTCAAGATACAATTGTTCACTCCTACCCTTTTTGTGATCGATCGAAAACACCATTAATCTATAAAGCAATTCCAACTTGGTTCATCAACGTTGAAAAAGTGAAATCAAAAATGATTGCTGCTAATAAAGAAATCAACTGGGTTCCTTCCCATATGAAAGAAGGTCGATTTGGAAAATGGATTGAAAATGCTAAGGACTGGGCGGTTTCTAGAAATCGAGTTTGGGGAACTCCTATTCCTATTTGGTATAATGAAGAGTCTAAAAAACATCTTTGTATTGGCTCTCGCGAAGAGTTAGCAAAATATACTGGAACAACTCTTGATGATCTTCATCGTGAGTTCGTTGATGAACTTACTTTTAAAATTGATGGGGAATCAGGAGAGTATAAAAGAGTTTCAGAGGTTCTTGATTGTTGGTTTGAATCTGGTTCTATGCCCTATGCTCAACTTCACTACCCTTTTGAAAATGAAGAGGTTTTCAAAGCTGGTTTTCCTGCTGAGTATATTGCCGAGGGGCTCGATCAGACACGAGGATGGTTTTATACCCTTACTGTTTTAGCGGCAGCTTTGTTTGATAAACCTGCTTTTAAAAATGTTATTGTTAATGGGTTAGTCCTTGCAAAAGATGGCAAGAAAATGTCGAAGAGTTTAAGAAATTATACTGCACCTGATGCCTTAATGGAGGAATATGGAGCAGATGCACTTCGTTTATTTCTCATCAATTCTGCATTGGTGAAGGCTGAAGATCTTAAATTTTCTGATGATGGTGTCAAGGATATGGTTCGAAAGGCCCTACTTCCTTGGTATAATTCCTTTAAATTCTTTGCAACCTATGTAGAGGTCGATGGTTGGAAGCCAAAGCACAAACTTGCTGATTTTAAACCCGATCATATCTTGGATGCTTGGGTGCTTTCGAAGTTACAGACCCTCGTAAATACAGTTGATACCGAGATGAATAAGTACCAACTTTATAATGTGGTACCAGCACTTTTTGATTTTATTGATGATCTAACAAATTGGTATATCCGTCTTAATAGAAAAAGATTCTGGGCCGAGGATTCAAAGGATAAAGATGATGCCTATCATGCACTGTTCTTTACACTCGAAACTTTGAATAAACTTATGGCACCATTTGCTCCATTTCTATCAGAGGCACTTTATCTTAAGCTTCAAAAAATTTCGGGTTCGGCAGAACAAAGTGTTCACCTTTGCACATTCCCTGAAGCAGAGTCAAAGCTTCAAGATGCTATTCTTGAAGATGCAGTGAAAAGAATGCAAGAAATTATTTTACTTGGTCGTCAGAAGAGGACTCAAGAGAAAGTTAAAGTTAAGATACCTTTGAGAAATTTAACGATTATTCATCCTGATAAAGCTGTAACAGATGCTCTCTCTAAATTAGAAGACTCTATCAAGACAGAGCTTAACGTAAAAGAAATTAGCTATGACTCAGATGAACTCAAGTACATAAAACTCTATGCCCTTCCAAATTCTCCTGTTCTTGGTAAAAAGCTTGGGAAAGAGTTTGGAAAATATGTAGGCTTCATTAAAGGCCTTAGTTCTGATGATATCGCGCACTTTGAAGATTCTGGTGCTATCAAGCTTAATGATAGAGACTTTGAACTTGATGAGATTCTTATTTTTAGAGAGGCAAAAGAAGGAACTGATGCTCTTTCAAATCGATTCATTTCGATCAACCTTTCTTGCGAGTTAGACCAAGAGCTCATTAATGAAGGTCTTGCTCGAGAAGTTGTTAATAGAATTCAGAAAACAAGAAAAGACCTGGATTTAAAAGTCGATCAGAGGATCAAAGTTTCGGTTTATTGTAATAATGAGCTTCAGGATGTGATTAATTCTTTTAAGGATTATATTTGTACTGAAACTCTTGCAACGGAGCTTGATTTAGCTTTATGGGATAATAAGCCTGGTGAGACTAATGATCACAAAATTAATGATCATGACTTTGGGCTTGTTATTCACTAATGAAGTTTTTAATTCTTCTTTTCTCCTTAAACTCAATGGCTCAACCAATTGATCCTAAGTTTTATGAAAAGAGAAGAAAAGTTCGTGTTTTGACTAACTACCTTGATTCTATCCAGGGTCGTTATTGGAATGTGATTCAAACTTTAACGAAATCTGAGAAAAATTTTCGTGGACTTCTCTCAAAATATAACTTCATTCTTAAAATTCATCAGAAATATGTTTCTGAATGCAGTGAAAATATTAAGTTTGAATGTGAGAACATATTTTTCGAAATGATGGATTCTCTTGACTCTCTCTATCAAAATTTCACGAAACTAGAAAAACGTTTACCTGATTTAGAATTCATGACATTGGAGATTCTTTTAAAAGTACAACTTTTGTTTGTCGAATATGAAGTTAAAAAAACATCATTGAGTGTTCGCGAGAGGTATAAGGTTAATGAGGAATTGAAGACTTATGTGAGAGGTTTTTTCACAAAACTTAATAAACTTTGCCCTAATGTCTTGCGAAATCCCAATTATGATTTTTGGAAGAATTTTATTACCCAGTCACATTTCTTGCTCGCGAAAACAACAAACTTGCAGTTCTTACCACAAAACTTTCGGTTGATGAACAAGAGCATGTATGGTCTTATTTATTCAATACAGAATGCTGAGAAGATTGATAAAAATATCGCGAATGATATTCAAGCAATGAACTCTCAATGGAACTTTATTCAAAAGAATCTTTATAAGTATGAAAGAAGAAAAAGGTAAAATTATTATTCTTGCTCTCTCTGCGGGTCTTATCCTTGTCTTAGTCTGGATGCTGACAGGAGATTCAAATGAAATAGAGATAGAAGATTCAATCCAAGTTGAGACTTCTGAAGAAGATTCGTTTGTTGAGAAAGGGATAAGTGAAAGTGATCCCATTGGACAAGTTATAAGTGAAGAGGTTCCGGAGCAAATTAAAGTTATCAATGAATGTTTGGGAACAAATCTCTACTCCAATGATCCAGAGGAAATGATTGAGAATCTTACAGATGGGAAAAAATCAGTAAAAGATATCCTGATAATAGGAAAAAATTATCATGGATTTAACCTTCAAAATGAAAAATTAATCTTTTCTTATAAGCGCTTAGAGTTTGAAAAAAAAGAGGTTTTTGATTTAAAAGTTGTAAAAGAACTCTCTGATGGTTCAGTTCAAAGTGTTGAATATAATGGCGAAGAGAATTTAGAAACTATAAGGTCATACTTTGAAATTCAAGAGTTTACTTTAGAAGAGGAAATAAAAGCATTCTCAGGTGCAGGAATGAGTCTTTATTATACTCAGGATAAAACACAGATCAAAGAATTAAGCATCACAGTTCAAGACAAGGTCGTGAACTGTGAATTGAAAAAGTGTCTCTGTCGTTAATCGAGTCGATCAATCAGTTTTTTTATTTGCCTTATTGTTTTTGGCCTATTTTTTCCTGATCTCATAGGACAAAATGCAGATGTTTGAGAAAGAAGTAATAGTTTTTTTCTGAGATCTTCGTAGGAAAATAACTCTTTGTCTTTTCGTGCCCTTTTTCTATTAACTTTTTCAAGCATGACATCCATAAGAGTGACTTGCTTGAAATCATTGAAATGAATATATGGATCAATCTTTTGGTATTCTTTATAAGTAAGGGCCTTAAGTTCTTCCTCTGTGTATTGAAGAGTATCAATGAGCTGAATGGCAGCTCTTAGCCCTTTTTCTCTATTGAGATTAATAGCTCGATTAAATGTACTTTTTACAAACTTTTCATCCATCGAATGAAGGTAGTAAGATGCTCCCATTACAGTTGCGATGAAACCGATTGTTCCAGCGGGTGCACCAAAGATTAAGGCAGGTAATCCTATCCCACTAACAAGAACTCCCCATCCAAGGGCCCCAGTGACAACAAATGTTCCTGTATGTCTGAGAATAGCTTTTTTATTAATCCTTTCGATTTTAGTTTGATAGGCTTTTTGACAGTAATACTCATTAGCCGAGGTATTGAGACTTATTAAAATTAAAGCTGAAAAAATTAGTGATTTCATAGACTTCCCCCATTTGAAGCCTATGAATACCACATTCACCTTTGTCAAAGATGTCTAAATAAAAATTTACACTATCTTAAGTGCTTAAAATAACGAAGCTGGGTCCATATTTACAAGGTTATTGTGAACCGACATTAAGAAACGTCCGCCTAATTCCCCATCAACTAATCTATGATCGTATGTATGAGTGAGATACATGATGCTTCTGATCGCAATGGCATCCCCCTCGACAACAACTGGCATTTTCTTAATTACACCCGCGGCCATAATTCCAACCTGCGGTTGAAGAATAACCGGCGTCGCGAGAAGCGTTCCAAAAGACCCAACATTAGTAAATGTAAATGTCCCACCGGTGAGATCTTCCATTCCTAATTTCTTGTCTCTTGCTCTATGAGCAAGATCATTTAAGGTACGACAGAGCCCTGTCATATTAAGTCCATCAGCATTTTTAATAACGGGAACAACAAGACCATTTCCTGGGACAGCAACAGCACATCCAAGGTTGATATCTTTTTTAACAACAATATTATCACCATCAACAGAAGCATTTACCAATGGATGTTCTTTAAGAGCATCGATGATCGCTTTCATAATGAATGGAGTATAAGTCAATTTAAAACCTTCTTGAGCTTGGAATTGATTTTTAAATCCTTCTCTAAACTTCACTAAATGAGTCATATCCACTTCAAGAACTGAGTTCACATGAGGAGAAGTCATTTTTGAAGCGACCATGTTTCTAGCAATTGCTTTTCTCATATTATCCATTGGGATAATTTCAACTCTTTCACCTGCGGAAAAAGCTGGAACTGAGGGAGTTGGTGTTGGAGCACTAGGGGCTGGTGCTTCGCTGGCTGCCGGAGTTGCAGCAGGAGCTCCTCCTCTATTATTTATAAAAGCTTCGAAGTCTGCTTTATTAACACGCCCACCGGCACCTGACCCTGTGAGATGATCAAGTTCAGTAAGAGCAACACCTGCCTCTTTGGCCATCTTTTTTACAAGTGGAGTATAGAACTTATCTGATTTCTCATCTGTTGATGGTGTTAGGGCTGGTTCGCTGGCTGCCGGAGTTTCTTCGACCGGTGCTGCCGTTGAAGCACTTTCAGTATCTAAACTTGCTGAAGCATCATCTTCTACAATAGCGATAACCTTTCCAACATCAACTGTCTCGCCTTCTTCAAAAAGAACTTTTTCAAGTCTTCCTTCGAATGGTGATGGAATCTCTGATTCGACTTTATCAGTAGAAATCTCTAGAAGAATTTCATCTAACTCAACTTCATCACCCGGTTGTTTATTCCATTTTGTAATGGTTCCGGTTGTGATTGACTCACCCATTTGTGGCATAACAACTTCATTTTTTGCCATGGTATTTTTCTCCTAAAAGTTTAAAGCTCTTCCCTTGGCGGCCATGACGGCTTCAGCTAACCATTCCCCTAATGTTGGGTGCGGATGAACTGTCGCAAAGATTTCTTCGTCAATGCCTTCCATTGTTCGGAAGAGTGCATATTCATGTATTAGTTCAGTAGCGTGTGTTCCTACAATATGTGCCCCTAAAAGTTCTCCGTATTTCCCAGTAAGAACTTTTACGAAACCATCAGTTTCCTGAGAAGCAATTGCCTTTCCGTTTGCTGAAAATGGCATTTTCCCTATATTGTATTCGATTTTTTCTGCTTTCAATTCTCGTTCTGTATAACCGATTGAAGCAACTTGAGGCTGACAATAAGTACAGCCAGCGATATTTCTCTTATCTAGTGGATGAGGCTTTTGACCGGCAATCGCTTCTGCGGCAATCACACCTTCGTGACTAGCAGCATGGGCAAGAAGTGGTGGCCCTGAAACATCTCCGATGGCATAAATATTCGGAACATTAGTTTGATAAGTTCCATTGACAGAGATGAATCCACGATCAGTCTTTACTCCGATCTTTTCTAAACCTATATTTTCAATTTGGCCTGTCATTCCAACAGCGATCAGACCCATTTCAAATTTAAGTTTTTCTTCTTTACCTTTCTTGGAAACGGTAATGGTGACATCTTTTCCATTATTTTTAGCTGAGACTTTCTCAACTCCAAGAGACATCTTGATTCCATATTTCTTATAAGCTTTTTCAACTTCTTTAGAAGATTCTTCATCTTCAATCGGGAGCAGGTTCTTTTGAAGTTCAAAGATATGAACGTCGACACCAAAGGCATTCCAAAAGTAAGCAAATTCAACACCAATCGCCCCTGCTCCGATAATCCCAATCGACTTTGGGAGTTTTTCCATTTTAATGGCTTCCCAAGCACCAATTAATCTTTTGTTATCATGTTCAAGACCTGGAAATGTTCGGTATTTTGCACCTGTAGCGATGATGATGTTCTTCGCCTTAACATCTTTTCCACTAACATCAATTGTATTCTTATCTTTAAGGACTCCACGACCTTTGATAACTTCGATCTTATTTTTTTTCATCAAAAAGCCGACACCTTTCGAAATTTTGTCGGAAATACCCGTTGCCCTTTTAACGGCTTGAGACCCATCAAGTTTTTTAATATCAACATCAATCCCAAGTTCTTTCATATGAGCAAGTTCGTGAACAGAATGAGCAGATTTTAAAACCGCCTTAGTAGGAATACACCCTTTATTAAGGCAAACCCCGCCAAGCTTATCTTCTTCAATAATCGCGACTTTCTGTCCTAGTTGGCTTGCACGAATTGCAGCAACGTACCCACCAGGCCCAGATCCAAGAACAACGACATCAAACATAGAGTTCACCTTCAAAATTGGTTTAATTCTTTTCAAATAAGAGTCCGTAATATAAACAGAAAGACAAAGATTTCCAAGCCTTACTTAGGTTTACGCAAAGGGTTATTAGTGGACAAGATTCATACAATTGAGACCTATCTTCCGTCTGGGATTGAGGTTTTAGCTGAGTATATTCAAGACCTCGGTGAAGAATCTTTGGTTTTTTTTGATCTTGAGACTAGTGGCCTTTCTCCTTTGGTTCATGAAATTATCGAAATTGCTGGTATTAAGGTGACTTCTCAAGGGGAAATCGAGACTTTTCAGAGCTTAGTAAAACCTCTTAACCTTGTTTCTGAAGCGAATTCAGCTATCCATGGAATTCATAACGATGATCTTATTGCTGAAAGAAGTATTTCTGAGGTTCTGCCTGATTTTATGAAATTTTGTGGTAATGCAGGCTTAGTCGCCTATAATGCACAGTTTGACATTGGTTTCTTAACGGTTGATGCCTGGAAGAATGAAGTAAAGTTCAAAAATCAGAAGGTTTATGATGCCTTTCAATTAGTAAAAAACCTTTTGAAGCTTATTGATGAAGAAGTTGAGAATTTCAAACTAGGAACGATTGCAAAGCATTTCGGCTTTACGGTTCAGTTTCACCGGGCCATGGCCGATAGTCAGGCGCTTGTTTATGTTATCGATAGGTGCCTTCAAAGATTGAGGCAAAAATCGATCGAATTAAATGCTATCAGAAAGAATTATGAGCTTTTTCAACTAAACGATTTTAAGAATTTTGATCTTCCCGAAGTTGGAAAGGATCTTAAGGAAGCTTTAAACAGTGGCAATAATATAGAAATTTCTTATTTAGGTGGATCAAAAGGACATAAAATGAGAAAAATAAAGCCAATTGCTTTGCTCCCGATGCCTTATGGTTTTATTTTGTACGCCATCTGTATGGAAGATAAATTAAATAAGGCCTTTAAATTGAAAAAAATCCAAAAGGTTAAGATCGCTCATGAAGATTAAGATCATTAAATTCTTCATTCTTTTGGCTCATCTTTCAATGCTAATTTGGCTATTATGGGTTCTCATGAATGGTGGGAGAATGCTTATGAATGAAGTTATTCTGCATTTTGTCGGTCTTTCCCTATTAGGTTTTTTATTAATTCGTGGAACATCGGCTATAGAAATGAAATGGTTCAGAGATAGTAAAAAGAGAAAATAGAATTGGAATATGCGCATAAAATTAGCTCTTTTCTTCAATCTAAACTTCATATTCCTGCTATCTCAAAGCAATATCTTGAAAGTGAACTTGAGTACTCTCTAGATTCTGGTTACTACGATCCTATTGGAGATACTAAGAAATGGTCTGCTCCTCAACTCATTCATAGGTATAAAAATAGGGCCTTATTCCTCCCTACCCTTACATGCCCTGTTAACTGTCGGTTTTGCTTTCGAAAGAATTTGATCAATGAGCGAGATGATATTTTTAAAGCTGAATTTAGCGAAACATTAGACTACCTAAAAGTGCATCCTGAGATAAACGAAATAATCTTTACTGGTGGAGATCCTTTTATTCTTTCTCCTTCCAAAATTAGAGACTATGTTGATTCTTTTGCTAGGATACCCCATATCAAATTTATTCGTTTTCATACCAGAACACCTTTGGCATCACCAGAGCTCATTACCAAAAAACTTATATCTGCAATAAAACATAAAAACTTGATGACAACTGTCATGATTCATATCAATCATGCGGATGAACTCTTTTTTGAAGTTAAAGAAGCCTTAAAGCGCTTTAAAGGGATTCCTCTTTATTCACAAACAGTTCTTCTTAAAGAAATTAATAATACTGCTAATGACCTTGTAAAGCTTTTCATTGAATTAGTGAAGCTCCAAGTAAAACCCTATTATTTACATCATCCTGATAAAGTTAAAGGTGCCATGCACTTTTACCTAGAAGAAGTGGAGGGATTTGAGATTTTCCAGCAAACAAAGCAGGAAATATCTGGGTGGATGCTCCCAAAATACGTAATTGATTCAAATCAGGCGACTGGAAAAACTCCTGTTTTGCCGTCTTAAACAAATTAGTCCTATAATTTAGAAATGATTGATATTCTTGTCATTGATAATAGATCTGAGTTCACCAATAAACTCAAGTTAAAATTGCTTAGCCAGTTAAGTATCACCGCTATTGTGAAAAATAATATTCAAGACGCCATTGAAGTAATCGATACTATTCCTAATATAACAACAATCATTGGGCTCGATACTCTCGAAGAAGAAGCTCATATTATTCAGATGTTAAAAGTTTATGCCCAAAGCAAAAACAAAGGACTAAGTTCATTCACCTATCAAAAAAGTGATACCGATATCTCTATTTTATCGACGCTTTCAGAGAGTTTAAAGATCGATTTTCAAAAAGAAGACTCGCAAGTCTTGGAATACTTTAATTACCATCCTATCCCATTGACACAGATCGAAGGTCTCGAAACTCCTTGTGATCTTTACTTGAAAGTTGGAAAAGATGGTCACGGCCAACAGTTTGTTAAGAGAGTCAGTGCTTACGATAAAGTCGACGAAGAACTTTTTGAAAAGCTGATCTCTTTCTCTATTGAGAATGTTTATATCCATAAAGATGATTATGAAATTTTCTTTACAAGTCTTTCAAACCTTTACAGCGCTCGCCTTGCTCAAAACGGAGACATTCGTTTGCAAGCACAGTATGAGTCCTATCAATACCTTGTTCAGTATTCTAATAAATTAAAAATTGATAAATCATTAAGAGAACTTGCTGAAAATACGATTCAATCAATTTGTAACACAATCCTTGAACAAAACTCATTATCTGAGCTTATTAACAAGGTGGTTTCTCAAAAGCAAGATTTTGCCTTTCAAACGTTCTACCTAACAAATCTCGTTTGTTCTTACCTTTTGAAAAGAGAGGGCAAACTTGATGCAAAACTTCTTTATCGACTGTCCTTTGCTTCTCTTTTTTGTGATTTAGGACTCGATAATACAGGCCTCTTTTTCATTAATTCCCAAGAGGACCTTGATAAGGCAATTGAAAAAATGGAGTTGAATGAGGATCAGATTACATCAGTACAAAACCATGCTTACGAAAACTCAAAAAAATTAGAGGGCTTTAAAGAAATCCACGAGAGTATTATCAAGACAATTCGACAACATCATGGAAGCCACCTAGGCTTTGGTTTTAATGACCGACCAACAGAAGAAGTTACACCTATGTCTAAACTCTTCATGGCCAGTAATACTTTTATCAAAGACTTTTTGAATCCAAATTATAAGTTTAATAAAAAGCAGATTATAGATAATCTGACGTTTCGCTTTGCAAATGACGCTCTATTAAGAAAATACACTCAATATTTAGGTCAACAGATCGATTAATTAATTGAAGTCACAGTAAAAGCACTAAGTCCCTAAGACCCATAAGAAAGATGAATATTTCAATCCATCTTATGAGGACAAACTCGAGTTTCTGGCCTGGCAAGATGCCATGGACATAAGTTCTCAATGGGTAAGCATGGGAGAGTAGGATATCTATGATAATCTTCAAGTTTGCGAATTTTTATATCACGAGAGCCCATTGGGTTTTCAAGAGCTGCGTTAATAACTTTATCAGTCCCTGAGATAGATCTTTTCCCAGTTTTAGAAGATAGACCTTGACCTAATACTATCTCCATATCCATGCCTTGCATTTTCAAATTTCGAGCATGATCTATTTGATTAGGGATAATTCCGCCTCCTCCAGCAAATTCTAATCGAAGGCTTTTTATATTTTCGGTATCATCGATCATTTTCATTAACTCGGGAAAGTAGTCATCCCAAAAAAATGCATGAGAAACAACAAACTTTTGAACATTTTTATCTAACTCGCTTCCTCCTGTTACTCCGGTAATCACACCTACTATTTCAAAGCTTTTTTGTCCCTTTAGTGCTCTCACTTCATTGACTTCTGCGGCCACCTTATTTTTTAACTCTTCAAGACCAGAAGTTCCTCCTCCCACAAGAATAACTTCCTCATCGCCGGGTAGGCTTAATAAGTAAGCCCTCCAATCATCGAGATAGGCTTTCACATGATCAGGATTTCCATTAACAGAATCAAGAACAGGATCCAGTGAGGCATTGGCCGGTCCAGAGCTTATAATAACTTTTTTCCCATTAAGTAACTCTGAAAACTCTTTATCAGTGAGTGAAACCTTCTCATGGGTTTCTAGCATTTTCTGTTTATTGAGATAAGCTTTTTTGTAAGCATCAGAAAGGTCACTGACTGGAAACTTGAGTTCATTATGTTTTAAAAACTCTTCCATTCCCCAGATATCAACCATCTTATAATCAAAGTTGTAGCCATCCTGTTTAAGTAAAATATACTTGTCATAATCTGGTACGATTTCATTAGTCATTGGATCTAATCTTGATTCAAATCCGACGATGAGGTAACCATCGGCAACCATTCCAATCTTTTCTAGTTGCCTCGCTTTTTTTATGAGGGCTTCATCACCGCTTGCTAAATATTGAGCATAAGTTTTTTCTGGCAAGACTTCAGAGACAAAACTAATTCCATCCCTACTTTGACCGGTCACTTTGATATAACCATCACTTCTAAACTTAAGTGTTCCGTTACCCTCTACTGGTGAGTAAGAGGTATCACCAAGCAAGATATTAATAAACTTTCCATTTTTTACAGAATAAGCTTTTCTTAAAACAGCAAAATCTCCAACAGGGATATGACCTCCGTAAACATTATTTACATGTACAAGGTCAGAGGTTAGTAAATCTGTCACTTCTTGAGAGAACGTTCCGGGAATATTGCTATATTTTTGTAAATGTTTCTGAGGATAAACGAGACTATTGGCTTCGTACTCTAAGGTTCTTGTCACTGAATCATATCCTGCATCGACATATTTTATAAGGTGAACCTTTCCAAGCTCTCTTGCGAATTCCTTTTGTTCACTCAAAGAAAAGCTTGCCTTATTATTGAGTTTATCAAGTAAGCCTTCTATCCTATTAAGGCCTTCGTCTTTCCAAGCATTGACATCTTTTTCAAACTTTTTGAGCCAATCTTCGTTAGGGTACATTTCATAATATTTAGCATTAGCTCCAGGGATAACTCCTAAATTTCCCTTAGTGAGAGTACCTGAGTGCAAGAGAATTGTTCTAATCTGATCTTCTGAATCTACGACTGTGATAAGATTTGCTTTTCTTAAATACTCAAAACCTAATCCTCCTGGACTACAAAAGCGATAAAATTCTTCAGCCATCTCTTCTGGATTTAGGATTTGAGCTAGTTTTTCTACACTTATTTCTCCAGCATTATTTGATATTAATTTTTGAAAATCTGAATTAAGGGGATCAACTCCTTTTACTTCTGCTGCAGATTCAATCCACCAATTTAAGGCTTTGTCTTTAAGACCAAACTTTTCTGACCACCACTGCATCTGAGCATAACGACCTTGTTTAAATTTGGAATTTTCTTTTAGTTGTTTGAGTACCCATTCTTCGTATTCTTCATTTGCTCCCAATTCAATATTAGCAACTGTTGAAATAAAAGAAAGAATATTTCCGTCATGATTTCCAATTAATCCGAGAGAAGACCCATCATTATTAGAAATCAAGTTCATGACGTATTTATAGGTTGCTTTTCCGTGAGGTCCTCGCCTCATGAGATCTCCAATAAACCAAAGACGATTGTCAGGATTGATCATCTCCATGAGTTGAGTTGCTTTATCAAATGTAAGTGTTTTATTTTGGATCAGAGTATCCCAATGCCTTTTTATACCCTCAATATCAGAGACTGCAATATAGCTCTTTATTGATGAGTCATCATCTCCTGGGTCAGCAAGACCCTTTTTAAGAGTTAATAGAATAAGCGAAATGATCAATACAACTTGAGTAAGGAGTCGCTTATTGATCTTTAATTTATAAAAAATCATTGCGACCTCATCATTTTTTAAAATAGATTTTAGAAAAAATTATCTCGTCGCTCTTGCTAGCTAAAAGTTGAGTGATCAGAGGATTTCTTAATTTCTGCGTAGAAAGTGAATTTATACATTTCTTAATCATGAAATATACATCGGATCACTTTAATTTTTCTTATGAAGCGACAGTAAAAAATCGTACTCAAATACAGAACTTTAGTACAAAAAAGCAGATGAACTGATATATAATCTAGGCAAGAAAATCAAAACATTGGGATCGAATTAATATGATAATACCTAGTATATTCAAGTATGAAGATTACTTTTCATTTCTAAAAGAAGTGTATGAAGTGAACAAAAAAAGCAATCCTAGTTTTAGTTATGAGGCGTTTGCAAGACAGTTAAAAGTCCCCAAATCGCTTATCTACGATGTTATCACTTATCGAAAGAGTATTAGCTTGAAAAAATTTTATAACTTTGTGGAAAATCTTAAGCTTTCTGACCTTGAGGTTGAATACTTCATAAGCTTATATCTTATGAGCTCTGAAAATGATCGCATCAAAGAAGTATTTAAAAATCGCCATAAAAAACGCTTTATAAAAGAAGAAGATATTTCAGATATTCGAAGTATCGAACTCCATGATCCTTTAATGATTTCAATTCTTGCAGTTTTGAGAGTTTCAGAATTCCTTCCTTCACCAAAAGAAATGAAAATA
Organism: Bacteriovoracaceae bacterium; assembly: GCA_965217035.1. Taxonomy (GTDB): domain Bacteria; phylum Bdellovibrionota; class Bacteriovoracia; order Bacteriovoracales; family Bacteriovoracaceae; genus JAUHYH01. The sequence goes on along the minus strand of OZ244226.1, from coordinate 91,948 downwards.
AAAATTAAAGTCGCTCAAGATCTAAAAGAAGAAAAAATAAAAGATTGCTACGATTATCTGATTCGAAAGAATGTCTTGCGAGTAAAAGAGGATAATAGGATTACAGTCGAGAAGGGAACTTATTTTGTATTTGGAAAAAAAATAAAAAACCGGAATGATTTTTTTTCAGGGTTTGACAAAAATGCCCAAGCTTTTATCAATCTACTAGAAGAGAAAAAAAAGCCTGAAGGACCTTTTGGGTTTGATGGTTTATATCTTAATTTATCATTAGAAGAAGCGCAGGAGCTTGCCGATGAATTGCTATTCTTAAGAAATAGATTATCAAAAATAGAGGCGAGTCCATTTGATGATCCTCCACGAAAAACTTATCAGGTCGATTTTAGAATTTTTCCTATAACGTAACTTAGAAATTGATTCACCCTGCAACCGTGAATTCCCCAATGAGGTCGTTTTTTGATCTGCTCACTGGTTGTCACCAAATTTAATGTCACGATGTCATCATAGATTAATACATCAAAGTATTTGCCCGTGCCCCGATCGTTAAGGCCATGACAAAAATCACTTCTCGAAACATCAGCGATTACATCGACCAAAGTTTTTCGGATACAGAAAAATATTTATTATTTCTAAGATGAATAATTCTTCCTTCGAAACAATCAAGGTCGCTGTCAGAAATCTCAGCTCCTACCTGAAAAGAAGCTAGCTCTGAATCAAACTCTAGAGTCCCTGCATGATCGCATTTTTTTAGCACCTAATCCCATAAACATTCGAATTTAGGCCCTAATTTTCGAAACCATTTCTTGTCGTAAGTCAGTGTGTCTGTGAATCTTTTTGCCATAAGAGCTCCTAAATAAATCCCTCTTAAAGCTTGACTGAGAGTGCTATTTCCGATAATTTTTCAAGTTATCAGCTTGAAATTAGCGGGGGTAGCACAGTTGGTAGTGCGTCTGCTTGCCATGCAGAAGGTCGCGAGTTCGAATCTCGTCCTCCGCTCCATTTTTCTCTTTAAATTCAAAAACTTACAACGACGTTTAGAAACTTCAAAATTTGATTTAAAAAAAATGACTACATTTTGATTTCTTCACTTAAAAGTTCACCAACATTGCTCACATCTTTTCCAACAACGTGGACATATCTCATCGTTGTCTTGATGTTCTTATGCCCTGTAATTGATTCGATCACCCAAGGGCTGACTCCCTCTCTCACCAGTCTTGTAATGGCCGTATGCCTAAGATCATGAAAGCGAAAACCTTCAAGCCCAAAAGTAGCAGGGTAATGCTTAAAGATCCAATAGCAGAAGTTATCATGATCAATCGACAAACCTGATGCATTTTGGAAAACAGGTTCTTGAGAAAAAAATCGTTAGAATTTTCATTTATATAGTCGGTAGCAGCTTTCGAAAATTCGATAATATAAGAAAGTCGAGATGAGTAATTGAAATTATATTCTAGAATCAAGTTATCTTTTTTGAGAAGGGCAAGTTCATGATGTTCAAATAATCACTGAACTAATTAAAATGCCATTACTGATAAAGACGACAACACACTAAGTACATCAGATAGATTTCGGAAGAAACTGGATCAACTCCAGTCATACCGAAAAAAAATTCAACTATAAAAAACGAAGATCTTAATCGAGAGATTCGATTGTTTTGTGTTTATATTTGGTTGCGACTTTGATACGAAGCCGTAAAACATCAATAGCCCTTAATAAGAAAAAAATTAATTTTATGGATAAAGATTATTGCATCTCAAGCTTGGATTTTAAAAGAGAGTCCTCGAATTCTTTCATATCTTTTTTTGTCTTTAACTCATTAATTTTTCGCGAACGAAAAAGATTTCTCGCTGACGAGAAATCGGGTTACAAGTTTAGAAAACTATTCCATATAGAATAGTATGGATAAACTTCAAATTGGTGAGAGATTTAGAACACTCCTGGCCCAGAAGGGTATCGAGCTTAAACAAGTTAGCCTAGAAACTAATATCCCCTATTCTACTCTCTACGCATGGACCGAAAATCGTCAACCGCAAAGTCTTATTAAGCTTAAAAGACTTGCTGATTATTTTGACATCACACTTGATGAGCTTCTTTTTCAAGAAAGAACAAAAAAAGAACCTTTAATCAGCGGTAGATATGAAGTTTTTATAAAAAAGATTGATGAAAACGATTAAAGAAATTGCTCAAATTATAAAAGAAATCAGAAAAGAGAATAAACTGACTCAATCAGAACTCGCATCTATTTTAGGAATTTCTCAAGCCAATCTTTCAAAAATAGAAGCAGGTGAGCGAGAATTAAAGGTCAGTCAATGGCTTAAACTTTGTGAATACTTTTCTTATAAAGAATAACTACGACATAAACACCAGCAATGAACTCACAAAATAAAAGGATTTTGTCAGGAACTTTTCAAAAGTCTGATATTAAAGATCTTGGATTGCTTATTCTTCAACGCTTGCAGGCATTCGTTTGCCCGATTGATTAAGAGACTTTATAACTTCAGTATCATTATAATCAGCCTCTTCAAGTTCTGCTAACATGGCCTCAACTTCTTTTTCTTTTTGAATATCTTCAGCTTCGTCAGCAAATAAGTTAATAGACAAAAGAAGAGCCATTAAAGTCAGTAGTTTCATGAAACCTCCGCTAGTTAATTATATTGATCAAAACTGTCCAATGCAACAAACGGAAAAATTCAATAGCCCTTAAACCGAAAAAAGGACTTCACCTTTTCTTATTGAGTATCTCCATCTTGGGCATGTCCATGAGTAATCTCTTCTTCGGTCGCAGCTCTAACTTCTGTGACTGTAATATTAAAATGCAGGGTTTCGCCAGCTAAAGGATGATTCCCATCAACAATCACATCATCGCCTTCAATCGCCGTAATAGTCAAAAGTACAGCACCTCCCTCTGAAGGGACTTCAAATTGCATTCCAATTTGTAATTCATCAGGGCTTTGAAATTCAGATTTTGGAACTTTTTGTATCAGTTCATCATTTCTATCGCCATAGGCATCAGCTGGAGCAAGCGTTACATCAAAGCGATCACCAATTTTTTTCCCCATAAGTCCGTTTTCTAACCCCGGGACCAACTGTCCAGCCCCATGAAGATAAACAAGCGGTCCATCTTGCTCAGATGAGTCCAATACCTGACCATCTTTGTCCTTAAGTATGAAATCAAATGAAACGACGCTATTCTCTGAAATTTCCAAAATTTATCCTTGTTAGAGTTCTCTTTAAAGTATCAAGGACTTAGAGCACCTAGCAAGGGATTATTTTGCCATGTTCAGATCTCTTTAAGGACTCGAAATCACATACCCGATAAGAAATCTAGAGATAGCTCAAAAATCTGCCATTTAGAATTGGCAAATAATTATGAGCTATCAAATGAGTCGTCACTTAAGGGTATAAAAGGTTGAGAAATGGGTCTCGAATTATAATGATAACATGAAGAATTGGTTAAGATTTGGATTCATCATACTTTCATTCAACCTTTTTCAAGGCTGTCGGAATAGTTTAACCGATGATGGAAATTCAACCGCCGACGGAGTTGAACCAAATTCAACACGAGATCTACTCTGGGATTCTAACTTCGCCCCTTCTCCTCCTCCTTTTGACTCTCCAACATTGAGATGGACAACAGTTTCTACTGACTTCATTGCTGGTTATGAAGTGGCACTTGGAACATCTCCAGGAGAAACTAATGTTGTTAATTGGCAGGCATCAGATAGTTATAATGCTCACATCTTTGAAAACCTTAATATCACAGAATGCACGACAGTTTATGCGACAATTAGAAGTGTTGATATCACAGGTTTTCCAGTTCAAGTTTTAAGTGAATCCAATGGATTAATAAGTGATAGCACTCCTCCACCGTTCGGAACAGAAATTGATGTTACGGCCGATGATGCGATTTTCAATGTTGGTCCCACCACAACTTGGACTCCAACTTCTGATAATTGTGGAGGAGTTACTGGAGTTCATTACGAGTATGCAATAGGAACGTCACTTGGAGCAAGTGATATTGTTCCTTTTACAAATATTGGAAGTGTTAGTTCCTACAGAGTACAAGCAGGTATTGATGGAGTCGATGCCGGCTTAACTTTTCAAGTTGGAGTTCAATATTTTTCAACTGTTCGGGCCGTCGATGAATCTGGTCAGTACACTGAACAATCTCATCCTACTTATGGTCCTTGGTACTTTGGCTTTGATCCAAGAGATTTACCAAATATGGTCGCGTGGTTAAATCCAGCAGAAAACATATCTGTTATTGATGAAAACGGAAGAAATGCGACAGATGGTTTATTCACTGGAAACATAGATCAAGTCAATGATCTTTCAGGTTCTGTAAATGTACACAACTTTAGAGACTTTAATCAAAGACCTGTTTTTGATATTCCTCAAAATGCCATTGATTACTCTGGTGGAAATATGTGCTTAGCTCCTAGTAACCATGCCGATCTGAACTTAGCGACAGTTAATCAGAGAAATTTAACAGTTGTGTTTGAAACCTCTGGGGATATCTCTTCAAGACAAGTTGTTTACGAAGAAGGAGGGAATGTCAGAGGAATGAATATCTACATTGCCAATAATCGACTTCATTGTGGCTTTTATAATACACCAAATGATGGTGATGGTTCTCAACCATTTGTATCTGTAGACACGATAGTTGCTCCAAATTCTAGATATGTTGTCACTTGGGTATTTGATTACACAAACTATGCAGGACCTACAGGGCCCGATGGAGCACTTCGATGCTATGTTAATGGAGCACAAATAGGAACAACTCAAACAACAACAAGCAGATTATTTGCTCACAGTGGAGCAATTGGTCTCGGGTGCAAAAACAATACAACCGTTTTTGAGTCGGGAGTTTCGTCAGGAAATGGAAATTACTTTTCAGGAAGTGTTTTAGAATTAATGCTCTTTAATGATCCTCCTGATGCCGCTACAATTACTAATATTCATCAATTCTCCCAAGGGAAATGGGGATTCTAAGACAAGGAAACAAAGGTCAAGGATGAGACTTTTACTTTTATTGCTATTCACTCTGCCAGCGTTCGCACAAAAGTCGAATTTTAATATTGTATCGGCCTATGAAAAATTTCATGTTAGTTTCACTTGGTATCAATCAACTATCGAAGCCGAAGACTTCGTAAACGGACTTAATACAAAAAAAGTTTCTGATAATAATTATCGCTGGAATGTTCATTATCTTTTTAATATTGATAGAGCTTTTTTTATAGGTCCAGATTTTTCTTTATCTACTATTTCTTTTAAAGATCAAGAAACATTGAATTTTACGAATAGAAAACTTCGCCCCTTATCTGCCGGACTTAGAACAGGTTGGCTCTATCCCGATTTCTCTGCAACTTTTAGACTTCTTTATTGGGAAGAAGCTCTTGTTGATCGAATCTCTCTTTCTCAAGTTGAACTTGAAGAGGAAGCTTATATTGCAGGATTTGCTGATATCGAATGGCGTGTTCTCAGCTCCGAAAATTGGTCGAATACTTATGGGATAGAATTCGGAACAGGTATTACAGAAGGGTTCGAGCTTGATTATAAAATGAAGTATGATTATACAGTGAAAATCGGTATCGAAAGGCATCGCCGACGGCATAACTCTTTTTTCGTTTATTTCTTTTATAATAGCCGTTCATTTGAAAGTGACACAACTAATCAAACAACTCGAGCAATAGGATTTAATCTAGGTGGAACCTGGTGGTAAGCCTTTCCAAGAACCGATTGCCTCCCCTATAATTGATATCCAAATCCCTTTATAGTAAGCCTATTATAATGACATCTTTTTAAGGAGATCTTTATGTATCGCATTAAATCCAAGGCTGACTATCAACAGTCTTATAATAATGCCCTTGAAGACAAAGAGACATTTTGGGGAGAGATTGCCGAAAATTTTCAATGGCATCAGAAATGGGATCAAGTCCATACCGGAGATTTTAATAATCTTGATTTTAAATGGTTCACTAACGCCAAACTTAATATCACTGAAAATTGTCTCGATCGTCACTTAGAAACTCGTGGCAATAAAACCGCCCTAAGCTTTGAAGCAAACGATCCTAAGAGTCCAACAACTCATTACACTTATAAAGAGCTTCATGAAGCTGTTTGTAAAACGGCCAATATGTTGAAAAGTCTCGGCGTTAAAAAAGGGGATCGAGTTTGTCTTTACATGGGGATGGTTCCTGAACTTTTATTCAGCGTCCTTGCTTGTGCTCGAATCGGGGCAATTCACTCTGTTGTTTTTGGCGGATTCAGTGCCCAATCTCTAGCAGACAGAATTAATGATTGTGATTGTTCAATCCTCATTACAAATGATGGGAGCTTCAGAGGAGCAAAAACAATCGGACTAAAAGATATTGCAGATGAAGCTTTAAAAACTTGCCCAACTATCAAAAACGTCATCGTTCATAAAAGAATTGAATCTAATATTAATATGAAAGAAGAAAGAGATCATTGGTGGCATGATCTGTATGATCAAACCTCTACTAACTGCCCTGCTGAAGTCATGGATGCAGAAGATCCATTGTTTATTCTTTATACATCCGGATCTACTGGAAAACCAAAAGGTCTTATGCATACGACTGCAGGATATATGGTTTGGTCTGCTTATACTTTTCAAAATGTTTTCCAGACCGATGAAGACGACATCTATTGGTGTACGGCAGATATCGGATGGATTACAGGCCATAGCTATATCACTTATGGCCCCCTTCTTAATGGTGCAACAACAGTTATGTTCGAAGGTGTTCCAACATGGCCAGATGCCGGGAGATTTTGGCAAATTGTTGATAAACTTAAAATAACCCACTTCTATACCGCACCTACAGCTATTCGAGCACTTATGGCCTGCGATACTAAACTTGTTGAGGATGCAAACCTTTCGACATTAAAAGTTCTTGGAAGTGTTGGTGAACCAATCAATGAAGAAGCTTGGATTTGGTATAACGAAAAAGTTGGAAAGAAAAATTGCCCTATCGTTGATACTTGGTGGCAGACAGAAACTGGTGGAATCATGATTTCAACATTGGCGGGAATTGGAGAATGTATTCCAACTTATGCGACAACTCCTCTGCCTGGAGTTGCTCCTGTTTTAGTTGATGATAAAGGAACTTTAATCGAAGGTAATAATGTTAGTGGAAATCTCTGTATAACGGGATCTTGGCCAGGTCAATCGCGAACAGTCTGGGGAGATCACGAAAGATTTAAACAAGTTTATTTCTCAACATATCCTGGAAAGTATTTTACAGGTGATGGCTGTTATAGAGATACGAATGGGAATTATAGAATTACTGGCCGAGTTGATGATGTCATCAATGTTTCAGGACATAGAATCGGAACTGCTGAAGTTGAAGACGCCATTGATACTCTAGAAGATGTTGTGGAGACTGCTGTTGTTGGTTACCCTCATGATATTAAGGGTCAAGGAATCTACGCGTATGTTATTTGTCATAACACTCCGAATGACCTCGAAACTTTTTCAAAATCAGTAAGAGATCAAGTCACAAAAGTCATTGGTCCGATTGCGAAGCCTGATAAGATTCAAGTGGTCACTGGTCTTCCTAAGACAAGATCAGGAAAAATCATGCGAAGAATCCTTCGTAAGGTTGCTGAAGGGCAACCTGATAAATTGGGAGATACTTCAACTCTTCTTGATCCAACAGTCGTTGATTCAATCGTTAAAGGCGCACAATAAAAAAAGGCCCTCCTAAGAGGGCCTTTTAAAACTTATAAATTAAAAAATATTTTAGTTTTTGATTTCGTTGATAGCAGCGATAAAAGCAGCATAACTCCAAGTAAGGTGCCTTGCGCTTTTCATGTAACCATTATTTTTATCAAATTGCTCATCAAGTTGACCATCACGCCCAGCATGTTTCTTAATTTTCTTAAGGAAATTATTACTATGTTCTCTAAACTTTTTAATGACTTGAAGAACACGTTTTTGATTTTTGTACACACCCACTTTATTAAAATCAATACCAGTAACTTGGCTTAAAAATTTCTTATTCCATTTAGTCACAACAACTTTTTTCGTTCTTTTAATCTCATCAGCGACTTTATCAAAATATTCCGCCATAGCAGCAGTTAAAAGAAACCAAGGATGGCCCCCAAAGTATCTATCTTCAGGATATCTTCCAATCGCAATTCCGACGGCATTATCATTAATTGGATAGATTTTTTTGAAAGCAGAAATAAGTTTACCAGCTGTTGCCATAATTCTATCATCGAGAACACTAAATGGAAGTCCTCTTAAACCTGAATGGTTAGCAGCAAGGATAACTGAAGCATCTAAGTTAGAAGCTTTATAATCGTGACCACCAACGAAGTTTCTCGTTGTAATAATATACCCTTTAGCTTCAGACCAATGTTTTTCTAGCTCTGAGCCAATTTTCTTAGCTTCTTTACGATAATAATCAGCAGCTGCGCCGTCTCCAAGCTTTTTAGCCAGCTTAGCTCCTCTAAGAAGCGCTGACCTCTGGGCCATTCGAGTGAAAAAATGATGACCTTTAACTTCTTCCCAGAGATCAAAGTCATGATCACGCCAATGATGAGCAACATACTCAAGATCTCTCTTTAAAACTGTTTGAGCAGGAATTTTTCCACCATAAAGCATAGTTCTTACATATTTTTCTTTGCCTTTCTTTAAAAGAGTTTCGGCAAATTGAGAAATAGCAATGACTCTTAGAGCTGGACCATCATTTTGTGGTCTCCCCCAAGGTCCCTTAAAGCTTGATCCATCAGGGTTAAATTTAACTTCACCTTGCCCCGTCAGCTTATCAACTTTTTGAAAGTGATCAACAAGCTTAACGTAGTCACGGAACATAGGAGCATATTTTTCGAATGGAAACGCTTCTCTAATGGTTTCCATGACAAGGGCCGCATCTCTTACCCAATGATAATAATAGTTCGGACGGCTCTTTGATGGTGCGGCGATGACAAAACCTTTTGGTGTGTCTGGCCTAGAAATGTTGTTTAATAAGTTCTCTATAGATTTTCGGTATTGAAACTTCTTCCACTTAGCAAAATCGTCTTGAGAGAAGACCATTTGCGAAAAAATAGCGTTTGACAACAGACCAGCGAACAATAAGTATGTCAATTTCATGCAATCATCCTTGTTTAGGGGTTATTTTGAATCCGAAAAAGGATAGTTAAACTGACAAGAGCTGGCAAGTATAAGATTAAGTTAAAATGAAGGTAAGGTCATGACATCACTCACATTATCAGAAATCGACGTAGCTGTTATCCTAGCATACTTTATCGGAATTTTTGTATTAGCTTTTGCAGTCACAAACCGCGGTAAGTTTGAAAATTCAGAAGAATATTTTCTCGCAGGTAAAGATTTGTCTTGGTTTTTAGTCGGTGCTTCCATCTTCGCCTCTAATATTGGCTCTGAACACCTCATCGGTTTAGCCGGTTCTGGAGCAAGTACGGGAGTTATTGTTTCTCAGTTTGAAATACTTGCTTGTTTTATCTGCTTGCTGCTTGGTTGGTTTTTCGTTCCTTTCTACATGAGAACCTCAGTTGCAACGATGCCGGAATTTCTTGAAATCCGGTTTTCAAAACAGGCCCGAAACTATCTGACTTTCGTTTCTATTATTGCTTATGTCCTCACTAAAATTTCGGTAACAATTTATGCAGGAGCAGTCGTTTTCGAGGCGATTGGAGTTCCTTTTTGGATAGGAGCAGGACTCGTTGTTGTTGCAACTGGAATTTATACAGTCTTCGGAGGTCTTAAGGCCGTTATTTATACTGATGCTGTCCAAATGATTGTTATGCTTGGAGGAAGTTTACTCCTTACCTATTTTGGAATTTCTCAACTTGGTGGTTTTTCTGAGTTAACAAAAAATCTTGAACCTGAGTTTATGAGTATGTGGCGTCCTATGACTGATAAAGACTTCCCTTGGACTGGAATTCTTTTTGGAGCGCCTATCCTTGGTGTTTGGTACTGGTGTACAGATCAATATGTTGTCCAAAGAGCTCTCTCTGCTCGAAATATTACAGAGGCCAGAAGAGGAACTATTTTTGCGGGCTTTCTAAAACTTCTTCCACTTTTTATCTTTGTTCTTCCTGGAATGATTTGTTTAGTGCTTTCTAAAAAAGGGATGTTGGTCTTGCCAAAGAATGACATGGCCCTTCCTACTCTTGCTTCAAACGTTTTACCAACGGGTTTAAAGGGAATTTTCATCGCAGGGCTTTTATCAGCTCTCATGAGTTCACTCTCTTCAGTTTTCAACTCATGTTCGACTCTTATTACTTATGAGGTTTTCAAAAGAAAGTTTCCTGATCTTTCAGAAAAGAAACTCATTTCAATTGGACGCTGGTCGACTCTTTTCCTTGTTGTCCTTGGAATTGCCTGGATTCCAATGATGGGATTTGTTTCGGGTGAACTTTTTAAATACATCCAAAGTGTTCAAGCTTATATCTCACCTCCAATTGCAGCAGTCTTCCTATTAGGGCTTATGTGGAAGAAGATTAATGCAAAAGGAGCTCTTACTGCTCTCTATTCTGGGTTTGTTCTTGGAATAGCAAGACTTGTCCTTGAGATCAATAAAGAGTCTCTCGATCCTGATGGCCTTCTTTATAGCTTCGCTACGGAAAACTTTCTTCATTTTGCCGCTTACCTTTTTCTTATTTCATCCATACTGATGATCATAGTGAGTTTAACAACTGAAAAAGTGAAGGATACCTCTCTTATCTTTTCTCACGACAGTAGTAAGAAAACACCAGGAGAAGGAATAGATAAGATTCTTTCAGCAATTCTTGTTGTCTGTGTGTTTATTGTTTGGTGGTGCTTCTCATGAAAAAAGCAGTCCTAGGACTTGATATTGGCGGAACAAATACAAAATTTGCCTTGGTCTCCCCTTCAGGAGAAGTTTTAGGAGTTCATAAATTTCACACATTAGCGGGTCAACCATTTGATAATTTCGTTGAGAATTTTCTTATTAATCTCGAACCTGTCTTATCAGAACATGGAATAAAAAGAGAAGAACTAGAAGTTGGGGTTGGATGTCCTAATTATAGCTCTGTTCAAAATAAACTTATCAATCCTCCTAATCTTAATTGGCGAGATGAGCCTATATTTGAAAAACTCAATCAAATCTTCAAAAGAGTTGTTATCGAAAATGATGCTAATGCAGCCGCAATCGGTGAACACCGTTGGGGAAAAGGCCAGGGTTATGAAAACTTTGCTGCCATTACTGTAGGAACAGGAATAGGCTCAGGAATATTCATCGAAGGGAAATTACTTCGCGGACATCATGGACTGGCAGGCGAAGCTGGTCATGTCGTAGTAGAATCCGACGGAAGACTCTGTGGCTGTGGAGGCAAAGGCCATTTTGAAAGCTATTGCAGTGTAACAGGAATCAAGAAAACCTATCAAGAAATTACAGGGCAAAATAAAACCTATCGTGAGATCGTCCCTCTTTATCAAGAAGGTGACCTTGATACTTTAACAGTCTTTGAAATGACAGCTGAATATTTTGCTATTGGTATTTCTCAACTCGTAACCTTGTTAGGCGTACGGAAAATTATTCTCATAGGCGGAGGAATGGTTGTCGGAGAACCATTTGTTGAAACAATCAAATCAAAAATTAATCAATATATTTTTCCGAATTTAAAAGATAGCTTTACGATTGAACTTTCGAATTTAGCACTGGAATTTGGTGCCGTTCTAGGAGCTGCAGCTCTCGTTATAGAGGAATAAATGACAATTAAAACGGCCGTTCTAGGATATGGTCTTTCCGGAAGTGTTTTTCATCTCCCTCACCTAAATCACTTGAATGAATTTGAAGTAACCAAAGTTCTGACATCAAAAAATGAAAAGCTCTCGAAGGAATATCCGCAGTCAAAAGCAGTAGATTCTCTTAATGAAATCCTTTCTGATCAAGAAATTAAACTTATTATCAATACACTTCCTAATAATAAGCATTTTGAAACTTCGCTAAAATGTCTTAAGGCAAAAAAGCATCTTGTTGTTGAGAAGCCTCTCGTTACTCATTACGAAGACGGAATAAAACTCATTGAAATCGCTCAAGAAAACCAGGTTTCCTTAACTGCTTTCCATAATAGACGTTGGGATTATGACTTCCTTATCTTAAAAGAAGCTCTGAGATTAGTTGGAAGAATTTCGCTCTTTGAATCTAATTTTGATCGATTCAATCCTGAGCCAAAAGAACATTGGCGAGAAGGTAAAGAGTACGGGAATGGAGTACTTTTTGATTTAGGACCTCACCTTATTGATCAATGCTTAACTCTTTTCGGATCACCTAAAGAAATCTATGCTGACCTTCAAATCCAAAGAGCAAAAGCTGTGAACCATGACTACTTTGAGATTATTTTATATTATGAAAACTTCAGAGCTGTCTTAAGGGCCTCGAAACTAATCTCAAAGCCCATTCCGAGTTTTCAAGTTTTCGGTAACCAAGGGCATCTCACATTCCCTGCAATAGACCCTCAAGAAGAACTGCTCAAGCAAAAGATTTTACCAGGAACAAATAAATGGGACCAAGCACTTTCAAAATATTATGAGTCTTTTGAACAGCCAGTTCCAAAAGTTCAATCAGACGGCCAAATGACCTTTTATAAACTTCTCGCAAAAGCAATAAATGAGAATAAACCTGTTCCGGTCGACCCTAAAGATGCAGTCAACACCATGAAAGTCATTGATTTGGCGTTAAAATCGTCTAAAACGGGTCAAAGATTGGAATATCAACCTGTTTATTAATATACTTATTCAATGAATAAACACAGCATGAAGGAGCTTCTTCGTCTTTTGATGACAAAGAAGATGCTCACTGTCACATTACTTGGGTTCTCTAGTGGCCTTCCTATCATGGTGGTTTATGGGAGTATAAAGTTATGGCTTAAAAGAGAAGAAATAGATCTTTCAACCATTGGCTACTTTTCCTGGATTGCGATTCCTTATTCTTATAACTTCTTATGGGCCTTTCTCTTTGACCGTTTTGTTCCAATAAAAAGCATAGGACGAAGGCGAAGTTGGCTTTTAGTTACTCAAATATTTCTCGCTATCTCTTTTTATCTTTTAAGTCTTGGAGATCCACATAAATCACTCACTTATATCCTAGGAGTCAGTTTTCTTCTTTGTTTCTTTAGTGCCTCTCAAGATGTTGCCGTTGATGCTTATAGAAATGAAATTCTCGATAAAGATGAACTTGGAGTTGGAGCTTCTTTTGGAGTCTACGGTTATAGGATCGCTATGTGGGTCGCCTCAGGTTTTGGAATTTGGGTCGTCGATAAAGAAACTTGGAACTGGTCCTTTAATCAAATGTTCGTCATGCTTGCCGCCTTTATGGCGGTAGGAATTCTCACAACTCTTTGGGCTGACGAGCCAGAAAATACAGAGCTTTCACAAAAACCAGAAGAAGTTAAAACACCTTATGTTGCTGGCGGTTATTTTTTAGTCAATACTGTTGGTCGCCCTATTATTGAATTTTTAAAAAGAGATCGGGCCTTTATCATGCTCGTCTTTATCTTTCTTTTTAAATTTGGGGATTCTATTGCAGGCTCTATGAGTAGACCTTTCTATGCTGATGTTGGTTTTTCCAATAAGGATATCGGAGAAATTGCTTCCACGCTTGGGCTCTTTTCAAGTTTACTCGGACTCTTAATCGGTGGAAGTATCATCTATCGTCTTGGTCAGCTAAAAGGTCTATGGATTTCAGGTATCCTTCAGGCAATTTCAACAGGTTGCTATACCTTACTCGTTTTTTTTCCTTCTAAACTTTCTTTTGCATTTATTGTTTTCTTTGAAGATATGACGAGTGGAATGGGAACAGCCGCACTTGTTGCTTTTATGGGGGCACTTGTTAATAAACGCTTTACCGCCACTCAATATGCATTATTCGCAAGCCTTGCCTCTCTTGGACGGACACTTTTTGCAGGCTTGGCCGGAGATATGATCAAATACCTAGACGGAGTGTCTCCTGAATTAGCAAACGGTGGCTATGCTTACTTTTATTTTTTCTGTATGCTGTTCGCTCTTCCAGGACTCGCGTCTCTGTACTTTTTTTCTAAAGCGAGTGATTAAATACAAAGAACTCTAGCCTCTTTTCCATCCAATTGAGGTCTTCTAGTTGTATGATAGGCTGTATATTCATTTTTAGTTTTATAGTAGTAAACAGTGAGAGCATGAGGAACCTTCGCTGGATATGGAACAACAAAAATAGGAGATAAGATAACATAAGCATCCATAGACCAAGATTTCTCTTGAGTCCAAAAAAATCCTGTTCCATGTTTCCAAGTTTCAGAAGAAACATAGCTACTACCAGTAGATGATACCTTAGCTTTTGTTTCAGCAATGTAAGCATCTAAAATTTCTTTTTTAGTTGGTAATCTTTTATCGATTGCATTACAAGAAGCAACCGCTTCCTTGTAACTCGCACTATTTGAAACAAGTTCAAGTTCACTACTCTTTGCTGTAAGAGAAAGAGAAAATAATAAAAATAATAAAAAACGCATAACTTTTTTCCTGTTTTCTTAAGTTTTGTTTATCTTTATAACTATAACCTCATTTTCATTGAAATTGAGAAAAACAGAAATATTTACAAAATCTAAGCAAGAGACTGATTAAAACTTGAGCAATCTTTATATTTTTTTCATTAAATTTTTGAGTAAGTTCAAGGCTACTTTTTCATTGACAACTCTTCCCCATCGCAATTTGCCTTTAAGACCAGCGAACCAAAAGCAAAATTATTATACCCTAATTAGGGCGTGTTTTCAAAGTTTACTCCACATAAGAATCGCTCCCAGTAAAACCATGGTCATATAGTTTCGAGCAAGCTTTTCAAATCTCATTGCAATCGACCTAAATTGCTTTAAGTTACAAAAAGAATTCTCGACAACATGTTGTCTCTATAAAGTTCCTTGTCGTAAACAATCTCCTTCTTTCGACTTCTTCTTCCTGGAATAACAGGACTTACTCCTCTCGCTTCGAGTGACTTTCTGAACAAATCTGCATCATAACCTTTATCAGCAAGAAGTTGCTCGACTTGATCGGGTAACTCTTCAATAAATTCATACGCGGTATCAATGTCATGAATATTGCCTGGACTTAATTTAATGATCTCCGGATTACCGTAGCTGTCTGTTAAAAGGTGAATCTTTGTTGTGGGACCACCTGAGCTTTTTCCTATCTTCTGATCACCATTTTTTTTCGAGCACCATGAGCATGTTGATGAGCTCGAACAATACTTGAATCCAAGGCAACGTTTTGCTTTGTTAACTTGTCTTTAATCAGAACAAAAACTTCTTGGAAGATTCCTGATTCTGACCAACGATTAAAACGAGTGTAAACTGATTGCCAAGGACCAAACTCAACAGGGAGATCTCTCCAGGGACAACCGACTCTAAGCTTCCAAATCATTCCTTCAAGCATTGTTCGGTTACATTTTGAGGGACGAGCGCAGCGACCACGTTCAGCTGGTAAAAGAGGTTCTATTTTTTTCCACATAGTGTTTGTTAAAAATAATCGTTCTGTTGTTTTCATAGATCTATGAAAGTAGAATTATGATCAATGGCCAAGATAAATGACCTTAAAAGGCCTTACATTTTCTCAGACCCTTCTAACTTTGAAGACACGCCCTACAATTTTAGACCCTAAATTGATCAAATTTTGAACAACCACTTGTTATAAATACAACCACTTTGTGAATAACCTTCAAAAAAACTATCTTTAAAGAAAAAACATTACAGGAGTATTCTATGAAAGCATTGTTTTTAATACCAACTCTATTATTTTCCTTGAACTCTTTTTCTAAAGATGAGGCAAAATCTCTTAATGAAATTCACCAAGCGAGACTATTAAAAAAAGAGCAAAATCTTGTCAAAAAAGCTTTAAAAAGCTTCTTGAAAAATAATAAGTTTGGAATCACAGAAAATGACAAAGTTGAAGCAGCAACATTAGGCTTTCAAAGTCCTCGACGTTATCAAAGTGATTACTATGTTATGAAGGCTAATGGCGAAACTTGTGAAATTTCTCTTAACATAAAAGCAGATGGGGAAGACACAACAAGAAGATACCACCACAAAAAAGGTGAAAGAGTTGATCACCTTGAGTCAGTTAAGTCGAGACATGGTTATGTTACTGATATTCAATGCTTAGACGCTGACGGAAACCCTACTATCAATATCGAAAATCCATAATAATCGATAATGGGTCAGCAGTCTTGCTGGCCCCCCTATTAGAACTGCTCAAAAATTTTACACCCCCTATAATTCCTTCACTTTCACTTATAAATTCTCACTTATTTTTAGATTACTAATATACTGATAATATATGATTTTTCGTCTTCTAATCGCTGTATTTTTAGCCTATACTCTTCCAGCAATTGCTTCAAATTGCTCGAAAAATGATCTTATTTCCTGTTGGAAAGAAAATCTTAAGGCAAGCTCTTCAAAATCTCTCCCACGAAACAATCAATCATTTTGTTATATTAAAGAAGATGGAACAATTGGGGGGAGTAATATCGATAAGCCTCTTGTTATTGCTTCTGTCTCTAAAATTTTCACTTCTCTCTGGGCCATCAATCGATCTCAGATGGGACCACAGCATGAATTTATCACAAAATTTTATACAGATGGAATTGATCTTCATATCGAAGGAGGAAGTGATCCTGCTTTTGCTAAGCGATCTCTTTATGCTGTTTTTGATAAAATGAATCAAAATAAATTAACTTCTTTTCAAAAAGTTACTTTTGATAAGAATTTTTATTTTACTCCCCAAGCTTTAGATAATACTTATTTTGCCCAAGTTTACGAAAAAGGGAGTAAGCATTATTGTATCCCTTACACTCCAGAGAAGAAGCATACCAGAGACGATTTAAAGTATTATTTTGACTCCTCTCAATGGACAAAGAATCTAAGGATCGTTTCAAAAGCAGATATTCCAAGAGGGCATTCGAAATGTGTCAATACAAAGCTTACCGGACAAACGATTGAAAAAGATTACCAAGCAAAAAAGAAAATTTTCAAATACAAATCGGCTAAAATAAAAATGAATGCAGAGAGTATTTCTCCTTCTCAAAAAAATCCTTTTATGACAAATGGAAGATTAAAACCAGGAGTTAAAGTTTTTCAATATACATCAACTGATCTCGAAAGCATTATAAAGTTCATCAACGTTAACTCGGCCAATCAGCCTTCTGATCTTCTTTTTCATATTCTCGGAGGAAAAAATCAATTCGAAAAAGAATTTCAAACAACTATTTCTGAATCGAAAACACAGAAAGATTTCGAATTCATTTCAGGATCAGGTCTTAGTTACAAAACATTAGAAAAAGGAAATTGGAAAGTAGAAAGTAATAGGGCCAGCTGTCGAACAGTTCTTTCTATTCTTGAATTCTTTTTGAAATATACAAATAAAGTTTATGACCCCATCTTTGATCCGCGAAGCGAAAAATTTCAAACTCCTTCTGAAACTCAGTATAAAAACATCACCAAAAAATTCATGGCCGTCGCTGGAGTAGAAGGAACTGTGGCAAGAAGATTCAAGTCTGAGTTCAGAAAAAACTTTGTCGCAAAAACAGGAACTCTCGGGAACGGATCCTCTCTTGTAGGAACGATGAAAACGAAAAAAGGTCTCAGGCATTTTGTCATGATTAATAATTATACGAGTTATAACTATAGGGCCAAGGCGAATGCGGCCAGAAATATTCAATACGAAATGCTTAAAGATATGTTTGATAAGTTTGGAAAGGAAGAGTTTGAATACAAACCTCTTGAGCGTTTAAATCGAACACACTTCAAGCCCTATCAAAAGATTGAGGTTATCAAATGAGAATAGTCATCTTAATATTGCTGTTCATGGGTTGTGGTGAACAAAACAAAAATCACTCTATTAAAAAAACAATGAATTTAAGTACCGCTATAACTGCTTCAGACTATCAGTTCATTATTGATTTCGATAAAAATAAGCCTCTTGAATCTCTTAATGACACAAATGCAGTAATGGAGCTTTTTCTAAGCTATGATGGACTGGAATCTGAAGATGAAGAGTTGTTAAGGCTTCAAGCGATTGAAAGACTTATCGTTGATCATAAAGTCGACATCAACTTTAGAGCTCCAGATGATAAATCTACGAGCTTAAGTATCGCCGTTCTTAATAACGACCTCAACGGAGTTAAGCTTCTTTTAAAGCATAAAGCGAGAACAGATCTTAAATATGGAAATGATAAAAGAACAGCACTTATGCTCGCCATTGATAGAGAGTATTATCCAATAGCCAAAGAACTTTACCTTACAAGCCCTTTAGAAGTAAAAGATAAAAATGGGGACGACTATTTAAAGCTTGCTCATAAAAAAGGAAACGAAAAGTTTTTGCAATGGCTTATAAGAAAAAGTAATTAACGTTAAGCTCTACTTGCCTATTTCTAACACTTGAAGAATTTGCCTCAAGGTCTGAGAAGGAATAACCTAAGTCTGCTCTCAATCCTGCTTCGTAAAGTTCAGTAAAAAGATAAACTCGGTATTCGTCATTTCTATTAAGCTCATTAGAGAGAACACTTCCAGAAATATTAGCCCCTAAACCCCAAAGTGATGAGGCAACATATAAAGGAGACCATTCAGCTAAGATTCCAAGATTTGTTGAGTTCCCAACTTGCATCTCAGAAGTATTATCAGGTTGAATATTAAAGAAAAGACGGTTCTCATTCTCAGCAAATCCAGTCACTTTCCAGTTATGATATTTTCGATAAGTATATCCAAGAATAAGACTATGAGTAATTTTTTGGATATTTTCATTAATCCCAAAGGAAGAATTAGCATCGTAAACATGATTTCTAAGATTAAGTGACGCTGAGTAATAAGTAGAGTCCTCTTTATCTGATTCAAAAACAATCCCAAGCTGCTGTGACATATTAGAATAGATAAACTTATTATCACCGTTTAAAACACCGAGCTCTTCATGAAAAACTCCAGTTGTTACACCAAGCTTTAATTCAGTGACGGGACTGCTCTTAGGTATTTCCAAAGATGTTGAAAGAGTTCCGTTATTCTTAATCGGGGTTAAAGAGCTTATTGAACGATCATCAGAGCTATTGTTTTTTCCGGCAGTCGTAACTGGTTGAGTAGCAGGAACCTCAAAAGTATACCCGACTGGTAATTTTTTTGCTGATTCCCAGCTAAGGCCATTGTGCTTTAGAATCGCAGCAATTTGCTTTAAATCCCATTGATAATTTATGTGCTCATTATCCCAAAGGACATGTGAAATAAATTGATCCTTCTTAAGACTGTATCGAACAGCAAAAGACGATATTGCACTAAGGAGAATGACACTTGTTAATTTTTTCATTTTACCAACTTCTCTTGAATAATATTTCCTTCCTGGTCTTTCTTAATCAAATAAGTAAGTACGGGATAATCTGAAATTAATTGATTGTATCCATCGATCTGAAGAGTTTGAACAACTCCAGCTTTGAGTCGATATTTTTTAAAATTTCCTTCAATAGTATGAAGTGTTATTAGCTGATCTTTTTGTGAGTAGACATCAAGTTCTGCTCTTTTTGCAAAATTACCAAGTTTTAATTCCTGAATAAAATCGAGAGGTCTCGCCCATCTTTTCCCTGATTGAGTCAGGACATCAATGTCCTGGTTTGATTCGATATGATCTCCTACTTTAGAAGCAAATTCGAATGACTGTCCAGGATTTAATTGCACAAGAGACTCTCCATTTAAAAGAACCTCTGTTATTTGATCATGCGCAAAGATTTTTGATTTCGAGTCAGAAGATAGATTGAAGAACTCATCCCTCTTTTCATCCAAATGATAATCAATTGGGACTTGTAAGACATCAGACCAAACTGAATAAAGTCCATTAAAAGTTCTCATTTGAACGTAAAGCAGTCGACAAGGATAGAGATCAATCTTACTGAATGCATACTCTAAGTTAGTTCCCTGAACAGGAAGATACTGCCATTTTTCTCTTTTAAATCTCTTATATCTAATATGCGTGGTTTGATAGAGCCCTTTCCCCGGTGCATTTCGATTAACAGGCTCATCCCAAAGAACCTTCTGAACAGCTCGGTTCGACTCTCCTGCAAATAGCGTTGATTTATTTAATGGTCCAAGAGGTTGCCAAGAATCAGAGATATAAATTTTCTCATTCCCTGCTTTGTCTTTTCCTTTTATTAAAGTGTAATACTTTTTATACCGCTTTAATCTTTGTTTTCCAGTGAAGACTCTTTCGACTTTATTATTAATAACCGGCTTCCATTCTCCACCAGGTATTAACTTTAGATTATTAAGCTTCGCCCTACGAGTCATTGCTGATTCTAAAGAATAGAGCTCACAATTCTCATTATAATCACTCCAACTAAGAAGGGCCGACTTATCTCTAGTCGAATCATCGACCAATTGAGGACTTACTGGTCCCTGAGGAGCTGTATTGTCGTAATAGAACTCTTCACTAAACTCAGGGTTTCCTTTTACACCATTTAGAACTCCACGAATAACATATCTATGAAGAGTACATTCCTCGAGAAAGTCACGATTAAAAGAATGTTCTGTAGTTTCTTTATCTAAATTTTGAAAAGCAACAACCCATTGGTTTTGATCATTCAAAAGCCCTAATTGAAGACCTGAATATTCTTCTGGGCCAGGATTGACCCAAGAAAGCAAAGGAGTATCAAGAGGAAATGCGCCATTAAAAATATTAAAAGGAATACTCAACCCAGATGGACTTTTCACAGGAGTCGCATCGATTGGATCTGGATTGATCGGACCAATAATGACCGCTCCACTTCCACCGTCACCATCGGGTGAGCCATCATTTAAGACATTATCAGAGGCGGAACATGAGAGGAATAAAAGGACAAGTAAAAACGTTTTCGCATCATGCATAGAACAGCTTCCATTCTTGGTTACTAACTAATTAAATGAGACCAAAAATGAATAGCTTTGTAAAATTCTCTTTGATTAGAACTTTCCGAAAGAACGAAAGACATTTAACTTACCACCGGACACGGTTATTCCTTTAAGGCTCTGATTCGCATCAACTCCTTCGACAAGCATCTCTTTGATTTTTAAAATAGATTCTCCAGGCTTTAAAACATAAGAATCGATATAGCTTTCCGGAGCTAAAGAATAAAGAAGCCCTATCGCTCCTGCAACGTGCGGAGTCGCCATCGAAGTTCCAGTGTATTCATCAAGTCTACCATGATTTACAGTGCTTAAAATATTAGTTCCAGGTGCTCCAAGGTCAATCGATTTTGAACCATACCCAGCTCCACGATACTTTACATTATCAATAGTTGTGTTTGTTACAGCAACAACATAAGGACTCGTGCAACTCGTTGGAACATCCCCTTTTTTATCTACATCAACATTATTATTAGCAGTTGCTGCTGCAGAAAGAATTCCTAACTTACCCATTTGATTAAAAAAATCATTCCACGCTGGAAATTCCCCGGACTCACAATCTGCATAATCGTAACCGAAACTCGAGTTAGTTGCTACGATATTGGCCCCCTTTTCTCCATTGGAATTGATCCATTGCCGCTTGAGATCGATAACATATTGATAGGCCCTCAAAACTTCATCAGTTTGAAAAGAAGATAAAACAATTGGAAGAATTTTTACATTCCAGTTTAACCCAGAAATTTGCTGACCGTTATGCCCAACGGCTCCTATAATTCCTGCAACATGAGTTCCATGATTACTTGGGCTCATCGTTCCAGTTTTATTACTTGCATTCCAACCATGAACGTCATCAATATAACCATTACCATCATCATCCACACCATTGTCTGCGACTTCATGATCATTTCTCCAAATATTTGCTTTTAAATCCGGATGATTAATATCAACTCCTTCATCAATAACAGCAATGACAACATCATTTCCTTTCCTGTCGATACCACCTATTCCACGATTCCAAAGCTCACTCACTTTTGCATCGGCACCATTTGCTTGAGGCTTAAGGCTCCATTGGCGTTTAAAATCTGGATCATTTGGAGTGGACCTAAGAGCAAGTTGGTGATTCTTTTGAATCCATTCATAGTTATTGGCCCTAAAATTCACATCCTCTGAAGGAATTCGATAAACTCTATTTGCAATTTTTACATAGCTAGGAGGAGTTACTATAGAAACATTCTTAAACTTAACCAGTAAATCTTCAGGATGGGCAAAAAAAGAAAAAGAAAGAACCAGTAGAACGATGCTTTTCATAGAAACCTCACTAAAGTTAACGCATGCATCCAAGATAAGGCTTATTGAGTTACAATGTTTTATCCCGTTAGCTTTTGCCTAGAAGAATTAAATAGTAAGCATTTGATTTCAATAAAGTTTGTTAACCTCAAGCAGGAATAACCTTCGCGAAACCCGATAACCAGAGTCAATTAATAAAAACTTACAATGACCAAGTCATCGAAATTGCTAAAATAGCGTAAAATACCTCTAAGACAGTGTTTTAGGACAATGTAAAAAATACCAGCAGACGAAAGCACTTTTGTCCGTTTCTTTTCTTCTCACGCGGCCAGGATAAAATATTATTAAGAACTCTAGAAAGGAGTTCATGGCAAAAGATCAAACCAAGGAAGGTTTTATGAATCTTTTCTCTTACAACACAATCTGCACCCAACTCAATCCAGAAACCAAAACTCTGATCGTGACTTTGAATCGCCCAGAACTCGGAAACCCTATTAATCTTGAGTTTCTTTTTGAGTTCCAATCTCTTTTGAATTGGGCCAATAACAAGATTGAAATAGCCTCAATTCTTGTTAACTCAAGTGGCGATCAATTCTCTGAAGGCTTAAGTGAAGAATTCATAAAAAATGCTGATATAAAGAAACTTTCAAAGATCAGAGAAGAACTTTTTGAAACTCAAAAATTAATGATCAATGCCCCGGCGACAATCATTTTTGATTTAAAACAAGGAGCAAAAAATATTGCTCTCGAATTATCATTTGCAGCAGACATAAGAGTTGCAAGTTTAGAATCGCAAATTCAGATGAACCAGCTTAACCTAGGACTACCGTTCTTCAGTACGACTCCTCTTATCACTGAAGTCTTTTCAAGAACTCAATTTCAGAACATGGTTAACGACACAAAACCAATAAAAGTATCCATGCTTCATAAAACTGGCTTCATTAAAGATATCTATGATTCAAGTAATCAAAGCGAGGTCATTGAGAAATACCTTCTCAATATAAAGTCCCAAGCTCAACTCCCTCGGGTCCAAACGAAGTTCCTTTTAGCAAGAAACCTTGTTCAAAAAATGGATCAATTTTTTGATGTTGAAACAGGATTGTTTAATGCTGCTTGCGCCACGGCAGATTGGAAAAATAAAAACCAATCTCCTTTAAAAGAGGTTAAAAAAGCAGTAAAGATGACTCTTATCCAAGGCGGGACAGATCAGTAAATCCTAAGCTTAATTTTCGCAAGATCAAGCCCTTCTTTCCCAAGATTCTGAAAAGAGATTTCGTATTGACCAAAATCGAGTTTCAAAAAGCTCTTCTTAATAACTTTTCCATTGAGATAGGTCTTTGCTTCCTCAGAGCGATAAACATCTAAACTTTTGAGCTCTTTTTTCTTAATAATTCTGTAGCTATCTTCAAAAATTTTGAGAATTTTTTTATAAGCAATATTTGGGATTTCTTTTTGAGTCCTAAAGCGACAATCCCATGTTTTTTTCCCTGGTCCAAACTTTCTCCTATCGTTTTTCAAATAAAGAAAACAACGATCCTCCATGGCATTAAATTCCATTTCAAAAGCTACCTCATGTTTTGCAATAAGCTTACTTTTCTCAATGAGTTTAGCCTCCATAACAATTTGACGAGTTTTCGTGTTTGGATTCGCAAGTAAATTAAAAGAAATGAGAAATAAAAACCATTTCATTATAAATAGTCCTTGAGTTTTAAAAGTTCATGGTTTGGAAAATATTTTTTAATCTCATCTCCAATAAATGAAAAAAGTAGATAGAACCCTCCACCACCAGCTCCACAGATTTTAACCCTTCCTAGTCTTTGGTCATGTATAATATTGGCATGATCAACAATTTCTTTCAAAAACATTTCAGAAAATAGCTTTAATTGTAATTCAGATAATTGAATAATTGAATCACAAAACTCAGAAGCATTACTCTCTAGAAAAGATTGAATACAATGTTCATTCACATGAAGATAATCTTGAATGAGAACATTACGATAATCCTCATTTTCAACTTTCTTTTTGAAGAGTTTTACAAATGGAGAAGCCTGCCTGGAAACACCTGAGTCAACAAGATAAACGACTAAGCCTTTATTTTCGAGTTCATTATAGTTTTGAGTCACAGAGGGAACAGGTTTCAAATTCTTATCTTTATCAATAAGGTAACCAGACTGTTTTAAACTTATGATGGGATCAATTCCCGAACTACTGACATGAAAATAAGATTCAATTTCCCCTAATAGTTTTTTTAGCTCTTCATCACTGCCTTCGAACGAGCTGAAATGATCAAAGATAGCAGCACAGAGAGCCCCCGAACTTCCAAGTCCTTTTCCGACCGGAATATTAGAATCAAAACACCAATTATTTTTCAAAGCCTTTTTAAAAGCTTCTAAATCAAGAAAGCATTCTTGTTTACCAGAAAAATAAGCTTCCAAATAAGAGAAAAGACCTTTTAGATCATAGGTATGATGAGGAGTTTTCAAATTAACCGGATGTCCAGAAAACTGTGTTAAGGGATGAGCAAGAGCGTTCGAACCAAGAAGGACGCTATACTCTCCAAAGAGTAAAACCTTTGAAGGATAATCACGTTGCGAGGAATTCATCACTCATTTTCCAATTTATGCTATCACTGATGACAAATTGAAATAAATTTTCATCATCTAAATGCTCAATGAATGCTTCTACTTTTTCTTGATTCTTTTCAGGATAAAGTAAATGCAAGTTAGGTCCAGCATCTAAAGTATATGTCATTTCTATTTTTGCTTCTTTGATAAAATGATCGAGTTCTTCAATCACTCTTAGAGAGTTTCCTTTAAGAAGAGTATACGGCTCATTACTCGTCATCATAAGAGCGTGGAGCTGAAGAGCCTCTGATTTTACAATTCGTCCAAATTCTTCCCAATCACCAACTCTCATCGTTTGTATAATCTTTTCAAAATTATCTCTCGCAATTTGATAGCGAGTTTGGGCATAAGGGTGGTTTTTCATATGAGTATGCCCATCCGAAGTTGAGACTTTTTTCCGATTCTGATCAACAACTAAAATCGTGTTCCTCACTTTTTGAAAGTTCTCATGAATAAGATCTTTGGATAATTGCAAGGCATATTCATCACGACCAAAAGTGATGGCCTCATTTTTTCCCCAATAAGCGTACCCAGGATAAAGTGAACGGCAAGCGCTTCCTGAAAACCCCCTCGCAAGTAAACTCACTTGTTCCCTTTTAAGCTTAGGATTTCCAATTTCATGATAAATTTTTGCAAATGCTTTTGCTAAACAGGCCATTGATGAGGCAGATGAAGCAATTCCAGATGAATGAGGAAATGTATTAAGAGCATTAATTTTCAAGGTCGTTTTTTGAAGGAAACTGAATTCTTCGGGCAGATTAATAATTTTAGCTAGAATTTTATCTTCGAACTCATCGTTTTTATGACCTTCAAAAAGAAACTCTAACTCAAAACCTTTTTCGGAGTTTTCATCATATTGATATTCCACATCCATTATGGTCTTACAGTTTTTAAGAGTCATACTAATCGAAGGATTTTGAGGGAGCTGAAAGCCTTTCTTGCCCCAATACTTTATAAGAGCGATATTTGATGGAGCATCAATGCGAAATTTATTAGAGACCATGAAAACCCTTATTGAATCAGATTACCTTGAGCTGGAGTTGAGATAAACTGATCACAGATGAGATTCTTATAAGGAATAACGACATCTAAGTTTTTAGATTTAAAATAGCTTTTAATATCTTCATCTGGTCCTTGGTAAGTTGCAAGAACAAAATCGCCTCCCCAAGCTCCTAATGACTTAATTTGGCCATTAAAGTCAGAAAAGTGCTCTTCTTTTACTTTTGGATACTTTAAAATCTTCGAAGTAATTGCTTCGTGTTCTGCTATAAGATCATTGAAATCATCAAGAGTATCAGTCACGATAATCTGCTCAGTGATATAACTGATTTTTTCAATTGCATTTTTAAGATTGAGTGAGTTCTTATCAAGTTCTTTATAATACTCAATTTCTTTACTTGTTTTTTTCTTTTGACCTAAATAAACAAAGTAAAGATTATTAATAAAAGATGGTCTGAAGTTCACAACTTGCCAACTAGGCCGCTTAGATTCTTCATCAAGCTGGTAAACGATCGGAGTCATCGACTGAGCACAAGCAATATCGTAACCAGAGCCTCCATAAGTCAGTCCCGCTAACTCAAAAGGACTGATATAGGCCCACTGTGCAATATTATAAAGAAGAGTCGAACTCGAACCAAGGCCCCAGTTCAAAGGAAACTCTAATCTCGTTTCAACATTAATATTCTTACCAGTCTCTCTTAAAAAATGCGGGTTAAGCTCACGGGCCTTTCTCAGAACCGCCTGAAGTTCTTTCACTTCAGGAACGTCAGCATTCGAACTCTTAATATCAAAACGCCAAAGTTCAAAATCTGCCTCTAGCCACTTTTTTGCCTTATAACTATAACTCTTCCAATTGAGCTTAGGTTTCATAAAGGTATTTTTGTACTTAATAGAAAGTCCCTGACCAAGAATAGAAGGAAGCGCCAAGCTTTTTGCGCCATCCATAACAAGATATTCCCCAGTCAGAAGCAGTTTCCCATGCCCATAAAAATAATGTGGCTGAGAAGCCTCACCTTTGTTTTGGGAATATTCATTGTTTTGGATATTCTTCAGAAAATCTTTATCAATATCATTGCTGAATGTTTCAGACATGAGCTAAAACCTCTTTGACAAGACTGGTCATTTATAGGGGTCATCATATCTTTTTGCCCAAGAATTGAAAAGATGAAATTAGTTTAGCCAAGGCCTTTTAAAAACTCTTGCACAGCACTATAAGAGACAACTTTATTTTTGAAGTACGTAATTGCAAGCTCTTCTTGTTGTTTCGTTACTTCTAATTGATTAAGAATATTCATAAGATGCATTTTCATATGCCCTTTTTGAATCCCCGTTGTAATCAATGATCTCAAAGCACCAAAGTTTTGCGCCAAACCAACTGAGGCTGTAATCGCTATTAATGTTTTAGCGTCAGGATTACCTAAAATCTTCAAAGAATAATTCGCGAGCGGATGAAGCTTGGTAAGCCCACCAACTGTCCCTAAAGCGAGAGGCAAAGTCGCTGAAAACTCTAAGAATTCATTTTCTAATGAAACAGAACTCAACGATTCATACTTTCCGTTACGAGCAGCATAAGAATGACAGCTGGCTTCGATAGCACGAAAGTCATTGCCTGTGGCGAGAACAACAGCATCAACTCCGTTCATAATTCCTTTATTATGAGTAACAGCTCGAGCTGAATCCAATTTCGCAATATCAACGGCCGTCTTTAATTTTTTTGAAAACTCAGCAGAAGAAAGCCCATCGACAGTCCCTAGATCTTTAAGTTCGCAGCCAACTTTAACAGTCACAAGACATTCAGGAGTTGAATTTGAAAGAATGGCCATGACTGGCTGATATTTCGTTTTCAAATTATCTGGTAAAAATGCTCCTATGGATTCACTTATTTTTTCCAATAAAGAATTAATATAGTTGGCCCCCATAGCATCGCAAGTATTCACTTTGAGCTCGAAGCGATAAAGAGCATCAGAACCTTTCTTTAAAGTTTCGAGTTCTAGACTAAGAATTCCTCCACCTCTTCTTTCCATATTTTTATTAATGGAAAGAGTGCTATTTAAAATCCTTTCTTTGTGATCTTGATAGAACTTTTCAAACTGGGAGAAATCTCCATCCCATTGTAAATAAATATGACCACGTTTTGTCATCGATTTTATTTCAGTTTTAAAACCACCTCGACTTGACCAAAACTTAGCAGCTTTTGAAGCAGCAGCAACAACTGAACTTTCTTCTATAACCATCGGTACAGCATAGCTCCTCCCGTCGATTAAAAAGTTAGGAGCGATACCGAAAGGAATATGAAAATTACCAATTGTATTTTCAGAAAATTGATCAAATTTCTCTTGATCAGTTCTAGAAGAAAACTCAGTTCCCAATAGATCCTTATGAAAATTATTATCTAATTGACCACATTGCTTAACGAGCCATTGAATTTTTTCTGATTTTGAAAGTTTAGAATACCCTGTAACCAACTCCACTATTGTTTCACCTTTAAGAATTGTATGGCCAATTGAAAGTCGTATAACCATTTTTCAATATAGTTAAAAAGTTGAGATTCGCCTTCTTGAGCATATCTCAAAAGACTTCCAGCTTTTCCTATAACTGAATTATAATCACAAATAGATTTCAAATAATGAGCATCTAAAACAGTATTGATTCCTCCAGAAATAATAATTTCAATATTATTTGCTGATAGTTGATTAAGAGCTTGAACCATCTCTTTAGCTGTATGACCAACTAAACTGAACGTTTCTGAAGAAAAGTTTTCAGATCTTAATCCTTCAAGTTTTGTAAAATTTGTTCCGCCATGAGCGGCAAGTTCAACGCCATCGATTCCAAGCTCAACAAGTTTTCTCAAAGATTCTGCCCCCATTCCCTGACCAACCTCTTTGATAATCAACTTATAAGAAAAATTCTCTTTGAGCTCCTGGATTGTTTCAATCGCAGGACGAAGAACTTTATCTCCTTTCGGTTGAAAATACTCCTGAAGAGGATTTACATGAATAATGAGTCCATCGGCGTTAAGTTTCTCTATCAGTTCGTTGAGAGTTTCTAATTTTTTATAATGAATGAGCTCTTCAACTTGTGCAATGCCGAGATTGGCATAAAAAGGAAGTTTCTCTCCAATAATCGGACGGAGATTAAAATCATCAAAAAACTTAGAATCTTCTAGCAGAACACGGCATGAACCGAGTCCCATTCCAAGACCAAATTTCGCAGCTGCTGAAGCAAAGAGTTTATTCAAATTAGAGCCTTTAGTAGAACCTCCAGTCATACTTGAAATCCAAAGAGGGGCCTCGATTTTTTTGCCTAAAAAGACTAAAGGGTCTCTCCAATCTGTTGGGGTTGAACCCAAAAGAGGTTCATATTGAAAGCGTTCATCTCTAGCGATGACTTGAGACTCAAGAGCAAGGTTAATATGTGAATCTTTGCGTTTATTAATTTCTGGCATTGTTGGGACCTTTTATCAAAATAAAGTCCCTTTTACTACCATCGTAAAGCTTAAGAATTTCATTGATAGAGCCCTTCAAAAGCCATTCAGAGGACCTATTAAGGTCCATAGCGAGAAAAAAGCTCTGATCAGCACCAGACTCCTTCACCTCTTCGAGAACTTTCTTTAAGCGATAGGCCGTGTCCATTAATGCATTGCATTCTTTTTCAGCAAGAAAACTCTTCCACCACTTCTTTCGTTCATCATCTTTCCTTGGTGGAAAAGCACTAAATCGAAAGGCTTGGTGATCAAAGCCGCTGAGAGCAAAGGCTAAAGCAAGTGAGTTACAAAAAACAGTGCTTGTAACTTTAATCTTGTGTTGATGACAAAGGTCGATCAATTCTCTTCCTGGATCGCAGAAAGCAGGAAGTCCGCCATCACTCAGAAGGGAAACATTTTTTCCAGACTTAAGCTCACGAATAATATTCATCTGCTCAGCCTCTTGCTTATGTTCATTAAAATACAAAAAGTGATTGATAACTTCTCTGTTGAAACCCCAGTTGATCCAACGCCGTCTGGAAGCCTTGGGCTCTTCTACAAGAATAAGGTTATTTGAAAGATTTTCAGAAGCATGTTTAAGAAGTTCAAAAGCAGAAGGATGAAGTGAGGACTCATCATCTAAAGGTGTTGGAATAAGATAAAGAGTCCCTGGCATAATTTATAAAATCCAAGTTTTAAGATTTTTTAGCTTCGCACTTACCATCATCTTTGCAAGTCTTCTTAGCATCACAAGCTTTCTTCTCTGAACATTTTTTCTCCTCAGTTTTCTTTGCCTTACAGCAAGCTTTTTTTGTTCCATAAGAAGAACAACTTCCTAAAAAGAAAACAAGTCCAATTGACAGTAATAATCCTTTCATTGTAACTCCTTTATTAAATAATTATTTGTTTCAATGATGTCATTTTTAACAGGCTTCTTTGAATCAAGTCCGATTAAAAACCGACAAGCAAAACTAAGTCCCCATCAAATATCCTGCTGATACTTAAATATAGTGTACTCCTTTCCCCGATCTTCTACTAGCCTGGTAACAAGTTTGGTGAAATTTTGCTCATCCATAAACTGAGTAAAGTGATCCATATTTTTTTGAACAGAAACTATAAAAACGGGTTTTAAAGGATTATACCTCGATAATATCGATTTAATTCCTTCAATCGCTGTCCATCCACCTACTCCAGCAATGACAACCGTTTCGTCTAAATCATTTCTTAATTTTATATCCTTTAAGTCTTGAGCGAAGCAAGAATAGTTTTTGTAATTCGAATCTTTGAGTTCATTTTCAATGGTTTGAATAATATGAGGAACACAATCAACAAAGTTAATCTGAGTGTTAGTTTCGAGGAAGGACTTTCCTAACTGACCATGATCACAACACGTATCCCAAAGAATATTCGTTCTAGATGGGATCATGTCTCTAATGGCCTTTAATCTTTTACTTAATTTTTTCACTAATAAATATATAGCTTATAAGTTAAAAATTAGAAAATGAGTTCAGATATAAGGCGCTTCGAGCGAAATATTAGGATTTTTAAAGAAAGTCGTCGTATTTAATACCGTAGATACTATCATTTTCTTTGGTAAAATACTTTCTCACAAAATACTGTCCTGACCTTACTGTTTCGATAAACTCTAATGTTTCGAGCTTGCGAAGAGCCGAATGCAGTTCATCTAATGTTATCTCAAAGTTTTGTGAAAGATCTGAATAACTTAGAATAGGACTAATTCCATAATCACGATGAAGATTAGGCCTACACCAAACAATTCGGTATAAATACATTAAAACCATAATTTCTATACGGCTCAGTTTGATTTTGACCAAAACATTATCGAAGAATAAATCAGGGATTTCGCTTGTGCTGGCCTTCTTGGGCTTTGGAACTTTTTCAGGGTCTGATTTATCCAGGTGTTTCTTCGGCAAATGATGGTTGATAATTGTTCTAATATCTTCCATAAAGCTCCTGGGGACAGTTCTTCCCTCTTTCCTAATTGTCTCAAAGATACCAAGCAAATTCAAAGACGCAAAGCTAGATGGAATTTTTTGCCTCCGCGAAAGAGGCTAAACCGAATAGAAATGAGTTAAAACTAAATAAAATATCAGATTCTTAAGCACCTTGATTAGTTTTGAAGTTTTTACAATTCAATGAATGAAATTTTTATGCAAGAAAAATAGAAAAAACTTCTTTATTTTTAAAAGCGCTTAAACTTTATTAATGAATTGCTTAAATAGAGATGACACCACCGCCGAGGCAAATATCATCGTCATAGAAAGCGACATATTGCTTAGGACAGATACCTCGTTGAGGCTCTTTAAAATCAGCAATAATCTTTCCGTTTTGAAACTTAACTCGACATTCTTGATCTTGCTGTCGGTACCGAATCTTTGCCGTGCAATCAAAGCTTTTATTTTTATAATTAGATAAAATATTGACAGGAGTTGCCTCAAGAGAATCATTCATAAGAAATGGATGATATTTATCTCGAGCGACATAAACGATGTTTTTCTCAATATCTTTTTTGACGACATACCAAGGATTGCCAGGTCCACCAAGACCTAACCCTTTTCGCTGGCCAAGTGTATAAAAACACATCCCCTCATGCTCACCTACCACCTCTCCTTCCGGAGTCATGAATTGACCTTTTTGTGATTCAATATATTCTTGAAGAAAATTTCGAAAATTTCTCTCTCCAATAAAACAAACACCAGTACTGTCTTTTTTGTCTTTAACCGGAAGGTTATAATGAGTCGCTATCGTTCGAATTTCAGTTTTAAGTAGATCTCCAAGAGGAAATAAAACTTTCTGAAGAACCGATTGGTCTATCCCTGCAAGAAAGTAAGACTGATCCTTTTTTGGATCTCTACCTTTTGCAAGAAGCTTTTCTCCATCTTTTTCAATAGTTCTACAATAATGTCCAGTTGCAATAAGGTCTGCCCCAAGCTTTAAGCAGTTCTCGTAAAAGTGATTGAACTTAATTTCTTTATTACAAAAAATATCCGGATTTGGAGTGAGTCCTTGTTTATAATCTTCAATAAATTGATTAAAAACTTTCTCTCTATACTCTTCAACAAAATTAAAAGAATAATAAGGAATATCAAGAGTTTCACAAACAGCGATCACATCTTGAAAATCTTGTTCGGCAGTGCAATTCCCATTCTCATCAATTTCATCCCAATTTTTCATAAACACACCAGTCACTTCGTGACCTTGCGCTTTGAGAATCAACGCCGCTACGGCAGAATCAACTCCACCAGACATTCCTACGATGACCTTCTTGGGAACACTCATCTCCTCAATTGAATACTGGTTTAAAAAATCAAAATTAAGCATTGAGATCGAATTTAAATCCTTTCACATCAATCTTTGGCTCATGCCAAACGCCATAATTTCCGGCCATGATGTATTTTTGAATATAACTTTGAACAAGGGCCTTATAAGTCACTTTCTCATAATGACGAATATCTACTTTTGAAGCAGAACCATTCAGTGCACCAATCAATGCCGCTAAATATGTTTGTCTATTTTCTGTATCTGTATTGATTTTTACGAATCCATTTTTAATAAGACCAGTAATTTGCTCCCAATCTGTTCCTACAAAGTTTTTCCAAGTCGTAATTTCTTCTTCAAGTTTCCCAAGACCAGAAAGATTTTCACAAGCATAATTCACCACATTCGGATAAAGAGTTGAGGCTCCGTGAGCAACAAAAAGAATATCTGGATTCATCTCATCAGCAATGGCCAAACATTCATTAGCAAGCTCGATATTTAGCTTAACAACATCACCTGGTTTTCCTTTATTTGGTCCATGCATTGTTCCAATAGTAGGAGCAAGCATAAGAACACCAGTGTCCTTAAGAAAAGTTTTAAGTTCTTCAGGATCTGTATAAGTAGAAAATTCAGATTGAGTATCCTCATCTTCCACACCTGCAAGAACTCCAAGCTCACCTTCAACCGAAACTCCAAGGGGATGGGCCATGTCAACAACTTCTCGAGTTGCTTCAATATTTTGTTCAAGCTCAGTTGGTTTCTTAGCCGCATGATCGGTTGAGTTATCTGCCATAACAGACGTTAAGCATTCAACGGCCTTCTGAACAACCTTTCTTCCTCCTTCTCCGATATAGTCTCCGTGATCAAGATGAGTTGCAACAGGAACAGATGAGTAACGAGCAGCAAGTTTTACATATTCATGAACAAACTCAAGACCTCTAATCGCATCACCTTTTCCAAAATGTTTAAGGGCCGAGTTAGAGAAAGCAAGTAAACAAGATGCTCCCAAAGTTTCAGCAGCCTCAATAGCAGCATCAATTCCTTGATAAGTTGTCACGTTATAAGCTGGCATTGCATACCGATCACTTGTAGAGTTTCCTTTAGTCCCGTTCTTTGCCATGAGAAGAAGTTCGTGGGCACATTTCATATTAGTTGGGAACCGTCTCTCTTTGTTTAATACAGGGGCACGCTTGCTCATGAATTATCCTTTCTTTATAGTTTATGCATAGTATTATGATTGTCTTTATAGATGATTTTATTAAGGTGGACAAGATGTTGAGGCTCTCTTTATTAATTCTACTTTCTAACGCCATGCGAGTGATCGCGAAACCTCATTATTTTGAAAGTGAAGGAATGAAACTAGAAGCTAATCTCATCAAAGAAGGACTCGGTATCCCTTGGGCACTTCAATTTTTGAACCCTACTCGAATGATCTTTACCGAAAGAGAAGGCAATATAAAGATTCTTGACCTTAAAACCAAAAAACTCACCCCTGTTATTAATGCTCCCGAAGTTGCAACAGGAGGACAAGGAGGAATGCTCGACTTAGTCCTCCATCCTAATTTTAAAAAGAATTCTCTTCTTTATATTACTTATTCCCAAAAAAAAGGAAGCAAACAAACAACTCGATTAACTCAGTACAAGCTTGTGGGAAATCAGTTAAAGGAAAAAATTAACCTTTTTACAGCACTTCCTTTTTATAATCAGTCTCATCACTATGGATCAAGAATTGCTATCAAAGGTAATGAGCTTTTTTTAAGTGTGGGAGATCGAGGGAATCGAGACCTCGCTCAATCTTTAAAAACTGATAATGGGAAAATTCATAAAATTGATCTCACAGGAAAAAAGGCCCCTGAAATCTACAGTTATGGGCATCGAAATCCTCAAGGATTATTTTGGGACCCTCTCTCTGGGCTTTTATTAGAAACTGAACATGGCCCTCGAGGTGGAGATGAAATTAATATTATTCAAAAAGATAAAAATTATGGCTGGCCTATCATCACTTATGGAAAAGAATATTATGGTCCTTCTATAGGAGACGGGATTACCAAAAAGAAAGGCATGAAACAGCCGATAAAATACTATGCCCCTTCAATAGCTCCCTGTGGTTTTATCGTTTATCAATCAGATGTGATCAAACCTTGGAAAGGAGATCTTTTTTTAGGAGCACTTGCAAAAAGACATTTAAATCGAGTCACTTTAAAGAATAAAAAAGCTCAAAAAGAAGAACGTCTCTTAGAAAAGATCAAAGAAAGATTCCGTTCAATAACAGAAGGCCCTGATGGCTTCATTTATTTTGGAACCGACAGCGGGAAAATTTATCAAATTAAGCCGCGATCTTAACTTTCCCTCGGAGAATATCAAAAAACATTTTAAAATCGCAGATAAAACTCATCAATGGGTATTTAAATGTGGCCGGGCGATTCTTTTCAAAAATAAAGTGACCAACCCAAGCAAAACTATAACCAACCAATAAGATAAGCGGAATTTTAGTAAACTGAACTGTGTAAATAAAGTAAGTCAAAAGAGATAAACTTAATCCCGTTCCAATGAAATGAAGAATTTTATTGGTCGGATCTTTATGTTCACTTAAATAAAATGGATAAAACTCTTTTAAATTCTGATACCTTTCACTCATAACTTTTTCCTTATGCAAAAATTAAAACTTCTTCTAATTCCTTATTATTAAAAACACCTGGTGCGTATCTTTCGAAATCTCCAAGTCTACCACTAACTTGCAAATAATTTGCAAAAGCAGCGTAAGCAGCTTTGATTGGCTCTCCTACAAGGGTAGCACTATTCACTTTCCCGTTCATATCGTAATAACCAATTTGGGCCCTCCGCAACTGAGGAGTGGCATAAGGATTATAATAGCCCAAAACCGACATGCTATGGCGGTCATCATCGGTGACCCAAGTTCTTGTTCCAGGAAGAGATGCAATCCCACCATCGGTTATAATTTGAAGAAAAAGTGGCCTCTGGAACTTCTTTGCTAATAAGACTGCCTTTGCGATGATTGAACCTATTTCGTAATCTTTAAGATCACCACGCATTCTTGTTCCATCATGATAATCACAACCTGAAACTGTAATCACACCAACATCAGAATATCCTTTTAAAAGAGCTTTTAAAGTACTCGTAAAGTTTTTCATTCGAAATGGAACTTCTGAACAATTCGTGAGTCGGCTACGATGATGTTGATGACACGAAACCATTTTAGAATTTGATAATTGAGAAACAAGCCCCATTGCATTTAAGAGGTTTGAGTGACTGTCACTTTTGCTATGATGTAAAAGTGTCCCAAACTTCAAGTTTTTCAAATCTTTTGCTTGAGTGAAATCAAGAATTCCTTGCAATATTTTACTAGTTCCTTCCCCGGCCATCGGTAAACCAAATCGATCATCAATTTTATTATCTCTAGGATTCCATCCGAGCCTAGAATAATCCTTAATAAAGTCAGTAGGTCCCCCCTTATAACCGACTAAAAAGTTTCCAGGAAGTGCGGCCCCTCCAGCTAAATCAATAACTAAAAATGCAGGGAACCGATTTCCATTAACCGGTAAACGAAAGTCAGTAAACGGGAACATTACAAAACTCGTGCATCCTACAAGTCCCAACGAAAGAAAGTCTCTTCGAGTCACTGGCATCGAGTGCTGATTAAGATAATTCAACGTTGCTTTATCCATAACTTAAATTATACACGGGCAGGTCAAGAGCGAAACCTGATAACGCACAGCCTCCACTGTAAAGATTACAAAATCTGAGGAGAAGAATTTCAAAGTTAAAATTTTAGGTTAATCCAAAGAAAAATCAACCTGGGAGATTTTAATGAAACTGCTAAGCCTATTCATTATTTTTGTATCGACAACAATCGGTTATGCTCAAGAAGCCAACAAACTGAATTGTGATAACGTTCTCGACTTTAGAAAGTACAAGGGAACAACATTTCTCAACTTCATGGAGAAAAAAGGGAAACCTATCCTCGATAAGTATGCAACAGAAGGCTATAAAGTCAGAGGCGCAGCGGATGTTCTCGCCGCACTTGAGAATGTTGATACTAAAGTTAGGAGAAAAGTCATTAGCGGTGTTGGGAAAAAGAAAAGCACCCTCGTAAGCCTTATTAATAAGCTTGAGGGAAAAACAGTTGACCTTTATAGCTTACCAGGAATGATTGCCAAGGCGGTTCCAAGTCTTTCAAAAAATCGTTATAAACTCTCTAACTTTGTTGGTCTTGCAAGTTGTGGTGGCCTCATTATGAAATTTGCTCCAGGAAATTATGCTTATAATATTCATTACGGAACTGGATATGATAAAAAACTTCACACAACTGTAGAGCTTAAGAAAAAACACAGAAAAGACAAACAAACAGGAAGAAGCTTTGGAGAGGCTCCTGGAAGATTTGCAAATGATGCCTCTGACAAAGCCTACTTAACTGATCTAGAAAATTACGTAACAAAACATCCAAATGATATTGCAGACTTCTATAAAAATCTTTTTGTAGCGCTTGGTAATAGCGATACAACTCATTACAGTAAAGTTGATAAAGAAGGGCAAGCCGTTCTTACTGATTTTTTGGCTGTCTATACTGCAGAACAAGCCAGAAATTTAATGGATAAAAAAGTTTCACTTCATTGGGACGCCGCTCTTTTAGAAGTCACTTTGCTTGCTGCTTTCCATGCAGGTCAAGAAAAACTTAAACTTTTCTTTAAAAATCCAAATAATGCGAAGGAACTTCTTTTTACTGATACGGTTCTCCATCAAGCTCCTTGTCGAGGGATGAATGAAGGCCCAGTAGCAGGACGATCAAGATCAGCAAGACTTTATGATTATTGGCAATTTAGCATGAGTCCTTCAGAAGAGCATTGTCGAAGAAGCGGAATTAATATTACGAAAAAAGAATTTAGAAAGCTTGGAGATATTATTTCTAAGTATGAAAGAAAATATAATCCAACTCTTATCAAAAATGTTGAGAGACATTTCTACCATAAAAATAGAGGCGGGAATGTTTTCCTTCAAACAAGTAAGCACTTCATCAACCCTTACACTCCTAAAAAACTTGGAGAATCTGCTTACAAACTCGCGAATGATTTCACAAAACTTCTTCTTCAAGTAAAAAAAGATGCAAAAGACATCACAGAGCTAATCGAAAGCGAAAATATCTAAATATGGAGAGGGGCAGTTCATTTGCCCCTTTTTTTTGGCAAATTATTATAGATTCTTCGATAAACTCATTTCATCAAAAGTATGAACAACTGCCTAAAATCACAAGATAAAAAGCAGTTTAACACCGCTCTAACAAATAAAACGATTTCTCGTTTATAATTTTAAATATGAGAATACAACCTTCCGCTCGCAGTTTAGAGCAAGCCTTAGTGGCGATTAATAATCGCGGGACAAGAGACTTCTCAGTCTCGGGCAATAATTCAGCTAATCAGCTTTTCTCGATTACAGAGCGAGATTTAAAGGTAAAACTTTACGATAATAGACATGGTTTGACTGACTTCAAATACAATATTAAAGAGTTTCAAAACGCCAATATGAATTTCACTCAACGCCTCTAAAGGTGATGACTCATAATTTTTATTTCTGACTGGAGAGTTTTATTAACCGGACATCTTTCAGCAATTTCTAAAAGCCTTTGCTTTTGCCCCTCATCGAAATCACCTTCAATAAAAATCTCTTTATCTATTTTGTCTACAAGGCCAGTTTTAGTTTCACAGTCCTCACAGTCTTTAGCATGAATTTTTTCATGCTTGAGGCGAACCTTTGTGTCCTTCAGATCAATCCCCTTTCTATCTGCATACATCCTCAAGGTCATGGCAGTACAAGCTCCGAGACTCGCTAAAAGAATCTCGTAAGGGTTCATACCAAGATGATTACCTTTCACTGATTTTGGTTCATCAGCAATAAAAGCATGGTCCTTGGTAAAAACATCGTGGGTAAATTTCCCTTGAGGCCGGCTTTGAACAATTACTTCTCCTTTTCCTAGTTTTGGTTTCTCAAATGATTGAAGAATATAACGTTGCACCCAAGCTCCTATAATATCAGCGGCATAGGAGGCATCATTTCGGTTCATCAGCAGATGATCAGCAGAATCTAATGTTATAAAGCTTTTTGGATGTTTGGCAGCATCATAAATTTTCGAAGCATGCTCTATGCCGACAGTATCATCAAAGGGAGAATGCATGACAAGCAATGCTTTTTTAAAGTTCCTGACCTCTTTTAGGATTTCGGTCTCGTTAATATCATTGATGAACTGTTTTTTAATAGTGAAGGTACGACCAGCAAGCTGAACTTCCGCAACGCCTTCTTTTTCAATTTTCTCAATATCATTGGCAAACAAATGAGATACATGATCAACACTACTTGGCGCAGCTAAAGTCACAACGGCCTTTATATCATTAAGTTTAGTAGCGGCCTTTAAAACAGCCGCTCCACCTAGACTATGACCGATTAAAATTTCAGGAGCTTTAAACTGCCGACCCAATTCCTCAGAGGCAGAAATCAGATCTTCGACATTGGATGAAAAATTCGTATTTGAAAAGTCACCTTGACTATTTCCTAATCCTGTAAAATCAAATCGTAAAACAGCAATTCCATTGTCAGTTAATTTCCTGGAAATAACATTTGGAGCGATAATATCTTTAGAACAGGTAAAGCAATGAGCAAAGAGAGCATAGGCTTTTGGCCTTCCAATCGGCAACTCTAACTTCCCTGAAAGTATTTCACCATTCGAATTAGGAAAATCAAATTTCATAATAAAACTCCTTGTGAATAGTATTCAAAGATTACTTCGGAAAAGTTGCGGGCTCAAGAAAGTTCTCTTTTGAACTAAAAAGCTCAGGTAGTACCCGACAGGACCTTCTATTAGACGAAATGCAGGAAATCTCTTACCATTAACTTAAATTGTTGACTGTGGAGAGACTCATGGATGCGTCGTTAATTCAAAGCTTATTTAATTTTATTACTCAAAATATTTTTACAATTATTTTTCTATTTGCGGCAATTGAAGTCTTTTTAATCGTCACGATCTCTATCCTTTCTAAAAAACATGAGATGATTCTCTCTGATGTTTGCGACAATATAATGAAAGGGTTTACTGATGCCCCAGATAAAGACTCTGAACAAACAATTAATGAAAGGATCCAGACTGCTTTGGATTTCATGAGACGAAAAATCACTCAAGAGCCGAGCGTAAAATATGAATTTGCTAAAAATGCAAAAAACATTTCCAAAAGACCTCTTTATTCTCGACACACAAAAATTGAAATTTATACATCTGTTATGAGCACCTTGGTTCAGGTTTTTCCGTTATTAGGGATTCTTGGAACTATTCTCGCGATTGCTCAAACGGCCGTTCAGGGTGGTGGAAAAATAGATGTCTCTTCGTTATCAAATGCTTTCGTGCTTGCTATGGATACGACGATCTTAGGAATTTCCTTCTCCATCATTTTCATGGTTGCAGAAAGTATACTTTGGCCAAAGATCGAGAGGGTTATCAACGAAAGCAATAATTTTAAAAAAATTGTCACTGACATAAGTATTTCATCAAATGGATAGAGAATTTAAACGCGCTAAAAAATCTTCAGTCCAGCTCACTTCGCTGTTAGATCTACTTTTTGTTATGATCTTCGTTTCTCTTTTACAACAAAAAGATATTACTCCTATACC
The DNA here is from genome assembly GCA_965217035.1 of Bacteriovoracaceae bacterium. Lineage (GTDB taxonomy): Bacteria > Bdellovibrionota > Bacteriovoracia > Bacteriovoracales > Bacteriovoracaceae > JAUHYH01. The sequence continues at coordinate 51,745 of OZ244226.1, read as the reverse complement.
ACCAGCAAAAAAAGCTAAAGTGGTCAAAAAGAAAATAAAACCAAAATCGGCAAAATCTGAAAAGATCATCCATAGTCTTGAAGCAATTTTTCATTTTTATAGCGTTCAAGGTCAACAATATAGTGGTAAATACCAAATGGAAGGAACATTTAATAAAAAGTCAGGAAGGCTAAATCTTGGTTCAGTAAAATGGATCGAAAAACCCCCATTTGATATCGTCATGGTTCCCCTATCAGGAAATGTCTCGAAAGACCTCACTTCATTTACTGGAAAAGTTGAAGCCAAGGGCTGCAAAGAGTTCAATCTTAAAAGGACCTCTATTCAGGCGAAAGGGCCTGTATCAGGGCAATGGAAAGGAACTTATACCTGCGCCCAAGGATCGACTGGACTCACTCTTACGATTAAATAAGTCTCCTTTCCAAGGTGCGTAATACCTGATATAACTTTAAGTCTATATCACAATGCACGGGTGGTGGAATGGTAGACACGCTACGTTGAGGGCGTAGTGGGCGTATGCCCGTGGAGGTTCAAGTCCTCTTCCGTGCACCATTACTCATAAAACATCTAATTAAAATACAAGCGAATGTCCTCGCTTAATGGTGGGTCATCCGACTCTACACACTTCATGGTGGAACACACCGCACTCAATCCCTTAAGAACAGGCATAAAGAACTTTTAACCGGTAGTTTATAAAGCTCTTATATCCGTAAGCACGCCTCTGCAGCTGCTTGCAGACATTGTTAAACCCCTCGGTTCTAGCATTGGTCAAGCGATTTTCAAAGTAGTTAAGAATCTCTTCACGCCAGTTCATGAGCGTTCTTCTGAGCTTTTTAAGCTCAGGAATTGAACTAAGGGCAAGAGAGTCTGTGAGGTTTTGCAGACTCTTTCTTGCACGCTTAACTCCTTTACAACCATAAAACTTATGAATCGATTCTTTCACCCAGTAAATCTCATTAAGTTCTGGGTACTTTTTTAGCTCTTTTTGGAACTGTATTCTAGTCCAGTAATCCATCTTCTTGGAGTCCATGAGCAAAAACTTTCTAAGCTTTAATTTTTTACTTTTAAATTCTTTGTTTCGATAAAGATCAAGAATACGATTAGGAAGTCTAATAACGTGGAACTTATCGGCTATAATTCTCGCTCTTGGAAAAAAGTCTCTGGCAAAACTGCGGTAAGTTGTTGAGAGATCCATGGTAATGTTTCTGACGTTTTCTCTTCCAGGGATATAAGCGAGAGCTTGCTTTAACTGCAATGATGTTCTGGTGGGAATTAACTCTTTAGCTTTTTTGTTATTGTGATCGACAATCAAAGTGACAAACTCTCGTCTACTGTACTGTTTATTACGTATGAAGCTATGCTCATCGATTCCAATACTTCGTGGCCATGGATTGTTTTTCTTTTTTCTCCATTCAAGTTCTAGTTGTCTGTAATGTCTTTCATAGATCGTTTTATTACCAAGTTTAAGATGCTTCCTGGCAGCTTTCATGTTGGCAAATTTATCGCAAATGTAGAGAAGGTTTCGTTGCAGGCGCTCAGTAATTCGAGCATGTTTACTAATCCCTGGGATAGTTTCAGTAGTTACTTTTTTACATCCACAGCATCTAAATCGCTTCTTTTTGATTTTGAGAATTTTAACTTTTCCGACATAGGGAGCATCTTTAATGATAACAGTCCTTCGATCATGAACTTTTGAGCATTCTAGTCCACAGTGAGGGCACCATAGAGATTTGCTCTTGGACTCACAAATAAAGATGATTTCTTTCTTGAATTGAGCGAATCTTACTAATTTTAGTTTCGGTAACAGAAGAAATTGAGTAAGTTTTGAGTTGGGCATAAGTGTTCTCCAGTTAAAATTTTGAGTGGTATTAAAATTCTAACCGGTTGAATTTCTTATGCCTGCTTATTTAGAATTGATGCGGCGAGTACACCTTGAAGTGTGAAGACCGGGTCATCCCCCCGACAACCCGATAGACATTGATCTTCAAAACTTCAACTTCGCCAGTTTTCAATCACGATCAACGTAAGTTCTTAATATTTTACCTCGATTTCTGATTTTTAGATACACTTCGCCACTGAAGTGATTTTCACTCCTTATCTTGATCAAATAATCAGTTAAAACACCGTCTTATCGGCAATGATAGAGAAGCTTCAGTCGATAGTTTTTAAAGCTCCTAAATCCATACGCACATCTTTGAATCAACTTTGCCTTGCAGTTATATCCTTCCGTTCTTCCGTTATTTAATCTGTTTGTTGAGAAGTAATTAAGAATCTCCCATTTCCACTTGAGAAGTGTTCGTCTGAAGCTAAGGACTTTCTTCTGTTTGGAGTGTGCCATATCATCAGTCAGAGATAGCAACGCTCTTTTTGCTCGATTGTAGCCTTTCACTTTATAAACTCGATAAAGTCTTTGCTGAAAGTGATAAACCTCCTTTAGATCTTCGTTAAGATCCAAGAACTTATCCACGCTTCTTCTCGTGAAGTAATCCATTTTCTTTCGGTATTTATAGATAAGTTTATTGATGGGATTCTTTCTTGAACTATTAAGTCCATACATCTCAATGGTTTCTTTTTTAAGCTCATTTAAAAGTGGATGCATGAGTTTTACAACGTGGAACTTATCCGCAATCAACCTCGCATTTGGGAAGAACTCAAAAGCAAACCTTCTAAAAGTTGGAGACAAATCAACCACAACGTTTCGGACATTTTCACGACCGGGGATGTCTGCTATATGTGAGTTCTTTAAATCACCAATAGACTTACCCAAAGCGACTTCTTTCATGCGTTTGTTATTATAATCAATAAAGACCGTCACAAACTCTCGCTTGGGTCCTCGGATATTTCTTTGGAAGGAATGCTCGTCAATCCCAATCGTTTTAGGCCATGGATTTTGAGATTTCCGAAGTTCTAATTCAATTTGCTGATAAAAAGCTTTGTAAATCGTTGCATTGGAAAAACTAAGAGCATCCTTCACTGACTTAAGATCCATAAACTTTGAGGCACAATAACGAATGTGGGCACGCATTCTTTCAGTGGTTCTAAAACCTTTATTGATTCCTCCAACTGGTTCAGTAAAAACTTTTCTGCATTCGAGATTTGAACATCTAAATCGCCTTTTTTTGATGACTAAAGTAACAAACTTAGATCGAATGGGTTGATCTCTTGGAGTGACAAAGCGGTGGTCATAGATACTTGAAGTTTTGGTGGCGCAATGAGGACAGACTTCAAATTCTGATACCTTCTCACATTCAATAAAGCGTGTTTTTTTGACCCATTTCTCTGTGACAAAGCGCAGATCGGGAAGTAGTAAGGACTGTGTTACTTTAGACTCTGACATGAGTTTTTCTCCTTTTGTTAAAATCTAAATCGCAATTAAATTCTAACGAAGTTGAAGCTCATGTCTTTTTTATCGAGATTTTGTTTAGAAGTGACCCACCATTAAGTGTGAAGACCGTATAGCGCAGCTCCGCAAGTCTATAAGACCTAGACTCCATCACTCCATTTAATTGACTATTGTCTTGGGATTCAATTGAGAAAAAACCCATCCCCAGTCTAAAATCAATAGAAGCAAAAATAGAGTGAGACTTCTCTTCTTTCTTCTTAACAGTAGGAGCGTGTTCTGAGGCAATTTTTCTTTTTATCTTATCCTTGTAGTACGGAAGTAAAATCTCAGTACCTGTCTGCAAATACTGCCATTCATCTTTGCCAATTCCATTTTTCCAAAGAGTTTGATCAAGGTCTCCTCCATGGCGCTTAAGATCGCCGTAACCTCTACTCTTTAAAATATAAAGAAGAGTCTCTTCACTCTTGAGAATATGACGAACGGAGTTAATACGCTTAACATACTCAAGGTAGGTTTCTGAAAAAGCCGCAAAACTCCACAAAAATGTTAAAAGTAAAAATTGATATCGCTTCAAGAAAACCTTCCTCTCTAGTTTTCTTATCGAGAAAAGTTCACCTTGCGCTTAAAACCAAAATACTTAGGTAAAAAAAGGGAAAAAAATGCCCTACAAGAAGCTACTTTTTCAAAAGACTAAAAAAATTCACATTCAAGCAAACAAGATCGTCTTTTGCTTGCTTACTATTCTCTGTTAAAAGATGTAGTTTTCCTAAGAATGAATCTATCATCGCACAAATTTCTTGTCTTTGTGTTTTTGGTATTGAGATTACTCTTGTCCTGTAGATTCTTTTATTTGGTAAGCCTGTGGCTAGTTCTTCTTTGGCTCTGTCGAGAACCTGTCCTAAATATTTTTCAACAGTCGAGTTAGCTCCATTAACTTTTAAATTACAAGGTTCTTGTAATCTTTCGTATTCTTCATCTTCTTTTTTTTGAATGACCTTACTATCAACTAGTCTTTGAAAAGCACTTTTAACCTGGGATAATTCTACTCCAAGAAAATCAGCCATTAAACGAGGAGTTTTGAGGGATTGATCCATCCTCATTGCTTCTAGTATAGAAAAAGAAGTTAAGTCCGCAATAATTTCAAAGGTCTCTTTTTTAGCCTGAGGAAGATTTCTTTGAGCTTGAAGACTTTTTATTTCGTACTCGAGACTTTTTTTTGCTCTATTAGTTCTTACGTGCTCGAACTCGACTAAGAGCATAAAGTACTCATATTCTATAGGCTGGAGTTTTATTATGTTAGCAATTTTTTCTGCAGTATCTATAGGGAGTTTCCTTTCTCCTTTCAGAACTCTAGACAAAGTTGTGTGATCGATTTCAGAAGATGAAGCGAACTTTCTTAAAGATATTTTTTTTTGTTCTCTTTTTTCCTGAAAATAATCTTTTAGAAAATCTAAATAGTTTAAGTACTTAAAAATCATATTAGCAAATTATCCTTTGAAAAGCTTTACGGCAACAAAATCTCTCAACTAGAAAGTGTTGCAAGAGTTGCAACATATAATCTTTATATTTTTCCTCATCCCAAAATATTTATGTGCTATTACTTCTCAGAAGCAAGAGAAAACTCAAACATAAAGGATGAAATTATGAATCAATTATTAATTAGTTTTTTGATATCATTAAGCTTTAATGCTTTTTCCAGAATCATTAAGTGTGATTTAGGAGATGAATGGATAGAAGACCTGAGTTCTGGTAAAGAAGTTATCGAGTGCAACACCTTTGATCTTGGGAATGGTGCTTGCTACGATGGGAATCCATACAAAATCGCTCATGAGTACTTTAAAAGAGGAGATACTTTTGATTTAGAAGAAGGAGAAATCGAAGTAACGACCGTGTATGTAAAGAATCGTGAAATTCGAGTTTCCTATATAGATGAAGAACAAGAGAAAACTCGTCTATATATCAAATCTTGTGAATAAATCGTTAATGAGATAATCAGTCCTCAAATCACCACTTTGATGATGGGAGCGGGCCCTCGTCGATTAAATATTACTTCAATTCTTTTTTCTTGAAAGAAGAATTTTAGTTTTGATGCACTTTCATACAGATATCTAATCAGGTCGTTTACTAGTTAATGCTTTCAATATCTCAATAGCATTGAAAATCAATTTCTCCGTTAGAATAAGATATACCTGCCAATTTGTTAATAACATCTTGAAGCTCTCTAAATGCATCGGTGCCACGGTAACCATTAACAGAAAAGTATTCATCTTGCTTGAGTACAACAGAATCAGCTATTTTTTTGACCTCTACAACAAAAACATTTCTAAATGAACTAATTCTAATATTTACAACGCCACGGTTATCAACGATAGCGACAGGCATCCAATTGCCATGAAATTTATAAAATAGCTCACACTCTGCTTGGACTGAGATACTTCCTAGAGCTAGTAATAATATAAACAATTTTCTCATATAATTCTCCTTATACATGATTATGATTCATTGATTTCAAGCAACAGTTTTTTCTGACTTTACTTGTTCAATCAGAATCTAGTACTAAAAATATCAAAATTTTTAATAAGCACATGGTGTTAACTCATAATTATCGTACTTCCAAAGAGTTGCTAATGTTTGGTTATCTTTATCATGGAGAGCTAGAAACTCAACCTTTGATCCATAAATGCTTACATAAACATTACTATAAGAGTGGACCTCAGACTTGCTAAAACCTAGCACTGTAGCTGAATTTTGTCCTACTAAATCTCTCGCAATCCCGTCTCGGATTGCAGCCGTTGCCTCTTTATAAATAGAGTACTTGCCTGCTTCTTCTGATAAATAATATTCACTATTCACTTTGACCTCAACAAAAGGCTTAGGAGAATTAGCTGATAAAGAAGGGACTATTAACTTGGCTTCAATATTCTTAACGGCCATGTTAACTTCTCCTGTATTACAGGATACAACAATACTCTCTCTGGCCAAAAGTGAACTAGAAATGGTTAAAAAGCCTATTATTACAATTTTTCTCATGATTTTACTCCTTTTGACTTATGGATGATTACTTTTTTAATACTTCCGAATATAAGCTTTATTTTTTTTTATTTGTTCTATTTGTAAGTTTTACATACTTAGAAGGTATAGAATCGTAGTATTTGCGTCCCGGAAAAAGAACAATCTAACTTGTTAATTTAGGAGAGACTTTATTCCAGAAAAAAATTACTCGCGGAGGAAGACAGCCTTTTATTATAAAATTTTCTAGATTTTTAATTAATATGCAGGAGGAATAAAATATAACGCTTAATACCTCCTTGCATGCTTGTGGAGATAACACACAATCCTGTACCTATGAATTCTAGTTATAAATTGCTCACCCCTTAAACAAAAAATGATCATTTTTATGTCCCCAAAAAAGAACACAACTTAAAACCTTATGGAAAAATCTATTTCTTAATTTTATAGTTAAATATGGAGCTAACGGATGGACAGAAGCGATTTGCCAGATATTTTTGAGTTTAAAAGCTATACTCAGTATTTTGAGAAAATTATAAACAATAGCAAAGAAAACGATACCAACAAAGGATTTCGATACTTCTCTCATATCCTCAATTGGTCTCCTAGCTATATGCATGACGTCGTCAAAGGAAAGAAAAAGTTAAGTGTAATGAAGGGGCTTGAATTTTCAACGAAGTTCTCCCTCGATCAATTAGAGCAAGAGTATCTTCTATTACTAATACTCAAAGATGGCCCTTCTGAGAAATTAAAGAAAAAAGCTCACAGAGCTCTTTCTACCTGGCAAGAGAAACAAAATCTTCCCAATAAAAAAATTACCTCAGAAATTGATCAATCTTTTTTAGCCGGTCCCTTGCTGAGATTTCTAATCATTAACAACAATAAGTTCAAAGACTTTAATCAAGCAGCTGAATCATTTCAAAAAGAATTTCCTGCAACCCATATAACTCGTTCTGAAGTCATTAATACTCTTGAAGTTTTGAAAAAAAATGATTATGTCACAATCAAATCAGGGTATGTGAACATATTAAAAGCACAAATTGAAAACTTCGACTTTGTTAATGATCAACTTGAAGATGGAAGCGTAAAACTAGAAGGAAATTGGTTAGATGAAATTCAAAAAAAATATTTTTTAACAACCATTGACTATCTCAACAAACCTTTTGGGGAGCTCTTCTTTAGAAATGGCTATTCTCTTTTACGCAAGAAAGAACAATTCCTAATAAGGCAAAAAATAGATGAATTAAGAGAAATAATCGACAACCTTGATCAAAAAAATCACGAAAGAGCTTTGCAGCAATCAAAAGACGAAGCAATCGAAGACTATTGTGTCATCCAATACGGACTTAGCCTTTTTGAAGTATCTCGCTAAACAACATCATTTCGACATTAAAGTGTTCTAGGAAGCACAACCATACTGATCGATATGAAAATGGCTCAATTTATCCATTTCACTCAAAACTTGAGTATTGAAGCTGAAAAAACAATACTGAAGAACGATAGATAATTTATATTAGTTTATCGATTTATCGCTCAATAACTTAAAGTTTTCTGAACAAAAAACGAATGACTTAAAATCACGTATAGTCCCTTTTAGTTCATTCGAATTCCAAACCAGTAAACTTCATTTAGAGACTGGCACTGCAAAATGAATTCCTCATCCTCAATTTTAAATTTAGTACTGTACTCTGAGTCATACATTAATTTTATCTCAAAACTACGATCATCAGGGGTCGTTCCACTCACAGTTATATAATTTCTAGACATCGTTAATTTAGGACTAACTTCATCACCATCGACTAGTACAAGGTATGGTCCAACAGGAGTAATTGAATTATCCCAAACGGCTGAAACTGTATGTTCTGAAGAATCTGAAGAGCACTTTACATGAATTACTTTTTTTCTTAAGTCTTTAGCATAACTTTCAAAGGCTCCTAAAAACATTATTAGCAGTAATATTTCTTTCATTTTAAACTCCTAGCATTTTTGCCTATCTAAATAATATTTCCCATGATTTATTACCAATGCTCTTAACTCATAATTCCTACAATTTTTTAATCCAAAGAATACTATCATGCGAATTATCCTGAGCAATACTTTCTAAATAACCTTGTAAAAATTAAATGATTTCGATCTTTTGTTCGGAAAAGCTTGTTTTTTTAATTAGATATTTTATGAACAATAGTACTTCACTGTTTCCATTGGCCAAACCTACGCATCCGTAATTTGGAAGTACTTTTCAGGTACGCTTCGAATCCTTCATGTATCTGCTTGGAAATTAACTAATCACAATAAATATCGAGAATTAAAAAGGTTTTAAAGCTTAACAAGCTTTCTTGATTTTTATCTGTATGCCAAAATCATTATTTTTTGATAAACAAGTAAACCAAAAAAGGATTATTAAACGATGAAAATAGCTTACTTTATTCTTTATGTCGCGAATCAAGAAAAAAGCTGCAAATTTTATGAAGAAGTTCTTGGTTTAAAACCCAGATTAAATGTTCCAGGAATGACTGAGTTTAAGTTAAATAATGGAAGTATCTTGGGGCTTATGCCTGAACGAGGAATTAAGAAATTATTAGGAGACAGTATTGAATCTCCTTCTGAGGCAAACGGAATACCTCGCTCTGAATTATATCTAATTGTTGATCATCCGAAAGAGTATCACTTAAGGGCATTAAACTCAGGAGCAAGAGAATTAAGTGCTTTTGAAGAAAGAAGCTGGGGGCACTCGGCGGCTTATAGCTCTGATCTAGATGGGCATGTTCTCGTTTTTGCGACTATCAATAAATAGGGATCTTTGACAAAATCATTGAAGGTGTAAAAATATGCAGATTACAAAATTTCTAATTTATCCTCTGTTGAATCTTTATACACTCAACGTAGGTTTTTCTACCCACCTCGATTCAAACCACTAAAACTGAGATAATATGAACAATATTTGTATTAAAAACATTAGTTTTTTATACATTCAATTCTTTCATTTTCTCCAGGTGTACCTGAGGTTCTACAGCGATAAGTTTTTTTGGACCCTTGGCATTTTGCCATCCAAGTTGTCATCGTAGCATCAAAAATAACTACTTTTTCTTTTGAACAACCAACGTAAAAAGCCGATTCTCTTTTTCTATTTCCTTCAACCCATGATGCACATGAAACAATAAACAATAATGTAAAAGTAATAAAGATTTTCATAAATTCATGATATAACAGAGTTATGAAAAGAGAAAGTATGGAGTGCTTCACATGTAGGGTTGAGATGATTCCTGGATCTAGAATTGATAGCAATCATACACAGTACGCTAAAGAATTTTGGAAGCCATTGGTTTTATGGTCATCATTGGGCTCGATCCCTTTTTTGTCTTTTTTGAAGAATCCTTATAAAAACAGCGTTCCTGTCATAACATATTGTTGCCCATCGTGTGGCATATTGAAGTCAGTTGCCGAGCTCCATGAGCTTGGTAAGATACAAGCAAAACTACAAGAGTAAATTCTGTGACCTCTTAAAATAAGATCATTAACTAAGTTGTGAAAGGCAACCTGACCAACGAAGTTCAGATTAAAAAATAAAAATTGAATTCATTCGAGAGGATCTGATTTGTCGAGCAAGTAAATAAAGACAGAAAAATAAAAAATGAAAGCCGTGAAAATAATATTTAATTACAGAGTAAGTGGTTTAGTACCAAACTGGCTCTAATTTTATATGTTTCTATTTTGGCCCTGAAAAAAAGCACCACACGTTGCATTACAGACTTGTTTTTACGTACCAATATCTGGCACATTCATTGCATTCCATGGTTGAAAAATACTTAAAATGAATTAAGTTAAGCTTCTTTGTTTGGAGGAATAAATGAAATTTTTTTTGCTAAGTACACTTCTGTTAGTGTGCTTTAATTCATTCGCATTAATCATAGGAGATCCCGCTCCTAAAAAAACTGTAAAGCATTACTACCCTGATGGAAGTAAAGGAAAAGCTCTTTTGACTTCTAGAAAAGAAGGTACAAACCTTTTAATTGTTCATGGCTTTTCTCATTGCCCATGGTTTAAAATTTCGATCCACCATCTTACGGAATTCAAAAAGAAAAATCCTCATGTTTATATTAAGCTACTCGTCTCTGATAAAGTAAGAGCTGAAATTGATGACTTTTTAGCACAATATCATGGGAAAATTCCTTTTGTAATAATGACATCAAATCCCATTGAGGCCGGTTCCGTTTCAGTAGAATTAAACGCAAGATATTCTGCATCTTTTTTCTTTTTCGACAAAAACGACCAGCTTAATGGAAGGTATGTTGGAGCAGCTCTTCCAAGAACTCATAAATTTTTTAAAAAATTATTAGAAAAATAATAAGGGACTTATATATGAAAATACATCATTTATTACTAACGACAACTCTTCTAACGTTTAACTCGTTGGCCTGTGAACAATCCAAGGAATACTCATTAACAATAGATATGTTGAACAAGGCAAAAGATATAAAAGGAATTACTCTCCCTGAAAGTTTTTGTGTTTCTGATCTAAAGACAAAGGGAAGAGATATTTCTCACCTTAATTTTTCGAAAGCAAAGGGACTAACAGTAGAGATGCTCAACGAAGCAGCAGTAATTTCTGGTGTAAAGCTACCAGAAGGATTTGATGTTACAAATTTAAAAACGAAAGGAAAGAGTCTATATTTAGTAAACTTCTCTAAAGTGAAAGGTTTGACGGCAAAACATTTAAATGAGGCAAAATCTATAAGAGGTGTTCACTACCCAGAGAACTTTGATATTTCAAAAGTTTCTTTTGCAGGAAGAGACCTTTTTCAATCAGACTTTTCTAAAGTAAAAGGTTTGACGGCGAAACAACTTTCTGAAGCCAAATCAATTAGCAGCATAATACTGCCTAAGGGCTTTGATTTTACATCTTTTAAAGCTCCTCATTTAGGCTTAGACTTTATCGATTTAACAGAGACAAAAAACTTTACTGCAAAAATATTATCAAAAGCGCCATCAGCTTTAAGTACAATTCTTCCAAAAGGCTTAGATCTGACAGGTTATAAACCAAATAGAGAACATCTTTTTTTTACAGATTTCTCTGAGACAGTAAATATGCCTAATAGCGTAGTTGATCTTTTTAATACTATCCCCTATGTAAATCTTCCAAAACTTGATTTTTCAACGATCGATTTTAAAGCGAAAGACCTATATGGAGTTTCTTTTGCAGATATGACAGGGATTACGGCTAAAGACTTACAAGTCATGAAACAAATACCGAAATCTCTTCCTAAAGGAATCGATATTTCTGGAATCGATACAACTGGTATGGGACTTGAATTCACTGATCTAAAAGAAGTGCAAGGTCTTAATAGTGAACATATTAACAATGCCTTGGATATTACTCATATTAAACTTCCTGATGGTTTTGACTTCAAGAACGTAAGCCTTAAAGGAAAAAATCTTTTTGGCCCAGACTTAACGAAGTCTAAGAATCTAACTTGTCACCATTTAAACGAGAGTGTTGCTCGTATGGTCTGGACAAGACTGCCTGAAGCGTTCGATTTCTCTTGTTTAAATATGGCAAGAGACTTTCATGCTATGGATTTTTCTAAAGCAAAAACTCTTACCGGGACGAAACTTTCAGGGGCCATAAACTTAGATGAAGTAGCACTTGCAGAAAATTTTGATTTTACTGGTTTTAATGGAAAAGGTACTCGACTGATACGCATGGATCTGAGTAAAACAAAGGGGCTTACAATAAAAATGCTCGAAGAGTCAGATACTATTGTCGCGAGTAAGTTACCTGCTATGAGCCTTAAAGGGTTCAAGCCAACTGGTAAGAACCTGTGGAAAGTAGACTTTTCTCTCGTAAAAGACTTAGATGTTAAGTCTCTTGCTATGGCCAGCTCTTTGGCACAAATCACTCTTCCAGAAAACTATGATTTATCGGGCTTTGATTCCACAGGTGCAGATATTAGCTTTATAGACTTTTCTAAAGTTAAATAGCTGCTCATAAAGTAGCAGATAGATAAGCATCGAGTAGTTAGAATTTTATAATCAAGCTGAGAAATGACTCTCAGCTTTTTTATTATCGATATAATGAGGTTTATTAAAGCATACTATGATGAGATATCATTCAATCTGATTTACTGTAGAGACAATTGAAGTTTGACATCATTTCACTAAGAAACTACCAGCGTGCTAAACAAACGATCAAAAGACATAGAAACCGAGCCATAACCACGACATTAGGATAACCGGCGCAAATGGGAACTTATTCCCAAGACAAGTTCTAATCCCGGACATGTAGCCTGACTTAGCGTATGCAACGATTTTTTCGTAGTTTTGAATCACTTGAGTGAAGATACTGAAACCACCAATAATCGCGGTTGAGATAAATAATAACGTAAAGGTCTTTTCGTGCCATATCTGTGGAGTAAGAAGAAAAAGCGAGAAAAGATATTTAGAGTCTCCTGCTCCTACCACTCGAATGAGATAACCAAAAAAACCTACAACGATAAAAACAATAGAAAAGAGAAATGTCTCTGCTTTAAATTGATACATTTCTGGAAAAATAAAAAGGAAACTTACAAAAAGAGCAAGGTTGAGAAGACTCCATTGGTTAGAAATCTTTTTGTGCTTTATATCGTAGATTGCAACAAAGACTACTTGAATGCAGATAAACGAATAGATAAAGAACTCGATATTTTTCATACCCCTGCCTTAAGTTTGAATACTGGAAAAGTGTAAACGTTTGCTAAATGTCGTTTGCGACGTCATTAACTCTGTCGAAAATAGTGTCCATGAGACCACCGCTTCCCGTTAACTTTTCTTCAAACTTACCTTTTAACTTCATGATCACAACTGCAACCAAAGCTAAAATCAGGATGTACTCCATCGATGTTTGACCTTCCTCATCTTTGAGAAATGCTTTAATGTGTCCCCAAATCCTCTTCATAATCGTACCCTCCGTAAAAGGTTCTATATAATTAGTTTAGACTGTTTTTAGGTTTGACCCTAGTTAAAAACAAGTGCTTCATTGCTATACCCCACTCTTATCGTCTTAACCGACTAGAATCATTAGGAATAATTTTAAATTTTTTTATCTTTTTTTAAGGCCATGATTTAAAACTTTTTGCCAACAAAATAAGGCAAATGGCGGTGAGAAGCTTATGTTTGATAAGCCTACCAAAAGTGTTAAACATGAGTTGTATCCAAGCGATATTAAAACTGCCGTAGGTATACTTTTAAATAAGTTTTCCCTATCATAGAGCTAATAAAATCAATAACTTTGAGGTGAAATTATGAGCGCATCTGTTGGTGCAAGAAATCCTTTAGTAAGCTATATGAGCTCCAGTGTTGGCCGAAAACAAATCATGGCCTTAACCGGCTTAGGACTTTGTGGTTTTTTAGTGGCCCATCTTCTTGGGAATTTTTCTTTATTCTTAGGACCAGATGCTTTTAATTTTTATGCTCATACTCTTACAAAAAACAAGGCCCTTCTCTATACTGCTGAAACTCTTTTGAGTGGAATGTTCTTGGTTCATATAGGCTTGGCCTTCAAACTTACTTTAGAAAATAAAAAGTCTAAAGGTCGTTATCATGTAAAGAAAAGAACAGGCCGAGGAGAGACTTTTGCCTCAGCAACCATGCCAATTACAGGCTTTATTATTCTAGTTTTTCTTGTGCTTCATCTTTTAAATTTAAAATTCGGAACTTATTACACGACAATGCTTGATGGAGAAGAAGTTAGAGATCTTTACAAAACAACGATTGAATACTTTGCAAACCCTGTAAATGTTATTTGGTATATCGTTTCTATGGTAGCCATCGCTCTCCACACTGGTCATGGTTTTCAATCAACCTTCCAATCACTTGGAATAAACCATGAGACTTACACTCCGATCATAAAAAAGATCAGTTGCTTTTATGCAGTTCTCGTAAGTGTCGGCTTTAGTGTTGTGACAGTATTTTGTTATTTTCAAAATTAAGGAAAAGATATGAGTAAATTAGACGCAAAAATTCCAGGTGGAAAGATTGAAGAAAAGTGGGACAAGCACCGCTTCGACATGAAGCTTGTTAATCCTGCCAATAAAAGAAAGTTCTCTGTTATCGTCGTGGGGACTGGACTTGCTGGTGGAAGTGCAGCTGCTTCACTTGCTGAACTTGGTTATGACGTAAAATCTTTTTGTATTCAAGATTCTCCGCGAAGAGCTCACTCAATCGCTGCCCAAGGGGGAATTAATGCTGCGAAAAACTATCCGAACGATGGTGATTCAATCTGGAGACTTTTTTATGACACTGTAAAAGGTGGAGATTACAGATCTCGAGAAGCTAATGTTTACCGTCTCGCTCAAGTCTCTAACAATATTATCGATCAATGTGTTTCTCAAGGTGTTCCTTTTGCACGAGAGTACGGCGGTTATCTTGCGAACCGTTCTTTTGGAGGGGCTCAAGTTTCTCGAACTTTCTACGCTCGAGGACAAACCGGTCAACAACTTCTTCTTGGATGCTATTCAGGAATGATGAAAATGGTAAGCCAGGGAAAAATTCAACTCTATACTCGAAGAGAGCTAACCGATGTTGTTATCGTTAATGACCAAGCTCGAGGAATTGTTGTCAGGAACGTAGCAACAGGAGAACTTGAAACTTATCATGCTGATGCCGTTATTCTGGCTACAGGTGGTTATGGAAATGCTTATTACCTTTCTACAAATGCCATGTCATCAAATTGTACGGCAGCATGGAAAGCTTATAAAAAAGGCGCCATGTTTGCGAATCCTTGCTTCACACAAATTCACCCTACTTGTCTGCCTCAACATGGGGAAAACCAATCTAAACTCACATTAATGTCTGAGTCCCTCAGAAACGATGGACGGGTTTGGGTACCAAAAAATAAAGGTGATAAAAGACCAGCAAGTGAAATCCCAGAGGAAGAAAGAGATTATTATCTTGAACGAATCTACCCTTCTTTTGGAAACTTAGTCCCAAGAGATGTGGCTTCACGGAATGCAAAAAACCAAGTCGATGACGGTAAAGGAGTTGGTGAAACAGGGGTTGCTGTTTATCTTGATTTTAAAGATGCAATTCAAAGAGATGGTGAAGAAGCTATTCGACAAAGATATGGAAACCTCTTTGAAATGTATGAAAGAATTACAGATGATAACCCTTATAAAAAGCCAATGAGAATTTACCCTGCCGTTCACTACACAATGGGAGGACTTTGGGTCGATTATAACTTGATGAGTACAATCAAAGGACTTCATGTACTCGGAGAAGCGAACTTTTCTGATCATGGGGCCAATAGGCTTGGTGCTTCGGCACTGATGCAGGGTCTTGCAGATGGATATTTTGTCATTCCATACACAATTGGACATTACTTTGCGTCAGAGACTATTGATCAAACAATAACGACAGATCATCCGGCATTTAAAGAAGCACTTGAAAACTCAAGAGGACAACTTGATAAACTCTTAAACATTAAAGGATCTCAGTCTCCAGAATCGATTCATAAAAAACTTGGAAAGATTATGTGGGAACACGTCGGGATGAGTCGAAACGAAACAGGCCTTAATACCGCGATCAAAGAGATTCAAGATCTAAGAAACGAATTCTGGCAAGACGTTAACGTCACTGGTGAAAGTCTTGGAGTTAATACAGAATTAGAAAAAGCAACTCGAGTTGCTGACTTCTTAGAGATGGGAGAATTGATGGCAAGAGATGCTCTTGAAAGAAGAGAGTCTTGTGGAGGTCACTTTAGAGAAGAATCCCAAACAGAAGAAAACGAAGCTAAACGTGACGATGAGAACTTTTGTCATGGTGCTGTCTGGGAATTTCATGGAGTTGACAAAGTTCCAACTCGGCATAAAGAAGAACTAAGTTTTGAGAATGTTCCTTTAACTCAAAGAAGTTATAAGTAGAGGTTTATTATGAGCAGTAATAACAATATGACATTAAAGCTAAAAATATGGCGACAGAAAAATAATAACACTAAAGGGCAAATGGTTGATTATGTTCTTGAGAATGTTTCACCTGATGTCTCATTTTTAGAAATGCTTGATCAACTCAATGAAAAACTAATCGCTAATAATGAAGATCCTGTTGCTTTTGATCATGATTGTCGAGAAGGAATTTGTGGGATGTGCTCTCTTATGATTAATGGCGAAGCTCACGGACCTCAAGCCAGAACCACAACTTGCCAGCTTCATATGAGGCAATTCAAAGATGGTGACGAAATTGCAATTGAGCCTTTTAGAGCAAAACCCTTCCCAGTCTTAAAAGATCTGATGACAGACCGAGGTGCCTTTGATGAAATCATTGCAGCTGGAGGTTATATTACAGCAAGCACAGGAAACGCTCCTGATGCTAACGCTATTCCTATTTCTAAGGTCAATGCCGACCTAGCAATGGATGCGGCAGCCTGTATTGGTTGTGCTGCCTGTGTGGCCAGCTGCCCTAACGGCTCTGCGATGCTTTTTGTAGGGGCTAAGGTTTCACAATTGTCATTATTACCACAGGGAGAGCCTGAAGCTAGAGCCAGAGCTCGAAATATGGTAGAAACAATGGATGATTTAGGATTCGGAAACTGTACTAATCATGCTGAATGCGAGGCCAGTTGTCCTAAAGGAATCAATCTGAGTAATATTGCTCGAATGAATCGCGATTACGTCGCTTCAATAATTAAAGGCAAATAATATGCAAGTGTATTCACAGGAAATTCTCAGATTCAATGCTTCCTGTGAATCCCTTATAAAGGATATCCTTCAATTCGAGATGGGTATCCAAGTCGGCCGTAACCGCTTTCTTTACCAAGGTTATAAATTTCCAATTAAAGTTCTCTCCTATCAAGACGAAAGAAAAAATCAAAAGACTCTCCTCGCCTATTTTGACCATAGAACCTACAAAATTCTCATTAACTATAATTATGCGAAAAGGCTTTCTCGAGGAGTTTTAGTTGATCTTTTAAAACATGAACTCGCTCATTATTTCGTTTATATAATCCACGGATCATCAGTAGAGGCCCATGGAAAAGAATTTCAAAGTTTTTGTAAGTCTTATGGTTGGGGTGATCAAATTTCCTCAGCAACTATCGAAGAAGCTGAAATAGATATTAAAAGAGAGGCAGCTGAAAGACGTTATAAAAAACTCATGGCGCTCTCTAACAGCGATAATGAAAACGAGGCAATGCTTGCATTAGAAAAAGCTCAAGCCTTGATGTTAAAAGATTCAGTCAAAGATGAGACTGAATCCTATTTCCTTCAGATTTTAGATGCAGTAAAAAGAAAGAACTCTAAACTTCAAGCAATTTATGAAATTCTTGAAACGATGAACTTTGCTGTTGTTTTTCATTATACGAATGCTGGGCTTCAGTTTGAAACTTATGGAAATTGGGAACAAATCCAGCAATGTACTGATGTTTTTCAATATCTCAATAATACACTTGATAATATCTGGAAAGAACAAACAAACCTCAAGGGAATCAGTTCGAAGAATTCATTCTTTCAGGGTTTTTCTCACGGAGTTTGCCACCAGTTAAAAGAAAAACAGAAGAAATACTCTGCTGAAACTAAAAAAGCACTTCAACTCTACAAACAAGAACTACAAAAAGCAGAATCCATGGTTTATCCTAAACTCTCTAGAACTTATTCTAGAAACCACGTCAATCATACGGCGTATAATCAAGGATTTCAGAATGGAGAAAAATTCAACACTCAATTCGAAAAACATCGTTACCTCTCATAAAAGACTCATTAAAAATGCCAGTTTCCTACTTTTTTTGGCCGTTGGGATCGGAGCCTTTGGAGCCCATGGTCTTGAAGGAAAAGTCTCTGAGAAAGCATTAGAAACTTTCAAAACAGGGAATTTCTACCATTATACTCATGCCTTTGGTTTAATATTCCTGGCCCTTATTTCACATAGTTTTAATATTCAATCTAAATGGGTGGAAAGACTTTTCTATCTGGGGATCACTCTCTTCTCTTTTTGTTGTTATGCCTATGCAGTGACAGGCATTAAGATTTTCGCCTTAATTGTTCCCCTTGGAGGAACTTCATTTATGATCGGATGGCTTTTACTTGGAATGATTTCCTTAAGATCGAGAAGTTGATAGCGAACTTTCTTCCTTATCAGCGAGCTTAGATCTTTCAGGAACTCTAATAATTATGCCTATAGGAATAACTGCATTGCGATTGATGGCCTTATACTTAATGTGCGGATTAAAGAACTTAAATTTCTCTCGAGAAAGCGAATATCTCTTCATAAGAGTTTTTACTCGAGTATATCGCTTGATCTTAAATGATTCAAAACTAAGACTTGCTTGATTCGAAATTTTATTGAAATGAATTTTATATTCCTCCGCAACTTCAACCGCAGCAATAAAAGAAGCATAAAAATTTCTTGAAGCAAAACTAAAACTTTTTCGCTTATATTGATTAAGGATCGTCTCGAAATCATTAGTTCCAATCTTTTTCATATATTTTTTAAGGCCATAAGGACCATGATTATAAGCAGTAATCGCTAAGGGCCAAGATTTAAGAATTCTATAATTGTCCTTAAGCATTTTGGCAGCGGCTTGAGAAGCCTTAATAGGATCGAGTCTTTCATCAATATATTTTCCAATCCGAAGGCCATATTGTTTCCCGCTTCTTCTCATAAACTGCCAGATCCCGGCAGCTCCAACTTTAGAGTAGGCCTTGTAATTAAAAGAACTCTCAACGTGAGGAAGATAAATCAGTTGCTTTGGAAGCCCTTGTTTCTCTAGAATCTCTTCAATATGTTTAAGGTAAAGAAAAGATCGCCCAACACCATCTTGGAATTTCTCTTTCATCCCTTGTTGGTATTTAACTCCCTTAATCCTTTTGGAGAAATTACTCCGATAAGGTTTAGGGATACGTGAGAGAAGATGTCTTTCACTTAGTTTAAGATTTTTGAAACGCTTTCTATGAATTTTTTTTAAAAGAGTTCGAACCTCTCTAAGATTCTTTCTAACCTTTTTTATACGCCCATGATGAGTGTAGTTTTTGTGATCGATAATTCTATAGATAATAGAAGGCTCAAATCTATCGTGAATGATCGTTTGATCACCAGAGTAATCTGTATAAATCTTTTTCCAGAAACCCACCTGTCGTGAAACATAACCACTCTCATACTTAAGCTGAGAGAAGGCATAAGTGCCTGAAAATAGAAAAGTGAAGAGCGCTAAAACCTTCATGCACCGCAATATAAGAGGCATTCTCAAATGGTTCAACTAGAATTGAAAAGATTATTAATTTTAATGATTTAGTGTACTTTTTACACTATTTAATCGTTGGTCTTTAGCAATAGAAACGCCTCTTTTTATGCCCATCTGATCATTGCCTAGAATTTAAACATTCTTCTGTTGCATTAGCTCAGCTCCCCAAGCTTAACTGATGTTAAAGCTGGAATAAACCATTATTTTTTCAGGAGAGCTTGGGATAAAAACTAAATTTAAAACTCTAGGATGTCATATCTTTTAAAATTTGATGGGAAAGCCCTAAATCGATCGTACGAATCGGAAATGGAATCGTCACACCATGCTCATCATAAGATTTTTTTACACACATAATGCATTCATGAATAGATTGATAAAAAGCTCGATTTCCTGGATAGCGAACCCATACATGGGCCAAAAGATTAATAGAGCTGTCTCCAAACTCACGATAGAAAATATCAATAGGCTTTGAGTTAATTCTTCCTGAAACATCTTCAAGTGCTTCTCGGGTGATCTTTTCAACAAGTTCAAGATCTGAACTATAGGAAACCCCAATATTAAGATCAATTCGACGTTTTGGAGTTGCCGAATAATTAATCATAAGCTGTGTAAACATTTCTTTATTTGGAACAATAACATCTAATCCTTGATAAGTTTCAATTGCAGTTGTTCTTAGGTCAATTGCATGAACTTCACCAACATGTCCTTTGACTTCGACAATATCACCAATTTTATAGGGCTTAGTAAAAGCAATGAGAACACCGGCTATGAAATTCGATGCAATTTCTTGAAAAGCAAAACCGAGAGCAAGACCGATAACCCCAGCACCGGCAAGGAGTGAGTAAACCGCTTTATCAAGTTTTAAAACAGAGAGGGCCGCAGCGACCCCGATACCAGCAGAAAGAACATAGAGCCCTGTTCCTACTAAGCGATTAACAACACTATTGTCTGAAAACTTATTAAGAACTTTGATATAAATCTCTTTTAGTATTTTACCGGCATAGTAAAACATGTAGAGAACAATCAAGGCGACAAGAAAATTAGGCAGAAAATTAAATCCTGCTTCCACCCAACGGTCTAACTTTTTTAAAATACTGCTAAACGAGTATTCCCAACGTCCTGTCATTCTTTTATTATGTCAGTAAGGACTAGGTTAAAGCATCAAGGCAGCTCTTTCCGCTTTGTGTAAATTCTGAGTATTTTTGTAAATGACTACTCAAATTATTCTTTTTATTTCAACTTTTTTCACTGGAGCAATTTCAGCTATTACTGGAATGGGTGGTGGAATAGTTCTCTTAACCATCATGACTTTTTTCTACCCCATCACTTTCATTGTCCCTGTTCATGGCGCCGTACAGTTAGCTTCAAATTTTTCCCGAACTCTCTTTCTTAGAAAACATGTAAAGCTGAGTTTCTTAATCCCTTATATTTTTGGCGCTCCACTCGGAGCCTACTATGCAGCCATGCAATTAAGAGGACAGCTTTCGGAATCGTCATTAAAAATTTTATTAGCTCTTTTAATCATCTATGCTGTTTTCAAACCAAAGAAACTCCCACCTTTGAAAGTCCCTTATTGGGCATTCTTCATAGTAGGAATATGCGCTGGAGGGTTAGGTATTCTCGTTGGCGCTGTTGGCCCTTTTCTCGCTCCTTTTTTCTTGAGAGGCGATTTAGAGAAAGAAGAAATCATCGCTACAAAGTCAGCTCTTCAAATTTTTACTCATGCCTTAAAGATTCCCGCTTTTATGCTTTTAAGTTTCCCTTATGCAAAGAATATGGAAATTATTCTTAGCTTGATCGTCGCAGTGATTTTAGGAACAATGGTAGGTGTTCGATTACTGAAGCGATTAAATGAAAAAACATTTTTTATTCTCTTCAAATCGATATTAACAATTGCAGCTATGCGGTTACTTTATAGTGCATTATTTAAAGGGTGATTATGGGATTTTTAGACGTCTTCCGATTCAATGATTCAGGTGATGAAAATAAAAGCGAATTACAAAAGTCGATTGAGCAACACTTCCCTGATCAAACAGAACAAACATATATCACCTACACCTGCGTTGCTGGTTTGATGGCAAGAGTTGCTTTTGCTGATTTGAAGGTTGAACTAGGTGAAGAAAAGTATATGAAAGAAGCACTTCTTAAGTGGACGGAACTCTCTGAAGAGGATGCCAGCTCATTGACTAACCTTGCAATAGAGAACGTCAAAAAACTTGTTGGTCTTGAGAATCACTTCTATTGTTCTCCTTTGATTGAAAACTTTTCAGAGGGTGAAAGGTATAATCTAATCAAAGTACTCTTCCAACTCGCTGCGAGTGATGGAGATCTCGCAAATATTGAAGCAGAAGAGATACGCTCAATTAATACTTATCTAAGACTAACTCACCAACATTTTATTTCAGCAAAAGCAGAAGTGACTTCAGCCAAGTAATCCAAGTTTACAACTCAAGTACTCGTTTTACCTTCTTGAAGAACAACTTAATTCCTTTTATAACTTAATAAGAAGGAGATTTTATGAAACTATTAGTATCTTTATTTATGCTTTCTTGTCTTTCAGCTTATGCTCATAATCACAAAGCCGACGATTCCCATTACCAGCATGCTGGTCATGACCATCATAAAAATCATCACCATAATCATCACAAAGATTACCACAAACATGTTCACAAAAAAGGTTGTGGTCATGAATCATCTAAACATGATGATCATGTAGACTATCAGCATAATGGTCACACTCATCATCAACTAGATGGTCACACTCATGAATGTGAAGGCAAAAAATCTTAATCTGAAATAACTAAAAAACCGGGAGTTAGTGATTTCTCATTGACTCCCAAATTTTAAGTCTTAGCGCTTGTTATAAATCCTAAATTCAACTCTTCGATTTTGCCAATGCTCAGGCTCTTCATTCAAATAGTCATCTCCATAGGCCACTGTTTGCATTAGGTCTGAAGAAACTCCTCTAGAAAGTAAAAACTTCATTACATTTCGAGCTCTTTTTACTGACAAAACTCTATTAAATGAAGATTTACCAACTTTACTTGCGTAGCCTTCAATAATAACTTTACTGACATTTCGCTTATTCGACTTTAGATATTTCGCCAAATCTATCAGCTTTTTTTTCTCTGAAGATTTAATATTAGTTTTCGAATTATCAAAATAAACTCGATCTGCTTTAAATAAAGCTCCTAACTCTTTCTCTGCTTCACGAGAAGCTATCTTGATAACAAAAATTTCAGAATCAATATGTGTTCCGTTCTGATAATAGGCATCTATTAAGAATTCATATTCTCCTGAAGCATCTTTAGGGATTTTCCAATCAACAACACCAGTTTCTTCATCAAAGTTTAAGCCTTTTAAATTTATGCATTTCCGATCATTATCAACTTCCCCATCATCCTTACGATCATAATAACAAGTATAGTTAATAAGATTCCCATTACGATCAACATCTCTGCCTGTCGCTCGGATATTAGCATCCACTGGTCGAATCCGATTCCCTGCCTGAATATATTGGTCAGAAATTTTTTCGAGATAATCTCGATAGGATTTTTTAACAGGCTTTCTTTTTTGTTTTTCAGCAGGATGAAACTTTAAACCTGCAAATAAAGTGTAATTTTCTTCATCAATATCTGTAAAACCAGCTAAACCAAAGCCACCATAAAGATCATAGTTTGAGTGCATTTTGTATTTAAAAGTCGCGTAATAATCACCAACGTCTTGCTCAGCATCTTGTTCTGTTCCGACCGTAACATTTCTCAAAAACTCTAAATTAATATTGAAATCAGTAAGAACTCGATAAGAAAGGGCCGCTTGAAAATTTACAAGTTGATCATAATCAATATCTCCAAGTTCAGCTTCAGTAGTATGTGAATAACCAATTGCACCTTGAATTGCTAAACGATTCCAAAGCTTCTCACCAACAGCACGAATTCCCCAGCCTATTGTTTCCGAACTCGTAAAAGTTTCCTCACTTCCCGTTCCAATATTAAAACGAGGGATAAGAGCAATTGCTGTTTTAGTTTCTTTATCCTGAAAAACTCTCCACTTTGCTTTGAATGTAATATCACCCAAATTTGAACCTTCATCAATTGAATAACCTTGGGCATTAGCAGCAGTTTCAGCAATAGAAAGAGATGATGTGTCATCACTAAGAACTGTCGAAATGAAACTTGCATCGATCCCAAGTGCCAATGTTCGACTAAAATTATAGTTCAAGCCAAGCGTTAAGACTTTTTGATTATTGAGAACAACCCCCTCATTATCATTAGTAAAAGCATTTGCAATAACAAGTGGTCTATTTACATAACCAAAGCTTGTATAAAAGAGCCAATTTCCTGGATGCTTTAAAATAAAAGAATCATCGACAATTGCATACTTATAAGAATCGCTAAAGTAGAAACCTTGGAGATTGATGGCCGACGCAATTGAAGGGATAAACAAGAAAAGGAAAATTAATCTACTGAGACACACAAAGAACTTCCCGGTTAAACGTCAACACAAGTCGAGGAGAATTCTCCCACTTGAGATTATTCATCAGAAATAACCCAATATTAGAATGATCGAAAATCTTTCTAAATGCGTCAACTTGTAAACCAAAAAGTTGCTTTAGATTAAGTCGTTTATCGATTTTTTTATAAACAAAGCCATTGTAAAAGTTTTTAGGAGGATGATTTTTAATCATCTGATAGAAAAGAGTGTTTGCTTCTGGAATATTCTCCCAAAAAGCTTCATTCTTCATATTCTTCCAAAGATTACCTTGTGGGAAAACTCCAGAACAGCGCTTATCCTCAAAAGAACTGAGACAGAATAATGCTCTATTTCCTTTTACCTTCAAATTATCCCCATTGTAATATTGGGAGAAACTCATATCAATTTCGATATCTTCTAAATATTCTAGCAAACTAGAGTTTATTGAAGGGAATTGATAATAAGCTTGGGCATTTCTATTATACTCAAGTTTATTGACAGTAGAATATTCATTAGATCCAGTTCCAAAGATAAGACTGATCAACTCCTGCCCTTCTTTATTCACAAGCTTAAAGGGGAATGGGAATTGATTTCTGTCTAAAAATTGCTCCGGGTACAAGAAGCTTTCTTCTTTAACAAAACACTTACCTGAAGATTTCTTTTTACCATTTCCACTAATTTTTAAAACAACAGACTGATCTTCAAAAAGAAGTTCTAGCTCAGAAATATAACGGTACTTATTCCTTGGGACAAATTCCAATTCGATGAGACAATTCCCTTGTTTAAAAATTCGACCGCAAGTTCCCTTATCTCCTGGATATTCTCCTCCTGAAAAACGAATTGACTTATCCGGAGGCTCTCGTAAGTACACCTTTTCTAAGGTTCTCGTTACTTCTTCATTGTTTTCAATTTCAACAAGAACTCTCTTGCTAGAATCAAGTTCAATCGCTCCAAATGAAACTTCACTTAATTTTGTATATCTTAATTTCAGAGGAGCAAGAACTCGATTATTCGAGACAACCAAAGCTTCAAATGAAAGCCCTACTGACTGCTCCTGACCATCTATTGAAGTAAAAACGAAACTAATAAACCCATTAGTATCACCCAACTCTTTTGCCTTGAGAAAGATTTGAAACTTACAGGTTTCCCCTGATTTAAGACTCAATAAGCATTGGTCTTGGTATTGAATTTCAAAACTTTGAGTTTCACTTTTTACTTCCTTCAGAACAGCTTTTAAGTTTCCTAAGTTTTGGAGCTCTAGAGTTAAAACATAGGAGCGATTCTTAGCAATCTTTCCCAATCGAAGATCATTATTTAAATCTTCAGAGAATAAGGCCAGATGGAGATGCCCTCCTGCTTCGATTAAGGACGGAGGAGTCCTCTCACCTCGAGATGGGCTTTGTCTTTCTTGAGTAGGAGTATCAGTTCCGTTACAACTCCATAAAATGATTAGCCAAAATAAGATTTTCATCTAATTCAACCTCTTCACATCTAAAGGATAAGAATTGATAGACAATGAGGCCTTATTAGGCAAAATAATCGGAGATTTTCGGGTAATTTTTTTAGGTTTTCGGGAGTAATTTCTTACCCCACTTAATAACTTCACCATTTTTAACGCACTCCAGCCTCTCATACCCATGAGATTCGTTTAATGCTATGCTCCTAAAGTTATCAACGGCGCAGAAGTGATAAATCTCTGCTTTTTTCTCTTTCTTTGCTTCATTTTCAAAGAATTCTTTAATTTTATGAGAAATCCCTTTTCCTTGATGAGACATCTTCAAGGAAGTATTCTTCGTAAGAAGCTTGTCACCATCATCCTTGATAAAAAGAGCTGAAATAATTTCCTTATCTTCTTCACTCGTTACTGAGTAAATTCTCCAACCTGATTTTTGTTCTTTCTTAAGATTTTGCAATGACCATACAAAATCACCTGACTCAGCAAAGACATCAGCGTCATAGTCATAAACTTTTTTTAGATCTGCCTCAGTTTCACACATCGAAAATTCTAAATCAGGGTTAGGTCTTTTAGTTTCCATACTTACTTCTTTCTTGGCATTGCGAAAATGTAGGCTGAAAGGTCATCAATCTCGGTATCTGAGAGGTTTTTCACAAAGGGCATCATCTTTTTCGCATTATTATTGGCACGAGCACCGGACTTAATTGCAATGATTTGAGACTTCACATACCAATCGTATTGGCCTGCTAACATTGGAGCTTTTTGAGATTTCTTTCCGAGACCTTCTTTTCCATGACAGGCCATACACTTTTTATAAAGCTTTGCTCCATTTTCAGCGTTACCTGCAAATAGATTGGTTTGAAAACATATTAATAATACGAGCAGAGATTTCACGGCCCATTCCCTCCATCAATTGTAAACGTGTTGCTTAGTATACAATTTAATTCATAATCTTGGAAAAAATCCACTAAGCAATCTTGAATTTTATCGAGATAAAGCTCCAAATCTCCAGGAGCCTGGATATTGAGAACGATATCTTTACCTTGAATGTCATCAAGTTTTATCACCACATCATCACCCCAAAAGCGCTGTGAGCTAGCCTTTAAGAAGCTTTCAAGCGTAATAATTTGCTGAATTTTGCTAAGTTTTCCTAAGTTTAAGGCGGTTTGTGGTCCTTGTTCGATAATGAAACGCAGATCTTTAAACAAAGATTCAATATGATTTGTTGAATAATTCTCAGGAAAAGGAGATTCTGTGTTCTTATCCCTTAAAAAGTAATCAAATTCGCGAAAAGATGAACTTTCAAGCTGTTTTTTGGGATAGAGCATCAAGAACTCTAGCATCAAATCAAAAAGCGACATCTCATCTTCAGAAAGTTTTCGAGCATTACGAAGAACATAGCCATTTTCATCCCATATGATTTGAAAACTTCCATCTTTCAGAAGAAAAGTTTTAGAAAAGGAAGCTTCTTTGTCACTGGTACTCCAAAACTTTCTATTCTGAGATCGCTCTTGTACAGTCTTTGAAAACATAGGGTCCCTCATGAGTTTACAGAAATTGAATATTGCGGCTAACCAAGAAAAAGTCAATTTGGTAGGACCTATGCCTCTTCATTATCAAGTTGAAAACCTTCACTCAGTCTTCATCGATGGAGGAATTAACTATAAGGGAAGCCTCTCAATCCCAAGTTCAGAATCCCTAGGTGATAATGACTCTAATCTTAAAAATGAAGCTCTGGATTTTGAATTTCCCTCTGAAAAAGATCAATCAGACTTTGCTATCGCTCTTCAATCACTCGATAATAATGTTCAAGAGATTTTCCTTCATGGCCTCTGGGGTGGGAGACAAGATCACTTTTTAATGATTATAGGAGAGATTTTTCAAACTCTAGAAAAACGTTCTTTAAAAATTCACCTCTATGGACCTAAGCAAATCATTCATTTTGAGAGATCAGGTTTAAGAAAGTTTAATCATCATGGCACTTTTTCGATGCTTTCAATGGTCTCTCAAACCGTTAGGGTCACCGGAGCAAAATATTCTGGAAATATTAATCTAAAACCTCTGACTTCTTATGGATTAAGCAATGAATCAGAGGTGTCTTTCGCAATAGAACACAGCTTACCTTTGGGCGTTTTTATACTTCTGGATGACAAAATAAAGTAAGAACCCAGTCAATAAAGTATAAGAGAACATTGCTTTAAAAAGAGTCATTACTCCGAAAGATTCAATGAAATGAGAAAAAAGAATTGGAGAAAGAGATGTTGAGATCACCATCATCATCGCATCAATGCTTTTAATTGTAGCTAATATAGATCCACCAAAAAGCTCCGCTAATAAAGCACTTTTTGCATTAGCACTCAAACCAACACTTAAACCAAATAAACCAAGAATTACAAAGCACATCATCGAAGATTCTGCATAATAGAATAAGGCAATAGAAAGAAGCGCAGGAACAAACTTAAAAAGAATAATTTTATGGGCACCATGACGATCAACAAGGAAGCCAGTTGCAAAATTTCCTCCGACCATACAAACAGCATAGACAAGAAATGACTGGGCCCAAGTTTCAATTGACCATCCTTTTACTTCCAAAAGAGAACGAGCATGAAAATAAATCCCTGTGAGTAGAAAAGGTAAAAGAATATTACTTAAGCTTAAAAGATAAACTTTATAATCAAGATAAACATTTTTAAAACTTACCGACTGCAAGCGAACGGATTCAGCTTTCTCATTCTCCTTATAAAAGGGAGTTCCCAGCCTCACATTCTTAAGGAAGAAAAAATTGGTAGGAATCAATAAGACCCATGTGAGCACACCAAGAATAATAAAAGTTTGTCCCACCCCTTGGTTGGCCAAACTTGAAATGACAACCAGAGGGAGAATCCCCTCAGCCGTTGAACGTCCCAGCGAAGCAAGTGCTAATGCCTTTCCTCTATATTCACCAAAATGTTTCGAAATTGTTGCGGCAGAAGTCAAAGGTAAAGAAGATTGCCCTAACAAACGAACCAAAATATAAGCAAGAGTTAATTGCCAGACTGACTCAACATAACCAAGAAGAGTAATCGAAAGTCCCAGCGAGAAAGCTATTAAAAGCACTACTTTTTTAAAGGCTATTGAATCAATCATTTGCCCTATAAATGGGAGAAAAAGTGAAGCAATAAAGGTTGCTAATGAATAATAATAACTTATTTCTTTAGAAGATATCTGCAGTTTTTCCTGAAAAGACTCATTAAAAAGCGCCAAAAGATAAGTCTGACCAATTCCAGAGCAAAAAGTGATCAATAAGCAATAAAAAAGAAAATTTTTGTGTTCCTTAAGAAGCTTAAGCATCGTTATAATATCCTAGTGAACCTATTTAAAGACTTTTACTCTCCTCTCACTCCATACAGTAAGAGAAACCCTCTTATTGATTTTTTACGCTTTAGCGCAATCATCTTAATGATAATTTTTCACACCGGATATGATCTGGCCATGTTTGGATATTGGCAATTTACTCAGGAAGACTTCTTTGGCTTTTACTTACCTCGAATCATAGTCACTCTTTTTCTTTTAAGTTCTGGACTGAGTCTTAATCTTCAATCGTCCCCTCCGTCAGTAAAAGAAAATGCTCAAAAGCTCATGCCACGATTTTGGAAATTAGTCTTCTTTGCCTTAATCATAAGCCTTGTGACTCGAGTTATGTTTCCTAATAATTGGATCTATTTTGGAACCCTTCATTGTCTTGCCGCTCTCACGCTCATTGCCATCTTTTTCAGGGGCAGACCTCTTGCAGCCTTTATCTGTGGAAGTCTTGTCCAATTAAATTACTTTACAGGTTTCGAGATGGTCGACCCCCTCGAAGTCTGGGTCAGTATAAAATCCGTGGATTTTATCCCTATTTACCCATGGTCTGGAGTTTTTTTGATAGGAATGGGGCTTTCACCTCTTGTTTCTAGGTTAAAGCTTTCAGTGCCCAAAATGGTTGCCTCACCCCTTAGTCTCGTTTCTCAAAAGTCTCTTCCGATCTACCTTCTCCATCAGCCTATCATTTATTCAAGCATCCTTTTATTCAATAGTCTGAAGCAATAAGCTATACTAGATCCATGGAACAGTTAAGATCCCTAGAAAAGCTCCTAGGGAATGTGAAATTTGCAGTTATTATTATTTTGATTTTTGCTGCTTATCTTGCCTATGGAACTTTTCAAGAAAGTTATCACGGGGTTGATTACGTCAATCGCCATGTCTATAAGTCCTATTCTTTTATGGCCGTTCAATTCCTAATGTTTCTTAGTATCTTTATAGCAACCTTGGTTCGCTTACCTGCAAGAAAGGCCCTTTATGGTTTTTATACACTCCATGCCGGTCTTCTTCTTTTGTTTCTCGGATCTTTTGTCACTTATTACGCGGGGATTGATGGAACTTTAAACCTTCCTCCTAATACACCCAATAGAAAAATTGTCATTCCAAAAGACGAACTTATTATAAAAAAACCAAATGAGGGAAAAGAACTGATTTACCCTCTTCCTTATGTGCATAACGAAATCGACCTTAATGAAAAGTTTGAAAACATTCGCCTAAGTACTTATCTGCCTTTTGCCGATGATGTGACTGAATGGCAAGAACCAGATAACGCTCAACTTAATAACTTCGCTCACTCCTCAAGCTATTTCCTGTCAAATCAAAGGATGAGTGAAAATCTTACTTTTTCTCTTAATGAAGCCTCTGATTTTAAAACTTCAACTCAATTAGGCCCTTTGGGAGTTCACTACCTTCCTAAAGGTCTCAATGAATGCTTTACCTCCAAAAAAGATTTTATTCTTTGGGACGTTCAAACTCAAAAATGTCTAGAAAATCCCGAGTTTGACATAAAGAAGACCGAAAACGCTGAGCTTATTCTCGTGAAAACGAAATACCTTCAGCTTGCTTTTCTTCCGAATATGACCCCGCTTCCTATATTTGTTACGAAGGATAATCAAATTCGAGTCAAAGAATCTTCACCTCACAGACTTTTTAATAAAAAGGTCTTCGAAGAAAATCCGAATCTCTTTTTATTTGGGAGATCGATAAGTTATTTTGATTCCGATGAAGAAAAGTGGGTTACAAAAGACTTCGGTGATAAAAGAACATTAGAACTTCCTTGGATGGGTTTTCAAGTTTCTCTTACTCAACATGAAGATGAAAAATATCCCGTAAAGATCCCACGCTATACGAAACCGATAGAAGAAAATCAGAATAAATTAGCCGGAGGCGTTCGTGCTTTATTGGTTATAATAGAAGATCCAACAGGTGATAAAGAAGTCTGGGTAAAAAAAGACAAACCAATCGAGGTGACTCTTGCTGGACAAAAATACACCTTTGATCTTCGAAATCATGTAATCGAACTTCCTTATGAGATCACTCTTAATCGTTTTGCAATGGATAAAGACCCTGGAACCAATAATCCTGCAAGTTACGAAAGCTTTGTCTCTCTCTTTGATAATGGAGAAACCAGCAAACATCATGTCTTTATGAATAATCCGTTGAAATACAGGGGCATGACTTTTTACCAATCAAGCTATTACCAAAGCCAGCAGGGAGGGCCTTATTCTTCGATTCTTTCAGTAAACTATGATCCAGGACGTTGGATCAAATATTTGGGCTCAATTCTTTTAGTTTTAGGCTCACTATGGCATTTTGTCATAAGAAAGAAGTTAATCGCTCTCTAAGGATGTGTGTATGAAAAAGATAGTGATCGCCATTTTCTTTTTATCGGTTAAGGTTTTTGCCAATGATATTAATCTCAACTTTTGCTCTGAGAGTCTTCAGACTCTTCCTACTCAAGCAGGTGGGCGAATAAAGCCTCTTTATGTTCTTGCCAATGAAACTTTTAAATTTATTACTCCCGTAAAAAAACCTTGGGGTTTTCCAAAGACAACGGCATTTTGTGTAGGAAGTCTCATGGTCTTTGGTCAAAACTCTTCACTCGACCTTCCTCTAAAGGTTGAACATGTTGAAGCTAAAAAACTTCTTGGGATGAAAGAGGGGGAATCTTCACTTTCTGCTGATATCTTGATCGAGAAAATGCTCCAAATTCGAATGACGGCAATAGGTATCAAGGAAAATAATTCTTATAAAAAAGAACTCTCAAAAATACTCAATCGTATTTCAGTTTACCAACAATTGATTGATGGTAAATTATGGCAAATCGCCTCAAAAGACTCTGAAGGATTAGTTTGGAATAACCTCGGAAACTCTTCATTTGAAGGGTTAGAAACAACAATCAATGGGCAAACAAAGCTCGTCAAAAATAACTCTGAAGCAAACTTTATGCTTGAATATTATTATTTTAAATTTCATCCCTTTAGTTGGGCCATGCTTGTTGCGCTTCTTACAATCTTTGCTCTTGTCTTAAGGAAAAAGAAAACGATTGGAATTAACCTTGCCTACCTCACCATTGCTATGCAAATTGCTGCTATGGTGGTTCGTATCTTTATTTCAGGACGGGCTCCTATCACCAATATGTATGAGACGGTCATGTTCTCCGGTTTTGGAGCCTTAACAATTGGACTTTTTCTTACTCTGAAAAAAGATGATATCTCTTTCATTTTGGGTGGACTTGGCTATAACGTTCTTTGTCTTTTCATGATGATGTTTGCTAATAATATGCTCGATGCCTCTATTAAACCCTTAGTCCCAGTTCTTCGAGATAATTTTTGGTTAAGTACTCATGTTACAACAATCATCCTTTCTTATGCTGCCTTAGCTCTTAGCTGGATGCTTGCTAATATTACACTTATCAAGGGCTCTTTTGGCCGTGGACTTACAAGCACAGAACAAAAACGTCAGGTCAAAATTATCTACACCGCCATTCAAATTGGAGTTGTTCTTCTCTCTGCAGGAATCATTCTTGGTGGTGTTTGGGCCGATTATTCTTGGGGAAGATTTTGGGGATGGGATCCAAAAGAAACCTGGTCTTTAATCGTTCTCTTAATTTATATGGCCATTCTTCATGGAAAATATACTAAGTATATCGACGATAAAAAATTTGTTCCTTTCGTTGCCTTTGCTTTCTTAAGCGTTATGATGGCCTGGTTTGGAGTCAACTATATCCTTGCAGCGGGCCTACATAGCTACGGTTTTAGTGAAGGAGGAGCAATTTTTCTCGGAACTTTTTTTGCCGTTCAAATAGGCTTATTAGTTGCAACTCTCTTAAAGCAAAAAGAGCTTGCGTAGAAGTCCTGAGTATAAAACTCTGTTTTTAAGCTAAAGCTCTCTATAAACCGATCAATAACTATGAGATTGGGTTTTGTCCTTTATTTGTTTTTTCTAGGGTTTTCTTTAGCAAAGCCTCCTTGCGGTCTTTATCTAGATCCAGAAAGAGAGTTTATCTTTCAAGAACGGCTTGGTGATGTTCCACTAGGCAACTACAAAAGACTTCCTATTGATGACATCGATAGCCTAGAAGAAATGATTCAATTTTTAACTCAGAAAAGTCAAAATCCAGAACTCGATTTAAGAAATTATATCGAAATAGAAAGACTTCAAAGTAAAGTTGATGGTTTCTCGATTGATTTAATTGAAAAACGCTTAAGAATCTTTAACGCTATTTATGAAAATGATAAGTATCGTTCTCTCGTTATCAAAGATCCGTTCATTCCAATTCTTTTTGATTCTTTTCTCAAACAAAGCTCTCATTTAAAGAAATGGGGAGATCTCATTGATCCCAATATTCTAACGAAATTTTATAAGAATCTTTTAGATCATGAATATGATTATCTTATAAAGAAACGACCTGATGACCATTCGATCTACACCTCTCCTGCAATCTCGCTTGTGAATCAGCATGAGATTTTTCTTAATATTTTTCCTAAAGAAAGTTCTATCCTTGATCGATTTGCCCCACTTCTAAAGCATAATAGAGGCGTTATCAAACTTGGCCATAAGTTCAATGAACTTCCTAGTTCTTGGCAAAAAGTTATAAAAGACTTTTGGTTGTTGGATAATATCAGTGAAGTAGAAGTGAGCGGACTCCGAAGAGCCTCAGAGCGTGAAAACCACATTCTCTTTGGAAGCTGCGGTACTTGTCATGAAATGCCACTTAAGCATGAACAAGGACTACTTAAACTTTCTCAGGGAAAAAAGTCTTCATCAACCTTAATCTTCTTTAATGGACAATTTGCTGGAGTTTTAAAATTTAATGGACAGAAATCTTTTTTCGCTCTCAATAATATCAGAAATGAAAGAAATGAAATTATCTTTATGGCCGGAGGAACTTATAAACTTCCCCTAGAATTTATTGAACAAGTTTCGAAGTCTGATACAAATCGATTTGACTATATTATCGGAAAAACAGAAGAGTTTCTCACCTATCCCTTAGTCACAATGTCTCCAACTGATATCAATGGCTTTGATGAAATCTATCACGGGGAAGATTATAAAAAATATATCAATAATTTCAGGGACCTCGCTCTTAAGGGCATTGAAAAACTCACTCCCTAGTTTCGAAACGCTCCCATTTTGATCAAAATGAATTCAGTCAGGTTGTTCTTTCGAACAACTTCTTATGCCTATTTCAAGACATCTTCAACGAGCGTTTATAAAAAACGAGGACGTAGAAGATAAGAAAGAGAAGAAGAATTAAAGTTTCCAGGACATTTCGCAACCCAATGATTAAGAGCGACTTTTTCTTTGTCACAATTAATTTTTAACTTGTGTTCTTTTTTAGTATTTAAAACTCTGGCCTCAACTTTCATTTCATATTCATCATTACTGAGGTTCGTAGGCAGGAATCCTTTCAAAAAAGTCTTACGCCCTTTACGGAAGGTCGATCGGACAGTTTTACTTCGTTTTCTAAACCTCACCTTTTTTTTCAAAGTCCCCCAAACCTTAAGATGATAAGTTCCAGCTTTGAGTTTTTTATGCAAAACAATTTTATTTGGAGCATTTTTCGAAAGCTTTACAGAAGAAGCAACGACATCATATTCAAAACGAGTTCCATCAAGTGCAATAGTGATTCTTTCGGGTTCTTCTTCAAGATCAAAAAAAGGATACCCTTTTTCCTTTAGATCAAATTTAATATGAGCATAATACCAAGCTTCTTGACCAGCGACATCATAATTAACTTTATAATCAGCTATCAGAAAATCAATGGCTTGATATCTTTTATAATCTAAAATCTCGTTACCCTGCAAAGGCAGGGCAACGAGAAAAAGTAATAATAGTTTCAAAAAACGATTCTTATAAGAAAACATAAAAAGGATTGTTAATTTGATTTCCAATCAATTTCATCATCTCTTTATCATCTTTTGCTTCAAAATGAGCAAAGAGAAATGCTTCAAACTTCGCTTGCTCTTTATACCAAGAATTTGAAAAGCTATTAACAGCACTTTTAATAAAACTCG
The DNA here is from genome assembly GCA_965217035.1 of Bacteriovoracaceae bacterium. Lineage (GTDB taxonomy): Bacteria > Bdellovibrionota > Bacteriovoracia > Bacteriovoracales > Bacteriovoracaceae > JAUHYH01. The sequence continues at coordinate 16,904 of OZ244226.1, read as the reverse complement.
GAACTTTAGGAACAAAACCTAAGGCCATTTGTCCTATTCTAACAAGAGTTCTTAAAGTTCTAATTCTCATTGGTTTATCATAATAAAAGCTTTCGGCAGGAGAAGAAGAGAACATATGATTCTTCATCGATGCATTAATGATAACTCTCTTTCCTTTTTTCATGACTTCATAGAATGTGAAATCAACTTTAGAAGACGATTCAAACATATTAGTAGTCAATCTCATTCGGTCTGCTGCAATTCGAGGAGCCTTATCATAACTCGACCATCCAAAGTCTTCCCAATTATTCTTCGCGAATTTTGAAGTTTGATAACCTGTGACAGGAATCCTTGATTCGTAAACTGAAGAAACAATCATATTCGTCTCTGCTTTAGAGAATTTCAGTTTGTCTTCGTAGTTAACAATATAATAAAGAAAAATATTCTGAGAGATCTCTCTTTGCTCTTCAATCTTGGCCATTAAATCATCAATAATAAAAATAGCAATATTGAGAACAGGTATCGACCCTAATCTCTTCCGAGCAAATTTTAATAACTCAGCAGCAACAGTATTTGTAACTCTCTGTTCATAGAAAAAAGTTTTGTAATAAGGAGCTGAAATAATTCTTACGTCTCTTTGTAAGTAAAACTTTTTAAGTGCATCTCCTACTTTTTTTAGGAACCCCTTCGTTTTTAACTCTCCAAAAGCTCCATTGATATCAGCTGTTGGAAGATTAAGAAAAGCCTTTCTCAAGTACTTTCTTCTTTGTTTTGCTTTCTTACGTGGTGAAACCGGCGAAGAACCTTTAATCATCACATTTGAATAAGAATCTGCTTGAATCATATTAAGAACATCTTCAACATAAACATCTGATTCAAGTTCCCCAAGATGATTCACCTTTTGAGACTTACTAATCAAATCATTCTTCATAGAAATCAAATCACTCTTCAAACCTTTGATATAAGGCATGAAATGAAATCCAGTCAGAATCCCTTTTGCCCTAATATGGGTAATTTTTCCTTCAGAATTTCTTATCACTTTAAATCTTTTATCAAAGCGTTCGAAACTCTCTCCTTGAGCAAGACTAAGACTAAACAGGCATATTAGTGCCAATAGCATTTTCATAAGCGTGACCTCCGAGTCCATGGTTTTAAAAATAGTTGAGTAAAAGTATACGTGGATTATCTGAGTACGCTAACTAATCGGTCATGAAATAAACTAACTTAGGCCGTCATTAATATGTCAAAAAGCTTAACGAAGATAGCGTTTTGCCTCTTTGACACGCTTGAGATCATTTTTCAAACGAAGCTGGATATCAGCTTTAGCCTTTCTATCTCGATAGAGCTGCTCTAAGGCCTTAACTTTCTCGAGTTTCAAAAGTCTAATTTTGTTATTGTACTCAGCTTCAATTTTTTTTCGCTTTAAATCAAAACTATAAAAATATATATTAATATCATTTAGTTGGTTTATAAAATCTTTTCGTTTAGCTTCAAGTTCTTTCCTGGTAAGTCGTTTTTCAATATCACGCTCTTCAATCATATTACCTGAAAAGTTGAAAACAACTCCTCTTCTTAGCATCTGTTTCTTATCCCAACAGCTAGAAATATCTTCAACGTAGATCGTCAGATAAGCATCTTCTAATGTTTTAACAATCCCAGTGCAAAGTTTCTGATTCTTATTAATGGAAAACTCTAGATTATCGCCTAGCTTAAGTCCTTTGGTCTTATTGCTCTTGAGCGCCATTTTGAAGAGTTTTAAGTTTTCAGATTTATCCGTCATCCTCAACGGAACTTTAGTATAGGCGATAGAAATAAATGAGATATAAATCATCAGTCGAAACATATTGCAATTCCCTTTGCTTGTTTCTATTATCTCAGAAAATCAACAATCAGCAATCTTGGAGAGGTTTTTGTGGAATTCTTTATCGATACAGCTAATATAGAGGAAATTAAGTCACTTTCAACTTGGGGAGTAGTTGATGGGGTTACCACTAATCCAAGCTTGATCGCCAAAGAAGGTAAATCTCAAAAAGAAATCATTGCAGAAATCACAGAGATTATTGATGGGCCAATTTCAGCTGAGGTTATCGCCACTGATTTTGATGGAATGATCTCTGAAGGGCAAGAACTCGCAAAAATCCACGAAAATATCGTCATTAAAGTTCCTCTTACTATTGCTGGCCTTCAAGCGACAAAATGGTTTACCGAAAATAAGATCAAAACAAATGTCACACTCGCCTTTTCCGCGAATCAAGCACTTCTTGCTGCAAAAAACGGCGCTACTTATATAAGTCCATTCATCGGGCGGCTTGATGATATAGGACAGACTGGAATGGACCTTATTCGTGAAATTCGCGCTATCTACGATAACTATGGCTATACAACTAAAATCCTAGCAGCTTCAATTCGGCATACTGATCATGTTAAAGAAGCCGCTATTGTAGGTGCAGATGTCTCTACAATTCCTTATAAGGTCCTTACTCAATTGGTAAAACATCCTTTGACAGACATTGGACTTGAAAAGTTCTTAGCGGATTACGCCAAGTCGAAATAGCGACAAGTATATAAAATAAATTCAATAATTTTGGATAGTTAAAGTATCGAGTGCCACATTAATGGGGCATTTTACTCATCTATTTTTTTAAAATCAGCCTCCTAAGTGGCTGGTTTTACGTGGTTACCCCGAACTCCTTTATGATGTCTCTACCGGACTAAAAAAGTCAGCAATGTGGAACGTTTTTTAAGGATTACCGTCGTGGGTACAAGATTTTTTAAAACCAACCTGGCACTTTTGTGCATCATTTTCTTTCTGGTCTCTTGTGGAGGCGTAGGTCAAGAAGGTGGAACAGCAACATTTTCATCAACAGCAGGAAACTACTGGTCAACTTCTGTCTTTCCAGTTGATCTTAAAGTTGGAAATACTTTCGCGTCAGATGAAGTTACTGCAATCGATGATATGGCCGTTGAATGGTCTGATGCAGTTGAAAACAAAATGACTTTCTTCCAATCAGTTACAAGCACAACAAATAAAGAATACACAAATACAAATAATTACAATGATGGAGAACAAGGTGTTTATCAATTAAATACTTGGCCATCTGATTTCCCTACAACAGCACTTGCTGTAACTCAATTATTTGCAATTCCAAATTCAAATGGTGGTTACAGGATTACTCATGCTGATATTCTTATCAACGAAGAGTTTTATAACTTCACAACAAACCCAAGTGATTTTGGTAATTATGACTTTCATACAGTTGTTCTTCATGAACTCGGTCATTTTTTAGGTCTTGGTCATGAAAGCTTTTCAGTTGATTCTGTTATGCAACCTTCAGTAAGTAAGCTTGATGCTAATCGAGTGACAACGGATGCTGACAGAGGAAATATCGCAGCTCTTTATGGACTCTCTACAAATTATACTGGATTTGCAACTCTTACTGCTGGTGGTAACGCCCCAATCATTGCAGCAAGTTCTGTACAATCGGAAGGACCTGTTAAAATAATCCTTCAGCTGATGGAAGATGGAGAATGCCAGCATGTTCTAGAAGGTGAAGTCGTTCACTCTCACAAGCTTGATGTCCATAAGTACGAGGATGAACATGGTCACAATCATTAATCTCAGACAAAATCTTAGGCAATCATTTCCCTCGGTTAATACTCTCTACTTGAAACGATATAATACTCTTGTATTCAAATGATCTTAAAAACCAAAACAGGATTGCAAGATGAGAGATATTATTATTGTTTGTGATGAATCAGATGAAAATTGTTCGCTGATTGAAGAAGCAGTTAGTAAAACTCATTACAGATATTATCGTGCCAAAGATGAAGCAGACTGTGTTAGATCTGTTGGCTCCTTCAATGAAGAGGTTGCGATGGTCATCGTAGAAGCTCGTCAACCAGATATGAATGGTCGTGATATTCTCGAAAGTATTAATCATCTTAAAGTTGAATACCATTTCAAAACAATTGGAATGGCCGAAAGACCTACACCTAAATTAATTACGAGTTTCATTGAAGCTGATGCAGATGATTTCCTTACAAAATCTATAACGAAAGATTCAGTGCTAGAGGTAATTAATGAACAACTTGATCTTAAATGGAAAGACCCTATTAGTATAGGCGTTGATATTCCCTTCTCGCATCCATTCTTTAAAGTAAAGTCTTTAGAATTGATTAGCTTTGCTGGACTTACTTTCAAATTTAAGTCAAAAGAGGCCATTGAAAATCAAAAAATGCTAAGAATTACAATGCCGCTTGAAAAACTTGTTTTTGAAGAAGACATGCCGACGCAAGAACATCAATTTAAAATCGTTAACATGTTTAAAGACCATGGAGGGTTTGTTTATTACACTCACCTCTTTGGATTAGAAGACCCTATAGTCAAAAGAATCAATACAATCGAGGCCCCACCTATCGAGGAAGTCGAGATTCAACCATTCGAATAAGGAGAGCTTATGAAAGCTTTAATTGGATTATTATTTTTAATCTCTTGTTCACAGGCTGAGAGATCTATCAGTTCTGCTGAAGATCATAAAGCGAAGTTAATGACTCTTTTCGAAGCAAGCCCTACGGATCCAGTCCTAGATCGTCACGAGTATCAAAGAAGAAAAACTCATAGATATTATATCTGTAAAGAAAAAGACGGAATAGGTCATGCTCTTGCAACAGAACCAGTTGGGGTAAGTGCTGCTTTTTCAGTACAAAATAGATTTGAAGCTTGTAAGCTAATTACGAGAGCTGAATATAGAAATCATCAGAATTAATTACATTCTTTTAGGAACATCGATTCCAATAAGGCTGAGACCTGTTTTTAGAATACGTGCATAAGCATCAATAAAAGCAAGCCTCGCCTGCTGTGCCTTCGTTTCAGATTGAGAAATATTGACTTCCGCATAAAAACGATTAAAATCCTGGCAAAGATCAAAGAGATAATTACAAAGTCCATGAGGACTCATCTTCTCCACTGACTGCTGAACAATTGATTGAAAACGAGTGAGTTTAAAGAGGACTTCATGTTCAATATCTTCTGTAAGAGTACTCCAGTCACAATCAGTTGCCGACTTGTAGTCAAGTTTATTAAGAATTGATTGAATCCGAGCGTAGGTGTATTGGAGATAAGGTCCTGAGTTACCATCAAGCTTTAACCATTCTTGCATTTCAAATACAATTTTCTTTTGTGGATCAAAGCGACACATACCATATTTAATTGCTCCGTTAGCAATAATACTCGCCGTTTGGTTAATTTCTTCCGCTGTCCACTCACCTTCATATTTATTAAGGTATTGCTTTTTTATCGTATCTTCCATCTGATCAATCAATTCTTGAAGCGGAATGATATTTCCTTTTCGAGAAGACATGGCACCATCAGGGAGTTCAACAAATTCATAAGCTAAATGATAACAGTCTTTTGCTTGCTCAAATCCCATCAGTTCAAGTGTTTTGAAAACTTGTTTAAAATGTAAGGCTTGTCGTTTATCCACCACATAAATATTTTTATCAATTTTATGATCTCTAAATTTTTTACGAGCAAGTTCAAGATCTTTAGTTGAATAAAGTCCATTCCCATCAGATTTTCTTACCATGAAAAATCCGAGCTTGAACTCTTCCAAATCAATTCCAATTGCTCCTTGATCTTCTTTAAAGAAACCTTTCTCCAAATACTCATCAACTAATTTTAAGGAAGGTTTATCAACTTGAGATTCAAAGAACCATTCATCAAAATCAACGCCGGTCCACTTATAAACATCTTTCATCAGATCAAGAGACCATTCACGAGTCTCTTTCCAAAGATCATAGTATTCACCCTGCTCTGTTTTTAATTCTTTTAAAATAGCAGTTAGTTCTTCACGGTTTTTAGCTTCATGACCAGTTCCTCTTTGTTCTTCAAGGAAATTATTAGCGGTGCTATACATTTTCCCTAGCCAAGCCCCTTTTCTTTTAATAGGAGGTTTTTCTGTATTTTTATTTTTTAAATACCAAAGGGTTTTGGCTACATGAGTTCCAACATCTCCAGGATAAGTCGTCGCCATAGTAGGAACTTTTGCAAATCGAAACGTCCGAACAACAGAATCTCCAAGACAAAGATTTCTCATATGCCCAACATGAAGTTCCTTGTGAGTATTAGGTTGAGAATACTCTACCATTGTCTTGGGGGCAGCCTCGAAAAGATCTTGTTGAAAATAACTTCCATCATAAATAGAAGGAAGAAACTTAGTCGCCAGTTCAGCGAAATTGATAAAGAAATTCAAATAAGGTCCCATAACCTTTATCTCTGCAATGAACTCTTCCGTCTTTAGGACTTCAGCTAACTTCGCCGAGATTTGAGGAGGTGCTTGCTTTAAAGATTTTGCCAATGGGAAACTCGCAAAGGCCACATGCCCGTTTTTCCATTGAGGAGGTGTGCTCAGAGTGCCATAAATCGTTGCCGGGTCTACCGTCTTTTCATACTGAGTTTTAATGGCCTCAGATAGTTGATTTGACAATGATAAATACAACAAATTCAATAACTTAGCGTTCACTCTAGGACCTTTCCTTTCCTTCACCGAAGAATTTAAGGTTTATCCTATAATATGCCGATAAGTTATTGAAAAGAAAACAAAAATGAGAAATTCAAAAATGTTAACATTCCTTCTGATCTGGGGCTTGATTTTTCCACAGTCAATCATTTTTGCGGACGAAGATGACGTCAAAGCACAGAATGAAAAAAACATGGAAGAGTTTCTTCAATGGCAACAGCAATTTAATTTCTATCAGAAAAATATTAAACCAGCCCAAGATCATATCAATGCTTTAAGACCTGAGATGGGTCCAGCAAAGTATGGACTTGCATGCCAAGTTCCTGAATCATACCCTCAAGAGTCAATTGGCCTTTGTCCGGCTAATCCTAGTCCGATGGATATTAATCAACTCAAAGCTGAAGGCAAGATCCCATTTATTATTGAAGCTAAATCCATGGCATTACAAGCTATCCCAGACTATAAAGCGCAAAAAACTGTAACTTCAGAAAATATTGATCTTGGGAGACCAAGTGTTCATCACGCCGCTTGTCTCAATGACCAATTAAAAGAATTTAAAGCAAGAGATCTTGATTCAAGACTCAAGCGACTTGATTCTCTAATGGCAAAACTTGATGACGATCATGAAGAATTTTTAAGAAAAAATAAGAGAAATGAAGATTTTATTAAACGAACTTATAATGAGATGTACCTTGGGAAAGGTGTTGATTATAAAAGAAGGTTTAATACTCCAGCTTGTCGGAATATTTACTCTCCAGACGAATTTCAAAACATGGCCTCAGGAAGCTCTGCAGGTGGTTCAGGAAAAGGTCTTGAAGCCGTTCTCAATAAAACTGTCGACAATAGAAAAAACTCTGATGATTTTCTAAGAGATAGAAGGAATATCAGACAAGACATTGAAAATAGTATCGCTCGCGCAGCAAACAGAGCCGATGGCCAAGGAATTTTTGGATTCAAGGATGGGTTCGATAGTAATTTTAAAACTGGTTCTGCCATTGCTAATACAACGAGTTTTCAAGATGGGATCTCAGACCTTCAAAGTCGAGTCAAAGAGTATTTTGGAAAAGTTGATCGTCAACTAAAAAGCGTTCTTGATTATGATGGTATTGATAAAGATATCTATGAAACGCTCTCTGGAATTAGTAATGCATCAGGCGGAACTGAAGATATCGAAGCCCAGTTTCAAAACTGGCAAAACAGAAGAGAGCAGAAATGCTTCAATGATACATTTAATGGTGGCGGTAACCAGATCATGCAGGCCTTTGACTCTTTTGATATTCCAGGTAATAGAACGACCAAGTCAATCAAGTCTCTTGATCAACAAAAACTTCATAATTATGTTTACACTTTAATGAAGGATAACGATATGGGGATTGCCGCCAAAGCAAACCTCTTTAAAAAGTTTATTGAATCTAACCCTAGATACGCATCTTTTAGGATGGCCTTAGGTTCATCATTCCGAGGAAGAGACACCAATCATTTATGGGAACCGACTGAGTTTTTTAACGCTGTTAAAAATGAATGCTATGCTCGAATGGGAAATAAGACCTATGGTCCAGTGCCTGGTAGAAAAAGTCTAAAACAAGCGATAAAACTCGTTAAAAGAATGAAAAATAGCGTGGCAATAAAACAAAGAGACTTCAAACGTGAGTTCGCCAATGAACTTAAGGCAAGAGTCTTAACTTGTACCAATACAACAACAGGACAAATTGAAGATAAAAGATCCTGTAATGCTGATAGTATGGTTGTTCAAAAAGATTTTTGTTATCGGCATGCCAGAAATTGTGCTCAAGACACTAAAAACTGCCTCGGAAAACTTCAAGAGAAGTTTGATAGAGACAGGACTTCTCTCCAGAACAAAGTGAGAGAACATAATGAAGCTCTCATGCTTCAATCAAAGGCTCATTATAATCTTTATAAAGATCTTAGGAATTTTTATGAATTTGAAGCGGGAATATTCCAAGATAAGTTTAAGTCAGCGAGTTTTGAGATGCCTAAAGGCATCGATGTTTCACTTCCAGAAGAAAAAGATCAAATGAAAGACCTAGAGGGTCTCAAAGAGAAGCTTGGGATGGGAATTATTGATCCCAAAGATTTCAAAGATCAACTCAAAGACAAGCTTGAAAAGTTAAAGAAATCAATCCAGAAACAAAATGATCTAGCCTATAAAGAAGTCGAAGATTATGTACAAAAAACGATTGAAAGTTATGGACATGCTGGCGACGCTTGGCAAGATATTTACAATCGCTGTCAAGCCGTTCTTAATGCCATGCAAGTCAATCAACAAAGCACAGGTGAGAATATTTTTGCGAATGTTCCACTTTGCGATGGAACTGGAATTAATGATGTCGTTATCTCTGATGCAGAACAAGCAACAGGCATTATAAAAACACTTTCGGGAACAGGAATTCTTAGAGACGAGAAAGTCAGTCCACTCGCCCCTGACTATTTTAATAACTTTAAATATGTTGAGCAATATCTAAAAGAAATGAGAGATAAAATCACACGAAACTCTCAACCAAAAGTCACTAAAGATGATGATAAAGAAACCACAGAACCAAACTCTGAGTATCTTGATACCGAAAAAGAGATTATTAGAGATTATTGTCGAGAAATTGAAAAAACGATTGATAATGATTGCAGCTTAGAATGCTCAGATATTTCCTCTCAGGTTTCCCTGACAAGAAATATTAATAATTGTATCCAGCCTGATATCGTAAAATTCTTTAAAGAGGTTAATGAAAAAGAATATGAAGATAAAATTTGCTCGAATAATCAAGCAGGCGGTCGCTGGGATGGAAAGATGATGACTCCTCCTTTTAATAATACTGGTGGCGATACTAATATCTTTAAGACTCTTTTTAATTATTAATCCAATAGATTTCTCTTCCTCAGAATGCTAGCATTCCAATATGAAGTATTTATTCCTTCTTTTTCCACTTCTGAGTTGGGGGACCTCTGAATTAAGACTTAGCCAAGGGATTAAATTTAAAACTATTTCAAATGAATTAATAAGACTTGGAAAACCTTTTGACTCTTATCTTAAATTTTTGGAACAAACTTATCCTCTCACTTTTCAAAAGTTAAAAATAAAACCCATCAACAGAAGTCTCCTTTTAACATGGCCTGGAAAAAACCAATTTCATTATCTCTTTAATGCTCATTATGATGTCGTTCCTGTTGAAGAGAAAGATCTCGGTAAGTGGACTCATCCTCCCTATTCAGGAAAAATTGATCAAAGCTTTATCTGGGGACGAGGTACCATGGACGATAAAATTGGAGTCCAGGCAAGCCTTGAGGCCATTGAGAATCTCCTAAAAAAAGATTTCCAACCCCGATCAACCCTGCATTTTGCAATCACTCAAGATGAAGAATTAGGAGGTTGGCAAGGGGCCGCTCAGATAGCCTCTGAAATAAAGAGACAAGAAATCCAAATTGATGCTGTTTTTGATGAAGGACTTCTTGTTATCGAAGATGCTGTCGCAGGCTTTGAAAAACCTATTGCAATCATTGGAATCGGAGAAAAAGGCTATGCTACAGTCAAACTCAGTGTCTTTAAAAAAGGCGGGCACTCTTCAATGCCAGCTGAAGAAACAGCCTATACAATTTTAAATAAAGCTCTTTCACAATTAAAGAAACCTCTTTTTAAACGAAGTCTCATCCCACCAATGGAAACTTTTTTAGAAACTCTAGGGAATCATAAAGATGGACTCTTTGGTTTTCTTCTAAGACATTCTAAATTTTTTGCCTCTCTTCTTATTAACGAGCTAAAAAAGTCTCCGCCAAGTGATGCCTTATTAAGAACAACTCAAGCTGTTACAGTGGTAAAAGCAGGAATCAAAGAAAATAAAATCCCTAATACAGCAGAGGCCTTAATCAACTTTAGGCTTCTTCAAGGAGATACCGTTAAAGATGTTCTCAAAAAAATAAAAGAAAGGATTACAGACAAAAGAGTTAAGATTGAACTGATAAATCTTAAAGATTCGGTTAATCCTAGTCCCTTAGCCGACACAAGCACTGATGCTTTTCATAAAATGAAACTAACAATTGAAGAAGTTTACCCGGATACAATTGTTGCTTCAAACGTCATGATTGCTCGGACAGATTCTTATCATTATCAAAAACTCACCCCTAATATTTACCGTTTTCTTCCTTTAAGGATCAAAAAATCTGACCTTTCAAGAATTCATGGACTTAATGAAAGAGTAAGTATCGAAAACTATAAAAAAGCGATTAAATACTACCAGTTGTTAATGGAAAAACTTTAGTCCTTCAAGGTATGCCATAAATAGATAAGTAACCACAGACCGGAAAAAATCACATGGCTTAATCCCATCCACTCAGGACTAGAAACCTGAATAGCATAACCAGAAAGAATCATAAAAATGGAAAGAATAATTAAATTAATCCCACTCTTTCTTTTAGTTGGTCTCCCTGATTTTAATTTCGGGACCATATGAGTCGAAATCAACATACCAAAAACAAGAAGCCAGGGTACCACGAGAAGAATATGGAGATACTGAAGATAAGGTTGATAAGGTGAGGCCATTTCCCCAAAGTCAGTTTCGATACGTATAAAATAACGAAATAAAAAATAAAGGGCTGCTATCAAGAGATTGATCAGCGTAGCAATATGGAAATAATGTTTATTTTTTTGATCCATCCTTTAAACTTTGATGGATTTTCATGACCTTGGCAACATTATCGACAACAGCATGATAAGTCAGAGTTGCTCCAGTTATGGCATCAAGATCTTCTCCAAACTTGACTCTTTTAAGTGGACGGCCTTTAAGCTGATCAAGCCATTGCTTCTTAGGTTTGTATTCAGGAGGTTCAAAAAACTGTAGAGGTTTTACTTGCTCCACTCTATTTTTAGAAAGTTGAATCATAAGAATTTCACTCATAGTTCTAACCTTATGATTATCAATATAGATATAGGATTGCCTACCATCGCAATCCAAAATATGACGAATAATAAACTTTTTATTTTTAAATTTAGTCTCTTTTTCTAATTTACAATTCGAAGGAACCTCTCCCGAAATCATATCCGTGAGAGGTCCTGAATTGCTATCCTTCAAGATGAAGTTAGAAAATATAACCAAGAGCAAAATTAATTTCATCAACACCTGTCTCTAACTCATTTGTTCGTTGAGTATAATCTAACTTATATACAATTTTAGGAATGGGTTTAAAAGCTACCCCTACTGTAATATTTGTTCGATCCTTAGACAGGTCCTCAGCAACTCCTCCGACCAGAGTTTTATGAGTGTCATAAGTCTCATATCTAAAAAATGGTGTCAGCGTTTTCTTTCCAAAATAGAAATTATAGCCTGCATCAACATAATAACCATCCATCTCTTCAGCTAAATCATTAGAAGTCGCCGCATTAAAAGCTTCAACATCATCAAGCTGTGCCGTCACATAAAGACCTTTTACATACCAACTCTCGTACTTGTAGTTAAAATGTGCCTGATAAATTGAGGTTCCAACGGTAGGACTTGTTGAGGTCGATGAACTTGAACCCGTATAAAAAGCTAGCCCAAAATTAAAATCAGAAGTTGCTTGGTAATCAAGTCGAGTTGAAAAGGAAACGCTACTCGCATTTTCTTTGACTCCACCTTTCTTTCGCCCACCTCTTAAACCATCTGAATTGAATCCAGATGCATCAAGACCGTTAACGAGAAAAACTTTATAAGTCAGTTTATCAATTGTTCCAAACACTCCTGTTCCCAGTTCTCGCCATGTCGAAGGAATAATCTTAGATTCAATTTCAGGTCTATTGGCCGTGTCAAAGAAAATAGGTTCGTGAAGTTCGTTCACAAGCCCCATAGGGAGAAGAACGAGCCCTGTTCTGAAGTTAAATGACTCCGAATGAAGGTAATCAATCCAAGCGAACTCAACAAAAATTTCATCAACATGCTCCATTTCAATTTCTGTGTTGAGAATCCATTTATCATTAAACTTGTGACCAATATAAAGAATATTTCGGAGAAACTCTCCTTCTGTTGTGTTGCTCACATTATTCCCGCTTTCATTTTCATTCATCGGAGAAGTGAGAAGAAGCTCTCCATAGCCACCGATTGTCGTCCCAGAGTCAACGTTATAGACCTTAGAAGCGGCAGTTCCCAGTCCGAAAAAGGAGTCCTCAGGAACCTTTTTCCCGACTTTAAAAGCCTCAAGTTGTTCAGCAAGAGCATTAATCTGCTCCTGAAGCTCTTTATTGGTCTGAGCATGAGCAGAGGAGAAAAAGAGTGCGACCAGTACGATTAAACGCATAAATAAACCTCATCGTTTTAATTAAGTGACGTTTGTTAGGCTAATCAAACCTCTTTGAAAGATCAAGAGCTTAGTCACTTTTTTTGTAAGCCATTCAAAAGTCTCGTACTCCAACTGCATGAGGTTTGAAATTGAATTAAACTAGTTTTTTATTTCGAGAAACTTCCGCTATTTCCTCTCGATATAAGTCTAGGGTCTTTCGAAGATCAATATTAGTTGCGGCCAAGATTCTCAACGCAAGAAGTCCTGCATTCTTAGCATTATTAACTCCGACAGTAGCAACAGGAACTCCTCCAGGCATTTGAACAATTGAAAGAAGTGAGTCCATTCCATCAAGATTTTTTAAGGCAACAGGAACCCCAATAACAGGAAGACTTGTTGCTGATGCGACCATTCCTGGAAGATGAGCAGCTCCTCCAGCACCAGCGATAATCACATTAAATTCTTTATCTGCTGACTCAGCAAAAGCAATCATATCTTTAGGTGTTCTATGAGCGGAAACGACTTTGGCTTCGAACTCAATTCCAAACTTCTCTAGAATTTCGCTAGCGGCCTTCATTATAGGCCAGTCAGAATCGCTTCCCATAATAATAGCTATTTTCATATCGTATCTCCTAAATGATTAAGAATTTTTTTTCTTGTTTGATCAGCTTCTTCTTTAGTCTTGCCCCAATAATTGATATGCCCCATTTTTCTTCCAAGTCTCGGAGCTTTAAAATAATCAATATACTTTGCGCTCTCAAAATCTAATGAATGTAGTAAAGGGCCCTGCTTCTCCCAATCTTGAGAGAGAATATTAATCATTCCACCAAACATATAGTTTAATTTCACAGGGGCAGGCTCGAGACCTGAACAAACCCTCATGTGATTTTTAAATTGACCAACTTCGCAAAGATCAGCGGTATAGTGACCAGAATTATGAACTCTTGGAGCCGTTTCATTAAAATACGTCTCTTCAGGAGTTTCTATAAATTCAAACGCTAAAGTTCCGACAAACTTCTTCGTTTTTACAAAGCTTAATATCTTACTTTCAAGTTCAGGGAATTTTTCATTTAAGAGTTTGACTTCAGTACAAATAGAATTTTTCTGAATTGTTTCAACAAAAGGATAAACAACGACATTCTCACCATCACTCACCGCTTGAGTTGCAATTTCTCTTTTTATATCGAGGAAAGGTTCCCAGAAAATTTCTTTATCTTCCAATTTAGGAAGAAGTTCTTCAAGGTCCACTAAGGATTTAACCACGATATTCCCATAACCATCATAACCACCCGAACTTAATTTAATCATGATTGGAAATTTTTCAATATCGGAGAAATCCTGGGAATAAGGAACTGGATTTAAATTTGCGAAAAGTTTTTTTTCTTTAATTTTAGTATCAAGTTCTAAGTAATGCTCTAACCTCGGCACCAACTTATCTCTGTAAGGAGAAAGTATTTCTTCCCCGTAAAACTCACTCTCAAGCGTGACTGTATCGACGTTTTGAAAGAACTTTAGAGCTTGATCAACTGGTCCATAGGAAAAGTCAGGAGTCGCCTGGCAAGCACTATCTTCGGTAGAATTCCCCCAAATTTTCGGAGGGTTTTTGAGCTGCTTTGATGCTTCGGCTAACATCATCGCTAACTGACCGGCACCTAGAATTCCTATCTTTTTAAAGTTTCTGACATTCCCCATAGGATCCCTGACAAATGAGTAATTTCGCTTGTCTAGAACCTTTATATACCGTACATTGAGGACTGTGAACTGGTAATGTTTGCTCTGGTTGAGACACCAGAAAAGAGGTCTAAAAATGTGCGGGATCGTCGGAATCATAGGCACCCCACATTCGGCTGAAGAAACCTATCAAGGTCTTCTTCTCTTGCAACACCGAGGACAGGATGCTGCAGGAATCCTAAGTTTTGATTTCGATCAAAAAAAGTACACCCTACACAAAAACCAAGGCCTCGTGAATCAAGTCTTTGATGAAGACTCTTTAAAAAACCTTGAGGGTCAGATGTGTCTTGGTCATACTCGATACTCAACTGTCGGGTCTTTGGATATTAAAGATGTTCAGCCACTCACCCTTAACTACCCTTTTGGTCTTGGCCTCGTTCACAATGGAAATCTCGTAAATTTTAAAGAGCTTAAAGACTTTTTAAACAATGATAAAAAGCGATTTATCTTCACGAAAAATGATGGCGAGGTCATCATTAACCTGCTTTCTGATCACCTTGCTCATATGCTAAAAAAATATGAGACCGAAGGTAGAGATTTTGAACCAGATCTTCTCTTTCAAGCAACTTCCTATCTTTATAAATATGCCAAAGGTGGTTATTCAACTCTTGCAACAATAGCTCCTTATGGGCTTCTCGCCATTAGAGATCCTAATGGAATTCGGCCCATGGTCATTGGAGAGAAAACTCTCGAAAATGGAGAAAAAGCTTTTTGTGTCACCAGTGAAAGTATTGTCCTTAATTTCTTAGGCTATGATATCGTCAGGGATCTCGAACCAGGAGAAGTTCTTTTTATTGATAAAAAAGGGAACCATCATAGCAAAGTTCTCACTCAAGAACCTAAAAAATCTTGTATGTTTGAATGGATCTACTTTGCTAACCCTGAATCAAGAATTGAAGATAAAAATGTCTATGAAACTCGATTAGAGTTTGGGCGAGCACTCGGAAAAAAGATAAAACCGCTATTGAAATCGGGAACAATTAAGCCCGACTTTGTCGTTCCTGTCCCTGATACCAGTAAAATCTCTGCGACAGCTTTAAGCGAAGAGCTCAGTATTCCTTTAAGACCTGTTCTCAACAAAAATAGATATGCTCAAAGAAGTTTTATTCTCAACTCCCAAGAATCAAGAGAACGAGCTGTAAAGATGAAGCTCTTCCCAATTAAAGAAGATATAGAAGGTAAAAATCTTCTTATTGTCGATGACTCTATTGTTCGAGGGACAACATCTAAAAGAATTATAAAAATCCTTAAGGACTGTGGGGCCAAAGAAGTTTATATGGCCTCAACTTGTCCAAAAATTATATACCCTTGTAGCTATGGAATCGATTTTCCAAATAGAGAAGACCTCGTCGCTCATGATAAGGAACTCCTTGAGATTGAGCGGGCCATTGATTGTGAAAAGCTTATCTACCTAAATCTTGAAGATCTTAAAAAAACATTAGGCCCTAATATTTGTACTGGATGCCTTTCAGGAGAATATCCTACAGGACAAGACTTTATTACAGGGCCTCGATTATTGCATAAAGGCTCTGTTAAAAATATCTTCACTCATGAAGACGCTGATAAATTAGGATTTAGATTTAGCGATCGTTATTCAGTCTTCGACTGGGGAGAAATGCCTGACATGATTGAGCAAAAAGGAAACTCATTGGCCATGATGGGCAAACTTTTTTTCAACTATCTAGAAGATTCTAAAACTTGGTCCACTTGGAAAGCACCAAGCTATCTCAATAACTTCATTCTCAATGAACTTAAAGTGAATGGACTCAAAACTCATTATCGAGGCTTCAATAAAAAGAATCATGAACTTCAAGTTTCTAAAATTAATGTCCCAAAAAATATGAAGATCTATCAGGATAAGCCGACTAATACTCTTATCCCACTTGAAGTCTTATTCCGGTTTGGCCTTCCCAAAGGAAGTAGTTTCAAGAACCGTATGGATCATCCGGACTTCTCTAAACAATTAAACGGTCACAATGAAAACAATGTTTTTTTTCCTCAAGCAGTGATTGAATTTTCAACGAAGCTAGAACCAACTGATCGTTATCTTAATTATAAAGAAGCTCAGTCAATCGCCGGGATGACAGACTCTGAGTTTCAACTTCTTATCCAAACCACTCAAGCTCTTGCAACCAGACTTTTTGATTTCTTCAAGAACTGTGACCTCACTCTTTGGGATGGAAAACTTGAGTTTGCTTTTGGAGAAAAAAGAGAAATCATCTTAGTTGATTCAATCGGCATAGATGAATTAAGACTTAGCAAAAAAGAGACTCTTCTTTCCAAAGAGTTCTTAAGAGACAATTACAGAGAATCTGATTGGTATAAAAACTTAAAAACGTATCAAAAAAACTATCCCCTTCAGTGGAAGGGAAAAATGATAGAAGCAGGAATTATACCAGCGCCACTTCCACAAGAAAT